>NZ_VNHS01000036.1 GCF_008124765.1 Paenibacillus methanolicus | reverse complement strand
CTGAGCAGAGCTGAAGGATAAAAGAGCAGTCCATTGTGCATTATTTCACACCTTAAAATATCAAAAAAGCTGTCTTGACATCTTGTAGCACCATATTTTTTCTCCCGCCGCTCCATTTACATTCATTGGCCCAACCGTGACCCGCTTTGTTCCATCAAATCGCAATTCTTCGCTTGGATCATACACAAGTTTACGTGCTGTTTGATTTCCATTCCGGTCATACTCGTAGGTATATTGTTCTTCCGTGCTGGTCGTCATTCCCGTCATTCGGCCATTAATATCATACTGGTATGTTGCCTTTCCCTCTGCGAAAGCTGCATAAGGAGAAAGTGAAATCGCGATAAATAAAATAATTGCGCTTCGGTACAGAGCTAATCCAAAGTTTGTCGACATATGTTCTCCTTATGACTCGTTATGATTCTGACCTATAAACAAAGTCTCATTCCACTAATAAACGCGAATAATCCTCTCACGTTTAGTAAGTAAATAGGACCCGTAGTCTAAAGAGGTCAACAGGCTCCCCCATAATAGTTAGTTCGCATGGAGTTGTTACTCGCATGTGGTGACACAAAACTAAATATTACCTAGATAGACTAAAAAGTGGTCCGCGAATCTAGATATGCAAGAACAGCGATTAGACCTATTAAAAAAGCGAGTAGAGAGGTTATCAATCCAAATACTAATGCGCCTAAAAGCACAACTAGTTTCAACCGCCTGTAATAAATACATGTCATAATAATTGAGATCATACAAAGTGGTATATAAGGAAGAAGTTCATGCCCTTCTCGTGAGGGTATGCCATACCCATTAAGAAAGACCAACCCTAAGGCATAAATAACTCCTATAACACTATTCATGATTGTTAGTTTCAATATTTTTTTTATATCCATGCACCATCCCTTAATCAATTTTTCTCGGATCTACGATTACAATATCCATCGGATCAGAAACCAAACTGCCTTGTATTATGACAGATGCTGCTTGTACTAACTCTCCTTTATCGTTATATTGTGCAGGAATAACCTATGGTGCTACAAGATGTCAAGACAGCTTTTTTGATATTTTAAGGTGTGAAATAATGCACAATGGACTGCTCTTTTATCCTTCAGCTCTGCTCAG
>NZ_VNHS01000035.1 GCF_008124765.1 Paenibacillus methanolicus | reverse complement strand
TGCTCCATCATTTCTTTGGCCATGTCGACGTCGCGAATACGGGATTCCGCTGCCGTCAGGTTCTCGCTCGTCGTGCCCAAGTTGTTGATCGTGTGCTCCAGACGGTTCTGGTACGCACCCAGCTTGGAACGCTCTGCCGATACGGTCTCGATCGCCGTGTTGATCGACGTGATCGCCGCGCTTGCCGATGCTTGCGAGGAGATGCTGATGCCTTCCGTTGCAACGGCTGCTGCGGTACCTGTTGCCGCTGCGTTCGTCGTGGAGGCGCCGGTTACGCCCAGCGTCTTCGCGTCCATTGCCGAGATCGACAGCGCCATGTTCTGGCCTGCGTTCGCGCCAATTTGGAACGTCAGGTCGGAAGCGCTTGTCACGGTCGAACCGGTCTTCGCGGAACCGTCAAGCAGCTTCTTCGTGTTGAATTCCGTCGTGTTCGAGATACGCGTGATTTCTTTCGCCAACTCGTCGACTTCCTTCTGCAGTTCGCCGCGGTCCGTCGACGTGTTCGTGTCGTTGGACGATTGTACCGCGAGTTCGCGCATGCGCTGCAGGATGCTGTGCGTTTCGTTCAGCGCGCCTTCTGCCGTTTGGATCAAAGAGATACCGTCTTGCGCATTCTTGCCTGCCATGTCGAGGCCGCGAATCTGGCCGCGCATTTTCTCGGAGATCGCAAGGCCCGCCGCGTCGTCGCCTGCGCGATTGATACGGAGACCGGACGACAGCTTCTCAATCGATTTGTTCGTGGCGGCGCTGTTCGTGCTCAGCTGACGGTACGTGTTCAAAGATGCAATGTTGTGGTTAATACGCATAATAATATTCCTCCCTGAATGTGAGGCCCGCTTCCTTGCGGTGCCTTGATGATTGGTTACAAGCGCTTCGCGAGTCTTGCTTCTCTCTCGTGCCCTTGTACTATATATATCGGTCGTTCGAAAAAGTAGGTTATAGCTGAAGAGCCGGTAACATTACCCATTAACTATGTCCGCACGCCGTTTCCCAGCTATAAAAAAGCCCGTATCCACTTCATGCGGATACGGGGTATAAAGGGGATTAACGGAGAAGTTGCAATACGCCTTGCGGCTGTTGGTTCGCTTGCGCGAGCATCGCTTGCGCCGCTTGGGACAGAATATTGTTCTTCGTTTGCTCCATCATTTCTTTGGCCATGTCGACGTCGCGAATACGGGATTCCGCTGCCGTCAGGTTCTCGCTCGTCGTGCCCAAGTTGTTGATCGTGTG
>NZ_VNHS01000034.1 GCF_008124765.1 Paenibacillus methanolicus | reverse complement strand
AAGAGTCTGTAAAATATTCTGTGTAAACTCTCAAACCGAATTTAGATTACAATGAGAGAAAGGTTGGTTTGAGAGGATGGCACCAATGGCGAGATTCAGTAAGGAACAAGTAAAGGCGTTTGTGAAGGAGAATAACCTCAAGACGATGGACGATGTGCAATCCGCACTGAAAGAGCTGTTTGCAGAGACGCTGCAATCGATGCTGGAGGCGGAATTGGACACGGAACTGGGCTACGAGAAGCACGACGTGAAGAGCAAAACGACATCTAACAGCCGTAACGGCAAGAGCAAGAAGACCGTAACGAGCGAGTACGGAGACGTCGAGATTAGCGTCCCACGCGACCGTAACGGCGAGTTCGAGCCCGTCATCGTGAAGAAGCATCAGTCCACCGTGACCGGCATTGAGGACCAGATCATCGCTATGTACGCCAAGGGTGTCAGCACACGGGATATCCAGGACCACCTGAATCAGCTGTACGGCATTGACGTCTCGCCAACAATGATCTCGAACGTGACGAACAAGATTGTACCCCTCATCAAAGAATGGCAGAATCGGCCGCTGCAGGGCATTTACGCGGTCGTCTTCATGGACGCCATTCATTACAAAGTGAAGCAAGACGGAGCCATTGTGAACAAGGCGGCGTACATGGTCATTGGCATCGACCTAGACGGCAACAAGGACGTGTTGGGCATGTGGATTGGGGAGAACGAGTCCTCAAAATTCTGGCTCAGCGTGCTGAACGACCTGCGTAACCGCGGCGTTCAAGACATCCTCATCACCTGTGTGGATAACCTGACGGGCTTCTCTCAGGCCATTTCCGCCTGCTATCCAAACACGGAGATTCAGAAGTGCATCATCCACCAGATCCGCAATTCGACGCGTTACGTCTCGTACAAGGACCTGAAGAAGGTTACCGCTGATCTAAAGCCGATCTACAAAGCGGTTACGGAAGAAGCAGCCTTGTTGGAGTTGGACCGCTTTGAAGTCACCTGGGGCAGCAAATACCCTCTCATTGTGCGTTCCTGGCGTAACAATTGGGCGGAGCTCTCCACATTCTTTAAATACCCGCCGGAAATCCGTAAACTGATCTACACGACGAACATGATTGAGAGCTACCATCGTCAGCTACGCAAGGTCACCAAAGGAAAAAGCATTTTCCCAAGCGACGAAGCGCTGCTGAAAATGCTCTACTTAGCGACGATGGATGTTACTCGTAAATGGACAGGGCGTGTGCAAAACTGGGGCCAAATGCTCCTCCAGCTCTCCGTCTTTTTCCCCGACCGTATCGGTCATTATTTACGTTAGCTTTTTTACTTCAAGAGGGTTTACACAAAAAGCTTTACAGACCC
>NZ_VNHS01000033.1 GCF_008124765.1 Paenibacillus methanolicus | reverse complement strand
ACGGAGCAGTCCGCTCGCCGGCCAGTGCTCAAGTGGATCGACGAGCCGCATAAGATCGTCGGTGCTATCGAGGACCGCGCGTCCGGTACCGCCGTCGAGTTTAGGAAATACCGAGTGAAGAGCCTATTCACCGGCCACAGCATCGACCAGATGGGTAAGGCGGCCAACGCCCTGCTGGATGGCGGCGCCTGCATCACTAGCTACAAGACTGAGCGCGAGAGCGAGCTGAAGCGGTTCTCGCATGCGTTCGCTCCGTACACCGACGCAAAGACCCTATATGCCTCCCTGCCAGATAAGCACGTCGCGATCAACAAAGTGAGGCTGCCGAGCGGCAAGGACGCTCCCGCGTTTATCGCCGAGATGGTCCCGCCGCCGTCGAAGGTGAAAGACCGCAGTCATGTATGGCAAGCATGCGCCGAGCGGTACGGCCGGCCGTGGAAAGAGGTGCGCGATGCGATCCAAGAGAAGCGCGCGCGGTATGCGCTAATGGATGCGGAATGGTTGACGGAGATTGAGGAGGCTTCGGCTGAAGCTTGAGCATCAGGACCTGGCAACGCATAATCCTTTAAGGTGCCTTTAACCCATTTATGACCGGCTTGCATAGAGACTGGTGCTACATTCAATAACGTCGCTCCTAAAACGGCGATGTCAAGATCCTTAATTCGCAATGTGCCATACCTCCAATCCAAGATATGGAGGAAGGTTACCATGTTTGTCCAGCAAAGTAAATGTTCAATAAGAGAACTCCACAAACTCAGGCGAGCGAAGCATACCGCTCTTGTACCAGTTCCTCATTCGGACCTTGGCCCGAAGCCGCGGCTGGATGTAAACGAAATTCTTGTCCTCGCCCGTCACGATCGTCTTGGCGATCGCATGGAACGCCTTCCGATGCGCTTCCGGTACCGCCAGCTCAATGATACCCGCGGGGCGACCGTCATAATGCGCCAGCCAACCAAAGTCGCCTTTCCGGTATCCGGCCAGCGTGACCTCGGCATAGGTGTAGTTGATCACCTTGAGCCAGGCGTCGCTGCGGCGGCCGACGTAGGCGCTGTCCTTGCGCTTGGCGACGATACCCTCTAGGCCGCGCTGCTGGATCACGTCGAACAGCGCGGAACCTTGACCATCAATGTGGAGGATACGCTTGTAGTATTCGTTCTCCACGAATATTTTATCAAGGATTGCCTTCCGTTCCATCAGCGGAAGCCCGCGGACATCGCGGCCGTCGACGCTCAGCACGTCAAAGACGAAGAAACGGATCGGCAGAGTCTGCATGCCGCGCGCGACCTTGGCGCCGGTCATTTGGAATCGGCGCATTGTCGTCTCGAAGCAGATGTCGCCCGTCGCCGGGTCCATGTACGC
>NZ_VNHS01000032.1 GCF_008124765.1 Paenibacillus methanolicus | reverse complement strand
TATGGTGCTACAAGATGTCAAGACAGCTTTTTTGATATTTTAAGGTGTGAAATAATGCACAATGGACTGCTCTTTTATCCTTCAGCTCTGCTCAGAACAGTAGCATAACTGGAAAAGTGAGATGTGAACTCCCGCATGATGATGTCTACCGGAGGTGGACACAGCCCAAGCGAAGGCGCGGGAGCCAGGCTTTATTCACTTGTGGATGTTAGGACTACTGTTTGGTTATACACAGATTCAGGCGTTTGATTTTTGAGTGATTGATGCGGCAAATAGAAATTGTGCAAATGAATGTAATGTTCCACTCCCCGACGTGTTTCACGAGGACTATTGTACTCATGAATGTAGATCTCATTATACTTGAGACTGCGCCAGAAGCGTTCTATGGCGATGTTATCGGTAGCACGACCCTTACCGTCCATACTGATCCGAACGCTGTTTTCCTTCAACAGATCGATATACTGTGGACTTGTAAAGTGGCTGCCTTGATCACTGTTAATAATCTCCGGTTGGCGGCGCGCTAAGGCTCTTCTCATTGTTTCTAGCACAAAGCCGATCTCTAAGGATTGATCCAATTGCCAGTCTATGATGTATTTGGAATACCAGTCGATAATGGCAAACAAGTACATCCAGCCATGCTTCATCCGTATGTAGGTGATGTCCACAGACCATACTTGATCCGGATGCGTGATGTCCAATTTACGCAGGAGATACGGATAAATGCGGTGCCGTAAGTCGCGCTTGCTAAGATTCGGGCCGGGGTATATCGCTATGATCCCCATCTCACGCATGTAGCTTCTAACGGTGTTAGCGTGGATGCTATCTCCTTCCCGATTCATGATGGCGGCAATCTTTCTGTACCCCAAAAAGGAATGCCGCGTGAACAATTCGTCAATCCGGTGCTTGAGGCGGATTTCCTCCGGGGATGGAGGGACAGGCTTGTAGTACAGACTGCTGCGATTGAGGCCTAATAGCTCAGCTTGTACGCTTAATGACAGTTCGGGGCTGTGCCAATCTAATAGCTCGATGCGCTCTTCTCGCGACCAGCTAGAGGCCAGATTTTTTTTTAATCCACGAGAGTTGCGTGGAGAGTTTTCCGACTTCGGCGTAGAGTTCGCTGATCTGCTGTTCGTAATCCTGCTTCATCTTAGTGATGCCTTTTCGATCGTCGACGAACAGTTGTGAGAGATTCTGAACAGCTTCAGACTTCCACCTGGTGAGGACATTAGCGTGGATGCCATGCTCAGCTGCAAGCTGCGCAACGGACTTTTCTTCTTTCAGAATTTCCAGCACTAGACGCGCTTTTTCCTCGGGAGTAAACGTTCTTCTTGTCGGCTTCATACAACTAAGATACTCCTTTTTGCTGTCTAGTTTCTATGTAGCATTATA
>NZ_VNHS01000031.1 GCF_008124765.1 Paenibacillus methanolicus | reverse complement strand
CGGTTAAACACCCGAATTCTTGAGTCTATGCCACTTAACCTACCTAGCGCTTAGATTCTCTTCACTTTCCTCACACTTTTACCGCTTTAGCTTGAATTTCTCCAGCCGCCAAGGCTTTGCGAAACTCCTTCGGTGCCAGGTCATACAAACTCCCGTGCATTCGGCGTTCGTTGTAAAAACGAATATAACCGGTCACAATCTCGTACGCTTCCTGGTAGCTGCTAAACTCATAGCGCTGCAGGCATTCTGCTTCCAACAAGCTGTGAAAGGCCTCAATATGCGCGTTCTTGTTTGGCGTCTTAGGCGGAATTCTTTCGTGGGTGACGCCATACGTCTCGCACGCCTCCTCGTAGACATGCGAAATAAACTGCGGCCCGTTGTCTGTTCGAATCACGGGACGCTGTTCCTTCTCGAATAGCTGGCGCTGCCACAAGGCACGCTGAATAAGCCCAGCGGCATGTTTCCCTTCACAAGACAGTCCCATGTGAAAATCAATGACCTCGCGGTCTAACACATCGATCGTGCACAGGACATAAAAGAAGCGCTGTTCGCCTGCAATGTAGCCATACTTGATGTCCATTTCCCAGAGCTCGTTGGGCGCTTTAATCTCCCGGTTGTTGGCTAATCGACGCGGGTATTTCGTCCGTTTACGTCGCTGCGGCTGCAGCATGTCCATCTCATCGAGCAGGCGATAGACCTTCTTCTTGTTGATGATCAGGCCATAGTCACGCCGCAGGCAGACGGTCAGCTTCCGGTATCCATACACGTCCGTCTCTCCGCTCAACAGCTCACATAGCCATTCTTGGATCTGTCCATCGCTGATCGGTACGCCGGATTGTGTCATCGAGAAACCAGGGGCTGGACGACCGCCTTTGCGTTCGGAGGAACGCTCGTTGCTTTGTTGTTTCTTCCGGTAATAATAGATTTGTTCGCTTACACCGACGATCCGCAGAATGCGGCTAACCGCGTGTCCCAGCTTAATCCATTTGTCGGCTACTTCAATTTTGTCCGATAAGCTGGGTTCTGCTTTTTTAGCAAGTCACGAAGCACAGCGATCTCCAGGTCTTTCTCGCCTAGGAGCTCCTTCAGTTGTTTGTTTTCGCCTTCAAGCGAACGAAACTCTTGAGGGGAAGGTGTATAGGCCGCCACCGCTTTGGACGAGGCATCCGTTGTTTTCCAATCCGTATGTTCAGCTTGATCTATCCAACGATACAGCATCTTTGGATTTATGTTATGGCGACGTGCAACCTGCGCTGCATTCCCCACCTCTTTGGCTTCCTGAATAACCTGTTGTTTGAACTCAATCGTAAACCGTCTCCGTTGCATAAAAAATCCCCTCCACTGGTTCTGCTTCTAGCTTACTACGTTAAGTAGTCTAGACTCAAATCCAATTTCGGGGCTTAAGAGTTA
>NZ_VNHS01000029.1 GCF_008124765.1 Paenibacillus methanolicus | reverse complement strand
GGGGCCACTGAAAAAGTCCGTCTCGTAGGAAAAGGTACAGACCTTCAAGAAATTTGAAGAGGCTGTACCTTTTTTGCTTTATAATAGAGTCATCATAAAGAGCGGGTGAGAGCGGATGATTCGGCAACAACAAACCTTAGTTTTGAGTCCTTATGCGGCACTGTATGACATCGTCGTGCCGAAGGATAATATGCTACGTCAAATCAATCAATTGGTGGACTTCTCTTTCATATATGACGAGCTGGAAACGAAATATTGCCTGGACAATGGACGCAATGCCATTGATCCTATTCGCATGTTTAAATATTTGCTTCTGAAAGCGATCTTTGAACTCTCTGACGTCGACATTGTCGAGCGCTCTAAGTACGACCTGTCGTTCAAATACTTCCTAGGCATGGCACCGGAGGACCCGGTCAACGATCCGAGCTCTCTGACGAAATTCCGCAAGCTGCGGTTGAAAGACATCAACCTTTTGGACATGCTCATCGGCAAGACCGTAGCACTTGCCATCGAGCAAAATATCCTGAAGAGCACTTCCATCATCGTCGACGCCACGCATACGAAGTCACGCTACAACCAGAAAACGCCTCAAGAAATTCTGCAAGACCGTGCACGGAAATTGCGAAAAGCCGTGTACACCATGGATGAGTCGGTCAAGGCCAAAATGCCGGCAAAGAATACAACGAGCGAACTCGAAGATGAAATTGCGTACTGCCAAAAACTCGTCAACTTCATCGAAAATGAGAGTGGCATTGCACAAGTGCCGAAAATTGTGGAGCCGCTTAACCTGCTGAAAGAGACGGTTGCGGATGACGTCGAGCAACTTCGCCTGGCGGCGGATCCGGATGCGCGCGTTGGCCACAAGAGCGCAGATTCCGCGTTTTTTGGATACAAAACTCATCTAGCGATGACCGAGGAACGCCTTATTACGGCGGCTGTCATTACAACGGGTGAGAAGAATGACGGCAAGCAATTGCAGACCCTTATCGAAAAAAGCAAAGCAGCTGGCATGCAGGTCAAAACGGTAATTGGGGATACAGCATATTCCGAAAAAGATAATATTGCGTACACGAAAACAAATGAAATTGAACTTGTTGCCAAACTAAATCCCCTCGTCACGCAAGGTGCGCGTAAGAAAGAAGACGAATTTTTATTCAACAAAGATGCAGGCATGTACGTATGTCCAGCTGGACATATGGCCATTCGAAAGGCTCGGCAGGGTAAAAAAGGGGTCGGCAAAAACCAAACGGACACCTATTATTTTGATGTGGAACTATGCAAGCATTGTCCGTTCAAGGAAGGATGCTACAAAGAAGGCGCTAAAAGCAAAAGCTATTCGGTAAGTATTAAATCCGATGAGCACACCGAGCAAATGGCGTTCCAGGATTCAGCGTATTTCAAGGAAAAAGCCAAGGAACGCTACAAAATTGAAGCGAAGAACAGTGAACTCAAACATGGACACGGGTATGATGTCGCGACATCCTCGGGTCTGCTTGGCATGGAAATGCAAGGGGCGATGACAATATTCGCCGTGAATTTAAAACGAATCTTAAAATTAACAGACTAAGAATTACCGAATGATGGAGCTGTATTTGACCTAAAAAAGAAGACATCCATTCCCAAAAGGTGGGAAATGGATGTCTTTTTGTCTGAGACGTAAGCCGTCAAAGAAAAATGCGTAAGTTCTTCAGTGGCCTCC
>NZ_VNHS01000028.1 GCF_008124765.1 Paenibacillus methanolicus | reverse complement strand
CACTCTCCGAGACGGATCCTGAGTACGGCGGGACACGTGAAACCCCGTCGGAATCCGGCAGGACCATCTGCCAAGGCTAAATACTCCCTAGTGACCGATAGTGAAGCAGTACCGTGAGGGAAAGGTGAAAAGCACCCCGGAAGGGGAGTGAAATAGAACCTGAAACCGTGCGCTTACAAGAAGTCAGAGCCCTCTTTATGGGTGATGGCGTGCCTTTTGTAGAATGAACCGGCGAGTTACGTTCACGTGCAAGGTTAAGTCGGAGAGACGGAGCCGCAGCGAAAGCGAGTCTGAATAGGGCGATTAAGTACGTGGTCGTAGACCCGAAACCGTGTGATCTACCCCTGTGCAGGGTGAAGGTGCGGTAACACGCACTGGAGGCCCGAACCCACGAATGTTGAAAAATTCGGGGATGACGTGGGGGTAGCGGAGAAATTCCAATCGAACTCGGAGATAGCTGGTTCTCCCCGAAATAGCTTTAGGGCTAGCCTCGGTATTGAGAGTCATGGAGGTAGAGCACTGATTGGGTGCGGGGCCCGCCAAGGGTTACCAAGTCCAGTCAAACTCCGAATGCCATCGACTTATAACCGGGAGTCAGACAGTGAGTGCTAAGATCCATTGTCAAGAGGGAAACAGCCCAGACCATCAGCTAAGGTCCCCAAGTGTGTGTTAAGTGGGAAAGGATGTGGAGTTGCAAAGACAACCAGGATGTTGGCTTAGAAGCAGCCACCATTTAAAGAGTGCGTAATAGCTCACTGGTCGAGTGACTCTGCGCCGAAAATGTAACGGGGCTAAACACACCACCGAAGCTATGGATTGCACCGTATGGTGTAGTGGTAGGGGAGCGTTGTATGCAGGTTGAAGTCAGACCGTAAGGACTGGTGGACAGCATACAAGTGAGAATGCCGGTATGAGTAACGAAAAGACAAGTGAGAATCTTGTCCGCCGAAAGCCTAAGGGTTCCTGAGGAAGGCTCGTCCGCTCAGGGTAAGTCGGGACCTAAGGCGAGGCCGAAAGGCGTAGTCGAAGGACAACAGGTTGATATTCCTGTACCACCGTAGCCGTTATGAGCAATGGAGTGACGCAGAAGGATAGTAACGCGAGCTGATGGAATAGCTCGTCCAAGCAGTGAGGCTGATGTGTAGGCAAATCCGCACATCGTAAGGCTGGGCTGTGATGGGGAGGGAAAATTACAGTACCGAAGGTTATGTGTTCCCGCTGCCAAGAAAAGCTTCTAGCCAGGTGAAGGTGCCCGTACCGCAAACCGACACAGGTAGGCGAGCAGAGCATGCTAAGGCGCGCGGAAGAACTCTCGTTAAGGAACTCGGCAAAATGACCCCGTAACTTCGGGAGAAGGGGTGCCTCGGTAGGGTGAATAGCCCGAGGGGGCCGCAGTGAAAAGGCCCAAGCGACTGTTTAGCAAAAACACAGGTCTGTGCGAAGCCGTAAGGCGAAGTATACGGGCTGACGCCTGCCCGGTGCTGGAAGGTTAAGGGGAGCGGTTAGGGGCAACCCGAAGCTGTGAACCGAAGCCCCAGTAAACGGCGGCCGTAACTATAACGGTCCTAAGGTAGCGAAATTCCTTGTCAGGTAAATTCTGACCCGCACGAATGGCGTAACGACTTGGGCGCTGTCTCAACGAGAGATCCGGTGAAATTTTAATACCTGTGAAGATGCAGGTTACCCGCGACAAGACGGAAAGACCCCATGGAGCTTTACTGCAGCTTGATATTGGACTTTGGTACGATCTGTACAGGATAGGTGGGAGCCGTAGAAGCCTGAGCGCCAGCTTGGGTGGAGGCGCCGTTGGGATACCACCCTGATCGTATCGGAGTTCTAACCCGCCACCCTGAATCGGGTGGGGGGACCGTGTCAGGCGGGCAGTTTGACTGGGGCGGTCGCCTCCTAAAATGTAACGGAGGCGCCCAAAGGTTCTCTCAGAATGGTTGGAAATCATTCGAAGCGTGCAAAGGCATAAGAGAGCTTGACTGCGAGACCAACAAGTCGAGCAGGGACGAAAGTCGGGCTTAGTGATCCGGTGGTACCGAATGGAAGGGCCATCGCTCAACGGATAAAAGCTACCCTGGGGATAACAGGCTTATCTCCCCCAAGAGTCCACATCGACGGGGAGGTTTGGCACCTCGATGTCGGCTCATCGCATCCTGGGGCTGAAGTAGGTCCCAAGGGTTGGGCTGTTCGCCCATTAAAGCGGTACGCGAGCTGGGTTCAGAACGTCGTGAGACAGTTCGGTCCCTATCTGTCGTGGGCGCAGGAAATTTGAGAGGAGCTGTCCTTAGTACGAGAGGACCGGGATGGACGTACCGCTGGTGTACCAGTTGTTCCGCCAGGAGCACCGCTGGGTAGCCAAGTACGGACGGGATAAGCGCTGAAAGCATCTAAGCGTGAAGCCCCCCTCAAGATGAGATTTCCCAATTAGTAAGACCCCTGGAAGACGACCAGGTTGATAGGTTCGAGGTGGAAGCGCAGCAATGCGTGCAGCTGACGAATACTAATCGGTCGAGGGCTTATCCTAA
>NZ_VNHS01000027.1 GCF_008124765.1 Paenibacillus methanolicus | reverse complement strand
AGTTTCGTATCCAGTTTTCAGGGTGTACTGCCTTGAATGTTTGGTGGCGATGGCGGAAGGGAACCACGCGTACCCATCCCGAACACGACCGTTAAGCCTTCCAGCGCCGATGGTACTTGGACCGCAGGGTCCTGGGAGAGTAGGACGTCGCCAAGCACGAATGACCGACCACAGTGATGTGGTCGTTTTTTTGTTGTCTTGCTATGTTTACATAGTCTTGACCTACCTAATTACCAGTTAGTAACCGGCCGAACTTAGTCGGGTTATTTGTTTTTGTTTTTGTTTTTGTCGTACAAGCCGACGTAGATGAATATCATAGTGAGGTGTATAGATCTTGTACATAAATTAATTCTGGAGGGTTTGAAATAATGAGTTTATTGCTAAGTTACATGCTGCTTGGCTTTTCGTTATCCGCACCCATTGGCCCGATTAACGCTGCTCAGCTAGATGCCGGCATCAAGAGGGGGTTCCTTCATTCTTGGTTGGTTGGCATCGGTGCTATGGTTGCGGATATATTATATATGTTACTGGTTTACTTGGGCTTTGTGCATTTTATGAATGTTCCCTTTATTAAAAGCTTCTTGTGGTTTTTCGGCTGCTTTGTGCTCGTCTACACGGGAATTGAAAGTTTGCTTCGTGCCGATAAATTGCAGATTAGTGCAATTGAAACTCAAGTCAAAGAACCACTGTCAAGGTCATTTATATCTGGCTTTCTATTGTCTTTATCGAATCCCATGACGATTTTGTTTTGGGTCGGGATTTATGGATCGGTTATTGCCGAAGCGGCGGCTAGCCTCACGGACATAAAGTTGATCATCTGCAGTATCGCTATTTTAGGAGGCATTATGCTCTGGGATCTCGCCATGGCAAGTATCGCGAGCTCTTTTAGACGCTGGTTATCGGACAGGTTGCTTCAGGTAGTTGCTACTGTTTCGGGTTGTTCACTTATTTGCTTTGGACTTTATTTTGGATTTGAAGCCGTTCACTTGATGTTTGGGTGACAATGCGCCAATAATGCTGCCCGTCGAATTAGTACCAACGGAGTTCAATCGCCATTTTGAATTCATATAGAGTGTCAGTCCCCCTATAACAGTAACGAATCCGAGACTGATAAAGAAACCGGGCCGGCTTAGAGAATGGAAGACGGAACCGCTCACGGCTCCGAGCAGAATCAATAGACCGGCATAACGTTTTATTTTTCCGAAAGTGGTTAGCTTTAGCAAGCGGCCTGAAGTTATGAGGATGAACATCCAGTTGTACAGCAGCATTAATCCCGCAGCGGTTGTAATGTACTCATAAACTTTCCCTGGCATGAGCAAGGAGAAGATAATAGATAGAGCCATTCCAGCTGCGGTCAGCACAATTGCCATGACAGGCCTTTTTAGTTTGACAATGGTTATAAAATGCGGGGCATCGCCATCCTTAGCAAGAATAACCAACATTTTGATAATCGCGAATAATGAAGCGGTCATCGTAGAGAAGCCGGCGATAATGAGGGTGGCATTGAATAGGTCAGGTACATACGGAATGTCGAATCTTTTCAGTGCAAGAAGGAATGGACTTTGGTCACCGTTAAACTTTTTCCAAGAAACTAAAATCATCGCGAAAACAAGCGAAATGAAATAAACGACCGTTAGTAATACAAGCATCATTTTCCCAGCCCTAGGGGCTTGCCGAGGCTCTTGTAGTCGCATTGCCATGATCCCCATTATCTCAATACCTCCGAAAGCGTAAAAGGCAAACAAGAGCGACGCCCACAAGCCCATGGCACCGTGAGGGAAATAGTTCTCCACTTCGTTAGGTATAGCTTGAACTTGTCCTACATGTAACCATCCCATTAGCGCACAAGCCGCAAGCGCGATAAACATGATAATGGCCGAAACCTTAATCATAGCGAACATGCTTTCGAAGCGCTCGAAACCTTTCGTACCCAACCACACAATAAAAAGCCCAAGAATGGCATAAACAATAGCCAAAAGCCACATCGGCACATTAGGAAACCATAGTTTGGAGAACAACGAAAGCGCTGTTAGTTGGCTTCCCATAATCAATAACTCGGAAGACCAATATACCCAACCGCTGCTGAATCCGGCCCATCGACCGAATGCTTTCTTAGCGTAGGAACGGAATGAACCCTCTAGAGGATCAAGGGATGTCATCTGCGCCAAGACATCGAACACCAAATAAGTCCCGACAGCCGCAAGCAAAAAACAAATAAGCACGCCTGGTCCCCCGATCTGAATCGCAAGACCAGACCCGAGAAAAAATCCCGTTCCAATTGTGAATGCGACACCGAGCAGGGATAGCTGCCACCACTTTAGTTTCGTATTTGTTTGTTCTTTATTTCCCTCAGAAGAGGCAGCACCATTGTTTTGGCTAGTTGTACCCATACTTATTGATTCCCCCCCGAGCATGATAAGAATATGCCTCCTGTAGAATGGGTTAAAACGATCCCTAATATGTAAGTTGATATGAGACATCAGCCTTTTTCTTTGCTGGTCTTAATAATTTATATAAAAAGGTTGCATTATGGTGGAAAAGCTGTTATTCTAACATTCCTGCCGTAAGAGAGCAGGAAGTGTTCGGAATAATCTACTTGAAGGGATTCGTACCCTCAACCGGATGAATAAAAAACAATTGCAATGAAACATGCGATGTGTTATGATGTAATTCCTGTTGCGAAACAGGACAAGCATTTGTTCTTTGAAAACTGAACAACGAGTGAATGAAGTCACGTTTTAATGAGTCACAATCTTTCTTTTATGGAGAGTTTGATCCTGGCTCAGGACGAACGCTGGCGGCGTGCCTAATACATGCAAGTCGAGCGGATCTTACCCTTCGGGGTAAGGTT
>NZ_VNHS01000026.1 GCF_008124765.1 Paenibacillus methanolicus | reverse complement strand
ATCTCGCCATTGGTGCCATCCTCTCAAACCAACCTTTCTCTCATTGTAATCTAAATTCGGTTTGAGAGTTTACACAGAATATTTTACAGACTCTTGCGTTCACAAACGAGGGTGATTTTACCCTTGACCGGCAGCGGGACATTAATCGGTTGCCGTTTTCTCAGCTAACCGGCAGATTTGCTCAACAAGTTACCAAGTTTTTCAATGATACTAAGACCCGTGGTTGGGCAAGGCACAATGCGGTCACGCATCAGTGCTGCTTGACTAAAGCGGTAAAAGCTCTCTTCTACAAGAGAGCTTCACCGTGGATCGGTTCCCATGCCCAACTCGTCTCACGTTTTACGATGTATCCCAAGCTTGGCCATGGAAAATGATAGGCCTGAACAAGCAGCTTTTCATCGGCTGCACGATTGAGCAACGAGCGACGGGTTCGGACGGTCTGCTCCGGATCTAGATCGAATGCGGTGAGCCAATCGGGGTGTTCCAAGGTTAATTTATAGTGCGGCCAAGCGTCCCCAACGACAAGCAGCGACTCGCCGCCAGAGGAAACAAGGAATGCGCTGTGTCCAGGCGTTTCTCCTTTCGCGGGAACGGCAGTAATTCCCGGGAATATCTCTTCTTCGTCTTCGATCAGAGTCATTTTGGGCTCAAGCCGGGCGAGTATTTTTTGAGTCGACTGTATCGTCCTTTGCTTCATAGACTCGGGAAGGGCGAGATTGCTTAGATCAGGCTGTCCCATCCAAAATCTCCACTCTGTTTGTGTCAGCACATAGCGGGCATTTGGAAAACAAAACTGTCCCTCTTCGTCGAAAATGCCGCCTAAATGATCACTATGCGCATGGGAGAGAATGATCGTATCGATTGCTTCAGGAGCAATGCCGGATAGCTGCAAATTCGAACGAATCTTACCGATGTAATCGACGCTGCCGCCCGGTCCGGGCAAATGTCCTAATCCCGAATCAATAAGAATTTGACGCTCACCGGTATGGATGTATACAGCGCTAATTTGCATGGGCACATGGTCGACAGGTAATGCATGCGCGCTGAGCGCGGCGCATACTTCCTCTCGGGTGGCGTTGGTAATTAGGGACGTCGGTAAGGTGTAGCCGATCTCGTCATTGATCGTGAGGCATGTAAACTGTCCGATTGAAAAGTGGTAAACCCCTGCGGACCATTCCTTCGGCTCTTTTCCAAACAAATCCATAGGCATAGAATCGACTCCTTTTTCTTTTAAAATCAAGCTGAGCTTTCGCGTTTTGTTGAATCCATTGCGAATAGCTTGCTATATTGGATTATAAAAGGTTAGTGCAGGCAAAACTTAGGCTGCTTGATCATAGGTCTCACAGTCACAGTTAGGAGGAGTGGGAATGAACGATGGCGAACGCCGTAAACTGCTCGGCGATTTTTTGCGCAAACGGCGCGCAGGATTAACTCCTCACGAGGCGGGAATTCCATCTTACGGTCAGCGCAGGAAGCCGGGGTTACGCAGGGAAGAAGTTGCTCAGCTAGCCCATGTCGGTGTTTCCTGGTATACATGGCTGGAACAGGGGCGCGATATCAAACCCTCGGCGCAAGTGTTGGAAAGCTTGTCACAAGCACTCAAGCTGACTCCAGATGAACGGCGACATCTTTTTTCCTTATCCGGGCAATCGCTCCCTCCCCAATCGGCTCCTGCAGACAGAACCGTCCGTCCTCCCTATCAGCAGGTGATCGATGAGTTAAGCCCAACTCCGGCTTACGTGATCGGCTACCGGTGGGACTACCTGGCATGGAATAAAGCGGCCGAGGAGGTTTTCGCCATATCTCATCCGAATCCTCCGCATGATCTTAATTTGCTATGGCATTTCTTCGCGAGCCCGATCATCAAGGAGCGTTTCCGGGAGTGGCAGCAAATGGCGAGGGGGGTGGTAGCGGAATTTCATACGGTAAGAGCTCGCTATTTGAATGATCCCTCACTTAATCAACTGATTGAGGACTTGAAGCAGGTTAGTCCTGATTTCTGCCATTGGTGGTTGGAGCACGACGCACGCAGCTTGCTTGACGGTTACATAGAGATAGAGCATCCGGTACTCGGACGGTTGGAATTTGAGCATATGACGTTACAAGTCCCTAGCGATCCCGATGTCAAAATGATGATTTATCCGCCGTTTCAGGATACGCGGGAAAAGCTGGTACATTATTTTGCCTCCGGCTGACGTAAAAAAACGATACCCTATTCCGTCCCGGCGCGATGTGGGAAGGCGTCAGCCGGAAGTCGTTAAGACCCATCCGCTAAACGCGATCGGTCTCCACGCCTTGGACAAGTATAACGAAGGATTGTAAGGGCAATGACCCGTTGAGTCATGGGAGGGTGAACGCCAAGGGATTAGTGGAGTATGCGTGCAGCAGAAACTAGTTGGGGAATATTTCCTGATAGTCCTCTATTCCCGCATGCCCAGCCCGCCACCTCAACCGTGTTCATCTGTTCTTAATCCTCAGATTGATCTGATCTAAGGTGATGAAATCCTGCGAATGAGTGAGCATATGTGAGATAAACCCTTAAAACCGAGGGACGGGAGACGTTAGCTCAAACCGAAATCAGCAGCCGGGCATGAAGACCGACTGCTTTCGTAGTAATAGGTCAACCAGAGATGTTCTGGTTGACCTATTTTTATAGGCATCTTACGATGCTGGTAGCCGGGAGAATGGAATGAAAAATCCGGTCATGCCCAAGCGGTAATCGTATCTATCGGTAATCGGTAGGATGGATAACCTTCTTTGATCGATTTGCCGATCGAAAGCAGCATGACCGGCTGGAATCGCTCCTTATCCAAGCTAAAGACCTCCGCGATTCGATCCTTGTCATAACCTGCCATTGGGTTGGTGTCATAGCCGTGGGCGCGAGCTACAAGCATCAGTTGCATCGAAACAAGACCCGCGTCCAGCATGTTGATGTCGCGCAAGGCGGATGGAGTCAGGCTGGCATAATACGGCCTTGCCTGCTGCACTTGCATGTCCTTGATGTCCTGTGGCATGTAGCCAAGCTCTACTGCTTTATTAAAGATTTCGTCCATATATTCAATATTGTTAGCGTCGTAAAACACCGCAATAATAGCAGAAGAGGTCAAAACTTGCGTCTGGTTGAAGGAGGCCAGCGGCGCAAGTTTTTCTTTGCCTTCGGCGCTTTCGATCACAAGGAAACGCCAGGGTTGCATGTTAATGGCAGATGGGGCGCGTGAAGCTTTTGCCAAAATTTCGGTCATCTCCTCCCGACTGATTTTCACTTCGGGATCGTAGACTTTAACGGAACGACGTTCCAGTGCAATTTGGTTGAAGTTGTTTGTTTTCTGGTAGTTGCCTGTAGGGATGCTCATGCAGGTTTCTCTCCTTTTTGGTCGAGTATGGAAATGATGTTGCTTATCGTTACCATTGAGATGGTAAACTATAAAGTATACTTTATAGCAAGCGCGAAAACGGGGTGATAGTGGTGAAGATAAGCGAAGTAGCAAAAAGTATGAATCTCCCGATTTCAACGATCCGTTATTATGAGCAAATCGGTATTATCACGGATGAATACGTATTGAGGGACCATAATAACTATCGGATTTATGCGTCAGACATCATTCGTTATCTGAATGTGGTTAAAAATTGTTTGGCAGTTGGCTTTTCGATTCAAGATATCAAATCCATGATCTCGAGAAACGGAATGTCGAAGGAGGAGCATGTAAGCCTGATCGAATCTAAAATTGCGGAAATTGAAGCCGCTCAACAAAAATTAGATGAGTCCAAGCAAAACCTGTATGACTTGCTCGCGTCGGACATGACTTGCGAAAAAGGCTTCGGGAAATATTGATGACCACTTAGAGCTCAGTCCATCTTGAGGAAGTGTCTATTAGTTAAGGAGGAGCGCATGAAGTTTATATACAACAGCGTCTCGTGCGATGCGGAACACTACTTTAAAGACCAAGATATAGTGGTAAGATTTTATGATGAAAAAAGAGAACAGCATGAGAACCATATCGTTAATTTGGTTCTGGTTGATCCGGGTTACGGGTACCTCTGTTTGAAATATAAAGGCAAAGATTCCGCATTGTTAAGCGGAGTCTTAGATGAAGGCTTTTTTAATACGGATGAAATTGTTGAAGCAGCCATTGACTTTATCAAAACTCTATCGCCAGATGTGAAGAATCGATATGTACCCTATCATATTTCACGCGTGAAAAAATCGAGTTATGTTGAATATAATGGCGAATATTAATGGCCATGAAGCATTGCGCTATGTGTCGACTGAGGAATATCGCAGTGATTTTGGAACTTTATTACATCTGGGTGCGTCTAGACCAAGAACCGAATGAAGGTTTACAATTAGTCTGGAGGTAATTCCAATGCGTCATATGCGTATAATCGCGATAGCGGCTGCATTAACTATCATTACGAGTGCTCCATCCTCCGTGCAAGCCGTTTCGCCCGTAACGGTAGAAAGCAGTTCAAACAGCGACAAAGTCTATGTTGACCCCGAAATTGATTCCGTCGTAAAAAATCAGGTGATGGCTGCCGTTAAAGCCAATTCCGACCAAGAACCTCAAATCGAATATAACGTTGTCAGACACGATGAGAGAGAAGTCATCGTAGAAGGGAAATTAAAGGGCCTGACGGCACGCTATAGCGTGACTTACGACAAAATAAACAAACGCGTCGCTCATACCACGATTTATTATAACGATTCGGAAATGACCCAAGTAATGGATGCCGCATTAGTGGACAAAATCGCTAATTTCAGTGAATCGTTCAGTGAGATGAAGCACCCGTTCACATTTGACACGCTATGGCGGGTTAACTCCCCTTATCAAGATAATAAACCGAGCAATTATTGGGTATTCTTCGGGCATGACCAATCGTTGTACGTCGATCTGGACCAACATAACCGCTTGAAAGCCCATATTACAGTGCCGCTCAAGCAACTGGAACCGAAGCTTATCAACATGGCGAACAATGCCTTCAAGCAAATCAAAGGTCACTTTCCGACCGCGGCGGCCTATGCTTCCTTAAACAAAGAAGAGGCTGCATCTGGATTCACGTGGTACATCTATGACCGCTATGATAATAACCACGTTACGATCGGCGCGAAGACGAATAAAATTTTAGAGGTTGTGCGGCACGGCGCGGATTGGACGAATGAGGCGGATTTTAACAAATCGTTTGCCAAAGCCAAATATACGTCAAGTAAAGCGATAGCAGCTGCAAAACCGGCTGTCAAATCACTGTTCAAACTAAACCTCTCCGGGTACTCCGTCAAGGTGAAGCAGAACGTGTATACCTTCACGAAAAAAGGGATGCCGACAATCATAGGCAAGATAAACAAGAAAGGTGAATTCTTCAGCATGCAGGCCATCCCGGTAAACGGAGTGCTCGAATAGATGAGCCGGCTACTGAGAAATACACCACTAAAACATAAGAGGTCAACCAATCAAAACTGGCTGACCTCGTAATACGACGGGGAACGCGATAGTTCAATCATCACACCGCGGCGGCTGGCCACTCGATCAGCCGCCGTTCGTCGTTGAGCTAAACATTCCTGTTAAGGCTAATAAATCGCCTTTGTCAAAAAAAGGAACGCCTCGGTATGATGGGTTTGTCCAAGGGTTAAGTACCCAACACCATCAAGGAGGCGCTCTTATCATGAAGTTTAAACAATTAGATGCACAAAATCAACGTATTGAACGAATTACGCCCTCGCATTTATAGTAGGGATCGACATGGCCAAGGAAACTCATGTGGCACAGATCACAAATTATCGGGGTATCGTTCTGACGAATCGTCATCTATCGTTCAGCAACTCCATAGAGGGATTTGAAAGGCTGCAGCGGTGGATGGAAAGTATCCAGCAAAAGCACCGTTTAAGCAATATAATCATAGGCATGGAGCCGACAGGCCATTACTGGTGGAACCTCGCCAATTGGCTTACGCATAAAGGATTGCAAGTTGTCTTGGTCAATCCAGCAACGACCAAACGTAATAAAGAGAATCGGGATAATTGTCAATCGAAGAGTGATCCGAAAGATGCGCTTGTCATTGCAGACGTGGTAAGCCGCGGCTACTACTATGAGTATACGAGACAGACCCAAGTATTTCAGCGCTTAAAAACCATTATGAGCGATCGGGAATTTTGGGTGGCTAATAGTGTACGGTTACAAAATCGCATTATTCGGTGGCTGGATATTCGTTTTCCGGAGTACAGTTCGGTTTTTAAGGATTGGACCCGCAAACGTTCATTGGCTACACTGAAGGAGTTTCCTACGCCTCAGGATCTTGCAGATCGGTCAGTACCAGAACTCATAGCGATTTGGAAAAAACATATGCAGAGGGCAGGCGGTACCACAGGCACACAAAAGGCTGCTGAACTCATTGCACAAGCTAAGCGGAGTGTGGGAGACGTTACAGCGTTAGCCGAAGCAAAACTGGATTTGGCACGTTTAATCGCAGAATTTGAACGAATTACGGAGATGTTAGCAGACATCGAAAAGCAGCTTCATGTACTGCTAGATGAGATCCCCATGGCCGTTCTAATGCGTTCCATAAAAGGGATTGGTCCGATCTTTGTCGCGGCTATCCTAGCAGGCGCAGGTGACCTTAGGCAGTACGCACATGGACGTCAATTACTGCGCAAAGCCGGTCTGAATTTGGCCGAAAGCACATCAGGGAAAAGGAAAGGTCAAATCGTTGTCTCCAAACGAGGGGACTCCAGTTTAAGAAAATATCTGTATTTGGCGACGATCCAGCTCATTGGAATTAATCCGATCTTTCAAGAATTACATCAGCACAATGTTCAAGTAAAGCACATGAAAAAGCAACAATCTGTCTTTAAACTTGTGGGTAAAGTAGCACGGATTTTGATCGACATGGTTCATCGAGTAGAAACATTTTCTCCCGAAAAGGCCAGTCATCTCGTTTAACAAGCAGCATAGAGCATTAATCCATTACGTATCATGACTCATTCGCGGGATTTTGACAAAGAAAGAACGGAGAACCGAGTTCCTGCCCAAAAAGGGCCTAGACCCGTCCGCTAAACGCAATCAGTCTCCACACCTTGGACAAGTATGACGATGGAATGTAAGGGCTAAGACCCGTCGAGCCATGGGATGGTAAACACCAGGGCATTTGTGGAGTTTGCGTGCAGTAGAGTAAGGCAGAAAGGAATGGCTGAAGCAATTCCTCTGTTCCCGCATGCCCAAATCCTAGGCTAACGGCCACCTCCCCTAGCTTTCTCCACCTCCACATCTAATCCAGGGTGATGAAATCCTGCGAATGAGTGAGTATATGTGAGATAAACCCTTAAAACCGAGGGACGGGCAGGATAGCTGAATGAACTACATACACAATCTGGTTAATGAACACGGTTTTGAAATGAGTGATATAATTAATTTTATCAACAACTTCATATTCAAAATCGGAGATACAGGAGGAGCCAATTGAATATAGATCAGAAAGCGATCGAACATCTCGAGCGCAACGAATATGAGGCAGCCTTGGCTCTTTTCAAAGAAGCTGTGAACGAATCGAGAAGTGTTCAGTCTTTAACGAACCTTGCTTGGATTTATTATCACGAAGAAAGTGACACAGAAACTGCTCTGGAATTAGTTAAAGAAGCAATTGGCCTAAATCCAGCATCGCATTTTCCCTACAACCTTTTAGGTGAGATATATGTTGCATTGGAAAAATGGGAAGATGCCTCGAAAGTTTTGTTGAACTCCATCGCAATCAGGCCTTCCAGAGAAGCAAATAACAATTTAGCCATAGCTAACTATCATCTTGGGGAACTGAATGAAGCGTCAACTATAATGCTACATAGAAACTAGACAGCAAAAAGGAGTATCTTAGTTGTATGAAGCCGACAAGAAGAACGTTTACTCCCGAGGAAAAAGCGCG
>NZ_VNHS01000025.1 GCF_008124765.1 Paenibacillus methanolicus | reverse complement strand
GACGCGCTTTTTCCTCGGGAGTAAACGTTCTTCTTGTCGGCTTCATACAACTAAGATACTCCTTTTTGCTGTCTAGTTTCTATGTAGCATTATAGACATTACTGACATCCAGCCACCATTCCTCTTGCATTCGCATTATGTACATCCCACTAGCCCCATAGATTTGTCGTTCTTCAGTTGTAACAGAATCTCTCACTAAACCAACGATAGCAGCAGTATAGCTATGCTATCTAGAACTACCTACCTTTCTCTCTGCTCTCTTGAATGTCGCCTTGTTGTGTTTGGTTCCAAAATCGGACTAAACATCCCTCCTATGTTGTCATCACATATCTCGTTTGACCTAAGAAGTAAATAGGATGAAATCATGAATGTTGCAGGCCATAAGGCCCGACTAAAACTAACATTTCATAAAAAAATACTATATTCCCTTATTTAGGCCTAGAACTTATTATACATATAACACGTAAAAATAGTGCTATTTTTTGTCGAATACTGTAATTATCCATAATACAATGTGACGATTCGATGCTATTAGCAAGGACTTTTTTCAAACCACTATAAATCCTTTACCTACTCAGAGTGACATCATTTGAATTCGATGTTGTGCCTGTTTTAACGATTCCCCTATCTTCCCACCTACCCCCACTTCCAAATGGACTTTTCCCCCTCTCTAAGGCTCAGCAATACACATAAACATGGATCACTTGAAGACCCCCTTTCTTCATTTTAATCACGTCAGAAGGGCATATAGACTGCAATAAGCATGAATCTCTCCTATTATCCTGCCCAAAGAAAGAGGTTGCCCTGAGCACACCTCAGAGCAACCTTAGTTACAATCTATATTCTGCAGTTACAAACTTCTCTCAACAGTTAGAAATAATATTTAACGCATAGCATTCAGTTCCGACGGTTAAGTTAATATTTGGCTGATGAAGAGGCTCAAAGCAAAAGAATTTATTCAAATTCGGCAAGGGGAGTACAAGCGAAAGGCCGGGGTTATGCTCGAGAGTGAATTGACCCCACTGCAGCGGAATGGTTGGGCTGTGAGTGTAAAGCAGATTGAACAACGAGGAAGGGCTTGCTGCACACTCCTCTTTGTTTAATTCGACAATTCATTTCCGCTAACAACTGGCTGAGTCTGAATAATAGTTAGCTTGCGCCTCCTCGTTATGGCACTTGCCCTAAAGACAGACGGTTCGTTGTGGGCGGCATAGATAAACACGGACTTGTGCTTCTTACTCAATCGCCACCCGATCCAGCATAATTTCTGCTTATATTCATAAGCGCTACTGACTCGACGCCGTTGCTACTTTTAAGATCATTTTTATTATTTGTGCATCCACTTTTCAAATATGTATTTACATGCTACCCAATTTTAAGGCCCTTACGTGCCCTGTTGAAGGCAATCAGCAATGTATCATGTTATTTCCCTAACCCTACCTTATAACCATCCTAGGACCAATTATTAGCCCCTCATAAGCTTCACTTAGCAACCGCCACTTCCTTCCTCATGCTTTTCCCCCATTAAAATAAAAAGCCGAGCAAATCTTAGGTATACTACCTAGATCTGCTCGACTCTTTAATCGGTTCCATACTTTCTTTACTGGTTCCAGAGATCTTTTACTGGTTCCAGACTTTCTTTACTGGTTCCACACTTTTTTATCACCAGACATCCTCCGCTAACCTTTTATCGGCCTTACTCGACCGTGACGCTCTTCGCCAGGTTGCGCGGTTTGTCGACATCGTTGCCTCTTGCCAGCGATGCATAGTATGCGATCAGCTGGAGCGGCACGACCGACAGCGCCGGAGCCAGTACTTGCAGCGTCTTCGGAATGACGAACGTTTCGTCGACCGATTTGGCTACTTCGTGCTCCATGCCTTCGTTGACGATCGCCAGCACGTGCGCGCCGCGCGCCTTCACTTCTTTGATGTTGCTGAGCGTCTTCTCGTACAGGTCCTCTTGCGTGATGACCGCGATGACCGGAATGCCTTCTTCGATCAGCGCCAGCGTGCCGTGCTTCAGCTCGCCCGCCGCATACGCTTCGGAGTGGATGTACGAAATTTCTTTGAGCTTCAGCGAGCCTTCCTGCGCGACCGCGAAGTCGACGCCGCGGCCGATGAAGAACAGGTTGTCGTGCTTCGAGATCGACTCCGCGACTTGCTTCAGCACGTTCGCCTGCGCCAGGATCGCTTCGACTTGTTCCGGCAATTGGTGCATCGCGTCAATCACTTCAGCAACCCATGCGCCGTCCTTCGTGCCGAGCACTTCCGCCAGATACAGACCGAACAAGCTGAACGCGATCAACTGGGACGTGTAGGCCTTCGTGGACGCCACCGCGATCTCAGGACCGGCTTGCGTTATGATGACATCGTCCGCTTCGCGGGCAACCGAGCTGCCGACGACGTTCGTCACGGCCAATACGCGCGCGCCGTTGCGTTTCGCTTCGCGCAGCGCAGCCAGCGTATCCGCCGTTTCGCCCGATTGGCTGACGACGATGACGAGCGTATCCGGCGTGATGATCGGCGAACGGTAGCGATACTCCGATGCCACGTCCGTCTCGACCGGGATGCGAGCCAGGTTCTCGATGATCGTTTTGCCGACCAGGCCGGCGTGGAATGCGGTGCCGCAAGCGACGATGTGCACTTTGCGGATCGCCTTGATTTGCTCCGTCGTCATGCCGATTTCCTTCAGGGTAACCGTCTTGCCGTCATCCGACACGCGGCCCATCATCGTATCGCGGTACGCTTTCGGCTGCTCGTAGATTTCTTTCAGCATGAAATGATCGTATCCGGCTTTTTCCGCCGTCACCAGATCCCAATCGACATGGAATATTTCCTTGGAAATAATTTCGCCTTCGATCGTCATCAGTTCGACGCCGTTCTGCGTCAGAACCGCCATTTCGCCATCGTTCAAAATGTACACGTCGCGCGTGTGCTCGAGAATCGCCGGAATGTCCGAGCCGATGAAATTTTCGCCTTTACCGATGCCGATGACGAGCGGACTAGCGAAACGTACCGCCACGAGACGCTCCGGCTCGTATTCCGTCAGGACGCCGAGCGCGAACGCGCCGCGCATCCGTTTCACGGCGCGCTGTACTGCTTTGACGATATCGCCGTCATACTCTTCCGCCACCAGATGCGAAATGACCTCCGTGTCCGTCTCCGATACGAACCGGCGTCCTTTCGCGATCAGCTCTTCTTTCAGTTCGATGTAGTTCTCGATAATGCCGTTATGCACGACGGAGAATTTCTGCGAATTGTCCGTGTGGGGATGGGAGTTCGCGTCCGACGGTTTGCCGTGCGTCGCCCAACGTGTATGGCCGATGCCGACCGATCCGTGCAGTGGCTGCCCTTCGAGCTTCTCCTCCAGGTTCGCCAGACGGCCAATGGATTTGCGAATTTCCAGACCTTGATTCGTGAACACGGCGATGCCGGCCGAGTCGTATCCACGGTATTCGAGCTTCTTCAGCCCTTCGATCAAAATGTCCTGCGATTCGCGTTTACCGATATATCCTACGATTCCACACATAATTAAACAGACCTCCGTATAAGGGGATAATGCCCGCTTCTTACGGATGCGTTCCGCCACTATGCGGCGACTAAGCTATAGGGGTTAGCTAACGTTAACAAGGATGTCTGTTCTCGCAAGTAACCGTATTGCTCCAGCCGCAAGCAACAGACGGCATCGTAAGCAATCGGGAAAAAGACAATAAGAAACTAAACGCGGCGTGTCGTCGAAACAAGCCTGCGTATTCAAGTCGAAACAGGACAGGCCAGCAATCAACCGCTCTAGGTCGCTTGCTGCCGGGTATGAATAGCATTCACATAAATAAGGCCAACCCATGCAGACCCCGAACGGCCTCCGTTGCCGAGCGAATCTGCGGTCACATGCTTATGAATCATTCCCGCGATTTCTTTGTGCGACCGGTCGCCCGTTCGTTTTCGAAATTCGCTTTCGGTTGGAATGCATAACCGGGAGGTCCCCGCCGAATATTTCGAACACCTCCACCTCGTCAGCTTGCCGAACGTCTTCCGTCTGCCCTTGATCCTGCTTGCGGCAGCGGCGACCATTCGCGCGAGCTCTGGCGCTTGGTGGTACTTTTCTCCTACCCTCTCTTTCCTTCCGGAATACATATCCTATCATATTCATTTTGATGCTCGTACGCAACCGCTAATTTTCACGATTATTTTCAATCCTTGTCTCCCTTGTCAAAATGACGCCGCGCTGCCATCCAAGGCCTGCCTCATCGCGAGAAAAGCCGCCGTCGTAATCCATCGCTACCCTCTGTAAGCATTTGTGCCTTCGCGTATCCCGCTAAACGCCACTCTCTTTGCATTCGGCCGCTTCCGTTCCGACCTAATACGGACGCGCTCGCAAATCCTCTGCGTGCAGTCATGTGCCCTATTAAGTCCAGGCATTCCCTAGATTCCCAATCGCAAATAGGGGCTCTTGTCCCCAGTCCGAACGCCGATGTCGCTTGAGGATCAATAACGCACCGCCGATGTCCATCCTCCTTTGCTCCTATGCCACTTTGCTCTATTACTCTATACCTGCCCCAATCCCTCTTCGTCCTCCGCCCCTTTGCACTGTGCTCCATTGCTCCCTCTCCCCCCTTCATAGCGTCGCAATTCCGTGTCTCTGTCCACCTCCGGACTTTGCCCCGCAAGCCTAGTTCCCCCGCTCCCAATGCTGTCAGGTTAAGGGGGCTCTGCCCCTTTGACCCGAGACTTGTGACCGCCTCCCCCTTCCCCCTCCGCCGAGGGGAACCAAAGGGCTTTGCCCTCTGGACTCCCTTTTTCGTGCTTGCACCTTTGTTCGCGATCGGCGGATTGCTTCGAGCTGGCACGCTTTTGTCCTAGCGGACAAAGCTTCAGCGGGTGTTGAAACTCAGTCCTAAGACACAAGCCTGTCAACTATAGGCCAACGGGTGGCTTCAGTGGACGTTTTTCCTTAACCTGACAGCATTACCCCCGCTCCCCCTGTCCGCCCGCAACGCAAACAACGCCTCCCGATCGCTCGGGGGCGCTGTCCTTCGTTCTTGCAGTTCGTAGACGCGTCAGCGCCTCTTATACGTTGCCGAGCGCCGTGCGAACCGTGTCGGCAATCGCCGCCACGTACGCTTCCACTTGGTCCTTCTCCGGCCCCTCCGCCATGACGCGAATGAGCGATTCCGTACCGGATGGACGAACAAGCACGCGGCCGTTGTCGCCCAGCTCTAGCTCGACTTTGGCAATCGCCGCCGCGATCGCCGCATTGTCCTTGTACTGGCTCTTATCCGCAACGCGCACGTTCACCAGCACTTGCGGGTATTTGCGCATGAGCGTCTTCATCTCGCCCAGCTTGCGGCCAGCGCCCACGAGCGTGTTGACGAGCTGCAGCGCCGTCAGAATGCCGTCACCGGTCGTATTGTAGTCGAGGAAGATCACATGGCCGGATTGCTCGCCGCCCAGGTTGTAGCCGCCTTTGCGCATCTCTTCCATGACGTAACGATCGCCGACCGCCGTTTGCGCCGTCTTCAGGCCGATCCGCTCCGCCGCTTTGAAGAAGCCGATGTTGCTCATAACCGTCGTGACGACCGTGTCGTTCTTCAGCGTGCCTTCGCGTTTCATGGCGTCGCCGCAGATACATAGGATGAAGTCGCCGTCGACTTCTTCGCCGTTCTCGTCGATCGCGATCAATCGGTCCGCGTCGCCGTCGAAGGAAAGACCTAGATCGGCGCCGTGCTTCAGCACTTCTTCGCGCAAATATTCCGGATGCGTCGAGCCGACGCCATCGTTAATGTTCAAACCGTTCGGCTCCGCGCCGACCGTGATGACTTCCGCGCCAAGCTCGCGGAACACCGCGGGCGCCAGCGAGTAGGCTGAGCCGTTCGCGCAGTCCAGCACGACTTTTAGTCCCGCGAACGAATGCGTTACCGTTTTTTTCAGGAAATCGAGATAAAGCCGCTTCGCATGCTCGTCGACCGTGACCGATCCGATGTCGCCGCCTTCCGGTCGAGGGAGCTCGTCAATTGCCGCGTCCATGAGACGCTCGATCTCGTTCTCCGTCTCGTCGGACAGCTTATAGCCGTCGCCGCCAAAAAATTTAATGCCGTTATCTTGAACCGGATTGTGGGAGGCCGAGATCATGACGCCCGCATCCGCGCCGAGCACGCGCGTCAAATACGCGACCGCCGGCGTAGACACGACGCCGATGCGGATGACGCTCGCGCCGATCGACAGCAGGCCGGCCGTCAGCGCCGCCTCCAGCATCGGACCTGAAATCCGCGTATCGAGGCCGATGACCACCTTCGGCTTCTCCGCTTGCCCCGCTAATACGTATCCGCCGCAGCGGCCGATTTTATAAGCCAGCTCCGGTGTCAGCTCCCGATTCGCGACGCCGCGGACCCCATCTGTTCCGAAATATTTCCCCATTGTGCCGTCTAACCCCTTTGTCAGTAATCTGATGTGTATTCGTTATGATACGACGCCAGTCGTCATTTGTCACCCATCTATTCGCTTTCTTCCGATCCCGCTTGCTGATCCGCGATCGGTTCGCTTGGGTCGGCCGCGTTCCCGCCGCTATCCACCATCCCGTTCGCGTCTCCTTCGCCTTCGGCATTCGGCGCCGTGCTGTCGCCATTCCCGTTCGGCGTCGTCGTTCCGTCTCCGGCGCTGCCGTCCTCGCCATTGCCGGAAGTTGGCTCATCGTTACCGCTCTTCGTCGCCGGCTCTTCGGTCGTACCGTCGGTAATCGCGACCGTAACTTGTCCGCCGCTGCCGGAGAGCGCCACGAATCGCGGCAGCTCCGCGCGCAGCAGCACGGCATGATTGCCGACTCCAAGCCCCGTCAAATCCGCCACGAGTTCCACATTGGCGACGCCGAGGGATGCCAGTACGTTCGGCGCCCCGCTTATCGTAATATCCACGCTGCCTGCACCCGACAATTGAGCTTTGAGTCCGCTGCCCAATCCGCTGATCGTGACCGGCACCTGCGGGATGATTTTCGTTTCCGTCGTGGCGTACGTGACGCTCACGTTCACTTTCGCCGGACTAACCGCCGCAATGCCTTCGGCGAGAGGAATCGTAACCGCCAGCTCGCCCGTCTCGGCTTGTTTGGACAGGTCGACGTTAACGGACGGATACGTGCTGATTTTGTCCAGCTGCTCCTGAGGACCATAGATGGTGATGCGCTCTACTTCCGACTGGACGGCGGCAACGGCAAATCCATCGGGCGCGCTTCCCGTATAATCGAACGAGATGGGCACGCTCTTGGACGGCAGCGAGACGGGGATTTGCACCTCCACGGTCTCCGGTTCGATGACCGCTTCCGTTATTTCCTCTCCCGCCTTGTTGAGCACCACGATCGCCGATTTCTTCTCGGTGATGTTCTCGTCCGCGTCCTGAATCGAGACGACGATGCCGACGAATCCGACCTCATCCATCCGGTCCTCGGGCAGCGTCACCGACACCTCGCCCGGCGTCAGAACGGGAACGCCCGTCTTATACCCTTGCGCCGGCGTGCCGTCCGTCTTCAGATCGACCGTGAAGCTCTTGGTAACGAGCGGCTCGATTTGAACCGAGACGTTGCTCGGCGTAAAACTCGTTAATTCCACGGTGCCCGGTTTCGTGATCGTCACGGGCACATCGTGCACGCCCGCTTCGATTCCCGCCAAGTCGATGACGGCCTTCGTGTCCCGAGCGGCCTCCATCAAATCAAGGCGCGTTCCCCTCAGCTTGACGCGGACCGTCGCCGGATCCATGCCGCGAAGCGCATAGTTTTCGCCAAGACCGGTGAATTCGACGTTAATATCATACTCTTCCGAAGCCGTCAGCTCGGCCACCGTGCTCGGCGACCGCTCCGAATCGAAATGGACGACCGCGAACAGCAGCACTCCGATGACGAGCGAGATGATCTTGATCGCGGTCGGATGACTGAGCCACTTATCCATCTTGGCCGCCCCCTCTCCATCTCCGCCAGAACGGCGTTTTGGACGACAGCGGCTGCTTATCCTTCACGTTCGGATTGAGTTCTTCGAACAGCTTCGAGATGAGCGATTCTTCTTTAATGTCCCGAACGATCATGCCGCCTACGGCGAGCGATACTTGTCCGGTTTCCTCCGATACGATGACGGACACGGCGTCGCACACTTCCGTAATGCCGATGCCCGCGCGATGCCGCGTCCCCAGCTCCTTGCTGATGAACGGATTCTCCGAGAGCGGCAGATAACAGCCAGCGGCCATGATCTGGTTGCCCCGGATAATAACCGCGCCGTCGTGCAGAGGCGTATTCGGGATGAAAAGGTTAATGAGCAGCTCCGAGCTCGTGAGCGACTCCATCTGAATGCCGGATTCGATGTAATCGTTCAATCCCGTGCTCCGTTCGAACACGATGAGCGCTCCGATCTTCCGCTTCGCCAAATACTGGATCGCCTTAATAATCTCATTGATCCGGTCGCTGACGTCCCGCTCCACCACCGACGTGCGGCTGAACAATTTGCCGCGCCCCAGCTGTTCGAGCGCGCGCCGCAATTCCGGTTGGAAAATAATCAGCACCGTCACGACGCCGAAGGTGAACATCTGGTTCATCAGCCACTTGAGCGTATAGAGGTTGAACCACGTGCTGATCGCCCATGTCCCGACGAGCACGAAGATCCCCTTCAATAGCTGGACGGCTTTCGTGCCGCGGACGAGCAAAATCAATTTATAGATAATGTAACTGACAATGGCGACGTCGATTATATCCTTAATCCATTCATTCCATGTCAAATCGGCAAAATAGCTCATGCGACGACCCCCGGACGACCGATTGCATTGGTTTTCGATCAGCGTGTTTTTGGAATTCTTAACTTTATTGTCTTCTAGAAACGGGGTTGCAAATCCTTTATTTTCACAAAAAAACCTCCCTTAAAGGGAGGCCTCCGATCAGTACGCGAGTTTGCTGATCGATTGTGTCACTTTATACCAGAACCAGTCCAGCGCCTGATCGATTTCTTTTGTTTGTCCCGCGATATGCGCGGTCGATGCCTGGTAAAGCTGTCCGTCGATGACCGTGACGTTCCCGTCCACGTCCCCGAGCACGTTCGCTTTGCCGTTCTCGATCGTCAGGTCGCCTTTCACGCGAGCCCCTTCCGGAATCGTAACCGTATTGCCTTCGATGACGACTTGCGCCAGATCGGTGCCGCTGACCGACAGCTGCGTATTCTGTTCCCACATGGTCGTGAAACTCCCCAGCATGACGAAAGCGAATACCGCCGCGACCGTTACGGCCGGGTGCTTGCGGATCCAGGCCGCGAAAGCGTTCGGCTTGCCGGCCCGTTTCGCCGGCAGCTGGCTCATGATCCGTTCGGTGAGCAGCGCCGATTGCTTCTCGTCCAATACCGCATCCATGCCGGATCCGACCATCCCGAAAGCCATTGCTTCGGTCTGCTGCAGCTGTTCGAAACGCGAGCGGCAGGATGGGCATGCAATGAGATGCGTCTTCAAAGCCGCCATATCATCGCGAGGCAGTTCGCCGTCTAAATAATCATGCATCCATACGATGGCGACGTTGCAGTTCATAGCAGCCATTCCTTTCTTCGTCTTAGATGAAACCCGCGGCCTTACCGCGGACGCGATTTACAATCGTGTTGCTTGTATACGATACGTGCCTTGGCCAGGGACGGTTTCGTTTTTTCATTTGCCCTCTAAAGCTTATGCTCGAGCTTCTTGCGCAGAAACTCCCGGCCTCGGTGAACGCGCGTCTTGATCGTCGTTACCGGCATATCCAGCACGTCGCCGATCTCTTGCAGCGACATATCCTGCAAGTAACGCAGCACCATGACGCTCTTATATTTGGCCGGCAACGTCTCGATTGCCTGGTGAATGATACGCTGCGTCTCGGACAACAGCGTCTCGCTCTCCGGCGTCCGATTGTCGCTCGGAATCATCGAATAGCCGTCCAGCCCCTCGTGCTCGGAGGATTCCGCGTCGAGCGAATAGCTTGGTTTTCTTTTGCGCAGACGGTCGATGCACAGATTGGTCGCGATCCGGTAGATCCACGTCGAGAATTTCATCGTGTCGTCGTACCGGTCCAAATTTTTGTATACGCGAAGGAACGTATCCTGTACGACGTCCTCTGCTTCCTGACGGTTGTACAGCATCCGGTATGCCATATGATACAATTTGTCCTGATATAAACTCACGATCTCGGCAAAAGCGCTCTGATCGCCTTTTAACGCCAATCGCGCTAGACGCGCTTCCAGTGATTTCACCATTTCTCCTCCACGTATGCTGACTTTCGCTTCACGTGCGTGTCGCGACAGTCCGGCAATGCCATTCCCCGCCCGTTCGACGCAATTAACGCCCATCCAGTTGGGATGCTTGCCATGACAACCGGCTAGTTCCCATTGACTTTGGCCGAATTCGGCATTTACATGCCATCCAGCAAAATGGTAATCCAAATGAACTAAAAATGCAACACGTAACCGACCGTTTTATCTGCCGAACAGCTTAACCGACCGCGTCCGGGCTTTCGCTCGCGAATCAGGTGAAACGGCTTCGCCGTCTTTTGCGGCGATGCGCGTTTCATTCCGGAGACATAGAGGGACCGTTGTATAGATGTGAAGCTTATACTTCCCTATATGTTAAAAAAACCGGGTGATCGGACGTTCTTGCCGTCCGGCCACCCGGCCTATCGGTATGATTGGCGTATTAGCCCGTATTCCGAAGCCCCGCCGCTATGCCGTTAATCGTAAGCAGCACTTCGCGCAGCAATTCCGGAGCGTCTTCGCCCTTATCGCGAAGCGCCCGCAGCTCGGTCAGCAGTTGAACCTGCATGTAGCTAAGCGGATCGACGTATGGGTTACGCAGCCGGATCGATTCTTGAATAACCGGAACGTTATCCAGAATATCAGCCTGGCCGGTAATCTCGAGAATAAGCGACGACGTACGCGCGTATTCCTCTTCGATCAGCGTGAAAATCCGTCCGCGTACTTGATCGTCATTAATCATGCTCGCATACTCTTTCGCGATATTGAGATCCGCCTTCGCGAGCGCCATCTGCAGGTTATCGATGAGCGACGTGAAGAACGGGAATTTCGCATACATTGTACGGAGCGTCTCGAGACGAGCCGCGTCGCCTTGCACGTAGCCTTCAAGCGCCGTGCCCGCCGCATACCACGCCGGCAGCAAGTAACGGCTTTGCGTCCACGCGAACACCCAAGGAATGGCGCGCAGGTCTTCGAATCGATCGCTGTTCTTCCGCTTCGATGGACGAGAGCCGATATTCAGCTCGCCGACTTCCGGCAGCGGCGTCGATTCCTTGAAGTACGTCATGAAATCAGGATCGCGGAAAATTAAATCCTGGTATTTGGTCTGCGCCGCTTCCGAAATCCCTTTCGAGATTTCATCCCACTCCGCTACGTCTGCAACCTGCTGTTCCGGATATTTCGCAAGACGAGCTGCCGTAATGAGCGCCCATGTCGCTTGCTCCAGACTCCGGTAAGCAATGCCTTGCATCGAGTAACGGGAAGAGAGCACTTCGCCCTGCTCCGTAATCTTAATGCCTCCGCCGATCGTATGCGGGGGCTGCGCCAGAATACTCCGGTTCAGCGGCATACCACCGCGGCCAAGCGCACCGCCGCGGCCGTGGAAGAACTTCAGCTTTACGTTATGTTTCTTCGCGGTGCTCGTAATCGTATTGAGCGCGACGCGCAGCTCCCAGTTCGCCGTTACCGCTCCGCCGTCTTTATTGCTATCCGAGTAACCGAGCATAATCTCGTGCAGGTTGCCCATCGCTTCCACCGCTTGACGGTACACCGGCAAATTGAATAAGGTCTCCATAATGCCCGGAGCAGCGTGCAGATCGTCGATGGTTTCGAACAGCGGCACGGATTGGATCGTGCTGCGCACCTTGCCGCCCGCCTCGATGCGGAACAGGCCGACTTCCTTCGCGAACACCATTACCTCGAGCATATCGCTCGCGCCTTGCGTCATGCTGATCAGGTAGCTGTGGATGCAATTGCGGCCAAACTCCTGCTGCGCACGGTAGATCGTATGGTAGACGTCCAGACACTCGCGCGTCGATTCACTGTATTCAAAATGCGGGCTTGTGAGCGGCCGAGGATCCGTCAACAGCTTATACAGCAGCTCGATCTTCTCTTGTTCGCCCAGCGTCGCATAATCGTCAACGATGCTCATATGCTTCAAAATTTCGGCCATCGCGTTCTCGTGCTCTTTGCTGTGCTGACGCACGTCGAGCGCGGCGAGATAGAAACCAAACAGCTCCACTTGACGTATTATTTTACGGATATGCGTATCCGCGACATAGTTAGCGTAATGGTGACGCAAGCTGTTGTCGATTACAAGCAGGTCCGCCATCAACTCATCCGGACTGTTGTAGCGCTGATTTTTCGCACCGTTATTTTGCGTATTCGCAAGCTTCTCCAGCATATAGCCGAGCTTGATGCGATACGGCTCATTGTCGTTGCGCCAAATATCGACGTTATGAAGCTCCACGACTTCGCGGTCGCGTTTGATCGACTCTACGAGCTCTTCGGATACTTCGACGAGATTGGTGCTGAAGCTAAGCAATCCCATCAGATTCTTGAGTAGCTCTTCGTACTTCTTTAACACGAGACCTCGTTGAAGCGTTAACGTCTCCCAAGTAACCTTCGCCGTTACCGAAGGGTTGCCGTCGCGGTCGCCGCCGATCCAAGAACCGAATCGCAAGTAGGTTGGCACATGCCAGCTCTCGCCCGGATAGTATTTGGCGAGACAGCGTTCCAGTTCTTCATATACATTCGGAAGTACTTCGAACAGCGTCTCGTCGAAGAAGTACATGCCGTTGCGAACTTCGTCAATGACCGTTGGCTTCCGGCCGCGAAGCTCGTCGGTCTGCCACAGCGTAAGCACTTCGTTCATCAGCTTCTCGCGCAGTTTCTCGCGTTCGCGATACGTAAGCGACGGATTATCCAATTCCATCATATCGTGCGCGATGCGCTGGTGAATGTCCAATACCGCGCGGCGCGTTGCTTCCGTTGGATGCGCGGTCATAACGAGCTCGAGCGAAATTTCGCCGAGCATCGACTTCACGTCTTCAATCGCGATTCCCTGTTCCTTCAACACTTGAATCGCGCTTTCGATTGAGCCCGGTTGAACGGTCTCTCCGGCAGAACGTTCATAGTCTCGCTTGCGGCGTACCCGGTGGTTCTGTTCCGCGATATTCACTAATTGGAAATAAATCGCGAACGCCCGAATCACCTGGTGACGAATCTCCGGGTCCAAGTTGTTGATGACCTGCTTAAATTCTGCAAAAAGCTCCGGGATAAACTCCGCGCGCAGCGCTTTGCTCATTTCGCGGATTTTCTCTACGATATCGAGTAATTCACGCCCGCCTTGGTGCACGAGCACATCACCCAAAATATTCCCCAGAAAACGTACATCTCGGCGCAGCAGGTTGTTCGAATGCGGCCGATTTGCCGTTAACATAGATGACGCCTGTTCCGACATTGATGATCCTCCTCAGGATTTGCCTTGGCAGTGACGGTTTCCATGTACGAGCGAAAGCACGGCTTGCGGCAATCCGCTTCTTGTGCAGTGTCAGGGATGTCCCAGCAGTCAATTTTTCACTTTCTACATCATACTACAAAATAATGGCCCGTTGAAGCTTTTTTATGGGTATTCCACCCTGATAAGTTTGCCAATACCCGGGTTAAACCCTACCTAATTTATAAACGCAAAAAAAGCCTTGGAATCCAAGGCTCTTATCATTTATGTATGGAGCGGGTGATGGGAATCGAACCCACGCTACCAGCTTGGAAGGCTGGAGTTCTACCATTGAACTACACCCGCAATAATGATTAAAAATGGTCGGGATGACACGATTCGAACATGCGACCCCCTGGTCCCAAACCAGGTGCTCTACCAAGCTGAGCTACATCCCGTAATAAAATGGCGCGCCCTGAGAGATTCGAACTCCCGGCCTTTTGATTCGTAGTCAAACGCTCTATCCAGCTGAGCTAAGGGCGCGTATTATGGAGCGGAAGACGGGAATCGAACCCGCGACCCTCGCCTTGGCAAGGCGATGCTCTACCGCTGAGCCACTTCCGCATACTTAATTCATCGCAATATTTCGCAGCGACAAGTAATAATATATCACCCTCTGAGGGCAAATGCAAGACCTAAATTCAAAAAAAGATACCGCGGCTTGACGGCCACGGTATCGCTATGAAGCAATATCGACTAGGAAAAGGGGAAGTTATCGGGTAGTCGTATACGGCCGTTAGACGGATACGGCTGCACGCATTGGAACCGATTCGTCCGCTTGTTTCTTTTGCGGTAATGGAGCATTCGATCCAGCAAGCGCATATGGCAAGCAGAGTGGAACGCCGGAACGAGGATCAACCAAAATATCCGCTTCGATTGAGAAGACTTCGCGTAGAATGTCCGGCGTCATGACTTCCACCGGCGATCCCTCCCCAGCCACCTTGCCCTTCTTGATCGCAATCATATGATGCGCATAACGGGAAGCATGGTTCAAATCATGGACAACCATGACGATCGTACGGTTAGCGGTCAGATTGAGCTCTTGGAGCAGCTCCAGAACCTCAAGCTGATGCGCCATGTCCAGGAATGTCGTCGGTTCATCTAGGAACAGGATATCCGTCTGCTGCGCAAGCGCCATCGCGATCCAAGCCCGTTGACGCTGACCGCCCGAAAGCTGATCGATGGGGCGATCGGAGAATTCCGTCATCCGCGTCGCATCTACCGCCCACTTGATGATTGCCCGATCATCTTTCGAAAGCGAACCAAAGCCCTTCTGGTATGGGAAACGGCCATACGATACGAGTTCGGAGACGGTAAGTCCGTCCGGTGCCGTCGGATTCTGAGGCAAGATCGCCAGCTGCTTCGCCACTTCACGGGTCGATTGCTTATGAATCGATTTGCCATCCAGCATGACCGCGCCGGCGGCTGGCGACATAATCCGCGCCATCGTCTTCAGGATCGTCGACTTACCCGACCCGTTTGCGCCAACTAACGCCGTAATTTTGCCTTGTGGAATGGCAATATTCAAATCCTCAACGATCAGACGTTCTTCATAAGCAATGTTAAGTCCCGATGTCGTTAAACGAATCACAATGCATCCTTCTCCCTTCATTGTCCCCGTACGTGAAGCTTATAAATCGCTATATATTAATGAACAGATGCAAATTGATAATGATAAGTATTCTCACTAATTATTATGATAACGATTCTCAGTCAATTCGTCAATGTTTAATCCACAATTCCCATAATTCGTTCCACTCATCCGGTTCATGATTAGCACAATAAATGGTCAATAGAACAAACTTCAGAGATTCCTTATCTTGTCAAAGAAACATTGGCCGAATCGAACACTTTAGTTGCTGCTTAGTATGTCATTGGTATGTCATTGATGCAACCCCCACGGCAAAACCCCATAACATCCGCCGGTCTGTACCTGTAGCAAGGACAATCCGGGTTCGCTTCTAGCAGCTCAGTTTGCACCACAAAACAAAAAGCCCTTGCTATGCAAGAGCTTTCTTCCTAATGCGCGTAGAGGGACTTGAACCCCCACGGTCGCCCGCCAGATCCTAAGTCTGGTGCGTCTGCCAATTCCGCCATACGCGCGCATTATGATACCATCTTCAGAAAAGATGGTGAGCCATGTAGGACTCGAACCTACGACACCCTGATTAAAAGTCAGGTGCTCTACCAACTGAGCTAATGGCTCGTATTAAAATGGCTGGGGATCAAGGATTCGAACCTTGGCATGACGGAGTCAAAGTCCGTTGCCTTACCGCTTGGCTAATCCCCAATAAGTGGTGGAGGCTGACGGGATCGAACCGCCGACCCTCTGCTTGTAAGGCAGATGCTCTCCCAGCTGAGCTAAGCCTCCATATGGTTGGTGACCCGTAGGGGATTCGAACCCCTGTTACCTCCGTGAAAGGGAGGTGTCTTAACCCCTTGACCAACGGGCCTAAAAAACTGGAGCTCTCAACCGGGATCGAACCGGTGACCTCATCCTTACCATGGATGCACTCTACCTACTGAGCTATGAGAGCAAAAATGGCTCCCCGAACAGGACTCGAACCTGTGACAACTCGATTAACAGTCGAGTGCTCTACCAACTGAGCTATCAGGGAACATTCAGGTGTTATTACACCCTGAAAACTGGATACGAAACTCAACACTTTAGCTGTGTTTTGTTTAAGCTCTTGCGAACTTAAACGTTAGGATAAGCCCTCGACCGATTAGTATTCGTCAGCTGCACGCATTGCTGCGCTTCCACCTCGAACCTATCAACCTGGTCGTCTTCCAGGGGTCT
>NZ_VNHS01000024.1 GCF_008124765.1 Paenibacillus methanolicus | reverse complement strand
AGGGAGCTTTCACCGCAGACAGAAAAGCCGACCATATTGGCCGGCTGCGATCCGAAGCGTTCACGCTTCAGCGGTGTCCTCTTCTCGATTTCTCATGATATAAATTTACCACGTCCAAAACCAAAAATCTGCTTTTTGGGCGTTGCTCTTTAGCTGATGTTGCGCTGATTTAAAGCTTCTTTTGGGGCTGGAATTTTACGAGCGACTAGAATGCTCGCTCCGCAGAACGGATCGTTGTAGATCCGGCCCGTCTGTTTGCAGTATTTCCGCTTAGCCTCAGTGCTGCTCTCCGCCTCGATCTGCATACGGCTTGTCTCCCAGCGAACGCCGACCTCGTATGTCATTGCGACACTCTCCTATTCCGAAAATTCAGGTTCGCCTTCCTCATCCACGAATCCGCATTTCTCGCAAACGTGACGACCTCTGATCTCATCCATAATTGCATCCGGGCAAATAGGACATTCCATCTGTTACTCACCTCCCCTTTTCACTCGGGTATAAAGACCAGCGTAGAGCGGCCAGCCTTCCGTCGTCACCGTCGTTGCCGCCTGATCGATCGTTATCAGCACGTACTCGTTGTCGTTCCTTACCCCGATGATATGCGAACTGACGATGAAAATAGTCAGGAACTATGCGGGTTTAATTCATGCGTGTTTCATAATATATCACATTAGAAATATGGTTGCGAACCGTTTTCTCGCTAATGAACAGCTGCTGCGCGATGTCGCGAGTCGTTTTGTCCTGAACGAGAAGCTCGAATACTTCGCGTTCGCGGTGCGTCAATAAAAATTTGCTCTTCTGGTCGTTGTCCCTCAAATAGTAACGCCCCTGTTTTATCGGGCTTTATCTACTGTTCCCGGAGAACATCAAAACCCTTTATTTCAAAGGGTTGTCCGATGCATCCTCGGATATTCATTTTATTCGTGGTTACTGTTTGACTTCGGATATTATCGGGAGTATGCCACCAAATATGCCACCAACACCACTTTCGAGGTGGTCATTTTGTAAAATATTGCTCAGTAGATCGCTAATTCGTCACCGTTACAAGTTGAGGCGTTAGCGTAGCAAAAAGCAGCAGGTCTTGTGGCTGGCTGCTGCTGTCTGTATTGAGCTAAAGTCTCCCGTTAGTTGAATCGATTAGTGCATGATTTTCTTACAAACATCGCAAAGACCAATTTCATTTAACGGTAACACTTTAAAATATCTTCTAATGTTCCGAGCGGCAGCAGATTTTTCACCACCGTAGGTTGACAACTCAAGCGGCAACTCGGGTTTGTAGCCAATTGCTTGACAAGCAGTACACTGATTTATCCATTTCCGTAACTGCGGATACATCCGCAAATAGCCTTCACCTTCTGTCATTTAAGGCTCCCTTCGCTTAGAATACATCGCGGCTATTTTGAACTAACGTTCCCAGTTAGCTCAATGGTGTTAACAAAGTTTCTCAAGAAGTTGTTTTATTTCACTAATCTCATTTGATAACTGGTTTGCCAAAATCTTATTTTTTGGGTCATTCCGATCCTTAAAATTCATCTCTCCAAAAAAATCAATATGGACCATCACAATACGATTCTTTATTACTGACTCTTCATCCTTACATTTTCTATCATAGAACTTGTTTATCCAGTCTAACTCTGACTGGGGGAATCCAATATGTTCTATGCTCATCTCAAAAATTTGTAGTAGTTCTAATGCTTGATCTTTAAATGATCTTTTTGTCCGTGCCATATACGACCCCTCAAAAGTTCCATATTCCAGTGTTTATTCAACTAACGTTCACCCCGTTAACATAACGAGTTACCTCCATAAATCTAAAGACGTTCCCCAAGTAGTTTTAATTATTGGCTTTGTCTGTAGTTCGAGCGGCAATACGAAATTCTCATTATCAAACTCTAAGATCAGACATTCAAGGTTATCCTGACGTTTAATATGAACACACTTTATATTCTCTAAGTAGATCTTGACTATTTCGTTTGTTTCAAAATAAAGTCGTAACTGACCACTTCGACTTGCTTCTTCAAGCTCAAACTCGGCCTTCAGACTCTCCCTAACTACTTGGAAGGAAACCGATGTATATTGCCATGGAACACTTTCATCACTAAGCTTTGCTTCACACTCAAATAGGTATTCTAGTTCATAAAGTTCAGGAGTTTTCAGTGTTTGCACCCCACTATTTATTCCTTTTTACTGCTCACTCCATATTAGCACAGATTGGAACTTTCCTGTCCTTTAGTTCAACGATAAACGGCGGCCGATCGAATGGCCGGCCGCCGCTGTGTTTAGATTGAGCTAACGTTCTCCGTTAGCTTAAAAGAGAAAAGTAAGCTGGTAAGAGCAACGGAAGACTCGATATGATCCCCACAATAACGATAACTGAGGTATTAAACAATGACCTCAATAGCCTCGTTATTGTTTCGCTTATGTCCCGATTATAGAACCATGTCAATATATAGGTCAGTATTAGATAACCGACAACTATTACAACCCCAAACACTTTTGAATTTCTACTTGGACCAATGTACTCTTCTCTAAAGAGAAGTTGGTATTCGAAACCGAATATCGAAACGTAAGAACTGAAAAGAACAATTATTGACACAATGGAGGAAGGCACTAGTAGCAGATATTTTACCTTTGATTGTTTTAGCAAGGCTAAAGAACTCATTGACTCTCCACCCCCATAGGCTTTTTTTTTTCATTTTAACATAGTTTATTGAGCATAACTGCGGCATGTGGGCCCTTTAGCATATTGGAAATGGAGCAGCTGCCGCAAGGCGAACTGCTCCATGATGGGTTCAACTAACGTTCTCCGTTAGTTCAGTAGAGGTGGAGGGGGCCACCAACCGTACCGCTTGCAGCACTGGGGCGATATATGTATTACTTAGTAAATCCCCCCGAAACTGCAACAATTACCAATGTAATCCCCACAGCTACAAAAACATATCCACTTGCTTTGCAACGCCTAATATCAGAGCGAGATGGTTTTTTCTTTAATGTATTCGTAGCGGTAGTTCGATACATAAATACTGGAAATAAAATGAATAAAAGACCCCACACAACCGGAATCAAACAGGCTAATGCCGCTAGTAACCTATCTTCCACGTACTTTTCCTCGCTTTGTTTTTCTAATATTACGCCCTATCTTCTTAGAAGTTTCTCATGGTTCATTGATGTAATCTGCCCGATAGTTCAATGCAAAAGGAGTAGCTGCGTGGCGGCAAACTACTCCCTAATCACTTAGCAGAATGAATATCATCCTCGAACACATCAATGTAGTATCCATCAGTTTGTATATGATCTTCAAACTCTTTATAAATATCCTGAATACTACTCGCTGGAGGTCCACAATTTTGTAGCAGCCAGTTTCTCATACAATCGATATCCTCATTTTCATCTTCCCACATAAAATCCATAATTCCAGACTCTCTTGCGCCACTATCCGGGCATAGATGGAAAAGCTACTTCCAAAATACCCTGCTAGTTCACGAATCATGTTACGTAGTGTTGTCCTAATATCAAATTCTAAGTCATTTAGTAAAAAAGTCAGCCAGCGGGTATAGTGCCTAACCATACAAACATGTTCAGAAAAGGTAAACTTTAGCCCACATGGGCCATCTAGGCTAATTGTTCCTCCAAGTCTGAACGTATTAACTTTCCACTTAAAATCCTTATCTTCCGGATTGTAAGGTAGGAATTGTTGGATAAATTCGTTTGTCGCTTTCAATTCACCTGTATTCAAAACGTTTATAAATTCAAATATTTCATTTTCCTTAAGAGAATGTCCCAAGTATGCTGTGAAATCACGTCCCATATTGCACTACACCTCGCTGATTGACAATCTTGTTTCTCACGCTCAATGATACCACATATTGGAGCTATCCTGCCCGTTCGTAACGATAAAGCAGCCGATCGAGTGGCCAGCTGCCACAACATAAAATTTATTTATTCAGTGCTGACAAAGCTAAAACGAAAAAGAGCAGAGAAGGCAAGGTTCGCCACTCTGCTCTTCGTCACTTGCCTTCAAGCCAATTAAAAAACACGTCTCTCGAAACCTTTATCCTTCGTCCAACCTTTACCACATGGAACTGTTTTGAGTTGGCAAGCTCATATGCTTGCACTTGCCCAATGTTTAGGATTTTCTTGATGTCCGCCACATCCAGTGTTTCGGGGTAATTATCCCTTACTCTTGTAGGGGAAGGTACTGGAGCTTCCATCTAATCACCACCCATAAATATAGATAATCACCTCCCAGATCGTCCTATTACTTTTCCTTGACCACCTGGATATTCAATATTAATGCCAGCTTGTAAAATGCCCTCCACTTTATTTTGTAGTATTTCGACTCACTGATCGGAGGGTCGAACTTCTGATTGAATACAACATAGTCAAAGACGTAATCTTCTTTCATGTACCTCTCAGTTATAAGCAACTTCTCGCGAGGTGCAAGCCTTCCGACTGCTCTTTCAACTCGTTCGCAGAATGTTTTACGTGCAGCCGGTTCATCAACATTATGAGTTGCGATGTTTGCAGTCTGATCACTCGTCACGTTCGTTGGACCGTGGAAACGCTCGGTGTACCCTGCTGTGATACTAGCTTCTCTATCCTCAAAAGCGATCGTCTTAAATATCCGGTACTTCTCCAACGCAGCCTCGACAGCTGCCTGCGTCTTCTTTCGATCCAGCTCGGGAAGCTCAAATCCAAGCTGCATCTGCATCGTTCGTCACCCCTTGCTTGTGGGAGGCCCCGGCGAACCGGGGCTTTGATTCTATGTGGTTGTCCAGATCAACAGCCCGGCCATTCCCCAACATGCCACGCAGAAGGTGGCTGCGACGATCAATCCCCAGTTCAGCCGGCGCATCGATTAAAACTCCGGCTCATCTTCGATGTCCAGACCGGACAGGTCATTCTCGTCGGTGCCGTCCGGGTCCGCGTCTTTGACTCCGGCCATTGGGTCGTTGCTTTCGGTTTCCATATCCTGAGCCACATCCGAATCGTATTGACTTGCGTCGTTGATCTCCTCGTTGCCGTCTTCGTCATCCTGGCCGGCCTCCGTCTGCTCGGCCGCCTCATCGATCGTGAGCTGGCCGTCGTCTTCCTTCGGCTCGACGTCCGCCGTTCCATCGCCACTGAGGTGGTACTTGATGCCCTCCGGCCGCTGCGGTACCGCCGGGCGGTAGTCGTCGATATCCAGCTGGGAAGAGCTGAACAAGATGTGCGCGGTGCCGCCTTCCTTGATCTGCCGGAGGATGTCGAGCTGATCACCGTCCAGGCTTTGAAGGGTCAGGGTGATAACCTCCTCTTTCGCGAGCTTGATATCTTTGATTTTGGCCTTCAGTGTAGTTTGCATTAATAATTGCCCCTCTCGATTTTAGGTACATACGTTCGGTTCAATGGCAGCAGTTGGCCGCCAGATCGCCGGAGACGTCCCTTCCGAATTTATGCAGATGCATTGCTTTCATCTAGCTGGATATAATAACCACCGCGAGGTGATACATGTGAGAAAAGTGAAGTCTTCCAAGGGACAAAACATCAAGTCAAATGCATCTATCGTTGAGCACTTGCTTACGAACAAGATCCCTAAAGAGAAGCAAGACAACATGCACAATAATTAAGCTCGGGGAGGACCTGCTCGGTTCTCCTTCGCCGCTCTCTCCAGCACCTTCCGCACGACGTCCCGGCTCACCCGCGGGTATTTCTTGATGTACCAAGCAATGAACTCGACGTCCGTGAGGTTTGCGTAGACCTTGCGCGTCTCCGTGACGCTCTTTACGACATCCACGTCCGGCGGGTCATCCCACGCACGAACCCGCGCCCGGTACTGTTGGTCAGCCTTGTCACTGCGTTGAAACATCACCATTAGAGTTTCACCTCGCCCATATTTATCAGGGCCGTTCCGAGGAAGCTGCAGGTGGTGCCGCCACATACGTTGCATGCCGGCTCCTCGATCTCGTCGCCCTCGACATCTTCGAATGCAAAACGTTTCAGGCAGTCGTCGTTTTCACAATCGTAGAAAGCGAATCTTATGAGCATGCCCCGATCACCTTCCAGCTGTTTTCTTGGTCCAGCGATTGCATCCGCTCAATGTGCTCCGCGGCATGATCACTGAAGAATGCCTGCACCTTTGCCGCCACGTCCGCGGGCCGCTTGTGCTCATCCCATTCGTTCCCGAATCGTTTAAGGACCGTCTCCGCAGCATGCAGATAAATGATGTGCTCGCGATCGGATTTAGTAAGGAAGAAGCGCCGGCTCATCGCGGGTACATCTGCCTTGCTTTAAAGTTGATCCGTGTATACTTCCGACGGATACGACGCACAATTTCATCCTGTGCGCCTTCTTTATGCCAGGGCGCCGCCTCCGGATCAAGGAAGGCGATTTCGTACAACTGACGCATCTTGGCTTTGTGCCAATTCATGGCGATCACCTCGCTTTTTAAGAACTGATGTTCTGTTTCAGGGCAACACGAATTCCTTCGCCGAACGGATGCGCGGCTACTGCGCCTTGTCTAATATGCTTTGCACGACTTCGAGCTGGTACGGTAGTGAGTCGACCGGCCGCCGCAGCTCACGAATAAGATAGAGATTCCACGCGACCCGGGCCATGATGTAGGCGTCGATGATATTGTCAGTTCGCTTCATGCCTGGTGCTGGATAGCCGAAGTGCGCGATGGCAGCTGCCTTAACTTCCGCCTTTTTCTCAGCCCCCGTTAACCGCCGTTTGTTGCCCGCATCGCCGGTCCACCCCGACACGCCTACGTATTTCTTCGTCCAAGCTGGATTGATCTCGTTGAATGCTAATTTCTTCCGGACAATCATTGAGCGAAGACCACCGTGGATCATCCCTGTCGTGATGCCCATTTGCGTGCCGGCGGCGGCTTGCTCGACGACGATTTCGTCACCTTCCTGCAGGTGCTTGTAAAGCTGATTCTCCAGGTCGACCAGCTGCTGGATTGTGATGCCGCCTTTTGCCGCCTTGCCCGCGCCTTTCAGCTCCATCTCGACCAGAACATTCCCGTTTTCATCGAGGGCGACGAACCCGGTACGGGTCGCCGGATCAATTCCGACGAATCTCAATCGCCGATCACCTCAGTCTCCACTTGTACCGGAGCATCTAATATCGGATCTTCATTGTTTTGCTTATTGCTCATGTCGTCTTGCCTTCCCCTTCTGCCGGTCCCATGCCGGCGCATAGTGAATGTAAACCTCTGCGATGACGCGCCCGCGGCGGTCAAAATAACGTTCGTCCGGCCGATCGCTATAGAGATATGGATCGCGTGTCGGCTTATGAGTTGGAAGTTCTCCGCGGTTTCTTCGCATCCCCCTCACGCTCCATGCGCTTATAGTAGAGCACTTGCTCGCTCACGTAATCGTAGGTGCGCATCATCTTGTCTCGCTCCTCACCCTGGAAGAGCGGATCCGCGAGCTTGACGGCCTTCTCGGTCATCCATTTTAGCGAGTCGTTGTACTGCACCTCGCTTTCGATCCGCTTACTCATTTCGCCGCCTGTTGCGACCCGCCGGCGCCCGCCTTTGTCCGATCGATATCAAGGAAGCGCCCTGTCTTCCGGTAGAAGATCATTTCTACCGTTCCGGTGCCAACGTTGCGGCCTTTGGCGATGATGATTTCTACGATGTTTTTTCTCTCGGATTCCGGATAGTAGTAGTCGTCCCGGTACAGGAAAGCGATGATGTCCGCCTCGAACTCGATATCGCCAGATTCCTTCAGGTCGGACATGATCGGCCGCTTGTCCTGGCGCTGCTCGCACGATCGGCCGACCGAACTGATCGCGATGACCGGGCATTGATTGACGCGAGCCGCCTGCTTGAGCTGTCGCGAAACGAAGGTGACGCCTTCACGGGTCTGGCTAAACTTCCGCCCGGGTTGCATGAGTTGCAGGTAGTCGACGTAGATGACGACGCCGGGGAACTGCTTCTTGAGCCGCTTGACCTCCTGCTTGAATTCGAGGACCGTCCGGCCCGGCGTATCATCGATGTATAGCGGCAGCCGGTCGAGTTCGTCCATCGCATAGCTCCAGCGCTCCCAATCCCCGTCCGAGAATTGGCCGGTTCGCATCTTGGTGGCGTCGATGTTGCCCATACAGCAAAGGAATCGTTCGATCACCTTGTCCGCCGGCATCTCCAGGGAGAAGAGAACCGCCGGCCGCCCCGCGCGCGCCGTCTCCAGCATGTCGTTAACGATAAAGGCAGTCTTCCCGATGCTTGGCCGCGCCGCGACGATCTCCAAATCGCCGTCTTGGTGTCCACCCGTCAGGCGATCGAGCTCTTTACTCGCCGTCTTGGCCCCGGTCATGCCTCGTTGCTGTTGCCGCTTAATGATGACCTTTTCATGATCGGCGACCACCGCGGACATCTTGCGCACCGTATCCTTCGCGGGCCCGCCTGCCATCTCCGCGATCTTCTCGAGTCGTACCTGCGCCGCCGCCAGTAGCTCGCTCGACTCAAGTTTCCCTTCCCGACCCTCGCTCTGGACCGTCTCAAGCGCGGCCAGCGTCTCCCTCGTGATGTAATGCTCCCGGATAATTCCCTGGTGGTGGTCGAAGGTTGCTGTATTCGTTGGCGGTGCGCCCCCGGCTAGTTCACTCAAATAGCTGATGCCGCCGATCCGCATCAGGTTTTGTCCCGAGTGTTCGGCCATAGAGACGTAATTGATCGGGATGTCGTTATCCGCTAGGTGATAAAGGTATTCAAGGATCAGCCGGTGCCGCTCGTCGCCCATATCCTCCGGCTGCAGGTAGCAGTCATCCAACCGCTCCGGCTCTTTCAGGATCGCACCGAGCACCGCGGCTTCCGCCTCATAGTTCATCACCGCTCACCGCCTTCCCGCTGCAGAGGAGCTTGGGCCGAAGATGATCCGGGCATGCGGGCAGCGCCACCTGCTCCCATCGGTCCATCTCTGCGAACCGTGCGGCCGTTTCGAGACGCAATTGTTCGTAATCAACAGTCACCCCTGATTCAACACCACTTACGTCCGCGATCGTCGGCGGAAACCGGCTGGTCAGAATGTGCTGCTTCAGGTTGGCTTGGGCTTGGCTGAACGGAATGTCCGCCAGCATAAACACCCATAGCTCAATCTGTTCGTTCGTCAGTTCCGGCATTAACGGGTAAGCCGTCGAAACCACGCCGAGAAGCTGAATGGTCTGCATCCGATCCAATGCGCTGCGCCTCCTCCAATTTTTGTTGTAGCAGCGATTTGTTCCTGGCCGCCTTCGTGTTCGATGGCGCCATCGGCGCCGGCCCAATTTCTGCTCCAGTACCGTGAACGCTCATATCGAGGAATTCTTTGTACGTTTCCTGGTTAACGAATGAGGAACCGTCTTTCAGGATCCGGTTGATCTTCTGGCAGTAGGCAACGTAATTCTTTGTCCCGGTTACAAAATCATCGAAGCTAAAGCCCTTCTCTTTATGCAATCGTGTGAAGTGTCGAAGAGCATCTTTCTTTCCGACTTTCTTCGGATAATAGGACCAAAATTGCTCGAATCTCTTATATATAATTTCTTTAATACTTTCTTTAAGATCTTTCTTTATATAGGGAGCAATTTCACTACCACCTGTGGTATCAATTTCACTACCACCTGTGGTATCAGGATTACTACCACCTAGGGTGGTATCAAATCCACTACCACCCCCGAAGAGGTCCCCATGTTCCACCGTCATCACCCCGCGTTCTTGAACAACCCATTGTTCGTATTTTTTGTTGATTCCGATGACCCGCGAGCTCGTCCGAGTCGACTCCTTAATCACGAGAATGACCTGTGCGTCAATGAGGAATGACAGCTCCTTCTTGATCTGCGATGTGTGAAGGCCAGTATGCTGCGCGATGAAGGAAACGGACATCTCGTGCTCTTTCCGACTGAATCCGTAAGTGAATCGCCAGATCATCAAGATAATGCTCAGCTGACTTGCGCTGAATTTGAATCGATATGCGGCTTCGAGCAGTTCGTTTGCTATTCGAGTGAAACCAGCTTCTAGCTGAGGTCCTGCCATTCCACCTCACCTTCGATCAATGCGGGAGCTTGTGAGACAAGCCCAAGCCTGATAAGGCTATGACCAGCAAAGGCATGCTGTCCGGCGGCATTTGCTCAAGCTGCTCAGCGATGTGTTCGGTCGCCGACTTCTCGGCCGGCTCCTCGATCGTGTAGCCGTTGACGAAGAACTCCATCAGTTCGTAGAGGTTGGTGCCGAAATGCCGCTTGATAACCTTTGCCGGCTCGCCGAGGAAGCCGAATGGCATAGTCATGATGCTAAGGGCGGCTTCCCCGGTGGCTTCAGCCCCGTCATTCAGCTTAAGCGCCTCGAACGCGTCAGCCACTTCCCGCGGTACCGGAATCTTCCGATCATCAAGTTCGGCGCGCAGTTCGCGAAGCTCTCGGCTTTGTTGGGCGATGTTGTCGGCCAGGCGTTCGATGGCGATCCGATTGTTCTGAGCCTGAATCACCGTATGGGCCTGCAAGCGAGCGACCGTTGCTTCAAGCTCCCTGTTTCTCAGCTCGAGGATATTGTTGTTTACCATCTTGAATCATCCCTTCTTATCGTCTAGCCACGTGCACCACGGCGCCCGTCAGCCCTTGAATTTCTTTCTTGAACATCTCCTCGTCGCTGTTTGCGTCCGAGAGGTGAAGCAGCCATATCTCTTGCACACGGCTCATATCGTTCGCCTGGAAGAAACCCTTTAAGTTCTCAAGGCTGAAGTGTGATTGGAGCAAGCGGCGGTACCTGCTGACTAGCTGCGGCCTGACCTCTTCCGGGGCGGACTGAATGTTCCGCTCGACGATGACCTCGCTGTAATTGCATTCGATCATGATGTGAGTCAAGCCATTGAACCGGTACCGCACGTAGTAAGTATCCGTCGCGAAGAGTAGCTTTTCACCCGCCTGGTTCGCCATCAGGAAGCCCAGCGGCTCCTCGACATCGTGCTCTATCTTGAACGGCATGATCGCCCAGGTCCCGACTACAAACCTCTTCCCTTTGGCTATGTGGCTCACACGATGCCCCTCAAGCCCTGCAGCATCCGCCGTCCCTTTGGAACAATAGATGTCGATTCCCGCCCGCATAACGTCCGGCGCGTATTTGACATGATCACCATGTTTATGCGAGATAAGGCAACCGGCGATACTCGACATTTTATAATTCAAGGCGCGCTGCATGTCCTTGTACCGCACGCCGGCTTCGAGAAGCAGATCCGTCTGGCCGTCCGTGACGTGGTAGGCGTTGCCTGCGCTGCTTGATCCGATTGGCGTGATTTTGATCATCAGAACCCCGGATTGCTTCCGCCCGCCGACTCGCTAGGAACGGCGCTCTCTTGTTGCTGGGGAATGACCTCTGCCTCGCCATCGTGAGCCGTGAAATCGACGTCGATCACTTCGCGATTGGCGTTCTGCCGAATCTCTTCGGCCGTTTCGGCAGCCGTCATGTCGAGTTCGTTCTGCTTCAGGCGCATGTAGTCATCGTCGATCTTTTGGCTGTCGATCGTGATATCGCCGTATGCAGCGCGGTAGACCGTTTTCCAAACCATTTTCTCGTACCAGCCTTCAACCTTTTCCGTGCCGACTTTCTTGTTGCGACCGGTTGACTCGTCCTTCTCCCAAATATCCTTTTCACCGCCCCAGAACTCAGCGCTGGCATATTGCGGCTTTCGTTTCTCGATGTCCTTTAGGCTCATGACGACGAGTTTGTTCTTCTCCGGCGAATTGTTAAAGATGTGATAGTAGAAGCCGCCTACTACGTCCCCGCGGTCGAATTCGTTCGTAATTTCGAACTCGTAGTTTTCGTAAGGGTTGTTCCGATCCTTCTTGATCGACTTGAATCGGTCGGTGCTATAAACGACTTCGACGACGACGTGATCCGGAATCTCCAGACCATACTTTTTAGCCCTCAGCTCCATACCGCGGTAGCCTTCGACGAACGTGATGTCGTATTTCCCCAGCGTGTTGTTCTTGAACGGCACCATATTGATATGGTTTTTCTGAGCCGGATCGAAGCCGATTCGGGCCATCGCTACAACGTCGCGAGAAAGCTTCTCCATGTTGACGTTTTGCCAAGTAACCGGCAGAGGGTCTTGGTTTTTGACCTTCTTGAGCCGCTTTTCTTCGGCCATTTTGAGAGCCGAATCAATGGCTACGAAATAATTCTGCGCCAGTCGCTGCTGGAAGTTGGTCAGCGCCACCGCGCCTACCCCGCTGCTGTACTCCGTTACTACCTTGTTCATGAACCGCTCGGATGCGGACAATTCTACCTTGGCAAGCTGTTGCTTATTTTGCTGTTCGCTCAATTAAATCGCCTCCTGAATATTTGCTGTAACAACGCGAAGCTGCTTGTCGCCTTTGCTAACGATCAGCCGGATCTGCTGCCCGCGCGTCTCGGCCAGCTCGGTGACTGCCTCCGCGTTATCGATGAAGATCGGCGCCGCGAAGCCGTAGTGCTCGGAAAGGGTATTGATGATGTCGAGCCCGACGTTGATCCGCGCCGCGTTATTCATGTCGCTGTATGGCACGCCGTTGTAGAGCGTCTCGCAGCATTCGGTCAGGCCGCCATTAATCTGCTGCTCGAAAAGTTTGAAACGAGCGAATCGGAACTTGCTGTTGATCTTTTGCTCGAGCATAGCCACCTTCGTCCGGATGAATTCTTCGGTCAGGAAGAGCTCGCGCTCAAGTTGCTCGTAGGCCGCGGCCAGTTGCCGCTCTTCGGCTTTTAGGTCCGCAATCCGCTGCTTCGCCGCGTTGACCTGGCCGAACTTCGCTTTGTCTCGTTCGAGCGCTTCGACCTCTGTTCGCATCTTCGCGAGCTGAATACGGACATCGGCAAGCGCGCTTTGCGATGAAGAGCGTAAACCGGCAATTTCGCTCTCGACTGCCGCCTTCTGCTCGAGCTTGGCTTTATACGCCGGATGGTTCGTGATATCCGGTACCGGGGAAGTCGCAGCCAGCTCAGCCTCTGCAGACTTGACTGCCTCTCGTACGGCACGCAGCCCTGCTTGCATCTGCTCAATCATGACTAGTTGATCAGCATTAGCTGCTTTCAAACGCGACGCCTCTTCAGCAGCCGCCTTCCCATCGACGAAGATTCGTTCCTTACGATTCGACTTACTGACGTTGAACGACTTGAGCGCCTTCTCGTGCGCTTCAGCGATCTGCTCCTCAGGCAGAGCTTGTCCGCACGTCGGGCAGTCGGTCGCATGTGAATGCCCATCGAAAGTTTCCGCATCGACCTTGCGCCATTCGGCCCTCAGCTTCTCGGCCTCAGCTTCACGCTCTTTGATAAGAGTGTCGTTCCTCTCGATCTGTCTCTGAAGTGAAGCAATTTCGAATTCAACTTCCTGAGCCTTTCGCCGCTTATCGTCCAGTGCTCGCCGCTTGGCGGACAACTCGTCAAGGGCTCCCGCTTGCACTTCGTTCTTGATCTGCAGCATCTCGCCCTCAATCTCAACGACACGCTTCTGCTTCGCTACCAGTTCCCCGCCGGACTCAAACCGTTGCTGTTCAGCTTCCTTGGCGGCGATACGGCCCTTCAAAGAATCGATTTGTTGATCCAGAACTTCCTCGCTCAGCGTCGAGATATCAGGCAGCGAACGGTTAACCTCGTCAATCCGAGTTGGGATCTTCTCGATTTCTTTGTTAATCTCCGAACGTTTAGCCGCTATCACCTTGCGATGGTCTTCAATCGACCGCTCGCCCAGGATGGCCGGCAGCTCAGCCAGTTCAGAGCTCCCTGCGATGACTTCTTCGTCGGACAGCTCGCCGCACACATCCAGCAGCGTCTTGCGGCGATCCTGCCATTTCAGCTGTTCGTTGAAGAAGGTCGGGCTGGTCAGCAGCTTGAACAGATCCTCCTTCATGATGCCGTCCACGTAAGCTGTGAACTCGCCTTTCTTAACCGGCACGCTGTCGATGAAGTGGTCTGTCTCGTGTCCGCTGAATTCTGCGACCGCAGATCCGCGTTTCTTGGACCACTTCTCACGGAAGACCTTCCGCAGCTCCACTCGCTTACCGTTGACCAGCAGCACCGCCCGGACCTCATGATCAACTCCATGCTGTTCAACCTTGCCGGCCGCATCCAGCGTTTTAATGCTAAAGTCCTTTTTGTTCTGCGAATCCTTATCGAACTGCAGCCAGGTAAAGGCATCGAACAGCGTGGTCTTGCCCGCGGCGTTCTCGCCGTGTATGTCCACGTCCGCGCCGCCGGCTGTGTCCAGCTTAAAGTTCCGGACTCCTTTGAAGCCCTTCAGCTCCAGCTCGAGGAGAACCATGCGTTGATTAGCCAAGAACTTTCTCTCCCTTCGGCTGGGCTTGTTTAGGTGGCTCCTCTTCCCGCACACCTACAATGACACCTTGCTCGTTGCGCTGAACCCAGAGTTTCTCGCGTTTCCACTTACGCTTCTTCATACTCTCGTTCCCCTTTCATTTGTCCGCCCGAGCAGGTAGTCGGTCGAGACGTTAAAGTGATCTGCTATCGTGACCAGCAGCCCAACGTCCGGGCGGCGCCGCCGTTTTTCAAAGTGCGACAATGACATACGAGTGATTCCCAACCTTGCAGATGTCTCCTCTTGATTAAGCCCGCTCCCAATCCGCAGCTCGTAGATCCGTTCGGCCAGCCTATGTCCCGTACTCATCGGTGTTCCTCCAAGATTCGTGCCGTCATCGAACGGATTGTCATGCCGGCCTTGAAGTCGGCAATCATCCGGCGGGCTTCGGCTCCACTCAGCAAACCACTAACATATACCAACCCCGACGTTTGGCCGGCAGGGAGAAGATCCTTCAACAACATGTCTCCGTGACGCATGGGTTTCTGCTCCAGAATATAAGAGGGCATTATTGCTCACCTTCCTCGTTGAATATTTCAGTAGAGAAAGCGGAGCAGTCACGCCGTGTCTTTTTGCGACACCCCGCTTCAAAAAAATTTTCAAATGGCATTTTAAACAACTGACTGAGTCTTGCGATTTCATCTGCGTAAAAACGAGCATGTCCATTTTCTTTTTTAGAATAACCTGTGACTGATAATCCAAGAAATCGTGCAACTTCCTTAGCCTTCATGCCACAATTTACTCTCGCCGCCTTGACGGTGATCTTCAATCGCCTCACCTGCCCTTCTGTCGCTTCAGAGATGTTCGTGTCTTATTGCGACACCGTCAGAATAGCATCTCTTAATATGCAACGTCAACCACAAAAAGACACAACAAAATAAAATCGTTGAATATCGTGTCTTTTTATGGTTATACTATCTGTAAGCCACTAATGAAGGGGAATCTATAATGTCTGATTCTAACGAGTCGAAATTATTTTACATAGCAACAGGGAAAAACATTAAAAAATATCGTGATCTGCGTAACTATAGCTTACAAGTTCTAGCAGAAAAAGTAGGCTTGACAAAGAAAACAATTCAACGTTATGAGCAAGGCGAAATCAAAATTGATATGAATCGATTAAAAGACCTAGCGACAGCGTTAGATGTTACTGTCAATCAACTCACTGAGGGGGCTTACGTATATCTAGGTTCTGATGAAAATTCATCTGAAAACATTAGCCTTCCGATCGTCGGGAAAGTCTCTTGTGGTAATGGTGGTTTAGCTTTTGAAAATATTGAGGGATATGAATTAACCCCCCGTTCGTGGATAAATGGAGGGGAGTATTTTTATCTGCGTGCTAAGGGAGATAGTATGATTGGAGCACGTATTTTTAACGGAGACTTGTTATTAGTCCGTAAGCAAGATGAAGTTGAAGACGGAGAAATTGCTGCTGTATTAATTGGTGAAGAGGCTGTTCTTAAGAAGGTTTATAAGCAAGGAAGCACACTAATTTTGCAGTCAGCTAATCCAGACTACCCCCCGATCATCTGCGGAGAAGGAAATTCTGAAAACATACAGATCATTGGCAAGTTAAAAAAAGTTGTAATTAATTTTTAAAAAAGCCCCATTCCTAACGGAATGGGGCTTTTTCTCTGCCTCCTCGTCTACTTTATTGTTAAGCTATTGTTTCCCGTTAGTGAAAAATAAATATATTTTATCTCTGACACCCATTTGCAAATTGTAATAAATCGTCCAACGAGGAAAATGTTCTGTTTTTCCGCTCATTTTAGTCTTACTCACCTACCATACCGTCCATATCAGCATCGTGCATATATGGGTATAACCAATGATCACTCGTTATCGGCATACTATAACCGGCTGCTTTCGCTTCTTTTATCGTTACCTTTCCGTTACCATTGGTATCAACACTAGAAAGATCATCTTTTGTATCTGGATTAGTCGCCTTTGTGTTAGAACTATTTGAATCAGAAGGCTTACTATCTGTTAAACCAAGGGATGCGTTTACTTCATCAGGATTCACATTGTCAAATTTATCGACAATCACATTACCCTTTAACGTGTAGGTGTACTGATAACTGGAGGGAATTTGCGATTCCGTGTTCGGGTAGGTGATAATTGCTTCAAAGTTAGTAGCTCCACTTGCTTTGCGTATAGCGTCTTCCATATAGGCTTGATCACCATGTCGGTTGAGCGTACTATCTTGTGGGGTGATGTTATAAGCATTGGATACACCGCCAAGAGAATCCGCAATGACATGTCCTTCGTCTAACACTGCACTTTCAACGCCAGGGACCTTTGCTTCATCAGCACAATATCTACCAGACGAGACAGGCTCTTTATTGTCATCTTGTAGTATGAGTTCGTCAGCAATGACACGAACTACTTGCCCGTGTTCATTCGTAAATGCCCAGTATTCACGCTCCCCGTAACCAACATCCACAACGACTTTCGGTTCACGATGCCCGGACAAATCACAAGCATCCACTTCAATTCGTTTGTATCCTGAGAATAGATCGTTGTTTGGTTGGGTTGGTGTTTCCTCCATGGCCGGTTCAGCAGCAACCTTCTCTTCCCCTTTTGGTTCAGCGGCAACAGCTTCCTCTGCTTCTTTATCAACTTTGGTTACTTCTTGTGTGGCATTTCCTCCATTAGGAATAGGAGTATCTTCTACATTGGTACAACCAACCATTAAGATGATCGTTAAAATTAAGATTAAATAGTTCATTTTCTTTTTCATTTTAGGACTCTCCTATAATTTCATACTGTTCATTCTAAAAACGACGACTTAAACTTATCCAGTTCTATAATCTTACCATACAAGACAAATATCCTATTGAATTATCCTGCCCGTTCGCAACGAAAAGACAGCCGATCGTCTGACCAGCTGCCACGGTGTCCTATTGAGCTAACGTCTCCCGATAGTTTAATGCTCTCACGAACCCCTTCCCGGATGTGCTGAAGCGAATATTCGTGTTAGTTTTCGATTAATTTGACAATGGATAATTGATTAGTATTTACCTCCAGAAACTCTTTTGAGGTGCTATGATAAGCTTGCGGATAAATTGCATGATCTTCAAAGAGTACTTCACCCTTCGAGATATTATATACTCGCAGGCCAGTATCTTTAGAGGAACAATATAAAAACGTATCGAAGATTAATTGGCCGTAGGTAATTTCAAATTCATTTAATAAAACTCCATTACAAACATCATAAACTCTAAATAAATTGCCTGTCGGCATATTTATTTCATCGTCACAAAAATTGGAATCGTTCTTTCCTAATATTCCAACCGTGGTATTACTAAGCCAACAAATTGGATCATTCCACTCTTCCTTATACCGCCATAGTTCTTTCTTACTGTCTCCGTCCTCGGATTCCCAACAGTTATTCGCAATCCATTGATTCATGTTCCATACTGTCACTGACCCATATGGATGCCATTCCCACCCGTTACTTACAACCCATTCATTATTGGGTGAAACTAAGAGTTGGCCATGAAAATAGTCCAAATAATGGTCATCACATTCGGGTTTATTGTTTATCATACGAAACTCTGGATCTTCTCTGGAAGTTAGTACCTCGCCCGTAAATGGATTTGAAATATCAACCCTATTCCATTTCGTTCCATGGATCAATAATATTTGATTATTACGTGTGTAAAAAGAGACTGGAAATATCGTTTGATTGAAATGATAATCATCTCTGCTAAATTGCATTACGATCTGCTTAACGGATAAATCAATGACCAATCCAAATCTGCCATAAGTATTAAATACAGCGATAATATTAGAATCAGAAGACGCTAGAATAGAAATGGCTTCATCAAAATTTATCTCTATCTCTTCACTTTCAAGCGCAAATAAATCATTGCAAGATTCCTGCATCGTATCTAATTCAATTATTTTTTTGTTTTTCGTTATTGCTACGTACGTATTTTCTTTAGCTAGAAGTGGATAGATATCCAATAGTTCTTCATCAAATAATTTTATACTTTTTCGCTCAATCTTAAAAAAACCTTTCTCCATACAATTCCTCTCCATTTGCCTTTGTTAAGTCGTCAGACCTGCAAGAATTCATAAAATAACCTATGCGATCCTGTCCTCGAGAAGCCGTAACCTTCGTATGATGTTTTAGCTATAGTTCCTTTCTCCACTTAAACTTCACCTCAGAACACCTCAGTTTTAGCAGTTAATGCTACCATCCATATTAGCACATATTGGAAGTATCCTGCCCGATAGTTCAACAGCAAGAGGAGCAGCTGCCGCGGCAGGCAAACTGCTCCTGGATCATTAAACTAAAGTTCTCCGATAGCGGAATGAATATCATCATCGAACACATCAATGTAGTACCCATCAGTTTGAATATGATCTTCAAACTCTTTATAAATAGCCTGAATACTACCCGCTGGAGGTCCACAATTTTGTAGCAGCCAGTTTCTCATACACTCAATATCTTCATTTTCATCTTCCCACATGAAATCCATAATACCAGACTCTCTTGCACCACTATCTGGGGCATAGATGGCAAACCTACTTCCCAAACACCATGCTAGTTCACGAATCATGTTGCGTAGTGGTGTCCTTATATCAAATTCTAAGTCATTAAGTAAAAAAGTCAGCCAGCGGGTATAGTGCCTAACCATACAAACATGTTCAGAAAAGGTAAATCCTAGCCCACATGGACCATCTAGACTTATTGTTCCTCCAAGTCTGAACGTATCGACTTTCCACGTAAGATCCTTATCTTCCGGATTGTAAGGTAGGAATTGCTGGATAAATTCGTTTGTCGCTTTCAACTCACCTGTATTCAAAACGTTCATAAATTCAAATATTTCATTTTCCTGAAGAGAATGTCCCAAGTATGATGTGAAATCACGTCCCATATTGCATTACACCTCGCTGATTAACAATCTTGTTTCTCATGCTCAATGATACCATATATTGGAACTATCCTGCCCGTTAGTGTAACGAAACAGCAGCCGATCCTTGACCCAAATTTTAATAAACCATCTGACAACCGTTGTTAATCCAGTTGGCAATATCAGATGCAACTGTAACACCGTTTAAAGGATTCATATCTCCTGCATCAACCCCAATAACAGTCGTGGTGTTTTCTTCAAAAGGCATTAACAATACGGTTCCTCCGCTATCATCCCCTATTGCTATATAGCCTGCTGCATAAATAGATACTTCCCAAGTGGAGTTCCTTTCACATAAATCGTCTGTTCCATAGAGACATACTCCTTCATCTAGCAAAAATCCGTTCATCCTTCTTAAAACCATTTTGTAAACGTCTGGGAGCTTACCTCCCAATTCTTTTTCAACTTCAAAAATATCTAATTCTTCAGCACTGTCGTTTTTTACGTGAATATTTAATCTAGAGAAATCCATAATACGCCTCCAGAAATGAAAATTTGTAACTTAATTATTTCAAGCATTTTGTTGCGTTATCCTGCCCGTTCGTATGATGCTATCCAAATTATATGACTTTTTTAATCACTTTTCCTACAACCAAGATCTCCTCTCTCGACTCAAGCTCATATTCAGGATTCGATGGAACAAGGATATAAACTGATCCATCCGTCGTCACTCGCCTGAGCAATATGCGTGAAATATCCAAATCACTTGCAATTGCAGAAATTTCATTTGGAGAGACATACTGTGTCTCGCTAATCAGCACTAAATCGCCGTCATGGATATAATCGCCAGACATACCATCATCATTTACTCGATAAAAGAACTTGCCCATTTCATGTCCCGCCTCTTCTGATAAATAACAAAAAAGCCCGCTGAAGACATCTATGAGCATCGAGAAGAGCTGCCCATTGATTACTTCAACTGACTAATAATCCTCGTGTTATTGTCGCATGTTCACTTTGCAATTGGGGCAAAAGAAGTAAGCATGTTTATTGTAATTCCATACACACCCATAAGCTGTGGATTCTAAATTGCACATTGGACACTCAATTGGCGGGATTGTCTCTGGCTCGCCATCATTCTCTTGGTACAGATTGTGAATTTCCTGAATAATCGCCCCAAACAATTTGGACCTCCGGATCAGTTCTTCTTTCTCCATTTTTTTATTCAAAGAAAAGACCCCCCCCAAAAGTACGAACATTTGTTTGTGTTTTTGATTATACAGAACTACTTTACTCTTATCAATCCCCTAATTAATTTCTAAGTTTCCTGCCAGTCATATACCAAGTGACTCAGAATACCTATAGTATATGGGTATCATAAAGCGCCGCTTGAAAGCAGCTCGCTGCGGAGGCGGCGCTCAGGGTGGGCAAAACGAAGAGCGTCGGACGCAATGTCTGACGCTCTTTTTCTATTCCCAGAAGTCGTCTTCGTATTTCATATAACCCGCTCGCTGTAACCCCTGAATTATACGGCCTTTCGTGCTTTGATTTGGCCTCCGTCCGTTCGCCGAGCAAACTGCTGACGCAGTGTTCTTATCTATTCCGCAGAGTTCCATCAACTTAGCTTGTCCCCCGTGTCCGAATGTCTCATCTGCCCATTTACCCAAAGGCGATCTAGGTTTCCCTAATCCCATTGAACCACCCTCCCTTGAATTGCAGGATGGACTAGAACCTCCACATTTATACATTTGTTGTGAATAAACGTGGAATTTTGTACAACCATAGGTCCATAAGCTCTATCAGCAACCGTCAGACGGGAGTGTGACGACATGTCAGATAAAGTTCGAAAGAAGCTTGAAGCGCGGCTACGCGATGGCCGCGATGAAGATCTGAAGGAGGCAACTGCAGGGCTCAGCAGCGGAGTGTTGTCGGAAATGGTCCGCGACGGCATGCGGCTCATGCTCGGGATCCGAACCAAGATGACAACGGAAATCAAGGAGCGCCCTCTGATTGTGCCGCCGCCCGACAACCGTCCGACGCTGCCTTCTCGCCCACAACCGCTCGAAATCATCCTGCAACAAAAAGAAAAGACGGCCAGCCCGTCAAGGCCGACCGTCTTTAAACCAAGTAATCGTTAACCGCCTAGCACCGCTGGCGCGCCCCAGATCATCATCGCAACACCTATAGCTACCAATACCAATGGCATTCATCGTTCCTCCCTTCGAACTCGATACGGCTATTATGATCGGCGCCGGAGCCGCGCATACCGAGGAGGTCATGCTTATGTTTTACATCGTGTGGGGCTGCATCTTTATGGCCATCACGCTTACAATCGTCGCGAAGGGAGGTCGGCGGAAATGATATTCGGGTTTGGATGCTGCTTGGTTATCTGGGGACTCACGGATCTCATCAAGAAGGGGCGGAATGCGAAATGATCACCACGATCAACATCAGCGCGCGCTGTTACGACGGGCGCCGTACAAAAGTCATCATGGACTTGGGTCCGGAATTGCCGCAGGTCGAGCTCCCCGCGGCGGACGCGCTACGCATTAACCGGGTCATCGCACATCTCAAGCGGAACCACCGCGCCTATACGGCGGCCGTCATGCTGCTGGCCGTCATGCTCGAGCCGTCCGGCGTACTGGCCGCGTCCGTGAAGACGATGTCCGGCGGGCGGAACATCATCCTCTTGCTGCAAAAGGCTTCGTTTTGGGTCGGGATGGGGATCACCATTTGGGGCATCGTGGAGGCGCAGCTCGACTTTCCCGGTTGGAAAGGCCGGATCATCAAGGGCGTGCTCGGGTACATCGGCATTCTTCTCGTACCGCTTGTTTTCCTCGAGCTCCAATCGAGCCTGCAGGTCGACGTGTGGGATCAGATCGAGCAGCACCAGCAGCAGATCGCGCCGCGGCTTGATCCGACATACATCCCGCCGACAAGGGGGTAACGGCCATGATCATAAACATCCGCCCGCGGATCTCCTCCGCATATGGAGCGATCGACAGCGCGCACACGGCACCGCACACCGGCGTTGATGTCGCGATCCCGGAGGGCACGGAGCTGCATGCCGTCGCGGACAGTGTCGTCAGCCGGATCGTCGAGGGAGCCGACCGGCTCGGCAACGGCGTTATTCTCCATACGCCGGACGGCCATGACGTCATATACGGCCACCTGTCGCGGATCACGGTCCGCCCCGGCCAGCACCTGCAGGCGGGCGATATCATCGGGCTATCCGGCAACACCGGACACAGCACGGGGCCGCATCTGCATCTCGGACTCATGGAGGACGGCCACTATATTGACCCGACACCGCTGGTTGATGCTGCTCTTGGCACCGCGCCGCTCGCTGCAGCCAAGGGCCACGGCGGCCCGTTGGGCGGCCTGCAGGATGCGCTCGAGGGTTTCAATAACACGATGTCCGCGATCGGCCATTTCTTCAAGGAGGCGGCCTATTGGCTAAATCCGGCCAACCTCTGGCGTGAGCTCGGCGACGTCTTCCAGTCCGGATCGCTGGACGAACCGCTCATGATCAGCACGATAATCCTGATCCTCATCCTAATGGGCGGTGCGCGCTGGCCGAAGAAGTGGATCGCGTGGGGCTGGGTCGTATTCTGGATTCTAAGGGGGATCGTTTTCGACTAATACAACTGTGTCATTCTTGCCGATAGCAACGAAAGCCCCCCCTTTTAGGGGAGCCTTTCAAACCACGTATTGTCATTTGGAATTGAACTGCAGGTCTATTATTAGATCAGAAGGGTATCGCGTTTGGGCTAGGGTCATACCTCATAAAAATTGAATGTATAGTCATGGCCACATCTTAGCCATTTAGTTCCCCAGGTTCCCCATGTTTGGCTATACCATAGAATTCGATTAACCCGATTATTATTTCTGTCGAAGATTTCGATCCCTAACGTGCCAGCCTGTCCATTGAAAGTGTCATTATTACCGGACTGGAAATATCCGCCCCCCGCTCCACGAGGTTCAATAATTCCAGAACGATATCTAATGTAGGAACTAGGACCATTGACAAAAGCGTTCCAGCGTTGGTCAAAGGTTGGTAGTTTCCCCCACACCTCTCTTCCATAGGAATTAATATAAACTTTGATTTTGTATCTGCCGCTTTGATTATTGATCGTAATGTAGGATTGGCCAGATTGTAAAGTATTACAAGTCGAAAACTGATCGCAGCCGCATCGACTTCTCCAGTTCCCATTTCTAGAAGCAGTGGCGTCGAAACTAAAACTCTGAGCGGCAAAAACGCGGGAATTGCCGATCGCCCTAATTTTTTTTCTGACAGTCTTGGCTTGGGATCGAACATTACGAAAATTATATTTAACAACCTTTTTCTTTACCAATTGAAACCCTCCTCTATCATGAATTACTAGAATTATATGATTCGGTAAACGTTATCGTTCTGATTTACATAGCCCAAATAATAGAATCAACTTCGTTTGACTTGCTGATCAATCTTGCACTTTCCGTGCGGACCACATTTGCACGAGTCAGAAATAATATTAATGAAATAGAATGAGGACACCTCTAGTTTTAGAAGGAGTGAATATTAATGATCATTGCGATTATCGGCAGCACGCTTTACCGGCTCCACGACGGCGGCCGGGTCGACCGGATTGAACTCTACCCAGTCGCTCGCCAGGCTCAGCTGCCGGTGGTCGCTCCGCTACATAAGCGCCGGAGCCGGCCGGAAACGCCGCGCCCCTCTCGCCCGCTATTTCGCGACAAGATCGCCGGTATGCTCGTCAAATCTGTGGCCGTCGCTGGACGCTTCACACGCCGTGTGTCCGGCGCCGTCGAGTCTATTCCGTGGGATCGTTTTTACCGGAGGGAGCCGGACGATTATGTCGTCTACGAGATCAGCCCGACGCCGTCGATTCGCAACAACCAGGCGTATGTGCTCGCCAAGGTCATGGCTAGCTTCTACCGCTCACCGAAGGAGCGCCGCCGTTGGGGAAACCCGGCCATGGGCGAGACGCTATGCACGGACCGCAGCCCCTACCGGTGCAATTTTCGGATCGTCATGCGCGCAGGCAGCGTCAACTTCTACCTGCTGCTTCCCCGCGACAAGGCCGGCGAGGTGCTGCGCAAGGCCGAAGCGATCTATGATGCTGGCATCACAATTCAGGAGATTCCCGGCGGGCTCCCCCGGCTCGACCCGTCCAAAGTGTTTTGCACGGAGCTCTCCTACCGCCGGCACGACATCTTCTCCCTCTCAACGGACAAAGACAATAACTACCCGCTGCCGTCGATGCTGACGGCCGTCCGGACGCTCGAGGGCGATGACGTCGCAATCTTTGACGCGCTGCTGGAGCCATACGACAGACGGGCTTGGATGAAGGAAGCGAAGGAAGCAAGCGAGTTGCTGGACAAGGGATACGTGCCGGACGCGAGCCTGCAGCACAAGTTCCTCCGGATGATCCACCAGGCGTTCGAACGCGCTCGGTATGAGCTGCTGGAGCTGACGCGGTTCACAAAGGAGCAGAAAGCCGCACTCACCGAATGGCGCCGCGAGCAGAGCAGCTATCGGGAGGCGGCACAGATCCGAGAGGAGATGACGCCGGCCAGCAAGCGCAAGCCGGGCGAGGACGTACTGAAGGGATGGCTTCGGATCGCGGTACAGTCCGAAGACCGCGGTCGCGCCAAGGATGCCGCCTACACGATCGCAAACGCGTGGAAGGACATCAGCGGCAACAACGAGCTCGAGCGGTACGACGTGCCGCCCAAGTGGACAGCCCGGTACCTAGACGCGATCGAAACGCGCCGCGGATTCTC
>NZ_VNHS01000023.1 GCF_008124765.1 Paenibacillus methanolicus | reverse complement strand
ACGGAGCAGTCCGCTCGCCGGCCAGTGCTCAAGTGGATCGACGAGCCGCATAAGATCGTCGGTGCTATCGAGGACCGCGCGTCCGGTACCGCCGTTGAGTTTCGGAAATACCGCGTCAAGAGCTTATTCACCGGCCACTCCATCGACCAGATGGGCAAGGCGGCCAACGCCCTGCTGGACGGCGGCGCATGCATTACCAGCTACAAGACCGAGCGCGAAACCGAGCTCAAGCGGTTCTCACATGCGTTCGCGCCCTATACCGACGCTAAGGCGCTGTATGCCTCCCTACCTGATAAGCATGTCGCGATAAATAAAGTGCGGCTGCCGAGCGGCAAAGACGCGCCCGCATTTATTGCAGACATGGTGCCGCCACCGGCGAAGGTGAAAGATCGCAGCCATGTATGGCAAGCATGCGCCGAGCGGTACGGCCGCCCTTGGAAAGAGGTGCGTGATAAGATCCAGGCTAAGCGCGCGCAATATGCACAGCTGGATATGGAGTGGCATTCCCGTTTAGTGGAGGAGGATGACTCGCAGAAGAAACGAAGAAAAAACAGATGACTATTGTTTCAAACCTAGTATAGTTAATAGGGTGCAGTTCTTTATATCCAGTATAGGGGGAGTTTGGAAGTGAAAGTGAAATGGTTTATATCTTTTTTGGTAGTTTGCATTTCCTTGTTTGGAACAAACATTGCACTGGCTAAAAGCGAAAGAATCGCTCTTATGATTAACGGTGAATACATCACTACTGGTGCAGGCCCTGCTATTATTAATAATTCCACTTATTTGCCTTTAAGAAACCTTTTTGAGAACATTGGGTTCACGGTCGAATACTATCCGCAATTTAAATCAGCTGTAGCTTGGTATACAAAAGGTGAATTTCGACTCGCATTCGCCCTAAATTCTAAAACAGTAGAAATCGACTCCACCTTAATTAAAGGCAATTCGACTACCGCTAAAATATCGAATTCTGCAATTAGCTATAATAATGCTGTTTATGTTCCTATAAGAGCCTTTGCTGATTTATTAGGTGCCAACGTCAGATACGACAAATTCACCAGTACAGTGCTGTTTAATGTAAGCGATTCGGATATCAAAAAGAGTATCTATCCTCGTATTGGGGTATCTACAGGTGAAGAAACAACAACAGTTGAATCACCGAAAAAAATGTCCGCTAAAGAGATAGCAAAATTGATGGATCGTGTTGGTTATGTAGAGGCGTATGATCAAAATGGATCGTATGCTAGTGGGTCAGGCTTCTTGTTAGGCAATGGATTGTTTATCACGAACAGTCACGTGGCGCATGATGCAAATGGCATATTAGTTAAGCTAGGAAATGATGTATATGATTCCGAAGGATGGTTTCTTTTTGACAATACTGTAACCGACTTATTCGGTTTAGTCTTATCTTCCCAATATAGCTCTGATGGAAGAGCTATAGGTAAAATTCCTGAACAATACATTGACTATAACACCGAATTACCTGAGATTGGCGACAAGGTTTTTGCCATCGGGAGTCCACAAGGTTTAGAAAACACAATATCTGAGGGCATCGTTTCTGGAATTAGAAAGGACAAAAATGACATTACATTGATTCAACATACTGCTGATATAGACCATGGTTCAAGCGGCGGTGTACTTCTCAATGAATATGGTCAAGCCATTGGAGTCACTTCCTCTGGAATTGAAGGCTCTAACTTGGAGTTTGCAATCCCAATGAAATATGTACAAGATGAGTTAACCAAAATAGTCAAATAAATCTCCCCCCAAATGACACCATCATTTGGGGGTTTTTCGAAAAACGAATGACATAGTCATTTTTCGGGCATATAATATACGAACAAACATTCGTGTAAAGGATGCTCGTCATGGAACGCAAATTGCCTGATCCAAAAAGCCCATTTCTCCCTGCGGAACACGAGGTCGAGCTCGTAAAAGAGCAACTCGTACTCCGTGCTATGCAGGATCTGCTCAACCATGAAATTAAACATCTCCAGGCGGCGCCTAAGATTAGGATGACTAATTTGTACGTACGTCAGTTGGATACCTTTATGGATCGAATTATCAAGGCACAATACATCAACCGGCGAACAATCAAAGAGGCTGGCATAAAGGTGCTTGACATTGAGCGCGTAAAAAGTGGCGGAGGCGGACTGAAGACATGCTATTTAAAACGGGGCTACGAATACGAGTTTCGGATGCTGGGAGATTACCTGCGCGCGGAGTGCGAGGTGTATCTGTCCACCATGCTGCGGATCGATTTAAATGACGATCGCCGGCTAAAAGAGGAAATCGAACGGATGGAGGAACGTGAAGAATCGTTGTAACTAATTACCGCCTACATTGTAGGCGGCTTTTTCTTTTCTGTAGCAAAGTTCTATAGTAACATAGTTGGGGAATCTAGTGATTTATTCTTATATAAGGGAGAACGGGGAAATGAAGAAAAAGATTCTTATCAGTTTGGGGCTTACCTCTGTTGTCGCCGCATCAGTGGCATTCGGGGCCTTTGCAGCAAACAAACTCACCCTGGTTGTAAACGGGAAAGTATCTTCTGCTGAAACGAAAGTCATTAGCGGCACCACCTACGTTCCACTTCGGGCTGCAGCTGAACTTCTCGGAGCAGAAGTGAAGTATGACGCTTCAACAGGTCGAGTGGAGATAAACTCCGCCAGCGGGGAGTATACGACAACAGGATCAACGACTAAACAAACCGCAAAGTCTTACTCCGTCGATGTTACAGTTAATGGTGGTCCAATGGTATTGAAAATTACGAAAGTAACGCTAGATCCAACATATAAAGGGTACTCTTTTTCGACAGAAGAACGAGCCGTGATTCTGGATGTATCAGTCGAAAATACTTCTAACGATAAAGTCACATGGCATGTCGACCAGTCAGAGATCGTTCTAAATACTAAAGAACAAGTTGAAATTACTTTGCCCTCTGAGAACCGCATCAGTTCAGAATTCAATGGGAAAGTTGTGAAGAAAGGACAAATTGTATTCCCTGTTAAGAGTGAATTGACGGACATTACAGATATTCGACTTCTCTTAAAATATGTATTGAATGGGGAGTACGAAACACTCGCCGAGGATCAAGAAACAACTATAACTTTGCAATAAAAAAAATCCCCCGCCAGCTCACGCCAGCGGGGGATTCGTCTTAGTCAATATTCACGATATTTGTTTTCGCATCCCATGACAGCGTAGCCCCGAACGCCTCGCTGATCGCGCGCGCAGCGACGTAGGTGACGCCGTCGATCTGCTTCGATTCCACGATCTTCCCGCGAGCGATAACGGAGCCGGACGGCAGCGAGGGCTTCGTCTCCTCGCGTTTGAATGCAACGCCGAAATATTCGCAGATCCCCCGCGCCAGCTCTTCCGCGCATTCGTTTCGGTAGGATTCAGACAACAGCAACCGTGCATCATCTTGGTTCGTCATGAAGCCCGCCTCGACGAGCACGGCCGGCATGTTCGTTTCACGCAGAACATGATAGTCGGCTGTCTTCACTCCGCGGTTCGGCAGCTGCGTGCCAGCGATCAAATGGCGATGCAGTACCTCGGCCACACGTTTACTCGCCGCGCTCGTCGGATAATGGAACGTCTCGATGCCTCTCGCGCTTCCCCACGCTTCGCCTGCCGCGTTTGCATGGATGCTGATGTACAAATCAGCCTTCGCCTTATTTGCCGCGTCTGTGCGCGCCTGCAGCGGCGTATCCGCGTCCGCCGGGGCGACCAGCAAGGTGCGAAAACCGCAACGCTTCAGATGCGCGTCCAACTTGGCGGCAACGGCTCGGTTGAATTCGTTCTCCTTCATCACTGCCCCGTCAGCGAATGCCGGTGTCCGCTTACCCGGCGTCTCCATCCCGTGGCCGTCGCATATTGCGACCAGCTTCCCCATGCCGATATCCCCTTTCTTCTTGACGCAGATTGCTGAGCCCAACAGCCGACCCGCGCCCTGATCTTCCGGCCACAGGTACGTGCTTCCGCCGCCGTCGCCGTTCAGCGCATCCGGGCAGCCGAGCTCGTCCATAATCTTGCCGAGGTCATCCAGCGAAACGGCGTCAACGGTGGTGACCATGACGAGATGACCGGCCTCAGTGATGCCGACGGCAGTCCGGATCGCCTTGCGCTGCCAGATGTCTTCGCCGAGCTGATCACGCTCGATCGTATCCCTGATGACGTTCTTTCCCGCCCGACGCAGTACCGGCGATCCTTGAACCGCCCAGCGTGCCGTCCGGGGAGCCTTCCCGATCTGCAACGAGCCATCGGTCCGCATGTACAGCTCCTCGCGGGGCAGCGTCTTGGGAATATCGCTGACGACCGTCTTTCCGTCAACGACCAGCCGACCGATCGGCGCACCAGTCTTAATGTCGGCGAAATTAAAATTGAGGGCCAAGTCGGCCCCCGTCGCTTTTGCTATGTCCCGCACGCGCGCGCCCGGTTGATAAGCGGCATAGACTTCGTCCTGTCTCGGATCAACTGTAGCGACCCGGACGTTAAATCCGTTGATCTGCATCGGATAGCACCGGCGCCGTCGGTTCATTGGTGACCTGTGTCAGCACCTTTTTCTTGGCATTGTAATCGAGCACCGCTTTCTCAATGGCAGCTTCGACCGAATCCATCGTCAAGGATTTGAGACCATACTCTCTAGCGCGGTCGAGCACATAGTTAACAGCGGCATTCAGTTTCGCTTGCCCGCCATGATCCTTGTAGGCTGCTTCGGCCAGCGCCATCCCTTCAGCCGCCAGGCGATGCAGGAACGCGCGTTGATCGGCGGAATCCCGTGTGTCAATCCACTTGTTGATCTTGCGTCCGAGCAGGGCGATCGCCCCCATAATTACGGTGACCAGCGCACCAATCAGCGCCTCTACAATCGTTGATACGTATGGATCAAGTACTTGCATCATTATCAATCAATCCTCCCCAAGGTTATGGTTTGTAAAATCCACCTTTCATCGCGTATCCCACGATAAAGACGATCACTGCGCCACCGACCGCTGTCAGCAGCCAGTAGCATATTTTGTGAATCTGGTTCAGCCGGTGATGTGCGCTTTTGGTGCTTTCCAGTGCCTTACTAACCCCTTTCTCCACATCATCAACACGGCGTGAAATTTCGTCTTGCCTCCGTGTAAAATCGTCCAGCTTTTCGAGCCGGGTTGAGAGCTTGGTGAGCTCTATCTTGATTTCTGATATGGATTGATAAAACTTTTCCAGCTCCATCATCGGCGATCTCCCCTCCTTCCCCGAAAATGAAAAGGCCCCGCCTACTAAGCGGAGCCCTCGACAACCGGCATCAAGTCCGGTCTTTTCGTGAATATTTCTGCGCAAACCAGTTCGCGATCCTCCGCTCCTAGCGCTGTATAACTAGCCACGATATCTCCAATATCGCGCTCCCCCCGGTTGTACCGGGTGATGCATGCGTTCGAGATAATACGTATAATCGGCATCGACATGGACATGGTTACTCACCTCCTCCCACGCCGAATAGCTCCGCGAGCGCGAGCTCAACGTCGGCCAGTCTGGCATTCAGCTGCTGGAATCGGTCCTGCTCGACGGCGACCGTATCAGCCACCACCGTAATCGTCACTTCATTAAGCCGGCTTGCCGTGGCCTCGCCGACGCGTACTGTCTGAGATCCAGCCGCATCGAATATCAGCTGCAGAGACGCAATGCCGTCCGACGGCGAGACCTTGGCGACGATCTCTCCAGTCAAGGGATTCTCGAAAGTAAGACTGCTCAACTCCGTCTGGGCGGATATGCTGACTTTAAAAGGGAAGCGGTCCGCTCGATAACTACCGCCTCCGTGAAGGATGGCCGGCAGCGTCTCGATCAGGACCGCCCCGTCGTCGCTATAAACGTTGTACCCATCGATAATCATATAAGAGCCCTCCCTATGACAGCGTCAGCCTGGTTAACAACACTGTGCCCGGTCCTCCTGCCACTGGTGATACAAAATTGGAGTTATACCCTGAACCGGCATTCCCACCGGTTACATGCGCAGATGCGTAGCTGGTCGGCGCTATTACACTAATAACTCCGCCGCCGCCGCCGCCGCCGCCCCCAGCATAACTATCGTACGCGTTCCCCCCATTCCCGCCTCGCGCCTCTAACGTGAGAGCCGGCACCGCATTCTCGCTGAGCACCATAATAAGTCCCGCGCCTCCACCTCCCGCGCCGGCTGCACTAAATTGAGAACTATTACCTTCGCCACCTCGACCTCCATCGGCTACCACAGAACCGCCGCCGCCACCACCTGGGGCGTAAATGTTTCCGTTGTTTGTGCCCGTCCCTGCACCGCCACCCCCGCCGCCGCCGCTGATAAGAAGATCCATATCCATCTTTCCAAGCCAATGGGGGAACCGGAACCCCAACGTACTGTAAAGGGGTAGGCATTTGTTCCCGCCAACTCCCGGTGTATTGGTGCCCGTAGCGCCGCCTCCACCGCCAGCTTTCGTTGTGGAAAGGAAATAACTAGATCCGCCACTGGCACCGGAGCCCACGCTAGTTACCACGCCATTGCCTCCATAGGCACCATTTGCTTTTATCCAACCGCCGCCACTGATGGATCTAGCGAAAATGAAAATAGCTCCTGCCCCAGCACCTCCAGAAGCACCGGTACCCGAGCCACCAGCTGCCGGTGACCCTGCTAGCAGTGTACCGTTAATCACGAGTGAGTCGCATGCAATTATGGCGGGTTCAAGCGTGTTCGGAAGCTTAACTACAGCGCCGGCCCCGATGGTGAGCGTGTTGGCAAGCACGACGTTATCCGGCAACGTATAGGTCTGCGAGGCAGTGTACGAAAGGTTTGCTGCCGCCTTGCCGCATCGGACCATCTCGCGATAAAGATCATATAGAGGTCCTACTTTTCTGCCCTGTCCTAGGAAAATTTGATTAAGCATCGCCATATCGCCCATCGCTTACACTCCCTTACGTAAATGCTTTCGTTTCTCCGCCGAGCGTGCCGTCGGGATTATAGGAATAGGTGGTCGTCACCGTGACGCCGTTCCCGCTGACCGTTTCCGTGGAGAGGCTGCCGTCCGCTGGGTTGTACGTGTATGTCGTTGTTCGAATTACTCCGCCATCCTTAGTCTCAACGATTTGATACAGCTGGCCGTTCGCATGGTAACTAGGCGTTGATGCATCCGTATCCAACCCAAGGATCATATGGTGCGCTTGTTGGACGCCTATTTCCAATTTGTTCAGGTTGGCCGCATTGAGCGGCGTACCGACTTGGGTCGTCGCTCCGGGTGCAGGGCTCAACTGGTAATGTTTCCTCGGCCCGAACGTTGTTGCCGCGCTGCCCAGTTCAAGTTGCGGATGAGTGATGTGATAGGCACCTGGTCCATCCCCAGAATTCCCGAATAACACGAAAACAGCTTCATGCTCACCGCTGTTAAATGTGATATTCCCCGATGCATTATAGGCAGCTCCCGGTAGGGACTCCGTGATGCTCTCGTTGAAAACAGCAATATACCCATAGCGTGCTTGGGTCGATAGTGTGTAGACCGTGTTGGGTAGAACAGGGACTCTAACTTGCACCCAACGAAAACTCTCGTTGGGGCTCGCCGTTAGCTTATAATCGTCCTGCGGATCGATCACTGGGTTAAAACTTGGATGATTAAATTCCCACTCCGTGAATGGCGGCAACAGGTTTATATTACTGCCGCCATTGTCCCTCATGTAGTAAGTCAACGGGTTTTCCACTATTCGGTCATTCCAAATCGTTCTAATGTAGGTCATCAGTAAATCGGCCCCCATTCCCCGCATGTCTGCGTGCCGCAGTAGCGTAGATTGTCGTATGCCAGGAGTCCGAGCTCATACAGCAGCTTCAGGTTGCTCTCCAGCCGGATAGCGTCCTTATAGTCAAATCCGAACCCGCGCGACCATGTCTTGCCCGGATCGAAGCCTGCGGGTGTGATAAAGTACGAACGGATCGTCTCTAAATTGCTCTCGATGCGGTTGATATCCGACAGGAAGAGCAGGCTGGTCTTCGATCGGTTCGTTACCATCGTCATGGCCGGCATAGTGTACTGGATGCTGTTCAGGTATGCGGCCACGGTCGCAAGATTGCTCTCGATCCGATTGAAGTCCGCCGCGTTGATCGAGTCATCCTCGCCCCAATCGAGTTTCGGAACGATCCAAGCCATCTAGTTCACCGCCCCACGCGCTTCCGACTTGGCCGACAAGTAACCGGCATAGTTGATCTCGTTCTTCGTAACGAACACCTTCATGTCCGCGCCATACGTGTTCTCGATCGTAATGACATCGCCCAGTTCATGCGCCGGATTACCGCGCCAGTTGGATCGATAAGCCGCCCGGTAGCCGCGCTGTGCGAGTATCCAGTTCGCAACGGCCTCCGCGTTCGCCGCTGAATTAATCAGCGTGTTTCCGTCCAGCTTCAACGTATCGCCTTTCACCGGGGCCGCGACTGTGACTTCCGCCGCCGTCTCCAGGTCAGTCCAGTAGGAAACGACCACTTGCCCCGTCGCCTTCTCCAGATTGATCTGCGCCTCGTTGTACTGGTTATCTAGCGTGACGGCGTCCTCGGCCGCCCCCATGGCGCCGAGTCGCCGGACCGTAAGCACGTTCTCCCGCGTCACCCAGACGACGGCTCGACCGGCGAGAGCGATCATCTGCAGAATGTCCTTGCAATTGGTGCGTTCGACTAGCCCGAGCGTGCTGACACCTTGAAGCGCGGTATCGATGCTGTAGTCCGTTACGCCGCACAGCGCGAACAGCTCGACGGCCATCTGGTAGAGCGTGTATCCGGTCTTCGGAACGAGGTTCTCATACTCGATCTCGGCCATGGCGTCTAGGATCGTCCGGGCCGTGAACGTCGCCGTCATGCTGCCTTCGTCGCTCCGCCATTCCGCCAGCAGGTAGTTCCCGATCGGGACGTACTCATAGACGCCGTTGCCGATATCCAGCCCGATTTCTGCAATCACTTGCTGACGTTCCTGCAAATACCTGTAGAAACCGGTTGGATTCAATATGTTGAACTCGCGGCTGCTGTTATCTACCGTGAACGTGAATTCCGGAGACGGTAGCTCACCAGAAGTCAGGTCGATCTGCTCGACGAGCCCCATGCTGACCAGGTTGTCGTCCGTGTAGACGCGAACCACACCGAAATCTACCTCCAGCACCCGCGCGCGGCGGTCGCTTCGGCACCACTTCTTAATCGTGATGATGATCTTCTTATAGTTGTACAGCTGGCCGATCGGCGTGCATAGCGTGTCCGTGTTGCCCGTCACGTTGACCGTCGCGATGACCGAATTATCGGCGGCGTAGGCGGCCACGGTGAAGTCGGTCGCGTATTCCTCCGCGTCGAAGGTGATTGTCAGTCCGAGACTGGAATGCGTCGTGCCGAAGACGAACGTCAGCGTCGGGAAACTCGCGAACGTGCCGTCGGCGCCGCTGAGCACACTGCTGCAGAAACCCATCTCGCCGTTGTTCGCGATCGTGTCATCGGGGAATGTGAATGTGCCGTCCAGCTTGAACAGGTCCGTCTCTAGCGTCGCTAGGCGCGAGCTGGCCGTGCGCTTCTTGTTGATCAGCTGCTGCTTGTTGCTGATCGCGGCCTCGCTGGACGTTGTGATGCTGGTTACGTCGCTCGCCGCTGTGACGTCGGATATGTCAAACGTCACCCGCCCGGTCGTAGCCCGGTAAGGGGCGTAGATACCGGCTTTGAATTTCTGACTCGTTTCGTACATGCACGCCCCTACCTTTCGATCAGATTGAATTTGACGTCCTTGTATCGCGGCACGCCGTCTATAAAATCCATGACGTTACAAGTCCGGTCCCCTGCGTAGAACGTGCCCGTCCGGTTGCCGCCTGTTTGTGGATCAACATATGTGACATCGAAAAACAACTGACTGACAGCGTTAAGTACCTGCTGCGTCTGAGCTGCCGTTAAGAACTTCCAACCTAGCTCAATCTTGCGCTTGGTCGCGATCCGCTCCCCGATCATGTCGCCTTTAGCATTACGCTCCGTGTTGTTCACGTCTTGAATGCCCAAAGAGTAATCAGTAGGGGTAGGAAGGGCCACCCCCGCTATAGAAATAAGCGCCACGCGCCCTCACCTCCTACGTTGTTCGGATCATGTTGCCGCCGATCCGGCGCTGTTCTCGCGCCAAATAGGGCGCCATAGCTCGTGCTATGGCTACGCCGTCGATGTTCAGAACTACGTCGCCGTTACGCTGACCACCTGTCTGCTGGAACTGCATCGCATGCATGACGGCCGTGCCGAGCGCGCCGGCTAGCTTGTCGACGAACGAAGTATTCTCCAACGGCACGATCATTTCCGCGCCGGCTTCGCCCGCGATGTAGTTACCCATGTTGGTCTCACCGTCGACGATACCGCCGCGAGCCAGCTTCTGGAGCCGTGGCATTTCCGGGATGTTGATACCGAAGCTATTCCCGCCGACTCCCGGAATCCAGTCTGGGAATTCGAATTTGATTTTGTTCAGCCCGCGAACTACCCAGTTCATACCGTCAATGATGCCATTAAACAACCCGACGAATAGATTAGCGATCGGGTTCACGACGTTCGACTTCAGCCAATCAGCGGCCACCGACCAAACCGACTTGATACCTTCCCATACTGTCGCAGCTGTTTCTTTGACCGTATCCCAGTTCTTCACCAGCAAGTAAATGCCAGCTGCCAAAGCTGCTACAGCCGCGATTACTAGGGTGATCGGAGAGGTAAGCACCGCCATCGCAACATTGAATGCTTTCGTCGCCGCTGTCCCGATAGCCGCTGCTGCATTCCAGGCGATCATAGCTGTCGTCATTGCCGCCTGTGCTACCGTCGATGCGACCATCGCGACCTTGTTCGCGACCATCGCGGTCGTTGAGGCTGCCCACCTCGCCGCATTCGTTACCAACGACGCCGCGGCCGTCGCCATTGCTTTGATGAAATCTCCAATCAGCAATGCTTTGCTCGCGAGCAGCGCGGTTCTGTTAGCAGCAATGGCAGCTGTGCTGGCCACCCAGGCCGCCGTCTTCTTGGCAAGTGCCGCGGCCGATGACGCGAGCGAGACAACCAAGTCTTTGGCGTACATGACGGTCAGCGCTGCCGTTTTGGCCATGTTAGCCACTTTCGCGCCCGTCGCGGCCCAGATCGTTGCCGTCATCCGCGTGAAGGCCGCTGCCACACCGCCGGACGTCTGTATAAACGCCATTAGCTCTATCGTCTTCCAGGCAGCAAAAAAGCCCACTAGGGCTGCTGTGATTGTCGTGACGGTTGATTGGTTATTCGACATCCATGTACCGATGCTGGTTAATGCGGTGCCGAGTTGATTTAATACGGACACGATTATCCCGCCGGTCCACAGCGCGATTGGCTGAAGGAAGTTCTCCCACAACCAGATGCCGATCGACTGGAACGCCTTGAGCAAAGGGGTCAGTACGGTGAAGGCCCCGGCCAACGCATTGAGAAATGCAGGGATCAGGCTCTGGATCGCCCAGGTACCGAACGGAACGAGGATATTGTCCCAAAACCACTTCAGCCCTTCAAAGAGAACCATTGTAAAAGGTTCGATAGCGGCTTTCAATCGGTTGAAGCTGTCAATCAGCGGCTGGAAGTTGATACCGGACAGGGTACTTCGGATCTTATCGGCCATCTCCTGGACCTTTTCGGAAATTCCGAGTGTCTGATCCTCGTACGGGGTCATGTCGATACCCGCGGCATCCATACCAGCGCCCGCATCGTCAGCCCCACCACCAGCACTCTCAGGCTCTTTCAACAGGTTTACTTCATCAAACCCAAGGAGCGACCCGGCCGCCTTCTTGGCGTCCTTGCTGGCCTTCGTCGCTGCATCTCCGGCTGCTTCATGAGCATCGCCCAGGCTACCGACGGCCGCCGTTTGGGATTCGATCGTAGCGGTTTGTGCGTTACCGGCTTTAATGTTCGCCTTCGGGAAGAGTGCCCGCATGAGGGCAGCGAATTTCACAAAGGCGGTTTCGGCAGCGCGCGCCAAGCTCGTGAGCAATGGCAACGCGATATTCAGGATGGGAAGGAACGCCTGTCCCAAAGCGAGCCGGGCGTCGCTCAACGCGGCAATAAAACCACCCTTCAACAGCGCCGTATTCTGAGCGATCTCAGTCCCGAAGTTACTTGTCGTCGAGTCCAAGATGTGCTGATACAGGATGGTCTTCTTCATTCCTTCACTGAGCTCTTCCCATGGAGCGTTGTTCGCCAGCATCTTGTACGCCTGCGACTGCTGGATCGCGGAGACACGCACGTTCACGCCTAATTCATCTCATTTTGTTATCGTAAAGGCTTTTTATCCTCTACTTCCGGGGCTTTCGCCGCATTATAGGATGTTATTTCATCCTCGGCTCAGCATACATTTTCACCTTCGTCATTACACGGTCAGGTGCCGGGCACTCGTGGGCACGTTATATTCTGTGCTATAAAAAGCACAGGTTCAGTACCTATGCGTTACGGTGAGCCACGCCTTTTAGAACGTGCTTTACCTCGGTATTAACATGCCAACATTATTCACTCATTGTCGGTTTAGTCTCCACCGATTTTACCCAGTGTTTTACCTAGAGTATTTCTACTTTAGGCGGCAAATGTTTGCCCCGTCGGCTTCTTGGTTCATGGCGGAACGCATGCGATCGGAAATCTCAGCCGAGGCCATGCCGGTTTTGCTTCGAATAATGGCCGCCGCCTTGATCAGCGCCGTCGTCTTGTTGAAGAGATCCTTCTCGTCTTTTGCGATCGACTTTAGCCGTAGCGAGTAGTTATTAGCCATCTCAGTGACTTCCAGCTTTGAGAAGCCCATCGTATCGCCCACGGTCTTTTGCCACTTTTTAAAATCGTCGATGCTGCGGCCCAACGTGACGCTAAGGGTACCCATCAATGCTTCGAATTTTATCGCATCGCCCATGGCAGCCCCTAAGCCCATGCCAACGCCGAGAGTAGCCAGGGTCGCGGCGATCCCGGCAACGGCCTTGCCAACGCCACTTTTAAAGCGCTCTAGGTCTGCCCGCGCTTTCTGCATCTCCTTGCGCATCGCAGAGAAGTCGGCGCCTGCCCTGATCATCAACTGCCGTACCAATGCCATCTATCCGCCCACCTCCTTCCCGCCCATCTGTTTGTTCAGCGCGCGGATGACGTTGAGCATTTGCTTGTCGGTCATCGGTTTCTTCTTGACCGGTGCCTTGCCGATCAACTTTTCGAGTTTCGGCATGCGCTTGGCACGCTGCAATACCGCGTTCAGATACGCTTGCGTCACGCGCTCATCGTGCATGAACTTTTCACGCTTCTGGTTCTCCTCGATGAATATCGCAAGCTCGTGCGGGGTCATTTCGTCATAATCGCGTAAAGGAATGCCCATAGCAAAGGCAGCCCGCAAAGACGTTTCCCAGCAGAAAGGTGCTGGCTCTACCTCCTGCGCGGCTTCGCCGTCGGGGCCACTGTCTTCGGAGCTGCCGGGGTGTTTCCCTCGACACCGCGCATCGCGATCTGGAACGCCTCCTGCATTTTCTGCATCAGGTACCCCATGCTCGGTGCATAGTCGAGAATGTCCTCCATCATGTCGAGGGTCAAGTTCTCGCCGTGTTCCTGCGCGTCCCGAGACAGACCGTGGAAGAAGATCGTCTCCAGTTCCTCCATATCGAAGTCGTTGTCGCCCTCGATTTCCTCCACGCTTTTCCCCGTGAATGCCATCATCCGTTTCAAGGCCTTATGCCCGAACCGCAGTTCCCGCGGCCTATCCAATTCCACGATTACAACGTCGTTGTTATTTGCTGCAGCCATTACATTCCCTCCCGGAATAAAGAATAAGGCCAGAACGAAGACTCCGTTCTAGCCGCCAGTTTGTTACGGCGTTACCTCTAGGTTGAGGATCGGCTCGCCCGATACTGTGATCGTCGCCTCGAACGTTAGCGCGTCCTCGAGCTCCGCGCTCGTCGAGAATCCCGTTACGACTCCGCTGAATTCCCATTGAGCATTCAGCGACGGCGGGAACACAATCTTGTATGCGGACGTAGCCCCGCTTTCGAACGCTGCGTAAATTGCTGCTTGGCCGACATCGTCCGGCGCAAAGAATCCGGAAATGGATACCTCGCCGCCGTCCTTAAAGCCCGCGATCTTACGGCGGTAGCCGCCGGAGCTATCAAGAGCAGTTACGTCGATCGATTCAGCAGACGCCTCGATTCCTCCGATGCTGGACAGGTTGCCTACGGCATTCGTCCCGATCATCAATTTTGTGCCTAGTGCGCGTGTTGCCTCTGCCATCCTTTTTCCCCCTTAAATGTGAACTGTGAAGGAGATGACGCATTTATGCAGCCGAGTTTCGTCTTCATAAATCTCGTCAGGTTCCTCCAAAATCAATTGCTGGATGAATAGCCCCTCTTCGCCGATTTCACGCCCCTGGAAGCTGATGAGCAAGGCGAGGGCGGCATCGGAGTGTTGCTTCATTTCCCCATAGTTCGAGGCTACAACATTCATATCGACCGTCAGTGACTTACTGCTGCCGTATCCCGTAAGCGTGCTCACCGGCAGCCCCGGGCTCGCTCCATATACGACATAGGGCGCGACCGTCTCCTTGGGAGCGGCAAGCGGAAACAACTTATCGCCCACATCCGGGAGAGAGGCGAATTCCTCCACCATAGCTGTCTCAAAGCTCAACCTATTCACCCCTTCAGAATCTTGTCGATATCCTTAACGGCCACCTGTACCGTCTTCGTCTCGATCGCGTCCTTGTTGCCATCGATGGCTCGTTTAAGATACCGGTAGCCGGGGATATACCCGCTCTCACCCACCCGGAAGCCATATTCCTGGGATGCCGGGTAGTATGAGCGCTTGCCCTCCTTGCTGATCTTGACGAAGATGTCATTCTTGGCTGGGTCGAGCTTGATGTTGTACATCTTCTTGCCGACCTTCGTCCGCCGCTCCGGCTTCAAGATCAGAGCGCCTTTCAGGTCGCCTTGATCAACAGGTGCGTTCGCCTTGGCGGCTTTGAATGCAATGCTCGCCCCGGCCTTCGCCGCCTTCGTTACTACCTTCTGCGGAACCTTCTCCAGTTTTTTGAGCATAGCTTCCAGCTCGGCCATGCCCTCAATATCAGATCGCCTCGCCATCGATCAGACCTCCAACGAAGTCCGCGAACAGACAAGTTCCAAATGCTCGCCGCTCTTGGAATAGGTGCGGACGACATGATAAGTCGTCCCCTCGTGGATCAGCGTCTGCTCCTGCTGATACTCAGCTGCCTGGACTTCGAAGACGATCTCCGGCCGGATACCGACGGCATGCGCTTGGTAGAACTCCGTCTGTCGGACTGACTTCCGGTTTGCCATGACCTCACGCTGGATAGGTTCGCCAATGACTTCGGCTCCGTATTTGTCGCGCGTCTTCTCACCCGGCGTCAGCAAGTAAACCACATCCCGCCACATCATGACGGCACCGTGTATTCCACGGACAACGTTAGGTGCGACTTCAGCGAATCGTACGACTTGCGAAAGCGCTCTGCGTCAGCATTGTCGAAACCGAACTCGGACTTCACATAAAGAAACACCGCCCTCTTGATGAGAGGGTCGGTGTCGTCTGAGGCTTTCTCCGGCAGCACGCCGGATAGGGCAAGGTCGGCGGTCGCCGCATCGATCAGCCCTTGAATCTCGTCGTCGAAGGCGGCGACGGTGACGCGCAGGTGCTTCTTCGCTAGCTCAAGGAATGCCACGGCTACCGCCTCCTACTCCTCTTCCTGCAGGGCGACCGCGACTGCGTCCAGCGCTTCAAGAGCTGCCAGCGCATTCTCTTTGCCGCGTACCTTCTCGCCGTTCGGCAGTACGAAGTATCCGCCGCCGACATGCTCAAGGCGAGAGTCATCGTTCGAATCGTCTTGATCCGATGCAGCTGGAGCCGCGGAAGCGACCGGATTTCCACCCCCTGCCGCCGTTGCATCATCAACCGCCGACGCCCCGTCTTGCGGAATTAAAAAAGCATCGTCCGCAGGGAGTTGATCGCTCGCCGTGGTCGATGCCTGATTAGGTTCTTCCGTTTCCTCTTTGCCGAGGTAGCCGCCGCTCTGAAGATAGGCAATACGCGCCGAATCAGCCGAGAGGTACGCGCTACCGACGCGGAAATGCACGCCCTGTACCTTACACAAGAATGCTCGTGTCACAACTGCTCTGTAAATCATGGATGTTCACCGTTCCCTTCTGGGTTCTATACCGCAGCTGCTTTCTTCACGCGCAGGAAGCCGTTCTTCGACACGACGTTGCCACCTACGAACACGCTGGACTTATGCGCGATCATACCCGCTTTGAACTTATAGTCCGTCGAGCGTTGAACGTCGATGTCGCTGAAGATCGTCAGCATGTAGTTCGAAAGCGGACCGTATGCCATCATATATTGACCAACTGTAGCTGTATCAACATCCTTGCACGCGCTATTGATGATATACGGAACACCGTCAATAGTCCCCGTGTTGCCATTCGTTTTAACGTCGTAGACACGCTTGGAATCAGTATTACGCAATGTCGCGAACGCCTTCAGAGTTTTCTTGCTCAAAATGAGCACGGAAGGATCTTCAACATCCTCATCGCCGCCAAAGTTGAACAGAATCTCGTCCAGCGTGAACTCGTCGACCTCGGAAACCTCGAGGTCAGTACCAGCATCGATTGCCGTCGCTGCCGTCGAGAAGATACCGGTGAGGTGGTTAGTCGTTCCGTCACCGACCAGGATCTCACGAGTGATTTTTTTGCGGGTCGCGATTGTGATACCTTTCATGACCTCACCGTCGTAATCGGCAGCAGGCAGCTTCAGGATCTCCTCAGAATCCTCGGCATAAGCAGTGACCTTCGCCTTGCTAATTTGAACCTTGCCGAATACCGGCTCTGCGTCGGCGTAGTTTGCCCCTTCGCCGGTGTAGTCGCCAGTACCGTAGCCCTTGAGGTATGGCTGCTCGAAGCTCTCGCCGCCAGGCAATGGCTTGTGCGTTACACGATCGATGAGGCTGGATACCTCATTGAAGGTGCCGCGGATGTCGCTCGCCGTATGCTTCGGCAGAACCACGTTCGAGGAACCGACCGTAACAGCCCGCATTTCTTTCAGTTCTTTGCCGCGCTTCTCGGCTGCCTTGCGTACTTCCTTAGCTGGATCAGGCGTGTCGCCTGGCGTAAACATGTTCGTTTGCCGAGCTTCGACTGTGCCAGCCTGAATACCAGCCGCCAGCGACTTACGCTTCTCCCTCACCATGCTCTCACGAATTTCGATTGCCTCTTCGCCGAGGGAGCGCAGCTCAGCTTCCAATTCGTCGATATTCACTTCGCCATCGCCTTCAAGCAATGCGCGGATCTCGCCCTTGCGAGCTTCGATCTCCGTCAATCGAGCCTGTCCTTCTGCGCCGCCAGAGAATGTTTGCAGGTTCAACGCGAAACGGAATTTCTTTTGTCCTTTATTCATATACAGAAAACCTCCCAAGTTTGTTTAGAGTTGTGCCAAGAGTGCCAGACGCTTCCGCTTCTCACCGTTCGCAACAGCCTGTTTTTCCTTCTCAATTTCCGACTCGAACGCGGAGCGCGCAGAGATCGATGTCGAGTCATACGCCGGGATATCGACCGCCGAGACATCGTATACCTTCTTGATCCGCAGCACAGTCCGCGTGCGGGTCTCGGTGTCATAGGACGCTTCCTTCGTCGAATAGGCGTAGCTCATGCGGTCGATGTAGCCGCCGCGGATCTCCTCGTAAAGCTTGCGGCCCTCTTCGGTACCGTCCAGGCGCGCCCGGATGAACAGCCCTTTCGAATCGATTTTCAGCTCGAGCGTATTGTTGCGCGTGCGGGCCATGACCTTGCCGCCGTGATTGTAGTTAAAAATCACGTCGGACATGTCAGCCTCGCGGAGAGCTTCAGGGTGAACCTTCTCCTTGTACTGCTGGTCGCCATATTCGTAGAGCACGGTCGGCTCATTGAACCGAACGGCATAGCCCTCGACGTAGAGCGCTTCTTCTGCATCATCACCTTCGCCGAGCGCAGCTGCTCGAATCTCAAACTCAAACTCGCGGTAATCGCGATCCTTTCGGCGTGGATCACTCATCCCCATCGTCATCCTCTTCCTCACCTCCCTTCGGTGGAGTCGGCGCCGCCTTCGGCTTCTTAGCCGGCGGAGCATCATTCACTACCGCCGTATCAAGTCGCCGGATCGGCTCGTCGCCGCCTTCGAGTGGCGCCTGATTGAACACCTCGCGCCATTCGTTCGGCGTCATCGCGCTGCGGTCGACCATTTCGCGCAGCTCGAGCTTTGTTTTCGCACTGGCGTACTGTAATCGGTTCGACTCGAACACGATCTCATTTCCATGGTTCTGCTCGTTCTCGCTGAAAATCTTTATTGTCGCTTCTAGGCTTGTCTGGATCGCGAATGTAGGTTCGAGTACGGATTCATAGAAGGCATTCCACTCATCCTCGCTGTAACTGGAATTGATAATCTTGGCGTTAACACCGAAGTAGTTGTATACCTTCCGCTCGATCAGCTCCATCTGCTTCGCGTCTATCATTTTCGGTTCTGCCTTCATCGGAACGAATTCTGCATTTACGTCAGTCGCTGCGATCCCGCCGCCATTTTCAGGATTTAGGTAATCGCGAATAAAGTCGTCCGTCTGCTTTTTCCTATCCGTTGGCCGAAGGTTAGTTGAGAACTTCAGAATCCCTCGAATGAACGCTGATGACTTGATCGCATTGATGATGCCTTGATTAGATGCATTGATCAATTCAAGCGTAGGAAGCAACGGGTTCTCGTTTCCGTTGCCGAAGTCCGGGTCCAAATTAAAAAACCGACGTAGATGAATCACGTCGGCATAGGGCACTGTATAGGTTTCGCCATTCCGCATCCGAAAGCGGACGAAATATTCGTTCTCCGTCTCCAACATCTCGGCCATGACACAATCCACCGGATAGAAACCGCGGACCCGGTAGCCTTCCATCGGCCCGGCTCGGTCGATCAAAATGAACGCGTTCGAGCGAAGCAGCAACTGGGTGAACACCTTGTACCAAAATGCATAGGCGTTCTGTTTTGGGTTCGGCCGGACACTAAGCAGACGCTCGATATTCCCGCCGACCTGCTTGACCTTCCCGTTAACTCGCCGGATATGCTTCGCCTTGATCTTGGCAGCATTTCGCGCGATAGTGTCGACCGTAGCCCGCACGACGTCGCTCTCGTAGGTGTCGTCGCCGAACGGTGTGAACACCGGGGTGTAGCCACCGAGGAAGCGAGTGCGGAACGTATTCACAACAGCACCCGCGAACCGGCCAAACGTCTTCTGAAACATTCCCAATCGTCTATCACCTCCTCATATGGTATATTATTTCCAAACAACCTTAATGGAGGAAATCATCAATGCCCAGACTATCTAGCATGCCATTCTATACCGGTAAGCTCCAGCTCATTGCAAAATTTTCAAACGATTTGGCACGACTTAGTTTCCTGCAATCCGGAAAAGTGTACATGAACCGACTTGGGATCTACAAAGAAATTGAAAGGGAACAAGGAAAAAAAGGAGTAGGCGACAAATATGACGGTCATACAGTGATTAGAAAGATACTTAGCGGGACTCTAATCAACCAAGAGACGGGCGAAGAAACCGGAAAAATTGAGTTTACACCATCATCGGAAGTATCTTTCGCTTTTAATGATGTGCTTGCCATGCCGACGTTTTGTTCGTACGCTGTTGATTCGAATCACCTTGAAATTATAGGTGAAAACGAAGGGTACTACCTCGTAGAGTTGGTTTTCACTCCTGAAGAGTTAAACCAAATTGTTACCGACTTCGGCGAACATGCACTCTTTATTAACTACGGTAAGTTCGTTGCAGAACTTTCGAAAGCCGCTATCGACAGAGGCTATGAACTTAAAGGGGATAAGGTCAAGTATGCCGACTATTCAATTAATCAATCTGACCGGCTTAAAGATACCGATACTATTAATGTTGCATTTTGGAAAAGCGATGAGTTCTCTCACCAAAACGAACATCGTTTCGTGATTCCCAACATTGGAGTCGAGACCCCTCTGATTCTTGAAATCTGCAATCTCCAAGAGTATTCATCTATCGTGTCAGCAAAGAATCTGATCACTGAACCCATTCGCTTCCCGGTTCCGAAACCACCTACTGACTAACTGGTTTAACATCAAATCAACCCCATGTATTCCTCACGGTGCCGCTCAAGTGCGACGTAAGCGTTTAGCAATGCCGCGGTACCGTCGATCCGGCGCCGTTGGTTTTTACCCTTGTGCGGCTGGATCGTCTGGTTCTTCTGGTCAAGGTCGACATGCGTGTTCGAAAGGCACCACTTATCTATCTGGTTATTGTTGTAGTTCACCTTCTTGGCGGCTAGATCAGCGCCAAGTAGCTTCATCGGCCCGGAAAGCGTTGCTTTACCCTGCGCGACAGGCTCCATCGCATTTCCGCCAAAATGCCCCTGCATTTCCTCGACCCAGTAAACCGCTGAATAGCGGTCGTATCCGACCCAAGGGATGTAAATTCCATATTCGCTCTGGATCTCCACGAACCACTCGGTCACATACTTATGATGAACACGGTTCCCTGGAGTTGTTCGAAGCCAACCTCGATCACGCCAAACATCGTACGGTATCTTGTCCTCTTGCGTCCTCTTCTCGAGCAAATCTTCGGGCAGCCAATACATCTGCATAACATAGATAGTCGGGTCATCCGGTCGCATTGCAATCACTTTCGCAGCCGTCAAGTCGGTCGTCTCCGACAAGTCGGCCCCGCCAATACCATACGTCAATCCGAGCTGGCTTACATCGAAAGTCGCCTCGTTGTTCAACTCCTCGAACGACAGCCAAGCCTCCGTCGACGTCTCCCGTACATTGAAGTCCTTCGTCAGCAGGTTCTTGACCAACATCGGGTTAGCCTGTGCCTTCTTGACCTTCGTCTCCAACTGGTCGACTTTCTTGATCGTGCCAAGGCCGGGGTTTGCTTTTGCCCAGTAGGCCGGGTCGGTCCATTCGGTCCTGTTGTCGAGCTCATAGATGATCGGCAGGAATCGGTCGTCCTTGTAGCCATCCGGATCATCGAGCCCGTTCAGCAGCATCTCCGCTTCCTCATACTTCATGTCGTAGACGGCTTCCCGCACGGTGCCGGCCGTCGTAATCATGACGATAAGCGGCTGCTCCCGCGAACTGGTGCCGTCAACGATGACGTCGTACAGGTTCTTGTCCTTCCAGGCGTGGATCTCGTCGAGCAGCGCCCCGGAGACGTTCAGGCCGTCGAGCGTTTCACTATCGGCGCCAAGCGGCTTGAATGTGCTGTCGTTCCAGTTGCTGACCATCTCCGCGACGAGAGGTTTTATCCGCTTGCGCAGAGCAGGCGACTTGGTGACCATCCGTTTAGCTTCGAGCCATACGAGTTTCGCCTGATCCTTCTTGGTCGCGCAGGCATATACCTCGGCGCCCGGCTCCTGGTCGCAAATCATCAAATACAGTCCGATACCGGACGCAATGGTCGATTTTCCGTTTTTCCGGGCAACGACTAATAGCACCTCGCGGTGTTTGCGGGTGCCGTCAATTTTATGAATGAATCCGAATGTAGCCGCGAGGAAAGCTTGTTGCCAAAGCTCCAGATCGATCGGCTTGCCGCCCCATTTGCCTTTCGAGTGCTTGCAGTAGTTCTCGATGAACTCGATCGCGTGGTTGGCATGGCTTGGTGAATATTCGTACTCGCTGTCTTGATCATAAACGTCAGCCGCGAGCTTACGATAGATTCGCCGAACCTTATTCCCTACCGTCACCTCGCCGCGCTCGATTTGCCCCCAGTAATCAAGGATCGGGTTATAGGCTAACGGGTACTCCTTACGAAGCGCGCTCATCGCTTCGCCTCGAAGTCTTCAAACCCATCGTCGACTTCACCCTTTCCCGCCGTCCCCTCTTCCGGCTTCGGCAGCAGATCGGTGAGCTGCTTGATGATCTTCTGGTAGTTGCTGTTAAGTGAATTGTACAGCCGAGCTACGGGTCGTTCTCGCTCATAAGGAGCAGCCTTGTCCGATTGGCTAAACATCTCAACAGAACCTCTTTCGCCAAGATCATCCTCGTATCCCTCCAAGGTTACCCGCATAAAGGCGGCCCGCCGAATGAGGCCGTCAGCGATTGCTTTCTGCTCTTTCGGGATCTTCTCGTATATCTGGCGAAGTCGCTTCTCCTCCAGAGTAATCTTCCGTTTTCGCCCCGCCTTGGCCCGACTTACCGCTAATTCCTCTTTAGTTTTCTTGACCTTATTCGCCATCAAATCACCTCACTTTGGGGGAGGGGGGTCATGCGCGCGCCCTGTGTGTTCGTTGAAGGGGGGACAACGGTCTCTTCGCAGCCGCATCGCGGTTTTTTGAAGGGGGGGGCTGCCCCTAAAACGTGGTGCTTTAGTCCGCGAAAGCGTTTTGAAAGTCAACACTTTTCTTTCCGTCGCGATAAAAAAGCTCTCGTTCGGGATTTGACCCCTAACGAAAGCAAAGGTAATTAGTCCAGCCATCTAGTGTAGGTACTTGATGGTGCAGATGTTTTATCTTGGTTACCTCGCATGAAGGACATTGCTGCTTCCCCTGCGAAGTAAGTAGTATATTTACCTGCAGGGTGTCGATATCCAATGCGATGAAGCCATGCATGGAAGAGTGAACCAGCAAGAAATAGTGTGGTGACGCTTGTTAATGATAATGCATTTGGATTTATAGTTACTGTTAGAGAGTTTAATTCTGGGTTCGAAGCATTTACACCTTTAATTGTTGATGTTCCGGGATTTTTACCAACATTACTTGGGAGCGGAGATTTTTGATACATTATATACGCCTTTGCAGCTCTACCAAATCCATTAGCTGCTACTGCTGTTGTCATCCCGTCCATTGAAATCCCAGCTGCTGCAGCCCCATTTGCTATCTTTTCTTCAAACCAAACAGGAGCTAAATTGAATCGTGCATACTGATTTAGACTTCTCTGATACGATGAACGAGTTGCCCCATTGTTTAATTGTTCAAAGTGAGTATACCAATTGCTTAAAACCAGACTAATCATCTGTCTTATTCGAACCACCTGCTCTGTTGTGAACCTCGTATCCACATAAAACGTCATGAACTCCGGCAGTGCTTCACTTATTGGCGCCTCAGGTACAGAAACTCTAATCTCCCTATATACTGCAGCAATATAATCTTTACGCTTCCCAATAATGTCTCCCAGTTCAAACACTCCTCAACCATGAGTTTGAGTTTAGTGTATGCGTGCTGTGGAGGTTAGACTGGGCAAGTTGTTGTTATTTCCCGCACGGCCCATCGAGCCATATGCACGATCGTGATGCTTCCCTTTCTGCCAGGATCTCGACCGCCAACCACCGTATAGAACACGACGTCATCCACTATCTTTTCTACCCTACGCTGCGCATACCACTTTCCCTTACGCGGTCCATTATCGTACACGCTGCCGGCTTTGATCTCCGATCGTCTCATGCTCAACAGCTCCTTTTCTTTGCAAATAAAAAAAGCCGCTCGCAATGAGCAGCCTTGTTCTACGTATAAAGTTACTTCGTGCTGGTCCTTTAATAACCCCACCCATAAACAGATGCACGATCGCTACGCTGGTGCATTAGAGCGCAGGCGCTCTTAAAAGCATTCGTACTAAGATACGTTAGAGGAAAGAAGGACAAGACCATTTTACGCAGATCGGCGAGAGCTCGTAAAGCTCCGTTTTCGGGCAAAAACTTTGCAGTGTGCCCGGCTTGACTTCGTCTACGGCGAGGTTTGCTCAGTCGGACGTACCGATTTAGATTCGTTCACGACGAACTTAATGTTGATGTTAAACGGCTCGTCCTTGCACATACCGATATAAGGGCCAAACGTCTCCATGAGACTCCATAGCTGAAAAGTCGTGTATCCATCGGCATCTACTTTGGGCTGATATTCTCCGAACCCCTTTCCGCCGCGCGCATGGATCATAACGTTCAGCTCATCGTGCTGCTGCTTAAGGATCTCGTGGCCATGATCGGTGAGCTTCACCTTAACGATCTCATTCAAATTGAACGGTATCTCCTTCATCGCCGCAAGTCGCTTTTGTCGCGCCTTCTCCCGCAGATAATCGTTCACCTCTACCGCGGTCGCGTGGCGAATCGGATTCAGCCAGCCTTTGCATCTCTCGCAAAGACGCCCGTCCATATCTCGACCAATCATTTGATGATCACAATCGAGGCATTGGAAAACGTGATGCTGCATTCTTCACTCCACCTCCACCTGAATCAGATTCCCATACGGGTCGAACGCCAGCCCTTCCCGGATCACCGGCTCCAAGCTGCCGTGGTGCTCTTTGTTGTGGCAGTCCTGGCAGAGATACTCGAGCAGTGCATGGTTCAGCGACACAGCCGGGTTGTTGATGTTCTCCGGCGTCAGGTACTTCTTATGATGGACGATATGACCCGGCCGCGGGCAGCGCTCGCACATGCCGAATACGGATGCGATATACGCAGCCCGGCACTTTTTCCATGCGCTGCCGTTGTAGAAGCTACGAGCCCAGGGCTTCATACCAGCATGTAGTCGACGATCTCTACATCCGGGTTAGCCCGCAGCCGGAATTCCTCGTCGTATTGATCGATGTAATATTTCAGCTTCGTCGGGAGCTCCTGCGTATTGTAGATGATCTCCACGGCGCCGGTAGGCAGCAAGACTGCGACGATCAGATGAGACGGCATGACGGCGAGCTCGGCATCCGTGACGAAGGACTGCTTCAGCTCTTTCCCTAGCCTCGGTTGGATACCAGTTCGTTGGGACGGTTGAACGAAGAAGTTCCCCGCCGGTCCGTCCACGATCCCGGCCGCCGCCATCTTCGCGAGCGCCTTGTCCTTCTGTTCGTTATCCATAATCGATACAGCGAAGAACAAGCACTCGATTGCCGATTTAACGAATGGCAATCCTTCCACGTTCAAAGTGGTCGTCAACTTGCTCGCCGGCTTCTTAGGTAGTTCAATATCCGTCGTTCGGTCTGCCAAACTAAACCCCTCCGTTCATAAAATTAGGCCCGCTATAACAGCGGGCCATAGAATTGGTCTTATCAGCCTCGCAGCGACTTTGTTCTCCCAGCTGCTTCAAGCTTGGCAATTTCAGCGTCGATGGCGCCGCTGACGAGCTCTCGGAATTCCGGATCATACAGCGCCAGGATATCTTCGCGGCTTGCATCGACCAGAATGTACTTGCTCACGAGCTCAGAATAAACCCGGTACTTCCCGTCAGCCTGCCGTTCGATCTTAATATCGAGTTCCATTTCCACATTACCTCCCCAACACAAATAAGCCCCTACGCGTTCGCGCTAGGCAGCCGATTTATATGCTTCGATTTTAGAACAGACCAAGTGGGCCGAATGCAGGTAGCGGCAATCCATCCGCATCTTGCACGCAGTTAAACAGCCGGACGTTTCTTGCTCGCGCTGGCGGGCCGAACTCAACCGTGACCGTTCCCGCTGGAGCGGCCGCGAGGGTGATGCGTACGGCCGTGTTGTCGCCGGGATCGCGACTGATCGAGGAGATCGTCGCCGCGGCGCCGTTATCGTACACCTTGAAGAAATTCTCGTAGGTGTTGTGGTCATTGATCGAGCGCGTCGTCTTGACCTTGATGGTCGTCGCAGTCGGTTTCGAAATACCTACCAACCGCGGGCCAGTCCCATTAACAGGGAGTTTGTAATAACGTTCAAGCACGGCCAAAGCGCGGCGATCGCCCATAATGAGCTCGGCCTCTTTATTCATGTGGATATCGCCATCGTCAATGCCCAGGTCGTGAGTAACGATCATGTAGTGCCCTGGGATAGCCGAAGCATCGCCACTGCCCGTTTCCATCTTGCGTTGCATCTCGCGAATTACTTGGAACTGCGCATTGTTCGTCGCGTTCACATGCGTCGCAAGCTGGCTGTAGAAGACCGGGATATCGCTGCCATAAAGCTTCTTAAATTTATTGATGATCGTCGTGTTCCGGGAGATGAACTTCGAGCTATCGAGCGAATCGGACTCTCCTTGCATCCAGAGGATGCCCCTCAGAACACGGCCGCCCTTCAGTGCCTGGTTGACTCGGAAGTCCGCCGATCCAAACAGCGATCCTCGATCGAATCTCTCCGAATTGTATGGATACCACTGCGTCGTCGATGTCGACCCTTTAGCCGCTGTTACGATAGAGATCGGCTTTCCGGTCGCCGCATAGACGGATTTACCGAAACGGAGCAGGCTCGAGTGTCCGGCCCATGTGCCGTTATCACTAATGGCATCGATGTGGCCCTCGCCGCTGTACGCCGGCTCTTCGAGCTGACGCCATTTGTAGTCGCCGCCAAAGACCGTAACCTCCGGGATCCCGGTTTCTTTTCCGTTCAAGTCGCCTTTGCCGACCTCGTTCGATTGCCCGGCCGACAAGAACATGTCGATCGGCTCGGTAACAAGCTCGCGTCGACTAACCCCTAACGGTTGCTTCATTACCCTTCAACTCCTTCCAGAAAGATAGTAATGTTCCCCGTTGTCGGGGCCGTCGCGCAAAAGACTTTAGCTTGCATGTTTTGCGCGAGCGCGTCGAGCTTCGGGATGTCTGTTGCGTCGTATACCTTCGATGTGTTTGCTGCGATGGTCACTTTATCAAGCGCGATCGAAAACTGGCCGTCTTTAACCTTCGGATGAAGGTAGATGTAGACTTCTACGGGCTGATCGTGTTTGTTAATGACGAGCAAGTTCTTTTTCCCCGTGAGCTTGGAAACATCAAGAGCGATACCCCAAATACTCGTCGTTCCCCGAATTTCGGTGTAAGGCACCATGAGGTTGATCTCCTGCGCGGGACGTTGCACCTTGACCGGGATTTCGTCAAACGGCTCGAGTCCGTCTCCCGTAAACGGGACGGGCACAGCACCTGCTGGTTGCCCGTTAGATGTGTAATTTTTCGTGGCTTTTGCCATTACCTTTTCCTCCTCGAAATATTAATGCGCCGCGATCCACAGTTTAACGGCGGTGCATTTCCCTTCTGCATCGGACTACCCTCCTTTCTGGGCAATAAAAAAGCACCCGTTGCGGGGTGCTCTCATTCATTTCAATAATTTATACATGTTGCTGGGTTCCCCAGCATCCAGAGGCGTCACCAACACGTCCACAGTCGATTGATTTATACGCTTTAGAACGTAAAGAACATCGGCACTTTCTGCTTCGAGTGATTGAGTAATTTCGTTGGCTGACATCGGCCGGTTTTCTTTCCTCAGCAAAGAGATAATTCTGTCTTCAAGCCTTATTACTAAACTGTAAAACTTGTCTTTATCTTCGGACTGAATAAACTTTTCAATTGTCGACGGCCGAACGACATATGTTCTTCGTTCACCAGTTGTGAGGTCTGCAGTTACCGAATCCTCATCTACGATTACTTTACAATGGCGGCCTGATCGAAGTAATCAACGATGACGCCGTCAAGATCAACGGTATGTATTACACAAAACGCGCCTGCCGCTTTTATCTGCGGTAAGGCGCGTTTTAATATAAATTCATGTTGAAGTCACAGTTCTAATAGTCGTACCATCATAAAATTCAAGTTTTTTTGTAGTCGGGTTGTAACTTATAGCCCCCTCAGTGTCCGGTGAAGTACGAGTTTTAGGCAGACTCAATATATTATCCACCCTCAAATTACTTACAGTCTGTAGTGATGCATCCGTGAGTTGATTGTAAAGCTCTACTTTTGGATTAAATCGATTCTTTGAATTAATGGTATTTCCAATTATAGAATTGTCTATACTCTTTGTGCTCGGATCCACATTAATAAATACAGCAACTTCATCATACACATTCCATATGGTATTGTTATGGATACGATTTCCAATGCATACATTATTAAAGATAATACATGGCTCTACATAGTTAGAAATGCTACTGTACTTTATATCCGAATTTAAAACAATATTATTAGAAATAGAACTATAATTGACTTTAAAAAAGTGTATATTACCGGTTTTATTATTTTCGACGATATTTGATGTAATATCTACAAATTCAATTTGCGTATCACTTGTACCTAGGTCGATTCCTTTGTTCCAATTATTTCTGATGACATTGTTCGTTATAATAAGCCTTTTAACACCGCCAGAGTATATCCCCGATTGTCCATTGTCTTCAATAACACACCCTTCGATTAAGCAGTTCTCACCTTTAATAGTAATACCATCGTAGAATAATGAAGGCGAAGACCAAACAGGCAAACTTCCTTGATTAGTTGCTTCGCTACTTTGTGACCAGTGGTTCGAAATATAGCAGCCAATTATTTTAATATTGGTACTTGAAGCAACAGTACGAATTCCATAATTGCAATCTTCTATACGACAATTGAGTATTGTAATATTAGCGGTATTAGCTTCTGAGGTAATACCTATCCACCCTGCCCCTCTTACATTCATGAATTGAAGTATCAAGTGCTTCGATGAGAAGATACTTATCCCAATATACTTTTGAGAGTCACTCTTTACCTTAATTTCGATAGATAGTCCTTCAATAATCGAATTCTGGCTATTTTCTATTTTTAATGCTGCAACCGTTGAGGAGATCTTCGCACCATAAGCAAATAAATATTGATTAACAAGTGAAACTGTCACTACTTGCGATATTGCATAAGTACCTTCTGGTATAACGCCATTTATTCCGGGCATCGATTTAAGGTCGTTAAAAAATCGATTAAGACGGAGCGTGTCGTCAACCTCTCCTGCCAATTTAGGATAGTCCTTCAGGTTAAGTGTCTGACTTGATGTACTAGTGGTCGATAAAACATTCTCTGCTTCAGACACTTCGACACTCTCCGCAAAAATTCTCCCAGGCATAAGAACAGCACCAGCTAGTGCTGCTCCCGCGGTACCGATTATCCCTAGGGCCTCTCTTCTACTAATGTGTGTCTTATCATTTTCCATTTTAATCGCCTCCAACATAAATGATTTTTAAGCTTTCGACGATTTAGATTATTTTTCCTTTATTGCAACTAATTGTGTCGTATCAACAAGAATAAGCCACCCACCCGTCAAACCAGGTTAGCGGCTTATGCTTTACTAAATGTATTCAAGGTAAACCCATATACCTCCTAGAACGCCATCCATAGTAGCCATCCTATTTAATGCGGGAAGCAGCCACTTAGTGAGGACCGTGTCAACGCAGCCACATACAAAGACCTCTCAAATTCCATTATGTAAATCACCCCCACCCAACTATATGGCAAGGGCACTTCCAAATCTTTATACCACGAAATCCACAAACTCCGGCGAGCGGAGCATGCCGCTCTTGTACCAGTTCCTCATTCGAACCTTGGCCCGAAGACGTGGCTGGATGTACACAAAATTCTTATCCTCGCCCGTCACGATCGTCTTGGCGATCTCATGGAACGCCTTCCGGTGCGCCTCCGGTACGGCCAGCTCGATGACGCCCGCGGGGCGACCCTCGTAATGCGCCAGCCATCCGAACTCGCCCTTGCGGTAGCCGGCCAGCGTGACCTCGGCATAGGTGTAGTTGATCACCTTGAGCCAGGCGTCGCTGCGGCGGCCGACATAGTCGCTGTCCTTGCGCTTGGCGACGATACCCTCCAGCCCGCGCTGCCGAATCACCTCAAACAGCGCGGTACCTTGGCCATCTGTATGGAGGATACGCTTGTAGTATTCGTTCTCGACAAGAATATCATCCAGAATTGCCTTTCGTTCCATCAGCGGAAGCCCGCGGACATCGCGGCCGTCGACGCTCAGCACGTCAAAGACGAAGAAACGGATCGGCAGCGTCTGCATGCCGCGCGCGACCTTGGCGCCGGTCATTTGGAATCGGCGCATAGTCGTTTCGAAGCAGATATCGCCCGTCGCCGGGTCCATGTACGC
>NZ_VNHS01000022.1 GCF_008124765.1 Paenibacillus methanolicus | reverse complement strand
TATCCGGTATTAGCATTCGTTTCCGAATGTTATCCCGGTCTTACAGGCAGGTTACCTACGTGTTACTCACCCGTCCGCCGCTAACCTTACCCCGAGGGGTAAAGTCCGCTCGACTTGCATGTATTAGGCACGCCGCCAGCGTTCGTCCTGAGCCAGGATCAAACTCTCCATATAAGCGAATTGGTTTGCGTGTACAGCCGTGAGGCTGGACATGCAGCATTTCGCAACTTCGGAGCTTTGTATAGCTCATTTCTTACGTTGACATATATCGCTCATTGTTCAGTTTTCAAGGAACAAGTTTGTTTGTTTCATTCATCAACCGCTGCTCTCAGCGGCGACTTTTATAAGATACCACAGGCGCCCGGAACATTGCAAGTGCTTTTTTAATTTTTTTGGTCAGACGCCCGCATCCCTCTTTATTACTTGTAAGACCGCATATTCACCGCATAACGAGACAACTCTTTAGGCGTTGCGATTCGCGCATACATACGGAAAATCACTTTATACCTTCGCGCAATCGCGGTTTTGATATCTCCGTCAAGACGGGAGTCGTTCAAATCCATGAGCATTTCGTCTAGCTCTTTGCGCAGGACGTAATCGAGTTCTTTGCATTCTTTGTCGTTGAATAGTATTCCTAGCATAACGGTATACGGCCCCCTTCGCAGTGTCCGTCCCGACTTCTCGGTCAGGCGGAGCATGTGCAGCCTTTCGCACCAAACAAAAACAGCGTCCCGCGTTGTACCGCGTCGGACGCCGCCTTACTGTTATGCTCAATATATGGAAAATTTATTACAACGAAAGCAGCCATGGCGTAATTGTGCTCTCGATGAGAGCCGCAATGAACAACGTAACCGTTAAAATCACCATCATCGGCACCGATCGAACCATAAGACGCTCGAATTTGGCCCCCCATCCTTCCCGCTTCAGCACGAGCGCGCCCGCTCCTTGAAACATTAGTGCCCCAAAACGCAGTCCATACGCGCAGGCCACCAAGATCGCGGGAATTTCCAAGATCCCGTGAGGCAACAATCCCTTCACGATGAGGTCAAACAAATGCCCTCCCCCGTTCTCGGCTTCAAGTCCGATGATATAGCCGATGACCATACCATTAATGGAGAGGAAAAAGAGCGGCACGATCCCCAGAAACAAACCTAAGTACATGACGAGAATTGCTTTGATCGTATTATTAAGAAAAATGAACACAAGAAAACCCAACGTCGGATTTTCGCTGGTTTGTATCGTTTGGGCGACTTTGCGCAGGCTGTCGATCTGGCTATTGATGTAGTCGTGCAGGCCGGTGTTCGTCGCTCCGAAAACTAGTCCCGCCAAGAAAATGACCGAGCTAAAAATGATGTAATGCCGCATTTCTTTCAGGTGCTTCACGATCTCCTGTCTTGAAAACACGCGTCGTCCTCCTTGTCTTCGGGGTTCAACCGGTATTTTGTCCAAACGCGAATAACTAGGTCGTACGAGCATAGATTGTACTAATACAAGCCCACTGGAGAGGAGAGCCCAGCGCCGATGAACTTGTTTTATGTCATGAACGGCCGAAGGTTGAAACGTTATTTTCTCATTTGCATCGGAATTGTATTTGCCGTTGGCGTCGTCTATGCCGAGAAAGACAATATCACGGTATTCGCCCCCCAACAGCCTGCCGCGATATACAGCATTCCGACGAACAAAAAGATCGTTGCGCTTACGTTCGATATTAGCTGGGGAGACAAGCGTGCCGAGCCTATCCTTACCGTGTTAAAAGAGAAAAAGGTGGGCAAAGCCACCTTCTTCCTGTCCGCGCCATGGAGCAAGTCGCATCCCGATATCGTGAAAAAGATTGCCGCATCCGGATTCGAGATCGGCAGCCACGGCAATAAACACGACTTCTACAGCAGTTTCAGCGACGAAGAAATCCGCAATGAGATTCAAACTGCCCATGCCATACTAGCCGAAGTGACGGGCAAAGCGCCGAAGCTAATCCGCATGCCCAACGGCGATTTTGATAAACGGGTATTGCGCATTGCTGACGAACTCGGTTACAAGGTCATTCAATGGGACACCGACTCGCTGGATTGGATGAATATGGGCACTGCGAAAATCATAAATCGCGTCGTCGGCAAAGTCCACCCTGGCGATATCGTCCTCATGCACGCCAGCGATTCGAGCAAGCAAACGCACGAGGCGCTTCCGGTTATTATCGATCAACTCCGCGCCAAAGGCTACGAGTTCGTCAGCGTGACGGATCTCATCTCGCAAACCGAGCTGCAAGGCAAAACGGTACAAGATAAAACCGCCATGTTCGATGCCGCCGCCGGATATTAAGCCGACAGCAATAACCTCCCCTACAAGGCCGTTCCCGCGCTTGCCGCGGTATCGGCCTTGTCGCTGTTCACAATCCGATGCAGCTGCATAATCAAATAGGAGTTACACACGAACAGCGGGGCAACCATAAATACGATCGTCAGCGGATTGCTATCCTCGCCCATGCTCGGCCATGCCTCAAGCGTCGTACCGACAAAAAGCAAAAACATCGTAGGCATGAATGCCGAGTTGTTCGTCCGCTTCGACTTTAGATACGAGACGAATATCGAAGCCATCAATAACGCAAGCGGCAGCACCCAGAAAAACCAGTTGTTCTGATGCAGCTCGCTCGTCCCATACAGTTTGTAACCTAATCCCCCTACCGCGAACAAGGTGCAATACGCCTGTAGGGTATTCCACAGATACTTCTTACGCAGCATGCCAAGCGCCAAATAGTTAATGGTCAAATACGCGAAAAATCCCAGTTGGCTGAACACGCCGAACAACAATCCGGCCAAGGCCATGTTCAACATGTTAAAGCCGGTTGATTTCATATCCATGAACCCGAATTCATGGTCAAACATCTGCATGATGGAACCGACCACGACCGTTATGCCCGCTCCGATCAAGGTGGTGCTCCATAATAAAAACCACATTTTGCGCAGTGTCACTTTCTGTCACTCCTATACGAAAATTCGTCCTTTGTCCCAAAGACAGATACGGATCAACCGCCCAAACGTCGCCATTCATACGCCTAAACGGGATGAAGATGCACGTACGCTTTATTTTACCATGTTCGCTTTAAAAAGCTACGCCGCGAGTATGATAATCCGTCGAACAATGTCGCATAATAAGCCCATCCATCCTTGCCCCTACGCAGAAGGGAGACGCTTGTTGAATGCGCAATCGTATAGTTTGGCTCACGCTCTGCGTGACGACGACGCTTATGTTAGCCGGCTGCGGCTCAGAACCGCAGAGCGGGTCCAACGAGTCGATGAGCTACAAGGACATGAAGTCGATGGTCATCGATATTCTAAAAACCGAAGATGCCCAAAAGGCGCTTCAGGAATCAGCCGTCAGCACGACGGGCAACAACGGACTTACTTCGAAGTTGTTGACCGTGCAGGACCAGGAAAACGTCCGACTAGCCGTCAAAGAGACGCTGGTGTCGCCCGATTATTACAAAGTCATCGAACAGCTTATGACCGACCCGCGTTTCGCCGGCGAATTCGCCAAAGCGGTGAACAAGCAAAATAAGCAGCTCCACAAGGATTTAATTAAAGATCCTTCTTACCAAGCGGATTTAATTAAGGTGCTGAAAAATCCCGAGATGGAAAAGATGATCCTGGAAGTGATGAACAGTACGCAATATCGCAAGCAAATCTCCACCATCATGCAGGAGTCGATGCAAAGCCCGATATATCGGCTGGAAATCCTCGATTTGTTGAAGAAAGCGGTACAAGAGGAACTGAAAGTGAAACCGAATGAAAAGCTGGAGAAGGCAAGCAGCGGCGGCGAGGAAGAAGAGAAAGCGGCCGAGGGAGAAGGCGGAGAAGAGGAAGGCGGAGGCGGCGAATCCGGCGAGTCCGAAGGTATGGGCGAATCCGGGGGAGGCGGCTCCTCGTAAAGAATAAGCCCGCGCTCGCATAGAAGACAACTTTAGAGTTGTCGACCATGCGAACTGCGGGCTTTTTGTTATTGAGATGTTGCTTTATCGAGCGCCGTCTCTGGATCCGCTTACGCCTCGCATTTCGCGATTACGCGGTCCGCGACTTCCAGATACAGCTGCCCTGTCGAAGTGTCTTCTTTGTATACGGACGGCGAGAAATCAGGTTCCGACACATGGTTATCCGGCGCGCCGAGCGGTATCTGTGCCATCAATTCCGCATTCAACGATTCCGCCAAACGCGCACCGCCGCCTTTGCCGAATACGTACTCCTGCTCTCCGCTCTTCGTTACGTAATAGCTCATGTTCTCGACGACGCCGATAATTTCATGCTCCGTCTTGATGGCCATCGCGCCTGCGCGCGCCGCAACGAACGCCGCCGTCGCATGAGGAGTCGTAACGATGATTTCTTTGCTTTGCGGGATCATCTGGTGCACGTCCAGCGCAACGTCTCCCGTACCTGGCGGCAGGTCCAGTAGAAGGTAGTCGACCTCGCCCCATTCAATCTCAGCAAAGAAATTACGCAGCATTTTGCCCAACATCGGTCCTCGCCACACGATCGGCGCATTATCTTCGACGAAGAAGCCCATCGACATGACTTTCACGCCGAATTTCTCGATTGGAATGACGCGTTCGTTCACGACCGCCGGCCGTTCCTCGATGCCCATCATGTCCGGCACGCTAAATCCGTAGATATCGGCATCGATAATGCCTACGCGTTTGCCTCGGCGCGCAAGCGCTACGGCGAGATTAACCGTGACGGTTGATTTGCCTACGCCGCCCTTGCCGCTGGCCACCGCAATGAAGTTCACGCCGCTTCGCTCGTTCAGGAGCTTGTTCGAATCCATGCCTGCCGCATGCCCGCGAACCGACTCCGTCTGCCCCTGTGCACTTCTCGCGTCGCCAGCGCTTTTAGGCGAGGCGTTCGCGCTTCCTTCTGCCGTATCAGCCTCTTTAAACCGGAAATGGACCGATGCCGCCCCCAGCTCTTTCAAGGCGGTCTGCAGACTGGTCTCTAACGTCTGACGGGTATCTTCGGTTGCACCGAGTACCGTAAGCCGAACGTTATTTTCTTTCACGACTACATCTCGAAAACCGATCGGCGCGCCGCCGGTCGCGTTGGCCGCCACTTGCTCGGCTGTTCGAATAATATCCTCGCGTGTTAACATGTTTGCATTCGTCTCCTCTTCCGGGTGATGCGCTCGTGCTGCAGATTATTGATTGTATGTACGTATCGTTATTATACCATAGTTTATAGGGCTTCCAAGGGCATGAGCTTTAAGCCCCTGGCTTGGCTGGAACCGCCGCGCCCCATTTCTCCCCCGCGCTATAACGCAGGATTCCTTGGTAAATCGATGCAGCCACTTTCTTCTGGTAGTCGGCATCCGCCAGCATCGCGGCTTCTCCCGGGTTGGAGAGGAAACCGACTTCAATTAGCGCGGTCGGTATGGTATCCATCGCTTTCAACAAATAGATGTCGTTCTTCTTAGCCGCTATCCGCTGGGTATTCTCTAGATTTCGCTTAATCTCGTCCTGGATTAGCGCAGCAAGCCTTTCGTTCTCCGGCAGGTTGGGGTAGTAGAACGTCTGAGCACCCGACCACCTCGGCGACGGTATACTATTCATATGAATGGTCACGAACAGATCCGCCCCCTGATCCTTGACGAATTGCGCGCGTCTCACGAGGTCTTCCGTCTTCCGTCTGCTTATCTTCTTCGTGTCTTCGCCCGCTAAATCATAATCGCCTTCGCGCGTCATGTGGACGATCGCCCCAGCCTGCTGCAAATAATCCCGTAGCTGCAGCGCGATCGCCAGGTTCAGGTCCTTCTCGATATCGCCTTGTTTGCTGACCGCCCCGCCATCCACGCCGCCGTGACCGGCATCGAGCACGATTGTTTTTCCCGATAAGGGCATCGTCCAATACGTCCATGTACGCGTCGAGGGTACATCTTGGGATAGCAAAATGACGGTAAGCAGCACCGCGACCATGCCAAGCCCCACCCGCACCGCGCCCCGGTAAGTTATCCAGACCACAAACCGGTTTCGTATCCCGCGCTTCATAACAAAACCACCCCGATCCCAAGCTATAAGAAGTTCCGGCTATGCAGCCTTGTACTCCTTATCACTATATGGGACGAGGTGGTCAGTTATACCTTATACATTGGCAGGTTGTTCAGACATGCCTTCAATGAGAATCTTGGCCACTTCAGGCCTGGAAAATTCCGGTGGCGGACATACGCCTTCACTCAACAATGCGCGTATTTTCGTACCCGTTAGCGACAGATGATCCTCTTTGCCATGCGGACACGTCTTGCTCAAAGCCATATTGCCGCACTTGGTGCAGAAGAAGCTATGTTCGAAGTAGAGCGGCGCAATACCGAGCTCATCAGCCGTGAACGCCTTTATCGACTTCAGACCGGCTGCTTCGACCAGTTTCGATTCGCTTCCGGCTCCGTCGGCAACCTAGTTAACCAGTTCGCTGCCGTGTGGCAAGATGCTGCTCATGTATTCGTTGCCCTCTTATTTATGCAGTCCGCATTCCGTTTTTTCTTGACCCGACCAACGTCCTGCACGAGGATCTTCACCCGGCATTATCTGACGCGTACAATATTCGCAACCAATACTAGGGTAGTTGTTATCATGCAGCGGATTGTATATCACGTTGTTCTCGCGGATGTAATTCCATACGTCCTCATTCGTCCAGCTCGCAAGCGGATTGAATTTAATGAGACCGAATTTCGTATCATATTCCACTTTCTTTGCGTTCGCGCGCGTTGGCGCCTGATCACGGCGGATACCTGTAATCCAAGCTTCGTATTTCGAAAGAATTCTTGTCAGCGGTTCTACTTTACGTATGTTGCAGCAAGCCGTCGCATCCGATTTCCACAACTCCGGACCATGCAGCTCCGCTTGTTCTTCCGGCGTAATAGCCGGCTTTACTTCCACGAATTTCAGCCCGTAACGTTCGATCATTTTGTCGCGCGTCTCGTAGGTTTCTTTGAAGTGAAAATCCGTATCCAAATAGAAGATATCCGTCTTCGGGCTGATCTTCTGCAACATGTCAACAAGCACGACATCTTCCGCGCCAAAGCTGCACGCGAATGTTATGTTCGGGAACGTCTCAATTGCATATTCCAAGATCGCCTGGGGAGACGCATTTTCCAGCTCTTCAGCTTTCTGCTTTACGAGCGCTTCCTTTTCGAAAAGGTTCATCGCTTGTACCTCCGTCATTTGAATTCCAAGTAAGCTGATCAATTATTGTTTTGATTATACGTCCAATCGCTCTATTGTTCAATGCCATATATCCGCCAATATATGAAAAAGGCCCACTCCTGTTACAGAGTAGGCCTTGTCCGAATAAATATTAACGTTTCGAGAACTGAGGAGCACGACGAGCTGCTTTGAGGCCGTACTTCTTACGTTCTTTCATACGTGGGTCGCGAGTCAGGAAGCCTGCGCGCTTCAGCGAACCGCGGAACTCTGGATCTGCCTTAAGCAGAGCACGGGAGATACCGTGGCGGATTGCGCCAGCTTGACCGGAGATGCCGCCGCCGTGAGCAATTACGATCACGTCGTATTTGCTTTCTGTTTCAGTCAGCGCGAGCGGTTGCTTAACGATCAGTTTGAGTGTTTCGAGACCGAAGTATTCGTTCAGGTCACGCTTATTGATTACGATGCGTCCTTCACCCGGCACAAGGCGTACACGTGCCACGGAGTGTTTACGACGACCGGTTCCATAGTATTGAACTTGAGCCATGAAACTGTCCTCCCTCTAATTAACCGCGAAGTTCGTAAACTTCCGGGTTTTGTGCTTGATGCGGGTGTTCCGAACCAGCGTAGACTTTGAGCTTCAGCTTCATTTTGTCGCCGAGGCGGTTCTTAGGAAGCATGCCGTGGATCGCGAACTCAAGGACGCGTTCTGGGTGCTTATTAAGCATATCCGCAGCGGATGTTACTCTCAAACCGCCTGGATACATGGAGTGACGGTAGTACATTTTGTTCTGCAGCTTCTTGCCCGTCAGGACAACTTTCTCTGCATTGATAACGATGACGAAATCGCCAGTGTCAACGTGCGGCGTGAATTGCGGCTTGTGCTTACCGCGAATCAGGCTTGCAGCCTCGCTTGCCAGACGGCCAAGCGTTTTGCCTTCTGCATCGATGACGTACCATTTGCGTTCTACTTCATTCGGCTTAGCCATAAAGGTGGTGCGCATGGATGATCCTCCTTGTTCATATCACAATTCATTCTCATGTATCGTAGAAACGTGAACGTCTCGACGTTTATTAGCTATTGGTTAGGACTTACAGGCGGCGATCTAAGTCGGGGCTGTGGGAGAGCCACTTAGAAAGCACAAGTTATATTCTACTATAACCAGGCTCCATGTGCAAGCAAATTTCGCCGATATTAAAGCAACTATTCCGGGTATTCCACATGCCACAACATAAGGCCATGCGCCATGGCCGTCGGGCCTGCTTTGGTACGGTCGCAAGCCGCTAATATAGCGGGAATATCGCTTGCCGACATTTTCCCTTCCCCAATCGAAATCGCTGTCCCTGCTATAATCCGCACCATGTTATACAGAAAACCGTTACCGGTGACAAATAAGTCGAGCCCGTCTTGATTCTGTACGAGGGACGCATCGAAGATGGTACGTACGTGACTGGACTGCGTCGACTGGGGCGATGCGAACGACGTAAAGTCATGCTCGCCTATAAGCGCGGCCAGACCCTCTCGCATAGCCGCCACGTCCAGAGGGGCATGATGATGAAACCGGTAATGGCGCGTGAACACATTCGGAAATTTGTTCGTATCGATGGCATACCGATATGTCTTCCGCTTAGCGGAAAACCGCGCGTGGAAATCTTCCTGCACTTCTTCCGCGAATTGGATGACAATATCATCCGGCAGCCTGGAATTCAGCGCAATCGCCCAACGGTCAATCGGTATTCGCGATTCCGTATGAAAATTAAACACCTGCGCCCTTGCATGAACGCCGGCATCCGTTCTCCCGGATCCGATAATCCGGATTTCCTCGCCCGTCAGCATGTGGATTCCAGCTTCAAGTTGGTCTTGAATCGTTTTTCCGCTCGGCTGCGTTTGAAAACCATGATAATGCGTTCCGTCATAGGCTACGGTCATTCTGACGTTTTTCATTGTGCCCCTCCTTTCCGCTTCATCGACTTACCGCCTTGGCAACAAAAAAAGGTGGCCGCAAGGTCCACCCTTTCTCATTTACGCACGATCCACCAGTTCCAAATATACCATAGGCGCAGCGTCGCCACGGCGTGGTCCCAGCTTCAGAATCCGCGTGTATCCGCCCGCACGTTCCGAGTAACGGGTGGCCAGTTCGGAGAACAGCTTTTGGATTGCGTCCTGCTCGCCGTTGATCGACTCGCGACGAACGAAAGCCGCTACTTGACGACGAGCGTGAAGATCGCCGCGCTTCGCCAGCGTAATCAGTTTCTCCGCGATTGGACGAAGTTCTTTTGCTTTCGCTTCCGTCGTTTGGATGCGCTCATACAGGAACAAGTCGGTGACGAGGTCGCGGAACAGTGCTTTACGCGAACTAGCGTCACGGCTCAACTTAGAATATGCCATCGATTTTCCCCTCCTTCTAAAGATTTGCACGCGCAAATCTCGCATCGCAGGCTGCTCGCCCGCGTTCTAGTCATACGTGGTGCTATTCTTCCATGCGAAGGCCAAGACCGAGTTCTTCGAGCTTTTCTTGAACTTCCTCGAGCGACTTGCGACCAAGGTTACGCACCTTCATCATGTCCTCTTCGGTTTTCGTGATGAGCTCTTGAACGGTGTTGATACCCGCGCGTTTCAAACAGTTATACGAACGGACCGAAAGATCCAGTTCCTCGATCGTCATCTCGAGTACTTTCTCTTTCTTGTCTTCTTCCTTCTCTACCATGATTTCGGCGTCTTTCGCCTCGTCGGTCAGACCGACGAACAGGTCGAGATGTTCGGTAAGAATTTTCGCCCCGAGGCTAACAGCCTCTTCCGGCCGAATGCTGCCGTCGGTCCATACTTCAAGCGTAAGCTTGTCGTAGTTGGTCACTTGACCAACACGGGTATTTTCGACGCTGTAGTTCACGCGCGTAATCGGCGTATAGATCGAGTCGATCGGAATGACACCGATCGGTTGATCTTCCCGCTTGTTGCGGACCGATTGTACGTACCCACGTCCTCTATTGGCGAAAACCCGCGCATGGAGCCGAGCACCGGAGGCCAAGGTTGCGATATGAAGATCAGGGTTCAAGATCTCGACATCACTGTCGGCCCGAATATCCCCCGCCGTTACGTTACCTTCGCCTTCAGCGTCAATCTCCAGAACCTTCTCCTCATCAGAGTGGATCTTGAGCGATAGACTCTTCAGGTTGAGAATGATTTCAGTAACGTCCTCAAACACACCAGGAACCGTCGAGAATTCATGCAGTACACCGTCGATTTGAACCGAGGTGACAGCTGCACCAGGCAGCGACGACAACAGGATTCGGCGCAGCGAGTTCCCGAGCGTCGTGCCGTATCCGCGCTCCAGCGGTTCGACAACGAAACGTCCGTACGTGCCATCCTCGCTCAGCTCTACGGTTTCGATTTTCGGCTTTTCGATCTCAATCACTTATATACCCTCCTTCAAAACGTCGCTCCGTTACCATGGTCGCTTTGTCGTAAATCATGTAGTATGGCAAACCTTCACAACCATTATTCACAAGTTGCAGGAATTTGATACCACATGAAATCAGACTATACGCGACGACGTTTCGGCGGACGGCATCCGTTATGCGGAACTGGCGTGACGTCTTTAATGAGGTTAACTTCGAGACCTGCTGCTTGAAGCGAACGGATTGCCGCTTCACGGCCAGCGCCCGGACCTTTAACCATGACTTCTACCGCTTTCATGCCATGCTCCATTGCCGCTTTCGCAGCGGATTCAGCAGCCATTTGAGCCGCGAACGGCGTGCTCTTACGGGAACCTTTGAAACCAAGGTTGCCGGAGCTTGCCCAGGAGATCGCATTACCGTGCGGATCCGTGATCGTGACGATCGTATTGTTGAATGTCGAACGGATGTGCGCTACGCCCGACTCAATATTTTTGCGGTCGCGACGTTTGGTACGAACCACTTTTTTCGGTTTTGCCATTTCAGTTATCCCCCCTTATTACTTCTTCTTGTTCGCTACAGTCCGGCGAGGACCTTTGCGCGTACGAGCATTGGTTTTCGTGCGTTGACCGCGAACAGGCAGGCCACGGCGATGGCGAACGCCACGGTAGCAGCCGATCTCGATCAGACGTTTGATGTTCAGGGAAATTTCGCGACGAAGGTCGCCTTCCACTTTAACAGACTTGTCGATCGTTTCGCGAAGTTTGCTTACTTCGTCTTCCGTCAGATCGCGAACGCGCGTGCTCTCGCTGATCCCTGTTTCGTTCAGGATCCGTTGAGCCGTCGTGTTGCCGATACCGAAGATATACGTCAAAGCGATGACTACGCGTTTGTCACGCGGTAAGTCTACACCAGCAATACGTGCCATGTACAGTTATCCCTCCCTTATCCTTGTTTTTGTTTATGTTTCGGATTTTCACAAATCACCATAACATTGCCTTTGCGACGAATGACTTTGCATTTTTCGCAGATTGGCTTGACCGATGGTCTAACCTTCATTGTGATTACCTCCCGAGTTCTTCGTCAGAAGACCCGCTCTTAGAAGGTCTACTTCCGATAGGTAATTCGTCCTCTGGACAAATCGTATGGCGAAAGCTGAATAACAACCTTGTCTCCCGTCAAAATGCGGATAAAATGCATTCTGAGCTTGCCCGATACATGGGCGAGAATTTGGTGTCCGTTCTCCAGCTCCACCTTGAACATAGCATTGGGTAGCGGCTCGACGACCGTACCTTCGACTTCAATAACGTCTTCTTTGGCCACAGTCATTCTCCTTTCCCTTGCGCATACTTCTGAATTGCGTAACGCAGCTTGGCGTTGGTCACACGACCGGTTTCCCGCATACTGTCCGCAACTTCCACGCTGACGACCGGCTGCATCAGAAGATGCATCACGTTCTTTTTTTTCGGCCCATCAAAGCGCCGTTTTGCGCCATCGGCAACAAGAACGAACCGTTCATCGACGATACCGACGATGACGGCATAACCGCCTTCGTCTTTCCCGCTTGTCACCTTGACGATCCGGCCGATCTCCGGCACGTGCTCAGTTCCTCTCACTGCTTATTCCCGCCCTAGCGTCAAAATTTCGCAGCCATCCGCCGTAACAGCTACTGTATGCTCAAAATGAGCGCACCATGAACCATCCTGCGTAACAACCGTCCAATTATCTTCCAAGGTACGTACATACCGTTCGCCAATGTTCACCATCGGCTCGATCGCCAACACCATGCCTGGTTTCAGGCGCGGGCCACGATCCGGCGTACCGTAGTTCGGAATTTGCGGTTCCTCATGGAGGCTTGCGCCGATGCCATGACCGACATACTCGCGAACGACCGAGAAACCAGCAGCTTCAATGACGTTCTGAATCGCGTGCGAAATCGTAAATAGCCGGACATCCGGCTTAACAAGCGCGAGTCCTGCGTAAAGCGACTGTTCCGTCACTTCCAGCAAGCGCCGATTCTCTTCACTAATATCGCCAACCCCATAGGTCCAAGCGGAGTCGCCATGGTAACCTTCGTACTGGGCGCCGATATCAATGCTGATGATGTCGCCATCGTTAAGCTTGCGCGGTCCAGGAATGCCGTGAACCAGCTCTTCATTTACAGAAGCGCAAATACTTCCAGGGAATTGATTGTAACCTTTGAAAGAAGGCGTTGCGCCTTGGCTGCGAATGTACGCTTCCGCGATACCATCGAGCTCTAGCGTCGTAATGCCCGGGCGAATCGCCTGCTTCAGCAAACGATGCGTGTCCGCTACAATACGTCCGGCTTCCCTCATATAACGCAATTCCGCATCGGACTTGCAAATGATCATTCGGCAGATCCTCGCAAGCAGCTTACGATTTCTGCAGTCACATCATCGATTTCTTTCTCTCCGTCTACTTCGCGAAGTGTTCCTTTGCCCGAATAGTAATCAAGCAGCGGAGCCGTCTTCGAGATGTATTCGTCAAGACGCGTTCCGACTTTGGCTTCCGTATCGTCTGACCGTTGATACAGCTCGCCGCCGCATTTATCGCATACGCCTTCTTGCTTCGGCGGGTTGAACATTACGTGGTAAGTTGCGCCACAGGATTTGCAAATGCGACGACCGGTCAGACGCGCAAGCAGCAGACCGCGATCAACTTTCAAGTTCACGACATGGTCAATGCTACGGCCCATCTCAGCCAGCATTCCGTCCAGCGCTTCCGCTTGTTGAAGCGTACGAGGAAATCCGTCGAGCAAAAAGCCGTTGTTGCAGTCTTCCAGCAGCAGACGGTCGCGAACGATGCCGTTCGTAATCTCGTCTGGTACGAGCAAGCCCTGGTCAACAAACTCTTTTGCTTTTTGGCCAAGCGGCGTTCCTTGTTTCATTGCCAAACGAAAAGCATCGCCGGTCGAAATATGCGGGACATTGAACGTATCGACGATCCGCTCGGCCTGCGTGCCTTTACCTGCGCCCGGAGGACCCATGAATAAGATGTTCATTAGCGCCTTCCTCGCTTTACGCCAATAGGCCGCAGAAGGGTTCCGACACAACGACGAAGCGCGCGCGGAAGCCCGAATCCGAACCTATCGTTATTTATTGATAAACCCTTTGTAGTGGCGTTTGATCAATTGAGTCTCGATCTGCTTCATCGTGTCGAGCGCGACACCGATGACGATCAAGAGCGAAGTGCCGCCCAGCTGGATCGACTGATCAAGACCCGCGATTTTGCCGAACACAACCGGCGTAATCGAGATAATGGCCAGGAAGATCGCGCCGCTAAGCGTAATCCGGGACATAACGCGGGTAATGTAGGAGGACGTTGGTTTACCAGGACGGATGCCCGGGATGTAACCGCCATTCTTCTTCATTTGGTCCGCCATTTGAACCGGATTGATCTGCACGAAGGTGTAGAAGAACGTAAAACCGATAATCAGTATGATATAGAGCACCATACCAAGCGGTTTGTCGTACATTAAGTGATTGATGATCCAGTCAGCCCATGGCTGAGTCGACCAAAACTGCGCAATCGTAACCGGGAACATCAGGAGCGATACCGCGAAGATAACCGGGATAACGCCTGCTCCGTTTACTTTGAGCGGAATGTGCGTCGATTGACCACCGTACATTTTGCGTCCTACCACGCGTTTCGCATACTGGACAGGAATCTTGCGGATCCCTTGCTGTACGAAGATGACGCAGACGATCATCACGACAATCGCGATGACAATCAGCACCAGCTTCAGAATACCCCAGAATAGCTGGTCGCTAGGCAGATCGGCGATTTGAGTCTGGTAAAGCGTACGGATGTGTCCTGGGATCGCAGCCACGATACCGGCAAAGATGAGGACCGAGATCCCGTTGCCAATGCCACGTTCCGTAATTTGCTCGCCAAGCCACATAAGAAAAGCCGTGCCCGCCGTCAGGATGATCGCAATGGTCAAATAATCCGTGAACGTCGCACCTGGGATCATTTCTAAACCGTATCGACGGTTAAAGCCAACTGCCGTACCGAAGCCTTGAATCAGACCGAGTACAACAGTGCCATAACGCGTAATTTGCGCAAGCTTGCGTTTTCCGTTTTCTCCTTCTTTCGCCCATTCGGCGAATTTCGGGATGACGTCCATCGACAGCAGCTGTACGATGATCGACGCCGTGATGTACGGCATGATTCCAATCGCGAAGATCGAGAATTGGAATAACGCGCCGCCGGAAAACGTATTGAGCAGTCCGAAGAGATCCGTACCGCTGTTCCCTGCTTCTTTGAATACGTCCGTGTTGACGCCCGGTACCGGGATGAAAGAACCGATACGGTAAATCAGCAGGATAAACAAAGTGAACAGGATCCGGCTACGGAGATCTTCAACTTTCCAAATGTTGGACACGGTCTTGAACAATTAGATCACCTCGGTTTTACCGCCGGCAGCCTGGATTTTCTCTACCGCAGATTGAGAGAACTTGTTTGCTTTCACCGTAAGCTGTACAGTGATCTCGCCGTTACCCAAAACTTTGATTCCGCTCTGTGGGTTCTTAACGATACCTTGCTCCAGAAGCAGTTCAGGCGTTACTTCCGTTCCTGCTGCGAAGCTGTTCAGCTCTTCGATGTTCACAATCGCATACTCTTTACGGAATGGGTTGTTGAATCCGCGTTTAGGCAAACGACGGTACAACGGGTTTTGACCACCCTCGAATCCTGGACGAACACCTCCGCCGGAACGAGCGTTTTGACCTTTATGGCCCTTACCTGCTGTTTTACCGTTGCCGCTACCGATACCGCGACCTTTACGGAAGCCTTCTTTACGCGAACCTTCCGCTGGTTTCAGCTCATGCAATTTCATCGTACGTTGCACCTCCTTCATTTTTACGCCGCAATCTGCCTTAAGGCGTTAGACGCCTTCGGTACAGCTGCATTGTTATTGCGCTGCTCTCCCATAAAAAGCATCGCTTCAAACATCGCTAACGCGATTATTTATGCTTGTACTTCTTCTACTTTAATCAAGTGGCTTACATGGTTCACCATGCCGCGAATGGCCGGGCTGTCATCATGAACAACCGATTGATGAAGCTTGCGAAGGCCAAGCGTGTTGACCGTTGCGCGTTGCTTCTCGTTACGGCCGATCAGGCTGCGAACGAGGGTGATTTGCAGTTTTGCCATCGTATTCCCCTCCTTAACCCCGAAGCTCTTGTACAGTTTTTCCACGCAGTTTGGCAACGTCTTCTGCACGCTTGAGACGGGACAGACCTTCCAGTGTTGCATTAACCATGTTCATGGAGTTGGAAGAGCCCAGCGATTTCGTCAGAATATCGCCAACACCTGCGAGCTCAAGAACAGCACGAACAGGACCACCCGCAATCACACCGGTACCTTCAGATGCCGGTTTGAGAAGCACGCGTCCTGCGCCGAAATGTCCGAGCACTTGGTGAGGAATCGTGGTGTTAACAAGCGGGATCTGGATCAGGTTTTTCTTCGCATCTTCGATACCTTTGCGGATCGCTTCAGGAACCTCGCCGGCTTTACCGATGCCTGCGCCGACATGACCTTTACCGTCACCGACAACTACAAGCGCGCTGAAGCTGAAACGGCGTCCGCCTTTTACAACTTTCGCTACGCGGTTGATTTGAACTACTTTTTCAGTAAGTTCTAACGCATTCGGATCTATACGCAAGTCGTCTTACCTCCTTAATAAGTGATGTGAATCAGAATTGAAGACCAGCTTCGCGAGCTGCATCAGCCAGCGCTTGGATACGGCCGTGGTACAGGTATCCTCCGCGGTCGAATACAACATTCTCTACGCCTTTAGCTTTCGCACGGTTCGCGATCAGTTCGCCGATTTTGCGAGCTGCTTCCACGTTGCCACCGTTGCCGATTTCCGCAATTTCTTTGTCGAGCGTCGATGCCGCAGCGATCGTTACGCCTGCTACATCGTCGATCAATTGAGCGTAGATGTGCTTGGAGGAACGGAATACGGACAGACGAGGACGTGCAGCCGTACCGCTGATTTTCTTACGAACACGCAGGTGACGTTTCAAACGAGCTTTGTTTTTATCGCCTTTAGTGATCATTCGAAGACACTCCTTTCTTGTATGGATTATGATGCTATCCGGTCAAGCGCCCATAAAGAGGGACGCTTCTTATTTCTTCTTACCAGCTTTACCTTCTTTACGAAGGATGCGCTCGCCTTCATACTTGATACCTTTGCCTTTATACGGCTCAGGTTCGCGTACGGAACGGATTTTTGCAGCCGTTGCGCCAACGAGTTCTTTATCGATACCTTTTACGGTGATTTTCGTGTTCGAAGGAACTTCAAACTCGATTCCGCTTTCCGGTGTGATTTCTACCGGATGGGAGTAACCAACGTTCAGTACGATCTTGTCACCGGACTTGCTTGCACGGTAACCAACGCCTACGAGCTCAAGGTTTTTGGAGAAACCATCGGTTACACCAGTCACCATGTTCGCGATCACGCTGCGCGTCGTACCGTGAAGGGAACGATGCAATTTATTGTCGGAAGGACGAACGATGTTGATGACGCTCTCTTCAACCACCACGCTCATGTCTTTGTGGATCGTGCGGCTGAGCGTACCTTTCGGTCCTTTAACTGTAATTACGCTGTTGTCCAAGTCGATGTTAACGCCACCTGGTACTTGGATCGGTTTGCGGCCAATACGAGACATTTGTTACACCTCCAATCGTTGTGCAGTCAATTACCAAACGTAGCAGAGAACTTCGCCGCCGGATTTCACTTGGCGAGCTTCTTTGTCGGTCATAACGCCTTGGGACGTAGAAATGATTGCTACTCCCAAACCGCCAAGGACACGAGGAACTTCGTTGCTTTTCGTGTAAACACGCAGACCCGGTTTGCTGATACGTTTCAGCCCCGTGATTACGCGCTCTTGGTTAGCGCCGTATTTCAGAAAAATACGGATAATCCCTTGTTTGTTATCTTCGATATACTCGGCATCGCGGATAAAGCCCTCGCGCTTCAAGATCTCGGCGATTTGCTTCTTAACCTTCGAAGCCGGCATTTCCACAGTTTCGTGACGGACAACATTCGCGTTACGAATACGTGTCAGCATATCTGCGATTGGATCAGACATAACCATTGATTGTACCTCCTTCCCGTACTAGGCTGATTACCAGCTTGCTTTTTTAACGCCAGGGATCTGGCCTTTGTATGCTAATTCACGGAAACAAATCCGGCAAATTTTAAACTTTTGCAAAACGGAATGTGGACGGCCGCAACGCTCGCAGCGCGTGTAAGCACGCACTTTGAATTTAGGGGTACGTTGCTGCTTCACTTTCATCGAAGTTTTTGCCACTTGGTATTACACCTCCTGTGGATTACTTCGCAAACGGCATGCCCATTTGGGTCAGCAGCTCACGAGCTTCTTCGTCCGTTTTTGCCGTCGTGACGATGACGACGTCCATACCGCGTACTTTGTCAACCTTATCGTACTCGATCTCTGGGAAGATCAGTTGTTCTTTAAGGCCAAGCGTGTAATTGCCGCGACCGTCGAACGCTTTCGTCGATACGCCGCGGAAGTCGCGAACGCGTGGAAGCGAAACGTTAAATAGTTTGTCGAGGAAGTAGTACATGCGCTCGCCGCGCAGCGTTACTTTAACCCCGATTGGCATGTTCTCGCGAAGCTTAAAGCCTGCGATCGATTTCTTTGCACGGGTGATGACCGGTTTTTGACCGGAGATTAGACGAAGGTCTTCAACTGCTACGTCAAGTACTTTGGAGTTCGAAACTGCCTCACCAACACCCATGTTGATAACGACTTTCTCAATCTTCGGCACTTGCATAACCGTTGTATAGTTGAACTTCTGCATGAGAGCAGGAGTGATGTCGTTCAGGTAACGCTCTTTCATTCTGATTGCCATCTTAAAGTGGTCCTCCTTTCTTTAAGCGATCAATTAGTCGATGATCTCGCCGGAAGCTTTCGCTACGCGGACTTTTTTGCCGTTCTCGAGCACTTTGTAACCGATACGGGTTACTTTGCCGCTCTTCGGATCAACGTGCATAACGTTCGATACGTGGATCGGTGCTTCTTGCTCGATAATACCGCCTTGCGGATTCGCTTGGGACGGACGCGAGTGTTTCTTCACCAGATTAACGCCTTCAACGAGTACACGGTTCTCACGTGGATAAGCTGCGATGACGCGGCCTTTTTTGCCTTTGTCTTTACCCGTGATGACGATAACGGTATCGTCTTTTTTCACGTGCAGTTTATTGTTGTGGGATTCCAACACTTTTTTCAAACGTGGCATGAGTTACACCTCCTGCATGCTTGCCTTCAGCAAGCTTAATTCGTGCTATTAGATAACTTCCGGAGCAAGGGATACGATTTTCATGAAGTCGCGATCGCGAAGCTCGCGGGCAACTGGTCCGAAAATACGAGTACCACGTGGGCTCTTATCTTCTTTAACGATTACGGCTGCATTCTCGTCGAACGCAATGTACGAACCGTCTTTACGACGTACCGCACGCTTCGTACGAACGATAACCGCCTTAACTACGTCGCCCTTTTTGACAACGCCGCCAGGTGTTGCTTGTTTGACGGAGCAAACGATCAGATCGCCGATATGGCCTACACGACGTCCCGTACCACCCAGTACACGGATACACATCAGTTCCTTCGCACCGGAGTTGTCAGCGACAGCCAAACGCGTAAATGGTTGAATCATTTTAACGTCCTCCTTTCGGGAAAATGCTTAACAATAAGCAACTTAAAGAACTACTGCTTCTTCAACGATTTCGACCAGACGGAACCGTTTGTCTTTCGAAAGCGGACGAGTTTCCATGATTTTCACCGTGTCACCAATTTTAGCTTGGTTATTCTCGTCATGCGCTTTGAATTTCTTTGTGTACTTAATGCGTTTATGGTACAGATCGTGTTTTTTGTATGTCTCAACAGCAACTACGATCGTTTTGTCCATTTTGTCACTAACTACTTTACCGACCTGAACTTTGCGGGCATTACGTTCGCTCATGTTCTTCCTCCTTCCTTAGGCGGTCACGCTATTTTCACTCAAGAATTCACCCTTAGCTGGTGATTCCAAGTTCTCTTTCACGCAGAACGGTTTTAGCACGAGCAATTTCCTTGCGTACGGCGCTGATGCGCTGCGGGTTATCCAGTTGACCGGTGGCCAATTGAAAACGAAGGTTGAAGAGCTCTTCTTTAAAACCAGCGACTTTTTGTTCGATCTCAGCAGAGGTCAGGTTGCGAAATTCACTAGCTTTCATTTGCTTCACCACCCACTTCTTCGCGTTTCACGAACTTCGTTTTTACCGGGAGTTTGTGAGCAGCAAGACGCATTGCTTCACGTGCGATTTCCTCGGATACGCCAGCAAGTTCGAACATGATCTTGCCTGGTTTTACGACGGAAACCCACTTCTCCACGTTACCTTTACCGCTACCCATCCGCACTTCGAGAGGCTTTTGAGTGATTGGTTTATGTGGGAAGATTTTGATCCAAACTTTACCGCCACGACGGATGTAACGTGTCATTGCGATACGAGCGGATTCGATTTGGCGGTTCGTGATCCAGCCTGGTTCCATTGCTTGCAGGCCGTATTCGCCGAAGGCTACTTCAGTGCCGCCTTTAGCGCGACCTCTCATGTTACCGCGTTGCTGTTTACGGTGTTTGACGCGTTTTGGTACCAACATGGTTTAGTTGCCTCCTTCCTGGGGAGCTGCTGCTTTCTTCTTCGACGGAAGGATTTCACCGCGATAGATCCATACTTTTACGCCAATTCGGCCGTAAGTCGTATGCGCTTCTGCTGTGCCGTAGTCGATATCTGCGCGCAGCGTATGAAGCGGTACTGTACCTTCGCTGTAACCTTCCGTACGTGCGATCTCCGCACCGCCCAGACGACCGCTGACCGATGTTTTGATCCCTTTTGCACCCGAGCGGATCGTCCGTTGAATCGATTGTTTCATCGCGCGACGGAACGAAATACGACGCTCAAGTTGTTGTGCAATGCTTTCAGCTACGAGAATCGCATCAAGTTCCGGATGTTTGATCTCGGAAATGTTTATGTGAATCTTTTTGCCTTTGGAGATTTTAGCAAGTTCCGTGCGCAGGTTCTCAACCTCGGAACCGCCTTTACCGATTACCATACCCGGTTTCGCAGTATGAATCGTTACGTTAACGCGGTTAGCTGCGCGCTCGATTTCAAAGCGGGATACAGCTGCGTCTTTCAGTTTGTTCTTCAGGTACTCACGGATTTTTACGTCTTCCATGAGCAGATCGCCGAAGTCCTTGCCTGCGTACCATTTGGATTCCCAGTCACGGATAACACCGATACGAAGACCGACGGGATTTACCTTTTGACCCACACGTTTTCCCTCCTTATTTTTCGGATACCACTAGTGTAATGTGGCTAGTTCTTTTGTTGATCCGGCTAGCACGACCCATAGCGCGCGGACGGAAACGTTTCATCGTAGGACCTTGGTTTACGAACACTTGCTCGACAACCAATTTGTTCGCGTCCAGCTGGTAGTTGTGCTCAGCGTTAGCGATTGCGGAGTTCAGCAGCTTCTCAACGATTGGGGAAGCAGCCTTCGGCGTGTGACGCAGAATTGCGATCGCCTCGCCGACTTTCTTGCCGCGAATCAAGTCAACAACGAGTTGGGCTTTGCGCGGTGCAATGCGTACGTTGTTAGCATGCGCTTTAGCTTGTGACATGGTAGGACCTCCTCTCGTTCATCAAAACTTAAGTAGAGGGCTGCCGATTAACGACGGCCCGTTTTCTTGTCGTCGTTGCCGTGGCCTTTGTACGAACGCGTTGGCGCGAACTCACCGAGTTTGTGGCCAACCATATCTTCCGTCACATAAACCGGCACGTGTTTACGACCATCATAAACCGCGAACGTGTGTCCGATGAATTGCGGGAAAATCGTCGAACGACGGGACCAAGTCTTTACAACAACTTTCTTGTTTGTTTCGTTGAGAACCTCAACTTTTTTGAGCAGGTAGCCGTCGATAAACGGACCTTTCTTCAAACTGCGACCCATGGTTTGTCCTCCCTTCAAGAGACGATTGCGTAACCTGCGTCACGCGGCAGCTTCAAAGCAATGATTATTTCGTGCGACGACGAATAATGTATTGGCTCGATGCTTTTTTCTTCTTGCGTGTTTTGTAACCGAGAGTCGGTTTGCCCCAAGGGGACATAGGCGATTTGCGTCCGATAGGTGCACGGCCTTCGCCACCACCGTGTGGGTGATCGTTCGGGTTCATGACGACGCCGCGAACTTCAGGACGTTTGCCCAACCAACGGGAACGGCCGGCTTTACCGATTTTCACGAGTTCGTGATCTTCGTTGCCAACAGAACCGATTGTTGCGCGGCACTTCTTCAGAATGCGACGAACTTCGCCGGAGGAAAGACGGATCGATACGTACTCGGATTCTTTACCAAGAAGCTGAGCTTCCGTACCAGCTGCACGAACCAGCTGACCACCTTTACCAGGTTTCAGTTCGATGTTGTGAATAACCGTACCAACCGGAATGTTTTCCAGTGGAAGCGTGTTGCCGATTTTGATATCAGCACCTACGCCGGATACGATTTGATCGCCAACTTTCAAACCTTTAGGAGCGATGATGTAGCGTTTCTCGCCATCCACATAGTGGATCAGCGCGATATTGGACGTACGGTTCGGATCATATTCGATCGTCGCGACGTTACCTACGATGCCGTCCTTGTTACGTTTGAAGTCGATAATCCGGTATTTACGTTTGTGGCCGCCACCATGATGGCGAACCGTGATTTTGCCTTGGTTATTGCGGCCTGCTTTTTTGAAAAGCGGCGCAAGAAGCGATTTCTCCGGTGTGCTTGTCGTAATCTCTTCGAACGTCGAGACGGACATTGCACGGCGGGCCGGGGAAGTCGGTTTATACTTCTTAACTGGCACTTCGATTCCCTCCTTACCGTTGTCTTAAGGGGCTAGGCGGCCGATGCGTTAAACGCTCCGCCCAGTTCCTTATACCGATTCAAAAAACTCAAGCTCGTTGCTGTCCGCGGACAGTTGAACGATCGCTTTTTTCCATTCGGACGTATATCCGCTGTGGCGGCCATAACGCTTCGGTTTAGCCGGCATGCGCAACGTGTTAACGCTCGAGACTTTTACTTTGAAAATTTGTTGAACGGCTTCTTTGATTTCCGTTTTGTTCGCGCGGATATCAACCTCGAAGACGTAACGCTTATTCGCCATAAAGTCGCTAGTTTGCTCCGTAATAATCGGGCGCTTGATAATATCGCGTGGATCCTTCATTACGCAAGCACCTCCTGTACTTTCGCTACAGCCTCTTTAGTGATGATGAGCTTATCGTGAACCAGTACGTCCAGAACGTTAATGCCTTCAGCCGCTACAAATTTAACGCCTGGGATGTTGCGTGCGGACAATGCTACGTTATCTTCGTAGTTAGCCGTTACAACAAGCGCCTTGCGTGCAACTTTCAGGTTGTTCAGGATGGCTGCGAATTCTTTCGTCTTCGGCGAAGCCAGCGTAAGTTGATCCAAAACGATGATGTCGTTCGCAATCACTTTGGAAGAGAGAGCGGATTTAATCGCCAGACGGCGAACTTTCTTAGGAAGCTTGAAGCCGTAATTACGTGGCACCGGGCCAAATACAGTACCGCCGCCAACCCATTGCGGCGAACGAATGCTACCTTGACGTGCACGACCCGTACCTTTTTGTTTCCAAGGTTTACGGCCGCCGCCACGAACTTCGGAGCGTCCTTTCGTCTTATGTGTTCCTTGACGTTCAGCAGCTTGTTGCAGCAGAACAGCGCTGTGTAGAACATGTACGTTCGGTTGGATACCGAATACGCCTTCTGCCAGCTCGAGCTCGCCCACCTTAGAGCCGCTCACATTCAATACTTCTACTGTTGGCATTGCTAGTTCCTCCTTTCTTTAGAACGATTATTTCTTAACCGTGATTTTCACTCTAACCAAGCTGTTTTTAGGGCCTGGTACGGAACCTTTTACGAGGAGTACGTTACGCTCAGCGTCAACGCGTACAACTTGCAGGTTCTGAATGGTAACTGTTTCGTGACCCATGTGGCCTGGAAGGTGTTTACCTTTAGGAACGCGGTTCGCTTGGATCGAACCCATCGAACCAGGACCACGGTGGTAACGCGAACCGTGCGCCATAGGACCGCGGCTTTGACCCCAACGTTTGATGTTACCTTGGAAGCCTTTACCTTTGGATACTGCCGTTACGTCAACAAATTCGCCCTCTGTGAACAGATCAGCCTTAATCACTTGGCCAACTTCATACTCACCGAGATTAATTCCGCGAATTTCGCGAACGTAGCGCTTAGGAGCCGTACCAGCCTTTTTTGCATGGCCGATAGCCGGTTTTGTAGCATTCTTCTCTTTCTTATCGGAGAAGCCGAGTTGGATCGCTTCGTAGCCATCGTTCTCTTGGTCTTTCTTTTGCAGGACGACGTTCGGGCCAGCTTCGATTACCGTTACCGGGATTACGTTGCCTTCAGGCGTAAACACTTGCGTCATGCCGAGTTTTTTCCCTAAGATACCTTTCATGTTGACACCTCTTTTCTTATCCTGTTTCCGTTATGCTTTACAGCTTAATTTCGATATCTACACCGGATGGCAGATCGAGACGCATCAGTGCATCAACCGTTTGCGGCGTTGGGTTAACAATATCGATCAGACGCTTGTGTGTGCGCATTTCGAATTGTTCCCGAGAATCCTTGTACTTGTGTACCGCACGCAGAATGGTGATGATTTGCTTCTCAGTCGGAAGCGGAATCGGACCCGACACGCCTGCACCGGAACGTTTCGCAGTTTCCACGATTTTCTCTGCGGATTGATCAAGAATTCTGTGATCGTACGCTTTCAAGCGAATACGAATCTTTTGCTTTGCCATTGTAGTTCCCTCCTTCTATCGCCCAATTTAGTATCGGACATACTCCGCGAGAAAAACTCGACACGCTCCTCATGGCAAAGGAGCCGGGTGTGTCAACAACCTCTCACATCATCGCAACGTCACAGACCAACAGAAAATATTATATCTAATCTCTAGGGCAAATGCAACAAAAATGTTGGGCTGCCGTGTATTTTCTGACCTTAGCGGGCTATGATGGTTTGTCGTCCTTTGCTGTCCATAAAAAGGGGTAAGTTCTCCTTCTATTCTCATAGATGGAACTCACATTTGACCATCATACCATTGTTGACCTCAACTGCGCTAGTTATACGTCGCATCCTTTGTTTACCATGTAAAAAAGGCCCCACCGAAGTGAGGCCTTCTCGAAAGCAACTTAGGCTGCTATCGCTTATTTTTGGATCGTTGCTACTGCGCCAGCGCCTACAGTACGGCCGCCTTCGCGGATTGCGAAGCGAGTACCTTCTTCGATCGCGATTGGCGAGATCATTTCTACTGTAACCGTGATGTTGTCGCCTGGCATAACCATCTCAGTGCCTTCTGGCAGGTTGATGATGCCTGTAACGTCAGTTGTACGGAAGTAGAACTGTGGACGGTAGCCTGTGAAGAATGGCTTGTGACGGCCACCCTCTTCTTTAGTCAGGACGTAGATTTGAGCCGTGAAGTTCGTGTGTGGTTTAACGGAGTTTGGCTTTGCCAAAACTTGACCACGCTCGATGTCTTTACGGTCAACGCCACGAAGCAGTGCGCCGATGTTGTCGCCAGCTTGAGCGGAGTCAAGCAGTTTACGGAACATCTCAACGCCCGTACATACGGATTTGCGAGTTTCTTCAGCCAGACCAACGATTTCTACCTCGTCGCCGACTTTAACCACACCACGCTCAACGCGGCCAGTTGCTACCGTACCACGGCCAGTGATCGTGAATACGTCCTCGACAGGCATAAGGAACGGCTTGTCAACGTCACGCTCTGGAGTAGGGATGTACGTGTCAACTTGCTCGAACAGTTCAACGATTTTTTCAGCCCAAGGACCATCTGGGTTTTGCAGCGCTTCACGAGCTGCACCACGGATGATTGGCGTGTCGTCGCCTGGGAACTCATACTCGTTAAGAAGGTCGCGAACTTCCATCTCAACCAGCTCGAGGAGCTCTTCGTCTTCAACCATGTCGCATTTGTTCAGGAATACGACGATGTAAGGAACGCCTACTTGGCGGGAGAGCAGGATGTGCTCGCGCGTTTGTGGCATTGGGCCGTCAGCCGCGGATACAACGAGAATCGCGCCGTCCATTTGTGCTGCGCCGGTGATCATGTTTTTAACATAGTCGGCGTGGCCTGGGCAGTCAACGTGAGCGTAGTGACGGTTAGGCGTCTCGTACTCAACGTGTGCTGTGGAGATTGTGATACCGCGCTCGCGCTCTTCTGGCGCTTTGTCGATTTGGTCGAATGCGATTGCTGCACCGCCGTATTTCTTGGAAAGAACCGTCGTGATGGCAGCAGTCAGAGTTGTTTTACCATGGTCGACGTGACCGATAGTACCGATATTAACGTGCGGTTTATTACGTTCAAATTTAGCCTTAGCCATTGAACTGTTCCTCCTTAATAAAACGGAATTGTTTTATATGTTTAGTGGTCGGAGTCGAATGCCGGTTAGGGTCAGTCTACCTTCCGACCAAAGGACAACTTATGATACGGCTAGTCTAAAGTCGCTACGCTTACGCGTTGCCTTTGGACTTGCTGATGATCTCTTCGGAGATCGAACGTGGTACTTCTTCATAGTGCGAGAGCTCCATGGAGAATACGCCACGGCCTTGCGTGCCGGAACGAAGTGTAGTCGAGTAACCGAACATCTCGGCAAGAGGCACCTTAGCACGTACGATCAACGAACCGTGCTTAGTATCCGAGCCTTCGATGCGACCACGACGGGAGCTAAGCATACCCATTACGTCGCCCATGTACTCTTCTGGAACGCTAACTTCAACTTTCATGATTGGCTCAAGCAAGATAGGAGCACATTTCTCCTTCGCTGCTTTAAGCGCCATAGAACCTGCGATTTTGAACGCCATCTCCGAGGAGTCAACGTCATGGTAGGATCCGTCAAATACAGTTGCTTTGATATCAACGAGAGGGAATCCTGCAAGGACACCATTCTTCATCGACTCTTCAATACCAGCTTGGATTGGAGCAATGTATTCACGTGGAATCGAACCACCAACGACTTTGTTCTCGAATTTGAAGCCTTCGCCGGCTTCGAGTGGCTCGAACTCAACCCAACAATGACCAAACTGGCCACGGCCGCCGGATTGGCGAACGAACTTACCTTCAACCTTCGCAGACTGTTTAAACGTCTCACGGTAAGCAACTTGTGGTTTACCAACGTTTGTTTCGACTTTGAATTCGCGAAGCATACGGTCAACGAGGATTTCCAAATGGAGTTCGCCCATGCCGGCAATGATCGTCTGGCCAGTCTCTTCGTCCGTGTGAGCACGGAATGTCGGATCCTCTTCAGACAGTTTTTGCAGCGCGATACCCATTTTGTCTTGGTCAGCTTTCGTCTTAGGTTCAACCGCGAGCTGGATAACCGGCTCAGGGAAGTTCATCGACTCAAGGATAACCAGATTTTTCTCATCGCAAAGCGTGTCGCCCGTTGTTGTATCTTTCAGACCAACGGCTGCCGCGATATCACCGGAGTATACTTCGCTGATTTCTTGACGGCTGTTAGCGTGCATCTGAAGGATACGACCGATACGCTCACGTTTGCCTTTAGTCGAATTCAATACGTACGAACCGGAGCTCAGAACGCCGGAGTATACGCGGAAGAACGTCAACTTACCAACATACGGGTCAGTCATGATTTTGAACGCCAGCGCCGAGAATGGCTGATCGTCTGCCGATTTACGAACCGTCTCAGTTCCGTCTTCAAGGGTACCCTTGATATCAGGAACATCGATTGGAGCTGGCAGATAATCTACGACCGCATCCAGCATAAGCTGAACGCCTTTATTCCGGTACGAGGAGCCACAAATAACTGGGAAGATTTTAACTTCTACAACGCCTTGACGGAGTGCCGCTTTGATTTCTGGAATCGTGATTTCTTCACCTTCCAGGTATTTCATCATCAGCTCTTCATCCAGTTCTGAGACTTTCTCTACCAGTTCCAAACGAAGCTCTTCGACTTGCTCGAGAAGATCCGCAGGAATTTCAACTACCTCTGGTTCTTTACCGAGATCGTCTTTGTATTTGTAAGCGACACGTTCAACGATGTCGATTACACCTACGAATTCATTCTCAGCGCCGATTGGCAGTTGGATTGCGACAGCATTGGCTTGCAGACGTTCACGCATGTCCTTAACGACGTTCAAGAAGTCTGCACCAATGATGTCCATTTTGTTCACATATGCGATCCGTGGAACGCCGTAACGATCCGCTTGGCGCCATACGGTTTCGGACTGTGGCTCAACGCCTTCTTTTGCACTGAAAACTCCTACAGCCCCGTCCAATACACGCAGGGAACGTTCAACTTCAACGGTGAAGTCAACGTGCCCCGGGGTGTCGATAATATTGATGCGATGACCCTTCCATTGAGCAGTCGTCGCGGCAGACGTAATCGTGATGCCGCGCTCTTGTTCCTGCTCCATCCAGTCCATCGTAGCTGCACCTTCGTGCACCTCGCCGATTTTGTGGGTACGGCCTGTGTAGAACAGGATCCGTTCGGTCGTTGTCGTTTTACCAGCATCGATATGCGCCATGATCCCGATGTTACGTGTATCTTTCAAGGAGAACTCTCTTGCCATGATCTCGTCTCCTTTCGATTATGCGAATCTGAAGCATGATGCGCGCGCACTAAGCGGCGCATCCTGTCTCGATCCTACCAGCGATAGTGAGCGAATGCTCTGTTCGCGTCCGCCATTTTGTGCGTGTCTTCGCGCTTCTTCACGGATGCGCCGGTGTTGTTCGATGCATCGATGATTTCAGCTGCCAGACGCTCTACCATTGTTTTCTCGCCGCGGTTACGCGAGTAGTTCACGAGCCAACGGAGACCAAGAGTAGTACGACGCTCTGGTTTAACTTCAATTGGTACCTGGTAATTGGAACCGCCGACACGGCGGGCTTTAACTTCCAGAACTGGCATGATGTTTTTGATCGCTGTTTCAAATACTTCCATCGGATCTTTACCCGTGCGCTCGTTAATCAGGGTGAACGCATCGTACAGGATCGTTTGGGCAACGCCGCGCTTGCCGTCGATCATGATACGATTGATCAAACGAGTTACGAGTTTGCTATTGTACAGCGGATCCGGCAGAACGTCACGTTTAGGTACTGGACCTTTGCGTGGCATAAGGGTGCCCCCCTTTCTCAATTATTCACTTCGTTTGGTATTGCGATACCCGTATTTAGGCTATCACTTATTTCTTAACTTTCGGACGTTTCGTACCGTACTTGGAACGAGATTGTTTCCGGTTGTTTACGCCTGCAGTATCGAGCGCGCCGCGAACGATATGGTAACGTACACCCGGAAGGTCTTTAACACGGCCACCGCGGATCAGTACAACGCTGTGTTCTTGCAGGTTGTGTCCGATACCTGGGATGTAAGCCGTAACCTCAACGCGGTTCGTCAGACGAACACGAGCATATTTCCGCAATGCGGAGTTTGGTTTCTTCGGCGTCATCGTACCTACACGTGTGCAAACACCGCGTTTTTGCGGAGCGCTGATGTCGGTAGCTTCCCGTTTCAGTGCGTTAAATCCTCTTTGCAATGCCGGCGATTTCGATTTCACTACTTTCGCTTGACGGCCTTTGCGTACCAGCTGGTTAATTGTTGGCATGCTGCCACCTCCTTCCCATAATCAAAAGCAAGTAAATCTTCGGCTTTATTTTAAGCCCACAGACCCAGGCGGTTCATAAAGAAGCAAACGAAAGTTTCTACCAGACTCTCATCCGATAAAAACGAAAGTTCTTTATTCGATTTCCGGTATTACGGCCGCCATTGCAGCCCCAACTTCGATGCCACAGGTTTCCCCGAGACTCTTCATCGTATCGATCCAGGTAATCGGCACACCCGCCGTTTCGCAAAGTCGGACAATGCTGTCCTTCATTCGCGGATCCGCGTCTTGCGCAACGTAGACTTCGATAGCCTTGCGCTGCTCGACCATCTTCGTCGTCTGTTTACTGCCAATTATATATTGCATGCGGTCCCTTCCTTCCAATCCTCTCGATACCAACTAAGGCGACGATTATACGGTTGGTTGCTCTTACAGGGGCCATGCAAAATGGCACACTTCGACATATTAGCATTACGCCCAGCCGTATGTCAAGCTTGTTCGGACATATTATTCTCGCAAGCCTGTTTTGCAATCGCTAGCGTAGCTGATGACAGGTAAAAGAGCGGTCGGACGGGCTGAATCTTGTGCGCGTCCGGCACGCTCTTCCTGCCTATTCAGGTCCTTGAACGATAAGAAGTTATACTTAAGACTCTACGGAAACCACTTCTGTCTCGAGCGTATCGTCCAAACCTTCCGTTTCGTCTTCCATTCCGGCAAATCGAATGCTGCGGTAACGGTTCATGCCCGTACCTGCAGGAATCAATTTACCGATAATTACATTCTCTTTCAATCCGAGCAATTGGTCGACCTTGCCTTTGATCGCCGCGTCCGTAAGAACGCGCGTCGTCTCCTGGAAGGAAGCCGCGGACAAGAAGGAGTCGGTCTCAAGCGACGCTTTCGTGATACCGAGCAGTACCGGCTTAGCGACAGCTGGCTCCTGACCGGACAGAATCGCATCGCGGTTAGCCGATTCGTATTCGTGCATGTCGACGAAAGAACCCGGCAGAAGCGGCGTGTCGCCCGCATCGACGATGCGGATTTTGCGAAGCATCTGCTTGATCATGACTTCGACGTGCTTATCGTTGATTTCTACGCCCTGGTTCCGGTAAACGCGCTGAACTTCCTGAAGGATATAGTTCTGCACGCCGCGGATGCCCTTGATACGCAGCATTTCTTTCGGGTCGATCGAACCGTCAGTCAGTTCGTCGCCGGCCTCGAGATGTTGGCCTTTGACGACGCGAATACGGGATCCGTACGTGACCGCATAGACTTTACTCTCCGCCTCGCCCTGTACTTCGATCTCGCGACGGTCCTTCGCTTCACGGATGTCTTTGACGACCCCGTCAAACTCGGTGATGATCGCTTGACCTTTCGGGTTACGCGCTTCGAAAAGCTCTTGAATACGCGGCAAACCTTGCGTAATATCATCGCCGGCAACGCCGCCGGTGTGGAATGTACGCATAGTGAGCTGTGTTCCCGGTTCGCCGATCGATTGCGCGGCGATGATGCCGACCGCTTCGCCGATTTCGACGAATTTGCCTGTCGCCAGGTTGCGGCCATAACACTTCTTACATACGCCGTGACGCGCGCGGCAGCTCAATACGGAACGGATTTGGAGACGCTCGATACCCGCATCGATAATCGCTTCCGCTTTGTTGGAGTCGATCAGTTCGCTGCGATGTACGATAACTTCTCCGGTTTTCGGATTGCGTACCGTTTCGAACGAATAGCGGCCTTCGATACGATCGTACAGATCCTCGATAACCTCTTTGCCATCCTGAATTCGGCTTACCGCGAAACCTTTGTCCGTACCGCAATCATCTTCGCGTACGATAACGTCTTGCGCGACGTCAACGAGACGACGGGTCAAGTAACCCGAATCCGCTGTACGAAGGGCCGTATCGGCAAGGCCTTTACGGGCACCGTGCGTGGAGATGTAATACTCCAAGACCGTCAGACCTTCACGGAAGTTCGATTTGATTGGCAACTCGATAATACGGCCGGATGGGTTGGCCATCAGTCCCCGCATACCGCCGAGCTGCGTAATCTGCGATTTGTTACCCCGTGCTTTGGAATCAACCATGAGCATGATGGAGTTGTAGCGATCCATCGATTTCATGAGAATATCCGTGATTTTGTCTTTCGTCTGACCCCAAATGCCGATAACGCGGTCGTAGCGTTCTTCGTTCGTGATCAAGCCGCGACGGTATTGATTCGTAACCACTTTGACTTTCTCTTCGGATTCTTTGAGAACCTCGAACTTCTCTGGCGGTACGATAACGTCGGAGACGGCGATCGTAATACCCGCACGCGTCGAGTACGTAAAGCCTAGCTGCTTGATCCGGTCAAGAGTTATGGCCGTAAGCGTCGTGTGGTAAATACGGAAGACTTCGGCAATGATGTTGCCCAGATAATCCTTACCCACTGCAGGCGCGATTGGCAGATCGTTCATAAACTTCTGTAGATCGGTACCTTTTTCGTATACGAAATATTTGTCCGGCGTACCGTGAAGCAGGTTAAACTTGGTCGCTTCGTTGATATATGGGAAGGTGTCCGGATAAATTTCATTGAAAATGATTTTGCCGACCGTCGTGCTGATGAGCGAGCTCTGCTGCTGTTCCGTAAACGTCTTCTTCTTCAGCACGCGCACCGGTACGAATACGCGAGCATGCAGCGATACGATGCCGCGTTGGTAAGCGGAGATCGCCTCGTTGACGGTCGCAAACACGGAACCGCTACCTATGGCTTCCTTGTTGTCCATCGTCAGATAGTAGCTGCCGAGTACCATATCCTGAGACGGCGTTACGACTGGCTTACCGTCTTTCGGGTTCAAGATATTGCCGGATGCGAGCATGAGCAGACGGGCTTCCGCTTGCGCTTCGGCGGACAAAGGAACGTGAACGGCCATCTGGTCACCGTCGAAGTCGGCGTTGTATGCCGTACAGACAAGCGGATGAAGTTTGATCGCGCGTCCCTCGACCAGAATCGGTTCGAACGCCTGGATTCCGAGACGGTGAAGCGTAGGAGCACGGTTAAGAAGGACCGGGTGCTCCTTGATGACTTCTTCAAGAACGTCCCATACTTCCGCACTGACACGCTCAACCTTGCGCTTAGCGCTCTTAATGTTGTGTGCCAGCCCTTTGTTGACCAGCTCTTTCATGACGAACGGCTTGAACAGCTCAAGCGCCATTTCTTTCGGAAGACCGCATTGGTACATCTTCAAGCTTGGTCCGACGACGATAACGGAACGGCCGGAGTAGTCAACGCGCTTACCGAGCAAGTTTTGACGGAAACGGCCTTGTTTACCCTTCAGCATATGGCTGAGGGATTTGAGCGGACGGTTACCCGGTCCGGTGACCGGACGGCCACGACGACCATTATCGATCAGGGCGTCAACCGCTTCTTGGAGCATCCGTTTCTCGTTCTGCACGATGATATCAGGCGCGCCCAGATCAAGCAGACGCTTCAGACGGTTGTTGCGATTGATGACGCGACGGTACAGGTCGTTCAAGTCGGATGTTGCGAAACGGCCGCCATCCAGCTGAACCATCGGACGAAGCTCCGGCGGAATAACCGGCAGCACGTCGAGAATCATCCATTCCGGCATGTTGCCGGAGTTGCGGAACGCCTCGATAACTTCCAGACGCTTGATCGCACGGTTACGGCGTTGGCCTTGCGCGGTACGAAGGTCTTCTTTGAGCGTCTCCAGTTCGCGTTCAACGTCGATATCTTGAAGAAGTTTCTTGACTGCTTCCGCACCCATGCCGGCTTGGAACCCGTAGCCGTATTTCTCGCGGTAGCTGCGGTATTCTTTCTCGGAGAGCAGCTGTTTCTTCTCGAGCGGCGTATCACCTGGATCCGTCACCACATAGGATGCAAAATAGATGATCTCCTCAAGCGAACGAGGCGACATGTCGAGCGCCAGACCCATGCGGCTTGGGATGCCTTTGAAATACCAGATATGCGAAACCGGCGCAGCCAGTTCAATGTGGCCCATGCGTTCGCGGCGAACTTTCGCGCGCGTGACTTCGACGCCGCAGCGATCGCACACGACGCCTTTGTAGCGCACGCGTTTGTATTTGCCGCAATGACACTCCCAGTCCTTCGTCGGCCCGAAGATTTTCTCGCAAAACAGGCCTTCCTTCTCTGGTTTCAGCGTCCTATAGTTGATCGTCTCGGGCTTCTTGACTTCACCGCGGGACCAGGAACGGATTTTGTCCGGAGACGCCAATCCGATTTTCATGTACTCGAAGTTGTTCACGTCCAACAAGGAGCAACCCTCCTTCGTTATGGTTCACTTGTTGCAGGCAAGCGATAATTGAAAGGCGTTATACTTTAATGCCGGAAAAATCCGTGATCTGATCGGTATCAAATCACGGATCTTCTCGCCTCCCGCAAGAGACTCGGCGTTGTTGTTTCAACCTAACATGCTGTATTACTCGGCTCCGACTTCGGTGCCTTCAAGGTTGAGGTTGAGCTTATCGCTTTGTCCGTCATCCTCGTCGTCGATTTCTTTCATTTCGATCTCTTCTTCGTTCTCGGACAGGATCTTGACGTCCATGCCGAGCGACTGAAGCTCTTTGATCAAAACTTTGAACGACTCCGGTACGCCAGGCTCCGGCACGTTTTCCCCTTTTACGATCGATTCGTACGTCTTCACCCGGCCGACCACGTCGTCGGATTTGACTGTAAGAATCTCTTGCAGAGTGTACGCCGCGCCATACGCTTCGAGCGCCCATACCTCCATCTCGCCGAAACGCTGACCGCCGAACTGCGCTTTACCGCCCAGTGGCTGCTGCGTAACGAGCGAGTAAGGACCCGTAGAACGAGCATGGATTTTATCGTCGACCATGTGTGCCAGTTTAATCATGTACATGACGCCTACGGTAACTTCGCGTTCGAACTCTTCGCCCGTGCGACCGTCATACAGGACCGTTTTGCCGTTGCGCTGCATGCCGGCTTCTTCCATCGTATCGAATACGTCGTACTCGCGCGCGCCGTCGAATACCGGCGTTGCCGCGTGGAAACCGAGATACTTGCACGCCATGCCCAAGTGAACCTCGAGCACCTGACCGATGTTCATCCGCGATGGTACGCCCAGCGGGTTAAGCACGACTTCAACTGGCGTGCCATCCGGCAGGAACGGCATATCTTCTTCCGGCAAAATGCGCGCGATGACACCCTTGTTACCGTGACGTCCGGCCATTTTATCGCCTTCGGAGATCTTACGCTTCTGAGCGATGTAACAACGAACGAGTTGGTTAACGCCCGGAGGCAGCTCATCGCCGTTCTCGCGGGTAAATACTTTCACGTCGACGACGATACCGTCCGTACCATGCGGTACGCGTAAGCTCGTGTCGCGCACTTCGCGTGCTTTCTCGCCGAAGATCGCGTGAAGAAGACGCTCTTCCGCCGTCAGTTCGGTTACGCCTTTCGGCGTTACTTTACCGACGAGAATATCGCCTGCGCTGATCTCCGCGCCGACGCGGATGATGCCACGCTCGTCAAGATTGCGGAGCGCCTCTTCGCCGACGTTCGGAATGTCGCGCGTAATTTCTTCCGGTCCGAGTTTCGTATCGCGAGCTTCGGACTCATATTCCTCGATGTGAATAGACGTATAAACATCTTCCTTGACGAGTTTTTCGCTCAGCAAGATCGCATCCTCGTAGTTGTAGCCTTCCCATGTCATGAAGGCAACGACGACGTTACGACCAAGCGCCAACTCGCCTTTCTCCGTAGAAGGACCGTCTGCGAGAATATCGCCTTTCTTGACGATCTCGCCCTTCTGACAGATCGGACGCTGATTGATGCACGTGCCTTGGTTGGAACGCATGAACTTGTGTAGTTTGTGCTTCACAAGATCGCCCGTTACCGGCTTGCCATCGACAAGCTCCATGCGGCGCAACCAAATCTCATTTGCTGTCACGCGTTCGATAACGCCGTCATGCTTAGCCACGACGCATACGCCGGAATCCTTCGCCGACTTATGCTCCATGCCCGTACCGACAAACGGCGCCTTCGGAATAAGAAGCGGCACCGCTTGCCGCTGCATGTTCGAACCCATGAGCGCGCGGTTGGAGTCGTCGTTCTCGAGGAACGGAATGAGCGCCGTCGCGACCGACACGACCTGTTTCGGCGATACGTCCATATAGTCAACGCGTTCGCTTGGCATCGTGAGGATGTTGTCGGCTTGCTTGTTATAACGAACGATAACCATGTCTTCCGCGAATCTGCCTTCTTCGTTCAGCTTCGCGTTCGCTTGCGCGACAACGTAGTTATCTTCTTCATCTGCTGTCAAATACGCGATTTGCTCGGTAACGATGCTGGTCTTCGGATCGACCCACCGGTAAGGTGCTTCGATAAAACCGTATTCATTGATCCGTGCGAATGTCGACAAGGAGTTGATCAGACCGATGTTCGGTCCCTCCGGCGTCTCGATCGGACACATCCGGCCGTAGTGCGAATGGTGGACGTCTCGGACTTCCATACCTGCGCGTTCGCGCGTCAGACCGCCAGGTCCGAGCGCGGAAAGACGACGTTTGTGCGTCAATTCTGCGAGCGGGTTCGTTTGGTCCATAAACTGCGACAGCTGGGAGGAGCCGAAGAACTCTTTGATCGACGCGATAACCGGTCGAATGTTGATCAGCGCTTGCGGCGTAATCGCGTTCGCATCCTGAATGGACATGCGTTCGCGCACGACGCGTTCCATACGGGACAAGCCGATCCGGAATTGGTTCTGCAGCAATTCGCCAACCGAGCGCAGACGACGGTTACCGAGGTGGTCGATATCGTCCGTACTGCCGATGCCGTGCAGCAGATTAATGAAATAGTTGATCGAGGCGATGATGTCGGCTGGCGTGATATGCTTCACGCTCTTGTCGATTATCCCGTTGGCAATGACTTTCGTCACTTTGCCATCCTCTACAGGCGAGAATACGTTGATTGTTTGCAGTGGAATACTATCCGCATCCAGAACGCCGTTCGCAACATGATAGGTCTTAAACCCTACGTTGTTCTCCAGGTACGGAAGAATTTCATCCAGCAAACGGCGATCAATCATCTGACCAGCTTCGGCGAGAATTTCGCCCGTGGACGGATCCACAAGCGTCTCGGCCAAACGGTGGTTGAACAAACGGTTTTTGATGTGCAGCTTTTTGTTTATTTTATAACGACCGACGTTCGCGAGGTCGTACCGCTTCGGGTCGAAGAACCGTGCGACGAGCAAGCTCTTCGCGTTGTCTAGCGTTGGAGGCTCGCCCGGACGGAGGCGTTCGTAAATCTCGATGAGCGCTTTCTCCGTCGAGTCGGTATTGTCTTTGTCCAGCGTGTTGCGGATATATTCGTCATGTCCGAGCAGATCGAGGATCTCCGCATCCGTACCGAAACCAAGCGCGCGCAGAAGTACCGTAACCGGAATTTTGCGCGTACGGTCAATACGAACGTAGATGATGTCTTTCGCATCGGTTTCGAGTTCCAGCCATGCACCACGGTTAGGAATCACCGTCGCACCATATGCACGCTTGCCGTTTTTGTCCAGTTTCGTGCTGAAGTATACGCTAGGCGAGCGAACCAATTGGCTAACGATAACCCGTTCCGCACCATTGATGATGAAAGTTCCGGTTTCGGTCATCAGCGGAAAATCGCCCATGAACACTTCTTGCTCTTTGACTTCGCCCGTTTCTTTGTTAATCAGCCGAACTTTGACACGCAGCGGAGCCGCATAAGTAACGTCGCGTTCTTTTGATTCATCGACGGAGTATTTTGGTTCGCCAAGCGAATAGTCGATAAACTCGAGCATCAGGTTGCCTGTAAAATCCTGAATCGGCGAAATGTCTTGGAAAAGCTCAAGCAAGTCCTTCTCCAAAAACTTTTCGTACGATTTTTGTTGGATTTCAATCAGGTTCGGAACTTCGAGCACTTCGCTGATACGAGCATAGCTTCTGCGCGTGCGCCGACCATACTGAACAAGTTGTCCTGCCAACTTAACCTCACCCCTCATGTCTACTTCACAGAAATGAACGCGACATATTTCCGGCATGCGTAATTCCTCGCAGTTCAATACGCCGCGAGCTTTACCCAAGTCGGAAACGATGTGCAGCATGCAAATTCTGATCCAATAAAGAAAAGCCCTTATCGAAGATTTCGAAAAAAGAGCGTGCTTCCGTCAGTCCCCTTACGCGCGAGCGCGCGAAGTCTCATATCAAGTAATTTTGCCCAAAATGTAAACATTATACGTCATTCGCAAGAAATCTATTCATCTAAATTTCCGCTTGACATTTTAGTCAACTAAAGAGATTGAGCCCATTTTATACTGACATTTTATAATGATATCACATTGACAAAGTCAAGTCAACATAATACCATCTGGACTGTTTTATTCCTTGACGGCTTTCAAAATTCGATATCCCTTATCTTTGGTCACTTCTTCAACGTTGCCGAATATCGTCTCCAGCTTCGCTTCCGCCGATGGGGCGCCTTGCTTCTTCTGAATCACGACCCACATCGATCCGCCAGGTTTTAACAACTCGGCACCTTCCTCTAAGATCCGATGCACGATCGCCTTACCCGCCCGAATCGGCGGATTGGTCACGATCACATCAAACTTCCGATCTAGCACCGCTTCAAACACATTGCTTTGTACAATGGTTACATTTGAAACTTGATTGAGTTTGGCATTCTCCGTCGCCAGCTCAATAGCACGTTCGTTGATGTCTACCATCGTGACATGTCCTTGTTCCGCAATTCTCGCAATCGTCAGTCCTATCGGCCCATATCCGCAGCCCACATCGAGCACATCCGCGTTAACCGGCACTTCAATGTTATCGATAAGCACACGGCTTCCGTAATCGATTCCCGTCTTCGAAAATACGCCAGCATCCGTCATGAACCGAAACTTATGTCCGCGCAGAACGGTCTCATGCATTTGCCGATCATGTTTGGTCGTCGGCGTCTGCTCATAGTAATGATCCGCCACGTGATACCTCCACTGTGCATATTTCGTTCAAAACGATAAACGTTCGTCGTAACAGCGCTGTCGTTTAACCGGTATGACGAACGTTTATAGCCATGACCGTCGTAATAAAGCGAACCCCCTGAAGCGTTAGCTCCAAGGGGTTCGACCGTACGCGTTGGCGTGTTATTACTTCACTTCTACGGAAGCGCCTGCTTCTTCGAGTTTCGCTTTAACCGCTTCTGCTTCTTCTTTGCTTACTTTTTCTTTCAGCGCTTTTGGAGCGTTGTCTACGAGGTCTTTCGCTTCTTTCAGGCCGAGACCCGTGATTTCGCGAACGACTTTGATAACGTTGATTTTGGAAGCGCCAGCGTTGTTGAGGATAACGTCGAACTCAGTTTGCTCTTCAACTGCAGCTGCGCCGCCTGCTACTACTGCTACTGGTGCAGCAGCTGTAACGCCGAATTCTTCTTCGATTGCTTTAACGAGATCGTTCAGTTCAAGAACGTTCATGCCTTTGATGGCTTCAAGGATTTGCTCTTTGCTCATGGTTGAACCTCCACAAATTGGTTTATTTTTGGGTTATGCCGCAGCAATGTCGCTTTGGCATTGCGTTTGTTTCTTAAGCTTCTTTTTGTTCTGCGACAGCTTTAACCGCAAGGGCGAAGTTGCGCATTGGAGCTTGGAGTACGCTGAGGAGCATGGAGAGCAAGCCTTCGCGGGAAGGAAGTTCTGCCAGTGCTTTGATTTGGTCTGCGTTGTAGATTGCTCCTTCTACTACGCCACCTTTCAGTTTCAGCGCGTCATTCTTTTTCGCGAAGTCGTTCAAGATTTTTGCCGGTGCTACGGCATCGTCTTTACTAAACGCGACAGCTGTTGGACCCGTCAGAACTTCATCCAGTTGCGATAGCTCTGCGCTTGCAGTCGCGCGGCGAACAAGCGAGTTTTTCAATACTTGAAACTCAACGCCTGCTTCGCGCAGCTGTTTACGGAGCTCGGTTACTTGCGCAACGTTCAGACCGCGGTAGTCTGCTACTACAGTAGCAGCGCTCTCGCGCAGTTTCGACGTAATCTCATCAACGGCTTGTTGTTTGCCTTGGATGATCTTTGCGTTTGCCAAACTGTACACCTCCTGTAAGATTGTGAGGCATCCCGTGTAGCGACAAATTCCTTCTTCCTCGATGCATGAGAAAGGCCTTCGCTTCTAGCAAGTAGCGAAGGCCATGACGGTCTGTTCACTGCATTCGAACCTTGCGATTCAAATCCAGTACAAACACTTTATCATAACACCTCGGTAGGAAATTAAGCCTGTAAGAGGCACCTACTGTCTACGGTATGCATATTCGAATGTCGAGTAGCGGTATCTCTTAACGGAATGCAGCCGCGTTCACGCGAGCGCTTGGTCCCATTGTCGAGGATACTGCAATGTTTTTCAGGTAGATCCCTTTAGCCGCAGCCGGTTTAGCACGGTTCAGAGCGTCGATAAGCGCTTTGAGGTTATCGCCAAGCTTCTCTGCGTCGAACGATACTTTGCCGATTGGAGCGTGAATTTGACCCGCGCGGTCGAGACGGTACTCGATTTTACCGGCTTTGATCTCTTGAACAGCCTTCGTAACGTCAAACGTTACAGTACCCGCTTTAGGGTTCGGCATGAGACCTTTACCACCGAGAATACGTCCGAGCTTACCAACTTCAGCCATCATGTCCGGAGTTGCGACGCAAACGTCGAATTCGAACCAGCCTTGTTGGATTTTGTTGATTACGTCAGCATCGCCAACATAATCCGCGCCTGCCGCTTCCGCTTCCTTGGCTTTTTCGCCTTTCGCGAAAACGAGAACGCGTTTTGTTTTGCCAGTACCGTGTGGAAGTACGACGACGCCACGAACGGCTTGGTCTTGTTTCTTCGGATCAACGCCCAGACGAACAGCAACTTCGACCGTTTCGTCGAACTTTGCAGTCGCGGCTTTCTTCACGAGTTCAATTGCTTCTGCTGCTTCGTAAGTCGCTTCGCCGTTGATCAGCTTAGCAGCTTCGTTGTATTTCTTGCCGTGTTTAGCCATTTGAAGTTCTCCTCCTTATGTGGTTTTAACGGAAAAGCTCCCATGTTGCGGAGATCCTCCCACTTGCCGCAAATGCGGCAGGCAACGCACTCTGGCGTGCCTTGTGCATGCCCATGAACCGCCCTCGAAGAACTAGTCCTCGATAACAACGCCCATGCTGCGCGCAGTGCCCTCGATCATACGCATTGCCGATTCTACGGAAGCTGCGTTAAGGTCAGGCATTTTTTGCTCCGCGATTTCGCGAACTTGCGCACGCTTAACGGTAGCAACTTTCTTCTTGTTCGGTTCGCCGGAACCTTTCTCGATTTTCGCGACAACGCGAAGGAGAACGGCAGCCGGAGGCGTTTTCGTTTCGAACGTAAAGGAACGATCCTCGAATACAGTGATAACGACCGGAATGATCAGGCCAGCTTGATCAGCTGTACGCGCGTTGAATTCTTTACAGAACGCCATGATGTTAACGCCTGCTTGACCAAGCGCAGGACCGATCGGCGGTGCCGGATTCGCTTTACCTGCTGGTACTTGCAGTTTGACCAACTTGATGACTTTCTTTGCCATGTTGTACACCTCCTCCAACAAATAATCAACCGCAGCAAGAACGGTAAATCCTCAAACGCAAGACGCCTATGTAGACGACCTACAAACTCGAACTATACCTTCTCCACTTGAGTGTAGTCTAGCTCAAGCGGCGTTTCCCTGCCGAACATGTTGACATGAACCTTGAGTTTGCTCTTGTCGATCAAAATCTCTTCCACCGTGCCAACGAAGTTGGCAAATGGACCTACCATAACGCGAACCGTTTCTTTCAGCTCGAACTCGATCTTCGGCTTCGGCTCTTCCATGCCCATATGCTTGAGGATTTGATCCACTTCATCTGGCAGCAATGGGGTCGGCTTGGAGCCCGAACCAGTCGAACCAACGAATCCGGTCACGCCCGGCGTATTCCGAACAACATACCACGAATCATCCGTCTGAATCATTTCGACAAGGACGTAGCCGGGGTAAACTTTACGCATGACGGTCTTCTTCTTCCCGTCTTTGTTCACCACTTCTTCTTCCATCGGCACAAGCACGCGGAAAATCTTGTCCTCCATGCCCATCGATTCGACACGACGTTCCAAATTCGCTTTAACCTTGTTCTCATAGCCGGAGTAAGTATGAACTACATACCATCTCTTTTCCATAACAAGCCACCTTCTGACTCTTCTTACACAATCAGTTCGACCAATTCGGAGATCCCGATGTCAAGAACCCAGAAGTAAACTGTTATTGCCACGATCGTGAAAAGCACGACGAGCGTATAGCTTGTCAACTCTTTACGGCTGGGCCAGCGAACTTTCTTAAGTTCTGCGTAGCTGTCGGAGAAGAAGGAGAACGTCGACCCGAAGCTTTGCTTCATCTTAGCCAGAAATGCCATGTCAACACCTCCAGATCCTATCTCGTTTCGCGATGAGGAGTATGCTCGTTACAAAACTTGCAAAACTTCTTCATCTCGATGCGGTCCGGATGATTGCGTTTGTTTTTGGAGCTTGCATAGTTTCTTTGTTTGCAGCTTGTGCAAGCCAACGTAATAATAACCCGCATTCTGGTACACCTCCTGAGCTAGCAATTCACATAAACCCCATATCGTGACCATTGCGATCGCGACGACAAGGTAGGTTTATCATCGGGAAAGAAAGCCGTTACGCGAACCTAAATTCGATGCTTTCTTTATGCGATAAAGCAAGAATCATACCGATTCGACAAGGTGATTCAAAGCCCACCATAAATAAACGCCTATTTAGGGCTACTCAAAACACTTTATCACAAGCGATATGGCAGTGTCAACGATAAACTCCTGTCGAAGCCGCGCGCATAAAGGTCTCCGAGGCGTGCCCGCAATCATCCTTAAAGCCTTTATTCCTCTGCATTTTCTAACGATTTCCCACTCGACCGATTGGCACTCTCCATTATCGTCCAAATTAAGGAATCTCAAACCTGCATGTAGACTGAAATTAAAAGGAGCGCCGATTGGCGCTCCATGGATAATGGCGGTTAGCCTCCGATATTCCGAACTTCCAAATAACGTTCCAACTTGCGCTTTACGCGCTGCAAAGCATTGTCGATCGATTTCACATGGCGATCCAAGTCGACCGCGATTTCCTGATAGGAGCGTCCGTCCAAGTAAAGCATGAGCACTTTGCGTTCGAGGTCGCTTAGGATTTCGGACATTTTGTCCTCCAACCCGACGAACTCTTCCTGGTTGATGATAAGTTCTTCGGGATCGGAAACTCTTGTTCCGCAAATGACGTCAAGCAGTGTCCGGTCAGAGTCCTCGTCATAGATCGGCTTGTCCAGCGAAACGTAAGAATTAAGCGGGATATGCTTCTGCCTTGTCGCCGTCTTGATTGCCGTAATGATCTGTCTGGTGATGCACAGCTCGGCAAAAGCCTTGAACGACGCCAGCTTGTCTCCTTTGAAGTCCCTTATCGCCTTATATAGGCCGATCATGCCTTCCTGCACGATATCTTCGCGGTCGGCCCCGATGAGGAAATAGGAGCGTGCTTTAGCCCGGACGAAATTCTTATATTTGTTGATCAAATATTCGAGCGCTTCGCCATCACCTTCACGAACCGCCTCTACCACGTCCTCGTCCGTTCTGCAGTCATAGTCCAGCGTTTTCCACTCTTTGAGGTCGATGCTCACGAACAATCCCTCCGGTTCGAAAGGCGTGCATTAGTAAAGTAATGAGGATGACGGGATCGGCCATTCAACCCGTAACAGAGCGGCTTGGCAAGACCAATCAATAAATGGCGATTACACACGTACCTGTCTAAAGACATAGTTCCAGTATACATGATGCAATCTCAGAGCGTCAACGAATTTGAGAGGCGATAGAGTATATTTATATAGAAAAAATGGCATTTTCCGCCTGCTAATGTCAACAAAATTAACACTCGCGGCTCGATTTGACTCGATTAAGCAACATTCGCGCTATGGCTCGCCCCTGCGCATTCGCTCCAGCTTCATCCTCACATCTAAACTCAAAGCATTGTCCAATTCGTTCCGGTGGTTGGACAGCGGCCGTTCCAATGCCTTCTCGATCGACTTGCGGTTCTGCTGCACATCCGTCAACAGCTCCCTTGCCGAAATGCGAAGCGCTCCCTTGCCGAATGCCACGTGCTGCTCTACCAAATCCGATGTCGCGACGAACAAATTGCGGCTGCGCTTCGCCTTCTCGACCGCGAGCCGCTCAATGCAAGCATCCGCGGTTTCTTTCTCCTTCGTATAGACGACCGTGACGCGATGCTGCTTGAACATGGCCCCCGATCCGGGTACTTGATGGGCGTCGAACACGACGACGATCTCCATGCCGGTATACCCTTGATAATCGGCGAGCATGTCAAGCAGCTTGTCCCGAGCATCCTCCAGATTCTCGTCTTTCAACCTGGCCAGCATCGGCCACGCGCCGATCATGTTGTAGCCGTCCACAAGCAGGACGTCGTCGCGCCGTTTCATTAGCCCTTCCGCCGCTGCCGCACCACTTCGTACATCAGAACGCCGGCCGCGACCGACGCGTTCAGCGAATTAAGCTGGCCGTGCATCGGCAGCTTCACGAGGAAATCGCATTTCTCCCGGATGAGGCGCCCGATTCCCTTCGCTTCGTTCCCGATTACGATGCCGAGCGGCAAATCGAAATTGGAGCGGTACACGTCCTGCTCGGCTTGCAAGTCCGTCCCCGCGATCCAGATGCCCTCTTCCTTTAACCGGTCGATCGTCTGCGCCAAGTTGGTCACGCGCGCTACCGGCACGTATTCGACCGCGCCTGCCGAGGTTTTGGCAACCGTCGCGGTTAAAGACGCCGAGCGGCGCTTCGGTATGATAACGCCATGCGCGCCCGTGCATTCCGCCGTTCTTAAGATAGAGCCTAGATTGTGCGGATCCTCGATCTCGTCGAGCAGCAAGAAAAACGGGGTTTCGCCGCTATCTTTCGCCCGTGCAATCAGCTCGTCCAGTTCAAAGTACCGGTAAGCCGCCGCCTGCGCGACGATTCCCTGATGCGGCACGCCTTCGACCATTTGGTCGAGCTTGCGCTTATCGACCATCTGCACGATGATTCCCGCTTTTTTCGCTTCCGCGATAATCGCGCCGGCGCCTTTTTGCGCTTGTTCCGCGATCCAAATCTTGTTAATCTCGCGCCCTGAACGCAGCGCCTCCATAACCGGGTGCTTCCCCGCGATCCATTCTTGCTGCGCGTCGTCCCGTTCTGTCATTGATGTTTTCCTCCTAATGCGAAGCCCTAACCTTCGTTCGTCTCGAACGCGACGGTCATTAATTCCCGCAAGCGTTCCACTTGTTTACCGTAATACAAATACCCGACCAAACATTCGAGCGCCGTCGCCTGCCGGTAATCGGCCGGATCGGCGTTCTTGGGCGGCGTGCCGGACTTGGTGTTGCGTCCCCTTCGCACGATATCCGCCTCTTCCTCCGTTAATAGCGGCGACCATCGTTCCAATAGCAGTCGCTGGGCTTTCGCCGATACATACCGGGTCGCCTGCTTGTGTAGATGGTGCGGCTTATGATTGACTTGCGCGATCAAGAATTGCCTCACCATCATCTCAAAGACCGCATCGCCCATGTAAGCCAAAACGACCGGATTCAGGAGTTGGGGCGTCTTGGACGGCTCGTGCATCCACAATCCTTCTTCCGCCCGTACCGGATCGGCAACCATGGACTCTTCATTCAATTTGTTCATTTGCGCTTCCACCGTATGCCTTGCGGCGTATCTTCCAGCACGATGCCTTGCTCGGCCAACACATCGCGGATTTCATCCGCGCGCGCCCAGTTCTTAGACTTGCGCGCTTCCGTCCGCTCGACGATCAAAGCGTCGATCTCTTCGTCCAGCAATCCGTCTTCCGTTTCGCCCGGCAACAGCCCGAGCACATCGTCGATAACCTCGAAAGCCGCCAAGAAAATATTCAGCGCTTGCGCGGTCACGACCGGACGTTGCAAATATTGATTCGCCTCGCTGACCAGCTCGAACAGGGCCGTGATCGCGTCCGGCGTATTGAAATCGTCGTCCATCTTGGCGCGGAACTGCGCCACGATCGTCTCGACCCGCTCCTCGACAGCGTCTAAATCCTCGTCCGCCACATCGCCGGCCACTTGAAGACGGTGCTTCAAATTGCCATAGCCGTTGGCAAATCGCTCTACGCTGTTCTCCGCTTGCGCGATCGTCTCGTCGTTGAAGTTAAGCGGATTTCGGTAATGAGACGACAGCATAAAGTAGCGGATGGCCGCGGGTTTGACCCGCTTCAGCAGTTCGTTGACGGTAATTCCGTTGCCAAGCGACTTCGACATCTTCTCGTTATTGATGTTGATGTAGCCGTTATGCATCCAATAGCGGGCGAACGGCTGTCCGGTCAACGCCTCCGACTGGGCAACTTCGCATTCGTGATGCGGGAATTGCAAATCTTGCCCTCCGCCGTGAATGTCGAGCGTGTCGCCAACATACTTGCGAGCCATGGCGGAGCATTCGATATGCCAGCCCGGACGCCCAGATCCCCATGGACTATCCCAAGCGATCTCGCCCGGCTTCGCCGCTTTCCACAGCACGAAATCTTGCCCGTTCTCTTTGCGCTCATCCACTTCGATCCGAATGCCGAGCTGCAGCTCATCGATATTCTGATGCGACAGCTTGCCGTAATCGGCGAATTTGTTCGTCCGAAAATAAACGTCGCCGCCGTTTTCGTACGCATAGCCTTTGCGCTCCAGCTCCTCGATAAACGAGAGAATTTCCGGGATATGCTCCGTCACGCGCGGATTGCGCGATGCTTCGTGCACGCCCAGGCCGGCGATGTTTTCTTTGAATGCGGCAATGAATCGCTCCGCTACGTCTTGAACCGTCGTTCCCAGCTGCTCGGCCTTGCGAATCAGTTTATCGTCCACGTCCGTGAAATTGACGAGGAAGTTCACTTCGTAGCCGGAAGACTCCAAATACCGGCGGACGACATCAAAGAAAATAGCTGGTCGCGCGTTGCCGATATGGATGTAATCGTATACGGTCGGACCGCAGACGTACATGTTCACCTTGCCGGGTACGAGCGGCTCGAATTCTTCCTTCTCGCGCGTCATCGTATTGTAAATATGCAAGCTCATAGCGTAGGTTCTCCTTCGGGTATTAATTCTGAATTGCCGGCACTTCGTCTTAACGCCCGTTCGGCGCGAAGCTCGGATTTCAAATCGTCGATCTGACGCTGCATATCGCGCAGCATCTCGATGACCGGATCGGGCAGCTGCGTGTGGTCCAAGCGATCGCCGACACGCTCGCCGTTGCGTTTGACGACCCGCCCCGGATTGCCCACGACGGTACTATTGGAGGGCACCGGGCGAAGCACGACCGCATTCGACCCAATATTTACATTATCGCCAACCGTGAACGATCCAAGAACCTTCGATCCCGAACCGATGACGACATTATTGCCGATCGTCGGATGCCGCTTGCCGCGTTCCTTGCCCGTTCCGCCCAGCGTGACGCCTTGATAAATGACGACGTTGTCGCCGATCTCACAAGTCTCTCCGATGACGACCCCCATGCCATGGTCGATAAACAACCGACTGCCGATGCGCGCGCCGGGGTGGATTTCGATTCCCGTAAAAAAACGGCTCACCTGCGATACGATTCTGGACAGCGTATACCATTTGCGCTTATACAGCTTATGCGCGACGCGATGCGCCCAGATCGCATGCAGGCCCGAATAGGTAAAGATCACTTCAAACTTGCTTCGGGCTGCGGGATCGTTATCCAGCACCGTCTCAATATCGATTCTCATCTGGCGAAACATGGCGGTTAGCTCCTCTCCAACGTGACCGCTTGAAGCAGGACGATTCCTTGGTCCAACATCCCTCGGCATGAGCATGATGCGCGCGAGGCTGTTATCCGGGAAATACGTCTCTTACGATGCAAAAAAGCCCCCGCAGCCCGATAAGGGGCTGCAGAGGCGTAGCACGCGGTTCCACTCTGCTTGGATCGCCGCGCTCGAGGGCGCAGGTCTCCTTCTCCATGTCCTTAACGCGGACGGACGGCGCTTCCTACCCCTGCCGTCACCTGGACGGACCCGGATCGGAACGCGCGGCTCCCAGGCGCAACGTTCATTTCTAGATTCCCGGCCGACTCCCAGCCATTCGGACGGACCGCCAAATAAGCAGGCAGCGGCTCCATGCGAAAGGTCGCCCTCTCTGTGCGAAATCTTGCTTTCACGAAATGAACTTCCTGTTCAATGCCATTAACCGATAAGAAATAAGTATCTCAAGTATAGCGGAGGTCCTTCCGCCTGACAAGTGGGTAAGCTTGACCGGCGAGCGATCCATGAATAGATTCTTAGATCGCGTGCAACAAAGATAAAGGGAGCGACCCGCCTATACAAGGATCAGCGCTCCCCTTCATGCTTACAGTCTTGCTTGAAGACGAGCCTGCACCTTCGCTTGGCCAAGCAGCGAGATCGTCTCGTTGAGGTCCGGCCCGTGCGTCTGTCCGGTCAGCGCGGCGCGGATCGGCATGAACAGCTGCTTGCCTTTAAACCCGGTTGACTGCTGTACCGCTTTGATCGCCGCCTTGATGGATTCCGCGTTAAACGTCTCGATGGCCGCGACCTGCTCCGCGAATGCGCGCAACACCGCCGGCACTTGCTCTTCCGCCAAAACCGTCTTCGCTTCTTCCTCGTCGACCGCCTCCGTCTGGAAGAAAAGTTCCGTGAGCGATATGATGTCGGAGCCCGAACGCAGCTTGTCTTGGTACAGCGCGATCAGCGCGTTAGCCCAGTCGCGTTGCTCCTGATCGAGCGCCTCCGGCAATCGGCCGGCCTTCTGCAGATGCGGCAGGCAAAGATCGACTACCCGCGGCAGTTCGAGTTTCTTGATATATTCGTTGTTCATCCAGCTAAGCTTGTTCGTATCGAACACGGCCGGGCTCTTCGACAGTCGGGACGGATCGAACGCTTGAATGAGCTCTTCGCGAGTGAAGATCTCCTGTTCGCCCTCCGGCGACCAGCCTAGCAGCGTAATGAAGTTGAACATCGCTTCCGGCAGATAGCCAAGCGAATCGTACTGCTCGATGAATTGGATAATCGACTCGTCGCGCTTGCTGAGCTTCTTGCGGTTCTCGTTGACGATGAGCGTCATGTGGCCGAATTGCGGCGGCTCCCAGCCGAGCGCTTCGTAGATCATGAGCTGACGCGGCGTATTGGAGATATGGTCCTCTCCGCGGAGCACGTGGCTGATCGCCATCAGATGATCGTCCACCGCCACGGCGAAGTTATACGTCGGGATGCCGTCGCGCTTCACGATGACGAAGTCGTTCGTCCCTTCGGCTTCGATGCTGATCGTCCCTTTGACCATGTCGTCCCAAGTGTATGTACGGCCCGTCGGGATGCGGAACCGGATCGTCGGCACACGGCCTTCGGCTTCGAACGCCTGACGCTGTTCGTCCGTCAGATTCCGATGCGCGCCGGAATAACCCGGCATTTCACCGCGCGCTTTCTGTTCTTCGAACTCCCGCTCCAGCTCTTCCTCTGTCATGTAGCACTTGTAGGCTAAGCCGCGATCAAGCAGGTCCTGCCAATATTCTTTGTAAATATCCAGACGCTCGGTCTGACGGTACGGTCCATAGCCGCCGCCGATGTCGATGCTCTCGTCCCAATCGATGCCAAGCCACTTCAGGTAGGTTAGCTGGCTCTCTTCGCCGCCTTCGATGTTCCGCTTCAGGTCGGTATCTTCAATCCGTATGATGAACTTGCCCCCGCGGCTGCGGGCGAACAAATAGTTGAATAAGGCCGTTCTTGCGTTGCCGATATGCAAATGCCCCGTCGGCGATGGCGCGTAACGCACCCGAATTTGATCAGACATCGCGCTCAAGCTCCTTTTCGTTTCTACCTCATGTTATCCCACGATCATAGCACACTCTTCACGAGGCAGACAACCGACTGCGCGGCGATCCCTTCGCCCCGTCCGGTGAAACCGAGCTGCTCGGTCGTCGTCGCTTTGACGTTCACTTGGGAGAGGTCTTCGGCTTCGAGCGCATCCGCGATCACCTGTGCCATTTGCGGAATATACGGCGCCATCTTCGGACGCTGCGCGATGATCGTCGAATCGACGTTCCCAAGCTTATAGCCCCGCTCCTTCGCCAAGCCCCACACATGTTGGAGCAGCTTCAAGCTGTCCGCGTCCTTGAACGCTTCGTCCGTATCCGGAAAATGCTTGCCGATATCGCCCAACCCCAGGGCGCCAAGCACCGCATCGCTGATCGCATGCAGCAGCACGTCCGCGTCGGAGTGGCCCAGCAGCCCTTTCTCATATGGAATCGTGACGCCGCCGATAATGCACGGCCGTCCCTCCACCAATTGATGCACGTCAAACCCTTGTCCCACTCGTATCATGTTCGTCCTCTCCTTATTCCCGTTATGGTTGGCATGGCTACTCCCGCTTCTTATCCTTCTGCTTGGCTCCGCTGGGCAAGCAGGAACGTCGCATACGGCAAATCCTCCGGCGTCGTAATCTTAATGTTCGTGTACTCGCCTTCCGCCACCGTGACCGCTATGCCCCCGTATCGCTCCACCACGACCGCGTCGTCCGTGCCAATGAAGCCGTCCGCTTGCGCGCGCTCATGCGCCTCCACCAGCCGTACATGCCGAAAAGCTTGCGGCGTTTGAATCGCCCACAAGCTTCTCCGGTCCGGCGTCGCCGTGATCACGCCGGCTTCATTGACTTGTTTGATCGTATCTTTAACGGGAACGGCCAGCACGCAAGCCTCGGAGCGCTCCGCTTCGCGCATGCACCGGCGGACCGCTTCGGCGGTGACGAGCGGCCTTACGCCGTCATGCACCATGACCCATTCCGTCCCGGTAGCGCGCAAACCGCGCAGCACCGAGTGCTGACGTTCGCTTCCGCCGTGCACGACCGCCTTTACCTTCGATAGGCCGTACTCGCTCGCGAACGTCTCGCAGCGGGATACGTCATCGCCGCCGACGACAAGCACAATTTCCGCGATGTCGTCCATGCCTTGGAACAGCTCCATCGTATGCACAAGCACCGGCTTGTCCTGCAGCAGCAAATATTGCTTGCTCTCTTTGGTCCCCATCCGCGTGCCGCGTCCCGCAGCCACGATGACGACGCCCCATTGCGCCTTCGTTACCGGCATTCCCTTCAACCGCCTCGCTGTGAACTTACCATGCCTCAGAGGAAGCATCGCACGAGTACTATCATACCGTGTTACAGCGCTTTTTCCAACAATTTCGGCTTCGCGAAAATCATTCGTCCCGCCGACGTCTGCAGCACGCTCGTCACCAGCACTTCCATCGTCGTGCCGATGAAGTCCCGTCCGCCTTCGACGACGATCATCGTGCCGTCATCCAAATACGCGACGCCTTGGCCGTGCTCTTTGCCGTCTTTGATGACTTGCACCACGATCTCTTCGCCAGGCAGCACGACCGGCTTGACCGCATTCGCCAAATCATTGATGTTTAGCACCGAGACGCCCTGCAGCTCGCACACTTTGTTCAGGTTGAAGTCATTGGTCACCACTTTGCCATGGAGCGCCTTCGCCAACTTCACGAGCTTGCTGTCGACTTCTCCGTCTTCCATATCGCCCTCGTAAATAAGCACTTTGACGTCGAGTTCCTTCTGGATTTTGTTCAAAATATCCAGACCGCGCCGTCCCCGGTTACGCTTGAGCAAATCCGACGAGTCCGCGATATGCTGCAGCTCTTCCAAGACGAACTCTGGAATAACGAGCGTTCCTTCGATGAATCCGGTTTTGCAAATATCGGCGATCCGTCCGTCTATAATGACGCTCGTATCCAAAATTTTATGTTCCTCATAGGTGCTGTCCTCGCTGGGGTCCGCCGCCTTTGCGCGCTGCGCAAGCAAGGCTCCCACGCCCGCTTCCAGCTCCGCTTGTTTGCTCAGTCCAATCCGCAAGCCGAAGTAACCGAAGAATAACGTCATGCTTACCGGTATGAATAGCCCGATGCCGGACAAGCCCGATACGGCCGGATAAATCAGCGCCGACAACGCAAGCCCTCCGGCAAGTCCCGCCCCACCAGATAAAAGCTGTCCCATTGGCAGCGAAGACGTCCGTTCCGCTCCCCGTTCCACCAATCGAATAATCGTGCCCGAAAGCATGGTTGCCAAGACAAGACCGCATAACGCGCCGATGCCGGCGTTCAAATAATAACTTCCGGACCGTTGGAGCATGCCGTAAGATTGGGAAGCCCACACCGCGCCCGCATTCATCCACCCATACGTTTGCGCTCCGGCCATCGCGCCGAATGCCAAGCCAAGGGTTTGAATAATTCGTTTCATCACATGAATCCACCTCCATTAACAATTATGCGCCAATATTTCTCAGGTTAACCGTGGGCGGCTTACACTTTTTGGAGGAAAATCAAGATGCTAAAAGTCTTTTGAAATGACCGCTCGCGGGCCTTATAATAGAGGGGAGCACTGCCAATCCCGAAATGAGGTGGAATCGATGAGCACCCCGACGCTGGAGCAATTTCAGCAGCAAGTATCCGAACTTCTGCTGCGGCACCGGAGCTTGCTGGATGTGTTATCGAAGTACGGCCAATCCGGCGCGGCCGTCAACCGTGCCGTTGCGAAATCCGTAACCGAATGTGGATGTATCGAGTTGAACGCGCGCAAACAGGAATACCCCGACGACGTCAATTTGGAACAGGCAAAGACGAAGCTGCATCACCATATTTCCGGCGAACTGTGCGAGCATTGCAAAGACGCCATCAAGAACGAGCTTGGCCGCAATATGTTCTACATGTCCGCCATGTGCAATCTGCTGGACATCAAGCTCGACGAAGTCGTGTCGCACGAATCGAACAAATGCGCCACGCTCGGTTTATTTAATTTAACGTAACCCTCACCGATCAGGAGCACACCTCAGCACTCATCATATGAAAACGCAAAGAACCGCCTTGTTTCATCCTTCGGATGAGCAGGGCGGTTCGATTATGTCCGGGTTGTGGCGCGTTGATCCGAGTTCGCTTAAGCGCTGTGCTCCGACTGGACGTCGTCCTGCGCTTCTTTGCGTTGTTTGCGACTCCGCCAAGGGAGACGTCGATCAACGTTTTTTTTTAGGCCGTACAGCGCGTAGAGCACGAGCGGCACGAAAATGATTTTGGATAAATGCTGCGGCAGCCAGAGCGCAAGTCCTACCGAAACGAGAACGACGATCGGCACGACCCAAATCGCGTTGCGCGGTATGCCCACCTTCTTGAAATTCGGGTACTTCACCGTACTGACCATCAGGAACGACAACACGAGGGTACTGCCCATGAGCACGACGACCGGGATCTCTTTGTGAAAGAGCGCAAGCGTCGCGAGCACGCCGCCCGCCGCGGGAATCGGAAGACCGATGAAGTAACCCGCGTGACTTGTGATGACGTTAAAGCGAGCCAGCCGGAGCGCGCCGCAGATCGGGAACAACGCGGTGATAATCCAAGCCGGTGCCGCGCTTAATTCCTGAAAGGCCACGCTGTACATAATGAAAGCCGGCGCTACGCCGAATGATATGACATCCGATAAGGAATCGAGTTCTTTGCCGAATTCGCTCTGCGCGTTCAACGCGCGGGCGACCCGTCCGTCTACCCCGTCCATGAGCATGGCGATGATAACCATCATCGCAGCCAAATCGTACCGCGCATTCTCCGGGAAGATGAGGATAATCGCGACGATGCCTAGAAACAAATTCGCCACGGTGAAAAGACTCGGTATCGATTTCGTAAACATTAAGCTCCACCTCATCTTTACTATGCCCCAAAAGTGAATAAACGCTTGCGTCCATTCACCTGTAAAATCCAACCATTATGGCGCATCTTCACATTGTATGGGATTTAAATTTGCCTGTCAATGAACATCTGCTCTTGGATCCGCTTCAGTCCTTCTTTGATTGCGCGCGCACGAACCTCGCCTATTCCGTCTACCGCATCCAGCTCCTCGATGGTCGCCATCAGGACGTGAGGAAGATGATCAAAGTGTTCCACCAGGTTGTTCATAATAACCGACGGCAGTCGCGGAATTTTGCTCAGCAGCCGGTAACCGCGCGGGGCCACCATGTCTTCCGCTCCGGTCCCCGCATAACCGAGCAACTTGATGATCGGCGGCACATCCAGCAAATCCTCGCTCGTCAGCTTGCGGATGCTGTTGCGGATATCCCGGATTCGATCCTCGCTGTCTTCTTTGGCATAGTCCTTGAGCAAAAACCACAGTTCTTCCTCGACGCCTCCGACAAGTTCCTCCATCTGCATGGAGATCAGTCTGCCTTCCGTCCCCAGCTCATTCACATAACGTTTGATTTCCATCTTGACCCGGATAACCATTTCTACCCGTTTAATGACATGGGCAACCTCCTGCAGCGTAACGAGCTCTTCGAACTCGGAGGCTGACAAGTTCGTGAACGATTGACTCAGCACGACCTTATACTTCTCCAGCGTCTGGATCGCCTGATTCGCTTTGGTCAGGATAACGCCCATTTCCTTCAGCGAATAGCGCAATTGTCCTTGATAGAGCGTAATGACGTTGCGCCGCTGGGAGATCGACACGACAAGCTTCCCCGTCTGCTTGGCCACCCGCTCCGCCGTCCGATGCCGGATGCCCGTCTCGCTCGAGGATATCGAGCTATCCGGTATTAGCTGCGTGTTCGCGTATAGAATCCGCTTGCGATCCTCGCTGAGGATGATCGCGCCGTCCATCTTCGCCAGTTCGTACAAATAGTTCGGGGAGAAATCGCAATTGATCGAAAAGCCGCCATCGACGACTTCCATCACCTCCGGACTGTAACCGACTACGATCAGCGCGCCCGTCTTTGCCCGAAGCACATTCTCCAACCCATCCCGAAATGCCGTGCCGGGTGCAACCATCTGCAGCAGCTGGTTCATTATTTCCTGTTGACTCGGCTCCTTCATTATTTGCCCCCTCTACCCAAGCGCTGCCTTCAGCGCGTCCGAAACCGTCTCGACGCCGATAATTTCAATGCCGGACGGCGGACTCCAGCCTTTCAGGCTTTTTTCCGGCATGATCACGCGTTTGAATCCTAACTTATACGCTTCCTTCACCCTTTGCTCGGCTCGAGCTACCGCCCGAACTTCGCCCGTTAATCCAATCTCGCCGAAAATAACGTCGAACGGCCTTGTCGGCGCATCGCGGAAACTCGAGGCGATGCTGACGGCCGCGGCCAAATCCACCGCCGGTTCATCGAGCTTCACCCCGCCGGCCACGTTCAGGTAAGCGTCCTGCGTCTGCAAAAACATACCCATCCGCTTCTCTAACACCGCGATAATGAGCGCCATCCGGTTATGGTCAATGCCCGTGGACATCCGGCGCGGCGACGGAAAATTCGTAGTCGCGACCAACGCCTGCAGTTCAACCAACACGGGCCTGGTGCCTTCCATGCTCGCCACGACCGTCGAACCGGATACGCCAAGCGGGCGCTCCGACAAGAATAATTCCGACGGATTGCTTACTTCGCGCAGACCGGATTCGCCCATTTCGAAAATGCCGATTTCGTTCGTGGAGCCGAAACGGTTCTTCACCGCGCGCAGCAAGCGATAACTGTGATGGCGCTCGCCCTCGAAATATAGCACGCAGTCCACCATATGCTCGAGCAGCCGCGGACCGGCGATGGCTCCTTCTTTGGTGACATGCCCGACCAACACCGTTGCAATGCCTTTGATCTTCGCGACCCGCATGAAATGCGCCGTGCACTCCCGCACCTGCGACACGCTTCCCGGCGCGGACTGCACGGATGGATCGTAAACCGTCTGAATCGAGTCTATGACGAGAAAATCCGGCGCCACCGCCTCGATCGCTTCGTTCACCTGATCCATGTTCGTTTCGCACAGCACGTACAGCTTATCGGTAAGCGCGCCGAGACGATCCGCGCGCAGTCTCGTTTGGCGAACGGATTCCTCGCCCGAAATGTAAAGCACTTTCAATCCTTTAGAGGCTAATGCATGGGAAGTCTGAAGCAGCAGCGTCGATTTGCCGATGCCCGGATCCCCGCCGACCAGAATGAGCGATCCCGGCACGACCCCGCCGCCCAGCACGCGGTTCAGCTCCTGCAGTCGGGTTTCGATGCGAGGCTCTTGCCCGCTTTCTATGTGTATGATGGGACGCGGCTTTTCTTTCGTCTGAATGATCGAAGAGCCCATGCCCTGCGTCTTGACGACCGTTTCTTTCTCTTCCACCATCGTGTTCCAGGCACCGCAGCCCGGGCATTTGCCCAGCCACTTCGGCGACTCCGTCCCACAGTCGGTACAAGCGAATTTCACTTTCAGTTTTGCCATGTGCGGCTCCTTCTCATGTGCAAGGGTTCATCTCAAAGTTTACCATTGGATGCATCCATGGTGCTACTTTTTATTACGTCTCGCACGGAACTTGGATTCAACAAAAGCGGGAGCGATCATACGTTCCCCTCCCGTAACAGTTTATCAGTTGAAATGATTTAACGCAAAAAAGGACGTCCCCGCGTGGAGCGGGAGGCGTCCTTTTCGTAGATGCTTATTTGGTTGCCGGCTCTTCTTGGGCAGGAGCCGTATGCGTGACGGTCAACTGGCCGTCCTTCTCGTCGATAACGAGCGCGTCGCCCTTGCTGATTTTGCCGAGCAGCAGATCTTCGGACAGACGGTCCTCGATATGCTTCTGAATCGCGCGGCGCAGCGGACGCGCGCCGTACGCCGGATCGAAGCCTTCCTTCGCCAGGAATGCTTTCGCCTCATCCGTAAGCGTAAAGTCCACTTCCTGCTCGCGTAGACGCTTGCGAAGCTCCTCGGACATGAGCGTGACGATCTGGGCGATATGCTCCTGCTCCAGCGAGTGGAACACGATCGTTTCGTCGATCCGGTTCAGGAACTCCGGACGGAAGCTCTTCTTCAGCTCGCCCATGACTTTCTCCCGCATCTGGGAGAATTCGCGACCCGCATCATGAACGGCCGTGAAGCCAAGCGACGAATTACGTTTGATTTGATCCGCGCCAACGTTGGACGTCATAATGATGAGCGTGTTGCGGAAATCGACGACGCGGCCTTTGGAGTCGGTCAGGCGGCCGTCTTCGAGCACTTGAAGCAGGATGTTGAATACTTCCGGATGCGCCTTCTCGATCTCGTCGAGAAGGACGACCGAGTACGGTTTGCGGCGCACTTTCTCGGTCAGCTGCCCGCCCTCTTCGTAGCCGACATACCCCGGAGGCGCGCCGACCAGACGAGATGTGGAATGTTTCTCCATGTACTCCGACATATCAATGCGGATGACCGCATTCTCGTCGCCGAACATCGCTTCCGCGAGCGCACGGGCCAGCTCGGTTTTACCGACGCCTGTAGGTCCGAGGAAGATGAACGAGCCAATCGGGCGTTTCGGATCCTTCAGACCTGCGCGGGCGCGGCGGATAGCTCTGGAAACGGCTTTGACGGCATCTTTCTGACCGATAACGCGGTCGTGGAGAATATCCTCCATTTTGAGCAGACGCTCGGTTTCTTCTTCCGCCAGCTTGCTAACCGGTACACCCGTCCAGCTCGCCACTACCTGCGCGATATCCTCTGGCGTTACCTCCGAATCCGTGCGTCCTTGCTTTTCTTTCCACTGATTGCGCGTCACGTCGAGCTCCTCGCGAAGCTTCTGTTCCGTATCGCGCAGCGCCGCCGCTTTCTCGAACTCCTGACTTTGTACCGCGGAATCTTTCTCCTTGCGGATATCCTCCAGTCGGTTCTCCAGCTGTTTGAGGTTAGGCGGAACGGTGTACGTTTTCAGCCTTACTTTGGAGGACGCCTCGTCGATCAGGTCGATCGCTTTGTCCGGCAAGAACCGATCCGTGATGTAACGATCGGACAATTTGACCGCCGCCTCAATGGCGTCATCCGTGATTTTCACGCGGTGATGCGCTTCGTAACGGTCGCGCAGTCCAGTCAGGATTTGAATGGCTTCTTCCGGTGATGGCTGGTCGACCGTTATCGGTTGGAACCGGCGCTCCAGCGCGGCGTCCTTCTCGATATATTTGCGATACTCATCCAGCGTCGTCGCCCCGATGCACTGCAGCTCGCCGCGAGCCAAGGACGGCTTCAGGATGTTAGAGGCATCGATTGCGCCTTCCGCGCCGCCCGCGCCGATGAGCGTATGCAGCTCGTCGATGAACAGGATGATGTTACCCGCTTGGCGGATTTCATCCATGATTTTCTTCAGGCGATCCTCGAATTCGCCGCGATATTTCGTACCCGCCACGACCGAGCCCATATCGAGCGTCATAACGCGTTTGTCGCGCAACGTCTCCGGGATTTCTCCGGCAATGATCTTCTGCGCCAAACCTTCTGCGATCGCCGTCTTGCCGACGCCCGGTTCGCCGATCAGCACCGGATTGTTCTTCGTCCGGCGGCTAAGCACCTGAATGACGCGTTCGATCTCCTTGCTACGACCGATAACCGGATCAAGATTACCTTCCTTCGCGTAGGCCGTCAAGTCGCGAGCCAGGCCATCGAGCGTCGGCGTGCTGACGTTCGCCGGCGCGCCGTGGCTGCTCGAGACCGCTTCGCTGCTGCCGAGCAGCTGCAGCACTTGCTGGCGTGCTTTATTCAAGCTGATACCCAGGTTGTTGAGCACCCGTGCCGCTACCCCTTCGCCTTCGCGAATCAGACCAAGCAGGATATGCTCCGTGCCGACGTAAGTATGGCCGAGCTTGCGCGCCTCGTCCATCGACAGTTCGATGACTTTCTTCGCGCGCGGCGTATAGGCAATGTTCGTCGGCTGTTCCTGACCACGGCCGATGAGCGTCTCCACTTCGTCTTGAATTTTCTCCAAGCTAAGGCCAAGGCCGATCAGCGCTTTCGCCGCGATGCCTTCCCCTTCCCGGTTCAGGCCGAGCAAAATATGCTCCGTGCCGATATTGTTATGACCAAGCCGCACTGCCTCTTCTTGCGCAAGCGCGAGCACCTTCTGCGCACGTTCCGTGAATCTTCCGAACATCATGTTCATACACCCCCATGATTGGATTCGCTTTGCAAATGCTGACGTATTAGTTCAGCGCGCCGGATGTCCCGCTGTTCGGCGGTCAATTTCTCTCCCGAATTCTGCTGGAGAAAACCGGGCTGCGTTAATACCATTAATTCATTCATTGCCTTCGGCGTCACATGTTGAATCAAACCGAGATCGATCCCGAGCCTGACGTCGGATAGCCGCTGCGCGGATTCCTTCGACTCCATGATGGACGCATGCGACAAAATGCCATAGGAACGGAATACCCGATCCTCGAGCCGAATTCTCGACTCCTGCAGCATACGCGAACGCGCAGCCCTTTCGTGATCGATGATTTGTTTGGCGACGCCGTGCAGGTTATCGATGATCTCGTGCTCGGATTGTCCCAACGTAATCTGATTCGAAATTTGAAACAGATTGCCAAGCGCTTCGCTGCCTTCGCCATAGATCCCCCGAACCGCCAGTCCTACTTGCGTAATCGCCGATAAAATCCGGTTAATCTGCTGGGTAAGCACCAAGCCAGGCAGATGCATCATGACCGAAGCCCGAATGCCGGTCCCGACATTGGTCGGACAGCTCGTAAGGTAGCCGCGGCGCTCATCGAATGCGTAATCCGCCACTTCCTCGAATATATCGTCAATGCGGCTCGCAAGCTCCCATGCCTCCGTAATTTGAAAGCCTGGGGACAACACTTGGATCCGCAAATGATCCTCTTCGTTCACCATAATGCTAATGGATTCGTTGCGGCTGAGAATGACTGCGCCGCTGCGCGATTCGTTCGCTAGATTCGGACTAATCAGATGCTTCTCGACGAGCACTCTTCGTTCCAGCTCGCTCAGCTCCGACAATCGAATAGTCTCGAATTCGCCGATTCCGTTCAACCTTCCGCCCTCCGGAACGGTCAATAGCCGCTCCATCACCTCGCTGGATTGCTCCGAAGTCGCCAGCATCGGGAAAGGATGGCCCCTCAGATTGCGCGCAATCCGAGTCCGGCTGCTAATGACGATGTCGGCTTCAGGGCCAGTGCCCTGCATCCAGTCGCTTAACGCATGTTGAGCAAATGATCGATTCGACAAGGCTATTCCTCCCTTCTGCGGCTTCTACCCCTCGGCAACATTGCGTTCCAGCTCTCGAATCCGATCGCGCAATTGCGCGGCATTCTCGAATTCTTCGCGCTCGATGCGATCCTGAAGCTCGCGCCGCAGCGTCTCGATTTCGCGTTTCAGCTGGATCGTGGTGCCCGCCCGTTTCGGTATTTTCCCGACATGGGTCGTCGAGCCGTGAACGCGCTTCAGAATAGGGTCGACTTTATCACTGAACTGGGAATAGCACTTGCTGCAACCGAAACGTCCCATTTTGCTAAACTGGGCATGGGTCAGTCCGCATTTATCGCAGCGAGCCGGTTGTTTCACCGCGAATCCGCCATTCGCACCGCCTCCGCTCGGTTCGAAATCGAGCAAGCCGGAGAGCAAGCTGTGAATCGAGAATCCGTTGGCCGTCCCGGGTATTCCCTCGCCCTTCTCGCGCGCGCAAGATTCGCAAATATGAAATTCGTTCTTCTCGCCGCCGACGATCTTCGTAAAATGGAGAGTGGCCGGCCTCTTGCCGCATTCCTGACAAAGCATGGTTGCGTATCCCTCCTAAACGTTCTGCAGCACGCAAAACTCGCTTCGAAAGCATGCGCCTAAAGCTTCGCATCCATACATGTCCTTTACACGGAACCGGATGGGCTTATGAGGCTTCGTCTGTGGGATGAGTTCTCATTTCACAAGAAGCGTAATAAGCATGGCTTTGAGCAATCTTGCCCGGACTTCGTCGCGCATCGGAAGCTTAAGCGCGATAACGTCGCGCGCCACTGCCGCCCGAATCAGATTGGCTTCGCGCTTCGAGATCATCTCCGCCTCTTCCAGCTGATAAATCAGTCCTTCAGCGGCCGCTTGGTCGACCTCGTTGCCAATCGTCTGCGCGATATGACCTTGAATCGCCTTAAGCGTCGGAAGTTCAACGCGTTGTATGCGTATGTATCCGCCGCCGCCTCGCTTGCTCTCCACCAGGTATCCTTTCTCCAATGTAAAGCGGGTACTAATGACGTAATTGATTTGCGAAGGCACGCATGAGAATCGGTCCGCCAGCTCGTTACGCTGAATTTCAACCGCCCCTTCCGTGCTTTCTTGGAGCATGCCCTTTAAATACTGCTCGATTAAATCGGAAATGTTGCGCACGTCGCCAACCTCCCTACAGCTGACAAACAACGATTCCGCCGGCCGATGCCGGAAAAGTCAAACAAATCAGTTTAGTTGACTTTGACTTTCTTTGACTTTAACTACATTATACGCGATTTTATCCAAAGGTCAAGAGCTGACATCGATGATTCTGTACACGGATTAGGTTGAGCCGCCTGCTCGCATTTATGCGTCAGGAATGGCTGAACACCAAAGGGAGTTGAATGCTTCGTATGCGTGCAAAGCGCTTAAGGTCGCTGTCGCACCGCATGGTTGGACAAACATTGGGCACGACTTAACGAACAGCCGCTCATTATTACCCGATAAGCGTGCATAGTCAAACAATGCAAGACTCCACCCTTTTGCATGGACCAAGCCTCATGCTTTACGCCAGATTCTATCTAGTATCATGCACTCTAGTATTATGACTATTTTGCCCAGTTATCAACAAGTTAATAACTCGCGAGATCGGAAAGTAAAATCACTTGTCCGTGTGTGAAAGGTGGATAACTGTGTGAATATGTGAAAAAGCGCGACAGTTCCAACGATTACGTGAATACAAATGCGCTTTCATTACCTTCAGATGCTGATGTTGAAACAGCGACTATGACAAAGCAAGCTGCTGGTGAGAAAATGAACCTCTTCACCTAGCAGCTTTGGTCGTTTTTAGTGCTATCGGTTAGACTGGCGTTGAAACCTATCGTAAAGCCCCACAGTCCTCCAATATTTGCGCAACTCGTTCTGCATCTTCATCATCCACAATAACGGTCAGCAAAACATCTCTGCCCGTTACCCGATTCTCCGGTCCTCCTGAGCTCATACCGCTTGCGCTAACGCTAGCAGCTGCCAATACGCCGGCATCCGGATTATCGAAATCTCCACTCAAGGTCAGACTGCCAAGACCTTGAAAGTCGCCCGCATACGGATTAAAGGTGTTATTACCACCACCGCCTGCATATCCATCAATTCGGTCTATTGCCGATGCAATCACGGCGATGTCTTTCATATTCGTCAACGCAGCTTCCGCTTGATCCGGACGTTTGAAGTAAGCCAAAAACGCCTTTTCTGCCACTGGGAATCACCTCATGCAACAAGTGATCTATAAGAACCTCGTTAGTGTCTCTTCAAACCGTTCTCGTTATCCACATGAGGATAACAAACGGAAACGACAAAAAACCGACCACATCACTGTGGTCGGTCATTCGTGCTTGGCGACGTCCTACTCTCCCAGGACCCTGCGGTCCAAGTACCATCGGCGCTGGAAGGCTTAACGGTCGTGTTCGGGATGGGTACGCGTGGTTCCCTTCCGCCATCGCCACCAAACATTCAAGGCAGTACACCCTGAAAACTGGATACGAAACTTACATCTTCTTCAGCTGGTTTAATCTTTTAGGATAAGCCCTCGACCGATTAGTATTCGTCAGCTGCACGCATTGCTGCGCTTCCACCTCGAACCTATCAACCTGGTCGTCTTCCAGGGG
>NZ_VNHS01000021.1 GCF_008124765.1 Paenibacillus methanolicus | reverse complement strand
AACCTTACCCCGAAGGGTAAGATCCGCTCGACTTGCATGTATTAGGCACGCCGCCAGCGTTCGTCCTGAGCCAGGATCAAACTCTCCATAAAAGAAAGATTGTTTAGCTCATTTCTTACGTTGACATATATCGCTCATTGTTCAGTTTTCAAGGAACAAGTTTGTTTCTCATTTCTCTTTGTCGACCGTGTTGCTCAGCGGCGACTTTTATAAGATACCATAGACCGCTGGGCGAATGCAACCCCTTTTTTGAAATTAATTTATACTAGTTCTTTCGCATGAAAAAAGGGCAGTGAATCCGCCGGATTCCTACCCTTTTTTAAAAACTCTATTCGCCTGCGCGATCGCGCATATGCGGGAACAGCAGCACGTCGCGTATCGACGGCGCATTGGTCAGCAGCATGACCAACCGGTCGATGCCGATGCCAAGTCCACCCGTAGGCGGCATGCCGTATTCCAGCGCACGGATGAAGTCCTCGTCCATCTCATGCGCTTCGTCGTTGCCGTGTTCGCGCTCGAGCAGCTGCGCTTCGAAACGCTGGCGCTGGTCGATCGGATCGTTGAGCTCCGTAAAGGCGTTGGCATGCTCGCGCGCTACGATGAACAATTCGAACCGGTCGGTGAAACGCGGATCTTGGTCGTTCTTCTTGGCGAGCGGCGAAATTTCGACCGGATGCCCCGTGACGAAGGTCGGCTGAATAAGCGTGGGCTCGCCGAATTCTTCGAAGAACGCATTCAGAATATGTCCCGTCGTCCAATGTGGTTCCACTTTGACCTTGTGCGCCTTGGCCGCCTCATGGGCTTCTTCGTTCGTGATCTGAGCACCGAAATCGACCCCCGTCAGTTCCTTGACGAGATCAACCATGGAGACGCGGCGCCACGAAGGCGTCAGATCGACTTGGTGGTCTTGGTACGCGATCTTGGTCGTGCCCAGCACCTCTTGCGCAATATGCGCAACCATCGCTTCCGTCAACGCCATAATATCTTTGTAGTCGGCATACGCTTCGTACAATTCGATCATGGTGAACTCCGGATTGTGACGTGTGGAAATCCCTTCGTTTCGGTATACGCGGCCGATCTCATATACCTTCTCCATGCCGCCCACGATCAGACGTTTCAGGTGAAGCTCGATCGCGATACGCATGTAGAGCTGCATATCAAGCGCATTGTGATGCGTGATGAACGGACGGGCTGCTGCGCCGCCCGCGATGGAATGCAGCGTTGGCGTTTCGACTTCCAAATAGCCGCGCGAGTCGAGGTAGCGTCGCATCGATTGAATAATGCGCGAGCGCGAAATAAACGTCTGCTGCACGTCCGGATTCATGATCAAATCGACGTAACGCTGACGGTAGCGAAGCTCCACGTCCTTCAGACCGTGATACTTCTCGGGCAGCGGAAGCAGCGACTTGGACAGAACGACGACTTCTTTCGCCTTTACGGACGTCTCGCCGGTATTCGTCTTGAACACGACACCCCGCACGCCGATGATGTCGCCAAGGTCCAGTAAATCCAGCGCCTCGTATTGCGCTTCCGGCACCGTGTCTTTGCGCGCGTAGATTTGGATCTTGCCGCTAAGGTCCTGGATGTGCGCAAAACTGGCTTTGCCCATGCCGCGCTTCTGCATGATGCGTCCGGCTAGCGTCACTTCGTTGGCTTGCTCCTCAAGCTCTTCCTTGGACGTGTTCTCATACGCCTCGAGAATGTCCTTCGCTTGATGCGTGCGTTCGAATTTGCCGCCGAACGGGTCGATGCCGAGCCCGCGCAGCTGGTCCAGTTTGTCTCTGCGAATTTGCAGCAGCTCGCTTAATTCTTGCTCTTGCGTTTGATGCTCCACTACCTTCACTCCTAACGTAATCTGCGAAGCCCCCAACCGGGCTTCTGTTATATGGCTCTCCTAAGTTTAACCGATAATTAAGGTGAAACGCATGTCTCCGTCTTGAAGCGGCGGCATGCGTTTCATTCCGGAGAAATACAAACTGACTTTTCAACGTGAAACTTATAAAAGCTTGTATTTAGATGAAAAAGCTTCCCTAGGAAGCTTTCCATCTGAAAGGTTTGATGCTACTTTTTGTTAATGTCGACGATTTTATATTGAATGACGCCCGCAGGTACGCTAACTTCCACGATCGTGCCCTTCTTCTTGCCCAAGATCGCCTTGCCGACAGGGCTTTCGTTGGAGATCCGGTTCTGCGACGGATCGGATTCCGCCGTTCCGACGATCGTATACTCCATCGTGTCGCCGTACTCGATATCTTCCACGGTAACCGTGGACCCGATGCTTACGGTATCGATATCGATCTCGTCGTTGTTGATGATACGCGCGTTGCGGAGCATTTTCTCCAGCGTGATAATGCGGCCTTCAATGAACGCCTGCTCGTTCTTCGCGTCCTCGTATTCCGAGTTCTCGCTAATATCGCCATAGCCGATGGCGATCTTAATCCGCTCGGCGACTTCGCGGCGCTTGACCGATTTCAGGTTCTCCAGCTCTTCCTCCAGCTTCTTCAGGCCGTCCTGCGTGAGGATGATCTCTTTATCGCTCATTTGTAATTCTCCTGTCATGTGAAAATTGGTAAACGGGGGTGCGCGGACCTTAAGGCCGCGTCACTATATGACACGTCTCTCTGGATGACACTCTTACCGAATAATCTGCCGGCTGGAACCTGCTTCCACCCGTAAGCATTGCGATTATTGAAAGATTATATTGCAATATTGGACCAAATGTCAACGAAAGCCAGACACCCCTTGAAAACGCTTCACTTGTATGTAGAAGAAAAGGCCGGCGCAAGCAAAGCCAGCAATCCGACCGCAACGAATCTTCGATTGTAACCCGCTGGAATCCAGACCGGTTTTTCGCCTTTGCGAGGCGTCCTTACCCGCTATAAGCCGCTTCTCCCGCTTCGACCGGAGTCGATGGCGCGGGCTTGTCGCCTTCTTCGCCCAAGGAGAGAATGTACTGCTCGAGGATGGACACCATTTTGTCGCGGCTGGTCTCTTCCATGATGTTGTCCTTCACGCGCGCGGCGCCCGGGAGCCCTTTCAGGTACCAAGCCAAGTGTTTGCGCATCTCGCGCACCGCTACGGCTTCGCCCTTGAGCGCGGCCAGCCGGTCCATGTGCAAGACCGCCACTTCCATCTTCTCGCGAGGCGTCGGGTCCTCAAGCAGTTCGCCCGTGCCTAGATATTGAATGGTTCGATACAGCATCCACGGATTGCCGAGCGCTCCGCGGCCGATCATGACGCCGTCGACGCCCGTATGCTCGAGCATGCGCTTCGCGTCCATCGGCGTAACCACATCGCCATTGCCGATAACGGGGATGGATACAGCTTGCTTAACATCTCTTATAATGTCCCAGTTAGCCTTGCCGGTATACAGCTGCTCCCGCGTACGGCCATGAACGCTGACGGCGCTGCCGCCGGCGCGTTCGACCGCTAGCGCATTCTCGATCGCATAAATATGCTCGCTGTCCCATCCGATCCGCATCTTGACGGTTACCGGTTTGTCGACCGCTTCGACGACGGCGGACACCATCTCGTAAATTTTATTCGGATCGAGCAGCCAACGGGCGCCCGCATCGCATTTGGTTACTTTAGGCACGGGGCAGCCCATGTTGATATCGATAATATCCGCGTTCGTCTGTTTGTCAACGACCTTCGCGGCTTCCACCAGCGATTCCCGGTCCCCGCCGAAAATTTGCAGGCTGAGCGGCTTCTCCCGCTCGTCGACATACAGCATCTCCAGCGTCCGCTTGTTCCCGTGCAAAATGGCCTTGTCGCTGACCATCTCCGCGCATACCAGACCGGTACCGAATTCTTTGGCAATCAGTCGAAAAGCCGGATTGCACACGCCCGCCATCGGCGCCAGCACGACCTTGTTCTTCATCTCGATGTTCCCGATTTTGAGCACGCCGCTCCTCCTCCTTCCATCCTGCGTGCCTTCGGCCCGCTTATGCGTTTGTCGTCATTGATTCGTCAGTTCGTCATAGCTGATGCCGAGCGTGCTCGAAATTTTCTCCAGCAGCTTCGGATCCGGTTTGCGCGTCCCCCGCTCCAAGGAGCCGAGCACCGCCACCGAGACGTCGAGCCGTTCCGCGAGTTCCTGCTGCGTGTAACCCTTCAGCTTTCTAAAGGCGCGGACGCGTTGTGCCAGTTGATCGTATTCCATAACGCGATGCCTTCCCCTCCATCCTGTAGAGCCCGCTGCGCCTCCTGGTCGACCCGAGCGAACAGCTCATGGCCTTGCGTAATTACGTCGCGAAGCGGCACCAGTACGAAAGCGCGCTCCAGCATACGCGGGTGAGGCAGCGTTAATTCCTGATCATCCATCCGAACGTCGTCGTACAACAATAAATCCAAATCGATCGTGCGCGGCCCCCAGCGGATATCCCGCTTCCGGCCAAGCTCCGCCTCGATCCCAAGCATTACGCGCAGCAGCTCCACCGGCGCAAGCGTGGTGGAAAGCGCAGCGGCCATATTGAGGAACGGCGGCTGGTCCGTATATCCTACCGGATCGGTCTCGTAGAGACCCGATATGCGCAGCACATCGATGTCCGGCCTGTCGTTCAATTGGTTCAACGCCTGCACGAGAAGCTGATCCCGATCGCCCATGTTAGAGCCGAGGGCAATGTAGGCGACCGCCTGCTTGGGTTGACTTACGTTTGAAGCCATTACCGTTCCCGCTTTCTGTTCAATTCTACGGTGACCCCGTCAAAATGAATGTCGAACGGCGGATGCGGCTTCGTTACGCGGACCGTCACTTCATTTATACTAGTATAAGCCTCGAGAAGCTGCGATGCAACGGAACCGGCCAACGCCTCGATCAGCTTGAACGGCGCTCCTTCGACGATCGACTTGGTCTTCGCGTGCAGCTCGGCGTAATTGACGGTGTAATTCAAATCGTCGGTTTGAGCCGCCCTGCTCAGGTCCAGCCTCAGATCGAGATCCACGATGAACTGTTGACCCAGCTTGTTCTCTTCGGGAAAAACGCCGTGGTAGCCGTAAAACCGCATTCCTTTGAGCGACATGAGATCCATAGTTATTCCCTCCCGTATACGATCGCGTCGGCCATCCGCGCGTTCTGTTTCATTTGGCGAACATCGTGCACCCGCATAATCTGACAACCCTGCGCGATGCCAAGCGTCACCGTCGCGGCCGTCCCGAACGCCAACTCATCCACCGGAAGCTGCAGCGTCTCGCGAATGAATTTCTTGCGCGAGGTGCCCAAGAGGATGGGGTAGCCCAGGCCCGAAAGACGGCTCAAATGCGCCATAAGCGTCATATTCTCATCATAGTTCTTCGCAAACCCGATTCCCGGATCGAGCCAGATGTTCGCCTCCGCCACGCCGTGCCGCCGCGCGATTGCCGCGCTTTCTTGCAAATCCGCCACGACGTCCGCGACGAAATCGCCGTAGTCCCGTTCATGACGATTATGGTTCAAAATAATCGGGCAGCCGTACTCCGCCGCGACCTCCGCCATTTTCGGATCGCCTTTGAGCGCCCAAATATCGTTCAAAATATGCGCGCCCGCTTCAAGCGCGGCGCGTGCCGTCTCGGACTTGTACGTATCAATGGAGATCGGCATGCCGGGCAGCGCTTCCCGCACCGCGCGGATAACGGGCAGCACCCGGTTCAGCTCCTCCTCGAACGGTACCGGCACGAAGCCGGGCCGCGTCGATTCGCCGCCGATGTCGATCAGATCCGCTCCCTCGTCCGCCATCTTGCGCGCATGCGCGACGGCCGTTTCCACCGCTTGAAACCGTCCGCCGTCGGAGAACGAATCCGGCGTCACGTTCAGAATCCCCATGATCAGCGTTCGGCGGCCTAGCGTAAGCTCGGTCCCGTCTCCAAATTCGTAATGCCGCTCCGGTACTTGCCGTCTTATTCCGCCTGACGTCAACATGATTCCACCTTTCTCTATTTTCACGCATCCCGCTTCACGTTACTTATCCTTCAGCTCCCGCTTCAGAACGATAGGCACCCAGCAGCAACGTCGCGACAGGTCCGGCGGTTCCGTCGCCGACTTGAGTCCGTACGCCGTCGTTCGCGCGCAGCGTCGAAATCGAGACTAACTCCTGAATGGAATTGGTTACCCAGACCTCTTGCGCCCCGGTCAGTTCCTCCCACGTATAATGCCCCTCCTGCACGCGAAATCCAGCCGTCGATGCCAGTTCCATGACGCGCGCCCGGGTGATGCCCGGCAGTATGCCCGTGTCTACGGATGGGGTATGTACGATGCCGTCTTTCAAGAAAAACAGATTGCTGACGATGCCTTCCGACAGCCAGCCTTCCCGGGTCAGCATGAGCCCTTCCGCATTGGCGGCCGCGCCGATCCCGCGAAGTTCCCGCTTGGCCAAAATATTGTTCATATAGTGCAGCGACTTGAATCGAACCGGCCCCTCCGGAGTATTGCGCCGCGTATGCAGCAATGCCAGTTCTTTGCCTTCCCTATAGAGCCGTTCGCTCATGTCGGGCAGCGGTTTGACGAGCAGCAGCTTATTCGGCATCTCATAATCATGCTGCGGCAATCCCAGCTCCGCTTCGCCGGCCGTCACGGTAAGCCTAACGTAAGCTTCATTCAGATGATTGGCCGCCATAACGTCGGCCAGCCAAGCACGGATAGCGTCCGGCTCCGTCTCGCAGCGGATGCCGAGCTCCCTGCAACCTTCCGCCAGCCGCTCCAAATGACGTTCCAACAAATAAGGGCGCCCGCCATACGTGCGAAAAGTCTCGAAAAGCCCGATTCCATATAAAAAGCCGTGATCATAGACCGGGATCACGGCTTCCTCCGCATGTATGATGCTTCCGTTCCAACCGACCTTCATCGTACCGCGCCGGCGCGCATGCCAAGGAAATTGCGAAGCAGCGTCAGCCCGTTCTCGGTAATGATCGATTCCGGGTGAAATTGCACGCCTTCGATCGGATAATGTTTGTGCCGCAGTCCCATGATCTCGCCCTCGGCCGTCTCCGCGGTAATCTCCAGACAGTCCGGCAGCGTCTCGCGCTTGACGATCAGCGAGTGGTAGCGCGTCGCCGTGAACGGAGACGGGATGCCCGCGAATACGGTCTTCCCGTCGTGGAAAATCTCCGAGGTCTTGCCATGCATCAGCCGTTCCGCGCGCACGACTTCGCCGCCGAACGCTTGTCCGATCGACTGGTGGCCCAGACATACGCCGAAAATCGGAATCTCGCCTTTGAACCGCTCCAATAGCGCCAAGCTGATTCCCGCCTCGTTCGGGCTGCACGGGCCCGGCGAAATCAGGATGTGGTCGGGCGCCAGCGCCGCGATTCCCTCCAAGTCAATCTCGTCATTGCGCTTCACCAGAATCTCTTGGCCTAGCTCGCCCAAATATTGAACCAGATTGTACGTAAAGGAATCATAGTTGTCGATGACCAAAATCATGCGCTTCGCCCCCCTTGAAATGTCCGTCCCGCCTTGCCCAGCGCTGGCTGTACTCAACCGCCTTCCAAAGCGCCTTCGCTTTGCTGAGCGATTCGTAGTACTCCCGCTCTGGCACCGAATCAATCACGATGCCTGCTCCCGCTTGAATATGAACGCTTCCGTCTTTCACGGCCATCGTTCGGATAATTATATTAAATTCCATATCGCCGTTATAGTCAATCCAGCCCATGGATCCCGTATACGGTCCGCGCCTGGTCGGTTCCAGCTCTTCGATGATTTCCATCGTGCGAATCTTCGGCGCGCCGGTGATCGTGCCCCCCGGGAAAGTCGCCGCGATCACGTCGTAGGCGTCCCTGCCTTCCGCGAGAACGCCCTCCACTTGCGAGACGAGATGCATCACGTGACTATAATATTCAATGACCATAAGCTCCTCTACCCGTACCGTGCCATACGCCGCAATGCGTCCGAGGTCATTGCGTTCCAGGTCGACGAGCATAATATGCTCCGCCCGCTCCTTCTCGTTCGAGAGGAGCTCGTCCGCCATGCGCCGGTCTTCTTCTTCCGTCCGGCCTCTCCGGCGGGTTCCCGCGATCGGCCGGGTGGCCAGCTTGCCATCCACCAGCTCCACGAGCAGTTCGGGCGAGCCCGATACGAGCTGAAAGTCCGGACAGCGCAGCATGCCCATGTACGGGGAAGGGTTGACCAGGCGCAGCCACTCGTAGAGATCCTCCGGGGCGGCGTCCGTACGCATGCTCTGCCGCTGCGACAGGTTGACCTGAAAGACGTCGCCTTGGCCGATATAGGCTTGAATCCGCTCCACGGCAGCTTCGAACGCTTCCTTGCGAAACGGCGAGGTCAGCCCCTCCATCGCTTCCACGTCGATATGTGGCGTATCGGCGCCGATGAACGCTTCGCGAGCTTTCCGCTTCTCTATTAGCCTAGCCGACTCGGACTGCTCCGCCGCACCGATGCCCGTAAGCATCTGCCAAAGCCCGAACATCCGCTCGGCTTGCCCTCGCGCCGCCCGATACCGCGCTTCCAGCTCCGCTTCATCGGCACTGCAATTGTCCGCGTGAACAGCGCAATATAGCGTGCGGGCCTGGTGATCGACGACCCATAGTTCGTTCATGCGCAAAAACACGTAATCCGGCAGACCCAAGTCATCGGCCGCCAGCTCCGGCAGCCGTTCGATCGTGCGAATGACGTCATAGCTCCAAAAGCCTACGCAGCCGCCGGTCCACTTCGGGCTATTCGCTCTTCTCGGCGATCGGTAAGGCTGCATCCATTGACGGACGGCCGCGAGAGGCGAAGCAGTCCATGTCTGCTTAACACCGGTAAGCAAATCCGTCGACTCCGCCTGCTCGCCTTTCCCCCGAATGACCGAAGACGGATTTAACCCTAAGTACGTATATCGTCCGTCCTTGCCGCTCTCCAGCACGAAGGCATATGAAGAGGCTGCCTGCCACGCTCGCTCCCACGAATCCGGCCTTCCGCTTTCCCCTTCCGGAAGCGGCCAAGCGTAAACGACAGGCAACGTCTCGTACCCCGCTTTACGCCAGCCGCGCCATTCCTCATATGAAGTGACCGTCATGATGCATCGTCCCCCGATCTTTCGTCTACCGAAATCCGCCCCGAAGGCGCTTCTTGTTGCCTGCTAGTATACCGAATCGGACCTGAAAAGGAAAGGGCATCGAAGATACCGGTTCGCCACCGCGCGCATCAAGGTGAAACGGCTGTCGCCGTCTTCGCGGCGCGGCGAGCTCATGCTGGATAAGCTGATTGGTTTGCGTTCACAATCGGAAGATTGGGAATGCAGCATTCAGCGATGGAGACATAGAGGCCAAAGTATAAGCGTGAAACTTATACTTTCCTATATGTAAATTAAAAAGGGACTCCGAAGGAGCCCCTTGAATCCGCAAGCGCGGCGCTATTAGTTCTCGAAATTAAACAGAGGCGTAGACAGGTAACGTTCGCCGTTCGAAGGCACGACCGCGATGACGCGTTTGCCTTTGCCCAGCTCCTTGGCTACTTTGAGCGCGGCGAAAATCGCGGCGCCCGAGGAGATGCCGACCAGAAGGCCTTCTTCTTTCGCGGAACGGCGAGCCGTCTCGAACGCTTCCTCGTTATCCACGGTAATGATTTGGTCGTAGATCTCGCGGTTCAGAATGTCAGGGACGAAGTTCGCGCCAATCCCTTGGATTTTGTGCGGACCTGGGTTACCGCCCGACAGGATCGGGGATGCCGTAGGCTCGACCGCTACGATCTTAATGCCCGGGAAGTTGTTCTTCAGCACTTCGCCCGTGCCGCTGATCGTGCCGCCCGTGCCGATACCCGCTACGAACGCGTCAAGCTTGCCGTCGAGGGAGTTGATCGCTTCCACGATCTCCGGACCCGTCGTCTCGCGGTGGATCTTCACGTTCGCTTGGTTCTTGAATTGCTGCGGAATGAAATAAGAAGGATTCTCCTTCTGCAGCTCTTCCGCGCGGCGAACCGCGCCGTTCATGCCTTCGGAACCCGGGGTAAGAACAAGCTCGGCGCCGTAAGCGCGAAGCAGATTGCGCCGCTCGATGCTCATCGTCTCAGGCATAACGAGAATTGCTTTGTAGCCTTTAGCGGCTGCAACCATCGCAAGGCCGATACCCGTGTTGCCGCTCGTAGGCTCGACGATCGTGTCGCCCGGCTTAATGCGGCCTTCTTGTTCGGCAACCTCGATCATGCTGATCGCGATGCGGTCTTTGACGCTGGCGCCGGGGTTCTGGAATTCAAGCTTGACGTAGATCTCCGCGCTATCTTCCGGTACCAGACGGTTCAAGCGAACAAGCGGCGTATCGCCAATGAGTTCGGTTACATTATTCACAATTCTAGCCATGAGAAAATGAGCCTCCTTATTCCGACTAATTCAGTTGGTATTATCTACATCTTAACAATATTTAACGCTCGTTGTCAATAGGTAGTTTGCGAATCGAGCTAGTAGGAATAACGGCTCCCCGCCGCGGCAGGTCTCATGTTCGCTACGTCTGTACATCCGTTCCCGCCGCTCCGGGCACCATGGCCTTCGCCTCGTATTTGCGCAGGAGCTTCTCTTCAACGTCTTGCAGCGACTCGGCCTTCTCCAGCGCCAACTGCTTGCGCGCGCGCGAGCGAACCGCCTCTTCGCTCATCGCCTTCTCTTCCTTGCGGTCGGCCAGCAGCACGATCGCTTGCCCGCCTTCGACCGGGATCGGCCCGGTCACTTCGCCCGGCGCAAGCGACGATGCCGCCAGCAGCACGTCTTGTTCGAAAAAGGGATCGTCCTGCTCGATCCACCCAAGCTCACCGCCGATAGAGGCCGTATCGCGATCAATCGACGCCGACGCGGCCAATTCGTCGAATTTCGCGCCTGCTTCGAGCTGCTCCAGCAGCTCCTCCGCAGCCTGCTCGCCCTCGGTGACGATCCACGCGAGACGGAGCTGGATTCCTGTTGTAAATTGCGCCTGCTGGTCGATCACGTATTGTTCTAATTCCTCTTCCGTGATGGCGATATCCCGCGTCGCGATTTTCTCGAGCAGCAGCTTGTACTTGGCATCGTCCCGAATTTCTTCGGGCGTCAGTCCCAAGCTTTGCCGCATCTCGCTGTAATACCGCTCTTCGCTCTCGTACCCTTCCATCATCGACTTCAATTCCTGCTCAAGCTCCGATTCGCTCACGGTCAGGCCGCCGGCGGCGGCCTCCTGCCGGATCGCGGCGCGAGCCATTAACGTGTGGAGCACGGTATCCCCGTATTGATCCTTCAGCCGGCTCTCGAACTCCTGCCACGTTATCGTCTCGTCCCCGACGGTCGCCGCGATCGAAGAGCCCTTGTCCTGCATGTCTTCTTCCGGCTCGCCGCCTTCGTTCTTGCCGCTTCCCTGCGGCGCGAGAACCCGCGTGATGACGACCACCGCGAGCACCACCATACATACGGCCTGAAGCAGTACGATTCGCCTCAGCACCCGGTCTTTCCCCATGATTCGCGCCTCCGACTATTGAATCGGTTTCGGCTTTGCCTGTTCAAGCAAGCGCTCTAGCTGCGGCCGGTCAAATTCATATTTCTCATTGCAGAAATGGCACACGATCTCCGCACGCCCGTCTTCTTCGATAATCGTCGTCAGCTCCTGCTCGCCCAAGCTGATCATCGTCCGTTCGATGCGGTCCTGCGAGCATTTACATTGAAACACGATGCTCATCTCGTCCATCAGGTTCAACTCGTCGCCGACCAAGAATCCGAGGATGCCTTCCGGGGTCTCCCCTTGATCGAGCAGCGCGGTTACCGGCGGCATATTCGCCACGGCACGCTCCAAGCGCGTAATTTCGTCATCCGTCACGCCGGGCAGCAGCTGCACGATGAAACCGCCCGCGTTCATGACGCCATCCGGGCCGACCAGCACGCCAAGCCCAACGACCGAAGGCGTCTGCTCGGAGGAAGCGAAATAGTAAGTAAAGTCCTCGCCTAACTCGCCCGAAATAATCGGGACGCTGCCGCGGTAAGGTTCTTTCAATCCCAAGTCCTTCAGCACGTGGATAAAGCCGCTGCGGCCTACCGCGCCCGCCACGTCCAGCTTGCCTTGCGGATTGCTGGCCAAATGCACCTGCGGATGCTCCGCGTAGCCGCGCACTTCGCCCTTCGCGTTGGCATCGATTACGATCTGGCCCATCGGCCCGTCGCCTTTCACCTGAATCGTCAGCTTCTCTTCGCCCTTTAGCATCGCGCCCATCATCGCTCCCGCGGTAGCCGCTCGTCCAAGCGCAGCCGTTGCCGTGGGCATCGATTCGTGACGCGTCTCCAATTCCCGGACCAGTTCCGTCGTGCGCACGGCAAAGACGCGCAGCTTGCCGCCCCATGCCGTCCCGCGCACCAGTATATCTTTGGTTGTCTCCACTCGATTCTCTCCTTAATCCTGATTCCGCTCGTAAATGATGCGCAGCCCTTCCAGCGTCAGCAGCGGATCGACCAATTCGATCGTCTCCGATTCGCCGGCGATCAGCTCCGCGAGCCCGCCCGTCGCGATGACGCGGGGACTGACGCCGAATTCCGAACGTATGCGTCTCACGATGCCGTCCACCTGTCCCGCATAGCCGAAAATAATGCCGGCCTGCATCGACGTGACCGGATTGCGTCCGATGACGCTCTTCGGCTTCACCAGCTCGATGCGCGGCAGCTTCGCGGCGCGCTGATAGAGCGCCTCCGTCGAAATGCCGATGCCCGGCACAATGGCACCGCCTAAATAGTTTCCGCCGTTGTCGATATAATCAAACGTCGTCGCGGTGCCGAAGTCGACCACGATGAGCGGCGCGCCGTATTTCTCGATCCCCGCCACCGAGTTGACGATCCGGTCCGCGCCGACTTCCCGCGGATTCTCGTAGCGGATGTTAAGCCCGGTCTTGACGCCCGGACCCACGACGAGCGGCGCCTTGTGCAAATATTGTTCGCACAGCTGCTCAAGCGTGCGCATGAGCGGCGGCACGACCGAGGAAATGATGACGCCCTCTACGTCCTTCACGCTGACGCCCGCTATGCGAAACAAATTATGTATGAGCACGCCGTACTCGTCCACCGTGGCGGAACGGTTCGTGCTCAGCCGCCAATGATGCAGCAGCGTCTTCTTATCGTAAATACCAAGCACGATATTCGTGTTGCCTACGTCTACAACCAGAATCACTAGCCTTGGCCTCCCTTTTTCTCGTTCAAGTCCAGACTGATGTCGAGCGACTGGAACGAATAGGTGAGCGCGCCGACCGAAATGACGTCCACGCCCGTCTCGGCGATGCCGCGGATCGTCGTCAGGTTCACGCCCCCCGATGCTTCTACAATAACATGAGGGGACCGCGATTTGATACGGGAGACGGCTTCGCGCATGAGGTCCGGCTTCATATTATCCAGCATGATGATATCCGCGCCGCACGCAAGCGCTTCGTCCACTTGCGCGAGCGACTCGGTCTCCACTTCGATCTTCATCGTATGGGGGATTTGTCTGCGCGCGGATTCGACGGCTTCGCGGATGCCGCCGGCGCCTTTAATATGATTATCTTTGATCATGACCGCATCATAGAGGCCAAACCGGTGATTCGCGCCGCCGCCCACGCGAACGGCGTATTTCTCAAGCAACCGATGGCCCGGCGTCGTCTTGCGGGTATCGACCAAGCGCGTCGGAAGTCCGCCTATCGCATCCACATAGCTTCGGGTTTTCGTCGCGATGCCGGACATCCGCTGCATAAGATTGAGCGCGAGACGCTCACCGGTCAAAATGCTATGCGTGCTGCCCTCCACCTCGATGATGACCTTGCCGTGCTCGACGGCTTCGCCATCGGCGACATGCGTATGGAAAACAAGCGTCGGATCGACCGTATCGAATACAAGACGCGCAACCGGAATGCCGGCGATAATGCCGTCATCCTTCATATGTATAACTGCCTTGGATTGCCGGCCAGCGGGAATCGTCGACCAGCTGGAGACATCCCCCGCGCCGACGTCCTCGGCCAACCAGGCTTTGATCTGCTGCCGCAGCGCTTCGGCGTTGCCGCCGATCGCGGACAGGTCGCTATTCATCATGATGCTCCGTTACTCCTTTCGATAACCCGTGTTCCCGGTGAAGCAGCGTATGGGTACGCCATGCCCGGTCGTCGCGCTCCGGGAAATCCTCCCGGTAATGCGCCCCCCGGCTCTCTTCCCGGGCCGCCGCCGCTTCCGCGGTCAACATGGCGCAGGTGAGCAAATTCGCAAATTCATATTCCTCGCGCGTGCGCAGCATATGCTGAAAGAACGGCAGCTGGCGCTTCAGCTCCTCGAGTCCTCTCGCCAGGCCTTTGCCGTCGCGGCGCAATCCCACGTTCCGCACCATCACCTTCTGCAGCTTGAGCCGCTTCTCGACGACGGCCTGCATCGGCGCATGCGTGCGCTGCTGCGAGATCGGCTGATCGCAAAGCCCTGCCTGCAGCGGGGACAGCTCGTGAATGCGCTTCACGATGCGGCGGCCGAACACGATCGCTTCCGACAGCGAGTTGCTCGCCAGCCGATTCGCCCCGTGCACCCCTGTGGATGAACATTCGCCGCACGCGAACAGACGGGGAATGTTGGTCTCGCCCTGCAAATCGGTTTTCACCCCGCCCATCATATAGTGCGCGGCAGGAGCGACCGGAATCCAGTCGGTCGTCAAATCCAGTCCGTAGGTAAGACAGAACTCGTATATGTTCGGGAACCGGTGACGCACCATCTCCGGCGATTCGTGCGTGATGTCCAAATACACGAACGTCGACTTGGTCGCCTCCATCTCGCTGATGATCGCCCGCGCGACGACGTCGCGCGGCGCAAGCTCCAGCTGCTCATGATAGCGGTCCATAAATCGCTCGCCCCGTATATTGCGAAGCACCGCCCCTTCGCCGCGCACCGCTTCCGAGATAAGGAAGCGCGGCGCGCCCGGATAACAGAGCGACGTCGGGTGGAACTGAATAAACTCCATGTCTTGTATGTAAGCGCCTGCGCGATAAGCCATGGCGACGCCATCGCCCGTCGCGACGTCCGGGTTGGTCGTATAGCGATATAGCTGACCGATTCCGCCCGAGCAGAGCACGGTTGCTTTGCCCCGCACGTACAATCGGCTGCCATCCGGCTTCTGCACGATCGCGCCGCTGCACTCGCCGTCCGCCGTCACCAGATCAATGACGAAATGATCGTCCCAGACTTCGATTCTCGACTCCGCCATCGCTTTCTCCGACAGCGCGCGCACGATCTCGTAGCCGGTCGCGTCACCGTTCGCATGCAGGATACGCCGATGACTGTGCGCCCCTTCTTTGGTCAGCTCGTATTCGCCATTCTCTTGGTCGAACTGCGTGCCCATTCGAACGAGGTCCTCGACCCCTCTGGGCCCCTCGTGAACGAGGACGTCCACGGCCGTCTCCGAACAAAGCCCCGCGCCCGCGATAAGCGTATCGTGAAGATGGTAGGCCGGGGAATCGTCCTCGGCGACGACCGCGGCAATCCCGCCTTGGGCATAGCGCGTATTGCTGTCCATGAGCGACTTCTTCGTAATCATGAGCACGTCATGCGTCTTGCTTGCCTTAAGCGCGGTGAACAAGCCCGCAATCCCGGCGCCGATGACGAGGACGTCCTTCTCCACGACAGGGAGCTCGGATAGATCAATATCAATTAAATAACGTGGGATCATCGGGTCTCGTCGTTCCTTTCTATGGAAAGAGAGTAGCGCATGCTACTTCACCTGTAACATGCGCTCCAAGGATAAACGGGCTTTATCTGCGACTTCTTCCGGCACGTAAATCTGCGGCTGCATCGTCTCCAGACACTTGACCAGCTTCTTCAAGTTGTTGACCTTCATATTCGGGCAAACGAGATATTTGGTCGCGAAGTGGAAGGTCTTGTCTGGGCTATCGAGGCGCAGTTGGTATCCCGTGCCGTCTTCCGTTCCCACGATAAACTCTTTATTCGGCGATTCTTTGCAATATTTAATAATGGCGGTCGTGCTGCCGACGAAATCCCCGAGCGCCACGACTTCCGGACGGCATTCCGGGTGGACGACGAATTCGGCATTCGGATACTTGGCTCTCATCTCTTCCACGTCTTTGACGGTGAGCATATCGTGCGTATTGCAGTAGCCTTCCCAGATGATCATTTTCTTGTCGGTTTTCTGCTGTACGTAGTGGCCGAGATTCTTATCCGGCACCCAAATGATTTCGTCCGATTCGACGGAGTTGACAACGCGCACGGCATTCGCCGACGTACAGCAAATATCAGTCTCCGCCTTGATCTCGGCCGATGAGTTGATATACGTCACGACTGTCGCGTTCGGGTGCTGCGCCTTCAGCTTGCGAAGCCCATCCACGTTCACCATATCCGCCATCGGGCAGCCTGCCCGTTCGTCGGGAATGATGACCGTCTTGTTCGGTGCCAAAATTTTGGCGCTCTCGCCCATGAAGTGGACGCCGCAGAACACGATAACGTCCGCGTCCGTCTGCGCCGCTTTTTGTGCCAGCAGGAAGGAATCCCCGCGGAAATCCGCCACTTCCTGTATTTCATCGCGCTGATAATAATGAGCAAGTATGATGGCATTACGCTCTTTCTTTAATTGCATCAGGCGTTCGCGCAGTTCTCGATTCTGTTCGGCTTTGCGCTCGAGTGCCAATGCTTCCATGTCGTGACCTCTCCTCTTTTTCCACTTTGTGAACAGATGCACAAACTTATCGATAAGAACAGATATAGTGTGAACCATCTCGGGGAAATTCATTTGATTAAGAATTAATTTACACAAGGGGCGAAAGGCTGTCAATAAAGTCCCCATAAGAAAAACCCCCATGCCTTCGCGTAATCGAAAGCATGAGGGTCCACAGCCATCAGGATGAACCAATTTGGCTTGAAATGGCTATCGGGTTAAATAAACACTTACCGTTTGCTCGGATCGTATGGTTCGCCGAGCGCGCCCGGCGCACGAGAGCGGCCAACCGCTGCCGCCAGCACAATGAGCGTCAGCAAGTACGGTAGCATGTAGAAGAATTCCTCCGGAATCTGCTGCGAGAACTCGAACAGCTGCGCGAAGTTGCGAAGCGAAATCGCGAAGCCGAAGAAGATCGCCGCGCCGGCCGCGCCGAGCGGATGCCACTTGCCGAAGATAACGGCCGCCAAGGCAATGAAGCCTTGACCGGAAATCGTGTTATGCGAGAACGTACCCGTCGTCGTCAGCGTAATCGTCGCGCCGCCGAGACCTGCCAGCACGCCGCTAAGCAGCACGCCGATGTAACGATACTTCGTAACCGAGATGCCGACCGTATCGGCGGAACCCGGATGCTCGCCTACCGCGCGCAGGCGCAGGCCGAACGGCGTCTTGAACAGGACGAACCAGACGATCGCGATCATGACGATGCAGAGATACGTGGTCGGATACGCCGTGAAGAGCCCTTCGCCGATCAGCGGAATATCCGACAGACCCGGAATCGCGTATTTGGAGAACATCTCGACGGAGTTGGTCTCGCCCGCGCCGTCGTACAGGTTTTTCACCAAGTACAGGGAGAAGCCTAGCGCCAAGAAGTTAATGACCGTACCGACGACAACCTGATTCGCCTTGAACGTGATGGTTGCCAGCGCGTGCAGCAAGGCGAAGACCGTGGCGAAAATCATCGCCGTGACGATGCCTACCCATGCCGCGGTCAAGCCGCCCATACCGCTGCGCGCCGCATAATCCGCGCCGACCGCCGCCGCGAATGCGCCTGCCGTCATCAGACCTTCCAAGCCGATGTTGACGACGCCGGAACGCTCCGATAGCAAACCGCCGAGCGCCACGAAGATGAGAGCGGTCGAGAATACGAGCGTCGTGTTCATTAATTGACCGAGAATTTCGATTACGTTCATGTGCGTGACGCCTCCTTGCTGCCGTCAGTCGGCTTGTTTCTACGGAAGGAGAACGGCTTCATGACCATGCGTACGATGCCATGCGAAGCGATGAAGAAAATTATCGCGCCGATAACGATGCGCACGACTTCCGTCGGCACGTCGGCCTCGAAGCTCATTCCGCCCGACCCGTACGTTAGACCGCCGAACAGGATAGCCGCCAGCAAAATGCCGACCGGCGTATTGCCGCCCAAGAGCGATACCGCGATGCCGTCGAATCCATAACCAGGAGATGCCGACGAAATCGTTTGATAGCCGAATACGCCAAGCACCTCGAAGGCGCCGCCAAGACCAGCGAACGCGCCCGCGATGAACATCGATTTCACGACCGTGCGTCCGACGTTCATGCCTGCGTAATGAGCCGCGTCCGGATTCAAGCCAACCGCGCGAAGCTCATAGCCTTGTTTCGTTTTCCAAAGCAGGATATAGAAGAGAAAGACGCAAATAAGCGCGACGATCGTACCGCCGTGCATGCGCGCATGATCCATCATCTCCGACAACCAGCCGATGGACCACGAGGCCGATTCATGAACTTCGTTGGACTTCTGTTGCCCTTTCTCGCTAAGCCACGTACCGATGACGTAGTTGGCGAAGTAGAGACCGATCCAGTTCATCATGATGCTCGAGATAACTTCGTTCACGCCGCGCTTGGCTTTCAGGTAGCCGACGATGCCGGCCCAAATGCCGCCAAGCACCGCTCCGCCGACCATCGCAAGCGGCGCATGAATAAACCAAGGGAGATCCAGCTTCACGCCGATGAGCGTCGCGCCCAGCATCCCCATGACGAATTGTCCCTCGGCGCCGATGTTGAATAGGCCCGTCCGGAACGCGAAGGCTACGGACAACCCCGTGAAAATCAGCGGGGTGATGGCGCGAATCGTCTCGCCAATGTCATACGGGCTCTCGATTAGCTTGCCGAACAGCGCACCGTACGCGACCAGCGGATTGTAACCGCCTGCCAACATGACGAGGGCGCCGGTAATCAAACCGAGAATGATGGCGACGATTGGAACGAGCGAAGACGACTTCGTGAAAATCTTGATGCCTTTGCCTAAAGCCTTGTTATATTGTTTCTCTGGAGATTCCATACCTTCACCCCCCTACGCGTTGGTGTCGCCCGCCATCAGCATGCCCAGGCGCTGATTGTCGCGGTTGAGCGGGTCAACCTCGCCGACGATTCGCCCTTCATACATAACGGCAATCCGATCCGATAATTCAAACAGCTCGTCGAGCTCGAAGGAAATCAGCAAAATCGCTTTGCCTTCATCTCTTGCTTGACGCAGCCGCTGCTGTACATACTCAATCGCTCCGATATCCAGGCCGCGCGTCGGCTGCACCGCGATGAGAAGCGAAGGATTCCGCCACAATTCGCGGGCGATAATCGCCTTCTGCTGGTTACCGCCGGAGAGCGAACGAGCATGCGTGTGAATGCCCGAAGAACGGACGTCAAACTCCGTCGTTAGTTTATGCGCCAGCTTGTCCATTTCCTCGTACTTCAGGAATCCGCCATTATTGAAAGGCTTCTGAAAGTAGTTGCCCAGCACGACGTTCTCGCTGAGCGTGAAGTCCAGCACCAAGCCATGTTTGTGACGGTCCTCCGGAATATGGCTGATGCCGGCCAAACCGGTTTGGCGCGGGCTCTGATTGGTGATGTCCTTGCCGTTGATCGACACTTGACCGCCGCTCAGCTTCACCATGCCGGTAATCGCCTGCACCAGCTCCGACTGACCATTGCCGTCGACGCCCGCAATGCCGAGAATTTCGCCTGCGCGAATCTCCAAACTTACGCCATTGAGCACCAATTTGTTCTGATTCGACTTCATCTGCAGATCTTTCGCGGCGAAAATCACTTTGCCGACTTCGCGTCTCGATTTCTCCGTCTGCAGGCTTACGCTTCTGCCTACCATCAGCTCCGCCAGCGCGCGCTCGTTCGTACTCTTCGTCTCGACCGTGCCTACGACCTTGCCGCGTCGGATGACCGTGACGGAATTGGAGAGCGCCATGACTTCCTTCAGCTTATGCGTAATGATGATGATCGACTTGCCTTCGGCCGCCAGGCTTCGGAGAATCTCGAGAAGTTCTTCGATTTCCTGGACCGTCAGCACCGCCGTCGGCTCGTCGAAGATCAGAATATCCGCGCCGCGGTAGAGCGTCTTCAGGATTTCCACCCGTTGCTGCATGCCGACCGTGATGTCCTCGATCCGCATGTTCGGATCTACCTGCAGCCTGTACTGCTCGGACAGCCGCTTAACCTTCTCGTTCGCTTGCTTCAAATTGATCACGCCGCCCTTGGACGGCTCGCTGCCCAGCACGATATTCTCCGCTACGGTGAACGGTTGAACGAGCTTGAAATGCTGATGCACCATGCCGATGCCAAGTTCAATGGCTTTGGAAGGACCATCGATGACGGTAGGCATGCCATTAACCCGGATTTCGCCTTCATCCGGTTGGTACAGGCCGAACAATATGTTCATCAGCGTTGACTTGCCGGCACCGTTCTCCCCAAGCAGCGCGTGAATCTCGCCCTTACGGAGTTTGAAGCTAATTCCGTCATTCGCTACAATGCCCGGAAACCGCTTCGTGATGCCACTCAATTCAACCGCTGTCGCGTTCTGTTCCATGATATGGCCATCTCCTTTCTAAACCTTATTGCTCCATTGAACAGTATACTTCACGGTTTATGTAAGCGTATACTAGAATTGAAATCCATTTTTAAATAACAAATAATTCCTTGTTGATACTCAAATTGCTCTTTAAAAAAGACCGGCTCGAGAGCCGGTCTTTAATCCCTTCCCGAGAAAGCCAAGTTTCACGAAAAGATGTTATTCCGTAGGAACCGTGATTTTACCGTCGATGATTTGTTGTTTGTACTCGTCTACTTTCGCAAGCACGTCGGCCGGAACGTTCTTCGACGAAGTCTCCGGAAGACCTACCGCATTGTCTTTCAAACCAAGGACAGTCGTCGTGCCGCCGGCAAAGTTGCCTGCGATCAAGTCGTTGGATACTTTCTCAACGGCTTGTTTAACGCCTTTCATCATCGATGTGAGCGTTACTTCGTCGCCGAATTCAAGCGATTGGTCTTTGTCTACGCCGATAACCCATACTTGCGTACCGTTCTTCACGCGGTCTTTGGCTTCGGTGAACACGCCGTTACCCGTCGCGCCTGCTGCGTGGAAGATGATGTCTACGCCGTCATTGTACATCGTAGCTGCTGCTGCTTTACCAAGGTCAGGCTTCGAGAAGTCGCCCGTGTAGTTGATTTTGATGTCTGCGTCCGGTTTAACTGCCAGCACGCCTGCTTTGAAACCAGCTTCGAAGCGTTTGATAACCGGGATGTCCATGCCGCCAACGAAGCCGATTTTGCCGGATTTCGTCATCAAGCCCGCAACCACGCCGACGAGGTAAGAACCTTCATGCTCGGCGAACGTAACGGATTGCACGTTAGGCGCGTCAACTACGCTGTCGATCAGACCGAGTTTCGCGTCCGGGTTTTGCGCAGCAACGTTCTTCATAGCGGTCTCGAACAGGAAACCGATACCCCATGTGAGATCGTAGCCTTCTTTGACGAATTTGTTCAGGTTCGGCTCCATGTCAGCGTCGCCTTTGGATTCCAGGTATTTAACGGATGCGCCAGTCGCTTTTTCGACTTCTTGGAGGCCTTCCCAAGCGCTTTGGTTAAACGATTTGTCGTTTACGCCGCCAACGTCTGTCGCCATACCGATGCGAATGTCTTTGCCGTTCGTTCCGCCGTCTGTCTCTTTATCGGCGTTCGTGCCACCGTTGCCGGTTGCACCGTTGTTCGTTGTTGCGTTAGACCCACCGTTCTCGGTGTTGTTCTTGCTGCCGCAGCCTGCGAGTGCAAGCGTTAGCACCAGCGCGACCACTGTTACCCACATCAGACGCTTCTTCATGTGTTAATCGCTCCTATTCTTGGTAAAAGTTCCAGCCGATTCGCACGCTACAGGACGGGCCAAATGCTACATCCGGCTTCGCCGGAATCAAGGCAATTGACCATTGCAACCTATATCTGCCTATCGCCGATACTTTACCTATTATCTTCGAAAAGCATGTCTGCGTCAATCTAAAATATGTCAACTAACATAACGCATTAATACCATTAAATTCACATCAAATTCATCAGAAATGGCTGTACAAGTAGTATATCCCGCACTAAATGTTATTATCGTGTAACATATTTCCTTTTCCGCCAGAAAGCCTTGTGCACATGAAAAAGCTGTTTCAATCGCGCCGCCCCGGTGAAGGGTCGAGCATCGATTGAAACAGCTTCATCGCACTATCCGTTGCCGTTCGAACCGTCGTCCGGATCGCTATTCGGCGTTCCTTCCCCCGGTTCGCGGGATTGAATGCGAACTTTCACGCCGCCGATTGTATCTACGATCGGATCGGCCGTCGTTTCTTCGGCGGATTCGCCGGCTGCGTCGCCGCCGCCATTGATGGAACCGCCGTCGATCAAGCGCTTGATTTGCTCCAGTTCCAGCGTCTCCTCGCGAAGCAGCGTCTGGGCAATCAGGTGAACCGCATCGGATTTCTCGTTCAGCAGGTTCTTCGCTCTCGTATAACAATCGTTGATGATGCGTTGCATCTCTTGGTCGATCTCGTAAGCAATCGCATCGGAGTAGTTCTGCTCATGGCCGATATCGCGGCCCAGGAACACTTGGCCCTGCGAGCTGCCGAATTGAAGCGGTCCAAGTTTCTCGCTCATGCCGTACTCCATGATCATCGCGCGAACGATGCTGGTGGCATGTTTGAAGTCACTATAGGCGCCCGTGCCGATTTCCCCGATGAAGAGTTCTTCGGCCACGCGGCCGCCAAGCAAACCGGTTACTTTATCGAGCAATTCTTGCTTGGTCGTCAGCATCCGGTCTTCCTTCGGAAGCATGATGACATAGCCGCCTGCTTTGCCTCGCGGTATAATCGTAACTTTATGCACCATATCGGCATGCTCCAGGAAGTAGCCGATAATCGTATGGCCGGCTTCGTGGTAAGCGACGATGCGCTTCTCGCGGTCGCTGATCACGCGGCTGCGTTTCTCCGTGCCGACGATGACGCGGTCGATCGCTTCGTCCACTTCGACCATGGCGATATCTTTCTTGTTGCGGCGAGCCGCAAGCAGCGCCGCCTCGTTCAACAGGTTCTCCAAGTCCGCGCCGGTGAAGCCCGTCGTACGCTTGGCGATAATATCGAGTTTGACATCCTTCGCAAGCGGCTTGTTGCGCGCATGTACTTTAAGTACCGCTTCGCGGCCCTTCACGTCCGGACGATCTACGGTAATCTGACGGTCAAAGCGGCCTGGACGAAGCAAGGCAGGGTCCAGGATATCCGGCCGGTTCGTTGCCGCGACGATGATGATGCCTTCGTTCGCGCCGAAGCCGTCCATCTCGACGAGCAACTGATTGAGCGTCTGCTCGCGCTCGTCATGCCCGCCGCCGAGTCCGGCGCCGCGCTGACGGCCAACGGCGTCGATCTCGTCGATGAAGATAATGCACGGCGCGTTCTTCTTCGCGTTCTCGAACAAGTCGCGGACGCGGGAAGCACCGACGCCGACGAACATCTCGACGAAGTCGGAACCGGAAATACTGAAGAACGGAACGCCCGCTTCGCCCGCAACGGCGCGCGCCAGCAACGTTTTACCCGTACCTGGAGGTCCGTTCAGCAAGACGCCCTTCGGAATGCGAGCGCCGACCGCCGCGAACTTGCGCGGGTCTTTCAAAAACTCGACGACTTCGACGAGCTCTTGTTTCTCCTCGTCGGCGCCGGCGACGTCCTCGAACGTCACGCGTTTCTTTTCTTCGTTATACAAGCGTGCCCGGCTCTTGCCAAAGTTCATCACTTTGCCGCCGCCGCCTTGCGCTTGATTAATTAAGAAGAAGAACAGAATGAAAATAATCACGAACGGAATGATCGACGTCAGAAAGGTCAGCCAAATGCTGTCGCCCTTCATCGGTTTGTTCTTCACCTCGACGCCGTTCTTCTCCGCCACGGACAAAATGTCCTCGATGACGAATTCCTCAACGTTCGTGTGCGTGTAGAACTTCTTCTGTTCAGGGTCCTTGCTTCCCGCGGGAGGCGTTTTATATTCACCAGTGACCAAGTAGGAATAATTCTCGAACTGCAGCGTGAGTACCTTTACGTTATCGTTAGCTAATTCCTGCTGTAGCTGGTCGTAGCGGATTTCGACGCTGCTATCGTTTTGGCTGCTGATAAATTGGAATATCCCGACAGTCACTAAAAAGATGATTAGATAAAAACCAGTGTTACGGATGATCCGATTCATCCCCTACCTCCTCTCAAGACGCTTAAGATATTTTACCATATCATGAATCTCCACCACAAACCGCGTCAGGGAGGGTGCATGTACGGCGAATCGCATCGTTCGCGAAAGAAACGGTCAGCGGGAAGCCGAAGCTTCCCCTCGTCTTACTTCTCGTAAACTTCCGGCTTCAAAATGCCGATGAGCGGCAGATTGCGGTACTTCTCGGCATAGTCGAGCCCATAGCCCACCACGAACGCGTCCGGCAGGACGAATCCGCTGTAATCGGCGTTGAGTTCCACCTTGCGGCCGGACGGCTTATCGAACAAGGTGACGAGCGTAATGGATTTCGCGTTGCGTCTTTCGAGAACGTCGATCAGATAGCTCAGCGTCAAACCGCTGTCGATGATATCTTCGACGATCAGAATTTCCCGGCCTTGCACGGGTACATCCAAATCCTTAATAATCTTCACGACACCCGATGTCTTCGTCGAATGGCCATAGCTCGATACCGCCATGAAATCGATCTCCAGCGGAATCGTAATGTTCTTCACCAGATCTGCCATGAAGATGAATGCGCCTTTCAGCACGCAAATGACGAGCGGGTTGCGCCCTTCGAACGTCGCGCTGATCGTCTCGCCAAGCTCCTTCACTTTCTGCTGAATCTGGTCTGTGTCGTATAGTACTTCTTGAATGTCGTTCAGCAATGCCGGGACCTCCCATGTTTTTACCTATACTATGAAATCTTGGGCGCTTCTTATTCGGACAAATTCTGCCTTAATAGTCATCAGTAAGAGCCCGAATGCGCAGCACCTGCCGCGTGACCTCCGTCACCTGGGCGGCTTCTCCCCGCCTGACTCCCGGGATCCAAATGATGTCCCCCGAAGCGTCGGCCAGAAGCGGCATGAGTTCCCGTCTAGACGGCGGGATTCGTTCATCAACGAACATATCTTGCACTTTTTTGGTGCCGTTTAAACCAATCACCCGCATGCGGTCGCCCGGAAGTCTATTCCTCGCGACGAGCGGAAACGCAAGCCGCTCCGCATCGAACACGGCTTCGTGCCGGCCCGCAGGCTTGGTCGCAACGGCGGCTGGCCCCAAGGTTAGCGACAGCGCGATTCCCGCTTCCGCTATATACAGCCGGTTCTCGGCTGCTTCCAATTCGTAGCGATAAGAGCCCGGGACGAGCGCTTCGCCCCGCCAAAAGCGCAGGTTATCGTATTCCCTCGCGAAACGAATTCCGCCGCCCGCATCGATCCGCCATGTGGAAGCCGCGTCCTCGCGGGCCGCTTCGCGCATGCTTTCAACGGTATCGAATGGAGTGGTTTCCTTTTCCATGCCCATATGAATCAATATTAGTTTAATCAATCTCCTTTGTAAAGCGACATGAAGGCCAAGCAAAGCGCCGCGTTCCAAACGGCAACCGTCCGCTTCCACAACCGCCAGGCGGCGGAAAGCTTCTCGCGCTTCGGACTCCATCCAGTCGTCCTCTTCGGCTGCAATATCCGATAATCGGACCAGCGAATCGGTCAACTGAGGATTGTAATTCCGCAAAACCGGCATGAGATCAAGACGAACCCGATTGCGCGTATAGTCCCGCTTGCGGTTGCTGCTGTCGTCGGTAACGGTCAGTCCCCGCGCCCTGCAGTACTGTTCCAAGGCCGTCTTGTTAATACGAAGCAGCGGCCGAATCAGTTGCACGTTTTTTTCGCTGCGCGCGAACGCCATGCCGGCAAGTCCCGACGTACCGGTGCCGCGCAGAATCCGCATCAACACGGTCTCGGCCTGATCGTCCGCATGATGGCCAAGCGCGATCCGCCGCGCGCCGTGCTTGCGCGCGGTCTGGAGCAAGAACTCGTACCGCTTCTCGCGCGCCGCCGCCTGCGGGTTCATACCGGTCTCTTCTATATAACTGGGCAAATCGATAAAAACCGACTCGCAGGGAACGCCAAGTTTCTCCGCGAATCGACGGACCGTCTCCGCTTCCGATGCCGACTCTTCTCCCCGAAATCCATGATCGACATGAGCCGCAACCAACCGAAGGCCCTCGTCTTCTCGCATTCGGTGAAGGAGGTCAAGCAGGGCGATGGAATCCGGTCCGCCGGAGACGGCCACGATAATCGCGTCTCCCCGCTCCCACAGCTTCCTCGCCGCGGCTTGCGCTTTCACCTTATGTATAAGTTCTTGTTCGTCCACGAATTCAGCCTCTCCCGCCAGTTGCTACGTCTTCTTACCCGGCGCTTACGCTCCCGTTCGAAGCAGCCAATAAATCGTCGTCGCGAGCAGCGCCGCCGATGCCACGAAGAGCCCCTTCATCCATCTCGGGACGACCGACGAGGATCGTCCGCTAGTCCGCCGCTGCCATTGCTGCCATTCCCGCGCGGCTTCTTCCACGTTAGAGAAGGTGCCTCGCAGCGCCTTGGCGAGCCAGTCGCCGAGCGGCCTTAGCGCCGGGATCGACTGCGCCAGCTTCAGCAATTCCTCCGGCGAGCGATTTTGCGGCAGCAGCGATCCGGCCAGCGCCGCCAACCTGCGGGCATCATAGACCTGGATGCAGAGCACGCCGAACGAAAAGAGGTCATATCCCGCATCCGCGGAACGTGACCCGGCATTCCAATATCCGCGGTCGTAGATCTCGGTAAACTGGCGGACGCTCTTGCCGAACGCCGTTACGCCTCCGTAGTCGACCAACTCCACCCGTCCGTAATCGGACACGAGCACGTTCTCGGCCTTCAAGTCGCCGAACGTCCATCTGCCGGCATGCAGCTCGCTTAATTTGACAAGGAGGCTGTAACCGGCCACCGGAAACCATTCCATGCCCCGTTTCGACAGAAAGTCGGATAGTGTCGCGCCCCGGATGTAACGCATGACATAGAACGGGTACTCCTTGCCGTCCGTTCCGCTATAATCGTCCACCTCGACCAGATAAGGCTCCGACCGGCTCACCAATTTGGCATTGGCGATCGCCTGGAGCACGTTGATCTCGGACTGCAGGTCGACCGCATCGGCCCCGATTTTCATCGCATACCACGCGCGCTGCCGCTCCACGAGATACACCTTTCCGTTAGCCCCTTCGCCCAACAGGCGCTCTACTCTATAGCTGGACCGCTTCCATTTGCCCCGGATGACCGTGCCGCGCGGCAGGCGCCAATCAAACGACGTAGTCACTCATCTGGCCGTCCGTTTCGTCTGGATTGCGGTAGCTTCGCGGTGCCGGGGCGCGGAAGTGGTCCACCACGCGCAAGATCGCCGGTCCCGTCGGCGTCGTGCCGCGCATCTGGAGCCGGGGCAGAAACTGATGGACGCCGCGCACGTCGGTCGTCCAGTCCAGGTCGAGCAAACATTCGTCTCCGTGCGCCGAGCCCGGAAAATGAAACACGGCGATCTCGCTGCGCCCCTGCCGGGCTTGCAGACTGAGCGCCAAATCCCGAATCGCCTCTTCCACGGCCGCGAGCTTCGGCTTCATGCTCGCGCTCGCGTCGATAAGCAGCGCCACGCGCAGCTTGCTCGTCTCGCTCAGTTCGTCCATGACCCGCACCACTTCGCCCCGCTTCTCCGGCGGTAGCTCTTCAATGGAAGAAGCGCCAAGCACCTGCTTCAGCTCGCGATGCACGGCATGCTGGATGGTCTGGACGACCGTCTTGCGCGTCAGCATTTGAACGGTCTGCGAGAGCTGCCGGGTATGCGCCAGCCGGCTTAAGCCGCCGCCCGCGCGGGCGATCTCCTCGATCTCCGCGGAGCCGAATTCGCCCAAATCTCCTTGATCCAACACGCCGACCACATTCACGGCGATGCCTTCGGCATGCGCCTGCGCCGCCGCGACGACCGGACTTACGCCTACGTTCGAACATCCGTCGGTTATCAGCAAAATCTGCTTCATGCTCATTCCCCCAAGTATGGAATCTACCGCCAACTGTCTCTATCAGCATAGCCATAATTGGGAGAATTTAATCTTCTCTGCTAGGCGGTCCGCTTGCGCACCGCAACCTTCATTAACCGCGGTGAACTTGCCGCGAATCCGCAAGGCCGATCTTAAGCTTACCGAATCTCGGCTTCCGGAACAAGCAGAAGCCCTAATCCCGTCGCCAGCCGGCAGGAAAGCTCAAAAAGAGCATGCCGGTCCGCCGCAAGCTTGCAATCCGCGCCTCTTGTGCGCGTGCAAAGCTTGCGGTCCGGACCGGCATCCTCTTCTGGCGGCAGCTATGGGCAACATGGGGAAGTTAACTCACCGTCCTTGGGCGCTCGACCTTGGTCATGCCCGGCCAGCGGAACGTCGCCCACTCCGGCTGATGCCGCTCCACCCGGGCGACAACGACCGTCATATCATCGACAATCTCCCCTTTATGGTAGCGAACGACCCGATCGAGCAGCGCATCGGCGATTTGCTGCGGCTCCTCGGCCGCGATTTCCTGGATGACGCGTTTCATCCACATCTCCTTGTTCACCGCATGTCCCGGCGCATCGTAAATGCCGTCGGTCATCATGATGAGCGTATCGCCCGGCTGCAGCTGTACGCGGATGAGATCGACGTCGATCTCCTTCAAGATTCCGACCGGCAAATTGCTGGCCGTGATTGGAATGACTTCGTTCCCGCGTTTAATGAAGCTTGGCGTCGAGCCGATCTTCATGAACGTCGTCTTCGCGGTATACATATCGATCAGCGCCACATCCACCGTCGCGAACATCTCGTCTTGCGAGCGGAGCAGCAATATCGAATTGACCGACTTAATGGCCAACTTCTCGTCCATGCCCGATTGCAGCAGCTGCTCCAGCACGGTCAGCGCCGTACTGCTCTCCAGCTTCGCGCGCTCTCCGTTGCCCATGCCATCGCTGATCGCGACGGCGAATTTGCCGTTACCCAGCTCGCTCGTGCTGAAGCTGTCGCCGGAGAGCAGATCGCCCCCTTTGGCTACGCCCGCGACGCCGGTCTCGACCTCGAAAGCTTTGGCGGAGCCGAAGACGACGAGCGCCGGCTCGCCCTGCTTGTCCGCGAAGCGTTCAGACATAACGGCGATCGGTTCGCCCAGGATATCGGATAAGAGCGGCGCGATAATTTTGCGGCATTCGTCGTAACGACGGCCGAACGTATGGTAGACTTCAATCTCAACATTCCCTTCTTCTAAATTGACGACGTCGATCCCCTGAATCGACAATCCCAGTCCTTCCAATGCCTCTCGGATTTGCTCCTCCTGCAAATGAAGCTGCTGCCCCTCCCGCTTAATCTCGCGCGCCAGGTCCTCCATCACCTGGGATACGCCGGACAACTGCTCGGCCACGAGCTGACGGGAATCCTGGAGCTGTTTGCGCCAATGCAGATCGTTCTTGAACATCTCATATTGCTGGTGCATGACGCCAAGCACTTGCGGCGCTCGGTTGCAGTGCGAACCCCACTGCTTCTGAATCTCCTTCCCCGTCGGCTGCTGCCCCTCCTCGACGACCGTCATCATTTCGGTCATCATTTTGTACGTATCGTAAAATCGCCCCTCCCAGCACAAGTCTTTGCGGTAGCAACTGCTGCACTGCTTCTCGCCTACCGCGTTCATGAAATGATTGACCGCATCGTCCCGCCTGATCGGCTCGCTTGCGCCGCTGACTTGGCCGAAGCTGCGCGACAGTTGGCGGAACACCTCGGAGAACTGCGTGACCCGCTGCGCGGTGACCTCTCTCACCCGCTTGGCGTATTCATGCTGAAGCTTCACATGCTCCTGCGTGCCCGGCACGTATTTGGCCACCGTCCGCACGATTGAACGCGGCAAGAGCAGGAATAGCGCGACGGCGGTAGCAGACTCCCACGTCGAGGTCAGCACGTCCGTTTGCGTGCCGATATAGATGGAGAGAATCGACGTGCCGAGCAGCATGCCGAAGGCGACCGCCAGTTTGCCCCCTTCCCGCAGCAAGCCCGCAAGCAAGCCGGCAAACGCGAGCAAGCTCATTTGCACGATGGCGCCCAGGTCGGCGAGACTCAGGATGAGACCGGCTACGACACCGACGCAAGCGCCCAGCGGCGCGCCGCCGACGAAAGCGAAGAGCAGCAGCATCATCCGCGACATGATGTGCTCGACCGACATCCCATAGACGACCCAGCCGACGGCGCCGGTCATCACGGAGGCCAGCATGATCATCAGGCAGATGATCTCTTCGTTCTTGAGCTGCGACGTCTTGCGGGTCATCGTCAAGACCGGCACCGCCTGCACGAAGACGAGCGTCAGCACGAACGCAAGGGCTGCCTCTACACCGACCATCATCAATTGATACCAGCCCAGCGAATCCGCGATCACCGCATCGAATAATCGCACCAGCAAGGTCGTTAAGAGGACAAGCAGCGGCGCGTAATTGAGTTCGGCCTTCTCGTAGGCTTCCAACCCGCGAATGAGCAGGTAGATGACCGCGAGCTCCATGGCGATCCACATCGGCTCGGGCGAGATGGCCAGGAGGCTGCCGCCCACGATCGATAGCGCGACCGGGATGAGCGCGTCCCGTCTCAAAAAATAAACGACCGCGAAAAAGGAAGCCGCAAACGGGGCAAGCGACTCCAGGATGACGGCCCTTCCGAGCAGCAACCCCACCGCCATCAGCACGAACGTCCACTTTTTTGCCGCGACGATCTGCACCCACCTACGGGCCGCCGCCCAGTCTAAGCCTTTACGTACCGTCTTCTGCACCGCGCTCGTCTTCTTCGCCACGCCCGGGAACATCACCACGTTATGCTTGTCCATTCGTTCACAGCACCACCATTTCCGTTGTTTGTGAACTCATTATAGGAGCGGGCCGACGTGAAAGTTTGTCAGAAGTCGCTGCGGCGTTCAAAGTTTTTTCCGACATGGCCCCGCGCCGGCCGTGGGAAATGTCACTTCGCCCAAAGCGCTTGCCTCGCAAGGGTTTGCCGCCTGCGGCCGGTCCGATGAAAGCAACCATTCAACAAAATAACGGGGCGCACGCGCGGCGATTTCGTGGCGAATCGCCGTCCGAACCTGTCGGGAATGGTGGAGATGTAACGGAAAGTTTTCGCTTGGCGGAGGTATATTTTCGTTTCAACCGGCGTATATGCGGCGGAAAGCGTAAAAATGTCAGCAGTAATAAACTGGAAAACGGAGTCGCCGGGCAAGACTCGTCCGCGATTCCGACAATGCCGCGCAAGCAAGCGCTGTCATTTTGTCGGTCGGCGCGAAGCGAGCTGGAGAAGTTGGGCGCGTGGACAGGCTTGAAAGGGATAAGCACGAACCGGTTGGCGGTTGTGTCAGGCGATCGACTTGTTGGAGATTCTCCGTGAATAGCTGGGATGGGCGAAAAACAGGAGAACAGCTGGCTAACCTAGCCGGCGCAACAAAAAAGCACCCCGCGCCAAAAGTTGGCGAGCGGAATGCTCGGTTTGCTGTATCTATATTAGACTCGTTTTGCGCCGCGTCCGCCTCGTTTACCCTCGGTGTTCTTCTTCAGAGAGGAAATACGTTCTTCACTATCTTTCAAGAAGCGGGACACTTTGTCCTCGAAGGACGGTTTGCCGTAAGAGGGTTTGCCGGACTGGGATTTGAATGGACGTCCGCCGCCGCCGCCACCTGGCCCACGGTTGAATCCACCACCACCGCCGCCGGGTCCGCGGTTGAATCCACCACCGCCGCCTGCGCCTGGTCCGCGATCACGGTTAAAGCCTCCACCTGCTCCGCGCTCGCGCTGCGGCGGTTGAGAGCCTTCAGGCCGGTCGACAGCCTGTTTAATCGAAAGTCCGATCTTCCCGTCTTTATCGACGTTGATGACCTTCACCGTGACGACGTCATCCAGCTTCAGGTGATCCTTTACGTCTTTGACGTAATTATCGGCAATTTCCGAAATGTGAACGAGCCCCGTAACACCCCCCGACAAGTCGACGAATGCTCCGAAATGCGTAATGCCTGTCACTTTACCCTCTAACTTGGCGCCCACTTCAATTGCCATAGATAAAAATGTTCCTCCCTAACCGTTATGCGAAGCGATGTGCTTCGAGATGGATAACGTAAGTAACGCGCACACAATAAAAGCATTTTAAGTTATTATCTAACGTTTCCTACCGTGATTATACTCGAACGGCAGAAGCAAGGTCAACAGACGTATGTCCCACGGAAACCGCCTATTCTGCGACATGAATCGACTGTTCCCCCGGCATGATCATGTTATGTTCCTTGCGCGCGACTTGCTGGATATATTCCGGATCGTTCAGTCGGTCGACCTGCAGTTTGAGGTCGCTCATCTGCTTGGTGGCCGATTCGATCTTCAACTCCACCTCGCTCAGCTTGGCGGCCGCCTCCTGCTGCATCCCCAGCTGGTCGTAAAGCGTATAGGTCGCCCAGAACATGAATATGACGACAAAGAAGAACCAAATCTTCAGCCTTCGCTTCGTGCCTTGTTTTGCGGTTGATTTGCTCGGTTGTGCCGTCATAATTCGATGTCCCTCCTTCGGCGCCGTGATATAGCTATTCACTATTAACCGTTATCTTTGCGTTTGAAAACTCGCCGCCAGGCCGCGATAGCCCAATTGTTGACGATGGTTGTCCTCTCCTTCAGGCGAAATCGGACCGCGAGCGGCCGTGCCCATCCGTCGATCCACTTGATCAGCGGCCGAACCGCCGGACGGATCATCCACCACAGCAGCAGCCCGATCGGACGAACCAATTGTACCATAATTTTCAGCAGGAACATAGTTACGGCCAGCAAAAACGCCAGCAGCACCTTCGCCAGCTTGTACAAAAGCAGCAGCGGGCGAACGACGAAAATGACGAACAGCTTGATCGCCAAATCGATGAGCGCCCGGACCAGCCGGATGAGCCCATGCACGAGCCGGACCACGATTTTGCTGAACAGCCAGTAGTAGGCGCCGATCCCCAGCAGCAGCCCGATGAACACGTATGTCCGCACCTCGCCCTCGTTGCTTGCGGACAATACTTGAAAGACGATGATCGTGGCGGCGATCCAGTACAGCAGATCGAACACGGGGACCCACCAGCGGCTGATCTTCAGTTCATCGGATACGACCCGGTAGCCGTCGAACACGACTCCCATGCCGATGCCCGAGAGCAGCATCGCCGCCATCGTCATCCATTGGACGCTCAGGCTCACTTAAACAGCTTCCCGAAGAAACCTTTGGAGGATTTGGCCGCATTGTTGCCGTCCAAATAGGCGAGCGAATGGACGAGCCCTTCTATGGCGACGAGACCTTGCTCCAAGCTCAAATGCTTCATATGCAAATTTTGCCCGCGAATGGCGAGGAAGCCAAGATCGGTCTCGAGCAAAAACTCTTCGCTGTCAAAGCTTTCGACGTTTTGCACGCCGGTAATCTCCAGGAGCTTGCGGTTGAGCATCTTCACTTCCTGCCGTTTCTGTCCCTTCCCTTGGTCGATCATTGCCTTGTCCCTCCTTTTTATGACTAGCCTATGGGAGGGCGGGCGGATTTAGAACAAGCCGTTGGGACGGCCGAAGAACGGCGAATGGATGCGGGGATAGGCGTAAGCGGCGCATGGCGGGCGTTGTTGGAAGTCGCTGGGGATGAACGGCGGGGCAGGTCGTCGCGCGTGCCTGCGAGTATGAAGGGCCGACCCGGAGCGATACCGGAAAAAGCAAATCGGTCTCTCCCGCCTTGCGGCGGGAGAGACCGATCCGGTACGCCGCCGCTTCGGACAAATGCCGAATAGGGCGGTCGCGCTATGTAAGACGAATTACCATTCCAGCTTGTCTTCGCGTTGGCGCGTTTCTTCCTTTACCAGCTCGTACATGCTTGCGGCTTCGTCTTTCTTCGTTGTCTCGACGAGACGTTCCACGCGGACGGTGACGACTTTCTGTCCGTATTGAACCGTCAGCTCATCGCCAACCTTGACGGTGCTGCTGGCCTTGGCTTCGCGGCCGTTGATCCACACGCGCCCTTGATCGGACACGTCCTTCGCCACGGTACGCCGCTTGATCAGCCTCGACACCTTCAAGAATTTATCCAGGCGCATGATTACTTGATCGCGTCGCGCAGTTTCTTGCCGGCGCTGAACTTCGGCACGATCGATTCCGCGATCGTCATCGGCTCGCCCGTTTGCGGGTTGCGGCCCGTGCGGCCTGCGCGTTTGCTCGTTTCAAAATTGCCGAAGCCGATCAGCTGGACTTTGTCGCCTTTCGCCAGCGCTTCCGTTACTTCGTCCATGAAGCCGTTCAGGACGGACTCCACGTCACGTTTAGTCAATCCGCTTTTTGTAGCGATGTTGGTGATCAGATCATTCTTGTTCATAGCTTAAATAGCCTCCCGAATTAAGTTGTTGTTCCTATTGGCGGCATCTGCTGCCGATGATGGTTTCGATTACTATCGTGACGTATTCGCGCAGATGCTAAATAAATCCTGCTATTTGGTAAATAAATTTTGATCTTTATGTAGATTTTAGACGAATTTTGACGAAATGCCTAGGGCAATCGCTTCGCTTCCTCCCAAAATCTGTCCATTTCTGTTAAATCAGTCTGGTCAAAGGTTCGTCCGCTTATACGGAGCTGCTCCTCAATATACGCAAAACGCTTCTTGAATTTCTGATTCGTGCGGGCGAGCGCTTCCTCCGGATCGGCCTCTATGAACCGCGCGGCGTTGACGGTCGCGAACAACAGATCGCCCAGCTCGCCCGCCTGTTCTTCGCGGTCCTTGGCGGATATCGCCTCGCGCAGCTCGGCCAGCTCCTCTTGGATCTTGTCCAGCACCGGTCCGATCTGATCCCAGTCGAAGCCGACTTTGGCCGCCTTCTTCTGCAGCTTGTACGCCTTCATGAGGGCCGGCAAATCCGGCGGAATGCCGTCCAGTTGCGACTGCGCGGCCGGATCGATGCCTTTGCGCTTCTTCTCCTCGGCCTTCATCTGCTCCCAGTTCTGCAGCGCTTCCTGCGAATTGCCCGCGTCCTTGTCGCCAAACACGTGCGGATGGCGGAACAGCAGCTTCTCGTTCAGCGTCTGGATGACGTCGAATACGGAGAAGGAGCCGACCTCCTCTTCCATCTGACTGTGAAGCATGACCTGCAGGATCACGTCGCCGAACTCTTCCTGCATGCCGATCGGATCGTCGTTGTCGAGCGCTTCGATGGCTTCGTACGTTTCTTCGATGAAGTTCTTGCGGATCGACTGATGCGTCTGCTCGCGGTCCCACGGGCAGCCCTCGGGGCTGCGAAGCACCGCGACGATCTCGTGCAGCCGGTCGAACGTCCGATTGCGCAGCGAAGCATCGTCGGATCGCGGCACCCACACCAGCGACAAATTGCCGTAGCCCGTCGCGCGGTCAAGCTCGTAGAGCGGAACGGTCGCGATCTGCTCTTCGCCCGGCACGCCCAGCGCATGGCCGATCACGACCGGATACTCGTCCGGATACAGCTCCATGAGCGTCAGCTTGACGTCGGATGCCGTGAAGGCATCATACACTTGGCCGATGACGGTGTGGAGTTCCGGCCGCAGCAGCGAAGCTGTCATGCTCGCCGCGTCAAGCAGCTGGAAGCCCTCGATCGGATCGAAGCCCAAGCGCGTGAACGCCTGATCCAAGAAGCTCTCGCCGCCGAGGATGCGCAGCGCGATGCCTTCCGGCTCGCACCGTTCGCGCAGCAGCTGAACGGTACGCTCGGCGACCATCGGGTGGCCCGGCACGGCGTATATGATCGTCTCCTCGGACGAGCGCGCTTCGGCGATCAGCCGGTCCGCGATCGCCGCGTAGACATCGGGGAACGAGTCCATTTGCTCGTAGAGTTCATCGAACGAAGAATACGCCAGCTCGTTCTCTTGGAACAAACGCATCATCGGATGCCGGTCGGTCCTCACGAAGACGCGCTTCGCTTGCTGCAGCAGGCGCCATACGCCCAGCGTCAGCTGGTCGGCGTCGCCCGAGCCGAGACCGACGACGGTGATCGCGGATGTGGTCATAGACAGGTTCATCCTTCCGAATTGGAATAGAGATTATGGCTTTATGCGAACGCTGTTGACGCGGCTCTACCGGCGAGCCGCTTGCACGGGATGCGCCTGCAGCGTACCGACATGAAGCGGCGTCACCGAGAATTTACGCGCGAACGTGATGGAAGCATGGCCTTCTTCCTCGAAACGGACATGGACCGCGTCGTGATAAGCCGTATCGAGCAGACGAATCGAGATGAGGTACGAACCATCGTCCTGCCACCTGCCGACCGCCGCGGCGTCCGCCGGTACGGGCTTAGCCTCCGCATGGTAGACTTCCGGGGCGCTCGGCCACTGGCTAATGGCCCATGCTTCGCCGCCCGCCTCAAACGCGTACGTCTTCTCGTGCAGCGTCCATACGATCGTACAGCCTTCATCCTCGCCGTGCAAACGCAAGCTGGCAAGACCGAGCGCGTTGTCTTCGAAAAGGTATTCCGCGTGTTCGCCGCCGTGCCGGACTCCGATCGCCGCAGCAGGCGGGGCGATCTCAAGCGAGGCCAGCTTGGCGCGAAGCGCCTCGAGCGCTTGGGCCTCGTTCGGCAGCGGCTCGCTCCCCTTCTGCAGCGCGGGCAATAGATGCGCCCAGACCGCGTTCAGAATCTGCGACAGATCGCTTAGCGAGCTGGTGAACGCCAGCACCGCCTCTTCCGCGGGCATGACCAGAATAATCTGGCCGAACGCCCCGTCCGCCCGGTACGTGCCGTACCGGTTGCACCAGAATTGATAACCGTAGCCGGACGACCAGTCGCTGTCCGGATCGTCCCCATTGCCGATCTGCGGCGATACCGACGCGCTCGCCCATTCGGCGGGAATGAGCTGCTTGCCTTCCCACATGCCTTGCTGCAAGTAGAGCTGGCCGAACCTTGCCATCTCCTCGGTCGTCAGCGACAAGCCCCAGCCGCCGGCCGTGATGCCCGCCGGGCAGCTGTCCCAGGCGGAATTGTCAATCCCAAGCGGGGCGAAAAGACGATCCTGCAAATAATCGACGAGCCGCTCGCCCGTCACCCGCTGTAAAATGGCCGAAAGCATGTACGTGGCGCCGGTATTGTATTTAAACACGGTTCCCGGCTCGTACGCAAGCGGCAGCGCCAGAAACGCGCGCACCCAATCGGTCTCGCCCGACTTCAATACCGGCACGACGGTGTCGACGTCATGCCCGGTCGACATGGTCAGCAGATGCTTGACGCGCATGCCGGAAAGCTTCGGATCCGGCTGCTCGGGCACCTCGTCTTCGAAGAACGAGACGACCGCATCCTCGATCGACAGCTTGCCCTCCGCGACGGCGATGCCGATCGCCGCGGAGGTGAAGCTTTTGCTGACGGAGTTGGACAGCCGCTTGCGTCCGGCTTCGTACGGCTGCCAGCTGCCCTCGGCGATTACCGTGCCGCGCTTCAGCAGCATGAAGCCGTGCAGCTCCTGGCCTGTCGCTTCGGCCGCTTCCAAAAACGCGGTTACCGCCCCGGACGCCACGCCGAATGCCTCCGGCGTGCCGCGCGGCAGCTGATTGCCTCCTGAAGCAACCATGTCAATCCCTCCTCTATTACGCGGCGGCTTCGCTTCACGCGAACCCGCCGATCAAACTGCACCAAGGTGAAGCGGCTGCGCCGTCCACTTGCGGCGCGGCGCGTTTCATTTCGGAGAAGCTGATTGGTTTGCGTTCACAATCCGAAGATTGGGAATGCAGCATGCAGCGATCATGAAGCTGATTGGTTTGCGTTCACAATCCGAAGATTGGGAATGCAGCATGCAGCGATCATGAAGCTGATTGGTTTGCGTTCACAATCCGAAGATTGGGAATGCAGCATGCAGCGATCATGAAGCTGATTGGTTTGCGTTCACAATCCGAAGATTGGGAAGGCAGCATTCAGCGATCATGAAGCTGATTGGTTTGCGTTCACAATCCGAAGATTGGGAAGGCAGCATTCAGCGAACATCAAGCTGATTGGTTTGCGTTCACAATCCGAAGATTGGGAAGGCAGCATTCAGCGACAGAGAAATGCAAGATGTTTTATAAGCGTGAAACTTATAAATGCTTGTCTTTCGAAAAAACGTTGCATACGCCAATTGTATGGAACGCGCCGCCGCAAAGCAAGTGCGGCGGCGCGTTGTCCCGGCAATGGGGCGGTACCGCGTGAATTGATGCGGTACGAAGGCGAAAAAAGCGGAGGCCGCAGGCAACGAGCCGAAGCAAGCGGGGGCTGGGTGCCTGCGGCCGCGAGAGTGCAGCAAGCTCGCTGGGCGCCGTGCAGCGAGCGCGAAACAAGCGAGGGCTAGTCGCCCGGCGGCAGGAGCCGCAGCCGTCGGAGGCGGGCGGCCAGCTTGACGCCGCCCGGCAGCGCGCGCACCTCGCGCGCGCTCACGCCGCCGAAGCGCAGCCCGGCGGCGAGGAACAGCGCCGCGCCGAGGCCGGTGCCGCCGAGCGCGAGCGCGGTCGCTGCCGCCCTCGGCGGCAGCCAATCGAGCAGCGCCGGGTAGGCGGCGCGCTCGAGCGCTATCAGCGCGGCGGCCATGACCGCCAGCGCCAGGACCAGGCCCGCGAGGCTTCGCGCGGGCATCCGCGCCGCGCATACGCGGCGTACGGCGGCCGCGCCGAGCAGCGCGGCCGCGCCGAGCGCGGCGAGGCCGGCCCACGCGGCGCCGGAAATGCCGTACGCCGGCACGAGCGCCGCGTTGAGCGCGGCCTTCAGCGTGGCCGCCGCCAGCATATAGAGTGCCGGGGCGCGCACGGACCCGACGCCCTGCAACACCGCGGACGCGATCGCGCTGACGGTCCCGGCAAGCGCCCCCATGCCGACTAGCGCGAAAGTCGCGGATGCGGCTTCGTCCGCGTACAGCATCCGGTTCATCGCGGGGGCGAGCAGCACTAGACCGCACGCCGCCGCGGACCCGATCCACCATGCGCCCTGCATGGCGAGCGAAGCCTGCGCGCGGGATGCCGCCTCGTCACCCTGGGCTCGGGCCGATACAAGCCCGTGGACGAGCGCTCCTCCGACCGCCCCGGCGATCATGACGACGAGTTGTACGAGCGGCTGCCCGCGGCTGTACAGACCGAATTGCGCCATGGCCTCCGCTCCGCTCAGGCCGCCGGCCGCGAGAAGCGGCGGCACGGTGAACGAATCCACCACGCCCAGCACCGGCAGCGCCAGCGCGCCGAGCGTCACCGGGAGCGCTAGCGCGAGCAGCCTGCGTATCGTGCGGCCCCGGCTCGGATCGCCCTCTTCGCGACGGCTTCCTAACCCGCCGCCCGGCTCATCCTTGGTCCGCTCCCGCGCCCATAGCACGGTCAACACGGCAAGTCCAGCTATGCCGCCCGCGGCCGAGCCCGCCGTGGCGCCGGCGGCGAGCGCGCCGTCGGTCCAGCCGAGCTTAAGGCCGATCATAAGCAACGACAGCATTGCCGCGACCCGAACGCTCTGCTCCGCCAGCTGGGACACGGCCGTGGGGAGCATGCGGCCAAGCCCCTGATAGTACCCGCGCAGCGCAGCCATGACCGGCACGACCCATAGCGCCAGCGCCGAGGCGCGAATCGCCGTTGATGCAACCGGATCGCCGATCCAGCGCGAGATGGGGGCCGCTCCCGCCCACATGAGGGCGAATCCGGCCAATCCCGCCGCCGCCAGCAGCAGCGCGCTGATCTGCAGCGTTCGATTGGCGGCGCGTCCGCCGCCTGCCGCCGCCTGCTCGGCAACCACAATCGAGACGGCCACCGGGATGCCCGCCGTTGCCGCCGCCAGCAGCAGCTGATAGAACGGATACACCGCATTATAAATACCGAATACGCGATCGCCGGCCAGGTTTTGCAGCGGGATTTTCTGCAGCGTCCCGAGCAGCTTGCTCACGATAACGGCCGCCCCTAGTACAGCCGCACCCTTCATCATCGAAGGTCCGCGCCCGTCGCGCACGCGTTGTCGATCTCCGGCGCCAGCACGATTATCGCTTGCCCCGCGATCCCGCTCCATTCTTTCCCCGTCATGCGTCGGCGTTTCGTCTTCAATCTCCGCAACGGTCGCCCGCATGCTGCCAAGGAGTCGCTTTTCGTTCCTTCCGTTATCCGGTACCCGAACTTGGATCCCGTTCCCTTTATTGCCTCTTGTCACGTTCACCGCACCTGCCCGTCCATTTCGCTGGATTCATTATAACCGATCAGCGGGCGAATCGGCGGCTGGTTTGCGGGCGCGGACATCCGGACAAAATAAAAAGCTTCCCGGAAGACTGATTCTTCAAGGAAGCTGGACGCCTTGCTATTGCTCCATTTGCTTGGCCAAGAAACCGGCAGCGGTCTCGACCATTTTCGTTTCCATTTGAGCCATCTTTGTATCGTCTTCTTTACTTAGCAGCACAACCGTGCCAATGGGATCTCCGCCAGCTACGATCGGGGCGGCTACGATGGAACTGAACGTCTCGCCGATGTCTTTGATGACTTCGAACGAGCCGCCCCCGGATTCGGACACCGCTTTCCTGTTCTCCATGCAACTCTCGAGCAATTGACCGATTTGTTTCTCCAAATAATCTTTCTTGGAAGCGCCGGCCACGGCAATGATATTATCGCGGTCCGAAATTAATGCGATGTGGCCCGTGCTTTCCGAAAGCGATTCCGCGTATTCCTTGGCGAACGTGCCAAGTTCTCCGATCGGCGAATATTTCTTCAAAATCACTTCTCCGTCGCGGTCGACGAAAATTTCAAGCGGGTCGCCCTCTCGAATGCGCAGCGTGCGACGGATCTCCTTCGGGATCACGACGCGGCCGAGATCATCGATGCGGCGAACAATACCAGTTGCTTTCATGTTCTAGTTGCCCCACTTTCCTGGAAGATTTTGAATTCGACAGATGGGCTGCGGTAACGGTTGTTGCGCTTCTTTTCTATCGCTCAAGAGGAGAAGATCCTGGACTAGATGGTGATTCGAATCTGACCATAGTATTCATCCCCTCCCAATTTCTTATGCACGGCTCAAAACCGCGTTCCTGCTGAATTCGGACGGTTGGAACCAACTCCCACGACGCCCGTCCGAGGCGATTTGCACGTGTACCGGCATCCATTCATTCCCCTTCGCCCATGCAGCGAATACGCCAAAAAGCGCCGGTTGCCCGGCGCCCTTCCACGTACGCTATGCTTGTACAAAACGAATGCATACCGGCGCGCCAATCTCAGTCCGCTGTCCCGTCGCCGTCAGACGCCCGCTCGCTTCGTCGATGCGATAGCTGACGATCGAATTCGACTGCTGATTGGCCGCGAGCAGGAAACGATCGTCCGGCGTAATCGCGAAGTTGCGCGGATAGCTGCCCTCGGTGGAGACGTGCTCGATCGGCGTCAGCTGCCCGTTCTCGCCGACCGCGAATACGGCGATGCTGTCATGCCCCCGATTCGACGTATAGAGGAAGCGGCCGCTGGCGGACAGATGAATATCCGCGCTCCAGCTCACGCCCTCGTAGCCGTCCGGCAGCGTCGAGACGGTCTGCACGAGCGCGAGCGCCGAATCCTCCGCCCGGTATTCGTAGACGCAGACCGTGTTGTTCAGCTCGCCCACCAGGTACAGCCACTTCCCGGATGGATGAAAATCCATATGCCGCGGTCCCGTGCCAGGCGCAACGTTCGTCTCGAGGCGCTTAACCAGCTTGCCCGCCTCGCGGTCCAGCTCATAGTGCACGATCTGATCGACGCCTAAGTCGGCCACCAGAACATAACGGCCCTGCACATCGAGGATGGACGAATGCGGATGCGGTCCCGCCTGACGGTCGGTCATGACGCTTGCGCCTTCGTGGCGCACATGGTCCTCGGTCGGCCCTACCGATCCGTCGGCCATGACCGGATATAGGGACAGGTTGCCTCCGCCGTAATTGACGACTACGAGGAGTTTCTCCTCGGGATCAAGCACGACGTGGCAAGGCGAGGAGCCTAGCGAGGATTGCTCGTTAAGCGGCGTCAGCCCTTGGCCGTTCAGATCGACGACGAACGCGCCGACGGTCCCCGGCCGCTCGTCGGTCGTCTCGCCTACGGCATAGACTCGGGAGGCATCCTTGCTCACCGTCAGGAACGACGGATTCTCGACGCCCTTGACCCCGTATTGCTTCGTCATCGCGCCCGTCTCGGTATCGAGCACGTACGCGTATAAGCCTTCTTCGTTCTTCTGCGCATATGATCCGACATAAAATAATTGCTTCATCGTCATCTCTCCTTCGTCATGTCCCGCGTATTTCGCGTCTACTTACGACCGCGAGCCGCTTTTGAAACAGCGCGAGCCTAGCCGGGGCTTCCCGGCCAGGCTCGCTGGCGTTCATGGTGAGACGTGCTATTTTTTCTCTTCCGTGCTCTTCTCGGCGTTCGTGGACGCACCGCTATTGGTTGTCCCCTCTTTGGCCGCGTCGCCGTTCGTCGCGCCGCCTTCCGTCGTACCGCCTTCGGTGGTGCCGCTATTCGTCGTGCCGCCGTCCGTCGTGCCTTCCGTCGACGTCTGAGGCAGGTTCGTCTTCGTAATCAGCCCCGGCAGTTCCTTGGTCATGAAGTCGTTCAGCGTCGCCGACGCGACCGATTGCTCGATCGACGTCTTCTGCTCGGCCGTCAGTTTATCGAACGCCGTCGCTTCGCGCTTCTCGACCTTGATGACGTGGTAGCCATACTGCGTGAGGACCGGCTCGCCAATCTTGCCGATCTCCTGCTTGTTGGCCGCATCCTTGAACTCGGCGACGTAGCCGCCAACCGCGGCCGCGTCATAGAGACCGCCTTTGTCCTTGGAGCCCGGATCGTCGGAATATTCCTTGGCCAGCGCCGTCCAATCGCCGCCCGCGTCCAGCTTCTTCTTCACTTCCTGCGCCCGCTTCAGCGCTTCCTCTTCCTTGCGCAGCTCTTCGCCCGTGGTGCCGTCCGTGGTGCCGACGAGCACATGGCGAAGCGTGACGATGTTGTAGTCGTCCTTGGTCTCTTCGTACTTCTTCTGCACCTGCTCGTCGGTCACTTTGTCCTGCTCGTTCGCCATGATCGCCGTGATCAAGCCGTAAAAATATTTGATATCGGTCTCCGACAGCTTCGCGTCCTCTACCTGCTTCTTCAGATCGGCGTTCGTCTCCTCGGCCGTCTTGAGCTGGTCATAGAACTCGTTGGTCTTCGTGTCCGTTTCTTTCTTCTTCTCTTCCGTCTGCTCTGGCAGGCGGGTCTGGAGAATCTTGTAGCCCACGTATTCTTTCAGGAACTGCTCTTGCAGCTGGGGAATTTGCAAGTAGCTGGCTACGTCGGGATTGACGATTTTGAAGAACGCCGTGTACTTCGCATACTCTTCCTCGGTTACTTTGCCATCCTTATATTCAGCCACGATCTTGGTGTCGGCGGCTCCGGGAACGGCGTTGGCGCCGCTTTCCTGCTCGTCTTTCTTGCCGCAGCCTGCCGCAAGGACAAGCGCGAGGACCGCCGTCATCGCAAGGAGCGACCCCTTCTTCCAGTTAATGCGCAACATCTTGTAGTTCCCCTTTCGATTGAATGGTGTCCTTATACTGCGTCAAAAAGCGCTCCAGTAGCTCCATCCTCTGATCCATGGCAAGGCCTTTGCCCCGCAGCTGCACAAGGGGATTCGGCTCGCCGTCGGGGTGACGGACGAACCGGTTCTCGAACGAGAAGCAGAGCTGGTCGACCTTCTTCTTGTCGAAACGCTGCTTCTCCCGCTCCGCGAATTTGAGGATGAGATCGTCGCCCTTCTGGCTGATTTGCTCGACGCCGCATGCCGATCCGAGCGCCTTCACGCGCGCGACCGACAGCAAATTGTCGACGGCCTGCGGCAAATCGCCGAAGCGGTCGATCAGTTCTTCGCGCAAATCTTCGCCTTCCTCCGCGGAACGAACCGCTGCCACTTTCTTGTAAATCTCTATCTTCTGTATGCTATCGTAAATGTAAGCCGAGGGCAAGTACGCGTCAATGCTGACGTCGATCATCGTCACGATTTCCTTGACCGGCGCCGCCGCGCCGTCCATGCCGATCTTCCGCTTGGCGATCTCGTCGGACAGCATCTGCGAATACAGGTCGAAGCCGACCGAGGCGATGAACCCGTGCTGCTCCGCGCCGAGCAGGTTGCCCGCTCCGCGAATCGCCAAGTCGCGCATCGCGATTTTGAAGCCGGAGCCAAGCTCCGTGAACTCCTTGATCGACTGCAGGCGCTTCTCCGCCACCTCGGTGAGCACCTTGTCCCGCTGATACGTGAAATACGCATACGCGATCCGATTGGACCGGCCGACGCGACCGCGCAGCTGGTACAGCTGAGAGAGGCCCATTTTGTCCGCGTCGTGCACGATCAGCGTGTTGACGTTCGGAATATCGACGCCCGTCTCGATGATGCTCGTGCTGACGAGCACGTCCGACTCGCCGTCCAGGAAGTCCAGAATCGTCTTCTCGAGCTCCTGCTCGGACATCTGGCCGTGAGCGACGGCCACCTTCGCGTCCGGCACGAGCATGTTGATCTGCTCCGCCATCTGATAGATGCCCTGCACCCGATTGTACATATAGTACACCTGGCCGCCCCTCGCCAATTCCCGTTCGATGGACTCGCGGACGAGCGCCGGGCTGTATTCGACGACGTACGTCTGCACCGGGAACCGATTCTCCGGCGGCGTCTCGATGACCGACAGATCGCGCACGCCGAGCATCGACATGTGCAGCGTCCGCGGAATCGGCGTGGCCGTCAGCGTCAGCACGTCGACGTTCGTCTTGAGCCGCTTCAGCTTCTCCTTATGCGACACGCCGAACCGCTGCTCCTCGTCGATGATGAGCAAGCCGAGATCCTTGAACGTAATATCCTGCGACAGCAGCCGGTGCGTGCCGATGACGACGTCGACGGAGCCGTCCTTGATGCCCTTCATCGTCTCGTTCTGTTCCTTGCGGGAGCGGAAGCGGCTGAGCACCTGAATGTTGAACGGGAATTCGGAGAACCGCTCGCGGAACGTCTCGTAGTGCTGCTGCGCCAAGATCGTCGTCGGCACGAGAATCGCCACCTGCTTGCCCTCGATCGCCGCCTTGAACGCCGCGCGCACCGCGACCTCCGTCTTGCCGTAGCCGACGTCGCCGCAGAGCAGCCGGTCCATCGGCCGCGGAATCATCATATCCTTCTTGATCTCTTCGATCGCCCGCAGCTGGTCGCGCGTCTCGTCGTACGGGAACATCTCCTCGAACTCCCGCTGGTAGCTGGTGTCCTGTCCGAACGCGAAGCCCGTCGTGGCCTGCCGCTCGGCGTACAGCTTGATCAGATCGTCGGCGATGTCCTTGACCGACGACTGCACCTTGCTCTTCACGCGCGTCCATTCGTTGCCGCCCAGCTTGTATACCTTCGGCTCCTTCTCCTCCGAACCGACGTACTTCTGGATCAAGTCGATCTGCTCGATCGGAACCGACAGTTTGTCGCCGCCCGCGTACAAAATATGAATGTAGTCCTTATGAATGCCGGCAATCTCCAGCGTGCCGATGCCGACGTATTTGCCGATGCCGTGATTCTGATGGACGACGTAATCGCCCACTTTCAGCTCGGTATAGCTCTTGATCCGCTCGGCGTTGTCGACCTTCTTGTCGGCGCGCCGGACTTTACGCTGCTTCTGCGAGAACATCTCGCCTTCGGTGATAACGACCAGGTGAATCGACGGCAGTTCGAAGCCCGCTTGCAGATTGCCTTCCACCATCGTCGGGGGCTCGATGTCGTAGTCCTGGAGCACGCGGCGCATGCGCTCCATCCGCTCCGCGTTGCCGGCCACCATGATGATGTTGGCGTTCCCCTTGCGCCACCGCTCCATCTCCGTCTTCAGCACGTTCATTTGACCGTGGAAGTTCTGCATCGCCCGGCTGACCACGTTCACGATGTTCTGCGGATGCGTATGCGGAATCTGACGCAAGAATAGCGACATGAACAGGGTCGGGAAAGGCCGCTGATAGAGAATCTCGTCCGACGGGCGCGCCAAAACGAAGCCCGGCAGCGATTTGCCGTTCGACAGCAAGTGCGTGGCCCATTCCGCCTCGTCCCGCTCCAGCTGGCGGCTGGTCTCTATCAATCTCGTCGGCTCGTCATAGATCAGCAGCGTATCGCTCGGCATATAATCGAACAGCGTCTTGCGCTCCGGATAGAGCAGCGCGACGTATTTGTACAGCTCCGTAAAATATTGATGCTCCCGGAGCTTCTCCAGCTCGCCGCCGATCTCGGCGCGCAGCCGGTCCTTGGCCGTGCGGTCGGTCATCTTCTGCAACTGGTTCTCCAGCAGCTCGGAAGCGCGCTGCGCCGCCTGCTCCATGCGGGCGCCCTCGGCCAGCAGTTCCTGGCACGGCGGGACCACGTAGCTTTCCAGCTTCTCGATGGAACGCTGCTCCGACGGGTCGAACGTGCGGATGGAGTCGACCTCGTCGTCGAACCATTCGATCCGATACGGGTGCGGGGAGGTCAGCGGATACAGATCGACGATGCCGCCGCGCACGCTCATCTCGCCCTTGGTCTCGACCTTGTCGGTCCGGACGTAGCCGAGTTCCACCAACCGGTGTAAAAACGCTTCCATCGGAACCGTCTGGCCGACACGGATCTCCGCGCGCGCGGCTGCCATGACTTCCGGCAGCGGCAAATATCTTCTGGCGCCGGAGAACGGCACGACAACAACCCCGCGAAACCCTTGCGACAGGCGGATAAGCGCATCCATCCGCTGGGCAAGCGTCTCGGGGCTGGAGATGGCGGCTTCCGCCGCGACCAGCTCATTGGCCGGATAGAGCAGCACCTCGGCCGGGGACAAGCATTCCGCCAGGTCCTCCGCGACTTTCTGAGCCGCGAACATATTGTGGGTCACGACGAGCAGCGGGCGGTCCAGCTCGCGCGCGAGCGCCGCCAGCATCACCTGCCGCGAAGAGCCGGCCAATCCGGAGATCAGCTGCTCCTGCATCCCTTTTCTAATACCGGATAAGACCGATTGAAAATCGGCATCCGCGGCATACGCCGTTAATAATGGTTTCAACTGCACTGGCACCCCGTTTCATTCCGCAAAAAAGGTTTTCTATATCGAAAACGCCTGTTAAACGCTTTCGTACGTTAACGAACTAAATTTCAATTACGCGACGCGGTGGCGCGCCCTTCGCCCGCGGCCCCGAAATCAGCGGCATGCGCCCCTCCGCCAAGGAGAGCGCTCGCCGGAAAGTTCACAAAAGGAGCCTCGGCCGAAAAGCCAAGACTCCCTTGCATTCTTACCCGCGCCGCGCGCGGCTCCTCTTGCTATTGCAGCGGACTTGCGACCAGCGCAAGCTCCGGATTGGCCTCTAGCGCCTCCCGGCAGTAGTCGCATACCACTTTGACGGTCACGTCTCCGTTTGGGTTATACGCTATTATATCGCTGCGCTCTTCAGGGGTCAAGAAATGGAAACCGAGCTGCAATTCGGATACTTGGGCGCTGTCGATCGAGCCCATTTCGCTTTTGCAATGCCGGCAGATATAGTTCACAGCCATGTGTATGCCTCCCGAGGATAGGTTATACCCTCAGTATGCCCGCTTTGGCCGGAATCTAACGGCCTACCTGCCGCCTCTTACCGGTTATACTTGGCCATCGTCTTCTCGAAAGAGTTGGTGAGCGCGAACTCGAGCGCGTCGCAGGTTTCCACGACCATGCCGGCCAGCTTGTCGTGCTCGCTCTTCGGGAAGTTGGACAATACGTAATCCGCGATGTTCTGGCCCGGATTCGGCCGGGAGATGCCCATTCGGACCCGGTCGAACGTCTGCGTGCCGGTATGTTGAATGATCGACTTGATGCCGTTGTGCCCGCCGGCGCTGCCTTGATAACGAAGACGGATTTTGCCGATCTCCGTATCCAGGTCGTCGTACACGACGATCAGGTCGGATAAACTCGCTTTGTAAAAGTCCATGTAAGCTCGAACGGTCTCGCCGGACAAATTCATATAGGTCATCGGCTTAATGAGCGCGACTTTAGTCCCGGCGATATTGCCCTCCCCGACGAGCGCCTTAAACTTGCTTTGGGTGACGCTAATGCCATGCCGCCGGGCCATCTCGTCGATCGCCATGAAGCCGACGTTGTGGCGCGTACCCGCGTATTGCGTGCCCGGATTGCCGAGCCCTACGATCCATTTCATGCTGCTTCCCTCGCTTCTCAAGCTTCGCGGGCCGAGTGTCCAATGAGGACTTCAAACCCAAAGGTGTAATCTTTTTGTAATTCGTGCAACGATTTGCCCTTCTCGATTGTCTTCTTAGTATAGATAGAGCTTATGGTGCCCTGCAATCCAAAACAAGCGAAGGAGCGTCTTGCACATGTACCAGAATGGACAACTGCTTCACAAGGATGATCAATTTCAGGATCACTGCGACCATCAAGTTCCGATTCAAATTTATCACGGCCGTCATCATAGCGATATTGGCTACGTGGAGAATTATTCCGAAGTGTTCGTCAAGGTCAATAATGTGTTCTACAACCGGAGGCAATTCACCTTCGTCTCCCGGCCGGGATATTAAAAATAACGCTATCGCCCTATTACGGGCTTCAACGCAAACAAGGGCTGCAGCGAGCAGCCCTTGTTTTTTCGTATGCGACGGAACCGGGCGGCAGCGGCCGCCTTGTCCCGAATCGTAATTTAAGCTGTTAGACGGAAGTATGTACGTCTTCCATGTTGGCCTCTTCCGCGCGCTCCGCTGCTTCCTTCTGCTCCACTTCGGCTTCTGCCGCTTCTTCCGCGGACAGCTCCTTCTGCGGCGCCAGAATCGTCACGACCACTTGCGCCGGATCGACCTTGGTCGTTACGCCTTGCGGCAGCTGCAGGTCGACCACGAGGAGGTTCTCCCCGATTTGCAGCTGGGACACGTCGACTTCGATGGCGTCCGGAATGTTGTTGGGCAGGCAGTGAATCTCGAGTTCGTGAATCATCGCCTGCAAAATACCGCCTTCGCGCACGCCCGCCGAATCCCCCGCCAACTCGACGCGTACTTGCGTCCGCACTTCTTCGTTCATGTTGACTTGGTGGAAGTCGATATGGATCACCGATCGGGAAATCGGATCACGCTGCACTTCGGTGAGCATCACCGGTTGTTTGCCCGCCGCGCCTACTTCCAGCTCGAGCAAGGCGTGAGGCGTCGTGCGCAGCAGCTGCTGCAATTCCTTTTCGTCCACCGCGATGCTTACCGGAGCCGACAGTTTTTTGCCGTACACCACGCCCGGCACCGCACCCTTCTTCCGCAGCTGGTTGAGCTCGCCGCGCGTCTTCACCGATCTTTCCTGGGCCTTGAATGGAATCGCCATGCGCAAAACCTCCTATAGTGTATGCGTACAGTCACCGCAAGCTTGTACACGTGATTTCCATATATTCTTACCCCATTTGGCCCCAGAATAACCATAAAGACTGTGCGGCAGCCGTCGGCGTTGGCGGCGCGAAGCGCTGCATGTCTTAGAAAAGCAAAAGAACACCGTCCGACTCGGAGCGATGTTCTTTCGCGTTATGGATGCCAGCGGCTCTCGAACGAGCGCCTGCGCGCCTACTTCGCGCTTTCCTTCTTTGCTTTGGCGCGTGCCCGGATTTTGTCCGCATAACCCGCCTTGTTCACTTGGCGCTCGCGCGCGATCGCCAAGTCGCCTGCCGGCACGTCGTGCGTGACCGTCGACCCGGCCACCACGTAAGCGCCATCGCCGACTTTGACCGGCGCGATCAAGTTGACGTTGCTGCCGACGAAAGCGCCGTCGCCGATCTCGGTCAGCGACTTGTTGAAGCCGTCATAGTTGACCGTAATCGCCCCGCAGCCGATATTGACGTCCTTGCCGACCTTGGCGTCGCCGACGTAGCTCAGATGGGATACTTTCGAGCCGTCGCCCAGTTCCGCGTTCTTCAGCTCGACGAAGTCGCCGATTTTGCAATCCTTGCCGACCTTGGAGCCCGGACGAATATAGGCGAACGGCCCGACGGACGTGCCTTCGCCGATCGAGGCTTCGGCGATGACCGAGTGCTTCACTTCCGCGCCGTTCGCTACGATCGTATCCGTCAGATCCGCGCTAGGTCCGATCACGCAGTCTTCCCCGATGACCGTCTTGCCGCGCAGGAAGCTGCCCGGATAGATCACGGTGTCGGAACCGATGACGACATCCGCTTCAATATAAGTCGCGGCCGGATCGATAATCGTGACGCCGCCGATTTGGTGAGCCCGCACGATACGCGCACGCATCAGCTGCTCCGCCTCGGCCAAGCCGACGCGGTCGTTCACGCCGACGCCTTCGGCGAAGTCCGGCGCGACGTAGGCTTCCACCGTCTCGCCCGCCTTGCGCAGAATTTCCAGCACGTCGGTCAAGTAAAATTCGCCCTGGGCGTTCTCGTTCGTCACCAGCTTCAACGCTTCGAACAGCTTCTTGTTATCGAAGCAGTACATGCCGGTATTGATCTCCGTAATCTCCGCCTGCTCCGGCGTGCAGTCCTTCTGCTCGACGATCCGCTGCACGCGGCCGTCTTCACCTCGCACGATGCGCCCGAGCCCCTGCGGATTCGGCACGACCGCGGTCAGCACGGTAGCCGCCGCGCCGCGTTCCGTATGCAGGCCGAGCAGCGATTGGATCGTGCCGCTCGTCACCAGAGGCGTATCGCCGTACAGAATGACGGTCGTGCCTTCCTCGTCGCCGAGCAGCGCTTCCGCTTGGCGAACGGCATGGCCCGTTCCCAGCTGCTTCTCCTGCAGCACGAATTCCGCGCCGCCGCCTACATAGGCTTGCACGGCTTCCGCGCCGTGGCCGACGACCACGACCGTACGCTCGCAAGCGGCTTCCTTCACCGTCTGCAGCACGTGGCCGACCATCGGCTTGCCGCATACCGGATGCAGCACTTTATACAATTTAGATTTCATCCGCTTGCCCTGACCCGCCGCAAGCACGATTGCCATCACTTTCATGAACGTAATCCCTCCTGAGAATCCTAGAACCTCTGCGCATTCTATATTACATGCGGCTTGCCGCAACATGTGCTCTCCTGAGCATAGCTCATATCTCCCCAAAAGAAAAGAGAGCCGGCGATCGGCTCTCTTCTCCCGCGAAAGAATGCGCGGGGCGCTCCATGCGCCCCGTATTCAGACGCAAATCTGCAGGCAAAGCTCCCTTCCGAAGCGGACGGTCGTCCATGCTGCACGAAACCCCTCTTACATCACTTACGCTCCTTCTTCAATCACTTCTTCTTCCGTCGCAGCGCGCTCGTATTCGGCGAGCACGGCCGCTTGAATCTTCTCACGGGTCGTCGAAGAGATTGGATGCGCGATATCGCGGAATTCTCCATCCGGAGTCCGCTTGCTCGGCATTGCCACGAACATACCATTGTTCCCGTCGATCACGCGGATATCGTGAACAACAAATTCATTGTCAATGGTGATGGATGCGATGGCTTTCATGCGACCTTCGGAATTTACACGGCGGAGTCTGACATCGGTAATTTGCACTTGTGTTCACCACCTTTGCCTTTCAAAGACTTGCTGTATATTTCCACATGTCCTTTCAAAATCCTTCATGATTTTGGAAATTTAACGCTAACTTTAAAAATATTTTTTCTATTCAAAACTTTTTCGCTACTTTTCGACGTTGATCGATGCGATGAGCTCGATTTCGACAAGAACATCCTTCGGCAGCCGCGCCACCTCTACCGTCGAACGGGCTGGTTTGTGGTCGCCAAAGTAGGAAGCGTAGATCGCATTCACCGCCGCGAATTGGTTCATATCTTTAATGAATACGGTCGCTTTGGCCACGTCCTGGAACGTCGCGCCCGCTTCCGCCAGCACCGCTTCGAGGTTGCGGAACACCTGATGCGTCTGTTCCTCGATGCCGCCTTCCACCAATTCGCCGGCTGCGTTCAGCGGAATTTGTCCGGACGTAAAAAGAAGATTGCCTAATTTAATCGCTTGCGAGTAGGGACCGATCGCCGCCGGCGCCTTGTCCGTCGCGATGGATTGCGGTTGCTGTTTCATGTAAGATTTGCCTCCTTAGTCGGTGTAAGGTTTATACAAGTATAACTTCAGATGAATTACACCATAACCTGCGGCAGATTGCAAAGGCCAATCCGCCGCGGATTACGCCCTTCAACATCAATATAGCGAAAAGGACGCGCCGGTCGGCACGCCCTGCATCATCCGATTTAACTCGGCTCGACTTTATGTTGATCGAAAAAATTGCCCAGCACGATCGTCGTCTGCTTCGTCTTCAAGTCCACCGCCGTGAGCTTGGCAAGCGAGACGTAGTCCTCGAAAAGACGCTCCTCGTTCTCCAGTTCGCCCGACTCGACGAATACGCCAACGCCCGCGACATGCGCGTTAAACTCGTGCAGCAGGTCCATCATGCCTTGTATCGTGCCGCCGGCCTTCATGAAGTCGTCGATGATCAGCACGCGGGACTGCTCCCTTAGCGCCCGTCTGGCGAGCGACATCGTCTGGATCCGTTTATTCGACCCGGAGACGTAATTAATGCTCACCGCGGAGCCTTCCGTTACCTTGTTATCGCGCCTCACGATAACGACCGGCAAATTCATGGACGCCGCCGTCGCGTACGCGAGCGGGATGCCTTTCGTTTCCACCGTCATGATGACGTCGATTTCCTTCGACGCGAAAGCGGTTGCGAACATCCGCCCGATATCGGCGAGCAAGCCTGGCTGTCCCAGCATGTCGGTCATATACAGATAGCCGCCCGGAAGGACGCGTTCCGGCTGTTCCAACTGGCCGCAGACGCGTTCCATGATCTTTCGCGCTTCTTCCACATGCATCTTCGGTGTATACTTCACGCCGCCCGCCGCGCCCGCTAACGTATGCAATTCCCCTAGGCCCTCTTCCTCGAACACCTCTTTAATAATCGCGAGGTCTTCGCTGATCGAGGACTTGGCGGATTGGTAGCGGTCGGCGAAGGCTGTCAACGAAATTAACGTATGGGGGCGATTCAGCAAATATTGCGTCATCTCTACAAGCCGTGCACTTCGTTTTAATTTCTTCATGGCGATTCACCCCTGGCTAAATCCGAATAATATATAGACAATATATCATTTTTATACGGATTTAATCAAGGTATACGTCTGGTTCATGTCAGCATTCATGTAAGCATTCTTACCACGTATACTTCTTTGCAAAATCCGCGCAGTCCGTTATAGATTCGCGATACCTTCGCTTCCTTGCTGACCAAGCCGAAAACGGTCGGTCCGCTGCCCGACATCAGCACGCCGTCGGCCCCTAGCCGCTCCATGCTCTCCTTGACCTGCATGACTTCCGGATACATGCCAAGCGTCACGTTCTCCAGCACGTTGCCCAGCCTGTCGCAGATGTCCGCGAACGATCCGCGTTCAATGGCGTCCAGCATGCCCGCGGTCGACGGATGTTCCTTCAGCTCGGCTGCCCGCAGCCGTCCGTATACATCCGCCGTCGACACATTGATCGGCGGCTTCGCGAGCACGACCCAGCATTGCGGCGGGTTCGCGATCCGCTCCAGCTTCTCGCCCCGTCCCGTCGCGAGCGCCGTGCCGCCCGTTACGCAGAACGGTACGTCGGAGCCGAGCTCGGCTCCGAGCGTGCAGAGCTCCTCCGTGGAGATGCCTAAGCCCCACAGCCGGTTCAGTCCGCGCAGCGTGGCCGCCGCGTCGCTACTGCCCCCCGCCAGGCCGGCCGCCACCGGAATTTTTTTATCCAAGTGGATGTACACGCCTTTGCGCACGTCATAACGCTCCTTGATCAACTGCGCGGCCTGGAACGCCAGGTTCTTCTCGTCCAGCGGAATATAACCGGCCTGGCTGGAGATCATGATGCTGTCTCTAGGCATCTCTTCCATGGTCAGGCGATCGGCCAGATCCACCATGGTCATCACCATCTCGACCTCATGGAAACCGTCTTCGCGCTTGCGCAGCACGTCGAGCAGCAGATTGATTTTAGCCGGAGCTTTCTCATAAATTTTCATTCGTCGTCGTCACCCGCTCATTCCCATTTCACTCCGCGCCGCAATAGCGCGAATAACCATTTATCCCTATTTTAACAAAAGGGCAAAAGAAAAGCTAAGACGCCGCACCCGCTTCTTGCGCTTCGCGCCCTAATGACGTTCGGCGCGGCTTCCTCATGCGGGTTTATTCGGCTTCTTAGCTGGTTTGGTCGCGTATATGAAGCTTGCGTTAGTTTCGGTATGAAGGCTGCTCGGCGCCTTGGCGCGGCATCGCCCCGAACGGGATAAACGCGGCCGCCGACTCTGCCTGGCTGCGTTGGGAACGCGCGATATACGGGCTTTGCTGCGTGAAGGCTTGCGGCTGCTGCGGATTCGGATGGATTGACTGCCCATAGCTTCCTATCGCCGACCCGCTGCCGTATGTCGAGCCCGAAGGGATATGCGCGGCCGTTGTTTGCGACGTTGCCCCTATTCCGACTGCCGGGATAGCAGTTGCGGCATAGACGGGCTCCTCTTGCCTTTGCATTCCCTGACTTGGTTGGGTTGCATAGGACGGCGTCTGACGTTGCTGCTGCTGCGTATACCTTTGGGCAACCGCATCGGCCCGCTCGGCTGCTCTAGCGTCTTCATACTGCTTCGCTGCAGCCTGCTCGGCCAGCTGGATGGCCCGCTTCACCATATTGCCTGCGTCTTTCGCGCGTATGCCGCCCCAGCCTTCTTTTTGGACGGTTTCGTAAAAGCCCAGATCTTTGGCCAGCTCGTACTTGAGTTGCTCGCTCATCGTGCTTTTGCGTCTGCGGCTCATCTGCCTTGTCCTCCTTTATACCTCTTTACGCTCTAGTTTGTGCTGTGCGCGTTTGCCTATACAGCGCTTCGCCGCCCGTTTTTATCCAGCGCAAAAAGAACGCGAGCTGCTTCGCGCCGCCTGAGCCCCGAACATCCGCTTGGAGTGGTGTCGTTGTTCAAGCCGCGCGAAGCATTCGCGTTCTTGCCTGTCGTGCTATGTGGAAGGAGAGTTTATTGCAAATAGGATATGCGAATCTGGCCGTCGTCGCTGTCCACGGTTACTTCCACCGATTCGGTCAGAATATCCGCGTAGCTGTAGGACACGCGCTTAAAGGCGTGGGCCTCCTGATCCAGCTTCACAATGAATACAGAAGGGTAGATCTCTTCCAACACACCGGTACGTTCGATGGTCTTTCGCCGACCACCGTTAGCTCGAAGCCGAATCTTGGCGCCCACATGGGCTTCCAGACTGCGTTTGATTTCCAACAGCGCATTTTTTGCCATTGTCCACTACCACCTCTTTCCTTGTCCATTATAGCGCGAGTGAGGTGGTTTGTCAAAAATTTATATTATAACAGCATGTAAAATAACCTGTCAATAAATTTTTTATGGTTTTTTTGATTTTGGTGCATAATGCACCCGCCTTGCGGCATATTAAACAGTTGGCTTTACGCCGGACAGGGTCTTTGGCTTCGGCAACCCAACGCGATACTTACCGATTGTCTCGATTCCGCCCACGCCGTCAAAACCGCTAATCGTCCCTTGGATGACGTCCGGCAAGTTAACCGTTTCTTTGATGGGCGTAAAACTGGACTTGATCGCAATATAAACCGGATCCAGCGCGTGAATGAGCACGCGGCCCGGAGAGCTTGCGAAATTCGCGCCGGCATATAGGAGCGCCTCGAAATGGGACTGGCAGGCTCCCGCTACGACAATCAGCCCATCACGGCTTTTCTCATAGTCCCGGGCGATCCGGACGGCATTGACGAAATTTTGCGAGTTTTTGTAGCTGGCCAGGCTATATAGATCATTCGTCGTCCGATTCTTCAGCACCCCGTCGTGACCGGTGATCACGACAATATCCGGGCGAAATTGCGGCAGCAGCCGGCTGACCGTCTCTGCCATCTGCGACTCGTGTACGTAGACGCCATGCGCCGGTACCCGCATTTGGGAATAGAGCTGCATGCTCTTCTTTAAGTAATTCGCATCTCCGTCTAAGTGGAGCACCTTGCCCGGCATTTCGAAGAACGGATGTTTCGTGTCCGTTAACGTCCGCCGCTGCTCCTCTTCCCCTTTCATCGCCTGCTGCATCCGCTGCTCCTGCATCCGCTGGAGCGACTCGTACTCCTTCACGCGCGCCATCCTGGCCGCTCCGCTATGCTCCGGATTGGGCACGACCGCCAGGTCGTCGACGGGCGAATCAGCCAGCAGTCGGTAGTCCGTGCCTTTTAGCATAGCCGACTGTTGATGTAACGATGCAATGCGAAATAGGACGTCCCCGCCATACGATTTGCGGACGACCAGGTCCCCTTGATTCATGGGCAAATCACCTCTTCGTCTATCGTATGGGAAGGGGGGGCGGTTGGTGCCCCTGACAGGGGCCTATTTCGAGGGCGGCTGCCCTCGGACTCTCAGTTAGTATTTGGGGCTTCGCCCCTGCACCCTTTTGTTGGCTGTGCCCCCTGAAACCCAGCTTGTGAGCTATACCCCCGTCTCTTGAGCGTCGCTCCATAAAATCGCTCCCCCAACCCCCTCCGCCGCAATGCTGTCAGGTTAAGAGGGCTCCGCCCTTTGACCCGACTTTTATTGCTCCCTCCCCCTTCCCCCTCCGCTGAGGGGAACCATAGGGCTTTGCCCTCTGGACTCCCTATTTCGTGCTGGCATTGTTTGTTCGCGGTCGGCGGGAAGGCTTGAGTGTGGCACGCTTTTGTCCTAACGGACAAAGCTTCAGTGGGTTTTGAAGTTCGGCCTCAGACATAGGCATGTGCGTAAGCCGAGCAACTATAGCCACGGCTGGCTTCACCAGCCGTTTTTCCTTAACCTGACAGCATTGCCCTCCGCCGAGGGGACTCCAAGGGCTGCCGCCCTCTGGACACCCGCTTTTTTCGTGCTGGCTTGATTGGCTGTGGACGGCGGGTGCTTTCGGGCGAGGCACGCTTTTGTCCTGGCGGACAAAGCTTACTTGGGCCGCTCCCCAGTCGGCGAGTTTCTGCATCCGTGGAAAGAGATAATGAAACGCCAAATAACCGTGCCTATTCAGCACGGTTAACTGCAACTCCTATTAAAACCCCGCGGCGATCAACGCCCGGCTCAGCGCGGCGAATTCTTGGAGAGAGAGCGTCTCGCCCCGTCGGGACGGATCGATGCCGATGGAGGCCAGGAGAGGCCCTAGCTGCTCCCGGTTGGCTTTGCCGACGTAAGCGGTCAGGTTGTTGGCGAGCGTCTTGCGGCGCTGCGCGAAGCAGGCTTGGACGGTGCGGAAGAAATACGCTTCGTCTTCCACCTGAACCGGAGGCTGTTTGCGCACGGATAGCTTAATGACCGCCGAGTCGACGTTCGGTTGGGGGATAAATACCGTGTGCGGCACGATGCACACGAGTTCCGCTTCGCAGTAGTATTGCACGGCGACGCTGAGGCTGCCGTATTCCTTGCCGCCCGGCTTGGCCGCCATCCGCTCGGCGACTTCTTTCTGAATCATGACCACGATATTCTCGAGCGGCAGCTTCTCCTCGAGCAGCTTCATCAGAATCGGCGTGGTGACGTAATACGGCAGGTTGGCCACGACGCTGACGCCGCTCAGTCCAGCGAACTGACGTGCCATCAGCTCGCTTAAGTTCAGCTTGAGCACGTCGCCATGCTCGATATGCACGTTATCCGCATCGGCGAAAATATCACCTAGGATCGGTATTAAGCGATCATCGATCTCGATGGCCGTCACGCGTGCCGCCTCATTCGCAAGATGCTGCGTAAGCGCGCCGATGCCCGGGCCGATCTCCAGCGCCCCTTTCGTCTTGTCGAGGCCAGCGGCGGAGACGATTTTGCGCAAAATATTTTGATCGATCAAGAAGTTCTGACCGAGACTCTTCTTGAACGAGAAGCCGTACTTCTGAATGATGTCTTTCGTCCGCTTCGGTGTCGCCACCTCGATGTTGGTTGTCATTGGCCGCTTCCTCCGGTTTCTTGGTCCATCTGCGCCAGCGCCTGCTCGAACTCCTCCCGCGTGATGCGAAACATCGTGCAGCGCTTGAAGAACTGCTTGCCGTTGGCATAGCCGATGCCGAGCAAATTGCCCATGCGCAGCCTGCGGTCCGCCGCAGCCGGATGCACGAGTAAGCCCGCCCGCATCAGTTCGTCCCACGTTATTTGCGGCTCGTCCGATTGTCCTTCGATCGCTTCCGTCCGGACGCTTGCGAGCGCGCGGCGAATGGCCTCCGGCTTCGCGTTCTCCACGCCGATGTCGCCCTTATACAGCGCTTCCTCCTGCGGCAAGAAAGCATGCTTGCACCCCGGCACGCGTTGCGCGACGATTTTGCGGATGCGCTCGCCCGCATGGTCCGGATCGGTGAAAATGATGACGCCTCGGCGTTCGTGGGCAAGCGCCACCCGCTTCAGCACCGCTTCGCCGATCGCCGATCCGCCGGTCTCGATGGTCTCGGCCTCGACGGCCCGCTTGATCGCGACGGTGTCGTCTTTGCCTTCCACGACGATGATTTCTTTGATCATGGACTTCCCTGACATCCCTTCCGGACAAACGTACAAAAAGAAGAGGCGAGGCCTCTTCTTATCATGGCATAATTGCATCGGTTTGACGATAAATTGTAACTACGGACACCTGTGGCGCGCTAGATCGCCTCGGGCTTTTTGGGACCCAGCACGTACACGGTGTAACCCTTCTTGCGACCGAATTTCTCCGCATAGTCTTCGCTATCGAAGTAAACGTCGATCTTGTTGCCTTTGATGGCACTGCCGGTATCTTCCGCGCGGCGGAATCCGATGCCTTCGATGTACACCCACCATCCGATCGGAATGACCTTCGGGTCAACCGCGATCGTGCGCCCTTCCGTGACGCGGGAGCCGGATCTGGTGATGCCGTAACCCGGATGGGATTTGGTTTTGCCCGTGGAAGCCAAACCAGCCGAATATGCGGTGAGCGTGACATTCTTCAGCGTCTTCTTCGCTTGGAACGACACCCCGCCCTTCGTCAGCATAACCACGGGTTTCTTGGTGCCGACCGCCACGACTTGGTTCACCGCATCGCTTTGGGTCGTCTTCGAGACGAAGGTATGCGAGACAAGCTTGCCGTCTGCGAACACCTTCTCGTATTTCTTCACGACAACGCCGGCCTTGCCTGCCTGAATGGTCTTCTTCTTCCCTTCAAGCAGCGTCGGGTCGGCCTTGGTAACAGTAGTGAATGGCACATCGTACTCGTTTTGCATTACATGCTTGTCGATCCGGACGACCGTTACGGCCATGTTCGGTTCGATGGCCGCGTCTTTCGACGGCAGCACCTTGTCTTCACTGCGAATCGATATGTTAGCCTGATCGATCGCCGCCTGTACCGTTCTTTCTGTCGTGTACACCGTTCTTACATTGCCGTCAGCCTTCACGGTTAGGGGAACCGCTTGCTCGATGACCACCCGATCACCGTCTTTTACGCCCGCATTCAAAGGCAACGACACCTTATCATACGGCCCCACCGTAATGGCTTGTTCATCCAGTAGGCGTTGCAGGACCCATTGTTTGGTTTCCACAATGTTTTCTTGTCCATTCAACACTACGGAGACGCGCTTGTCAGCCGTTCCGTACAACAACACCAGAAACATGAAAGTCATAGCGATTGAGATCATAGCGCTTAGGACAATTAAACGCACGTTCTCATGCTTCCATCGCAATGCGAAAGACATGCTGGATGATCGTTTCCCATGGGTGTCCTTAACTTGGATTATGCCCACTTCTTCGGTCCTCCTTACATAGCCCCGCCGCCCTGTTACGCATGAAATAGATTTAGACGCGTCGACTATTAGATTTAGCGCGCATGAAGCCCGCTTCTTCCAATTGCTCCCTCATACCTCCTCCATGAATCACACTATGTCGCCACAATTCGCAATATTCAAAATAAAAAGAAGCCGACGACAGAAGATCTGCTTCGTGGCTTCCTGTGGGACACGGGTAGCATGGAATGGATGCACGAGTTGATCTCTCTTATGACGCTTGCGAGGTTAGCTGTCGGATTCGGGCGAGAGAGTCGCCCTATTCGGCTGTCGGCACTAGTTAAGCGCGCCGCAGCGGAAATTCACCCCTAGAAGAATTCAACGCGACTTTGCGTGCCTCGCATACCCCGGCACAAGTCCTCATTTGGTTCCCCCGCTCTCCAATTTGGAGACTAAGCGTTATTGGAAATGGAATACATCTTGAAAGCCCTGAGATGAATGATACCGTCTTTTGCTCCAGATTGTAAAGATGAGATAAAGGACGATTTTACCGAATTTAAAGGAAAAACTCTCGAAAAAACCGCAATTTATCCAACCAAAACAAGTTTTTTCACCCGAATCATTCAAAATGCTCTCGTTTTGGGCTATTTTCGTCCGATGGAAAAACATTTCCTGGCGTTTTCGCTCGTGATTTCAGCGATTTCTTCCAGTCTTTTTCCTGTTATTTCCGCAACGGTTTCTGCTACAAGACGGACGAAAGCGGACTCGTTTCGCTTGCCTCGATGAGGGTGGGGGGCCAAATAAGGCGCATCCGTTTCGATCAGCAAACGGTCCAACGGAACCTTCGCCAGCACCTCTTTGGGCACCCGCGCGTTCTTGAACGTGACCGGTCCGCCGAACGAAATATAGAAGTTCATGTCCAAGCACTGCTTGGCCGTCTCCCAGCTACCGGAGAAGCAATGCATGATCCCGCCGACTTGCTTGGCATCGCTTTCTTTCAAAATCCTAACAACGTCCTCGTGCGCATCCCGATTATGGATGACGATTGGCTTTCGCTTGGATTTCGCGAGCTCGATTTGCTCCCGAAATACCCGCTTCTGCACATCCTTAGGCGACGTATCCCAATAATAGTCGAGACCGATTTCCCCGATCGCGACCACCTTCGGATGATCGCACAGCGAGGCGATCCAATCGAGGTCGGATGGACCGTAATCGAGGCTGTCGGTCGGGTGCCACCCTACCGCCGCGTAGATGAAATCGTACTGTTCGGCAAGCGCTATCGTCGTCGGAATGGTCTCTCGGTTGAATCCGATATTTACCAGTAATTCGACACCGGCGGCGCGGGCCCGTTCGATGACTTCCGCGCGGTCGTCGTCGAATTTATGCGAATCCAAGTGGGTATGCGTGTCGATTAACATGAAGGGCGAAACTCCTCTCTAATCCAGTTCAAACAGCTTGCGAAGGTCGGGACTCAGCTTGTTCGCTGATTCAAGCAGCGGTTCGTACGGGTAATACAGATGGTATTTCCCTCTGTGCATGCCGGTAATCGAGCGAATAATATCGGATTTTTGCGAAATCTCCGATACGACGTCGTCGCGGTCCAGCACGAGAATCGGCGGCTTATCGTTCTTCTTCGCGCCGCGCGTCCCCGGTCGATAGACAGCGTACGCCAAATCAAAGGGAAAATCGACTTCCAAGTGGTAATCCGGATGCAACCCGATGGCGGCAAACTGCTCCCGGATTGAAGCCCACAACGACTCGTCCGCCTCATCCATCGTTACATACTTATACAGCTTGCGGTCGATGAATCGGCGGCATAAGTCGGCTAGCAGCGCATCCTCTTCCGACTGCCAAAGCGTAAAGGCCGTCTGCATCGAAGCCTCGTCCAGCGCCAGGTAACTCGGGACGTCGATCGTGCCGCTAATGAGCCTGCGTATCGGTTCGATCATCCACCCGAATGCATAACCATTCATATAAAGCTCTTTAGCCCGACGCAGGATTTGACGCAGAATGATTTCCGAACTGCGTGTGACGGGATGGAAATAAATTTGCCAGTACATTTGGTACCTGGACATCAGATAGTCCTCGACGGCGTGCATCCCGCTCTCTTTCACGACGATGCGTCCTTTATGCGGCCGCAGCACGCGCAGGATGCGCTCCAGATCGAACGTACCGTAGTTAACACCCGTAAAATAAGCGTCGCGCAGCAGGTAGTCCATGCGATCGGCGTCCATTTGGCTGGAGACAAGGCTGATAACGATCGGCTTCTCGTACGTTTTGCGTATGACTGCCGCGACTTGCTCCGGGAAGCCGGGATCGACCTCGCGAAGGACGCGGTTAACTTCGGTTTCTTCTAATAATATGCGGCATGTCCAATCCTCGTGATGGGTATCGAACACCTCTTCGATGGAGTGGGAGAAAGGACCGTGTCCGACATCGTGCAGCAGCGCCGCGCACAACGTCACCAGCTTCTCATCCTTCGGCCAGTCCTCGTAACCGCCGCGTTCGAATTGCGAAATGATTTTACGCGTAATTTCGTACACGCCGAGCGAATGGGAGAATCGGCTGTGCTCCGCCCCATGGAAAGTCAAATACGAGGTACCCAGCTGACGAATGCGCCGAAGCCGTTGGAACTCTTTCGTATTGATCAAATTCCATATCGTGCGGTCCTGCACGTAGATGTATTTATGCACCGGATCCTTAAAGACCTTCTCCTCCGCCAATGGCTGCAGTCGGCTATCCATAAGCCTCACCCTCCTATCTTCGTTCCCCTTCTTACCTAATAATACCTTTCAAGACTTTTAAATGCGAGAAACCACTACCAGTATTAAGCTATCATTCCGCTATTCGACAATAATTCGACACAATCCTAATATATTTGTCGAAAAGTGTCGCGATGCCGTTTCCAAAACCCGACATAATATTGTACGATATATATAGCCCAAAACCCCGTTCTAGCGCCGATCCTTTGATAATTACCCAAATTTAACAGGGTTTTCGAGGTTGACTATTATGGGAAACGTTGGTACTATAGAGAAAAGAAATGATAGAATTTTGTCGAATAATGACGAATATATGTATTTGAGAGGAGCACGGACCATCATGATGAAATCGACTGGAATCGTACGGAAAGTTGATGAGCTCGGGCGTGTAGTTATCCCAATCGAGCTCCGCCGCACACTCGGCATCGGAGAGAAAGACGCGCTTGAAATTTATGTGGACGGCGAGCGTATCATGCTTAAAAAATACGAGCCTGCCTGCATCTTCTGCGGCAACGCGGAGAACGTGACTTACTTCAAGGGCAAAATCATTTGCCACTCTTGTTTGTCCGAAATGCCGGCGCCCGTTACAAAATAAGAGACAAATCGAATTTAATCGGTTATAATAGTTTTATACCAACTTGTTAATTCTAACCTTTTTATAACTCCTTTACTGCCTTCCTGGTCTGAACCCGACTAGGAAGGCCCTTTTTTTGTTTCGGCTATTTGCGCATTAGTTCATTGTAGACATCCCGCTTCGACAATCCCCGGTCTGTGGCCGCCTTCTTCATTGCTTCCTTCCGATCGCCCAGTTCCGCTTCATAACGGTCCACATGTTCGGCTAACGAAAGCGGCAGCCACCATTGGGTGTCCTCGTCATCCTCTGCATGACCCCCAGAGGTTATGCCTTCGACAACGAGGCAGTATTCGCCTATAGGCGGATGCTCCTCTAGCCACGCCATGCACTCCGACAGCGTGCCCCGCGCGACTTCTTCGTACCGCTTCGTCAGCTCCCGCACCATCGCGATTCGGCGGTCTCCCCAAACCTCCAGCATGGCAGCGAGCGTCTTGGCCAGGCGATAAGGCGATTCGTAGCAGATAACCGCTCCCTCTTGCCTCCGCAGTTTCTCCAACCAATCGCGCAGCGGCTTGCGGTCGCGCGGCGGAAAGCCGACGAACAGGAACCGCTCGGTTGGCAGCCCGGATACGATCAGCGCCGACAGGGCCGCGTTCGCGCCAGGTATCGGCACCACCTTAATCCCATGAGAAGCCGCTTCTGCGGCCAGATCAGCCCCCGGATCGGAGATCGCTGGCAAGCCGGCGTCGCTGACGAGCGCGATGGACTGCCCGCTCTCCAGCATCCGGATCAACTCCGGTCCGCTCGCCGCTTTGTTATGCTCATGATAGCTGACGAGCCTTGTGGCGATTTCGAAGTGCGTGAGCAGCTTGCGGGTTTGACGGGTATCCTCCGCCGCGATCAAATCGACTTCCTTTAACGTTCGAATCGCCCGAAACGTCATGTCCTCTAAGTTGCCGATCGGCGTGCCGACCAGATAGAGCGTCCCGGCTCCGTTCTCTTGCGAGCCGCTGAAACTACGCTGTACGATCATGATTCCTTCTTCTCCTGACCGGGGCGCGCTTCCCCATAATAAATGCGCATGAGCTCTTCCTTATACTGTCTTTCTTCATTATATACAATAAGCGGCGGGAGCAATCGAACCTCGGGCTTGCCGTCTCGGGCCGCTTCGATGAGGACGATATTCGACTCTGCTTCTTCATGCGGATGCACGAACCGAATGCGTTTGGGCTCCAGCCGATGACGCCGCATGGTCTCCGTAATTTCCACCAGCCGCGAGGGTCGGTGTACCATCGATACCTTGCCCCCGGTCCGGACCAGCTTCGCGCAGACTTGGACCATCTCGTCCAGCGATCCGTTGAGCTCATGGCGCGCGAATGCATAATGCTCGTTCTCGTTCTGATCCCCGTTCTCCGGCGGCAAATACGGCGGATTAATCGTAATCGCATCATAGCTACCGTATTGGCTCCGGTCGAAAAACGTGCGCAAATCGCCTTCATAAACACGAATCTGCTCCCGCAACCCGTTCCATGCCACGCTGCGGCGCGCCATATCGGCCAGTCTAGGCTGAATCTCGACGGCGTCGATTATCGCTTTCGTGCGGGTGCTTAACAGCAGTGGAATCACTCCGTTACCCGTACATAAATCAAGCACGTTCCCCTTAGGCGGGATGCCCGCAAACCGCGCCAACAGAACGGCATCCATCGAGAAGCTGAACACCTCTCGGCTCTGGATAATATGCAGACCATAGCTCAACAAATCGTCCAGACGTTCATTGGGTAGAAGCGCAATTTCTTTATTCACGTCGCGGAAACCTCGTTTCTATTGAATCCTGATGAGTTGGCAAACCGAAAGGCCGCCCTTCGAGAAGGACGGCCCGACGCTTTCGGCACCTGCCGCTTGCCCGAAGCGGCTGTACGTGATTATTTATTCAGAAAGGATAAGCAGAACAAACAATCGCCTTCCGTACGTAGGTGACCGTAATATACGTTGCAAATGTGGAAGCCCTCATGATACAACCGGGCCAAATTATCGTGTCCTTCGCCTACGGCTGCAGCCTGATCGATCGGCAGCGCCAACGGGAGCTCGGTTTGCTGCGCCCGGCTCGCTGGCGCTGCCGCCACGTTGACGGCAACCGGGGCCGGCGTTTGCTTGCGAGGCTGTGGCGTTCCCGTATGCGCGCCAGTTTCTCGCTTCAGTACTTTGCGCAGCTGCTGATTCTCTATGGTGAGACGCTTGTTCTCTTCGAGAAGCGCCTTTATCTGCTGCTTCATTGAACCGAGCTCTTGATGAAACGCGAGCGATTTCTTCTCCAGCTCGTCCATTTGGTTAAAAAGGTCGTTCTTGTTCATATTCTCCACCCCAAGACTGCTCGGCTTCGAAACATCATCCGACAAGATCTACTTCACTACAACATCATCAAGCGGGAGCTCTTTCGGCTTGCCGCCATCGAATAATTGCACATATACGGCCTTGGAACCTGCGTTAATGCCCGTCACTTTACCTTCGCCGTAAGAGGTAATGACGATTTTGCCAACTGCCGGCATCTCTTCGCGAACGCTTTCGTAGTTATCGTGCTCGTACTTCAGACAGCACATCAGACGTCCGCACAGACCGGAAATCTTCGTCGGGTTGAGCGACAAGTTCTGATCCTTCGCCATCTTGATCGACACGGGCTCGAAATCGCCAAGCCAAGAGGAGCAGCAGAGCACGCGACCGCACGGCCCGATGCCACCGAGCATCTTGGCTTCGTCACGGACGCCGATTTGCCGCAGCTCGATCCGCGTGCGGAACACGCTGGCCAAATCCTTCACAAGCTCCCGGAAATCAACCCGCCCTTCGGCGGTAAAATAAAAAATGATTTTGTTACGGTCAAAAGTAAACTCCACATCCACCAGCTTCATTTTCAACTGATGATCGCGAATTTTGTCGAGGCACGTGGCGAAGGCATTCTTCGCAGCCGTCTTGTTCTCCTCGACGATCTTGGCGTCGTTGTCACCGGCAATGCGGATTACTTTCTTAAGCGGCAGGACAACATCCGATTCACCGACTTGCTTCTGTCCGACCACCACTTTGCCGTATTCGACCCCTCTTGCCGTTTCGACAATGACATGCTGGTCTTTCTCCACGGGAAGATCGACGGGGTCAAAATAATAGATCTTGCCCGCCTTCTTGAAGCGGACGCCAACGACGTTATACAACCCGTCACCCCTCTTGTATGCGTATTAGCAGCTGCTCGAGCGCGAGCTGAGGCGACACATGCGCCCGCATGCGTTTCCCCGTCTCCAGCGTATACTCCATGCAACGCACCCATCCTTCCGACGAACGGTTGTAGGCGTGCCTGCTAAGAAATTCAATCTGATCTATGAAAACAACCGACTCTTGTCTACCTGCTTGAACCTGTATGAAATCTCTATACCAGAGATAGAGCAACGAAAGAAGCAGCTGAGGCTTCTCACCGAGCTCGCTCTTGAATACGTGCTGTTGGGCAGTCAACATCGCCGCGGTGAATCGGGTTAGACTATCCTTCCCTAATTGTATCACTACGTTTCTCATTTCTGCAAACCCATTCTGCTGGACGATCGCCCGGCAAGCGTCCAATCCCGAGGCCATATGTACCGCCGCTCGAGCCAGCGTAGGCGGATGCCCCTCCTGCAGAAGCACCTCCAGCATCTCCGTTGGCGACAGCGGCATGAACGGCACCCATTGCGTGCGCGAACGAATCGTCGGCAACATCGCTTGTCCGTTATCCGTGAGCAAGATCGCCACAACGGGCGTCGGCGGCTCTTCCAGAAACTTAAGCAAGCTGTTCGCCGCTTGAAGCGTCATCGTCTCGGCCCGCTTCATAATATAAACCTTGCGATCCGTGCCGCTGTTCCGATACGCCATATCCTTTTGAAGCTCGCGGATTTGATCGATTTTGATCGAATTGCCGTCCGGTTCGACGATATGCAGGTCGGGTTGGTTGCCGTGCTCGAATTTGCGGCAGGCCAAACATTCCCCGCATGCATCGCCCGTTCCGCTCGTGCAGAAAATCGCTTTGGCGAATTGCTCAGCCATAGCCAGCCTTCCGCTCCCCGGCGGGCCGCTGAACAGATAAGCATGCGACACTTTCCCGGTCGTAAGCGCATGCTGCAAGATCCGTTTGGCGTTCGGCTGGCCGGCTAGTTGTGCAATGCTCATGGCCTTCCGTCGTTCCTTTCTTCTTAGAAAAACAAATTAATGAGCAATCCCCGGATGTCGCCGATTTTGTGCAGAAGATCGATGCGACCTTCTTCGGTCGTGAGCAGTTCATCGCCCATCGTCACCAGCACGCCGTCGACTTCATCCAGAATTTTATACCGTTTCGTGCGGCCGCGGCGGTCGAAGCCCTTCGTTTCCTTCAACCCGACTCCGCGGCGCACGGTATCTTCGAGAAATTGCTTGACCATGTTCCGAAACACGGTCAACTCCCGGACGGTCATGGATCGCGCCAAGCGCTCGCCTTGACTATGGATATCTTGAAGCTTCTGCTGGAGCTGCTCCATCGATCGTTGTTCGTCTTGATGTTGCATAATATCGGAGAATGCTTTCGGCTGCAGCGGCTTCGAGCCCGTATCCGTCCGCGCGCGTTCCGCGCCAAGCGGACGCATGCCCGGGTTAATTTTCATATCCACTCACGTCCATTCAGAAATGTTCAAATCGCTCGACCGGCATCACGAAGACGGCGGCTCCGCCCACCTGCACTTCGACCGGGAACGGAATATAGGCGTCCGTCGTGCTGCCCATCGGTGAAACCGGCGAAACCAGCTGATCGCGCACTTTGCAATTGGAACGGATAACCTGCATGACCTCGTGCACCCGTTCATCTTCGATCCCGATCATGAACGTAGTATTCCCCGCTCGAAGAAATCCGCCCGTACTCGCAAGCTTGGTTGCCCGAAAACCTTCCCGGACGAGCGCATTCGATAACCGGTTGCTATCCTTATCCTGCACAATCGCGACGACTAACTTCATCCCAATCCCCTCCCATGTTCTGCCAGCCGAATAAACGCGCATTCAGCCCTGTCTACTATTTTGACACGGATAGCCCCTTTTCCTCTAATCGACGGCAAATGGCGGTCCATGCCGCTTCGGCGAGCTCCGTTCTGTTCTGCTCCGCGTCCAACTTCACGATGCGTTCCGGCTCCGACCGATGAAGCTGCTGGTACCCTTCTCGGACTAACTGGTGGAACGAAAGCGCCTCCAGGTCCAAACGATTGATCTCCCGGCTCGCTTCCTCGCTCGCGTGAATACGTCGAAGCCCCGCTTCCGGGTTAATATCCAAATATAGCGTGAGATCCGGCATGGTGTCGTGAATGGCGAACGCGTTGATCGAGCGCACTTCCTCCATGCCAAGTCCTCTCGCATGTCCCTGGTAAGCAAGACTGCTGTCCACGAACCTGTCGCAGATAACGACAGCCCCTTCGGCGAGCGCGGGCTGTACCTTTTCGACCAAATGCTGACGTCGTGCCGCCGCATACAGCAGCGCTTCCGTTCTCGGATCCATCAAGGTGTTGGCGCGATCCAATATTATGCCGCGGATCTGCTCCGCAATCGGGATTCCGCCCGGTTCGCGCGTCTTTACGACCGTCAAGCCGCTTGCTTCCAGTCTATGTGCCAATGTCTCGATGAGTGTCGTTTTGCCGGCACCCTCGCCGCCTTCGATTGTAATAAATATACCCGTATGCAAATGAGGTGAACTCCCTTGTCCGAATTTCGATTATCCCCGTATTGTAGCAAAAAGAAACGCAAACCGTAAATGACATGCGCGTCTTTCGCCGCTTCTATTATGAAACAATAATCGAAATCGTCCGCATCGCCGGGTCGGATGCCCCTTGAAATCGAGCGCCAGCTGCCGCTAAACTACGAATTCGATTAACGGCTTGTACCGTTATGCGTTCACTTCGATACACTAGCGGTATGCCCGGTGGATAAGGGACGACCATCTCGGCCGCACAATGGCCCACAGCCGCCTCAAGATCCACCACCGTGCTTTTCACAAGGTTACGATCGAACATGACGGGTTCGCTTATAGCCGCTAATTCCTCTTCCAGCTCGCTCTCATATATATCTGTCGCTCTCGTCGAGATCCAACTGCCGCAGCTCAGACTTGATTGCTCATCCGTAATATGATGTAACGCCTGCAAGAGACGTTCCGCATCAGCCTCGGTCGTTTGCGCACCGAATAATAAGACTACACGCTTTGTATCCGCCATCTCCGCCCAAATATTATGCTTCTCTAGCTGCTGTTGAATCTCAAATCCGGATAGTTGTCCTAGCTTGTCTTGGAGCAAGAGGCGCAAAGGATCCATACGGCAGTGACGTTGCTCGATCTGGACAGCCTCGAATCTTCCCTTCGCCGCATGCAGCGCTTCTCTGACCTTTCGGACAGCCCCCAACCCCGGTTCAAACCACGCTTCGCCGTAGGTGTCCAACATTGCCCGGGCAATATCGAGCGATGCCATGATCGGGTAGGAGGGGCTAGAGCTTTGCACCATTTGGAGGGAATGTCGAATAGCGGCATGATCAACCAGCCTACCTTGCGTATGCAGCATAGCCCCCATGGTCAGCGCATGGAGCGTCTTATGCGTTGATTGAACCACCATGTCCGCGCCAGCCTGCACAGCGGATGTTGGGAACGCCGCATGCTGCCCGTAATGAGCGCCATGCGCTTCATCGACCAGCAGTAATTTACCCTTGGCATGCAGGAGGTTCGCATACTGTCCCAAATCTACGCTAAGTCCATAATAGCTAGGATTAGTCATCAATATACCTTTCGCATCTGGATAGCTTTTTAAGGCCTCTTCCACCACGGCAGGCGAAGGAGGTAGATAGAGTCCCGTATCTCCATCTACTGTCGGGTTCAAAAATACCGCTTCCGCTCCGGCTAACGTCAGGCCATTGATTACCGACTTATGCGCATTGCGCGGCACCAACAACCGATCACCCGGCTTGCAGCTGGCCAGAATCATCGCGATATTGCCAGACGTACTGCCTCCGACAAGAAAGTAAGTCTCCTGTGCGCCAAAGCAAGCTGCAGCAAGCTGCTGGGCTTCCGCGATTACCCCCATCGGATCATGCAGATCGTCTGTAAAAGACAGTTCGGTGATATCAATTCCCATGACCGGCAATATGGCAGCCGACAGATCAGCTGACTGAACGTCCGTAAGACGGTGAAGCCCCCTGCCAAATTGATGCCCTGGTACATGGAAAGACACTGGCTCTGAACGTTTATGTTGCTCGAGCATGGCCGCAATAGGCGCATGCCAAGGTTTCATCTCTCGATGGCGCATTCTCGTTCGTCCTCTCTCTAAACTCTCTTTCCATCATACCGGATATCAGCCAAGAAACAACAATCCCCGTCACGAACGCGCGTGAACGGGGATTTTTAATCATTATGCATTTTTCTCTACCCATAGCCGCTTGAGTTGATGGATAAAGAAAGGATATTTGGCGTCCTGTACATCCGTCCGAACCATCTCGGTCTCGCAAGCGTCGCAGATGAACTCGCTGACGATGCAGATCCCGTTCATTTTCTCTTGGCCGCACACGATGCAAAGTCTTTCGCCGCCGATTTGCCGTTCTGTCATGGCCGTTCACCTCGCCCATTATTACCTTACTGCTAGTATGCCACAAACTCTAGCAACCTATACTTCTTTCATAGCCCATTTCAAATAGTAATACAGTGTATGTCGCTTCATTTGATTTGGTGCCCCTTCACCTTGTACCAGTTTCCGCATTGGTCTTCATTTCATGCGCCAAAATACCGATAATAGTAACGAAAGTCTGATTGAAAGGGCGTTGATGCATGAGGGGCACACTTGCGGAACAAGTGAAAGCAACGATTTATCAATACCAACTGATACGTAGAATCAACATCCACAAGGAATACGTCTGGAGCTACTTCGTCATCGCATTTGTCCTTATTCTGTTTCAGCTCACCATGTACCGAACCGATGGAGCGATTGCGCTAGGGATTGGAATTGTATTTACCCAGATCATTCATTTCCTTATTATTCGATTAACGCTCGTTCGTGTCGATGAGCCGAATTATCGTCGTTGGGGACTGCGGTTCAGCAAACCCTGGTTTGGTTACATCCCAACCGCGTTTATCGAACTTAGCCTTTATCGAAAAGTACACCGCCACCTGTTATGGCTAGGACTTTGTGCGATCGGAGTCGCCTATCCATGGGCTAACGAAGCCCAGATGATAAGCTTGATTAGCTGGCACCTTTGGTTTCTAGCTCCGAGATTGCTTGTTCTTAGGCCGCTTCGCAAATGCCGGCCAGACGGCGTGCTCAAGTTCCAGACGACTGAGGTAAGCTTCTATCACCGCTAAACGCAATAGCCAAAGGCCATATGGGTATATACCTGTACGGCCTTTGATTGTTAAGTGCGTCTCTAAACGGTTCCACGTACTCCTCCACGGCTTGTAGAGGGCCGCTTGAAGCTTCGTAATCTAACTGAGCCTGCATATTTTATAGTTAACCATCCAGTGCTAATTCAGTAACCAGTTATTCTCAAGGTATATTAGTCGAGTAAATGATTCTTTTCCATGCCATCATTTCCCGCAAGGTCTTCAACATGCAATATAAACTCAAGCCGCTCCCTCCTGCGAGCTCTCTGTACGAATATTCCCCGCTTTATTCGGACGCTCATGTAATCATAGCCGGACAACAAAAAACCGACCACATCACTGTGGTCGGTCATTCGTGCTTGGCGACGTCCTACTCTCCCAGGACCCTGCGGTCCAAGTACCATCGGCGCTGAAAGGCTTAACGGTCGTGTTCGGGATGGGTACGCGTGGTTCCCTTCCGCCATCGCCACCAAACATTCAAGGTGTACACCCTGAAAACTGGATACGAAACTCAACACTTTAGCTGTGTTTTGTTTAAGCTCTTGCGAACTTAAACGTTAGGATAAGCCCTCGACCGATTAGTATTCGTCAGCTGCACGCATTGCTGCGCTTCCACCTCGAACCTATCAACCTGGTCGTCTTCCAGGGGTCT
>NZ_VNHS01000020.1 GCF_008124765.1 Paenibacillus methanolicus | reverse complement strand
ATCTCGCCATTGGTGCCATCCTCTCAAACCAACCTTTCTCTCATTGTAATCTAAATTCGGTTTGAGAGTTTACACAGAATATTTTACAGACTCTTTTTTATCGACTTAATACTCCAGTTAGAGATTAGCTATCATAATCCAATCCCATCCGGGAAATACTATAAGCGCCCTTCACGCCCAAAATTCGTCAATTCAGCCAGAATGGCGCGGAGAGCCGACACATTCGCGGAACGCCATAGGCGATATGTGCAAACAATTATCGGGAAAATGAATGGAATTCCGATTTTCGGGATTGGTAGAATGACAGAGAATGGACGACGAATACCTTATGCGAAGGAGCATGAACGATGAGCCAAGATTTAATCGATATCATCAAGAATAGCCCGAAGAAAACAACGGTCAAAGCCTACATTAAAGGCGCGGTCGCGGTCAACGATCCGGACGTGAAAGTGTTCAAGTTCGAAGAGAACGCAATCGTCATCGGCCAATGGAGCGCGGTGCAAGAAATCGTGAACCAAAGCACGGTCGAATATTACGAGCTCGAGTACGACAGAACGAACTCGACGGTGCCGCTCTTGAACTTCCTCGGCCAGAAAGTCCGCATCGAGCCGGGTTCCGTCATCCGCGACCGCGTCACGCTCGAAGACAACGCGATCATCATGATGGGCGCTACGATCAACATCGGCGCGCACATCGGCGAAGGCACGATGATCGACATGAACGCGGTCGTCGGCGGACGCGCGCAAATCGGCAAGCAGTGCCACATCGGCGCGGGCGCGGTTGTCGCTGGCGTCATTGAGCCGCCTTCGGCGACGCCGGTTATTATTGAAGATAACGTCCTGGTGGGCGCGAACGCGGTCATCCTCGAAGGCATCCGCGTAGGCAAAGGTTCCGTTGTCGCTGCAGGCGCAGTTGTAACGGAAGATGTACCTCCGGGCGTAGTCGTGGGCGGCATGCCGGCTCGCATCATCAAGGAAGTCGAAGAGAAAACGAAGAGCAAAACGGAAATCGTTAAAGATCTCCGCAATCTGTAAGTATTAGGGGGAACCGAGGTTGGCTAACCATCAAACCTTTATCGATATTCGACGAGACCTGCATCTTATTCCGGAAGCGGGCTATCAGGAGTTCAAGACGCAGGCGTACCTGCTCGATTACATCCGGTCGCTCGGCGCCGCGGACTTGTCGGTCAAGCTGTGGAAGACCGGCATTATCGTCCGGATCCCGGGCCTCAATCCGGGCAAAACGATCGGGTATCGCGCGGATATCGATGGTTTGCCAATCCCGGAGGAGACGGGGCTTGCGTTCAAGTCGACGCACGAAGGCATGATGCACGCATGCGGCCATGATTTCCACATGGCGATCGGCCTCGGCGTGCTGACGCATTTCGTGCGCAACCGGATGAACGACAACCTCGTCTTCATCTTCCAACCGGCAGAGGAAGGCCCCGGCGGGGCGCTTCCGCTCCTGGAGAGCGGCGAGCTGGCCGAGTATAAGCTCGACTATATTTTCGCTTTACATATCGCGCCGGATTACAAAGTCGGACAGATCGCGATCAAAGAAGGTAAGTTGTTCGCCAATACGAGCGAGCTGTTCATCGACATTATGGGCAAGAGCGGCCATGCCGCGTTCCCGCATTTATCGCACGATACGTTGGTGGCGATGAGCCACTTTATGCTGCAGCTGCAGTCGATTATTTCCCGCAACGTCAATCCGATCAAGCCGGCCGTACTGACGATCGGCAAAATCGACGGCGGATTCAAACAAAACGTCATCGCGGACCGCGTACGCCTGGAAGGCACGATCCGCACGCTGGACGCCGAGACGATGACCCTTATCAAAGGGCGTATCGAGTCGCTGCTTCAAGGGCTTGAAGTGAGCTTCAACTGCACAAGTGCCATCGACTACGGCGCCAACTATATGCAAGTGTACAACCACCCCGAAGTGACAAGAGCTTTCATGGACTGGGCGAAGGATCTGCCGGGCATTCAGTTGATTGAATGCGAGGCATCCATGACCGGCGAAGACTTCGGCTATTTGCTTGAGCGAATCCCGGGCTTCATGTTCTGGCTCGGCGTCGATTCGGAGCACGGCCTGCACCATGCGAAGCTGAACCCGGACGAAGGGGCGATTCCGGTCGCCATCGACACGTTGGTTCAATACTTGAGCTGGTTGGGACGCTAACCCGACAAGGGGTTTCCATACGCATACAAGCATCATGCTTCATATACATAGCAAGCGATAAAGGAATGGTTCTGGGATGGCACTTCACATTAATGAGCGCGTGACGCGCATCGAGATGTCCGGCATTCGGAAGTTTGCCAACTTGGCATCTCAATACAGCAACGTCATCTCGCTGACATTGGGACAGCCCGATATCCCGCCGGCCAAGCATATCGGCGAAGCCGTCGCGGAGGCGGTGGCGAACAATCGGACGTCGTATACGGAGAATCAGGGCATCTTGGCGCTGCGTCAAGGGGCGAGCGCGTTCGTCTCGGACAAGTACGATCTGATCTACAGCCCGCAGGACGAAGTGATCGTGACCGCCGGGGCGAGCCAGGCGCTGTTCGTCGCCCTGACGACGCTGCTGGAGGCCGGGGACGAGGTCATCGTGCCCTCGCCGACCTATCCGGCGTATCTGGAGATCATTCAACTGTGCGGGGCGGTTCCGGTTCTCGTCGATACGACCGCGACGGATTTCAAGGTCACGCCCGAGCAGCTTCGCGGCCATATTACGCCGAAGACGAAGGGCTTCATCCTCTCCTATCCGTCGAACCCGACGGGGACGATCCTCTCGAAAGACGAGGTGGATGCGCTCGCGGATGTGCTGAAGGACCAGGAGCTGTACGTCATCTCCGACGAGATCTACAGCGAGTTGATCTACGATGGCATTCGCCACGAGTCGATCGCGAACCGGCCGGGGATGCGGGAGAAGACGGTCGTCATTAACGGCTTGTCCAAATCCCATTCGATGACCGGCTACCGGATCGGGTTTGTTTTCGGAGCGCGGGAGCTTATGCGCGAAATGCTGAAGGTGCATCAATATAACGTCAGCTGCGCAAGCTCCATCAGCCAGTATGCGGCGTTATCCGCCGTCACGACCGGTCGAGACGACGCGCGCCATATGCGCGAAGAGTACCAGCTTCGGCGGAACTTCGTCCATCGGCGCCTGAACGAAATGGGACTGGCCGCGAAGCTGCCGGGCGGGGCGTTCTACATCTTCCCGTACATCGGCAACTATGCGGACAATGCGATGGACTTCTGCGCCAAGCTGCTCCATGAGCAGCAGGTAGCCGCCGTACCGGGCTCCGCGTTCTCCACTTACGGGGAAGGGTACATCCGGATCTCGTATTCGACCACGATGGAGAAGCTGCAGACCGCGATGGATAAAATCGAGACGTTTATCCGTACGTTGTAGGCGTCGAGCGATTCTGCATGAGATAGCCGCTTGAATAAGGTTTCAAACCGTTCTCCCCAGATGCCGGGTCATCTGATGGGGAACGGTTTTTTGCTTCGGGCGCGGGTGCAGGCTGAATGGTAAGAGGTAGCCTAACATTTAGTCAGTTCGGCAAAGCTTGCATGCAGGATTAAAGGAACATCATGTCGAATATGGCATGCTTGGCAATTGGGCGTATACAGGCACGTTTCTAGCGGGCTTAATTCCAAGCGATTAGCCGACTGGCTATCCTGTATGGACAAGAAGCGTCTATCGCGCCGCGGATACGAATAGGATGTTAAGGCAGGGTATCCAAGCACCGCTATTTTAATTTTCGCGCGGGTTTGCGTGCGGTTCATTCCGGGCGCGAGCGTTGACCCGCGCGCTTCTTTTTGAAGCGGTCCATTCCCTTCTCCCGCCATGCCGATAAAACCGTAACCGGGTATTTGATTTCCCGTATCTATAACTAACAATCGGATTCAATAAGGCTGCCCTAGGGGAGCGCTCCCGCCTTGGCAGCTAGTGGCGCAACCTCATCCTCCGTAAGACATAAGTCGCGAAAACATCAAAAGAAGCTGAGGGACTAATCTCATGAATGCGATAACCGAGGAATTCATCGTGGACGCCGACGTCTGCTACCGGCAGGCTGAGCAGCAGGCTGCCCGTTATTTTGCAGTGCTGGAGCAGAAGGCCAGAGGCAAGGCGTACGCGTCGGCCTTGACGGCAGACATCCAGCTGTGGAAAAAGAACCATCTCCGCCGCTCGTGGCTATCGAGGCTCACCGGAGGCAAGGCGGGGGCCGGCGCCGGCGGTTATCATCGACACTTGCAGTGGCTCAAGCATACCGGCAAGCTCGACGACTATTTGGACCGAAGCGTATCGTACATCTACATGCGGGATCTAGGCAGAGCCATTGATCAGCCGGAGACGAAGACCCGCATCGAGAAGCTGGTCGCGAAATTGCGAGAGCGGTTGTTTCCCGATACCACATCCGGCCAAGGGGAGCAGACGGAACTATTCAGCACCGAAGAGATCTACCGCTGGGGCCGGAAGGAAGGCGTGGAGCCGGCCGTCATCTGGATGTTCGAGAAGCTGAAGAACGTGTCCGTCAACCTTCCGGAAGGGTTGAACGCGGAGCACGCGCAGCGCAAGTTGATGAAAATCATCCTGGGCGTCGTGCTGCATGCGCTGGAGGAGATGCCGGACGATTGCCCGCCCGCGGAACGCGCGCGCAAACTGGAGGCGGCGATTCGCCTCGGCTATTCGTACGGTCTCACCTATCCGTTTATCGATGATCTTCTCGACGCGAACGTGCTGAGCGCGCAAGAGAAGCAGACTTTCTCCCGCATGATTACGTCCGCGCTCGTCACCGGGGCGGTGCCGGAGCTCGGCGTATGGGAAGGGAACAACAAGGCGATGGTGGCGTACGTGCACGCGGAGCTACGCGAAGCGTTCGAGTGCATGGAGCGGTACCAGCGACCGGCCACGCGTCTTCATTTTCTCCAGCAGGCCTACGTATTCTTTCATTCGCAGGAGATCGACCGAGACAAGGCGCTGTCCCATGCCGCGTACACGAACGAAGAGCTGTACATTCCGGTTATCTTGAAGTCGGCTTCATCCCGATTGGTTGCCCGTTCGGTCATCGACGCGCCGGCGGACGAGGGCTTCGAGAGCCGCACCTTCTACTACGGCATCTACAACCAGCTCGCGGACGATTTCGCGGATATGTTCGACGACCTGAAGGACGGGGCGGTCACGCCGTACACGTATTATTTGACGTATCGCGACCGGCGTCCCGATCTGATCAATCCGTTCGAGCTGTATTGGACGGTGATCGCCCATCTCCTTCATGAGGTGTACCGCTCGGATGCGAAGGCGCGCGAGGTGATCCTGAACCGGGCGATCAACGGATTGAAACGGTGCAAAGCTCGGGTTGGGGTCGCCAAGTACAACGAGATCATGGGTATTTTCGCTTCGGGCGATCCGGCGTTCAACCGGCTCGTGCAGCGGATGGTCGATCGGGCGGACGACGTCGATTTCTTCGATAAGCTGCTGCGGGACCAGGTCGTCGCTAATTTGAAGAACGAGCGCGACACGCGCGAGCAATTCGCGGAGACGGTACGTACGGCGCGGACGCAGATTAACGACAGCCTTCGTCTTGCCGGCCGTGACGGCATGCCGCCATCGGGCGAGATGCTCATCGACGCGGCCAATTATAGTTTGGACGGATCGGGCAAGCGGCTGCGTCCGATTCTGACTTGGGTGATGGGCGTGCAGGAATATGGATTGTCCGCGGATGCGCTAGTGCCGCTGCTGCGCTCGCTGGAGTACATGCACACGGCGTCGCTTATTTTCGATGACCTCCCGTCCCAAGACAATGCGCCGACGCGCCGGGGGCGTTCTACGCTGCATCAGGTGCACGATAGCGCCACGGCGGAGCTGACGGGGCTCTTGCTCATTCAACGGGCGACGCAAGAACAGGCTTCGCTTCAAGGCTTCGACCCGAGCAGCGTGCTGGCCATGATCAAGTATTCGGCGCAAAAGGCCGAGGAGCTCTGCATGGGGCAGGCGATGGACTTGCGTACGAAAGGCGAGGCGCTCACGCTGGAGCAGCTCAACACGCAGTGCTTCTACAAGACCGGCTTGGCGTTCGAGGCGGCGCTCGTCATGCCCGCGATTATCGCCCAAGCAAGCGAGCGGGAGATCGAAATGCTGAAAGTCTTCGCGTACCATGCGGGCATCGCGTTCCAGATCAAGGACGACCTGCTCGACGTCGACGGCGATGCGGCGCTGCTCGGCAAGCCCGTCGGCCAGGACGCGGGGAACAATACGGCCACGTTCGTGAGCATTCTCGGTCGTGAAGGCGCGAAGAAGGCGATGTGGGACCACTACTGTCTCGCGCTGGAGGCGCTGCGCAGGCGGGAGCGTCCGGCGGCCTTCCTGAAGCAGGTGCTGGAGTATATGATCAATCGGGACCGGTAGACGATCGTTCAGCTGACGACATCGATAAACGAACCAGCTAGAGAGCACCTGCGCAGGGTGCTCTTTTTGATTTCGGTCATCGCGGCCGTGAGCATCTTACGTCAAACATGGCCAAAACAATCAAAACGCGCAAAGCTTCGCATGGTAATTTTAGAAGCAAGGGGGGGATGGCGATGGCCAATGAGGAGACGCATCGCGGCACCGTGAATCAGACGCTCAGCTATATCGAACGGCATTTGACGCACATGCTGCGTCCGGATGATTTGGCGCGGGAGGGCCGGTTCTCCAAACGCCATTTCGACCGCTTGTTTCTGGCCGCGATCGGACGAACGGCTGCGAACTATGTCCGGGACCGGCGGCTTGCGAGAGCGGCTGCGGAATTGGCGCATACCCGGAAGGGCATTTTAGATATCGCGCTGGAGTACCATTTTCAATCGCAGGAGGCGTTCACGCGGGCGTTCAAGAAGGCGCACGGCTTGACGCCGGGACAGTACCGCGCATATGCGCATTCACTCGTGACGAAGGGGACGATGGGGATGAATCGGAATGAAGTGCCGCATGGCTGGACGGTAACGGGCAATCGGGTGGACGAATACGAGGTCGCGCTGGACAAACGGGAAGCGCATCTGGGGAGCGCCTCGGCGCGGATCCAGTCGGTGAAGCGGGGCGCGGAAGGGTTCGCCACGCTAATGCAAATGTTCGGCGCGGACCGGTATGCGGGCAAGCGCGTGCGGTTGACCGCCTTCGTGAAGGCGGAGGGCATTCAAGGCTGGGCGGGTCTTTGGATGCGGGTTGATCGAAAGAACGGCGACCTGCTCCAGTTCGACAATATGCAGGACCGCCCCATCCAAGGCACGCTCGACTGGAATCAGTACGCCGTCGTGCTGGATGTCTCGGAAGCGAGCCATGCGATCGCGTTCGGGGCGCTGCTCCGCGGCGAGGGGAGGCTGTGGGTTGACAACTTCCGGATCGACGAAGTCGACGAGCGGACGCCGACGACCGGCCAGAGCGCGGAGGAGGGCGTCCCGGCCGAGCCGGTGAATTTGGATTTCGAAGGGTAACGCTGTCGGGGCGAGGCCACATCCATGGGGATGTGGTTTTTTTGTTCATCCTTCAGCGTGCGGGCATAAATACCTATTTTCGCCCTATATGAAACTATCGATTTATACTATAGTAGAAGAGTTAGAAGAATCTGGGTGAATGGTCGTTGAATAAGGAGGATAACGGTGAAGGTATTTCGTTTGAGGCAAGTTGGCGCCGTGGGGGCGGCATTGTCCCTGCTGGTATCGGTAGCTTGGACGCCGGCGACGGCGTTCGCGGTAGGCGGGGGAGAGACGCTGCAAGGCGCATCGCCGATAGCCGCGGTTCAACCGCCGGCAGGCATCGCGACGGGAGAAGAGGCGCCACCGCGGTTGCTGCAGGGCAAGCTGTCGGGCGCGATCCGCTCGGAGGCCGAGCTATTCGCTTACATGGAGTCGAATCCGAACGTGTTCGGCTTCGATGCGCCTCGGGATGAGCTCGAGGTCGTGAAGGTGGACGGGGACGCGCAAGGCAAGCAGCACTATTTGCTGCAGCAGTACTACGAAGGAGTCCCGGTATATGGAATGTATATGCGGGCGCATACGGGCACGGACCGGAGACTCTACGCGATTACGAACGATACGCAGCCCGCGCTGAACGGGCTTGCGCTCGACACGAACCCGGTACTGGACGGGCAGCAGGCGGGAGCGGCGCTCCAAGCCAGCGTGGAGGCGGCGATCGGCTCGGCGATCACCCTCGGCGGACGGATCGGCCCGCGCGAGATCGGGCAGCCGAAGGCGGAGCTGATCGTCTATCCGTGGCGCGATTCTTACGTGCTGGCCTATCGGGTTCAGCTGGAATATGCGCAGCCGACGATCGGGCGCTGGACCGGCTTCGTCGACGCGACGACGGGCGAAGTGCTGAAGAAGTTCAGCTATATGGCGAAGGCCTTTGGGTACGGTAATGGGTATTATGGAGAACAGCGTTCGTTTCCCGTAACCCTACAAGAAGATAACCGCTATTATTTGCTCGATAAATCCAAGTCCATGTATCGTGAGGAGAGCGGCGATGGGGTCATCGCGACCTATGATTGGGAAAACCCGTTCTTCCCGGTTTCCAGCAACTCCTCCTCGTTTAACGACCCGGAAGCGGTCGACGCCCACTATTACGCGGGAGAGGTCTACGATTTCTATAAGGAGCGGTTCGGCCGCGAAAGTCTCGATGGCCGCGGTTCTTCGATCATCTCCGTCGTCAACGCGGGGCCGATCGACAACGCTTATTGGGATGGCAGCCAGATCGTGTACGGCGACGGCAATTCGCTGTTCGAATGCCTGACTTGCGGCAAGGATGTCATTGCGCACGAATTGACCCATGCGGTGACCGAGTTTACGGCGAATTTGGAATACGTCGGACAATCGGGTGCGCTTAATGAATCGATCTCGGACATGATGGCCGCCGTCTTCGATGCGGACGATTGGATGATCGGAGAGGATTTGAACATTAAAGAAGGGCATGGCGTGCTTCGCGACATGAAGACGCCCGCCAGAGGCTTGGATCCGCAGCCGGCGACGATGGCAGACTATGTGTCTCTGCCGGAAGATGAAGCGCACGATAACGGAGGGGTTCATATCAACAGCGGCATCCCTAACCGCGCCGCGTATCTAATCGCTACGGAGATCGACCGGATTCCGGGACTGGAGGGGCAAGGCCGGAACCTGCTCGGGCAGATCGTCTATGGCGCGCTGACGGCCTATTTGACGCCGACGTCGGGCTTTGAGGAAGCCAGGGATGCGTTTGTCCTGGCGGCGGGGGATCTTGAGCTGAGCGAGTCGGCAAGGAACGCGGTGGCGCTGGCGGTTCAGAACGGCTGGACGAGCGTGGGACTCGGCTATACGAGCGCCGAGAACGATATCGTGTCGTTCAGCGCGGCGGGCATGACCGGCTTCCCGGCGATTAATAAGCTGGCGCATACCGTGACGTTCGAAGCGAAATTCGGTACGGACCTGACGTCGCTGATGCCGGCGATGCGCGTATCGCCGGGCGCGACGGTGACGCCTGGAACCGACCAAGCGCAGGATTTCACGAAGCTCGTAACGTATACCGTGACATCGTCCAACGGACAATCGCAAGTTTGGACCGTGCAGGGCACGGTGGCTGCTCCGCAATCGGAAGCGGACATCGTCGATTTCCAGACGGTGGTTCAGACGGGCGCGTCGATTATCGATCCGATCGCACGCACGGTGAAGGTCTATGTGGAAGCAGACGATAAGATCGATTCGCTCGCCCCGCAGATTGGCGTGTCGCCAGGCGCGACGGTGACGCCATCCAGCGGAGTCTACCGCAATTTTAACCAGTCGGTCGGCTATACGGTAACGGCACAGGACGGCACGACGCGTCAGTGGAGCGTCACGGTAATCAAGGATTCCGGAAGCCCCAAGTTGGTCGCATCCGCTTCGCTTGGCGATACGTCGGTGGGTCTCTTATTCGATAAGCCGATGAGCTTGTCAAGCCTGGGCAATTTGTCCAACTATGGCGTGGCTTCGCTGCGGGGCGATATTGAGAATCCTCGTATCGTCAAAGTCGAAATAGATTGCACGGATCCTCGTATCGTCTACTTGACGACGACGGCGCTTGCTTCGCAGAATGCATACCAAATCTCGGTGTCCAACGTCAAATCGGTCAACGGTCACGACGTGCGTCCGGACTGGTCGACCAGCTACTTCCTGACCGACGATACCATGGCCCCGATGTTGAGCACGGCCAGGGTAGATGGCGATCGGTTCGCGCTTACCTTCAATGAATACGTCAGAGTGCCGATAGCGGCAGTTACCTACGTTTCCATCTATGTTAACGGTACGAAACGGACGATTACGGAGACGCGACAAACGGGCAGGAAAGTCGCGTTCACGCTGGATAAGGCGACCGAGCCCGGCGACGACGTGCAGTTCTCATATTTGCCGCCCGCGGGATCGGGAGCTTATCTGGCGGACTTAAGCGGTAATCAGGTACCTCCGATACGGCAAACGAAGGCAATCAACCGATCAGGCACGGCTGCCCCGGTCGCAGCAGAGAATTGGCTTCATGTGAATGGACAGCTAAAGCAGACGATTATGCATCCAACCGAGCCGATTCTGTACGCAATCCAAGGAGATCGCTCCGTCCTGCTCGCTAATTTGGAGACGGGACGCACGGCGACGGCAACGCTCGCGCTTCAGCCGGAACGACTGTATTTCGCGAACGGAAAGCTCTATGTCGCGTTGATAACGGCTCCTCATAGTTCATATTGGTGGGAAGAGGAGCAGAACGGCTTTATCGCCGTATTGCATCCGGAGACGCTTAAACAGGAAGATTGGTTCGAGATCGACATCGATCCGTACGACATCGCGGTGGACGCTAATAACGTCCTGTATGTCTCATCGGGATCGGGACAATGGACGAATCTCTCGTCTTATTCGCTGGCCACCCATGCCAAAATTCAATCCGCATCGATCCGTCAGGCTTCCTATCTCCAATTGAGTCCCGCTATGAGCCGTTTGTACGCGGTGAATACCGATTCAATACCGAGAGATATTAGCGCGTACAACATTGATTCAGCCGGTAAAATCTCGGGGGAAGTCGACTCGCCGTACCACGGCGATTATCCGCTGTCGACCCTGCTGCGAGTTACGCCGGACGGCAAATACCTCCTGAACGGCGCAGGCACGGTGTTTATGACAAACGCGGATGTGCAGCGCGATATGCGGTTCAGTCGAACGATCGCGAAGTTCGAGGAAGCGGCTTTCCCGCGCGGAACGTATTTCTATACGATCGATGGACGTACGATGAGACAGTATGAATATGAGACGCTGGATCTGCATCAGACTTTCGTGCTACCGATGAAGGCGGAAAGCATCTTAGCCGGAAATAAGGAGAACGAACTTTTAATCAGGTATGCGGAAGGGAACGGAACGACCGTGGTCAAAATATCGGTACCGCGGGAAGAGACGTTATCGTCGGGCGCTACCGTTCAGGGTCTACGAGCGGCTGCGCAAGCCGTGGCCGGCGCAGCGAGCGCAAGCGTGCAGCTCAACGCTTGCCCGGTGACGCCTCCTCCCACTGGCGGTGGCGGCAGTGTAGGCGGCGGTGGCGGTGGCGGCGGCGTTCCGCCGATCATGATACCTCCGCCTGTCGTGCCGCCGGCTGAAAGCGGCGAAACGACGATAGGCTCGTCAAGCGTCCAGCTGGGCAGCGAAGACCTGACCAGCAAGGAAGCGACGGACGCGCAAGGCAGAACCGAAACAAGCGTAACGCCTGATTCGGGCAAGCTGCTGGACGCGGTCCGTACGGCGCAAGCCGGCTTCGAGCAGGCACAAAAGAATGGCACGGCGTCCGGCAATCCGACGGTCGTGCTGCCCGTCGCCGCGTTCAAGGACGGGGTCAACGTACAGGTGGCGACCTCGACGCTGCAAGCCGCGCAGCTGGCTTCTCCGAACGGCATCCTCGCGGTGCAGACGGAGTCGGCGGTCTACCGGGTACCGGTTAGACTGTTCGGCGAACAGGCGCTGAGGTTAGCGCATGGCAACAACGCGGTAACCAGCGATTCGACAACGACGCTGACGATCGAGACGCTAGACTCGAAGCTTGACCAGCAAGTCCAAAGCCAGTTGACCGGCGAAGGCTTCAGGCCGGTGACGGCGTCGCTAAACTTCGGTATTCGCGTAGAATCGGGTGGCACATCGAAGGAAATCACGGATTTCAACGGCGTATACGTCACGCGTTCCTTCGTGCTGCCGGCGACGGCAGACGCGGCTCGTGTCTCGGCCATGGTCTATGACCCGGACGCGAAGCAATTGTTGTTCATTCCATCGTCCGTCCGCACGGAGAGCGGCAAACAGCTGTTGGATGTCAAATCGCCGCACAACAGCATTTATACGGTGGTGCAGGGCGCCAAAACATTCGAAGACGTGAAGCAGCATTGGGCGAAGGCGGATATCGAACTGCTGGCATCGAAGAAAGTGATGCAGGGGACGGGCTCGGTCGCGTTCGATCCGAATCGGGCGATTACCCGCGCGGAGTTCGCGTCGACGCTAGTCCGTTCACTGGGACTGCAGGCAACCGTGAAGGGAAGCCGCTTCAGCGATGTGGCGGACTCGGCCTGGTATGCAGGCGCGGTAAACGCGGCGGCAGGCGCCGGGCTGGTGACGGGCGGCGCGGACGAACGTTTCCGGCCGGATGGGCAAATCACCCGCCAAGAAATGGCGGCCATGCTCGCGAGAGCCGTCCAATATGCGGGGCAGGAGCAGCTGCTCGGCGATCAAGCTTCCTCCAAGTCGGTCTTGTCCGGATTCGCGGATGCCAAATCGATTGCGGCATGGGCGCAAGAAGACGTGGCGCATTTGGTCGCAGGCGGCATCATGCAAGGCATATCCGCTACCCGGTTCGACCCGACGGCGCCGGTTAGTCGGGCGCAGACGGCCTCGGCGCTGAAGCGCATACTTCAGAAGCTGGCGTTCATCTAAGGTTCACCGGTTCTCAATATGCACCAAGGAGGGACAGCGCGAGCTGTTCCTCTTCGGCTTCGGCGCAAGATCGGCCCCTCGCGCATGCCGGACGCCAACGGATGCAGTTTCTGCGACGAGTTGTTCGCGGACGGGCTGTGCTTGCCGTCCGGCTCGGAGATGACCGAAGCGGAGCAGGAGCCGGTGGCGTCGGTCATCCGCGCCGTTTATGCAGGCGCGGCGCAGGCGGTGTAGCAGAGCATGCGAGCTGCTGCAACTCTGACTCGTGTCAGTGCGAAAGCGGCAATACGAAAAGCCGGGAACCGTACGTCGTAAGGTTCCCGGCTTTTTTTGCGTTCTATCCCTTTTGCGCCCGCTACCGCTGGCCGGTCAAATACCGCTCCGTCAGGATCGACAGGAGCTGGATGCCGACTTCGTTATGCCCGCCTTCGGGGATGATCAGATCGGCGTATTTCTTCGACGGCTCGATGAACGCCTCGTGCATAGGCTTGACCGTCTTCAGGTACTGGTCGTGGATCGACTGGATCGTTCTGCCGCGCTCTTCGATATCCCGGAGCACCCGGCGCAGGATGCGCACGTCGGGGTCGGTATCGACGAACACTTTAATGTCGAGCATCGCCCGCAGGTTCTCGTCGGAGAGGACGTGAAGACCTTCGAGAATGACGATCGGATTCGGCTTCAGCTCCACGGTGCGTTCCTGATGACGGGCGTGCGCGGAGAAGTCGTAGACCGGCGCGTGCGCGGCGTGTCCGTCCTTCAGCTGAGCGAGTTGGGCGGTAAGCAGCTCGTTATCGAAGACGAGCGGATGGTCGTAATTAAGCGCCTCGCGTTCGGCGAACGTGAGATGCGGGTGATCTTTATAGTAGTTATCCTGGGAAATAAACGTCACTTTGCTCGACCCCAGACGGTCGATGACGGAGCGGGCAACCGTCGTTTTGCCGGAGCCGGTCCCGCCGGCGATACCGATGATAAGCATGGCGATTCAATAATCCTCCCTCGTGGATTGCAGATGCAATTCCAGTATTGTAGCATAGTGCGGTGTATTTTTCATCTGGAGGGAAGCGAGGGGGGGACTGGCATCTTTATGCAGTCGCGGGAATGGCGCCTTACGGCTGAACGTGCAGGGTTACAAGTCCATGCCGCCGGTCTGCCGGTACCAATCCGTGAGCGTGCGGCGTACCGCTTCGAGCACGTCGTCCTCATACAGAGGGCCTCGGTAGACGGCGACCGGCCAGCCGCGCCGCCACCCGTTCAGGCGCACGCCCGTAATCGCGACGAAGCCGGGCAATTCCGAGCGGAAATCCAACCGATAACTTTGCTTCAGAACCGTAATTCGGGTGGTGGCCTCCTCGTGCGTCACGCTCGCCAACCGATCTTCGGCGAAGAGGCGATCGAGCAGCGGCGCCACCAGAAGCTGTGCCCGGCTTACCGTCTGCGACGACTGCTCCGATTCCGCGTCGGTCGCGCGCGCGACGTGCTTCAGCAGGTACAAGCCTTGAATATAAGCATTCTCATCCAGTGGTAATCCCATCCTAACGAACACCGCCTTCTCTATATGTGGAGCGGTATTCCGAAGATCGCGCGGCATGCCGGGTCGTCTTCGGCCGCTCATTACGCTATTCTATTAAGAGCGATTCTATTTGTTGCGGGATCATAGAGTAGATTGGGCAGGCAACTCCTCGAGGGAAGGGATGCAGACGCAAAATAAAAAAGCGGGAAAGGGGAAGGCAAGTGGCGATCCAAGCAATCGAAGAGGAAGAATGGCTGCAGCTCTCGCGCATCGGCCATGGATGGGATGCGGTGCTGTTCACGACGCCTTTGTGCGGCACGTGCAAAGTGGCGGAGCGCATGCTCGAAGTGGCCGATGCGGCGGGCGTGACCGCCACGCTGTACCGGATCAATTTGAACTTCGCGCCTATGCTTAGGGAGCAGTGGCGGATCGAGAGCGTGCCCTGCTTGGCGCTCGTGCATCGGGGCAAGCTAGTCCGGAAGGAATATGCGATGCGCTCGGTGGACCATGTGTTCCGCCTGCTGCGGGAGCTGCCATAGGAAGCCTGAGTCCGACGGGCAGACGACGATACGAGACAAGGAGGCGATCCAGATGACGATGGAACGGGACGTATACAACTACCGGGAGCCGGGCGAATTGATCACCTTCGGCATGGGCTGCTTCTGGTCGCCGGATGCGTTGTTCGGTTCGCGGCCGGGCGTCATCCGCACGCGCGTCGGCTACGCGGGCGGAATGGCGGAGTCGCCGACCTATCGGCGAATGGGGGATCATACGGAGACGGTCGAAGCGGAATTCGACCCCGGCGTCGTCTCGTTCGGCGACCTGGCGGCGTTATTCTGGGCGAGCCACAATCCCGTGAATATCAACGGGTACAAAGGCCGGCAGTACCAGTCGCTGTTATTCTACCGGAACGCGGAGCAGCTAGCGGCGATCGAGGCCGTGCTTGCTAAGCGGCGCGCCGGCGTGATGCCGGAACCGGACACCGAGATTTTGTCGTACGGCGGCTTCCACCCGGCGGAGGAGAAACATCAGAAATATTACCTCAAGCGGCATCCGGACGCGCTGGCCAAGCTGTCGGCGATCTTCTCCGGCGAGACGTTGACCGGCAGTACGTTAGCGGCTCGACTGAACGGGTTGGCCAAAGGGTATACGAACCGGGAACGGATCATCGAAGAGCTGGCGGGCGACCGGGAATCGGCGGAAGCGCAGCGGCTCATGGCGCTGGTTAAATCGATGAAGTGGTAATGGGCTGCCGGGGCGCGGCGAATGGACAAGGGGAAATAAGGCCGCGCGACTGGCGATGCTCCCGGGTTGTACGCGCTAAGCGCAAGGCCTGCGCCGTGGCAAACCTTGTTCGAAGCGGCCCTTACAGTCGTTGCGCAGAATCGTAACAAGCGCTTCGAAGAAGTGTCTGGTACGGCAGGGCAAAGCCCGTGCGACTGGCGGGCACGAAACGGCTCTCCGGGGCGGCAAGCCGACCCGTCGTTACGCGCGTGTGTATCCTCTTCGACAAAAATATGATAAGATGAACGGTGAATTTTTGTAAGCGCTTCCCGAACGATAATGTGTACCCCCTACTTGAAGTGTGTTATGTTAAAAAACATAACAAGATCTCGATCCAGATCGCTTGATATGTAACGCGATAATGACGCGATAACCGCAGACCGAGGTGATAGCATGGAAAATTGGCTCGGCCGCTCGCTCAAACATAAGCTGTCGCTCCTCATTATTATGGCTACGCTCGTGCCGCTGCTTTCCCTCGGCTGGTTCTCCTACCATATCGCGGAGGGGCTGACCGAGGAGAAGGCCAAGAGCGCGGGCATGAACACGCTCCGCCAGTTGGAGGCGTATTTGGACACGATGGTCAAGGACGCGGAGAACATGTCGCTTTTCCTCATTGGACACAGCGGGGTTCAGCAATACTTGAAATCGCCGGACGGCAACTATGTGCTGCAAACCTCGATCATCAGCTTCCTCACCAATCTGGCGTTCTCGAAGCCGTACGTCGCCAACATCATCATCGAGCCGCTCGACGCCAAGCGCCCGATCTCGCAGCGGCCGGTCGTGCGCTCCGAGTTCACCGACATCACGACGATCCTACCCGACTATTACAAGCAGCATCCCAAATGGTGGTCCAACGTTCATCGCCAATGGACGACCGACGGCGTGCGCAAAGTGATCACGCTCGCGCGTCCGATCCGCAGCACGGATAAGTACAAGCCGATCGGCAAGCAGCAGATTAACCTCGATCAGACGGTCATCGCGAATCAGGTCCGCTCCGCGCTCATGGAGAACAGCGGATTCGTGCTGCTGCTCGACGAGCAGAACAAGCTGATCGCCGGCCCGGACGAATGGGAGACGAGCGTCCCGATCGCCGAATATTATCCCGGACTTCCGGCCATGGACGGGAGCGGCGGCTATCTCGACTACGGCGAGGGCGCCGAGAAGAAGACCGTGCTCTACAAGCGGATCGCCGGCGTCAATTGGAAGCTGGTCGGCATTATCCCGGCGAAGGAGTACCGCAAACAGAACGAATATTTCCTGACGCTGACGGCCGTCGCGGTGACGGTCGCCATGATGTTCGTCATCATCTTCGTCGTGTTCCTCATCCAGCGGATTACGAAGCCGCTGTCCGTGCTGACCCGCTTCTTGAAGAGCGCGAGTCCCGACGAGCCGCTGCCCGCGCTCCCGGTCACCTCGGTCGACGAGGTCGGCCAGTTGGTTATCAGCTACAACAAGCTCAGCTCGCGCATCATCAAGCTGACCGAAGAGGTCAAGCGCAACGAATCGCTCAAGAAAGAGGCGGATATGCATGCGCTGCAGGTGCAGATCAATCCTCATTTTCTGTATAACACGCTCTCGTCGATCCACTGGCTGGCGCTCATGAACCAGGATGGCAAAATCGCCGACATGGTCGGATCGCTTAGCGATTTCCTGCGGTTTAGCCTGAACAAAGGACAAGAGTACTGCGCCATCCAGCAGGAGCTGATGCATGTGCAAAATTACGTGCGCATTCAATCGATCCGCTATCCGGAGAAATTCGAATTTCAGCTGCGGCTGGCCGAAGGGATCGGCGAGCAGACGATGCTGAAGCTGCTGCTGCAGCCGCTCGTCGAGAACGCGATGCTGCACGGGCTGCTGCCGAAGGAAGGCCCCGGCCTCATTCGGATAACGGTCTCCGAGGAAGCGCGCGGGTTCTGTTTCCGGGTCGAGGACGACGGCGCCGGCATGGACGAGGAGCGCATGGGCGAGCTGCGCGCCCAGCTGGCCGGCATCCCGCTGGAGCGGCAGGAGCGATCCTCCAAGCAGGGCAGCTACGGCTTGCGCAACGTGCACAACCGGCTGCTGCTTCATTATGGCAAAGAAGCGGGGCTATCGATCGACAGCCGCAAAGGGGGCGGGACGCGCGTGCAATTCACGCTTCCGCGCCTATCCGAAGCCGCGGCGGAGCAGCACGATGGGACCGAATTTTCGCAATAAGGGGGCAACGCGCGTGAAAGTATTAATCGTCGACGACGAGGTCATTATCCGCAGCGGACTAAGCACGGTCATTCGTTGGGAAGAGAACGGCTTCGCCCCGCTGGCGCCGGCCGCCTCCGCGGAGGAGGCCCTGCTGCGCATCCCGATCGAGCGGCCGGACATCATCTTGACCGATATTCGGATGACCGGCAAGAGCGGGATCGAGATGGCGCGCGAAGTGAAAGCCGCCTATCCCGAGACGGAGATCATCGTCATATCCGGCTTCGATGAATTCGCGTATGCGCAGCAAGCGATGCGGGAGGGCGTCAGCGATTATTTGCTGAAGACGAGCCGGCCGGACGAAATCTTGGCCGCCGCGCGCAAGGCGGGCGAGCGTCTGGCGAAGCGGCGGGATGCCGAACGGTTGAGCCAAGCGCAGGAGGAGACGGTTCGGCGCAGCCGGCTTGCGAAGCTGCTCGAGGGCGGCGGGGAGCGAGCTTCCGGCGACTCGGCCGATGACGGAGACTTATGGCGCGCCTTTCCGAAGCTGAGGCTGGAGGAGGGGGGCGAGCGGCTGCAAGTGTGGCTGCTCCAACTGATCGGCGGCGGAGAGGCGGAGGAGGCGCTCGCGATCGGACGTCTGGGCGAGCGTCTGGAACGGGAGCTGCCATGCGTTTGGCTCCCTTGGCGCGATGGCTTGCTGCTCGTCGTGAAGCTTGCTTCGCGCAGAGACGCGATGCTTGCGGCCGAATTGGCGATCCAGCGCGTCTGCGGGCTGAGCGGCGCTTGCGCGTTCGTCGCCTGCGGACTGCCGGCCGCTCGGCCATCCGCGCTGAAGGAAGCGTTCGATACCGCCGCGGAAGCCGCGCGCTACCGGTGGCTCATGCCGGAAGCCGCGATCGTGCGCTACGGCGACGTCGCCGGACGCGCCGGCATGCGCGGCGTCTGCAAGGACGAGGAGGAAGCCGCGTTATCGGCGGTGCTCCGCGCGGGGGATGCCGAGGCGCTGCGGGCTTACGTCTCGGAGCGAATGCATGCCATCCGGCAGGACCCGCAGGCGACGCCCGCCACCGCTCAGGCTTACCTGCACTCGCTGCTCGTGGGGGCCAGCCGCTGGCTGGAGCGCGCGTCGGCTTCCATCGGGCAAGAGCGTCCGCAGCCGGCCGGCTCGGCCGTGGACCCGGGCCTGCTTGCATCCCAGCCCGAGTCGACGCTGTTACGGCAGCTGGAGCGCCTCATGGCGCAATATCGCGACATGGTCGCGGGTACGAATCCAGTGCGCCAGGCCATCGTTTACATCCACGACCATCTTGACCAGAGCCTATCGCTTCATCAGGTGGCCAGGCATGTGCACATGAATCCGAATTATTTTAGCGAGATGTTCAAGCGCGAGACGGGGACGAACTACCTCGAATTCGTCACGCAGGCGAAGCTGCGCCGCGCGATGATGCTGCTGGCCGAGACGCCGGCGAAGGTGAGCGAGGTCGCGAGCCGGATCGGTTACGAGGACACGAAGTATTTTAACCGGCTGTTCAAGAAATTCACGGGGCAGACTCCTTCCGAATACCGGAGCAATTGCTGAAAATCGTCCCTCCCTCATCTGAATTCTCTCCCCTACTGGCCGCAGCCATCCTCTTCTATACTGAAAGCATCCAAAGACACAAGGGGGATTGACGATGAAGAAATCGCAAGCAAGCCGCGTGGGCGTCACGCTCGCGCTCGCGTCGATGATGTTGGCCGCCTGCGGCGGGAATAACGAGGGTGGCGGCGCCAATGGCAACGCGCCCGCGCCGGAAGCATCCGGGAACAACGGCAATGGCGCCAAGCAGGAGAAGGTCAAGCTGACGCTGTGGCACAACTTCGCCGGGGACGACCTTCGCGCCAAGACGGTCCGCAGCTTCATTGATCAGTTCAAGCAGGACAACCCGGACGTGGAGCTCGATGCGCAGGCGATTCCGCCCGACGGTTACCGTCAGCGCCTAGCGACGGTCGCCGCGGCGAACGAAATGCCCGATCTCTCCTTCGTCTACGCCGGCAGCCACTCGACCGAGCTGTACAAGGCAGGGTTGCTTCAGCCGATTACCGAGCTGACCGATGCCAACCCGGAGTGGAAGGGCAAGTTCCTGCCGGGCGCGTTCGACCCGTACACGTTCGAGCCGAACCAGATTTACACCGCGCCGCTCGGTATGTCCGCGACCTCGATTCTTTATTACAACACCTCCTTGTTCGAGAAATATAGCGTAAAGGTGCCGACGACGTGGGATGAAATGCTCGCCGCGATCAAGACGTTCAACGATCACGGCATCACGCCGATCGCCCTCGGCAACAAAGCGCCATGGGTGGCGCAGTCGACGATCATCGGCTCGCTGGCGGACCGGGTGACCGGCACGGAATGGTTCAAGAACGCCGCGGCGCAGAAGGACGCCAAGTTCACGGATCCGCAGTTCGTCGAGGCGCTCGGTTACTTCAAGCAGCTCGTCGACAACAAGGCGTTCCAAGAGGGCGCCAACAGCATCGACAATACGCAAGCGGAGCAGTATTTCATCCAGGGTAACGCGGCGATGATGGTGAGCGGCGCGTGGACGCTGACGAACCTCGCGGCCGCGGCGAGCGAGGAGCAGATGAAGCCGATCGACGTCACGGTGCTGCCGGCGATTCCGGGCGGCAAGGGCGACGCGAACTCGATTACCGGCGGCGCGGGCGGCGGTCTTGCGCTGAGCAGCCGGACGACGGGCGCGGCGAAGGAAGCGGCGCTGAAGCTGATCTACACGCTGAGCGGGCCGGAGGCGCAGAAGGCGATCGCCGAGAGCAACTCCATGGTCATGTACGATACCGAGATCGACCAGTCGAAGGTCACGTCGCTATATTACAAGGCGTTCAATCTTGTGAAGAAAACGGGCATCACGCCGGTGTACGACGCTATCCTCTCCGCCGAAGGCGCGGAAGCGCTCAACAACGGCCTGCAGGAGCTGATGATGGACGGCAAGCCGGAGGACGTCGCGCAGAAGGTGCAGGACGCGCAGGCTCGTTCGGTCACCCCGTAAGGAGGCGGTAACATGGCACCCGCAGTACGAAGCCGGGGGTTCATCGCGCTTGCGCTGCTCCCGGCGCTGCTTCTCTTCCTGGTGTTCGTCATCGTCCCGATCTTCTGGTCGGCGTACTACGGGCTGTTCGACTGGAAAGGCCTCGGCAGCGCCAAATTCATCGGACTCGGCAACTACGAGGAGATTTTGCAGGATGAAATTTTTTGGCGGGCGCTCAAGAACAACCTGATTCTCGTCGCGTCCTCCATCGCCGGCCAAATCCCGATCGCGCTGCTGCTGGCGCTGCTGCTCCTGCGGAACACGCTGTTCTCGCGGTTCATTCGCTCGGCGGTGTTCATGCCGATGGTGCTGTCCACCGTCGTCGTCGGTCTTATCTGGGGGTACATTTACCATCCGCAGTTCGGCTTGGCGAACGCCGTGCTGGAATGGCTCGGGCTCGAGTCGTGGACGCGGGCGTGGCTGTCCGATCCGAAGGTGAACATGCTGGCCGTGTCGATCCCGATCAACTGGAGCAACGTCGGGCCGTACCTGATCATTTTCATCGCCGCCCTGCAAAATATTTCGTCCGAAATCGACGATGCCGCCAAAATCGACGGCGCCGTCGGCTGGCGGAAGCTGATCTCGGTCACGCTGCCGATGATCTGGGGGACGGTCGTCGTCTCGCTCGTGCTGTGCATCTCCGGCAGCCTCAAGGCGTTCGACCATGTCATCGTCATGACCGGCGGCGGTCCGGCGCAGTCGACGGAGCTGCTCGCCACCTACATGTACAACAACACGTTCGACGTGTACCGCTACGGCTACGGCTCCGCGGTCTCGACCATGATCATCGTCATCAGCGCCCTGCTCATCGGGCTCCAGTACGCGCTGACCGGCCGGAAGAAGGAGGGGTAGGCGTGGAGACCAATGCGACAACGACGGGATCGGCGAAGCTGCCGGCCGTCAAGCTGGCGCTGCGCGCCGGCGGCGGCTTGGTCAAGCTGCTGCTGATCGTTTATGCCGTGCTGACGTTGTATCCGCTGTACTGGCTGTTCATCAGCGCGTTCAAGACGAATCAGGACTTTTTCAACCGGCCTTATGGACTCCCGCATGCGTGGATGAAAGAGAACATCGTTCGGGCGTGGGAGCTCGGCAATATGGGCCGGGCGATGTTCAATTCGGCGTTCGTCACGGTCGCGGCCGTGCTGCTGACGATCGTGCTCGGCGTGCTGGCGGCGTACGCGCTCTCGCGGTTCGACTTTCGCTTCAAAAAAGCGATCGTCGCGCTGTTTCTCGCCGGCCTGCTCATTCCGATCCACAGCACGCTCGTGCCGCTGTTCATCATGATGAGGAAGCTGCACCTGCTCGACACGTACGGGGCGCTCATTCTGCCATACACGGCGTTCGAGCTGCCGATCGCGATCTTCCTGGCGATGGCGTACATGGCATCGATCCCGCGGGAGATCGAGGAAGCGGCGATGATCGACGGCAGCGGCTGGTGGCGGATTTTCGGCAGCCTGATCCTGCCGCTTTGCAAGCCGATCGTCGCGACGATCGCGATTCTCGGATTCCTGCGATTCTGGAACGACTTCTCGTTCGCGCTCGTCTTCATCAACACCCAGTCGCTCAAGACGCTGCCGCTCAGCCTTTCGCTATTCTCCGACGGCTTCGGTACCGACTACGCGCTGACCATGGGCGCGATGGCGATCGCCGTCATCCCGACCATCGTCATCTATCTGCTCATGCAGGAGCAGATCATGAAGGGCATGGTCGCGGGCTCGGTCAAAGGGTAAGGGGCCAGGCGGGAGCGGGCGGAACGCAATCCGCTGCTACTAGCAGTAAGAAGGCAATCGTACAGGCGCGGTGGGTACAACAAAGAACCTCAGATCCCGAACGGGGATTTGAGGTTCTTGTCATTCCGTACGAAGCCGCGCGCGAAGGAACACCACGCCATACCACACCGTGTCATACCATGCCGTGCGAAGTCACGCCATACCGAGCCGCACCGTGCCGATCCGCGCTGCGCGAAGCCACGCTACGTCATACTAACTGTGCCGATCCAAACCGTGCTAAGTCACGCCGCGTGAGCCGTGCCGCATGAAGTTGCGCCATGCGAAGCCGCGCCGCGCCAAACGCAGCATGGGATTCGCTCGCAGCGGCGGAGCGGCGCTTCTCCTTCCATTGGCCCGCTCAGGGCTCAACCGCCCCAATTCCGCCGCAGCGTGAACAGATCCTTCAGCGCGTCCGTCGACAGCTCCGTAATCCAGCCCTCGGAGCTCGTGATAACGTTGTCGCTCAGCTGCTGCTTGCTCTCGAGCATCTCGTCGATCCGCTCCTCCAGCGTGCCGAGCGCGATGAACTTGTGCACCTGGACGTCCTTCGTCTGCCCCATCCTGTAGGCGCGGTCGGTCGCCTGGTTCTCGACGGCCGGATTCCACCACCGGTCGAAGTGGAAGACGTGGTTCGCCGCCGTCAGGTTAAGCCCGACGCCGCCTGCCTTGATCGACAGAATAAAGATGTTCGGCTGCTCGTTCGCCGGCAGCGTGCGGGACTGGAACTGTTCGACCATGCTGTCGCGCGCCGCCTTCGACGTGCCGCCGTGGAGGTAGAGGATCGGCTCGCCGAGCTCCTCGTGCAGCACGCGCTGAAGCATATTGCCCATGCCGATGTACTGGGTGAAAATCAGACACCGCTCGCCCTCGGCCCGCAGCTCCTTGACCATCGCGACCAGCCGCTCCAGCTTGGAGGAACGTCCGATGAGCGTCTCGCGCGTTTCAGATTCGGCGCCGGCAAGGCTCTCGGGCAGTTCTTCTTTCGTCATCAGGACCGGATGGTCGCACAGCTGCTTGAGCTGGGTGAGCGCCGCGAGGATCGCGCCTTTGCGCTCCATGCCCTCGAGCTGCCGCACGCGCTCCAGCAGATCGGTAACGGCTTGGTCGTAGAGCGCGCTTTGTTCGGGGGTCAGGTTGATATACGTCTTCATCTCGTTCTTGTCCGGCAGATCGAGCATAATATTCGGGTCCTTCTTCTTGCGCCGGAGCATGAACGGCTTCACGAGCTTCTGCAGGTCGGCCGTGCGCTGCTCGTCGCGTTCTTTCTCGATCGCCTGCGCGTACTGCTCCTGGAACGCTTTCGGACTGCCGAGGAAGCCGGGATTCATGAAATCGTAGATGGACCACAGCTCGGACAGCCGGTTCTCGATCGGGGTGCCCGTCATCGCGACGCGGTGCTTCGCGCGGAAGCTTCGGACCGCCGCCGATTGGCGTGTGCCGGCGTTCTTGATGTTCTGCGCTTCGTCGAGCACGATCGTCGTCCACGTATACGACTGGAGCAGCTCCTGGTCGAGCGCGGCCGTCGCGAAGGAGGTCAGCAGCACGTCCGTGTCCCGCAGGCTCGCCTCGAACGCTTCGCCGCTCGATCGCTTGCTGCCGTAATGCAGCTTGGCGCGCAGGGCGGGGGCGAAGCGGCTGACTTCCTTCTGCCAGTTGCCGAGGACCGATGTCGGACAAATAACAAGGGAAGGCATGTGACCCTCTTCGCCGGGTTCGGCCGACTCCTTAATATGAAGCAGGTAGGTGATCAGCTGCACCGTCTTGCCAAGGCCCATGTCGTCGGCGAGACAGGCGCCGAGCCCGAAGCCGCGCAGGAACGCGAGCCATGCGAAGCCTTCCTGCTGGTAAGCGCGCAGGTTCGCCTGCAGGCCGGACGGAATCGGTAGCGGCGGCCAGTCGGATTGGCTCGTGAGCTGGGTCATGAGCCTGGTGAGATGGCTGTTGAGCTCCACCTCCAGCTGAAGCTTATCCTCGGCGTCATCGGACGCTTCTTCCTCCGCGCCTTTGGCGGCGCGGCGCCAGCCGCCGGTCAGCTGCATCTGGAGCACCTCTTGGAACGTCAGCCCTTTGGAGCGGTTCACGCGTGCCATTGCGCTGCGGATATGCTCCAGCAGTTGCGGATCGAGCGTAATCCACTGGCCGCGGAATTTCACGATGCGTTCGCCGCGGGCGACCAGCTCGTGGAATTCCGCTTCGGACAAGTCGGTATCGCCGATCGCGATCCGCCAGTTGAAATCGACGAGCGAATTCAAGCCGAACAGCGATCCGCTCTTGCCGCCCGCGCCTCCGGCGCCGGATTCCTCGGTCACCTTGGCGCGCAGCTTCGGCTTGCGCTTGCGCGCGGCTTCCCACCAGGCCGGCAGCAGCACCTGCCAGCCGGCTTCGAGCAGGCGGCGGCTGTCCTCGGTCAGGAACCGCCACGCCGATTGGTCCGTCAACGACTGCCCGAGCACGTCGGTCGGACCGCCGGCCAGCAGCTGCGGCGAGAGGCTGGCGAGCAGATGCGTCAGCCAGCCCTCGGCGCGCTCCTGCACGCGCGCGTCCCAAGCCGCAGGCCAATCGCCGGCCGCATGGCCGCGCTGGCTGAGCCGGACCGGATAGATCGCCGCCGGGTCCTGCTTGTCCTGCGCGATGAGCCGGAGGCGCCAGTCCATCTCTTCCTCGTCCGGTTCCAGCAGCTGCAGCAGCGGCCGGAACGGCGCGTTGTCGGCCTTCCAACCGATCGCGACGAGCCAATCTTCCGCCTCGAGACCGGCGAGAGCGCCGCGATCGCCCGTGAAGAGCAGCGGATACTCGCGCCGTAAGTCGGCCGCGGCTTCCTCGGTGGCGTAGTAACGGCTATAGACCGCGGCGGAGAACGAGGCTTTCATGGCATCCGTCCATGTCGGGTCGCCGACTTCCGCCAGCAAGCGCGCCGCTTCTTCGTCGAGCGAGGCATTCTCCCACGTCCACTGGAGCTTGCCCGTCCGGAAGACGTCCAGATCGGGGACGTAGGCGCGTTCTTCCATGATGCGTCCAAGCGCGGGGGCGAGCTTCATCAGCCGCTCCGCTTCGGCCTCCCACGTCCAGTCGACGTGCGCAAGCAGCCGTCTTTCCGCGAAATACGGCACGACCTGCTCGGCGGGCAGCACGACGAGTTCGACGCCCTGCGCTTGCCGGATTTCCAGCTCCGTTCCATAGAAGGAGGGTTCATGCCAGGCGAACAGCCGGTGTTTGAGCAGCAAGCCCGGCGCGGCGCTGTAGCTGGACAACGTGCCATATAGCAGCGCGTCGCCGTAAGCGGTGAGGCTGGCGTTCACCGTGACGCTATCCTTATGTCGACTCATGGGATCAGCTTTCCTTTCCGTAGTTCCTCTTGCAGCGCGCGCAGGCGGCCGTTGCGCTCGGCGAACGCCTCGATGTACCCTTCCCAGCGCTCGTCCTGCTTCAGCTTCTTGTATAACTTGGCCAGCCGCTTCAACAGCTTCACCGCCGCCTTGTAGCCGTGGCGGTTCTTCTCCAGCACGTGACGTTCCACGGCCTGATGATAAAAGGGGAGCAGCAGCTGCGGCTCGTTCTTCTCGATCGGGGCCAGCTCGCTGATCCGCAGGTCTAACGGCTCCACGCCGGCGCTCAGCTGCGCGTCCATCCACTGCCGCCAGCGTCCGCGTTCGATCAGCTTATTCTCGTAAAGCGGGCCCGCGAACGGCAGCATGTCCTCGAACGTCTCCCACATGCGGGACTCGGCCTCCGGAGCCTGCTGAAGCATGTCGTCCCAATAGCGTCCGTAACGTTCGAGACCGTCCTGCCGGTTGCCGATTAGCAGCGGACCGATGGCGCACAGCCAATCCAACCGACGATCCGGTTGACCTTGCCCGCTCAGCTCGTCCAAGAAGACGAACAAGCTGTCCGGCTTCACCCGCGTCTTGGCGGCTGCCGTCCGCAATAGGTCGATCGCTTCGGCATCTTCGCCGAGCCAGAACCGCATCCAGCCGCGCGCCTGCAAAGCATGGATGCGCGTAACCGCGGCGCCGAGCCGCGCTTCGGCGGCATCCAGCGCCGCCAGCTCGCCGGTCAACGTCTTGGGCTCCTCGAAATGCGGCCGCATCCAATTCCGCCAATAGGCGACGTACAGTTCGGTTATATACGGGTAGGCCTGCGGCTCGGTCAACATGCCTTCCCGCAAATAGACCAGCGTGTCGCCCAGATAGTCGCGTTCCGCAGGCGAAGGCGACGGAAGACCTTCGGCCAGCCGCTTCAGCGCGGCTTCCTGCAGCTCGGCCGCGGCGGCATGCGTATGAAAGCCGAGGAACAGCCCTCCGCCGGACCAAGCGCCGCCGGTCGGCTGGGCAGGCTTCGTCACCTGCTCCAGCACGAACAGCTCCGCATGGAGGCCGGCGAGCCGCTCCATGACGGGCGAGAGCGGCGGCAGCGTCTCGTAGATCGCGGCAAGCGCGCCGCTCGCATACTGCGCGTTGCGCACTTGTTCGGCCAGCGGAGCGATGCAGGCGGCGAACAGTTCGCGCCACGCCGCGATCGGCTGCTCCGCCAAGCCAGCCGACCTCTCCCGAAGCTGCGCCGAACGGGAAGCTTTGCCCGCGGCGGCCGCTTCGGCCTTCACCCGGGCGGCTTCCATCGCGGCCGCCGACTTGGCGTTGACCAGCTGGTGGACGAGCCGGCCTTGCAAGTTGGCATACGCGAGCAGCACGGCCACGACGTGTTTGCAGCCGCCGCCGGCCGGACAAGCGCATTCGCTCTCCGTGACGCGATTCAGCTTGATCTGCACGCGGCACCGCGTGAACTCGTGGCCTTCCACGAGCGCTTCTACTATACCCGCGCGCGGCAGCGTCAGCTCATGGACCCGTTCTTGCTTATAATCTTGAAACCCGCGCTTGATCGTCAGGTCGTCGAAATGATCGGCCACCTGCCGGATCAGCGCCTGCCACTGCGCGTCGTCTATCGTATAAGTTGGATTCATAATTGAGAGAATCTCCTGTTTTCGCATCGCGATTTTACGAACATTGGTTCTATTATAGCAGTTTGGGAGCCATAGGGAACAAGTCAATCGTTAGCTTTGTCCGCAAGGACAAGTGCGTACCCCGCACGAAAAAAGGCTGATCACAGAATGAACGCATCATCTCCAAATGTACTCCGTCAAGCATTAGCTTTGTCCGTAAGGACAAGAGCGTGCCTCGCACGAAAGCAACCGCGAATCACTCAACTAATCGTACATGCACGAAAACGGGTGTCCAGAGGGCGGAGCCCTTGGAGCCCCTTCGGCGGAGGGGTGCGGGGGAGGGAGGAGAGTCGAGAGGGCGGAGCCCTTGGAGCCCCCTTCGGCGGAGGGGGTTGGGGGAGGCTCTACGCGATTAATCCCCCGCCAACGGGGTAATGAAGAGTACGTTCAAGCGACGAATACGCGCTTCATGGAGGTGCAATGCCATGCGGGAAAATAACGATAGGCTGGACAAGCCGCAAGAGGAAATCATCGCGGAGAAACAAGGGAATAGTTATATTTTGACCGGCGTCGGCGGGACGATCGGCGAAATTCACTTTCGGATGATCGACGTGGATACGTGGGTCATCGACCGCACGTACGTGCAGGCGGAGTATCGCGGGCAGGGGCTTGCGAAACAGCTGCTCGACCTGGTGGCGGACGAGGCGAGGGAGCGGGGCAGACGGATCATTCCGTCCTGCTCGTACGCGCTGGAGCAGTTCAAGCAAGACCCCGCCTATGCCGACGTCTGGGATAACAAGAACGCGGCGGATTATGCCGATCCGTACAGCTCGGACAGCGTAGGAGCCACGCGGCCGTAGCGCGGCGATCCGCATGGCGCGGAAACGGACGCGGGCCGGCGTCGTTCGATTCGCCGGGAAGCCGACTGCTTTCGCAAGCGCTGCCGTTCGCCCGGGAGACGCGGGGAAACGAATAGCCCCTCAACCATTCGCCATACCGGCGTAGTTGGGGGCTTTTTGGCATGTCGGAAGTAAGGCGTTCGCCTGCGAGAATATCATGCCGATTCCTCGGATGCACGCTCATCGTGCCCCTTGTTTGCGGCGGAAATACTCGACATTAACGCGCGAGGTCCTCTCCTTTGCCTCAGGTTGGACCTTGTCGTAGCTATTTAAATTGTAAAGCGAATAAGCGGTCAGATACATCACCGTAAGGATTCCGAATGAGTAGCTGTATTGCCAGTTTATCTTTTTGTACATATCGATTGTCGCGAGCAGGGGCAGCCCGATATACGCGGCGCCCCCACCGTAAACGACGGCTTTGAGGAACGGATGGATGCGAGGTTTATATTGAATGAACACCATTGCTAAGACAGGCAAGACGGAAAGCCTAAACGAGAAGCTGATCGTCGGGGAGGGGATCACTTTCACGGGATACGTCCATAAGCCGTTCTCGATGCCCAGCGTATCCAGGACGGCCGAAAAAATCATAATGAACAAACCGGCGCAAAGCAGGCGGCCGGTGCTCTTCCGCTCCCGAATGATGAACCATGTCGCCCAGGGCACGACGATAAGGGCTACGCCGAACCACCATTTCCAGGAATAAATGAAAGTGGTCGCGATGACGTCCGTGACCATGCCGTTCGCTTCCACGATCTGTCTATTGGCTTCGTCCACCTTCTTCAATCCCTCTTCGAAATTCATCGTACCATTCCTTTTGTTTTTACTTACTTTGCGCCCAGATTGTGCCTTTTATCCAAGCGCCTAAGTCCGACGGCCTAAACGGAAAAAAGCCCTGGCTTTTCGGGCGAAAGCCAGGGCTTCATGTTAAAGGGAATGGGGCGGCGGCCGGCGCCCGCCCGCACTCCGCTCGGAGCAACGCGCGAACCGTATTAGCCCTGCGCCGCCGGCGTAGGCGTCGTCACCTGCCACAGTACGCCGAATTTGTCCTCCAGCACGCCGAACAGCGAACCCCAGAACTGCTGCTTCAGCGGGTCGACGACGCGGCCGCCGGCGGACAGCTTGTCGAAGGCGTCATGCGCTTCGGCGTCGGTGGCGAACTCCAGGCTCAAATGCATGCCGCTGCCGCGCGTGACCGCGTTGAACGGCGAATCCGACATAAAGAAAGTCACGCCGCCGGCTACGAAAGCCAGATGCAGCACCTTGTCCTTCGTGGCTTCGTCCGCATCGGGCAGCTGCGCGAACGTCATAAGGGAGAGAATTTCGCCACCCAGCGCCTCGGTGTAGAAGCCGGCCTGCGACCTGGCGTCCTCGGAGAAAATATAAGGGGTCAATTTTGCCATGCGTGATTCATCCTCTCGCGTAATTTCCACTCTGACGTTATCGTAGCATACGCCGCCGCGGGGCGTTTCTTCTGAATTGCGGTGTTGCCCGGTGTTCTTGTTCGGCGCTGCCCAAGCGCGCGCCGCGCATGTTACTTCTCCGGCGCGTGACGGCTCAAGTACGCCTCGATCTCCTCGTGCGACCACTTCGGCCCGGCGAACAGCTCGCCGGAGCGCGCGGCGTCCAGCAGATCGCCGAGCCAACGGCGCTCCGCTTCGATGAATTGGAGCATGCCACGGATCATCAACGCCTGGCCGCCGGGCAAGTACGGTTCCTTCAATTCAAGCACGGACCCCAGACGGGCGATCCGCCGCCCGCTTACGTCCACCTGCTTGCGAATGAGCGCTTCGACGCGGATGGGATCCGCGTAGCGGACGAAAGGCAGCGCGAAGAAGAACGGATGCGGTACCCCGGATTCCTGCTCGAACTGCGCGTAGAGCAGGTCGAAGAAGGCGTCTTGACCGTTCTTGGTGATGCGGTAGATGACCTTGTCCGGCCGTCCTTCGCCAGGGACGGGGACGATCTCGGCCGGCTCGATCAGCCCCCCGGCGCGCGTCGACCGCGTAATATAGCGAGCCGTCCCGCAGTTTGAAGTGTTCGTCCCAGCTGCGGGATTTGATGATTTTGCGAATCTCGTACGGATGCAGATCGCCTTCCATCAGCAAGCCGAGGATCAGCAGCTTCATGGACATCGCGCTTACCGTCCTTCGCCGGCAGTCGTCGCCGCTTCCGCGCGTCCTTCCGCGCCATTCGGCTTCGCGGCTTCAATGCCGGCCCGGCCCATTAGGATGGCGAAGACGACCGCCACGATCGGCAGCAGGACCGACCACTGGAACAAATACAGAATCGAATCCGCGAGTTTGCCGAGCAGCGCCTCCACGACGTCGCCGGAGAGGCCCATGCGCGCCTGCATCGCCGGATCGAGCAGCGCCTGCCCGCCCTTGATGCCTTCGGCCGCCTGCGAATCGAGGCCGCCGATCTCGGCGAGGCCGCCCTGGAAGACGTGCTTCTGCATCGCGCCGAAGACCGTAACGCCGAGCGCCGAGCCGATCGTCCGGAAGAACGTGATGAGCGAGGAGGCGGAGCCTTTGTACTGCGGCGGCACGGAGCTGATCGTCGAGATCGAGAGCAGCGAGAACGAGACGCCGATGCCGAGACCGACGACGACCATGTACAGCGTGATGAGGCCGCGGCTCGTCGAAGCGTCCATCGCGTAGCCGAGCAGCATGAGGCCGGTGAACAGTACGGCCGCCGAGACGAGCATGATGGAGCGGTAGCGGAATTTGCCCGCGATGCGCCCGCCGATCTGGCTGCTGAGCACGACCCCGAGCAGCATCGGGGTCAGCACGGTACTCGTCTCGGTCGCGGTCTTGTGGAAGACGCCTTGGATGAACACCGGAATGTACGTCGCCACGCCGATCATGGCAGCGCCGTACACGAGCGAGATGATCATGCTGCTCGTGAAGACGCGGTCCCGGAACAATCTGAAGGCGATGATCGGATCTTTGGCCGTCTGTTCGACGCGCAGGAACACCGCCGTCAGGACGAGGGATGCGACGAACAAGCCGATCGTATTCCACGAGTCCCACGCCCAGCCTTCGCTGCCGCCCAGCTCCAGGCCGAACATGAGACAGAGCACGGCGGCGGCCAGCGCGACCGCGCCCGTCCAGTCGATGATTTGCTTCTTATGGTTGCCCGACTCGTGGTACGCGCGAAGAATGAAGATGAACGAAAGCAGCGCGATCGGCACGTTGATGTAGAATACCCAGCGCCAGCTGAACTGGTCGGTGATCGCGCCGCCCATGATCGGGCCGAACACGTTGGAGATGCCGAACACGGCGCCGAACAAGCCCATCATTTTGCCCCGTCGTTCGGGCGGGAACATGTCGAAAATAATCGCGAAGACGATCGGCGTCACGGCGCCGCCGCCGATGCCCTGGATGCCGCGATAGATGATCAGCTGCTCCATGTTCTGCGCCGTGCCGCATAGAATGGAGCCGAGGGTGAAGACGAGCAGGCCGGCGAGGAAGAAGCGCTTGCGGCCGTACATGTCGGAGAGCTTGCCGAAGATCGGCGAACAGACGACCATCGCGATCATGTAGGCGGAGTACACCCAGACGAACTTATCGAATCCGCCGAGTTTGGCGATAATCTGAGTCATAGCCGTCGAGATGATCGTTTGGTCGAGCGCGGCCATGAAGAGGCCGAGCATTAGGCCGGCGACGGCCAGACCCGTGTCTTGCTTGTGAGTCGTATTCAAAGAGAAGCCACCTTTCTTGATTGCGAAAAATCCGAACATTCTCCGGATTGAACCGCGATTCGCCGTGTCGTTCCTTCTGAACTACTTGAACTACTCGAATTTGAATAGTCCCATCAAGTGGTATACTCAAATTTGAGTCGTATTCAATCAAAAAAAGGAAAGGCTTCAGCCTCTCCCCTTGACATATTCCTCCGGCGTCACGCCGAGGATGGATTTAAAATCGCGGATGAAATGCGATTGGTCGTAATACCCGAGCTCCTGCGCGAGCAGCGCCCAGTCCTGATTCGGCTCATGGTCCAAAATTTCCGCCGCGTTCTGCAGCCGGTGCAGTTGAATGACCCATTTCGGCCCGACGCCGACGTATTGGTCGAACAGTCGCTGCAATTTGCGGACGTTCACGCCGGCCCGTTCGCTGACCTGCTCCACGCGCGTCAGCTCGCGATCGGCGGCGATGTCGTCGATAATCTTATTCATAAAAAGCACCGTTTCGTCGCGCGCGGGAAGTCTCGGCCGCAGCAGTCGTTCGACGCGGCGCACCATCTCCGCATCGTCCGATAGCGGCAGGATGTCGGCTTCGAGCGCAGCCGCGTCCACGCCAAGCGCCTGCTCGACGCCCAGCGGTTCCCCGCGCATCCGGGAGATCGGCAGCCCGAGGAACGGATAGAACCCGCCGGGCTTGAATTTGATGCCGAACACGCTGCCCTGTCCTTGAATAACATGGGAGGATTTGGACGTAGTTGGGGCGAAAATACCCGATTGCCCTTGCTCGAGCGCTAAGTTCACGCACGGGTTCGGGATGACGCTCTGCTCATGAGGCGGCAAATCGCGGAGATCCCAGCGAATAATCCAGTAGTGCTTCACGAAGAATCCGATATCTTCCGCGGGCGCGTGGCGGGTCAGCGAGAATTTCTGCCGGCTTTGCTTGTGGTGAATGACGCCCAGCGTGGGGCGTTCGGGCCAAGCTTGTGACATGCAGGCACCTCCTTCGTGTCGCGTTTTTACAATACTTGTCATCCGCATGCGGTTATGCTCATCGTAGCAAGACCCGCATGGGCGGGCAAGCCCTATTTCGCCAAGACTGGGAGGATGCAGGATGAACGTATTGAAGTACGAATTTTATATCGGCGCGCCGAAGGAGAAAGTGTGGGATGCGCTCGTGTCGCCCGAGGGCACGAAAAGCATCTTTTTCGGCTGCGTGCTGGAGTCGGCTTTCGAGGAAGGCGCTTCGTTCCAATACATCGGCCCCGGCAACGACGGGGATCGGACGGTACATGTATACGGCAAACTGCTGTCGTTCAAGCCGAACGAGGAATTGAGCTACCTCGAGCATCCGGGCCCGTCCTATTACCCGAACCATGAGGAGCTGCAGTCCCGCGTGACCTTCACGCTGGAGACGGTAGGCGGCTGTACGAAACTGACGCTCGTGAACGATCAATGGTCGCCGGAGGAGCATCCTTCGCTGGCGAACGCGCAATCGCACTGGTGGATGATGCTCAGCAATCTGAAGACATGGGCCGAGTCGGGGAGAACGCTCGAATTCGGCTGGTAGTCTAGACGCGGATTCTTCAATCGCTTCGTTCGCAGCCCGGACCCTTCGTCCGGGCTTGCTTATTATTGGCATCCCCCCTCGTGGCCTGGCAGGGCAGGAGATTAGGACTACGAAGGCGAACTTCAATAGGGAGGGAAACGCGTTTTCCCGATCGATTGGAGGTTTGCGATTTGCCATGACGCCTGAAATCGTCATTCAACGCATGTTTGACCGGCAGCTGCGCGGCGGCAGCGACCCGAGCCGGGTTCCGGAATTCTCGGAACGCCTGCAAGGAGAGGAACTCACGGCGAAGATTGCGGAGTATCAAGAGGTGATCGACGTGGTCGCCGAATTCATTCATAAATTTCTGGCCTCGGTCGCGGGCCATCCGATGATGGTGGCGATGCAGGACGAGAATGGCTATACGCTGCGCGTCATGGGCGACCCGACGATCTTGAGCATGCTGCGCACGCTCGGCGTCGGGGAAGGATGCCGGTTTACGGAGGACAACGGTCCGAGCACGGCGCTCGCTTGCGCCGAGACCCGGCGGCCCGTGGAGATGAAGGGCAAGGAACATTTTCACGAGGTGCTGCATGCGATGGCTTGTTATTCGGTGCCCGTACTCGAGGAGGAAGACGGGCGGCTGCTGGCCGTGCTGACGGTCATGACGAGCTTGGAGGAATCCCACCGGCATATGCTCGCCATGCTCTCCACGGTCGCGGATTCGATCGAACGCGAGCTTCGGTTGCGCCGGCAGAACATGCAGCTGCGGATTTTGAATCAGGTGCTGCTCGATACGCAGTATTACGGGCTGCTGATTACCGATCCCGAAGGCCGGATCGTCGACCGCAACTCGCATATGGCGGCCTTGCTCGACGAGGCCGGCGTGAAGGCGCCGCTGGGCGCGAGCGTGCTCGAGGTGCCGGAGCTGGGCGGTTATTTCTCGGACGTCATCCGCAGCGGAGAGTCGTGCGTCGGCAAGGAGATGACGCTGCAGACGCCGGAGGAGGCGCGCGCGTACATGCTGGACGTCGTGCCGATCTACGAGGGCGGATGCCGACTAGACCGGGTCGTGGGCAGCCTGCGGGATATTACCGAGCTGAAGAAGACGGAGGAAGTGCTGCGCAACACGGAGAAGCTCGTCTTTGCGGGACAGCTGGCCGTCGGCATCGCCCATGAGGTGCGCAATCCGCTGACCACGGTGAAGGGACTTCTGCAGTACGGGAACCGTGCCGAGAAGCAGCCGCACTACGACCTCATCATGTCGGAGCTCGAGCGGATGAATCTGATCGTCAGCGAGTTCATGATCCTCGGCAAGCCGCAGGCGGTCATGTTCAAGGAAGAAGAGTGCGACTTGATCCTGAGCGAGATTTTGCGAATATTCGATATCCAGGCGAGCATGAACGGCATCGCCGTCAGCTTGGAGGCGGCCGAGTCCGCGTCGATCCTGTGCGACCGCAACCAGATCAAGCAGGTGTTCCTCAACATTTTGCGCAACGCGATGGACGCGCTGCCGTTCGGCGGACAAATCGCCATCGGGCTGGACGTGGCGGAAGGCTATCAGCGCATCCGCTTCGCGGATAACGGATACGGCATGGGCGAAGACGTGCTGCGAGACATCGGCAAGCCGTTTCATACGACGAAGCCCGAGGGCAATGGCCTGGGGCTTATGATCGTGCGCAAGATTATCGCCGCCCACGAAGGACGTCTGGAGATCCGGAGCAAGGTCGGCGAAGGTACGGTGGTCGACGTGTATGTCCCGATTATCCCCAGGGGACAGATCGTGCGGCAATAGAATAGTTTTCACGCCAACAGGCAGCGGGCCGACGAACCGCTGTCTGTTTGCTGTTGAATGAAGTTACAAAATATGGGTTGACAAAAGATGGGACCTGATTCATATTAAATGCATCGAACTGATATATCGAATCGATATATATAAGGGGTGGGCAATTTGCTGGAATACGCGATTCTCGGGCTGTTAATGGAAGGGAAACTGAGCGGTTACGACATCAAGAAGACGATGGACAGCTCGGTAGGGCTCTTTTACCGCGCCAGCTACGGCAGTCTCTATCCTGCGCTTAAGCGCATGGCGGAGCGAGGGTGGTTATCGGTCGAAGAGCTGGCAAGCAGCAAGAACAAGAAGTTGTATGCGATGCTTCCGGAGGGGGAAGCCGCCTTTAAGGCATGGCTCGCCGAGCCGCTTCAGATGTCCCGCAGCGAACTTTTGATCAAGATTTTCTTCTACGATTATCTGGACGAGGAGACGCGCCAATCGAATCTCGCCGAGTACCAGCAGAAGCTGGCGGTGGAGCGGGGACGCCTGGCGGCCGTGGAAGGCATCGTGTCGAAGGAGCTGGCGGCGTTGCCGAATCCTCGGGACTACTATTACCGGGTGTCGGTGCTTTCGTACGGAATCGATTATTTCGAAATGGAACAGCAGTGGATCCGTTCAATTAAAGAGGGGATGAATCGCCATGACAAATCAACCAACGCGTAAACGTTCGTTATCTGCCTCCCGGCCGGTCTTATCCGTTATCCTGATTGAATTGTTGCTTCTGATCGCGATGACGGCCGCGGGCGCCTATGCGACGATCAAGGAACTTTCGTACACGTCGCCGGTGCTGATCGCTTTTATCCCGATCGCGCTTGCGCTGATGGCTTATATGAGCTTACGCCGCCAATGGGGGCGGTACGGATTTCGCTCTCTTCGCGGCATGACCTCGAGCGGATGGCGATATTATGCGCCGCTTGCGCTCGTATGCGCCGTGCTGTGCTTCCAGGGCTTCGAGTCGCTGACCGTCGCGAAGGTCGCGTTCTTCCTCTTCTTCACGCTGCTCGTCGCTTTCGTCGAGGAGACGGTCTACCGGGGGCTGATTCTGAATATCCTGCTGCCCAAAGGCGCGGTGACCGCGGTCGTCGCCTCCAGCGTGCTGTTCTCGATCACGCACATGCTTAATTTGCTCTCCGGTCAAAGCATCGGGCAGACGATCCTTCAGCTGGCCTACTCGCTGCTCGTTGGTCTGGCGCTGGCGCTGCTGATGGTGAAAGATCGGCTCATATGGCCGCTTATTCTGTTCCATTTCGTCCACAACCTGATTCAATTCCTTGGCAAGGAAGGAGAATCGATCGTGCTCGATAGCCTCGTGCTGGCGATTCTCGCCGTTCATTGCGTCTGGATTATGGGCGGGCTGAAAGGCCGGAAGCATCATGATGCCGGTACGACGACGGTTCTTCCAACTGAGGCTGGCATGAATGCGCGCGGGATATGAAATACGAAAGACTCCGTTCTCGCCATGAAAGCGAGGACGGAGTCTTTTGCTGCTGGCTGAATGCTGCATTCCCGCTCTGACGACCGTGTACGCAAACCAATCAGCCCTATCCACATGTTTATAACGGACGACGCGGCCATCGCGGAGCCCTTGCCTGCCTTAGCGCGGCGTCATGCCCGTCGTAATCGCGATCCGGTTCCAGGCGTTGATCGCGATGATCGCCATGAGCACTTCGCTCAGCTGCGCCGGCTCGAAGTGGCGCGCCGCCTCCGCGTACACCTCTTCAGGGATGTGGTGATCTCCGATGCGCGTCACGGCTTCCGTCAATGCGAGCGCAGCCTGTTCGCGCTGCGTGAAGAACGGCGTCTCGCGCCATGCGGACAACGTATACAATCGCTGTTCGGTCTCGCCGAGGGCGCGCGCGTCCTTCGCGTGCATATCCAGGCAGAAAGCGCAGCCGTTGAGCTGGGAAGCGCGGATTTTGATCAGCTCGATCAGCGTTTTGTCCAGGCTGGTCTCGGCTTCAATCCGTTCGTGGAAGTCCTTCATCTGGCTATAGCTGGCCGTGTGCAGCGCATGTCGTTTCGTCATCGTAATTCCTCCTTGTGATCGCCCTTGGCGGGTCCGCATAACTGCGGCTCTACCCACAAGACGGAAGAGAGAGGCGCGTTTGTGACGCGATGGCTGAATTTTTTTGGCGAATGGGTCTGTTTGGTACGGGAATCGCCGCCGATATACAATAAGACTATCTGAAACGAAGAGGGATCGATATGAACGCGACGCCACCGAGAATCGATTGTATGAAGTGCCGCCATTATTACGTGACCTGGGATCCGGCCTTCCCGCGGGGCTGCCGCGCATTCGGCTTCAAGACGCGCGCGCTGCCGAGCCAGACCGTGCTGTCGTCCTCCGGGAAAGCCTGCATGAATTTCGAGCCGAAGCCGCCGTCGGCATCGTCGAAAAAATAACGCGGGCGCCACCGCCCGCGTGAAGGATATCCCCGGCTTATCCACAGTTATCCACAATGTTATACACATTCTCCACAGGTCAAAATGCCCGTCCCTGCGTTACTTGCCACGATCTACGCCAATGTATCCACAACTCCGCCTATCCACAGGTGTACAAAATCAAACGATATCCACCGTGACCGAAAGTCCCGGATAGAGTGCTGACGCCGCATCGGCATAGGTCTGCAGAACGGCCGTATCGATGCCGGAGCGGAACAGCTCCGGATCCGGCTGAAACGTGACGCTCGTGCCGGTCTCTTGCGTGACGCCGACCGTCCGCACGCCGGTCTGCGGGATGCCTTCCCGGTAATCTTGACAGAATACGCGGCCTTCGCGCTTGACCTCGACCGAAAGACTGCGGGAGAGGGCGTTGACGACGGCGATGTTGATGCCTTTGCCTCCGCCCGGAGCGATGACCGCGGCGCCGTCCGCGCGTCCGATATCGGTGAGTACCGCCTGCACGGCTGTGCGGTCCGTGTTCGGCAGCGGCCGCACCGGGATGCCGCGCCCGTCGTCGGAGACCGTCAGGCTGCCGTCCTTCTGCACGAAAATACCGATCCGCGTGCAATAGCCCGCTTGGTGCTCCAAGATGGCGTTGTCCGCGACGGCGCGCAGCAGCTGGAACGGATCGTATTTGTCATCCGGGCTGCCGAGATAATCGCCGATGCTGCTTCTGGTCTCGAAGACGGTCAAATAATCGCTCGAATCGAGCAGCTCGTTCGCCGCGGCAAGCAGCAGCAGCAGCGGGAGAACGCGGTTGGACGGCACCGAATAACGGCCGCCTCGTTCCTCCTGCTGGAGCAGATTGGCGCCGACGAGCGGTTTGATATGGTGATAGAGCTGACCCGTCGTCCCCATGCCCAGCCTCTCGAGCAGCTCGCCTCCCGCAATGGGACCTCGAAGCGCCGATAGCAGAATGTCCAGCCGCTGCTTATGCCCGATCGCTCCCAGTACCTTGGCCGCTTTCTCGCCGTCGATGCCGAGCAACTGCTCGGCGCTCTGCTCCTGCGTCTCCCAGCGCAGCGGCGGCTCCAGCCCCTCATAGCGTCCCGCATAGGCGATGCCCCCTGCGCCATTCGTGCCGAATTCGAGGCCGATCGGCATCGTACCGGCGGGTTGGCCTTGCATTTCCTCCATAGTAGGCGGAACCATCCGCCGCAATGCTTGGGCAAGCTCGGCGACTTGCCGGTGAAGCTGATCCAATTCCGACCCGTAATCGCGTGGCGCGTTCATCGTCAATACCCCTTTACGAAGAAGTTGGTGATTCAATTCTAACAATTATCTAAAGACGTAATTACGTAATTACATTATAGCCGGGATGATCATCCGTGTAAAGCGCTCGTGATGATTCGGTGAAGACGTAGCGGAATCAGTCCTACTTTCCCCTCGTCCGCCATATACTCTATCAAGCTCATAGAAGCTAGAGTTGAGAGGATGGTAGACGATGAAGCTACGGGGACGAATGATGATGACTGCGGGGGTGGCGCTGTTGGTTGCGATCGGCGCGCTGCTGTCGGTTACCAATAGCGGGACGGCATGGAGCAGCGGGACGAGCGAACGGGCAGCCAGCGTAACGCGGCCGCAGACGGGGGAGCCCGCGGCGCGCGCATCGGCAGCCGCGCTGGCATCCGGCAAGGCGGATACATCGCGGCCGGTCGTTTATTTGACTTTCGACGACGGTCCTAGCAAGTGGACGCCGCAGGTGCTGGACATCCTGGCGAAGGAGCGGGTGAAAGCGACGTTCTTCGTACTCGGGCAGGAGGCGGAGCGGCGCGAGTCGACCGTGAAGCGAGTCGTCCGGGAAGGGCACGCATTGGGCAATCATACCTATAATCATCGTTATGAGGAATTGTATCGCGATTTCGAAGGGTTCTGGCGGCAAGCGCGGCAGACGGACGCGATTCTCGAACGGATCGCCGGCAAGCCGGTATCGCTGCTGCGGGCGCCGGGCGGCACGTACGGCAATTTCGACGCGCATTATTTCGAGCTGCTGGAGCAGGCGGGCTACCGGATTGCCGATTGGAACGTCGATTCGGGCGATTCGCGGCGCAAGAACGTGCCCGCGTCCGAGATCGTCAAGACGGTCAAGGCCTCCACGCTGGCGCGCGAAGTCACGGTGCTGATGCACGACGGCGCGGGCCACGGCGAGAGCGTGAAGGCGCTGCCCGCCATTATCGCTTACTACAAGGCGAAGGGGTACCGGTTCGCCGTTCTGGACGGCGAGGCGAAGCTCGCGACGTTCCGGCTTGGACCGGACAAGTGGCAGCGGACATGGACGGCGGCCGCGCTGGCGCGCGCGGAGCAGCTGGCCGGCGAGCGCAGCGGCGGTTGGCGGCCGCTGCGCGACTGGCTGCGGGATAAAGGCACGGTCGCATGGGACGGGCTCCGCAAAGAAGCGGTCGTGCGAGTAGGCGGGGAGACGCTGCGGCTTGTGCCGGGAGAAGACCGGACGGTGCGGGCGTATGGCGCTTTGCCGGGCGATGGCGGTTCGCTGGCCTTCCGGCTCGTGGGCGAGCGGATCTTCGTCTTAGCGGCTTGATCCGGGAGGAGGCAAGCGCGCTGTTGTAGCGGTCCGGGTCAACTGCTATGATACAAGTGGGGCGCTATGCCTTTTACCCTAGCATAAGGAGCAATTGTCAAAATTGACTATAGCCGCCAAGCAACTATCACCCCGTCATACCGGACTTCTATATTTCTTGATCGTGCTCGTGCCGATGGGCCTGTTCAGCTTGACGTTTCTGCAAGTGAAGACGAACAGCGCCTACGATGAACTGGGCGATACGGCCCGGCAGCTTTCCGGCGTGCACGCGCTCTATGTGGAGAGTTTCTTCAGCGAGACGATCGGCCGCATGGAGAGCTTGTCGATTTACTTGAGCGGGGAACCGGAGAACAGCGAGCTGATGGAGCGGATGCTGGCCGCCACTCACCAGGTGGACCAGCGGTTCTCCGGCTTCTATATCGCCGACGCGAACGGCGACATCGTCAGTTCGTCGAATCCGTCCGAGATCAAAGGCAATGTGTCGGGACGCGCGGAGTTCAGGCTGGCGCTGCTGACGCGCAAGCGGCAGGTATCGGAGCCGCATTTCGGCCAAGGGACGGGGCAATATTACGTCTCGATCGCAACCCCGATCCCCTCCCATTCGGGGAATATTCGGCACGTCATTATCGGCAGTCTTCAAATCGGCGAGATGCAGAAGGGTCTTCAGCATCTGGTGCGGGACGAGAACGTGCGGATGTATGACCGGTCCGGCCATGTGCTGCTGCAGACGGAGGACTTGGCCGCGGACGGCCACACGGTGTCCTCCTCGATTCTTCTCGAAGCCGTGCCGTGGCAGGTCGAAGCGACGCTGGCGCTGGATTACGCGAACGCCGTTTGGAAGCCGTACCTGATTTACGCGGCCGCCGTGTTGGTTATTCTTAACTGCGTCTTTTTCTTGGTCAAGGCGGTTCTCGCCAAGAGGAGGGTGGACCGCGAGCTCGCGCGAATCGAAGCAGACAAGCTGAAGCTCATCGGCACGATCGCCGCGGGGACGGCGCACGAAATCCGCAATCCGCTGACCGGCATCAAAGGCTTCATCTCGCTGCTGAGTCAGAAGTATACCGACGAACGGGATCAGTATTATTTCGCGCTCATTCAGACGGAAGTGAACCGGATCAACGACATCGTCAGCGAGCTGCTGCTGATCGGCAAGCCCGCGGGCCTTCGGAAAGAGACGATCGTCGTGCAGGACGTGATGAAGGAGGTCTTGCCCCTGTTCGAGTCGGAGGCGCAGCTGCAGCATGCCCGCGTGACGGCTGCCCTGCCGGCCTATCCGCTGCGCGTCTCGATCTCCCGGGATCACTTCAAGCAGGTGCTGCTCAACCTGAGCAAGAACGCGCTGGAAGCGTTGGAGGGCGGCGGAGAAATCTCGATCAAGGCGGCGGAAGAGGGCGATCGCATCCGCATTCGGATCGCGGACACCGGCAAGGGCATGTCGGCGGAGACGCTGCGCAAGTTGTTCGTGCCGTTCTTCACGATGAAGAGCACCGGGACGGGGCTGGGCCTCGTCGTCTGCAAGCAAATTCTCGACAGCTACGGCGGCAGCCTCATTATAGACAGCCGGGTTGGCGCGGGGACGACGGCTACGATCGACCTTCCGGCGGTGCAGACGTCCTAACCTAGCCGGCATTGCGCCGCCGGCCGGGACGCATACTAATCTAGCGAGCTGGATCGCACAACCTAAGGAGGATGTTCATGCGGGAGACGGTAAAGGAAGGCAACGGCTTCATCATCCGGGAGAACGGAACGGCGGTGGGCGAAATTACGTTCGCCGAAGACGGGCAGGACACGCTGATTATCGATCACACCTACGTGGATCCGTCGATGCGCGGCCAGAAGCTTGGCGACGAGCTCGTTCGGCAGGTCGTCGATCATGCGCGGGCGTCCGGCAAGCGGATCGTGCCGGCTTGTTCGTTCGCGCACGCGCTATTCCGCCGACACGGGGAATTCGAAGACGTCTGGAAGCGCTGAAGCGCCAAGGCGCCGTATATCCCTCCCTGAACAGGGGAAACTCTGGAAGAGTTCGCGCCAGAGGGGGATTAACCGATGAAAGCCTTAACGTATCAAGGCATGAAGCACGTGAAAGTAAAAGAAGTGGAGGACCCGACGCTGCAGAAGGCGGACGATGTTCTCGTGCGAATTACGACGACGACGATCTGCGGGTCGGATTTGCATATTTACAACGGAGAAATCCCGAATGTGCCGGACGATTTCGTCATCGGCCATGAGCCAATGGGCATCGTCGAGGCGGTCGGTCCGGACGTGACGCGCGTCAAGAAAGGCGACCGGGTCATCATTCCGTTCAACGTCTCTTGCGGAGCCTGCTGGTTCTGCCGGCATCAGCTGGAGAGTCAATGCGACAATTCGAACGAATTCCTGCACGGCCAGACGGGCGGCTACTTCGGATACTCGGAGACGTACGGCGGTTACGCGGGCGGACAGGCCGAATACATGCGGGTGCCGTACGGGAATTTCGTGCCGTTCAAGGTGCCGGAGGACGCCGAGATGGAGGACGAGAAGCTGCTGTTCCTCTCGGACATCGTCCCGACGGCGTATTGGAGCGTCGAGTCTGCCGGCGTGAAGCCCGGCGATACCGTCATTATCCTCGGATGCGGGCCGGTCGGCCTGCTCGCCCAGAAATTCGCCTGGATGAAGGGCGCGAAACGGGTCATCGCCATCGACCACGTCGATTACCGGCTGGAGCACGCGCGCCGCACGAATCGGGTCGAGACGTATAACTTCAAGACGCACGACGATTTGCTCGGCCATCTGCAGGAGGAGACCCGGGGCGGGGCGGACGTCGTCATCGACGCGGTCGGGCTGGATGCTGAGAAGACGGTGCTGGAGAAGATCGAGACGATGCTCAAGCTGCAAGGCGGCGGACTCGGCGCGTTTCGCATGGCGGCCAAGCTGGTGCGCAAGGCGGGCACCATTCAAGTGACGGGCGTGTACGGGACGAATTACAACGCGTTTCCGTTCGGGGACCTGTTCAGCCGGAACATTACGCTCAGGATGGGGCAAGCGCCGATCATTCATTACATGCCCGAGCTGTACCGGATGATCAAGGAGGAGAAGTTCGACCCGACGGACATCATCACCCAGCGGCTGCCGTTAGACGACGCCGCGCACGCCTACCGCATTTTCAACAATAAGGTGGACAATGCGATCAAAATCGTGCTCAAGCCGTAACCGGCGAACCGGACAAGACAGCGAGTCCTATAAGCGAGCAAACCCGAAAAAAGCCAACTTCCCGTACGCGAGAAGCTGGCTTTTTGTGCGAGAGGATTTGGAAGTTATTGGACGAATACTAGTATAATATTGTGAGCGATCGAGGGGGAAGCGTGATGAACATCGCCGAAGCGCGAGCGATCGCGCTGGCCTTGCCGGGGACGGAGGAAACGGATCACGGGGGCAAGCCGTCGTTCCGCGTGAACGGGAAGATTTTCGCCATTATTCAAGCGGACGGGCGCACGTTAACCGTCAAGACGACGAAGGAGGAACGGGCGCTGCTTGCGAGCGCCAAGCCGGAGACGTATGGCGTGCCGGAGGGATTCGCGCATCTGAGCTACATGCATGTCCGGGTGGAGACGGCGGAGGCCGGACAGGTTCGGGAATTGATCGAAGCCGCTTGGGGCTGGGTGGCGCCGAAGAAGGCGGTGAGAGCCTATTTCGAGCGATAAAAGAAACGGCGGGGCTAAGAAGGTCCGTACAATGTGGAGGTGCGAATCAATGAGGAAGCCGATCGACAACCGCATCGATACGATATTCGTGCATGTCGCCGATTTGAATCGTTCCGTAAGGTGGTATGCCGAACTGCTCGGGTTGGAAGCGCCGAACGGGACTCTAGACGTCTCCGGTCTATACGCTTGATATGGGGCGGGGCGACCCGGTCTTACGCTCGACAATCACGCTTTCGACGAGGATTACGCGTTCGTGCCGTCCAATCAGCCGATCTTTAATTTCAGCGCGGGCGCGCTCGAACTTTCCCCTTCATTCGTAATCGGCCACCAACCCCGAACGTGCCGAATATGGATGGTCCCCTGATGCGCTTTTCGCTCCAAGCGACCGATTGCAGAGAAGGCGATAAGCGGGTATGCGGACGATAAGCGGTTCGAGCAGATCGTCGTGACGGCGCATACGGGCATTCGCGATTTGCGTTAGACGAAGCTGCGGCCGCCGGGTCAAGGGACGCGCTTCCCTATATGGCAAGACAAGGCCGCCGGTCAACCGGCGGCCTTGTCTTGTGCGATGCGCCTAACTAACCCGCGCCGCGAGCGTTATCGGGTCGTTCATTTCTTCTTCGCCAATCGTTCCACCGTTCGCGTCAATTCGTCGATCTGCCGCTGCATGCGGGCGAGCTTCTCCTCCTGCTCGCGCGCGGCCAGCCGCTGTTCCGCCTCGGAGGCCGCCCCTTCCTCGATGGCAAGCGCGGCCGACAGCGTGCCGAGCGCGTCCGCGAACGTCGAGAGGGCTCCCGCGACCAAGGCGAGTTTGGCCGACGCGCTGGGCTCGCCCGCAGGCGCTGCTGCCGCTACCGCCGGCGCGGCGGTAGCGGCGGCCGTGGCGACCTGGCGCGTCGTCGCCTTTCGTTTGCTCATGCAATCCGTCTCCTTAGGGACGGAGCCAAGCGCCGTCCAACTTAGGCTTTTAATGATAATTAATGCCCCGGACGTTCTTTTGGTGAATGGCCAACGTGACACGCTTCCGCCGACCATTACCCTATTAAAAAAGGGCAGCCCCGCCGGTCTATCGACCTGTGGGGCTGCCCTCGTGCACAATTGCGATGCTTGCCGCAGACTGCTTCGCTGTCTGAGCGGTGGATGAACACGATGTCGTATTAGCCTTTAATTGCGCCTTCCGTCATGCCTTTCTCGATGAAGCGTTGGATGAACAGATACACGATCAGGACCGGAATGACCGTCAGCGAGACGGCGGAGGCCATCAGACCGAAGTCGGTGCCGTACTGCGAGCTGATTTCGTTGAGCAGGGCGACGATCGGCCGCACGTTCTCTTTGTTGACGAAGATCAAGGCGGAGAACAGATCGTTGTACGACCAGAGGAAGACGAAGATGCTTGCCGACGCGAAGACGGGTCTGGAGATGGGCAGAAATACTTTCGTGAACATCGAGAACCGGTTGCAGCCGTCGATGAAGGCCGCTTCTTCGAGGTCCTTCGGTATCGTTGCCATGTAGGCCGCGATAACGAGAATCGCGAAGGTCAGGTTGCCGGCCGTTTGCGGGAGAATGAGTCCCCAATACGTGTTGACCAGCTTCCACTTGATCAGCAGCTCGTAGACCGGCACGACCGTCGCGAAGGCCGGTATGAGCAGCGTGGCCACGAGTATGGATTGCACGATCGTCTTGCCGCGGAAGTGGAACCGCGCCATGATGTAAGCGGCGAGACCGCCCAGCACGAGCACGAGGGTCACGGTGCTGATGGACATGATCAAGCTGTTCACGTAGCTCTTCCCGATATCGATGCGATCGAACGCGTTGGTGTAATTGGTCAACACCGGCTTGAGCGCGATCGCGAACGAGTTATTCATAACGTCCCTGGATATTTTAAACGAGTTGTTCACGATCCAGAAAAGCGGATATATCGTCGTCAATGACCAGAGAGCCAGGCACAGATAGGTGAATATCGAGCCGAAGGAGACGGTTCTTCTGGCAGTCGGTTGGACGTGTTCAGGCGTCCCTGCATGAGTTTGCTGCATGACCTTACACCCCTATAAGAGCTTAGTATGTGATATCTTCTTTCTTCAGCAACCGGTTGGTGACCAAGGAAAGAACAACGCCGAACACGACGATGTAGACCGCGATCGTGGAGCCATATCCGAAGTTCAAGTCGACCATCGCTTTCTTGTACATATAGGTGCCGAGTACTTCGGTGCCGTTCTGGCCGCGGGCCAAAATCCAGATGAAATCGAATACTTTAAGCGTACCTGTAATGGCTAGGATAAGGACGACTTTAATGTCGCTCAAGATAAGCGGAATCGTAATATGAATCGTTTTCTTGAAGCCGGTAATGCCTTCGAGCTTGGCCGCTTCGTAGAAGTCGGACGGAATTTTGGACATGGCCGTCAGGAACAGGACGAAGTAGAAGCCCACGTAGTGCCAGACGGTCGGGACGGCAATGGCCTTGAGCGAACCGGTCTCGCTCATCCATAGAATTTTCTCGATGCCAAGCTTCGCGAGGAAGCCGTTCAGCAGGCCGAACTGGTAGTTGTAGATCAGGACGAACAGCAGGGAGATCGCCGCGCCGGAGATGACGATCGGGAAGAAGAAGACGGTGCGGAAGAATCCTTTGCCCTTGCTGATGTTGTCGACCATGACGGCCAGGACGAGCGCGATGCCGACTTGGAAAATGATGACGTAAAGCATGATTTCGAGCGTATGAAGCGTCGCGGCGCCGAGCTGGCTGTCGGTGAACAACCGCGTGTAGTTCTCGAATCCGACGAACTTCTTGTCGAAGAAGCCGTTGGTCCGGAAGAAGCTGAGGTAGAGGCTTTTTAAGAACGGGTAGTACACGAAAGCGGACATCAACAGTGCCGCCGGCAACAAAAACATAAAGATATACTTGCGATCGCCCTTCATTCCATCACCTTCGGTATTAGTTTGGCATTCGTGGCTTAGAAACAACTCCGCCGCCCATGGAGCCAGAGGGGCGGCGGAATGCTTACCTATTGGTGCTGCGTGCTGCCTGATGCGATTCGATTACTGCTTGGACGCTTCGATCTTTTGCGCTTCTTCCAGCGCCGCTTTCGGCGTTTTCTCGCCTTTCACGATCGGCTGGATGCCGGCGCGGATCGTCGTGAACGTCTCCGGATCGATTTGGCTGTCGACCGGCGCGTTGATGGACGTCGCTTCGGCCGCCATTTTAAAGCCGTCGAGCGTCGCTTGGCCAAGACCTTCCGGTTGTACGTCGGCTGCCGGCGTACCGCCGTTCGCCTCGGACACTTTCTTGATCGCGTCCGGGGACGTCAGGTGTTTCATCAGCGCGATCGCCATATCTTTCTTCTTCGCGTCGTCGAACGTTTTCTTCGACAGGTAGAAGCCCGTGCCGAAACCGCCGACGATGTCTTTGCCCGTGCCTTTGCCGCCTGGAACCGTCGGGAACGGAAGAACCGTCGTCTCGTTGCGCACGCTTTCTTCGAAGCCGCCGAGCGCCCACGAGCCTTCGATGATCATTGCCGCGAGACCTTGGGAATAGTAGTTGGCCGCCATGCCCAGGTCGATCGTAGCCGCGTCTTTCGGGAACGCGCCCAGATCGTACAGTTCTTTCAGCGCCGCAAGGCCGGTTTCCCAATCCGGGTTAACGCCGTTCGCAAGACCGGACTTCTGGCCTTCTGCGCCAGCGCCGGAGAGGATGGCGTGCTCGATTAGGTAGTGGGATTGGTCGAAGGGACCGGAGAGCGGGATGATGCCCTTCGCCGAGAGCGCCTTCACCGCCGCCGTCATCTTCGCCCAGTCGGTCGGAAGCTCCAGGCCGTTGTCGGCGAAAATCTTCTTGTTGACGAACAGACCTTCGTAGAAGCCGGTCAGCGGAGCGGCGTAGATTTTGCCGTCCGGTTGGCGGACCGCTTCAAGCGCCGTCGGCAGGTAGCCGTTCTTCCAAGTCGCGTCCGCTTCGAGCAGTTCGTCGAGCGGCACGACTTTGCCGGCGTTCACGAAGCCTTCGGCGTCTTTGCCGACGAAGTAGAACAGCAGGTCCGGCTCGTTGCCGCTGTTCATGTCCGTGTTGACTTTCGTCCGGAAGCTGTCGTCGTTCGCGGACATCGTGTCGTTGTTGATCGTTACGTTCGGGTATTTCGCCGTGAATTCGTCGATAAGAGCTTGGAACGATTCGCGAGCGGCGTCCGTGCCGCCGAACGTCGAGAAGACGCGGAGCGAGACGGGCTCGGCTTCTGCAGGCGGCTCCGCTTCTTTTTCTGTGTTGTTCGCGGCCGCGTTGTTCGCAGGCGCGTTGGCACCGCTTTCAGCATTGCCGGAGTTGCCGTTGTTGCCGCCGCCGCAAGCAGACAGAAGCATCATGCTAGCCATGGAGACGGCGAGTAACATTTTAGATCTTTTAGACACGTTGCAAATCCCCCTTAGATAATAGTGTATCGACTACTATTGCTGGTGAAGCTTGCTGTACACCCCAATTGTATGGAACTCCCAGATGCCTGATAAGGGGGAAAAATCTCTAACGGAAGGGATAAAAATCTAGCAAATTCCAGGCGGGGGGATAATTCGATTTTAAGGGGGAGAAGTCCCTATGGAGAGGGGGTCTTTTGCCTCATTAGAGGTGCGAATCCTCCGCTCTCCTGGGACTTATCCGAGGTTACTGCTTCTCCCACCACTTCAGATACGCGTACGGATTCATCGCCTTCCAGTTGGCCGTCGCGGAATTGTAGAAGCCGAAGTGGAGATGGGGGATGAATTTGCCGCGCGTGCCGGCAGGGCCGTAGCCGGTCGAACCGACATAGCCGATGAGCTGCGATTTCTTGACGATGCTGCCGTTCGTAATGCCGGCGGCGTAGGCCGAAAGATGCGCATAGTAGAACACGTGCTTTTTGTCGGGCGTCTCGATCGACAGCCGCCATCCGCCGAGCGTGCTCCACCCTTTGCGCACGACCTTGCCGTCGTAGGCCGAGAAGACCGGGGTCGATTCCGGCGCCTCGATATCGTTGCCCTCGTGCACGCGGGCGGTCTGGTTCAGCGAGAAGCTCCGCGCGTCGCCGTAGGTATTGCCGAACGGCGTATACGTGTCGTTCAAGAGCGGGAATTGCCCGTCGGCGAACGCCGCCGGCTTCGGCACGGACTTCTCGGGCGGAATGTAGAGCAGCTGGCCGAGGGCGATCAAATTGCTCGTCAGATTGTTCGCTTGCTTGATCGCGGCGACGGTCGTTTCGTACTTGGCGGCGATGCCGTACAGCGTGTCGCCCGCCTCGACGACGTAGTTCGGATCCATCGTGAAAATATGCTCGCCCGGCACGATCAGATCGCCGGAGAGACCGCTCCACGCTTTTAACTTGGCGACGGTGACCCCGTATTTTTTGGCGATGCCCGACAGCGTATCGCCGGCTTGCACGATGTAATGGCGTTCGGAATGATAGTCTTTCGCCAGCGGATAGACGGCGTAGACCGAGATCATGGCTAGATTCGTCTTCGGGTCTGTTCGAATCGGCGTATCCATGGTGACGGGGACGCCGTTCTTGTAGGCGATGTTCGAGCCGGAGCGGAATACGAGCTGGACGCCCTCCCGGTTCACTTCGATCTGTTTGGTGGACGCGTTCCAATCGACGCTCGCGTCCATCGTCCGGAATACGTTGCGCAGGCTGACGGTCGGCGAGGAGGCGGAAGCGGCCGAAGCGCCGGCGCCGCAGAGAACAGCCGCGATGCACAAGGCGGAAGCCGTTTTCTTCATATTGTCACCTCTTGGCAGGTCTTTCGTCTTAATCTGCCATTGTAGGCGGAAGATTATCCGGTCGGCCAATAAGTCCGCGATCGTCTTCGATTCGGAGGATGGAAACGGGCCGTGTTTCCAGCGGATAGAACTCAAGGGTCCAAACGCTTTCTAGTAATTCCCATATATTGCGATATGCGAATTTACGAGGAGGCGATAACGATGAGAATGAGCTTGATCCCATACGAACTGACCTCGATCGTGTCGACGGAAGCGGTCGCGGCGAGCGAGATTCCGCCGGGAGTCTTCCATATCCACGCCCCGGAAATTTGGACGCAAGGGTACCAAGGCGCGGGCGTCGTGATCGCCGTGCTCGATACGGGCTGCGATATTACGCACCCCGATCTGGCCGGACAAGTGATCGCGGGATGGAACTATACGCTGGAGGGCGGTCCGAACGACCTGACGGATCTGAACGGGCACGGCACGCACGTGTGCGGCACGATCGCGGCGCACTTGAACGGCAGCGGCGTCGCCGGCGCCGCGCCGCAGGCGAAGTTGCTCGTGATCAAAGTGCTGAACGCCGCGGGAGACGGAGAGTCGGCTCATCTGGTCAATGCGATCAACAGCGCCGTTGGCTGGCGCGGTCCGAACGGGGAACGGGTGCGCGTTATCTCGATGTCGCTTGCGGGGCCGTACAACGATCCAGCGCTGCAGACGGCGATCGTCAACGCGGTGGATAATTGCGGCGTGCTGGTCGTCTGCGCGTCGGGCAACGACGGCGACGGGAATCCCTCGACGTCCGAAATTGCGTACCCGGGCGCATATCCGGAAGTCGTCGAGGTAGGCGCCTATGATATGAGTTCGGGCGTCGTGGCCGCCTTCTCGAACACGAACGGCCAGATCGACCTGATCGCGCCGGGCGTGATGATTCTCTCCGCGTATCCGAGAGCGCAGTACGCCTACATGTCCGGCACGAGCATGGCGACGCCGCACGTCTCGGCCGCGGCGGCGTTGCTCATACAACAATACGAGGCGCAGAACGGCGCGGAGATCGGCGAGCCGGCGCTCTTTCAGCTGCTGATCGGCCGTACGGTTAGCATCGGCGCGCCGCCCCAGGCGCAGGGCAACGGCGATTTGAATTTGGTTGCGCCATAGGAGGGCCGCGCGACCTCGACCGGATCGGGGTGCCGCCGCGACCAAAGGCAGACGGTTTCCCTCGGCGCTAATGTAGCCTATACTAACGATACGCACCAGGACATGTGCTATTGAGGGGGATTCGAGATGCCGGAGACATCGACCGCGCAGGACGTGGCGGCCTGGATGGTGGAGACGATTCGCTTCCATGGGACGCTGGCCCAGAGCGACGCCATCGCGCAGGTGGAGGAGAAATTCGGGGCGCAGTTCGTCTTCGTGAACGAGAGCGGCAACGCCTCGCTCGCGAAGGAAGTGAAGATGGCGTTCCGCAAGCTGCACCGGGGCAAGATCGCCTGGGACCGTGAAGGATTTTTCTGGGCGTGGACGTGAGCTGCCCGTAAGCGGGAGGCCGTAACGACGAAAAGCCGCTTCTCGATGCCGAGAAGCGGCTTTTCGGGCGTTGAACGGGACGCAAGCAAGTCGTGCGATCCGTGCAGCCTAACGCTTCGAGTTGGCGATGCCTTGCTTTATCCGCCGCCTCTAGAACAGCACGCCGGACAACACGAACGCCCCATAGACGAACGCGATGCAGATGACGATCGCCGGGTGGATCTTCTTCCGTTCCATCGCCCAATACGCGACCGCCGCGATGCCGAGCGACTGCCATAGGCCGGCCGATTCGACGGATGTGCGGCCCATCTGCCAAGTCAGCAGCACCATCATGATCGCGACGACCGGCTGGACGAGCAGCGTCATGCCTTTGACCACCGGCGATTGGCGGTGCTTCTGAAGCAGGTTCAGCAGGATAATGAGCGCAACGGCCGAAGGGACGATCGTGGCCGCGAGCGCGAGCGCCATGCCGACGACCCCGATTTGGTCATAACCGACGAACGCCGCGATTTTGGTCGCGATCGGGCCGGGCAGCGCATTGCCGAGCGCCAGGATATTCGAGAATTCCTTATCCGTCGTCCAGTGGTACCGGTCGACGATCTCATGGTACATCAGCGGGATCGAAGCCGGTCCGCCCCCGTAGCCGAGGACGTTGGCGACGAAGAAGCCGATGAGGAGTTGGAGCCATTCCGTCATGAAGCGCCACCGTCCGTTCCGCGCGCCGTCTCCCGCCCAGCACGGCGCTTCTTCCACCAGGCAATGCCCTTGAAGTGAACGGCGCCGTAAGCGAGGAAGATTGCGATGACGATCGCATCCTGCACGTCGATCACCTGCAGCAGGAGGAAGGCGATCAGGAAGAAGGCGATGCCGAGCGGCTTGCCGAGCCCTTTGACGGCTCGCTCCGCGAATTCATAGGCCATGACGCCGAGCATGACGGAGATAACGGGGATGACCGCCGCGATCATCCCTTGCACGACGGCGGAGCCGCTCAGCATCTCCACGGCCGACAGCAGCGCGATCATGGCGATCGCCGAAGGCATGACGTGCGCGAGGACCGAGATGACGGCGCCCAAGGTTCCTTTGCGGCGATAACCGAGATACGCGGCCATCTTCGTCGCGATCGGTCCCGGAAGCGCGTTCGCCAGCGCCAGGATTTCCGCGAATTCTTCGTCTCCCAACCAGCGGTAGCGGGTTACGACTTCGTACCGGATCAGCGGGATGACGGACGGTCCGCCGCCATATCCGAGCACGCCCGTCTTGAACATCGCCCAGGACAGCCGGACATAGTCGCGCTCTTGCTTCTGTTCCATCAAGCCGTCCCCTTTCGGGATAAGCGTACCGGCCGCCTGCGGGTCTGGGCCGGAGTTTCCCATTCTTATAATGGAATACTATACACGGCCGCTCGCCGGCATATCAATGGCGCTCCCTCGCATTGCGCCGCTTCCACCAAATAGAAGCATCTCCGCTGTGCATCGTGCACGGGCGAAGCGAGAGAGGCAAGTCATGGGAGGCGATGCATCGATTTCCGGGAAAATCAGGCTCTGCTTCGCTCATAATAATCTCGTTGCATCCGCTGCGATTGCGATATGATCGGGCAAGCAAGCCGCTCGCGCTTAGCGATCTACCGACCGGGGCAGGATAAGATAAGTCTGGCGGCGATCAGCAACGCATTGGGCAAACGCCGCATTCGTAATCGAGACGGGGGAGGGGGAGTGCGTCATGGATGACCGGTATCTTGAGCCATTCATCGGCTATCGGCTGCGCGCCGACGTGTTCGCGGCGAACGGGACGCATCTCCTCTCCGCCGGCACTCGGCTGGAGCGCGGCCACGTTCGTTTGCTGCAGGTGAACCAGGTAGTATTGCGCAGCAAAGACGTCACGGCGTTCAGCGCGGAGCAGGAGGTTTCTATTAAGGAAGCCGTCTCCGATATCCGTCATGTGTTCCAATCCGCCGTTTCCGGAAGGAAGCTGCCCGTCGATTACGTGCACGATCGGATTCTGCCGAAGGTGCTGGAGATGGCCTCTCGCCACGCGCAGCTGATCGACCTGCTGCATCTGCTGCAGGGCAAGGACGAGTATACGTACAAGCATACTTTCGCCGTCGGAATCATATCCTCTATTATCGGCAGGTGGCTTGGCGTCCGCGGACAAGATCTGATCCGGCTCACGATGGCCGCTTCCGTGCACGATATCGGCAAGTCCGGGATCCCGAGCGAGGTGCTGCTCAAACCCGGGCGCCTGACGGAAGCGGAGTTCGACCTCATGAAGCGTCATACCCGCCAAGGTTATGAACTGCTGCTCGCCAGCGGACTGGACGAGCGGACCGCGCTGGTGGCGCTGCAGCATCACGAGCGGGAGGACGGGACGGGCTATCCGAAAGGGCTGCAGGCGGACCAAATTCACTTTTTCAGCAAAATCGTCGCGGTGGCCGATGTCTTTCATGCAATGACCTCCAATCGGGTGTACAAAAGCGCGATGCCGTTCTACGACGTGCTCTCGCTCATGTGGGAGGGCAAGCTGGGGGCGTTCCATTCGCATATCCTCCATGTGTTCATCAAACAAATCATGGAGCTGCATATCGGAAAATCGGTTGTATTAAATGACGGGGTTCCGGGTAAAATTATTTATGTCAGTTCAAGCGCTCCTTTAAAACCACTTGTGAACCGGCAAGGCGAGATCGTCGATCTCAGCCGGGAGCAACAAATAACGATCAGGGAATGGTTGTAATCGCGGCACGTTCGGACACGAGTCGGAAGCGAAATTCTTATCGCCGGCAAGGCCAAAAGAATTGCTAAATGGCTATGAATGTGGTACGATGAACGTAATCGAAATTTTGACCTGATTCGCATATTGTAGAGGGTTATTATTTTGTGTCATAATAACCTTGTCCAATATGTGAATTTTATTTTTCTCCAAAAAATAGAAGGTCATGTATACATTTAACAAGCGGAGGTAATGAACAATGTCCCAACAAGGTACAGTAAAATGGTTTAATGCAGAGAAAGGTTTCGGCTTCATCGAAGTTGAAGGCGGCAACGATGTATTCGTTCACTTCAGCGCGATCCAAGGCGATGGCTTCAAAACCCTCGACGAAGGCCAACGCGTTGAGTTCAACGTAGTACAAGGCAACCGTGGTCCACAAGCTGAAAACGTTGTAAAACTGTAAGAATCCGATTCTTGCACGCACAACAACCGAACACTGCCCTTAACATAAGTTGAGGGCAGTTTCTTTTTCGGCTTTTGAAGGAAGATTGGCCCTGTTTCGAGAGGATTAGCCAGTCGGCTGGCCTTGCCCAGATTTGTCCAAGGAGGGGTTCGACGATGTATTATTCGCGGAAAAGACCTGTTGAAGAAGTGCCGGTGCAGGATACGGCGGTGTGGACGTGTTCGAATGACGATTGCAACGGTTGGATGCGAGACGACTTCGCGTTCGCGGAACAGCCATGCTGTCCGCAGTGCCAATCGGCCATGATTAGCGCCGTAAAAAGTCTTCCGGTTCTCGTCAACACGAGCCCCGGGAAAAAATCGACCACCGTTTAGGACTACCCCATAAGCTGCACGTACATAATAGAATAGACGCTTCCAAGTGGGGGCTCAACCTGGGCGAATAAATTGGTTGAGCTCTTTTTGTTTTGTTTGCTCATGACTTAAATTCCTTTAATTGGATGAGAACGCGAGGCGGTTTCATTTTTGGTTCATCGCGTGAAGTGATATAATGGAATTAACTTACTGTTGACCTTTCGCACCCCCGCTGATCGAGCGGGGCGTTTTTCATTGAAATACAAGACTGTATATGTTTCGCGCATATAAATCAACTTGTATTTCTCTGGAATGAAACTTGCTGCGCCGCCAATGACGGCGACAGCCGTTTCGCCTTGCGACGAAGGAAGAAGGCAGCACGACGAACGGGGTGAGTCCGGATGCATCGAATTAACGACCAATACGAGATTGTACAGCCCGTGCAGGGAGATCCATCCGGTACGCTGTATACCGCGCGGGATTTGCAGCAAGCCGGGCGAGTCGTCTATTTGCGCGTCATGCCGCAGTCCGATTCCGCGGAAGTGACGGGCGCGATGCTATACGAGGAGATGGTGACGCTTCGCTCGTTGTCGTACCCCGCGATCCCCGAAGTGTACCAGTTTGGACTGGTCGAGACCATAGACGGCCGGCAATCGGCGGAGCCGGCGCTTTACTGCGCCTACGAATGCGCGAGCGGGGTGCCGCTGCTCGAGGCGGCGCGACAGTGCGACCGGAACCGCATCGTCGACTGGTTCGTCCAAGTTTGCCATGCCGTCACGTACTTGCATGACCGGGGCTTGGTTCACCGGCACGTGAACGGCGAGCATATCCTCGTGCAGGGGGAGAGGGGGGAGGCGGGCATCAAATTTCGGCGTCTCGTCATATCGGCGGAGCATGAACGAATGCTGCATCCCAAATGGGGCGTGGGTACCCCGTACAAGTCGCCGGAATGGTACGCGAATCGGGAGGAGACCGCCAGAAGCGACCAATTCGCGCTGGGGGTGCTGCTCTTCAAACTGCTCGGCGGCGACGAAGAGGGCGCGAAGATCGCGCGCCCGCTCGAGAAGGCGCAGCGTGCCTGCGCAGAAGGCGGCCCCGGAGCGGATAAGCGGCTGAGCGGTTTGCTGCGAATCGTGGAGAAGCTGACGCAGGAAGATCCGGAAGAACGTTATGAACACCTCTATGAGATCGTCCAGGCCGTGAACGGCGTCATGGGCACGGCCTATCCGCTGGTACGAACGGAGTTTACCGAACGGATGGTGGCCGACTTCCCGATTATCGGCCGGTCCGATACGGAGCAACGGCTGCATCGCCAGTTCGATCGCGCGTGGCGCGCGGAATCGTTGACTCGGATCGCGTTGGTGACGGGCGAATCGGGCATCGGGAAGAGCCGGATGCTGGACGAGCTGGCCGTACGGGCCATCTTCGGGCGGATCGGCGTCTACGCGGGCAAATCCGTCTCTCAAAGTCCGGTTCCCTTCGCGGCCATCATCCCGATCGTCAAGAAGCTAATCGCGCGTGCCTCCGCCGAACAATTAGGACAATACGGGCCCGAGCTCGTCAAGCTGGCGGCGGACGAACCGCGGCTGCGCGGCGTTCAGCCCACCGCGGCGCTTTCGGAAGACAAGGAACGATTGCGGCTGCGAATCCGGCTCGCCCAATTCGTTCGGGACGTGCTTGGCGGCAAGCCGGCGCTCTTCCTCATCGACGATGCGCATCGGCTGGACGCTGGCGCCTTGGAGTGGCTGGATTACGTGTTTAGAGAGTTGGCGGATCTGCCGCTGTGCTTGGTGCTTGCCTACAACGAACACGAGATGGAAGAGGCGGCCAAGATCTTCTTGAAGCGATGGCAGGGGCTGGGCTGGACCGAGGCTTATCCGCTCGGGCGGTTCACGGAAGCGCAGAGCGGTCAGATGGTCAAGTCGCTGCTCGGCTTGAACCGGATACCGCCCCAGTTTTCCAAGCGCATTCATGAAGAGAGTCAGGGCAACCCGGGGTTTATCACGCACATTTTGCTCGCCCTCCGGCTGGAGAAGAAGCTGTACGTGAACGAGCGTGGCAAATGGTCGACCGAGTTCGATGCGCGCGGCGATTACGCCGTGCTGCCGCTTCCGGTCAGCATCGAGGATGCGATCGCCAAACAGTTGGATTCGCTTAGCGGCGCCGCATACAAGGCGCTCGAGCTGATGGCGGTCTGTCAGGGGGAATTGCCGCTCGCGGTACTAGAGCAGTTGACGATGCGCGCGGGCGCCGCCGACGCGTTGGAGGAACTCGTTAGCGAGCAACTGCTGGAGATGCGGGAGGGGGATTTAGGCGGAGGCAGCTGCGGCTTCCAGTCTAATATCGTCAAGAGCGCGATCTATAACCGGATCGGCGCGCATCGGCGCGAGGAGCTCCATCGCCGCCTGGCCGACGAGCTGGGGCGCGAATGTTATCAGGCGAGCAACCCGTTCCAGCTGGAGCGCATTCATCATTTGCTCCAGCTCGGGGAGCATGCTGATGCGCTTGCGCTGATCTATAAGGCGGTTCATCACTTCATGAACTACTCGATGCGGGACCAGGCGCTGCAATATTTGCGGACGGCGCTATGGCTGTCGGACGAACTCGGCGATTCCCGGGAGCGGCTTCGCATGCAAGTGCTCACGGGCGAAGTTTATTCGGGGCAGGGCAATCACGAGCAGGCGCTGGCGTTATTCGAGGCCGCCCTGCTTCAAGCGGCGGAATTAGCCGACCATGAGCTGCAAGTCGACATTCAGTGTCAGCTCGCGGAGCTCCATATTCGCAAGAACGAGCGGCTGCAAGCGGAGGCGCTGCTGAACGGGGCGATCGAGCTGTCGCGGGCGATGGGCTATAAGAAGGGGTTGCTAGAGGCGACCGCATCGTTCAGCCGGATCGCGGACTACGCGCAGTACGGCGAGCAGCTGGCCCGGGTGGAAGCGTTGTTGTCCCCGGAAGACGAGGCCAACTATCCGGAGCAGATGGCCAAGCTCTACAAGGCCAAGGGTATTTATTCGCTTACCTTGGCCAAGCATCTCGAGGCGGAGGATGCGTTCCGGATCAGCATGGAGCTGAGCCGGCAGGCCGGACGGATGGAAGACGTCTCGAATACGCTGACGAGTCTGGGCGTTATTCAAGTGCTGCATTACGACAATTTGGAGGCGGGGCGCAATTACTTCGAGCAGGCCCTGCGGGCGGCGCTGAAATCCGGTTCTCCGCACGCGGTCACCCACTATAGCAACCTGCTGGAGATCAGCGTGACCGTCGACCAATACGCGGAAGCGCTCGACTACTTCAAGCGGGCGGAGACGCTCGCGATCGAATACGATTTTACGCTGCGGATTTTGGGGCTGGCGATAAGCGGGATCCATCTCTACACGCAGCTGAGCGAATATCAGAAGGCGTACAAGTATTTGCTGCAAGCGGAAAATTTGCTGAAGGAGCAGGGTCCCGACTCGTATTGGGTCATACCGGAATATCATGAACGCGCAGCTTTCTTCTACTATCGCATGGGCATGTTCGAGAAGGCGCTTTGGCATGCGGAGGAGGGCATCCGGCACAGTCAAGACTACCATGATGCGGAGCGGACGCATTGCAAAGGCACACGCATGCTTGCCGGCTTCCAGCTGGCCAAGCGTGTAGATCGTGACGAGCTGCGGCGGGGGTTGGAGGAGCTTCGTCGGACGAAGCACGTCCGCACCTTCCGCCAGCTACTGCACGAGTGCGCCAAGCTGCTGCTGCTCGAAGGGGCGGCCGCGGAAGCTCGGCCTTTGCTCGCGGAGAGCGCTTCGCTTGCGCCTCGGGCGGATTCGGAGCGGCTGTCGGTCGAGCTGTTGTGGCTCGAAGGCCGCAGCGAAGGCGGAGGCATCGGCCTCGCGAAGCTCCGCGAAGCGTTATCGCGCAGCGAAGCGGGTTATGCCGAATATCTCGTATGGAAGGCCCACACGGCGCTCGGCGTTATTTATGCGGCGTTAGGCGAGATCGAACAGGCGCGCGACAGCTACGTGTTGGCGCTGGATGCCCTGCATGCGCTGACGGAGCGGGTACCCGAGCCGTTCAAGGCGTACTATCTGCAGTCGGGCGGCCGCGACCGGCTGCCGGAGGGCATTCGGCAATTAGCCCGCCGAGCGGCGGAAGACGCGAACTTGGGAGAAGCGAGCGGCGGGACGGGCGATGCGAGCCTCGGTGCGGAGGGCGGTTTTCGGGAACTGGCTGACGTGCTGAATGCCGTTGCCGGAGCGGATGCGGCGGCGCAAAACGAACGGGATGCCGCTTGGATCGGCGCCGCGCTTGTCGGCCAGAGCGGACAGTATGAGCGCAACTTGCAGCTGCTCGCCGAGACGGCCGGCAAACTGGCGCGGGCGGACCGAGTTTGCTTTGTGCTGCCCGGCGAGGAAGAACGGCGATATCAGGTTATCGGCTCGCCGCCGGAGACGGGCGTGCAGGATTACGTGCTCGGCTTTGCCAAATCGCGCCGCGGCGGATTCTACGTCTCCGAGCGGTTCGGCGACACGCGTGGCTGCGCGGAAGTACGGCTTCCGCCCGGAGCGAGGGCCGTCATGTGTCTGCCGATCTATGCCGGTCCCGCCGCGGCGGGGGAACGTCACGATCTGTCCCGAGGGAGCACGGGACGCGAGGAGGAATCGGCCGGGTATTTATACCTGGAGGCAAGGACGCCGCTGCACCGTTTTGACGAGACGACCTTGGAGCGGTGCGGATGGCTGGCGCAGATCGGACTGCTCTCGATCGACAATTACCGATTGCAGATTATGTCGGCGATCGACAAGCTTACGGGTGTGTATACCCGCAAATATTTCGAAACGATCCATAGCGAAATCATTGCCGCCAGCTTGCGGCGAAACGGGAAGTATGCGGTGATGTTCTCGGATATCGACCGCTTCAAGAGCGTGAACGACAGTTATGGACACAAGCGGGGGGACGAAATTTTGCGCGAGGTCGGGCGCTTATTCCGGGAAGGGCTGCGGGAGGGTGACATCTGCTGCCGTTACGGCGGGGAAGAGTTTATTTTCCTGCTGCCGGACGCCGATCATGATCAAGCGCAAGCCATGGCGGAGCGCCTTCGCAGCCGCGTGGAGGAAGCCAGGCTGCTCGGGCAATCGACGCCGCTGACGGTGAGCCTGGGCGTGGCGGCATGCCCGGGTCAAGGCGGGCAGTGGGAGGAGCTCAAGGAACGGGCGGACCAGGCGTTGTATCATGCCAAAGAGACTGGCCGCAACCGGGTCAGCGTGTGGGACGCCGCCATGGGACAGACGGCCAAGCGCGTCGACAAGCTGGCGGGGATCGTCGCGGGCAGCCTGGTGCAGGATCAACGCAATGTCCTGGTGCTCGTCGAGCTGCTGCAGCTGCTGAACGAGGGCAAGAGCGAGGAAGAAACGTTGTACCTGATGCTGGGACGCGTCATGGAAATTTTGGAGGCGGCGGAAGGATTCGTCCTGACGACCGAAGAGGCCGGTCCGGAAGAAAGCCCGGCGGAAGGGCGCGTCTATGCCCGCAAGCGGTACGAGGAAGGCTGGACGGGGCGGCCCTCCTTTAATGCCCAGTTGGTGGAGCAAGTCGTTCGGGCCAAGTCCGGCGCTTATTTGATCGATTGGGATCACTCCGAAGACTTGAGGTTCGGGGAACCGGTGTGGCATTCCGTCATGCTTGTCCCGTTAATTCGCCGCGGCCGGGTGAAGGGCGTTATTCAGCTTTCATCGCCGATCGGCAAGAAAGAATACAGGTACAATGATTATAATTATTTACACAAATTAGCAGAGTTGTTTGCGGCTGCGCTCGGCGGCGGCAATCATCCAGCGTGACAAATACCTGACGCGGTCGGGGCGAGGTGCAACCTCGCGGCGAAGACGCTCTCTTAAGAGGGCGTCTTTTTGTTTGGACCTGTTCGAAGGGAATGGACCTGGATTCAAGCGGGTAACGATTGGGTAAGGATAGCGATTGGCCTCCCGAAAGCACATAAACCCGCTATTTTCAAGGATGTAAACGCATTCAAATAGTCAGGGATAATGTTTCGGATTTTTCCGGACAACTCGCATAAAAGGTGGGGGGGGAAATCATATTTTTAGATGAAAGCTATATTCTTCTCTCGCTGGAAGTTTAGAATGTTCGGATTTGACAGAAAAATAAATAAAATAGAACGTTAATATAATTAACGTTCTCGCTTAAAAATAACATTTTTTATTGGGGATATTGTAAAATTTTCACTTACTACTTATAATTTTTATTGTATTATTCACAATTATTATGAATCTCGGAGGTGTGAGGGGCTTCTTGTGTTAGATATACTTACATAAACAGACATGAGGTAAGCGTCTAACACCGTCGTTGCGGAGGGATATCGACAAAGTTTTCATTCTATTCAAATTAGCGAAACAACAGAAGGAGTGGACTCATGAAAAAACCGAATAAATTGATGCTTTGCCTCTCGATTATGGCGCTCGCGGGTTCCGTGTTGGCCGGCTGCAGCAATGGTAATAATACCGGCGGCAATAACGCGCCGGCCGATAACGCTGGCAACAACAAGGCGGCGAACGCGCCGGCGAACAATGCGCCGGCCGAAGAACCGGCAACCCCTGACGCGAATACGCCCGTGGACGGCGGCGAGCTCGTCGTGAGCTCCTTCTCCGATATCGTATCCATCAATCCGATTTTTGTAGGCGACACGGCATCCGGCGATATCGACTACTTGGTCAACGCCAGACTGCTCGATCTGGATCGCGCGGGCAACGTGGTCGCCGAAGAATGGTCTCTGGCCGCGGAGCTGCCGCAGGTAAGCGAAGACGGACTCACTTATACGATCAAGCTGAAGCCGGAAGCGAAGTGGAGCGACGGCCAGCCGCTCACGGCTGACGATATCGTCTACACGTTCGATACGATCCGCAATCCGGAAGCCGCTTCCCTGGCGATCAGCAACTTCGACAAGATCGAATCGGTCACGAAGGTGGACGCCCAGACGGTCACGATCAAGCTGAAGCAGGTGTACTCGCCGTTCCTGTACTCGCTGACGACGTCGATCGTCCCGGCGCACGTGCTGAAGGACGTGCCTGCCAAGGAACTGGCGAAGCATCCGTTCGGCTCCGATCCGGCGAAGACGGTCACGAGCGGTCCGTGGAATTGGACGGAATGGAAGAACGGCCAGTACCTGACGATGGAAGCGAATCCGAACTACTGGGGACCCAAGCCGCACATCCAGAAGATCACGTACAAAATTTACGCCGACCAGAATACGGAAGTTCAAGCCCTCATCAAAGGCGACGTGGATATGACGTCCGCGATTCCGCTGCCGCTGCTGGATACCGTGAAGGCGAACGAGAACATCAACGTCATTCTCGCGCCGGGGCCGCAATATGAATACTTGGGCTTCAACTTCAAGGACGACAACTTCCCGGGCAAAGTATCGCCGTTCAAAGGCATGAAGACCCGTCAAGCGATCGCCACCGCGCTGAATCGCCAAGGCATGGTCGACAACATCCTCAAAGGCACGGGCACGCCGCTGAACGCGCCGTTCCTGCCGGGCTCGTGGTCGGATCCGGGCGACAAGGCGACAACGTATTCGTACGACGTCGAGAAGGCGAAGGCGCTCTTGGCCGAAGACGGCTGGGTTGCGGGCAAGGATGGCATCCTCGCGAAAGACGGCCAGCGCTTCTCCTTCGAGCTGCAGTACAACGCGGGCAACAGCCGCCGCGAGCAAGTCGCGGCCGTTATTCAGCAGAACTTGGCGGACGTTGGCATCGAAGTGAAGCCGAAAGGCATCGACTTCGCGGCGTGGATCGATCAGAACGTCACGCCGGGCAAATACGAGGCGATTCTTCTGTCGTGGTCGCTCTCCAATCCGGATCCGGCCAGCAACGAGAGCATCTTCTCGTCCAAGTACTTCCCGCCGACGGGCCAGAACACCGGCTGGTACAAGAATGAGAAACTCGACCAACTGTGGATCGACGGCACGTTGACGGCCGACCAGAGCAAGCGCAAGGAAATTTACGGCGAAGTCGGCAAAGAAATTTCCACGGACCTGCCGTACGTCTTCCTGTACCAATACGGTTTGCCTGAAGCGCAGAACAAGAAGATCAAGTACGCCGAGGAAGATAAGCCGGAGTCGACGCTTGGCTACGGATACTTCTTCCACGTGAACAAATGGTGGGTTGCGCCATAACGCAAGCCATATTTCCATCAGCATGATTTGACCAGGGGGAAGGTGTCCAGTAGGCCCTTCCCCTTTGTATTTGACGAAGGGGGAAGCATAATGACCGAATATCTGATTCGCCGTACGCTCCAGTCGGTGCTTGTCCTGCTGCTGATCACGATCGTGACGTTCCTTCTTATTCATGCGGCGCCCGGCGGTCCGAAGACCATATTTCTGAGTCCCAACCTATCGCCCGAAGTCATGGAGCAGCAGGCGGAGAACATGGGGCTGAACGATCCGCTGCCGGTGCAATATTTCCGCTGGCTTGGCGATTTGACGCAGGGCGATTTCGGCTATACGTTCAAGAATAACTTGCCGGTGGGAGACCTGGTGTGGCCGACGCTGGGCAATACGATGATTCTGATGGGTTCGGCGTGGTTTCTGGCGCTCGTCATTGCGATCCCATGGGGGATTTACAACAGTACGCGGGAATATGGTTTTTCGGATCAACTCGCTTCTTTTATCGCATACATCGGATTCGCGATGCCCACCTTCTGGTTTGGGATTATTTTGCAGGAGCTGTTCGCGCTGAAATGGGACCTGCTGCCGCTGTCGGATATGTATTCGATGGGCAAGGAAGGCGATCTCGGCGACCTGGTGCTGCACTTGATTCTTCCGGTCACGGTGTTGACGCTCGGCTTCTTGGCCGGCTACGTCAAATATTCGCGCTCCAGCATGCTCGAGGTGCTGGATCAGGATTACATCCGCACCGCGCGGGCCAAAGGTCTCGGCGAACGGAAAGTTGTATTCCGCCATGCGCTCCGCAATGCGCTCATCCCGATCATTACGATCCTCGGTCTGGATCTGCCGATCCTCGTCGCCGGCGCGGCGTTGACCGAGAGCGTCTTCAACTGGCCGGGGATGGGAAGGCTGTTCCTTCAGATGGCGACGCAGCGGGAATATTCCGTGCTGATGGCCATCACGCTCATTATCGCGGTCTTCGTTATTATCGGTAACCTAATCGCGGATCTCCTGTATGCGATCGTCGACCCGAGGGTGAAGCTCGGACGGAAAGGAGGCGCTGGCGCATGAGCGACACGGCTGCACCGGTTACCGGCACGGGCCGCGCGACGGCTCCATCGAAACGGCCTCCGGGATTGTGGGCGACGGGATGGAAGAAGTTTTCCCGTAATCCGTTCGCGATGACGGGCTTGGTTGTTCTGGCGTTTTTTATCGTCATATCGCTCCTGGCGCCTTGGATCGCGCCGCATGACCCGGCGAGAGGCGATATGATGCTGCCTAACTTGCCGGCCGGCAGCGAAGGGTATTGGCTCGGCACGGACGAACTCGGCCGCGATATTTTGTCCCGCCTGCTGTACAGCGGCCGGATCTCGCTGCTCGTCGGCTTCAGCGTCGCGATCGGCACGGTCATTATCGGTACGTTCATCGGCGCGGTATCCGGTTATTTCGGCGGCTGGATCGATACAATCTTCATGCGTTTCGTCGACGTGATGAACGCGATTCCGCTGCTGTTTCTGAACATTCTCGTGCTGGCGATATTCAAGGCGGAATTCTATTATATGATCCTCATTCTCGCGCTTACCGGCTGGATGGGCGTCGCCAGGCTCGTGCGCGGCACGTTCCTGCAGCTGCGCGAGATGCAGTACGTGGAGGCGGCGCGCGCGATCGGCGTCTCGAACTGGGGCATTATTATCCGCCATCTGCTGCGCAACGCGACCGCGCCGATCATCGTCAACGCGACGCTCATGGTCGGCGGCGCGATCCTGAGCGAATCGGCCTTGTCCTATCTCGGACTCGGCGTGCAGATGCCGGATACGAGCTGGGGCCTCATGCTCTCGAACGCGCAGGAATTCATGCTCGTCGATCCGCTTCAGGCGGTCTATCCCGGCATGTGTATCTTGATCGTCGTCTTGTCCGTCAACTTTATCGGCGATGGCTTGCGGGATGCGCTCGATCCGCGCAAGAAGACCGTCAAACCCCGGAGGAGGCTCGGCAAATGACGCAAAACCTACTGGAAGTACGCAACCTGACGGCTGGATTTGAGACCGAGAACGGGTTCGTCAAGGCGACCGACCGCGTGTCCTTGTCGCTTGCCCAGGGACAGACGCTCTGCATCGTCGGGGAGTCCGGCAGCGGGAAGAGCGTCACGTCGCTTGCGATCATGCGGCTGATCGATTACGCGGGCGGTTTTATCGAGAGCGGCGAAGTATTGTTCAAGGGCGAGAACATCGCCGGCAAGAAGCAACAGGATATGATGCGCATCCGCGGCAGCAAGATGGCGATGATTTTCCAAGACCCGATGTCCGCGCTGAATCCGGTGTTCAAGGTGGGCGAGCAGATCGCGGAGAGTTTGCGTACCCATAAGAAGCTAGGCGAGAAGCAGGCGTGGGCGAAGGCCGTCGATATGCTGCGGCTGGTCGGCATCCCGAGTCCGGAGATGCGGGCGCACCAATATCCGCACGAAATGTCCGGCGGCATGTGCCAGCGCGTCGTCATCGCGATGGCGCTCGCCTGCGATCCGGAGCTCATCATCGCCGACGAGCCGACGACCGCGCTCGACGTGACGGTGCAGGCGCAAATTCTCGACCTGCTGGCGAAGCTCAAGCGCGAGCTGAAGACGTCGATCCTGCTCATTACGCACGATATGGGCGTGGCGGCGGAGATCGCCGACCGCATCGCGGTCATGTACGCGGGAGCGATCGTGGAGGAAGGCACGGTCGACCAGGTATTCCACAACCCAAGCCATCCGTACACCGTAGGCTTGCTCCGTTCCATCCCGGGTCTCGACGGCGAGCGGGGCGGCGAACTGTATACGATTAAAGGCACCATCCCGAGCATCAACGACTTGCCGACCGGCTGCAGGTTCAATCCCCGCTGCCCGCATGTCATGGACCGCTGCCTCCGGGAGGAGCCGCCGCTCATGCCGGGTAAGAACGGGCAGCGCGCGGCGTGCTGGCTGGAAGAACTTCCGAAAGAGGGGGCTTGACCGATGAGCGCGACAGCGACAGATACGTATTTGGTGGAAGCGCGCCACGTGAAGAAATACTTCCCGATCCGCAGCGGCTTGCTCAGCCGGGTCGTGGGCAACGTCAAAGCGGTGGACGATATTTCGTTCGGCATCCGGGAGGGAGAGACGTTCGGGCTCGTCGGCGAATCGGGGTGCGGCAAGTCGACGCTCGGCCGGGTCATGTTGAACCTCAAGAGCGCGACGGACGGCGAAGTTATTTTTCAAGGGCAGAACATCCACTCGGCGAACGCAAGGGAGATGCAGCGGCTACGTCAGGAGATGCAGATCATTTTTCAAGATCCGATGGGCTCGCTCAATCCGCGATTTCTCGTCAGCGACCTGATCGGCGAGCCGCTTAAACTGCACCGTCGGATGAGTGGCGCCGAGATCGACGAGCGCGTGGTGCAATTAATGGAGCTGGTCGGTCTCGACGCGAGCCGGCGCAACCGGTATCCGCATGAATTCTCCGGCGGTCAGCGCCAGCGGATCGGCATTGCCAGGGCGCTTGCGCTCGAGCCGAAGTTCATCGTCGCCGACGAGGCGGTATCCGCGCTGGACGTGTCCGTGCAGTCGCAGGTGCTTAATTTAATGATGAAGCTGCAGAAGGAACTCGGATTGACGTATCTATTTATCGCGCACGGCTTGAACGTCGTTCGCCATATCTCTACCCGGGTCGGCGTCATGTACCTAGGCAAAATGGTCGAGGTCTCGCCGACGGACGATCTGTTCGCCAAGCCGCTGCATCCGTACACAAAAGTGCTGCTGTCCGCAATTCCGACGCCGGGCATCAAGAAGGAGCGGATCATTCTCGAGGGCGACGTGCCGTCCCCGGCGAATCCGCCATCGGGCTGCCGTTTCCATACGCGCTGCCCTTACGTGCAGGACCGTTGCCGTTCGGAAGAGCCGCTGCTGCGCACGGTCGAGGGCGACAGACAGGTAGCCTGCCATTTTCCGTTGATTTAATCTGGTTGGCGATGAAGAAACAGGCTGGCGGAGAATCTCCGCCAGCCTGTTCGTGTTTAAGTTTATTGGCACCTCGTCCCGATGCGCGATCCGCGCGGGGTGTGCCGAACTGCCCCTAAGCCTCAGCTCGCTTGCACCCTGCTCAGGAAGCTTCCCCCGCCGGCTGCACCGGAGCGGTGTTTGCCGCCTTTGCGGCGCGCGATCGGGCGAACAGCAGCACGCTGATCAAGCCAAGGGCAATCATGCCGGCGCTGCTCAGCAGGGCGGGCACGATATGGTCGCCGAAATCGGAGGCGGAGCGGATCGCGCCGCCGCTTTGGAAGATGAGGCCGCCGATCGCGATGCCGAAGACGCCGCCCAGCTCGCGGGTCGCGTTGCTGACGCCGCTAGCCTCGCCCGAAGAAGTTTCCGGCACGGAGGAGAGCACGCCGTGGGCGAGCGGCGTGAAGCTAAGACCCATGCCGATTCCGCCGAGCATCATGAAGGGCGCTTGGTAGCCGAACGGGAAATCAACGCCGAAGTTTAGAATCAGCGCGCTGAAGCCGCCAAGCGCGAGTCCTTGGAGAATCAATCCAGAGGCGAGGAGCGTCCGATTGCCGAATCGGCCGACAGCGAAGCCGGCTAGCGGAGCGGTTAACATTGTGCATCCGGTCCATGCCATCGTACGGACGCCGGCTTCGAGCGCGGAATACTGCTGCCCTTGCTGAAGGAACAGCGTCAGCAGGAAGATGGCGCCGAAGATGCCCGCGTTCATCCAGAACCCGGCGAAGATATACGCGGCGTACTTGCCGCTGCGGAACAGGCTGAAGCGGACGAAGGGGTGCTGTTTATTGCGCTGCAAGAAATAGAACAGAACGAGGAGCAGCAGACCGCCCGCAATAGAGCCGACGACGAGCGCGGAGCCCCAACCTTCTTCGTTGCCTTTCTCGAGACCGAATATGATGCCGAACAGTCCGACGCCGAGAAGCAGAATACCCGGCACGTCGACCGGCTTGCGCTCGCCCTTCGACTCTCGAAGCCAGAACATGCCGAGCGCGAAGGCTAGCGCCCCGACCGGAACGTTAATCCAGAAGATGAGCTGCCAAGGGGCGCCTTCGACGATCAGTCCCCCGACGAGCGGTCCGACGGATAGCCCGAGTCCGGAAATCCCGGACCAGATGCCGAGCGCGGCCGCGCGCATGTTCGCGGGGAATGCGGCGTTCACGAGCGTCAAGCTGAGCGGCACGATGGCGGCGCCGCCGATTCCTTGCAGCGCGCGGGAGAGGATGAGCGATATGGCGTTTTCGCTAAGCCCGGAGAGGGCGGAGCCGAGCGTGAAGAGCACGACGCCGACGAGAAACATTTTCTTGCGGCCGAACCGCTCGCCGAACATGCTGAAGGGGATGAGAAGGACGGCGAACGCCAGCGTATAAGCGTTCATGAACCATTGCAGATCGCTGAGGCTTGCCTCGAATGACTGTTGAATGGAGGGCAGCGCGACGCCAAGCACCAAATTATCCAACATGGCCATGAACAAAGCTGCGCACGTCACCGCCAGCAGGCGAATTCTTGCTCCCGTAAACATGTTTACCTCACTCCTCTAATTATTTATTGATAAATAAATGGAAGTCCGAAAAAGAAGGCAATTCGCGGTCGCAAGCAAATTGGTTTGCGTTTCAAGTTCGAAACGAAGCATTTTGCCAACGGACCGTGCCATTGCCTTTTCGGGGAATGCCGCGCGGCGTTACTCGCACGTTTTGTGCTCGTGCCAGATGAGAAGTTTCGGAAGCTGCAGCGTTTCGGCGAGCGCGATAACCATGCCTTGCCCGATGAATTCGCTGGCCTTCCGGCTGGGATCCGGCAGGCCGGCTTCCTCGAAACGGGCCTTAACGCGTTCGTATACCGCATCGAAGCCCCCTCGGGTGTATTCCCGAATCGACGGTTCCGGAGCGGCGAAGGACGTCATGACGAGCAAAATTTCGTTGCGATGGCTCTCAAGCAGACGGGCGAACGCTTCGCCCATAGCCTCCTCCAGCTGCTCCGGCGGGGCCTCGGCCGTGGAGAAAGTTTCGAGGACCCGCCGTGAGGCCTGATCCAGCACGGCCAGATACAGCTCTTCCTTCGTTTTGAAGAAGTGAAAGACATAAGGCTGCGTGACCCCGACGCGGCGGGCGACTTCGGCCGTGGTCGTCTTGTAGTACCCCAACTCGGCAAACAGCGAAACGGCGGCCTCCAGGATCTGCTGTTTTCGGTTCTGCGAAACTTCTTCCTTGGATGTCATCTACGCTGTCCTTCCATTCATTTATTGACTAATAAATAAAATATAAAACGCGATTTCGGCGTTGTCAACAAAAATATCCAATTGCTTTATGCCGCTCCCTTGTGTGGGAGATTGGCCTAAGGAAACGCGCGAGACCGATGCTTTTCGGGGCGCTCGCGGGAAACCATATGTAGCGCCCGTTCGCGAGGCGGCACCTTCGTTCATCGCTCCCTATCCTCCGGCTCCGCATGCCGACTTATGCTTCGTAAATTCGGCCCAATTCAAGAAAACGGGCTATGCCGGCCCATCCGCAGTCCGGTTCGATCCCATATTCGGCGGCCAGACCGGATGCGGCGCCTGCGATATAGGAAGCGGGATCAAGGTTGTTCCATAGATGCGTCATGCGGGAAGTGGTGCCGAGAAAATGCTCGCGGTGGCGCTGTTCGGCCTGTTCCATTTTGCGCAAATCCGAGATTTGAAAATGCAGGATTCGTTCGGCATCCTCATAATCGCCGCGCGCGTCTTCTTTAGCGGGCGGTTTGCCGAGCTCCCATCCGGGCTCATAGGGGTGAGGCTCCGTTTCGAGACAACGGCGAATGGATGAAGCGAGATCTTCGAACGAAGGCTGGCGATCGCGGTGCTGCCCCAGTTGGACGAGCAGGGCGCGCAGCCAGCGCTCCAACGATTCTTCATCGGCCAGCTCCTTCTCGGCATACGGAATCAGGACGTTTCTCAGCTCAACGGCGTTAATCATAGTTCTCCTCTTTCTCGCGCATTCGACGCTCCGCGATTAGCTCGGCTTCCGTCTCGAAGTTTAGGAGAAGAGGGGCGGGGAGACGCTCCGCCAGCGATTGGACGGTAGGTAGTTCCAGTAGCTCGTCGATCGTCCCCGGCGGCGGATTCAGTTCTTCGGTCCATTCCCGGAAGGCTTCAATGAATCGGTAAAAAGACGCTTCGAATCGTTCCGCCGCTTCTTCGGCTTCCTCTTCCTCGGCCGACGACATGGTCTTCCAATTGCGGAGCATCTCCGTCAGAGCCGATTCGTACCGTTCAACCATGGGTGGGCCTCCTTTGTCTGTTCTAATATAACTTGAGTATACCTGTCCGGAGTCGACGGAAGCGAACATCATGCCGTCTTCCTGCGTCATGAACGCAAAAAACTCACGAGTATCGCGCGTTCGCGGCACTCGTGAGTCGGCTTTTTACGCCATGCTTGAGTAAGTGTCAATCTTAGGTGCTCGTTTGCCCGAAGCCGGAGTTTCTATCAAGCGCTATTTCTGCGAAGTTGCTCTGCGGCGGCGATTTTGCGGCTGCGCGCGAGACCGAGCGATAGGGCGGCCGTCCCGGCGGCGATCGTGACCATGGCGGCCCCGATCCACGTCACGGACAGCAGCGAGCCATCCTGCGTGACGATCCCGCCGATGCCGGCGCCGGCTGCCATGGCGAGCTGAAGCACCGAGGTGTTCAGACTAAGCATGATGCCGGAAGCCTCGGGGGCAAGCGTCAGAAGATAGTACTGCTGCGTGGGACCCGAAGACCATGCCGAGAACGACCACAGCATGAGAAGTGGGAACACGAGCGCAGGCGAATGGGCGGCGAGCGAGAGGGCGACTAGCATTACCGCATGCAGCAGCATGCCCCCGATAAGCGTAGGCGGGACTCCGAGGCGGTCGGTGCTCCATCCGCCGAGCTTCGAGCCGATGAGGCTGGCGATGCCGAACGCGAACAGGCCCGCGCTAACCCAATTTTCGCTCATGCCCGTTACGTCGAGCAGGAACGGCGAAATGTACGTGTAGGCGATCGCATAACCGGCAATCCAGAAGAACGTGATCGAGAGCGCGACCGCGATGCGGGGCTGCCTGAGCAGCTTCAGCTGATCGCGAAGGGGGATCGGCGCATCGCCCTCCGTTTTGGGGATGGCATAAGCAATCGCGAGAATCGCGAGCAAGCCCAGTAGTCCGATGCCGCCGAAAATCAAACGCCAGTCATAGCTGGCGGCGATAACTCTGCCCACCGGAACGCCGATGATGAGCGAAGTGCTGAAGCCCATGACCAGGGTGGCGATCGCGCTTCCTTGACGGTCGGGCGGCGCGAGTTTAGCGGCGACGGTGAGCGCCGTGACGACGAATACGCCGGTGCTGGCGGCAAGGATGATGCGCGAAGCGACAAGGAATCCGAATCCCGGCAGAACGACGGCCATCGCATTGCCGATGACGAATACGGCCAGCGCGTAGAATAGCAGTTTTCTGCGTTCGACCTTAGCCGTGACGGCCATTAAGACCGGCGTGCCGAACGCATAAGCGAGCGAGAATACGGTAATTAACTGACCCGCGGCTCCGACCGATACGCCAATGTCGGAAGCGACCCGGTCCAGGATACCGGCAATAATGTACTCCGAGGTACCGACGAGAAAACTAACCGCCGCCAACATATAGATCTTCCAAGCATTCGACATTACGACTGCTCCTCTCCATGTCCCAATAATTCTATATTTCTAAATTTATAGAAATAACGAGCGAAAAAATTACTCCAAAAGATATGGAGCGTATTTTTCTGCGATTTCGCGGTTGACGCTATAATAGATATACGTGCCGTCTTTGCGGAGCGTCAGGATGCCCGCCTCCGTCAGCTGCTTCAAATGATGGGACAGCGTCGAACCCGCGACGGATTCCAGCTTGCCGTTGATCGCGGAACAGCACAAATTCTGCTCTTCCATAAGCAGGAGCGCGATTTTTAGCCGGGTTGGTTCGCCGAGCGCTTTATAAATTTTGACCGCTTGCTGGATGTTGGCGTGGTCGTCGATCATTGGGCTCACCCTTGCCGTAGTGGTTATTTCTACAACTATAGAAATAACAGTACCACATCTTTACATAGGTGTAAATGGGAACTAAGCTTAGAGAAAGCGGGAATTTGCAAGTGGCTGTCCGCGATCTATTGTTCCAGGGAGTACGGCAAAGGAAGGTGAATGCGATGAAATGGATGGCGCGATGTATCGCGGCGGCGATTCTGACCTGGTGTTTGACGGTGATAGGCCCGACATCTGTTTATGCGTTAAAATGCGTGCAGCCGACGAATATAGAAGAGTCATATGCGAAATATGATGCCGTCGTGCTCGGCTACGTGAAGCAAGTCCAGTCGGAACGGAATGGTCAGCGAGTGGATTTTCAAGTCATGCAAAGTTTTAAAGGCATGCAACCAGGAGCGATTTCTCTTATGGATAATTGGAGCGACTTGTTAACGAATGCGCCGGACGAGGAATTGTATCTGCTGTATTTGGATAACGAAAGCGGAAAGTGGACGCATCCGACTTGCTCGCCATCCGAAAGAGCGGACACCGCGGGAGAGGAATTGACCTATTTATTGTCTCACAAAACAACGAACGCGCCCGATGAAACGATCGAGCTGAATAAAGGCAATACCGCCGGGGGAATAGCGTGGGTGATCGCGGCTTCCGCAGGCTTCATCGGCTCGATCATATATTTGATTCTTCTATATAGAAAGCCTGACCTGTAAGGATGCAAGCAGATCATACTGTTTGCGCATTAGAGATGGTTTGAAAAGTTTTTTTGAAAAAACAGTTGCAATATCAAAAGGGGCTATGGTATATTCTAATTCCGGTCGCGAGAAACGATCGGACAAGCAAGAAAACGAAACAAACTTGTTCCTTGAAAACTGAACAATGAGCGATATATGTCAACGTAAGAAATGAGCTAAACAATCTTTCTTTTATGGAGAGTTTGATCCTGGCTCAGGACGAACGCTGGCGGCGTGCCTAATACATGCAAGTCGAGCGGACTTTACCCCTCGGGGTAAGGTTAGCGGCGGACGGGTGAGTAACACGTAGGTAACCTGCCTGTAAGACCGGGATAACATTCGGAAACGAATGCTAATACCGGATA
>NZ_VNHS01000019.1 GCF_008124765.1 Paenibacillus methanolicus | reverse complement strand
AGAAGACATCCATTCCCAAAAGGTGGGAAATGGATGTCTTTTTGTCTGAGACGTAAGCCGTCAAAGAAAAATGCGTAAGTTCTTCAGTGGCCTCCGGTTGCCCGGGCGGCTTTCGTGCATCGCTATATGACGAGCGCAGCGGTCTGTTTACCTACAAGACCAGCGTCGCTGTGTTCGAGTTCGTTACGCTTCCATTAGCTTCTCGACGGACACCGTCTCCACCTGTCTCGGACTCGCCTCGATTTGGATCAATGCCGTGCCGAACGCCTCGTCGACCTTCTCGATCCAGATCGGTTTTCCCTCGAAATGGACGGGGATGGTCTCTTTCGCGGCTAGAATTTGTTTGGCGCGCTCAGTATTCATCGGCAATCGGCGTTACGCCCGCGGAGACGTTCTGGCCTTCCGGCTCCATCGTATCCGTCGTGGATTCGTCAATATATCCGTTGTGAAGCGTCACTTGACCGCCGCCTAGCCCCTCGTTCACCATCCGGTCGATATCCATGAAATAGTCGTCTCGGCCCTCATGCATCTTGTCGTTGCTCGAACCTGTTGGGGAATTGCCCGCTTCACTCATCTTGCGCTGCTCCTTTCCTTCTATGCGAAAATGGCTTGCTCTTCGAAAATATGCCCGATCCGGTTGAGTTTCATGCATTCCGGGAACACTGGTACCAAGGATTCTCAGGATGCCATCCGCCCTCATGACAAGCTTATTTTCGCGGAGCGCGATAAATCTGGCTGAATGTTCAGCCCAAGGGAGAGATGAACCATGCATACCGTCTGGAAAGGCGCCATCAGCTTCGGACTTGTCCATGTCCCCGTCAAAATGTTCTCCGCCACCGAGGACAAAGATATCTCGATGCGCATGATCCACCGCGCGTGCGGCAGCCCGATCGCCTTCGTGCGCAAATGCGACAACTGCAGCGTGGAGGTCGCCTTCGACGAGATCGTCAAAGGCTATGAATACGAGAAAGGACGGTTCGTCCTGTTCGAGAAGGAGGAGCTGGAATCGGTCAGCGACGAGCGGTCGAAGACGATCACGATCCTCGATTTCGTCGATTTGACGGAGATCGATCCGATTTATTTTCAGAAAACCTACTACCTCTCGCCTGATCAAGCCGGCGGGAATGCGTATAATTTGCTGCTCGAAGCGATGCGCCAATCGGGCAAAATCGGGCTCGCCAAGGTGTCCATCCGCTCCAAAAGCTCGCTGGCGGCCATTCGCGTCATCGACAACGCGCTGGCGATGGAGACGATCTTCTTTCCGGACGAGATACGCGCGATCGAACAGGTGCCGGGATTGCCGGATGCGATCAACGTGAACGAGAAAGAGCTTACGATGGCACGGATGCTGATCGAGCAGTTGTCCACGCCGTTCGAGCCGGCCAAATATAACGACGATTACCGCAGCCGACTCATGGAGCTCATCCAGACGAAAATCGCCGGCGAAGAAATCCGCGTCGCGCCGGATCAGCAGCAGCGCACGAACGTGCTCGATTTGATGGCCGCGCTTCAAGCCAGCCTCGAGGCGGTCCGAATCGCGCCGGATGCGCCGGGGGCGCTCGATACCGGGGCGACGGCCGCCGCCGCCCCGGCAGCTAAGCCAGCGAAGGCCGCCAAGAAGACGGCCGCCGAGACGCCGCAAGCCGAAGGAGACGCAGCGGCCGATACGGAAGCTGCGGCCAAGAAGCCGCGCGCCCGCAAACCGAAGACGGAGAAGGCAAAGGAGACCGTATCTTAACATGGAAGGTGCTTGGCAAAATGAATTACCGGCGCAGTTGGGTGAAGATTCCTCTTCGCTGCCATCTGTTAACGACACGATGATGGGCAACGCAGCCGGGGAACCGGAGCTACTCGCCCAAGCGTCCTCGGCAGTCTTGACGACGGAGACGGCTGCCGTCGGGAAGGATCGGATTCCGGCCTCGGCGGCTGTATCCGAACCGCCAACCTCGGCGGCTCCGGCGGCGGGCAGCCTGCCGGTCAGCCCCTTGTCACCGAAGGCAGACGCCCCTCTCCCGCTGCCCGCCGACCCCATGGCTCCGATCGCGGATAACGAAATCCCTTCCGGCGGCGACTGGTGCTATCAGCTGAAGTGGGACGGCGTCCGCATTTTGGCGCGCGTCGGCGCGGACGGGAACGTGGAGCTGTATTCGCGCAGCATGTTTCTCAAGAATCCGATCTATCCCGAAATCGCGCGGTTGCTGTCCCGAAAGGCGGCCGAGCTCGGCCCTTGCTTGCTCGACGGGGAGGTCGTGTGGTGGAACGGCGTGCGTCCGAATTTCCAGCAGGTGTTGAAGAGAGAGCGGTCGCGCGGGACGTCGATCGGCTCGGCCGCTCCCCGGTCGCCGTATTCTCGCCAGGAGCCGAGAGCCGCGGATGCGAGTGCGGATGCGCCTGCCGGAAGCGCCGGCGCCATCGTATACGTGCTGTTCGACCTGCTGGCCGACGGGGAAGAGGATTTGCGCGCGCTGCCCTACGAGGATCGGTACCGTAGGCTGAACGCCAAAGTCCCGGTCAAGGAACCGCAGCTGTTCGTCACCGATACGTTCGCCGACGGCGAGGCGCTGTGGCAGTGGGTCGAGGCGAATCAGTGGGAGGGCGTCGTCAGCAAACGGTGGTCCAGTCCTTACCGGGAAGGCAAGAAGCACCGGGACTGGCTGAAAAAGCGGACCGCCGTCCTGCTCGACGTCGACATCGTCGGACTGAAGTGGCGCAGCGGCATGATCGCCAGCCTCGTCATGGCTTATGACGGCGCGTATTTGGGGTCCGTCTCCTCCGGGCTGAACGAACCGCTCCGCAAAGTGCTGGTGTCGACGTTCCGACCCGGGACCGGCGACGCGCACGTGCCCGCGCGTCCATGTCCGTTCGCCGCGTTGCCGGACGATTTGAAGCGCGAAGAGGTACAGTGGCTGCAGCTGCCGTTCCGCTGTCGGGTCAGCGGCCTCGAGATCACCTCCGCCGGGCAGCTTCGCCATCCGAAACTCGTCACGTTCCTGCCGAAGGATGCGCTGCCGTGAGCCGCGCGATCAAGGGCACGATCGTCATCGAAGGCCGGGAGCTGACGGTGAGCAACCCGACTAAGCTGCTTTTCCCCGAGCTGGGCATTACGAAGGCGGTGTTCCTGCAGAAGCTGACCGTGCTGGCGCCGTGGCTGCTGAAACACTGCCGCGACCGGTATTTGACGACGATTCGGTTTCCGGACGGCGTGCACGGCAAATCGTTTTATCAGAAAAATTGCCCGCAGCCCGCGCCGCCGTTCGTCGAAATCGATACGCACGGGGACATCGGCTACGTCCGGCTCGACTCGCTGCCCGTCCTGCTCTGGCTCGGCAATCTGGCCTGCATCGAGTATCACGCGTCGTTCGACCGCATCAGCAATCCGGCGAAGCCGACGGAATGGGTGCTCGACCTTGACCCCTCCGTCGAGGAGGAGCCGCGCATCATGGAGGCCGCTTCGCTCGTCGGGGATTTGCTGGAGTCGCTCGGCATCGCTTCGGTCCCCAAGACGTCCGGCGCGACCGGCGTCCAAATCATCGTGCCGCTGCAGCCCGATCTCACCTTCGACGAGTTGCGTGCCATCGGCGAATTCGTCGGGGCATATTTGTCCGGCAAACATCCCGGGCTGTTCACGATCGAACGGCTGAAGAAAAATCGCGGCGACCTCATTTATATCGACTACCTGCAGCATTACGAGGGCAAAACGATCGTCGCCCCCTACTCGCCCCGCGCCCGCCCCGGCGCCACCGTCTCGACGCCGCTCCACTGGCGCGAGGTGCGGGCGAACGCGGCGATCACCGACTACAATCTGGTCAATATCGCGGAACGGCTCGAACAAGAGGGCGACCTTCTCGACGCCGTCCCCGCCCAGTCGCTGCGGCCGATCCTGGCCTTTATTAGGAAGAGATAGACCTGCTCGCGCGTGTCGCGGGCGGGTTTGTTAGGTTTGCGAGGGCCACACCACCTTAATATTCCTCTGGAGCTCCGTTCCGTTCTCCTGCTCATCCGTCCTTCTTTCTAGCCTTGCGATTTCCTCCTATTTCCAATCTGCTACGCCGCCCCGGGCCTCAACGAACTCCTTCACCTTGTAATCTACGGTGCTAGAACATAATGATGTATCCGTCGTAGTTCCGGACGAGCCGGGAGAAGCAGCTCTTTGTCGACCATACCGGCTATCACTCTTCTGGCGCGATCCGTGGATAGATGGAGAAATTCCGATGCAGTCCGGACCGAGATTTTGCCATGCGCATGGAATAGCCGTACCAAGTCTCGTTCATAGGAGTTTAGTTTGTGCCCTTTCAACTGCGCATCTCCGCTCGTTTGCGAACGTCCCAGAAATTGCTGAATCGTTTGCTGGCATTTTCTTGGCTTATCTTTGATCTCTTCGTACGCGAATCGGAGGACATGCCACCCGTCGATTACCAACTGATTTTGCCTCATGAGATGATCGGCGAATTGCCAGCGGGTTAAATCTCTCCAATGCGATCCGTAGCCGTCGATCTCGATGCATAATTTCAAGTCGCCCGCAAAATAAGCGAAATCAATGAAACGGCTGCCATCTTTGAAATCTTTAACCTCGTATTCAGGATGAAGGCCCTCTAATCGCATAAACGCTGGCCACCATACCTGTTTCAAAAATAACGTTTCTGCATGTCCAAGCCCACCGCTTATCCGCCGCTTCCTTTCTCCCTTGCGGTTTCGCTCGTGGGCCTTCAGCCATTGCTGAATCACCAGTTCCGAATCACGTTGATTATCCATTTCGAGACCTTCTCCTCCTTTGTATCAAAAAAACACGCGCTGATCCCCGTGGTGTGCGGTTCGATCAGCGCGTGCTTCGCGTCAATTTCGATCATACTCAAGTCCGACTGCTAGAGCAAGCGGTAAAAACGAAGTCTAGCAAAACAGCTACTGGTCGATGGTTGGTCCGTCACTACTACGAAGCTCCTAACTCTTGCAAGTGATCCAATAGTCGGTCTGGCGCCTCTATTGCGCTCCCTCACACTTGCACTTGATCCAATAGTCGGTCTGGCACCACTATTGCGCTCCCCCACACTTGCACCTGCTCCAATAGTCGGTCTGGCGCCTCTATTGCGCTCCCTCACACTTGCACTTGCTCCAATAGTCGGTCTGGCGCCACTATCGCGCTCCCCCGCTACAACACGCCTTGCGCTTCTCCCCCGCACAAAAAACAGGCCGATCGCTCGGCCTGTCAGATAGGCTGCCCTAGAGCTGCCCTACGTCGCTATAAAATCGTGCGCGCCCCCGCCCGGCGGAACGCCGCTTCGGCCGCGCCGACCGGCGTCAGATCCGGCCCTTCGCCGGACGCCGCATCGCCGGTCTCCGCCGCGACCACGATCGCGCCCTCGGCGATCGCGTCCCGGCACGTCTCGGCATCGCCGCCCGAGATGCCGAGCGCGCGCAGCGACTCGATCATATCGGAGTCGCCGTCGCCTATGCCGCTGAAGACGGCCGCGCCATAATACGGCGCAAGCCCGACCGCAGACGGCGTCCCCGTGCCGTAGCCGGAGCCGACCGATCCGGCCGCCAGCCCGACGATGCCGATGGCGCCGTCGTGATCCGCGATTTGATGCCGCGTCTCGGTCACGTCGTTCACCTCGTCCGCGTGCACGTTCGTCTCGGATTCGATTCGGTTCGTATGCTCGTGATCCTTCGCAATGACGCGGATCGCGCCGCTTGCGATGCCTTCCGCTTCCAATGCCTGAATCGCCTCGATCGCCTGCTGCTGCGTGCTGAAAATCCCCAACTTATACGCCATCCCAATCGCCTCCCGATAGGTTGTCCTGCCTGCTTGATTCCCTCCGCCGCGCCAACGCGAAAATCTTCGACCTTCGCACGGGCACGGTGGCGCCCAAGCCTCTTCGACTCGTCACGTCCCCGTACCAGCGTCGGCGGCACGAAGCTCGTCACCCATAGCTTGCCTCCCGCATTGAATGATGCCGAAGACCGCCCGAAGCCGCTCCCTCGCTTTACGCCATTAACGCAGCCTTCGTACGCTTGGTATACCCTGTTTCTTTTGCCCTCAATCGGATAAAATTAGAAATAAGTTTTACGCCGTTTCCCTGTTTCAACCCGTTCCGGAGCGGTTAATTCATCCTTACAAAGGAAATGTGCGTTTGCCGCCCTGCGGGCCGCTTCCCATTCCGACCACGCTGCAGCGGAACCGCTACATAAATTTACGTTTACAGGAGAGGACGTTCATATGAAACAAACCGATAAATTGATCCTTCGCACCGAGAACAAGGAGGGCAAATGCACCGTATTCGTCGGCGGCGAGCTCGACTTGGAATCCGCGGCGCAGATGAGAGCGGCGATGACCCCGCTCGTGGAACTGTGCGACCGTGAGCTAACGATCAATCTTCGCGACCTTCGTTACGTGGACAGCACCGGAATCGGCATTATCGTATCCGTCTTGAAAGCCCGCCACGCGAACAACGCGCCTTTCGCCGTCGAAGCCATTCCCCCGAATATCCGCAAGCTGTTCGACATGACCGGCATCACACCTTTTCTGCTCAAGCAGCAAGCCTGATCGTCACGAAGAAAGGAACGAGAATACGCCATGAAAGCAAATGAAGAAGTCGTACTGCTCCAGGTGCCAGCGTCCGCCGAATACATCGACCTGGTTCGCCTAACTCTATATGGACTCGCCGTCAAAATCGGATTCTCCTACGAGGAAATCGAAGATATGAAAGTCGCCGTGTCGGAGGCCTGCAACAATGCGGTGCTCTACGCGTACGGCGATTTGGCGCCGGGCGCGACGATGAGCGCGCCGGACGTCGCCCCGCGCATCGAGGTCCGGTTCATCAAGCAATCGGACGCCCTCTCCATCGTGGTCAAGGACGACGGTCGCAGCTTTGACGCGGCGTCAGCCGCCCGCAAGGCCCAGCCGGCGACGGGCAAATCGGTCGAAGAACTGCAGGCAGGCGGTCTCGGCCTCTATCTTATGCAGGCGCTGATGGATCAAGTCGAAGTCAACAGTGAAATGGGGACTGAAGTCGTCTTGACCAAACGTCTGGTTAGAAGTGGGGAATTGGCATGAACTTAGGGCCGGCCAAGCAAAATCCCGTATCCGGTGCGGATCTCATTCTGGCCTACCAGAGCAATCCGACGAACGACGCGGCGACGACGCTAATCGAGCATTATGAGCCGATGGTCCGAATGGCGGCCGGTAAAATTTCGCGCAATCGCCCTGATTTGTATGAGGATCTGCTTCAGGTAGGACAGATCGCGCTAATCCGCCTATTTCGGCAGTTCGATATGAGCCTCGGCGTTCAATTCGAACCGTATGCGATGAAAAGCATCATCGGCCATATGAAAAACTTTCTGCGGGACAAGTCATGGTACGTGCAGGTTCCGCGGCGTATTAAGGAAAAAGGCATCGCCGTTCAGCAGGCCGTCGACGATTTGACCGTGCGGCTGGAGCGTTCGCCCAAGATCGAAGAAATCGCGGCTTATATGGAGCTTTCGGTCGAGGAGACGACGGAAATTCTTGCAGGCCGCGAGCTGTATCATTACGTCTCGCTCGACACCCCGATCTCCGAGGAAGAGAATACGACGACGCTCGGCGACTTGATCGGCTCGCAAGCCGACGATTACGAGACCGTCGACAAGAAGCTCGATCTCCAAGCGGCGATGGCGCAGCTGAAGCCGCAGGAGCAGCAGGTGCTCCTGCTCATCTACCAGGAAGGACTGCCGCAGCGAACGATCGCCGATCAGCTTGGCGTCTCGCAGATGAGCATCTCCCGCATCCAGCGAAGAGCGATCGACAAGCTCAAGCAGCTGCTGAGCGAAGGCCACGAGGACGGAGATTACGGCGTCGGAACTTGAGGCGCGCCCGATGCGCTTCGCGCAAACGAGCCGACAAGACGCGCGTCCGGCGAAGCCGAGCATGAACGAACACTTGTCCCGTTGACCGCACTCATTCGCTACCTATCATCCGTTCGGACAAGCACGCTCCGTGGGTTCCCGTAACCCGGGGCGTGCTTTTTGCCGTCCACGAACCGCGCTCAATCATTCGCCAGCCTAAATTTTAACAGGATAAACCGTCCGATAAGTTGTGAAAGCGATCCGTTACGGTTATGATGGAAACATAACCCTGTGAACGGATTACCCGGGAGGTTCAACGTTTATGATGCATCGTATGCTGAGGTTCCCTTCCCAATGGGAATGGCATGTCCTGCATTCGCCGCGCGAAGCGACGGAGGGGCTGAGCCGCCGAAGCAAGTCGGCTGCCGGCAGCCGCCCTTCCCCGAACCGGGAAGAACCCCAGCCCCTATCGCGTGCAGCGCTTGCGGATCCTCCGCGACTTACGGCGTCGCGTTCGATTACGCCGGAGTCGACCGACCGGGAGAGAGCGGAGTTTCGCCTGTTGGTGAAGCAGGATCTGCCTGATCTGGGCGGGTGGCTGGAGGAAGCCAAGAACTGCCGATACAACCATATCGCAGTGTCGGAGCGTAACGGCGGCGAGCCGGTGCTGCATGGCACCCTACTGTTCCAAGCGTCCGTGGACGCGGAGGACATCGCGCCGATCCACTTCTGGATTACGGCGAAGCAGCTCGTTACGCTTCACCACGATATGCGGCTATCGATTCGGCTGCAGATGGAACCGTGGAAGGACAAGCTCGACCGCTGCCAGTCCGCGCCGGAAGCGTTCTTCGTCGTCATCGCCTGCTTGCTGGAGACGTTCCACTCCGGCCTCGACGGCTTCGAGACCCGGCTCGGCGAGCTGGAACGCGCCATGCGCACGAGCAATCGGACCGGGCTGATGAACGACATTTTCGAGCGCCGGTACGACCTGCTCCACTGGAGCCATCTGTTCATTCCGATCCGCGAAATCCACAGCGCGGCGAAGGAAGCGTTCCTCGACACGCTCGTCGAGCAAGAGGAATTCAAGCGGATCGAATACAAGCTCGAGCGAATCGGCGCCCTCTTGACGCATTACGCGCTCGAGATCGATACGCTGCTCGCCATGGATGACGCGATCTCCAGCTTCCGCGGCAACGAAATCATGAAGACGCTGACGATCTTCACCGCGCTCTTCGCCCCGGCCACGGTCATCGGCGCGCTGTTCGGCATGAATTTCGAGCGAATCCCGTACGCCCAGGAGCCGCTCGGGTTTATCGTGGCCAGCCTCGTCGTCCTCTTCAGCACGATCGCCATCTATTGGTGGCTGTGGCTGAAAGGCTGGACGGGCGATCTGCTGAACGGCAAGCGGCCGCGCGCGGCCTCGCAACTCGCCAAATCACGCAAGAGACGCGGCCGTGGCGGCAGAAGGAAGCCCGGCTCCCCGTCTCCGGAAGACGAAAAGGGAAATGCGCACGTCGGATAGGAATTCGCTTCCTGACCGAATGATGCATTTCCCTTTTTGCATTGTCCCGCATCGGTTACAAAATATCGACCATGACCAGGCAGCGGTCATCCTGGCGGTTCGAATCGTCTTGATGGAACAAATGGCGCTCCAATTCCTCGGGCGGCACGCTCCCGCCGAACGGCCGAAGCACATCCGCAAGCCGTCCAAGCTGATCCTCTTCTTCCTCCGCGCCCGTGACCAGATCGAAGATGCCGTCCGTGACGAGCACGATTCGATCCCCGGCCGCGATGTCGATCGTATGCTTTTCCACCTGGATTTGATCGAACATCCCGATGGCGATGCCGCCTTGCGCGAACGGAACGACGCTGCCGTCCGTCCCGCGGATGAGCATGCCCGCCGGGTGACCGGCATTGACGTACTCCACCTGCTTCTTCTCCAAATCGACGACCATATAGAGCGCCGTGAAATAATACTGAATCAATTGATCCGCGAATTGAAGCTGCTGCGAGCGCCGATTCAGCTCCAGCACGACCAGCTGCGGATCGACCAGTTTGGCCATGGCGTCCTTCAGCACCGAGGCGATGAACATGCAGACGAGCGAAGAAGAGATGCCGTGCCCCATCGCGTCGATGACGGCAACGCCGTACCGATTGCGATCAATCCGATGCCACGCGTACAGATCGCCGGACAATTCCTCCGACGGCCGGTAGATGGCCTCGATCCGAATCCCGTCCTCGCCCAGGTGATGCGGCAAGACCGCGCTCTGGACTTCGCGCGCCAATTGCAGCTCCTCGCGGACGCGGCGATCCCTCTCCTTATGCCAATCCTTCTGTTCCTTGAGCCGCAGCGCCACGCGAATGCGGGCAAGCAGCTCGATCCGGTTGATCGGCTTCGTCACGTAATCGATCGCGCCGGCGTCCAACGCTTCCGCGAGTTTCTTCGAATCTCCGATCGCGGTGACCATGATGATCGGAATATCGCGCAGACGCTCGGATTCGTAGACGGCCCGGCAAGCATAGATGCCGTCTACGCCGGGCATCATCATGTCCATTAGGATCAGATCGACGCCGTGGTCGTCCGTCCCCGGCACGGTAGGCTCTCGCCCGTCGTTCTCCAAGCCCAGCAGCTTGAACAGCTCCATGCCGGAGGAGGCCGCCAAAATATCGGTATAGCCCGCGCGCTTCAAAATCTCCTGCACGACCGTCACGTTCATCGGATTATCATCTACGACTACTATGCGCATCTTTCGTTCTCCCAGCTTGACGATGTACTCAAAACTAAACCTTCCTGCTTCTACTTATTTTACTATGAATGCCAGCCGCATGCTAGCGCGTGCCAGTAATGGCGCGGGCTGCTAGCGCGTGCCAGTGATGGCACGGGCCACTTTGACGCCCGTCTCCACGTAATCCAGCCAAGACGGGGATGGCTTGACGTCCGCATGCAGCGCGCGGCTGCCCTCTACGCTAATCGTTTGCGCCGGGCGCAGGCTATCATGTCCCGCATCCATGCTAATGCGCGTATTGGCCGCAGCCGCTTCCTCCGCGGCGAGCTTCGCTTGCTGCTTAACCGCCGACAACTGCGCGCGGCGATTCAGGCGCTCGGTCCAGAGCGAAGAGAAGTTGTGGGCGACGCTGGCCACTTCATGCAGCACCTCGCCCGTCTCGCGAACCGTTTCGACGAGCGGGTCGATCGCGGTCAGCTTGCCTTCCGCCTGGTCGGCGATGCGTCTTGCGCTCGTGACGATCTCGCTCACGTCGCCTTTGACGGTTTGCACGACGCCCTGCACCTCGGTCAGCGTACGGCTGGCCGCGTCCAGCGACGTCTGCACTTTCTTAAGCGTTTGAATCAGGAAAAATACGAGCACCGCAACCGACAAGCCGATAATCAGCATCGCAATCTCAAACATCATCCAAATCCCTCTCTTTCGCGCTTTTCATATCGTGATTCTAGTCCATGATTACCCGTCCCCTTCCGAGTTGAACCCCTTTCGCGCCCCCTGTTTCGACCTGCCGGCTCGCGGTTAAAGTCCGAACAAGCAGGTCGGAGCCGATCGGAAGACGGCCGCGATGGACAACCCTCGACGGATGGTGCATCGGCCGCTTGCGAACGTCTCCATACCACATTCTTGATGCGAAAGGTCAGGTGATTGCTCATGTTACGTTGGGCAGCGATTTTCTTTATTATTGCAGTCGTCGCCGCGATTTTCGGCTTCGGCGGCATCGTCGACGCGGCAACCGGGATTGCCAAAATCTTGTTCTTCGTCTTCTTGATTCTGTTCATCGTCTCCCTCTTCACGGGACGCCGTAATTCGTCATTATAACGAAGCGACTCGCGTTGAATGCGGCTTATTAGCCGCAAGCAAGAGGCCGGCATGCTCTAGCGGAGCGTGCCGGCCTCTTCGTGCTGCGCGCATCGCGAACGCCGATCGCGCAAGCGAGATAGCCAGCGTCCGAACCCAACTAGCTGGAGGCAGCAAGCTATTTTGCAAGCCGCTTGCGAAAGGCGACACGCTCCAACTTCCCCCGATACCCGGCACCTCCCTCGCGCTTGCACACATCAAATCCATCTTAAGTTCGCTGCTTCTCTCATCGCCACCCCGCGCTTTCCGATTCGCGCACCGGCTTTCCCTCTGTGACACAACCGCCCATCCCTGCATACGATGCAGCAAAAGCGTGATGACGCGGCGCCTTGTCCGCTGGTACGCGCTGCCAGAGGAGGGAGTTGCCCATGCAAGAGCAAGATCGCGAACACGGGCAAGAGCAACGACAAGAACAGAACCCGATGGATATCCGCACCGCGATATTTCTGGCAGCGGTATGCGGACAGACGTACGCGCAATTTCAGAACCCGCAGCATTGGTTCATGGTTCCCCGCGCTTATATGACCGTCGGGCCGTTCTCGGCGGAAGTGTACAACGGCGTCGTGGAGCCGTTCGGCTTCGTCATCGAATCGGACCGGGCGGCGATTCTTGCGTTCCGCGGAACCGGTTCGGCCGTCGATTGGGTGTCCGATCTGATCGCCGAGCAGATCACCTATAAGCCGGTATCCGGCGCCGGCCAGTCGCACCAAGGCTTTACCGACATCTACATGTCCGCCCGCAAAGAAATTCACGGACTGCTCGATCAGCTGCCCAGCGATAAGCCACTGTTCATCACCGGCCATAGCCTGGGCGGGGCGCTTGCGACGCTGGCCGCGCTCGATATCGCCGCCAATCGCAAGCATAAGCAGCTGATCGTCTACACGTTCGCCGCCCCCCGCGTCGGCGATCCGACATTCGTCCGCAAGTATAATCGCACCGTCCCGTACCACGTCCGCATCCAGAACGAGTTCGACATCGTGCCGCATTTGCCGCCGCTGCTCTACCGTTCGCCGCGTACGGACAAAACTTACTCCTATCTGCACGTCAAAGGAGAATCGCCTCTCAGCTTCCGCACCGGTTCGGTCGGGGGCAACCATATTCTAAGCAGCTACTTCGCCAACATGGCGCAGCAAGCGCCCGGCTTCACGGCCGCGATCTGTTCGGACCCGCCGGGCTGGTGTCCGGGCGAGTCCTAAGGCGATGGCAGGCTGCCGGCACCGGCTGAGATCTGTCACAGACCAGATGGCCTAGTCATCTCCTGCGGCAACCGCACCGCAACCTGAAAAGGCAGCCGATTTGGCTGCCTTTTTGCTATCGCTGAGACCTGCCCCCATACTAACGAACAGGCAAATAAGTCTGTCACCCTTATGTCGCTGCCTATACCGTTGAATGGGAGCCGGAATACAATTTTAAAGCAGCGCGCATCCATTTCCCCAAAAGGAGAAATACAATGCCAACTCATAACCGTCCTAATCGGCCATACGTTCGCCATTCCCGTTCCGCCACGCTCCCGCCGTCTATTGCGCTAGGCCCCCAAACGCCTACTCCGATGCAATTTGAAGGAAAATGGGGTATTTTCACTTTCGGCGCGAACCCCGAACGTTACATTGTATACGTAGAAAGATTCGATCCGATGACCGGGTTATTGACATTGATGCGCGGCGGCCGGCAAACGCAAATAGCGGCGAATGAGATAAGTTCGGTTCTCGGTCCCTATTCGACGAGGCCAATCGTCGATGGCGCCCCTCACCTTGCTTATGTCCCCCATGACGCCTGCGTCTGGATCGATGGAGTTTGTTACTACAATTACGGTTAGCAATACGCCAGCCCGGAAGGGGCGCATCGAGAGATCCATAACGGATCCCTCGACTACATACGAGAATAAACGCGGCCATGACGCCAGGCGCATCGAGTCGGTCATGTTCGAACCGCAGATCGTCCGGACAAGCAAAAACGACGAACCGGGGAAAGAACGTCATCCCTACGCGCATCCGCCGTCTTCGCTCCTTTAATCCCGCTCACTTCGCCGCTTCTTCCGCCTGTTCGCGCTCCGCCTTCGACAACTTGGAGACGACGAGCGCATACGAGTGGTCGATCATCGCCAAAATATCGCCCTCGTCCATCGTGCCGTCCACGAGAACGGTATTCCAATGCTTCTTGTTCAGATGATAGCCCGGCTTGACCGCTTCGTGCTGCTCCCGCAAATTCTCCGCGATCGCCGGATCGCACTTAAGCGAAATGGACGAATCGGAGATTAGCGCGAACATTTTGCCGCCCACCTTCATGACGAGAGGCTCCGGACCGAACGGGTAATCCTCGGTTGCCGCTTTCTTGCGCTTGCAGTAGTCGATGATGGCTTGCAAAGGTGTAACCTCCTCTATACTTAACGGCCCGGCTCGGTGTCCGTATCCATGTTGCCTCCAGATTCTAGCCTTCGCCGCCGCTCTCCATTCCAGCCGCCGCCCGCAGCGCCATCCGCTGTTCGTAATTAGCCCGGCACAGCTCCATCAGCTCGCGACGGAGCCCGCGCTTGGGCGCCACATAGAGCTGCGGCGGACGCTGTCCGCGCCGTCTTAGCGCATACTGCACCGCCTTGCGGTCGCCGATCTCGCTCACGATCAGCTCGTCCGGCCGGTAGCGCTGTCGATAGCGCTCGATGACGAACCGGTCGATCCCTCCGCTTTCTTCGCCGCCGGCCCACTCGCACACATCCAGATCGTGCAGCATCCCTTGGCGAATCTTCGCGACCGCGGCATGTCCTTCTCCGAAATAAATGACGTCCTGATCGACGAGCGATTCCCGGTCGACGACCTGCTTATCCGGTACCCGCTCGAGAATGCGGATATGCTCCAGCATATGCGCCGCCCGCTCGAACTCCAGTCTGGACGCGTACAGCTCCATCTTCGCCTTCATCGCCTCGATCAGCCGCTCGCCTTGGTTGGCGAGCAGCGCCGCCGCCTCCTTGGCGCTTGCCCGGTAGTCCTCTTCGGCGATCAGCCCTTCGCATACGCCGCTGCATCGCTTCAGATGGTACAGCAGACACGCCTTCTTCGGCAGCGAATCGCAGGTGCGCAGCTGAAAATGATCGTTGACGAACGTCATCAGCTGATCGCGGAAATACGTGCTCGCGAACGGGCCGAACCGGATCTCGTCCGGATCGGGAACGGCGGTAGGCCGAGGCGCGGCGCTCGCGTGCCCAGGTCGCGAGGACGAGACGATTGCGTTCGAATTCTGATCACTACGGACGCGCTCGCGCGAGGCCGCGATCTCCTTCCGAGCTTCTTCGATGGAAGCAGCCTGCCTCGATTGCGCAACGGTCCTCGCCCCCCGCGTCTCTTCCATGGGGCATGCCATGCGCGGCTCTTCCGCCGACAGCCGCGTCTCTCCCGCGGGGCTTTCCTGCCGCGCCTCCTCCTTCGCCGTCCGGCGGTCGCGGTAATGCACGTCCAGCCGCGGGAAGCGTCCATCGGTCATTTTGAGATACGCATAGCCGCTGTTATCCTTCTTCAGCGCCCGGTTGAAGGGCGGCTTATGCACCTTGATGAGATTATTCTCCAGCAGCAGGCTCTCATGCTCATTGTTGACGACGATGACGTCGATATGCGCGATCTGCTCGACGAGCTGCGCGATTCGCTTCCGGTCGTGCTTGCCCCGGAAATACGAGGCCAGCCGCTTGCGCAGCGCCTTCGACTTGCCAATGTAGAGGATACGGCCATCCTCGCTTTTCATGATGTAGCAGCCGGGCTTGTTCGGAAAATCCGACGCGCGGAACGTATAGGACGACACCCTTAAATCCCCCCGTTAATCGGTAGGCCGCCGGGTGCTCGCATGTCGCGTCCGGGCTGCCTCCTCTAGTTGACTTCCGACATGGTGACGACCAACCGACACGAACATACATTCTTGCCAATAGTGTAGCAGACTCGTCCCGGAGCGGCAACCCGTTACTTTCAAAATTTTGGATGTCACGCCCGGTAAACGAACCGGCAGCCGCCGTCCATGGAAAGGAAAGCGCACGACAAGCCGTACAAAACGACAAAAGCAGACGCCTCCCCGCCAAACCGGGAACGATTGCGCCTGCTTCCGTCCTGCTACTTCCCTTTCCCCATCGCGTCCGCGGCCGCCGCGAACGCGAGCAAATCCTTGCCCCCCAGCGCCGACTCCAACAGCTCGGGCAGCCGGTCCGGCGTGCAGCCGAAGCACGGGATGCCCTGCTCGGCCAGCTTCTTGGCGTTGCGCTCGTCGTACGAGGGCACGCCGCTGTCCGATAGCGCGAGAAGGCAGATGACCTTCACGCCCGCCTGGTGCATCTCGCCGAGCCTCCGCAGCATCTCCGCGTTATTGCCGCCTTCGTACAAGTCCGAGATGAGGATGAAAATCGTCTTCTTCGGCTCTCGCACGAACGAGCCGCAATACTCGACCGACTTGTTGATGTCCGTGCCCCCGCCAAGCTGAATGCCGAACAGCATGTCGACGGGATCGCCCGCGCACTGCTCGGTCAGATCGACTACCTCGGTATCGAAGGCGACGACGCGCGTATCAAGCGCCGGCAGCGAGGCGAAGATCGAGCCGATGACCGAGGCGTAGATGACCGATTCGGCCATAGAGCCGCTTTGGTCGATATCGAGGATGACGGTCCACTCGTTGCTTTTGCGCGCTCGGTCGAAGAAATAGAACCGCTCCGGCACGAGACGCCGCCGTTCCTCGTTGTAATTTTTCAAATTCCGCTCGATCGTCCGCTTCCAGTCGATCCCGCTGACCGAGGGCAGCGGCGTATGCCGCCGCTTGTTGAGCGCGCCGGTGACCGCCCGGCGAATGTCGCTCTCCAGCCTGCGGGCAATGTCGTCCACGACCGCCCGGATGAACAACCGCGCCGTCTCCTTCGTCTTCTCGGGAATTTGCCCCTTCAGCGATAGGAGCGTCGAGACCATGCGGATATCGGGCTTCACCTTCGAGAGCGTCTCCGGCTCGAACAACAGCTGGGTCAGCCCCTTGCGCTCGATCGCGTCCGCCTGAATGACGGAGACGACGTCCGACGGGAAAAAGCTCCGCACGTCGCCCAGCCACTTCGCCAGCTTCGGATAGGAGGGACCGAGGCCCGCGCCGCGCGGACCGCGGGCGGTCTCCCCCCCGTGCGCATCGCCGTCGTAGATCGCGGCCAACGCTTCGTCCATGAGTCGTTCTTCCTCGCCCAATAGGCCCGCTCCGCCGGGCGGCTGCAGCTTCTCGTCCGCCGCATGGCCCAGCACGAGCCGCCATCTTTTGCGTCGCTCCGCGTTATCGTCGGTTAACATCGCGCTATTCTCGCTCCCCTCTCTAGAAGTCGCTAAAATCGAATTCGTCCAGCGCCGCGATGGCCGCCAGCTCCTCGTCGGACAGCGGCTGCTGAAGCGCTTCGGCATCCCGCTGCGCGTCCGAACCCCACCAATCGCCGAGCAACTCCGCCACCGCCGCCTTCTCCCGCGCGTCGAAGGACGAGAACGCCCGGCGCAGGAAGACGAGCGAGCGCTTGAACTGTTCCTGCTCAAGCGATCCCAAGTAATCGTCCAACTGCCCCCACAGCGAAGGTCTCGACAACAGCGCGTACCGGTTGCGCATCGACATTCCCTCGAACCACCCGGCGCCCAGATCGGCCGGAATGCCGGGCGACAGACGACGCGCGACTTCCCGTTCGCATTCCTCTTCGGAGACGGTATGCCGCTCCAGCATGATCGCGAACGCGAAGCCGGATAGCGTCGGGTTGCGATCGTCGCGGAAGGCCAGCTCCCGCAGCTGCCGCTTCCACAGCTCGTCGTCCACCGCATCGTACTGATCCTGCGAGACCGTGTGCATCCCGTTGATGCCGGCCAGCATGCCTTTCGCCGCGTCGTCGCTGCAGGCGGACGCGTCGATCAGACCGATCGCCGCCCGGAAGAACAACTGCGACAGCAGCGGCATAAGGGGCGCGATGTCCGTCTTGCGGATCGAGCCGTACCGGATCAGGCCGGACAGCTCGAACGCCGCGTCGGCGAGCGGGACGAACTGCTGGCCGTCCACCGATAGCCGCTGCAGCGCCGCCCTCGCCTCCTCCATGCAGGCGGGCAGTCCGCAATCGCTAGAGATTCGGATGAGCCGCGAAGCCTCGCCGATATCCGCGCAATCGGCCAGCCGCTCGCGAATCGTGTACGCCGCGGCCCATTCGATCGTCTCCCCCTTCAGCGTCGATTCGATCAGCTCGATCTCCGCTTCCGGGCTCCACTGCAGCACCCATTGCTCCGCCCAGGATCCCGCGCCGGCGCGCAGCGTCTTCTTCTTGGCGAACGAGATGCCAAGCAGCGCAAGCCGGTGAAGGAACGTGGAGCGGTTGAGATCGATAAAGGCCGCTTCCTCGGATTTGACGCGGCGGTTCTCGCGCAAATCCAGCTCGAGCTCGCTCGCCTCGGCGCGCTTGTATTTGTCCAGCTTCAGCCGCTTCAGGTTCCGGTTCATATCGTCTTGAATCGGCGTCTGGCTAATCCCCTCCGGCAAATAGCCGATGTCCGTGCCGATCTCGGCGCGTGCCATCGCCTCCGCCACGACCGCGCGTTCGCCGTATCCCAGCGTAACGACGGCCGCATCCCGCAAATCGCGCAGGATCGGTTGGGCGCTGCCCCGCATGGAAGCAAGCGCGGACGCCAGCCGGACGCCCTCGATGACCGAGGCGGTCGAGCGATACGTACCCTGCTCCCGCAACCGCTGGGCGACCCGCGTCAGATAGATCGACGGCAAGCGCGCGAGCCCGCCGTCCTGCAAGCACGCCCACAGCAGCTCGAAATACGCCGGAGCCGGGTTGCCCGCCCCGTAGCCCGAATGGCTGGACAGCTTGTAGTAGGAATAAGGCATGAGCGTCCGCTTGGTCGCCGTCCGGGGCAGCGCGGCCAGCTGCGCTTCGGCCATCGGAGGCAAGTCCGCCGTCAGGCCGGATACGTGATGCGCCCCGGCGACGACGACGATCCGCTCGGGCGGCACGCCGCTCTCCAGCCTGCGCGCGATCTCCAGCCGCATGTAGCTCTCGCGCACTTCGTTGACGGCCGATTCCACGGGATCGGCGAGCCGTTCGTCATGCTCCAGCAAGCCGCGCATCTGCCGCGACAGCTCCTCGATTTCCAGCCGGTAGCCGTCCGTCCGCTCGTCATGCTCGAAATGCCGCTCCCAGTAGCTCTCGTAATCGTCCTCGCCGGCGAGCGAGGCGATCCGTTCGTACAGTTCGTGCTGCTTCACATAAAAATCCCGGCGAGACGTCTCCGTCCTTCCGGCGGAAGCGTCGTCTCGACCGTCTGCGTCAGACGCTTCATTGCCCGAGCTATCGCCAGACGCTTCCTCCCCCGCGCCAGCTCCCGCTGATTCCTGCGTTTCCGCGCGCGCCAGCGACTCGGCCTCGTCCGCTTCCCGCCGCGCCGCCTTGCGATAATCGTACAGCGGAATGGAAATATCCGAAGGCAGGTCGATGAACGCCGCGCTCGCGCCATTGGCCGCCGCCCAGCGGAACGCCTCGTATTCCGGCGAATAAGAGGCGAACGGGTAGAGCAGCGTCCGAACCGGCAGGTTCTCGGTATACGCCATGAGCGCGATCGGCGGCACGACGCCGCTCCTCGTCAATTGGCCGATCCAGTCGCTCGCGTCGGCAGGTCCTTCGACGAGCACGACGGCCGGCTTGACCGCTTCCAGAAACCGGCGGAGATGATGCGCCCCGGCAGGCGACAGATGCCGGACGCCGAAGACGTGGACGCGGCCCTCTGCCGAGGACGCGCTCACACGTTCATCTCCCGGCAAGCATTGTAGAGCGGCCGCCATTCCGATCCCCGCTTCTTCATCACGTTCTCCAGATAGTCCTTCCAGACGCCCCGGTCCTTCTCCTCGTCCTTGACGATCGCCCCTTGCAGGCCGGCCGCCAGATCCTGCGCCTCGACTTCGCCGCTGCCGAAGCTGGCCGCGAGCGCCATGCTGCCGGTCAGCAGCGAGATCGCCTCCGCCGTCGAGATGACGCCGCTCGGCCCTTTCACCTTCTCCTTGCCTTCCAGCGTCACGCCGCCGCGCAGTTCGCGGAAGATCGTGACCACTTGGCGGATGGCGTCGTCGGCAGGCAGCGAAGCGCCGATCTCGTAGCTATTCGCCAGCTCCTTCACCCGTCTGCGGACGATGTCCACCTCGGTCTCCAGATCGCCCGGCGCCGGCAGCACGATAATGTTGAAGCGGCGCTTGAGGGCAGAGGACATGTCGTTGACGCCGCGGTCGCGCGTGTTCGCCGTCGCGATGACGGAGAAGCCCTTCGCCGCCGCGATCTCGCCGCCGAGCTCCGGCACGGAGATCGTCTTCTCGGACAGGATCGAGATGAGCGCGTCCTGCACTTCGGAGGCGCAGCGGGAAATTTCCTCGAACCGGGCGATCCCGCCCTCCTCCATCGCGCGGTAGATCGGACTCTTGATAAGCGCCTGCTCGGACGGCCCGTTCGCCAGCAGCATCGCGTAGTTCCAGGAATAGCGAATTTGCTCCTCGGTCGTGCCCGCCGTCCCTTGGATGACTTTGGACGAGCTGCCGTGGATGGCCGCCGTCAAGTTCTCGGACAGCCACGACTTGGCCGTGCCCGGTTCCCCGATCAGCAGCAGGGCGCGGTCGGTCAGCAGCGTCGCGATCGCGACTTCGACCAGCCGGTTGTTGCCGATATACTTCGGCGTAATGACCGTGTCGCCTGCCATGCCGCCGGTCAGATACGTCAGGACGGCCCGTGGGGACAGCTGCCAGCCGGCCGGGCGAGGCGCCTTGTCGATTTCCTTCAATGCGGCCAGCTCGTGCGCGTACAGCGCCTCCGCCGGCAATCTCATTACATTTTGCTTTTCAGCCATGCGTATCGTTCCGCTCCTTCGTCAGCCGGGAATTCGGCGAATTGATTGCGTTTCATGTCTTCCAAAATCGGTTCCAACACGCTGACCAGCCGCGCTACGGTCCCGTCGGACAGCAGCTCTTCGAGCGCCGGCGCGCAGCTGGCGGGCAGCGAGCGGAGCAGCGCGGACGAGGCCGGATCGATATACGCGTATCCGTATTGGGCGGCGAGCTGACGGACGAGCTTCCGCAGTTGCTCGGCGTCCAGCGGCACGCCGGCGATGAACAAGCCGAGCCACAGCGTGTAGGCGATATCCTGCTTTTTGCGCGAATCAAGAGCGGCATTCAGCTGGGTCCGCAGGTAGTCCAGCGTCTCCGCATCCGCTTCGTAACGAAGCAGGTACGGGAGGAGCATCCACGGCAAATCCGCCTCCGCGAGCCGCTTCATCCAGCGCCGGTCGGACAGCGCTTCCGGGAGCTCCGTCCTCTCCGCAGGGAGCGCCCCCTCATCAGCATTCGCCTTGTGCCAAGACACGTGACGCAGCACCTCGCGCATATCCGGCACCAGGCCGACCAGCGCTTCCTTGAGCGAAACGGATTCCGCCGACCGCTTGGCAAGCAGCGGCGCGAACCGATCGTAGACGTCCGTCGCGGTCCAATGCCGGATCGCCGCTCTCAGATGGAAGCCGGCGAGCCAACCATAAGCGGCGCCGGCCCGCGACAGCAGCGCCTCGTCCGCATCGGCGCGCTCCATATCGAGCAGCAGCTTCGCGACGTATTCCTTCATTTCCGAGTCCGCGCCGGCCAGGAAGATCTCGCTGCCTAGCAGCTCGGACACCGCCTGCAGCGCCCCGTCGCTCCGCTTGCCTTTCAGCGCCTGGATCCCGACGATCAGCCGGTCGAACGACTGCTCCATTTGCGGCGAAGGATTCGCCGGCGGCTGCTCCGGGTTGTCCCGCTTGCTCCGCTCGAACCCCGCCATCGCATCCGCGTAATGCCCCAGCTCGCTGCGGACATACGCGACGACCCGCTGCTCTAGCGGAGCATACCGCGACTGCCTTATCGGCTCGATCACCATATCGCTGTCCCTGCCGGGCAGCGCCTCCATCAGCCGCTTCGCGGCTTCCTCATGCTCCTGCAGCGCCAGCGCGTCATACGCCGCTTGCCGAATCGCCCTCAACCCGTCCTGCGAATGTTCAAGCAGCAAGGGCAGGAAGCCGTCGTAACGGGCGAGCAGGCCGATCGCTTCGATCTGCAGCTCGACCGCGCCTTCCCGCGCCGCGCGCTCGTACAGCGCCAGCTGCTTCTCGCCTTCGATGGCGTGAATGACGCCGAGCATGCGCGCGTCGGCCTTGCCGCCTTGGACGTCGAACTGACGGAGCAGGACCGGCACGATCCGGGCGCCGATGGACGGCAGCACCTTGCGCGCGAGGTACTCGGCGATTTCCGGCACGTCCGCAAGCCCCTGAACGGCCGGGAGGAAGGCGCGGAAATCGTGGAACACGCCGTCCTTCTGCCCTTGACGGAGGACCTGGAGCCGCCCGCTGCCTCTGCTCGTCAGCGCCTCCAGCACCGGTGCAAGCTTGCGGTACGAGATTGTCGTACGGCCGGCGCTGCCAAGCGCGTCGATCGGCACGCTCGCTCCTCGCGGCTCGCTCTTGCCTTGCGTATACAGCATCGCGTGCAGCAGGCCGCTCAATTCGAGCAGGGCGGCCGCCGCTGCCGCGCCGCTGGCCTCCGTCGTCTTCCGCACGCCTTCGTCCAGCTTCTTGAATGCAAGCGAACTCTCCCCTAGCTTGGCCAGCTGCGGCTGCAGCTTGAGCAGGCGGGGGTCGGAGGCGGCCAAGCCGCTGCCGGCGATGAACAATCTCCGCACTTCCGCCTGCAATTCCGTTAATATGGCTATACTCATCGTGGCATGCTTCCTTTCCATAGCGCGCTAGAACGCCAAACGCACAATTTCTTGCTCCGTCACGATCGACAGCGGCTGCGCCGTCAACCGGCCCGTATCCAGGTCATGGCCGAACATGACGAGCACCGCGACGTCCGCCAATTGCCCGGGGCCGAGCAGCTCGAGCAGCCGGGTGGTCGGCGGCAGCGCGCCGCCCAAGTCGTCCAGCGCCAGTCTTCCTCCCCGTCCGTCCTCCAGCGCGTAGCCGCCCTCCGAGGCGGCCGTCAGACGACTTGCGCGGAGCAGCATCGCCGGCCGCTTGACGGCGAGCGGGTTCTTCAGCTCGTTCTTGACGATCTTCAGCGCCTCGTTCACCGCAGGCAGCGCGCAAGCGGCGATGCGCCCGAGATCGCCAGCCGACAACTCGCGCATCAGCGACTCCTCCCAGCGGACGCGCGGATTGAGCCCGCCCGGATACGCGAACAGCTCCTTGGCCGCAATCACCTGGAAGAAGCTGTCCTCTTCCTTGATATATTTCGCCGCCCGGAATGGCCGGTACGTCACCGTGCGGACGACCGCGCCATCGTGCAGCGACACCCAAAATCCTTCGTCCACATATTCCCCGCGCGCCTCGTCCGCGTAGGAATAGAAGGCCAACTGCGCCAGCTCGACGTCGGTCGCCGCGCGGCCATGTTCGCGAAGCTCGGCCAGCTGCCAGGCGTGGCCGATGCGCTCCTCCAGCACGGTCGCGGCATCCGGTCCCCGCTCGGGATCGGCCAGCCGCGCGTTCAGATAGTCCGCGCTCCGATTGAGCAGCGCGTGCAACGCCGTCAGCTGGTCGACCGCTTCCGTATAGATCGCGTCCCGCCCGTCCGTCTGCCGCAGCAGCCGCACGAGCGACTCTGCCGAGGCGGCAAGACCCGGCACGTAATAGCTGCCGAGCTGCTTAATCTGCTGCTCCAACAGCCGCGCCATGGCGGCGTCGACCGAAGCGATGCCCCCCTGCGCGATTTGCAGCGCCAGCTTCCGGGCCAGCTCCACGCCCTCCAACTGCGCGGCGAGCTTCTTGGCGAGCGCCGCCTTGTTCGTCTTCTTGCGAGGCGCCGCGCCGCTCGCGGCGCCCTCCGCTTCCGCTTGTTTCTTCTCTTCCCGCTTCTCCTCGCGCTTCTCCGCCTTCTCGCGCTTGTCCGCGATGTCTTCCGGCACCGCGGCGGCTTCGAACGCGCGGCCCTGCGCGAACGCGTACAGCAGGCCGAGCACATGCTTGCACGGGAACTGCCGGCTCGGGCAGGAACAGCGGTATACCGGACTCTCCGGCTTCACGAAATCCGCCGAGCAGCGGTAAGGCTCCTTCCCGCTGCCTTTGCACGCGCCGAATAACAGCCTCCCGTCTTCCGATTGGTTCAATTCCGCGAAGCTATTTTTCTTGACCAGGTCTCGGCCGTTCTTGGCCGCCGCCGCGTTCAAGGCGATTGAATCGACGAATGCCTCCGTAACCGTCATCATGCTTTCATCTCCATCTTTGCCGGGATATCCTACTATTTCCACGGCTGGGTTCGGGTTTCCTCCTACTCCTATGCGCCGGGCAGCCGTGGAAGTCCTAAAAAAAGTACAAAGGGCTGCGCCCTTCGAGAACCCTCTATTCTCCCTCCCCCTTCCCCCTCCGCCGAGGGGAACAAAAGAGCTTCGTCCGAGCGCATGCTTCCGAAGTGCGTTTTCCGTTGAAAACGCTCTGGACTCCCTTTTTCGTGCTTGCACGTTTGTTCGCGGTCCAAGACACCCGGAAGTACCGTGACTTACTACTCCGTGCTGACCATCGCTTTCGTCCGCTCCCGCGGACACGCTATACGCTTACCTTAACAACAATAAAAAAAACCGGAGGCTTTCCGCCCCCGGTTCGCGTTGTTTATACGCCCATCTTTTTGCGCTGGTTGTTGACTTTCTTGTGGTTCTGGCTCTTCATGACCGCTTGGTTGCCGCCATGGCCATGTTTCTGTTTGCCGCCCTCGGCTTGCTCTTGTTTCTTCTGGGCCAGCTTCTGCTTCACTGCTTCGGCAAGCGAAATTTTCTTCTTCTCTTCCGGTTGAACCGATTGTTCTTCTGACATGAGATCACCTCATCTGCGTGTTCTGGTAATATTGTAGCGTTTTTTCGCGCCGCTTTCCACCTCGGAATTGGGCAAGCGCGGTTCGTCTGCCAACCTTTCCCGCCAATCGGCCTGCCTTACTCCCGAAGCGCATCCTTCAAACGGGTGGACATCGTCTCTTGCGCCCTCGACCGGATGACGCCGCGCAGCTTCGCGTTCTCCGCCTGCAGACGATCGAGCTCTTCGCGCAGCCGCCGGTTCTCCTCTATTAGCGTCTCCGCGTCCGCCGCCCCTGGCAGCGTTCCGTCTTCTTCCCTCATGAACCGTTCCTCCGTCCGTCCAGTCAACTTCTCGCCACGGTTCATTGTAGCGCAGCGCGAGCCGCCCCCGCAAGCGAGCGGGCATGCGGACCGCTCGGCCAACCGGACTTCCTCCGTTATTTGCTCGAGAAACGGCCGTAACTGGCGGCGAACCGCTTCATCCGTTTGTACGCGCGCCGGTCGATGTTCCGCAGCGGATAGTATTGCGGATGATTCGAATTGACCTCGAGCACCCAAAGACGTCCGCTCCGATCGAACGCGAAATCGACGCCCATCTCCCGCATGCCGGCGCGTTTGCCGCTGAGGAGGCGGGCGATGCCGAGCGCCTTGCGTTCCAGCAGCTCGTCGCGCCGCTCGCCCTCATGCTCGCTCAAGCCCCTACGGTACCACAGCTCCGGCAATGTCACCACGCGTCCGCCCTGCGCGTAATTCGTGACGATTTTGCCCTTAACCCCAATTTTGGCGAATTTGCCCGTGACGGTCCACTTGCCGCCCGGCTTGCGCTGTACCATCACCCGCAAATCATAGGGACTTCCCTCGACGGTGTCCAGCTCGACCGCGGCCTGTACAATCATGGGCCCTTTCGCCTTCGCCTTCATATGCCCGTACGCCGTTTCGATCGAATCGAACGTTTTGCGGCTCTGCTTGCGCCGGACGGTTGCCAGCAGCTCGCATCCGCCCTCTGCTTGCGTAACTTTGAAAATCCCCATGCCTAGCGAACCGACATCCGGCTTGACATAGAGGGCCGTGCAGCGCTCGAACATTCTCAGCATGCCTTTGCGCGTAAACCGCACGGTTCGAGGGACCAGCTCCCGCAGTTCGTCATCCGCCGACAAGTACCTGCATACGCGAAGCTTCCCCCTCAGCGTGGCGCTGTTATAGGTTTTGCGCGTCATGGATATCACCTCGCAATACCTTATGTCCAAGTATGCCGCGGCTCTTGTGTCATTGGCTCGGGTCCATACGCCGTGTTTTCGCGCGGCATGCCGTGCATTTCCGCCAGCGTTATATTCGCCCGCAGCTTGAAGGGACCAAGCGACGTCGCGCAAGGCGAAACGGCTGTCGCCGGCCTCTCCTCCTCTTCCTGTGAATAGGTCGATCGACGGCGTTCCTTCATTAATGTCGCTAATGTGGCTCTGACAGCGACCAGCAGATTCCAGCCGAATGCACGGCAACTTTTCGCCGCGGTCATTCGTCACCTATTACGCTATGAAACTTGCAGACCGCGCTTGCAAGCTTTCGATTGTTTACAAGCCTGAAACAAGCCGTAGATAGATTCGACAACATTCTCGCCTACAATCGGGTAATAGACTAGAAGGAGATGAGAAGCTATGACAACCGCTACGCGCAAACGCACCAATCGATTAGCCGCTCTGCTGCTCGGCGCCGGACTGTTGGCCGGTTGCACCGTGTCCGGCATCGCCGACGCGACCGCCCACGCCGCGGCCGCCTCCACGTTCCTGCACGACAACGCGGCCGTTCGCACCGTGACCAAGAACGCGGCCGGCAAATCTATCGTCACCAATTCCCAGAGCACGGTCGTGCTCGTGAACAAGCAGCGCAATCTGCCATCTACCTACGTTCCGACCGATCTCGTCGTGCCGAACGTGTCGTTCTCGTTCGCGGGCAGCAGCCCGAAGAAACAAATGCGCAGCATTGCCGCGGGCGCCTTGGAGAAGCTGTTCGCCGCCGCCAAGAAAGACGGCATCAGGCTGGCCGCGGTCTCCGGCTACCGGTCCTACGCGACGCAAAAGGCGATCTTCGACCGCAACAAGTCGATCAAAGGCGCCGCCGTCGCCAATAAAACGAGCGCCCTCCCCGGGCAAAGCGAGCATCAGACGGGTCTTGCCATGGATATTTCGAGCGCATCGGCCGGCTATGCGCTCGAAGCGAGCTTCGGCGATACGAAGGAAGGCAAGTGGCTGGCGAAGCATGCCGCCGATTACGGCTTCATCATCCGGTACGGCAAAGGCATGGAGAAGCTGACCGGCTATTCCTACGAGCCGTGGCATGTCCGCTACGTCGGCGTCTATATCGCCAAGGAAATCATGAGTAAGCACCTGACGCTGGAGCAATATTTGGCCCGGTATAACTAAAGGCGCGCATAGCTCCGGCAAGGTGCACAGATTCGCATCTGGCGCCTGAATGCGATACGCCGGATGCGCGAAACAGCCGCCGCGAAAGAACGCACCGCTCGGGAACGAGCCGGTGCGTTTTTTTGCGCTTGGTCACGGGTGATATTCGTGAATGAGCTCCATTTTCAAATCCCACGCCTTACGGCTTAAGGTTACCCGATATTCCTCCGGATTAAGCATGCGCCGAATTTCGGGCCGGAACAGCGCCAGCTGGGACTCGTGGTACGCGCGGATCGCCTCCACGCCGGGCAACGCGTACGCCAGCTCGCCGTTCACGTAGATGTCCTGCAGCAGCCGCACGCCGTCATACGCTTCAAGCGTCTTGCTCCGGTACGGCGTCGCGGGATCGAACAGCAGCAGCGGCGCGCCTTCGCGAGGTTCCCGCTCGCTGCCCAGCGCGATGTAGTCCGCCTCGGCCCGGCCGGTCTGCCGGTTCAGCAGGCGGTATGTTTCCTTGACGCCGGGATTGGACACTTTCTCGGGATTACCCGAGATTTTGATAACCGGCTCGTAATCGCCGTCCTTCTCCTTGGCGACGAGCTTGTAGATGCCGCCGAGCGACGGCTGGTCCGCCGCGGTGATGAGCTGCGTCCCGACGCCCCAGACGTCGATCCGCGCGCCCTGCGCCTTCAAGTTCATGATCAGACTCTCGTCCAGATCGTTCGACGCGATGATTTTCACGTACGGGAAGCCAGCCTGGTCGAGCAGCGCGCGCGCTTCCTTCGAGATGAGCGCCAAGTCCCCGCTGTCGAGCCGGATCGACTGCAGCCGCTTGCCCTTCGCCTCCAGCAGCTTGGCCGTCTTGATCGCGTTCGGCACGCCGCTCTTCAACGTATCGTACGTATCGACGAGCAGCGATACCTGATCCGGCAGCGCCTCGGCGAACTTCGCGAACGCTTCCTCCTCCGTGTCGTGCGCTTGAATCCACGCGTGGGCATGCGTGCCTTTGGTCGGAATGCCGAACAGCATGCCGGCCCGCAAATTCGACGTCGCGTGGAAGCCCGCGATATAAGCAGCCCGCGCGCCCCAGACCGCCGCGTCCGCCTCCTGCGCCCGCCTGGTACCGAATTCGAGCAGCGTGTCGTGCGGGGCGACCTGTTTGATCCGCGACGCTTTCGTAGCGATCAGCGTCTGGTAGTTCATGAAATTCAAGATCGCCGTCTCGATGAGCTGCGCCTCGAAGATGCGGGCTTCCACCCGGATAATCGGCACGTTCGGGAAGACGAGCGTCCCTTCCGGCACCGCACGAATGCAGCCCGTGAACCGGAATCGCCGCAACTCCTCCAGAAATCCCTCCTGATATGCCTCCTCCTGCTGCCGCAAATAGTCGATCGCCTCGTCATCGAACGCCAAATGTTGGATGTAATGCACGATCCGCTCCAGCCCGGCGAACACCGCGTAGCCGTTGCCGAACGGCAGCTTGCGGAAGTATGCTTCGAACACCGCTTTCTTGTTCAGCGATCCCAGCACCCAATGGGCGTACATCATATTGATCTGGTACTTGTCCGTATGTAGACTCAGATTCGAGTAATTCACCTTCGTCACTCCTATCCGCGCGCCGCCTGTCGCCTTATCTGTTCGTAGTTTGCCAAGATGGGGCGTTCCTAACCATGGCCTGGATGCTGAGCGCTTCATGCGCCTACTATACCGCTTTCGGACGCGACCGCATACTCCTTTCTACCCGGCCTTGCCCTTCCGGACGCCTTCAAGACGCACGCTCCTTCCATCAATCCCGCTCGCGCACACGCCAAAAAACCGTGCACCGCACAACTTGCATGCGCGGCGCACGGCCTTATCCATCCTGCTGGCATAGCCTACATCACCTTCTTAACCGGACGTTTGGTATACCGGTTCGCGTATGCCGAGGCGGCGTACGACTCGGGCTTGACCCGGGCGAGGAAGACGCCCGACGCCTCGACCCGCTCCACCATCTCTTGCACGTAGAGCGACGTCTTGTTCACGACCGGCTCCGTGCCGGCATCGATGTCGATGAACGACTCCAGCGACGCGCCTTGGTAGACGTAAGGGAGCAGCGGCGCCTCCATGTCGCGCAGCAGATCGTCCGCGAAATAAGCAGCCAACTCCTGCGAGAGCGAGGTTTCATAGGAAAGCTTCTCCCGAAGGCTCAGCACCTCGCGCGGCAGGACGACGACGCGGTAGCACGCCCAGGCGCCTTTGCCCGGACGATGAAGCACGATGCCCGTGACGAATTTCGTATATCCTCGGAACACTTGGGAGTCGGTACCGATGACGAAATGATAGGCGCACCTCGGGTCTTGCCCGATAAAGCGCAGCATGCGGTTCATGACGGCCTCGAGCGTCATACCGCTCTCGCTCACGTTTTGGAAGCGAAGATCGTCCCATTTTGAAGCCTGTTTGCTCATTCGAATCACTCCTTGTCATATGTTCAAGGCGCTAAAGCAGGTTATTCGGCAGACGATAGGTTCTATGCCTGTTTTCGACTACACGCCCTTGATGACGGCCATCGGCTTGCACCTGGCCACGACGTCCGCCAGTTTCGCGCCGACGACGCTGTCGATGATTTGGTCGACGTCCTTGTACGCTTGCGGGCATTCGTCCAGAATCGTCTCGAGCGTGCGGTGGTTGACCAAGATCTCGTCCTCCGTGCCGACCCGAAGCGATTGCGCGAACGCATCGACGGTGACCAGCTCCTTGGTCGCCCGGCGCGAACGAAGCCGTCCCGCCCCGTGGCAGATCGAGTAGAAGTTCTTCGCCCCTTCGTCGCGCCCGACCATGATGTACGACGCCGTCCCCATGGAGCCCGGGATAAGCGCGGGATGACCGGTTGTCTTATAAGCCATTGTATTCATGAAGTGGCCAGGCGGAAGCGCCCGCGTCGCGCCTTTGCGATGGACGAGCATCGGTTCGTTCCGATGGAACTCCTTCAGCGCATAGTTATGCATAAGGTCGTAGAGCACCGGCAGCTCGATCGCCTCTCCGAACACGTCCTTGAACGCCTGACGCACGCCGAAGGCGATCATATGGCGGTTGCTTACGGCGAAATTGAGCGCGGAGTACATGAGGTTCAAGTACGCCTTCCCTTCATGGCTCACCGCCGGCGCGTAGACGAGATTCGGGTCGGGGTTCGAGATGCCCCACAGCGCCATCGTCTCCTTGAGCGACTTCGTATGCTCGCGGCCGAGCATCGCGCCCCAAGCCCGCGAGCCGGAATGGATCATGACGACGACCTGGCCGTCGAACAGTCCCCAGCCCTCGCCCGTCTCGCGCCGCCCCTCGTCGATCTCGATCGCCTGCAGCTCGATGAAGTGATTGCCGCTGCCGAGCGTCCCCAGCTGGCCGTGCGCGTTCCTGCGGATGCGGGCCGGCAGTTCGCTCAAGAAATCGTGGTCGAACTTGAACGTCGCCTCCTCGACGTGCGTCAGCCAGCGTGCATCCGGCACGTATTTGTCCGGCAGCCCCCGCAGACCATGGCGCACGACGTCCATGATGTCGATATCCGCGTAGTTCGAATTCGTCCGTTCGTTCGTCGGCACGTACCGCTCGATCGCCTCGATCAGCTTGCGGCGGACCGCCGGATCCTGAATGTCCCGCTTATGCAGCGGCGTCAGATGGACCCGCATGCCGCAGCCGATGTCGACGCCGACGATCGACGGCGAGACGAATCCGTCACGCATCCGCCAGACCGCCGTCGTTCCGATGCAGGTGCCAACCCCGACGTGGGCGTCCGGCGTATAGCTCATGTACATGCTGCGCGGAATGCGCAGATTGTTGTCCGCCATCTCGTACACCTTCGGCTCGAATGCCCCGAATACGTCCGGATTCGCGAAGACGTGCAGGCGGCCGTGAGGCAGCTCGATTTCATGATGATTGTTGGCGTGGTGTTTCGTGTTCCCTTTCAACTTGCTCTCCTCCTTTGCAAGGTGAAACGGCTATCGCCGTCTTTGATGGCGTAGCGCGTTACATTCCGGTGAAATAGAGGATGATTTATAAGCGTGAAACCTATAAATTCCTATATTTTCGAATAAAAAAAGCTGCCGGTCCGCTCGTTCCCTTGTCCCCGCTTCAGGCAGGTATAGAGAAACGCCGCGATCCCGGCAGCTCGAATGGCCATTGCTCACGTCGACGCGCATGCAGACGGCGCCTGACGTGCAGACGCGCGGAGCGCGCGAAGCGTCCCCTATGCGGGTACGAGCGAATGGACGGCCGAACAGCCGGCAGACGCGGTTCCTTCTCCATGCGGTTGAATGCCTGTTGAAGCTGATCGTGAATCGCGATTATCGTTCTCATGGCGCTAACGCCTCCTTTTCTCGTGGGGAATGGGAATAAAAAAAGACCGCGGGACGGGCGCGTCTTACGTCCTTGGACGAAAGATGCGCCGCCAGCCTGCAGCCTCCTAGCCAGATGCGTATGGGAATGCAAGGACATGCCTGCTCATCGGCAGGCGCGCCTTGTCCGTACGGTTCCGGGGAAGCCGCAATGACGATCGATCGCGAAAGGGTGCACGGAATCCGTCAGCCCATCGCGCGTTGCCATTATCGTGCGTTCGTACCGCTGCATGCTCGTAACGTTCTTCATCATCCGTGCCTCCTTTCGCCCTCGCGCTCTAAATTAGTCGCTATCGTATCACGGCCTCTCCGGAAGCGTCAACCACTTTATGGAGACCTTTTCAAAAAATTCAAGAACCCCTACCCGCACGGCCGGCCGTTAATGTAATACATCTCTTCGCGGTATACCTTGAACGCAAGTTCCAGGTCCGCCACCCCCGCACTGCGCATATGCCGCGCGACCGCTTCGGCAAACCGGTTCCGGACGTAATCCCCGCGCTCGAACCAGGCCGCTTCCGCGAACGGATAGCTCGCCCCGCCCTCTCCGCCGATGATCGGCGCCGTCTCCAGCAAGTCCACCGTGAAATTATCCGTGCCGCATTCGCAAATCTCCGCCAGCTCGGCGACGAGCGGGCCGACCGCGGCCGCCAGCGCGTCCCGCGCGACTCCCCTGAACGTTAATTGAGGCATGTTTCTTGCTCCTCCCTATGGAACTTGCCCCCATCTTACCTTGACGATTCGCGGCTGTCCAGGGCGCCATCTTCCCCGATCATTTTCAAATGAATGACAATTTTCACGAAAAAGGGGCAAAATAAGCGCAAATTTCAACTATTCTTTTGTCAATCGGTCGATTTCTTTCTATAATAGAAGTACAACATGAAAGTTTAGGAGACGATGGTTGTGACGAAATGGGGAAGAAACGAGCTCTGTCATTGCGGCAGCGGGCTCAAGTACAAACGTTGTCATCTGGGGAAGGACGAGCAAGCGGCCGGATCGGGAACGTCTAGCGCGGCGCCTGCCATCGACCCGACGACAATCGACATTCACGAGATGATCGAGGGATTGACGTGGAGCAGCGAAGCGTATCGTGAACTCTCGAACGAGCTCGTGACGAATATGCAAGGCCGTTATGAACCGGATACGGTTTATTTTGCCGTTTTTCTATGGAACCGCTTTTCTTCCGAGACGCAGCCGGTCTATCGCAAGTCCGGCGTGTATTGCGCGGCGATCGAGTTTTTCTTCAACGGCGGCACGATGGCCGAGCTGGCTTCGAAGTACGAGGTTTCTTCGTCCACGATGTCCAAGCGCTATCAGGAAGTATTCGATTTCGCGCTTTCGCTCTCCTTTGGCGCGGGGTCCGCATAAGCATACGTCCACCTTTCGCTCTCTCGTCTGTGAAGCCGCCCGTTCGATGTCGAACAGGCGGTTTTTGGCGTTATCCGCCAGTTCTTTCCGTTTTTTTCTATAGGCTCCGTTTGCACGCCCTGCTACAATGGTAAAAGGTAAAAAACAGCTATCACGCTTACGCTGACAGCCAGAGAAAGAAAGGGGCTGCAACCAATGAGCTCTTCATTGGAGATCGACTACCGATCCATCGTTCATTATTCGCCGATCGCCACGGCCGTGCTGGCCGCGGAGCTGGGCGAAATCGCATATGCCAATCCGGCCTTCTGCCGACTGGCCGGCCTTGAGACGGAAGCCGAGCTTCGCGGTCTCGCGTGGACGGAGCTAACCGTGCCGGCCGGCACGGAAGTGCCTGATCACGGCGTCCTATCGCGGGCGGTCCTCGCTTCGCGAGACGGCCGCATCGAGCGGGAGCTGCAGATCGCGCTGAAGAACGGGGAACTCGTTCCGGTCCGCGCCCAACTCTATCGCATCGGAGACGGCCATCCGGCGCCTGCTTTCCTCCTGCTGCAGCTAATCGACTTGACCGATATCCGTTCGGAGGAACGGAAGCTGCGCAAGGAGCTCGAGATGCTCTCGCTCATTACGGAATATACGCAGGACGTTATCTCGTTCAGCGAACCCGACGGCACGCTCCTGTACTGCACGCCGTCGATGCTGCCGGTGCTCGGCTACGAACCGAGTTCCGCCGTCGGCCGCAACCGGATCGAATTCTACCATCCCGACGATGCCGAAGAGATGCGCAACGACCGCTCCAAGCTGTATTCGGACCGGGATACGTTCGTTCGCCGCGTCAAGCATAACGACGGCCACTATATTTGGCTGGAGATCGTCTCGCGGATTATCCGTCACCCGGAGACGGGCGAGCCGTTCAAGGTGCTGACGATCACCCGCGATATTACCAAACGCAAGCAATACGAGGACACGCTGAGCCGTGCCCAGGAAATCGCGCATATCGGCTGCTGGGACTGGGATCTGCTGACCGGCCGGTTGACGTATTCCGAGCAGCTGCGCCGGATTTTCGACGACCAGCTGCCGGCCGTCGATTACGCGCTGGATTCCATGCTGCAATGCGTCCATCCGGAGGATCTGCCGCGCCTGCTCTCGGCGGTCGATCACATGCGGACCGGCCGGAACGGCAGCGATCTCACGTACCGGATCTTCTTGCCGGACGGCGATGTGCGCGTGCTTCACGCCCAGTGCGAGCCGGAGCTCGACGTGAACGGCAATCCCGCGCGGATCATCGGCATGATTCAAGATATTACGCAGCGCGAACGCTATATTACGCAGATCGAGCAGCTTAGCCACGAGCATGCGCTCATTCTGAATACCGTGTCGGAGGGCATCTGCGGCTTGGACATGGAAGGACGGTGCACGTTCATCAATCCCGCGGGCGCGCGCAAGCTCGGGTATTCGATCGCCGACCTCGAGGGTACGACGTGCCTGAATCAAATTCAGCAGACCGCCCCGGACGGCAGCCATTACGCCGCCGGCCAGACGCCGATTCATGCCGCGATCGTGCTCGGGGAAGATCCGGTATGGAAGGAAGGCGTCTTCTGGCGCAAGGACGGCTCGAGCTTTTTGGCCGAGTACCGGGTAACGCCGCTATACGATAACGGCCTGCAGATCGGCGCGGTCGTGAACTATCACGACAAAACGAGCCAGAAGGAAATATTGCGCGCCAAAGAGATGGCTGAGCAGGCGGACCGGGCCAAATCGGAATTTCTGGCCATCATCAGCCACGAGCTGCGGACGCCGATGAACGGCATCGTCGGCATCATGGACCTGCTGACCGACACCGAGCTGGACGACGAACAGCGCGCGTATTTGGATATCATCCGCAAGAGCAGCGACTCGCTGCTGTACATTCTGAACGAAGTGTTGGATTACAGTAAGCTGGAAGCGGGCAAAATGTCCATCATGCACGAACCCATCGATATCGCCCATCTCGTGGAAGGCGTGCTGACGCTGTTCACGCCCGCCGCGCAGGAGAAGCAGCTTGCGCTCGCGTCGGTGCTGAACGAATCGATCCCGCCCGTCTTCATGGGGGACGGCGCGAGGCTGCGACAAATTCTGATCAACCTGGTCGGCAACGCGATCAAATTCACGGACAACGGCGAAGTTTCGGTGACGATCGAGCGGCTCGCCAACCCCGACCCGCACGCGCTAACGCTCGCGTTCTGCGTGAAGGATACGGGCATCGGCATTCCGGCTCAACTGCAGGGACAATTGTTCCAATCGTTCTCCCAGCTCCACCCGTCGCTGAACCGCAAATACGGCGGCACCGGACTCGGCCTGTCGATCTGCCGCAAGCTGGTCGAATTGATGGGCGGCATCATCGGCGTCGACAGCGCGGAAGGAGCCGGTTCCACTTTTTATTTCACGCTGCCGTTCGGCACCCTCTCCGCGCCGGAGCAGCCCGCGGACGCCGAGCGAGCGGAGAGCGGCCCGACCGCTCCCGCGGCCGGGAAGGTTCTGTTTCCCGCAGACGGTTCGCGGCGGTAACCTAGTCTTGTATTTGCACGTCGAACAGGCAGCGGTCGATGCCGCTGCCTGTAAATTATGTATTCGGAGGATTGCGCCCGTGAAATCAACGATTCAAGTTCGGTTATCCCAAGCCTCGGACGCCGCCCAGCTCGTCGCGATCGACAACAGCGGCGTCTGGACGCCGGCCAACGCGCCGCTCCCGCTCGCCGGCAAGACGGCGGCCGAGTTCGCCGCGCAGAACCCGCCGGGCAGCCACCTGGTCGCCGTCATCGAGGAAGTCGTCTGCGGTTACGTCGGCTTCCGCGCCCCGACGCCGCTGCCGAGCAACGCGCACGTCGCGCAGCTCGACATCGCCGTCCACCCCGATTATCACCGGATGGGCATCGGCCAAGCGCTTATTGAAGCGGCGAAGACGCACTGCGCCGCCCAGGGCATGCGTAAGTTGTCGCTGCGCGTCATGGCCACCAACCCGAAGGCGATCGCGTTCTACAAGAGCTGCGGCTTCATCGAGCAGGGCCGATTGATCGACGAATTCTGCGTGGACGGGCAGTACGTCGACGACATCATGATGTACGTCATGCTCTAGCCGTTATTTCAACCGCAGCAGCCGATCATCGTTATTGCCCGGCTCGCCGCGGCCGTCGGTATTGTTCGTGATGACGTAGACCACCCCGTCCTTCACCGCGGCATCCCGCAATCGTCCCTCGGATCGAACAAGCGTCTCCTTCCTCATGCCATCGGAAGCGAAGCGGACAAGCGATTGTCCCCGCAGTCCGGTCACGAGCAGCTGGCCGCTTGCATCCGCCGCCATGCCCGACGGCGCCAGCGTGTCCTCGCCGGTATGGTAGAGCGGCGCGATCATCCCTTCCTTCTGCTCGTCCCCGATGATGTCCGGCCAGCCGTAGTTGCCGCCGGCCGTGATGCGGTTGAGCTCGTCATGGCCGCCCGGCGAGCCGGAAGGACCGTGCTCCGAGCTGTACAGCACGCCGCCCTGATCCCACGCGATCCCTTGCGGATTGCGATGTCCGTATGAATAGACCGGCGAGCCGGGGAACGGATTGTCCGCCGGGACGGAGCCGTCGCGCTTGATTCGCAGGATTTTGCCGGCCAGACTGGCGCGTTCCTGCGCGGACGCCTCGTCCTGCGCGTCGCCGGTCGTAGCGTACAGGTATCCGTCCGGCCCGAAGGCAAGCCGTCCGCCGTTATGGTTCGCCGCTCCCGGAATGCCGCCGAGCAGCTCGCGCTGTTCGGACCATCCCTTGCCGTCGTCATCTTCGCGCAGCAGCACGATCCGATTCAACCGCTCCCGGCCCTCCTCGTACGTATGGTAGGCGAATGCCTGTCTCGACGTCTCGAAATCCGGCGCCAGCGCAAACCCGAGCAAGCCGCCCTCGCCCTCCTCCTTCACCGGCTTGCCGAGCTTGACGTGCTGTCTGGACTGGTTGCCCGCCTGGACTTTGACGACCGCGCCGCCCCGTTCGCTAATATAGACCGCGTCTTGCGCCATCGCGATCGCCCATGGCGTATTCAGATTCTCCGCCAGCACCTCGTAGGCTGCGGTATCCGAGCCGTTCTCGACGTTAACCGCCGTCTCTTGCGCCGGCGCGCCCGTCTGCGCCGTTTCGCCGCCGCGTTCGTTCCCGCTCCCGTCGCAGGCCGCCAAGCTGCCTGCCAATACCGCCAGCAGCGCCGCCTTTCCTACTCTGATCGTTCTCATCCTTCATCCCTCCCGGCACATTCTATTATCTACCAGTATAGCAGTTTTAACGTTTTTTAACCGCCGCGGGGGCTGTTTCAAGTCCCTTGGCAGACATCCGACGATTAGCTGCGCTCCCGGTCGGGCCGCGATTCGACATGCATGGGCGACGTCCTGAGCGGACATGGTCACAACTCCGGCCGCCGTCCTCCCCGCCTAAGTCCAGCAATCGTTCCTCGGGTTCGCGTTAGCCCGAAGAAATCTATGAATCCGATAATGTTCGGCCCTTCTCCGGCATAGATTGTAGTATAGGCCGCCGATCGCGGCAGCCGCCAAATTATATACGTGAGCGAAGATGCGGATAGCCGCCGCTCATCCAGGGAGAAGCCGCTATGAAAAATCAGGAATCATGGGTAAATGTCGCGTTTCTGCTCCTTATTCCGCTGCTTATTCTGGCGGGGTACAAGGCGAGCCTTGACCCCGGCCGCGCCGCCGCCCCTCCCGGCTCGGGCGTCTCTCCCCGGTTATCCGCGTTCATCGGCGCCGGACCCGGCTCCGCGCAAGCCGCGATCGCCGCGGCCAACGCAGGCGGCCCGATCGCTTCGGCTTACGCGCCGCCAACGACGGCATCGGGCCAACTGGAACCCATTCCACTCTACATACAAAGCGGCACCTACGCGCAAGCGGGCGCTTCCTCGCGGCGGGAGGCCATCGCGACGCTTGAGCAGCTCGGCGACAATCGGTATCGGCTGCATGCGGCCGTTCGCCTATCCGGCCATGAAGCCGGCGGGTTGGATGCGGAATTTTCGGTTGATGGCCAGACTATTGCCTTCCATGACGACGCCTACCGCGAACTCTCCCTCGCGCTCGGCGACGATTCGCTGACGATCGACTACCCGGCGAACGCCTTCGGCGAGCCGGGAGCGGATCTGAGAGGCATCTATTATTTGCGCAGCGCCCCAAGCGACGAGTCCCCTTTCCTCCGCGCGCTCTACGATAGCATTCAGCTGTCGGGTACGATGCGTCAAGGGCAGCTGGTCATCCATACCTATCCGCTCGGTCCGGAGGAACGGTGGCTGCTGCTAGAAGCGCGCGATGGAGAAAGCGGCGGAACCGCGAATCCGCCTTCGCTTGTCCGCTATCGTCCCGCCGCGGGACAATTCACGCCGATTACATGGGAGAAGGCGCAGGAGACGCTGCGCATGCGGGACGCGAGCGAGGCGATGATTTACGAGATTACCCATAAGCGATTTGCAGACCGATATCGCGAAGTGCTGGCGGACCGGACGATCCGCGGGACGCCCGATAAAGCGCCGCTGTCGGAGCAGGAAGCGTTCTACATCGCGGTCGGGGAGCGCAGCGTCACTCGAACGGAGCAGCTGCGCGACGAGCCCGAAGCAACCGGCTCCCGATATATACAGGTGGTCGATTCCTCGGACGAAGCCGCCGTGCTCGTGCATCTATACGAACTCGTCGAGGACGCCGAAGAAAGCCATACCGCCACCATCGATTGGCTGGAGGTCGACCGCCTCACGGGCAGGGTGAGCAGCATGTTCGAAGCTTAAGCCTCCCATTCGCCCGCTGACGCTATCCAATGACGAAGAAGGCTGCCGTCGCCGGCAGCCTTCTTCTATAGCTTCATAAGCGACAACGAGACACAGCGGAACGCGGCACTCAGACAGCGTCCCTCGCCTTCGCCGCGGCTATTGCCTTCCGCCACTTCTACTCCCGCCCGGCCAGCGCCCAGCCGTATACGAACTGCTCCCCTTGAGGGCCGATCCGTCTGCGTCCCGTGTCGGCGAATCCGACCCGCTCGTACAGCTTCTGAGCGGGGATGTTGCGGCGATTCACCGCAAGCACGATTTCGTCGCAATCCGGAAAGCGTTCCTTCGCGAACGCGGGGATCAGCGCCATGCCTTGCTTGGCATAACCTTTGCCCTGCTTCGCGTTGTCGACGGAGAACGCCGTGAGCAGCATCGCACGGGGATTTTCGGTGCAGTCCTTCACCCGCTCGCTATCGTGGAGCAGGAAGAAGCCGACCGGCTCTTCGCCGGCCGTAATGACAATGGGATACCGGCCTGGCGCCGACTCCAGCAGTTCGACGGGCATGGCGGTAAATTTCGCTTGCTCGGGCGGCAGCTCGAACATCCTCAGCCTCGCTTCATGCGCTTTCGTAAGTTCATGCAGTTCGACCGCCATCGTCGTCATCTCCTCTAGGTGCTGGTCTTGTCCCGCTTCCAATGCTGCCGTACTTGGATCAGAGCCCCCGTACCGCGTTAATCGCTTCTTTGGCCCCCGCCGCTTCCTCGCCAATCGCCCGGCCGATCTCCGCTTCGGACAACGAAGACCAATGATCGCCAAGGCTTCGATAGGCATAGAGAATGGCTCTGGACGATGATACGACGGCCCCTTCGCCGCGCACGTCGAAGAACGGCCGCAGCGCCTCCGCCGACCCGCCCTGCGCGCCGTATCCGGGCACGAGGAAGATCGCGCTCTTCAAAGCCGCGCGGATCGCGCGCGCCTCCTCCGGATACGTGCCGCCTACGACGGCGCCGACGCAGGAATAGCCATGGGTCCCTAGCGAACGAGCCGCCAGTCGCTCCAGCTCCTCGGCCAGCTTCATGTACAACGCGCCCCCGCCGTCCAGCTTCACGTCCTGCAGCTCCCCCGACGACGGATTCGACGTCTTCAGCAAGACGAAGACGACTTTGCCCGCCGTCTCGGCCGCTTCGATGAACGGCATATAGCCGTCGCTGCCGAGGAACGGATTGACCGTCACCATATCGCCCGCGATTGGGCCGTCGCCCAAGAACGCGCGGGCATAAGCGGCCGAGGTCGGTCCGATATCGCCGCGCTTCGCGTCATTCAACACGAGCAGCCCTTTGCTCCGCGCGTAACGGATCGTCCGCTCGAGCGCCCCGATCCCGCTCGCGCCATAAATTTCGTAATACGCCAGCTGCGGCTTGACGGCGACGACGTGGTCCGCCACCGCATCGATGACGATCCGATTGAAAGCATAGATCGCCTCCGCCGCGCCTTCGCCCGTCTCCGGGTCGGCGCCCTGCCGGATCGCGTCCGGTATATAGCGCAGATCCGGGTCCAGCCCGACCACGAGCGCCGTTCGTTTCCTTCTGCCTTCTTCGATCAGACGATCCCCAATATGGCCCATGTTCCACCTCGATGTGTAGGTTCTCTATTACGGCTTGTCCCGCGCTAGCTCACGCCCCTCCACCATCATCGGCGCGTCGCGCGATTCACCGCCGTTTGGCCCGCCGCCGGCTTGCGATGCCATATCGAATCCCGAAGTAAGCGGCGCAGACGAGCAGAGCTTTCAGCCCTTCCAACCACGGGTTGATCGGGCCGCCGAACGACACTTGCGATGACTGAATGTCGGGCGATTCGTAAGCTTCGAGAATGTCCGGCACGAACCAGACCGTCATGACCATGCCGATCGCCATGCCGCCCAGCACGTACAGCACCGTCCCGACGATCAACGATTCAATCACTAGCTTTACGTTCACGTTCTCACGCTCCTCATGCCGTGAAATCTAGCAATCTCTTACCAACATGGTAAATCGTACCTCAGTTAAGGACATGAAACAATAACAACCGCCCGTTAATCGGCAAAAAAGGTTCATGCCGTTAACGGAAGACGTTAACGACATGAACCTTTACTCGCCATCCATCTATACACCCGTCCCCAGCCCTACATGACCGAAGCTACCGCCGCGCCCGCCTCAAGCCCGCGCCAAGTTCCGCTCCGCCAAATACCCGGCCGCATCGCTCGTCGCGATGCCCGTCTGGCGCGCGAAGCGGTACACCGTCCGCAGCACGCGGTCGATCGCCTCGACGCCGCGCCTCATGTCCGCCTCGGACCCGCCCTGTATCTCCCGCGCCGTAATCAGCAAGCCGCCCGCGTTGACGACGAAGTCCGGCGCGTACAGAATATTCCGCTCCTGCAGCAGCTCGCCGTGCCATTCTTCGCCGAGCTGGTTGTTGGCCGCCCCCGCGACGATCCGGCAGGCCAGCCGCGGGATTGACGTCTCGTTCAGGATGCCGCCCAGCGCGCACGGCGCGAATATATCGCACCGCGCGAAGGCGATCCGCTCCGGGTCCTCCGCGACGGCGCCGTAAGCGGTTGCGGCGAGCGAGACCCGCGACGCGTCGGGATCGGCGACGATCAACTTCGCCCCCGCTTCGTACAGATAACGGCACAGCCTAAGCCCGACTTTGCCCAATCCCTGAACCGCCACAGTTTTGCCCGATAGCACGTTCGTGCCGAACGCCGCGTTCGCGCTCGCTTTCATCCCGACGTAGACGCCGTAGGCGGTCATCTCCGCGGTGAAATCGTTCGTCGCCATGACCGAACCGGGCGTGTCGGTGACATAGATCGTTTCCTTGGCGATCTCCTTCATATCGGCGACGGACGTGCCCAGATCGACGCCGGTAATGTATCTGCCGTTCAAATATCCGATATAGCGTCCCAGCGTCCGGAACAGCTCCGCGCTCTTATCCTTGGCCGGGTCGCCGATGATGACCGCCTTGCCGCCGCCGTAGTCGAGCCCGAAGACGGCCGACTTGTACGTCATGCCCCGGGCGAGCCGCATCGCGTCGAGCACCGCTTCCTGCTCGGTCGCGTACGGCCTCATCCGGCAGCCGCCCAAGGCGGGTCCGAGCCGCGTGCTGTGGACGGCGATGACGGCGCGAAGCCCGCTCGCGCGATCCTGGCAGAATACGACCTGCTCCAGCGACAAGCGCTCCATCTCTTCCAATACCAGCATGATGATCTCTCCCTTCGCTCTTCTAAGCCGGCAATGCGTTACCGTATACGAGGAGATCGGGTTTATCGTCAACAAGCCGCATCGATCAATGATTTTGGACTATCAGTATATGTGCGTTCGCCCTTAATATGTGATGGCTCTGCCGGTTCAGCGCGCTACCTCGGCAGAACACCGCCGTCCCTTGCCGCTTCTTTTGCGGTTCCACTATTTAACTGCTTCACTTATAATAAGAAAATATGAAGTCACGCAAGGGAGGGCTCCATCTTTGAAAATCGCCGTTTTCTCCGATATGCATGCCATTTCGTCCCGCGAGCCGCTTCACGAGGTGCGCGTCAGCCGCGGGTTTTTCGCGGAAGCGTGGCCGACTTTCGTGAAACTCCGCGCGCTGATCCAGGATGAAGCGCCGGACCTGGTCATCTGCCTCGGCGACATGGTGGACTGGTACAGCGAAGCCAACCGCGATTTTGCGATCGAGCTCCTGAACGAACTGCCCTGCCCGTGGATGTCGGTGCCCGGCAATCACGACTACCAGCTGTTCCACCGGGCGGACAACAACATCCGCAAAATCTCCGCGATGGAAGGCTGCGATACCGCCCGCAAAGGCTGGCTCGCGCGCGGCATCGAGCTGCACAACCGGTACGTCGATACCGGCGATTGCGGCCTGCTGCTGCTCGACAGCGCCTTGAGCGGCGTGCCCGACGGCACGAAGGACTGGATCGAAGCGAATATCGGCCGGCACGGCCGCAATCTCGTCTTCACGCACGTGCCGCTGGATCTGCCCCAAATTCGCGCCCACATTATGGCCGTGGACGACGTCCGCGACCTGAACAAATACGTGCAAAGCCGGACGCCCTGGCTGTTCGACGCTTCGCTGGCCGGCCGGGTAAGCGACGTGTTCACGGGCCATCTGCACATTCCCGGTCAGCTCGAGATCGGCGGCACCCGCATGCATATGCTCGGGACGGCCGTCACGTCGCCGCGGCGCCCTTCGCTCCAAGCGTCGGCGCGCATCGTCACGCTGGGCCGGGACGTCGAGGTGCGGACGATCTCGATCGAGCCGTAGAAGGATCCGACTATGCGGGGACAAAATCTCCTTGCCCGCCAATAAAATAAGCTCCTGCCCATGCGGGCAGGAGCTTATTTTGAACGGTCAACCAGCGCCGGCGCGCCGCGGACGATTCGCCGTTCTTACCGGTTGTCCACTTTCTCCGGATACAAATCGTGATTCATCAGGCGATACTCCGCCATCTGCTCGTATTTCGTGCCGGGACGCCCCCAGTTCGTGTACGGGTCGATGGAGATGCCGCCGCGCGGGGTGAATTTGCCCCACACTTCAATGTAACGCGGCTCCATGAGCGCGATCAGGTCGTTCATGATAATGTTCATGCAATCCTCGTGGAAATCGCCGTGGTTGCGGAAGCTGAACAGATACAGCTTGAGCGATTTGCTCTCGACCATTTTGATGTCCGGGATGTACGAGATATAGATCGTCGCGAAGTCCGGCTGGCCCGTGATCGGACAGAGACTCGTGAATTCGGGACAGTTGAACTTGACGAAATAGTCGCGGTTCGGGTGCTTGTTGTCGAACGACTCGAGAATGGACGGGTCGTACTCGAACGCGTATTTCGTGCCTTGGTTGCCCAATTGGGTGATGCCGCCTGCTTGCAGTTCTTCTTTGCTTCTTCCGCTCATGTTGTTAGGCTCCTTAGTTTTTTATAGAGGGAGGATCTCGAACCTCTCGAATTTGGACGCCCTGTAGTATACCACGAAACGACGCCGTTTGGGAATCGGGAGCGTTATCCAGCGCGAATGCCGAAGCGCCCCTGCTCCTAGGGCGGCGATAAGAAACGGAGGTTTTCTTTCATGCAACCGGTCATTGAAAATCGGAACGTCAGTTGGCGTACGGGCGCAAACGAGCTGCTGCGCGAGATCGATTGGACGGTGCGCCAAGGCGAACACTGGGCGCTGCTCGGCCTGAACGGCTCGGGCAAGACGACGCTGCTCAATATCGTCACCGGCTACATCTGGCCGACTTCGGGCTCGGTCTCCGTGCTCGGCCGCCGCTTCGGCGAGGTCGACCTGCGCGAGCTGCGCCGCTCGATCGGCTGGGTCAGCTCGTCGCTGCAGGAGAAGCTCTACGCCAGCGACCGAACCCAGCACGTCGTCATTAGCGGCAAATACGCCACGATCGGCTTGTACGAGAAGCTGCTGGAGGAGGATGTGAACCGGGCGGAATCGCTCATGCGCACGCTCGGCTGCCTCCATCTGTGGGACCGCGAATATCGCTCCTGTTCCCAAGGCGAGAAGCAGAAACTGCTGATCGCGCGGGCGCTCATGGCCGATCCCCGCATCCTCATTCTGGACGAGCCGACCAACGGACTGGATCTGTTCTCCCGCGAACGGCTGCTCGGCAGCATCGAGGAGCTGACCCGCCGGCCGGATACGCCGACGCTCATCTACGTAACGCACCATTCGGAGGAAATTCTGCCCGTCTTCGGCCGCACGCTGCTCCTTCGGCGGGGCGAAGTCGCCGACGCCGGCGACACCGCCGAGCTGCTGCGCGCGGAGACGCTGACCCGCTTCTTCGAAGCGCCGGTCATCGCCGAGACGCACGATGGCCGCGTCTACGTGCGGCCCGTTTCCCGTTAATTCTCGAGCGCCCTCTCCGCGTTCATTTTACAAAACCTAACTGGCCGCTCCTCCGGCAGCATGCTATATTCGGGGCGGACAACTAGGAAATACCCGTAAGCGACGTACAATGGAGAGGTGGTATCGATAATGAAGAAGAGCTTGACCCGCAAAACGACGGCGATCGCGGCCGCCGCGATATTCGGCGCGTTCGCGCTATCCGCCGCGCCGGCGGCGCCGGGCGCCAAGACGGCGCAGGCCGCGGCGACGGATGCGCAGCTCGCGCTGCGATGGGCTCCGGTCCACTACCAGGACACGGACAGCACGGATTACGACGCGGACTATCTCGCGGCCGTCAACTACGACGGAGACTGGGACACGCTGAACAATTGGGAGCGCCAAGACGATAACGCGAGCTCGCTGAAAGCGACCGTCTACTATTCCGTCGTAGAGACGTCCACGCACTGGTTCCTGACGTACAGCTTCTATCATCCGCGCGATTGGGTCGACTATCCGGACTTCGGCCTCGATACGCACGAGAACGACATGGAAGGCCTCCTCCTTACCGTCCGCAAGGATGGCACCGATTACGGCAAGCTGGAAGCGATGGTCACCGTAGCTCACTCGGACTTCTACTCGTTTACGCCTCCGGGCAGCGCCTATACCGCCGGACAAGAGACGATCGACGGCTCGATCGTCATGGCCAACTACGGCGGCTACTCGAGACCGACGAGCTTCCAGGAAGCCAAAGGCCACGGACTCAAAGCGTGGAACGGCGGCAGCTTCCCGGGCGGCGACGGCATTATCTATTATCCGAGCGCGGCGACGGCCGAAGTTCCATCGGGCGGCAGCGACAGCTCGGTCCAGTACCAGCTCGTCGACGCGTTCGCATCCGGCGGCCTCTGGTCGCGGCGCAACGATGCGGTCACCTTCGCCAGCCGGGGCACGTTCCTCGGCGACAACGGCAAGGACAATTCCGCGAACTCGGCCTGGGGCTGGGACGACGGCAACGACAGCATTGCGCGCGGCGAGATGGCGACCGATCCGGCGAAGCTCGTGTCCGCGTACTTCGGCAACCTCGGCAATTTCAGTACGGCGTATACGCGCAACGGCTACCGTTAAGCGTCTTCCTCCCTCGCGCCCGGCAAGTTGCCGACCGCGGGGAAATACGCGATCACGAAACAGTCGGCACCGTTCGTTCATGCGGAAAGCGCGCATCGCGCAGCGTGAAACTGCGCGACGACTTGCAACCTATCCGCCTTTCGCCGGCCGACAAACGCGCCAAAGCACGAAGAGAGGGGGCTATGCCCCCTCTCTTCGTGCTGCCTTGCTTAATTGAAATAGTCGACCAGCCCGTCGGCGATTGCTTTGGCCGCCTTACGCTTGTAGTCTTTCGTTCGCACAATCCGCTCGTCCTTCTCATTGGAGAGGAAGCCAAGCTCCACGAGCGCCGACACTTGGGAATTCTCGCGAAGCACGTGATAGTCTCCGAAGGAGATGCCGTTGCTCCGCAGTCCGCCCGCGCCTTCGGCCAGCTCGCTCTCGATCGCCCGGGCCAGCGCCTTGTCCTTGCCCTTGTTATAGAACGTGAGCGTGCCGGACGTATTCTTCGTCGACGAGTTGTAGTGGATGCTGATGAACGCGTCCGCGCCGTTGTTCTCGCTGATCTTCACCCGCTCCGGCAGCGACGGCTTGACGTCCTCCGAGCGGGTCAGGATGACGCGCGCGCCGAGATCCCGCAGATAGTCGGCCAGGATGAACGCCGTCTCCAGGTTCAGATCCTTCTCCTGCGCCTCCGACTCCTTGCCGATCATGCCCGGATCGTCGCCGCCGTGCCCCGGATCGAGCACGATCAGTTTGCCGTTCAACCTGCCGGATGATGAGCTGTCGCCCGAACCCGAGCTGCTTCCGCCGCCCTCGCCTATGTACTGCGACGCGACCCAGCCCTGCTGGCCGTCCGGCGTCTTCACCTTCACCCAGTCGCCATCCCGGTCTATGACCGTGACGGCCTCGCCTTTGTACAGCCCGCCTACGACCGAATAACCGGTACCCGGACCTTTGCGCATACGCAGCGAATCGGCCTGCACCGTCTGCGCGCTCGACTTCGCGCCGCTTGACCCGGACGAGACCGTCGTCTTTCCGCCGCCGCTGCCTGTCTTCACCAGATAATAGCCCGCTACCCAGCCGCTCGTCTTGTTCAGCGCGACCTGGAGCCAGCCGTGCGCCTCGTCCGACACCTCGACGACGTCGCCTTTGCGGAGAGAAGCGATAACCTCCCCCTTCTCGCTCGGGTCGTTGCGCACGTTCAAAGAATCCGCAGACACTTGATAGTACTGCTTCGCCTCGCTCTTGGCCTGAGCGCCGAACGCCGCGCCGAGCAGCAGCACCACTACGATCAGAATTGAAACTATCGATTTCATTCAGGACCTCGCTATTAGGAATAGAGTTGGATGCTATGATTATAGCAAAATCCCGCGCGCCGTTCGAGCGGTTTTGGCACTATTTTCCCGGGACGCGCCGTTACTGCCCCTCGAGCCTAGGCTGACTCCATACTCGGCTGACCCGGCCGCGGGCAATTTCGATGCCGTTCAGCTGATAGCCGAACGCGCATCCGCCGTCAATGCCGATCTTTCCCGGTCCGAACCACGCCTCCGGCGAACCGTGCAGTTCCACGGTCTTGGTATGGCCGAAGATGACCGTCTTCCCGCGGGTTGCGGCCCCCTCGTAGAACGGATCGCGAATATAGAGAAAGTCTCTGGCGGGCTGCAGCTTCCAGTTGGCGTACGCCGGGTTGAGGCCGGCATGCACGTAGATGAAGCTTTCGTCCTCGTAGTACATCGGCAAGTCCTTCAGGAATTGAAGATCCTCGGCGTAATGTTCCCGAATATAGCGGCAGCACGTCTCCTCCTCGTCTTCGGAGGCGGCGACAATCCGCCCATAGTAGCTGCTCAGCGTTTCCGCGCCGCCTTTTTCCCAGAATTTCATCTTCTCCTCCGCCGTGGCCAGCCCGGCGACGACGTTCACGAATCGGTTATCATGGTTGCCTTGAAGCGCCAGCGCCCCTCCCTGCCGGACCAACTGGCACACGTACGCGACGGTCTCCTTGCTGCGGGGTCCCCGGTCGACGTAATCGCCGAGCAAAATAAGCTGATCGCGCTCGGGCCGAAACGACATCGCCTCCAGCAATAACCGTAATTCTTCGTCGCAGCCGTGAATGTCGCTGACGACGAGCGTGCGCTCTTTATTCATGGAATAACGCTCCTTCCGAATGGTTAGGACTAACGATAAGGTTAGGCGCGTACGATAACGATAGGCCGGTGCAACGAAATTTGATAGATTGCAATGCGTTTCGCGAAAAAGGCGACTATTCTCCCGGCATAATTCGGCACCTTTTTCCATGTGCAAGGCGAAAGTTTAATGCTACAATTTTCCCTATATAGGAAAGAGCTCATGACTTACATATGACCAGCAGCCGTCATGCGCTGCCTTAGAGGCGCATACGCGCTTGAACCCCGCCGGAACGACCGGAATCGGGCCAAGCGCTCCGCCTCGACACGACCTTAATGAGGTGTTGCATGAGCGATCAGTTTACGCAATTAAATCAGCTGTTTGAAACAGCCGGCAGCGGTCATGTTCTCTATGTGTACGAGAATCGGGACGCGTATACCCGGCAGGCCGTCTCCTTCATTGCATCCGGCATCGAACAAGGCCATCAAGTGATAGTCATCGACAGACAGGATCGCTATGACCGGATTTTCCGCGCGCTGCGCGGCAGCATGTCCGACGAGCAGCTCGGCTGCGTCCGTTACGTGAACAGCCTGGAATTCTATCGAGTGCAGGAGCCGTTCTGCTGCGGCATGGTGCTCGAGCAGTACAAGGACCTGCTCGTCCCGCTCAGCGCGCAAGGCATTGCCTTCCGGTTATGGGCGCACGCCGAGTGGCCGGAGAACGCGAAGGTGCAAGATGAGCTCGAAATGGTGGAGCAGCTGGCGGACTACAGCGTCACGACGCAAGGATTCTCGTCCGTCTGCTGCTATGATGGAGCGCAGACGTCCGCCGCCATGCAGCACAAGCTGCTGCGCCATCATGCGTATTGGCTGACCGACCAGGCGCTGGTAACATCGCCGTTATACGCGAAGGACGGCCCGCTCTTCCCCATCTCGGTCCCATTCCAGGAGGAAAGGGGGCATGCCAACCGGGAATCGGACATGCGCCGGAAGACGGAAGAGCGGCTGCGCGCCACGAAATCGCAGCTTGAATCGTTCATTACCCGCAATCTCGATCCCATTATCATCTTGAACCAGGACGAGAAGGTCATACGGGTCAATGAAGCGTTCGAACGCTTATTCGGTTGGACCAACGAAGAGGTGATGGGCTTGAAGGCGGCCGTGCTGCCGACCATTCCGCTGGATCGCCGCTACGAAGTCCCGCGCAACAAGCATGTCAATATGACCGGGCGCAACGTGGAGGGCTATGAGTCGCTTCGCTATCGGAAGGACGGCACGCCGGTCAACGTCATGATTTCCTCGTTCCCCCTGCTCGACGAGGACGATAACCCGAACGGCCGGGCTGTTATCGTGCGCGACATCACCGAGCGCATGCAGGCGCAGGAGCTGCTCATCCGGACGGAGAAGCTCTCGATCGCCGGGGAATTGGCGGCCGGCATCGCGCACGAGATCCGCAACCCGGTCACGGCCGTGAAAGGCTTCCTCCATTTGCTTCAGACCGGAGGCGCGAGCAAGCAGCTGTACTTCGACATCATGGCATCCGAAATTCAGCGCATCGAGACGATCCTCAGCGAGCTGCTCATGCTGGCCAAGCCGCAGGCGGTCCACTTTCAGTCGCGCAATATCCCGGCGCTGATCCGGGACGTCATTACGCTGCTGGACGCGCAAGCGAATTTGAACAACGTGCGCATCCTGACCGATTTCGAAGACGAGAACCTGTGTCTCGAATGCGAGGAGAACCAGATCAAGCAGGTGTGCATTAATTTCATCAAGAACGCGATCGAAGCGATGCCGGGCGGCGGGGAGCTGCTCATTCAACTGGCACGGGGCGATGGCATGTTGTTCATCCGCTTCGTCGATCAAGGCGGCGGCATCCCGGAGCACGTGCTCGCCCGACTCGGCCAGCCCTTCTACACGACCAAGGAGAAAGGCACCGGCCTCGGCTTCATGGTCAGCCGCAAAATCATCGAGAATCACAACGGCACTGTTCGCGTCTTCAGCGAAGAGCGCCGCGGCACGACGATCGAGGTCAGTCTGCCGCTGGATTCCGCGAGCCTTCAATAGCGAATGCGCCAAAAAAGCTGCTTCATCCCGCCCTGAGGGAATGAAGCAGCTTTTTGCCGTCCGCCAGGTTAAAAATCCCCGCCCGGCGCGTGGATGACCATCCAGAGAAACAGCAGGATGGCGGAGACGAACGCGATGCCGGCGGCGAGCAGCCCGATGCCTTTCGCAAGTTCCGCCTTCTTCTTCTCCCGCAAGCCTCTGCGAACGGACTGGACGCCGACGACCAAGGCGCCTCCGAGAAGCAAGGCGATTCCGACTATCTCCATGCAAACCACCCTTCTCTTTCGCCTTTTACATGTAGACGAGTCAAGCGCCGGGAAGGATGCTGTTGTCTCGCGCAGGACGCGAATGGGTACTTGATCCGGCCTGCTTCCTGCTTCCCGCGGTTGGGCGGAGAACGCAACGAAGGGGCTGCCCCCGGCGTCTTTCGACGTTCTCCGGGAACAACCCCCTCCGTGTTCGCCTTACGATTCGAACAACCGCTGCTGGAACTTCGCGATCGCCGTATACTCCTCTTCGAGCTTGCGCGAGATCCGGATGTAGATCGGCAGCAGCTCGTGGTACACCTTCGCGTTCTCCGCGATCGGCTTGTGCGAATGCGTCGCGCCGACCATCGCCTTGACGACGTTCAGCGAATCGATCCGGCCGAGGCCGTACAGGCCGAGCACGACGGCGCCCAGGCAGGAGCTCTCGAAGCTCTCCGGCACGACGACCTCCTGGTCGAAAATGTCGGCCATCATCTGGCGCCACAGCGGCGAGCGCGCGAAACCGCCCGTCGCCTGGATTTTGGTCGGACGTCCGATCTGTTCCTCCATGGCGAGCAGCACCGTGTATAAGTTGAAAATGACGCCTTCCAGCACCGAGCGGATGAGATGCTCCTTCTTGTGATGCATCGTCAGCCCGAAGAACGAGCCGCGCGCGTCCGGATTCCACAGCGGCGCCCGTTCGCCCGTCAAATACGGATGGAACAGCAGCCCGTCCGCGCCGGGACGAACCCGCTCCGCGATCTGATTGAGCAGATCGTACGCGTCCATGCCGAGCCGCTCTGCCGTCTCGACTTCGGCGGAGGCGAACTCGTCGCGCACCCACCGGTACAGCATGCCGCCGTTGTTGACCGGCCCGCCGATCACCCAGTGCTTGTCCGTCAAGGCGTAGCAGAAGATGCGGCCTTTCGGATCGGTGACGGGGCGGTCCACGACCGTGCGGATCGCGCCGCTCGTGCCGATCGTCGCCGCGACGACGCCCGGCTCGATCGCGTTCACGCCGAGGTTCGAGAGCACGCCGTCGCTTGCGCCTACGATGAACGGCGTCGACGGCGCAAGCCCCATATCGGCCGCGTACGCCGGCTTCAGATCATGCAGCGCATACGTCGTCGGAACAAGCTTGGACAGCTGCCCCGGCGTAACGCCGGCCAGCGCCAGCGCTTCCTCGTCCCAGCTCAGCGACTCGAGATTCATCATGCCCGTCGCCGAAGCGATCGAATAGTCGATGACGTACTCGCCGAACAGCTTGGCGAAGACGTATTCCTTGATCGAGATGAATTTGCTCGCCTTGCGGAACGTCTCCTCCTCGTCCTGGCGCAGCCACATCAGCTTCGCGAGCGGCGACATCGGATGGATCGGCGTGCCGGTGCGCGCGTAGATCGCCTGCCCGTCCAGCTCCCGCTTCAGCTTCTCCGCCATCGCCGCGCTGCGGTTGTCCGCCCACGTGATGCACGCCGTCAGCGGCTTGCACTCCGCGTCGACCGCGATGACGCTGTGCATCGCGGAACTGAACGAGACGAACAGGACGCTGGCCGGCTCGATGCCGCTTTGCTTCATGACGCCGTTGATCGTCGCTAGGACTGCCTGGAAGATTTGGTCCGGATTTTGCTCGGCGATCGACGAGGTCGGCGTATGGAGCGGATAGCCCTCGTTCGCCTTGGCGACGACCGCCCCGTTCTCCTCGAACAGGACGGCCTTCGTGCTGGTCGTGCCGATATCGACGCCTATCATATAGGTGGTGCTGCTCAATGGGAAGACCTTCTTTCCTTACAAGTTCGCTTCCGCTACACGACCGTGCTCAGAAGCAGGATGAAGATAAGGCCGACGACGGACAGAATCGTCTCCATCGCCGTCCACGATTTCAAGGTTTGCACGACGGACATATTGAAAAATTCCTTGACCATCCAGAAGCCCGCGTCGTTGACGTGGGAGAGCACGAGCGAGCCCGCGCCGGTCGCCAGCACCACGAGCTCGACGTTCGTGCCCGGGTTCATGGCGAGCACCGGGGTCACGATGCCGGCCGCGGTCGTCATCGCGACCGTCGCGGAGCCCGTCGCCACGCGGATCAGCGCCGCGACGAGCCATGCGAATAGAATGATGTTCACGTTCGCGGCCGTCGCCATCTCGCCGATCGCCGTGCCGACGCCGCTGTTGATAAGCACCTGCTTGAACGCGCCGCCGCCGCCGATGATCAGAATGATGGACGCCGTCGGCGCCAGACATTCGTTCGCGAAGCGCGATACGTCTTCCTTCGAGAAGCCTCGCGCGAAGCCGAGCGAGAAGAACGCGAAGACGGCCGAGATGAGCAAGGCGATGATTTCATGGCCGATGAACTCGGCGAAATGCGTGAAGCCGTTCACGCCGTCCGGATCGGCGATCGTCGCGATGGAACCGATTAACATAAGAATAACAGGGAGAAGAATGGTAAACAACGTAATCCCGAAGCCCGGCAGTTGGCGGTTTTCATTCGCCGCGAACTGCTCGGCAAGGTCAGCCGGCGGCGTGACGTCGATGCGCTTGCCGATGAATTTGCCGAACAACGGACCTGCGATGATAGCCGTCGGCAAGCCGATCAGAAGCGAATACAAAATCGTTTTACCCAAATCGGCACCGAATGCATCGATGGCGATCATCGGCGCCGGATGCGGCGGGACGAGGCCGTGCACGGTCGAAAGGCCGGCGAGAATCGGAATGCCGATCTTCAAGAGCGGCATGCCCGTCTTGCGCGCGACGGTGAACACGATCGGAATAAGCAGGATGACGCCAACCTCGAAGAATACCGGTATGCCGACGATGAAGCCGACGATCATCATCGCCCAGTGGACGCGCTTCTCGCCGAAGCGGTCGACGAGCGTCGTGGCGATTTTCTCGGCGCCGCCGGATTCCGCCATCATTTTGCCGAGCATGGTGCCCAGACCGATGACGATGGCGATCGTGCCGAGCGTGCCGCCGAGGCCGCCGGTCACCGACTTGATGACCTCCTGCGGGTCCATTCCGGCGAGCAAGCCGAGCATCAGCGCCGAGATGAGCAGCGTTACGAACGGGTTCCACTTGTATTTCGCGATGAGCACAACCAAGAATACGATCGCGACGAGCGTCCAGACGAGCAGCGTCGCGTTATGACTGAGACCGAACAAGCTATCCATGAAGATCCTCCTTAATTTGCTAGCGGCTGACGTTCCGAGGTACTATGCCCTAAGAGCGCTTTCATTATGTGGATTAATACAAGTATACCTGTCGACAAGTTGAACCGGCTGTCGCCGTCTTCGGCGGCGCGGCGCGTTACATTCCGCAGCCGTCGGAACGCCGCCGAAGCGGCAGTTCGATGGCTTACCTAGGGAAGACTGTGATACAGCGTCGTTCGCGAATCGGCGAAGTACGTCTCCACGACCTCGCGGATCGCGTCCACGTTCTTGGACGCCAGCGCGCTGACGATAATGCGGTGCTTGTCGATGACGGTCTCCAGCTTCGCCTCTCCTTCCGAGAACACCTCGCCGGTCGTGATCAGCATGACGGTCAGCACGATATGGCGGATGCTCTTCCATAAGTGCAATATCCGGGTGTGCGCCGCCGCCGTAATGATCGTCTCGTGAAAGGCGAAATCCAGATGCGCGAATTCCACGATGTCGCCGTGCTTCACCGCCAGCTCCATCTTGTCGATCAGCTGCAAGAGGCTTGCGGTCAGCGCCGTATTGTCGGCATAGGCGAGGCGCTGCTGGACGAAGCTCTCGATCAGAAACCGCACGTCGTACAGCTCTTCCACGTCGGTGCGGGTTAATCCCAGCACGACCGCGCCCATCCGCTCTAACCGAATAAGCCCCTCGTTGGACAACGATTTGAGCGCCTCCCGGACGGGCGAGCGGCTCGTATTGAAGTCGGCGGCGATCCGGTTCTCCGAGATGACCTCGCCGGATTTGATCGTGCCGTTAATAATTTGCAGTCTTAATTCGCAGGCGATCGTCTCCCCGAGGGACAGGCCCGCCAGCCATGCAGAAGGATACCGCATTCCATCGACTCTCCTAGTCATCCGTTTCGTACGCAGCTATGAACAATATCCTTCATTGTAGCATAGGTGCGAACGCGGATGCCACGGATTCGCGGCGTCGGCGCGGCTTGCTCATGTCCATTCGGCTGTCCCTTGACGAGCGCTTCGCCTGCCCGCTTGCCGATTTACTCGCTGCGCACGACCGCGTGGCCGCCGAATTCATTCCGCAGCGCCGCGACGACTTTGCCGTGGAACGTGTCGTTCTCCAGCGAACGGTAGCGCATGAGCAGCGACAGCGCGATGACCGGCGTGCTCGCCTCCAGCTCAAGGGCGGTCTCGACCGTCCACTTGCCTTCGCCCGAGCTCTTCATGATGCCCCGGATGCCCTCCAGCTTCGGATCCTTCGAGAACGCGCGCTCCGTCAGCTCCATCAGCCAGCCTCGGATGACCGAGCCGTTCGCCCAGACGCGCGCGACGTCTTCGAAGTCGAAGCCGTATTCGCTCTTGCTCAGCAGCTCGAATCCTTCGGCGATCGACTGCATCATGCCGTATTCGATGCCGTTGTGGATCATTTTGAGATAGTGGCCGCTGCCGCTCTCGCCGGCGTACAGATACCCGTTCTCGGTCGCGATGCTGCGGAAGATCGGCTCTACCGTCTCGAACGCCGCCTTGGATCCGCCGACCATGAAGCAGCCGCCTTGGTTCGCGCCTTCTACGCCGCCGGACGTGCCGGAGTCCAGGAAGCGGATGCCCCGCTCTCCGAGCCTCGCGCCCCGAGCGACCGACTGCTTATAGTGCGAGTTGCCTCCATCGATGACGATGTCGCCCTCCTCGAGCGCGGGCAGCAGCTCGTCCAGCACCTTGTCGACGATTTCGCCCGCCGGTACCATGATCCACACGATTCGCGGCTTCGCCAACGACGCCGCCAGCTGCGCGATCGTCTCGGCGGGCTGCCCGCCTTCTTCGGCCAGCTGCTTCGCCGGCTCCGGATTGACGTCGTACAAGACGGTCTCGTGACCGCCCCGGAGCAAGTTTTGCGCCAAACTGAATCCCATTTTGCCCAATCCGATCAAACCAAGCTTCATAGGCTACCATCCTTTCAGATGCAAACAAGTATACCTGTATACAAGTATTCCAATGCATCAATAATACCGCTTTCATTCGGTTCTGTAAATACGCGGCCGCTTTCCTTAATTTTACTGCGCTTCGCATACCAAAAAACGCCGGGATGAGCGCCGATTACCTCAGCGCTTCCCGACGTTTCGTTCCGCCATTTTCGTTTGCCGCGCCTTAGGCGCCGCAGCACTTCTTCGCTTTCTTCCCGCTGCCGCAAGGGCACGGGTCGTTGCGGCCAACCTTCGTCTCCGCCCGGAACGGCACGACTGCGCCCGGCCGCCTCGCCGGCACGGCCGCCATGACGTTCGCCGTCTGGCTGCGCATGGCCGACAGCTCTCTCGGCGTGTGGCCTTTCAGCGTCCATTGACGGGAATTGTTCATCAGTTCGACGACCCGCTCCACGAGCGCCTCCAGCATCTTCAGCTCGTTGATCTGGAAGTGGTTCTGAATCGATCCGACAACGTCTTGAAGCCCCAGCCGCTCCTGGATCGAGAGGATGATCTCCGCCGCGATCTCGTCCGCGTCGTCCTCCGTTGCGCCCAGTCGTTGTTCCAGGAAAGTCGCGAATGCCTTATATGCCGGATGCTTGTCCACGAATTGCAAATCGCCCGCTTCGAGTAGCTGCCCTTTCGTGAAGGCGCAGTACGGAATATCGCGGCGCGCCTGCTGCTCGTCGTACAGCCACTTGAAATCGCCCACGCCGGCGTCGAAGATCCCCAGTTCATCGTCATATTGCAAATTACCGCGCTTGACCTCGTCCATGACTTCCGCGTAATAATCCGCCGAAGGGACGTTCTGCTTCGTATATTGCTCCATATATTTGTGCAGTTGCGGCTTCGTCAACCGGCCGTAATAATGGAGCAAGCCGCGCGTCAGCTTGATCCGCTCGATTGCGCCCGGATCGCTCGGACCGGTATCCAACTGGAAGCCGTGCCTCAACATTGCATTTTGCGCTTCCAACGGCATGACCAACATCTTCGCGCCTTCTATCGTGCCCGGGAACAACAATCCCCTCGGCAGAAGAGGCAACAATCCCTCCGCGCGCTCGTCCTCGTACGGCCATGCGCCGTTCCGATCCATGATCAGCTCGCGAAGCAGAACCTCGTCCTGCGCATCCATATGTTCAAGCTCTGCCGCGAAAGCGTCCAGTACGGCCGTCTCCGTCGCTTCGATCAATTCCGGTTTCGTCTTGCTGCTCAGCTTGGCAACGCCCAGCTGCTGCCGGATCGCCAGCAGCTCGTCCTTCGTCAGGCGCGACAGCCCCATCCCCAAGGAGAGCGACGTCTCGATCTCGCTCCAGCGCTTGATTTCCGGCCGTTCGATCGCCGCCGCTTCCCGCTTCATGCTCGTGCCCATCACGTTCAACATCCCGCCTTATCTCTATTCCAAAAAATTCGCTATCGTCTACCGTACCATAGATCGGCCCTCAGCGGAAGTGGTGGAACCATCCAGCAGGCTCGGCCATTGCCCTCGCATGTCCGCCTGGACGGCCCGGTTTATCAACGATTCGCAACGGCCTGGCCACGCGGAACCGCGGAATTTCTCCCGCGCTTGCCCTTTACGGAACAGAATGCTCCCTCCCGCTACCCTTTCGGCACGAGCGCGCGCATCACTTGCCCGATCGGCTCCCGGATAACGAAGCTTGCCCGGCTGTCGTATGGCGTCGCCGTCATATTGATCAAGACGAGCCCGTCTCCTTCGTATTCAGTCACCAGACCGGCGGCCGGATTGACCGTTAGCGAAGTACCGCCCACGATGAGCAGATCCGCCGCGGCGATGCAATCGGCCGCTTCCAGCAGCACCTTCAGGTCGAGGTTCTCCTCGTACAGCACGACGTCCGGCCGGACGATCTCGCCGCACGCGCCGCAGGTCGGCACGGTATCGGGATGATTCAGAATGTAATCCAAATTATATTTTCGCCCGCAGCCCAAGCAGGAATTGCGCAGCACCGAGCCATGCAGCTCCAGCACCCGCTTGCTCCCCGCCAGCTGGTGAAGACCGTCGATATTTTGCGTAATGACCGCGCCGAGCCGTCCCTGCCGCTCCAGCTCGGCGAGCGCCTCGTGCGCCGCGTTCGGCTTCGCGTCCGGATAGAGCATCCGCGTGCGGTAGAAGGCGAAGAATTCCTCGGGATGCGTGCGGAAGAAGCTGCGGCTCAGCATGACCTCGGGCGGATAAGCGCCGGCTCCGCTCGTCTGATACAGCCCCGTCGCCGACCTGAAATCCGGAATATCGCTCTCCGTCGACACGCCGGCCCCGCCGAAAAACACGATGTTCGCGCTCGCGGCGACGCGCGCCTTCAACTGTTCCAACTCCATCGCTTTCCCTCCCGACTCGAATGCATGCCATGGGAGCGCCGATTCGCCGCTGCCCTCCGTACCACCTTACCACGTTCGCGTTGGAAAATAAAAGAAGGCCAGCCTTGTTGAGGCCCTCCTTCTTCGCGCATTCCAAGCGCTTCAAACTACTCTAAGTTCCGGGCGTACGCCCGTCGGCTACAGACGCGGATCCACCGGATCGGACTCCATCGCGAGCGCCGCCAGCACGCATTCGTGCATCCGCTCCACCGGCTCTTGACGGACGAACCGCTTCAGCCCTTCCATGCCGAGCGCGAATTCCATGAGCGCATGACGCTCTTTCTTCCCGCTCTTGCGCCCCTTCAGGCGGCGCAGATTATCCGGTTCCAAGTAGTCCATACCGTAAATAATGTGCAGGTACTTACGTCCCCTCACTTTGATCGCCGGCTGAACGAGCTTGCCGCCGCTGCGCGTCATGTAACGCTCCGGCTTGACGACGATGCCCTCGTGGCCGTCAGCCGTCATCGCTTCCCACCAGCGAATGGCTTCTTCCTCGCTCGCCTCGTCCGTAATGACCCGGTGTTCGGTCGCCATGAACAGCTCCGACAAGCCGGCCAGCTCCTCCGCGCGCTCCATATGCCACTGATGCGTTCGATCGAAGAACGTGCCGCCGCTATGCGCAAGCAGATGGAACGGGGCGATCCGTACGCCGCTGAGCCCTTCCACGTCCCAGCAGTACGCCTGGAACGCTTCCTTGAACGTCCGCGCGCCGGCCAGCCGCGCTTCCGTCTCCGCGAGCCAATCGCCGACGTCGCGGCCGACGTCCCGGGCAGCTTGCAGCTTCTCCAGCAGCTTCGCGCGATCCATCACCGCCGCCTCGCCGACATGGGCATACTGGCTGGCGATTAGCTCCTTCGCCTTCAAATTCCACGGCAGTATCTCCGCGTCCAGCACGAGCAGTTCCGTCTCGTGGCGTTCGAAATACGAGGCGGCCGCCAAATCGAGCCGCAGCCGCTCCAACAACTCGCGTTCGATGTCCGACTGGAAGAACGGCCTCCCCGTGCGGGTGTAGACCGTCCCCGGCGTGCGCCTTCCAACGTAGTCCTCTGCCGCATCCTCGTCCTTGAAAAGCACCACGATCGCGCGGCTGCCCATATGTTTCTTCTCCGCCACCATCGTCGTTACGCCATGAGCGCGGTAATACGCGAACGCCTCGCGGGGATGCTCCAGGAAGCGCTCGTCCGCCGACACGGCCGGCGGGCTCATCGTCGGCGGAATGTAGAGCAGCTCCTCGATCGGCACCGTGTAATGCGAGACGGTATCGAGCGCGGCTTTGACGAATTCCCCGCGGATGCCGATCGCGCCGTAGCTCGCCGTCTCCACCGTATAGCCTTCGGCCAGCTTCGCCAAATTCGGCGGCGCGAACCGGTCTCTCGCCCGCCGCGCGAGCGGATTGTCCGCCTCTCCGGAGTAATCCCGGGCCGCCTGCACGGTCGCGAACGTTCGCTCCGGATACCGGTAAGCCGTCAGCTCGCCGCCGAACACGACGCCCTGGTCGATGTTGATCGTAAGCCCGGCCGTCTCCGGACGCGGACGGACGTCGTGTCCCCAAATAATCAGCTCGCCCGACCTGTGGCCGGTATGCCATTCCTTGCGGGTCGGCTTGCCCTGCGCGTCCGTTCCTTCGGTATCCCCAAATCGGCAGAAGTCTTGAATACGCTTGGACTGCTTGCCGATAAACTCGTCCCGAATGCCCGCATGCGCCACGACGACATGCCGGACGCCATCGCGCGCGAATACCAGGTGGGACGGCGCGCCGAGCAGGAACGCGCGCATGCGGGTCTTCCATTCGGCTGCCGCCTCCTCGCCTCGCGCGGCCTCGTACCGGGCCAGCTCCTCCGCCATCTTCTCGTCGCCATGATGGAGCGAGACGTCGCGTCCGTCCAGATAACGCGCGATTTTCCATCCGTGGTTGCTGTCGACCATGAACGCCAGGCCCGCGCGGACGTGCATCTCCCAGAAATCCATCGCCTCCATCGATTTGGGACCTCGGCTCATCACGTCGCCGACGGATACGAGCTTGCGCCCGTCCGGATGACGGTGCAGACCGTCTTCGCCCAGCTCGTAGCCCAGCTTGCCGATCAGCACCGTCATTTCGTCGAAGCAGCCGTGAATATCGCCGACGACGTCGATGCCGGCGCCCAGCTCGATCTGCAGCGGGTTCTGTTTGCGCTCGAACCGGATGTCGTCCAACGCCGCGTCCTTGATGATGTAAGAAGCGTCGAACGCCTCGCTCTTCAAGCTTCGCAGCGCCCGCTTGAATAGCTGCGCCTGCTGCTTCACCCGCTGTCTGCCGCGCGGCTGCTCCCTCCCGGCGTCCCGCGCCAGCAGCGTCTCTTCCGGCACGTCGAGCGCGAGCGCCGTAACGGCGACGTGGTGCCGCCTCGCGATCTCGATATATTTGTTCCGGTCGTCCGGATACAAGTGCGTGGCGTCGACCACCGTTAGTTTCCGGAGCCGACACCGCATCTCGAGCACGTTCTCCATCGCGGCGAACGCCTGCTCCGACACCAGCTGGTACTCGGCGTACAGCACGTCGGCTTCCAGCTTCGGCCGGCCCTTCCAATCGATGAACTCAACGTCGCCGACGAGCATCCGGAACTGGTCGGAGGACACCGTCTCGGTCGCCAGCAGCGTCCCTTCGCGGACGAGCCGCGCAAGCAGCGTCGTCTTGCCGCTGTTCGACGGACCGACCAGCAGCACGATGCCCGCATGCGGCAGCCGAATCGTTCTTCGTTGTTCTTGTTGTTCCGTCGTCATGCTTCCTTCGTCTCCTCTCTCCTTCGGAAGATTGCCATCTGGGTCGGATGGCCGTAAGCTTCATGCCCTTCGCCGACGCCTTGCAGCTCGATTTCGTACGCATCCGTCCGCCACCGCTCGCAAGCTTGGCGGAATTCGCCGCGCGTCCATTCGAACCGGTGGTCGGCATGCCGCATCGCCCCGCCCATCTCGTATACCGCGTTGTACTCCCTATTCGGCGTCGTGACGATCAGCGCATGCGGGGCGTATTCGTTCAGGATCGTCGCGATTGCCCGCTCCACGCGGTACGCCTCGATATGCTCGATTACCTCGCACAGGACGATGACGTCCTTGCCGCGCAGCGACTCGTCGTAATAGAACAACGAGCCCGTGACCGGCTTCGGCACGATGCCAAGACCGCGTTCGGCCAGCTTGGCGTAACGATCCATCGCCCGCTTCCGAGCTATGGCCGACGGCTCGACGGCCAGCACCTCTTGGACGCCCGCAAGCTCCGCGAGCCGAGCCGACAGTTTGCCTTCGCCGCTGCCGAAATCCACGATCGCCCGTTTGCGCGCGAATCCTCGGATGACATCGCATATCGCCTCATAGCGCTGTTCGTTGAGCCGGACCTTCGGCTGCGGCCCGGATGCGCCGTCCGCGATAGCCGCACCTTCGGCAGACTGCTCCTCCGCGTTATCCCCCGCCGCCTTCACCATCTCGCGCGCAAGACGCACGGCGTCTGTCGCGTCGCCCGGTTCGCTCGTCCGAGCTGCCCCGGCTTCATGCCGCGCGCCCAGTGCCGACGTATTGCCTTGCTCGGCCTTATTCTCGGTCGTCTGCTGCCGAATCGCCGGCTTCCTCGCCTCATAGCGCTCGATCACGTCCGCATAACGCAGCGTACGCTTCACGATCAGTTCCCGCTGCGGATGCGCCTCGAGCCAACCTTCCCCGTAACGCTCGAGCTTCTCGACCTCGGCTTCGCCGATGAAATAGTGCTTGTAATCGTCCAGCACCGGCATCAGAATGAACAGCTGCCGAAGCGCGGTTTGCAGCGTCTGGCTGCCGCGCAGCGTAATATAGCGCACCGAACTGCGGTTCTTCAGCGCGAACGGATAATCCGCCTCCCCGCGTTCCTGCTCGACCTCGTAACCAAGCGCCGCGAACAGCTGCTCCACGATCGCCTCCGGCAAATTCGAGGCCACCGGGCCGAACGACAGCGTCAGCGCGAACTTGCGCGATACCCACTCCGCGAACGCTTCCTTCGGCTTGCCGTTCAGCGCCGTGCCGAGCGAAGCGCGAATATACGCGCAGAACAGGCTGCTCGTCACGAACTCCCGGTCGTTAATGTACTGCGTAATGTCGTAGCTGTCCGGACTGCCTTTGACCAACTCGATCGGGTCCGGCGACACATGGAGCACCGCCTCCGTTCGTTGTTCGTCGCATACCGTATAGACAAGGCGCACCTTGGCCCCTTTTTCTTCCCGCTCATACAGGTTGTTCGGATTTTTGGCGAGCAGATGGGACAGCATGTTCGCGCCCGCTCCGTCCGCCCGGATGATCAATTGCATCCCGCTTCTCCTCCGTCTCTTATTAAAATGCAGCGACTTCCGTTCCCCACGCTTCCCTAAGCGTCTGGCGGAACAGCTCGCCCAAGCGCTCCGATGGCTCGCCTTCCGATGCCGGAACATGAACCGCCGAACGGTCGAAATGCGAGATTCGCTCGCCCAAATAATCGTTAAGCGCCGCGATGCGCGGGCCCAAGTCCAATTCGTCGCCCGCTATCTTGCGCGCCAGCAACTCGCCAATGGCGGCATGCAATTCGCTGTCCGCCGGTATCTGCGCTTCGAACAAGGCGTCGAACGCGATCGGCGGCATCGTCCCTTTCTCCTCGATCCAACCGCAGGCGAATATCGGACGAAGCACATAGAAATATTTTTTCAGCCGGACTTCCTCGCCCTGCAAATATTCCCGGAAGTTGCCCTTGGCCATGCTCAAATAGTGATACATACACGATTTCGGGGAGAACGCCAGCGGGGACATGCTCCGGATTCGCGCGACTGCCGAAGTTTGCTCCATATAGGGTATGGGCGATTGCAGCCACTCCAGAAGCGGCGGGTTCGACTTGCGGAACAACCGCAGCGCTTTTCGCAAATCCCAGCCGTTAATATCCAGCAGGTCGTTGATCGGACGCTCGATGACATCCCTTTTATCGTCGATCGATAAGTACTCGTCGAATGGCCGGACGTAGATGAAACGCACGTCGTAATCGCTATCCCGAGAGGGGAAGCCCCATGCCCGGCTGCCGGATTCGCATGCGTACAGAATGCGCACGCCCTCCTCCGACTCGATATTGCGCAGCGCCTCTAGGATGCTGGATTCGTATGGATGCATGGGGCATCCCTCCTTCATTTAGATGGTTAATGGTGCATGAGATGAATCGTTCGCTTGTTAAAAACGCATGGCCGTGGTTACGCAATCGGACGTTCCCGTGAGCCGCGATATTCCCGCCCCGTTATGCCGCTGTTCCACTCCCACATCATCGCCGATACACGCCAGCGCGAACATGGCGAAAGTATGGCGAGGGCAAAATAGCCCGCTATTCCGCTCCGCCTCATGCCCGGCTGCCAATAGCGCACCTAGCCTGCTATTTCGCTCCCTTACGTCCGCACGTCCATCCGCACGTCCTTCCTCACGCACGCTACGCCGACCTCCTGCACCCTACGCTTGAAAAATGTTCCCGTATCCCTTCCCCCTCCGCCTTGCTACAATGGAATATAGTTGAAAGTCTGTTCAGAAACGGGGACGCGATCGGCATGGCACGCGAAAGCTTCGATAAAGAAATCCAATTCCTCCGCATGCTGGTATTAACCAGCGGCGCGTACAGCCGTCAGCAGTTCGCCGACCGGCTCGGCATCTCCATCCATACGTTCGACAAGACGATACGCAAGCTCAAAGCTGTCGTCAGCGCCGTGCACGAGCGGCTGCCGGCCGAGCAGGGCAAGGAATTCGCCGAGACGCTGCGCTATTCGTACTACGAGTCCGCCGACCCGCTCCTGCTGTTCCTCTACCGGGCCAAGTCCGTTAAGGAGACCGAGAGCTATCGGCTCACCCTGATCGTCGCCGAGCTGGAATCGCGTCCGCTGACCGCCCTGGAGCTGCTCGATCTGTGCTGCGCCGGGCTGCCCGAGGAGCTGGCGCTGCCGGATGAGAAGACGATCCGCAGCGACCTGAAGTATTTGGAGGAAGCCGGCGTCATCGTGCGCGTAGGAACCGCCCGCCCGTACCGCTATCGGCTGTATACGGAGCTATTGACCGCGCTGTCGGACGAGGAATTGATCGATCTGTACGATTTCGTCGACGTCATGGCCAACACGCAGGTGCCGTCCGTGCAGGGCTATTTGCTGCGCGACAGCTTGAAGAAAGCGATCCGCCGGCAGGGCAAGGAACTAGCCGAGCCGTTCCTGTACAAGTACCATTACTACTCCCGGATTTTGGACGAAGCGCATCTGAATCTGCTGCTGCAGGCGATCGCCGCGCGCCGCACGATTTCGTTCCTGTACTTCTCCCCGAAGGCGGGCAAAAGCTACGGTTCCCAGAACACCAACCCGCTGTTCGCCCGGGAGAGCGAAGGCAAGGAAGCGCGCGTGCTGCCGCTGCGCGTCGTCTACGACCATCAGTATGGCCGCTGGTATTTGCTCGCCCACAGCGCCAAGCAGCGCGTCGCCAAATTCCGGCTCGAAGGCATGACCCAGATCGAGGAAGGCGATCCCGTCGAAGAGGCGGATTTCGCGGCCAAGCTCGCCTTGCTGGATTTGCGCACGCAGCAGAGCTGGCTCGTCGATACCGGCTATCCGGTCACCGTGCGCGCGCGCTTCTACAATCCGGAGGAGGCCTCGAGAAATTTCATCAAAGATCGGGTGCGGCTGCAGGGGCAATGGGGCGTCATTACGGAGGAGGACGCGACGTCGTTCGTCTACGAGATTACGGTCAACGGAATGACGGAAATCAAGCCGTGGCTGCGCAGTTTCGGCTCCAGCTGCGAGGTGCTCGCGCCCAAGCGGCTGCGGGAGGAATTCATCGCCGAATGGAAGGAGATCCAGCGGTACTATGAATCTGTTCGAGAAGATGTTTAATTACCAGGTGATGGCGAAGCTCGGCGAGAGCGGCACCGTCGCGCTGACGCGCCACGAGCGGGCTTGGCTGAAGTCGATGCTGACTCATCCGGCGGCCGAATCCGCCCTGGCGCCCGAGACGCGCGAGAAGCTCGTCGCGATTCTGGCCGATGAACCGGATGCCGGCTATCTCGGCGGCTTGCAGGAGAAGGCGCGCAGCGTCGAGCGGCAGGTGCATCATCCGCTGCTTCGTCCATTGCGCCGCATCATCGCCGCCAAGAAAGGGATGCGCATTACGTATACCCTGCGCAACGGCAGCGTCCAGCGCAACGTGCGAGGCTTTCCCTACAAGCTCGAGTATTCTATGGTGAAGCGCGAATGGTACGTGCTGTGGATGCATCTGAGACGACGAGCCTGGATGGCAACCAAGCTGAGCAACATCATGCTGGTCGAATACAGCGCGATGTCCGAGGAGGCGGCGGAGGCCAATCTGGCGCGCATCTCCACGGTGCTCGCAGATCGTAAGAACCAGCTCACCCTTGCGGTCGTGCCTGCCTATAATCGCGAGCTGTCCCGGATCCTCTATGCGCTCTCCTGCTTCGAGAAGGAGGTCGAATACGACGAGCTGTCGGACACGTACCAGATTCAGCTGGAGTTTTCCGGCGACGACAGCGACTACGTCCTCTCCAAAATCCGTTTTCTCGGCATGCGGGTCATTATCGTCGAGGGCGCCTACCATCAGAGGCGCATGTACGAATCCGCGACGAAAGCGCTAGTCCGGTACGGCGTGACGGATGATGCCGACAGCCAACCGAGCGACCCCGCGGAAGTGTCGGAGACGGCCGGCGAGAAAGACGCGGGGTAATGCGGGAGCGGGAGCGGGAGCGGCAGGAAATGCCAAACGGTCGCGCAGGTTGCGAATCCCCCAGTTCCCAGCGCCATAAAAAGTTGCATTTCGCCGGCGGATTGACTATCGTTACAGCATAACGTTGTACTTCATTCTCATTACCGGACAGGAGAGAAAACCATGACTACCCCTTATCGTTCGCCGCTCATCGAGACGCTCGGCCTGCAGCCCCATGTCGAGGGCGGCTGGTACCGCGAGCTGTGGAAGGCGTCCTTCGACATCCCGAAGGAGGTGCTCGGCGGCCAATATTCCGGCTCCCGCCCGGCCGCGACGTCGATCTACTTCCTGCTGCATCCGGACGAAATGTCCGACTGGCACGTCGTCCTCTCGGACGAGCTGTGGCTGTACCACTCCGGCAGCCCGCTCTTGCTCACGCTCGGCGGCACCGGCGATTCCCCGTCCGAAGAGACGCAGGAATTCGTGCTCGGCCTGGACATCGAGAACGGCCAGCAGCCGCAGGTGCTCATTCCCGCCAACGTCTGGCAGAAAGCGAAGCCGCTCGGCAACGAGCCGGTGCTCGTCTCCTGCGTCGTCGCGCCAGGCTTCCACTACGACGACTTCACGCTCATCTCGCGGGACGAAGCGAAGAGCGAATAGTCTTCGTCACCGGCATGCGATTCCTGCAAAAAGCACGCGTCAAGACGGCCTTTGCGCCATCTCACGCGTGCTTTTTCCTTATCTGTGCGTTGTAGACCCTACTATATTTCATTCCGTTACCGGAATTCATATGCTCTGATGATACAGCAGCCAACCAACCGCCCTAACGCTCGCCTGCCGTCCGCCTCTTCAGCCGAATAGCCGGTTCCCCGTTATAGGCGCCCGGACCGCTGCGGATCGTCTCCACGAATCGTTGCAGCTCGTTAGCGAACACGAACAGATTGGCCCGGTTCTCGAACGCCTCCCGCGTCTCCGGCAGCGGCAGCAGCTTGTGATACTCTCGAATGCCGCACAGCATGTCGTGCAGCCGCGACGCTTCGCCGCGATTGTCGAGGTTTTGGCTCAACAGCTCGACGAATTCGCCCAGCCGCCGTCCCTGTTCGATCGTCGTGTTGATCCGCGAGATGAACGGCAGCATCCGCTCCAGCAGATCATACTGGCGCTGCTTATGTTCGAAATAATCCGAGTAACTGAGGCCCTTCTTCCGCCGGCGGCTGTTCTCCGCGTCCAACGCGGCCATCCGCTTTCCTTTGCGCAGCGTATCGGCAAGCTCGAGCACTTCCTTGCCGTTCCAGACTGCGTCATTGTCCTTAAGATAAACCGCGATTTCGTGTAAAATCCGGCTCGTTAACCGGTCCGTTTCCCGCCGGTAGCTCTCGATTTCCTTGTCGATGCTCGGCATGTACCAATTAATGATGAGCGCCACGCCCAGTCCGATCGCCACGACCATCAGCTCGTTAAGCACGAACGCGTCGTCCACGTAACCGTGCATATACACATGCATCACGACGACGATGCTGCTCGCAATCCCCTCCTGTACGCCGAGCCAGACGCAGAACGGAATAAACGTCATCAACAGAACGAGGAACGCATACGGATGATAGCCAAGGATTTGAAACAGCATCGCGGCGTAGAACATCCCCGATACGCATGCCATCGCGCGGCTCACCGCCGCCGAATACGACTGCTTCCGCGACTTCTGGATACACAGCAGCGTCAATATGCCGGCCGCCGAGAAATATTCGAGCCCCAGCAACTGCGCGATCCAAACCGATACGCAGACGCCGAGCGCCGTCTTCATCGTCCGAAACCCGATGCCAATCTTCATTGCGCTCACCTAATTCCTTATGTTGTAAATCCTCTTAGTTTCCCCATCATACTCCCCTCTTCGGCTTCATGCAAACGACCCGCTTCCTGCAAGCGCCAACATCTGCTACGATCATTTATACGCGGGAAACTTATAAATTCATAGTATTCAAAAAAAGCGCTGCCCGCCGGCAGCGCTTTTGCTTTGTCTATAATATTTCAGCCTATTAGACCTTTCCGTCAACGCTCTGTCGTCGTAACCGACCGCGCAAGTTTCTGCTTGATCCATAAAGTCGCCGCGGATAAGCCTTCCTGCCCACGCTGCTCCCTTTTCTACCGGGGAGTCATAGCTGGTAATCCGACATCGCGTCTACGTCGTCCATCATCGACACATTGAAGCTTCCCGTCCACGCCGCTTTCTCTCTAGCGAAGTACTAAGCCGACGCGCGTCTGCCTAGTCCATAATAATTCGGCCCGTATAAGTCGGTTTTTTCTTCGTCGGCGCCATGACCGGTGCGGCCGGAGCATGCGGGTACGGCTTCCCGTCAGCCTCGCTTCTCCATCCGTTCGTCGCTTCCTTCGCGGTCCGGCCGTAACCGTCTTCCCGCGCGCCGCCCGGCATGCCATCGTGTCCGGCACGCCATTCCAGCGTTGCCGCTTGCGTATAGTTCAAGTGAAACACCTCGTTTTTATATAATCGCTTCATTCTTCTATATCAAGTCCGATCTCACGGACCGTCTTCGTTCAACACGTCCGCCGGCACGTGGTCTGCCAGCCATACCTCGTTCCCCGCCCGATAGAACGTCACGCCGGCTTGCGCGGCTTGCGCCGTATCGACTCGAAGCATCACCAGCTCGCCCCGCCGTCGACCGGCCAGCTCGGCGAACGACTTGCCTTCGGACAAATGAACGTACTGCCTGCCCATCGCGCGTAGGCCATCCTGTTTGATTTGCGCCAGCGCCTTCCGGTTCGTCCCATGGTAAAGGATCGCCGGCGGCGGAGCCGCTTCATAAGCGACTCGTTCGTAACTATGACCATACCGTGCTCGTATGCGCCCATCCCGCAGCTCGAACCGCTGCTTCTCGCACGCGCGGACAACCTCGGCGATGTCCTCCATCGTCACGCCAGCCCATGACGGCAGCCGCATCAGCGCGTTCAACAGCGCATCCGCTTGGCAAGACCCGTCCGCCGGATCCAGCCGGAGTCCGAACTCGTCCGGCGCGTGCCGCAGCATTTTGGTCATCATTTTGCTCAGCCGCTGCCGTTCCTGAGCGTTCTTCACGGTACTCGCTCCTTTTTCACCGGACGCGCCGGTTTCCGCATTCATGCAGGAATCTGATCTGTCGCGTTTACACACGCACCCTTCTGGCTTATACTCGCCTAACCGGGCGACCGCGCAGTACCTCTCGTTTCCATCATCGTACTATTTTCTGCCATGTCGCAAATTACGCACCGCTGCTCGCGAACTCCGTCACGCATCGGTCATCAACCTTCTTCGCGCTACTTCGCCGGTCTCGACCGAGTCTTGCAAGCTCCAGCCTATATCGCCATAAACCCAACCCGCTGCGTCCCCGGATCCTGGAACCATTCCTGCGTCCGTCCTTTATGCAAATCGCCCTTCAGCCGTTTCGCCAGCAGCGGCAGATTGACCGCCTTCTCCTCGTACCACACCATCGCGGCCGAGACATATAGCTCGTTCAGCTGGGCGAACGTGAAGCCTTCCGTCATGCCGACCAGTTCCTTCAGCTCTTCCTCGCCGGCGAGCATTCCGAACCCTTTGCGGCGCATATATACATCCCGCAGCTCCGCGTCCGGCAGTTTGATTTCATATGCGCGGTCGAACCGCCCCGCCCGGTTCATGAGCGCCGGATCGATCCGCTCAGGGTAGTTCGTCGTGCCGATCAGGAAGATCCCTTCCTTCGACGTCGCCCCGTCCAGCGTATTCAGGAAATACGACCGCGCCCGCTCCGGCATGGCGTCCATATCCTCGACGACGAGAATCATCGGCGCGAGCGACGCCGCAGCCTCGAATACCTCTTGAATCGTGTCGCTGCACGTATGCTCCGTGATTTGCCAATACGCCACCGGTGCCTGCACGCTGCCCGCGATCGATTTCACGAGCGTCGTCTTGCCGTTGCCCGGCTTGCCATAGAGCAGAATGCCGCGTTTATAAGGTACCCCGAACGTCTCGTAAAAGCTGCGGTCTTCCGAGAAGAACCGGTCGATCGAGCGGTAAATATCCTTCTTCACGTCATCGTGCATAACCACTTCTTCGCGCTGAACCATCGTCGTGATCGACTCGAGCTTCTTCTCCGTACCGTGCGGACGATCCGTGAACACCGTCACCTGAGAGCGGTCCAGCTCTCTGCGCCGCGTGCGGCAGTGCTCCAGGAAAGCGAGCAGCCGCGTCTCGTCCGCCGCGAATACGCAATCCTCGTATCCGATGCCATGCGGACGCATAACGGGTACGCGCGCCAACGCCACGCCCCATGCCGTATAAGCGAACACGTTGTTTTGCAGACTTCGATAGACGCTCCAGCTGCCTTCCCGGTAATCGAACGCGCTCGTTTCTACCGATGCATAGATCCGTGCGATCCGCTCCGCTTCGCCGTCGCGGAGCTGCAAGTCCTGCTTCAGCTGCTCCCAATATTCTTTGTTGCCATCCTCGTCGGCGTATAGCTCGAAGTTCTCGCCATAGCGCTCCGCAAGCAACCGCCGGATACCCATGATGGCGTCGCTGTAACTTTCGAAAGCGGAAACTACCCGCTCGGCGAGCTCTTCATCAGCAGAGATGATCGTCTCGACCCCCGCGCGGGCATGCTCATCATCGCGACGCGTCGGCATCGTTTCTGCCGCCCCATGCTCGCCAGTTGCGCATTGCTCCGCCCAGTTAATCGCTGCGTCTGTTGCGCGCTCCTCACCGTCTCGATGCATTGGGCCGAGTTCATCGCTATACTTCGTCCGGATGGCTAGCGTCGAAAGTGGATTACCCATTGTATCCTGCGCCGCCCCTTTACCCGCTGCGTCAATCGTGCGCTCCGCACCGTCTCGATGCATTTGGCCGAGTTCATCGCTATGCTTCGTCCGCGCGGCTCCCGTCGCCTGTAGTGTATCCATCATATCCAGCGCCGTCCGGTCTACTGCTGCGTCTACCTCGCCAGCAGCGCTTTCCGTGCCTTCCTTCGGTTCCTTGGCGACCGTTGCCTCCATCCGTTCCAATCGGGCACCTTCGCTCGCCATTCTTGCCGCTTGCTTCGGCATCCATTCATTCCCTCTTACGATCATGAAGCCCCTTTCACCGTCGCAAGCGGCTTGCATTTGGCGACCACTTGGGCCAGCCCTGCGCCAACGACGCTGTCGATAATCTGGTCGACATCCTTATAAGCTTGCGGAGACTCATCCAGGATCGTCTCCAGCGATCTTTGGTTGACGACGATCTCCTCATCCGTCCCTACGCGCATCGCCGAGGCGAACGCGTCCACCGTAACCAGCCGCTTCGTCGCGCTCCGCGAACGGATGCGTCCTGCACCGTGGCATATCGAATAGTAATTAGCAGCTCCGCCGCTCGCTCCCACCATCAAGTAAGATGCGGTTCCCATCGAGCCGGGGATCAGCGCCGGATGGCCGGTCGTCGCATAAGGCGCGGGATTATCCGGGTGACCGGCCGGCAGCGCCCGCGTCGCGCCTTTCCGATGGACGAAATAATCCGTCTCGCCGTGCCGCTCTTCCCACGCATAGTTGTGCATCAGATCGTACAGCGTCTTCGTCTCGAACTTTGACCCGAACACGTCCTTGCACGCCTCGCGCACGCCGTACGCGATCAGATGCCGGTTCACGACCGCGTAATTAAGCGCCGAATACATCAGGTTCACGTACGTCTGCGCCACCGGGTGGGCCAACTCCGCGTATACCAGCTTCGGATCAGCCGTACCGTACCCAGCCGCTTTCATCATCTTCGCCATGTCGCTCGTATTGTACTGGCTAACCGCGCCGCCCCATGCCCGCGAGCCGGAGTGAATCATGATGACGACCTGGCCATCGAACAATCCCCACTGTTCGGCGATGTCGTGGTTCTCTTCCGCGATCTCGATCGCCTGCAGCTCCACGAAATGATTCCCGCCGCCCAGCGTCCCAAGCTGCCGATGCGACCGGTGCCAGATGATGTCCGGGAACTTGTTCAGCGCCTCTTCGTCCAAATAAAACCGGCTGCTCTCCACATGCGTCAGCGATGTCGCCTTGCGCGGCGTATAGCCGTCCGGGATGTACTTCTTCGGCAAGCCGTGCAGCCCTTTCTGCACCACATGCTCCAGCCGGATGTCCGAGAAATGCCCTCTGGCATGCTCCTCGACCGGCAAATATTTCTCGATCGTCCGCACAAGCTTCCGCCGCAGCTTGACGTCCTGCACGTCTTCCCGCGTCAGGTTCGTCACATGTACCCGCATGCCGCACCCGATATCGCTCCCGACGATGGATGGTGAGACATAGCCGTTCTTCGACTCCCACACCGCCGTCGTGCCAATACACGTTCCGACCCCGACATGCACGTCGGGCGTATAGCTCATGTACGCCTGGTTCGGAATTTGCAAATTGTTGTTCGCCATTTCGAACACTTTATAATCTAAAGCTCCGTACAGCTCATCACCCGCGTATACATGTACCGTCCCCGCCGGAAGCTGCACCTGCCTGTAAAACGTCTGTTCCATCTGTTCGTAACCTCTCGTTCTTTCTCCAAATTGTCGCGTTGCCGCGCTTGTTTTCTTCCGCCATGCTGCCGTATGCAGCCCCACCGTTCATCCCGTTCACAACGAACATGTTCTTCACTCCTCCGCGTAATTTACGTGCTTTGTCTATCCTGCCGCAGTCCGTTCGCTAGTCTCTGTTCATGCTCCGCCGCGCGTACAGCCAACCCCGTTCAATGTCTTCTTCTCCTCCACAACCGCTGCACTGCTCTCGCAAAACAATCTCGCCAGCTTCCATAACTTCCAGCGTCTGAGCAATACCCCGTCGGTCAGGATCATCGTTTCGTTTGCTAGACGACACGTCGAGCCAGTTCATTTACTTCGTCCCAAATCGACACCTCGACGCAGCTCGTTCCCTTCGTTCCTAGTCCGATACATCGACGCAACTTGTTCCCTTCGTACCTAGTCCGATACATCGGTGCGGCTCGTTCCCTTCGTTCCTAGTCCGATACATCGGTGCAGCGCGTTCCCTTCGTTCATGATAACCGTGCTCTATTCGTCAATCATCCGCGCCCATTTCGAGCGGCTTCCGATCCCATCCACCTATTTCCTTCCTGATCCCCACGTCCGTCCGCCAAATTTGCGCGCAAAAAAGCCACGGACATTCATTGTCCGTGGCTTTCGTACGCAACCATCGCTTACCCTCATACGACGCGATAATCGCGCGCAATCGAGGGTCCGCTAGATGCAAAAAGTCCGTGGAGACCAATGAAATGTGTTATTCGCTTGTGCGGTTGTTTTCATGCGAGTAAGTGTCATCATGTTCATCAGCCTCCCTTCGTGTAATTAGGTTAATCTTAAATGCAGCCCCTAAGAACTGTCAACTGGGCAAAATCATTATAGTTGTTCTTGCCCAATTGAGTCCGATCCTACCTGCTGTCCGCTTCGCCCATTCGGGAGCCGAGCAGCGCGTCAAGACGCTCCGGCAAGTTGCTGCCGCCCGAGAGCGAGATCGTTCCGATTTTCTCGCAAATCTTCTCCAGAAACTCCAGCTCCTTCAACCGGTAGAGCGTGCGATTCTCGTCCATCAACTTCGCCGTATTGAGCAAACTACGGGTCGAAGACGTCTCCTCCCGGCGCGTAATGAGGTTGGCCTGCGCCTTCTTCTCCGCCAGCAGCACGGTGTTGAGGATATCCCGAATCTCGCCTGGCAAAATGATATCCTTTACGCCCGCCGACAAGAACCGCAGTCCATATTCCCCGCTCTTCTCGTTCAGCCTCGTCAACACGAACGCTGCGACTTCCTGCTTCGTCCGGAGGAGATCGTCCAGCTTCAGCGTCCCCACATATTGCCGCAGCACCAGCTGAAGCTCGATGTGCAGCTGCTCCTCGAACCCCTTGATATCTAGTAAACGAATGGGGTCGACGATCCGATACTGGCATACGAAATTAAGCCGAAGCGTAATTTTGTCTTCCGTCATCATTTCCTGTCCCGTCAGATCCATCTGCTGCTGCCGCATATCGACGGTCCGCACCACGGTTTGGACAGAACCGCGCCAGAAGTAATACCTGCCCGGCACCAACTCTCGCTGCAGCAAGTTGTCGTAAAACAAAAACCCTCGTTCATGGCTTGCCACGTCCTGTACCTGCACATGCACGCCGAGCTTCGATACGATCGTACGATCGATTTCGCCGCCAAGCTCTGGCTGCCGAATATCCGCTCGCACGAACCGATGCTCGCGCAATCCCTTCCAGAACGCATATCGCCCTGGCCGGAGCACGGCCTTGAACTGTTCATTCTCGTAATGCAAGACCAGCTCATGATCGCGCACATTGATGATTTCTAGCTCCTGAAAAAGCTCCGGGTCATGAAGGAACGACTCCAATGCATAACCTTCTACCTGAAAACCTTCCGTTGCCTTCACGACAACGATCTGCTCGCCTCTCCATTTCGAGTACCGCACGACGCCGGACTTCGCCATTTTTATATAGTGCCCGTCGCGGAATACCAATCCGCGCTCCTCGGGTTTCAAAACATGTTTGTTAAACATCATCGCGTTTCTCTCCTTCGTGACGGTATAGCGCGGAGATTTCCCGGCAACCTCGGCGGGGCCTTGCTTAAGGAACGGTCAGCGCTCACTCGGTCTTCCTCGTGCTTGCGCCTCAACAGCCTCACTGCCCTGCTGATAAACCAAGCTCCTCTAGGCAACCTCATGAACGTCTTTTCCGCTTCCGGTATCCGCAAGCCGCTGGCCTCGGTCCCCGTGCCTCGCCTCTCGGGCAGGCTGGAAATCTCTCGCTATCCCTTTCAGTTAATTAGCCGATTTGGAATATCGGTAGCATAGTACCACTCTCGCTCCACAGCGATCGGGAATCGAACCCAGTTAAAACAACGATACCAAGCGACAGCATACTTCGACCCAATCGGGCAAAGCACTGCGGAAGGATTTCGACCTTCCCGCCCCGGTTCGCTTGCACCTCTGCTTCTCTTTCATTGTCGCTCGATTAGCTCTGGCTGAACATGGCAAAAGTATGGCGAACTTCAAGGAAAACAGCCTGATTTACTAAAAAACTCGACTAGCATACGAACTGACCAGGCTTTGAACCATAGCTAATGGGGTAGCGAGCAGCATAGTGGTTTAAGACTTACTTCCGGGCAAGACGTGTCGCCAACCATCGTTTCTACCGTCCAACTGCTCCGTTACAACTTGAGAACCCTTCCCTACTCGTTCGATCACAACCGAAAAAGGCAGCCCAGGATTTCCTGAACTGCCTCACCGTATCGCAATAGCGCGTATTGTCCTCACTCCAGCTTATAAACTTTCACAGCCGCACTGTCTCGTTCCAACTGATCCTGTTGCCGGTTGCTTTTGTTCCTCGGTCACTCGAACATTCCGTTACCCTATTACTTCTGTGATTCCGCGTTTGTTTCCATTGCTCCTGTTCCCCAGTACTTCAGATACTCGTTTGTTCTTACTAGCTTATTTCCATGTCACTTCTGTCTGTCGCACTTCTCTCATTCACTCCGACAGACTCCAGTTTCTCCAATCGCCTTGATTTGTCGATAAAAGTCCAAATATAACAAAAAAACTCTCTGCATCGCAGAGAGTTGGATTTAAGTATGGAGCGGGTGATGGGAATCGAACCCACGCTACCAGCTTGGAAGGCTGGAGTTCTACCATTGAACTACACCCGCAATAAAGATGGTCGGGATGACACGATTTGAACATGCGACCCCCTGGTCCCAAACCAGGTGCTCTACCAAGCTGAGCTACATCCCGTAATAAAATGGCGCGCCCTGAGAGATTCGAACTCCCGGCCTTTTGATTCGTAGTCAAACGCTCTATCCAGCTGAGCTAAGGGCGCGCATTATGGAGCGGAAGACGGGAATCGAACCCGCGACCCTCGCCTTGGCAAGGCGATGCTCTACCGCTGAGCCACTTCCGCATAATGGTGCGGTCAAGAGGACTTGAACCTCCACGTCATTGCTGACACTAGAACCTGAATCTAGCGCGTCTGCCAATTCCGCCATGACCGCATAATAAGATGGTGCGGTTGATGGGACTCGAACCCATACACCCAGTGGGCACTACCCCCTCAAGATAGCGTGTCTGCCAATTCCACCACAACCGCATATGAAGATAAAAGTGAGCCATGTAGGACTCGAACCTACGACACCCTGATTAAAAGTCAGGTGCTCTACCAACTGAGCTAATGGCTCATACAAAGGCTGGCTCTAGGTAGGTAACTTATGCTTTGAGGAAGCATAATCCCGTTCCTTACCGCTTGGCCATGTATCGAACAAGCCATTGCCAGTAATGCCTAAGATGCCGTTTTTAAAACTGGTGGAGGATGATGGATTCGAACCACCGAACTCTCACGAGAACAGATTTACAGTCTGCTGCGTTTGGCCACTTCGCTAATCCTCCATGAATCTGGTGCCGCCGAGAGGACTTGAACCCCCAACCTACTGATTACAAGTCAGTTGCTCTACCAGTTGAGCTACAGCGGCATATGAAGTTGTAAAGGTTATAATGGCGGAGCCGACGGGATTCGAACCCGCGGTCTCCTGCGTGACAGGCAGGCATGTTAGGCCTCTACACCACGGCTCCACATTATAATTGGTTGCGGGGGCAGGATTTGAACCTGCGGCCTTCGGGTTATGAGCCCGACGAGCTACCGAGCTGCTCCACCCCGCGTCATTAGAAATCATATATGGTGGAGGCTGACGGGATCGAACCGCCGACCCTCTGCTTGTAAGGCAGATGCTCTCCCAGCTGAGCTAAGCCTCCATATAAAAGTGGTGACCCGTAGGGGATTCGAACCCCTGTTACCTCCGTGAAAGGGAGGTGTCTTAACCCCTTGACCAACGGGCCTTGAAAATAATCTGGCGGAGAGCGAGAGATTCGAACTCTCGATACGCGGTTAGCGTATACACGATTTCCAATCGTGCTCCTTCGACCACTCGGACAGCTCTCCGTGAAATGGCTCCCCGAACAGGACTCGAACCTGTGACAACTCGATTAACAGTCGAGTGCTCTACCAACTGAGCTATCAGGGAACGTAACTAAGTTGCAATTGGTGGAGCCAAGCGGGTTCAAACCGCTGACCTCCTGCTTGCAAGGCAGGCACTCTCCCAGCTGAGCTAAAAGCCATCAGCTATTAGTTGCACCTTGAAAACTGGATACGAAACTTACATCTTCTTCAGCTGGTTTAATCTTTTAGGATAAGCCCTCGACCGATTAGTATTCGTCAGCTGCACGCATTGCTGCGCTTCCACCTCGAACCTATCAACCTGGTCGTCTTCCAGGGG
>NZ_VNHS01000018.1 GCF_008124765.1 Paenibacillus methanolicus | reverse complement strand
TGATGACTCTATTATAAAGCAAAAAAGGTACAGCCTCTTCAAATTTCTTGAAGGTCTGTACCTTTTCCTACGAGACGGACTTTTTCAGTGGCCCCGGCAACCGGAGCGGTTTTTTACGTGCGGATGACAAAATGATACCCCCGAGCGTTAAAGACGCGGACTCTCGTCCGGCGATCTGCACGAACCTCGTTCCGGTCGTTCTCCCGCCTGCGCCTCCCGCCTGCGGTTTGTTTACGCCTATTCCACGACGGGTACAAATGCCTAAGAAGATTCGCGATTACAAGATACCCGATAAGGCGAAGGGCGGTTGAACTGTCTGAGCGCTGGGTCAAAAGGGAGATGAGCGAAATGGCAATGGTAGATCGCAATGTGGACATTGAGGAGCGTCATGTGGAGAAAAAGCACGATTCGAGCATGGTGGCGTCGACTTTCATTAAATACGCGGCGTACGTGGTCATATTCTTCGGCCTGCTGTATTTCCTCGTGCAATACGTGTTCCCGATGTTCTAAGCACCGGTTCAGCAGCGCCCTTGAGCTATCTGCGCACGCGACTGGCGCAAGGCTGCTTGATGCGACCGCATCTCCCATGGAGGTGCGGTTTTTTGGCGTGTCCGGCGCGTTGCCGGTTTGTTTGGCGGGAGTGCGATGATTTTCGTTGCTTTCAAAAGAATAGTCTCTTCGGAATTTCACCGCAATAAAGAAAACCATCGAAAACGCGTGAAAAATGAAGATAACAAACCTTTAATACTGGAAAAACGATACTTTTGCTTGGAAAATCGGCAAAAATCAGCTATAATAAGATAAATCAAAAGAAAATAGGGGGTAAGATATGGCTAAAAAAATACAACACGGTAAGTTGTCCATGCTGGAAATCATTCGTCGGGTCGTGTTTATTACCTTGGGCGCGGCGATCGTGTCGGTCGCGCTGGAGATCTTCCTCGTTCCGAACGAGGTCATCGACGGCGGGGTTACGGGTATCTCGATCATGCTGGCGCATCTCACGGATTTGCCGCTAGGTATTTTTCTATTCATCCTTAACTTGCCTTTCCTTGTCATCGGCTACAAACAGATCGGCAAGACCTTTGCCTTATCGACGCTGTACGGCGTCATCGTGATGTCTATCGGCACGCAGCTGCTGCATCACGTCGACCCCTTGACGGAGAGCACGTTCCTGGCGCCGGTTATCGGCGGGGTGCTGCTCGGCATCGGGATCGGCATCGTCATCCGTTTCGGCGGCTCGCTGGACGGGACGGAAATCATGGCCATTCTCTTCAGCAAGAACTTGCCGTTCTCCGTTGGCGAGTTCGTCATGTTCATAAACTTGTTCATTCTGGGCAGCGCGGGCTTTGTCTACGGTTGGGACAGCGCGATGTACTCGCTCATTGCTTACTATATAGCGTTCAAAATGATCGACGTGACCGTCGAAGGTTTCGACGAGTCGAAGTCGGTATGGATTATCAGCGAAGAAGCGGTGGAAGTCGGCGAAGCGATCATGAGCCGGCTGGGCCGCGGCGTCACTTATTTGCACGGCGAGGGTGGCTTCACCGGCGGATCGAAGAAAGTGATCTTCTGCGTCATCACCCGTCTGGAGGAAGCGAAACTGAAGTCGATCGTGCACGAGCTCGATCCCGTCGCCTTCCTCGCGGTCGGCAACATTCACGACGTGAAGGGCGGACGGTTCAAGAAGCGGGATATTCACTAGCATCGCGGACCGCCGGCTATTCGGCGGGACGATCAGGCGGGCGGCACCCTCGGCGTAAGCGAGCGGGCCGCCCGCCTTTTGTTGCGGCTAATGGGGCGGACCGATATAATAAGGTCAACGAATAGGGCATGAAGGAGAGAAGCGCCGAACCGGCGCTTCTCTCATTGCGGGGCATGTTCGCCTTTCACGGGCGGAAGCCGCGCGGGAGAGGGCGGCATTCAGGGAACCAATCGGCCGCGGACCTGCCCAAGGATCAAGATCAGGGGGCTTCTATGCTGGACGAGTTTGCGAGAATCCGCTTATGGACGGGAGAGCGGCAGCGGCCGGCGCTGCTGCGGGAGCAGGGCGTCGTGATCGGCATCGGCGACGACGCGGCCGTCGTGGAGACGCCGCCGGATGCGGCGGGCGGAGCGGCGCAGTGGCTGCTGGCGGTCGACACGATGGTGGAGACCGTCCACTTCAACGACGCGACGATGGGCGATGCCGACGTCGGCTGGAAGGCGCTGGCCGCGAACGTGAGCGATATCGCGGCGATGGGCGGGGTGCCCCGGCACGCGCTTATCTCCGTGAGCGTGCCGAAGACGTGGGAGCCGGCGCGGGTCGGGCGGCTCTACGACGGGCTGTACGCGTGCGCCGATCATTACGGCGTCGCGATCGTGGGCGGCGACACGACGTCGTCGCCGGCGCATATGGTCGTGGCCGTGACGGTGACGGGTACCGTCGAGGCCGGAGCGGCGATCAGCCGGGCGGGCGCAGCGCCCGGCGACGCCGTGTTCGTGACCGGCCCCGTCGGCATGTCCGGGGCCGGCCTGCATTGGCTGCTCGCCGCGGCCGGGCGGGGCGACGGGCAACCGGTGCCGCTGGCCGCGGCGGAAGCGGACGGTACGGCGGCGCTCGTCGCGGCGCACCGCCGCCCGCTGCCGTCCGTGCGCGCGGCGCGGCTGCTCGCCTCGCGCGGCACGGTGACGTCGCTGAACGACGTCAGCGACGGGCTTGCGAGCGAGGCGTGGGAGATCGCCGCGGCCTCGGGCGTAACCCTCGCGCTGCGCGAGTCGCAGCTGCCGTATAGCGGCAGCATGACCGCTTACGCGCATCGCCGCGGCGTCGATCCGCTGGAGTGGATGCTCTACGGCGGCGAGGACTACGTGCTGCTCGGCACGATCCGGCCGGATGACGCAGAGGCGGCGCGCGCGGCGTTGGCGGCCGAAGGGCTGCCGATGTACGTCATCGGCCATGCCGAAGCCGGCGCAGCCGGAGTCGCGCTCATTCGCGATCGCGGCGCTGGCGGAAGTGCGAGCCGGCGCGACGAGATCGCCAAGCGCGGATATAATCATTTTAACGGATAACGACGCAGGCGGCCGCGGCCTCGGATATGGCGCGCCGAAGCGAAAAGGATGATGAAGATGACGAATACCGTAGTATGGCATGCGGCGTCCGAAGCGGATACGATCCGGCTGGCGGCGCTGCTCGCGTCTTGGGCGGAGCCCGGGGCGCTGTTGTCGCTCGACGGCGACTTGGGCGCGGGCAAGACCCGGTTCTCGCAAGCGTTCGCGCAGGCGATCGGCGTGCAGGGCGTCGTGAACAGCCCGACCTTTACGATCATTAAGGAATACGAAGGCGAGCGCATGCCTTTTTATCATATGGACGTCTATCGGCTATCGGTCGAGGAGGCGGACGATTTGGGGCTGGACGAGTATTTTTTCGGCAAAGGCGTGACGATCGTCGAGTGGGCCAGCTTGATTCGGGAACTCCTCCCGGACGAACGGCTCGAGGTCTACATCGAACACCTGGGGGACGAAGCCCGGCTTATTACGCTAACGGGCATCGGCGCCCCCTACGAGGGTTGGTGCGGCCAACTAGCGGAGATGGGAGCGGACAAGGAATGACAGAATCGAATTTATCGCCCATAACGGACGCGGGCGGAGGGAGAACGGTGCTGGCGCTCGATACGTCGACGGCGGCGCTCGCTTGCGCGCTCGTGAAGGGCGGCCGCGTGCTCGGCAGCATCCGGTCGATGGCGGAGCGGAACCACTCGGTCTTCACGGTATCGCACGTGAAGACGCTTCTCGCCGAGCACGGCGTCGGGGCGGACGAGCTGGACGGTATCGCGGTCGGGCAAGGGCCGGGCTCTTATACGGGAATGCGCATCGCGGTAACGCTCGGCAAGACGCTCGCTTGGACGTGGAATAAGCCGCTCGTCGGCATATCCTCGCTGGAGGCGCTCGCGTTCGGGGCTTCCCGGGCGGAGGAGCGCGGGATCGGCGAGGAAGAACGCCTTGCAGGGACGCGGTGGTTCGTGCCGATCATGGACGCGCGGCGAGGTCAGGCGTATACGGCATTGTTCGCGGACGAGCCAACGGGCGAATGGGCGCGATTGGCCGAGGACGGCAACCGGCTGATGGCGGATTGGGTCGACCGGCTGGCGGAGCTGGCGCTGGAAGGCGATCGGCCCGCCGTCATCACGATCGCGGGCGATTTGACGGTGCATGAAACGCAAGCGCTCCGATTGGGCGAACTGCTTCGGGCGAGCGGCGTGACATGCCGGCTCGTACCATTCGATATGGAAGGCGAAGCGATCGCGGAGCTTGGGCTAAGACGGCTGAATGCCGGCGAATCCGACGACGTGCACGCGTTCATTCCGAACTATACGCAGCTGACGGAAGCCGAGGTTAACCTCCGCGCGCGCCGGCAAGCGGCCGCGGCCGAAGGAGGGAGCGGGCAGTGAACGCGATCGAGGAAGACAAGCTCGTTTTTCGACTGATGCAGCTGCAGGACATTCCGCAGATCGTGGCCATCGAGCAGGAAGCGTTCACGAGTCCTTGGACGAGCGAAGCGTTCGTGAACGAACTGACCAAGAACCATTTTGCCCGATACATGGTCATGGCCTACGGAGAGGAAGTCATCGGCTATGGCGGCATGTGGACGATTATGGACGAGGCGCATATTACGAATATCGCCGTCCGGGACGACTACCGGGGCAAGGGGCTCGGCGAGCGGCTGCTGACGGAACTGCAGCGGACGGCCGTCATGTTCGGCGCGGCCCGCATGACGCTCGAAGTTCGGGTGTCGAACGAAGTCGCGCAGCGGCTGTACCGCAAATTGGGGTTCGAGCCTTCGGGTATTCGTCCTGGCTATTATTCGGATAATCAAGAGGATGCCCTCATCATGTGGGCGGAGTTGGAACATGAGGGCGGGGACATGCATGACGACGAATGAACTTATACTAGCGATAGAGACAAGCTGCGACGAGACGAGCGTATCCATCGTGCGCGGCGGCCGCGAAGTGCTCGTCAATCTCGTCTCCAGCCAGATTGAGACGCACGAGCAGTTCGGCGGAGTCGTGCCGGAGATCGCGTCTCGGCAGCATGTCGAATCGATTACGATTATTATGGAGCAGGCGGTACGCGAAGTCGGCATCGAGCTTCGGGACCTGTCCGCGATCGCGGTTACGCAAGGGCCAGGGCTGGTCGGCTCGCTGCTGGTCGGCATCGTGGCCGCCAAGACGCTGGCGATGGCGCTCGACATTCCGCTGATCGGCACGCATCATATCGCCGGTCATATCTACGCGAACCAGCTGGTCCATGAACTGGTCTACCCGAGCGTCGCGCTCGTCGTGTCGGGCGGCCATACGGAGCTGGTCGCGCTGGAGCGGGAAGGGCAATTCCGGATCATCGGGCGCACGCGCGACGACGCGGTCGGCGAGGCGTACGACAAAGTCGCGCGCGCGCTGCAATTCCCGTATCCGGGCGGTCCTCACGTAGATCGCCTCGCAGCGGAAGCGGAGGACGAGATCGAGCTGCCGCGCGCATGGTTGGAGCCGGATTCGTACGATTTTAGCTTCAGCGGGCTCAAATCCGCCGTCTTGGCGGCCGTCAACCAGGCGAAAATGAAAGGTCAGGAGCTGAACAAGCCGGCGCTGGCGCGCGGGTTCCAAGCGTCGGTCATCGACGTGCTGGTCACGAAGGCGCTGCGCGCCGTTCATGCCGAAGGCGCACGGCAGCTGCTGCTCTGCGGCGGCGTAGCGGCCAATCGGGGCCTCCGCGCCGCGCTTGCGGACCGCTGCGCAGCGGAGGGCGTGCCGCTGCTCGCCCCGCCGATGGCGCTCTGTTCGGACAACGCGGCGATGATCGGCGCGGCCGCGCATTTGAAGTGGAAGCAGGGAGAGTTCACGGCGCTCGAGATGAAAGCGGAGCCGTCGTTCTCGCTCGAAGGTTGGTCGGTTCGCGACTAGCGCTTGCGGGTCGGCAGGCGACGCAAGCGATCGTTAGCCGATACCCGGCTCGCCGGGATGATACTCAAGGCGCCGTCTGACGGTGATACCAAAAAGCCCGCTGCAAGGGGATGAATCCCGCTTGCGGCGGGCTTTTTGCGCTTGTGCATTCACTCAGGCGTGATCCAATTCGGAGCCCCCACCATTATCCACAACGTTATCCACATAATTTAGGAATGTCTGTGCATAAGCGTGAAAAAACTGGCAACGACGGGCATCGCCAATGTGAACAACGGGGGGATAAGTTTCCCACAGGCCAATTGTGGATAATGTGGATAATGGGTGTAATTAATCGGCTTAACTTTTGGATATCGCATCAATCGCCAAAAAACGGCTAGGAATCAAGCACTAGGGAATCGCGGTACAAGCCAGAATTGCATAACAATTCATGTGAAGATGTGGATAAGTCTGTGGAAAACGGGGATAGATGCCGTTGTTCGCCATCTAAACTAATTCTGCGCATAGCGAGAAGAATCGTTACCCGGAAGATGGCGCCATTGAAACTTTCGACATTTATGATGGGGTTGTTTTGTCGAATTTGCCGCAGCCATAAGAGGATGATTTAGGGGGATTCAAGATACGCGATGTCGCAAGCTTACATGTTAACCTTCGGATCGGGTAAGCAATCGTCTGGAGTAACCGAGTTTAAAATGAAAACAACCATGGGCTCGAAATTCGCGGATATGCTGCCGCTTAACCGGTAAACACGACGCGGTATTGTGTCGGTTTCGCCCGGGTTAGTTAAAGACACGCTGTCTCTCCCTCCTGAGGGAAACGGCGCGTTCTTTGCATTCGGTTAGGTCGCAAACGAGCACGATTCGTCCATGGGCGCGACCAAATAACGACGCTCAAGTCGTCATCCAGCTCAATTCAACTAACGATCCAGACTAAGAGCGACGCAAGAGTCGCGGAAGAGCTCAATTCGTATACCGGCGAGCCGATCGCGGGCATGTTCAATCAAGCGCTACATTCGCCACCGGAACGACCAATAGCGACAATCCGGCACGCAAGTCGCTTGCAAGCTTCACGCATCATTCGCCTGACGGCGCGACGAATAACGAGGCTCCAGGCAATATTAGGATCCGATCGCCAGCCAGCTTGACTCATAAAGCCAACGCATAGAATTGCTATTGCGTTCTATTCGCCCCCACGCCATAGGGAGAGCGGTTGGCGTCGTATATCCAGCGGCATCATCCGATCCCGTCGGCGGCCGTTCCGGCTCCTCACATGCTTTTGCACGTCAAAAAACGCCGTCCATGTCGATCGCGGGCGGCGTTTTTTTTACTGTTCATCGATAAGCGTCGGGACCTGCGCGTGAGACATTATGCGAGAAGTTCCTCCCACTGGTCGTATGCTGCTTGCAGTTGCGTCTTCCGAGTGTCGATGTCGGTTTGAATCGTTTGAATGCGCACGTAATCGTTGAATACGTCCGGATCGGCAAGCTGCTCCTCAAGCGTAGTGATTTCCGACTCCAGGCGCGCGATATCGGCTTCGAGCTGCTCCTGTTTGCGCTGGCGGCTGCGCTCCTCGCGTTTCGCCTGTTTGTCGGCTTCATACGACGAAGGCGCGGCGGATTCCGGCGAAGCGACGGTTTTTTTCGGGGTTGCCGCCGTTTGCGACAGCGATTCCTGAAGCAGCTCATCCATTTCACGCTTTTTCTCAATCATTTCGTCATAATTTCCCAGGAAATGCTCCGTGCCCTGCGGCGTGAGTTCGACAATGCGCTCGGCCATCTTGTTCAGGAAGTAACGGTCATGGGAAATGAATAGCAGCGTGCCGTCATAATCGAGCAGAGCGCCCTCCAGTACTTCCTTGCTGAATAGATCCAAATGGTTGGTCGGTTCGTCGAGAATAAGGACGTTTGCTTTGGCCAGCATCAATTTCGACAGCGAGACGCGTGCTTTCTCCCCGCCGCTGAGCGAACCGACGCGCTTGAGCACGTCTTCGCCGCTGAACAGGAAGTTGCCGAGCACGGTGCGGATGCGCACTTCCTCGAGACCCGGATAGGCGCTCCACAGTTCTTCCAGCACCGTATTGGACGGATTCAGCGCCGTATGCTCTTGGTCGTAATAGCCAAGCTTGATGTTGGTGCCCCATTTGATCGTGCCGTCTTGATGCGGCTGTTGGCCGACGAGCGCCTTGAGCAGCGTCGATTTGCCGATGCCGTTCGGGCCGATGAGCGCGACGTGCTCGCCGCGCTTCAGCTGGAACGACACGTTGCTGAAGAGAGGGCCTTTCTTCTCGGGGAATTGAATCGACAAACTGCCGACGTCCAGGACGTCGTTGCCGGTCTGCCGTTCGATTTCGAACGAGAAATGCGCCTTCTTCAGGTCGCCCATCGGTTTGTCGAGCCGATCCATCCGATCCAGCGCCTTACGTCTGCTCTGGGCGCGTTTGGTCGTCGAAGCGCGCACGATATTCTTCTGGATAAAATCCTCCAGCTTGGCGATCTCATCTTGCTGTTTCTCGTATTGCTTCATTTGGGACTCGTATTCGGCCGCCTTCAGATCGATGTAGCGGCTGTAGTTCCCGGTATATCGCTTGGCGGTGTGGCGTTCGATTTCGACGATCGCCTGCACGACCGCGTCTAGGAAATACCGGTCATGGGAGACGACGAGGACCGCGCCGGAGTAACCGCGCAAATAATCTTCGAGCCAAGTGAGCGTCGGGATGTCGAGATAGTTGGTCGGCTCGTCGAGCATGAGCAGATCGGGCGCTTGCAGCAGGATGCGGGCGAGCGCAAGCCGCGTCTTCTGGCCGCCGCTGAGCGTCGAGACGAGCGTTTCTTTCGGAAAATGACCGAATCCCATGCCGTGAAGAACGCTGCGGATGCGCGTCTCCATCTCGAAGCCGCCTTGCTCGCGGAACCTATCGGACAGCTTGGCGTATTTGTCCAGCATGTCCTCGTAAGCCGTCGCGTCCTGCCCGGATTGAGCCTGATCGGCGATCCGCTGCTCGAGCGCGCGGAGCTCCTGTTCCATGTCGATCAGATGGGCGAAGACGGCGCGCATCTCCGCTTCGATCGTCCGCTCCGATTGGAGGCCGCTCGTTTGGGCGAGATAGCCGATTGTCGTTTCCTTCGCCTTATAGATGGTGCCGGAATCATACGACATTTCGCCGGCGATGATTTTGAGCAGCGTCGACTTGCCTGCGCCGTTGACGCCGACGAGGCCGATGCGCTCGCGGGGAAGGATTTGAAAGGTAATGCCTGATAAAATCGGCTGAGCGCCGTAATTTTTGGATATTTCGGATACTTGAAGAAGCATGATCGTTTAAACCTCCGGATCTGGCTTGCGTTTTGCTTGCATTTTCCTTAAGTGTACCGAATCTTCCGCGAAACGACAACGCCGTCGCGCGCGATGAGGCGCCGGGGAATCCCTCCTGCGGGCCATTGGCGAAAAATGGGCAACAGTGGTACACTTAATAAACAATGCGTGCAAAAGGGAGAGGGCGTGCCTTGCGTTCGGGAGGCGACGCCGGCTAGGCGGGGAAAGATGAACGAATGGAAGAAGGCGGAACGCGCGAGGCTGGCCGATCTGCGCAAAAGCATACCGGCGGAGCAGCGCGCGGCCTGGTCGGAAGCGGCATGCGCCCATGCCGTGCGATTGCTGGAGGAATGCGGCGCGGAGCGGTTTATGGCCTATGTCGCGTTCCGCTCCGAATTGGATACGGCGCCGCTGCTCGAGTGGGGATTCAAGAACGGGAAGACGGTGATCGTCCCCCGGTGCATCCCGGCGGACCGGTCGATGGAGCTATACGCGATTTCGGGCTTGGACATGCTGGTTCCGGGCGCGTACGGCATCATGGAGCCGGATCCTGCGATGGCAGCTCGAGTCGATCTCGCGAGGATGATGCCGCAAGCTGTTGTGGTGCCGGGGCTGGCATTCGACGGCGATGGCGGCAGGCTCGGCTACGGGGGCGGATACTACGATAGGTTCCGGGAGCGCATCGCGATGGCGGCGGCTTCGTCGGGAAGGGCGATTCCGCCATGGATCGGACTCGGCTTTGGCATGCAGCTGGTCGAATCGGTCCCGATGGAAGCGCATGACGCGCGGATGGACGCGATCGTGACCGAATGCGGAACAAGAAGGTTTACGCCCAATGCGAAGGAAGGGAGCGGGTGCTCGTGGAGCTAACCCATTTTAACGAACAAGGACGCGCCCGGATGGTCGACGTCTCCGATAAGGAGATTACGAGCCGGACGGCTACGGCGCGCACGACCGTGACGATGAATCCGGACACGCTGTCGCGGATCAAGGCGGGCACGATCGGCAAAGGGGACGTGCTGGCGGTTGCCCAAGTCGCGGGCATCATGGCGGCAAAGAAGACGTCCGATTGGATTCCGATGTGCCACCCGCTGCCGCTCACGGGCATCAATCTGGTGTTCGGCGATAACGGCGAAGGCGAGCTATATATAGAAGGAACCGTGAAGACCACCGGCAAAACGGGCGTCGAAATGGAGGCGCTGACCGCGGTTTCCGCCGCGGCGCTTACCGTTTACGACATGTGCAAGGCGCTGCAGAAGGACATGGTCATCGGGCCGACGCATCTGGTGTCGAAGACCGGCGGCAAGAACGGCGACTATGCGCATCAGCCGAACGGCTAAATCTCGAAGCGACAGGGGGAGAGCATCATATGCGTTGGAAAGTAGCGCTGCTGACGGCGAGCGACAAAGGCTCGCGGGGTGAACGGGAAGATACGAGCGCACAGGTGATCCGCGAGCTGGTGGAAGAAGAGCTCGGCGGCGATATCGTCGACTACCGGATCGTGCCCGACGAGCAGGACGAAATCATGGCCGCCCTTATTGAGATGGCCGACTATTACCGCGCCGACCTCGTCATTACGACGGGGGGAACCGGTCTTTCTCCGCGGGATTGGACGCCGGAGGCTACGCTGAAGGTCATCGACCGGGAGGTGCCGGGCTTGGCGGAGGCGATGCGCATGGGCGCGATGCAGCGGACGAGGCAGGCGATGCTCTCGCGCGGCGTCTGCGGCATTCGCGGCCGTTCGCTCATCATCAATTTGCCTGGCAGCCCCAAGGGCGTGCACGAGAATTTGATGGCGATCATGGACCAGCTGCCCCACGCGCTGAGCATTTTGTCCGGACGGATGGGAGAACACAACGCATGAGCGGCGAAGCGAAGCGGACGACGCTGCGCGAGGTACCGGTGGAAGAGGCGATCGGCCTCAGACTGGCGCATGACCTGACGCAGATTTTGCCCGGCGAGTTCAAAGGCAGGCTGTTCAAGAAGGGCCATGTCATCACGGAGGCGGACATTCCGAAGCTGCTCGATATTGGCAAAGCCCACATTTACGCGATGGAGCTGGGCGATGGCGAGCTGCACGAGGACGATGCCGCGCTGCGGATGGCCGAGGCGCTGCGAGGCGACGGGACGCGCATGACGGAGCCTCACGAAGGCAAAGTGGCCGTGAAGTCGGATCTGGAATCGCCGGGGCTGGCATTCATTGACCCGGCTTTCGTGCAGGCGGTAAACGAGATCGGCGAGATCGCGCTCGCGACCGTGAAGACGAACCATGTCGTGCAGCCGGGCGGCCAAATCGCGGCGACCCGCGTCATTCCGCTCGTCGTCGACGAAGCGAAGGTGCAGATGGTTGAGGAGTTGGCGGCGCGATATCGGGAGACGAACGGCGGCGAGGGGCCGCTGCGGGTCAAGCCGCTGCGTCGGCTGCGCATCGGGCTGGTGACGACGGGCGGCGAAGTGTTCAGCGGGCGGATACAGGATAAGTTCGGCCCCGCGGTACGCCGCATCGTGGAATCGCTCGGATCGGAGATCGGCGAACAGCGTTTTGCTCCAGATGAACGACAAACAATTGTCAAGGAAATCCACTATTTGCTTGATAACCGTTATGATATGATACTAGTGACCGGCGGCATGTCCGTCGATCCGGACGATCGTACGCCGGCGGCCATCAAGGCGGCGGGGGCGGACATCGTCAGCTACGGCACTCCGATGCTGCCGGGTTCGATGCTGCTCGTCGGCTATATCGGCACCGTGCCGATTATGGGTCTGCCGGGCTGCGTCATGCACGATCCGTACACGTCGTTCAACGTGCTGCTCCCTCGGGTGCTAGCAGGCGACGTGATTACGCGAGCCGACATCGTCGATATGGGATATGGCGGTTTGCATGGGTGCTAGCGGGTAATAGGTTACATAGAGAGAATGTCGCGGTTTCATAGAAGACGATGTTATTCTTTGAGCGAAGTATAAGCTTCGCAAAAACTAAGCGTATGCTTCCGAAGCCAGTTTTTGCTGCGGAGCAATCTCTTGCGAAGTATAGGCTTCGCAAAAACTTTAGGAGGAACAATATGTTCAACGGCATTGGCGTGACAGGTATTATTTTGATCGTGCTGGTCGCTTTGCTGCTGTTCGGTCCGAACAAGCTCCCGGAGCTGGGTCGCGCGTTTGGCCGGACGCTGAAGGAATTCAAAGCCGGCGCGAAGGATCTGATGGACGACGACGACCGCGAGCGCAAAGACGCAAGCCGGATCGAAGTGAACCGCGACAAAGAGGAAAGAAACGATAAGCGGCTCCCTGAATAATCGGAGCTCGCTTTTTTTATGAATACGCAAGCATGTATACGTACAACATCCTTAATGCTTAAGCATGTTGTATTTCTACGGAAAGAAACGCACTCCGCCGTCAAGGACGGCGAATGCCGTTTCACCTTGTCGCAGCGGATAAGCGCAAGGGCCGCTTTCATCAATACGGCCGTTAAGAGGTGAGTTTGCATGAACGAAGATACGACACCGCGCCCTACGCGCGAGGAATTAGCCATGACCTTGTTCGAGCATATCGGCGAGCTGCGCAAACGGATCATCTATACGCTCATCGTGCTGGTTATTGGGCTTGCGATCGGCCTTTTTCTCGCGAATCCGGCCTATGATTTCCTCATGTCCCAGGAGCCCGTCAGCGGGATGAAGCTGCATACCTTCTCGTTATGGGACGGCATCGGCATGTACATGAAATTCGCGCTCGTCATCGCGCTCCTGCTTGTCATTCCGTTCGCGTTCTTTCAATTGTGGGCGTTCGTCAAGCCCGCCCTCCAGGAGCGGGAGCAGCGCGCGGCGCTGACCTTCGTGCCGATGGCGCTTCTGCTGTTCATCGGCGGACTGGCGTTCTCTTATTTCGTCGTCTTCCCGATGGCGTTCAACTTTACGACCGATGTGTCCAGGCATCTGGGGTTGGAAGAGACCTACGGGATTACGCAGTATTTTACTTTCTTGTTCAACATTTTGATTCCGATCTCGCTGCTGTTCGAGCTGCCGATCGTCATTATGTTCCTGACGCAAATCCGGATTCTGACGCCGGTGCGGCTTAGGAAGATGCGCCGCGTGGCGTACTTGATTTTGATCATTCTGGGCACGATGATCACGCCGCCGGACTTTATTTCGGATATGCTTGTGGCGGTGCCGTTAATCGTGCTGTACGAAGTCAGCGTGTTGCTCTCGGGCGTCGTTTACCGCAAACAGCAAGCGCGGGATGCCGCATGGGAAGAAGAGTTTGGGACGTGAACCAACCGCAAGCCGGCCGATGAGGCCGGCTTTTTTGCTGCTCGTTTAAGGGCTTGCCGGCCGGTCCCGGCAGGGTTGGAAACTTTTACGGCTAGCTATGCCCAAGGGAGGCTTACAAAGACAAAAAGCTGTCAATGATGAACAGGGGCATTCTTCTTTAGTAGGCGAAAGGTTTACATGCGGAATGGTTCGCGGTGTTCACGATTGGCGGCGTTAACGGCGGCGCTCCTGTTTTTTCGGGGAATGGGCTGACTTGAACGTACTCGGCGGCCGTACTCACGGCTAGGCAGCTTTTCCAAATTTCACGTAAAATGAACGGCCAGCCACTTGAAATCTAAATTCAAAATCGGTATTATAGGTTATGGTTATTAGCACTTAACAGTTGCGAGTGCTAATAAAAAATTTCAACCTGCAACTCAAATCAAAAGGAGGCTATTTTCATGATCAGACCTTTGGGTGAACGCGTATTGATCGAACCGATCGCGAAAGAAGAAACAACGGCTAGCGGCATTTTGCTGCCAGACACGGCGAAAGAGAAACCGCAAGAAGGCCGCGTCGTCGCTGTTGGCTCCGGTGCGCTCAAAGACGGCGTACGCATCGCGCTTGAAGTGAAGGAAGGCGACCGCGTCCTGTTCTCCAAATATGCCGGCACGGAAGTGAAGTACGACGGCAAAGAGCTGTTGATTATGAAAGAGAGCGACATTCACGCGATCCTGGGCTAATTCCCGGCGTTGCCGAACATACATCGTACGGACACGATACTTAGGGAGCCTTGAACGGCTCCGCCCTTGTAACAAAGCGAAGTTTCAACAACTATAAACTCTCAGGAGGTACTACCTATGGCTAAAGATATCAAGTTTGGCGAAGACGCGCGCCGCGCGATGCTCCGCGGTGTAGACGCACTGGCTAACGCGGTTAAAGTTACCCTCGGTCCGAAAGGCCGCAACGTGGTACTCGAGAAGAAATTCGGCAGCCCGCTCATCACGAACGACGGCGTATCCATCGCGAAGGAAATCGAACTCGAAGACGCGTTCGAGAACATGGGCGCGCAGCTCGTGAAAGAAGTCGCGACGAAGACGAACGACGTGGCCGGCGACGGTACGACGACCGCTACGGTTCTGGCGCAAGCGATGATCCGCGAAGGCCTGAAAAACGTAACGGCTGGCGCGAACCCGATGGTGATCCGCAAAGGTATCGAAAAAGCGGTTAAAGCGGCTGTAATTGAGCTGCAAGCCATCGCGAAGCCGATCGAAGGCAAGCAATCGATCGCTCAAGTTGCTTCGATCTCTTCCGCTGACGACGAAGTCGGCCAACTGATCGCGGAAGCGATGGAGAAAGTCGGCAACGACGGCGTTATCACGGTAGAAGAGTCCAAAGGCTTCGTCACGGAGCTGGAAGTCGTGGAAGGCATGCAGTTCGACCGCGGTTACCTGTCCCCGTACATGATCACGGACACGGACAAGATGGAAGCGGTTCTCGACAATCCGTTCATCCTGATCACCGATAAGAAAATCTCCAACATTCAAGAGATCCTGCCGGTTCTCGAGAAAGTCGTTCAATCCGGCAAGCAGCTCTTGATCATCGCGGAAGACGTAGAAGGCGAAGCGCTCGCGACGCTGCTCGTTAACCGTCTGCGCGGCACGTTCACGTGTGTAGCGGTTAAAGCTCCTGGCTTCGGCGACCGCCGCAAAGCTATGCTGGGCGACATCGCTGCTCTCACGGGCGGCCAAGTCATCACCGAGGAACTCGGCCTTGAGCTGAAATCCACGACGGTTGACCAGCTCGGTTCCGCTCGTCAAATTCGCATCTCGAAAGAGAACACGATCATTGTCGACGGTGCTGGCGACAAGAAAGACATCGACGTTCGCGTCAGCCAAATCCGCGCGCAGCTGGAAGAAACGACTTCCGACTTCGACCGCGAGAAGCTGCAAGAGCGTTTGGCGAAGCTGGCTGGCGGCGTAGCCGTCATCAAAGTCGGCGCAGCTACAGAGACTGAATTGAAAGAGCGCAAACTGCGCATCGAAGACGCCCTGAACTCGACTCGCGCCGCGGTCGAAGAAGGTATCGTTTCCGGTGGCGGTACGGCACTCGTGAACGTATACAATGCAGTGTCCGCTGTTCAAGCGGACGGCGACGAGCAAACGGGCGTGAACATTGTATTGCGCGCACTGGAAGAGCCAGTTCGCACAATCGCGGCTAACGCTGGCCAAGAAGGCTCCGTTATCGTCGAGCGTCTGAAAAAAGAAGAAATCGGCATCGGCTACAACGCAGCGACGAGCGAGTGGGTGAACATGTTCAACGCAGGTATCGTTGACCCTGCGAAAGTAACGCGTTCCGCACTGCAAAACGCGGCATCCGTAGCAGCGATGTTCCTGACGACCGAAGCGGTTGTTGCCGACAAGCCTGAGAAAGACAAACCATCGATGCCAGACATGGGCGGCATGGGCGGCATGGGCGGCATGATGTAAGACAGACGGAAACCCCTTGATTATCAAGGGGTTTCTTCTTGTTTATGGGCATGTTTGGTCATAAGCAGGTTATTTAAACAACCGCACCAAATACGCAATGCCGGACACAACCAAGCTGATCACGATGCACGTGACCACAGGGAAGTAAAAGGCAAAGCCTTCCTTCTCGATGGCGATGTCGCCGGGGAGGCGGCCCAGAGGAAGGAAGCGGCCAAGCAGCGCCCACAGCAAGCCGATGACGATGAGGGCCGCGCCGGCGAGAATGAGCAGTTTGGGGATCGTCCCCATGGCGGGTCAACTCCTTGCGATCAGGTTTGAGCGGAACCGAGCCGCTCTCTTTATTATAGCCGAACGTTCTAGGATGCGGCGCCACATGAGCAGCAAAAAAGACCGTGGATACTCGAAGGCGGCATCCGGCCCCTCCGAGCTTTCCACGGTCTTTCCCATCCCTACCGCTAGTGTTTCGTCAGCTTTTCCCATTCCGCCGAGATGCGGGCATGGTCGAGGTCGATGCCGATCATGACGAAATACGGCTCGCCCGCATAGTCGGACTTCTGCCACTCGATCCGCTTGCCTGCCAACTGGAACAGCAGCATGCTGCCGCCGGGACCGAGCGGCATGAACCCTTTGGCGCGCAGGCAACCGTTGCCGCGGCCGGCGAAGAACGCTTCGAAGCTCCGCTTCGTCACCGTGCTCGCCGTGCCGGGATAGAGCGTGACCGACTTGACGCGCGAATACGACTGGCGCTGCTTCGTGATGACCTGCAAGGCGGCGAAAGGTTGCGATGCCGAGGCGGAGACGCTTGCCGTATGCTGCGGAGACGCGAAGATTCGCGTGCCGGGCGTGGGCGCAATCGGCACGCCGCCTACGCGGACGCTGCCGAAGGACGGCTTCGGCTTCGCTAGCGGGCTCTTCTCGATGCCATCGAGGATGAGCGAAGGCTTCACGTCCCCGCGGACCGCGAGCATGAGCTGGCAAGCGGCGTTGCGGTCGCGCACCATTTTGTCCAGCTTGGCCGCCGTCTTGGATGAGATCAGATCCGCTTTGTTGGCCAGGACGAGGTCGGCGACCTCAATCTGCCGACGCAGCGTATGTACAAGTTCGCGGTCGGTGGAGAAGATGCTGTTATAGTCAATCGCGTGCTCCGCGTCCAGCACGGTGACGATCCGGTGCAGGGCGACTTGCTCGGCAAGCTGCGGCTCGCTCATCGCTTCGACGATTTCCTCCGGGTTGGCGACCCCGGTCAGTTCAATGAAGATCACGTCCGGCGCCGCTTCCGCCAGCCGCTCCAGACATTTCGCCAGCTCGCTCTTCTTGCTGCAGCAAAGGCATCCTTCCGTGACGCGCTCCAGCATGCTGGCGGCAGCCTGGCCGCTGACCATAATGCCGTCGACGTCCACCGAGCCGACCTCGTTCATCAGAACGGAGGCGCGCATGCCCGCCGCCTTCGCATGCTGCAGCACCCGAAGCAGCATCGTCGTTTTGCCGCTGCCGAGGAAACCGCTGACGACTACGACCGGAATCGGTCTCGTTTCAATCATGGGCGATCGCTCCTTTCATCCACGTTATGTGTATGCGGGAGCGGGCCAAAGCTGAACCTCGCGATGATCGGGTTTTGCGGCACCGGCCGAAGCGAACTTGGCTTGGCGACTCAGGTCTGCAGCTTGCCGATATCTTTGATTTTGACGTCCGCGGTGATGTTGAATTTCAAGTCCGGGATCATTTCCCGCCAATCGAGCTTCTTCCATTGCGCGTAGCGCATGCTGTTGCGGGCATGCTGGCCGATTCCGAGCGGGTCGAGCCGCTGCTTTTGCATTTTCTCTACCAGCAGCTTCGTCTCTTTCTCCACGTAGGCTTTCATCCGCTTCTCGAGCTCTCGCTGGTCGCTGCTCTTCTGCAGGTTTAGTTTGCCGTGGTATTCGAGCACCTCGCCGCGTATCTTGAGATGAATGTTTACGGTTATATCTTTGCCGCCGCGAATCGTCTTGGGATGGCGGATTTTGATTTTGCGGTTGCTGGCGACGAAGCTGAGCATGACCCGTTGTTGTTCGCCATCTTGGACCGGCATGGCCATCACGACCTCGCCCGTGACGAAATTTTTGTGCAGGAAATTGAACAGCAGCGACTTCTGCGGCTCGACGCGCATGACGTAAGTATCGTCGCGGAACAAGGCGATGCCGTCGAGACTAAGCGCCTCCTTGCTTTCCTTAATGAGCGGAGTGACCGGGTCGATGCCGTCGTCGAAATAGTCCCGGGAGAACGTATGGAGGTTGGAGATGGGAATCTCGGTGGATGCCCGCTCGGTTCGAACCAAGTCCTCGATATATTCGCCGGTGCTCGGAAATTGCTTATAAGTCCGCTGAAGGAGAGCGTTAGCGTTGCCATTCACGACGACGACGTTCACCTTGCTGCCGATCGATGGATCCCGCACGAGCGTATCGATGTGTTTCCATATGCCGTCTTTCGCGAGCTTCGTCCCGAACATCACGGTGCGCAGCTGGCCGCTGACGATCTGCCGGTTGTTCTGCCTAGAGAACATAATGCGCGCTTCCTTGTTCGACTGCGCGATCGTCGTCAGGACGATCCGGGCATTGACGGGCTCGGATTTCGGGATGCTGATCGTCACCTTCAGCTTCGTTTTGTCTTCTTCGCCTTCCGGAAAATCCAGCGCAACCGTCCGCGTGAAGCCCATTCGTTCGATGATCTTCTCATCGCGGCAGCCGGTTAGCAGCAGCGCGGCGGAGGTCAGTGCGAGCAGCAGCAGGCAGCATACGCGCATTTCGTTCATACCGGCGTCCCGCTTTCGGGTTTGGGCGTTTTGCCGCGGGCTTGGTAGACGGCCAGCACCAGCAGGACAGCCGGCAGCAGGAAGGCGATGGCGGTTTCCAGGTAGAGGACGACGCGCAGCATAATTTCGGAATCCCGCAAAATTTTCGGATAGGAGCCGATACCGAGCGAGGCCGCAATTAAGATAAGCTCGAGCATGTTCTTTCTCGCTTTCGGGAACGCGCGGCGAAGCGCCATGAGCGCCATCCATCCGAACAACACGAGCGAGGCCAAGTTGCTGAACAGGAACAGCGTGAAGATGAGGTTCTCTAGCCGGTTCAGGAAAGGCAGCTCGATATAAGAGAACAAATTCAGCAGCGGATACATCATGGCTTGCAGCTGTTCGAAGCTAAAGAAGCCGTAAGAGACGATGATCAACAGCACGTAAACCGAAGTTGTCAGCGAATGTCCGAAGTATACGCCTTTAAACAATGATTTCGGTTCCGCGAACGGAATCAGAAACAGCGAAATTTCGTATCCGACGAAGATGGTGTACACCTCCAGCCAGTTTTTCAGGGAATGCCCTTCGGTTCCGCCTTTGAGAAGAAACGGCGTAAATCGGTACAGTTCCCATTGTCCTTTGAAGTAGAAGGCGAACAGCGCGGCGGGCACGGTGAAATAGAAGAAGATGGTCATCGCCTTGCCAATGTTGTAGATGCCTTTAATAAGCAAATAAAAGGCTAGGGCGGCCAAAAGGACGTACAGCAGGTTCGCGTTGGTCGTCGGGAAGGCGACCATCTGATAGATGAGCACGTATTTTTTGCAAACGAAGCTGCCGATGGTGATCCAAAATACCGCGAGCAGGATATACGCCGGCTTTAACAGTAAGCGAGGAATCGACTGTTCGGCGACCTCGAACGGGGAGCGGCCGCGGCCAACGCGATGGAACAGATGGATCAGGCCCAGATTGGCGAAAGCGATGGCCGACAGAAGGAGCAGGCCGATCCACCCGTTCGTGCCAAGATTCTCGGCGAGGATCCGTGGCAGGCTGAAGACGGTTACGTCAAGCTCGATCATGACGATGATGAAGGCGACATGATATCCGTTCAATTTCTCGCTCATCGGCATCACCTACTTTCGCATCTTGTTTTTCTGTTTATTGGGCGACTTCACTTGGGACGGCCGGTAGCGCAGCGATGAGAACGGTCCGCGAATGAAGGTGTCCAGCCAATCCTTGAGGTTCATCGGCGCGATCGGCGACATATACGAGCTGCCGAGGTTCGTGATGCCGGAGAGATGAATGACGATGAACGCGATGCCAACCATGAGGCCGAAATTCCCCCAGATGCCAGCCAGAAAGATGAGCGGAAAACGGATGAGCCGGATCGAGGCGCTCATCACATAGCTCGGAATGACGAAGGACGCAATGGCGGATGACGCGACGGCGATGATGAGCACGTTGCTGGTAAAGCCGGCCTGTACGGCCGCCTGCCCGATGACGATACCGCCGACGATGCCGATCGTCTGGCCGATCTTCGTCGGCAGCCGCGCGCCGGCCTCCCGCAAGAGCTCGATCGTCGTCTCCATCAGGAGCGCTTCATAGAGCGGCGGGAACGGGACGTTGCTTCTGGACTTGGTCAGGTTGAGCAGCATTTTGTGCGGAATCATCTCGTAATGAAACGTCGTGACCGACACGTAGAACGCCGTGAAGCCGACCGTAATAATGAAGCCGACGATGCGCAGAAGGCGAAGCGCGGTGCCCACATGCCAGCGCTGGTAGTAGTCGTCCGGCGAGGTGAAGAATTCAAAAAAAGACGAAGGCGCGCTTACGGCGGAAGGCGATCCGTCCACGAAAATCACGACCCGCCCGGCGGTCAGCTTGGAGCAAATCGCGTCCGGCCGTTCCGTCACGACGAATTGAGGGAAAAAGGAATTCGGATTGTCGTCGATCAACTGCACGAGCATGTTGGCCTCGTAGATGGCATCGAATTCGATACTTTTCAGCCGCTCGGTGACTTTCCCAACGAATTCCTGATTCGCGATTCCTTCGATATAGGTGACGACGACTTGGGTTTTGGTGACTTCGCCGACGGCGAGGGAAACCGTCTTCAGATGCGAGCTCCGCAGCCGCTTGCGCAGCAGCGCCAAGTTCTCGACGATGTTCTCGACGAAGCCGTCGTGCGGACCGGCGATGACGGTCTCGGTCTCGGTCTGTTCGATCGAGCGCCCGATGGACCGGGTGAGATCCAGCTTGTACGCGCGATCCCCGGAGAAGACGACGGCGCTACCGTACAGGATGGCATACACGGCATCCTCCAGCGTGTTCGCCCGCTCGAATATCGCTTGCTCCAGCAGCTTGCCCGCCATCTCGTCCGTCACGCCGCTAAACGGTAGCACGAGCGTACGATACAGCTGATCGGCGTCGATCATATATTGCAAATAGACCGCGGTGACCCCGTTGGCGGGGAAGTCGCGATATTTCAAATCCATCGTGTTGTTGAATTCCCGGAGCAGGTTCTCCATCGTCAGCGGCTTAAGCGGGGCGGCTGCTTGCGCTCCGGCATTGCCGTTGCCGTCAGATGGCGCGGATCCCCCTGCGGACCCGGTGCCCGCAGCCGACGCGGTTTGTGCAGCATCGATGTTCTGCGGCTGTCCGGTTGCAGCCGTCGTTCCGCCGTCCTCCGACGTGGGTGCGTGCTGACCGCTGTCCGGAGCGGGTCCGTTGTTGTCGGTGGAGCTGCCAAATTGTTCGCTGTCGGTATTCGGACCGCTGTTGCCGGACGTTGCATCGGACATGACGGATCGCCTCCTTGGAAGGAAGTGGGGAACGCGGTTATTTTCACCGATGCGAAACGTAATTATGCGAAGAGCAGGGGATTGCGGCGGGAACGAAAATTGTGATGCAGCCGGCAGGGAAGCTATAATGGGGATATAGAGACGGCGGCGCGGCCGCCAGAGGAAGAGGGGAAAGACATGAATAAACAGGACCATGCGGAGCAGGAGGAGCGGAGCATTCCGGTGCATCTGTTGTCCGGATTCCTCGGGAGCGGGAAGACGACGCTGTTGAACCGGGTCATCGACCATTATCGCCTAGCGGACGTGAAGGCGGCCGTCGTCATGAACGAGATCGGCGAGGTGAATCTCGACGGGCAGGTAATCGGCGGCGACGTGCCGATGGCCGAGATGCTCAGCGGCTGCATCTGCTGCTCGATGAGCGGCGATTTGGCGGTCGAGCTCAAGAAGCTGGTCGACGACCACCGGCCGGAGGTCATTCTGATCGAGGCGACAGGGGCGGCCAATCCGATGGAGATTATCGACGCCGTGACGGAGACGTCGATGTACGAGCGGATCGAGCTCCGCTCGATCGTCACCGTCGTGGACGGACCGGAGCTGCTGGCGCGCAGCCGGCGCGGAGGCCGAACGTACAAGCTGATGCAGGAGCAAATCCGATGCGCGACCGACCTGGTGGTCAACAAGGCTGACCGGTTGGAAGCCGAGGAATTGATCGAGGTGCAGCAGCTGGTTCGGGAGCTGAACGCTTATGCGCCGCTGACGGTGACGACCCGGTGCGAGGCGGATTTAAGCATGTTCGACGCGGCCGGCGGCTGGCCGGCCGGCCGCTCCCATGACGGACATATTTGCGGGGCTAGCTGCGCGCACGAACATCGGGCGGTAGACAAGGCGATCTTAGACGCTTCGGCGGGGAAAGCGGCGCATGTGCACGATGAAGCGTGCGGTCATGACCACGGCGCTTGCCGTCACGGACATGAAGAGGAGGCGCATAGCGAGCGGACTGAACAACATCTCCATGCCTCGCACGCGCATGTCATGGCGCTGACGCATTATTTGGAGGCGGCGGTCGATTCGCATGCGTTCGAAGCGTTCGTCAAGGGGCTGCCGGACAACGTGTACAGGGCGAAAGGGATCGTGACGCTGAAGGAGACGGGCAGCCGGTTCCTGTTCCAATTCGCTTATCGGGAACTGGAGCTCATCCGCATCACGCCGCAAGGAGACGTGAAGGACGTGGCGGTGTTTATCGGGGAACACTTCGACAAGCAGGCGGTATTGGCGGGGCTGGCGAAGGTATAGAGCGGGCTGCCTTTCGCGCGGGGAGGACTATGGCCGGTGAGGTTGGGACAGACTACCAAATGTTGGCCATCCCAAACGCGCAAAAGGAGTGTCGGACCATCATGAACACATGGACGAAAACATGCGTATCCGCGGCCGCGGCCGCGATGCTATTATTCGGCGGCGCATCCGCGTTCGCGGCGTCCCAGGCGCCAGAGTCGGCGAAGGAGCCGCAGACGAAGACGGAGCGAATCGAAGATTACGCGGACGAGCATCGGAAGGCGATGGAGGGCGAGCATCGCCGCCATGGCGCGAAGCGGCTCAAGGAAGCGGCGGAATACTTCGGCATCAAGACCGAAGGCAAGACGGCCGAGCAGCTGCGTGACGAGCTGAGGAAGGTGCGCCGGGAGCAGCCGGAGAAGTGGGCGAAGTTCAAAGCCGAGCATAAGGCCAAACGGCTAGCCATGCTGCAAGCGGAGGCGAAGCGACTGGGCGTCGCGACCGAGGGCAAGGACTTGCGCCAGCTGCACAAGGAGGTCCGCGAGGCGCGCCGCGCGGAATGCGAGAAGGCGAAGAAGCTCGGCAAGGATGCGGGGCAAGATTCGGGCAAGAATGCGAGCGGGCGCACGCAGGCGTAATGATTGTCCATCGACTAGTTTAGATTGGGCGGCGTCTATGGTATGCTTGTCCACAGCGCCAACACCATCGAAGACCCCGCACAACGCGCGATATGCCGGAGTGCGGGGTCTTTGTCGATTAGGAGGAGAGAAACCATGCTGAGGTGGCTGGAGTGGGCCAAGCAGATTCAGGCGATCAGCCAGACGGGACTGGCCTATGGGAAGGATATTTACGATATCGAGCGGTTCGAGATGCTGCGCGACTTAAGCGTGGAAATCATGCAGACGTACACGGAAGCGGGCGAGGAGAAAATCCGTGACCTGTTCGCAAACGATACCGGGTACGCGACGCCGAAGGTGGACGTGCGAGGCGTCGTGTTGAATGAGGACGGCGCAATGCTCATGGTGCGCGAGTTGGCGGACGGCGCGTGGTCGCTGCCGGGCGGCTGGGCGGACATCGGGCTGTCGCCGAAGGAGATCGCGGTGAAAGAGGTGCGCGAAGAGTCCGGGTTCGAGGTCGAGGCGGTGCGGCTGCTCGCCGTGCTGGACAAGAAGTTCCACGACCACCCGCCTTCGCCGCATCACGTCTATAAAATGTTCATCTTATGCCGATTGACCGGCGGCGCCGCTCAGATCGGCCTGGAGACGACGCAGGTCGGTTTCTTCGCGCAAGATGCGCTGCCTCCGTTATCCGTGGAACGCAACACGGAGCGCCAAATTCAAGCGATGTTCGAGCTTGCGCGCGGCGAACGATCGGACGTCCTGCTGGATTAATCGTTCCTGTCATGCCCGTCATCATCCCATATCCTTGACCGCCGGCCGCCGGCGGTCTTTTTGGTTTTTCGCCGGCATGCTCGTCTAACCTGCCGCGGACGCGGCCTCGCGACTCCCGCGAATTCGCTTGTATTGGGCCAAGCCGAAGCTCGTCAATCTAGTCCGCATAAATGTCCAAGTCCCCTCATAGATATCTTAGCAGTCGAGTGTACACGGCTAAGCCAACATTATGATTAAGGGGTGGAGAGTTCATGCGTCGTCGAATCAGTCTACTAGCAGCCGTTCTATTATGCCTTACGGCACTGCTCGCCGCATGCGGCGGCACGAAGGACGCGGATACGGTCGTCAAGGATTTGGACAAAGTCGTCAATAGCCTGGATAGCTATCACGGGAAAGGCACGATGACGCTCAATACCGGTCAGCAGCCGCTGGAGTACCAGGTAGACGTGCAATATCAAAAACCGAATTACTATCGCATCGAATTGACGAACGCGAAGCGCGACATCACGCAGATCGTGCTGCGCAACGACGAAGGCGTCTTCGTGCTCACGCCGCGTCTCAATAAAGTGTTCCGTTTCCAAAGCGACTGGCCGCAAAACCAAGGCCAAGTGTATCTGTACCAAACGCTCGTCTCGAGCATCCTGCAGGACAACAGCCGTCAATTCGCGGTCGATAAAGAAAACTACGTGTTCGACGTCATGGCGAATTACCAGAACGGATCGCTCGCCCGCCAGAAGATCTGGCTCGATAAAGACTACCGTCCGCTCCAGGTCGAAGTCAGCGACACGAACTCGGCGGTCATGGTGTCCGTGAAATTCAACGAATTCGATTTCGATTCGAAACCGGACAAGAGCGTCTTCGACACGAAGCAAAACTTGAGCGGGTCGAGCAAACCTTCCACGGCGCAGCCGGAAGACGGCGATAAGGCGGCCGAAGGCAACAACGCCGATCAAGCGACGGGCAACACGCCGGCGGATTCCGGCAACGCGGATGACACGGAAGGCAGCGCGAGCGGCAATGCCGCAGGCGAAGAACCGGCCGAAGATACGATGGCGCCCGTAGAAGGCGAGGCGACGCCGGATACGGCGGCGGATAACGGCGAGCAGGCGTTGAAGGACAATTTGGCGGCGGCGCTCGATCCGCTCTACCTGGGGCCGGAACCGATGGCGCTGCAGGATTCGAACGATATCGTATTCGGCGGCTTGCCGGGCGTCATGGACCGTTACTCCGGCGCGACGTACGACTTTACGCTGATCAAAACGCAGCCGCGCGACATGGCCGCTTCGTCGATGGGCGAAGGTCAAATGGTCGATCTCGTCTACACGGTGGGCGAGTTGATCGGGGACGAGGAAAGCCCGCAGCGCACGATCGTCTGGACGTACGACGGCATTCAATACCGCCTCACGAGCGGCACGCTGCCGGAGACGGAGCTCGTTCGCATCGCGCAGTCCGTTCAAGGCGAAATGACGAAATAAACGGGGAAAAGCACAACAATTTCCAGCTCCAAACACGGCCGCAAGCCGCCTCGTTTCATTGACGCCGCCTGCCGATGGGTATAACATAAAGAACGATAGGTTGGTCGAGATGTCAGAGCGGCCCAAGGCGGTTCTCTGATGGATCAGAAGCTTCTGCGCCTTGGCAAGGGCAACCGCTCATAGGAATCGGCGCGGGGAATCGCACCCGCGCCGCTTTCTTTTGACCGAAGCGGCAAGCGCGCGAAGGAAGCGGGAAAGAGGAGAAGGTGGAGCTGGTGAACGCATACTATCGCCCGACATGGGCTGAAATTTCGCTGGACGCGCTGCGGCGCAACCTGCAGGCTTTCCGAGCGGCGCTGCCGCCGGGCATGCGCCTTATGGCCTCGGTGAAGGCCAACGCATACGGGCATGGCGCGGTAGAAACGGCCAGGGAAGCGGAATTATGCGGCGTGGACTATTTAGGCGTTGCTTTCCTGGACGAAGCGCTTCAGCTGCGCAGGGCGGGCATTGCCGCGCCGATTCTCGTCTTGGGCTACGTGCCGCCGGAAGGTCTGGCGATCGCGCGCGAGATGAATATTTCGGTCGCGTTGTTCCGGGATGACGTGCTGGCGGCGGCGTCCGCGCTGCCGAGGAGCGGCAGGAAGCTGCGCGTGCATATCAAGATCGATACGGGCATGGGACGGCTCGGTCTACCGCCGGGTCCGGCGGCGATCGCTTACGTCGAGCGGGCGCTCCGCGAGCCGGGATTGGACGTCGAGGGCTTGTTCACGCATTATGCGCGAGCCGACGAGACGAACAAAGACTACACCGCCCTTCAATACGAGCGGTTCCGCTCGCTTATGCAGGAATTGGAACTCCGCGGGCTTCGTCTGCCGATCGTGCATGCGGCCAACACGGCCGCGGGGATGGATACGCCGGAGTGGGCGGGCGGCATGGTACGCTTAGGCATCGGCATGTACGGGTTGTACCCTTCGGCGGAAGTGAACAAGACCCGCATTACGCTGGAGCCCGTCATGTCGCTCAAGACGCGCGTCGTGATGGTGAAACAGGCGCCTCCGGGCTCCGGAATCAGCTATGGCACCCGTTATTTCACGGCGGGCGAGGAGCGGATCGGCACGGTGCCGATCGGCTATGCCGACGGTTACAGCCGGCTGCTGACCGGCAAAGCCGAGGCGCTCGTGCGCGGCGTGCGCGTCCCGGTGCTCGGGACGATCTGCATGGATCAATGCATGATCGCGCTGGATCCGGCGACGATGAACGGCGTGCAGGTCGAGCCGGGCGAGGAAGTCGTGCTGATCGGCAGTCAAGGCGGCGAGGCCATAACGGCCGAAGAGATCGCGGCGAAGCTGGGCACCATTAATTACGAGGTGACCTGCATGATCGCCAATCGCGTCCCTCGCGTATATATGCGCGGCGGGCAGCCGGCGAACGTCATGAATCCGCTCGTTTAAGGCGATTCTGTCAGATATTACCGACGCCGGTATTCGCGTTTGGAAGAGGAATTTCGTCTTTTTGCGCGAATATGTAGGAAGCACCAAGTATGGATACGGGAACTGGTTTTGTTTTGCAGCGCCCATCGCATTGGACGCCCGGGACGACTTCATTGGTATATCAACGTGTGCAGCATACAGGCAATACGGGCCGCATACTATGAATGGTGTATATTTCACAGGGAACGAAGAAATACTGATAGTGCGCTTTTTTGGAAATGTTTTTGGAGGTGCGAGTTGGTGGCCAATATGCAGAACACCAAGAGGATCATGATCAGTTTGCCGGATCATTTGCTGGAGGAAGTGGACGGGATCGTCGCCAAGGAAAACTCGAACCGCAGCGAATTCATTCGTCAAGCGATGAAGCTTTACTTGATCGAGCGCAAGAAGCGACAGATTCGCGAGTCGATGCAGCGCGGATATATGGAGATGGCCAAGATCAACCTTGGCATGGCATCGGAGGCTTTTCAAGCGGAGGAAGACGCGGGCGATACGCTCGGCCGACTCGTAAGCGGGGTGTAGAGCTTGATCGTTAAACGCGGCGATGTGTTTTTTGCGGATTTATCCCCGGTTGTCGGTTCCGAGCAGGGGGGCGTTCGCCCTGTACTGGTCATACAGAATGATATCGGCAACAGGTTTAGTCCGACGGTAATCGTGGCAGCCATCACAGCTCAAATCCAGAAGGCGAAGCTGCCGACCCACGTCGAGATCGATGCGGCGTCGCATGGCTTTGACCGCGATTCGGTCATCCTGCTTGAGCAGATTCGCACCATCGACAAGCAGCGGTTGACCGACAAAATCACGCATCTGGACGTCGAGACGATGCACAAAGTGGACGAAGCGCTTCAGATCAGCGTAGGATTGATCGACTTTTAATACGTGCGGCAGCTTGAAGCCCGCTCGCCTTGGCGTTATGCGCCGGGGCGGCGGGCTTTGCTGCGTTCGGGGCTGCTACCCGACATGGAATTTCATGCAAATCCGTCTAATGCAGCCGCCTATCCGGTAAGTCGGTCCCTTCAAGAGAACGCTTTCTTCCAGGTTGAATGTTCGGCCGGGAACGGCTAAGATGTAGGGATAGTACAGCTTTGGAGAGGAACGAGTGTCATGGGCAAAATCGTAGTCATTGGCAGCATTAATATGGACGTGGTCAGCCATGTGGAGCGGCATCCGCTGCCGGGCGAGACGATACACGGATCGAATACGGGCAACTTCCCGGGCGGTAAAGGGGCGAACCAGGCGGTCGCGGCATCGCGCTCCGGCGCCGAAGTCGCGATGCTCGGCGCCGTCGGGGAGGACGCGTTCGGACAATCGCTGATTGCTTCGCTTCGCGATAGCGGGGTCGACGTCGCGCCGGTGCTGCGCAAGGAAGGAACGTCGGGACTGGCGTTCATCGCGGTCAGCCGGGAAGGCGAGAACACGATCATCTTGTCGGCGGGCGCGAACGGGCAGCTCCTTCGCGAAGACATTGCGGCCGCGCGCCCGGTATGGGCCGACGCTTACGCGATTCTGCTGCAGAACGAGATTCCTTGGGAGACGACGCGCTTCGTCATGGAACAAGCGGCGTCCGCGGGCGTGAAAGTCTACGCGAATCCCGCTCCGGCGCTTCGGCTGCCAGGCGACGTATTCCCTTGGATCGACACGATCATCGTCAACGAGACCGAGGCGGGTATCGTGACCGGGCTTGCGGTGACGGACAGCGGCTCGGCGGCCGCGGCGGCGGCGGAATTGATCCGGCGCGGCGTGCGCGCCGCGATCGTGACGCTGGGCGAGAAGGGCTGCTATTATCGGGCGGCGGACGGCAAGGAAGCGACCGTGGCGGCATTCCGCGTGGAGCCGAAGGACACGACGGCGGCCGGCGATACGTTCATCGGCGCGTTCGCGGCGGAACAATCCCGCGGCGGCGGGGCGGAAGAGAGCCTGCGCTTCGCCGCGGCGGCATCCGCGATCGCCGTCACGCGCGAAGGCGCGCAGACGTCCATCCCGACGCGGGAAGAGACGTTGGCGTTCCTGCGGGAGCGCGGTTAATCGGTTAGGAGGAGAATCCCGGGCAGCGCAGCGTTAAGCGCGTTTGCCCGGGATTTTTTTGCAAATAAAAGATGTTATGAGTTACGGGGACCCGCGCGAAAATTCGGTCTGCAGACCGAGCGTGTTTTCATCCTCGCGCAGGTCCAGCAGGCGAAAGAAGCGTCATATAATGCGTAACAGAGAGGCATTCGCGGGGACGAGGAATGCCAAGGAGGCGTCGGCTTGGATAGCGTAACAGTGTTTTGTTACGGGCTGGCGATGGAGGGGAGCGGGATGGAACCGGAGTTGATCTCCAAGAAGGAATTGCTCGAAATCACGGGCATTTCGTACGGGCAGCTGTATCGGTGGAAGCGTAAGCAGTTGATTCCGGAAGCGTGGTTTATCCGCCGCTCGACCTTTACGGGGCAGGAGACGTTTTTCCCGAGAGAGCTCGTGCTGGCGAGAGTGCGCCGAATCCTCGAGATGAAGGAAGATCTGTCGCTCGACGAGCTGGCGGAGAAATTCGCGCCGGAGCTCTACGAGCTGGTTTGGCGCCGGGAGGAGCTGACCGCCCGACGCATCGTCTCCGAGCAGACGCTCGGCATGCTGCCCGGGGATGGAGCGGCGGACGGACGCGTGTCGTTCCGGATGCTGTTCGCGCTGTATGCGGCCGAGAAACTGCAGCGCCATGAGCGCATGCCGCCGGCGGAGCAGCGCGCGCTGTTGCAGCTGCTCAAGGCGGAAGGGCCGGCAAGGGAGGACGAGGACAAGGAAGTGTTGTGGGTGCGCAAGGCAGGCATCTCGCTCTTCCTCGTCGTACCGATCGGGGGCGAACTGCGGGTCGAGACCGGCGCGCGTTTGGCGGCGAGGCTGAAGCTTCGGGATTGTTTGCAGGAATTGACCAACAAGCTTGCATGAGGAGGAGAACGAACATGATGCTGGCCGAAGCATTCGATTTGGCGTTGAACGGGATCAGCCGCGCGGCGGGTGGCGCGTACCGCAGCGTCAAAATGGAGGGCGTCTGCAAAATCGACGGCGATGTCAAAGCCGAAGACATGGCGGTAAGCGGCGTCGGAAAAGTATACGGAGGCGTCGAGGCGCGAACGTTCGTAGCGGCAGGACGCGTCACCGTCGCGGGTCCGCTTACGGCGGACCGGGTGCGTCTAGAGGGACAGTTTACGGTGCGAGGAGGTCTATACGCGGACAAAGCGGTGCTGGACGGGGCGTTAAAGGTAGAAGGGAACTGCGAAGCCGAGGAGATCGTCCTGAACGGGTGGATTCGCGTCGGCGGGATGCTGAACGCGGGACGGATCGACATCGGACTTATCGGGGCGTCGAAGGCGCAGGAGATCGGCGGGAGCAGCATCGAGGTCAAGCGGGCGGAACGAGGGGCGTGGGCCCATCTGCTGCAGCGCGTTATCCCGGCGTTCGATCCGGCGCTGGAAGCGCGGATGATTGAAGGCGACGAGGTGCGTCTGGAAGCGACGGCGGCCGCGGTCGTGCGCGGCGATCGGGTCGTCATCGGTGCGGGTTGTTCGATTGGCCGCGTCGAATATAAGACCGAATTGATCGTCCATCCCAACGCGAGCGTAAAGGAGCGGGTACGCGTATGAGCATGAAACCGTTGAAAGAAGGCACGGGCTTCGTTTATTCCCCCGCAGCCCGCGGGAGAAGGCTGAAAATCATGGGGGCGGGCGAGTCGCTTGGCGGCGAGTTCGAGACGGTCGGGATCATGGGCGAAGGTATCGTGCACGGCGATCTGCAAGCTGACGTCTTCAAAGCGATGGGAACCTGCCGGGTAGACGGATCGGCCGACCTACGGGAAGGACGCGTGCAAGGCGATCTGACGGTAGAGGGTTCGTTGCGCGCAGGCACCTTCAAGGGACTTGGGCAGCTAACGGTTCGAGGCGGCGTCTCGGCAGGAAGACTGAAGATGCAGGGGCATCTGGAGACCGGCGCATTCTGCGAGGTCGAGGAGGCGGAGCTCAGCGGCGGCTTCCGAATCGGCGGTCTGCTCAGCGCGGATCGACTGGACGTTAACCTGTACGGACCTTGCGAAGCGAAGGAGATCGGCTGCGGCCGCATTGAGGTGAAGCGCAGCCGAATCATGGATCTGAAACGCCGCTTTACCTCGATGGGACCATCCGTGCTGAAGGCCGGCCTCATCGAAGGCGACGAGATTCGGCTGTCCTATACCGAAGCCTCTGTCGTGCGGGGCAATCGCGTCACGATCGGTCCGGGCTGCGTCATCGGACGGGTGGAGTACGCGCGGACGCTGGAGAAGAGCCGGGGTGCGTTTGTGGGGAGCGAGGTTCGGGTTAGGTCTTAATGCGCTTTCGCGGGGGAGCGGCGGATCAGAACGCAATAGAGGACCGGAAGCGCGCCTTCCGGTCCTCTATTGCGTTATTGTCCAACCGATGCGCGGATGAGCGACGAGGAACTAAGACAGATTCACCGTCGTAATCTGCGCCGGTCCATTCTCCGCGGCGTGGTAGATGCCGACCGTGCCGTCCGCGTTCTCGATCACCGCATACGGGCAGCAGTCGAACAGGAGCAGACCTCTCAGCTTGCCCGTCACTTCGAACGATTTGTGGTGGCCCTTCTTCAAATCGCCGAAATCGTTGGCCGTGTACACCTCGACTTTGCCCCCGACTTGCTGGGCGAAGTGATGACCCGTGCGCGTGACGTATTTATTCGCCGCTTTGGTCAGAATGCGGCCGCAGAAATATTCTTCGAAATTGTTGTTTTCTTTGCCTTTCGCGAATTCCGGCCACAGGTCGCTGAACACGAGCAGCTCGCCTTTGTTCTGGACGACGACCATCGGCACCGGCATCGGGCCGTATTCGACCACGATCAAATCCTTCAGCGTGCCGTTATGGAACTTGCCGTTCGTTTGGAACAGCTGGCCTTTCTCGTCGTGGACGGACACCTTATTGCCGACTTGAAGCGCGGCGAAGGCGCCATCGGTCAGCAGCTTGGTTGCAACCGTTTTGGCTGGCGCGGCGGCCGGGGCCGGTTCGGTTGCGGCGGAAGCGGCGGGAAGGGCGATGGCGGAAGCAAGGAGAAGCGCGGTCAACATCGTGGTACCTTTTTTCATGGGGGATCATTCCTTTTCGATTGTAATTTATGAATCACTGGTACGCCGCATGCCGGATAGCCTTCGCGAGGACGGCACCGCCGTCGCGGAGGACATGGACGCCATTGATTGCCTGGAGGAGGGGGATCCTTTGATCCTTTCGGATACACATCGGGAACGATCTGCATGCGAAAGACACCGGATGGGGCCGTGCGCGGGCCGTGAAACCGATAGATTCGCAATAAAGAGAGAGGCCGTGACTTTTCTGGGTTCGGGATTGTTATGAAGGATTTGACAGTGGTTTCGCAAGTTCAGGGGAATCCTAATCGCAACCTTGTTTGGCTTGAATGATGGGGATGAGAGGATTCGAGCGATGGGATCGAAGGCATGCTATTGATGCAGTAATGGGGCAGTCAGCAAATTGGCGCGGAAATACGCGGTCCATGCAGCTTAAATTGAAGCGCGGTATCGTCGATCGAAGGAATTCCCGAAAGGAAAAACACGTTGGGTGAATGTCGTGCCGTAGGCATAAAGCCGGAGTTCACAGATTGCGAAGTACTATGCAGAGCGATAAGCCGAGGCGTAGAGCTTCCGTACGGAACCTATTTTGCCATATCGTTCCTAGTTCGGCAAGGGGTTATTTGAGATGACATTGTCATTATTCTTGTCATTTATGGAGTATGCCTACGATGCTTCAGGCGAGCTGCGGAGAGCTAATATTGAGGCGGGCCGTCGGGCGTACGACTTCGGACGGATGGTTTCGAACATTCGGCGCTTGTATGTACGGCTTTTGATCGCGTGGCGGGCCTTTACGAAATGTTTAGAATCAACAAAAGCATTAATGAATCGGACGCATAAATATTCATGACTTTAAACGTTGATGGCCTAAATCAACCTGAATTTGTTAGAAAACCACCTATTTTTGAACCAATGTTCAATTCCTTCTAATTCCAAATGCACCTTTTGTTCTCTGATCTTGCTGTTCGCAGTGCGCCGAAATAGGGGACGAGCGCCTTTACTTCATCTGCACGAATTCTTAAATTGGGCTTTACAATATTTCTGTTATATTTCCTGTAGATCATACGAAAGGTGGATTACTAGGAAATGAGATTGATACAGAAGAGAATGACGCGGTCCGCGGTGGCAGCTTCCCTTCTCGCCGGCTTTTTGGCATCGCCATACGTGACGACGCCGGTACGCGCGCAGACGGCGCTGGAGCTTGGGGCGGCGGAGCCTGCAGCTGGGGCCTCGACGGGCGAAGCGACTGCCGCGGCGGAGAACGGTGCCGATCTCGTAGTTCGCATCATGGAAACAACGGACGTTCATACCAACTTTATGAACTACGACTATTATAAGGACGCGGCGGTGGAGACCGTCGGTATCGTCAAAACGGCCGAGCTCGTCAAGCAAGCGCGCGCCGAAGTGAAGAACGCGCTGTTGGTCGATAACGGCGACCTGCTGCAAGGCACGCCGCTCGGCACCTATATGGCGAAGGTGAAGCCGCTTGTAGACGGGCAGGTTCACCCGGCCTACAAGGCGATGAACATAATGGGCTACGATATCGCCACCTTCGGTAACCACGAGTTTAACTATGGTCTAACTTATCTGGATGAGGCGATCGATGACGCCGCTTTCCCGTACGTGAATGCGAATGTCTACGTCGATGACCACGACAACAATCCGGATAACGACCAGAATCAATATCAGCCTTACAAAATCCTGGAGAAGACCTTTACCGACGAGAACGGACAAAGCCAAACGGTAAAGATCGGCTTCCTTGGCCTTGTAACCCCGCAAATCATGGACTGGGATAAAGCGCATCTCGAGGGCAAAGTTATTGCGAAGGATATCGTTGCGACCGCCCAGAAGTTCGTGCCGCAAATGAAAGCCGAAGGCGCTGACATTATCGTCGCGCTGACGCACTCCGGCTTTAACAAAGCGGCCACGGCCGGATCGGGCGCCGAGGATGCCATTTACCCGCTTAGCGAAGTGGACGGCATCGACGCGATTACGTTCTCGCACACGCACAAAGTGTTTCCGGCTGCCAGCGTAACTGCTTTAGATGCGCTCTTCAAAGATGCAAGCGGCAATCCGCTTCCCGGCGTAGATAACGCCAAAGGCACGATCAACGGCGTAGCGGCCGTGCAAGCCGGCTTCGGCGGCGCCAACCTGGGCATCATCGACCTGACGCTGACGAAGCAGGACGGCAAGTGGGTCGTCAAGAACTCACAGTCTTCGACCAAAGCAATCTACGATAGCGTCAATAAGAAGCCGCTGGTCGACGCGGATCCGGCGATCGTTGAAGCGATCAAGGACGAGCATGCGGCCACGAAGGTGTACGCGAACCAGGCGATCGGCACGACGACGGCGCCAATCTACAGCTACTTTGCGCTCGTCCAGGACGACCCGTCCGTGCAAATCGTGACCGCGGCACAGAAGTGGTACGTGCAGAAGGTGCTGAACGAGAAGAACTCGCCGGATAAAAATCTGCCGATTCTGTCCGTCGGCGCGCCGTTCAAGGCCGGACGCAACGGCCCGGCGGAGTACACCGACATTAAACAGGGCGGTCTGGCCATCAAGAGCGCCAGTGACTTGTATTTGTACGACAACACGCTGAAGGCGGTCAAGGTGAAAGGCTCCGTCGTGAAAGAGTGGCTGGAGATGTCCGCTGGCATGTTCAATCAGATCGACACGTCCAAGACGAGCGATCAAGCGCTGCTCAACTCGTCCTTTCCGGTCTACAATTTCGACGTCATCGACGGTGTGACCTACCAAGTTGATGTGACGAAGCCGGCGAAATACAAAACGGACGGCACGGTCAACGACGCGACTTCCAGCCGGATCGTCAACTTGCAGTTTGACGGCAAAGCGATTGACCCGAACCAAGAGTTCATCGTCGTCAGCAACAACTACCGCGTCAGCGGCGGCGGCAACTTCCCGGGCGTGAAAGGCTCGACGCTCGTGGTGGATTCCGCAGACGAGAACCGTCAAGTGCTGATGGACTATATTACGGAGCAGAAGACGATCAACCCGTCCGCGGACAAAAACTGGTCGATCGCGCCGATTGCAGCTGACGTGAACGTGACCTTTACGTCCTCGCCGTCCGCGAAAGAATATTTGGCGGCCAACCCGAATATTACAGCGACGGAACAGACGGATGCAAAGGGCTTCCAAGTCTACAAGCTTGACATGAAAGCGCAGAATGTGAAAGTGAAGCTCTTGGGGATCAACGATTTCCACGGTCAGCTGGACTACTCTACTAAAGTGGGCGAAAGCATGGTAGGCGGCGCCGCTTACCTGGCGACGTACCTGAAGAAGTTGGAGCAAACGAATCCGAACACGCTGCTCGTCCACAACGGCGATGCCGTCGGCGCAAGCTCGCCGGTATCCGCGCTTGACCGGGACAAGCCGACGCTCGATTTCTTGAAGCTGCTCGATTTCGACGTCGCGTCGCTCGGCAATCATGAATTCGACCAAGGCGTGCCGGCGCTGCTGGCGCAGCTCAACGGCGGCGTCGATCCGGTGAATACCAAAATCACGCATGAAAAAACGGACATTGAGTATGTCAGCGCCAACGTTATCGTCAAGGAGACGGGCAAACCGTTGATCGCGCCTTATGTGGTCAAGGAAATCGGCGGCGAGAAAATCGGCTTCATCGGCGTCGTGACGATGCTGACGCCAAGCAAAGTGTCCCCGGCCGCGCTCGAGCCGGTAAATATCGTGGCGCAGGCGCCGGTCGTGAACAAGGCGGTAGCGGAACTGAAGGAGCAGGGCGTGAAGGCGATCGTCGTCCTTGCGCATGACCCGGCTTCCCAGAACAGCACGACGGGGGCGATCACGGGCGAAGCGGCCGATCTGGCCAACGCGGTGGATGACGAAGTCGACGTGATTTTCGCGGGCGACAATCATGCCAAAGTGAACGGCTCCGTCGATAACAAGCTCGTATTCCAGGCTTATTCGTACGGCACGGCGTTCGCGGACGTCAATCTGGAGATCGATCCGAAGACGCACGACATCGTGAAGAAGGAAGCGACGATCGTCGACGTCAAACAAGAGGGCGTAACCCCGGATGCGGCGTCGAATGCGATTATTCAAGCTTCGCTGGAGCGTCATCCGGAGCTTTCGCAGCCGGTCGGAAGCGCGGATAAAGCGTACGCGAAGGCAAATGCCTATACGCAAGAAACCGAGCTCGGCAACCTGATCGCCGACGCGATGCGCGATTCCATGAGCACGGATTTCGCGTTCATGAACCCGGGCGGCATCCGCGCGGACCTGCCGAAGGGCGACGTGAAATATTCCGATCTGTTCCGCATACAGCCGTTTGGCAACCAATTGGTGAAGATGACGCTGACGGGTGCGCAGGTCAAAAAGCTGCTTCAGCAGCAGTGGGGCGCGGCCGATTCCGACACGAAGACGCTTCAAATCTCGGGTCTGAAATATACCGCGGACTTCAACAAGCCGATCGCGGATCGGGTCGTGTCGCTCGCGAAAGAGGACGGCACGCCGATTACGGATACGGCCGAGTATACGGTTGTCGTGAACAATTTCATGGCAGCGGGCGGCGATAACTACAAAGTATTGCTTGAGGGCAAAAATCCGGCCGCCGGCAGTACGGATATTGATGCGCTTTATAACTACGTGCTGAAGATCTTTAAGAAAGGCACGATTACGGCCAGCCTGAAAGGCCGTATCACGAATATCGCCAAAACGACGCCGACTCCGTCGACCCCATACGTCCCATCGGCCCCGGCGCCGTCGACCCCGACGAATGCGGGAGCTGGCAAGGTGGAGTTCAAGCTGACCGACATCGCGGCTCCGGTTAACGGCATTGCCGCGCTCGACGCGAGCAAAGCTTCTATCGCCGACGCGCAGATCGTGCTTCCGATTGGCGCGACGCAAACCGTGGGCAGCAACGCCCTCGCGATCAAGCTGTCCTCCGGCACGGTGACGATTCCGTCCGAGGTATTGAGCGCGCTGTCGACGCTGGCGGGTTCGGACGCGAAGGCTTCCATCACGCTCGGCGTCAGCCAACTGTCCGACAGCGAAGCGGCTGCCGCGATCGCGAAGGCGAAGGATCCCGGCGCTCAGATGGCGCCGCAGGGCCAAGTGTTGGAGCTGACGCTCGGGGTTATGCTGGCCGACGGCAAGACGAAGCCGCTCAGCGCGTTCGCCAAGCCGATCACTCTCCAGCTTCAGCTGGCGGCCGGCGCGGATGTTGGCCTCTCGGGCATTTACTACATCGCGGACAACGGCACGGTCGAATATATCGGCGGCACTGTGCAGGGAACGACGATTACGGCGGAAGTTTCGCACTTTAGCCAATACGGCGTCTTCTCGTACGCGAAGAACTACGCCGACCTTCCGGCCGCCCACTGGGCATCGCGCGCCGTGCAAGAGCTGACGGCCAAGCATGTCGTGGAAGGCGTAGCGGCCGACAAATTCGGCCCGAACGCGGCGGTAACGCGCGCGGAGTTTCTGACGATGGTCGTTAGACAATTCGGCCTCGAAGCAAGCGGCCCATCGCCGTTCAGCGACATCCAAACGGGCAGCTGGTATGCCGATGCCGTCTCGGCCGCATACGCGAACGGCATGGTCGAAGGCACCGGAACGGGCAAGTTCGAGCCGAACAAGACGATTACGCGCGAAGAGATGGCGGTCCTGATCGCCCGTGTCCATGAGAAGCAAGGCGGCCAGGCAACCGGCGGCCAAGCGCAGGCGTCCGGCTTTGCGGATGCGACGTCCATCAGCAAGTGGGCGCTCGAGGACGTCGATGCCGCGGTGAAGTCCGGCCTCATGAACGGAAGCAAGGACGGGCGTTTCGCGCCGCTGAATAAAGCTTCACGCGCGGAAGCGGCTCAGGTGCTGTATAACCTGCTGCACAAGACGCAGGCATAAGCGAACCGATCGGGATATGAAGGCCCTCATACCCAAAACGGACTGCAGGCATGACCTGCAGTCCGTTTTGTTTTCCCAATCATAGAATCCGCAGGAGTAATCCGAACAAAAGGATAGAAAGCCTCGCTACCATGCAGCGAGGCTTTCTTGGCGGACGCATCCGACGTTATTTGACGCGGAACGTTCGATGGCCTATTTTTGGGACGAGAATCAGGGCGAGGACGAGATACGCGGCGGCAGCGATCGCTGCCGTCAGCGTGAATGCTCCCGCAGGGGGACGGGTGACGATCGCGGCTCCGATCATTCCCGAAACGGCTGCGCCGAGGATGAAATAGAACGGATTCTTCATGTTTAATTCAGTCGAGAACGGCTGGAAGATATAGTACATGAACAGATGATGCACCGAGAAGAATACCGTCAGCGATAGGATGCTTCCCCAGAGCAGGAGCATGTCCGGCCAGGCGAAGGATGCGCCGTAAACCCCAAAAATCAAAGTGAGCGCAGCCCCTAGCACCCCGGCGATCCATAGATTGAGAAGCGTTAGCCGAAACAAACGTATGCGAAAATGCAAGCTGGCCTCTCTTCGATAGAAGCTGTAGCGCAGCAGACTAAGATCGCAATGATAGAACATCGCCTTGCACAGCCGCTCGCCAAGGAGAAGAAGGTTCATCGCCAAGGCGAGAATCGGAATAATTGTGCCAAGTTCGGGCGTCGGGAACTGGAACTGCTCTCCGAACAGCGCCAACACGATGGCAGCGACCGCTCCGATTCCGCCGATTAAGGCGGCCCGCAGATAGACAGGCTTGCGGATCAAGCTGCGATGTCGCTCAAAGAAGATATGGTTGAGATCATGATAGCCTTCTCTGCGCCGAGGCTGTTCTTGCCGATGCACGACGGTCAGCGAGTAGTCGCCGTCTGCGGTCTGGACGCTGCTCTTCTGGGCTTCGCTCATCATGCGCCCGATATCGAGCAGCGGATCGTCTCTCTTGGCCGCGGCGTCTACGGCGCTGCGGTAATCCCGGTGACGGGCAAGCTGCACCGTCCCCAAGAGGCCGAGTAGCAAGATGGCAAGAACGACGGGAAGCTTAAGCAGCAGCGGTCCGACGACCAGCGCCTCGTTGAAGAACAGCGGCATATAAGCGGCCAGATAGCCAAGGATGATGACGATCCATACGAGGCCGGTGCGGCGGATAAGCACGAGGCCGGTGCGGTCGAACAGCTTCAGATGCCCATATTCGGCAAAGATTCTCCATAACGTCAGCAATAGCGTCAGTAGAATCGATTCGAGGTAGGAGGCGCCAAGCAGTGGCGCGAAGATCAGCATCGCAGGCAGCGAGTAGATAAAGAATGTCGCGTAATGATAGGTAAGCAGGCTTCGCATATAATTGGCGGCCGGCATGCGCATGAGCTTAACCGCGATATATTTATCGCGCTTAGGCTCCAGGACTTTGGCGCTGGATATGCCCGCCACGATAAAGCTGATCATCCAGAAGCTATGTAGAAACAACCCGTATTGCTCGTCTGTGGTAAGATGCCCGCCGAAGGTGATTACCGGCCAATACAACAGCAGGCCCACATAGGCCAATCTCGTAGAGAAGCCCCAGAGTATACTGAGGATGAGCAGAACGACAGCGGCCGAGCGCTTGACCCTCAAGCTGGAGTAAGCGGTGTCTCGAATACGGCTCCCGACCAAAGGAAGCTTTTGCGCGTAATAGATGAGGCGGTTCGCACCGGAAGACGTACGAATGGCCCGTATCGTATTAATGATTTGGAACATGATCATCATCCTTCAGCAGCTCGACAATGCTTTGTTCGAACGCGGGACTGCCCAGCAGCTCGGCCGGAACATCCGATAATTGGCCGTTGTTCAACACGACCAGCCGGTCGCACAGGTCGGAGGCGAGCTGCAGGATGTGGGTGGAGAAGATCAGAATATGATCCTGCTTCATCTCCCGCAGCAACTGCTTCATCTCCAGGGCCACGATGACATCGAACGACGTCAGCGGTTCATCGAGCAGGATAACAGGCGGCTTGGTAATGAAGAACAGCAGCATCTGCACCTTGTTCTTCATACCGTGCGAATAGCTCTTGATCAAACGGTGCCGGTCATCCTTGGTCATGCGCATAAGGTCGAAGTACTCGTCGATGCTCGGGCCGCCCGCCAGCTTATTCCGGTTAATATCCATGAAGAAGCGGATAAACTCGTAGCCGGTTAAAAATTCAGGCAGGATCGGAAGGGAATGGACGTAGCCCACGTCGTTCTCGCCAAGTGAGCGTCGGGTCCCGTTCTCCTCCAGGAAGGCTCCGCCCCCATCCATCTTCATCTCTCCGCTCAAGCAATTGAATAACGTCGTTTTGCCTGCCCCGTTACGTCCCAGCAGACCGTAAATATTGCCCTTGTCAAAGGAGAATGCCGCACCGTCGAGCACCTTCTTGTCGTCAAACTTCTTCACAATCTGGTCGATCACCAGCTGCAACTTTCATCCCTCCATTCTGTCTAATCCTGTTGTTGTACGGGATCGAGAAGCATAAAGTTGCGTTCTAACTGGGAATAGGAGTAGATATCCCCTAATAACTATGATTGCGTTGTTCCTAGTAGTAGCAGCAAGGGGGTCGGGACCGCAGGTTGACAAGACAAGCCGCCCGGCGCTATAGTAGCAAAACAGACATTTAAAACGGTTGTTTAAAACAAATGTTTAAGCGATTGTAAAAGAGGAGTGGGAGCACGAATGGGAAACGTACTGAAGGCGTTTTTAAGCAAGCCGACGACTAAGGTGGGCATCATCACGGCGCTTATGTTCCAGGTCATTTTCGCGGTGATTTGGATGACGGGCTATAGCGGGGTGTCCGATCCCGAGCGGTTGAAGCAGTTGAACGTAGGGATCGTGGCGCTCGATACGAAGATGGGACCGCAAATCGCGGAGCAGCTCAAGCAGTCGCTGCCGGTGACGACGCTCACGGTCGCGGCGGAAGAAGAAGCTGCGCGCATGCTGAACGACCGCGAGCTGCAGATGGTCGTGACGATTCCGGCGGATTTCAGCACTTCCGCGTCGTCGCAGGAGGGCAAAGCGGCCATTCAATATTATATTAACGAATCGAATCCGCAGATGATCAAGAGCGTCATGAATTCCATGGCCGCCCAAATTACGTCGACGGTGAACAAATTCGCCGTGACGCAAGGCGTGCAGGCGGTGCTGACAGGAGCCAAATTCCCTGCCGAGCAGGCGGCAGGCGCGGCCAGCGCGCTGTCGGAGCGGGTAACCTCGGATATTCAATACTCGAACGTCGTCGACGGGATGAACAACCAGATGGTGCCGATGATGCTTGTGCTGGCCTCGTACGTCGGTTCGATGCTGCTCGGGATGAACATGCAGCAGTCGTCCATGATGCTGGCCGGTTCCTTCGGACGTTGGCAGCGTTTTGCCGCCCGCTGTATCATCAACGTGGGCGCGGCGGTCATCGTGTCGCTGGTCGGGTCGTCGCTCGTGCTCGCGCTCGGCGGACAATCCAGCCACGGCTTCTTGGCCATGTGGGGATTCCAGGCGCTGTTCGTGCTGACGTTCATGTTCCTCGCCCAGCTGTTCCTGCTGCTGTTCGGCATGGGCGGCATGCTGTTCAATATCATCATGTTGTCGATTCAGCTCGTCTCCTCCGGCGCGATGATGCCGCGCGAGCTGCTGCCGGACTTCTACCACGCGATCAGCGTCGTTTTCCCGGCGACCTATGCGGTGGAAGGGCTGATGGATTTGCTGTTCGGCGGACCGGGCGCGGGCGGCGCTGTGCTCGGCTTGATCGTCATCGCGGCGGCGTCGCTGCTGCTCGGGGCGGGTGCAGTGGCGCTTCGCAAAGGCCCCGCTCCTCAGCTGGCTCCCGCGAAAGCGGCTTGATTCGCCCCTACGGGACGTGCTTGCCAATCTGACCTCCGCCCGTTCATAATATTAGCAACAGGAGGAGAGCGGAATGCGAGCGGAAGAACCCGATGTGAAGATGCGGCTGCTGAAGGCGGCCAAGCGATTGTTTGCGGAGCAGGGCTACGAGGGCACGAGCGTGCGCCAAATTTGCGAGGAAGCGGGCGCGAACGTCGCGCTCGTATCCTACCATTTCGGCGGGAAGGAAAATATGTTTCAGGCGCTGTTCGAGACATTCTTCCCGCATGCGCGAATCGCCGAATTCGCCCGAACGCAGCATGATCCGGTCGAGGGGATGCGTACGATTATCCGGGAAGTGATGCTCTTCCAACGGGAGGAACCGGAGATGATCATCCTGTTAAATCAGGAGATCGCGCTCAACTCGCCCAGGATTGAGGTTATCCGGCGCAACGCGAACCCGGTCTGGCTCCAACTGAAAGAGATGCTGCGCGAGGGCCGGGAGAAGGGCGTCTACCGGTTCCGCTCGCTGGATCATACGCTGATGACGGTGCTCGGCAATATTTTATTCCACAAGCAGCGGAACTATTTCACCCCGATCCTAAGCGGCGAGCCCTGCGACCCCATGGCGGATATCGAGGACACGATTGCCTATGTGCTGCGCGGGCTTGAGTATAGCGGCGACTAGATGAGCAATGCTGCATGAAAGAACAAATAATGACAAATTTTGAGTTCCATATATAGACAGCACTTGCGTTGTCTGCTATGATGAATTCAAATTTCAACGAAATAAATAGCGAACGGTTATGCGAAGAACGCATGCAGGGCGATGTGCCCGGCTGCGTTCTTTTTTTGTTGCCGCATATAACCGTCCGCGCGAAAGAGGTGCGACCCATGAACAGAAAACGCAACGCGACCATTGCGGTGACGGCCGCGGCGCTGTCCGCCCTGCTCGTCTACGGCATTTATATGCTGCAGCTGCGGCAAATCCGCTTCCAGGAGACGATCGCGGTCGTCGTGCCGAAACGTTTCATTCCGGCTGGCGAACAAGTAACGGCGGAAATGGTGGAGTCGATCCCCATCGCGAAAGCTTCCTATCGGGCGGACATGATTCGCGACGTAGGCGAAGTGATCGGCATGGAGTCTGTCGTCCCGCTCGGCCAGCAAGAGCCGATGCTGGCTTGGAAGTTCGATCGCTACCGTCTGCTGCCCGGGAAGACGGAATCGACGTTTCAAATTCCGAAGGAGTACGTTCTCTCGGTCGCAAGCGGCATCCGCGCGGGTGACAAGGTGTTCCTTTACGCCACCGGTAAGGACGCGGATACGCGGAGGCTGTTCGCGGAGGCGGTCACCGTGGCTTCGGTCCGCACGTCGGCGAACGTCGAGATCGATGATCCGGATAACCCGCATTTATTCGCCATGGCGGAGGGGGATCTCGAGAATATGTACGCTTCCAGGCGCAGCGCCAACGGCGCGATCGACGCGGTTAACTTGAACTTGACCGAAGCGCAGTGGCTGGAGCTCGATGCGCTCTGCCGCGCGGGAGAACGCAAGTTGGTCATCGCGTTCTCGTCCGATTCGCTGGCGGTGGAGGAGCAGGGGGAGAGGCCATGAGCACGCAATCCACGCTTGCGGCTTTCGTCGGGACGACGCCGAATATCGGGACGACGCTCGCGGCCTTCTCGGCGGCGTATCGGTTGGCGGAGTCGTATCAAGGGCGCGTCGGGTACTTATGCCTCAATCTGAAGAGCGCCAAGATTCACCGGTATCTCGGCATCGACGGGCCGGTCGTGGCGCTGGACGATCTGCGGCCGGAGCTTCGAAGCCTGTCGCTGACGCCCGGCAAGCTGGCGCAATCGATGCTTCAAGTTCGGGGAGCCGCGCTCCATGTGCTGTTCGGCAATACGATGCGGGATCAGGCGGAGTTTTATCGGCCCGAGGAGATCGATCATCTGCTGGAGAACGCGCATGCGGCGTTCGACATCGTCATCGCGGATGTGGGTGCCTACTGGGACAACGCGGCTACGGTGTGTACGCTGAGGCGCGCGCATACGCGGGTGTTGACCACGACGCCGGCGCTGTCCCACTTTCAAGAGGATGGCCAGCGTTGGGCGAAGCAGCTATCGGCGTTGTTCGGCATACCAGGCGATGCATACGAGGCGCTCGTTGTTCGGCAGCCCGGCATGGGCGCCGGTTACCAGACCAAGGATATATGCAAAGAGATGGGAGTGTCTCTAATGGGAGAATTCAAAGTGAATCCGTCGCTGCTGGGGGCGCTTGACAGCGGGAAGATCGACGAATGGCTGGCCCACGACGAGCATGGGCGGACGGCGATGGCGGCCGAAGCGGGAGTGCTCGCGGCTAGGCACGGCCTCAAGCGGCGGCCGATGATGGCGGTTCAGCCTTGGTACAAACGGCTTGTCGCGCACCGTAGCGGGAAGAGTCTGTCATGACGGGGCAGGCGCGATTCTCGCCGGCCGCGTTCTCCGCGCAACTTCGGATGGAAGACGCGCAGGAGCAGGGCGGCATGGAACTGGAAGCGAAGGGGCAGCGGGATTTTCAGCGTCTGGCCGAGGACGTGAGGACTTACTTGGCGATGCCTCGGGGCGAGACGGAAGAGGAGAAGCGCGCGTACAACGAGCGATTGAACCGGGCCGTGCTCGGATACGCCGAAGAGCGGGAGCAGATTCTGGCCGTCATCGCCGACCGGCTGCTGCGCCAGCGCGCCCATGAAATCGCCGGCTACGATCATCCTTACGGTTCGCTGGCCGAGGCCCTATTCGCGGAAGTCATCGGGCTGAGCGTGCTAGAGCTGGTACTGCGGCAGCGCGATGGACTAGAGGAAATTCAGGTCGTCGGTACGCGGATCTTCGAGGTTCGCGGCGGCATAAGCCGATTGTCCGCGTATGGGTTCGACGCCGAGCGCGACGTGGAACGCATCCAGCAAAATCTGGTGTTATACAATAATGACCGCATCAACCCGCGCAAACGATGGGCGGAGGTCATGCTGCGCGACGGTACGCGGGTGACGATGACCGGCTTTGGCTTCACCTCTCAGCCGACGCTGACGCTGCGATTCTACACGGCTCGGGAATACAACCTGACGTCGTTGTGCGAGCCCGCATACGGCACGATGAACGAGACGGTTCGGCAGATGCTGGCGGCGATTCTGAAGGCGAGATTCAATCTCGTTCTGATCGGTCCGACGAACTCGGGCAAGACGCATCTGATGAAGGCGCTCATCGGCGAGCTTCCGGACGAGGAACGGCTCATTACGATCGAGAGCCGACATGAGTTGATGCTGCGGCGCGATTTCCCGAGCAAGAACGCGGTCGAATACGAGACGGACGAAGAGGACGCGTTGCACCGCGCGCCCCAGGCATTCAAGCTCGCGCTGCGGCAGTCTCCCGAACGCATTATTCATGCCGAAATTAGGGACGAAGATGCCAATATCTATGTACGAGCTTGCACGCGCGGACATCAAGGGAGCATGACGACGGTGCATGCCAACGCGCTGGAGGACGTGCCCGAAGCGATTACGGATATGTGCATGCTGGATGGACGGGCGATGAACCCGGAGCGGCTGACGAAGCGGATCGCCGAATACGTCACGCAGATCGGGATCGAGATGCGGCTATCCGGAGGCAAGCGGAGAGTAGGTCGACTGGCGGAGATCGGCTATGAAGGAGGGACGGTTTGCGTAAGGGATTTGGCCGCGTTCGACGAGGGCATGGGGGATTGGCGATATCCCGAGGGACTTTCCGACCGGGCGTTGCGTCGTTTGGATGAATACGCGGCGAGTTTTCCCGATACGGCGGGGGAGGGGCGTCGATGAGCATCAAGCTAATCTTGCTTTGGACGGTCTTGTTTCTTCTCCTAGGGCTATCGTTCGGCATCGTCCTTCATGCGTTGTCCACCCGCTCGGTTATTCACAACCGGCTTGCTCACCGGCGCGAGAACAAGCTGGGCGCCCGTTTCGTCCGGCAGCTCCGGCGAGCCGAGCGGCCGTATCGCCACGTGGACGAAATGCTGGAGGCATTGTCGCTCGGCGTTACGCCCGAAGCGGTGTTCGGCGTGACGGCGCTGCTGTTCGCGGCCGGTCTCGTATTCGGCGTCACGTTGTTTCACGGCGTGAAAGGCACGCTGCTGCTGACGGTCATGCTTGCCGCGCTGCCGTACACTTTACTCTGGACGATGCTTATGCACAGGCGAATGCAGACGCGCGCCGATTTTCTGCCGGCCGTCGAGCTGTTCTACCAATGCTGCCTCATGAACGGCGGCCGGCATATCCGCGCCGCGCTTCATCGAACCGTGGAAGAGAAGCGCCTGCTCGGCCCGATGCAGCTGGTGTTCGAGCAGCTGTACCGGAATTTGTCCGTGCGCGGCGATGACGAGGCCAGCCTGCGCATATTCGCGTCTTCGCTCGGCCACATTTGGGCGGATTATTTCATCCAAATCGTGCGGGCGGGTCTTGCGGAAGGATATCCGATCACGGACAGTTTGAAGGACTTGATCGGCGATATGCGCAAGGCCAGACGCGCCAATCAACAGGAGCGCAACAAGCTGCTGGAGATTCGGATGGCGAACTTCACGCCCGTGCTGTTCTTGGCGCTGTTCATGTACATCAACTTTCGCTATAACCCGGATAATGCCTACTTGTATTACGTGAGCGATCCGAAGGGCCGGGATTTAATCTTGAACGCGGTCGTCCTCATGTTCGTCTCGTTCTTGATGGGGTTATGGCTCTCGAGGAAGAAATTATGACGAAGGCAGGTGGAGAACGGTGACGGACGGAATGGCGCGAGTCGTCATGTGGCTGGCGCTCGCGGGACAATACGTTCTTGGCTTCGCGTTTGCGTACGCCTTGTTGCGGGCCGCGCTTGCACGGCCGCCGCGCTTCGTTCATTTGCTCGCGGCGCGGCTGAACAGCCGTCAAGTACCGGATGCTTGGCTGCGGATCGCCAGACTGACGCGCGAGGACGCCGTGTTCAAGGAGCGAGAACGATTGCTCGCCGGCTGCGGGATGACGTGGGACGCCGGGTGGTACGTTTTGCTGCGGAGAGGGTATTTTGCGTTCGTTCCGATATTTGGTTTGTTGATTTGCCTCGCGGCTCGGATCCCGCTGGTCCGCATGGCGATTCCGCCTGCCGTGCTGCCGGCCCTGCTTGCCGCTTCCGTTCTGGCGCTGCTGTGGGATTTGCCGCTGCTGGACATGTTCCGGCGGCTTCGGGCGGAGAGGATGACCAGCGAAATTTATGTCGTCAGCAATCAGCTGCTCTATTTAGCGGGTTCCTCGCTTCACATTCATGCCAAGCTGATGCGCTGCGTGCCTTATACGAAGACGATGCGTGGGGAGCTGCAGCAGCTGCTCGGCGAATGGTATCACGACGCCGAAGGGGCTCTGCGGCGGTTCAAGCTCCGTCTGGGCACGGAGGAAGGCTTAAGCTTCGCCGAGACGATCGATTCGCTGCGGCTGCACGAGAGCGAGCAGTATTACGATCTGCTGCGCGAGCGGATCAAGGATTACAAGGAGAAGCTGGAGCTGGCGAAGGAAAGCCGGAAGGAATCGTCCTCCTACGTGCTGTTCGTGCTTGCCGGCATTCCGATCATGTATACGTTCCAGGTGTTTATTTACCCATGGGTGCGCGAGGGGCAGAAGTTGTTCGATTCGATGAATTAATGTTAGTCCTATTCTATTCTGGAGGTGGAAAGCATGAGGAACATTTTGATTACCGTCATGATGCTGGTCGTGGTGGTGCTGCTCTTTAACGGCATCGTCGCCAGCGACTCGACGGGCACGCAGGCGCGGATCGAGACGCAAGGCAACGGTGCGAACGCGCGAATCGGCGCCATTAACCCGTAACGATAGCTGTCTAGAGAGGAGGAGTCGCCATGCGCGCCATGCTGATGTCGATGCTGCTCATCATCGTCGTCGTCACGATGTACATGAGCACGACCGGCGGAGAAGAAGGGACGAACGAACGTTTGGCGGAATCCGGGCGCAGGATGAGCGATTCAATTGCGAGGATTAGTCCGTGAAGTCCATATTAGTATTCGTCTTGTTCGCGGCGACGATGTGCTGGAGCATGTTCTCGCCCATCTACCGGCATGTGCTCATCGTCCGACAGGCCGTGCTCCAGCAAGAGGTGGATTATCTGCTGGAGGTGGGCGCGAGCGGTACATACGGCTACATCGACGAAGCGATGCTGGATGCGTCGCGGATCAGGCTGGCCGGGTTCGGGCTAACGCCGGGCGAGGTTGAATTCGAGATCACCGCGACGAACGGGGCGGCCGGCACGAATCCGGCATCGCCGCTTCCGCGCGGCGTCGGACTTTCGCTGACGGCGACCTACCCGGTCGAAGGGCTGCTCGAGATTGACCGATTGATCGGGCTGACCCCGCCTTCGCGGGACGCGCGCATCCGCGCAAGCGGCATGAAAATGAGCGAGTACGTGCCATGAGGGACGCGGCGGGAATCGGCTTGCATGAGGGAGGAGGGGTTCCGCCTTGTACAAGCTGCTGTGGATCCTCTTGATGCTCGCCTCCTGGATGTATGCGCATGCGCTGCAGGTGGACGAAGAATCGTCGATGAAGGCGCTGTATCACGGCAAGCACGCCGTCAACCGCGCCGCGCATGCCGCCGCGCAGCAAGTCGACGCCGAGGCGCTCGCGGCAGGGCGCTTGCGCATCGACCCGGACGCGGCGCTCCGGGAAGCCGCCTTCTATCTTCAGGCGAATTTGGAGCTGGATGAGGAAGGGAATCCGCTGCCGGACAGTTATTGGCGGGAGAAGGTCGAGGTGCTCGTCTTCCGGGTGATTAACGACGATGTCGCTTTTCCGTACACCTATCGCAATGCGGCCTACGACTACGAGGTGACGCTGGATCGTCCAGGAGTCGTGCTCATGATAAAGCTGAAGTACCCGCGCGTCTTCGCGGCCATGCCGCCGGTGGGATGGGTTGTGAAGGGGACCGCGGAGTTGGTTGGGTTTTGAATCTGCATTCTACATACATAACAAAGACCCTTTGCATGACCGAAGATTCGGATCAGCAAAGGGTCTACTATCTTTTGGCGAACTTACTGTGCGTAATCGCCCGTGTAATTAATAAGCGATACATCAAGCACGCCATCCGTGCTCGACAAATCGTGAACGAATGCGGTATTGTCGTCGCGCAGCCGCATCTCTACCGTCATCTCGACAACGTCTTTGCGGATCGTTTTGGATTTGAGCGTATGATTGATTTTGTTAAGCTGCGATCGTACGCTGCCGGTTGCGTCTTCCGTATGGCGAATGATAAGCAGGTACGGCATCTCGCGGATTTTTTTGCGGGACAGCCATACGAGCGCCAAGCCGACGGCAATCGAGCCGATAATCGCGACCGGATACAGTTTGGCGCCGGAAGCGATACCGGCGGAGATGGCCCAGAACATGTATACGATATCGAGCGGATCCTTCACGGCTGTCCGGAAACGCACAATGCTGAGCGCGCCGACCATGCCGAGGGACAAGACGATATTGGTGCTGATTGTCATGATGATAAGCGCGGTGATCATCGTCATGAGCACGAACGTCACGTTGTAGTTATAGCTATAGACGACGCCGCGAAACGTTTTCTTGTAGATGTAAAAGATGAAAACGCCAATCCCGAAAGCCGAGAGGAGTCCGAGCAGAATATCAATATACGATATACTGCGGAACGCATCCAGATGAAGCATGCTTTTTTTGAATAAATCCTGAAAGTTGGTCGTTTCTCCCACGGTGATTCCCCTTTTATCGTTTGAAATGGCGTTTGGCGACTTCCCGGCAAATCACGTACTTGGAAATGGCGGAACGGATGCTGTTATGCGGCTGGGCGAGAAGGCGTATCGGTTCGGGCAGAAACTCGTTGAATTTCACTTCGAGAATCGTCCTCGTCGATTCAAGCGCTTCGAGCATCGTAAGCGCCGGATCGAACATATCGTACGTGTTGATGCCGGAGGCCAATTTCTTATCAAACGTGATGCGAACGTCGCCCGTCTCATAGACGTATGCCTCGCGCTCGTAATCGACAATAGCCGTCGGGCGATAACCATGATGGCAGATCGCTCTGTAGAAATCCTGGACGAGCTTCTCCGGTCGATCCTGGAGCAAGGAAGCGTCCCCGAGCAAAATCCGGTCGTATGCCTCGCGCGTTAAGCTGGCCGACTCTTTATTTACGTACTCGCCGTATTTGTTTTTTCGTTCCAGCTTAATGACGCGATCTTCGCCGTTATAGACCCGAATGCGGTATTTATGCCGGCCGAAGATGCCGTCCACCTTATCGAATAAGGCGCTGTCATGCGGATTGTCGAAATACAGACTGCGAATTCCGTAGCCATTCGGCCCTAGGGAGTGCGAGTCCATCGGCAGCATCGCCGAGACGCGCTGCCGGATCGCGAGATATTCATGCGGGTGAAGATAGTACTTTTGCTCGTGGCGCAGCTTCTTGCCCATGAATTCCATCTAATTCACCTGCACTTCCCTGACGCCGTAATAGTGGTCGCCTTCGTCATCGAAGAAGATATCGAACGCGATTTGCTGGTTGCCTTGCGGATCCTTTGCAAGGACTCTCCAATAGTAAGTGCCGGGTGCCAAGCGGGCAGCGGGCGCGTAGGTCGTGTCCTTGGTTTGATGCTGAGCTACAATTTGCATGAACGCCGGATCTTTGGCGAGCGTCCACTCGTACGTGATGTCATCGCCTTGGAAGTCGAAAGATGGGTCCCACACGAAGCTCGGTTTGCCGTTGACGGTTTCCAAGTCGCCTAGGAAGAACGGTTTTGGCTTCTGCAAATCTTCCTTGAACCGTGCAATCGAACGCTCCGGCACGCGCGATAAGTTCGCGTAGTCCTGATCCAACTGGGAAATCGGAACCGGCAGGAACTGTTTGTCCGGATTACGGGCGAGATAACCTTCCGTCGCGGCGCGATAGCTTTCCACTCTCGCGGCGATCGCGTTTTCGCTTAGCACGGACTTGTACAGCTCGTCCATCTTCTGCTCGAGCTTTTTGACATTGGCGGGTATGCGGAAGAAGCGGTTATGCAGCTTAACGCCCCAATAGTTGCTGAGACCATTGGCATAGTCGCTGATCGCGCCTTCCTTGCGCTGCTGCTCCCAGCCTCCATCATAGTCCCATGGCAAAAAATACCACGTGTTGGAATTAAGCGGAGAGTAAAGAAAGTAGTTTTGCGCATCCGTGTCCATATTGTCCATCAAGATGTTGGACGCGAGCCATGTCAGGTAGTTATCTAGGTCGAAATGCTCCTCGATCACGTCGTTGATCGGGATCGATACGTCATTCACGTCGTCAAGCATGGCAAGAAGCTTGTCGTGTTCCTCCCGCCCGTTAATTTGGAGGTGCGTCTCGAATATCGCCTTGTCATAGTCCGGATCGGACTGGGACTTCAGCGCTTCGGGATAACGCAGAAACTCGAACATGTTGACTTTGTATAATTGGCCATAGGGGTCTAGCCAGTGATTTTTCAGGAACTTTTCGTTCGGCTGTTCGATTTGAGTATACAGACCGTAGTCTTCGAACCCCACGTTTTGACTCGCGGTCGCTTCCGACCGGTCTTTCACGTATAAATGGACGAATTGGGTTCGAAGGCTTGTCATATTGGGCAGCGTCTCGAAAATATCAAAGCTCAATTTATTGCGAATCCGCGTGGAATCCAGAATGTGTTTATTCAAATTGAGCGTACGTTGATCCTGCCATAGACCCGCTTGATCGTTTAGCTTGATCTTATACGACTTTTGGGATGCATAACGGGCCGTATTGCCCCGGAGCGTAATTTTGCCGTTGGCCTCCGCCGCGTTATAGCCGAATCGGCCCGGCGTTGGTCCGCTCCCGTCAGCGGATCCCTCCTGCACGATGACCTTCAACTCGCCCGTATCCATGATGCCGGAAATACGGTTGAGCGCATACCAGCTGAGCGGGTTCTGCACATCGTCGTCTTCCGGGAGTACGGTAATATACAACGCCATCACCGACGTATCCTCGTCCCGTTCATAAAGCCTCTTGTCTTCGTTCAAGCCGCTTGAAGCGGTGCTCGCCGCGGCGTTCTCCGTTGTCGATTCCGGTGCCGTATCGACGGGCGTTTTGCTCGAACAAGCGGAGAGGAGCAGGACGAGGACAAGCGAAAGCGGCAGGACCGTCTTCTTGCCCATCAATCGACGAAATACGTTCGTATGGGGCTTCGCCGCGATCGGCTGCGCGCAGAAGGTATAATAATCGATGTTATTCACGTAGGTCACCATCCGATATAGCGTGAGAATCAAAGTAACGAGCGCCGCCAGAAACATGCCGAGCCCGTGCCGTCCGGACAGCATGGTCCAGATCGATAGGCCGGTGTTCAGCAGCACGAAGAGCGAGCTTAAATAAAGAACGCCTTTGCGGTCGTCGAAATAGAGCAGCAGCAGCATAATGACGAAGGACATCATAAAGAGGTAGTACCCAACCAGCAGCATATTGAACGTATCGAGCTGCTCCATAGTAAAGCCGATTAGCGGAAGCAGCTTAATGCCGAGCGCGATGGAAATGACGGTGAAAATCAACTGTACTTCCATGATAAAGCCGATTTCTTGCATGAGCGTTTGCTGCATTTGCTTGCGGGCGGCTCGAATTTCGGCCCAAGTGCCGCCATGCAAAATTTTGTCATAGTAGCTTCGAAACTTCTCGTAGAACGTGGTTTCCACGGAGACGACGAATGTCACCAACGTCGGCACGACGGATAAATAGGCGTAGAAGACCGGCATATCGTAAAACGGCGCAATGAAATATTTGTCCGCGATGACGGTATGACCCGGACCAAGCCAATACACGAAGGTATGCACGTAAACGCCCGCGTAAAAAAAGGTCCCGATAAAAAAGAGCGATGGATATTTGCTGAAGTAAGACAGAAAACTGAAATAGATCTGGTTGTTCTTCGGCGGAAAGTATTGTTCGAAATGCCGGTTAACCAGCAGCACGCTCACGAAAAAACCGATATCCATCATCACCAGCAATCCTGTGGCGCCGCCGTACGGCGTAAATCGCAGGAGAAGCCAGGCGCCGGCTGCCGCAATTGCGGTGCCGATGACGAAACTGCGGACAATCCGCTTATAGTTCTTGAGCGCCGATAAATGCACGGTTTGCAGCAGCAGCAGAATAAGTTCCATGAACAAGAAATAGGCCGCAGTCTTATAGCCGAAGCCGGCGTCCACATCCCGCAAGAACAACCAGGCGGTCACGGTGCCGATCGGCAGGCAGATGGCGCACGCGCCGTAGAAAGAGGAGAGCAAATGCTCATGGCGCTTCTCGAAGAGCATGTCCGCAATAAATCGGGTCAGCACCATCGAAAGCCCGCCGGTAATGAGCACCGAGAAAATAAACGCATAGACGAGCGTCGTCAAAAAAAGTTCCCGCTCCAAGTAGGGCGTGTCCCAGCGCGACATCATGACCTGCATGGCAACTACCATGGCCATGCAGACGACCATGGGGCCGATCGTGGTCAGAGAGGAATACGCATAGGCCTGGGTCTGGTTGATGAGGCCGCGGCCGTGGAACAGTTTTCGGAGCTCAAAACCGATGCCGGCCATTAGGTTACCTCCTCATAGGCTTGATAAAGCGCCCGGTACTTCGCGATAAAAGCCTCGCGGCCGTAATGTTTCTCCGCTCGCGCTAGACCGTTGCGTCCCATTTGCTCCCGAAGGGAACGGCTCTTTCCCAGTTGGATCACGGATGCCGCCATTTGATCATAATGCATGACCGGCACGACGAAGCCGGATTGGCCGATGCCGTCGTCATGGCCCCAGATCAGCTCGCGACAGCTGCCTACGTCCGTGGCGACGCAAGGCTTCGCGGCGGCCATCGCTTCCAGAAGAGCCAGCGGCATGCCTTCGCTCACGCTGGATAGCAGAATGATTTCCATACGGGCCAAATATTCGCGGATATTCACTTCGCCGGTGAAAATAATATCGTCGACCTGCAAGGATTCGACAAGCTGCCGGCATTCAAGCAAATACTCCGGATCTTCTTCGGCGGGGCCCATAATGTACAATTCCGCTTCGGGGAGCTCCCGCTTCACGAGCGCAAAGGCCTGAATCATCGTTTTGATATCTTTGATCGGAACGATGCGAACGATGGCTCCGATTCGAAGCTTGCCGTCCGTTTGGACGGGCATCCCTGCCACGCTTGCGTAGTCGGTAACGTTGACGCCGTTTGGAATGAGCCGAATCTTTTCGGCCTCGCACCCGATTTCAATCTCGATTTCGCGGTTACGGTTGAATAGGGTGATGACTTCGTCGCTCATGCCGTACGCCGCTTCCGATAGCCGGTAGAAATAATCGATCCATAGATCTTTGAAGTAACCCTTCACCCAGTCTGCTTTAATGATTTCTTCTTCCCGTTCCCGGGAGTAGATGCCGTGCTCGGTGAGAAAGAACGGTTTGCGATACAGAAATTTGGCCAACGCGCCGATGACCCCCGCATAGCCGGTAGAGACGCTATGATACAGATCGGCTTCAGGTATATCGCTTCGGATCGTGAGAAAAAGCGGCAGCACCATGGATCGAACAGTCCAGAAAATTTCGGTAAACGGGACATGGACATATTTTTCCGCGCAAAGCTCGCTCAGAATATCGAAGTAATCCCGGCTCATCAGAAAATCCGCGGCCGCTTTCATTTGCGGCGACCGGAGCAGCTCGAAGATCCCGCTCCACTGCACGTGGCCATCGCCGCCCAGCAGCGAGCGGACGGCTGAACGCTGCTCGTCCGACAGCCGGAACTGATGGCCCCATTCGCCCGATTCATTCAAGTAACTGTCGAGAAAAATCTCCTTCACTTCCACCAGATTGTCGGGGAGCGTGTATTTAAACCGGCTTTTTTGACTCGTTTCGGCCGCAATGGCGATAATTACAAACTCGTGCTCCGGCATGTTGGTGATGAGGGAATGAATCCAGCTTGACACGCCGCCTGTAATATAGGGATAGGAGCCTTCCGCAATTAAACAAATCCGCATCGGTTATGCCTCGCTTAATTCAATAGTAAAGTTTGCCTTGGAAGCCACGACTAAATAGGTGCCGGCATCGATTTTCTTGACCGTGCATCCGGATAGCGAGCCGATTTTTTTGTCGCTTCGCAATACGAATGACAGCTCGTTCTCGAAGTCGTGCACGCGTCCCGTAATTTTGCCGGAATCCTGTTCCCATTCGACCTGGGCTTGCAGCGTCCGCTTCACGCCGATTGCGGCTTCGGTAGAAGTTTTGGGCGTCAGCCACGGGTAAGTTTTCTCCACGCGCGCCAGCAGATGGTCATATTCCTCGAGCAGTTGTTCCCAATTCATATTGTTGCTGCGCTCCGGGCTGAGCAGATCGTCCGGATGGATGAAGTGGGAATAGAAGCCGAGCGTCGTCATCGTACTGGCTTCGGCCCAGCGCTCGAAAGCTTGTTCGAAGTAGCCGGAGGTGATGCGCGGCATCTCCAGGACGCCGTCCTTCGCTAATTCGAACTCCTGTACATAAGACAAGCCGGTGATGTCCTCGGCATAAAGCGAGGAAATAACGGCTAGTTCCGGCCACGCCTGTTTAATCGTTTGGCGCCCTTCGCTGCTGAGAACGTTGGAAGGCGGCACATAGCCGAGCATGGTATAGCTAGGAAACGATCTTTTCGTAAATTGGATGGCTTCTTGTATGGAATTTTGCATGTCGTTCGTATTCGCCCAAGCTTGATAGCCAAACTCGTCCGAGACGGCTTGATCCAAGACGAGAGATTGGTGATTATAACCATGCAAGCCGATTTCGCCGCCGCTCTTGATCACTTCCCTGCCAAAGGAAATCAGTCCTTCTTCGTCGGCGTCGTTCGGAGCCTCGAATGGCGGGGTAACCTTGTCATTATAGGACTCGATTAGTACGGCGGTGTATTTGATAGTATGCCGTTTGGCCGTCTTCAACATATCGGGCCACCAGATTTGTTTGAAGAAAGCCGGACGATCGAGCCGGAATTCCTTATAAATGGCGGCGTCGACCGTTTGGCCGATCGGGGCAGGGAAGTCGTCGATATACATGACCTTGGCATCGAAAATCGGGTAGATGAAATCGGGCAGAAGCAACGAAATTCCGCCGGCAATCAGGCCTCGATTGATTTTCTCCTGCAGCATGGTGCCGTTAAACACCATGAATTTTCCTTTTCCGTAAACATGATCCCACATTAACGGGACGCCTTCGGCGGTGGACATCAGCAAGCGGCTGTTCGGATCAAGCTCGACGTCCATCACGGTGTTGATGATGAATTCGTCCGCGATCAGGAGATCTTTTTCGCCGATCAGCACGTTTTGCTCGAGTTTTACGCCTTTGCTGGGACTGATCTGTCCCGAATTGAGAATGCCCATTTTGCGGTATAGTCGGTAGAATGCGGCATCTTCTTCCGGCTGGATGAGCTGGAACACATAACCGCCGTTCCGGACATATTCGGCAATCTTATCAGGATCGCCGAGCAGATTCATCTGCTGGAAGGAAATCAAGATAGCCGTGCATCCCTCCGGCTGCAGCGGAGCCTGGCGAATATCGAATGCAGCGGAAGGCCGTTTCATGTACGAGAGGACGTGAGCGGCTTGATCCATCATCTTCGTGCTCGCTTCGTCCGTTCCGTCGTACATTAGGCAGAACGGCAAAGATGCTGAAGCAATCGGCGGATTGGGGGCCTCGGCATCCTGTTTCCAGCTCTGAACGCTCTTTACCTGTTCCTGATTGGAATTAAACCGTAGTACGTATTGCGAACGGGTGATTTGAACCACGAGCGCGAAAGCCACGATAAGAATAAGGATGACGACCATGTTGCTTTTTATTTTAATTGGCGAATCGTTCATGATTTCGGCGAAACTCCTTCCGACCAGAACCTAACTAACGTCAACGCGTGATTGGATAACCGGATTGGCGATTGCTTGAGCCGTTCGAGCGTCTGTTGAAGCCGTTCGTATTGACGGTTGGAGAAGTGCACTTTCATAAGCGCCAGATAAGCATCCTCGTCCAGCGGCAGCTGTTCTAAATATAACCGGGCATTACGCTCGGCCGCTTCGAATAGGCCGATGTCGATCTGGGTATCGATCGCTTCCTTAAACGCGTGAGCTTCCTTGGGATCCGAGACAATCCAATGCTCGAGAACATCGATATACGTGGTTTGAAGTTTCAGCATCGTCCGATGGTCAAGGAAACCGCTGCGCATGTACATACGAAGAATGTCGGCATAAGCGCGAAGAAGATGAAGGTCCGATTTGTTTTCTTCGTATTTAACCGCCAGGTCCTGCATGGCCAGGTTTAGCTTACGCTTGATTTCCACGACGGCGCTTACCGCGTAATGCGACGTTTCGGTGTCCTCGTTGCTAACGGCGAGCCGCAATACGTCGAGATATTCCATCGTATCCTTCTTGAGCAAATCGATCATGGCCCGGCGCCTCGTTCCGACTTCATTGAGAATCAAGGCCTCCTCGAATGGAACGATGTTCACTTCGTTCTCGACTTCAAGCTTCCGGATGACGGTCGGCGCGGGGAAACGCCCCTCGTTAGAGGTCGCTTCGTCGATTTCGGCGATACGCTGCTCGACGTGCTGCCGATTGCGTTCATGCCACCGTTTTCGCCAGAAGATCGGGAGCATCAGTCCTGCAAGAGGGAAGGCGACGGCAAACGCAAAGCGAACGGCGAATTCGGATTTCTCGCGCTTGTAACGGAGACCGAACCAAACGCCTACGCTGATTACGTAGAACAGGAATAACCAATCAAGCATAGAGTAAATCCTCCTGCACGAGACGCAGACGGATCTGCTTTGGCTGCAGACGGTTCATCACGATCGCCGCTTCCTCTTTGCTGGAGTTGCTCAGCAGGATGAGCAATTGGCCTTGTTCGTCAACGCCCAAGTAGTCCGATTCCCGCAGCGATTCGCTGATGGTTTGAATATCTTGAGGACTCGTATCGAGAAATTCGCCAGCCGCGAGCAGGACATAGTCGACGCCGTTCTTTTGGGCGGCCAGCTTTTTGCTCGTCCGTATATCGGCGAATGTTTCCGGCCGCAGTACCCGCTTGGCGGTCCCCTCTACATAGCGCATGCTGCCGTTGGCTTCAATATAGGCATGCGCGCGGAAGAGGGCGGAAGAGACGAGCTCGGTAATGGTTTTAAACAAGTTTTCGTAATAAAGCGAGAAGCGCTCGAAGTCCAAATGATGCAGCGCGATGACGGCGATAACCTCCCCTTGGATCACGACGGGCGCGGCGATCAGCGGGAGGTCGCTTTGCAGTTCCCGGTTGACGAAAATTTGCTTTCGGCGCAATAACTCCGACAAATAGGCGTAGTCGCGAACTTGCAACGATTTTTTCAGGCCGGGTATGCGATTCGAATGAGCAGCCAACCGGAGGAAGGTGCCCGATTTGTTCACCGTATGAATGGTGACGCTCTTGGTCTTCATGATTTCTTCCACGACCGACACGGTAGAATTGAAAATATGTTCCGGTTCCAGGCTCTCGAGCTCTTTCGTAATCGAATAGAGCTTGCCGAAGCTGTCGCCGTTGTTGAGAATTTGCTGCTGCAGTTCTTCTTTCACCGTGCGGGTTTCATCGTACACCTCGCTCAGAAAGGCATGTTTCTCCTCGAGAATCTCAAGCTGGTGCTCCTTACCTTTCAACTGGTTATTGCGGCGTTCCACGGAATAGCCCACAATCAGTCCGATAAACAAGTAAAGCGCGGTCTGGAAGAAGAAGTTCGTATCATAAAGCAAGGCGATCATATCCCGGCCATTGTCCAATTGTTGATAGACGTAAAGCCCGACGGACAACATGACGGCGATTACGGATTGACGGCTGCCGTAGAGGATGCCAATGATAATGATGTACATGAGCTTTAGATCGATCGTATAAAAGGATGTGTCTTCCAGCGTGACGGTTGCCCATACGAGCACGGAGAAAGCCAATATGTTCTCCAGGTAGGATTTAACAAGCGCAAACTTTTCCATGCGAGGCGAAGCGCTCTTGGCATCGGCGGAACGTTGGCTGGCTTGTTCCTCGGTCGCTGCTTGGGCGAACCAGGCATAGGTGCGCGCAAGACCTTCGCCGATATCGTATTTAGGCGACCAGTCCAGGGATCGCGCGATGGCGCTGTTATCTAGCGTGGAGCGGTAGATATCGCCAGGGCGGGACTCTTTGCGCAGCACTTGAATGTCGCCGTGCAAGTCGCGCAGCGTCTCGATCAGGCGATTAACGCTGCTTTCTTGATTCGTCGAAAGGTTGTATACGCCGCCGAGCATGGAATAAGAGGAGCGATAGATGGCATCGGCCACATCCTCGACATAAATGAAATCGCGGGTTTGCCCGCCATCGCCGAAGACGGTCAACGATTTGCCGGTTATCGCGTGCTCCATGAAAATCGAAACGACGCCGCCTTCGCCCCCGCGGCCTTGACGAGGTCCGTAGACGTTGGAGAAGCGGAAGCATAACGTATCGAGACCGTAAATTTCCTTCCATTTGGCGCAATAAGTTTCGCCGAGCATTTTGTTCATCCCGTATGGGGAAATCGGATTCAAGGCCGCATGTTCGGGAATAGGCAGCGAATCGTTCAAGCCGTACACGGCGGCGGAGGAAGCGAAAATAAACTTTTTGACGCCGTATTTGGCAGAAAGGTTAAGCATATTCGATAAGCCGAGTATGTTGGACTTGGTGTCCAGCCTCGGGTTTTCCATCGAAGTGACCACATCCACTTGGGCCGCCAGGTGGACGACGATATCGAAGCCGTTGCTGCGAAAAATTTCCTCGCATTTTCGGTCTTCTACGGCGAGGAGATAAGATTTGTGTTTAAATTCGACATTGTTCTTGCTTCCTGTCGATAGGTTGTCGATAATATAAACGTCGTAGCCTTCTTTGTGAAACCGCTCGGCAACAAACGATCCAATAAATCCGTATCCGCCCGTTATTAATACTTTCATGAGGTAGGAACAGCTCCAATCTATGTTTTAGGGGCATAATTAAAGGATGCTAAAGTAATGTTATCGGTTGCTTGCTAACAAATGGTTATAGAACCTTGGTATGATCGTGCAAAGATTTGCATGACTGACACGAAAGAAACGTTCGGGCAAATCCAGGAGAAAAGCAGGGAGAAAAGTGCCGAAAAATGTCGAAAAAGGTATTTTGATATTCCTAGGTATTGTAAGTATACTATTTGTGGCGACCCCCATGAACGCGGGAACTGATGGGAAAACCGTCTCTTTCCCCGTTGAAACGAGCGAGGTGCTGCACAATCCTTACATGGGTTTTGTCGGGGATAGCAGGACTTTGGATGTAGTTCAACCTGTCCAATTGGTTCATGCCAATTTGACGTGGCGAGACTTGGAACCTGAAAAGGGACGATTCGCCTTCGAAGAAATCGAGCAGACGTTCCATTTTGAGGAATGGCGGGCGCAAGGGGTTAAAATCAATCTTAGAATCGTGCTGGATTACCCGTCCGATGTATCCCATATGGATATACCGGATTGGCTGTACGAGGAAATAGACGAAGCCGGCGTTTGGTATGACGACGAATACGGTCAAGGGTTTAGCCCCGATTACGCGAATACGATTTTAATCCGCTATCACGAACGGCTTATTGCCGAAGTTGCGCGACGTTACAACGCGGATCCTCTAATTGCCTTTGTACAGCTTGGCAGCATCGGGCACTGGGGAGAATGGCATACGATGGATGAAGGCGAAAATCCGATCGACTTTCCCGGGCAGCGGGTAACCGACCAATACGCAGGTCATTACGTTCGGTATTTTACGAATAAACCGCTGCTGATGCGCAGGCCGCACGAGATCGCGCTCAACCATAAAATGGGGCTTTATAATGATGCGTTCGGCAAAAGAGATGCGACGGTCGACGGATTTTACGATTGGTATAAGAATGGCTACGTCTCCTGGTTAACCCAAAAGAAGGAGCCGGCGATGCCCGACTTTTGGAAGAATGCTCCAAGCGGCGGGGAATTTAGCGCTAACGTGCTGAATTACTTCAGCGATGCGCAAATCAAGGAGACGCTTTATCAAGCCCAATTAACGCATGTTTCGTGGATGGGGCCGAATTCGCCGGTCAGAGCAGAAGCGGGCGGACCGCTGCAGGCGAATATCGACCGGTTCTTGAAGACGATCGGCTATCGTTTCGTTCTGTACAAAACGGTCTATGAAGAAATACGAAAGCCCGGGGATACGCTGCATATCCGCCTGCTGGCGAAGAATAAGGGCATTGCCCCGTTCTACTTCCGGTGGCCGTTGGAACTTACGTTGGCGGATGCATCCGGGAAGGTCGTGAGCTCCATTCGAAGCGGGGCCGATATCCGAAAGTGGCTGCCGGGCACGAATGAGGCGATCGTTCATTTGCCCATAGCGCGAGGGCTTGCTCCGGGAACGTATGAGCTATCCGCTGCAATCGTAGATCCCGTCACGGGTCAGCCCGGGATCGATTTCGCGAATGAAGGCAGAACGACGGACGGCAGATATAAGATCGGAGAGCTGGAGGTCATCCAATAAGTGTAGCTTGAGGGTTAGATGAATACGCACGCTAAAACGGCCTTGCTCCCGGTTACGAGGGAGAAGGCCGTTTCGTTTTTCGTTTTTGCGATTAGGCTTCAAATCGGATCTCGTCAATCCAGATCGTGCCTGTATACCCGTGCCAAAACGTCATCTTCAGCGCTTTTGGGGAAGCCAGATTAACGCCGCTTGCTTTCAAGTCGATCACGATGTCGGCATACTCGGTGGCGATGACCGAGGAGGACCATTTGGAGAGGAACTTGTTTACGCCGCCAAGCTGCAGTTTAACATGGTTTTCTTCGCCGCCGGCGCTGCCCTTAACGCGAATGATCATCTTCTTGTAGCCGCTCAGATTGATGTTCTTCAAATCGCTGCCGAAATATCCATCGCCCCGGTAGTTCAGCATTAGCGCTCCGTTATCGATACTGCCTCCGCCGTTGTCAAAGGAGTTGGCGCCGGTCCACAATCCCAAATCATTGGTTCGCGACCATTGATCCGCTTCGTTGAAGTTATCCAGCATCATGCTGGCCGCCGGATCAACCGGAGCAGATGGCGCAGTCGTCGGCAGGCCGGTAGACGGAGCGGACGGCGCTTCGGGTACGATCGCGGTTGAGCCTAGCGTCATCCAGCCTTCCGCATCTTGATCTTGTCCCTCGGTGGCAAACCGTACCGGCGACCCGTTGGGGAGCGGATTGACAACGCGGAGCGCGATTTTGTAGGTGCCTTGAGGAAGGCCGCTCATGTCGATGTCCAAGAAGCGCGTCACGGCTTCAGCCCCTGGTTGAATCTCCGGCAGATTCAGATTTATGCCGCCCGCAGCGCGAACGATCGAGCCGTTCGAACCCAGCAGTCCGATTTCGGTTTGCCAAGGATAATAGAACGGCGCGTTGCCTTTGTTTTGAATTTGTACGCCGACCTGAACCGCGCCGTTAGCGATAGTTCGCGGAATATTAACGGCGGGGATATGCAGTTGATACCCTAACGAATTATGGGCGTTAAGCGATTGCGTTAGTTCCGAACCGGCGACCTCGTGATCAAACACGTGGTTGTTGATCATCCATGAAATATGGGTAGCATCGACGGAAGCTTGGAATCCTTGACCTTGATCGCCGCCGGCGAAGATGCTGGACTGCAACTCGGGCCTAAGCTCGCCGCCCACGGCATGGGTTCTCCATTGATTAGAGAGCCCCGCAAGCTGCAAGGAAGGAGCGAACTGCCAAGTTTCGGGACCGATTGTACTATAGGCGAAGGAATCGTCATGAAAGCCGAATTGCTGGAGCAGCGAAGTCGACGCGGCTCCTTCGGTTGTGTTGCGCAGAAGGATCTGCGTATGCGAGAATGCATCGCGGTAAGCTTCAAGCAGGCGGACTTGATTAGCGGAGCTCATGGACCAATTCGCAGTTCCGGTACCGCTATCGTAAGGATAGACATGCCATTCGCCCCAAAAGCCGTACAAGCCGGCCGTAATATAACCGATGCGAGGGTCGCGGTCGTATTTCTTGCCGAAGGCTCCGATAAAATTGGTCATGGCGGTCAGCAGCAATTCGTTATTCCAGTCCGGCGCCATGCTTGTCTCATTATCGAATGCGCTATAGCTGCGCATGGGAACGCCGGCGTCGATCAGAAACCGGGGAACGCCGATAGCCTCGCCGGGATAGTCGAGATAAATACGGAAGACGGCTTGATGGCCACGGCTTGCGGCTTCGTCGAGCTTTTTCTCAAGCGGAGTCCAGTTGAAGGTCTGCATGCCGGTTTGAAGGCTGCTCAGCGGAAGGCTGAACCACTCCATGCTGTGCGGGAAGGAAGAATTTGCGGCGTCGTAGGGGACAAAACCTTTAAGCGGGTTAACTTCGAGCCCCTTGGTATAGGGCGCGTAATTGAGCGCGGCCCAGTTGGATGCGCGATCGGCGGAAGCGTGGGCGGCCGTTTGAACGAATAAGGTCTGAAACAGTAAGCAACATGCGAAGACGGTAAGCATGAATTTCGTTTTCATCGCGCTAATTCTCCCTTGGTCATGATTGAGTGTGAGGAGCGCGACGCATTGGATAAGAAAAGCCAACGGCGTCGAGCAGCCCGGCTGTCATTCCTGTTCAACAGGAGTAGACCCGTGGCTTTGCGTCCCCGACTTTCGTACGGGTTTGCCTTTTTTCAGCACATTGGCTGAGTACATAGTCTTAATTAAATAGATCATAACACGAGTCTAGAAGCTCGTAAATCGGTGTTGGGGACATTTTGTTATTCTTTGTCTACTGTTGTCGAATTTAATCCAATAGGGCCAGCGTCGCGCAAGCGGATTTGAGCTGCAGTAGCGAGCTCAATCCACTTGACCCAATCCGCGATCTATAATCATCGACTTCACGAATTTTTCTCCTTCTTCGATCGAACGCTTCTCACGAAAGACGGAGCCCCCTCAACCAGCTTAACTCTCAGCATCCAATCCAGCCATTCATTTGACTGTGGTTAATCATCTTACTCCTCGGCCGTCCGCTAGCGGGCAACGGGTGCTACAATCGGGATAGAACGTGACGACCTGCACCATGCAAGCGTCCATATCGCCTATTGTAAGGAGAGAACCCGATGAAAATGACTTTCCGGTGGTTCGGCGAATCCGACCCCGTAACGCTCGGCGCCATCCGCCAAATTCCGGGCATGCACGGCATCGTGACCGCGCTGTACGACGTGCCCGTCGGCGAAGCCTGGCCGCTCGACGCGATCCGCAACCTGAAGATCACGGTCGAGTCGCACGGCTTTGCGCTCGCCGTCATTGAAAGCGTTCCCGTCCACGAAGACATCAAGCTCGGGCGTCCGTCCCGAGACCGTCTCATCGATAATTACAGTCAAACGATCCGCAGACTCGGCGCGGAAGGCGTGCCGGTCGTCTGCTATAACTTCATGCCCGTCTTCGACTGGACGCGTTCCCAGCTTGCGTACCGGCTGCCGGACGGCTCGACGACGCTGACTTTCGAGGACGAGACGATCGCCCTGATGGATCCGGTGAAGGGCGATCTGTCGCTGCCCGGCTGGGACGAGAGCTATACGAAAGATCAAATGCAGCAGCTGATCGACAGCTACAACGGCGTTACCGCGGAGGATCTATGGCAGAACCTCGCGTATTTCCTGGAACGGATCATCCCGGTCGCGGAAGAAGCGGGCGTCCGCATGGCGATCCATCCGGACGATCCGCCGTGGCCGATTTTCGGCTTGCCGCGCATCGTGAGCAACCGGGAGCAGATCGAGCGGCTGCTCCATCACGTCGACAGTCCGGCGAACGGGCTGACCTTCTGCTCCGGCTCGCTTGGGGCGGATGCGGACAACGATCTGCTGGCGATCATCCGCGAATTCGGCGGCCAAGGCAAAATCCATTTCGCCCATACCCGCAATATCCTGCGCACCGGACCGCGCTCGTTCCAAGAATCGTCGCACCGGTCCAGCGACGGCTCGGTCGACATGGTGCGTGTGCTGGAAGCGCTGTGGGAGACTGGTTTCGACGGTCCGCTTCGGCCGGATCACGGGCGCATGATTTGGGGCGAGCAGGGCCGTCCGGGCTACGGGCTGTATGACCGCGCGCTCGGGGCGACCTATTTGAACGGCATTTGGGAGACGCTGGACAAAACGAGAACGAGAGGATGACGGGCGTGAGCGATGGAATCAAACTGTCGATATTCACGGTAGCCGCGCCGGACTTGACGCCGGATCAGCTGTGCGAAGCGGCTGCCGCCAGCGGCATCGAAGGCATCGAGTGGCGCTGCAAGGAGACGGACGAGGCGGTCCGCGCGCAGCAGGCGTCGTTCTGGGGCAACAACTTGTGCACGATCGCCCCGAGCGCGGGCGAGGACGATATCAAACCGTTCGATGAGGCGGCGCGTCGTCATGGCCGGCAAGCGATCGCGCTGACGCCGTATATCTCGGCCGGCGACTTGGAGGCGACCGAGCAGGTATTCCGTCTTGCGAAGCGGCTTGGCGCATCGATGGTGCGCGTCGGCGTGCCGGGTTATAACCGGACGGCGAACTACAACGATTTGTTCGAGCAGGAGATTCGCTATTTAACCGAGGTGGAGCCGCTTGCCAAGGATTACGGCGTCAAGGCCGTCGTCGAGACGCATCACGCCACGATCGCCCCGAGCGCGTCCTTGGCCTACCGGCTTGTTAGCCGGTTCAACCCGGATCACGTTGGCGTGCTTTATGACCCGGGCAATATGGTGCATGAAGGGTTCGAGAATTACCGGATGGGGATGGAGCTGCTCGGCCCTTATTTGGCGCACGTTCACGTCAAGAACGCGGTCTGGCTGCCCGCGGCCGATCACCCGAACGCGCCGAGCGCGGCCAAGAGCGGCGTGCCGGAGGCCGAACCGCTGAACACGCTGCCGTTCGCATGTTCCTGGCGACCGCTTGCCAGCGGCATCGTGCCGTGGAAGCAAGTGCTGGCCGATCTGAAGGCAGTCGGATACCAAGGCTGGTTCGGCGTGGAGGATTTCAGCCAAGCATACGATACGAGGACGATGCTGGGCGTCTACGCCAAGCAAATGCGCGCATGGACGGAGGAGCTGCAAGCATGACGGAGGTTCGTTACGGCATTATCGGCATCGGCAATATGGGGGCGGGGCATGCCCGCAGTCTGATCGAGGGCAAAATCAAAGGCGCGAAACTGACGGCGGTGTGCGACGGCATGCCCGCGAAGCGGGATTGGGCGCGCGAGCAATTGGCGGGCGTCGCGGTCTACGAGAACGCGGAGCAGATGCTCGAATCGGGTCTGGTGGATGCGGTTATCGTGGCAACTCCGCATTACGACCATCCGCAGGAAGCGATTCGGGCTTTCGCCAAAGGCGTGCACGTGCTGATCGAGAAGCCGGCCGGCGTGTACGCGAAGCAGGTGCGGGAGATGAACGAGGCGGCATCGGTCGCCGCGAAGGAAGGCTTGAAATTCGGCATCGTGTACAATCAGCGGACGAATCCGCTATACCGGAAGCTGCGCGATCTCATCGCCGCCGGCGAGCTCGGCGAGATCCGCCGCACCAACTGGATCATTACGAACTGGTACCGTTCGCAAGCTTATTACGATTCGGGCTCGTGGCGCGCGACGTGGAGCGGCGAGGGCGGCGGCGTGCTCATCAATCAATGCCCGCATCAGCTCGACCTGTGGCAGTGGACGATCGGCATGATGCCGACGCGCATTCGCGCGTTTTGTCATTTCGGCAAGCACCGCAGCATCGAGGTGGAGGACGACGTGACGGCTTATGCCGAGTACGAGAACGGCGCGACGGGCGTGTTCATTACGACGACGGGCGAAGCGCCGGGCACGAACCGGTTCGAGGTCGCGGGCACGCGGGGCAAAATCGTCATCGAGAACGACGAGATGACGTTCTGGCGGCTGCGCGAGCCGGAGCCGGACTTCAATGCGCGCAATACGGAATCGTTCGCGACGCCGGAATGCTGGAAAGTGGACATTCCGATTCACGGCACCTCTTCCGGCCACCCGGGTATTATTCAAAATTTCGCCGATGCCATCCTGCATGGCACGCCGCTGATCGCGCCGGGCGAGGAAGGCATTCACGGACTATCGATCTCGAACGCGATGCATCTGTCCACATGGACCGACGGCTGGGTCGACCTGCCGTTCGACGAAGCGCTCCATGAGGCGGAGCTGAATAAGCGCATCGAGGCGTCCTCGGTCCGCAAAGCGGAGACGGCCGGGAAGCCGGCGGATTTGACGGGCACGTATTAAGCAACCGGTTACAACGATTCCCACGAGATGAGACGCGTCGATCTTGGCGCATAAGCGGAAGCCGGGCGCGAGCCCGGCGATCCCGACGAGAGGAGCGAGGGCGAATGGCTGCATCCTTTGAACGCGGAGACGGTATGAATTACGCTCCCGTATCGGTGAAGAAGCCGGAGTCGGTATGCGGTCCGGGCGAATTCACGTTCGCCGCGATGGCGCTCGACCACGGGCATATTTACGGCCAGTGCAACGGCCTGCTGGAGGCTGGCGGTACGTTGAAGTGGGTGTATGACCCCGATCCGGCCAAAGTGGCCGCTTTTCTGAAGACCTACCCGAACGTGCAGGCCGCATCGTCGCCGGAGGCGATATTGGAAGATCCGTCCGTCCGCATGGTCGCCGCGGCGGCAGTGCCGTCCGAGCGGGCGGCGCTCGGCATGAAAGTCATGGCGCACGAGAAGGATTATTTTACCGATAAGACGCCGTTCACGACGCTGGAGCAGGTCGAGGCCTCTAGAGCGCAAGCGAGCGCGACGGGACGCAAATATATGGTCTATTACAGCGAACGTCTTCACGTGGAGAGCGCCGTCTACGCGGGTAAGCTTGTGCGGGAGGGCGCGATCGGCCAAGTGGTGCAAGTGCTCGGGACGGGTCCGCATCGGCTGAACGCCTCTTCGCGGCCGGACTGGTTTTTCCGCAAGGCGCAATACGGCGGGATCCTATGCGATATCGGCAGTCACCAAATCGAGCAATTCCTCTACTATGCCGGCTGCCAAGACGCGAAGGTGCTGCACAGCAAGGTGGGCAATTACCGCAACCCGGATTTCCCGGAGCTCGAGGATTTCGGCGATGCGACGCTGGTCGGCGACAACGGGGCGACGAACTATTTCCGCGTCGACTGGCTGACGCCGGATGGTCTGGGCACCTGGGGAGACGGAAGAACCGTCATTCTCGGCACGGACGGGTACATCGAGCTGCGCAAATACATCGACATTGCCCGCGACAAACGGGGGGATCACGTCTACCTCGTTAATCATGAGGGCGAGCATCATTTTCAGGTGGGCGGTCAAGTCGGCTATCCGTTCTTCGGCGAGTTGATTCTCGATTGCCTGAACCGCACCGAGCAGGCGATGACGCAGGCGCACGCGTTCAAGGCGGGCGAATTGTGCGTGCGGGCGCAGCAGCAGGCGCTCCAAGTCCGTTAGCGCCGCAGCGCCCGAACCGGCTCTGGCTTCCGTTCCGGCCCAATTCCATGCTGTTCCCCCCTTTGGCGATCATGGTAAAATGGGAGAAAACGAGGCGGCGGCATTCAACGTGCAAGCGCCGTCCGAACTGGAGGAAGCCTGCGTGCCGGCACCGGTCCATCAATCCCAATGGCTGTCGCCCGTCGAGATGCTATACCGGAACGACGCCCCGATGGCGGGTGCGCAGTTTCATTCGCATCCGTACTACGAGATCTACTATTTTCAAGGCGGCGAGTGTAATTATTTGATCGGCGACAAGCTGATCGCGCTCAAGCCCGGCGACTTGATTCTCATGCACGGCATGACGCTGCACTGCTCCAACCCGTCGCCGCACCAGCCGTACGTCCGGTCGATCCTCCACTTCGAGCCGGCGATGATCGGTAAGCTGCTGCGTCCCGAAGCGGCGGCGCATATGCTGCAGCCTTTCGAGGAGCTGCGCAATATCCGGTTATCGCTCAGCGCGGCGCAACAGGACGAGTACGAAGCGCTGCTCGCTCAGCTTCACGTCCTGTATCGGGCGCGCAAGACGGAAGGCGCGGGAGCGGGAGCCGACCGGTTCACCTTCCGTTTTCTCGACGTGCTGGCGCTCATTCGGGAATGGTGCGACGGTCCGACAGGCCAGCATGAGCACGACTCGCTCAAAGAACGCCATGTACAGTCGGTCGTTTCTTATATTGAAGAGAACTACGCCAGGGAGCTTACGCTGGATATGATCGCGGGCGCGCTGCATCTGACGAAGCCGTATTTATCTCACCTGTTCAAGGAAGTGACGGGCACGACCGTCTTCAAATATCTTTATAACCGTCGGCTGAACCAGGCCAAAATGCTGTTCCGGCTCGAGCCGCACCGGAGCGTCTCGGACGTCTGCCGCACGGTGGGGTTTCGGCATTTGGCGCATTTCAGCAGGCTGTTCAAAGCGGCGGAAGGCCAGTCGCCGGAGCAATACCGCAAAGGCATGGCGATGCGCGGCGGTCTCTCCGCAAGCCGGGAGGCGTAACGCATCCGCATCGCCGCTGCCGATTGTTAGCGCGGCACCGGTTTTTCTTTCGCCCTTGGACCGATACTTAAGGAGGCACGAAGCATGGCGGCAAGCCAGCTATTCGATTTGACCGGCCGCACGGCCGTAATACTGGGCGCGGGCAGCACGCTCGGCCGCGTCATGGCGGAGGCGCTGAGCGATCACGGCGCGGACTTGGCGCTCGTCGCCCGCGATCCGGCGAAGGCGGAACCATTCATCCGACACTTGTTGGAAGAACGCGGCCGGCTGTTTCAGGCGGACGTCACGAGCAAGGCGGACCTGCTGCGGGCCGTGGACGAAATCAAGGCGTGGCGAGGGACGCCGGACATCGTGCTGCACGTGGCCGGGGCGAATAGCGCGACGCCGTTTTTCGAGATCGGCGAAGACGAATGGGATCGTATCATGGACGTGAACGCCAAGAGCGTCATGCTAGCCTGCCAAGCGTTCGGTCAGGTCATGATCGAAGCCGGGCGCGGAGGGAGCATCATCACGGTCAGCTCGGTGTCGTCGGCGCCGCCGCTCTCCCGCGTCTTTACGTATTCCGCCTCCAAGCATGCCGTTAACGGGATGACGCAATTTCTCGCCCGGGAGTTCGCGCCGCACGGCATTCGCGTCAACGCGATCATACCGGGCTTTTTCCCGGCCGAACAGAATCGCGCGATTCTCTCGCCCGAGCGCGTCGAGAGCATCATGCGCCATACGCCGATGAACCGGTTTGGCGACCCGAAGGAGCTGCAGGGGGCCGTCGTCTGGCTTGCCGCCGAAGCGGCGTCCAGCTTCGTCACAGGCTCGCTGATTCGCGTGGACGGCGGGTTCGGCGCGATGACGATTTAGCGGGCACGCCCATCTTCCCTCCACCTTCCAGGGAACCTGCGATTGAGCCGCTTCGTATATGAGGTAAGTAACGTTATAGCTCATATACGATTCGCATCAATAGCACGGGAGGGGAAGCCGATGAGTACGCAGCACGCAATCGAGCCGGCCGCGCAGGCCGAATCTCGGGCGACGGAAGGAACGGGAGTGCCGGACATTCCGTCGCCTTACGATCCGAAGCAGGAACAGTACGTCCGGAAGGGCTTCTTTCGGAAAATGAAACGCTTCGCCGGCAAAGTCCCGTTCGCCAAAGACGCCGTGGCGATGTATTATACGGCGATCGACAGCAAGACGCCCTTGTACGCCAAAGGGATTGCCTTCTCGGCGCTGGCGTATTTCATTTTGCCGGTCGATTCCATTCCCGACGTCCTGGTGGGCCTCGGGTTGACGGATGACCTGGCCATCATCGCGGCAGCGGTGAAGGCGCTCGGATCGAACGTCAAAGATCATCACCGCGAGAAGGCGGAAGCGTTATTCGACAATTGATAGGAAAGCAGCGACGCGCGAGCGGCCCCGGGGCCGCTCTTTTTCTGTTGGAGGGCAAGACTAATGAACAGCGGACGAACGCAGGCAAGGCAAAGTAGGTATCATCCGTTATACTGAAGGACGACGAAAGAAACTCGAAAATAATTTCGCCGGGGTCGTGAACATTTTCGAACACCTAAGCGTCACATGGCCAGACAGAGAGAAAGGGGAGGCGCGCATGGATGCAATCGCGGGGACGATGGACGAAGAGACGGCGGTGAAACTTGCGGTCCGCGGCGACGAACAGGCGCTGGCCAGGCTGCTGCGGGACAACTACGCGCTGCTCTACCGCTATCTCCTCAAAGTGACGATGCACAAGGCGATGACGGAGGATTTGGTACAGGAGACGATGGTGAAGGCGATCGAGCGGATCGGCACGTTCCAGCGCAAATCCAAATTTTCCACGTGGCTGATCACGATCGGCACTCGGCTCTATATGGACGAAATGCGCAAGAAGCAGCGGGAGCGCAAGTGGCAGACCGGCGAGCAGGCGCTGCAGGCGATTCGCTTCGAGACGGCGCTGCGGCAGGAGGAATGGCCGGAGATGCTCGAGGCGCTCGGCACGCTCAGTTACGATATTCGGGTACCGGTCTTGCTGAAATACTATTACGGTTATGCATACGACGAGATCGCGACGCTGCTCGACATTCCGCTCGGCACGGTCAAATCGAGGCTGCATAACGGCCTGAAACAATTGCGAAAGGAGCTGGGACGATGACGAAGGAGCGCAAGGATAAGGACGTTCAGGCCGAGAAGCCGCGTAAGACCGGCTCGAATGGATCCGTACACGATGACAATAGTCGGTTAGTCGAAACGACGACCCCGGCCGAGGCGCAATGGGAAGGGATGGAACAAGAACTAACCGCCGCGCTGGAGCGGTGGGATGCCCGCATCGAGCCGCCGCTTCCGCCGATGGCCGCATTCGAGCAGCTCGTCGGGGAGCAACGCGCGCGCAGCCGCAATCGTTTATGGCGCGATTTGTTTGCCTTCTGGGCCGTGGCGGCGCTCATTCTCTCGTTGATGGTCCTGGTGGTCGAGAGCAGCATAATCGGGTTCGTCATCTTGCAAGCGACGGTATTCGTGGCGGCTATCGCGTTCGTCGCGACCGGCGTGCGGTCGAAGGAGGAGGCGGGCGAATGGAGGACTTAGAGAAACTCGGGGGCGTTCCGGTCTGGCTGCTGGTGCTGATCGGCGCCGCGGCGCTGTGTCAATCGACGTGGCTGTTCATCGACGCGAAGCGGCGGAGCCGGTTTCCGTGGTTTTGGGGATTGTGGGGACTGATCCAAATCCCGATGCCGTTTATTATTTATTGGATCGTCGTGCGTAAAGGCTGGCCGAGACCTAGGCGCCATCGCGAATAAGAGACGATGCAGTACGCTAATCACCTTAAATCACAAATAAGCGAAGGAGCGTGTGGCTATGAACGAGATGTTGGATTCGCGATTGTGGGCGATCATTGCCCCCTTGTTGGGGCTGCAGCTAATTCTCATCGTAACGGCGTTAATCGGTTGCGCGAGAGCTGTGGAGACGCGCGGGCCGAAGTGGGTATGGATGCTGATCATCGTATTCGGGAACGTGCTCGGACCTGTCTTGTTTTTCGCGGCAGGAAGGCGTTCAAGCCGATGATGAGAGGCGGGGATGTGTTGAACGTAACGGCGCTGACGAAGCGTTATGACGCTAAAACGGTGGTTGAATCCGTAAATTTTACGCTCAGTAAAATGAGGTGCACGGCGCTGCTCGGTCCGAACGGCGCGGGCAAAACAACGACGATTCAAATGCTCGCGGGCTTGCTTCGGCCTTCATCCGGACAGATTCGTCTGCTTGGCGATGCGAGCGATTCGGATCCGCGGCGCTCGATCGGTTATTTGCCGCAGCATCCGGCCTTCTATGCGTGGATGAGCGGTCGCGAATATATGATCTATGCCGGCCGCCTTTGCGGGCTGACGCGCAAAGCCGCGTCCGGAGCGGCGGAGGAATTGCTTGCTCGCGTCGGGTTGGCCGATGCCGCCCGGGAGCGGATCGGGGGCTATTCCGGCGGCATGAAGCAGCGGCTAGGGATTGCGCAGGCGCTCATTCATCGTCCCAAGCTGCTCATTCTGGACGAGCCGATGTCCGCGCTGGACCCGATTGGCAGGCGTGAAGTCATGGCGCTGCTCCGGGATATCAAACGCGAGACGACCGTGCTTTATTCCACGCATGTGTTGCACGATGCCGAGGCGCTGTGCGACGACATCCTCATTTTACGTCAAGGCGAACTGGTCGAATCCGGGCCGTTATCCGAAGTGCGCGATCGGAACAGACAACCGGTTATTGTCGTGGAGACGGAGAACGATGAAGCGTCCCGCGGTTGGATGGAACGTTGGCTGCAAGGGACGAAGGCGGACGTCTTGAACGCCGATCGGGTCGAACGCGGCATGCGTCTGGTCGTGCGGGACTTGGAAGCGGCGCGGGAGGCGCTTCTGCTGGACATCGCCCGAGCGGGCGTGCGAATCACGCGGCTGGATATAGGGCAAATGTCGCTGGAAGATATCTTTATGAAGGCGGTGGCGGAATGACGGTTTGGTGGGTGCTGGTACGGAAGGAATGGCGAGAGCTGCTGCGGAGTTACAAACTGTTATGGGTGCCGGCCGTGTTCCTCCTATTAGGCGGTTCGCAGCCGGTGGCGATGTACTTCATGCCGGAGATCATCGCGCGCTCGGGCGGTATGCCGGCTGGCGCGCTCATCGAGATACCGACTCCGCAAGCCTTTGAAGTGCTGGCGCAGACGCTGCAGCAATTCGGTCTTCTCGGTCTCCTCGTGCTCGCCCTGGCCGGAATGGGCGCCGTCTCCGGGGAGCGGATTGCCGGGACCGCGATCATGACGCTGGTCAAACCCGTCTCGCCTACAGCGTACGTGACCAGCAAATGGGCGGCGCTGCTTTCGTTGACCTCCATCGCGGTCGCAGCCGGATATGGGGCGGCGTTGTATTATACGTCCGCGCTTTTCGGCTCCGTGTCATGGAAGGATGCGCTGCTCGCGCTGATTATATTCATGATTTGGACGTGCGTCTTGATTACGATGACGTTGGCTTTGAGCGCGTTTCTGGGCAGCGGCGCGGCGGCTGCATTCGTCTCGCTGGCGGCTGCCGTGGTCGTCGTATTATTGACGGGCGCCTTTCCGGACGAGCTGCATTGGAGTCCAGGCGCGCTCCCGGGTTTGGCATCGCGCGTATTAGCCGGAGAAGGCTGGCCCGCCTATGGCTGGGCGCCGCTCATCGCTGCCATTTCGCTCCTATTCGTCTCGCTGGCGGCAGCTGTCAAATTCGGTCGTTTTACCTGATGGCGATACCGCCTTCCGCCTCTCGCCGCGCATTTCTGCAAATTCCCATCGGAGTTGGACTTCCCTGCTATTTTCTAGTAGGATAGAAGAATAGAAACGAGCTAGTAGAGGCAGGGGTGCGGATATGCTCAAATTGGGGCAGAAGATCGTCGTTGTTTCCGATACGTTTGAACAGAACCTCCCGATCGGGGAGTATGGATATATTATCGCTTTCGACCGCAACGCGGACAATGCTTTCGATTACGTCGTCCGGGTGCCGAAGTTGAACCGCAATTTCTACGTGCCGGCCGAGGACGTGGAGCTCGAGGAAGTGCTGCTGACGCTGGAGGCCGAGCGGATCGAGCGCGAAGCGTTGATCGACTTTGCGCTGGCGACCCATAACGAGGAGCTGTTCCGGCGGATCATGAACGGCGGAGAGCAGCCGGAAGAAGCGGCCGTTGGCGACAACGAAGTGCAGACGAAGGAAGATTTTATTCGTCAGATTCATTTGAAGGCGTGGATTTAGACGAGTGATAGGGAGGGCGTCCGATAGATTTCGGGCGTCTTTTTTATTTTTGAGCGTGCCGGAACAACCGCGTAGAGCCCCGCCAATTTGGCAGGGCTTCTTGTTTGTTTATGCTGTCGTGTTTAGGCCAAAAGCGCTTAAGCCGATGTGCCGGTCGTCGAAGTCGTCGTGCCGCTTTGGCCGCTGGTCGTTCCCGATGGCGCTTGGCCTTTGTCTCCGCGAGGCCCGCCGTGGCCGCGTCCGCCGCCGAAGCCTTTGCCCGCGAATTCGCCGTTCACGATGCTTGTCGCCATTTCGGCGGATTTGGCCTTTTGCCCAGTCGCTTGCTCGCTCGTCAACTTGCCGTCCGTCACGGCTTGGTCGATTTGCGCGTCGATGGCCGCCTGGACTTTCGTAATGATCGTCGCAGCGTCGACGCCTTTCTCGGTCGCGAGCGCCGCGATCGTTTTGCCGGCTGCGAGCTGTTCTTTCAGCGCATCCTCGGTCAGGCCGAGCGCCGTTGCCACCGTGGCGAGCTGGTTGCCGCCGAAGCCGTGGCCGAACGCTTTACCGCCTTCTGGCATCGTCTGCTTGCTCGAGATGTACGTATCGAGGTTCGACGTGAAGTTCGACTTCTCTTCCGCTTGACGCGCTTCGAATGCGGAAGTAAGCGCCGCTTTCAGCTGTTCTTCGGTGACGCCCTGAGCAGTCGCGATTTCGGCAAGCGTGCTGCCTGCGGCGAGCTTTTCCTGCAGCGCCGCGCGGTCAAGCTTAAGCAGCGCGAGCACCTCGTCGGAGACGAATTTCGCCCCGCCGAAACCGCCTTTGCCGCCGCGTCCTTCATGGCCAGGCTTCGCGGCCGTGGCAGCCGTCGTGCCGGATACGCTCGTTTTCGCGTCGGTCGACGTCGTCGTTGTCGTGCTTGTAGCGGCATAGGCGCTGAGCGGGATCATCACGGCGAGAGCGGCGGTCATACCTACGGTTTTCATGTACTTGTTCATATTGAATTCCTCCTAGGCAGTCTGGTTTTTGTTATCGTCATCGTCGGCGTTGTTCGTGTTGCTCGTCCTTACAAGACTCATTATGGCCGCCTAACCTTAAGTCAAAGTGAACGCAACCTAAGGGAAAGGTGAATGTTAGCTGAGCGTTTGCTGAATAGCGATAGACTCGTTTACCGGCCGAATCATCCATGCTTGTCCCCCAAAAGCCGCGTCTTTTCCCTCATCTAAGGGATGGCCCGCTTCGACCCCTTGCCTTGGCTGCCTTCACGTACAATCATAACCGCGCTTCTTTTTGCTCATGAGCACCGCCGTGCTCCCCGAATGGGAGAGCAACTTTTCGAAATCCGTCTCATGGTACAACTGGAGATGAGAACAAGAAGAGGAGATGAAGGCGGATGAAAAATTTGCAAGGGAAGACGGCGCTCGTGACGGGCGCAAGCCGGGGAATCGGGCGTGCCATCGCGATACGGCTGGCGAAGGAAGGCGCGCTCGTAGCGGTTCATTACGGACGGGGAAGCGATGCGGCCGAGGAGGTCGTTCGCGAAATAACCCGGGAAGGCGGGACGGCTTTCGCGGTGGGGGCCGAGCTCGGCGCATTGGATGGCGTCGGGCGGCTATACGAGCAGTTGGATGACGCGTTGCGCGCCGGAACGGGGGACGCGAAGTTGGATATCCTCGTTAATAACGCCGGCGTGGGATTAGTAGCGAACATCGAGGACACGACGGAGCGTCAATTCGACGAGGTGGTCGGCTTGAATGTGAAAGCGCCGTTCTTTCTCGTTCAGCAAGCGCTGCCCAGACTCCGGAATAACGGCCGAATCATTAACCTGTCCTCTGCCGTCACGCGAATCTCGCTACCGGTTATTCCGGCGTACAGCATGACGAAAGGCGCGATCAACGCGCTGACGCTCTCGCTCGCGACCCAGCTTGCGGCGCGCGGCATTACGATTAACGCGATTCAGCCCGGCTTCGTCGCGACCGACATGAACGCGTCGATGCTGAATGACCCGGATGGCAGAGCGGCAGGGGCGAATTATTCGATTTTCGGCAGATGGGGCGAACCGGCTGATATCGCGGACATCGCGGCATTTTTGGCTTCGCCGGACAGCAGATGGATTACCGGCCAATGCATCGATGCGAGCGGAGGTACCCATCTGTAACGTTTTCTGTATGGAATCGCATAGGAGCGTAGATAGGAGTTTGGCTTTCAAGCCAGGCTCCTTTATTTATTCGTCATCCTCGGAAGAACAACCTTATTTTTATACCCGGCATGCTTGAATTCAAGATTGAAGAGACTAGTTAACCGGTTTAAGATTTTTATATTATTGTATGACCTCGTCAATCTAAAGGAGAATCGTTCATCATGGAAGCTTCGTTGTACTGGCTATTGATCACGTTTCTGATTACGGCCGCGGCTGGCATCGCGCAAGGGTTGACGGGCTTCGGGTTTGCGCTCATAGCGATGCCCCTGCTGGGCGCTTCGCTCGGCATGAAGTCCGCGGTCGTCGTCGTCGTGATTTTAAGCTTGCTCACGAATATTGCGATTTTAGCGCCGGTCCGCCGGCATGTGCAATTAGGCGGCATGTGGCTGCTCATCGGCTCGAGCTTTGCCGCCGTGCCGCTCGGCGCTTGGTTGCTTGCCGTCGCGCCTGCCGCCGTTTTGAAGCTGGCCGCGGGCTTGCTCGTCTGCGCCTTCGCGATCATTCAGCTGCGCGGCGCTTCATTTCCGATCCGCGGCACCAGGCTGTCCTATCCGCTGACGGGCGCGCTCAGCGGCGTGCTGAACGGGAGCATTTCGCTCAGCGGCCCGCCGGTCGCGCTGTTTCTATCCGCCAGCGGCATGGACAAAATGCGTTTCCGGGCGAATCTGACGTTCTTCGCGCTAGCCCTCAACATCGTCACGGTGGCGGTTTACTTCGGCCAAGGCCTGCTGACGGTCGAAGTGCTTCGCGGCTGCCTCGCCGGCATACCGGGGATGCTCGCGGGCGTCGTAATCGGCATATCGCTAGCGGGCAAAGTTGCGGAATCCGCGTTCAAACGGCTTGTCCTCCTATTCTTGACCTGCTCCGGAATGTGGACGTTAATCTCGGGCTTGATGACGCTTTAACGACCCTAAATTCGTTGAGTTTGCACGGACCATTACGCTATAATATGAAGAATGCGAGCATAAAGGCTGGAAAGGGAGGGGCATTAGCCCATGAGCATTACGCTGAAAGACGTTGAGCATGTTGCCAAATTAGCGCGGCTGGAGCTGACGGAGCAGGAGAAAGAGCAGTTCACCGGTCAGTTGAACGCGATTTTGAAATATGCGGAGAAGCTGAACCAGCTGGATACGGAAGGCATCGAACCGACGAGCCACGTGCTTCCGGTGACGAACGTCATGCGCGAAGACGAGAATCGCGAATCCGTGTCGAACGAGACCGCGCTGAAGAACGCGCCGGACGAAGAGGACGGGCAGTTCAAAGTACCGGCCGTATTGGAATAGCACGGCATCAAGATGCGGAAGAAGACGCGGCGTGCGGCTAGTGCGGCATGCGGCGATTGCTGAAGGGAGGAACGACTGTTGGCTTTATTCGATATGCGCCTGCAGGAAGTACATAACAAGCTGGTCGGCAAAGAGCTGACCGTAGCGGATTTGGTGGACGCTTCGTTCAACCGGATCGGGCAGACGGACGAGGCGGTCCGGGCATTTCTCACTTTAAATGAAGAAGGAGCGCGCGCTTCCGCGGTCGAGTTGGACAAGCAACTGGCAGCCGGCGGCGAGCGCGGCTTGTTGTTCGGCTTGCCCGCGGGCTTGAAGGACAACATGGTGACGGAAGGGCTCCTGACGACGTGCGCGAGCCAATTCTTGCGCAACTATGACCCGATTTACGACGGAACGGCGGTCAAGAAACTCAAGGCCGCGCAGTCCGTCCTTATTGGCAAATTGAACATGGACGAGTTCGCGATGGGCGGCTCGAACGAGAACTCCAGCTATTATCCGACGCGTAACCCGTGGAATACCGACTATGTGCCTGGCGGCTCCAGCGGCGGTTCGGCCGCGGCGGTAGCGGCGGGACAAGTTTATTTCTCGCTCGGTTCCGACACCGGCGGTTCGATTCGCCAGCCTGCCGCGTACTGTGGCGTTGTCGGTCTCAAGCCGACGTACGGCCTCGTATCGCGCTTCGGTCTCGTGGCGTTCGCGTCGTCGCTCGACCAGATCGGTCCGATCACGAAGAACGTCGAAGATTCCGCCTACGTACTGCAAGCGATTGCCGGATATGATCATATGGACTCGACCTCGGCGAACGTGGAGATTCCCGATTACACGTCGGCCCTTACAGGAGACGTGAAAGGACTTCGCATCGGCGTGCCGAAGGAATACATCGGCCAAGGCGTCGATCCGAAAGTGAAAGAAGCGGTACTCGCCGCGCTAAAAGTATACGAGAGCCTTGGCGCGACTTGGGAAGAAGTGTCGCTGCCGCATACGGAGTACGCGGTGGCCGCTTACTACATCCTGGCGTCCTCCGAAGCTTCCTCGAACCTGGCCCGTTTTGACGGCGTGCGTTACGGCGTGCGCGCGGACAATCCGGACAATCTGATCGATATGTACCGCAAATCCCGCAGCCAGGGCTTCGGCGCGGAAGTGAAGCGTCGGATCATGCTTGGGACGTACGCGCTCAGCTCCGGTTATTACGACGCCTATTATTTGAAGGCGCAGAAGGTTCGGACGCTCATCAAGCAAGACTTCGACCAGGTGTTCGAGAAGTTCGACCTCATCATCGGCCCGACCGCGCCGACGCCGGCCTTCCGGATCGGCGAACAAGTCGGCGACCCGCTCACGATGTATTTGAACGATATCGTGACGATTCCGGTCAGCCTGGCGGGCGTGCCGGCGATCAGCGTGCCATGCGGTTTCGCGGACGGTCTGCCGATCGGTCTGCAAATCATCGGCAAGGCGTTCGACGAGCGGACCGTGCTCCGCGCGGCCCACGCCTACGAGCAGTATACCGATCACCATCAACAACGCCCGCAGCTGTAGGCGCGGGATGACCTGTCAGCTTCGACGAACCCGTTCGCCCGCGCAGCTCATGCGTGCCGACCGGCCGAGCGTGCCGCGAACGGAATTCGGGTTTTTCGAAGCCGAGCTTGAAGGAAGCGGAGGGCTATTAGCATGTTTGAAGCGAACAAATACGAAACGGTAGTCGGGCTTGAAGTCCACGTTGAACTCCATACGAAGAGCAAAATCTTCTGCGGCTGTTCCACGTCCTTCGGCGCCCCGCCGAATACCCATACATGTCCGATTTGTTTGGGCCATCCGGGCGTCCTGCCCGTGCTGAACAAACAGGCCGTCGAATACGCGATGAAAGCGGCAATGGCGCTCAACTGTACCGTTGCCGACGTCAGCAAATTCGATCGCAAGAACTATTTTTATCCGGATTCGCCGAAGGCGTACCAGATCTCCCAATATGACCAGCCGATTGGCGAGAACGGCTACATCGATATCGAAGTCAACGGCCAGACGAAGCGCATCGGCATTACGCGGCTGCATCTGGAGGAAGACGCGGGCAAGCTGTCGCATGTCGACGGCGGTTACGCCTCCCTCGTAGACTTTAACCGCGTCGGCACGCCGCTCGTCGAGATCGTATCCGAGCCGGACATCCGCACGCCGGAGGAAGCGAAAGCTTACCTCGAGAAGCTGCGCGCGATCATGCTGTATTGCGACGTGTCCGACGTGAAGATGGAAGAAGGGTCCATGCGCTGCGACGCCAACATTTCATTGCGTCCGTACGGGCAGGAGAAATTCGGCATCCGCGCCGAGCTGAAGAACATGAACTCGTTCCGCGGCGTCGTGCGCGGCCTAGAGTACGAGCAGATGCGCCAAGCCGACATTTTGGACGGCGGCGGCGTAGTCGTGCAGGAGACGCGCCGCTTTGACGATACCCAAGGCAAGACGTTCTCGATGCGCGGCAAAGAAGAAGCGCACGATTACCGTTATTTCCCGGACCCGGATCTGGTCGTCATGCACATCGACGCCGAGTGGAAAGAGCGCGTACGCGCGTCGATTCCCGAGCTGCCGGGTGCGCGCAAAGCCCGGTATACGAGCGATTACGGCTTGCCGGCCTACGATGCGGAAGTCATTACGACGTCCAAGAAGCTGGCCGATTTCTTCGAAGAGAGCCTTCAGTACACGAAGGATGCCAAGCAGGTATCGAACTGGATCATGGGCGAGCTGCTCGGTTACCTGAACGCGAACAACCTGGAGCTGGATGATGTCAAAATCACCGGTCAAGGGCTCGGCGAGATGATCGGGCTGCTGGAGAAGGGGACGATCAACGGCAAGATCGCCAAGACGGTGTTCAAGTCGATGCTCGAGTCCGGCAAGCTGCCGCAGCAGATCGTCGAAGAGCAAGGACTTGTCCAAATCAGCGACGAGGGCGCGGTCAAGGCGATCGTCGACGAGATCGTAGGAGCGAATCCGCAATCGGTCGCCGACTTCAAGGCGGGTAAAGACAAGGCGATCGGCTTCCTGGTCGGCCAAGTCATGAAGGCGTCCAAGGGCAAGGCGAATCCCGCGCTGGCGAACAAACTGCTGCTGGAACGTCTGAGCCAATAACCGGCCGAGTACGACCAGATAAGGAATCTTCCGTTCACCGCCATCGGGCGGAACGGGAGATTCCTTTTTGTCGTATAGAGTACCGAAACCGAGCAGCCGATCAAAGACTCCAATCCACTCTAGCCTGCAGGCCGGAACCCAAGCGCGAGACGTTCAATTTCCTACAAACCTGGATGTCTAAAGCCGATTGCCCTTTACCTTTCCCAGAGCACCGGCATGAGCCTCCTTCGTTTTTAAGATCAGCCGCATTAGCAACGACCAAGTCGTACACCGCGGCCAAGCCGCTTATGAACTGCTCGCGTTACTTGGAATCGGCGGCATGCCGTCGATTGAAGGCATTGCCCGGGTGGTAAGGAAGTCTCGTATACCGAGCGCTTCTACCTGCCGCGATTTCGATTTTGGTGTGGTACAATAAGGACAACTTTGTTAATACAAGCGTTTATATATTTCACGCCTATAACTGATCTTGTATTTCTCGATCGCCGAATGCTGCATTCACAATCCTCGGATTGCGAACGCAAACCAATCCGCTTATCCGGTACGCAACGCGTCTCGCCGCGAAAGACGGCGATAGCCGGTTCGCCTTGGGCGTAAGCAACTTTGGAGTCAATTCATCATGGCGATGAGCGCACGTTGTCGGAGGGGGAACGCAGATGGAACGGATCTCGAGACGCAAGGCGGCGCTGGCCGTGCTCGCGGCGTTTGTTTGCCCGGGAGCCGGTCATCTGCTGCTCGGGCTGCATATGAATGGCTTGCTCCTGCTGGCCGGAACGTTGGCCGATATCCTGGCCATGATTCATTTCGCCGACTTGGCGGGCGGACGCTTCGCGCTGCTGCTCGTCTACTTGGGATTGGCGGTGCCCGCATTTTGGTTTTATAGCGTTTTCGGTACCCTTCAGGAGGCGTCCAGGCAGAACCACGCCGCCGATGTTTCGTCCGTTCGGTCCGGAACCTTGGCCTTGGTGCTTCAGGGGGCCGCGATCGCGCTGCTCGGCGCGGTCATGCTCGTATTTCTGGCGCCGCCGAAATGGCTTGCCGAGTTGCTGGAGGATAACGGCAATGATCTGACGGGAATCGGGTTGATCATTATCGCGCTCAACTATGCGTTTAGGAGGAGGGGGACGATGCTGCGGACGGGACGAATCACGGCTGCGCTGCTTATTCTGACGGTCGGCGGACTGCTTTTATCGGATCAAATGGCGGGGCGCAACGACATTGCGCTGCTTGGCCGTTGGTGGCCGGCCGCCTTTGTGCTGCTTGGAGTCGAGGTGATCGTGTATAGTCTCGCATATCGCAAGAAGGAGGAACGGTTGCCCTTTGATCTCGGAGGGAGCTTCATGGCGGCCGTCATCGCGGTTACCGCTTTTTCGGTCACGCAATATGCGGCCATGCCGTTCAAGTGGCTCGATCAATGGAACGTCAACATGCCGGGGGCCGCGAGCCTGTCGGAGGAGAACGGCTTCAAATACGACAAGGAGAAGCTGGAGATTCCGCTAGGTGCCGACATGGAGTCGATTTCGATCAATAACCCGAACGGTTCCGTCACCGTCCTTAAGGGAGAGGCGGCGAATATGACGATCGAAACGATCGTATGGATCGATGCCGCGAATAAACAAGAAGCCGATGAGGCGGCGGCAGCATCCGTCGTGGAGATCGGCGGCGAGAAGAAGATCGCCATCGAAGCGAAGGGGAAAGCGTACGGCGCGGACGGCAGCCGTTTGCCGCGGATGAACGTGACCGTCACCGTCCCGGCGGATTCGCACTTTTCCAAAATCCCGGTCGTCGACAACGAGATTGCCGGGGCGGAAGAAAGTGAAACTTTACCTCCGGCCGATTCGTCAGAAGCAATAGGCGCGAATGAAGACGCACGGAGCGACGACGAGGCGAACGGTTCCCCTGCCGACAGCCCGGCCACGCTTACCGATGCGAATGACGCGAAGGACGAAGCACCCGAACAGCCTCAAGCCAAATTGACCATTACGGCAGGCAACGGAGCGATACGGGCAGAAGGACTTTTCCTCCCGGGCGGCCTCGCCATCCAGGGAACCAACGGCGAAATCCAGGTTTCCCGAATCGTGGGGAGCGTCGACATTAAGACGAAGAACGGCGCCATCACGGTCGATCAGATTGCGGGAGACGCGAACCTGGAGGTCGCGAACGGCGATATCTCGGCGAGACAAATGGAAGGCAAAGCGGATGTGACGACGTCGAGCGGAAGCATCAGGCTGGAGGATATCCGGGGCGAGGCGGAAGTGGAGACCAAGAACGGTCAAATCACGGTCGCCGAAGCCGCTTCCGGCCTTAGGGTCGACACGTTGAACGGCGAGATCGACATTCGCAGCAGCGTGGTGGGCGGGGACTGGAACATCGACAGCTCGATCGGCGACATCCGTCTCTACGTTCCGGAGACCGGCGGATTCTCCGTCAACGGATCAGTGACGTTCGGGACGATTACGACCGATCTGCCGCTGGAGATCGGGAAGAAGACGGTCCGAGGTTCCGTCGGCGACGACCTATACCGCATTGATATCGACGCGAACAGCAGCATCGCCATCAACCGTTATCTTCCATCGAATTGACGCGTCCGTTCATTGACAAAACGAAAAGTCTGCACGTACAATGGTTCTATCGAAGCAGAAAGGCGTGAAGGGCATGGGTGCGACCGTAGAACAAGCACTTGAACAATTGAAAAGCACCGGCGTACGAATGACTCCTCAGCGTCATGCTATTCTGAGCTTCTTGATGGATTCGATGATACATCCGACAGCAGATGAAATTTACAAAGCGTTGTCCCCGGCTTTCCCAAGCATGAGCGTGGCGACTATTTATAACAATTTAAGGCTGTTCGTCGAAGCAGGTCTTGTCCGAGAGCTCACGTATGGCGACGATTCAAGCCGTTTTGACGCTGATTTGTCCGACCATTATCATGCGATTTGCCGCCAGTGCGGCACGATCGTCGATTTTGATTATCCATCGCTGACGGATGTCGAGAAGACGGCATCCAAGGAAACCGGATTTAAGGTGGAAGGACATCGTATGGAGATTTACGGTCTTTGCGGAGACTGCGCGAAGCCGCATTCGTAAGGAACGGCAAGAGAATAGGCTCGCGATGGAAGCGTGCAGGGGGTACAAGGCAAGCGCCTTAACTTCTGCGCGTTTTTTATTTTGTTGCGAGCGGGACAAGCATACGGATAAGAGGAGCGGAAAGGTTTGGATATGCAGACGGTTCAAGTCAGGCCGAGGCGAAGGAAGCCCGGCGGTTTAGTTCGAACGCTGTTGCGGTTGGTCTTCTTTTTCTTGCTCGGGGTCGTTTTGTTTGGCCTCTATTGGTTATTTATCCCGAATACGAAGATGGAGAAGCCGCAATATGGAGCGACGCATCCAATTATGGTGGCTGGCACAATAGCAAGCGGAGGCGCCGTCATCGAAGGAGAGACGATCAAACTTCCCTTGGCGGTATTGAAGGAATCGGCGGGGCTCGAGAACGAAATTTGGTACGAAGAAGCGACCGGTTCCATCGTCCTCACGAGCGCGCATCAAGTGCTTCGGCTGAAGACGGATTTATTGACGGCTACGTTGAACAGCAAGCCCTATGAATTAAGAGAAGCCGCGGAAGTCATAGATGGAGAGGTGTATTTGCCTTCGACGCCGCTTGCGGAATTGTACGGCATCCACGTCGAGACGGGGAATGGTACGGGGATCGTGACGATCATTCCTACCGGGGAGTCTGTTCAGCGCGCGAAGACGACGGCGGATACGGCCCTTCGGTCGTCGCCGACGATCCGGGCTACGATTTACGAGAAGCTGCCGTCCGACGCCGAAGTGCGGATTTGGGAGGAAGCGACGAATCCCGAATGGTATACGGTTCAGGCGCAGAGCGGGACGATCGGCTATTTGCCCAAGGACAAGCTAAGCTTGACCGAGATCGAGCAAGTGAAGCAGCCGGCCGTGGAATCGCCTTTTATCGCATGGAAGGTGATGGGCAGCAAAATCAACATGACCTGGGAAGGCGTTTACGCGAAGAAGACCGATGTGTCGGCGATCGGCTCGTTGAATGGCGTGAACGTCGTCAGTCCCACCTGGTTCGAGCTTATTGACGGAACCGGCAAAATTCGCAGCAAAGCGGACAAAGCCTACGTCGATTGGGCGGCCAAACGGAAAACCCAGGTTTGGGCGCTGTTCAGCAACGGTTTCGAGCCGAAAAGGACTACCCAGGCGCTGGCTACCGCGCAGACCAGATTTAATATGATCCGGCAACTGGTCGCTTATGCGCAAATTTATCGTCTGCAGGGAATCAATATCGATTTCGAGAATGTCGAGACGGCGGATAAAGCGAACCTCGTTCAATTTGTGCGCGAGCTGACGCCGATTCTTCATGAGCAGGGGCTTGTGGTGTCCATCGACGTGACGCCGAAGTCGAACAGCGAAATGTGGTCCGCGTTCCTGGATCGCCCGGCTCTGGCCGAAAGCGTGGATTTCATGATGCTGATGGCGTACGATGAGCATTGGGCTTCGAGTCCCAAAGCCGGATCGGTCGCATCGCTCCCGTGGACGGAGAAGTCGGTTTTACGCTTGTTGGAAGAGGACCGGGTTCCGCCGAGTAAACTAATTCTCGGTATGCCGCTTTATGCCCGAGTATGGACGGAAGCCAATCAGGCGGGCGGCAAGACAAAGGTAAGCTCGAAAGCGCTCGGAATGCAGGCGATCGACAAGCTGATCGCCGAACGCAAGCTTACACCGGTGTTCGATGCGCGGGCTGGGCAGAATTATGTCGAATATACCGAAGACGGTGCTAAGAAACGGATTTGGATCGAAGACGAAGTATCCATACAATCGCGAGTCGCGCTTGTGCGCAAATACGGTTTGGCTGGCGTGGCCACCTGGCAGCGTTCGTTCCAGAATGAGCAGATTTGGGGAGTTATCGATCAAGCATTGCAACAAAAGCCCTAATACCTAATTCAAAACGCCTCTCCGCGGGTAATACCCGTTGGAGAGGCGTTTTATTCAAAATACAAGAATTTATCAGTTTCACGCTTAATAAAACAACTTGGATTTCTCGATTGCTGAACGCAAACCAATCCGCTTATCCGGAATGAAACGCGCCCCGCCATCAATGACCGCGAGGCCGTTTCACCTGGTATAGCTATGTAGTTAGGCTTTCTCCGTAATCCCTTCGTCCAGGTCGGTAGCTTCGTTCGGATCAAGCGTCAGCTTTGTTTTGCAGTACATACAACGGTCGGTTTTTCCTAGAATTTTCGTGTGGCGGTTGCATTCCGGGCAAATCAGGATTACGGCGCTCGTCGAGAGCATGCCTGCCCAGAAGTAGACTCCGACGCTGAGCAGCATGGCGATCATGCCGATGACCATGAAGACGCCGGCGAACCATTTGCCGGCTTGTCCCCAGAATACGATGCCGGAAGTACCGAGAATCATAAGACCCATGCCGAATAGCGTGAACAGCAATCCCCAAAGCCGGAACTCGTTGATTTTACTGGATTTAAAAAACATAAAGGTGTCCTTTCTGACGGTCCCGAATCGATTTCTTGCGATTCTAGGCAGGAAACCGGGCGGACATTGTCGAACATTTAGTACACTGCGAAATCATTATAGCTTAAACTGCACTCTGAAGCTATACGGGGGATTGTTGTTGTGGACCTGAGAGCGTATTTTCAACAGAAGTTCGAAGAAGAAGAAGGCGTAGTGGCCGTCGCTGTCGTTGAAAATCCTTATCCATACAGTCCGTTAATCGACGGATTGGATGTCATGATGCTCGTTGTTTCGTCACAATGCGACCTTCATCGCCAAACGGAACATGTGCGCATGGATGACAAGCATATTCTAATTCGGCGCATTAGTCCGTCAACACTAGAGCAATGGATCGCCGGCGGGGAAACCCGCAGCATGATACAATGGCTCGTTCGGGGGGAAATCCTGATGGACCGAGACAACTATTTGCTTCATATTAGGCAGCGGGTGCTCGCGTTTCCGGTAGAGATGAGGGAAAGCAAGCAAATCGTCGAGTTCGGCTGCTTTATGCGCAAGTACTATCAAGCCAAGCAGGAGCTGCAGGACGACAATCTGATGGATTCGTACAGCAACGTGCTGGCCGCGCTCCATCATTGGGCGCATATCGTCTTGATCGAAGCGGGGATTCATCCCGAGCTGACGGTGTGGAAGCAGACCCGGAGGTTTAACCCGGGTATTTATAAACTTTACGAGCAATTAACCAGCAGCAACGAGACGATGGAACAACGTATTCAGTTGGTGCTGCTTGCGTGCGAATTCTCGATTATGAGTCTCATGAAGTCTTGCTGCAAAATGCTCTTCGACGTCATGGCCGAGCGGGAGGAACCGTGGAGCATGATGGAGCTACAGCTGCACCCAAGCTTAGAGGGGCTTCAACTTGATTTATCGCTCCTCATTCAGAAGCTCGTCAAGCGCGGATATATAGACGAAGTTGCCGTAATACCGGTTTCCGGAGATGCGGATGCCATAGAGCTATGTTACCGCAATGTGATATGATCCGACGAAGAACGCAGAAGATGCGTTCTTTTTTTGTCGAATTCACTTGACGCAGGTATGTGCGTGTGATAAATTACTCACTATCGCCTCGAGCAAATCTGCTTCGAAGCGACACGGCAAAAAAAGAAAATAAAAAAGTGCTTGCGTTGAGATGGGCGGCTGTGATATATTATAAAAGTCGCCGCTGAGAGATGCGGTACGAAAAACAAACAAACTTGTTCCTTGAAAACTGAACAATGAGCGATATATGTCAACGTAAGAAATGAGCTATACAAGCACTTCTTTTATGGAGAGTTTGATCCTGGCTCAGGACGAACGCTGGCGGCGTGCCTAATACATGCAAGTCGAGCGGATCTTATCCTTCGGGGTAAGGTTAGCGGCGGACGGGTGAGTAACACGTAGGTAACCTGCCTGTAAGACCGGGATAACATTCGGAAACGAATGCTAATACCGG
>NZ_VNHS01000017.1 GCF_008124765.1 Paenibacillus methanolicus | reverse complement strand
TGATGACTCTATTATAAAGCAAAAAAGGTACAGCCTCTTCAAATTTCTTGAAGGTCTGTACCTTTTCCTACGAGACGGACTTTTTCAGTGGCCCCCCTGAGTGGCGCGGAGTTTTGCTTTTTATTGGTGATTTTCTATTATTTCACGTAGAGACGGGCGGTTTCTTCCCAAATCTCGCCCGGGGCGAGACTGAACAGGCCGATCTGGTCTCGCGGCAGGTCGACATGCGGCGCGTTGACGAGATTGATCTGCGGCTCCGGGCAGAAGAACCCTTCGGTCGCGCCGTTGTTCCAGATCATCCATTGCTTGTAGGACGTGCCGACGTCATAGACGAGCGTGACGCCCGCTTTGGTGTCGGTCAGCTCCATCCGGTTGCGGCCGTTCTGCGGCACCGCCGTGTAATGGTTGTCCATCTCGCCGAAGAATGGATAGACGCCCTCGTCGCGAAGCGCGATTTCGTCGGCAGTCAGCGGCTGGTAGGCGCCGGTCGGCAGCATGCGCTCGCTTAGCTCCCAACGCTCGCCGATCGTCAGCTTCACGCGATAGTCCTTCGCATCTCCGTCCGGCACGAACGGCGCATTAATCGAAGTATGGAAAGCGAACAGGCACGGAAGTTCGGAATCGCCGTCGTTCTGGACGAAGATGTGCTGGGACAGTCCGTTTGCGCCGAGCGAATAACGCAGCTTGATCGTGAATTGGTGCGGCAAATACGTATAGACCGGATGGCCTTCCGCGACTTGCAAGGCGGCTACGACGTAGCTCTCGGTCTTCGTTTGGCCGAAATCTTCGATCTCCCAAGGCGTGTCCGCCACGAAGCCGTGCAAATGGTTGCCTGTCGACGCTTCGTTAACCGGGAATTGATACACGTTGCCGTTCCACGGGAATTTGCCGTCCTCGTACCGGTTAGGCGGGTACAGAACCGGAATGCCGTGAATCCAAGGCTTGGCTTTAAAAGAAGCAAACTCTTCCTCGGTCGGCTCGTGCAAGAAGCGGTTGCCATTCTCCACGTCGCGGAAGGCGATCAGATTGGCGCCGATCTCCGGAAGCAGCGCCGCCTCGTAACGGCCCGCGCGCAAGTAAATGGCGCGTTCGCCTTGATAGGATCCCTCGTAAGCTTTGATTTCGCTCATATGTATACGCTCCTTTTGTTGACTTGCTCGAATCTCGTACAACTCTATTGCCTTGCGGCGCGCCGCCGCTGTGCTCCTCTACTAGATTACCAAAAAGCGCGAAAACAATGAAGCCGTTCTGAACCACGGATTATCTCGCCTCTCCCGCGGGTAATCACCGGATATTCCGTGACATCCACGAATTCCGGAGGGAGGCTGCTCCATATGAAACGATCTTCCGCGCTGCTGCTAGCCCTTAGTCTGCTTACATTCGCGATCGCGGCTTCGCCGACATACGGTCCAAGCGCGACGCTCGCCGCGCAATCGCCTCTAACCGATCCCGAATGGACCCGGCACCGGCTCGTCGCGCATGGCATGGGCGAAATCAGCGGATACACGTATACGAATACGCTGGAGGCGTTCAAATCGAACTATGCCGATGGTTATCGACTGTTCGAAGTGGATCTGCAGCTGACCGCCGACGGCTACCTCGTGACGCGCCATGACTGGCAGCCCTATCTGTACGGACTACTGGGACAAATTCCGCCCGAAGCCGGCCGGCGCGGCCTGCCGCTGACCCGCGCAGAAGCGCTCTCGCTGCTCGTGCATCATGCGTACCAGACGCTTGACTTCGAAGGGCTCCTGAATCTGCTCCGGCAATATCCGGACGCGGTGTTCATCACCGATACGAAAGATACCGATCCGGCTATCGTGCGCCGTCAATTTCGGGCGATGAAGGAAGCCGCCGAGCATGAACCTGAGCTGCTAAGCCGTGTTGTTCCTCAGTTCTACGACCAAACGATGTATGCCGCGATCGAATCGGTCCACAAGTTCGATTCGTATATCTATACGCTCTATATGTCTCCGGATACGGAATCGCAGACGCTGTCGTTCGTCCGCGACCATCCGCGCGTCGCGGCCGTCACGATGCCGGAATCGATGGCGCAAGCGGATTTCCTGCAGCGGTTGGAGCAAGCGGGCGTACATGCCTACATCCATACCATTAATGACACAGCCGCAATGATCCGATACATGGACCAAGGCGCGCACGGCTTCTACACGGATCGCATCAACGAACGGCAGCTGGCGAGCGCGAAGGCTCCTCCACCGTCTTATTGGACGCTGTTGGCGAAGGCCGCGCGGCAAATCTATGCCGAGCGTGCAGCTTCGTTATGGCCGCAAGCATGGTTCTAAGCACGCTTGCGGGCGGAGGAGCTGCTCCGTTGCGCTTACAGCCGAACGACCCGCCGAATTTGAATTCGGCGGGTCGTCCATGCTTCACCTAAGACTGGCGCAAATCCAGCCATTGGATCTCGCTTGGCGTCAGCGTCAGATCGGCCGCCTCGCGGCAGGAGCGCATCTCCGCTTCGTTGCGCGGACCGATAATCGCCGCCGACGGGAACGATTGATTCAGTACGTAGGCAAGCGCGATCTGAATGGTTGCCACGCCTTTCTCCTTCGCCAGCTGCTCGGCTCTGCGATAGCGTTCCCAATTGTCGTCGTTGTAGAAGACGCGCACGAGATCGGCGTCCGAGCGGTCGTCCGGCGTGAACCGGCCGGTGAAGAAGCCGCGCGCCTGCGCGGACCAGGAGAACAGCGGCAGCCCGCTCTGCTCGTGCCAAGCCAGCGATGGAGCGTCAATGCTGACGCAATCGCTCCAATACGGCTCCTGCGCCTTGGCCAGGCTTAAGTTCGGGCTGCTGAACGAGAAACCGCGAAGCCCGTGCTCCTCCGCGTAGCGGGCCGCCTCGGCAAGCCGGACCGTCGTCCAATTCGATGCGCCGAACGCGAGGATGCGTCCTTCTTCGGCAAGCTCGTTCAGCCATTCCAGAATCTCGCCGACCGGCACGTTCAGGTCGTCGCGATGAAGCGCATATAAGTCGACATAATCGGTACGGAGACGTTCCAGGCTGATGCCGAGCTCCTCGCGAATCGCGTCTCTGGACACGCGCGAGCCGTGTTGGTTCGGATGCGCGCCTTTCGTCCAGACGTTGATGTCGCCGCGGTTACCCCGCTCCTCCAGCCACATGCCGATCGCCTGCTCGCTTTTGCCTCCGCAATAGATATACGCCGTATCGATCGTATTGCCGCCGATCGCGGTGAACGCGTCGAGGTTCGTCCGCACCAGCTCGTAAACCTCCGGCGCGAAATAATCCGAGCCCATGATTAACTGCGATACGCCTTGCTTCAATCCCGCCAGTTCGATCTTCTTCATCGTATCCGTCGCTCCTCTCGCCTCTTAAAGAGTTACCCGGGAGCGCGTATAAGCCGACTCCAGGCAAGCATCGATCACCTTCATGTTCGCCACCGCGTCTTCAGGCGCGAACCTAGCTTGCTTCTCGCCCCATACGACGCGCGCGAAGTCGTCGGCTTGAAGCGAATATTGATTGAGCGTCGGTTGTTCTTCCACGCGCGTGCCTTCGCCCGTATGTACGAAGAAGTTCGAACCAAGGAAAGCGGACGGCAGCTCGATGCGTCCTTGGGTGCCGAGTACCTCGAGCGTATTGCGGAACGCCGCCCACATGCCGCAGTCGAACGATAGCGCCACGCCGTTGCTAAATTCCAGAATACCCGCGGCCATCATGTCGACGTTGTCGTGCTCCGGAGACAGCAGTGCGTGAACGGAGGCCGCGACCGGCTCTTCGCCCAGCAGCAGTCTCGCCGCGCTGATCGGATAACAGCCGACGTCGTAAATCGAGCCGCCGCCCCATTCGCGCTTGTAGCGGACGTTGCCGGAATCCGCAGCGTTGTTGAACGTAAACGTGCCGTGAATACCGCGGATGTCCCCGATTTCGCCGGAATCGATAATTTCCTTCACCCGGGCGTATGCCGGATGGTAGCGGTACATGAACGCCTCGGCGAGATGAACGCCCGCGCTGCGGCTGGCATCCGCCATGCGCTGCGCTTCCGCCGCATTGAGCGCGATCGGCTTCTCGCACAGCACGTGCTTGCCCGCTTCGATCGCCTTAATCGTCCACTCCATATGTAAATGGTTCGGCAGCGGAATGTAGATCGCGTCGATGTCGCCGTCAGCGAGCAGCTCTTCATAGCTGCCATAAGCTTTCGGAATGCCGAGCGTCTCGGCCGTCTCTTGCGCCTTGGCCAAGCCCCGGCTCGCGATCGCGGCGACCTCGCCGGTCTCCGATTGCTGTATACCCGGAATAACGGAACGAACTGCAATACCTGCGCATCCAATAATGCCCCAACGAAGTTTACGGCTCATGCGTGCACCTGCTTTTCTTGGTTTTGGCACCATTATAGTCCAAGAAGGGGGCAGGATTATATAGAACAATATGGCGTATTCATATCAGATTTTGGGACGTCCAGATTGGTTTCCGCTCGCGAGAGGGAGCGGAGCATGCTGGCAACGTCCAGATTGGTTTCCGCTTACGATCGGGAGCGGAGCATGCTGGCAACGTCCAGATTGGTTTCCGCTCGCGATCGGGAGCGGAGCATGCTGGCATACGCTTGTCCGCGCACGGGCAAGCCGCCCGGCGCACGCTCCCATGAATGGCGGGCCGGGCGGCTTGCGGCATGGTCATGGACCAGCAAATCGGTTAGTTCCATCTGGATCCGCCGGGCTTCGGGCACGTGCCGGCCTGCAGCTTGGCGCGTACCCGGACGAAGCATCCGCAGTGGGCGCAAGTGGAGCCGTACTGCAGATCGGCGCAGGCCGCGCAGCTCGCCAGCCGCGCCTCGTATTGTTCAAGCGAAGCGCAGCTCTCCGGATGGCGCGCCAGCTTCTCGATCATGCGGTCGATCTGCGCCTCCGGCACATGGACGCTGTCCCGGCAGCCCTTGCAGCCTTCCGGCCGGCTTGCGAGCGCGGACATCCGGCGTTACCCGATGCTTAGCACCGCGACGGAAGCGGCCGGCAGCGTCGCGCGCAGGATGCCGTTCTCGAAGCGAATGCCTTCCATCGCGACCGGCGCGACCGCGTTAGGCGCGTCGACCGTATTGTGCGCGTGCATGTCCGCCGCGTGCAGCACGCGGCCGGAAGCGGACGCCTGCGCATCCTTCAAGCCGCGCAGCTCGATCGTAATCTCCGCCGGAGCTTCGTGACTGACGTTGCAAAGGCTGATGTTCAGCTTGCCGTCCTGGCCGCGCGATGCGGTTGCGCTAATTTGGTCGAGCGTCTGGCCGTTCAACTCGTACGAAGCGGAAGACTTCGACAGCTCGAGCAGCTCCGCATCCTGATGCACCTTGTACATTTCGAAGACGTGGTAGGTCGGCGTCAGCGCCATTTTGTCCCCTTCGGTGAGGATGACCGACTGCAGCACGTTGACCGTCTGGGCAATATTCGCCATGCGGACGCGGTCGCAATGCGCGTTGAACACGTTCAGCGATAGTCCCGCGACCAGCGCGTCGCGCATCGTATTCTGCTGGAACAGGAAGCCCGGATTCGTGCCAGGCTCGACCAGGAACCACGTTCCCCACTCGTCGACGATGAGGGCGACGCGCTTCTGCGGATCGTATTGATCCATAATCGCGCTGTGCTTAGTGATCAGCTCGTCGATATGCAGCGCCTTCTTCATCGTCTCGAACCATTGGCTCTCGTTGAAATCAAGCGCGGATTGCTTCTCCTCCCAGCTGCCCGGGATCGTGTAATAGTGAAGGCTCAGGCCGTCCATCATCCGGCCGGCTTCGCGCATGAGCACCTCGGTCCAGCGGTAATCGTCGATATTCGGACCGCCCGCGATGCGATAAATTTTGTTGTCGCCGTAATTGCGCACGTACGTCTGGTAGCGACGGTATAGATCCGCGTAGTATTCCGGACGCATGTTGCCCCCGCATCCCCAGTTCTCGTTGCCGACGCCGAAGAACTTCAGCCGCCACGGCTGCTCTTGGCCATTCGCGCGTCGCAAGTCCGCCATCGGCGATTCGCCGTCGAAGGTCATGTATTCGACCCACTCGGACATCTCCTGAACCGTGCCGCTTCCGACGTTGCCGTTGACGTACGGCTCCGTGCCGAGCAGTTCGCATAGCTTCATGAACTCATGAGTGCCGAAATGGTTATTCTCCACGACGCCGCCCCAATGCGTATTGACCATCCGCTTGCGGCCTTCGCGAGGACCGATGCCGTCCTTCCAATGGTATTCGTCGGCGAAGCAACCGCCCGGCCAGCGCAGGTTCGGAATACTAAGCGCTTTAAGCGCTTCCAATACGTCATTGCGGATGCCGTTCGTATTCGGAATATCCGAATCTTCTCCCACCCAGATGCCGCCATAAATACAGCGGCCCAGATGCTCCGCGAAATGCCCGTAAATATGTTTGTTGATTGTCCCCTTCGTCAAGTCGGCGTTAATAACGATATGATTGCTCATGCCAAGGATCTCCTTTAACTGTAAATTGGATTAATAAAATGACTAACCGATTAACATATTATGTACATGAGCTAATTAAACCATAAACCCATGCCTTATTGCAATGACAAAATTAGCAATCGATTCACGAAAACATTAATCCGACTGTTACTGAAACCCTGTGAACACAATTTCATTTCCTAGGAAATAAACAAGTGTCGGGAAACGGAAAACAGCCGGGCAACCTAAGGCCGCCCGACTAGATGATGACATTCGTATTGAAGCGTTGCTCCCGAACGTACGTGCCCGCAAAATTAACGTTTGTCTAACTAAAGGCTAAATTGCATCCGCACTGGTAACCCAGTATACGCCGCCAATCTCCGTTTGGAACGTCTCGCTGGTCTTGACTGAATTTCCTCCCGGCAGAAGGACGGATAGTACACCGTCATACCCGATGCTGCACGCCGAACCATGGGTCGATTCGATTCGCGCTTGCGCGAGCTTGCCCTCGCGCCACTCGATATCGACAATGAAGCCGCCTCTGGCCCTCAAGCCGGTCACCTTGCCATCCTTCCAAGCCGATGGCAGCGCAGGCAGCAGCTCGATCGTATCGAGATGGCTCTGCACCAGCATCTCGGCGATGCCGGACGTGCCGCCGAAGTTGCCGTCGATCTGGAACGGCGGATGCGCGTCGAACAAGTTCGCATACGTCGAACGCGAAAGGAGAGTGCGAACGAAGCGGTGCGCGTTCTCGCGCTCGCGAAGTCTGGCGTAAAGGTTAATCAACCAGGCGCAGCTCCAGCCGGTATGTCCGCCGCCTTGCGCGATGCGGGAAGCGAGCGACGCGCGCGCGGCCTCCGTGAATTCCGGCGTATCGCGATCGTTGATCGACGTACCCGGATAGACGCCGTACAAGTGCGAGACGTGCCGATGTCCCGGTTCTTGCTCCTCATGAGGCAGCGACCACTCTTGCAGTCGGCCGTCTTCGCCGATCGTAAGCGGCGCCAGCTTAGCTAGCGCGCGTTCGAGCTCGCCGCGCAACGAGGCATCCGCGTCCAACGTCTCGGCCGCACGGATCGTACCTTGGAACAGCTCGCGGATAATCGTCAAATCCATCGCCGAGCCAATCGTCACGCTGCACGGCTCGCCTTCTTCCGTAACGAAACGATTCTCCGGCGATGTCGACGGCAGCGTCGTCAGCGTTCCATCCTCGTTCTCTTGCAGCCAATCCAAACAGAAGAGCGCCGCTCCCCGCATGAGCGGATAAGCCGTCTTCGCCAAGAACTCCGCGTCCGGTCTGAACCGGTAGCGCTCCCACAGATGCTGGCTTAGCCAAGCGCCGCCGAGCGGCCAGAACGCCCAGCTCGGATCTCCGCTCGCCGGCGTCGAGACGCGCCACAGATCGACGTTATGATGCGCCGTCCAGCCGCGCGCGCCATAGTGAATCGCCGCCGTTCGCGCGCCCGTCCGGCTTAGCTCTCCGATCAAGTCGAACAATGGCTCGTGGCATTCGCCAATGCCGCCCAGTTCGGCCGGCCAGTAATTCATTTGCGTATTAATGTTCGTCGTGTAGTTGCTATTCCACGGCGGCTGGATGTGATCGTTCCAGATCCCCTGCAAGTTCGCCGCCTGCGTCCCCGGACGGGAGCTGGCGATGAGCAAATACCGGCCGTATTGGAACAGAAGCGCCTCTAGCGCCGGATCGCTTGCTCCTCCCTGGTAGGCCGTCAGCCGCTTATCGGTCGGCAGCCGATCGCCTTCGCTTGACCCATTGCCCAGCTCCAAGCTCACGCGGCGGAACAACATGCGATGGTCCTCGATATGTCTGCGTCTCAATTCGTCGTAGGCGATCCCGGCAGCGGCCGCCAGCCGCGACGCGCACCGCTCGAGCTCCAAGCCAGAGCCCGGAACGGGCCGGCCGTCGTAGCCGATGAAGTCGGTGGCGGCGCTCAGCAAAATAAGCGCATGGCTAGCGCCTTCAATGACGAGGCTGCCGTCCTTGGCCGCGGCGAGCCGCCCGCCGCTCAACTGCACGCTTAGCGCAATGGCAAAGGACAACCCGCGCTCCGTCTCGTACAACACCGCCTGCGGGTGATCGCCCAGGTAGTTGTCCGCGACATGGCTCGGCGCCCTGCCGCGCAGAGTCAGTTTGCCGGTTCGCGCTTCTGCTCCGGTTGTCTCCGCTTCGACCGAGAATCGCAGCTTCGAGCTTAACCGGATGCGAGCGTTAATGGTTCCCGCGCCTTCGGCTTCCATACGAACGACCATCGCCCCGTCAGGATGGCTGACGAACGCCTCACGTCTATAAACCGTCTCGTTCTCGTCGCGGAATGCCGCGAACGCTACCCCCGTGTCCAAATTCAACTCTCGCCTATATTCGGCATGTCCGCCCGCGACGGATTGATCGATCCACAGATCCCCCATCGCCAAATACGCTTCCGAACGCGGACCGAGCATGCCGTCGCCGATCAGTTTCTCCGCTTCGCGGAAGCGTCCCTCGCGCAGCAATTCCCGGGACCGCTTCAAATGGCGTAGCGCCTCGTAATTGTTCGTATCGCGCGGAAAGCCCGACCATAACGTGTCTTCGTTCAGTTGAATCCGTTCTTGCCCGACGCCGCCGAACACCATGCCGCCCAGCCGGCCGTTGCCGATCGGCAGCGCTTCTTCCCATGACTGCGCCGGTTGCTCGTACCATAATTTTAAATCGTTCCCCGGTTGCTTCACGCGGTTTTTGCCTCCTCAGTTCTTCCTCATTTTTCCACTGGTTCTATATTGGCAAAAAAACCTCCAACCCGCAATGCTCGGTTGGAGGTTTTGATCCTGCTGCGCTGCCATGCGTCAGCGCAATCGGTTAAGCTCTATTTGCCGCTCCAGAGCTCTACGCGCTGTTGTACCAGTTCTTGGCGCAGATCTTCGGCTTTCTCGACGTCTGCCGCTTCGATTTCTTTCATGTAGGCATCCCACACTTTGTCGAAATCGGCCGGCTTCGCCAAGATTGCTTCCGGAATGCGTTTCCACGTGATGCTCTTCAGCTTCTCGTCGAGAATCGTAATTTCGCTGTCGCCCGGAACCGGGATGTTCCATGCCGCGCCCCAAGGCTTGACTTTGAACTCTTCCTCTTTCGGGAACAGGTCTTTCCAAGTCGTCGCTTTGTAAGCGGCCAGTACTTCTTTCTCCACGTCGTTGTAGCTTGCCACGATTTGCTCAGGGAAGTTCGTCGTGTAGTAGTTGCCCGATGGATCTTTCACGCCGTCGCCGTAGTGAGGACCGATCTGATTGTATTGCCCGATGCCGGATTCTTTCTGGAAGTTCGCGGCGTCGTTGATTTTGCGGTCGTTCACTTCGGCCGGAATGACGCGTTTGCCGTTCTCGACTTTGTAATGCTCGCCCTCGATACCCCAGTTAACGAGCACTTGACCTTCATCGGAAGCCAGGTAGTCCAAGAACTTAATCGCGCGAACCGGATCCGGGTTCGTGCTGGAGATCGCGACGCCATAGCCGCTCAGGAAGCCGGTCGGCTGGAAGGATGCGTCTTTGAACTCCTCGGTCAGCGTTACCGGATAGTGGCCGTAGCCTTGGTCGAATTTGCCTTCGGCTTTGAGCGCTTTCTCGCCGTCCGCATAGTCCCACTCTTGGTCGATCAAGCCGAGCACGCGGCCGGAAGCGACTTTCGCTTTGTATTGGTCATACTTTTGCACGAAGCTTTCCGGGTCCAATAGACCTTCCGCGTTCATATGGTTCAGCCAACGGAAGTATTCTTTCTCTTCCGGACGTCTGAAGTGGTACGTCACTTCTTGCGTATCGATGTCGATGAAATATTCGCCGTCGTCGGAACCGCCCGTCGCGAGGAAAGCCGGGTTCGTGACGGAGATGTACATGTGCCAGTCATCCGCGTTCAGCGTCAGGCCGATGTTCGGGTTGCCGTTCTCGTCCTTCGGATGTTTGGCCAAATATTGCTTGATGGCATTCTCATAATCCTTAACCGTGCGGATTGTCGGGAAGCCGAGTTCTTTCACGACGCGGTGCTGCAGCTCAAAGCCGCCGCCTGCGGTGAAATAGGTTTGGTCTACGCCCGCATTCGTCGGAATGACGTAGATCGACTTGTCATCATTGCTGTAACGAAGACGGTTCATTTCTTCGCCGTACAGCTTCTTGATATTCGGCGCGTGTTTGTCGATGAGCTCGGTCAGGTCGATTACGGCGCCGGCGTCAACGAATTTGTTGATGCTGTTCTTCGCCGCGATGAGATCCGGGTAGTCGCCGCTTGTCGCGATGAGCGCGGATTTCTGAACCGGGTCGCCGACGGCGAATTCCGCGTCGAGCGTGATGCCGGTTTTCGCCGTGATGGCTTTGCCGACCGCGTCCTGCATGTTGGCCCAGTTCGGGTTAACGTCTTCGCTGTAGTACGATAATGTAAGCGGAGTCAAATCTTCGGACGCCGCGTTGTTGCCTTCCGCCGCCGTGTTATTGCCGTTCGTCGCGCCATTGTTCGTACCGCCGTTGCCGGCGTTGTTGTTGCCGCCGCAGCCTGCGAGCAGTCCGGCTACCATCGCGGTCGCCAACACTACGCCAGTCCACTTTCTCTTTTGTGTCATCGTGTAAACCTCCCTTTTGGATTCACAGCTATATGATGTACAACAGGTGCCCCTGTAAATACCTGAATTGGGGGCAGCATTGCGCTGCCCGTTAATTCACCGGCCAAGCTGACCAAATGGTCGTTACCCTTTGACCGCGCCGAGCGTCATGCCTTTTACGAAATACCGCTGCAGGAACGGATAGACGAACAAGATTGGAACGGTAACGACGATCGTGATCGCCATGCGGACCGATTCCGGCGAGATGCTCGACATAACCTGCGTCATGTTCGAGTTCCGGTAGTCGCTGTTGCCGGTGGTCGTGCTCTGCAGCACTTTCATCAATTCGAATTGCAGCGTCGTCAAGTGATCCGCCCTTGCATTGTACAGCCATGTATCGAACCAGGAGTTCCATTGGCCGACCGCCAGGAAGAGCGCAATCGTCGCCAACGCCGGTTTTGCCATCGGCAGAATGACCCGCCAGTAAATCGTGAAGTCGTTCGCCCCGTCAAGCTTGGCGGATTCCTGCAAGGCGTACGGAATGCCGTCCATGAACGAGCGAATGATGAAGACGTTGAACGCCGATACCATGCCTGGAAGAACGTAGACCGCGAAGGTGCCGATCATGTTCAGATCCTTGATGAGCAGGTACGTCGGAATCAGGCCGCCTGAGATGTACATCGTCAAGGCGAGAAACACCGAGACGAAACGGCGGGCCTGGAAGTCGGGACGCGATAGCGTGTAGGCCAGCATCGAAGCGCTGATCAAGCCGAGCACGGTGCCGACGATCGTGCGGAGAATGGATATTTTGAAGCCTTGAATCAAGCCCTCGTACCCGAAAATAATGCTGTAGTTCTGAAGCGTGAATTCCCGCGGGAAAATCGTGATGCCGCCGCGCACGCTGTCGGTCGAATCGTTGAGCGACAGCGCGAGCACGTTCAGGAATGGATAGAGCGTCACGATCGTCACCAGCAGGACGAAGCCGTAGACGAAAATATCGAATATGCGGTCAGATATAGGCGCGCCTTTGCGCATCGTTTTCGTTGCCATGAGGCACCTCCTACATGATGCTTTCTTTGGTGATTCGTTTGAAAATGCCGTTGGCCGTGAACAACAGAATGATGCTGACGACCGAGTTGAACATGTTGATCGCGGTACCGAACGAGAAGTTGCTCATCTGCAAGCCGTATTGCAAGGCGTACAGGTCAAGTACTTGCGAGTAATCGGTGACCAGGTTATTCGAGAGCAGCATCTGTTTCTCGAAGCCGATGCTCACGAGATGGCCGATGGACATGATGAGCAAAATGATAATCGTCGAGCGGATGCCCGGAATCGTAATATGCCAGATTTGGCGAAGTCGGCTTGCGCCGTCGACTCTAGCGGCTTCGTACAGCTCGCCGCTGATGCCGGCGATCGCGGCCAGGTAGATGATCGTGTTCCAACCCGTTTCCTTCCATACATCGGCAGCGGTGACGATACTCCAGAAGTAGGACCCCTTGGCCATGAACTGTATCGGCTGATCGATAATGCCGATCCACATCAGGAAGTCGTTGACCGCGCCGTGATCGGCGGACAGCATCTTCGTGACGATGCCGGCGACGACGACCCAGGATACAAAGTGAGGCAAGTACGATATGGTCTGCGCGAAACGCTTGAACGCCATCAGGCGGACTTCATTAAGCAGAATCGCGAATATGATCGGGATCGTAAAACCTGCGATCAGCCCCATGAAGCTCATGGCCAACGTATTCCTCAGCACCAGATAGAACTGGTCGTCCGCGAACAATCGCGCGAACTGATCGAATCCGACCCACTTCTGGTCGACGATGCGTTCCCAGAACGATTTGTTCGGCATCGGTCTGTACTTCTGGAATGCCATCGTCCAGCCCCATAGCGGCAAGTAGCTGAAGATGAATACCCAGATAACGAACGGAATCGACATCATATACAAATATTTTTGCTGCAGGAAAATCCGCCAAAACCGGGATGTCTCGCGGCGCCCTCTCTCCTTGGGCTTCTGTTGTGTTACCGCTTCCATTGGTACCCCTCCTTGCTGTATGTCCTTATTGTAACGAAGCGGCGGCGACGGAAGTACCCCAAGGATTTTCTACAAAATCATATAAAAATTCTACTCCGCCCCCCAGAAAATAGAGAAGGCGCCCGGCTTAGGCCGAGCGCGCTGTCGAATGTTCACTTTTTTTTGTAGGCGGATGGCGATTCGCCGACATATTTGCGGAATTTACTGTGAAAATAGTCGACGTTCGTGTAGCCGACCTTCTCCGCGACTTGATACACTTTCATCCCTTGATCCAGAAAGCTCTTCGCTTTCTCGATGCGGACCTTGTCCAGATAACTATTGAAATACTCGCCCGTCGTCGTCTTGAACAGTTTTCCCAAGTACGCGCTGTTGTATCCAAGCACGTCCGCCAGCATCTCCAGCTTGAGCGGCTGCTGGTAATTGCGTTGAATGAGATCGATCATCTTCATGATCTGCCTGTCCGTCCCGCCGGCATCCAGTCCTTCCATGGCGCGGACGAGCAGCGCCTGCACGCTCTCGATCAGCGACTGGTAGGTATGCGGCTTGTACAGCCCGATAATGCCGCCGGACAGCTCGTGACGCCTCTCTTGCAGTTCTTGGCGGTGCAGCGTTAGTTTCCCGATAGCGCCCGTGATCAGCTGCACCATCCCCGTCTTGATCTCTTGCTCCGAGAAGTTCGCGCGCAGCATCGCTTCGCCCGCTACGGCGGCCAGCTGCTTCGCGGCCTCCATGTTGCCGATATCCAGCGTCAAATACAGCTTCTCCGCGATCGAATCCGGGTCGAACGGGTCGTGCTCGTCCGCTTCGTCCGCCAGCTTGTGATCGATCGGCTCCGTCTGTTCCCCGATGATGCGGCCTTCTTCATAGAAGAAACGCAGGTTCATGAGCCGCACGGCCGTCGCATGGGCGCGCACCAGATCGGTCAGCCGCTCTTCCGCGCCCCCCGAGACGACGGTGAAGCGCAGCTCGCGTTCGGCCGCGATATTCGCGATATCCCGGTATACGCGGGCGCTCTGGTATTCGCTCTGCAGCGGCTCCCGAAGCAGCAATCCGATATACGGTTCCGCGTAAAAGACGACTCCCCGCCCCGCTTCCTCGAACGACGTCACGAAACGCCGTTTCATGTAAGCGAATACGCCGGAGTCCAGATCCTGCTCCGCGTGCAGCCGCACGAGCAGCAGCTCATAAGACGGCCAGACTAACCCGGACTCCCGCGCGGCCTCCTCCAGACTATCCGCGGCATCTTCCGGATATGCGCCTTCTAGACACGTCTGAATGAGCCGTTCGCGGTTCCATTCGCTCATCGCCGAATGACGGCGGTTCGCCGCGGCTTCGGCGTCCAGCACCTTCTTGAGCCTATCCAAATACCCGGTCAGCTCGTCCTCGTCCACCGGCTTGAGCAAGTAGCCGTCGATCTGGTATTGGATGGCTTTCTTGGCGTAATCGAAGTCGGCGTACCCGCTCAAAATCAGAATATGGAGATGTTCGTTCTTCTCTCGCAGATGACCGATCAGCGTCAAGCCGTCCATGCCCGGCATCCGGATGTCGACGATCATCAAGTCCGGGTTCAGCCGCTCCTGCTTTTCCAGCGCTTCCCTTCCGTTCCCGGCTGTATCCGCGACCTGGTAACCCAATTCCCCCCAGTCGATCAGCGTTCGAAGTCCTTCCCGTATCATCGGCTCGTCGTCGACAAGCAGCACGTTATACATGTGATCGCCCTCCTAGCGGAATGTGAAACCGGATTTGCGTCCCTTCGCCGGGCACGCTGTAGATGTTGAGGCCATGCTCCGCGCCGTAGGTCAGGAGCAGCCTCATATGAACGTTGCGCAGCCCGATCCGGTTGCGCTCGTCGTCGTCTTGCTCGTTCAGCGATTGCATGACGATCGCGGCCCGCTCATCCGTCATGCCGGTGCCGTTGTCCATGACCTCGATATGCACCTCCTGCCCGACCACGCTAGCTTTGACCCGAACGAGGCCGCCTTCCTCCTTGCTCTCGAGCCCGTGCACGACGGCGTTCTCGACGAGCGGCTGGATAATGAGCGGCGGGATGAACGTTTCCTCCGCGGCCGCATCGATGAGCAGCTCGAATTGAAGACGGTCGCCGTGCCGGAATTTCTGGATCTCCAGATAACAGCGCACGATATCCATCTCGCTGCGCATCGGAATGCTGCGGTTGCCGACCTCCAGGTTTTTGCGCATCATTTTGCCGAGCAGCCGCACGACCTTCGCGATTTCCGTCTCCCCTTTGATGTGGGCCTTCATGCGGATCGACTCCAGCGCATTGAACAGAAAATGCGGGTTGATTTGGCTGGCCATCATTTTGAACTTGATCTCGTTCTGCTTCTGGGCGAGCTGCCGCTTCTGGTAGTTGGACTCCTCCACTTCGCTCATCAGCCCGTTTATGCTTGCAACCATGGAATTGAACTGTCTGGATAGCTGGCCGATCTCGTCCTTGCCGTCAATCTCCATCGCGATGCCCAGATTACCCGTCGCCACCTTGTTAATATGCTTGCTTAGGCGGAGCAACCGGTTAGACAGCAGGGTCGAGAACCCGTAGATGAGCAGCGTCGCGACGGCCAAACTGATCGAGATGACCGTGACGGCCAGCCGGATCGTCCGGTTCGCTTCCTTCACGATCTGGTCGATCGAGAAGATCGATATAATGCGAAGTTCGTTCATGCTGGATTTCGGCCGGAGATCGTCGACCATGATTTGCAGTTTGTTGCCGTCCATGACGGTCTCGAACGTCCCCGTCTCGCCGCCGATGATCGAGGGATCGAATTGCAGTTCCTCCAATGTCTTGCCCAGCTTGCCGGACCGGTTCGACGCGACGACCTGATTGCTGCTGTCCACGATCATCGTCTCGAACGACTCTTGGGCCAAGATGGAGGCCATCATCTCCGAATTGACGTTGATGACGAGCACGCCGGTCGTATTTTGGTTCGGGAAATCGACGCGCCGCACCAGGCTTAAATATTTCTTACCGTCCCGTTCGTCTTCGACATAGCTCCAATCGACGAGACTGCTTTTGATGGCGCTTTGGTACCAAGGCGCTTCCACGATGTTCGGGGTCGGCTGGATGAACTCCCAGTTGTTCAACAGCGTCGGGTTGTCCACGTACAACCGGATCGCGGCGAGCTCTTCGTATAAGCGCAGATTATCCCGAAAATCCGGGTATTCCTTGTAGGCTTTGACGACGTCGTACACGGAGTCGTACCGCCGATTCGCGACCGTCTCCAGCCGGGTGTCGTTGGCCAGCCGATACGCCGTGTCGTACGAAATACTGACGACGTCGCTCGTCCGCTTCTTGACCCGCTCGACGTTCGTCACGGTCTGCTCCCTCGCGTTGCCGAGCGCCATGGAACGCAGCTCGCTCGTCAAGAAGTACCCGATAATGAGTACCGGGATGAACACGACTACAATAAACGACAAAAACAGCTTATGGCGAAGCTTCATATCGTTGACGATCCGGATGATCGATGTATACAAGCTCGCAACCCCCTGCGTTGAGATCCGTGATGAAAGCCTTACCCGCTTCAAGTGTGGGCATTCCGGCTTAGGCGTAATCCTATTTTACGACGGAAAGCGTTTTCGAATTTCGCCTTTGGAGCCCCTCTAAACGCCTACCTTTCATTGTAAGCCACATTTTTGCATAAAAACATGAGGAAATTCGATCTATTTTCATACGGTAATCAGTGGGCGGCGTCAAAAAGAGTTAGGGATGCCGGGGCGACGGTCTGTGCCGTCGATTCGGGCTGCATCGCGCGACAAAAGCCGCGCGGGCAAGCCCGGCGGCTTTTGTCTAAAGTTTCTGGCGGTAACGTCGTCGCGTTGTAACGTACCCGTTAGTTTTTCGGCAGCAGCACCGTGAACGGATCGGCTTTCGCGCGGCCGTCCTGGATGGCGGCCGGGTCCGGGATGAGTTTGCCGTCCTTTATCTCGAATGGAAGGTTAAAAGGTTGGCTATTCTCATCGTTCAACAGGATGTATCCGGTTATTACATATGCACCGTCGTTCAGTAGAAGTTCAGCTTGCCCTTCCAGGAAAGGCAGCAGCATCTTCGACGAGGAACCGTGAGGCTGGACGATCAGCGCCAATCCATTCGCGGCCGTACCGTCGGTCCATTGCGCCCTGACCGGTATCGGCGACGTAGGCACGAGAAGCTGAAGAGCCATTGGATCCGTCACTCGGCCGCCGCTGACGACGAGCGTCCGCATGACGGGCACGTACGCATCCCCGTTCTGCAACTTGGCGATGGTATAGGTGCCATCCCCCAATTGGCCGGCGAACAGACCGTTCACGACGCTCAGCTCGATGATTTGATTCTTTGGCGAGGACGAAGTGAGGAACAGCTCGCCTTCCCATGGCGTTCCATCGGCGGCGAACGCGCCCCCGATCGCGTTCGCGACCGGTGCGATCGTCAGCTCGCGGTCCGCTTTGCCGGCTTTCACCTCAAACGTAAAGTCGACCTTCAGACTCGTTTTTCCGATTGCGTAGGATTCGGCTTTATACGTGCCGTCGGTTAATTGCTGGTTAAACACGCCATGCTGCACGCGAATCTGGACGAGCTTGCCCGCCGCTTCCTTCAGCGACAGCACGCCGTCCGGCAGCGACTCGCCAGCAGCGCCTTGAACCTTGCCGCTTATCGTTGCCGCGATCACGAGCGCCAGCGGTTGACCTGCTCCCTCCTGCGGAATCGTGAACGGCACGTTCAGCGAATAATCGACGTTCTCGGCCGAATCCGCGTAACTTTCCACGATGTATTCGCCGGCCGGCAGACTAAAGGCGAACGCCCCGTTCGCTTTGACCGGTATTTCATAGGTCATTCCGTTCTCGTCCGTCGTCTTGATCCGCAGCTTGCCCGCGCCCGCCGCTTCTCCGCCGGCCGTCTTGACCGTTCCTTGTTGGACCGAATCCTTGGACAGGACGATCGGCTTCTCCTTCGGCTTGCCGCCTTGAATCACGAGCGGTCGGCCGAGCTCCACAACGCGATTGCTCGCCGTATCGTAGTAGCCCTGAATCGTGTACGAACCGTCAGGCAAATAAGCGCCGAACTTGTTGTTGCGGACCTCGATGTAATGCAGCTCTTGGGTTGAATCGTTCAGCACGTACAGCTGCACGCGCGTGTACCACTCTTGATCGGATTGTAGGGAGCCTTCGACGTTAGCCGCTTCTTCTACAAAAGGAAGCCATCCGGCAGGGAACGATCCGGTTTGAGGTTGTCCGTTCTTAACGGTAAATCCATCGGTCAACGTCGTGAATTTGCCCGGCCCCCAGTCCTGGTAGCCGACCAAACGGTATTCTCCGTCCGGCAAATCGATGGCAAACTGTCCGTTAATGACGGGAGTCGAGTAGGTCTTGTTAACCGCGCCAGTGCTTCTAATTTGAAGGTATGCGCTCGTAATCCGACTCCCTGTATGATTCTGAACCAGGCTTCCTTTTACTTTCCCTTCGGGAATCGTCACATTGGGCGTTGCACCGCCTTTGACGGTGAACGACACGGATAACGCAATGTTCTCATAGTAATTATGCGAGTATCCGGTTACCTCGTAATCACCGTCAGGCAAATAAAGATGGAATTGGCCGTCGAGTACCTGTGCGTGGTAGGTGCTGTTAGGATCTGCCTTCGACTTAATGACCACGCTTTTAACCAGCGGCTTAAAGATGTCGCCCGACAACGTACCCGTCACGTTCGATTCCGGTAGCGGAATGGACATGTCCGGCTTCGCGGCTTTTCCGTTCTTGATCACGACTCGCTCCTGCAGCGTCCTCAAGCCACTAGTCTCATCGTAATAGACAAGGGCGTACTCGCCATCCGAAAGGAAAGCCTCGAACTTACCTTCCACTACGCTCGCAGAGTAGGTTTCTCGCGCATTGACGTTCACAATGCTGAGGGTTCCGTTCTGACCGACGTCCGCTCCCGTGAACGTTGCCTTCAAGCTTGCGGTCGGCGCCGTTAGCGCAACGTTCTTCATGCCTGCGGTAATTTCGAGAGGCTCATTCAGGGCATAGAATCCGTAGTCCCCGCTGTATCCCTTCACGGTATATTGTCCAGTTTGAAGAGCCCCTTCCAGCTTGCCGTCCTTAAACGGAACGGTGAAGGTGCCGCCGTCGCCCTTACCGAGCAACAGACTGCCTTCGGCAACGATTCGCCCGCCATGCGATACGGTCGCGGAGAAATTCGACGCCGGAAGCTGCACGGTCGTGACGCCTTCGGCGATCTTGCCGTCTCGAACGAAGAACGCTCCGCCGATCGGCTGGCTATACGAGCCGTTGTCAAAAGCATAGAAGTTGTACGGTCCATCGGGCAGATGAAGCTTGAACGTTCCGTCAGCCCGAACGTTCGTCGTGAAGTACTGCCCGCCCCCGATACCTGAGCTGCGGATATCGATTAAGCCTTTCGCGACAGCCTTGCCGTCTGCTCCGAGCACCTTCCCGGATATATTGGCTCGGTTCAGATTAACCCACGCCGAGGCGGGGGGCTCCGCGCCTTCCTTAACGACAAAAGCACGTTCAGGCGCCGTATACCATTCGCCGTCAGACTCGAAACCGCCGACGCGGTAGATGCCTGCCGGCAAATACAATGCGAAGCGGCCATCCCGCACCGGAACCGAATAGAGGTTGCTGCTCCCTTCCTCCGCGATCAACGCTACCCCATCTACATCAGTCTGACCTGTCTCGCCGTCGAAACGGATGTCGCCGGTCACGTTGTAATTCGCGGCTGCATAGGCTTTCAGGTCGAGCCTGTCGGCCCTTTCCAGTTTGCCTCCGCGCACGCCGAAGTTCGCGAATAGATCGGTTTCGTCGTTTCCTTGGACAACCTTCACCGCGCGATAAGGACCATCTGGCAAATACAGTTTAAAATAGCCGTTCGACACGGCAGTCTCGATCTCATTACCCTTAACATCTTCCAGCACCAGCGTGCCGGATTCGATCGCGGCGCCGTCTTTGTTCTTCAGCGTGCCCTCGATGTTCGCCGTATTCGCGACGGTCAGCTGGGCAAGCGATGCAGCGGATGCCGAACCGCCCGTAACCGCGTACAGCCGGTACGTGCCAGCCTCCTCTGGCGCGGCGATGCGCGTCGCGACGCCGTTGCCTCTAAGCACGGTCTGCTTCGTACCCTCGACGAACTTTGTCGTGCCCGCTTCCGCGAACCAGACCGAGGTGCCATAAGGCGGCGCGCTCTTCAGCGTGATAGCCGTTCCGCCAAGAACCGTATTCGCCACTGCGTAGTATGAATCCGCCAGTCCGGTCGTTGGACTGCCTCCGCCAGAATTACCGCCTCCCGGATTGCCTCCGACGGGCGCCCCGCCGCCTCCTGCGGCGGGAGGAACTGGCGTCTGCGGCGTCGTGACGGCCGGTTTCTCCGTCTCTGCCGATTCCGGCTTGTCCGCCGGTTTTTCCTCCGCCTGAACCGTTCGCTTGCCAAGAGCCCGATCGAGGATAACGACGGCCTCGGCTCTCGTCGCCGGCTTCTGCAATCCGAATGAATCCGGCGTTTGACCCACCATAATGCCGGCTTTCAGGACGGCGCCTATCGCACCCTTGCTCCAACCCGGCGCGTTCGCGGCATCTTTAATCAGTGCCGGGGGATCTACCGGCTCAAGTTTGAGCAGCCTAGCGATCAACACGGCGAATTCTTGGCGCGTAATTGCCGCATCGGGCTGGAAATGCCCCTCCGCCGTACCTTGCAGAAAGCCTGCTTGAGCCGAGATCGAGACGGTTTCGGCATACCATATCCCAGGTCGAACGTCTTTGAAAGCAGCACCCGATTTTTCAGTGAACCCGAACGAAGCATTCACCAGTGCCGCAACCTCCGCGCGGGTTATCGTTCGATTCGGGAGCAATTCCCCTTCCGCGGTCCCTTTCAACCAGCCGTTGCCGGACCATTTGTCCAGCGTGCTCGCCGCCCAGTGGCCCTTTGTATCCACCGGTTTGCCATTCACTGCCGCATACCCGGACGTGACGGGCATAGCCAGGATCCATACAATTAATAATGTGGCAATTCGCTTCGATCTTACCAACTTCCGACGCTCCCCTCGACATTTCGACTATTTCTTCCCTCCTAGATGATACATAACGTATCCATATGTTTCCATGGTAGAATAGGTATTATTTATGTATTCATTCCGTAGCTGTCCGTAGGACTTAAAGCCTTATCCGCCGACTTGCTTGGCGGAATTTAGACATGGGACAAACAAAAACACCTCTCGAAAAACGGTTCTCGTCAAGAAGATCGTTTTTGAGAGGTGTTTTCTTAGAAGCCTTATTACCACATTGTCGTCTTACTTATTTCGGCAGCAGCACCGTGAACGGATCGGCTTTCGCGCGGCCGTCCAGGACGGCGGCCGGGTCCGGGATGAGTTTGCCGTCCTTGACCTTAAACGGAACTTTCAGATTGACGAGCGATTGCACACTCTCCAGCATGTAACCGGTAAAGACGTAATCGCCGTCGTTAAGCGTAAGCTTCGTCTGGCCCTTCTCGATAGGCAGGAACAGCGCCGCGTCCGAACCTTGCGGACTGACGATTAGTGCGACGCTCGGGAGCGCGGAGCCGTCGGCCCAAGTCGCCTGGACCGTATTCGTCGCGGTCGGCGCCTTCAGTTGAAGCACGGTGCGATCCGTAACCTTCCCGTCGCTGACGGTCAACGTCTTCATGATCGGAATGAACGAACTACTATCCTCTACCTTGCCGATCGTATAGGTGCCGTTCTCTAGCTGCCCGGCGAACAGTCCGTTGACTACGCTAATCTCTACGATCTGCTTGGTTGGCGATGTTTGGGTCAACACCAAATTGCCGTTGCCCCATGCCTTGCCATCCGCATAAGTTACGCTTCCGATCGCGTTCGCGACCGGCGTCAGCTTCAGCTCGCGGTCGGATTTGCCGCTGACGACCGTAAGGGAAACGCCTACTTTCAGCCGCGTTTTGCCGATCACGTACGAATCGATCGCGTAATTGCCGTCAGGCAACTCTTGCGCAAACTTTCCGCCGCGCACTTGGATATCGTGGCGCTTGCCGCCGCTTGCGGTTAATTCCAGCACTCCGTCAGGCAGCGGCTCGCTCCCGCTTCCCGCGACCGTGCCGGTAACGCCGACTGCCGCCGGCACCTCAGGCGTAGGATCCGTAGGTCCCGGCTCCGATGGAAACTTGCTCAGCGCGCGATCGAGCACGACGACGGTCTCTGCCCGGGTCGAAGTCGCGGTCAAATCGAAGGAATCTGACGCGCGGCCGATCATGACGCCGCTAGCCGCCATCGCGCCGACTGCCCCTTTGCTCCATGCCGGCGCTTTCGCCGTATCGAGATATTGGGCAGGCGGATCTTGCGGAGTCAACGCCAGCAGCCGCGTAAGGATAACGGCCAGCTCTTGACGCGTAACAGGCTCGTCCGGACGGAAATACCCGTCGGGCGTCCCTTGAAAATATCCAGCTTGGGCCGAAATCGAGATTGCGTCCGCATACCAGCGGCCGGGCTTCACGTCTTTGAAGACGGCTTCCGATTGGGTATTGAATCCGAACGAAGCATTAACCAGCGCGGCGACTTCCGCGCGGGTAATAGTCCGATTCGGCCATATTTTTCCTTCTCCGCTCCCCTTCAGCCAGCCGCTGGCAGACCATTTATTTAGTACCTGCTCAGCCCAATGCCCTTTCGTATCCACCGGAACTCCCGCTTCTTGAGCCAACCCGAGACTAGGGACGGACATAAGTCCTGCCATCAGGACAATTGCGATTCTTTTCGACTTCAACATGCTGTAAGACACTCCCCTCGCGACATTGCGACTATGTATTCTCAAACTATGATACATTCTGTAACATTGTTTTGCTATGGGTGTATTTTACTATTTCTTCGTTATTAGAGCTTCAAAGCAGGGATTACGAGCATTTCCAACACCGTGTTTCGGTAAAATTCGACTTTATTCATCGGCAGAACCAAACCTTGTAAACGCTGCTATTTATTCCATCTTGAATCAAAACTCCATCGCTCAACGTTACTTTCAGGTACCTAAGTGACTTTAAAGTGCGTACTGTTCAGTTTTCCTCCTTTGCCGCACAATGGCGTTACATGCAGTTCAAGAAAATCGCATGAAGGAGCGGATACCATGGAACCGAAAGAACAGCAGCGTCAAACGGCATTGGTCGTCGGCGCAAACGGCGTCATCGGACGGAATTTAATCGAACATTTGGAGGGACTGCCGGATTGGAACGTCATCGGAGTATCCCGCCGTGGCGGGGAAGCGCGAGGGAACACCCGCTACGTCGCGGCCGATCTGTTAGACGAGGAGGATACGCGCAACAAGCTCGGCGCGCTACCGGAAATTACGCATATTTTCTACGCCGCCTATCAAGATCGGCCGACCTGGGCGGAGTTGGTCGCGCCTAACCTAGCCATGCTGGTCAACGTCGTCAACGCGGTCGAGCCTGCTGCGCGGCATTTGAAGCATATTAGCCTCATGCAAGGTTATAAGGTATACGGCGCGCACCTCGGTCCGTTCAAAACGCCGGCCCGCGAAACGGATGCTTACCACATGCCGCCCGAATTCAACGTCGACCAACAGAAATTTCTGGAACGTCGGCAGCCGGGAAGCAGCTGGACTTGGTCGGCGATTCGGCCGTCGGTCGTCGGCGGAATCGCTTTGGGCAATCCGATGAATCTCGCGATGGTCATCGCCGTCTATGCGTCCATCTCCAAGGAACTCGGCATTCCGCTGCGTTTTCCAGGCAAGCGCGGCGCCTATCATAGCCTGATGGAGATGACGGACGCCGGACTGCTCGCCCGGGCCACCGTATGGGCCGCAACCGACGAACGCTGCGCCAATCAGGCGTTCAACATCGCCAACGGCGATTTGTTCCGGTGGGACGATATGTGGCCGAAGCTGGCCCGCTTCTTCGAGCTTGAGACGGCGCCGCCGCTAACCATGTCGCTCGCGACCGTCATGGCGGACAAGGAACCGCTGTGGAACCGCATGGTAGAGAAGCACGGCCTTGCGGCCAACAGCTTCAAGGATGTTTCCTCTTGGGCATTCGGGGACTTCGCCTTCTCGTGGGACTATGATTTCTTCGCGGACGGGACGAAGGCGCGCCGGTTCGGCTTTCATGAATTCATCGATACGGAAGCGATGTTCATCGATATTTTCACGGAAATGCGCCGAAGCAGATTGATTCCATAACTTTCCTATATGTCACGCCGAAAAGCCGGTCTCCTCACTCGGAGTACCGGCTCTTCACGTACCTTGCCATTGCCATTAACTGGGGTTACGTCTGCCTCCCGTCCTTAAGCGGACTGTTCAGGATATCGGCGTCCTGTCCGTATGTTCGTTCGATATGCGCATCGCCCCAGCGGCACATCGCGTGCAAAATGTCGCGCAGCGTCCATCCGTACGCTGTCAGTTCGTACTCGACCTTCGGCGGCACCTGATTATGAACGATCCGCGCGATGACGCTCGCCTCCTCCAGCTCGCGGAGCTGCTGGGTCAGCACCTTCTGGGATACCGCAGGCAGCAGACTCATCAGCTCGCCGTTGCGTTTGCGGCCGAACGTCAAGTGAAACAAAATAACGGGCTTCCATTTGCCGCCCATCACTTCCAGCGTCGCTTCCACCGCCGTGTGATACGTTTTCTTTGCAGACTCCACGCGCGCACCGCCTTCCTCGGTTGGCACTCCCGACAGCCTACGCGCCCGTATCTAGGCGCAAAGCCGTGCGACCTTCGATGTTATTTGACTTTCTCGATTTTGAACGTGAACGTCCACGTTGCCGTATTGCCCGAGTATCGACCGCGATTTTCCGTGACGGCGACGTCGACGGTTTTCGTGATCGTCTTGGTCAACGCGGACGCTTTAACCGAGACGCTGCCCGATCCGTCCTCCGGGATTTTATCCTGTTCTTGCGCCTCGCCCTTAAGCGTAATCGTATCCGTCGTTTTCAAAGTGAGCGTCCGCGAGCTGCCCTCCCCGATCGCTTTGCCGTTCACGTATCCCTCATACCGCCATTCGTTGCCAACGTGATTGTTCTCCGACAGCTCCGCGCTGACGAACGTGACTTTGACCTTGACGGTCTTCGCGGCCGCATCGAGCGGCTGCGTCATTAGCACGAATAAGAGCAGGAAATTGAACGCGATTTGGACGAACGACCTTCTTTGCATGGTTGTACCCTCCTGAAGATGGCCGATTTCGATTCGACTTCATATGCCTATTCCATATTTGCCGCCAATAGCCAAATTCCTCCTGTCTTCGCCGAAAATGTAAAACCGATCTCGCGTAATCCGCAGCCGACCTCCGGATTAGACGGACCGCAGCCATAGATGACGGATTCGGTCGTTCCCGCCGCCTTGGTCGTCAGTGACGACGGGAGCAGGCCGGCCAGATAGTACGCTTGCGACAACCAGCTTAAGAGGTTCGGATGGGCGTATTACAGGTGCCTGTCGTGTCGGTGGACAGTCCATCGCAGAACGAATAACCCTTGATTTTTTAGTACAATCGTATTAAATTAACCATATCCTTAATAAAGGAGTGGGTTTATGCGCATCTTCAAGAAGCGAATAAGTTGGAAGCGTCTTATACTCGCGATCATTCCCCTATTTCTTCTGCCTGCCAGCGGCTTTGTTTACGAATGGATCGCCTCCGAACGCGCGCAATCCGCCTACCCGATGCCGGGCAAGCTCGTGGATGCCGGCACTTTCCGCCTCCATATGAATATCTCCCGATCCGCGGGACCGACGATCATTTTCGAAGCCGGCAGCGGAGAAACAAGCTTAAGTTGGCGCAGTATCCCAAACGATCTTGCCCCTTATGCCACGGTAGTCAGCTATGACCGCGCGGGTTACGGTTGGAGTGAGCCTTCTCCTGATCCCCGTACAGGGGACAATATCGTACGCGAGCTCCATCATGCGCTTTCCCAAGCTGGGTTAACCGGTCCTTACATCCTTGTGGGCCACTCGCTTGGCGGCATGTACATGCGTTTATTCGCACAGTCGTACCCGGAGGAGACCGCCGCGCTTGTTCTAGTGGACGCGAGAGAAGAAAACAACGAACGGGAATCTCTGGCCGTGCTTACATCCGAGTCCATCCCGGAACAGCCCTCTCCATCCCTACTCACACTGTTGAAGCGGTCGGGGATTATGCGATTATTTCAAGACGAGCTGCTCGAGGGCTTCGTCCCGAAAGAAGATCGGGGCATCTTCATTAACATCGTAGCCACCTCCGCTTTTTTTAACGCTAAGGCAACCGAAGCCAATCTCGCTTCTCTTACCGAGAACGCGATCCGCGGCCAGTCGCTAGGTTCGATTCCCCTTAGGGTAATTGCCCGTGGTATCCCTGAAGACGGCCGGCAGTACGGATTATCTGAAGCGGCGGGCGCCGAGCTCGAACTAATTTGGCAGAACGGACAACGCAGGCAGCTCGCCTTGTCCTCTGACTCGCGTCTCATCATCGCGGAGAAGAGCGGCCACGACGTTATGCGAACCGAGCCCAAGCTCATCGTAGACGTGATCAAATCGTTGTTTCCGTAAAGCAAAAAGACGGTTCTCTGCGCAGAGAACCGTCTCTTCCTCAACTTGCTATTCGTTGCCTACAAAATCGGCGACAGCAGCCGCGTGAACGATTCCCGGAAGCGCTGCAGCCGCGATCGGGCCGCGTAGCCCTCGGGGGTCAGTTCCCGGCAATTGTTCATGTCCTGCTCGAAAATCGCCTTCAGCTGTCCGGCGGCGCCGCTGTCGTATACAATCGCGTTCGCCTCGAAATTGAGCTTGAAGCTGCGGATGTCGACGTTGGCCGTGCCGACCGACGCGATTTTGCCGTCGACGACGATCGTCTTGGCATGCAGGAAGCCCTTCGTGTACAGCATGCACCGTCCGCCCGCGTCCAACACGTCGCCGAGGTACGAATACGATGCCCAGTACACCATTTTGTGATCCGGTACGGCGGGCAGCATCAAGATGACCTCGACCCCCGACAGCGCCGCCAAGCGGATCGCCGTCAGCACGCTCTCGTCGGGAATGAAATACGGCGTCTGGATGTAGATGTATTCCTTGGCGGAATGAATCATCTTGATGTAGGCGTTCTTGATCTGCTCGGCCGTGTTATTCGGACCGCTCGAGACGATCTGGACGCCGACCTGCCCCTCGCTCTCGACGACGGGGAAGTAGCCGGGGTTCTCCGGGATCGCCGTCACGGAAGCGAGGTTCCAATCCAGCAGAAACTGCGCTTGCATCTGCAGCACGGAGCTGCCTCTCAACCGCAGGTGCGTATCGCGCCAATAGCCGAACCGTTTGTCCAGCCCCAAGTATTCGTCGCCGATGTTGAACCCGCCGATATACCCGACCGCGCCGTCGATGATCGCCAGCTTGCGGTGATTGCGGTAATTGACGCGGAAGTTCAAATACGGAATTTTCGAAGGGAAGAACGATGCGGCATGCCCGCCCGCCTGGATCAGATCGCTGAAATACGCGCCGCGCAGACGCGAACTGCCGATATGGTCATACAGAAACCGCACCTCGACGCCTGCCTTCGCCCGCTCGACCAGCGCCGACATGAGCCGTCTGCCGATCTCGTCGTCCTTCACGATGTAGTACATCAAGTGAATATGCAGCTTGGCGCTCGCGATATCGCGGATGAGCGCATCGAATTTGTCGTGCCCGTCCGTATAGATCTCCACTTCGTTATCCTGCGTATACAGAGCGAAGCCGCTCGATAAGTTCATATAGATCAAATTGCTGTACGGCACCATCGCCGGATCGTGGAACTGGATATCGTTGTGCAGGTAAGCCCGCCGCTGGCCTTCGATGATCGCCTTGATCACGAGGCTTGTCTCCCGGCTGATCTTGTACAGCTTCACCTTGCTTAAATTCTGGCCGAACACCAGATACAGGATAAAGCCGATGACCGGGATGAACAGCAGGACCATCAGCCATGCCCAAGTGACGCCGACGTTGCGGCGCTCAAGAAAAATGACGGCGGCCGCCAACAGTAGGTTGAAGAGCAGCACCACCGTCGTAAAATGATTGTATAACCACCATAACATGCGCCTCATGGCACCTCGATTCCGACTCGGATGAGACCACTATAGCGCATTTACCCAATCGTTGGCAAAATTTGCGCGGGACTAACGGGCTAGCCAGCCGCCGTCCACGTTCAGCACGTGGCCGTTCATATAATCCGACGCAGCGGAAGCCAGGAACACGACAGGCCCCTTCATATCGTCCGGCGTACCCCATCGTGCGGCGGGAATCCGGTCGGTAATCGACTTATAACGATTCTCGTCCGCCAGAATCGGCGCCGTGTTGTTCGTCGTCATATATCCAGGGGCGATCGCGTTGATCTGCACGCCGCGTCCGGCCCACTCGTTGGCCAGCGCCTTCGTGATGCCCGCGACGCCGTGTTTGCTCGCCGTATAGCCCGGCACGTTGATGCCGCCTTGATAGGTGAGCATCGAGGCGACGCTGATGATTTTGCCGCTGCCGCGCTCCAGCATCCCGCGCCCGACCAGCTGGGAGAGGAAGAACACCGAATCCAGGTTGAGCGACACGACGTCGTGCCAATCCTGCCACGAATGCTCCGCCGCCGGCGTCCGGCGAATAATGCCCGCGTTGTTTACGAGAATATCGATACCGCCGTAAAATTCCGTCGCTTGCGCGACGACGCCCGCAAGCAGCGATTCTTGGCTCAAATCCGCCGCGATCAGCTCCGCCTTGCGGCCCAGCTCGCGCACGAGCCGCACCGTCTCCCGCGCTTCCGACGACGACACCGCGATAATGTCCGCGCCCGCTTCCGCCAGACCGATCGCCATCGCCTGGCCGAGTCCGCCCGATGCGCCCGTCACGAGCGCCCGCTTGCCGGTAAGATCAAATAAACTCATCCTATTGCCCTCCCGCGTCTCCATGTTCAATCTTCACTTCGATCCCGGCTTCGCGGAACCGCGCCGCCGTCTCCGACGGACAGCCCGCATCCGTCAAGATCGCGTCGACATCGCCGAGCGAGGCGAACGTCCGCAGGGCGCTTTGTCCCAACTTATGGTGGTCGATGACGCCGTACACCCGTTCGCTCGATTCGATAATCGCGCGTTTGTAATCGATTAGATCATTCGTATAGACCGTGAAGCCGTATTGCAAATGAACGCCCGTCGCGGCGATGAACGCCTTGCGTATGTTCAGCCCCCGAATATAAGCGGCCGCCTCCGGACCCGCCAGCATGTTGCGCACCCGGTAGCCCCCGGGCACGACGAGCCGGACCTCGTCCTTTCGCAGCAGTTCGGCGATGATGTTCAGATCGTTCGTGACGACCGTGATCGGCGCGTTGTCCAACCGCTTGGCGATCTCGAGCGTCGTGCTGCCCCCGTCGAGCGCGATAATGTCGCCCGGCTCGATGTAGGACAACGCCAGCTCCGCGATCGCGGCTTTCTCGCCCTGATGCTTGGCGATCGCGCCCTTCGCCGAGAGAATGCCCAGCTGATCGCCCTGCGCGAGCATCGCCCCGCCGTGGACGCGCAGCAGCAACCCCTGCTCCTCCAGCTTCGCCAAATCCTCGCGGATCGTCTTGCCGGTGACGCCGAGCCGGTCGCTCAGCTCGTTCACGGTCACTTCCTTCTGCTCCAGAAGCGCCTCCATGATCATTTCATGCCGCCTTAGGGCGTTCATCTGCCATCATCCGTTCTGCCTGAATTTCCTCTTATCTTAAGTCCTGCATCGCCACGGCGTCCATATCCTCGAAAATCTGGTTCTCGCCGGCCATGCCCCAAATGAACGTGTAGTTGTTCGTGCCGACGCCGCTGTGGATCGACCAGCTCGGCGAGATGACCGCCTGTTCGTTGCGCACGACCAGATGGCGCGTCTCCTGCGGCTCGCCCATGTAATGGAAGACGACGCCGTCCTGCGGCATATCGAAGTACAGATACACTTCCGAGCGACGGTTATGCGTGTGGCACGGCATCGTGTTCCACATATTGCCCGGCTTCAGCAGCGTCATGCCCATGACGAGCTGACAGCTTTGCACGCCGCCGGTATGGATGTAGCGGTAGATCGTGCGTTCGTTGGAGTTCTGAATGCTGCCCAAGTGGTTCGGCGATGCTTCGCTGATCGCGATGCGCGTCGTCGGATACGTCTTGTGGGCCGGCGCGGAGTTCAGATAGAATTTGGCCGGCGCGTTCGCGTCGTCGCTCGCGAAGACGACTTCCTGCGAACCGAGTCCGATGTACAGGCCGTCCTTGGAGTCCATGTCGTACACCGTGCCGTCAACGGTCACCGTGCCTTTGCCGCCGATGTTGATGATGCCGATCTCGCGGCGCTCCAGGAAGAACGCGGAGCCCATCTCCTTCTTGTCGGCTTCCAGCGCGACTTTCGCGTTCACCGGCACGACGCCGCCGACGATGAAACGGTCGACGTGCGAATAGGTCAGCACGAGCTCATCCGTCTTGAACAACGATTCGATCAGAAATTCCTCGCGCAGCCTCGACGTATCGAAGCCCTTCACTTCATTCGGGTGGGACGCATAACGGATTTCCATGTCCAATCGCTCCTTTGAGGTTCATATAAGTTCATTTATGTTTAATTTAAACGAACGTGAACCAAATGGCAACGGTTATTTTTGTTCCTCCCCCTTCCCCCTCCGCTGAGGGGAACCAAAGGCCTTTGCCCTCTGGACTCTCTCTTCGTGCTGCCATAATTGTTCGCGGTCGGCGGGTTGCTTCGAGCTGGCACGCTTTTGTCCTCGCGGACAAAGCTTACGTTTAATCCACAACATTATCTGGTGTTGTAACACGCCTACACAACAAAAAAAGCATCCTCCTCGACCGGAAGATGCTTGCATCCTAGATATTCGATTAGAGATTCGGCGAAGAGAACGCCCGGTCGGCCGGCAGCCGCTCCAAAATAATGCCCACCGTCTCCTCGATCGCTTTGTTGGTCACGTCGATGATCTCGCAGCCGACCATGTTCATGATCCGATTCGCGTAGCGGAGCTCGTCCTCGACGCGCGCGGCCGTCGCGTAGACCGAGCCTTTCGGCAGACCGAGCGCCTTGAGCCGCTCCGTGCGGATCGACACGAGCTTATCGGGGTCCATCGTCAGGCCGACGACCAGGCCGTTCCTGCGCTTCAGCAGCTGCTCCGGCACCGGGATCTCGGGCACGAGCGGCCAGTTGGTCGCCCGGATGCCCTTGTGCGCCATATAAAGGCAGATCGGGGTCTTCGACGTGCGCGACACGCCGATAAGGACGACGTCGGCCAGCGTGATGCCGCGCAGATCTTTGCCGTCGTCGTAATGAACGGCGAACTCCATCGCCTCGATCTTCCGGTAATACTCGGCATCGAGCGATTGATTGAGCCCCGGAATCCGGTTCGGCGTATCCTCGAACGTATCGATGAACGCCTGCATCATCGGGCTCAGCACGTCGACGGCCCTAACTCCGCGCGCGCTCGTCTCCTCCCGCATCACGCCGTTCAGTTCCGGTTGCACGAGCGTATACGCGATCACGCCGCGGCACCGCGACGCTTCGTCCACGATCGCGCGCACCTCGTCCGCATGCTTGATATGGCCGTAACGCCTTAACTTGCCGCTCGTGAACGCGAATTGCCGCATCGCGGCCCGGACGACCGCCTCCGCGGTTTCGCCTACCGCATCCGAACAGATGAAGATTTGCTGATTGTCCCGCACTTCCGCCCTGCTCCTTTCCGTGTCAGACATCCGTCTCTACCATTTTTCGGAGGATCGCCGTCTTCGAAATCCAGCCGGCCACCTCGCGGCTCTCCGTTAGCACGGGCGCGCCGTCCAAGCCGTGCGCGAGCATCGTCCGTACCGCGGACCCTATGCTCTCATCCGGCGACAGCGCGGCCATGGCCGGCAGCCAGGACATCGCCATGCCGACCGGCATGGCGCCGGCCTGAGGGTTGCCTAAAGTAAGCTTCAGCAAGTCCTTCGCCGTCACGATGCCGATGAACCGTTTGTTCTCGTCGACGATGCAGATCGTATCGGCGTTCTCCAGAAACAGCGTCACGACCGCTTCGTGCACGGACAAAGCACTGGCTAGCAGGGTCGGCTTCTCCTGTACCTCTTTCACGCTCAAGGTGGTACAGGAGGGCTCCTGCGTCTCATAATCGGCCGCATCCCCGGTAAAGTAGCCGACTTTCGGTTTTGCGCTTAGCACATTAAGCATGACAAGCAAAGAAAGATCGGAGCGAATCGTAGCACGGCTGATGCCTAACTGCTCGGCAATTTGGTCGCCCGTAATGGGCGCCTGCTGGCGGACGAGCTGGACGATATCTCGCTGACGCGCTGTAAGTTCGATGTTCATACACCCCTCATGTCAGACATTAAACGCGTAGGCTTGCTATATAACCGTTAATGCGATTTACGCGAGCGAAAAACTTGGCTTAAGGAAAACGCAATTCATGTAAGCGCTGTCTCTGTTGCCCGGACGCTAGCCGGAGTTTGCTTCTTCCATTCTACCACGCGCATCCGCTGTCGAATATGATCGATTTATAGATAGGAATCATTTTCGTTTTTAAGAGATTCTAAAATTCGTCGATCCCCGGACGAAATGGCGCTGGCGCCGCGTATGTTAGGGCTAGGCGGAAGGATTCGAACTTGGCGGCCGTAAGCCGGATCGGGTACACTTAACGCAAGGAGTGAGCGCCGTGACGAGTAAGAAATTCACCTTGAGCGAAGCAAACGCGCTGTTGCCGCGTCTACAGGGAGAACTTGCGCGTCTGCAGCAGCTGACGAACACGTTCGAGGAAAGGGTTACCGAGCTAAAGAGAATGAAGAACGGGTACGCCCGGTCTTCGGAGCGGCTGTCCGACGATCCCGACCCGTTCTTCGAACTCGAGGGCGAGCTGGAATTCATGCGGATGGAAATCGAACTCGCGATCCAGAACTTCGAGCGTCAAGGCGTGCAGCTGAAAATGATTCACCCCGGCCTGCTCGACTTCCCCGGCGAAGTGGACGGCCGCGACGTGCTGCTCTGCTGGAAGGAAGGCGAGCGCAGCATTACGCATTACCACGGCTGGGACGAAGGCTTCGCCGGACGCAAGTCGCTCCCGGGGGCATAAGGGGTGCCTGCGAGCATACCAACGCGAAAGAACCTCCTATCGCGCCACGTGCGGAGCGATAGGGGGTTCTTCTGATTGCAAAGCGAATATCGGGATTAATCCAAGGAGATAATGCGGCCGGTCGCTTGCGACTCGAATGCCGCAAGAATGACTTTCAGCGATTTCAGTCCTTCTTCGCCGGAGATGCTTGGCGGCGTGTTCGTCGTGATCGACGTGATGAACGCGTCGATGACGCCGCTGGATTCTTGCTTGTCGTTCGTCGAGATCGCGCCGACTTTATACTTCTCGATCGTGCCGTCGCGGAGTTCCACGATGACTTGATCGTCCGGATGCGTGCCGATCTTCATGACGCCGTTCTCGCACCAGAGGACCGTGCTGTTGTCTTCGCCTTTGTAATACGTCCAGCTTGCGACGAGCGAGCCGATCGCGCCGCTCTTCATGCGAAGCAGGCAAGTCGCGTTATCGTCAACCTGCGTGCCGTCTTTGTGCAGCGTCCCGATGAAAGCGCCCACTTCGGACACTTCGTCGCTGAGCAGGTAGCGGATCAGGTCGGATTTGTGCACGCCAAGGTCGCCCATGGCGCCCATGATCGCGTCTTCTTTCTCGAAGAACCAGCTGTTGCGGCCGTCGACGCTCCAGCCTTCCGGACCCGGATGGCCGAACGACGTGCGGAACGTCAACACTTTGCCAAGTTTGCCGCTATCGAGAATTTCCTTCGCCTTCGCGTGCGGCGGCATCAGACGCTGATTGTGGCCGACCATGAGGAACACGCCGTTCTTCTTGGCGGCTTCGATCATCGCGAGCCCTTCTTCTTCCGTCGCCGCCATCGGCTTCTCGACGAGCACGTGCGCGCCAGCGTTCGCCGCGTCGATGGATACCGGCGCGTGAAGCGCGTTCGGCAAGTTGACGCTGACCGCGTCCGGCTTCACTTGAGCGAGCATTTCTTTATAATCCGTGAACGCAAGCGCCCCGTACTTGTCGGCATACGCTTGGGACCGCTCCGCAACGACGTCGACGAATGCGACGATCTCGACGTTCTCGTTGGCCGCGTACTCCGGAATATGACGGTATTTGGAAATCGAGCCGCAACCGATGACGGCCACTCTTACTTTACTCATGCGTGTTCATTCTCCTTCGTTCTATTAAGATAGGGCTCTTATACGAGCGCCAAATAATTCTGCTTTACCCAGTTCAAGCTGTTCGCGATGCTCGCAAGCGGCGGATTCTGGCAGTTGTCCTGTTCGACGATCAGCCATTCTACGCCGGCGTCGGAAGCCGCCTTGACGACCTCGCCCAGGTTCACTTCGCCTTGTCCGAGCTCAAGCGTAATCATGCCGCCGTTCTCGTCGCGCGCGAAATCCTTCAAGTGAAGCAGCGGCAGGCTGCCGGCGTACTTGTTGATATACGCAATCGGGTCTTGACCGGCGAATTTCACCCAGCAGACGTCCATTTCCACTTTAATCGATTCCGGCGCGGCCGCATAGATCGCGTCGAACACGAATTGGCCGTCGATGCTCTCGTGGAATTCGAAGTCGTGGTTATGGTAGCCGAATACGAGCCCTTGCTTCGTTACTTCCTCGGCCGCTTCCTTCCAGAACGCGATATTCTTCTTCCAATCCTCGAGGTTGCGCGCTTCTTCGCTCACCCACGGACAGATCATGTAGCCGGCGCCGATCGTCTTCAGATAATCGATTTGGCCCTGCAGGTCATTGCGCATCGCGTCGAGCGACACGTGCGCGCCGATCGCCTTCAGTCCGGTTTCTTCCAGAAGCGCCTTCATGTCGTCGGCGGACAAGTCGCCGTAGCCCGCGAATTCCACGCCCTCGTAGCCAAGCTCCGCGACTTTGCGCAGCGTTCCGGCGAAATCGGCAGCGGTTTCATTACGAAGCGTATACAGTTGTACGCCAATACCCATTTTTCTCATGCGTAAACACTCCCTTGAGCGGTGTTGTCTAATTCGATATAGCTTCATCTTAGCGCCCTTGGCGCGGGCTGACCATAAACGATATAATTGAAACATCGATTATTTGGCTATCATTTTGCATAGGAGGCCCCACACTTGTCATCCGTCGTCCTTACTTGCGGCTATTCATATCATACCCAGCGATTCCATGACCACTATAGCACCGGCTTGCCTTGTTACTTATTCCGGCTGCAAACCGAAGGCCGCTGCGAGGCCGACATCGCGGGACGCCGCGTGTCGCTCGAGGCCGGCGACCTGCTTATGCTCCCGCCCGGGACGGTCTACGGACTTCATGTCGGGGAGCAAAACGCGGCCGATGGCAGCATTGCGAGCGGCGATTACTACCTGTTGACGGTCAGCGAGTGGCTCGACGACTGGTGGGCGCGCGCCGGCAAACCGCTCATCGCCCGCATCGACCCCGACGAGAAGCTGCTCGGCCTCTGGCGCCTGATGATCGCGGAGAAGCGGCGCCAGACGGATGACGGCGGCGGGACGGGCAGCCCCGAACTTATCGACTATTTGCTTCGGACGCTATGTCTTTACCTGGAGCGGGCCGTCACGGAGACGGCCGCCCCGAGCGCGCCGCCGCCGTTCGCCGTCCTGCGGCTGAAGCGGTTCATCGAGGAGAACGCGACCGGCCGGTTCAAGATCGACGACGCCGCGCGCCACGCCGGGCTGTCGGTCTCCCGCGCCGTCCACTTGTTCAAGGAGCACGTCGGCCGCACGATGATGGATTACGCGACCGAGGTGCGGCTATCGGCGGCGCTCGAGCGGATGAAATATACGTCCTTCTCGCTCCATCAGATCGCGGAGAACTGCGGCTTCGGCGAATATTCGTATTTTCATAAAGTGTTCAAGCAGCGCTATGGCACGCCGCCAGGCGTATTCCGCAAGCGGTTCCGGGAGAACGAGAGCGGCACGAATTTGCTATAGCATAGGAGATTCGGCCGGATCGTTTAGCGTCGAAGTATGAGTGGTATGGATTTAACCTAGACTGATAACCAGCAGGACGAATCCATAACAAGGAGCTGACACCATGAACCGAAAATGGAACAAGACTGCGCTAGCGCTTGCGTTGACGGGGCTGCTAATGACGACCGCTTGCCAGAACGAGGAGAATAATCCCGCCCCACCGGCCGAGAACGCGTCGAATGCGGGCTCGAACGGCGGAACGGCGACGACGCCGGGAAGCAACGCCGGAGGAACAAGCGATACGACCGCCAACGGCGATACCCCCGTCTCCGATAACGGCACGACCGGCAATACGGGCGCGAACGGTCAAACGGGCACGGCGGGCAACAGTAATGGCGGCACGGCGGCAGGCAGCGCGGGCGGCGGCGAGAACGGTTCCGAGGGACAAGCCGATACCGGCAAGCAGGTGAAGGAGTTGCTCGCGCTAGCCGAGCAGGGCAAGGTGCCGGGCATCGAGTTCGCGGCGCATACGGGCCTCATCGACGACGTCGAGAAGGCTTGGGGCAAATCGGATCACGAGGAGTTCGCGGGCAAGGGCATGTACGCGACTTACGGGGCCAAGAACGCCGTCATCGGCTACAATAAAGGGAACCAGATCTTCGACGTGCGGTCCGACGATCCGAGCCTGCAGTCGCTGACGCTCGCGCAGATCGAAGCGGCGATCGGCAAGGCGGACGAGCAGACGAAGAACGGCGACGACGATATCTACGTCTACAAGGCCGGCGAAGACTTCCAGCTCAAATTCATCATACCGAAGTCGACCGGCACGGTGGACCATATTTCGGTCTACGCGCCGAAAGACGCGGTTAACAATATGGCCGGGTAACTTTGCCCGACCGGATGCAAGAAGACTCCCGATTCGCCTTGCGGCGACGCGGGAGTCTTTCTTGCGGAGAGATGAGCTAGACAAGCAATGCGCATCGTATTGATTAACTTGCGGAGTCGCGCGGAACGCCTCCGCTTAGACTTCTTCCGCCACGAACCGGTTCGTCAAGGAGCCGAGCTTCTCGATCTCGATCGTCACTTCGTCGCCCGGTTGCAGGTAGACGCGCTGGTCCTTCGGCAGGCCGAGCACGACGCCCTCCGGCGTGCCGGTCAGGATAATATCGCCCGGCACGAGCGTCATATGGTGCGAGACGTAGCTGACGATCTCGTCGCAGCCGAAAATCATGTCCGACGTGTTGGAGTTCTGGCGCACCTCGCCGTTCACGATCGCGCGGATCGCCAGGTCGTTCGGGTTGCCGACCTCGTCGGCGGTCACGAGATACGGACCGAGCGGGCTGAAATCGTCGCAGCTCTTGCCAAGCAGCCATTGTTGGGTGCGAAGCTGTAGGTCGCGCGCGGACAGATCGTTGACGGCCGCATAGCCGAATACGTAATCAAGCGCCTCTTCTTTGGCCACGTATTTCGCCTTCTTGCCGATGACGATGACCAGCTCCGCCTCGTAGTCGAGCTGCTTGGTCACTTTCGGAATCGCGATGGTCTTGCCGTTGCCCGTCAGCGTGTTATTGAATTTATTGAACAGAATCGGATATTCCGGAATGGCGGCCTTCGTCTCTTCCGCGTGTTTGCGGTAGTTAAGACCGATGCAGATGATTTTGTTCGGGCGCGTCACGCAAGGCCCCCACTCGACCGATTGCTCGTCGAGCGTATAGGCCGCGCTACCGCTAGTTTGCAGCCCCGCGATGTACGTGCCGATCGCATCTACCGCCTGCTGTCCGCCCTCAATAACGGCCATAACGTCGGTCGGCACCGCCGTCTCCGCCGGATGCGCCGCCAGCGCCGCCTCGATATCAATAATGCCTGCTTCTGTCTTCACGCCGAGCAGCTGCCGCCCGGCTTTCTGGATCGTGACCAGTTTCATGGTTCAGTTGCCTCCTTGGATTCGATTGCTTGAATGACATCATGTCGTTCGTTATGAAAATGACGCTCGGAGAAATTCTCGGAGGAATGGCGCCGTTACGCGTTCTTCCCGAACACGACGCCGCCGTCGATGTACAGCGGAGAGCCCATCATGAACTTCGATTCGTCCGAAGCCAGGAACAGCGCCGCCTGGGCTACGTCCTCCGGCATTCCGATCTCGCCGCTGAGCTGACGAGACTTCAGCCCGTTGATCGCTTCCTCCGGATCCGCGTACGAAGTGCGAAGGTAGTTCTCCACGAACGGGGTCATGATCGTCCCCGGCAGCAGCGCGTTCACGCGGATGTTGTACGGCGCGTAGTCGACCTGCATCGACTTGGTGAGCGACAGCACCGCGCCCTTGGTCGCCGCGTATACGGCTCGTCTGGCCAGCCCGATCTCCGCGATGCACGACGACATGTTGATGATCGATCCGCCGCGGCGCTCCATCATGTAAGGAAGCACGTATTTGCTCGGCACATAGACGCCGCGCACGTTGACGTTCACGACCTTGTCCCACATCTCCGGCTCGATCTCGTGCAGCGCCCCGACGCCGCTGATGCCGGCGTTATTGAACAGCACGTCGATATGCCCGAACGTCGAGACGATGCCATCTACCATCGGCTGCACCGATGCCGGATCCGTCACGTCCGCCTTGTAATAGACCGCTTCTCCGCCGGCCGCGCGAATATCCGCCGCCGTCTCTTCGCCTTTCTCTTCGGACAAATCGTTGACGATTACTTTCGCCCCTTCCGCCGCGAACAGCAGCGCCGTGCTGCGTCCGATGCCGGAACCCGAACCGGTGATCAGAATGACCTTATCCTTCAGCCGCATCCTTCTTCATCCTCTCCGTCTATGAATCTACATCCGGCCGGACAGCCGCTCGGCTAGTCCCCGGATCTCGCGCACGGCCTCGTCCTGCTTCTCCGCCCAGCTGTGCAGCGGCATCGAGCAGCTGACCGCGAACGCCGCCTCCTCTTCGCGGTCGAACACCGGCGCGGCCACGCAGTTGAACCCCATCGCCGCCTCCTGCATATCGAAGGCAAGCCCGGATTCGCGCACCTGCCGCAGATGGTCGATTAATTCGCCGCGGCTCTGGAGCGTATGCATCGTGAGCGGCGCCAGCGTCTCCGGAAGAAGCCGGGCAATCTCTTCCTCCGGCGCGAACGCGAGCATCGCCTTGCCGAGCGCCGTCGCATGCGCGGGCAGCCGCATGCCGGGCTCGGAGACGAGCCGAACCGGCGAGGGCGCTTCCATTTTGTCCAAGTAGAGCACCTCGTGCTGCACGCGCTTCGCCAGCTGCACGCTCTCTCCCAAACGCTGCAGGACGCGGGAGGCTTCCTCGCGGAATACCGGCCGCATGTCGAAGCTGCGCTGGTACGCGTAGCCGAAATCGCCTAGCGCCGGACCGACCGCGTACGTATCGCCGTCCTCCCGTTTCACCCAGCCCAGCGACTCCATCGTCGCTAGCATGGTGAACATCGAGCTTTTGTTAATCTCCAGTCTCCGGGATAGATCGATCAGCTTGAGCGCGCCGGGCTCGGCGGCGATGGCGGCGAGCACATGATGCGCTTTCTCCAGTGCCGGAACCCAATATTTCGGTTTCTCGTTCATCATACGGTATAAACCTCGCGGTAGATGGTTTTGCATGCAAAACCTAATTTAATATATAGAACCTACCGTTATTATAAATTCGATCCCCCGCGTGCCGCAAGTAAAATTTGACTTTGCTCCCGCCGGTTGCTGTAATGGAAGGTGGAAATCATTGTGGAGGCGAACCGACATGCTGTTTATCGATAACCGGGGCATTACCGACCCGACCTTGAATTTGGCGCTCGAAGAATACGCGCTTCGCAATCTGCCGATAGACGACAGCTACCTGTTGTTCTACATTAACGAGCCGTCGATCATTATCGGCAAGAACCAGAACACGATCGAGGAGATCAATACGGATTACGTGCACGAGCAGGGCATTCACGTCGTGCGCAGGCTGTCCGGCGGCGGCGCGGTCTATCACGACCTCGGCAACCTGAATTTCAGCTTCCTGACAAGGGACGACGGCGATTCGTTCCACAACTTCGCGAAGTTTACCCAGCCGGTCATCGACGCGCTGCGCAAGCTGGGCGTGAACGCGGAACTGAGCGGACGCAACGACATCCAGGTGGGCGAACGCAAAATTTCCGGCAACGCCCAATTCGCCTCGCGCGGACGGATGTTCAGCCATGGCACCCTGTTGTTCGATTCCGCGATGGAGAACGTTGTTTCGGCGCTGAAAGTAAAGCCAATCAAGATCGAGTCCAAAGGCACCAAATCCGTGCGCGGCCGGGTGGCGAACATCTCCGAGTATCTCGCGGATCCGATGACGACGGAGGAATTCAGGACGACGCTGCTGCGCGAGCTGTTCGGCTGCGAACCGGAGAACGTGCCGCAATACAAGCTTAGCGAGGGGCAGTGGGATGGCGTGCGCAGGCTCGCCGAGGAACGCTACCGCAATTGGGACTGGAACTACGGACGCTCGCCGAAATGCAACATTCAGAACGAACGCAAATTCGTCTCCGGCATTATCGATGTCCGGCTCGACGTGACGGAAGGCCGCATGGATCTCGTTAAAATTTACGGCGACTTCTTCGGCGTCGGCGAGGTGGCGGAAATCGAGGAGCTGCTGACCGGCATCCGTTACGAGGAGGAAGCGATCCGCCAAGCGCTCGCGGGCGTCAACCTGAATACGTATTTCGGCAAGCTGACGGAAGACGAGTTCGTGTCGCTGCTGCTGCTGCGGAATTAGCCGTATCGTGTACGAAAATGAAAGGCTCGTCCGGCGACATGGTCGCGGACGAGCCTTTTTGACGTATGAGGCGGTTTAGGTTTAGCATGCCCGTCAACCCACTATTTTCCGATCGTCTGACCCAGTCGCCATGAACTCCATCAACGTGCGGCTCAGCTCCTCCGGCATGCGCAACATCGGCAAATGCCCGCTCGGCAAGCTGACGGTGCGGTGAGCCGCCAACTGGAGCGCCATCCGGTCTTGTAGTCGCTGATCCAGCTCCCGATCTTGCGTGAGCTTCACGTACATCCTCGGCACCTCTGGCACGCCGGCTTCGCAACCGTCAGTGTACACGCGGATCGACTCAGGCTTGAATCCCGCTACCACGGATTCTGTTTGAGCCGAAGTTAGATCGTGGCATAAGCCTTGCCGGATGGCCGCTGCAGGAGGCTTCGTCCCTGCCAGCCGCAGCACCGTCGAGACGAGAACCCGTTTCGGCCACGGCTGCACGGAAAGGAAGGAGCCGCCGTTCTTCGGTATAATCGCCCCGACCGCGATGAAGCCGGCAACCCGCTCCGGCATCTGCTTCGCGATGCGCAAGCCGATCAGGCCGCCTAGCGAATGCGCGACGAGCACGAACCTCCGCACGCCCCACCGCTCGATTTGACGCTGTACATGCTCGGCGTAATCACCCAACGAGAACGAGTTGTTCGCTTCGGGAGCGCCATCCTTGCCGGGATATTCCGCGACGAGCACCGGGCATTCAATTTGCGAGAGGACGCCCGCCCAAATTCCCTGCCCTAACCCCGCTCCGGATAAAAAGACTACTCCGGTTTCAGACGCGTTTACCTCCGTACCTGCACCATTCATTGTTTGTTCCCCCTTGGAATTTCTCAATTGAGAAGAGTATACGATAGGAACAGTGACATCTGTATGGCAAGGTAATTCTTAATACAGCCAGATCATGATCATCATGACCGATAAAAAGACGAATACGTAGATGAAACAAATGCGCATCCATTTTTTTGATATACCCGCAAACTTCGCTCCTTGCATACCTGCCGGATAAAGGAATGCGAAAAACAACAAAAGTCCGAAATACGGGATTTTCATCCAGGCGCTACCACGATCTAGTGCATCATTGAACGCCAACATCCTGACGAATCCTAGGCCCGCCGCAGTTAGACCGAGTAACAAGAAGGCTAAAGCGGACATCTTTTGGTATCGAAATAAAAAAGGAGACACAATCAGGAAAAACAATGCTGCGCCAGTGGAAAGATAAAATTCCGCCGTAAAAGTATAGGTATGCATAACAAATAACGCCCTTTATCTGCCAAAGTGTCAACGTCCAGCTTATATCAGTATGCTAGATCTATGCGGTTTAGTATATAGACCATCCTCACCTGTGACCACCCTGCCGACAAAAAATCCCCGGCCGCTTCCTCCGCGCCAGCCCAGTGATTCCACGCCTACTTCCGTCCATACAACCGCCGAAACACCCATACCGCAACGACGGATCCGATCAGAGGCGCAAAGATAAATACCCATAGCTCGTGAAGCGCATCGCCGCCCAGCCATAACGCCGGTCCCAAGCTGCGCGCCGGATTCACCGAAGTGCCGGTTAGCCCGATGCCGAGGATATGGACAAATGTTAGCGTCAGGCCGATCACGATGCCCGCAATCTTGCTCGTCGCTTCGGTCGCCGTCACGCCCAGCAGCGTATATACGAAGACGAAGGTCAAAATAATCTCTACGACGATGGCCATCGACGCCGTAATGCCGATGCCATAGCCCGCCCCGTAACCGTTCTGTCCCAGGTCGGTTACCGCCTTGCCCGTCGATTCGATAATCGCATATAGCAAGCCCGAAGCGAGTATGCCGCCCACCAGCTGAGCTGCGATATACCCGCCCAAATCACGGCCGCTCAGCTTGCCCTGCAGAAACATCGCCATTGACACCGCCGGGTTCACGTGACAGCCCGAAACCGGCCCAATGACATACATCATTGCGATTAGCGATAAGCCGAAACTCAAAGCAACGCCTAAACTGCCGAGATTGCCTCCGGCGGTCGCCGCGCTCCCGCACCCGAATAGAACCAGGACGAACGTTCCGGCGCCTTCGGCCGCGTATTTCCTCCACGTACGATTCATCCCCGCCGCCTCCTTTTTGCCCTTCTCTCTCACTCTATCGCGGGAAAGGCCGGAATATGACATTACGATAGAGCGCGTGGACGCGCACGGACGGGGAGAGCTTCACCCCGTCACCGCCCTCGCTTCTCGAGCCCGTTCCAGCGGAAAAGAGGAAATGATTCGGCATATCCTTACACTTTTTACCGCCTTTCGCCGCTGGCATAATGAGATCAACAAGGCAAAGGTGAAACGGCTCCCGCCGACCATTCGTAACGCGGCGCGTTTCATTCCGGATAAACCCCAGCCGAACATGTCAGGAGGCCAAACGCGATGCGTTTGCACGAGGAATATATGATCGAGAAGCTGAGAGAATACGAGCTCGAAGAATTAAGAAGGGCCGATCGGAGGGGAATACACCGGCATCTCGCAGAAACGGCGGCGCGCAGAAGGCGGACAACAAAGCGTATAACGGCCTTACTCTGGCTGGTTCGCCTACTGGGGATCAAGCGTTAAGGATGACGACGTAAGCCGTGTATACCGCGCAAGCTGGGGTTGTTTGACAAAGGGGTTGCGCTTTGATAGCATGGGCACGATATCAACAAATCGGCTAAGTCTGGCATGCGCCATTCGTCCCATCCCGGATGTACCGGCAGGCTTTGCGCGGAGGTGAACGTTTCTGCCGAATTCCAAGTTTTTTCGCGTCGGTTACGGCGTGCTGCTGATCTTCCTTATCATCTGGGTCGGCGTCAAAATCAATTTCGTGTTTCACCCCGTCGCGGTCATGTTCCAAACGCTATTCATACCGATTCTGTTGTCGGGAACGCTGTATTACTTGATGCGTCCGCTGGTGCAGTTTCTATCCCGTAGGAAGGTGCCGCGCAGCGCCGCGATCCTGATCATTTACTTGTTGATCGTATGTTTATTCACCCTGCTTATCATCTATGTCGCGCCGATAATCAAGAAGCAGTTCGTCGAGCTCGGCGAAAGCATGCCGCATCTCGTGCAGACGGCCGTGCAGCGCGGGTACGAACTGGCGGACAACGAATCGTTCAACCAGTTCCTCGAGAGCTTCGGCCTGGACTTCAACACGCTGCAGGATAAAGCGACCGAATACGCCGACGTGGCCGTCAAGCTGGTCAGCACGAATATTACGGCGCTGTTCGGCTTCGTAGCCAATCTGGTGCTCCTCGCCGTCGTCATCCCGTTCGTCCTTTATTATTTCCTGAAAGACGGGGAGAAAATGAGCGGCGGATTCTTGAAGGTCGTGCCAGTCAAAAATCAAGCGCTCGCCCGCAAACTGCTGTCCGAGATGGACCAGACGATCGCCACCTATGTTCGAGGACAAATCACCGTCGCCGTCTGCGTCGGCATTCTCCTGCTCATCGGCTACCTCATTATCGGCATCGATTACGCGGTACTGCTCGCGCTCGCGGCCATGCTGACGAACGTCATTCCGTATATCGGAGCGTTCATCGCCGCCGTGCCGGCCGTGTTGGTCGCTTCGGTCGATTCGCCGATGATGATCGTGAAGGTGCTCGTCGTCACGCTCGTGGCGCAGCAGATCGAGGGGAATTTAATTTCGCCGCAAATCATGGGCAAGCAGCTCGAAATTCATCCGCTGACCATTATTTTGCTGCTGCTCGTCGCCGGCACGCTCGTCGGGCCGCTGGGCTTGCTGCTTGCCGTTCCGATCTATGCGATCGTCAAGATTATCGTCGTCCAAATTTACCGATTCATCAAGCTTCGTACCGAAGCGGAACCGGATCTTGCCGACGAGCCGCCGATTTGACCCAGCTGACGGCAATTGACAATCAGGACGCGCATAACGGAAGGCTTTCCGAGCGACAATAGAAGCGGACCTCGGGTGAAGCAGCGCAGTTGCCGTCCCGAACGCGTCCCGAACTTATCCTAATCGTCGATCACGAAAGGAGCCATCCTCATGTCCAGTTCTCAAGGCCGTCGCGAAAGCGCATGGAAAAGCCGCAAGCAAAACCAAAGGCCCCATGGCAAGATCAAAAGTCTCGCCGAACTGTCTGACGAAAGCTCCTCCGGCGAAGCGGGTTTCCGCAACCACGAGTAATGCCAAAAAAGCTGTGCCTACCGCGTCCGCAACCGAACGTTGCGACGCGCGTAGAGCGCAGCTTTTTCCTTATCCGTATCTCCCGTCCGCTAGCGAATGACCGTCTTGTTCTTCCCCGTCTTCTTCGCCTCGTACAAGGCGGCATCCGCGATGCGGAAGAAGTCGGCCTTGCTCTCGCCTTGCGCGAAATCGTGGAGCCCGATGCTGATCGTCACCGATCTGCCGCCCATCTCCTCGAACCGTACCTCGGCGACCGTCCGGCGAATCGCCTCGACGACCATTATCGACTGTTCCACCGGCTTCAGCGTCAGCAGCACGATGAATTCCTCGCCGCCGTATCTCGCCGCGAAGTCATCCGCCTCCATATGCTCGCGGATAATCTCGGCTACGCGCCGAAGCACGATATCGCCGACCCAGTGGCCGTAAGTATCGTTGACCAGCTTGAAGTTGTCGACGTCCATCATCGCCACCTGCAGCGGGAATTCGCTGCGTTGCTGCTGCTCGGCCAGCTTCTCGGCGTATTCATGATACGTCTTGTGATTGTAGAGCTCCGTCAGCGCGTCGATCTTGTTCATCCGGTCCATCATCGCGTTCTTCACGAGCAGTTCCTGCACGGACTTATGCGACTTCTCCAGCACCGCGAACAAGTCGCTGCCCCGCTTCAGAACGCCTACGCCGCTAAACGCCGCGGCAAGCAGGACGAAGGCCACGATCGCCATTTCGCAAAAGAACGGAAGCGATTGCCGGCCCGGCGCGAACGCAAACAACAGCAGCAAATATACCCCATTCACGCCCAAAGCGATATGAATATAGCTCGGCTTCAGCATGAACATGCCGGCCAGCATCGGCAGCAGAAGGATGACGAGCGCTCCCGGCAGCTTCGCGCTCATGAAGAAGGCCAGCGTCATGGCCAGCAGCATGCCCGCGATGAAGATGGCGGCGTCCTTGCGCTCCGGCAGTTTGCGCAAAGCGGCTTCCAAGCCGCCAAGGAGGACAACCAAGATAACGTCCGGCAACCACACGTAATGCTTCATATATTCAGACGCATCGAAAGCATTGTTTGTCCGTTCCGAGACCGCATACACGGCGATTTGTCCGAGAACCGTGACGGCTAACGTGATCCAATACCCGTTCACGACCATTCTCATCCATTTGTCCGACGCTTGAACGGACGAAGGGCGCTCATTGCGCATTCCTCTACCTCCACACTTCTAGCTGCACCTAAGCCGCTGGCCGCCGTATCCGCGCAAGGCTATGGACACCGTTCCAGTTTGCTTTACGAAGTTATTCTACTTCGTTCGACAATATTCCTGCTTGTTCCTCGATTTCCTCCCGTCTCCAATGAGGGTAAAAGGGCTTCTGTTTTCGCTCCCCCTTCCCCCTCCGCAATGCTGTCAGGTTAAGAAGGGCTACGCCCCTTTGATCCCACTATTATTGCTCCCTCCTCCCACCTCCTCCGCCGAGGAGGCTCCAAAGGGCTTTGCCCTCTGGACTCCCTTTTTCGTGCTGTCTCACTTGTTCGCGGTCGGCGATTGGGCTTGAGCGGGGCCGCTTTTGTCCTCACGGACAAAGCTTCAGTAGGTTATGAAGTCCGTCCTACGACTTAAGCCTGTCAGCTATAGTCCCTAGTTGGCTTCATCCGACGTTTTCCCTTAACCTGACAGCATTGCCCCCTCCGCCGAGGGGTACCAGAGGGTTAGCACCCTCTGGACTCTTCTAATCAGCGTGACTCTGTTCGCGGCCGTCCTTGATGTGTCCTTTCAAGGGGAGCCCGCTAGTCCTTCGGACTGGCTCTTGTTCGAGCTTCGTTCGTTACGTTTTGCCTGTGGGTGGTATCCTCTAGGCGATCTGTGCTTGATGCCGCTCCGTGCTGACCTTCGCTTTCGTCCGCTCCCGCGGAATCGCTTTACGTTTTTATCCAAAAAAATCAATTTCATTAAAAAAAGCATCCGCATGCAGCTGGTGCCGCATACGGATGCTCTGATTAAAATGTCGATCTTATTCGAAATAGACCGCTTTGCCCGTCTTGGAAGATTCGTAGATCGCCTCGAGAATCTCCGATACGACGAGCGCCTGCTCTGCCGTCACGACCGGCTCCTTGTCGTTCAGCACGGCGTCGATCCATGCGCGCGCTTCCAGCTCGGCCGGATCTTCGCTCGCGCCCTCGTAGAATGCCACGCCGCCGCTGCTGAGCTCGATATCCTTCGTGTACAGCCGGCTGTTCTCCTCGCCGTTGATGCGCAGCCCTTTCTTCATGTCCGCGCCCGCCTTCGTGCCGCACAGCGTTACTTTCGCTTCGTCGACTTCGAGGGAGTTGAGCGCCCAGCTCGATTCCAGTACGATTGACGCGCCGTTCTCCATCGTGATCATCGCGAACGCCGAATCTTCGACCGTGAACTGCGCCGGATCCCAAGGGCCCCACGCGTTGGCCGCGTTCTCGTTCTGGGACAGCTTGTGGTAAGCGCGACCGAGGACGACCTTCGGCTTGTAATTGTCCATCATCCAGAGCGCCAGGTCAAGCGCGTGCGTGCCGATGTCGATCAACGGTCCGCCGCCTTGTTTCTCCTCGTCGAGGAACACGCCCCACGTCGGCACCGCGCGTCTGCGGATCGCGTGCGCCTTGGCGAAATACACTTCGCCCAGCTCTTCGCGATCGCAAGCTTCCTTCAAGTAGCGGGAATCGGCGCGGAACCGGTTCTGGTAGCCGATGCTCAGCTTCTTGCCCGTACGCTTCGCCGCTTCCAGCATCAGGCGCGCGTCCGCGGCCGTCTTCGCCATCGGCTTCTCGCACAGAACGTGCTTGCCCGCTTCGAGGGCGGCCACCGTAATTTCGGCATGGGAATCGTTCGGCGTGCATACATGGATAACTTCGATCGTCTCGTCCTTCAACAGTTCGCGGTAATCCGTATAGACGACCGCTTCGCTCGTGCCGAACGTTTCCTTCGCTTTCACCGCGCGCTCGGCTTCGATGTCGCAGAACGCGACTATTTGCGCTTCGGCGACTTTCGCCAGCGCCGGCATATGTTTGCCGTTAGCAATCCCGCCGCAGCCGATGATGCCGATACGTACCTGTGCTTGTGCCATTTGATTAACCCTCCAAGATCCGGTTTATTATAGCGCCGTACCGTAATTTTGCGTTGTGCCATTGAACCTCAATGAACTAGAATAAGTATAGTCCAAACAGGCGTTCATTAGTAATCGCGGATATTGCGATCGTTTTATGCCATTTTGTTGTTGCAGGGGTGATCACGTGGAATTTTACAACGAGAAGGTTGTTTATGAAAACCCTCTCTTGTCTCTTAAAATATTTCAATCCGAGCGCATGCACGATTTTTACATTGACTGGCATCACCACCGGGAACTCGAGCTTTTGCTCGTCACGGACGGTATCCTGGACGTGTATATCGACGACGAAAGCGTCCGGCTGGAGGCCGGCGACGTGGCCATCATCGGCGCCAATCAGCTGCATCGCGACCGCAGCATCGGCGTGCCGATGCACTATATCGTGCTGCAATTCGATCTGGAGCAATTTTTCGACCATAGCTCCATGCCGTATATGCGATTTTTCTCGGAGACGAAGAATCCGCTTAGCCAAGCGAACTACATCTTCCGCGAGAATGCCCATGCGAAGGCGGAAGCCGCCGAATCCATCCGCTCGATCCTGCAGGAGGCGACGACCAAGCAGACGGGCTATGAATTGGCCGTCAGCATGCTGATCAAGAAACTGCTCCTGCTGCTCATCCGCAGCGACTCGAAGAAGATTCTCGCCGAGAGCGAAGACTTCGACCGGGCGCGGCTGCGAGGCGTGCTCGATTACGTCGAGACGCATCTGACCGATCGCATCCAGGTGGAGGAAGTGTGCAAGCTGGCCAATATGAGCTACTATTATTTCGTCAAATTTTTCAAGAAAGCGATCGGCCTCTCGTTCACCGAATACGTGAATTACCGCAAGATCAAGTGGGCCGAGCGCATCCTGCTCACCAAGGACATGAGCGTCTCGGAGGTCGGCGACCGGATCGGCATGCCGAACATGGCGCATTTCTATAAAATGTTCAAAAAATACAATGACTGCTCGCCAAAGCAGTTCCAGAAGCGCATGCTCGCCTGGAACCGGCAATAAAGCCCGCGTTCGTCTCGATTTGAGGCGAACGGCGGGCTTTTTCGCGTCAATCTGGAACTATTCGCGAGGATACAACGTCAAATCAACATTCGGATTATTTCCATATAAGGAGCGATACGATGAAGTTGAAGCAAATCGGGTCGGCTGCCGCGCTCGCCCTCCTCTGCGTGACCGGGGCTTTCCCCGCCTATGCGGCCGAACAGACGAACGCGCTAAGAATCGACTATGCGAACGGCGAAAAACGGGTTTTGGAACGCTCCGATTACGCAACGCGGGATAACCGACTTTACGTTTCTCCTCACCTGCTCTCCCTATTAGTGCCTTTCGATACGGTTTCCAAGGGGATTGCTTGGAACGCCGACGAGCAGCGTTTACTAATTCAGGCCTTTGACCTGAACGCCGTCGGCGAACGAAGCGACGGTTTTACGATGATCGCGGGCGAGAAGGCTTTTTATGATCATGTGCTGGATCAACGGTTCGAGATTACGCAAGAGATGCTCTTAACGGAGGGCCGCGTCTATTTGCCGCTGCGCGCCATTGCCGAAGCATACGGCTACTCGGTCGAATACGATGCCGATGGCGGCGAATCCGTCATCCGGATAGCGGGTGGCGCGGCCCAATAGTCGCCAAAAAGGACAACGGGCAGCCCGTTGTCCTTCCCTTGCTCAACCATCTTGCATTACCAGCTAAACCAATCGATCGAGATCGAGCCCAAGTACTCGTCATCCTCCGATTCTATCTCCATCCAATCCGTTTCCTTCTCGGTATAGCCTTCTTCATAATAGTCCTCGTAGTCCGGATATCCGATTCGATCCGCTTCGTCGTCCAAGCCGATCGCGCGCAATTCTTGCTTGAGGAATTGCTTAACATCCTCGTCTGCCTCGTTAATCCATCCGCGAGATTGAGCGTCCCGCAGGAAGACAAGCTTGGCTTCCCGGGGCGCCGAGCCGAAGAACGCCTTCGCGTCCGCCAGCTCCAGCCATTCTTTGCCGGCGAAATCGAACCGTTCTGCGGGAATTCCCGCACCGGTGGACGGCACGACGCCGAGGCCATCCTCGGTCGGAACCGTTGCCGCAAGCCCGCGAGCCTTCTTCAGCTGCTGAAAGTAAGCATATGGGTCCGGCATCTTCTCCAGCTTGAGCGTCTGGGACACGAGATGCCGCACGAGCGCGTCATCCCGGCCCGGCTCCCACGCATCCGGATCCGGTGCCATGATCGTGCTTACGGACGCCTTGTCCGCGTTCATGTCCAACACATGAGCCGCGTTCTCCGCATAGACGAGCATGCGGAGGAAATCATGCAGATTCCGGGCGACGATGCGGACAGGGTCATCGAAGTTCATCGGTTCGACGCGGACGATATAGGCTTCTTCCAAGCTCGTAACCTCGCCGAAATCGGTCAAGAAGCCGTAGTGGATGCCGTCTACGCCAGGCGACCCGAACGTAATGACGTCTAGCGGCGTATTCAAATAGCGCGAATCAACGCCGTCCTCATAGAAATACACGCCAAACATGTCTCCGTAATCAAGAAGCTTCTTCTCGCGCAGATCCTCCTGCAGCTTCAGCACTCGTTTCAGCTCGGCGGGCATCTCGTATTTGCCGTAATTAAGCCGGATCGCTTCCTCGGCGTCAAGAGTTTGGCCACCCGACACCGGATCCGGATAGGCGTTGGTTCGCAGAACCAGGATCTCCTTCTTGCCGCTTCCGTCCCAGTTCATCGCGTGATAAGTTCTGTTCGAGCGGTGCGAGTACTTGCCGTACAGGATCAAGTCTCCGTAAACGTGGGTCACCGCGAAGCTCTCGCTGCCCTTCAGTCCGTTGATCAGCGACTGCGACCCCGTACCCGGCTTGATGCGCGTCAGACGTTGGTCCAGTTCGTCTGGATCGGATTCCGTATACGCCCAGCCGTCCTTGGCGAAGAGCAGCTTGCTGCCGCCTTTCGTCAGGGGAACCGGCTTGCCGCCGGACAGCTTCACCTGGTAGATCGGCCCGAGCTCGTCCGTACGTTTCTTCGTGCCCGGCACGATTCGTTTCGTCCCGTAATAGATGGCATCCCCATCGAGGATCGGGCGTACGGGGTGGTCCGCGGCGAGTCTCGTTTTGCCGGTGCCGTCCGTCTTCATCTTGTACATGCCGGTTGTCGCCTGATAGACGATATTCCCGTTCCATATCTGCACAGGCACGCTCTGCTGATAAGCGCGATGCAGGGCGATTCCCCTCACGGTCCGGTTCATCCGGTCCACGCCGCCCAAGTAGTCGCCGGCCAGCAGTTTCTTGTTCTTGCCGTCGAGCCCGATTCGATAGAGCGAATAAACGATCGCGGCTTCGCCTGGATTGGCTGACGGCTTCGCGGCGGCGTTCGCGACGGTATAGTAGAGCGTCTGATTCGCGACGGTCATATGGGACAGCTGCAGCGTACCCGGATCCGAGACGACGACGTTGACGCTAGTGCCATCCAACTTGGCGCGCTTAATGACCCCCTTGCTCAGCCGTTCATCTCCGTAATCGTCTCGCGCAATCTCGCCTTCCCAGTACAGCACCGTCTCGCCGGCGATCGACAAAATATGTACGTTCGATTTGGCCGCCAAATTCCGCAAATACGGTCCGGCCGTCGCCGCGGCGCGAATGTTGTAGTCGATCTGGTCGGGCACGGCGAATTGCCGGCTTGGCGCGCTCGGGCGGATCAGCTTGTCCTTGGTCGCATCCTGCAGCGCCGAATCGCCGGCTTTCTTCTTCAACACGCGGTATTGCTGCCGGTAAGTTCCGGGTTCGAAATAATACTCGTCGACATATATCCAACCGTCCGCGGTAACGCCGATCAAATTATATTCGGATAGCTCCGCCAGCGCGGATGCCAGCTGTTTGCCGCTCGCGTTCGGGTTGCTAGCCTGCGATTGCGCTCCCGCGGCCGCCGTCACCGCATCATGGCCTGCCGCAATAGGTCCCATGAATGCGACCGCAGCCAGCAGCGCGGCCGTACATTTCTTCCACCTCATCATCTCGCCCCAGTTCAGATAAATAATGACAACCTTTCCATCATACTATGACGGCGTTCGTCAGGGCGAGAGGAATTTAAGCATTATATGGAGGGATTTGGAATAACAAACTCGATGCTCCCCGCGCGCGAGAGAAACTTATAAATTCCTAGCATATGACGAAAAAGCCTTGGAAAGACTGGCGTCTCTCCAAGGCTTTGCAAACGATGGCTGAGTTAGATCAAACCATTCGGTATTATCTACCTTGCCGACGGGCTCGATTGCCCGGGGCGCACGTATCTCGGCCATATCGCTACCGCCGAGACGACGCACACGACGATGCTAATCCCGCCGCAGCAAATATAAATCGGCGTAAAGTACGGAAGCGCCTCCGCCCATACAAAATCGATTACGCTGCGCCAGGTGACGATGCCATTGCCGCCGCCGTCACCTCCTGCCGCAACGAATACCGACCCGATAAACAGAATGCCCAACCGTTCGCCCATCACCAGCGTGAGGCCGAACGCGAATGCTTGCCGGATCGAACGTCCCCATTGTTGGTAGACGTACAGCCCGGCGAGCGCATACGGAACGACCAACATGGCCGCGCCGATCCAGACCTGGGCCAGATCGTACCGATCGATCGGCTGGCGGGATAGCATTGCGCACATCGTCGCGGACGCGAAGAAGCACAGCGCATAGGCGCTTGCGATCGCGAACCAGCCGTTCACATATTTAATCATCGTCCCGCTTCGAACGGTTCGCGTCTTCGTAGTTATCCTCTTCATCGACAAACGTATGTTCAATATTGTCCATGATCTCCTCGACGACCGGATCGATCGAATCCGTCGCCGATATGTCCTCGCGGTACGGGACAATCGGTATGCCTGCCGTATCGACGGCCGTCTGGTCATCTCGCTTCTTTCCTGTTTCGTTCGGGTTCATGCGAATCCTCTCCTTTGCCTAACCGCTAATGGAATCATTTGGTGTAGGGTTTCCGAATGGTCCATTGGATATGTAAGAAACGATTGGTTACATCTATTCTTACAGCGATCGCGCAGGTCCGAAACAAGCCTCTACGCTTAAGCGGCGCAAGCACCCGCAACGCAAAAAGCCCGGTCGTCTATTTGGACGAACCGAGCTTCTTGGGCATGACGAGCTTGTAGCCGACGCCGCGGATTGATTCGATCTGCACCGACTGCTGACCGAGCTCCAGCTTCTTGCGCAGCGAGCTGACGTGCACGTCGACCGTGCGCTGACCGCCGATGTAGTCGAAACCCCAGACGACATTCATCAGATCGTCGCGGGTAATGACCATGCCGGGGCGTTGCACGAGATAAAGCAATACTTCGAATTCCTTCGGACGAAGCGGCACGGTCTCCCCGGCTAGAATTACCTCGTATCGCTCGGGGAATATCGACAGCTCCCCGGCGGAGATAACTCTATCCGAAGATTCCGATGCCTTGCCGTCCTGCTCCGGCCCGGTGCGCCGAAGCACGGCCGATACGCGGGCGAGCAGCTCCGCGACGCCGAACGGCTTCGTAATATAATCGTCGGCGCCGCGCTTCAAGCCCTGCACGACTTCCTCCTCGGCGTTGCGCGCCGTCAGGACGATGACCGGCGTGCCGTTGCCGCTTTGGCGCAGACGCGATAAGATCTCGAATCCGTTCATGCCAGGCAGCATAATATCCAGAATAATAAGGTCAAACGAACGCTGCAATGCTGCCTGCAGCCCCTCTACGCCATGCTCGATTACCGTTGTGTCGTACCCTTCTTGCGTCAGGTTGTAGGAAAGCAATCGCGCGAGCGTCGGTTCGTCTTCGATGACTAACACCTTTTGCGACATGAGAACCCCCAAGTTTCGCATTGTTTTGCAATATTTTTGGCTTCTTTACAAGCCAATCATATCATTCTATGAAGAGCGGGTAAACCTTTATCTCTCTACCCGCTCTCCCTCAATCTATTGAATTACCGGCATATCGATGATGAACGTCGAGCCGATTCCGACCGAGCTCTCGACCGAAATCGTGCCATGATGCAGCTCGACCAAGTGCTTGACGATGGACAATCCGAGGCCTGTACCGCCCGAACTCCGCGAACGCGCCTTATCGACGCGGTAGAATCGCTCGAAGATGCGAGGCAGATCTTTCTTCGGAATGCCGATACCCGTATCCGAAATGCTGATGCGAATGTAGTCGTAGTCCTGTTCGTCCCCTCCGCTCACGGGGCGTCCGTCGACGAGCGGCTGCACGCTGATCGACACCTTGCCGCCTTCCGGCGTATAGCTAATGCCGTTAGCGAGCAGGTTCATGACGATTTGACGCAACCGATCTTCGTCCGCTTCCACGAACAGTCCCGGCTCGACCCGCATCGACAGATCGATATGCTTGCGCGCCGCTTCGGATGTCATCACTTCCACCGTCTTCGAGATGAACGACGGGAGCTCGATCGGCGAGAACTGCAGCGGCACCCGCCGCGATTCGATCTTCGACAGCTCGAGAATATCGCCGATCAGCCGGTTGAGACGTTCGCTCTCGTCATAGATGATCTGCAGGAACGACTTCGTGATCTCCGGGTCATTCACCGCGCCGCTCAGCAGCGTCTCGGCAAATCCCTTCACGGCCGCCACCGGCGTCTTCAGCTCATGAGACACGTTGGCGACGAACTCGCTGCGCATCCGCTCGAGACGCCGGATCGCCGAGACGTCCTGCAGGACGAGCAGTACGCCGCCGAATTCCGAGCCGTCTTCGAAGATCGGGACCAGGTTCAAATCAAGCAGCCGTTCCTCGGGGAAATAGAACGTGATTTCTTCGCGAACGTGATCCCGGTGCTCCAGCCCGTCCTGAATAATCTGCGTCAGCTCGTACTGCTGTTTGGCTTCCGTATAATGACGGCCGACCATCTCTCCGGCATGAAAACCGAGCACTTCCTCCGCCCGTCGGTTGATCAGCACCATCCGCCCCGCGCGATCGATCATGACGATGCCGTTGATCATATTGTCCAAGACGCTCTCCAACTGATTCTCGTTCTGATGAATGCGCGCCATCTGAATTTGCAGACTCTCGGCCATCGCGTTGAGGGCTTGTCCGAGCTCGCCGATCTCGTCGTGATTTTTCACGTTGACCCGTGCTTGATAATCCAGACTCTTGATGCGTTTGGCCACCGCCGTGATCTGCTCCAGCGGCCTCGTCAGCCCGCTTGCCAGCCGATAGCTGACCAGTGCCGCGACGACGAACAGCACGAGCAATCCGATCACGAGCGCGCTCCAAATTCGGCTCATGCTCGCCTCGACGGTCGCCAGGCTAAGCGCCAACCGAATATAGCCTTTATCGGGCTGTCCGCGTACCGCCTCGATCGCGACATACAATAAATTCTCGTCCAGCGTATCCGAGTGGCGGATCGCGCGGCCGACGCCTTCGCGTCCCGCCTCCACGATCTCCGTCCGTTCGGCGTGATTATCCATCGTGCGGGCATCGTGATCCGAATCGCCGAGCACGACGCCATCGCCGCGAATGAACGTGACGCGCGACTCGGTCGTCTCCTTCAAATGCCGTGCCTGCTCGGAATAATAATCGAATGGCGTTCCGGCGTCGCTGCCCTGCCAATCCATCCCGTCCAGAATTATGCGCATTTCCCGAACCATGCTGGCTTCCAGCGCGTTAATATGATTTTGCTTGAACGTATTGCCCATCACAATGCCCGCGGCCAGCACCGACAAGCCGATCAGCGCGACCATCGCGAAGGTCAATCGAAACCGAAAACTATTCATTTTCCGCATCCCCCACCGTTTCCTGTCCCCTATCGTACTCGTCATGGGCTATGAACGCCAGCCTTCCGATTGTAAAGTTTGTGTAAAACGGCATGGTGCAGCGTTGCAAGCGGCTGCTGGATCAGAATCGACAGGACGACGGGAACCGCCGCGAGCGGACTGAAGTATCCCATGGCCAGCACGATGCCGAGCGAAATATTGCGCATGCCCGAAGCGTACGAGACCGTCGTGAGCAACTCCCGGTTCCGATAGGGCAGCGCGCCTAGGAAGCCGACAGCGTAGCAAAGTCCGACCATCACGACCGCCAGCGGCACGATCCGCATCAGATCGCCCTTCAGCGCCGAAGCCTGAGGCGCGATCGCCGCCGCGTTCAACAGTACGACGAGCGCGAAGCAGATCTTCGAGAGTGGCGCCGCGTAGGGCTGAATCGCCGGCTGTATGCGCCCTTTGGTCAGATCGTGCAGCAGGACGCCGATAACGGTTGGCACCACGATAATTGTCAACAAATCCACGATCATCTGCGCCGTATCTGTCTCGACGCTCTCGCGGAACAAGAGATGAATGCCGGTCGGCACGACGAATGGACTTAACGCGGAGTCGATGACGACCATGGCCAGAATCAACGGAACGCTGCCGCCCGACATGCCGACCCACAGCACGGTCGAGACTCCGAGCGGGATGATCGTGAACAATACGAAACCGACGACGTACGGGGAGTCCGCGCCGAAGATCAGCGCGCCGAGTCCGTACGCGATAAGCGGGGACACGATATGGGTCAGGACGAACGTCCACGCCATTACGCCGGGCCGCTTCATCACCGTCGCGAGATGCTTCATTCCGCAGCCGATCGCCATCACGAACGTCACATAGGCGAACAAGTACGGGACGGTGCCGGCGAATCGCGCAAGCGCCCCCGAAAAAAGAAATCCCAGGATGAGGCATCCCGGGATAATGAGAAACATCCATTGTTCGAATTTCTTATTGAATGCCAGGCCGAAATTGCGCACGCGCATCCCTCATTTATGTCTAGACTTGGGCCATCGCCGCGGCGGATGGTTTATTTGAACACCGGCTCCTTGAATTCGGCCAGCTTCGCGAACGAATCCTTATCCACGTCGGCGTGCAAGCTATTGCCATGCGAGTCCATCGTGACGATCGCGGCGAACCCTTCGGTCTGCAAATGCCACATCGCCTCCGGAATGCCGAACTCCATGAAGTCGACGCCGTTGACGTTCTTGAAACACTCAGCGTAGTATTGCGCCGCGCCGCCGATCGCGTTCAAGTACACCGCGCCGTGTTCCTGAAGCGCCTTCAGCGTCTTCGGTCCCATGCCGCCCTTGCCGATGACCGCGCGGATGCCGAACTTCTTGATGATGTCGCCTTGGTAAGGCTCCTCGCGGATGCTCGTCGTCGGGCCGGCCGCCTTCACGTGCCATTGTCCCGCTTCGTCCTTCAGCATGACCGGGCCGCAATGATAGATGGCCGCCCCGTTCAGGTCGACCGGCGCGTCGTGGTCCATCAGATGCTTATGCAGCGCGTCCCGGCCGGTATGCATCTCGCCGTTGATGATGACGACGTCGCCGACCTTGAGCGAGCGGATCTGCTCTTCGGTGATCGGCGTGTTCAACACCACCTCGCGGCGTTCGGCTTGCGCTGACACCGCGGCGGCCGCCTCGTCCGCTCCGGCGTGCTTCATCGGCGTATCCGATCCGGACGGGTAGATCCACGAGTTGATCTCGCCCGTCTCCGCGTTCAGGAGCGCGCCTTGACGGCGGTATGCCCAGCAGTTATACGCGACGGAGACGAAGAAGCTCGCCGGCAGGCGGTTCATGACGCCGACTTTGCAGCCGAGCAGCGTCACGTTGCCGCCGAAGCCCATCGTGCCGATGCCGAGCTTGTTGGCATGCTCCAGCACGTAGTCCTCCAGCTGCGCCAGCTCCGGAATGTCGTTCGCGTCGTCGACGGGGCGGAACAGCTGCTGCTTGGCCAGCTCGTAGCCGGTCGTGCGGTCGCCGCCGATGCCGACGCCGATGAAGCCCGCGCTGCAGCCTTGGCCCTGCGCCTGGTACACCGCGTGCATGATGCACTTGCGGATGCCGTCGAGATCGCGTCCCGCTTTGCCCAGTCCTTCCAGCTCGGTCGGCAGGCTGTACTGAATGTTCTTGTTCTCGCAGCCGCCGCCTTTGAGGATTAAGCGTATATCGATATCGTCGTTCTCCCACTGCTCGAAGTGGATGACCGGCGTGCCGGGGCCGAGGTTGTCGCCCGTGTTCGCGCCCGTCAGCGAATCGACCGAGTTCGTGCGCAGCTTGCCGTCCTTCGTCGCCCGCGCGATCGCGCTGCGAATCAGCTTCTTCATGACGATCTGATTCGCTCCGACCGGCGTATGCACGACGAACGTCGGCATCCCGGTATCTTGGCAAATCGGGGAGACGTTGCATTCGGCCATCTCGATATTCGTCGCGATCGTGGACAGGGACAAGCCGGCGCGCGTGGCGCGGTCTTCCGCTTCCTGCGCGGCCTGAATCACCTTGCGGACGTCGCCCGGCAGGTTCGTGGAGGTTTCGACGATGAGCTTGTAAACGCTCTCTTCAAAATGTTGCATAAACGATGGTGCTCCTCTCTCTATTCGTAAAACTGGTATAATACTATAATAGCATAGACCTCCGCGATAGGAGAACCATCCGCAAGGGAGAGAGAACGCGCTTGGAAAATCACTTTGTCGCTTACCTGTACCGGCTGCGATATATAAAAAGATGGAGCCTCATGCGCAACACGACGCGCGAGAACGTCGCCGAGCATTCCTATCACGTCGCGCTGCTCGCCCACCTGCTGTGCGAGATCGGCAACCGCGTGTACGGCCGCTCGCTGAACGCCGACCGCGCGGCGACGATCGCCTTATTCCACGACGCAACCGAAGTGTTCACCGGAGATATCCCGACGCCGGTCAAGCATCACAACCCGCGCATGCTCTCGAATTTCCGGGAACTCGAGGCAATGGCCGGCGAGCGGCTGATGGGCATGGTGCCGGACCCGCTGAAGGCCGCCTACGAGCCGTTGCTGCGCGAGCTCGCCCAGCACGCGCCGGATGCGGCGACGCACGATGCGGAGGAGCTGGAGCTGCGGCGCATCGTCAAGGCGGCCGACCTGCTCGACGCCTATATCAAGTGCCTGTCCGAGCTGTCCTCCGGCAACCGCGAATTCGCCGTGGCCAAAGGTCAAATCGAACAGTCGCTCGCCAAATTGGGCATGCAGGAGACCGAATGGTTCCTCGATCATATGGCCAGCGCCTTCAGCAAGACGCTCGACGAATTGTCCGAAGGCGAGTGAACCGCCATCCCGCCGCGGAAGACCGCAAGCCAAGGTGAAACCGTTGGCGCCGTCTAAGCTGCGGCGCGCGTTTCGTGAAACGAAATCCCCGAAGAATGGGCATCTGCCCGTTTTTCGGGGATTTTTTTGCGTGCCGTTGACATTTATTGTTCGCCCAGACTATAATTTGATCGAGTAATCAGTTTTATGATTACAAAGTCAATTTACAATTTACCCGACCAACCAAATCATTGAACCCTCATCCAAACCGTCGTCGCGTTGTCGTCCGAGGAAGCATCAACAATCGCCAGCAAAGGGGAAATGAACATGAACGATTCACAAGATTCGAAAGCAAGTTCCACGTTCGTTAAGGATTCGGACCGCAAGTGGTTCGCGGCGTTAAGCGCAGCCGCGGGCATTATCGCCCTAGGGGCCGTCTGGTATTTCTACGCCGACAATTGGCAAGCCGGCGATCTTCCTTGGTACGGCTGGATCCAGCCGGCGCTCATGGCGCTGGGCGGCATTATGGCGCTAGCGGCTTCTCCGCTCATTCTCGCGCGAAGCGAGCACGGCAAGCCGTTGTTTCAGATGGCGCTCGGCATGATTCCGGTCGTTTTCGCGCTCCGCCTGCTGATCGTCGTCGTCTTCTTGGTCGGCCGGTTGTTCGATGGTTCGATATTCGACCGCATGCCCGAACACATTGAAGCCAGTCCGCTCAAAATCGCGATTAACGCTGCAGTTGTCATCGCCATCATTCAGCTCGTAAAATGGAGCAAGAAAGCCAAATCGAACTCGAAATGACCGACTAGCCGCATGCACGCCGAAGGTTGCCCCCGGAGGCCGCGATTCATGAAGCATGCTCCGCTGTCGGGGGAGGAAATTACCCATGAGCAAGAAGACCGAAGAGAAGCAATCGTTCATTACGGAAGCCCGGCGCGCCCAGATCGTCGACGCGGCCATCACGACGCTCGACGAAATCGGGTTCGCGAATGCGAGCCTTGCGCAAATCGCCAAACGGGCCGGCATCAGCACGGCGCTCATTTCCTATCACTTCAGGGATAAGAACGAACTGATGGACTACACGCTGATGGCGCTAGTCGGCGATTCGGCCGGTTACGTCCTGGAGCGAACGGGCGGGGCATCCTCGAACATAGAGAAGCTGCACACCTATATTGCCGCCAGTCTCGCCTACCAGGCTACCCGTCCTAGACACAGCACCGCGCTGATCGAAATCATTTTCCATTCGCGAACGCCGGACAATGTCCCGTATTATAAAATCGGCGATGACGACGAAGATCCGCTCGCGGCCGAACTGCAGCGTATCCTGGTCGAAGGACAGACGCGAGGGGAATTCCGCGCATTTAACGTGGAGGTCATGGCTTCCGTGATTCAGGGCGCGATCGGCGAATATATGTTCAATAAGAAGTTGACGGACACCGTCGACCTGGAAGCCTACAGCGACGAGCTAATATCGCTGTTTGATCGCATGGTGCAAAGCGATAACCGGGCAGAATAAGACGAGCCTCAAACCTGCATACAACAAAAAATCCCCTGCCGCACGCCTTTAGGCGCTGGCAGGGGATTTGCGGTTATGTAGGCCGGTCTATGGAGAACAATCGGCCTAGCGACGCATAGTCGTGACCGGCCATCCGGCTCACCGGCTGCAGCTTGCCGGCGTCGATGCGTCCGTTCTGGTACACGCTCTCCGAGACGTGGAACCGGACGACGCGCGCGATGAGCAGATCGCCCGTCGGTTCCGTCTCGCCCGGCCGGCTCAGCGGCACGACCTGATCCAGCACGCACTCCATCCGGATTTTGGCTTCGGCGAGACCCGGAACCGCGATCGCTTCGCTCGGTACGGCCGTCAAGCCGGCAAGCTCCGCTTCGCTCTCCTCCGGCGGCAGACTGGCGGCCGTCGCATTCGCCTGGGCGACGTTATCCTCGTCGACGATGTGGATGACGAGCTCGCCCCTGGCGATCGTGTTGCGGGCGGTGTCTTTCATCTCGCCCCCCTTGCGCTGGACCGACACGCCGAGCAGCGGCGGATTGCTCGAGACGATGGAGAAGTAGCTGAACGGCGCGGCGTTCAGCACGCCGTTCTCCGAGAGCGTCGTCACCCAGGCGATGGGCCTAGGGACGACGCTGCCGATCATCAGCTTGTAGACGTCGCGTTCGCTATGGAGCGCCGGATCGATCGTAATCATCGACCGACACCGGCGCCGAAGGACGCCTGGAACCATTCCGCCGCCGCCTGCGCCTCGGTGCGGGTCAGCTGATGGCCGGCCTGCTCCCAATGCGCGGTTATGGCGGCGCCCGCGGCTTCCAGCAGCGAGATCAGCTCATCCGATTCGGAACGGGTGCAGATCGGATCGTTCGTACCGGCGCCGATGAACACCGGCACGCCGTTCAAGGACGGGATCTCCACGCCGCGCCGCGGCACCATCGGATGATGCAAGATCGCGCCGCGCAGCGAGTTCGCGTGATGGAACAGCAGGCTGCCCGCGATATTCGCTCCGTTGGAATAGCCGACCGCGACGACGTTGCCGCGGTCGAATCCATGCTGGGCGGCGGCTTCGTCCAAGAAGCGATTCAGTTCTTCCGTGCGAGCGATCAGATCCTCGATATCGAACACCCCTTCAGCCAGCCGGCGGAAAAACCGCGGCATGCCGTTCTCCAGCACGTTACCTCTGACGCTGAGCAGCGGAGAAGCGGGCGAAATCATCCGCCCGAGTCCCAGCAAATCCCGTTCCGTTCCGCCCGTGCCGTGAAGCAGCAGCAGCGTCGGCGCATTCGCGTCCGTTCCCGGTTCGAAAATATGTCTCATTGTTCATCACCCTCCAATACGCGTACTTGAATTGGCAGCAGATTGCCTTCGATTGCCGCACGGTGCGGCTCATACCATTCGGGCAGCATCACTTTCTCGCCGAGCGTCTCCGGCGCCTCGTCGCGGGCGAAGCCCGGAGGATCGGTCGCGATCTCGAACAGGATGCCGCCGCCTTCCCGGAAGTAAACGGCATTGAAGTATTGACGGTCTACGATCGGCGTCGGGCCGAGGTCGTGGCCGGCTACCTGTTCCCGCCATGCTTCGTGCTCCTCGAAATCTTTCGCGCGCCATGCGATATGGTGAACGGTGCCCGCGCCGCCCGCGCCCCAGGCCATATTTTCCAGCCGAACATCTATGATGTTACCGAGATTCCCGTCGGATTGGAAGCGGGCGTAGCCATTTTCCTCGCCGACTTTAGCAAGTCCCATGACATTCACGAGCACATCCGCCGTCTGCGCATGGTTGACGCTGTACAGAATCGCGCCGCCGAAGCCTTTGATCGCTTTGTCGGCCGGTACGCCGCCGAACGACCATTGGCTAGGTTCGCCTTCGCTGCGCTCCACCAGCTCCAGCTGCAAGCCTTCATTATCGACGAACTGGAGGAACGTTTCGCCGAAGCGAGCGGTCTGCTCCGCTTTCACGCCGAGTTTCGCAAGCCGCTCCGCCCAGAAGCCGAGGGTTCCTTCCGGAATGACGTATGTCGTCGTCCCGACCTGACCGCCGCCAATCCGGCCTCTGCGGGAGTTCGGCCACGGGAAGAACGTGATGATCGTGCCGGGGCTGCCGTTCTCGTTGCCGAAATAGAGGTGGTACACTTCAGGCGCATCGAAGTTGATCGTTTTTTTGACCAGTCTCAAACCGAGCACGCCTGCGTAGAAATCGACGTTCGCTTGCGGATCACTGGCAAATGCGGTGATATGGTGGATACCGGATGTACGAAGAGTCATAAAAAATCGCTCCTTTGGGGCTCCAATGAGCCTTGTTTAGTTTGTATTTCAAGTAAAAGCAGTTTAGTGTCAACTGCTAACTATGCAAATCCGTCTACCGTTAAGATTTCTTCTCTATTGACATTATCCGCCGCCTCCTTGAACTTCAATATTCATTATCTTTGATTTAAGATATTAGGCCAGTGGAAAGCAGCCTTATTTGCCCGCTGCCTTGTCTGGCCTTACCGACATGCGTCTATCCGGCGCCGCTGCCCTTGCCAAGCTTCTTAAGCAGTTCGGTCATCAATCGCTTCTCTTCGCTGTCCAGCCCTGCCGTCAATCCGTGTATGACTTCCGCGTGCGGTGGAAAGATACGATCGAACAGCTCGGTTCCCGCTTGGGTGATCTCGGCGAACGTGACGCGCCGATCATCCGGACAAGGAACCCGCTTCAGCAGTCCGCGATTCTCGAGCTTGTCGATATTGTAGGTGACGCTGCCGCTCGTGACGAGAATCTTGCTCCCGATCTGCTGCAGCGGAATTCGTCCTTTGTTGTACAGCACTTCGAGAATCGTAAATTCCGACGGCGACAGATGGTGCTGCTTCATGTCCTTCATCGCCTGATCCATTAGCGTCTTGTAGGCTTTGGACAATACGACGAACAGCTTGAGCGACACCGCTTGTTCGTCATCGAGTTCGATCGGCATCGTTTCCACCGCTCCTTTCCCGCTGCTTTGCTTTGGATTTAATTATCTCGAATTAAAGATAACGCAATTTAAAAGCTTTGTCAACACCTCTTGCTTAAATTGTTTCCCGAATCGTTTCCTCTCATTCCTCCGTTCACGAACCAGCGAAGATCGCCGCCCTGCCAAGCGCTTTCTTCTAATGAAAAAGAGCCGTACCCTTATCGTTCCCGACGAGGTTGCGGCTCTTCCTTCTAAATAATGCCGATGAATACGCGCTCTGTTATTGCCAGCGCCACCCGAGCGGATATTGCTCGGAGATGCGCAGCGGCAGCCGGCCTACCGGCGCAAGCTCCCCCGTCAGCGCCTTGGCCGCGGCCTCCAGCGCGAGCGGACGGCATTCGTAGACGGCCAGGAACGCCTTCACGTCCGGGAACAGCAGCAGATCGAGCGGATTGCGCACCGAGACGGCGACCGTGCGATCCGGCGCCAGCTCCGCGAGCTTGGCGGCCATGACGCGCTCCGCCGGGAACTTCGCCGCGTCATAGCTGACGAATACGATTTGCTCGAACTGCTCGAGTCCCTCGAGCGCGTCGGGATCGGTCACCTTGCGCTCGGTCACGTCGGCGAGACGGTGCGCCAGCCTCGCGCCGAGCGTCCCGTCCTCGGAGAGCATCTCGTCGGCGACGGATACCGCGACGATCTCCGGCCAGAGCACGAGCGTCTTCGCTTCGTTGCGCAGCGGTATCAGGCCGCCTTCGTTCTTAACGAGCGTTACCGACGCTTCGCTCCACTTCTCCACGCTCCGGCGCTGCTCTAGCGTATCGAGGCTCGCCTCGATCTCCGCCCAAGGCTTCAGCGGCTCATACAGCCCGCGCTTCGCCTTCGCCGCCAGAATCCGCTTCACGGACGCGTCGATCCGCTCCTCCGACAGCTCGCCGCTCGCGACCGCCGCTTCGACCGCCGCCAGCGCCTCGCGGTGCTTGGCCGGGGTATGCGAGACGAGCACCATGTCCGCGCCCGCCTGCAGCGCCATGACCGAGCCTCGGCCGGGACCGTAATTCTTATCGATCGCGTCCATCTCCAGGCAGTCCGTGATAATGATGCCCTGGTAGCCGATATCCTCGCGGAGCAGGCCGCTCAGAATCGGCCTCGACAGCGTGGAAGGCACGCCGGACGGATCGAGCGCCGGCAAGCCGACGTGCGCGGTCATGACGAAATCGGCGTCTCCCGCCGTTCTGCGGAACGGCACCAGCTCGATCTCCTCCAGCCGCGCGCGGTCATGCGCCAGCAGCGCGAGCGCGTGATGCGAGTCGACGTTCGTGTCGCCGTGGCCCGGGAAATGCTTCACCGTCGCCGAGACGCCCGCGCTCTGGTAGCCCCGCACCGCGGCAAGGCCGAATTCGCTTACCAGTTCGGCGTTGTCGCCGTAAGAGCGAACGTTGATGACCGGATTATCCGGGTTGTTGTTGACGTCCACGACCGGCGCGAAGTTCAAATTCACGCCGACCGCGCGCAGCTGCTCGCCGCTGATGCGCGCGGTATCGCCCGCCGCTTCGGCGTCGCCCGTGGCGCCTAGCGCCATATTGCCGGGCGTCAGCGTTATGCCCTTCACCAGACGGGCGACCATGCCGCCTTCCTGGTCGATCGCGATGAACATCGGCACGCGGCCGGCCTTCCGGCTGGCTTCGTTCAAGCTTTGCGACAGCTGGTGCACCTGTTTGGCATCGGCGATATTGCGCGTGAAGTAGATCACGCCGCCTACGCCATAGCGCTCGATTAAATCCAATATTTCCGGAGCCGGCTCGTATCCCTGGAAGCCGAATACGAACAGTTGGCCAATCTTTTCTTTCAAACTCAGTTTGCTTACGTCTTGCGTCATCGTCGGTCTCTCTCCCTTGTCCTGCGTCGGAACTGTTCGTTACAGATCGCCAGGCTCATTCTCGGCTGCTTGCCCTCCCTGCCGGGAGGTGCGAAACTCGGACGGGTTCTGTCCGGTGTATTTCATGAACACTTTCGTAAAATAACGTCGTTCGGCATAGCCGACTTCCTTCGCGATCTGCGAGACGCTGAGCGCCGTCTCGGCGAGCAGCGATTTGGCCCGCTCCATCCGCTCGCGCGTCACATATTCGATGAACGTCTCCCCATACGTCTGCTTGAACAGCAAGCTGAAGTGGGAGGTGCTGAGGCCAACGAAGGAAGCGGCCTCCTCCACGCTCAGATCGCGGAACAGATTGCGGTCGATGAACGCCTTCGCGTCGCCCATCTGACGGTGCGAATGCTTGCGCTTGTCGGTCGACCGGGCAACCCCGACGCTCGACGCCTGGCGGATCGCCGCCATGAGATCCTTGACGCAGAAGCGGCCGTCGAGCTTGCGCCAGAATACTTCTTCCTGATCGCGCGGCAGCAGGCCCGCTTCCTTCAGCTCCCGCATCAAGTGCAGCGCCACGAAGTGCAGCATCGCCCCCAGCCGCTCGGTCGGAATATCGCCGGCGTGCTGCATCTGGTCGGCCAGCCGGCTTAACTCGTCGTTCACCTTATCCGGATCGCCGCGCTTCAACCCGCCGACGAGCCGCTCTGCCGTATCCCACATGACGCGCTCCGGCTCGACCGCCGCGCTCTTCTCGCCGCCGAAGAATGCGAGGCCGTCTCCGCCGACGGCCAGCTGCATGCCGCGCTGCACCGTTTTGTAGGCGACCGCCAGATCCGTCAACGCCGCTTGCCTGGCGAATATCCCCGCGTTCAGCTTGTGCGCGGCCTCTTGACGGACCGCGCCCAGCAGGTGGCGCGTCCATTCCGCCATCTGTTCCTGACCGAGCTTTTCGCCGGCGTTCTGGATGAGCACGCACCACTCGCCGTCGCGCGTCTGGATGACCGCATGCGGCAACGCGGTCTTCTGCAGCGTCCGACGAAGCACGGAGATGATGGAGTAGTTCCACATTTTCCGTTCCTTGGCCGTCCATTCGCGCCAATCCTGGGCGTCCTCCGAGCCGACGTTCAGGTCGAGCACGATGACCGTGTATGCCGGATTGTCGATCTGTCCCTCCACGCCCGCCATCAGCAGGCTGTCCGACGTGATCACCGTGTAATCCATCAGCACGTCGTATAAAATTTTCTCGTTCGCCATATCGATCATCTGACCGATTTTACGCTCCTCGTCCTTCGCCTTGCGTCTTCTGGCCCGCTGCTCGTTCATGACTCGGGCGATGACGCCGGTCAGCTCGTCGTACGGAATGGGCTTCAGGACGTAATCCTTGACCCCGAATTGGATCGCCGCACGCGTGTACGTAAAGTCCTGATAGCCGGTCAGCATGATGACGTCCAGATCGAGCCCTTGCTCGCGAATGCGGCGCACGAGCTCCAGTCCGTCCATCACCGGCATCCGGATATCGCACAAAATCAAATCCGCCTTGTTCTGCTCCAGCAAATCGAGCGCTTCGACGCCGTTCTTCGCCGTCCCTGCTACCTCGAGGCCTAGCATTTCCCACGGAATGACCTTCTCTAGGTTGCGCGTAATATGCAGCTCGTCATCTACCAGCAGCACTCTGTTGTTCTGCGTCATCCTATCCATTCACCCCGTATTCGCGGAATCGTGATTCGTATGACCGTGCCGTACCCCGGCCAGCTGCAGACGATCATGCCGTAAGCCGGACCGTAATGGATGCGCAGCCGGTCGGCGACGTTGCGCATGCCAAGCCCGTTGCGCTCGCCTTCGCCGAGAGTCGGCGCGCCTTGATTCTCCTTCTCCATGCCGTTCAGCTTCCGCAGCGACGACTCGCTCATCCCGATCCCGTTGTCCCGTACCATGAACACGACCGCGCCGTCGATCACCTCGGCCGAGATCGTAATGATCCCGAGCTCCGTAAGTCCCTCGAAACCGTGCTGGATGCTGTTCTCGACGAGCGGCTGCAGCGACAGCTTCAAAATCGTGAATTCGAGCGCGTTGTCCGCGATGTCCAGCTCGTACGTAAAGACGTCTTCGAAGCGGTAATCCTGAATCTCCAGGTAGCTGCGCACGTGCTCGATTTCCTGCCGGACGGTAATGACCTCCGCCTGATGCATGCTCGTGCGCAGCAGATTGCTCAGCCGCCGCACCATGAGCATCACCTTGCGGCCGTCGTTCTGCGCGGCCAGCGCGTTGATCGACTCCAGCGTGTTGAAGAGGAAGTGCGGCTTGATCTGCGCCTGCATGAGCATCATCTCGGCGCGCTGCTTGCGCTCCTGCTCGTGGCGTACCTCCCGCAGCAGCCGGCCGATCGTCTCGACCATACTGTTGAACGAACGCGCCAGCAGCACCGTCTCGTCGCGGCCGTGCGCCGTCACGCGCGTATCCATCATCCCCTGCTCCACGAGGCGCATTTTGCGAACGACGCGGATGATCGCCTTGGCGATGCGGTTGACGAACAGCATATTGAACAGCACCGCCGAGAGCAGACAGAGCAGCGTGATTCCGCCGATCCACTGGAGAAATCGCATATTCTCGTTCGTCAGCGATTCCCAAGATTTGACCGAGACGAGCACCCATCCGCTGCGGTCGAGATTGTAAGCGGAGAACAGGACGTCCTGGCCGCTGAACCTGGCGCGTTCGCTCATGTACCCCGCGGCCGTGTTCACCTGCAAATCCGTTTGTTCCGCGATCGATTTCCCTTCCAGATGATACTCGCTGTCGAGCATGACCAAGCCGTTCTTGTTCAGAATCAAATACCGGGTCTGCGACGTATGGTCGTCGCCGAACAGCGTGAAATCCTGCAGCATCCGGTCCACCTCGTCCGTCTTGTACTGCGTGACCATGACGCCCAAGTCGTTGAATGATTCGGTATCCTTCACCAGCCGCATCTGGGTGAACAGCGGCACGTCGTCCCCGGTCAGCCCCTGCTCCTCGTAAGGGCCGATCCAGACCGGAAGACCGTTGCGCTTGACGACCTGATCGTAGATCGCATGGCCCTGCAGCTGGTCGAGCGCGATCGCCCGGAAGGTGGTCGGATCGTTCCGCGAAGCCAGATACTGCATATTATCCTTCGCGTACAAGACGACGATGCTGATGGCCGGATGCTGGAACAGCACGCGCGTCAGCTCCTTGTCCGCCTGGTTCTTCTTGATCTGCGCTTGCGGCTTCGTGATCTCGGCCCCGAGATTCGCCTTCAGCGGCTCCTGAATCCAGCTGTTCGTCACGCTGGCATCGGTGATTTGGTCCAGCTCCTTGAAGAAGAAGCGGATGTTGCCGCCGACGGCCTTCAAGGTGATCTCCGTCTGTTCGCTGTACTTCTTCTCGAGCAGATGCTCGGAATTCAAAAAGGAAACGATGCCAAGTCCGATCAAGGGAACGACGATCAGTCCGATGAAGGCGGCGAACAGCTTCACTCTTAAGTTCATATGCGATCGGCTCCTTCTAACGAACCTGCATGCTTACGGCGTCGCTTGGTTGGCGATGCGCTGCGTTTCCTGAATATGCGCGGCTACTTCCGACGGGGTCTTCACCTGGCCGATCAGTTCCTGCAGGCCGACGCCCAGGTCGGCGCCCACTTTCGGCTGGACGATCGAGTCGAACGCCTTCCAAGCCGACGACGCGTTCGCCAGCGTCCGCTGAACCTCCGACATGAGCGGATCGACGCCGGAGAGATCGGACATGCGCATCGAGGGCAGCACTTTGTCCTCGAGCAACGTGCGCTTCTGCGTCTCGACCGTGTAGAAGTTTCGGATGAACGCGACGATCATCGCCTTCTGATCCTCGCCCACGTTGGCGGAGAAGCCGAAGCCGTTCGAATAGCCTCCGTTAATCGACGTTTGGTCGCCCTGGCCGCCCGGAATCGCCGGGAACGTGAAGAACCCGATGTTGCCGTCCAGCTTGCCGGCCTCCGGCCCGACGAAGCGGTTCGCGTCCCACGTCCCGGTGAACACCATCGCCGCATCTCCGCGGAGGAACTGCGTGCCTTGCACCGCGTAAGGGAGTCCGAGCGAGCCGTCCGTGAAAAATTTCTTGTCCACGAGCTGCGCGAACGCCTCGAACGACTTCACGAAGCCCGGATCGGTCCACTTCGTTTCGCCCGTCCGCAGCTTGTAGAACGCGTCGATGCCGACGAACCGCTCCGCGATCGTGTTCCACATCATCCCGACGACCCATGCGTCCTTCGCGGCTTGCGCGAAGGGCACGATGCCCTCCGATTTGAGCACGTTGCCGACGTGAAGCAGCTCGTCCCAGGTTCGGGGCACCGTTAGATTAAGCTTCTCAAACAGCGCTTTGTTGTAGAACACGCCTTCGCAGTAGCCGCCGAACGGAAGGCCGTATATTTTCCCGTCGATCGTGAATTCGTCCAGGTTCGCGAAGTCGTCACGGATGCCGAGTTCTTCGATAATCGGCGTCAAATCCATCATTCGTCCGGCTTTGACGTATAACGCGAGATCCGCGCCGCCGAATACCTCGAAGATATCGGGCGGATTGCCTGCGGCCATCTCGGCCTTCAGTTTCTGGTCCCGGTTGACGACTTCGTCGATGCCCTCGAGCTCGAATTTCAAGCCCGGATTGTCCGCTTCCGTCTTCGCCACCACGTCCTGAAGAATTTTGAGCCTGACCTTGCTCGATTCCTTGATCTGCGTATGACGCAGCGTCAGATTGACGTCGTTGTACACCGTATTCCCGCCGGGAGAGTCCGTGCCGGTCTCATTCGTCCCCCCGGACGCGCAGCCGGCGAACGCCGTTGCGACGGCAACCGAGATGACGGTCATGGCTGTATACCGTTTGTTCATGAATGAGACCTCCTGTTTGATCGTCCCGGTATGCCGGCCCGCGCGCCGACAAAGCTTGCGTGCGGCAGCATCCGCGGAATAGGCAGAAGTGTAAAAGCATGCGCTTTCATACTATCGCGGCCGAATGCGGGCTCCTCGGCTAACGCTAGCGCCTTCCCCGGCCCCGGATCCCTTTCCACTTTCATTATAGCGGCGGAGGCCGCGAAGCAAGAGGACAAAATAAACCGGAGAGGGGACACATTTCTACGGATGCCCATGGTTCAACCACCTCTTCTTGATTGATTCGCGCAGGATCATTTGCCCGCCGGAATGGTCTTTGTTGCATGAAAGCCGCCCAACCCGCCCATGTTATGAGAGCGGGAGGTGAAGACATGTCAGGACGCAATAACAAACCGAAAAACAACGGACCGGCGGCCAGCCCGTCGCGTCTGGACCAGTTCGGCGACAAACTGTCGGACGATACGGCGGTACAGAAGCCGAGCAGCAAGAACGACTAAGCATCGTGTAATGCGTCTCTAGCCCCATGACGCTTCATTGTGCTTCTACTGTACCAGACAACCGGCGCATCGTGAAGCGGCCCGTTCTCAAGTTCCGGGCAAAGCGGCGCGGCGCTATGGTTTGTTCGGTGTGTATTCGACGAGAGCGGCGGATGCCGCATGTAGAACCCGTCTTCGCCTTGCCGCGAAGGCGGCGAACATGCGGTTGACCTTATTCAGGTTGTCCATCTCTTGCCCGTCGCAAAAAAAAGGATGATCCGACTGACGCGGATCGTCCTTTTTTGAAATTCAAGCGTTATTATGAAACGCGCATCGCCGCCCAAGACGTCGCCAGCCGTTTCGCCTTGTCTATTCCCCTACGCCTGACCGTTCTTCTCGCGCATGTCCGAGACCGACTGCCGCACCGCGCGGTAGAACGACCGCCAATGCGGCGCGACGTCATCGGGACCGTCGTCCGGCGCGAGCAACTCCGGCGCTTCGCTGCCCGGCTTGCGCCCGGACAGCGCCGCTTGGCGTTCGTCCCGTTCTTTGAGCGTGTTATTGTCTCCCTTACCGTTTTCCATCTTTAGTCCCTCATTCCCCGCCAACCGCGTCCCGGATCGAGATGCCGGCGATCGCTAGCCCTTCAGCCGCTGCTTGCGCAGCGTAAACAGATCGCGCAATTCGTCGGTCGACAGCTCGGTAATCCAGTTCTCGGATTGGCCGACGACCTGGTCGTTCAACAGCTGCTTGCGCGAGATCATATCGTCGATTCGCTCCTCCAGCGTGCCGAGCGTCACGTATTTGTGCACCTGCACGCTTCGTTTCTGTCCGATCCGGAACGCACGGTCCGTGGCTTGGTTCTCGACGGCCGGGTTCCACCACCGGTCGAAATGGATGACGTGGTTCGCCGCCGTCAAGTTGAGCCCCGTGCCGCCCGCCTTCAGCGACAGCACGAAGGCGCAGCCCGGTTCCTGCTCGTTCTGGAAATTCTGGATCATCGCGTCGCGGCCGGCCTTCGGAACGCCGCCGTGCAGGTAAGGTGTCGGCAATCCGATCCGCTCTTCGATCAATCGCTGCAGCGCAAGGCCCATGTCCACATACTGCGTGAAGATGAGACAGCGTTCGCCCTCGGCCGCGATCTCCTCCACCATCTCGAGCAGGCGCATCACCTTGTTGGAACGCTCCGGCTCCCAAGCCGCCGGCGTTGTCGCCGGGTCCTCCTTGAGCAGCAGGCTCGGATGATCGCACACCTGCTTGAGCCGGGTAAGCGTCGAGAGAATGAGCCCCCGCCGCTGCATCGCCCCGACGGACTCCAACTGGCCGAGCAAATCGGAGACCATGTTCTCGTAGATCGCGCCTTGCTCCACCGTGAGCGACAGGTAGGTCTGCATCTCGTTCTTCTCCGGCAGCGACAGCTGAATGGAAGGATCTTTCTTCACCCGCCGGAGCATGAACGGCTTCACCCACCGCTGCAGCTCGGCGATGAGCGCCTCGTCCCGCTCTCGCTCGATCGGCTGAACGACCGCCCGCCGGAATTCGCCTAAGCTGCCCAGATAGCCGGGGTTGATGAAATCGTAGATCGACCACAGCTCGGTCAGCCGGTTCTCCATCGGCGTCCCGGTCAGCGCGATCCGGTGGCGAGCCGGGAAGGCGCGGATGGCCATCGATTGCTTCGTGTAATAGTTCTTGATGTTCTGGGCTTCGTCCAAGCAGACGACATCCCAAGGCACGGCGCCGATATCTTCCTCGTCGAGCGGCGCCAGCGCGTACGAGGTAATGACCAAATCCGCATCCTTCGCCGCTTCGGCGAACGCTTCGCCCTTGAATCGCTTCGGGCCGTAATGCACGTGGGCGCGAAGGGACGGCGCGAATTTCTCCAGCTCCTTCTCCCAGTTGCCGATGACCGATGTCGGGCAAATCAAAAGCGATGGCCCGAGCTTGTTCCCCTTCTCCAGCACGTATTGCAAATATGCGGTGAACTGGACCGTCTTGCCAAGGCCCATATCGTCCGCCAAGCAAGCTCCGATGCCGAATTGCCGTAGGAACGCGAGCCAGGAAACGCCTTGCAGCTGGTACGGCCGCAGCTCGCCGTGGAAGTCAGACGGCTTCTCGATGACCGGCAGCTCGCTCGTCTCGCTCAACTTGCCGATCCAGGCCGCCAAATGCTCGTTCAATTCCACCTCGGCCGCGAGCGCCTCGCGGTCATCCTGCTCCGCTTCCAATTCGGCCGAACCGCGCAGATGCATCTCGAGCACGTCGCGCATCGTGAAGCCCTGATTGCCGCCTTTCTTCTTCAGCCAGCGGCGAATCCGATCCACGTCGTCCGGATCCAAGTGAACCCACTCGCCGCCGACCTGCAACAAGCGCCGGTTCTCCTCGGCGAGCCGCATGAATTCCGCTTCGCTCATGCTGACGCCGCCGACCGCGAGCTTCCAATCGAAGTCGACGATCTGCTGCAGGCCGAAGGTCGACTGATCGGGCGCGCCGATCGACGATTTGACCTTCGCGCGCAGACGCAGGCGTCGGTTGCGCACGCTCTCCCACCAGCCCGGCAGCAGCACGGGCGCGCCCGCCGCGAGCAGCTTGCCGCTTGCCTGTTCCAGAAATTGAAACGCCTCGCCGTCGGTCAGTTCCGTCCGCATATACGCCTGCCCGCCGCTCTCCTCAGCGCCGCCGTCCGTCCAATCCGGCAGCGCCGCCAGCCACTTGGCCTCCTCACGCCGCATTCGCGAGGCGAAGTGCGGCCGCCATTCGGCCGGCGCGTCGTCCGGCAGACGGAATCGAAGGGGCGGCAAGCCTTCTTCGGTCTCTCCGACAACGGAAGGCCCCGACGGGCGTAGCGCGCGCCAGCCGCCGCCCAGCAGCCGGTCCTGCACGGCCGGACGCAGCCGCCATCCGCTCTCGCCGTCCGGCTCCAACAGCTGCAGCGCCATACGGAACGGAACGTCGTCGCGCTTGAGCCCGATCGCGACCAGCCAGTCGTCCTCGTCGGCGGCCTTCTGCGCCAGCACCGATTCGCCCGCGCCTCTGTTCGTCTCCTGCCAGGCTTCGGCCACGGCCGAATCGTTCTCGATCAGCGCCTCGACCAGCTGCGTCAGCCAGCGCCGCGCGCCGCCGTCGCCGGCTTCGGCCAGCTCGGCCTCCAGCCGGACGATCGCTTCGGCTTCTGGTTCAAGCGCCGGGATATCCCACTTCCAGGCGCGTTCATCCTCCGTCCAGCGCGACCAGTCCGGGATGAACCAGCCGCGCAGCAGCACCGTCCTCAGCAGCGCCGCATATGCGGTAAGCCGCTCGGCGCGCTCGCCCCATTCCACTTCAAGCAGCGATACCGGCGCCGGCTGAGCCAAATAATCCATCGCAATCAGCGCCGGCACGCTCAGCTCCATCTGCCCGGTTCGCTCGTCGAGCCGCTCCTCGATCTCGGTGCCGTACCAAGAAGGGGCGTGCCAGGCAAACAGCAACGAGCGGCTTCGCTGCGACAGTCCCGCCGCGTGGCGGACGTTCAGCGCGATCCCTTCGCCGTCTTTCCAATATGCGTCGACATACAGCGTTTCCGCTCCCGTGTAGCCTCTCATGTGATGATTTTTCCCCTCCAGAGCTCTTCCTGCAGCGCCCGAAGCCGCTGATGCTTGCGCACGGTCTCTCCTACGTAACGATCCCAGGCTTCCTGCTTCTTCTCCGTCTTATACAGTTTCTCCAGCTTCTTCATCAGCTTGACGGCGGTGCGGTAGCCTTGCCGGTTGCGGCTGCGGATCGCGTGATCGATCGCCTGGTGATACATCGGGAACAGCACCTGCGGGGCGTTCTTGGCCACTTCCCGCACAACTTGAACGTCCAGCTCGTCGGGATCGATGCCGATCCGCAGCTGAAGATCCGCCCACTGCCGGTAACGCTGCTGCTCGATCCAATGATCGGACAAGGCCGAGTAGGAGTTGGGCAGGAACGAAATCAAGTACTTCTCCCAAGCAGGGTTCTCCGGCTGACGCTCGTCGGCGATTCTGCACATCGACAGGAACGGACCGAAGGCGCGGGATTTGCGCTCGATCATGAGCCCGCCGTAAATGTAATCCATCCAGTTGACGAGCCGCTCCCAATCGTTCTCTTCCAGTCGTTCCATGGCGCAGTCGCAGGCGAGCAGCACCGTGCGGTTGAACTCCGTATCGGCGAGCAGCGCCACCGCGCGCTCGTCTTCGCCCTCCACGAAATGGAGGAACGCCAGCGCCATCGGGTAGAAGAACGAGACGCGGCCCGCTCTGCGCGAGAGCTGATGCCGGCCGGCGAGCCACTTCTCCTCTGCGTCCCGCCAAACCGGGTCGTCGATCATTTTGCCCCACAGCGCGAAGTACAGCGTCTCCCAGCGGTGCAGCTGCCCTTCGCGGTCCATGTCGCGGGCGTGAAAGAAAGCGCGGAGACTCTCGATCGCTTCCCGTTCGGCGGCCGGCATGCCTGCCGTGTTCACTTGGCTCGCCAGTTCCAGATACTGGCCGATCCACGGCTCCGTCATTCGCGCGAACGCCATCTCGTAATAATAGCGCGTATGGCTGTCCACCGCCGAATACGCCCGCTCCGCTTGTTCCGCCACGAACAGAATCGCATGCATCCAGTGCATTCTGCGCAGCGTCTCCGGCCACGTCTTGGACATGCTCTTCAGCGACGTCAACACCGATTGCAACGGGTGCAGCGAGTGTCTGCATTGCCGGTACGTATCGCCGAACTTCCGTTCCATCGTCTCGATCCAACCGGACGGCACCTGAGCGGGATCATCCGTCCGGGCACTCGCACCCGCCGGAGCGCCTCCGTCCTCCCCGGACGGCTCCGCGCCGATCGTATCGCCGTACAACAGCCGATTGTAGGCTTCGTCCGGGCTCAGTCCCGCATATTGGCAATACGCGAAATAAACGGCGGCCATATGCTTGCAATAACCGCCGTGCGGACATGTACAGGTGCTGAAGGCGAATTCGTCGGCGTCGAGGGTCACCGCGTATACGGTCTCGCCTTTGACGGAGCCGTAGATGCTCGTGCCGTTCATCACCTCGACGGAACGCACCTTCTCCCTGCGGAAGTAATCCCAACCGCGCTCCAGCAGCTCCGCCGGCATGACCTCGGCGAGCTGGGCCTCCAGCGATTCGCCCAAGCCGTCGTTCAACTGAAAACGTGTGTACATCCGTCCGTCCCTCCGCTTCGTTCAGCCATTCTTTTTATTATAGCAAAACCGAAACGGAAATGCTCCCTGCAATGGATAACCGATCCATCGCAGGGAGCAGAGTAACGAACATAATTTCGTATGGGGGTGGGAACGACGAATGTGACGGCATCGGAGCGATGGAACGTACTGCGACTATCGCGGACCCGTTAGCCTGCCCCACCAAGCCTTGATCGCCCACTTGCGCTCTTGTCTCTTCTTGTAGCGCGGCAGCGCGCGGTAGTTTTGGCCGCATTCCGCGAGCGCGCGGGCCGCATCCTCTTTGCGACCGAGCTGCGCGTACAGCTTCGCCGTCTGAATATACGCTTCGCAGGAAGACGTATCGATCAGGCGGAAGGATTCCAGGTGCTTGATGGCGGCTCCGGGATCGGACTTCGCCTTGAGCGAGGCAAGCCGCAAATACGCGGCGCCGTACTTTACTTTCGGGTTGATGGAGAGCGCGTTGCGAAGCGCGGCCTCCGCCGCGTCATGCTCGCCTAGACCGGCAAGGGCTGCGCCGAGATCATCCCAGAATTCCGCCGAGCGATCGAGGGTATCCTGAAGCGGCATGAGCAGTTCCTTCGCCTTGGCGTACTTCTTCCGTTCTATATATAGCCGAGCGAGCTCGTGTTTGCCCGGGACGTCGTTCGGATTCATCAGTACCTGTTGACGCAGCCTGCGGATCGCGGACAACCGGCGGAACGGCTTCACGATGCTCGGGGATAAACCGACGAATCGGCGGTCGATGATGTACAGCACGACGAGAAACACGAGAATCGCCAGGAACGGATTGCCTAGAATCCGCCATAACAAAACAAACAACAAAAATTTAAACATAATGCCCTCCTGATGTCATATACACGGAAATATTGGGAACCGCTTCCTTATTGTACATGATATTGGGCATGGCGAATAGACGGTTAAGCTGTCTCTCCCCTCTATGTCGTTATTGTGACCGATGCGCGGACCGCTTATGTTCGTAAGGTCGCGCTTAACCAAAAGCTTGCTTGCATATCGCCGCGGCGGCGACTTACACTGTACATAACAAGCAACCGCGGGAGGAAATCGCATGTTCGATCAAATTCGCGCCCAACTGCCGGGCTGGGTAAACGAGAGCCGCGCGCTCGCCGTTCATGGCCGAGTCGCCGCTTATATACCGGAGCTGGCGAAAGCGCCGGCCGACGCGCTGGGCATTACCATTATGGGACGGGGCGGCGAGACCGCGACCGAAGGCAGCCATGATTTGAAATTCACGATGCAGAGCATCTCCAAGGTGTTCACGCTGCTGCTGGCGCTAATGGATCAAGGCGAGGAAGGCGTGTTCGCCAAGGTTGGCATGGAGCCATCGGGCGACGACTTCAATTCCATGCTCAAGCTGGAACTGGTGGAGCCGGGCATCCCGTTCAACCCGCTTATTAACGCCGGAGCCATCGCGGTGACGTCGCTGATCAAGGGCGAGACGCCCGCCCGGAAAATCGAACGCATTCTTCGTTTCTTCCGGGATGCGGCCGGGACCAACGAACTGCGCATTAACGAAGCGGTCAGCCGGTCGGAGGCCGCCACGGCGCACCGGAACCGTTCGCTCGCATATTTTCTGAAGGATAACGAAGTGCTCGGCGAAGAGATCGACGTCGAAGAGCTGCTGCAAGTGTATTTCGACCATTGTTCCGTGGAGATCGACTGCGCGCAGCTGGCGCGCATGGCGCTCGTGCTCGCATACGGCGGCGTCGACCCGCTCACGGGGCGGGAGCTCGTCCCGCGCCGCTACGTTAGAATCGCCAAGTCGTTCATGGTCACGTGCGGCATGTACAACGCCTCGGGCGAGTTCGCGATCCGCGCCGGCATCCCCGCGAAGAGCGGCGTCTCCGGCGGCATCATGGCCATCGTCCCCGGTCAGTACGGCATCGGCGTCGTCGGCCCCGCGCTCGGGCGGCAAGGCAACAGCACGGCCGGCGTCCATCTGCTCGAGCGGATGAGCGCGGCATTCGATTGGAGTTTGTTCTGAGACGCGGCCCGCGCGCGTCAAAAAGCCTTCCTACACCGCTTTCGAATGAAAGCGCAATAAGAAGGCTTGAGCAAGGTTAGCGGCCGGGCGGTCAAATTTTCAGTTCCCCAAGCTTAATCAGCTCGACAACCGCTTGCGAACGACCTTTGACGTTCAGTTTCTGCATAACGTTCATGATGTATTTTGCAACACGTATAATAGGTGTAAAAAAATGAGGTGCCCATTATCTGCCCTCGCCCAACTTACCCAGAAGAGTATATACATCAACATTGCCGTTTTCGTCAACGGTGATGTTCTTCACCAGCTTCGAAAGAATAATTCTCAACTCATCTACATTGGACATGTCGCAGGACTTCAATTCTTTTAGCCCGGCCTGTAACGTGTCCAATTCCTTCTCGATGTTTCGTTGCTTCTCCAGCTGCGTACTCATGCCAGCGTGCTTGGATTCCAGAGTACTTATTTCTTTCTCGTACATCTCCTTCTCGTAGTTGTACTGGGTCTCATCTACGTCACCGAGCATCTTCTGCCTACGCAATTCGAACAGCATGCGCCGAGCGTCTTCTAGTTGTTTTGAAAGTTTCTTCATCGCTTTCTCGGTATCCCTATCGGCGGAACGTTCCTTTACCTTCTTCACAATGATTTCCGATGTTCCGTTTCGGTCGTCGATCAGTTCTTCCAACTGAGCGATAATCCAACCGATCAACTCGTCCCGAAGGTCATAGTAAGGAATCCACTTACCGTTCCTGCAACCATGTTCCCCCATCCTCCTGCGCCGCGAACACATAAGGTACCTGTATTTTTCTTGTTGCTTCGCAGTCATTGTTACCATAGCAGAGCTGCAGTGCTGGCAAAAAATCAGTTTAGCGAACACATTCTTGTAGACGCGCTGCCCGCCTCTCTTCCCACCACCTCTAACTAATCTGATTTCTTGCGCGCGCTGAAAGGTATCGTCGTCGATAATGGCCTCATGAGTCTTTTCTTCTAGCCGAATCCATTCCGACGGGTCACGCTGTACAAGCTTCTTTCGGCGGTCGTGCATATTTTCGATGTTTGAATAATACGTTTCATTGGTGTATTTATTGAACACCAGGCTGCCAGTATAAACTTCGTTCTGTAGGATGCGCTGAACGGTAGTAAGGCCCCATGGACCTCTCTTCTTAGGCGATGGGATGTTCTGCTCGTTTAGATATAGCGTTACGGCTTTCTCGCCATGCTTTTGATTTACATATAGGTCGAAAATCAACTTCACATGTCCAGCTGCTTCTTCATCGATGAGCAGCTTTTTCTTTCCATCGATTACAGCCTTTTTGTATCCGTATGGCGCGAACGAACCAGTATAATTCCCATTCAGAGCGGATTGCTTAATTCCCCGTCTGGAGGATTTCGAAATCTGCTCACTTTGCTTCTGGTTTACCATAGAAACAACTCCGAACAATAATTCGTTATCCTCTCGTTTAGAATCATACAGGTCCTCGATTGATACGACCCTGATCCCAAGAGCATTAACCAGCATCCTCTTAAGACTCAATGAGTCGAGCGTGTCCCTCGAAAAACGTGAGAGTGAAGCGAAAACCACTTGTTCGATATTTCCGCTTTGCGCATCTCTGATCATTCGCTGAACGTCCGGTCTTGCGACTATGGAAGTTCCGGTGTCCCGATCCGTGTACTCCTCAACAACCTCATGATCTCCTTCCTCATCTGAAAAAGCCCGGCATACACCGAGTTGGTGTTCCGGGCTATCTTTTTGAGAAGCGAGTTTTGTTGATACCCTGACATAGTAAGCAGTCTTACGTGCCATCCACATTACCCACCTTTAAATAGTTACGTATTAACGGTTTGATGTCATTGTATATGATCGGGTCATGTAAGGACAAGGCAGACTTTACTTTTTCCTGTAACATCTCAATTAGCGCACCTTCCAAGTCTCCCTCAACTGTATGGTACCTGATCTGGAATGATTTCTTCTGTTGGGAGGGTTGGGGCATCGGCATCACCTCTGCCCCCAATGTATGCTGTCTCAATTTGTCCCTATCCCTCCTTGACCAACTCACGGATGTTCAAGATTCGCAGTTCATGGAAAAGGATTACGATTCGGTAGAACGCCTCGAACCGCATGTTCGTATACTTGGTCCTGCTAATCTCGAGGATATTCGTATAGACGTTGAAGTCGGTTTCGTCATCCTCTTGCATATATCGCTTTTCGATCAGGTTCCGCAGCCGGAACGGTAGCTTGCGAACGGCCTTCTCTATCCGATCAATGTAATTCTGGCGCGCTTCGGGCTCGTCGACGTTGTAGATCGCTATATTTGCCGTCTGGTCGCTGGTCGTTCCCGTGTAGCTCCGAGGTATGTCCGAGTAAGAGGCGGTGGTGCTCGCCTCTCGCTCCTCAAATGTGATCGATTTATAATACCGGTATTTCGTGAAGACTAGATCGATCTTCTCTTGCGTCTTGCCGCCATCCAGGTCATTAAGCCGCGGGAGCGGACCGCTAAACTCCATTTCCTGCTGCACCCCGACTCACCCCTTCCGTTCGATTAACTCGTCGACCAGAACAGCCATCCTGCCAGCCCCCAGCAGATCACGCTGAAGGATCCTACTACGATCAATCCCCAGTTCAGCCGGCGCATCGATTAAAACCCCGGTCCGTCATCAGTATCCAGGCCAGGCAGGTCGTCATCGCCGTCGCCGTCCGGATCTATCTCTTCCTCGTCTTCATCTGGATCCGCGTCGTCAACCCCCGCCATCGGATCGTCGCTTTCATTCTCCATATCCTGAGCCACATCCGAATCGTATTGACTTGCGTCGCTGATCACCTCGTTGCTGTCTTCGTCATCCTGGTCGGCTTCCGTCTGCTCGGCAGCCTCATCGATCGTCAGCTGGCCGTCGTCTTCCTTCGACTCGACGTTCGCCGTGCCATCGTTATTGACGTTATACTTGATGCCTTCTGGAGGCTGCGGCACTGCCGGGCGGTAGTCGTCGATGTCCAGTTGGGAAGAGCTGAAGAGGATATGCGCAGTCCCGCCTTCTTTGATCTGGCGGAGAATTTCGAGTTGGTCGCCGTCCAGGCTTTGGAGCGTCAGCGTGACGATCTCCTCTTTCCCGAGCTTGATGTCCTTGATCTTAGCTTTCAGTGTCGTTTGCATTTATAATTGCTCCTCTCGATTATCGTTTTTGGTCAACCATGAATTTTTCAAGAAGCTTGCCTGAGAAGCAGGCGCCTCGTTCCGGCCCGCCTCTCTTAATCGTCCAGCCGCTGCTGCAACTCTCGTCACCGTTCCCGCCGCGCTGGCATTCCGAGCAAGCGACGAACAACATGCCCCGCGAATCTGGTTTGCTATGCTTCGGCTTCATCCCTTCGCCTCCAGCAACTCGGGATTCTGATGGATGTTTCCAATGACTTCGTAGGTCTTCGCTTTAAAGGTGAAGCCCATACTTCGCACGATGTAACCGCCTGTGTCTGGATTCCATTTGACCACGTCCCTTGTCATTGGCTGTTGATCGGAGAGGTACACGCCATTGCTGTAGTCCTTGTAATGAACGATATCCCCCTCGTAAATCTCCGTTCCGTTCTTGTCCTTGAGGCCGGTGTACTGTCCGACCGTTTCCGGCCGTACCCGATAAGCGAACGGCATGCCGACGCTGTTGAAATATAACGCCCCTTCTTGTGGCCGTGGCCCGGGACATCCTTCTCCAGCACTGCGACGTTCCCGTAGAACCATCTGCCGTTGATGTCCATGCCCCGAAACTTAATCTCGCGCATCGTCCACCTCCTTCAGTTGTGCCTTCTTGAGCGCGGTGTTCTCGGCGGTCAGGCGTGCGATCTGCTCATCCTTCGTTACCGGTGGATCAGAAATGTACCCCGTTGTCGACTCCACCCAGGCAAACACATCCTCCGCGGTGCCGCCGCCCGGCATCGTCATATAATCCTGCAACGCCTGTTCGATCCCGCGCAGCCTGGTCAGTTCCTCCGGCGGGTACTTCTCGATAAGGAAATCGCGCAGCGCCTTCGCCGGAGTCGTGTTCAGCCAGATCGACTTGGCCGGCGTGACCGCACCTTGCTCGCCTTCGTACTCCGTCTGCGCCTCCATGATGTAGAGGCTGCCGTTATTGTAAAGCACTGCGTTCACGTGATTGAGCGCACGTGCGTCAAGCTGGTTCATATTCATCCTCCTCGATAAGTTTCCGTGGTCCGATCTTCAGCTGACGACCAAGGCTCTGCAACTGCTGGCCGACCGGGCATTGCCGATTGCAATAGCCGTCGATCTTCGCATAATGGCTGCGGTGCATCTTGTTAAGCTGATCCCTGGTCTCACACCCCCAGCAAACCGCGTCGAGCAGGCCGCTGATCGCGTCCATCACTTCGAGCCGTTCCATGGCCGTCACCTCATTTCACGTAAAATCACGTATAATCACGTAGAATATCGCGCGCTAGCCTGCCGCCGTCGTGATCAATTATGATGAAACCGTGTTTGTCCAAATGCGCCGTGTCGTAAGTCGCTGGGTCGCCGTAGAATCTCAAGCATTCGAGCAGCCGTTCATGTCGGCTATCCTGTTTGTCCGGACTACCCTCGCCCATCTTCGCGAGCATCATTTGCTTGGTTTCTTCGAGCATCCGCATTACGACGTCGACGGACTCGACCTTATCGAACGTCATTCGAACAGGTGCCTCTCCCCCATCCAGTATGAGCGGCGGAGTATGCTCGGTGCGCTCGCCGATAACGCCGGTCCCATTCTCCGTAAAGCAAAGCGCACCTACTACGTCCGGCGTATCCAGTAGACCGGGTGAGACCAAGATGTCCCCTGTCCCGAAATGAACCTGTCTGCTGCTTTCAAAATTTACGATTGGCATATAAACCCTCCCCCATGTTCCTCGATATTCATTGAGATACGACACGCGCTGCGCCCATCTTAACGCAAGCTGCTGCATCCGCTGGTTCGATCCAAAGCAGCTCGCCCTTCGGATAGTCATACCTGCCGTACTTCACGTCCTGGAGCAGTTCGACTTGCACATATCCCATTTCCGCATATGCCTTCATGATCATGCACGCTCCCTATTCACTGAGATACAAACCGCCGAGCATATCGCAGTTGTTGCGCGATGTATTCGTCATTCTCGCTGCCCCCCATCGCTAGCCAGTCCCCGATTCGCCGATTGATGTCGTCAAGGACAGGTGTCGGAAGTTTGGGTGCGATATCGATGATCTCCTGCAGATAACTCACGGATTCGCCTCCCTCGCCTGATCCAACACCCGCCGAACGTCTTCCGGTTTTACCTTGTACCGATTGGCATACCAGCTGACGAATGCTTCCCTTTTCTTGCTCGCGTAAACGCGGCGCATTTCCAAGATGCTTTCCCGCAGGTTTACTGGCGGCGGCATATCGTACTCCTTGACGCGGTTGCGGTATCGCTGATCGGCATGCCGGCATTTCTTGTATTCAGCCATTGACCAACTCCGCCTCCTCGTTCAACTGCCGTATGCATGGGGAGCAGACGTCCTTCCCGTTCCACGGCCGCATAAAACTGTTCTCCATCCGGTGACCGCAGACGTCGCACCGCCCTAGGTTGAAGCTGATGACATTGCCGCTCTGGACCGTCACAGCCTCACCTCGCCCATATTGATGGCTGCCGTCCCGAGGAAGCTGCAGGTCGTACTGCCGCATACATTGCATGCCGGTTCCTCGATCTCGTCGCCCTCGACGTCTTCGACGGCGAACCGTTTCAGGCAGTCGTCGTTGTCACAATCGTAGAAAGCGAATTTCACGATCATGCCTCGACCACCGTCCAGCCGTTTTCCTTCGCCAGCTCCTGCATGCGTTCAAGGTGGCCCGCGGTATGATCGCTGAAGAACGCCTGAACCGTTGCCGCCACGTCCGCAGGCCGCACGACATCTGCCGTCCGAGCGTGGACAATCCCCGCGATAATTTGGAGCATTTCCAGTGTTTCATCCATCAGGGCGCGCGTGTTGATATCGCGAAGGTCAAGTCTGAAATTAAGCTTGCTCAGCTGCTGCAGCGACTGCAGCCGTTGCTCGATGTTCGAGCCGCCGTCAATCAGCGGGAGGGCGAGGGAGAGGAATGCCTGCGGGCTGTCCAGCTCTGCAACTTCTGCCGTCGGCTGATTCCTCTTGCTCATTTCACCAAGGAGACGCTCGACCTCTTGCGCGGTATCCATAAGCTGCAGCTCAAGTTGGTCGCGTTCTGACCGATATGAATTTGCGGATTCTTTGCATCCGTCCCGTTCCTCGGTCAGCTCGTGGATCTGATTCTGCAGTTTCCGGTTTTCATCCTGAGCAACGACAAGCTCATGCTGATATTTATGGGCAAGATCGGCATTGTGGTTCGCTCCATCGGCCATCCTTGCCATTTGCTCCCGCAGCCGCTCGATCTCCGCATCCTTGCCGCCATCTTCCGGCGCTTCCGACGCTTCCTCTTCCAGCAGATCGGCAGGATCATCGGACAGTTCTTCCTCCGGTGCCGGGGCCATCTGGGCGAGCAGCTCGCGTGCTTTATCAGGGGTAAGCCCCTTCAGATCCCACGTCTTCACCCAATACGGCAACGTTTGGTTCTTCATCTTCCAAGCGCGCTCGATGCTTGCGACGGTCTCGCCCTCGGCGATCGCCTTGATGAAATCCAACTTGGTCAGGCCGCATACCGGACCTTCTTTGGGCTGCGCGCCGCGCTTCGCTTCCGTCATGTCCTCGCTCACCCCTTCAATTGTGTTCTTGGTCGTTTCCCAACCCATCGGCTTATGGTGTGTGCGGTCGATCGGCTTGCCCGACGGCAACGCCGCGATTTCTTCCGGCGTGAGCTGATATGATGTTACCGGGCCGGCACCGCGGCTCCGCTCTCGCTTCGAATTTGGAATTGCTGTTCCCATGTCTTCGTCAACCTCCCCATATCGGTATTGGCAAACGCCCTCAGGCGTCGGATCTTCGGCCGGCGGAAGGCCGGCGGCCATCATGGCCGAGCGGTATTTGCATGCCTCGTGGTCAGCGATCGTGCAGCCGTTGCATTGTGCCGTCAGCACCGCCTCGCCGAGGTCGTAAAGCTTCTGCTCTTCTATCGTGATCGTGTCCGGTATCTCCCGGAGCTTCTTAGCATCATAATGCGGGATCAGCCCGATGTAGTGCGTTCCGAACGCGGTACGGTACGTCCGCTTTATGTCTTCGTCGGATATGTCCTTGACGATCGCGTTTTGCGCGGTCTGCACCTGGATGAGTGCATTCCGGATCGGTTCGACCCAGTCCGCCGGTCTATCGTGCTCGAGCCAGGTATTGCCGACCCGGTTAAGGACGGTCTCCGCGGCGTGCAGGTAGATGATGTGCTCGCGATCGGATTTCGTTAGGTAGCGCCGGCTCATCGCGGGTACACCTTCCTCGCCTTGAAGTTGATTCGCTTGTACTTCCGACGGATACGTCGCACAATTTCGGCCTTGGCGCCTTCCTTATGCCAGGGCGCCGCCTCCGGATCAAGAAAGGCGATTTCGTATAGCTGTCGCATCTTGGCTTTGTGCCAATTCACGGCGATCACCTCGCTCTTAGGAACTGATGTTCTGTTTTCAGGCAGCACGAACCCCTTCGCCGAGCGAATGCGCGGCTATTCAGCAGCTTTATGCATGATGTCGCTGACTACTTCTTGCTGTATCCGATGCTGGTCAATCAGCGGTTCGTACTGCCGCATCAAATGCAGATTCAGCGAGATTCGGGCGATAACGTATGCATCCACGACGTTGTGGCTCTTGTGGCTGAAGCCGAACTTCTCGAGCACTGCTTCGCGCATTGCGTCTTTCTTTTGCTTATCCGTCTGCCCCTTCTCAACTTTCACGTCAACGAATTTCTTGGTCCACATTGGGTTGACCAGGTCAAAGTCTAGCTTCTTTCGATGAATCATCGACCTTAACCCGCCGTGAATCATTCCGGTCGTGACCTGGCTCATCGTTCCGAATGGGACAGCCTCGATGCAGACGCGGTCATTTCCCTTTAGGTGTTGGTACAGTTGGTTCTCGAGCTCGACCAACTGCGGCGTGCTCAGCCCACCTTTGACTGTTTTGCCGGTCGGCTTCAGCTCCTGTGCTGCAAGCACGTTCCCCTGCAGATCGAGGGCAACGAAACCTGAATTCGTTCCTGGATCAATACCCACGAATCTAATCGCCAATCACCTCGATCTCCACTTGTGCCGGGGCATCTAATAACGGGTCTTCATCGTTCTGCTTTTTGCTCATGACGTGCTGTCTTCCCCTTCTGCCGGTCCCATGCCGGCGTGTCGTGAATATAAACCTCTGCGATTATGCGGCCTTTGCGGTCAAAATACCGTTCGTCCGGCTTAACGCTATAGAGATATGGGTCTCGCTTCAGCTTGCGGTCTCCCCGGTTCCTTCGCATCTCGCCTCACGCTCCCTGCGTTTGTAGTCCAGCACCTGCTGGGTCACGTAATCGTAGGTGCGCATCATCTTGTCGCGCTCCTCTCCTTGGAAGAGCGGATCCGCGAGCTTGATTGCCTTCTCGGTCATCCATTTCAGCGAGTCGTTGTATTGCTCCTCGCTTTCGATCCGCTTGCTCATTTGGCCGCCTGCTGCGCGCCGTCGGTGCCCGCCTTGTTCCGATCGATATCAAGGAAACGCCCAGTCTTCCGGTAGAAGATCATCTCCACGGTGCCGGTGCCGACATTGCGGCCTTTGGCGATGATGATCTCCATGATGTTCTTCTTCTCGGTTTCGGGGTTGTAATAGTCGTCCCGGAACAGGAAGGCGATGATGTCAGCCTCGAACTCGATATCACCAGATTCTTTCAGGTCGGACATGATCGGACGCTTGTCCTGGCGTTGCTCACACGATCGGCTGACCGAGCTGATCGCGATGACCGGACACTGGTTGACGCGGGCAGCCTGCTTCAACTGCCGTGAGACGAAGGTGACGCCTTCCCGCGTCTGGCTGAATTTTCGCCCCGGCTGAACGAGTTGCAGGTAATCGACGTAAATCACGATACCCGGGAACTGCTTCTTGAGTCGCTTGATTTCCTGCTTGATCTCGAGCACCGTCCGGCCCGGCGTATCGTCGATGTACAACGGCAGCCGATCGAGCTCGTCCATCGCGTAGCTCCAGTGCTCCCAATCCCTGTCCGAGAATTGGCCGGTCCGCATCTTGGTCGCGTCGATGTTCCCCATGCAGCACAGGAACCGTTCGATCACTTTGTCCGCCGGCATCTCCAGAGAGAATAGGACTGCCTGACGCCCCGCGCGCGCCGCCTCCAGCATGTCGTTGACCACGAAAGCAGTTTTTCCGATGCTCGGCCGCGCCGCGACGATCTCGAGATCGCCATCTTGATGGCCCCCTGTCAGGCGATCGAGCTCCTTGCTCGCCGTCTTGGCCCCTGTCATGCCGCGCTGCTGTTGCCGCTTGATGATGACCTTCTCGTGATCGGCAACCACCGCGGACATCTTGCGCACCGTTTCCTTCGCCGGCCCGCCTGCCATCTCCGCAATTTTCTCGAGGCGTTCCTGCGCCGCCGCAAGCAGCTCGCTCGACTCGAGCTTGCCGCCTCGCCCCTCGTTCTGGACCGTCTCCAGAGCGGAGAGAGTCTCGCGGGTAATGTAATGCTGCCGGATGATATCCTGATGGTGGTCGAAGGTCGCCGCGTTCGTGGGCGGCGCGCCCCCGGCCAGCTCGGTCAAGTAGCTGACGCCGCCGATACGCATCAGGTTCTGCCCGGAGTGCTCGGCCATCGCGACATAGTTAATCGGGATGTCGTTCTCGGCCAGGTAATAAAGGTATTGCAGAATCAACCGGTGCCGCTCGTCGCCCATGTCCTCAGGTTGCAAGTAGCAGTCTTCCAATCGTTCCGGCTCATTCAGGATCGCACCGAGCACCGCGGCTTCCGCCTCATAGTTCATCGCCGCTCACCGCCTTCCCGCCGCCAAGGAACTTCGGCCGAAGATGATCCGGACATGCCGGCAGCGCAACTTGATCCCAGCTATCTATTTCGGCGAAGCGTTCAGCTGTCTCGATCCGCAATCGATCATAGTTGCCATTCAAACCACCCGGATCCGCCTGAATGATGTCTGCTGCCACCGGTGGGAATTTGCTGTGCTTCATGAAATCCATTAGGTTCGCAAGCGCCTGGTCAAAGGGGACGTCCGCCATCAAAGGAGTCCACGTCGCCTTCTTCTCATTGGTCATCTCGAAATTCGGGTAATTCGAGCGGATGATCGCGAACAGCTTCACTACTTCCGTCTCCCTCACGTCCAGTTGCCTCCTCGTACATTTGCTGCAGCAGCAACTTGTCCTGATCGAACTTGGACAACGCCGGCGCCCGTTCTTTCATAATCCCTTCCGGATCTACTTCGTGGTAATCTTCAAAGCGTTTTTGGTTTAAAAATGTCGATGGATGAGGGATGAAATGTTTTTGCGTTCCGATTAGCTCGCATGTCTTTGCAAAATTCTGCGTATTGCAGATGATCATTTCAGGATCGAATGCAGACTGCTTCGCTAGTTTCTTCCATGCTTTCTCAGCTGCTTGTCGAGATACTCTTCTTGGATAGGTTGAGTAGAAGATTTCGAATGGATCGACATTGTCTTTAAAAGATGTCTTTAAAAGAATGTCTTTCTTTGGGGGTGCAATCGGACCCCTCATAGTAGCTACTTGAGGGGTGCAATCGGACCCCTCAGGAGGGGTGCAATCGGACCCCTCATCATCCTCTATGGGAGGGGTGCAATCGGACCCCTCATAGTCCCAGAAATTCTCCATATCGTCACCGCTTTTCGGAATGGTCCATGCTTCATAATTTTTATTGAATGCCAACCTTCGGGCCGACGTCTTCGTCGCTGTCTGTGTTACAACCAGGACGTTAGCTTTTATTAAGAGCGATATCTCTTTTTTCACGGTCCCTTCTGATAACCTGGTCCTCTCGTGAATGAAGGAGAGCGATAAGTCATGATCTTTCCGGTTCCAACCGTATGTGTTGCGCCAGACCACAATGATGATACGGAGCTGCGACCCGTTGAATTGATAAAAAGGCACTATGTCCATCAACTCGTTCGCTATCCGGGTGTGTTTGTCCGGCTGCGGGTTTGCCATACCGCCTCACCTTCGATCAATGTGGAAGTTTGTGAGCTAAGCCCATTCCGCCCAAGGCGATGATCATTAATGGCTTGCTGTCCGGCGGCATCTTCCCGAGCTGCTCCGCTATGTAGTCGGTCGCCGTCTGCTCGACCGGCTCCTCGATCGTGTAGCCGTTGACGAAGAATTCCATTAGCTCGTAGATATTGGATCCGAAATGCCGCTTGATGACTTGTGCTGGCCCGCCTAGGAAGCTGAATGGCATAGTCATGATGCTAAGGGCAGCTTCCCCCGTGGCGTCGGCGCCGTCGTTCAGCCCAAGTTCTTCGAAGGCGGCTGCCACCTCTCTCGGTACCGGAATCTTCCGGCCGTCCCGTTCCTCCCGGAGCTCTCCACTCAATTGAGCGATGTTGCCGGACATCCGCTCGATCGCGGCGCGACTCAGATTGTCCTGGATCTTAGCATGCTCAGCCATTCGGTCAAGGCGGGCAGCGAGTTCGTTGTTACGGTGCTCGAGTTCCGCGGCGTAGTTCATCAATAGCATGACCGTCCCGCGGTCGTAAGTTTGAAATGCCGGCATGGTCAGCTGCAGCTGTACTTTCTCAATGGTTTCTCTGGAAGTTGTCAAGGTCGTTCATCCCTTCGTTATCGATTGGCTACCCGGACGATTGCGCCCGTCAGGCCTTGTATTTCGCGCTTGAACAATTCCTCGTCGCTGTTCGCGTCCGAGAGGTGAAGCAGCCATATCTCCTGCACGCGGCTCATATCGTTTGCCTGGAAGAAACCCTTTACGTTTTCCAAGCTGAAGTGCGATCGGAGCAAGCGGCGTTGCCGGCTTATCAATTGCGGTCGAACCTCTTCGGAGGCGGCAATGATATTCCGCTCGACGATGACCTCACTGTAATTGCATTCGATCATGATGTGTGTGAGGCCGTTGAACCGGTACCGCACGTAGTAGGTGTCTGTCGCGAACAGCAACTTCTCACCCGCCTCGTTCACCATCAGGAAGCCCAATGGCTCCTCGACATCGTGTTCGACACGGAAGGGGAGAATTGTCCACGTCCCGATCGAGAAAGGAATCTGCTCTGCGATCCGGATGACGCGGTGACCATCCAATCCAGCGGCCACCGCCGTTCCCTTTGAGCAGTAGACATCGATCCCGGCTTTCATTACATCAGCAGCTGCCTTGCAATGATCTGTATGGTTATGTGAAACCAGGCAGCCAGCTATCTGGGATGTTCGGTACTGCGTCTTCCGCTTGATATCAGACCATGAAATTCCGCATTCAATCAGAAGTTCAGTGGTTCCATCGTCCACGATATAAGCATTACCGGTGCTTCCGCTTGCGAGCGGTTTTATGTGGATCACTCTGTCTACCCTCCATTGGAACTTCAAAAGCCTGATCGGCTGACCACCCGAGCCGCAGTCTGCTTCGAAGAGTGAAATAGTTCAAATGCAGTTCTATAGCCCAGTCAGCCAGGCTTTGAGTCTTTCCTCTATATAAAATCATCTTGCAACGACGGGTATTGTTGGTCTGTACTTTCTGGCTCGTCCAACGGCAATTATCGGGCGAGTAATCCCCATCGTTATTAATTCGATCTATCGTCAGTCCTTCGCGGTAACCATTTTGATGTGACCATTCGTAAAACTTTTCGAAACAATAACCAATCCGCGAAAACCTTAATGCCTCGCCCGCCGTAATGATGAAACTTTGGGTGTTCGGGGCTCCCACATCGCCGCCTCATCTCAATCCAAACGTAATGTAACTTAGTTCCTGATTGTCGATGGGTTACTGTCAATGTGCGCCCTCCCTCAGAACCCCGGGCTGCTTCCGGCCCCCGGCTCAGTTGGCACCGCACTCTCTTGTTGTGGGGTGATGATCTCCGCCTCAGCATCGTGAGCTGTAAAGTCGACATCGATAACTTCGCGATTGGCGTTCTGGCGGATTTCTTCTGCCGTCTCGGCGGCCGTCAAGTCGATTTCGTTCTGCTTCAGTCGCATGTAATCGTCGTCGATCTTCTGGCTGTCGATCGTGATATCTCCGTAGGCGGCGCGGTAGATCGTCTTCCAGACCATCTTTTCGTACCAGCCCTCGACCTTCTCAGTCCCCACCTTCTTGTTGCGGCCGGTCGACTCATCCTTTTCCCAGACGTCCTTCTCGCCGCCCCAGAATTCAGCACTGGCGTACTGCGGCTTACGCTTCTCGATGTCCTTTAGGCTCATGACGACCAGCTTGTTCTTCTCGGGCGTGTCATTAAAGATGTGGAAATAAAAGCCACCGACTACATCCCCGCGGTCGAATTCGTTCGTGATTTCGAATTCGTAGTTCTCATAAGGATTGTTTCGATCCTTCTTGATCGATTTGAACCGGTCCGTGCTGTAAACGACCTCGACAACAACGTGATCCGGGATTTCGAGCCCATATTTCTTGGCCTTCAGCTCCATACCACGGTAGCCTTCGACGAATGTGATATCGTATTTCCCGAGCGTGTTGTTCTTGAACGGGACCATATTGATGTGGTTTTTCTGAGCCGGGTCAAAGCCGATCCGCGCCATAGCTACGACGTCGCGCGAAAGCTTCTCCATATTGACATTCTGCCAGGTGACCGCAAGAGGGTCTTGGTTTTGCCGTTTCTTCAGACGCTTCTCCTCGGCCATCTTCAGAGCCGAGTCAATGGCAACGAAGTAATTCTGCGCCAGGCGCTGCTGGAAGTTGGTCAGCGCTACCGCGCCTACACCGCTGCTGTACTCTGTGACCACCTTGTTCATGAATCGTTCTGACGCTGACAAATCCACTTTGGTAAGCTGCTGCTTGTTTTGTTGTTCGTTCAATTAGATCGCCTCCTGGTTATTTGCCGGTACGACGCGAAGTTTCTTGTCGCCCTTGCTTACGATCAGCCGGATCTGCTGCCCACGTGTCTGTGCCAGATCAGTGACCGCCTCCGCGTTATCGATGAAGATCGGTGCAGTGAAACCGTAATGCTCTGAAAGAGTATTGATGATGTCGAGCCCGACGTTGATCCGGGCGGCGTTGTTCATGTCGCTATATGGCACGCCGTTGTACAGCGTCTCGCAGCATTCTGCCAAGCCGCCGTTGATCTGCGTCTCAAACAGCTTGAAGCGTGCGTATCGGAATTTGCTGTTGATCCTTTCCTCAAGGAGTTGGACCTTGGTCTGAATGAATTCCTCGGTCAAGAACAGCTCGCGCTCCAATTGCTCGTAAGCCGTGGCCAGCTGCCGCTCCTCCGCTTTCAGATCGGCAATCCGCTGCTTCGCCGCATTGATCTGGCCGAATTTTGCCTTGTTGCGCTCCTGGGCCTCGACCTCGGTCCGCAACTTCGCCAACTGGATCCGTACATCTGCGATCGCGCTTTGTGATGAAGATCGTAGTCCGGTGATCTCAGACTCGATGGCCGCCTTCTCTTCGAGCTTGGCCTTGTATGCTGGATTGGTCATGAAATCCGGGGCCGGGGAGATCTCTTCAAGTTCTGTTTCTCCAAACGCAACCGCGCCTCGCGCTCCCTGCAATCGCGTTTGCATGTCCTCAAACTTGCTCAAAAGCCCAACATTGGCTGCCTTCAGTCGCTCCGCCTCATCGGCCGCCGTCTTGCCCCTGATGAAAATCTTTTCCTTGCGATCAGACTTGCTGACGTTGAACACCTGCTTCGCCTTCTCGTGTGCTTCGGCTATCCGTTCCTCCGGTAAAGCTTGGCCGCACGTAGGGCAGTCGGTGGCATGCGAATGTCCATCGAATGTTTCCGCATCGACCTTGCGCCATTCAGCTCGCAGCTTCTCAGCCTCGGCTTCTCGTTCCTTGGTGAGAGACTCATTCTTGTCGACCTGTCGCTGGATGGTGTAGAGCTCGAACTCGATATCCTGCGCCTTGCGCCGCAGCTCGTCCACCGCTCGCCGCTTGGCGGACAACTCATCGAGTACACCGGCCTGCGCTTCGTTCTTGATCTGCAGCAACTCGCCTTCGATTTCAACGACGCGCTTTTGCTTTGCCGCCAATTCCCCACCAGACTCGATCCGCTGTTGTTCGGCTTCCTTCGCAGCGATGCGGCCCTTCAGGGCTTCGATTTGCTGGTCCAGCATGTCTTCGCTATGAGTCGGCAGGTCAGGGAACGAACGGTTTACCTCGTCGATCCTGGTAGGGATCTTCTCGATTTCCTTGTTAATCTCAGCGCGCTTGGCCGCGATCACCTTGCGCTGATCTTCGATCGACCGGTCGCCCAGAATGGCCGGCAGCTCCGCCAGTTGATCGTTTCCCGCGATGACATCGGCGTCGGACATGTCGCCGCACACCTCGAGCAATTTCTTTCGGCGGTCTTGCCATTTCAGCTGTTCATTGAAGAACGTCGGGCTGGTCAACAGCTTGAAAAGGTCCTCTTTCATAATGCCGTCCACGTAGGCGGTGAACTCGCCTTTCTTGACCGGCACGCCGTCTATAAAGTAATCCGTCTCGTGGCCGGTGAATTCTGCAACCGCGGATCCGCGTTTCTTTGACCATTTCTCACGGAAGACCTTCCGCAGCTCGACGCGCTTTCCATTGATCTGCAGCACCGCGCGCACCTCATGGTTGGCTCCGCTTTGCTCAACATTACCCGCCGTGTCCAGCGTCTTAATGTTGAAGTCCTTCTTGTTCTGGCTGTCCTTATCGAACTTGAGCCAGGTGAAGGCATCGAACAGCGTCGTCTTACCCGCTGCGTTTTCGCCGAATATGTCAAGATCAGCGCCGCCGGCCGAGTCCAGTTTGAAGTTGCGCGCACCCTTGAAGCCCGTCAGCTCCAGTTCGAGGAGAACCATGCGTTGATTAGCCAAGAACCTTCTCTCCCTTCAGTTGATTTGGTTTAGGCGGCTCATCTTCCCGCACACCGACGATGACGCCTTGCTCGTTGCGCTGGACCCACAGCTTCTCGCGCTTCCACTTACGCTTTTTCATACACTCGTTCCCCTTTCATTCGTCCGCCCGAGCAGGTAGTCGGTCGAAACGTTAAAGTGATCGGCTATCGTATCCAGCATGAGGATCCCCGGGCGCCGCTTGCGCGTTTCGAAATGCGACAGCGCCATTCTGCTGATCCCCAACCTGGCCGCCGTCTCGTCCTGCGTCAGCCTACTCTCGATCCGCAGCTCATAGATCCGTTCGGCCAGCGTCTGTGCAGCCGTGCTCATCGGTGCTCCTCCAGGATGCGGGCTGTCATCGAGCGGATTGTCATGCCGGCCTTGAAGTCAGCGACCATTTGGCGGGCTTCCGTCCCCTTGAGCAATCCACTTGCGTAAACCGGCCCCGAAGTCTGTCCAGCTGGAAGTAGCTCCTTCAGCAACATGTCTCCGTTACGCATTGACTCCACTCCCTAAATTGATATTTGTAAAAAGTAAGCAAATAGCTTACATGTTCGCATTTGTTCGCGTTGCGCTAGATGATTGAACGCTCTATAATATATTGTAGGCAAAGGTGCATTAAATGCACATTAGACTTAAAAAAAAGGGCAATCCTTCAGATCTTGAAAAACATCGTCTACGGTGGAACCCAAATATTCGGCCAGTCGAAAAGCGAATTTTAGTTCCGGATTACATCGCCCATGTTCAATGCTTCGAATCCAACTTTCGCTACAGTCAAAATCCAAACTCATTGCACGCTGGGACTTATCTTTGGCGAGACGGAGCTCCCGAAAACGCGTGCGCTTTTGAATGATGCGAGGGTCAGCTTTCCTTTTTGACAATGCATAAACCTCCTTTCCATTGCGTATGCTATTCTTGAATGTGCATTTACTGCACATGCAAATAATAGCATGTGCTTTTTATGCACGTCAACCCATTATTTTTCTGGATGGTGTATCGATGGATAAAGCACAAAAGCTAATAGTGGCAAAACGAATAAAAGAAATGCGTAACCGTAAGGGTTGGACCCAATTAGAATTAGCTGAATTACTAGAAGTGGATAGGGTAAGCGTTACAAACTATGAGCTCGGTCGGGCAGTTCCTCAGTGGGGGACATTCGTCAAACTTGCTGAATTGTTCAACACGACTACAGACTATCTCATGGGCAGCTCTGATGACGAAACAAAAAAAACTCCCGACTCGATGGAAAATGAGCGAGAGTTTATTGGAAAAATTGAATTGACTGATGAGGAGCTTATGAATCAGTTCGAGATCGATGGACGTCCACTGACCCCGAAGGAGTGGAAGAAGCTGATTGAGCTGATCCGACTTGATCGTCGCTTTGAAGATTAAGAATGCCCAATTTCACTTGATAATGACCTGGCTTTTTCCCGAGTAAGACTGCCAAGTTATCCAGACTGATTTTCTTTTTTATAGCCGGTCACCTCTCCATCTTGTATACAAATAATACCATAGGACTATAAAACAGAACAAGTGTTCGTTTATTTGAAACTCAAATGCAACTATCTTCCCAAAACGAAGGCTGCTGGCTGTTGGGCTGGCAGCCTTATAATATTCTAGTCCTACTATACCTATAGCCCCGGAACATGAACGTTTAGCATGGGACAAGTTGAAAGACTTAAACTGGGCTCCTGCCGATATTCCAACAGCGAGATATTACTGAATACAAAGAAAGGACGAGTCGACTATGGGGAAATACGGTTTTCTGAATATAAATGGGGACGTTGTAATTGAACCAGTATTTGATGAGGTGGAGGAATTTGGTGACGGAATTGCTTTGGTAACTAAAAATAATGAGATATTCATTATGAAGCAAAGTGGAGAAACGATTAGATTAAGCCAATTTACAGCTGCTGGACCAGTGAAGAGCGGCCTTTTTTGGGTTTATGATAAAGAAAAGGATAAGTATGGGGTTTTAAATAAATCACTGGAGTCGGTGATCCCATGTAAGTATGATCGAATCACCGTATATGAGAACAATCAGATTAGAGGCAAGCTAGGAAAAGAAGTTCATTTACTTGATTCTAATGGCGATATCATTATTAGTGATTTTAGACTGTTCGGTAATCTGAATAATGATAGAGCACTTATTAAACAAAAAATGAATTTTGGGTATCTTGATAATCAGGGAGAAGTTGCTATCCCTATAGAGTATGATATGGCAAACAAATTCTCTAACGAGTTAGGAGTTGTCTTTAAGGGAGGAAAATGGGGAGCAATAGATAAATTTGGTGAAACAGTAGTACCATTCAGGTATAACTTTTTGTCAAATTTTAATGACGATGTCGCATTCTTTGGCTTAAAAAAAATCGGGCTGCTTAATAAGAACGGCACCGTGTTAGTTAAACCACTATACGAAGAGTATAAGAATTACTCAGAAGGATACGCACCTGTGAAGCTGAATGGCAAGTGGGGTTATATTGACAATGAAGGAAGAATACATATAACCCCTCAATTTGATGAAGCTGAGCGGTTCAAGAATGGATACGCAATAATCAATAAAGACGGAACTGACGGTCTTTTATCAATTACAGGGGAAGTTAAATTTATTGCCAATAAAAAATTAGGTCAAGAAGTATCTAGTGGTCTAATTTCATTTCGAGATAAATGTCGCTAGAGCAGCTTTTGGACAGACAGAAGCACCGATATTTCCTTCATCACATCACGTACAAAAGACCAAACTGTCCAGAGTGCCTGCTCTGACGCAGCCTGAACCGATGTCAGGTAAGTAACGCCCCAAACAGCCCCCCTTGTTCGATGGTTTTATTATTGTTGCAACATATAACATAGTCGCTTATGATCTCGAATAGCGTATGTATATTGGTATCATAAAGCGCCGCTTTGAAGCAGCTCGCTGCGGAGGCGGCGCTCGGGATAGACAGAATAAAGAGCGTCGGACGTTATGTCTGACGCTCTTTATTCTGTCCGAATCTTATTAAATGACAAAAGGTGTCTTTGGCGCTGGAGATCAGAATGAAATTTATAATATACGACTAATTACAATAGATTATATACATTTCGTATCAATGTGAAATATAATCAATTTTGTAAGTTATTATGTTATAGATTGGTGGTCAGAATATGTACAAGCTTTTTTTCCGTAAGTATGGAAAATTGGTACTCCTCCCTGCTTTACTCGTTGTACTTCTCCTCGCTTCCGTTACGCCGGCATTCGCCGAGACACCATTGGAGGGCTCTGGCGCGGCGCAGACCTCCGCATCAGGTGAAGAAAACCATGCTGAGATTCAAGTAAATGCCGAGGCCAGCATGCCGACAGGTTTGATCGTCAACAAACCGCTGGACGGCGCCATAGCGAAAGATTCGATGGAGCTCGACATTTCCGCGTACAAACCGGATGGACAGCCTGCGAATATCACCGCTTTTATCATATACGATGGTTTTGAGCGGCATTATCTTGCCACGGGCGCCGGCCAAATTCGCAAAACCGTCCCCATCCCTTCTGCGATTAATGCTAGAAAAGTCACGATGAACATCGAGGCTTGGGGAGCAGGCTATGCAAAGAAAACAATATTTCTGGATCGGAGCCCTTCTTATTCGGTTGTGGATGCCGTAAACGGGGAAATTTTAGATTTCAACGATGACAAAATCCTATATACCGGCTTCGACTATAGTACAACGGGCGACTTGAATAACGTGCTCAAACTCCTCGATCGGCACACCCGCCAGGAAATCGTACTGACCGACAAGTTCCAAACGAATCGGCATGGAGGGCCCAAGGCAGTCCTGACTCCTAAAGGCGCATTGTTTGTGCAAGAAATAGCGTACGCCCATGAGGAGCTAACGGAATATAAGAACGGCGAGCTCATTCTCCTGGGCGAGGATACTGACGGTCAGTTTTATTCGGCTGATTACGAGGTGCAAGGCCATATAGCAGCGTTCCAAAGGCAGCGTGCCGTTATTTCCAAAAACCTGCTGACCGGAGTGGAGTCGGTTGTGACAGATAATGGTTGGTTGAGCGATCTATCGGAAGATGGGAGCATCGTCTACCTGAGCGCCTCGGATCGAAAGATATACAAGTTTAAAGATGGAGCATCCATCAAGTTATCGGCGTTGACAGATCCTAGCGTACTGGAGTCGGGAGCGAAGACAGACGGAATCCGGACTCTCTATATGCGCTCGAACCCAAAAGCCCTTATGCTGCATAACGGAACGGAAAATATCGAACTTGCTCCACATGACACCGGTTATCATATCGAGAATGGCTGGATTATCTATTACAAGAAAGATAGCCAAGGCACTTACCAAGGGTGGATGATCTCCCCGCAGGGTGAATCCAAGCTAATACCGGCAATCGGAACAAGCGTAATAAGCCCCGATGGTGAAATTTTAGGCCCATGCATTAGTAACCAAATATGTTATTACTCTCATGGTGACGTGAATGAGCCGTTCCCTGTACTTGCGGACTTGGGGAGACTTCTATATAAGGGCAACCAATTCTACAGCATAACAGGTGGCTCCATTCTCGCCATCCATGCGACGCCGAATGATATCACCCCTCCTAAAACACAGATGTTGGTCAATGGCGCCACCCCCGTTTATGACGGTTGGTACAAAGCAGGGGCCCGGGTCGAATTCCTTGCCCAGGACGATCCTGCGGGAACAGGCGTCCGCGATACGCGCTACGATATTAATAATGGTCCTAGACAAACTTATACGGGACCGTTCGTTCTGACCGGAGAGGATACCCATCATTACGTCCTCGACTTTAACAGCACAGATAACAATGGTAATCAAGAAGGGCAGCAGCGGATAGTCATTAAGATCGACTCTGACATTCCCTTCACCAAGAGTACACTGACTCCGAACTGGAGCGCCGACAAAACGTATATTAAAAGCTATACTGTCACCCTGAGGGCTTATGATCAGACGACGGGGGTTAAAGCGACCTACTACCGGATCAACGGAGGCGAATGGAAAACGTACTCAGGTCCTTTCGAAATGGATCAGGTTGGCGAACGTAGATTGGACTTCTATAGCGTCGACAATGTTGGCAATGAAGAGAAGCATCCGGCTTAAGAAGGGCTCGCGGGTTTTCAACCAATTAGTTAGGACCACAAAGGTTCATATCCAGGATATTACACGAATACGATTATTAATATGGTTATCTTAAAGCGCCGCTTTGAAGCAGCTCGCTACGAAGGCGGCGCTCAGGGTAGCAAAATTAAGAGGCGTCGGACGCAAAGTCTGACGCTCTTTTTTTCGAATCTTATTAAATGACAAAAGGTGTCTTTGGCGCTGGAGATCAAGAATGAAATTTATAATATACGACTAATTTACAATATAGATTATATACATTTCGTATCAATGTGAAATATAATCAATTTTGTAAGTTATTATGTTATAGGTTGGTGGTCAGAATATGTACAAGCTTCTGTTCTGCAAGTTTGGTAAATCAGTAATCCTCTCAGTTTTACTCTTGGTTTTATTAGTCGCTTCCGTTACTCCTGTATTCGCTGAGGATCTCCCTACTCCTGACTCTCTTGCGGAACAAGCCCCTCCTTCCATTAAAGCGACCGAAACAGTACCTCAGATTACGGCACAGATTGACACGCCTTCCGGACTTGTCGTTAAGAAGCCGCTAGAAGGCTCGGTATTCAAAGATCAGATTGAACTAGACATTACGGCCTATACATCTGAGGGAAAACCTTCGAAAATTGACGTTGTATTATATTATGGACATGCAGATAGGGAATCTTATTACCTCGCTACCGGAGTCGGTGAAATTCGAAAAACCGCAACCATTCCGTCTATAATCAACGGCAACAAAGTCAAGATGGAAATACTCGCTTCGGGCATAAGCCCAGGCTATACTCTGAGAACCATCTTTCTGGATCGAAGCTCCTCTTATGCAATTATTGAATCAGTCGAAGGTAAGATCTTGGATTTTAATGAGGATAAAATCCTGTATACCGGCTACAATTATGGGTATTTTGGCGGAGCTGACACCGTGCTCAAAATTCTCGATCGTCACACTCGCCAAGAAACGATTCTCTCCACCCATCTCCCTGAGGATTTTGATTATGACCAGGTACCCGCCTATCTAACCCCAAAAGGCGCATTGTTCATTCAGCAGTTAGAGAATCATCATCAGGGTCTGATGGAGTATAGCGACGGCGAGCTTACCCTCCATGACCAAAGTGATTACTACTATGGACGGAATTATAGGGTAATAGGAAGCAATGCGGCTTTCGAAAGACAAGGTTCCGTTCTGTTAAAAAATGTGCAAAACGGCGTTGAAAGAATTGTAGCAGACAAAGGGATACTGTGGGATTTAACCGAGGATGGCACCGTCCTTTATACAAACACGACAGATAGAAAGTTATACACTTACAAGGATGGAAAGAGCACCAGGGTTAGTACGCTAACTGACCCCAGCGTGTGGGAATCAAGTGCTAAAACAGACGGAACTAGAACGTTATACATGCGCTCAGATACAAACTCCCTTATGATGCATAATGGAACAGAAAGTATTGAACTTGCACAAAATGTGTTCCTGCCGTATGAGACCGGTTTTCATATCGAAAACGGTTGGAGCGCCTACACCAAAGTGGAACCGCTAGGCACTGGAATTTGGATGGTTTCACCGCAGGGTGAAAAGAAGCAAGTTACTTTCTGCAACTCTCATGCAATGATCAGGAGCGTTGGAAGCAACGGCGAGGTATTAAGCACATGTAATGGGAATCTCTATTACAGCTCCTTCCTTGCTGGTAGTGATGCTTTTCCAGTTATTGCAGACTTAGGGAAGCTTATATACAAAAACAACAAGCTCTACAGTAGGACTGGAGGTTCCATTCTAGCCATCCATGTAACGCCCAATGATATCACCCCTCCTAAAACACAGTTGTTGGTCAATGGAGCAGCTCCAGTTGCATCGGGGTGGTACAAACCAGGAGCTCGCGTTGAATTTCTAGCTCAAGACGACCCGGCGGGTACAGGCGTCCGCGATACACGCTACGATATTAACAATGGGCCCCGTCAAACCTATTCAGGACCATTCTTATTAAGTGGAGAGGATACTTACTTCTATCAAGTCGACTTTAACAGCACAGATAACAACGGCAATCAAGAAGGGCAGCAACGGATAATCATTAAGATCGACTCCGACATTCCTTACACCAAGAGCGCTCTGAGCCCGAACTGGAGCGCCGACAAAACGTATATTAAAAGCTATACCGTCACCCTGAAGTCTTATGATCAGACGACGGGGGTTAAAGCGACCTACTACCGGATCAACGGAGGCGAATGGAAAACGTACTCAGGTCCTTTCGAAATGAATCAGGTTGGCGAACGTAGATTGGACTTCTATAGTGTCGACAATGTAGGTAATGAAGAGAAGCATCCGGCTTAAGAAGGGCTCGCGGGTTTTCAACCAATTAGTTAGGACCACAAAGGTTCATATCCAGGATATTACACGAATACGATTATTAATATGGGTATCATAAAGCGCCGCTTGAAGCAGCTCGCTGCGGAGGCGGCGCTTCAGAAGTGGCAAAACGAAGAGCGTCGGACACAATGTCTGACGCTCTTTTTCTATGCCCAGAAATCCCCGGGCCTAACATCATGTCCCTTCTTTCGCAAGAAACCTATTGCAGTTGTTTGTATCTCGGGCGGCGGATCATAATCCAATTCATTGCACAATCTGGTCGCTGTATTTTTGTTTACCGGCAGATCTGATTGTTTGTATCCATTCTGATCCATGACCTGACCAAATTTCGTTCTGTTCTTCCCTAATCCCATACCGATCCCCCCACCTTCTGTTACAGAGGGTGGACAGTCTTTGAAAATTTTATTCAAAGCTCAGGAATTTTGTACAAACAGTCTTCCGTATCCTCAATCATCAACCGTCAGACAGGGGCGTAACGACATGTCAGACAAAGTGAGAAGGAAGCTTGAGGCGCGGCTGCGTGATGGCCGCGACGAGGATCTGAAGGAAGCGACAGCAGGACTCAGCAGCGGCGTGCTGTCGGAGATGGTACGCGACGGCATGCGGCTAATGCTTGGGATACGGACCAAAATGGCCACGGAGATCAAGGAGCGCCCGCTGATCGTTCCACCACCAGACAGGAGTACGACGCTGCCATCCCGCCCGCAACCGCTCGATATCATCCTGCAGCAGAGCAAAGAAAAAACGACCAGCCCATCAAGGCCGACCGTCTTTAAACCGAAACTCTAACCGCCGAACACCGCCGGCGCGCCCCAGATCATCATCGCAATACCTACTGCAATCGCCACAAATGGCATCCAACGTCCCTCCCTCCGCACTCGATACGGCTATTATGATCGGCGCCGCTGCCGCGCATACCGAGGAGGTCATGCTTATGTTTTACATCGTGTGGGGCTGCATCTTTATGGCCATCACGTTGACGATCGTCGCGAAGGGAGGTCGGCGGAAATGATCTTCGGTTTCGGTTGCTGCCTGGTTATCTGGGGGCTTACGGATCTCATCAAGAAGGGGCGGAATTCGAAATGATCACCACGATCAACATCAGCGCGCGCTGTTACGACGGGCGCCGTACAAAAGTCATCATGGACTTGGGTCCGGAGCTGCCGCAGGTCGAGCTCCCCGCGGCGGACGCGCTGCGCATTAATCGTGTCATAGCGCATCTTCGGCGTAACCACCGCGCCTATACGGCGGCCGTCATGTTGCTTGCCGTCATGCTCGAGCCGTCCGGCGTGCTGGCCGCGTCCGTGAAGACAATGTCGGGCGGGCGGAACATTATCCTCTTGCTCCAAAAGGCTTCGTTTTGGGTCGGCATGGGGATTACGATCTGGGGCATCGTCGAGGCGCAGCTCGACTTCCCTGGTTGGAAAGGCCGTATCATCAAGGGCGTGCTCGGGTACATCGGCATCTTGCTCGTGCCGCTCGTCTTTCTCGAATTGCAATCCAGCCTGCAGGTAGACGTCTGGGATCAGATCGAGCAGCACCAGCAGCAGATCGCACCGCGGCTGGACCCGACATACATCCCGCCGACGAGGGGGTAACGGCCATGATCATCAATATCCGCCCGCGCATCACCTCCGAGTACGGAGCGATCGACAGCGCGCATACGGCGCCGCATACTGGCGTTGACGTCGCAATCCCTGAGGGTACCGAACTGCATGCCGTCGCGGACAGCGTCGTGAGCCGGATCGTCGAAGGAGCCGACCGGCTCGGCAACGGTGTCATGCTGCATACGCCGGACGGCCATGACGTCATCTACGGCCACCTTTCGCGGATCACGGTCTACCCCGGCCAGCACCTGCAGGCGGGCGACGTCATCGGACTATCCGGAAGCACCGGGCATAGCACGGGACCACACCTGCATCTCGGGCTCATGGAAGACGGCCACTACATTGATCCGACGTCGCTGATCGATGCTGCAATGGGGACGGCGCCGCTCGCCGTCCCAGAAGGACACAGCGGCCCGCTCGGCGGACTACAGGATGCGCTCGAAGGCTTCAACAACACGATGAGCGCGATCGGCCACGCATTCCGCGAGCTCGCCTACTGGCTCAACCCGGCCAACCTCTGGAGCGAGCTCAGCGACGTGTTTAACTCCGGGGCGCTCGACAACCCGTTAATGATCAGCACGATCGTTCTGATTCTCATATTGATGGGCGGCGCGCGCTGGCCGAAGAAGTGGATCGCATGGGGATGGGTCGTATTCTGGATACTGAGGGGGATGGTGTTCGCATGATCCTATCGTAGGATCAGGTTTATTCCTTTTTCTGCTCAGGTGGAGTTAGCTTTTTTGGATAGATCCATGTTGCCTGTCTTGATTCATTTTTCATAATCACTTCTTCTGAACCATCTGGTTTTATAACTAAGTGCTTTTCTATTTTGGTCTGTGGATTAGAGTAGTATCGCATTTTTTCATCCCGTATCGTACGGTAATCAATGATTAATTCATGTACTTCAATGTCACTAATGACTTTCATTGTTACTGGTAAAAAAATCTCAATACCTTTTTCAACGATGCCTACGTGGGTCTCTATTCGAATTGGCGCTTTCCCCTTTGGAACAATCACAGCAACTATCTTGCAGTCCATGATGATATCAGGGGCTCCAAATTGCGAAATTTTATAGTAAGCGATTGCCCCTTTGTAATTAGGGTTAGTTTGTTCCATCCAATCTTTGAATTCTGTATATTGTTGAGTTTCGATTAGCCTACTATTTTCATGAGTCACTACTCGCCGTAGATCCACCGGGGCGCTAAAGTCATGAGCCGAAATAAACGATCTATTGTTTACTTTATCTTGCTGAATTTCCTTATCTCTTTGGGTCTTAAACTGAAAGAGTGCAACCCCTACTGCCCCAATAAGACCTAAATAGCTTCCGAAAAAGCCGATCCAGGCATCCGTACCACCATTAACTCGCCAAGCCCGCCATGTTAGAAGTAAATAATTTATTAATACAGGAGAAGCAATAATCACAAGGTAAACCCATTTTTTCTTCAAGAACTCACTCAATTTAACTAACCCCAATTCAACATCACCTCATAGCTATCATTTCCTCAATATTACCAGAAGTGTCCATAAGTAAAAACTAGGGGGGCTATTGTGATGATCACCGCGATCATCGGCAGCACACTTTACCGGCTCCACGAGGGCGGCCGGGTCGACCGTATCGAGCTCTACCCTACCTTGTACCACGCGCAGCTGCCGGTGGTCGCGACATCTCAACGTCGCGGATCCGGTCCGCGTCCCTCCCGTCCGCTCTTCCGGGATCAGCTCGCCGGCATGCTTGTCAAGTCTGCGGCGGCCGCTGGCCGGTTCACGAGACGTGTATCCGGCGCCGTCGAGTCGATTCCGTGGGATCGCTTCTACCGCCGCGAGCCGGACGATTACGTCGTATACGAGATCAGCCCGACGCCGTCGATCCGCAACAACCAGGCGTACGTTTTGGCGAAGGTCATGGCGAGCTTTTACCGCTCGCCGAAGGAGCGCCGCCGCTGGGGCAACCCGGCCATGGGCGAAACGATCTGCACTGACCGCAGCCCCTACCGATGCAATTTCCGGATCGTCATGCGCGCGGGCTCCGTCAATTTTTATCTGCTGCTTCCCCGCGACAAGGCCGGTGAAGTGTTGCGTAAGGCCGAGGCGATTTACGACGCCGGCATCACGATTCAGGAGATTCCCGGCGGGCTCCCGCGGCTCGACCCGGCCAAGGTGTTTTGTACGGAACTCTCCTACCGCCGGCACGACATCTTCTCGCTTGCCACCGACAAAGACAATAACTACCCGTTGCCGTCAATGCTGACCACCGTCCGGACGCTCGAGGGCGATGACGTCGCAATCTTTGACGCACTATTGGAACCGTATGACCGGCGAGCGTGGGTCAAGGAAGCCAAGGAGGCGCACGACCTGCTCGAAAAGGGATACGTGCCGGATGCTAGCTTGCAGCACAAGTTTCTCCGCCTGGTACATCAGGCTTTCGAGCGCGCGCGATATGAACTGCTGGAGTTGACGCGGTTCACCGCTCAACAGAAGGAGCAGCTGGCCGTCTGGCGACGCGAACAGAGCAGCTACCGGGAAGCTGCGCAGATCCGGGAGGAGATGACGCCGGCCAGCAAGCGCAAGCCAGGCGAGGACGTGCTGAAGGGCTGGCTGCGGATCGCGGTGCAATCCGAGGACGCAGGACGCCGCCGCGACGCCGCCTACACGATCGCGAACGCCTGGAAAGACATCAGCGGCAACAACGAGCTCGAGCGGTACGACGTGCCGCCCAAGTGGACAGCCCGGTACCTAGACGCGATCGAAACGCGCCGCGGATTCTCCATCCGGTTCCGTCCGGTTAAGCTCAGCACCGACGAGGCCGGCAAGCTGCTGCAGCTCCCGGGCGATTCCCTAATCGAGGAGTTTCCGCAGATCCAGGCACGCAAGGTTAAGGAGATCAGCCTACCAGACGAGTTGACGCGCGAGGACGTCCGGTCCGTCCGGATCGGCTGGGTCACGGAACGCGGCGTCCGCAAGCTGGCGCGGCAGCCGCTTGAGGCATATCCGGGCTCATCGCAGGCCGCGGTGTACGATGCGCTCTGCACGGCCGCCTTCGGCCAGGGTAAACAGGGCAGCGGCAAGTCGGAGGGATACGGCACGGTCTACGCTTACGACATGGTCATGGCCGGCTTCTCGGTCATCCTCATTGACACCGCCGACGGCCAGATGCTGCGCAATTTCGTGGA
>NZ_VNHS01000016.1 GCF_008124765.1 Paenibacillus methanolicus | reverse complement strand
AGACCCCTGGAAGACGACCAGGTTGATAGGTTCGAGGTGGAAGCGCAGCAATGCGTGCAGCTGACGAATACTAATCGGTCGAGGGCTTATCCTAACGTTTAAGTTCGCAAGAGCTTAAACAAAACACAGCTAAAGTGTTGAGTTTCGTATCCAGTTTTCAGGGTGTAACGGATAAAGATTTCTGACAAGTTCAGAAAAACTTTTGAACTTACAATAGCGTTTGGCGACGCTATTCACCTGGTGCATACCGCTTTCCCTGACGGTATGTAGGACAAGCAAGGGATTATGTGGCGGCGTAGCTCAGCTGGCTAGAGCATTCGGTTCATACCCGGAGGGTCGGGGGTTCGAGTCCCTCCGCCGCTACCATACTTTGGAGGTTTAGCTCAGCTGGGAGAGCATCTGCCTTACAAGCAGAGGGTCGGCGGTTCGATCCCGTCAACCTCCACCATATATAATGCGGAGCCGTGGTGTAGAGGCCTAACATGCCTGCCTGTCACGCAGGAGACCGCGGGTTCGAATCCCGTCGGCTCCGCCATTTATATAATTGCATACTTAATGTGGCTCGGTAGCTCAGTTGGTAGAGCAGAGGACTGAAAATCCTCGTGTCGGCGGTTCGATTCCGTCCCGAGCCACCATTTGTTTTTCTCTCGTGTTATGCATGGAGGATTAGCGAAGTGGCCAAACGCAGCAGACTGTAAATCTGTTCTCTGACGAGTTCGGTGGTTCGAATCCATCATCCTCCACCATTTCCTAACATGATGAGAGCCATTAGCTCAGTTGGTAGAGCACCTGACTTTTAATCAGGGTGTCGTAGGTTCGAGTCCTACATGGCTCACCATTTCGAACGTTCAACCTGTGGTCAATGACCACAGGTTTTTTTATTTTCTTATATATGTGTCCATTCCCGTAACAACCTGAATTGCATGGCAATGTATGGTACAATGTCCTAAAAACAAAGAGTACCATACTCGTGAATAGAGGTAGAGGATGAGCGAAGCGAACTGGATCGGGCAGCTGGAACAAATCCTTTTAAGGCCGATACGTCAATTCCAAACTGCGATACTCGCTTGGGCAGAACAAGTCTCGGTCACAGACTCTAGCAATAAATTTGTACAATTTACCCACAACGTTACGCGAGGCGATTGGATTCGGCTTGCAACGGGTGAATTGCAGGTCGTGATTTCAATTCATGATGAGCAAGTACAGGCCATAGAAGTAAGCGATGGGACCATGAGCGACACGGAAATTCGCTTGTTAGGCTGGTCACTTCAACACCTGAAGGCTCCCGAACAAAATGTGTTTTCGGGGTTGCCGGAAGGCGAACGAGTTGTGAGGGAACTAGGCAGTTGGATCGCCAATCAGTTGGATCACGGCAATCAGCCGCTGACGGTGCCGGATCGGCTTATCAGCCGAATCCGTCTTTACAGTACCATGATTCCGTTCTTGCTCGTCGCGGACCAGCTTGAACCTGGACAAGCCAGCTATGGTGATCTAGAGAAGCTCCTGCGGAGCTTTCTTTCGGAGGATATCCTCCTTATACCGCTGAAAGATCAGGAGTGGCTCATCCTTGGTCCGGTGTCGCTAATTCGAGAAGCCCAGAATGAAGATCGGCCAGATGAAGACGAAGAGTCGGTGGAAGATAGTCTCGCTTCCATTGCTTCCGGCTTGCATGATATGCTGGCAAGCGAGTGGCTGGGCGAGTCCCACTTGGCCGTTCTTCAACCGATACAACCTGCAAAGGATATCGTTTCGGCAGCGTCGCAGCTTAGAGAAACCGTTCATTTGGGACGCACGTTTCATGTCGGTTCGAATATCCATCTGCCTTGGCTGCTTCAACTGGAGTGGTTGCTCAGCGCGATCCCGGAGTTGCAGCGGCAGCGTTTTGTGGAGCAGGCGCTCAAACGGACGGACGTGTTTTTGGAACCGGAGATTTTATCGACGCTGGAAACGTTCTTCTCGCTCGATTGCAACGTAAGCGAGACGGCGAAGAAGCTATATATTCATCGTAATACGCTGTTATACCGCCTCGATAAGCTAAAGCAGGAGACCGAACTCGACGTGAGGCAGTTCCGTGACGCGGTGTTGGTGAAGATCGTGCTGCTATTGTATAAAGTGACGAAAAGGAATTAGTATTTTTGTAAAGTTTGTGCATAGTCACATCTGACCCTGTGAGATAAGATAGTTGTAGTGAAGAACAACTATCTGTTAGGGGGAAATACAAATGGCAGGTGTACGCTTAGAACATATTTACAAAAAATATGCTGGTTCGGACAACGCTTCGGTTAAAGACGTTAACCTTGATATCAAGGACAAGGAATTCCTCGTTCTTGTCGGTCCATCCGGCTGCGGTAAATCCACAACGCTGCGTATGATCGCAGGTCTTGAGGAGATTTCCGAAGGTAAATTGTTCATTGGCGACCGTCTCGTTAACGACGTAGCGCCGAAAGACCGCGACATCGCGATGGTATTCCAATCCTACGCCCTGTACCCGCACATGAACGTGTACCAGAACATGGCATTCGGCCTTAAACTTCGTAAATTCAAAAAAGCGGAAATCGACAAACGTGTTCGTGAAGCCGCTAAAATTCTCGATATTGAACACCTTCTTGAGCGTAAACCTAAAGCGCTTTCCGGCGGTCAACGCCAGCGTGTCGCCCTCGGCCGTGCAATTGTTCGTGAGCCGCAAGTATTCTTGATGGATGAGCCGCTTTCCAACTTGGACGCGAAACTTCGCGGTCAGATGCGCGCGGAAATCTCCAAACTGGCTAAACGTCTGGAAACGACCGTTATCTACGTAACGCATGACCAGATCGAAGCTATGACAATGGGTGATCGCATCGTCGTTATGAAAGACGGTATCATTCAGCAAGCGGCTTCGCCAGAAGAGCTGTACAACCATCCGGTTAACATCTTCGTTGCAGGCTTCATCGGATCGCCTACAATGAACTTCATCTCCGGTACGCTGACGGAGCAAGGCGGCGCTACTCGTTTCAAATCGAACGGCGTAGACGTTGTTGTTCCAGAAGGCAAAGCACAATTGCTGCGCGAGAAAGGCTACATTGGCAAAGAAATCATTCTGGGCGTTCGTCCGGAAGATATCCACGAAGAGCCAGTATTCCTGGAAGCTTCGCCGAACACGCATGTATCCGCTCACGTTGAAGTTTCCGAGAACCTCGGTCACGAAATGTACCTGTACCTGAACGGTCTGGGTACGGACACGGTTATCGCTCGCGTTGACGGCCGTTCCGGTCTGAAAGAAGGAACGACGGTTAAGCTTGCGCTTGACATGAACAAAGTTCACGTGTTCGACAAAACAACGGAACTGAACGTTTTTGAAAACTAAGCCGATCGGCTTGGGATAGAGAACAGCCACCCTCTACGGAGGGTGGCTGTTTGTATTTCGGAGAGCGGCTGACTTCAGATATCCCGGGAGAGCGGCTGTTTTCGGAAAGAGCTTGAGAGGCGAGCGGCGAAGTAAGGGTCGAAGTGAACTACGATAACGAAGCTGCGAAATCCAGCTACTATTTCGAAGACGTGAAAGGGAGTGACGGCGCGGCCCGTTAAGTGAGGTGGAATAGTAAGCTTGGCGGTTCGGCAAATGAACATAGTGTTCAGGATTTTATGTTACTGGTCAGGCATTTGGATGTACCACGCATGGGGCTGGAAGCGAACGGAAACGTTGCTTTCAACGCTTTTTTTCGTTACGATGAAGACATTGGTAAACGATACATAACACTGTGGGCAGGATGCAGCAGCTACTTGCGCGAGGAGGCCGACCAATGGCGAAGAAGGTGAAAGTGTCCGATCTTGTCCAGCAGTTTCAGCTTGAAATTGTGAGCGGAGAAGACGGATTACGCCGAAGCATTACGGTAGACGATTTGTATCGCCCGGGTTTGGAGATGGCCGGGTATTTTCACTATTTTCCGAGTGAACGGGTGCAGATTCTAGGAAAAACGGAGCTGGCGTTCATGGAGACGCTCAGCAGTGACGAACGGACCGATCGGATCGAGCGGCTCTGTCATGACGAGACGCCATGCTTCATCGTGACGCGCGGTTTGGAAGTGCCGGTCGAACTCGTGACGGAGTCGAACAAGAAGCAGATCCCGGTGCTGCGCAGTAATGTGGCGACCACGATTATTTCCAGCCGCATTACCAACTTCCTGGAACGCAAGCTGGCCCCGTCGGCAACGATACACGGCGTACTCGTCGATGTGTACGGCGTGGGGATGCTGATCACCGGCGGCAGCGGCATCGGCAAGAGCGAAACGGCGCTAGAGCTAGTGAAGCGGAGCCACCGTCTCGTCGCCGACGATGCGGTGGAAATTCGTCAGACGTCCGATGGACAGCTGCATGGCACAGCGCCGGAACTGATCCGACATCTCCTGGAGATTCGGGGCTTGGGCATCATCAACGTCATGACGCTGTTCGGCGCGGGCGCGGTCCGCAACAACAAACGGATTAGCGTCGTCATTCGGCTTGAGAACTGGCAGGCAGACAAGCAGTATGACCGGCTTGGATTGGATGAGGAAACCACGCGCATTATCGATACGGACGTACCAATCGTCACGGTCCCGGTTCGCCCAGGTCGCAACTTGGCGGTCATTATCGAGGTGGCCGCAATGAATTTCCGTCTGAAACGGATGGGGTACAATGCGGCTCTTCAATTTACGAATAAGCTGACGGAGACGATCGCGGACGATACGGACGATTTCGATTGATAAAGGAGCTAGGGAGCATGTTCACTCTTCAATTAAATTCGATTGCCTTCTCGTTAGGGCCGATCGACGTGCACTGGTACGGCATTATTTTAGGCACCGCGGCGCTAGTGGGACTGCTGTTGGCCGTGCAGGAGGGCAAACGGTTCGGGCTGTCGGCGGATTTCTTCATGGACTTGCTGCTCTTCGGCGTGCCATCGGCCATTATCGGGGCGCGGTTATACTATGTGGCGTTCAAGCTGGACGAATATAAGGACGATCCGCTGCAGATTTTTGCGGTATGGAACGGCGGTATCGCGATTTATGGGGCGTTAATCGGGGCCTTCCTTTGCGGCTATATATATTTCCGGATGAAAGGTTATAGCTTCTGGCGAATCGCCGATATTTGCGCGCCTTCGCTAATCGCGGGCCAAATGATCGGACGTTGGGGCAACTTCGTCAACCAGGAAGCATATGGCGGCGACGTGGAGGAGAGCTTCCTTCGCAATACGCTGCATTTGCCGGACTGGATCGTCAATCAAATGAACATTAACGGCGTGTTCCATCACCCTACGTTCTTATACGAGTCGCTCTGGAATCTGGTTGGCCTCGTCCTCTTGATGGTACTTCGCCGTCAGTCGTTCCTTCGCGCGGGCGAATTAGTGCTTTCGTATTTCATTTGGTACTCGATTGGCCGCTTCTTCGTAGAAGGGCTGCGTACCGATAGTCTTGCGTTCGAAGGGGCCAACTGGCTGGCATCGCTTATGAACGGGCTGTGGTCGCCGATGAACATCGTCTTCGAGCCAGGTTACCTGGATGCGGCATACGGCAACGTGCGCATTTCGCAGCTGATCTCGGTGTTGTTGATCGTAGCCGCGGTGATCCTCATCATCGTACGCCGCCGGAACGGCATGGCGAAGGATCGCTATCTCGACCCGATCATCAATTACAAAACCGGTCTTCCGGCCGGCAGCGCAGGAAATTCGGGCAGCACTTCCGCGCAAGCTCCGGGCACGGGCAGCGCCGATACGCAATCAAAGGAGCAATAAACGTATGACATCCGCAATTCAAACCGTACTTTATGATTTGGACGGCACGATTCTCGACACGAACGAGTTGATCATCGAATCGTTCCTGCATGCGCTGCAGGATGTTGTGCCTGCAAGCTTCGGGCGCGAGCAGATCATTCCGAGCATGGGACAGCCGCTAGTCAATCAGATGCAGCTATTCTCCAACCTGGAGGAAGTGTCGCATCTGATCTCCCGATACCGCGAATTCAATCTACGCCAACACGACGAGTTCGTGAAGCCGTTCCCTCACGTTGCGGAGGTCATGGCGCGCTTGCAGCAGCTCGGGTTGCAACAAGGGATCGTAACGACGAAGATCCGGTTAACGACGGAGAAAGGGCTGCGTTTCACCGGGATCTACGATTATTTGACGCCGGAGGCCATCGTGACGATCGACGACGTAGAGCAAGCGAAGCCGCATCCGGAGCCGATTCTCAAAGCGATCAAGGCGCTTGGCGCCGATCCGGAGACGACCATCATGTTGGGCGACAGCACGGTCGACATGATCGCGGCGGAGGCGGCCGGATGCATACCGGTCGGTGTGGCCTGGTCGCTGAAAGGCGAGGCGATTCTGCGGGAGAGCGGCGCGAAGCATATTATTCATGATATGCGGGATCTGTACGAGCTGCTCGGAATGGAGCGAGAGCCGATTGCGTAACGTCGAGCGCTATCCGGTTCAGGGCCCTAACGCGCTATGGCAGGTGTATCGGACGGTAAGCCGGGTGAAGGCGGTACGGAACTTTATTTTCATCCAAATTTCCCGGTACTGCCCCTCGTTGCCCGTGAAAAATTGGATTTATCGGCACGTGCTCGGGATGAAGGTGGGGCAGCATACGGCGTTCGCGCTCATGGTCATGGTCGACGTCTTCTTCCCCGAACGCATCCGCATCGGCGACAATTCGATTATCGGGTACAATACGACGATTTTGACGCACGAGTACTTGATTAGGGAGTATCGGCTCGGCGACGTGCACATCGGCTCGGGGGTCATGATCGGCGCGAACACAACGATCCTCCCGGGCGTGACGATCGGGGACGGCGCCGTCGTATCGGTAGGGTCCGTCGTGAATAAGGATGTGGCACCGGGCGATTTCGTCGGCGGCAATCCCATTCAAGTCATTCGCAAAATGGGCGAGAAGTAGAGCGGCCCTGGTGAAAGGCGGCGCGTTTCGGGTAAAGGACATAAAGGAGATGCAGCGGGGACAAATTAGGGAAGCACGATTATTTCCCGGTTTGACCAGCTGTACCGCGGTCTTCGCGCCTGCGGCCCCAGAGTTGGGAGGAAACCCGATGTCCAGAAACGAGAACGTGAACGAGCTGAACGTGCTGCGCGCCATCGCCATTCTTGGGGTGCTCGCCGTTCATGCCACATCCGCCTCAACCCTCAAGCTCGTCAAGCATGATTCGTTCGTGGTTTATAACATCATCAATACGCTGGCCTTATTCTGCGTGCCGGCTTTCGTCTTCCTGACGGGGTTCACGCTGTTTTACCATTACGGGCCTGAGAAGAAGATGCGAGCCGGCGATTGGGGCGCGTTTTATTTCCGCAAACTGCCCCAGCTGATTATCCCGTACGTAGTTTTCTCGGCTCTCTACCAACTGGCCAAGTATGCGATCGCGTCCGGCTGGACGTTCGACCTAGCCTTGCTAGCGCAATATGCCGGCAGATTCGGCGCGAATTTGCGCGACGGGACGGCGTATCCGCATTTGTATTATATTTTGGTCGCGATCCAGCTGTACGTGATGTTCCCGCTCTTCTATTACTGTGCGCGAAGGTGGCCGCGTATCGGTATTGGGCTGCTTGCGATAGGCTTCGCGATTCAATGGTTCTTCTTCGGCCTCCATCGGTTGGAGCTGCATCTGCCGAACAAAGGGACGTTCGCGTTTACGTATTTCGCGCCTTTTATGCTGGGGGCGTTCGCGGGGATGTATTATCCGCGCTTCAAGGCCTGGGTCGACCTGCGCGAAGGATGGCGGAAGACGGGATTCCGGATCGGGACGGCGCTGCTCTGGACGGTATGGACGACATCCGCGCTGACCTACATCGCGGTGTGGCACATTACGCGGATTAACAACAAAGCGATGCACCCGTTATGGTACGAGGCGGGATACAACGTGTTCACCTTTACGAGCGTGTTAGTCCTCCTGCAGATGATTTACGGTTGGGCGCGAAAAGGATGGAACGGCCGGACGTATCAAACGCTTGAGCTGATCGGCACGCTGTCGTTCGGGATTTATTTGATCCACCCGGGCATGCTGCTGCTATACCGCAAGCTGTCTCCCGGTATTCCGTTAACGGGGATCTATCATGCGTGGATTGCGGGCGGGTTCATTTTCGCATTAATGGGATCCGTTGTAGTCCTCTTGCTAGCATATCGATTCATACCCGGAGCGTCCGTCATGCTTGGCAAAGTGCCGAAGAAATTGGTCGGCAGACGTTATCCGTCGCCGGCGTCGATCCAAGCGGAGCCGACTCTGGCTGAACGGAACCGCGGCAGAATCGAGGCGTCCAATCCGGAAGCGAACAGGGCTTGAGGCCCCGTTCGCTTTTTTGTTTTGCGAGGGAAACCGCGGCAGGCTGAGGAACGGCAGCGCAAGGGGAATGCCCATGACCTTATGAAGCCGTAGGGATCTCGGCGAACGACGATGCGTCCCTCGAGGAGCGGTTTGTAAGGCCTGGTGCGTGTGGAGATTGAAGCGGCTGTAGGGAGGGAAAGCGGCAGCGGGAGTGACGCCGAGAGCGGTTTCGAATGAGGCTAGCTGTAGGCGACCGCGCTGCTGGGTAATCTTGACGAATGATGTGAGGCATGATACGATATCGACTAATCCTTTATTTTGGTATCATGGTAACATGGTAGTACATTAACTCGTTAAAGTGATGGTGATAGAGAAATGGCGAAACCGAAAGTGTTCGAGAAGCCGATCGGCGTGAAAGATTATTTGCCGCATGCGGTCGCGCGTCTGCGCCAGATCGAACATCAAGCCCTTGCCTGCATGGCTTCGTGGGGCTATGAACAAATAATGACGCCTACGATGGAATATTACGATACGGTCGGGGTTGCGAGCGCAACGTCCGACGAGAAACTGTTCAAGCTGTTGAATAAGCGGGGAACGACATTGGTGCTGCGTTCGGATATGACGGCGCCGATCGCGCGCGTCGTGGCATCGCTGCTGAAGGACGCGGCATTCCCGCTGCGCTTGTCTTATCATGCGAACGTCTTTCGTTCGATCGAAGAAGAGTCCGGCCGCGAGGCGGAATTCTATCAGACCGGCGTAGAGTTGGTCGGCGATCCTTCGCCGGAGGCGGACGCCGAGGTCGTGGCGCTGGCGATCGCATCGCTGCGCGCGGCCGGGGTAGACCGGTTCAAGATCGCGATCGGCCATGTCGGGTTCTTGAACGGCTTGTTCGAGGAGACGCTCCAGGGTCGGTTAGAGGAGCAGGAGGAACTGAAGGCCTGCCTGCTCGGCCGCGATTACGTCGGCTATCGTGAAAAGGTCAAGTCGCTGCAGCTCTCAGAGCCTGTCCAGCGCGTGCTTGAAGGGATCCTTCGCCTGCGCGGCGGGCAGGAGATCTGCGATCAGGCGCGCGTCGTGAGCGCGAATACGACGGCGCAGGCATCCATCTCTCATCTGTGCGAGATGTGGGATGCGCTCAAGGCGTATGGCGTCAGCGACTATGTGCTGATTGATCTGACGATGATCGGCGATTTCTCCTATTACACGGGCATGACGTTCGAAGGCTATGCGGCGGACCTAGGCTTCCCGGTTGTCAGCGGCGGCCGATACGACAATCTACTAACGCAATTCGGCCGTTCGGCGCCGGCTACCGGCTTCGCGCTGAAGACGACTCGTATTCTGGAGCTCATCGGCGATCGCGACGAAGCGGAGGCCGATCGGGTGCTCATCGGATACGATGGCGGGGGCCGGGACGAGGCGATTGCGGAAGCGCTGCGTCTTCGCGAGCAGGGAGCGATCGTGGTGACGGAGAAAATGACGGCGGATCGGGCGGCTGACCTGCACGCGTCGCTTGATCGATATGCCCTGCAGGGCGCGGTATTCAACATATTCAAGTCTTATGTCGGAGGAGGCGTGGCGCGATGAGCCAGACGAATGACCAAACCGGTAGCGATCTTCTCATGGTCGCCATGCCGAAAGGCCGTATCTATAAGCAAGTTATCAGGCTGTTCCAAGAAGCGGGGCTATCGATTCCTGATCTCGAGGAGACGCGCAAGCTCGTCATCGAGGTACCGGAAGCGGGCATGTCCTTTATTATGGTCAAGCCCGTGGACGTGCCGACCTTCGTCGAGTATGGCGTTGCGGACATCGGCATCGTCGGCAAAGACGTGCTCATGGAAGAGAACAAGGATGTCTACGAGCTGTTGGATCTTGGGATCGCCAAATGCCGCATGTCGGTGATCGGTCTTCCAAACTGGAAGCCGACGATTCAGCCTCGCGTCGCGACGAAATATCCGAATGTCGCATCGCAATATTTCCGGGAGCAAGGCCAGCAGGTCGAGGTCATTAAGCTGAACGGATCGATCGAGCTTGCGCCGCTGATCGGGCTTGCCGACCGGATCGTCGATATGGTTGAAACGGGTCAGACGCTGCGGGAGAACGGATTGGTGGAGATGGAGCAGATTTTCGGCATCACGAGTCGCCTCATTGCCAACCGCGTCAGCTATCGGATGAAGAACGAGGCCATACAAGGTTTGTGCGACCGGCTGCAGACGGTAATTAGCAGCGCGGCCGGCGTGTAAGCTGATTAAATGACCGCGGAGACACGGCAACTATACAACTGTAGCAGTTGGCTGCCGCATCTTAAGCTATAATGGAATACGAGATAATAGATTCTTGGGCGGGATGACACCCTGCCTTTCACTATACTCCCGGCATGGTTGGGAGCTGGAAGGGGAGAAGCGCATGCGAGTGCTGCGCGCAGAACAGTTCGGGTTGACCCGCGAAGTCGAATACGGGACGCCGGAACAGAACGAGGCGGTTCGCCAGATCGTGGAGAGCGTACGGACGGAAGGCGACGCGGCGCTGCTGGCGTTCACGGAGAAGTTCGACGGTGTTCGGTTAGAAGCCGCAGGGCTGAGAGTGACGGCGGAAGAGATCGAGCAGGCATATGGCAAGGTGGAGGCGCCTTTCTTGGAGGCGATCCGCGAGGCTGCGGCCAATATCCGCGCTTTCCATGAGAAGCAGCTGCGGCAATCCTGGGTCGATGTACAGCCGGATGGGACGATGCTCGGCCAAATATTGCGCCCGCTGAAGCGCGTCGGCGTGTACGTGCCCGGCGGCAAGGCGGCGTACCCGTCTTCGGTGCTCATGAACGTCATCCCGGCGCAAGTGGCGGGCGTGCCGGAGATCGTCATGGTCACCCCTCCGGCCACGGGCGGCAGAGCCGGCATCGATCCGTACATCCTCGTCGCGGCCGCGGAGGCCGGCGTGAAGGAGCTCTATCGCGTCGGCGGCGCGCAGGCGGTCGCGGCGCTGGCTTATGGCACGAATACGATCGCGCCGGTCGATAAAATTTGCGGACCGGGCAACATCTATGTGGCGCTGGCGAAGCGGGCCGTATTCGGCGCGGTGGACATCGACAGCATCGCGGGCCCGAGCGAAATCGTCGTCCTCGCGGACGATACGGCCGATGCGGCTTACGTTGCGGCAGATCTGCTCTCGCAAGCCGAGCACGACGAGATGGCGTCCGCTATTCTGGTAACGACCTCGCCTAAGCTGGGCGAAGCGGTGGCGTCGGAAGTGGAGCGGCAGCTTGCCACGCTACCGAAAGCGGACATCGCCCGCAAGTCCATCGACGCGAACGGCGCGATCCTGCTGGCGGAGACGATGGAAGAGGCGCTCGCGGCGGTCAATCGGATGGCGCCGGAGCATTTGGAAGTGATGGTCGCCGAGCCGATGGGACTGCTGGGGCGCATCGAGAACGCGGGCGCGATTTTCCTGGGGCCGTACAGCTCGGAGCCGGTGGGGGACTACTTCGCGGGCCCGAACCACATCTTGCCTACGAACGGGACGGCGCGGTTCTCGTCGCCGGTGAACGTGGACGATTTTCTGAAGAAATCGAGCTTGATCTACTATAGCAAGGACGCGCTGCTCAAGAACGGCGAGAAAATCATGACGCTTGCCCGCCATGAGGGATTGGAAGCGCACGCGCGCGCGATCGGCATCCGGCTGGAGCGGGAAGGCGAACAGTAAACGAAGGAAAGCAGGGGGACTTTAGATGGCGGAGAACGCGATTCGCGCGGCCGAAGTGGCGCGCAAGACGAACGAGACGGATATTAAGCTGGCCTTCGCGATTGACGGCAGCGGCACGGCGAAGATCGAGACGGACGTTCCGTTTCTGAACCATATGCTCGACCTGTTCACGAAGCACGGCCAGTTCGACCTGACGGTCGACGGACGCGGAGACGTGGACATCGACGATCACCACACGGTCGAAGACATCGGCATCTGCCTCGGTCAGACGATTCAACAGGCGCTCGGCGACAAGCGCGGCATCAAGCGGTATGCCTCCGTATTCGTGCCGATGGACGAGGCGCTGGCGCAGGTCGTGATCGACCTGTCGAACCGTCCGCATTTCGAATACCGGGCGCAGTATCCGTCCCAACAAGTCGGCTCCTTCCAAGTCGAGCTCGTGCACGAGTTTCTGTGGAAGCTGGCGCTGGAAGCGCGGATGACGCTGCACGTGATCGTACATTACGGACAGAACACCCACCATATGATCGAAGCGGTGTTCAAAGCGCTCGGACGCGCCTTGGACGAAGCGACGAGCATCGATCCGCGCGTGCAAGGAGTGCCTTCGACGAAAGGGGTGCTGTAGGATGATCGCCATCATCGATTACGGCATGGGCAACTTGCACAGCGTCAGCAAGGCGGTCGAGCGGCTCGGCTTCGAAGCTGTCGTGACCGATGACGAGGCGGTGATCATGAGCGCGGAGGGCGCGATTCTGCCGGGCGTCGGCGCGTTCGGCGACGCGATGGAGAACCTGCGCGAGACGGGGCTGGACGGCGCCGCCAAGCGGTATGCGGCCTCCGGCAAGCCGCTGCTCGGCATCTGCTTAGGGATGCAGCTGCTGTTCGAGCAGAGCGAAGAACACGGACTGAACGACGGCTTGGCGCTGCTGTCGGGCAAGGTGGTACGCTTCCAAGGGGATTACAAGGTGCCGCACATGGGTTGGAACAAACTGAGTTTCGGTCAAGAATGCCCGCTCTTCTCCGGATTGTCCGAGGGTCATGTCTACTTCGTGCACTCCTATCACGCGAAGCCCGCCCGGCAGGCGGATTTGTTGGCGACGACCGACTACTATCAGCCGGTCCCGGCGATCGTCGGCAGCGGCAACGTGTACGGCATGCAGTTCCACCCGGAGAAAAGCGGCGAGCTCGGCATGCAGCTGCTGCGGAATTTCTTGACCCTGACGGGCGCGGAACCGACGCGGCGCGCGGCCGAATAAGAATTGGAGCGCCGGGAGCGGGACTCCCGCGCAGATGATTGGATGGAAGAGGAGGCGGCGTTATGCTGGCCAAACGGATTATTCCCTGTCTGGACGTGAAGGACGGGCGCGTCGTCAAAGGCGTGAATTTCGTGAACTTGCGCGATGCGGGCGACCCGGTGGAGCTTGCGGCGATCTATGATAAAGAGGGCGCGGACGAACTCGTTTTCCTCGATATATCGGCCTCCCACGAAGGACGGGCGACGATGATCGAAGTCGTGCGCAAGACGGCGGGCGAGATTACGATTCCGTTCACCGTGGGCGGGGGCATCGCTCATGTCGACGACATGAAGCGGCTGCTGCGCGCCGGAGCGGACAAGATCGGCATTAACACCGCGGCCGTGGTGAACCCGCAGCTCGTGGAGGACGGCGCGCGCAAATTCGGTTCGCAGTGCATCGTAGTCGCGATCGACGCGAAGTTCAACCCCGAATGGGGCGAATGGGAAGTGTACACCCACGGCGGACGCAAAACGACCGGCATTCGGGCGTTGGAGTGGGTGAAACGGGTCGAGCAGCTCGGGGCGGGGGAGATCCTGCTCACGAGCATGGACGCGGACGGCACGAAGGACGGCTTCGACGTGAAGCTGACGCGGGCGGTGTCCGATCTGGTCGGCATTCCCGTCATCGCGTCGGGCGGCGCGGGGCGCGCGGAGCATTTTGCCGACGTGTTCGAAGCGGGACGGGCGGATGCCGGGCTTGCGGCGACCATTTTCCACTACAAAGAATTGACGATCGCAGACGTGAAGAACGACCTGCGCAGCAAAGGAGTCGAGGTGCGATGAGCCACAACGAAAGCGCCGCGCTGGCGGAACGCATCAAATGGGACGAGAGCGGTCTCGTGCCGACGATCGTGCAGGATTACAGCAGCAAAGAAGTGCTCATGCTCGCCTATATGAACCGGGATTCGCTTGCGAAGTCGCTCGAGACCGGATCGACGTGGTTCTGGAGCCGCTCCCGCGGCGAGCTGTGGAATAAAGGCGCGACCAGCGGCCACACGCAGCGCATTGTCTCCATGCACTACGATTGCGACGGCGATACGGTGCTGGTTCGCGTCGAGCAGCAGGGACCTGCTTGCCATACCGGCAAGTACAGCTGCTTCTTCAATGATGTCGAAGGTTTCGCGCGCCAAGACGCGGAGGGACAAGCGGCGGAAGGATCGGCGGATCGATTCGCGATGCTGAGCCAGCTAGAGAGCGTTATCGCCTCCCGCCATGCGGAACGTCCGGAAGGCGCATATACGACGTATTTGTTCGATAAGGGCGTTGACAAGATCCTCAAGAAAATCGGGGAGGAAGCCGGCGAAGTGATTATCGCGGCCAAGAACAACGACAATACCGAGCTTCGCTACGAAGCGAGCGACCTGCTCTTCCACCTGATGGTGCTGCTGCGCGAGCGCGGCCTACCGCTGGACGACCTCATGTACGAGCTCGGACGCCGCTACAACAAACCGAAATCGGCTTATCAGCTTAGCGAATAAGACGTAAACACCGAAGCCGAGCCCGCAGGATGCGGAAGCTCGGTTTCGTGCTGCACGGCTTGCAACAGTAGCGAAAGGGGCGCACGACGAACATGAACATCGATTACCATACGCACCACGTCCGCTGCGGACACGCGGTCGGCACGCTGGAGGAGTACGTCAAGCGCGGCATCGAGATCGGGCTGGATCAGCTCGGCCTGTCCGACCATATGCCGCTGCTGCACGTCGACCCGGCGACATACTACCCGGAGATGGCCATGCCGATGGAGGAGCTGCCTCGTTACGTCGAAGAAGCTTTCAACCTCAAGGCCAAGTATAAGGATCAGATCGACGTACGCGTCGGCTTGGAAGGCGATTACATCGAAGGCTGCGAGGAGCAGATCGAACGTATTGTCCGCGCCTATCCATGGGATTACGTCATCGGATCCGTCCATTTTCTCGGCACCTGGGATATTTCCGACTTCCGGCAGACGCATGAATGGGACGGTCGCGACCGGATGGCGGTGTACGCGCAGTACTACGACGCCGTGCGAAAAGCATGCGCGACCGGGTTCTATGATTATATCGGCCATATCGACGTCATCAAGCGATTCGGCTTCAAGCCGGAAGGCGACGTGACGCCGATGGAGGACGCCGCGCTGGAAGCGGTCCGCGCGAACGGGCTTGCGATCGAGCTGAACGCGTCGGGACTTCGGATGCCCGTTGCCGAGATGTTCCCGAGCCGCAGAATGCTGTCGAAAGCGTTAGAATTGGGGATTCCGCTCACGATTGGCTCCGATGCGCATCAGCCCGAGCGGCTTGGGCAATATTTAGAAGAAGCCCGCGCGCTCCTGCGAGAAGTCGGATTCACGCAGCTGGCTACGTTCGAGGGACGCAAACGCGCCATGATTGATTTTTGAATTATTTTTAAAGTTATGTATAATGGAAGTTGTCGAAACAAGCTTCGTTATGCAAATTTAGTGGTCTAATCGCTCAGGAGGGTATCATGTTTAGCGACAAGGTGCGTATTTTTTCGGGTTCTTCGAACCCGAAGCTTGCCGAGCAGATCAGCGCCGAACTCGGCCTGCCGCTTGGCAAAATTAAAGTGTCCCGTTTCAAAAGCGGCGAGATCTACGTCCACTACGAGGAGACGATCCGGAACTGCGACGTCTTCCTGGTGCAGTCGTTCTCGCATCCGATCAACGATCATTTCGTCGAACTGCTCGTCATGATTGACGCCGCGAAACGCGCATCCGCGCGCACGGTGAACATTGTCGTTCCGTACTACGGTTACGCGCGTCAGGAGCGGAAAGCCGCGCCGCGCGAGCCGATTTCGGCGAAAATGCTGGCAGATGTACTTAGCACGGTCGGCGCGACTCGCGTCGTGACGATCGATCTGCACGCGCCGGCGATCCAAGGGTTCTTCAACATTCCGGTCGACCATCTGACCGGCCTGGATTTGATCAGCGACTATTTGAAATCGAAAGACATTCCGAATCCGATCGTGGTTTCTCCGGACGCGGGACGCGCTTCCACGGCCGAGAAACTCGCCAACTATCTTGACGCACCGTTCGCGATCATGATCAAGAAGCGTCCGGCTCATAATGAATCGGTTATCACTCACGTCATCGGAGACGTCGAAGGGCAGACGCCGATCATTATCGAGGACCTGATCGATACGGGCACGACCATTGTCAACGTCGTTGAAGGACTGAAGGAACGCGGGGCGCATGACGTCTACGTATGCGCGACGCATCCGCTCTTCTCCGGCCCTGCCTTGCAGCGATTGGACCACCCGAATATTAAAGAAGTCGTCGTAACCGACTCGATCGCGCTTCCGGATAACCGTTCCGACCGGTTCAAGGTGCTCTCCGTAGCGCCGATTCTGGCCGAGACGGTCCGGATCATCATCGAAGGCGGTTCGATCAGCACATTGTTCAAAAACGCGGGCATCTAGGCGGATCTCGCTATCAGTACGATAATTGAATCGCGGACGAACCACAGGCAAAGGCGGCAGATTTCCCGCACAGCCCTCCCACCAAAGACCGCGCGCGAGGCGCGTTCGAACCGGTGGCGGGGCGCGGGCTGCCGCCTTGCTTTGGGTACGTCCGCGATTCGTCCCATATTCTTTGCGTGTATGGATAGGCTTCGCTATGATATAATCGTAGCAACTTTAAGATGGACCGGGGAGGTGCCTTGCGAATGAAAGAGAAGAAGCGTGCGGCCGCGCCAAGTCATAAGACGAACATCATACCGATTCACTGGGACGCCACTTTCTTTTTCGAACGGGCGGTGCGCTCGCTGGATCGATATCATTATGACAAGGCACTGAAGTATTTTCGCCGCGCGGTCGAATACGAGCCGGGCAATCCGGTCAATCACTGCAACATGGCGGGAATCTTGTCCGAGATGGGCAATTACGAGGAATCCAACAACGTGCTCCGCAACATCGTCGAAGAGCTCGACCCGGCGATGACGGAGTGCCATTTCTATATGGCGAATAACTACGCCAACATGGAGCAGTACGAATCGGCCGAGGACGCGCTCATCCGCTATCTCGAGGAAGACGCCGAGGGCCAGTTCCTCGACGAAGCGGAAGAGATGATGGAGCTGCTCCATTACGAGCTCGAGCGGCCGATGAAGATCGCGTCGGTCAAGGCGCGCGAAGGATATTTCGAGCATGATCAAGCCCGCGCGATGCTCGAGGAAGGGAAGTTCGCCGAGGCGGTGCGTCTCCTGGAGACGATCGTCGAGAAGAACGGCGAGTTCCTGGCGGCCCGCAACAATCTGGCGCTGGCGTATTACTACATGGGCCTGTTCGACAGGGCGATGACGACGATTCAGGAAGTGCTCGCGCAGGAGCCTGGCAATTTGCACGCGCTGTGCAATCTCGCGATATTCCACCAGCATGCCGGGGATGCGGAAGCGCTGCGGCCGCTCGTCGAGCTGCTGCGCAAGACGGTGCCTTTTCACCAAGAGCATGTGTTCAAGCTGGCGACGACGATGGGGATTCTCGGCGAGCACGGACAGGCGCACCGGCATTTCCTTCGGCTGATGAAGGACGGCGCGCTGCGCGACGATGCTTGCTTGTACCATTACACGGCGGTGGCGGCATGGAACATCGGGCGGCTGGACGAAGCCGAGCGATTCTGGCAGCAAGCGGCCAAGATGGATCCGAAATCGAACGTGCCGGGCTATTATTTGGAGCAATTGACGCACGTGCGCGCCGGCGGGGAAGCCGGGACCGCGAGCTACCACTATCATCTCCCGTTTGAAGAGCAGTTTAAGCTATGGGAGAAATCGAGCGAGACGCTGCCCGATCATATGAAGCGCGACCCGCTGGTGCGCTCCTCCTTCTTCTGGGCGCTGCGTCACGGCGACCGCGGCACGAAGCTGCAGGTCATTCAGGCGCTGGGCATGATCGCGGACAACGAAGTGAAAGACGCGCTGCGCGCGTTCATTCAAGAAGAGCAGGAAGACGATTACTTGAAACGCATCGCGGTGTTCGTCCTTCGCACGATCGGCGTGCACGAGGCGCTCGAGGTTCATCTGGAAGGCAAAGCGACGACGATCGAGCACAGCCGCATGCCTTCGCGTCTGCCGGAGTGGGATCCGAAGTGGCAGGAAGTACTCGAAGCGGCGCTCGGACGGATGAACAAGCACTACGATCTCGTCCAGCAGCATGACTTACTGACGCTGTGGATCGATTTTCTATCCCGCGTGTATCCGGATGCGCCCAAGCTGGGTAAGGTTGAAGGATGGGCGGCCGCGCTCGAATATTTGACGGCGAAGATGCACCGGCGGACGATTTCGTACCATGAAGTGTCGGAGCGGTACGGGACGTCGATCGCGACGGTGAGCAAATGCGCCAAACGGATTGATGAAATTTGCGGGATTAAGGAAAAAATGAAAATGATCTTCCCTGCCTTGGACGCGAAAGGCGACGCTTAAGGAACGCTGGAACGCCGCATAGCGGCGTCAGGCGCGAGCGGCCTCGGGCCATGGCGGGCGCAGGTTGGATTGCAAAGGAGGCATTCTCGAATGTACAAAGCGATTATTATCGGTACCGGTCCAGCCGGATTGACGGCGGCGATCTACTTGGCGCGGGCGAACATGAACCCGCTGGTCATCGAAGGTCCGGAACCGGGCGGCCAGTTGACGACGACGACCGAAGTGGAGAACTTCCCGGGGTTCCCGGAAGGGATCATGGGGCCGGATCTCATGGCGAACATGCGCAAGCAAGCGGAGCGTTTCGGCGCGGAATTCCGCACCGGTTGGGTGAACTCGGTCGATACGTCGAAACGTCCGTTCACCCTTCAGGTGGAAGGGCAAGGCGAATTGCAGGCGGAGGCGCTCATCATCTCGACGGGCGCGTCGGCGAAGTACCTCGGCATTGCGAACGAGCGCGAGAATGTCGGCCGCGGCGTCAGCACCTGCGCGACGTGCGACGGTTTCTTCTTCCGCGGGAAGAAGATTATCGTCGTGGGCGGCGGCGATTCGGCGATGGAGGAAGCGAACTTCCTGACGCGCTTCGCGTCGGAAGTCGTGCTCGTGCATCGCCGCGAAGAAATGCGCGCCTCGAAGATCATGCAGGACCGGGCCCGCGAGAACGGCAAAATCAGCTGGGCGCTTAACCGGACGCCGCTGGAAGTGGTGGCAGGACCAATGGGCGTTACGGGACTCAAGGTGCGCAACAACGCGAGCGGCGAAGAAGAAGTGCTGGAGACGAACGGCATCTTCGTGGCGATCGGCCATACGCCGAACACGAAGTTCCTCGGCGGACAGCTGGAAGTCGACGAGACCGGTTATCTGATCACGAAGCCGGGCACGAGCGAGACGAGTATTCCGGGGATCTTCGCCTGCGGCGACGTGCAGGACAACAAGTACCGCCAGGCGATTACCGCGGCGGGCAGCGGCTGCATGGCCGCGCTCGATTGCGAGAAATTCCTCGAAGGACACGCGGTACACGATTGGAGCCAATCGTTGTAATTGCGTAAGGTTTAGGCGGCCGAATTGCAGGACGCCGCGAGAAGGGACGCTGCCCGGGTGGAGTCGGGCAGCGTCGTTTCGCGTCAACGCGCCGCTCCCGCTAGAGAGTCTTGACCGCCTCCTTGGGCGTCACTTATAGTGGGAACAGCAGCAACCCAACCATTATTGTAGAGGTGGCTTTATTCATGTCTGAGAAAATTGTTGTTGGCGTAGATATCGGCGGCACTTCCGTCAAAGTAGGGATTTGCGATTTGAACGGCGCACTGCTTCATACGTACGAGGGTCCGACGGAGGCCGATAAAGGCACGGAAGTGGCGTGCAACAATATCGCTTCCTACGCGCGGCTCATCGTCGAACAATCTCCTTACAGCTGGGAACAAGTGGAGGGCGTCGGCGTCGGTACCGCCGGTTTTCTCGATATTCCGAACGGCATCATTAAATTTTCCCCGAACCTCGGCTTCCGCAACGTGCCGCTGAAGGCAATTCTGGAAGAGAAACTCGGCAAGAAAGTACTCGTCAACAACGACGCGAACGTGGCGGCGCTCGGCGAAGCTTGGGCTGGCGCGGGTCGCGGCGTGAATCACTGCGTCTGTTACACGCTCGGCACGGGCGTAGGCGGCGGGATCATCGTCGGCGGCAAGATCGTGGAGGGCTTCGCGGGCATGGCGGGCGAGCTCGGCCATATGTCGATCGTGCCGGATTTGGAAGCGATTCAATGCGGCTGCGGCAAAATGGGCTGCTTGGAAACCGTCTCGTCCGCGACGGGCATCATCCGTATGGCTAAGGACGCTGTAGAACGCGGCGACCGGACGTCCCTGTCGTTCGTGCCGCACATCATGGCGAAGGATGTCGTCGACGCGGCGAAGGCCGGCGACGAAGTGGCGGCCCGCATCGTAACGCGCGCGGCGTACTACTTGGGCAAGTCGATGGCGCAAGTCGCCGTCGTGCTCAACCCGCAGCGATTCATTGTCGGCGGCGGCGTTTCCAAGGCAGGCGAATTTTTGTTCGAACAGATCCGCGAAGCCTTCCAGAAGGCAACGCCGGATATCGTCGCGGAAGGCGTGGAGATCGTCCCGGCCGTACTGGGCAACAACGCGGGCGTCGTCGGCGCGGCAGGACTCATTATTCGTTCGTAACGTAAGCTCGCGATGACGAAGAATAAACAGAGCATTCATGCTTTGATATAAGATATAGGCGGTTCGGCGCTTCGGCGCCGGACGTCGGTATTTTCGACTAGGGTAGGAGGAAACGGCGATGGAAACGGGAACGGCGATGGCGAAACTGGTCATCATCACAGGGATGTCAGGCGCGGGCAAAACGATTGCGGTGCAGAGCCTCGAGGATCTCGGTTTTTTCTGCGTCGATAATTTACCCCCGGTGCTGATCCCGAAATTCGCCGAGCTGATCGAGCAGTCGAACGGCAAAATCGGCAAAGTCGCGCTTGTCATCGACCTGCGCGGACGGGAGTTTTTCACGGCGTTATCGGAATCGCTCAATTATTTGAAGGATCACTACACGATCGGGTACGAGATTCTGTTCCTCGATGCGACGGACGGCGTGCTCGTGCAGCGCTACAAGGAAAGCCGCCGGCGCCATCCGCTCGCGCCCGAAGGGCTACCGCTGGAAGGCATTCAGCATGAACGCCGCCTGCTGGAGGATCTGAAGGGCTGGGCGACGCAGGTCATCGACACGAGCAATCTGAAGCCGCTGCAGCTGAAGGACCGGATCATGTCGAGGTTCACGAACGCGGATCAAAGCTCGATTTCGATCAACGTCACCTCGTTCGGATTCAAATACGGCATTCCGATCGATGCGGACTTGATCTACGACGTCCGTTTTCTGCCGAACCCGCACTACGTCGAGCAGCTGCGCCCGAACACCGGGCAGGATCCGGAGGTCTACGATTACGTCATGAAGTGGCCGGAGACGCAGACGTTCCTGACGAAGCTGCTCGATATGCTGCAGTTCCTTATTCCCCAATACCGCAAAGAAGGCAAGAGCCAGGTCGTCATCGGGATCGGCTGCACGGGCGGCAAACATCGCTCGGTGGCGATTGCCGAATACTTGGGCCGCATGCTCGGCGCAAGCGATACCGAGACGATCCGCGTCAGCCACCGCGATGCGGAACGCGATCGGCACTAGAGGTGAACGGATGAAGCAGAAAGGCACGACACCAGAAGAACGACTTCCCCGTATTGTCGTCATCGGCGGCGGTACGGGGCTCTCCGTTATGCTGAGGGGACTGAAGGAGAAGCCGCTCGATATTACGGCCATCGTGACGGTGGCGGACGACGGCGGCAGCTCCGGCATCCTGCGCAGCGAACTGCAAATGCCGCCGCCCGGCGACATTCGCAACGTCCTCATTGCGCTGGCGGACGTTGAGCCATTGCTCGCCCAGATGCTGCAGTACCGGTTCAATACCGGAACGGGACTTGCCGGACACAGTTTGGGGAACTTGATGTTGGCCGCGATGACGGATATTTCCGGGGATTTCGTGACCGGCGTTCGCGAACTCAGCCGCGTATTGGCCGTTCGGGGACGGGTGCTTCCGGCGGCCGGGCAAGCGATCGTACTGCACGCCGAGATGGAGGACGGCTCCATCGTGACGGGGGAATCGAACATTCCGAAGGCGGGCCAGGCGATCAAGCGGGCGTTCATTGAGCCGGCCGAGGTCGAGCCGCTCGAGGAAGCGGTTGAAGCGATCCGGGAAGCGGATGCGATCCTGATCGGACCAGGCAGTCTATATACGAGCATTATTCCGAATCTGCTCGTGCCGAAATTGGCCGAGGCGATCGTCGAATCCGATGCGGTCAAGATGTTCGTCTGCAACGTGATGACGCAGCCGGGCGAGACCGACGACTATTCGGTGGGCGATCATTTGGACGCGGTGCATGCGCATATCGGGCATCATCTGTTCGATTACGTCATCGTGAACAACGGCGAAATCCCGCCGCAGGTGCAGGAGCGATACGCCGAGAAAGGCGCGAAGGCCGTGCATCTGGATCTGGAGGAAGTACAGAGCCGCGGTTACAAGGTCATAGCGGACCGACTTGTGCTGTTCCGGACATATCTACGGCATGACGCGGCGCGATTGAGCCACCATATTTATCAGCTTGTCGAAGATTGGATGAATCGAAAGAGGTGAACAACGATGTCTTTTGCAGCGCAAACCAAGAAAGAACTGACGATGATTGAAGCCGATCCGTGCTGCGAAAAGGCGGAACTGTCCGCGCTCATTCGAATGAACGGCTCCGTTCAACTATCCAGTCGCAAAGTCATTCTCGACATCTCGACGGAAAACGCCGCAATCGCAAGGCGAATTTATTCGCTGATCAAGAAACAGTTTGCGGTACATACCGAACTGCTCGTGCGCAAGAAGATGCGGCTTAAGAAAAACAACGTCTATATCGTGCGCATCCCGGTCAACGTGCAAGAGATTCTAAGCGAACTGCGCATCGTCTCCGAAGGCTTCATGTTCAACCAAGGCATTGACAAGGAGATGCTCCGCAAATCGTGCTGCAAACGATCGTACCTGCGCGGCGCGTTCCTCGCCGGAGGATCGGTCAACAACCCGGAAGGATCTTCCTATCATCTGGAGATCGCCTGCATGTATGAAGAGCACTGCCAGGCGCTCGTGGAGCTGGCCAACAAGTACGATCTGAACGCCAGATGCATCGAGCGGAAGAAAGGCTTTATCTTCTACATGAAAGAGGGCGAGAAAATTATCGAGCTCTTGAACATTATCGGCGCGCATCAGGCGCTCTTTAAGTTCGAGGACGTCCGCATCATGCGAGACATGCGTAATTCCGTCAACCGCATCGTCAACTGCGAGACGGCGAATTTGAACAAGACGATCGGCGCCGCCGTGCGTCAGATCGATAATATAAAGCTGCTCCAAAAACAAGTCGGCCTCGACAGCCTCCCCGATAAGCTGCGGGAAGTCGCCGAAATCCGTCTGCTGCATCCGGATATGAACTTGAAGGAAGTCGGAGAGATGCTCAAGGGCAAGGTCAGCAAGTCGGGCGTCAACCATCGGCTGCGCAAGATCGACGAGATTGCGGAAAAGTTACGGAATGGCTAACCGCAAGGCTAGTGCTCGCGCAACAAAAGTGATATAATGGTGATTAAAATGACGTTTTGCACTCGTGAATCGCACGATTGAATTTCGTATAGGGGGTAAGGTTTCGATGACAAGGCACCCGGTTGTCGTTCGTCTGAAAACAGGTCTCCACGCAAGACCGGCCGCGCTTTTCGTTCAGGAAGCGAATAAGTTCTCGTCCGAAGTCTTCGTTGAGAAGGACGACAAGAAAGTGAACGCGAAATCGATTATGGGTATTATGAGCCTGGCCATCAGCTCCGGTACCGAGGTGACAATCAGCGCGGAAGGATCGGACGCCGATCAAGCTGTAACCGCTTTAGTGAACCTGGTCAGCAAGGAAGAACTGGAGAACCAATAATGGATCGCGAAAAAGCTCCCGCAGGGGGCTTTTTTTAGTTTTCCGGGGATGGATGAATTCATGGCCAGGCGCCGAAATCAGATCGAAGATGCGAGGAACTCGGATACGGATCCAGCGCCCCCGTCGGCTACTGAATTCGAGCCGGAAAGGAAATGCTGTTGACGTGCAACAATTCGGAGAGCGGCGGCGTCTAGTAGTCACAAACCAAGAAGAAGGGTGTTGGGATCGATGATACGATTCACGCATGACGGACAAACGGAACAGCAGAAGACGAATAAAGGGAAGAAGCGGCCGATGCTGTTGCTGGTGCCTGCACTCGCGGTGGCGATCGGTTTCGGTACGATTATCGGAGCGGGCGGACCGACCCCGTTCGTAAAGGCGGCGGAGACGGTGAGCGTGGAACGGGGACTGATTACGGTAGCGGGTAAAGGCGAGATCAAGGTCGCGCCGGATGTGGCGTACATCAATGCCGGGGTCGAGACGAAAGCGGCGACGGCGAAGGAAGCGCAGGCGAAGAACGCGGCCCAGTTCGCGGCGATCGAGAAGCTGCTCTTCACGACGTACAAGCTCGATAAGAAGGACGTCAAGACGACCGGGTTCTACGTCCAACCGCAGTACCAGTACAACGAGAAGGACGGCACGAGCAAAATTATCGGCTACACGGCCACGCACAGCATCGAAATTACGAGCCGCAACCTCGACGGTATCGGCGCGCTGCTCGATAACTTATCGACCGCAGGTGCTAATCGCGTAGACGGCGTACGGTTCGACGTGGAGAACCAAGAGCAATACGAGCTGCAAGCGATGGAGAAAGCGATGGCCCAAGCGAAGCGCAAAGCCGACGTCCTCGCCAAAGCGGGCGGCCGCGCGGTGAAGCAGGTCGTTAACATTACGCAAGGCGATGTCGCAAGCGTTCCGATCTTCCAGACGGCGAAGATCATGGCGGAATCCGCAGCCGACTCGGCGGGCGGAAGCTCCGTGCAGACGGGCGAAGTGACGGTCTCGACGAGCGTAACGGTATCTTACGAAATGCAATAATAAAGAGGCAGCTGCCCGATGGCAGCTGCCTTTTTATGTTGCGCGGGCCGCCTCCCATAGAGGCAGTACGTACGCGAGTCGTATTAATTGTTGTCGTTGTCGATAAGCGAGATGCCGCGCTGTTCAAGCGCATGTTCGATGAGCGCGATGAATTCGTTCGACAGACGCATCGCCTTGGCTTCGTGATAGACCTCCATCAGGTGCGTATCGCTGAGCGGACGAAGCAACATGGATTTGTCCTGCATCGGCAAATAGATATTCGGCTCCGAAGGCGTATCGTCCGATTCCCGAATGAAGGAGGCGCCGAACGCGGAAGGATAAGATTCATAAAACGCAGGCTCTTCACTCTCGTGACGAAGAAAGGAACGAACGCTCGCGATAGATTGAGATCGATTCATAACGAAAGCAACTCCATAAAATAAGATTTTATGTGCCCTAACCTAAGGTGTAATTGGAATGATTTAGTACATCGTATCATGAAAGCGGCATGGAGTGGTCATGAATTCGGATCAACGAATTTTTGTTGACAATTAGGAATTAGTGTGGTAATTGCGGGGGGGTGAGCGGAGATAAACAAAGACCCGGCAGGCAAGCTGTCGGGTCTTTGCGGGGCATTATATTTTCTCGATGACTTTATCGACAAGACCATACTTGAAAGCTTCTTCCGCGCTCATGAAATAGTCGCGGTCGGTATCGCGCTCGATTTTCTCCAGCGGCTGCCCCGTCCGTTCGGACAAGATCCGGTTGAGCGTGTCGCGCGTCTTCAGAATGTGCTTGGCGCGAATCTCGATATCGCTTGCTTGACCTTGCGCGCCGCCGAGCGGCTGGTGAATCATCACTTCGCTGTTCGGAAGGGCGAAACGTTTGCCTTTGGCGCCGGCGGCCAGCAGGAAAGCGCCCATGGAAGCGGCGAGTCCGACGCAGATCGTGGAGACGTCCGGCTTGATGAACTGCATCGTATCGAAAATGGCGAGACCTGCGGAGACAGAACCGCCAGGACTGTTGATGTAAAGCGAAATATCTTTCTCGGGATCATCCGCCGCCAGAAATAGCAGCTGCGCGATGATGGAGTTGGCGACGACGTCGTTCACCGGCGTGCCAAGGAAAACGATGCGGTCCTTCAACAGACGGGAGTAGATGTCGTAGGCACGTTCGCCGCGGTTGCTTTGCTCAATGACCATAGGTACGAAATTCATGTCCAAGTCCCTCCTTAATGGTTATCAAGTATTACCTCGGACGCAGGGATTAAAACCCGATCCGGGGTAAGGCTATGTAAGCGTAAGCCCATCATACCGGATTGTTTCGCAAAAGTCAAAAATGGTCAGACTATGAAAACAAAAAAACCGGCGAAGGCCGGTTGTTGTTTCGTTCGTAGTAAAGTAATGGCGCGCCCGCGAGGGATCGAACCTCGATCTCAGGCTCCGGAGGCCTACGTCATATCCATTGGACCACGGGCGCGTATTCAGTAAGCGATAGCGAGATTCATTGTAACCCATAGAAAAAGAAAATGCAAGCGGCTACGAAAAGAAAAATTTATGAAAAAGAGCTTCGGTAACCGGTTTCATTTGGAAAACCCAACTTGCTCCTCCCCAGGGTTTGGAGTACAATGATGGTGGGACTTAAAACGAACAGGCGGGACGCTTTGTGTCCCTGTTAATTCAAGACCCAATTCGGCAATAATGGAGTGGATGTGAGCATCATGCAGTCTCTCATCGAAATACAACAGAAGCTCCTGCCGGATCTGCTCGTGGTGATGAAGAAGCGTTATCTCATCCTCCGCCAGGTGATGCTCTCCGATATGATCGGACGCCGCACGCTGGCCGCTTCGCTCGAGATAACGGAGCGGGTGCTGCGGGCCGAGACCGATTTTCTGAAATCGCAAGGACTGCTTCAGATCGAGGCAGGCGGTATGCGCATTACGGAAGAGGGTAAGAAGCTACTGGACGAGATGGAGCCGCTCTATCAGCAAATGTTCGGCTTGTCCGATCTGGAAGAACGCATCCGTACCCGGTACGGATTAAAACAGGTCGTGATCGTGCCCGGCGATTCCGAAACGTCGCGGCATACGAAACGCGAGCTTGGCTTAGCCGGCTGCGCCGTGCTTCGCAAGCACATGGAGAAAGACGACGTCGTCGCTATCACCGGCGGAACGACGCTCGCGCAAATGGCCAATCAGCTGACGACGCAGACGCCGCTGAAGGGCAATTGGTTCGTGCCCGCCCGAGGCGGACTCGGCGAGAGCATGGACTACCAGGCGAACACGCTGGCCTCTACGATGGCCAAGCGGACCGGCGCGCAGTATCGGCTGCTTCACGTCCCGGACCATCTGGGCGAAGAGGCATACACGACGCTCATGCAAGAACCGAACGTGCGAGAAATCGTGGATGTCATCCGAAGCGCCCGCATTGTCGTGCACGGCATCGGGGACGCTATGGTCATGGCACGCAGACGGCGGCTGGATGCGACCTTCATCGAAGCTCTACAGGCAGAAGGGGCGCACGCGGAAGCGTTCGGGTACTATTTCGACCGGACCGGCACCGTCGTACACCGCATGCCTACTATTGGACTGCGGCTTGAAGATATTATGGCGACAGAAGTGGTCATCGCGATCGCGGGCGGAAGCAGCAAGGGCGAGGCCATCGCCGCGATTATGCAATTCGGGCACGACGACGTGCTCGTCACCGACGAGGCGGCCGCGCTTGAGATCGCAGCGCTGCTCGACCGGGAAGCCGCAATCAGCACTACGTGATCTTGACCGACGCGGGCAGGCTGCAAGACGCCGCTTGCACGAGGTCTTGAGATATATTGAAAATTACCTTTAGGAGGCAAACCCGCATGGTAAAAGTAGGTATTAACGGATTTGGCCGTATCGGCCGCAACGTGTTCCGCGCATCTTTCAACAACCCGAACGTAGAAATCGTCGCAGTCAACGATCTGACAGACACGAACACGCTGGCTCACCTGCTCAAATATGACACGACTCACGGTAAATTCGATGGCACGGTAGAAGCTAAAGAAGGCGCCCTGATCGTAAACGGCAAAGAAATCAAAGTATTCGCCGAGCGCAACCCAGAGAACCTTCCTTGGGGCAGCGTTGGCGCAGAGATCGTCGTAGAATCGACGGGTATCTTCACGGCGAAAGAAAAAGCCGAGCTTCACCTGAAAGGCGGCGCGAAGAAAGTTATCATCTCCGCACCGGCTACGAACGAAGATATCACGGTTGTTATGGGCGTAAACGAAGACAAATACGATCCGGCAGCGCACACGGTTATCTCGAATGCTTCTTGCACGACGAACTGTCTGGCTCCTTTCGCCAAAGTTCTGAACGACAAATTCGGTATCGTAAAAGGTATGATGACGACGATTCACTCGTACACGAACGATCAATCCGTACTTGACGTTCCTCACAAAGACCTGCGCCGTGCTCGCGCAGCAGCTGAGAACATCATTCCTTCCTCCACGGGCGCTGCTAAAGCGGTATCCTTGGTACTGCCTGAGCTGAAAGGCAAACTGAACGGCATGGCTATGCGCGTTCCTACGCCTAACGTTTCCGTAACGGATCTCGTTGCAGAACTGAAAGTTAACGTAACGGTTGAAGAAGTGAACAATGCTCTGAAAGAAGCGGCTGAAGGCCCTCTGAAAGGCATCCTCAACTACTCCGATGAGCCGCTTGTATCGAGCGACTACAACGGCGACCCAGCTTCCTCGACGATCGACGCGCTGTCGACGATGGTTGTAGAAGGCAACATGGTTAAAGTTATTTCCTGGTATGACAACGAGTGGGGCTACTCCAACCGCGTTGTTGACCTGGCTGCATATATCGCATCCAAAGGTCTGTAATAGCCGACTTTTGAATAGAGACGAAGGAGCTGCTAACCGCAGCTCCTTCGCTACAGTTTATCGTACTTAACCCAGACAATAACGAGCATGTCCCCGCCTAGAGGGACAGCCATTGGATAGCAGTGGAGCGTGGATATAGATAGCGGACTCTGAAGCCTCATGGGATAGGGGTCAACATACCGGGAGGGAAACACAATGAACAAGAAGAGTGTGCGCGACGTCGAGCTCGGCGGAAAACGCGTTTTTGTGCGTGTAGACTTCAACGTGCCAGTCGAGAACGGCGTAATTACGGACGATAAGCGGATTCGCGAAACGCTGCCGACAATCAATTTCTTGATCGAGAACGGCGCGAAGGTCATCCTGGCCAGCCACATGGGCCGTCCGCAAGGCCAAGTCGTGGAAGAGCTTCGTCTTACGGCGCAAGCGGTCCGACTGTCCGAGCTGCTTGGCAAGCCTGTTGTGAAAGCGAACGAAGCGGTCGGCGAAGAAGTCAAAGCGCAAGTTGCGGCGCTGAACGCAGGCGACGTGCTTCTGCTTGAGAACGTGCGCTTCTACCCGGGCGAAGAGAAGAACGATCCGGAGCTGGCGAAGCAATTCGCGGAGCTTGCCGACCTGTTCGTCAACGACGCATTCGGCGCAGCTCACCGCGCCCACGCTTCGACGGAAGGCATCGCGCACCAGCTGCCGGCGGTATCCGGTCTGCTTATGGAGCGCGAGCTGGACGTGCTCGGCAAAGCGCTGAACAACCCGGAGCGCCCGTTCACGGCGATCGTAGGCGGTTCCAAGGTGAAAGACAAGATCGACGTCATCAACAAAATGATCGAGATCGCGGACAACATCATCATCGGCGGCGGCCTGTCCTACACGTTCTTCAAGGCGCAAGGCCACGAGATCGGCAAATCGCTCGTCGACAACAGCAAGCTGGATCTGGCGCTCGAGTTCATCGAGAAAGCGAAGTCGCTCGGCAAGAACTTCCTTATCCCGGTTGATATCGTCGTAGCCGACGACTTCAGCAAGAACGCCAACACGCAAATCGTCGACATCAATGGCATTCCGGCGGGATGGGAAGGCATCGACATTGGGCCGAAGACGCGCGAAATCTATGCAGACGTCATCAAGAACTCCAAACTGGTCGTTTGGAACGGACCGATGGGCGTATTCGAGATCGAGCCATTCTCACACGGTACGCAAGCGGTAGCTCGCGCATGTGCGGAAACGTCCGGCTACACGGTCATCGGCGGCGGCGATTCGGCGGCAGCGGCGGAGAAATTCCAGCTGGCCGACAAAATGGACTTCATCTCCACGGGCGGCGGCGCATCGCTGGAGTTCATGGAAGGCAAAGCGCTCCCGGGCGTTGTAGCGCTTAACGATAAATAAGATTTCCCGAACAGGTTTGAAACAAGCGAGTATGAGATAGGTTAAGGAGCGAATTCGAACATGCGTAAACCGATTATTGCGGGTAACTGGAAAATGTTCAAAACCGTGTCCGAGGCGGTCTCGTTCTTTGCGGACGTGAAAGGCAAAGCAGAAATTGACGGCGTAGAAGCCGTCGTCTGCGCGCCTTACACGACGCTGCCGGCTCTTGTGGAAGCGGCTAAAGGAACGAGCATTGCGATCGGCGCTCAAAATCTTCACTTCGAAGATAACGGCGCGTTCACGGGCGAAATTAGCGGCGTCATGCTGAAGGACCTCGGCGTGAAATACGTCATCATCGGCCACTCGGAGCGTCGCGCTTACTTCGGCGAGTCCGACGAGATCGTGAACAAGAAAGTCCATGCGGCATTCAAGCACGCGCTGCTTCCGATCGTCTGCGTAGGCGAGAAGCTTGAAGAGCGCGAAGCCGGCCAAACGAAGGACGTTTGCAAAGTGCAAACCGAAGCGGCGTTCCAAGGTCTGTCCGCGGCGCAAGCGGCTGACGTGGTCATTGCATACGAGCCTATCTGGGCGATCGGCACGGGTAAATCGTCGACTTCCGCAGACGCGGAAGACGTTATTGCTTACATCCGCGGCGTCGTTGAAGGTCTGTACGATGCAGCAACGGCGGCGGCGGTACGCATTCAATACGGCGGCAGCGTAAAGCCGAACAACATTGCCGAGTACATGGCTCAACCGAACATCGACGGCGCACTCGTAGGCGGTGCAAGCTTGGAAGCGGCCTCCTACATCCAGCTGGTCGAGGGGGCGAAGTAAGATGACGGCACCTAAACCGGTTGCGCTCATCATTCTCGACGGCTTCGGCCTTCGGAATGACGTAACAGGCAACGCGGTCGCGCAGGCGAATAAGCCGAACTACGACCGCTACTGGAACACGTACCCGCACACGACGCTGACGGCTAGCGGCGAAGCGGTCGGTTTGCCGGAAGGTCAAATGGGCAACTCCGAAGTGGGCCACTTGAACATCGGCGCCGGACGTACCGTATATCAGGATCTGACTCGCATCAGCAAATCGATCCGCGAAGGCGAGTTCTTCGAGAACGAGACGCTGCAGGGCGCGGTCGATCATGCGAAGAACAACGGCAAGAAGCTTCATCTGTACGGCCTGCTGTCGGACGGCGGGGTGCACAGCCACATCGCGCATCTGTTCGCGCTGCTGGAACTGGCAAAGAAGAGCGATCTGCACGAGGTGTACATCCATGCGTTCCTCGACGGCCGCGACGTGGCGCCGGATAGCGCCAAAGGTTATTTGGAGCAGCTCCAAGCGAAAATCGAAGAGATCGGCGTAGGCCAAATCGCGACCGTGCAAGGCCGCTACTACGCGATGGACCGCGATAAGCGCTGGGAGCGTACCGAGAAATCGTACCGCGCCATGGTATACGGCGAAGGCCCGCAGTACACGGATCCGATTAAAGCGGTCGTCGAATCGTACGAGAAATCGGTATTCGACGAATTCGTCATGCCGACGGTCATCGTAAGCGCCGACAACAAACCGGTCGCGCTTGTGGAAACCGGCGACGCCGTCGTGTTCTTCAACTTCCGTCCGGACCGCGCGATCCAGCTGTCCCAAGTGTTCACGAACAGCGATTTCCGCGGCTTCGACCGCGGCGCTAACGTGCCGAGCGAGCTGTACTTCGTCGCGCTGACGCTGTTCGCGGAGAGCGTAGGCGGCTTCGTCGCTTACAAGCCGAAGAACCTCGATAACACATTAGGCGAAGTATTGGTCCAGAACGGCAAGAAGCAGCTGCGCATTGCCGAGACGGAGAAATACCCGCACGTGACGTTCTTCTTCAGCGGCGGCCGCGACGTCGAACTTCCGGGCGAGACCCGCATTCTGATCAACTCGCCGAAAGTCGCGACGTACGACCTGCAGCCGGAGATGAGCGCTTACGAAGTCGCGGCTGCGGCCGTGGCCGAGATCGAAGCGGATAAGCACGACGCGATCATCCTGAACTTCGCGAACCCCGACATGGTCGGTCACTCCGGCATGCTGGAGCCGACGATCAAGGCGGTCGAAGCGACGGACGAGTGCCTGGGCAAGGTCGTGGAAGCGGTGCTGGCCAAAGGCGGCGTGGCGCTGATCACGGCGGACCACGGCAACGCGGACATGGTTATCGACGAGAACGGACGTCCGTTCACGGCGCATACGACGAACCCGGTTCCGTTCATCGTGACGAAGCAGGGCGCAACGCTGCGCGAGAACGGCATTCTGGCGGACATCGCGCCGACGATTCTCAGCCTGCTTGGTCTTGCCAAGCCGGAAGAGATGACGGGTCACGCGCTCATTAAAGAGTAAATGAAGATCGACGCCGGGCGCTTGTCCGGCGACGGGATTTGGTTTACTATAGATTGGAATTTGACAATAAACCTTTGAAGGAGTGTTTCCGTACCATGTCTATCATTACTGACGTATATGCACGCGAAGTGCTTGACTCCCGCGGTAACCCGACGGTAGAAGTAGAAGTTCATCTGGAATCCGGTGGCAAAGGCCGCGCGATCGTACCATCCGGCGCATCCACTGGCGCATACGAAGCAGTCGAGCTTCGCGACGGCGACAAATCCCGTTACCTCGGCAAAGGCGTGCTGAAAGCCGTTGACAACGTCAACTCCATCATCGCTCCTGAAATCATCGGTCTGGACGCGCTCGACCAAGTGCTGATCGACCGCAAAATGATCGAGATCGACGGTACGCCGAACAAAGGCAAGCTGGGCGCCAATGCAATCCTCGCGGTATCGATGGCTGTTGCTCAAGCAGCTGCAGACGCGCTGAGCGTTCCGCTGTACACGTACCTGGGCGGATTCAACGCTAAAGTTCTGCCGGTTCCGATGATGAACATCGTGAACGGCGGCGAGCACGCGGACAACAACATCGACGTGCAAGAGTTCATGGTTCTGCCGGTAGGCGCAGAGAGCTTCCGCGAAGCGCTCCGTATCGGCGCTGAAATCTTCCACAACCTGAAATCGGTTCTGAAAGAAAAAGGCCTGAACACGGCAGTCGGCGACGAAGGCGGCTTCGCGCCGAACCTTGGTTCCAACGAAGAAGCAATCGTAACGATCATCTCCGCAATCGAGCGCGCAGGCTACAAGCCGGGCGTTGACGTATTCCTCGGTATGGACGTTGCATCGACGGAATTCTTCAAAGACGGCAAATACCACCTCGAAGGCGAAGGCCGTTCCTTCACGCCTGCTGAGTTCGTGGACCTGCTTGCTTCGTGGGCAGACAAATACCCGATCATCACGATCGAAGACGGTTGCTCCGAAGACGATTGGGAAGGTTGGAAATTGCTCACCGAGAAACTGGGCGGCAAAGTTCAACTCGTCGGCGACGATCTGTTCGTAACGAACACCGAGCGTCTCTCCACGGGTATCGAGAAAGGCATCGGCAACTCGATCCTCGTTAAAGTGAACCAAATCGGATCCCTGACGGAAACGTTCGACGCGATCGAAATGGCGAAGCGCGCTGGTTACACGGCGGTTATCTCCCACCGTTCCGGCGAATCCGAAGACAACACGATCGCCGACATCGCAGTTGCGACGAACGCGGGCCAAATCAAAACCGGCGCTCCGTCCCGTACGGACCGCGTAGCGAAATACAACCAATTGCTCCGCATCGAGGACCAACTCGGCTCCACGGCGCAATACGCAGGCAAAAGCGCGTTCTACAACCTGAAAAACTTCAAGTAATCGCGTGCCGCGCGGCGGTTATCCTTAACGGATAGCCGCCGCGTTTTTTTGTGCGCATCGCGGCCTGTAGGCGGGTTACGACTACCGCATGGTTGAGCGAGGAGCCGGAAGGGCAAAATGAGCGGAGCAGCGCGGCGCCGAGAAATGAGGATAAGGGCATGAAAGGGGGAGGGAGGACATCGCGAAACCGGCGATAGGCTTGCAGCTGTACACCGTACGCGATCAGACGGAGAAGGATTTTCTGGGCACGATCCGTAAAGTTGCGGAGATGGGGTATCAGGCGGTCGAGTTTGCGGGGTACTACAATACGCCTGCCGCAGAGATCAAGGCGCTGCTGGACGAGCTCCAGCTGCAGGCGCCTTCCGCGCACGTAGGCCTGAATTTCGGCGAGCCTGCCAATATGGCGGCCGATCTGGCGAAGCAGATCAAGACGGCTAAGATGGTGGGCGTTGCGTACTTGATCGTGCCCTGGGCGCCGCTGCCCGAGACCCCGACCGCGGAAGACGTGAAGCATTTGGCCGGCATGCTGGAGCAAGCGGGCAAACTAGCGGCGCAGGCGGGTCTTAGGTTGGGCTACCATAATCATGATTTCGAGTTCAAGCTCGTGGACGATCAGCCGATCCTCGACCATCTGCTCTCGACGGTGCCGGCTGAATTTCTCGTAGCCGAATTCGACCTGGGCTGGATGCACTTGGCGGGTTACAAGGTGAGCGATTACGTGAAGAAGTATGCCGGCCGCGTGCCGCTCGCGCATTTCAAGGATTTCGACAAGGGGCGCAAGGACGTCGTCATCGGGCAAGGAATCGTGGACTTGAAGAGCGTTCTGCCTATTGCGGAGCAGGCGGGAATCGAGTATTTGTTCGTCGAGCAGGAGGAGTTCGAGAATGCGTCGTCGCTCGACAGCGCCAAGGCTGCGCTCGAATTTTTCCGGGCCAATGGGATGCTGTAAATAATTAGCGAAAGTTTCCTGCTGGCGAGTTGAAGTCGGCTGCGCGCTATGATACAATAAATCTGCTGTCCATAGGCTCTTGTCCATGTGATGAGGGCTACGGCAAAATGCTGATGCTTTGGCGTTGGAGGTGGAACTGTGGATATTTTCTTCAAAGTGTTGCTGATTATTTTCTCGCTGGCCTTGATTGCGGTCGTACTTCTGCAGAAAGGCAAGAGCGCGGGTCTTTCTGGTGCCATCTCCGGCGGTGCAGAGCATCTGTTCGGCAAGAATAAAGCACGCGGCTTGGATCTGTTCCTTCAGCGGTTGACAATCGGCGTGGCGGCAGGATTTTTCATCTGCTCGCTGATCGTAGCGTATCTCGTGAAATAAGTCGTACCCAGGCGGAGCGGAAGCTTCCGCTTTTTTTTATTGTCTTGAAGACCGCGACCGGAACGTTCAAGATGAGACCTCGACGGAGGTCTTTTTTTTGTTGGATACATAAGCCAATATGAACGAATTACGAAGGCGAGCCTCCTCCACATAATTTCTTCGCACGGAGATGACACGTCTCGAACAGTCGAATTTTACACTGGCTGAAGGTGACGAGCTTTGACGGAAGCGACGAGATTCGAACAAGGGAGGGCGCAAACCATGACTGTACGCCATCGGAATACCTGTTGGGCGAGCGCCCTGATGGCGCTGTCGCTGGCCGTGACGGCTTGCGGAAGCTATGAGTACGCGAGCGGCGGCGAAATCGGCGTCGACGTCGATCAGGCGACGATGGATGCCATGCAAACGGCGGAAGTGACTCCGACAAGCGCGGATGCGGCCGAAGCGAAAGCGCTGATTCAACCAGTCAAGGTCATGTGGTGGCATTCGATGGACGGGGAGCTCGGCAAGGCCGCGAAGCAGCTGGCGGCGAATTTCAATGCGTGGCATCCCGCGGTTCGGGTGGAAGCGGTCTACCAAGGCACCTGCGACGAGAGCTTGAGCAAAATAATGGCGTCGACGGACGGTAAATCCGCCCCTTCGCTGATCCATATGTGCGACACCGGCTCGCGGTTCATGATCGACTCCGGAGCGGTTAAGCCGGTGCAGCTGTTTATGGACGCTGAAGGATATGACCTGTCCGCGCTCGAACCGACCATTCGCAATCTCTACACCTTCGAGGGAAAGCTATATGCAATGCCTTTCTATACATCCGGCTCGATGCTCTACTACAATAAGGCGCTGTTCATGAAAGCGGGATTGGATCCGAAGTCGCCCCCGACGACCCTCGACGAGGTAGCGGAAGCGGCAGATAAGCTGACCGGCAGCGGTGTTGCCGTCGATGACGAACTGGCGCGGGGCCTCGACCGTAAGGCGGAAGATGCGAGGTCGGCGTTCATCAACGGCCAAGCGGCGATGATGCTGGACTCCTCTGCTTCGCTGAGCGTCATCGTCGATGGCGTAAGCGATAAGTTCGAAGTCGGCGCGGCGTTCATGCCGAGGCCGACGGACGCGGATGAGAGCGGCGTACTCCTCGACGGGGCGAGCCTGTGGGTAATGAACAACAAGCCGGAAGCCGAGCAGAAGGCAGCCTGGGCGTTCGTCAAGTATCTCGCCGAACCGAAAACACAGGCGGAGTGGTATATCCATACCGGCTACTTCCCGATTACGACGAAGGCATACGACAAGCGAATCGTGAAGGAAAATATGGAGAAGTATCCGCAATTCCTAACGGCGGTCGAACAGCTGCGCCGGACGAAATCGAACGCCGCGACGCAGAGCGCGTTCGCCAGCGCCGGAATGCCCCCGAAGGCGCGCCGACAGGTGGAGATGACGATCGAATAATCAGTCTCCGGCCAGTAGGAGAACGCCGGCGGCGCCGGACGGCAAGGTCAAGGCAATTAGGGACCACAGCGTGCATCTGCGCGATACGGTGCGATGAGCGAATGAACCAAAGAAAGAGCGTTCCGGAGGCAGCGAATGCCGCAGGGGCGCTTTTCGTTTTTTTTTGCCGTTGCCCGGCGGTGGTGTGCATGGGAATCGCGGAATTCGGAAATTTTGTTTATAAGGGCGAGAGTTGGTGTGAAGGAGGAGTGAGCGGGGAGGCGAAAGCCGGCTTTTGCGCCATGGTAAATATTTTCGGTGAAGCGGATGGCGCTGCATGATTTCGTGTATACTAAATCTATATGTAAATCTATCATCCGCTAAGTGGAGGCATTATGATCACAGAGCAGCAACTGCTTGAATTCATGAAAGAATCGGCGTACAAGCCGCTGACATATCAGGAGCTGGCGGAACGGCTCGGCAGCGAGGACGCGCAAAGTTTCAAGTCGTTCCTCGTCTTGCTGAACACGCTTGAGGACGAGGGCAAAATCCTTCGCACTTCCAACGACCGCTACGGGCTGCCGGAGCGGATGAATTTGCTGCGCGGCCGCATTCAGGCTCATGCCAAGGGATTCGCGTTCCTGCTGCCGGAGGAGAAGGATCATCCGGACGTGTATTTGCACGCGAATGATCTGAAGAGCGCGATGAACGGCGATACGGTGCTCGTGCGCGTTACGGCGAAGACCGGCGGGGGGCGCATGGAGGGCGAGGTCGTGCGGATCGTCCAGCGCGCCGTGACCCAAATCGTCGGCACGTTCGACAATCACGAGGCTTACGGCTTCGTGCTGCCGGACGACAAGCGGATCAACCGCGATATTTTCATCCCGAAGGGCGAGTTCAAGGGCGCGGTGAGCGGGCAGAAGGTCGTCGTGCGCATCGTCTCCTACCCGGAAGGCCGTTCGGCGGCGGAAGGCGAGATCATCGAGATTCTCGGCCATAAGGACGATCCGGGCGTCGACATCCTCTCCATCATTCGCAAGCACGGGCTGCCGGAGAGCTTCCCGGACGACGTGATGGCCGAAGCGGAAGCGGCCCCGGATACGATCACGGAGGAAGAGATTATTAGCCAAGGCCGGCGCGATCTGCGAAACAAGGTTATCGTGACGATCGACGGCGAGGACGCGAAAGACCTCGATGACGCGGTGAACATAGAGCGGCTCGAGAACGGCAACTACGTGCTTGGCGTACATATCGCGGACGTCGGTTATTACGTGACCGAGAAGTCCGCGCTGGATCAGGAAGCTTACCGCCGCGGGTGCTCGGTGTATTTGGTCGACCGCGTCATCCCGATGCTGCCGCATCGCCTCTCGAACGGAATTTGCTCGCTCAATCCGCAGGTGGATCGTCTGACGATGTCGTGCGAGATGGAGTTCGACGCGAAGACGCTGAAGCGGGTGCGCCACGACGTGTTCACGAGCGTCATCCGGACGAAAGAGCGCATGACGTATACGAACGTGCGCAAGATCCTGCAGAACGAAGATCCGGAAGTGACCGAGCGTTACGCCGAGCTGGTCGATACGTTCAAGCTGATGGAAGAGCTGGCGATGCGTCTGCGCGGCATGCGGATCAAGCGCGGCGCGATCGACTTCGACTTCGTGGAAGCGAAAGTGCTCGTCGATCAAGAAGGCAAGCCGACCGACATCGTCAAGCGCGAGCGCTCGATCGCCGAGATGATCATCGAGGAGTTCATGCTGGCGGCGAACGAGACGGTCGCGGAGCATTTCTACTGGCTGAAGGTGCCGTTCCTGTACCGGATTCACGAGAACCCGGATTCCGAGAAGTTGATGACGTTCGTGCAGTTCGCGGCGAATTTCGGCTTTCAAATCAAGGGCAAAGGCAATACGATCCATCCGCGCTCGCTGCAGACGCTGCTGGAAGAGATTCGCGGCGCGAAGGAACAGACGGTCATCTCGACGATGATGCTGCGTTCCATGAAGCAGGCGCGCTACGAAGCGCAGAGCCTGGGCCACTTCGGCCTTGCGGCGGAGTTCTACTCCCACTTCACGTCGCCGATTCGCCGTTACCCGGACTTGGTCATCCATCGCGTCATGCGCGAGGTGTTCGAGAATGGCGGCATGCTGCCGGACGACCGAATGGATACGTTGGGCCAGCGGATGCCGGAGATCGCGCAGCAGTCGTCCGAACGCGAGCGCGTAGCGGTCGAGGCGGAGCGGGATACGGAGAAATTGAAGAAAGCCGAGTTCATGCTCGATAAGATCGGCGAGGAATTCGACGGCATTATTAGCAGCGTGACGAGCTTCGGCATTTTCATCGAACTGGAGAATACGGTCGAAGGGCTTATCCGGCTTAGCGAGCTGAACGACGACTACTACCACTTCCACGAGCAGCATATGGTGCTGATCGGCGAGCGTACCTCGCGGATCTTCCGGATCGGCGATGATGTTCGCATTCGCGTGGAGAACGTCAACATGGACGAGCATACGATCGATTTCGCGCTGCTCGACTCGAGCTCGCGCAATACCGACCGCGAGCTGGAGAAGGCGCTTCGCGCCGGACGCATACGCGGCGGTCAAGGCGGCGGCCGGGAACGCGGCGGCCGCGAAGGTCAAGGTCGCGGCCGCGGCGACGAGCGCAGCGCGAGCGGACGCGATGATCGCGGACAGCGCGGCGGACGACGCGGCGGGGAGAACCGGCCAGCGCCGGCGGCGGCGGAGCAAGGACGCGGCGGACGCCGCAAAGGCGGCCGAGGCGGCGAAACGGGCGCGCGTCCGGGGCAAGGCGGCGTGATCGCCGCGCCGGGACGTCGTCAGGCCGGGAGCGAAGGCGGAACGGATCGTCAAGGCTGGAAGCCGGAGGACGATTTCAATCTGGATAAGATTCTGGGCGTAGCGGAAGAAGGCGGCGAGCGCTCCGGGGGCAACCGTGGCGGAGAGTCGGCAACAGGCGGCGACCGCAGCGGCGGCGCTCGTCCAGGCGGCAAGCGCAAAGGCGGCGTGCGGACCGACATGTGGGGACTCCCGATTCTCGGCACCGGCGGCGTTATCGACGACGGCGAGTACGAGCACTTCAACGGACCGGGCGGCAACGATCGTCGCGGCCGCTCGGGCGGTAATCGCTCCGGCGGCAACCGCAGCGGCGGAGGTCGCGGCGGCGCCGGCAGAAGCGGCGGCGCGCCGGGCGGCAATCGCAGCGGCGGAACCGTGCAAGGCGGCACGCGCGGCGGCTATACGAGCGGCGGAGCTGGCGCACCTGCGGGCGCGGGCCAAGGCGGCGGCAACGCTAGCGGCGGAAGCCGATCGCGGCGCCGCAAGAAGTCCGGCGGCGTGAGCGAAGTGTTCAATCCGAACGCGGCGCATCCGGAAGGAGCGGCGGAGACGGTACCGGCGGCGGAAGGCGCGCCGGCGGGCAAGCCGCGCAAGAAGCGGAAGAAATCCGGCGGCAACGCGACGGCGGCTTTTATCCGCAAGGAAAAGAAGTAAAGCGAGCGGGTATCGGAATCGTGGCGGCGCGGGCCGCCTTGATTTCGAACTGTAAAGTTGTTACAATGGACTCCTGATGCACCTGCGCGGGAGTCCGTTGTTTTATGACGGGGACGTGCAAAGTAAGGGTGAAGAAGCGAACGAATGCGAGGTGGATGGCGTGGCGAAGAAGACGAATGAGAATAAGCAGCTAGCTCAGAACAAGAAGGCTTCCCATGACTATTTCATCGAGGAGACGTTCGAAGCGGGCATGGTGCTCATGGGCACGGAGATCAAGTCGGTGCGATCCGGCAAGGCGAACATCAACGACGCATTCGCGACGATCCGCAATGGCGAGATGTTCATCCACAACATGCATATCAGTCCGTTCGAGCAAGGCAACCGCCATAACCCGACCGATCCGACGCGGGCGCGCAAGCTGCTGCTCCACAAGGGGCAGATCCACAAGCTGCTCGGCCAGTCGAAGCAGGAAGGCTACGCGATCGTGCCGCTGAAGATTTACGTCCGCAACGGCTACGCGAAGCTGCTCATCGGCCTCGGCAAGGGCAAGAAGCAATACGACAAGCGCGAGAGCGCGGCGAAGAAGGATGCCCAGCGCGATATTCAGCGTGCGCTGCGCGAGAAGCAGAAGGTCGCGCGGTAACCTGGGGATGTCGGCCATGGCAGCGATGCCAGCTCGGCGCCAGCTCTTCCAAAAACACAGGGGTACATTCGTGCAGACGATGTGCTATACTAACTAAGCAAGCCAAGCAGTACGGTTTTGCAACGGCAAGACAGCAACAACAGCTTATGCTCGCCGCGTGAGAACGCCGGGCGCTCGGCTAAACGGAACATGAGCCGCAAGGTTCAGACGACGCCGTTTATGCGACATGGGGGCGTTTATGGATTCGACGGGGATAGTTCGAGCATGGGTTGCGGGTAGTGGGGACGCGTCCGCTTCATCAACGCTAAAGCCTATTAAATGGCAACCAACGTACAACTTTAGCAGCAGCCTAAGAAACTGTATGCTAAGCTCCTCTCTTGCATCGCCCATGTGCCAGATGTAGGGGCTCACTCTTAGTGGGATACGCTGTCACATCTCCGCCTGGGGTGTGCTGAAGAAGACAATCAGGCTGACCTAGATCGTAGCCGGTTACGGGGCGACGGCCTAGGTGACATCAAAACTGTGACTACACCCGTAGATGCCTATGTGGCGATGTCTTCGGACAGGGGTTCAAATCCCCTCGCCTCCACCATCAAAAACCCGACCGCATGAGGTCGGGTTTTTGTATGGCCAGAATTAGAGAGTAAAGCTCGTTATCATAAACGATTCAGGTGGGCACTATGAGATCTGGCCGCGAATTTCTCCGTCTGGATTTTGTACGGTGTGTATATTGACATAGGCGTTGCCGCTTTTAAATTCATCGACTAGATCATGGATCGTCTTTCCGCTTAGAGGGCCGACTAGATCACTGCGAGTCAGAGTGCCGCGAATAATGCCTCGGGTTACGGAAATTCCAAATTTCGAGGGTCCGAATAGAAAAGCGACGACAGGACCGTTTTCACCTCTTCGTCCAAGATGAATATGGGCTTGGGTTACTCGGTTAATATCTCGAATGGCTACTCTAAAAAACAACTTGTTCCGACTACGGCTAAGCTGAAAAATAGCATCTCCTGCAGCTATTGTCCTTACAGGAGGCACTTCGTTTCTTCCTTTGAGGAAAGCCTTAAACGTTCTGATAACCATCACCCCTCATGCTGTAATGCTGTACTCTATTCGGTAGGGCAGCAGGTGGCCTGTTCATCTGTCTTATGATAGATTGATTATTATGAATATTGTTGTGGCTATTGATTAACGCTAGCCGTGGGAGGCGAAGAATGATGATCAACGTTCTTAACATCGATGGCCAACAACTCACCCCTTGCGTGCTAGACCGGGCATGGAGAGAAGTTAATCGAGCGCGTGCGATCTGGATTAACGAGGAGACCATCCAATTACTTTACAACCCATTCTTATATCGCGACTATCGGAAAACCGCGCTGAAGCGGGATCGTTACACCTGCCTATGGTGCGGGCGTTCCGGGACGACGGTCGATCACATAATCCCCTCGAGCAAAGGCGGTTCGGATCTCCCTCGAAACTTACTTGCTGCCTGCATGGAATGCAACACGAAGCGGGGGAGCCGTTCGGCATTCTCCTATTTTAGAGAGAGGGTGTTTTCCTCGCCGAACAGGATGAAGTTACTTTATCGTATCCTGAAAGCGAACTATCACCATCAGGTGAACTAATTGGAGATACGCAACGCATCTCCAACGCCGACATCCTCAACCCGACCTTATAAGGTCGGGTTTTTAGTTGCGTTTGGCTAGGTGCATGCATGTACGTATGATGGATTCCAGTCATAATCATGAACTCAGATAAGTCGAGAATGGCGGGGATCCGCACACAATGATGAAGTAATGATTGTTTCGGAACCGGTTACGGGACTGTTACGCTTACGGTGGTTCACCTGCAAGTCCATGACGATAAAGGAGGGGAGTAGCCAGAGTTTATTGTAAGCGTTTTCGGTAAAGTCTGAATCCATCACATTTAGGAGGGATCCAATTGAAGAAAAAAGCAGTCAACCTCATGCACGCGGTGCTCATGATGACGCTTGTCGTCACCTTAATGGTTTGCGGCTTGGGCAATACGGGAGTAGCCCAGGCTGCCGGCGTTACGATAACGGGCAGCGGAGGCTGGAATGAAGCGGCGTATGTGAAATGGGCGCCTGTCAGCAATGCGGAGGGGTACAATGTCTATGTGAAGCCTGCCAGCGCAGCGGATTCCCAGTATCAACGAATTGATAACGAGCTTATTCGCCAATACCCTTCTTATTGGAGAGCGGATGCCGTTGGGCTTGCAGCGGGGAATTACGTGCTGAAAGTCGAAGCCAAGCTGTCTGGCGGCTCAACGGTCAGCGCGGTAACGGGAGCAATAGCGGTAGCCGCCCATGACCGGTCCGGCTTCGCTTTTTCGGCGGCTTCGACCTACGGAACCGGTTCGGGCGCCTACAATGATAACGGAACGCTCAAGAGCGGCGCTCAAGTTGTGTATCTCACCTCGGATACGGCAAAGACGGTTACGCTCGATGTGAAAGTCAGCAGTTCGGGCGGGCTGCAAACCGCCGTAGGCCTTGGCGAAATCTTGAGTTTAAGACAGAAAGGGTATGATAAAACGCCGCTCGCCATTCGATTCATCGGCAAAGTGACGGCGGATGATCTGAGCGGACAGCTGAACAGCAGCGGGTATCTGGAGGTCAAAGGAAAGAATAATTATGCCGAAATGAATATGACGCTCGAAGGGATCGGAGACGATGCTTACGCTTATGGCTGGGGGATGCTGCTTCGGTATGCGGGCAACGTGGAAGTGCGCAATCTGGGCTTCATGCTCTTCCCGGACGACGGCATTTCGTTGGATACCGGCAATGTCAACGTATGGCTGCATCACAACGATCTTTTCTATGGAACGGCAGGAGGGGATGCTGACCAGGCGAAGGGCGACGGATCGACCGATATGAAGAAAGGATCGACCTACAATACGATTTCGTATAACCACTACTGGGATTCTGGCAAAGCTTCTTTGGTAGGTTTGAGCGAGTCGGCCCAATTTTATGCTACCTTCCACCATAACTGGTTCGATCATTCGGATTCGCGTCATCCCCGCATCCGAGTGGCATCCGTTCATATTTATAACAACTTCTATGACGGTAACGCCAAGTATGGCGTAGGCGTAACAACGGGAGCCTCGGCTTTCGTCGAATCCAATTATTTCAGACATGCCAAAAATCCGATGATGAGTTCTTTGCAAGGGACCGATGCGCTGGGAGAAGGGACGTTCTCGGGCGAAAACGGAGGCATGATTAAAGCGTTCAACAACATCATTGCGGATGCGAACAGTTTGATTTATGCGAATTCCAATGCCGGCACGGCCGCGGCAAACGCAACTTCGTTCGACGCCTATCTCGCTTCATCGAGAACGGAAACCGTGCCCAGCTCGTATAAAGCGTTGGTCGGCGGAACGGCGTATAACAATTTCGATACGAGCGTCGATATGGGCGTGACTGCAGCCGATATTGATCCGCCGGGTTCCGTCGAAACGATCGTGACCGCCGAAGCCGGACGCATGAACAACGGGGATTTCCAATGGGCATTCAATGACGCGACAGATGACGCATCGTATGCCGTCAACGAGGTGCTGATGGCCAAAATCAAAAGTTATACGACCAAGCTGATCGCGGTTGGCGGGAATGCGAATCCGACGGATCCCACTCCGGACCCTACGCCAGATCCGGGTACCGAACAACAAGTTGTTCATAACTTCACATCGAATGGAACGGCAAGCGACTTCTTCAACATTCAGGGCGCGCTGTCGACTTCCAAGGGGTCCGTATCTTACAACGGGCTAACGCTCACGCAATGTCTGAAATTCGAGAGTTCGACCAGCATTGCCTTTACGGCGCACGCGGCTTCGACGTTAACCTTGGTGTTCAACTCGCCGGACGGGACCAAAGTCAAAATCGACGGAACCAGTTACCCCATGACGAACGGCATTGTGCGCGTATCTCTTGCCTCGGGGACGCACGCGATTACGAAAGATAGCGTAACCAACCTTTATTACATGCAGCTAGCCTACTAGAGGGAATGTCTCTTATTCAGTCATATGCAGGGATAGAAGGCCACCTCCTCGGTGGTCTTTTTGCGTGATCGGTAGGTTTGTCCACATTATGCTATAATCAGTCGTGAATCGATTATGTTGAAGGTCATTGATTCGAATGCGGAATATCATAGACGAGTTGGTCGATTCCGATCTGGATCCGGAGCAATGCATGGACTGCGGGTATCGTGAGACAGAGTGAATCTTGATGAGAAAGGAAGATGGTCATGTTCAATGCTGAGCAAATGAAAGGCTTTATTCTGCATCCGGAGCACCTTGTATGCAATGCGGCCCTTGCCTATTTTGCCGAGAGTTGCTTATATGAAGGCGACACGACACTAATGCCGCTCTTGTTGGAGAGACTGAAGCAATCGAAGCCATCCGAAACGATTCACTGGTTCCATGCCTATCGATTCCCGCAAACGGAGGAGACGCTCCGCGAGCTTCTGGCCTTGTGGCAATCGCCGTCTATCGATCCGAATACGAAACATCATTTGCGGGGTATATTGCTTCATAGCGAGCCCCGTTTGTTGACCCCTTATGAGGCGTTGATTGCGAAGGATGCTATTTGGAGCAAGCGGGTGCGGCAAAAACGCGGTCTTGCGATGATGGACGATCGGGAATTGATGGATGTCTTCCGCGTGTTTATTGAGCAGAGCGCCGGTAAATATGTGGATGAGTTTGATGCAAATTACGGGGACGAGATTGTACTTGAATTGTCTCGTCGCAAGTGTATGACTAACGACGCCGTGCTTCAGAAGCTGGCTGCCTACGATCCCAGCGACATCAGCTACGAAACGGCTTATTATACAAAATTGGCAGGGGCAAGGAAGCTGGAAGCGGCCATTCCTTATCTGTGCGATGTGCTGGGGGCGGACGATGATTGGCATCCGGAGCGGGCGAAAGAGGCGCTTGTTCAGATCGGGACCACTTCGGTGATCACGATGCTGACCGAACGGTATGCGGCCGCTGAGTCGGAATATTTCCGGATGTACGCCTCGGATGTGTTCGGCAGAATTAAGCTGCCTGCCTCGGAAGAGGCGCTGCTTACGCTATTGCCGGAGGAGCAGGACCTCTCGTATGCGACGACCATGGCGGACGGCCTATGCCAGCTGGGGTCAAGCAAAGGCTTCCCGATGGTCCAAACCATGGTGGAAGCCGGGAACTACGAGCGCGGTCTCATGAATCTCACGGAATCGATTTATACGTACTGCGTCATCTCGAACACGCCGCATCCTTCCTTATCGCAGTGGAAGCAGGAGCTTAATGAAGAAGAAGCGCGGACGGCTAAGCACGGCGCGGCATGGGAGCGGATGTTTGCCGATGCGGGTATCCCAGAAGGCTTCGAGAGATTTCAAGGCGGCATCGCCAAACCGTATACGAACCCTGCTAAGGTAGGACGCAACGATCCTTGTCCTTGCGGAAGCGGGAAGAAACACAAGAAATGTTGCGGCGCTTAGGCGGGTTGGAAGTTGGCGTTCTCCAGAATACGGATCAGTTTCGCCGCGTTTCCGTCATCTATCGGAGACGCGGCTTTTTTGACATTATTCCCGCGCTTATTCGATAATGGGAGTATGACAATTGCAGGGGGAAAGAGCAGATGAAATCGCTCGTATTGGCGGAAAAGCCCAGCGTCGCGCGGGAAATCGCTCGCGTGCTCGGCTGTACGAATAAGAACAAAAGTTACATCGAAGGCCCGTCCTATGTGGTAACGTGGGCGCTCGGCCACCTCGTCGGCCTCGCCGAGCCGGAGGATTACGATCCGAAGTACAAAACCTGGAACCTGGAGGATCTGCCGATCATGCCGGACCGGATGACGCTGAAGCCGCTGAAGGAGACATCCGGCCAGTTCAAGGCCGTCCTCCAATTATGCAAGCGGCCCGATATCGGCGAGCTGATCATCGCCACGGACGCAGGGCGGGAGGGGGAGCTCGTTGCCCGCTGGATTATGGAGCTGGCGCATTGGAAGAAGCCGTTCAAGCGGCTCTGGATTTCGTCGCAGACGGATAAGGCGATCCAAGACGGCTTCGCGTCGCTGAAGCCGGGTCGCGAATATGACCGGCTGTATGCTTCGGCCGTATGCCGGGCGGAAGCCGATTGGCTGGTTGGCTTGAATGTTACGCGGGCTTTGACCAGCAAGTACAATGCGCAGCTATCGGCAGGCCGGGTGCAGACGCCGACGCTCGGGATGCTGATGGAGCGCGAACGCGAGATTAGCGGCTTCGTGCCGAAGCCGTTCTGGACGGTGTCCGCGGAGTTCGCCGGCGAGGGCTTCCAAGCCGCTTGGCGCAGCGAGGAAGGGCATGACGGAAGGTTGTGGACGCAGGCGGAGGCGGAAGCCGTCGTGGCCCGTACGAAGGGTAAGCCGGCGGTCGTCGAGCGGTTGCGGACGGTAGAGCGAAGCGAGCCTCATCCGCAGGCGTACGATCTGACCGAGCTGCAGCGGGATGCGAACACGCGGCTTGGCTTCTCGGCGAAGCAGACGTCGAACGTGCTGCAGCGGCTGTATGAACAGCATAAGCTGGTGACGTATCCGCGGACGGACTCGCGTTATTTGTCCTCCGACATGGTGCCGACGCTGAAGGGTCGAATGGAGAGCATTGCAGTCGGGCCTTATGCGGCGCTTGCGCGCAAGCTGCTTCGGACGCCGCTGGCGGTCACGAAGCGCATCGTCGACGACGGCAAGGTGAGCGATCACCATGCGATTATTCCGACGGAGCAATATGTCAATCTGTCTGCGCTTAGCCCGGAAGAGAGGAAACTGCATGAATTGATCGTCAGACGGTTCCTTGCGATGTTCAGCCCGCCCTGCCGATATGACGAGACCGGCGTGGTCATCCGGATCGGCGAAGATCGCTTCTACGCCAAAGGCAACGTCCTGAAGGAAGCCGGCTGGAAGGAAGCGTACGGCAGCGTGCAGGACGCCGATTGGTCGGATGGCGAGGATGATGGCAGCGACGAGGCGGCAGCGGACGGAGGTAGGGCAGCGGCGCGAGAGGCAGGCGGCGGCGGACAGCTACTGCCGGCGCTCGCTTCCGGACAGTCGCTAACCTTGAAGCAAAACCGGTTCCGCGAAGGAAAGACGCAACCGCCTGCGCGTTACACGGAAGCGGGATTGCTGTCCAAGATGGAGAAATACGGGCTGGGCACCCCGGCCACGCGCGCGGATATTATCGAGAAGCTGCTGTCCTCGCAGACGATCGATCGTCAAGGCAATCGGCTGGTGCCGACCGGCAAAGGCAAGCAGCTCATCGAGCTGGCCTCGAAGGAGCTTCGCAGTCCGGAGCTGACCGCGGCGTGGGAGCGGGAGCTGGAGCGCATTGCGAAAGGGCAAGGCGATGCGAAGAAGTTCATGGCAAGCATCCGGCAGCAGGCTGCGGCGTGGGTGAACGAGGTGAAGCAGGATGCGAAGGAATATAAACCGCACAACCTGTCTCATGCCCATTGCCCGGAATGCGGCAAGCGAATGATGGAGGTCAACGGCAAGCGCGGCAAGACGTTCGTGTGTCAGGATCGCGAATGCGGTTACCGCCGCGCGGCCGAGCCGGCGCTGTCGAACAAGCGTTGTCCGCGATGTCATAAGAAGATGGAGATCCACACCGGCAAAGCGGGCAAATACGCGCAGTGCCGCCCGTGTAATGTCATCGAGATGCTGGAGGACAAAGCCGGCGGCGGGCGGATCAATAAGCATCAGCAGAAGCGGCTCGTCGAGCAGTTCAGCGATAAGGTATCGTTGACCGGTGGATTGGCCGACGCCTTGAAGGCCGCGCTGGAGGGCAAGGACGAGAAGAAGTAATTAGCGAGTAAGTCGGGCATGTTGTTGTGTGATGCTCCGGAGGGTTTGCCAAACCTAAGAGCCAGTCGAATAAGGCTGGCTTTTTTGGTTCGTACAAATAACTAAAAGCCGAGCGTATTGCTTTTTGAACCGCCTCTTAATAAAAGGATATAAAGACCTATCTCTTGTCGAATAAAGTCGGCCGATAAAGTCTCATAAGGACTTTTTCATACAGGGGTGGGCTTATAATGAAGATTTCTTCCTGGCTTAAAGTGATGAGTGGCGTGTTTATCTTTCTGACCGTCTTGAACGGAGTTAGTGTCTATAGCCTTCAACAGAGCGTAGCGCAGGAACGCAGCACAGTTAAAATGCAAGCGGAATTCAAGCAATTAGGGATCGATTTAGCCAACTCCTCGGACTATTTGACTAACGAGGCAAGAGCTTTCGTGCAGTTCGGAGATAAAGTCCGCTATGATAACTATTGGAAAGAAGTCAACGAGACCAAAACGAGAGATCATGTCGTAGAGCGATTGACCGCATTGGGCGCGCCTAAAGAAGAGCTGGATCTTATTGCAGCGTCCAAACAAAATTCGGATGCGCTTGTCCAAATCGAAAATGCGGCAATGAAAGCCGTGGCGGACAACGATTTCACCAAAGCGCGGGAACTGATGTTTGACAGCAATTATGAGGCGAATAAAAAAATCATTATGGAACCGCTGGAGCAGTTTCAACAAAAGATGAATACGAGAGCGGAGAAGGAAGCCGATACCGCACAGCAAAAAGCAAGCCTGATGCTGTTGGTAACGATTCTTTTGCTTATCGTTACGTTTGGAGCAGTCTTTGCAATATTTATTATTATTTTCGTTAAGTTGAAACCGCTTAAGTTCGTCAATGACAAAATCGCCGAAATCGCGCAGAGCGGGGGCGATCTTACCGGACGACTGGACTACGCGGGCAAGGATGAAATTGGCGAAATCTCGAAATCCTTGAATGCGATGTTCGAGACCCTGCAATCCATTATTACCGATGTCCGGAATGCTTCCCGTAGCGTATTGAGCTCGTCGAGTAAATTGGTCGAAAATACGATAGAAACGGCAAGTGCGACAGCGGAAATTACGAGACGGGGAGTCCATATTGAGCAAGGGGCGACAACCTCCGTGCAAGGCACGTTGGATGCTTCACATGCCATCCATGAAATGTCTGTAGGCGTGCAGCGTATCGCCGTATCCGCGGAAGATCTTGCCGCTATCGCAAAGGGTACGGAGAAAGAGGCGGCCAGCGGCGTGAACTTTATCCAGCAAGTCGGCAAGCAGATGGCCCAAATTAGCGATTCAGTAAGTGTCACGGTCGAAATCGTATCCAACTTGAAAGAACGCTCTTCTCATATTGGGAAAATTGTTAGCGCGATCACGGAAATTTCGAATCAAACGAATTTGCTTTCGTTAAATGCGTCCATTGAAGCGGCAAGAGCGGGCGAACATGGAAGAGGTTTCTCTGTAGTGGCCAGCGAGATCCGGTCATTGGCGGAGCATTCCTCTGCTTCGGCAGGGCAAATCTTCGAATTGCTGCAAGATATTATGAAAGACTCTCAAGAAACCGAGCAGGCGATGCAGCAAGTGACGAGTGAAGTAGGGACGGGGCAAAAGAAGATTGAAGAAGCCATAGAATCATTCGAAAACATTCTGAAATCCACTCAGCAAGTGGCTTGGCAAGTCCAGGAGGTGTCCGCTGTTAGCGAACAAATGGCGGCAGGCTCCGAAGAAATCGCGGCCTCTGTTTCCGAAATGGCCACTATTGCCGAAGAATCGCTTACGGGAGTGAAAGCCGTAAACGAGATGACGGCCAAGCAAAGCGCTTTAGTCCAGGAGGTTGCTTCGCTTACGGACTTGCTTGGCAAAGATTCTCGAAGCTTGGAAGCACTCGTGACGAAGTTTAAAGTTTAACATGAATAGCAAGCGAGGCATTCGGCGGCAACTGTGGACGGATGTATAATTGAATCCATCACGGTTAAAAAAACGGTCTTTAAGGCCGTTTTTTTCTTTGATCACGTTGTTTGGCCTGCAACCCTCGCTGCCGATCGCCCACCGCTACTCTGCCGCACAACTATGATTTGATATACTGATTGCATGAATTGAGGACAAGCACAAGGAGATGAACACATGCGGGGCCAGCTCAGCACATGTCAGTTCGAGAATAGAACGATTCAGATCTATACGCCCCCATCTTATCTGGACGACGAGTCGGCGCGATTTCCGGCCGTGATTGTTCAGGATGGCCGCTATTTGTTCGAGGGCTCGATAGAAGCGTTAGAGGCGGATTTTGCTCGTGGCGTGACGCAAGAGGTGGTGTTTGTCGGGATCGAGCCGATCCGGCGGGATGTGGAATATACGCCTTGGGAGGCGGAACCGCTGCAGGAGGGCGAATGTTTGGGCGGCGAAGGCGACAAGTACTTAAGCTTCGTGACGGAGCAGGTGATGCCTTACGTGAGAGAACGGTACCGGGTCACGGAGGACCCCTCCCAAATCGGGATTGCCGGCGGCTCTTTTGGCGGACTCATTTCGTTCTATGCGGCGTTTCGGAAGCCGGACCATTTTGGCCGGTTCATCTTAATGTCGGCTTCCCTGTGGTACCCGAATATGTTGACGTTCGTGGAGAACAACGCCTTTGCCAAGAACGATATCCGCCTGTACATGTATGTCGGCGAGCGGGAAGGCGTAGGGCGCGCTAACTTGCTGGGGGACATGGTTCCCCATACGAGAAAGGTCTACGAGATGCTCAAACCGAAGATGCCAGGCGGAAGCGGGCAGGTTCTCCTGGAAATGGATCCGGAAGGCGTACATACGCACAGCTATTTCAACCGGTATTTCCCTCATGGCATGCGGTTTGTCTATCCGGGTCCGAACGCGGATTAGAGACGGAAGGTGACGCTCGGCAAGAGCGGGACATCGAACAGCAGCGGATCGCATATAGAAAATGTTGTTCGCGTAGGACGAGGTTTCTTCGATGGATGGATGTCCGCAGAGTCGCGAACTCTCGCGAAAGGAAGGCTAATCCCGCGCGTTTGACGGCATACACAAATCAACGCTATAATTTCCTTATTGTGCAAAAATTTTCGCGGGGATGGGAGGGAGCGCGCATGAAGCTCAAAGAAATCGCAAAAAAAGCAAACGTGTCGATCAGCACGGTGTCCAGAATCATTAACAATCAGGGCAATTTCAGCGAGGAGACCCGCCGGAAAGTGCTGGAGATAGCCAATGAACATTTGACGCCGGGCGTCTCTCCCTCCAAGCTGGCAGGCATCCCCTATCATATCGCCGTAATCGTGCCGGGTACCAACGACTTCTTCGATAACGACCCGTCGACCTCGGCCGACTTGAATCACCTGAAGGAAGAATTCGAAGCCTACGGCCACCAGATCCAGATCGTCAAGCATAGCGCGGATGCGCCGTCCTCTCCGGCTTATAGGTATTTGACCGAGGAGAAAGCGGACGCCGCCCTCATCTTCGACCCCATGGCGAACGACAAGTTGGTCGAGGAGCTGGAGCGGCTCGGCATTCCGTATTTGCTGACGAACGGAAGAACCTATAAGAGCGGCCACAACTATATCGACTACGATAACCGTAAAGGCGCGTACGAGGTCATTCGATACTTGCATGGATTGGGGCATCGGAAGATCGGGATTATTGCGGGCCCTCGAAATCATCTCGTGAACGTCAATCGGCTGGACGGGTGCAAAGACGCGTTTCGCGATTTCAAGCTGCCTTGGGTGGACGCCGCGGTCGCCATGGGCGCCTTCGATCCCGCGCATGGCTACGAGGCCGTGAAGCAATTGATGCGGGAAGACCCGTCGATTACCGCCATTTTTACGTTTAACGACATCCTGGCGTTCGGGGCCATGAAGGGATTGGCCGAGATGAACATCCGGATTCCGGCGGACGTCTCGTTGGTCGGATTCGACGACGTCAAACTGTCGGAGTTCATGGTGCCGCCGCTCACGACGGTCCGCCGGTTTCGATACGATATCAGCTCGCTCATTGTCAAAGTGCTCGTGGAGTTGATCGCGAACAAGAACATTTCGGAAGTTCAGATCAGTCTGAAAACCGAACTTATCGAGCGGGAATCATGCGCCGGCGTGGCTCCTATGGCGTAGAGAAAGCCGCAGAACGCTGCGCAGCCGACCTCGAGCGGGGCCGTCCCCGTAGGAGTCGCGGAAGACGTCGCTTTCGAGGCGAACGGCCCGTATTATAAGCAAAAGAACCTCAATCTCCGCTTCGTTAGCGGGAGAGTGGTTCTTTTTTTGCGTGGCGGCAGGCGCGCTCGCAAGCGAGCCCAATATTTCGTTGACGGCGTACGTACCGGTGAACTATACTAAGAACGCAAAAAGTTTGCGCAACTAATTGCGCGAACGCCAATGATAAAGGAGGGATGATTCATGCAACGTAAGTTTTCAAGGTCGTTTTTGAAAGCGTTTACTGCATTAATGTCATTTGTCTTGCTATCAGGAGGTGCATTGACGCTGCCGTTGGTCGACTCGGCGTCCGCGGCGGTCGGTCCGATCAGCGTGAACTTGACGGAAACGCAGGAGGCGTTCAAGAACCCGTTCAAGGGATTTCGGCCGACGCGGTTCATGAACGACGCGGGATTCTCGAATCATGAATACGGGACGGTGTTCAAGCACTATATCAAATACACCGACTTGGAGAATGCGGCAACAGACTCCGTGCAGAAGATCAAGGATTGGAGCAACACCGCCTGGGCAGGGATCGAGAGTCAGAATAAAAAGGTTATCCCGCGCGTGTTCATCGTCTATCCGAACGGCGGCGAGTATTGGCCGGAAGGCGTTCCTCACGGAGACGTGGCGACGCAGTGGACGTCGGATACGCTCAAAAACCGTCTGACCGCGTTCATCCAGAAGCTCGGTCAAGCATGGGATAACGATCCTCGGGTCGCGTATGTCGAGCTGGGCTTGTGGGGGAACTGGGGCGAGCATCATATTTGGCCGGATAAGCTGGCCGACGGAACCGACCGGATTCCGCTCGCCTTCCAGACGGCGCTTGGCAATGCGGCCTCGCAAGCGTTCCAGAATAAGAAAGTGCAGGTGCGGTATCCCGACACGTTCCAAAATTTCAACTTCGGGTTCCTGTGGGATTCTTTCGCGCTCATCGATGACCTGGCCGGCGGGGAAGGCATCGTCTCCCGCAACGTATGGCGAACGCAAATCAACGGAGGGGAGATTGCTTACGACTGGGGACAGAAGCATATTCAGCCGGGCGATTCGCCGAACGACACGTTAAGCGATCCGACCCATCGCAACTATGTCATCGATTGGATCAAGAAGACGCATTCGACCAGCCTCGGGTGGGTGGATCTGTACGATGCCGGCAATTCCGCCGTCTCGGAAGGCGCCGCGCTGATGCAGAAGGAATTCGGCTACCGGTTCGTCATTAACCAAGCGACCTTCTCCGGCAGCGTGCAGCCCGGCGGATCGATGAACGTCGCCTTCCAAGTCGTGAACAAAGGATCGGCGCCGTTCTACTACAACTGGCCGGTGGAAGCCAGCTTGCTCAATAGCGATCGCACGGTAGCATGGAAAGGAATCTTCAACAACGCGGACATCCGGACGTGGATGCCGGGCGACGACTGGAACAGCGCGACGCGCCAGTATAATCAAGCGCCGGCCGTGCATCAAGTGTCGGGCACCTTCGCCATCCCGTCCAATATGCCGGCGGGAACGTACACGTTGGCGCTCTCGATTCTCGACCCTTATGGGTATAAGCCGAGCGCCAGATTTGCCAACGCGAACTACTATACGGGCGGCCGGACGCCGCTTGGCAAAGTGGGCATCGGCATGGATCCCGCGAATCAGAACCTCGGCGCGTTCGATCAGCTGAAGTCGGACAATACGCTGTCGTATAGCCTGACCCAAACGCCGTATAATGGCGGCTACAGCGGCGGCGGAAGCGCGGATACGCAGGCGCCGAGCGTGCCGGGCAATGTGGCGGTAAGCGGGAAGACGTCGAGCAGCGTGAGTCTGACGTGGTCGGCTTCCACCGACAACGTCGGCGTAACCGGCTATGATATTTATCGCGGCGGCGTATGGGCAGGCTCCGCGAGCTCCGCCGCTTTCACGGATACCGGGTTAAACCCGAGCACGACCTACGGCTATTCGGTACGGGCGAAAGATGCGGCGGGGAACGTCTCCGGCGCGAGCGGCTCCGTAAGCGCGACGACCAATGCTTCCGGAGGCGGCGGTACCGGGACGGCGTATGAAGCGGAAGCCGCGGGCAATACGCGGACCGGCGCTGCCGTCGTTGCCGCCTGCGGCACCTGCTCGGGAGGCTCGAAGGTCGGATATATCGGGAACAACGACGGCACGCTGCAGTTTAACGGCGTCAGCGCGTCGGCAGCCGGGTCGTATACGATGACGGTGTCTTACCTCGGCGCGGAAGCGCGTTCCATGCAAATTCGCGTCAACGGAGGCTCGCCTTCGACGCTCAGTCTGCCAAGCACGGGGAGCTGGACGACGGTCGGTACCGTGCAGACGCAGGTGCAGCTGAATGCAGGCGCGAACACGATCCATTTCTCCAATCCGACGGGGTGGGCGTCCGATCTGGATCTCATCCAGATTAGCGGCGGCGGCAACGGCAGCGGCGGAACGAGCAGCTTGGTGCTGGATAACTTCGATAACTCGCCGGGCTGGCCGAGCGCCAACGATCTGGGCAAATGGACGGGCGCGAACGGGTTCGTGAATAACGCAGGCGTCATTGAATCCGGCGCGTTGAAGCTGCAGTATAACAACGACGGCTGGTTGGGCACGGATATCAACCAGAACATCGGGAATTACGCGAAGATGGTCATTCGGGTCAAAGGCGCGAACGGCGGCGAGCAAAATCACGTCCAGCTGACGATCGGCGGCGTTACCCGCACGTTGGCGGCATTCAGCGGGGATACGGTCACGACCGGCTACAAAAACATCGCGATTGATCTGGCCGCCAACGGCGTGGACCGGAGCAGCCCCGGACAGATGACGATGACGTTCTGGCACGGAGGCAGCGGTACCGTCTGGATCGATGAAATTCGTTTCGAATAAGACGCGTTCTGTGCGTTAGAGGGCGAGCTTAGGACGGCACAATAAGATCGGCCCGCGGATTCCGCGGGCCGGTCTTTTGTTCTGTTTATTCGGCGGATCAGCGGACAGGCACTCCGCCTTATTCAGACGCCCTTGCCTGCTGACCGACGTCGATGCGCGCGGTCGCCGCAAGCGACTGGCGATAGCGCTTCATATCGACGACGGCGCCGCCGCTACGCCTGGACGCCTCGGCGGCGAAGGCCATGAGGTGACTCTCTAGCGAGGCGGCCGCGGACGTCAGCGTATCGCGGTAACGTTCGTGCCGAAGATCGGAGAGGAATTGCCGCATGATTCCGTCGTCGCCGCCTTGATGGCCGCCTTCGCCGGCCGGAATCGGAATGACGGTCTGCGTCCCCGAGGCAAATTCGAACAGCTCGATGCGGCCGCTTAGCAAATCGCCGCGAATCTCGCCCTTCGTCCCCATGATCTGGACGGTGCGGTTCATATCGCGCGTGAACCCGCACATGCTGAACACGACAGTGACGCCATTCTCGAATTCCATCTGAACCGTTTGATGATCCACCACGTTATTATCCGTCCGATAGACGCATTTGCCATAGGGGCCTTCCAGGATGGCTTGCATGCGATTCGCCTCGGTCGGCGGATCGGCGATCAGCGCCGCGAATCGGTTGATCTCCGGATCTTGCATATAGAATCGCGGCGCCGAATACGGACAGGTCGCCTCTGCCTGGCAGCCATCCGTACAGCGGTCGGTCGAGCCGGCGGGCGCCTGGTCGAGCCGGAAGTGGCCCAAGGATCCGAAGGAGCTCACCTTCGCGCAGTCGGCATCGACGATCCATCGGATCAGGTCCATGTCGTGACACGACTTCGCCAAGATCATGGGACTGGCGATCGCGTCATTTCGCCAGTTGCCGCGGACGAAGCTATGCGCATAATGCAGGTAGCCGACGTTTTCGTTGTGCTGCATGGACATGACGTCGCCGATCCTGCCGTCTTGCACGAGCTGCTTCACGTTTTGCCAGAACGGGGTGTAGCGCGAGACGTGGCAGATCGAGAGCAGGCGGTCTTCTTCGCGCGCCGCGCGTTCCATCTCGACGCACTCCGCCGGGTTGTGGGACATCGGCTTCTCCAGCAAGACATGATACCCTTGGCGGAGCGCGGCGATCGTAGGCTCGTAATGCATCTGATCTTGCGTGCAGATGAGGACCGCATCGCACAGCTTGGGCCGGCTGAGCAGCTCTTCCCAGGTGGCATACAGCTGCTCCGAGGTCAGGTTGAACGCTTCCGCGAATCTCGTTCTTCGTTCTTCATTCGGTTCGGCGACCGCGACTACCTCGACCTCGCCGGGGGACCGTCGCACATACGGCATGTAGGACAAGAAGCCTCTGGCTCCTGCGCCTATGACGGCTAATTTTATCGTCCTCATAGCAACCTCTCCCAACAGAAGCGTTTAGATTTTGCGGTACCACGGCAGCCGCGATAGCGGGGCGCTCACTTCGACTTGAAGCGGGCCTTCGACGACGCTGCCGTCATCCCCTTGCCATCGGCCTTCCGGGAATTGAATTCTGCGAGAAGTCTGCCCCTTCTGCACAACCGGAGCGACCAGAATGGAGTCGCCAACCATGAACTGATCCGTCACGGCATGGAAGCCCTGCTGCGGATAAACGAACTCCAAGCTGCGCAGGATCGGCAGCCCTTCTTCGGCGGCTTGGTCGGCCAGTTCGGCTAGCGCGGGACCCAGCTCCGATCGGATGCGTACGGCGTCCATGCACCAGGACAACTCTTCGCCGTTCAACACGCGCCACGGCGCCATGGAGAACTGCATCGCCGGGAATAAAGCCGAGCATTGGACGAAACGGACGAATAGCTCGGCATCAAAACGGAAATGAGGCGAGTTAATGTCTCCGTCCATCCCGCCGCCGACCATATCCGGACAGTTGTAGGCATAGCCCATCAAGCCCTGCGCGATCGCGTTCGGGATGAGACCGCTAAGGCCGGTCGCGGCATCCCAAGAATGCGTCTTGTCGCGCTGCCGCTGAATGAGCGCCTGTCCGCCGAGCTTCCAGCACATGCGCAGTTCGCTAAGCGGGTATCCGATTCCGAGGCGAGCGTAAGCTTCGCAATCTTCCATGGGACGGACAGGGAGCGACCATGCGACGGGTTGCGTCACGTCATGCAGCAGATCGGGCAGGATCGGTTCGCCTGCATCGAGCTTGAATCCATCCACCCCGTAATCTGCCGCGAGCCGGTCCAACTGCTGCTTGAACCAGGCGGCTCCGGCCTCGCTCGTATAATCGACGACCGCGCTGTACCCGTTCCACCATCTCCGCAGCACCGGCGTGCCATCCGCATGCTTCATCAACACGCCTAAGTCGCGCAATTGCCGGAATTTGATGCTGTCTGGACTTACGTACGGGCACACCCAGAGCATGATTTTGAACCCTAATTCGTGCAAGGACGCGATCATCCCGGCGGGATCGGGGAAGCGATGCTTCTCGAAATCCCATGTGCCGTAGTCCTGCATCCAGTTGTCGTCGATAATCAACACGCCCGGAGGGAAGCCGTTCTCGATAATCGATCTTGCGTAATGAAGGAGTTTCTCCTGCGTCGGCTCGTAAAACATCTCCACCCACGTGCAGTATTGCGGGGCCATGAAAGCCAGCTTGTCGGGCGTAACGCCGGAAGGCGGAAACTGGGCTTGGCAGGCATGCCGGTAAGCGCCTTGAAGGGTGCCGTGTCCTTCTTCGATGACGAGCTCCCCGCCGTGATCGATCGTCAGTGTACCCTCGTTAACCGAGAAGGCGAACGGCTCCTCGCACCACACATACCTCCCCAGATTAGACAACAGTAAAGGAGAGGCTTGATTATCGTCCGTTACGCGCAAATCGCGCGAATGCGGGCGGTTGCCGAACGGCATCGCATGTCCTTCGTTAATTACGCCGCCCCACCACAATTCTCCGGGCTTTCTTGGCAATGAAGTGATCGTCATCGCAGACACTCCTAACGTTTTGTGAAATAATTTGCGCAATTATTTACTCACAGTATGAAACAATGTGAAGCGGAATGCAAATCTTTTTCATCTTAATAATTGGGCATTCCATCTTAATAATGGGGCATTTCAAGCGGGTATGCAGTTCCGATACAATGAAAATGTAACGAGGCACGGTGAGTTGCAAACTGTGTTTACGCAAATTTTTGCTCAAACGACCTATTAGGGGGATGTCAAATGGGGAAAAGAAACAAGTTTTCATTGCTAATGGTCACGGCGCTCGCTTTGGTCACGGCCGCATGCGGCAACAACGCCGACAACGCGCCGGGTAATAATCCAACCAGCAACGCAGGGAGCGAGACGGACGGCTCCAAGAAGAACGTCACGCTGACCTATTCCATCTGGGATAAAATCCAGCAGCCGGCTATGGAAGCGATCGCGAAGGAGTTCACGGCCGAGCATCCCGATATTAAGGTCAAAGTAGAAGTCATCCCATGGGGGGATTACTGGACCAAGATGTCCGCCGCCGCTCCATCCGGGACATTGCCCGACGTCTTCTGGATGCACGGCGGTCAATTCGTCAAATACGCGACGGGCAAATTCCTGGAGCCGATCACGAGCAAGGTGCAGGCCGGCGAGATCGATCTGAATAACTACGCGGCCGACCTGGCTTCCATCTATACGCTCGGCGGCGAGAACTATGGCGTGCCCAAGGACTTCGACACGATCGGGTTGGCGTACAACAAGGAGCTGTTCGATCAAGCGGGCATCCCATATCCGGACGATACGTGGACGTACGCGAAGCTGGCCGAGGCGGCGAAGCAATTGAGCCAGCCGGACAAAGGCATCTACGGCTTCGGGGCGAAGCTCGATACGCAAACCGGCTATTGGAACGACATCCTCGCCAATGGCGGCAGCATTCTGTCCGACGATATGAGCAAATCGGGGTATGACGACCCGGCCACGATCGAAGCGCTGAAGGCTCGCTACCAAATGATTCAGGATGGCGCTTCGCCGACGCATCAGCAAATGACGGATACGGAAGCGACCGAGATGTTCAAGTCCGGCCGACTGGCAATGATCTTCGACGGCTCGTGGCGGATCAGCGACATCGACGGCAGCGAAGTGATCAAGGGCAAATGGGATTGGGCGAAGCTGCCCGTCGGCAAGGAGAAACGCGGCAACATCATCAACGGCTTGGGCAACGTCATGTCGGCGGCCGGCAAGAACAAGGCAGAGGCGTGGGAGTTCCTCAAGTTCCTCGGTTCGAAGCGGGCGGCGGAAATCACGGCGGAGATGGGCGCGGCGATTCCGGCGTTCAACGGCACGCAGGACGCTTGGCTGAAGTCGAGACCGCATCTGAATTTGAAAGTATTCACGGAGCAAGTCGCCGATGCGATTCCATATCCGAGCGGTTCCCTGGCGTACCCGGTCTGGTTCGCGAAGGAACCGGAGATCATGTCCCAAGCGTGGGGCGGCGCCATGCCGGTCGAGGAAGCCGCGAAGAAAGTCGCCGAGATGATGAATCAGGCGATCGAAGAAACGAAGTAAACGTTTTGTGCTTGTTCGGGGAATTATGCGACCATTCATGTCGTTATTAAAAACGTAAAGCGTGTCCGCGAGAGCGGACGAAAGCGAAGGTCAGCACGAAGTCTCGTCAAGGGCGCGAAGTGACAGGTTCAAACCCCGAGGCGAACCTTCTCGAACGAAGCTCGAACAACAGCTTTGTCCCTTAGGACGAAGCGGGCTCATCGCGAAAGGACACATCAAGGACGGCCGCGTATCGAGTCACGCTTATTAGCAGAGTCCAGAGGTGAACGTTTTTCGGAGAAAAACGACTTCGGAAGCACATGCTTAACCTTCTGGTTCCCCTCGGCGGAGGACAATGCTGTCAGGTTAAGGAAAAACGTCCGGTGAAGCCACCCGGGGCCCATAGTTGACGGGTTTGTGTTTTAGGACTGACTTTCAAAACCCGCTGAAGCTTTGTCCGTCAGGACAAAAGCGTGCCACACTCCAGCCTTCCCGCCGACCGCGAACAAACATGCCAGCACGAACGAGGGAGTCCAGAGGGCAAAGCCCTTTGGAGCCTCCTCGGCGGAGGAGGTGGGAGGAGGGAGCAACAAAAGCGCGGTCAACGGGGCGCAGCCCTTCTTAAACTACAGCATTGGGCTTGGGGGCGGTAAAGGAAGGGGATCCTGAAGGGGCGAAGCCCCTTGTCCATCTTAAAGATTCGAAGGGCGTTCTCGGGAGACCGAGGCGTCCTTCAATAGATAGGAGTGGTTAGATTGAATGCCAGAAGCAGATATGCATGGGCCTACTTCATGATCGCGCCGACGCTCATCGGCACCTTGGTATTCTGGGGTTGGCCGGTGGTCCAATCGATTCTGCTCGGATTCCAGCAGTCGGAGAATTTCGGGCTCGTCAATCGTTGGGTCGGGTTCGATAACTACGCAAAGTTATTCCGCGACGAGGAGTTCTGGCAGAACCTGCGCAACACGTTGTACTATGTCGCGCTGTTCGTGCCGGTCACGCTGGTGCTCTCGACGATCTTCGCCGTGCTGCTGAATACGAAGATAAAAGGCTTGTCCGTGTACCGCGTCATCTTCTTCCTGCCGCAAGTGACGATGCCGGCGGCCGCCGCGATGGTGTGGGTCGTCTTGTTCGCGCAGGATTTCGGTCTGATCAACCATATTCTCGGCACCCGCATGGCGTGGCTGTCCAATCCGAATTATGCGATGTTCGTGCTCGTCATCGTCGGCGTGTGGGGGGCGATCGGCATGAATATGCTGCTCATTCTCGCCGGCTTGCAAGGCATCCCGAAGTCGCTCTACGAGGCCGCCGACATCGACGGCGCCAAGCGGTTCAACAAGTTCCGCTACATTACGATTCCGATGCTGACGCCGACGCTGTTCTTCACGAGCATTATTTTGCTGATCGGCGCCACGCAGATTTTCGACTCCATCTATCTCATTATCGGGAAGACGAACGTCGCGCTGCCGGCGGTTCGCTCGCTGGTCTATGCCTATTACCAGAACAGCTTCGTCTACTTCAATCCCAATTACGGCGCCGCCATTATCAACGTCCTGCTCGTCATAAACCTGGTGCTGACCGGAATTCAATTTGCGTTTCAGAAAAAATGGGTCGTCTACGACTAGGAAGGGGGAACCGCCATGCAGCTCTCATCGGCCAGGAAAATCAACTGGGTTGTTCACGTTATACTCATTATCAGCGCCGTCGCGATGCTCGTGCCCTTCGTCTGGATGGTGCTCACTTCGCTGAAGACCACGACGGAAGCGACGCAAATTCCGATCCGGTATTTGCCTAGCGCCCCCAGCCTAAGAGGTTATATCGAGGCGATCAGGCAATCGGCGTTTCCGCATTATTACTTGAATACGGTGTTTGCGGCCTTTATGAAGACGGTGTTTCCGGTTATTTTCAGCTCGATGGCGGCTTACGCCTTTGCCCGGATCAAATTTCCGGGAAGCTCGATTCTGTTCGTCTTGATCCTCTCGGTCATGATGGTGCCGAATCCGGTCTTCTATACGCCGCAATATATGATGATGAGCGACTTGGGGTTGGTCAACACCGTGACCGCGCTGTGGATCACCTCGCTGATCAGTCCGTTCGCCACGTTCCTGCTGCGGCAGTTCTTCCTGACGATCTCCAAGGAATTGGAAGAAGCGGCGGTGCTGGACGGCTGCAATCCGTTCCAAATTTACTGGCACATCATGCTTCCGCTGGTGAAGTCGGCGCTGGTCGCCATCGTCATCATTCAACTGCAATGGGCGTGGAACGAACTGCAGTGGCCGCTCATTATTAACAGCTCCCCCGAGAAAATGACGCTGTCCTCCGGCATCGCGACCCTCGTGTCCATGTTCGGGACGGATTATCCGGTGTTAATGGCCGGCGCCTTCATGGCGGTCGTGCCGATGATTATCCTCTTCTTCATCTTCCAGAAACAGTTTATCGAAGGCATCGCCTTCAGCGCGCACAAAGGTTAACGAGCGAGGCAGGAATCCGGACGTTCAGAAAGTCCGGATTCATCTGCTGCCGGTCGGGCGACGGCCGATCGCAATGAGGATCGTTCAGATTTGATAACGCTTACAAATGAAGAAGAGGAGGATATCGATGAATCCATTATCGATGCGAGGTAGCAGGAAAGCATCCATTCAGGTGCTGCTCATCGCTTGCTTGTTCGTAAGCACGTTCTTCGGGCATGCGGCAAGCTTTGTCCATGCGGACTCGGAACCGACCCGCGTGCCAACCAGTCCATACCCGAGCCCGGCGGTGGATAGCACGCTGAGCAAGCATGACTTGGTCTACGCCCCGAGTCCGCTGGACAATCCGTTGAAAGGCTTCGCGCCATTCTATCCGTGGGAAACGAAAGACGCCTTTCCCCACAGCCTGGAATGGGTGTATGTCCCGCTGAAAGCGGTAATGAACGGCCCTGACGCCTACACCTTCGATACCGGTCTGGAGCCGGCGCTCCAGGCCATCGCGGCACGAGGGAATCAGGCGGCGATTCGGGTCTATCTGGAGTATCCGGGCAAAGAGGACGCCATACCCGACTTTATTCATCAAGGCGGCGTTGAAATGCGTCATAACGATACGTTCGACCAAGATGAACCCGATTACGACGACCCGCTGATGGTGGCCTCGTTGACCAACTTTGTTAAAGCCTTCGGCGCCAAGTACGACGGGGATCCGCGCATCGGGTTTATTCATATGGGCCTCGTGGGATTGTGGGGGGAGTGGCATACGTACCCCTATGACGAGGATACGGCGGATGGGCTGCCGAACTACATGCCGAGCGCCGAGACGATCGGAGCGATTTTCTCCGCCTACGATACGGCATTCGACCGCACCAAGCTGGAGGTCCGCTATCCCGGCTTGCCCGGCGCATCGGCGTACAATATCGGCTACCATGACGATTCCTTCGGCTATAAGGAGGGCAGCCCGCCGCAGAGCGTCACGCAGCCGGAGAGCATGGGCGGCGCCTACTATTCGTTCATGACCAAGATGCTGGAAGCCGGCTCGGAGAACAAATGGATCACGGAGACGGTCGGCGGCGAAGTGCGTCCGGAAATTCAAAGCAGCTTCTTCAGCGGCGGCGCGAACGTGGATGATGCCCTGGATGATATTGAACTGACGCACGCGACGTGGATGATCAACCAAGGCGGGATTAGCGGGTATAAGGCCAACGACGCTGCCGTTGCGGCAGGCGTCCGGAAGATGGGCTACGATCTGCAGGTGACGAGCGCCCATTATAACGATATCGCGCAAGGCGACCCGCTTAAGGTCGGCGTCACCATTCAGAATAACGGCGTTGCGCCCTTCACGTATCCGTGGCAGGTAGAGCTGGGCGTGAAGAATACGGCAGGGAAGCTTGTGAAGCAATGGGAGACGACATGGGATATGACGAAGGTGATGCCTTTGCAAATCCGAACGTATCCGGAGTGGAACGTGCCCGGCAATCCCGAGTACGTTTCTTTCGGCGAGCCGTATTATTTCGATACGTCGATTGCGGCCCCGGGCTTGCATGACGGGTATTACTATCTGGTGATGAAGGTGGTCAACCCGTTAGAGGCGATGAGCGACAAGGCGAAGAAGGTCGGATTCGCGAATACGGATCAAGACAAGGACGGTTGGCTCAATCTGGGGCCGGTGCTGATCGGCGAGTGCGCGTCTCCATGCTCTGCGCCTCCGACTTCGCCGCCGCCTCCCCGAAGCGGCTGCTCGTGGATAATTACGACGGGACGCCGGCGTGGTCCGGCAGCACGCAGAACGATCTCGGTCAATGGACCGGTTCTAGCGGGTTCGCCAACGGCGGCGGGGCGGGCGTCGTAGAAGACGGCGCACTGGCGCTGCAGGTTCAGAATATGTCGCGATTGGAAACGAACGTCGGCCGGAAAATCTCGGATACGGGGAAATTGGTCGTCCGGGTGAAAGGCGCCGCCGGCGGCGAAGAGAATAAGGTTAGCGTCACGATCGGCGGCGTCACGAGAACGATCGGCCAATTCAGCGGCGATACGATCACGACAAGCTACAAAGATTTGGTGATTGACTTGCCCGCTCAGGGCGTAGACCTGTCGCAGACCATCTGGAGCATCGCGATCGCGCAAGCTTCGTGGGATACGACGGGCACGATCTATATCGACGAAATGTACTTTACGGACAGGGTTGAATCCGATTCCGGTTCCGGCTCGAATCCCGATCCTGATCCGGGTTCGGCAAAGCCGGGGCTCATCGAGGATTTCGAATCCTATGCCAATGACGCGGCGCTGGGGCAAGCCTGGACGGAAGCGTGGTCGGACCAACCGGGTTCGGTGACCAGGGCGCTTGGCCAAGCGAGCGGGAGCAAAGGCTTGAAGCTCTCGGTCGCGAACGCGAATTCGGAGTGGTCGAACATCATCCGCGCCATTCCTTCGGATAAGAAAGATTGGTCCCGTTATGACGGGTTGAGCTTCTGGGTGAACAATGCGACAAGCGATAGTAAGGACTTCAGCTTGAACGTCGCGCTTCAGACGCCTGCGGCCAAAGGCGAGTTCGGATTGAAGGAAGGCGGGGCGGCTTGGACGATCGCGGCGGATGGGACGTGGCGCGCCGCGGCATTCAACGGAAGCTCGCTGCGCGTGCCGGCCGGATTCCAAGGCGTCGTCCGGATCGCTTGGGATCAGTTCGCGCAATCCGCCTGGCAGTGCGGCGGCGTGCAGGCCGACTGCGCGGCCGCGCTGAATCCGAGCGAAGTGACCGGTCTGCAGTTCGGGTACCCGCCGGCCGGCTATGCGCATAACGTCATTACGATTGACGACATCATGCTGTATCGGGCAGACAACGTGCTGGAGGATTTCGAATCGTATGCGGACGATGCCGCCCTGCAGACTATCTGGCGCGTCGATTGGGAATCCGGGGAACCATCCGCGCTCCGTACGGTCGACAAGGCGAATTACGCGAGCGGTAGCCAGGCGATGAAATTCTCGGTGTCTCCGCCTCCGGGCAAACCGGCATCCGATTGGGTCAATATCAAGCGCGCGGCTTTCACCGGTGCCGACTCGGATTGGTCCGCCTTCGAGGGGCTGACATTCTGGGTCCATAATACGTCGCCAAGCGGCAAAAATATGGAGCTGAACTTATCGCTCGCGACGGATGCGCCGAAGGGCGAGTTCTCGCTGAAAGCAGGCGGAACGGTGAGTTTCTACGATGCAGCCGATGGCTGGAAAGCAACCGTGCTCGGGGGAGGCTCCCTGTCGGTCGCGGCGGGCTACAAGGGGATGGTTCGAATCCCGTGGAGCGCATTGGCTCAATCCACATGGCAGGGCTGCGACGCTTGCGATGCGGAATTCGATGCGAGCAAGGTGCTGCAAATTCAATTCGGCTTCGGTCCGCGCAATCAAGCCGACAATGCGCTCAGCATCGACCAGATCGGACTATACGCGCTATCGGGCCGCACAAGCGGGTCCGGTGGGGGCACGACGACGCCTCCGGTTGACCATCCGAGTCCGCCGGCTTGGGCGACCGCGGCCGGAACGCATGCGTTGGCCTATCAACCTGCGCCGGTGGATAATCCGCTCAAAGGGTTCCTTCCGTTCTACGATGCATCGGAGGAGGCTTATTTCAAGGTTGGCGACGATTGGCGGGATCGGCCGACGCAGCTGCCTTACAGCTTGGAGTTCTTCTATTTGCCGCTCAGCAAGCTGATGAACAACATGGACGATTTTAATTGGACGGAGCTGGATAAAAGGTTGGCGGAAGTAGCGGCCAGAGGCAATCAAGCCGTATTCCGCGTGTATCTGGATTATCCGAACAAACCATCGGGCATTCCGCAATTCTTGCTCGATCAAGGGCTGAAGACGTACAACTATACGGAATTCGACAATGGCAAGGATGCGACAAGTCTCGCACCCGACTATAATGACGAGCGGCTATTGAGCGCGCTGGACAATTTCATCGGCGCATTAGGCGCGCGTTACGACGGCGATCCGCGCGTCGGCGCTCTCATGATCGGCTTGATCGGCTTCTGGGGCGAGTGGCATACGTATCCGTACGACGGAAATTTGAAATCGCCCAACCTGATGCCGACTGACGCTAACCTGAAGCGAGTGCTTACCGCCATGGACGATGCATTCGACCAAACGCAGCTCGTCTTGCGATACCCGAAGGACAGCAGCGACCTGAAAACCAAAACTTTCGACGTCGGCTATCACGACGATTCGTTCGCGTTCCAGACTCTCCCGCCAAGCTTGGGCGGACAAGGCTGGCATTTCTGGGGGAGAGTCAACGACGCGGGCGTCACGGATTTCTGGAAGAAGAACAGCATGGGCGGCGAGATGAGACCGGAAATTCAAGTGAAGATGTGGAACAACGATCCGCCAAGGTACAATGAACCGCAGACGCCGATCGAAGGGGCGCAGGGCGAGGATTACTACACGAGTCTCGGCTTGACCCATGCCTCCTGGCTGATCGCGCAGGGTATCTTCCAGACCCCGCTGGATGCGGCGCCGCTCGCGAGAGCGACGGAAGGTTCACGCAGAATGGGCTATGAATATCATGCCCCTGCCGCCTACCTGGACGCATCGGGTGGCAGCCTGAAGGTGGGCGTGGAGCTGGAGAACAGAGGCGTCGCGCCGTTCTACTACGACTGGAAGGTGGAGCTTGCCGCCCAATCGGGCGATGACATCGTACGAATTTGGACGCCGGATTGGGATCTGCGAGACATTCTTCCGAATACGAACGGTTTCGATCACAACAAGCTGTTCGAAGCGACGGCCAATCCGGCCTTAAGCAACGGCAGTTATCAAATTCTGATGCGCGTCGTGAATCCGCTCGAGCACCTCAATGCGGACGCCAAGAGGTTCCGCTTCGCCAATGCGGATCAGCAGGCGGATGGATGGCTGAATCTGGGCAGCGTAGAGGTAGCCAATAGTGAAGCGGAGGCTCCGGTACGAGTTGCGAACGTAACCTCGAATACGCCGGAACAAGTTCAATTGGCCCCGGGCGCAAGCAAACAGTTCGAGGTCGCCGTAGCTCCGGCGGAAGCGGGCAATACGAGGATCGTCTGGTCTTCGGCAGACCTTAAAGTGGCCTATGTATCGGCCGCGGGCTTGGTCACGGCGGTCGGCGACGGTCAAACGCTCATTACGGCGAAGTCTGCAGACGGCAATCTAACGAAGCAGTTCCAGGTGACCGTGGCATCCGGTTCGAACCCGCCATCGGGCGGTCCATCAACTCCATCTGCGACGCCGACGCCTGAAGTAACGGACGACGGGATCAAGCTGGGACAGGATGCGGCAAAGATCGTTCGCGCGACAAACGAGGATGGCGTAACCGAAACGACGGCAACCATCGACGGGAAGAAGCTTCAGGATGCGTTCCGCGCGCTTCGCAACCCTTCGACGACCGTGAAATCGCAATCGGTCATCATCGAGTTGAACAATGACGAGGGCAGCGTGAAGGTCAATATTCCGTCATCCGCGTTGGTGGATGCAGCCGCTGAACTTCCTGACGCATCGATCGTCGTACAGACGGGTTTCGGAAGCTACAAGGTTCCTGTCGGCGCATTAGGCTTGACGTCTGTAGCGAAGAAGCTCGGCGCGAGCGCCGAAGAGATGTCGCTAAGCATTGTCATAAGCAAAGTAGCGGGCGATATGGCGACTCGACTGTCCGAACAGGCTGGCAAAGAGGGGCTGACCTTGCTTGCCCTTGCGCTGGACTACCAACTATTCGCGCAAGCGAAAGGACAAACGACCGAGATCGCCAGCTTCGGCAGCGCCTATGTCGAACGAACGATCGTGCTGCCGGGAACGACGGATCCGACGACCACGACCGCGCTCCTCTTCGACCCGGATACGGCGACATTCCGTTTTGTGCCATCGATTGTTCACCGTAACGGCGGCAAGACGGAAGTGGTCATCAAGCGAAACGGGAACAGCATCTATGCGGTCGTCTCGGGCAAGAAGACGTTCGCCGATCTTGTTGGCCATTGGGCCAAATCGGATATCGAATTACTGGCCGCTAAGCGGGTGCTGAACGGGATATCGCTTCACGACTTTGCGCCGGATCAGCCGATTACGCGCGCCGAATTCACGGCCATGCTCGTTCGTTCCCTTGGCTGGCATTCTCCGGATACGGTCGCGGCGAACTTCAGCGACGTCGCCCAGAGCGATTGGTTCGCGGATGCGGTTGCAAGGGCGGCTCAAGCGGGAATCGTCGAGGGGGCCGCGGATGGCGCCTTTAAGCCGAATGAACGCATCACCCGCGAGCAGATGGCGGTGATGGCAGCCCGAGCGCTCGACGTCGTGAACCAATCCGTTCCGACAACCGAGGGTAGCCTCGAGAGCTATGCCGATCACGATTCCGTTAACGTATGGGCCAGACCCGCGCTGGCGAAACTGCTCGCCGCTCGCATCATCGAAGGAAAATCGGAGACGAAGCTCGATCCCGGTGCGGAGGCAACCCGCGCCGAAGCCGCCGTCATGATTAAGCGTTGGCTGCAGTTCGTCGAGTTTATCAACTAATCGAGGAATGGAACAAGGAGCACATGAGGCTAGCATTCATGTGCTCTTCTTCTATGCTTCCCTCATATTCACTTGAATGGAATTCATGTAAACTAGCAAGAAAGACGCCATGGCGAAGGAGGACGCGCTAGAAGATGAAATCGGCTGTAATCGGGGTCGTTGCAGTACTTGTCGTATCGCTCCTCTACATCCTATACAGTCCCTATATAACCCCCGAGTTATCGAACTCGCCAGGGGGTCAAGATGTCGCCACGGCGGATCGGCAAGCGGATGAAGCGTCGGCATCGTGGGTCACCTTGCGGATGATCATGCCTGGCGATCAGTCGGCGCGCATGGGCGACTTCGTGGAGAACGAGTTGAACGACCGATTGAAGAAAGAGTTGCAGATCAAGCTTGAATTGACCTATATCCCGTGGTCGAATTATCAACAAAAATTGGAGCTCGCCTTGTCCACCGGCGAAGAGTACGACTTATTCTGGTATGGCGCGCCCTTCGTCTCGGTCTATCATACGAAAGGTTATATTCAACCTCTGGATGCGCTGCTCGATCAATACGGGCCGGATCTCGTCCGGCATATTCCCGACGAGAACTTCAAGCAGAACCGGATCGACGGGAAGCTGTGGGCGATTCCGTCGCAAGCGTTCACGTCCGCCGGCAAATTTTCTTCGGTTATGGTCCGCCAGGATTTGCTGGAGAAGGTCGGTCTATCCGAAATAACGTCCATCGCGGATTTGGAGCGCTTTTACGACAAGGCGCATGCGATCGATCCGAGTTACTATGGCTATTTGGAGACCGACCGCGGGCATGAAATGCTGTGGCGTGAATTGACGGATCGCAACTACTCGTCCTTGGATGAACGGATGTTATTTATGGTCGACGAGGATTCCGGGGAGATGCTGAGCTACGTGGAGTCGGAAGTGTACGGGAAAGTCGCGCGATTGCGCGAGTCGTGGGTGAAGAAGGGAATCATCGACCAGAATCTCGTGGGCAATCCGGCGGCGAAGATCGATCAGGAGAACGCGGGCAAACTGCTCTTCCGCGTCGGCGCGGTGTCCAGAGCGATGGAGAACCTCCAGACGGCGCGGAGCGCCGATCCGAATGCCCGTCTTCGCGAGTATTATCTGGCCGAGGGGAAGCCGAAGTTCATCACGACTCCGAGCAATGAAGCCTTTATGATTACGGCCGCATCGAAACATCCCGACCGCGCGATGATGTTCATGAACTGGATTTTGCAGAGCCAAGCGAATTACGACTTTATGATCTATGGGGTGGAGGGCAAGGATTACGAGCTGGAAGGCGGCAAAATCAAACAGTTGACCCCTGACCCGCTGATGTACGAATGGATGTGGCGAAACAAGGACTACTTCATCGCGCCCGCCGGCGTGGAGGACGACGTGATCCGCGATATGCTGACGAACGACGAGAACGCGCGCATCTCCAAACTGTTCGGATTTCACTTCAACGAGGCGTCCGTCAAGAACGAGATGGCGCAAGTCATGGCGGTGTATAAGGAGAAATTCGAGCCCATCAACTTTGGCCTGGCCAGTTATGACGCGTATTACGAGGATGCCCTCAAGGTGCTCAAGAAGGCGGGGTATGACATCGTATTCGCCGAATTGAAGAAGCAGTTCTCGGCATTCAAGCGTCAACGCGAAGCAGGCTGATCCGTAGGGGAGAGGACGATCGATCATGAGCCGTTTCAGCATATTCACCAAGCTCCTAGCCACATTGTTAATCCTGCTGTTCCCGATTCTGCTCTTATTCTCGATGTCGAATCGGACGAGCACGGAGGTGTTGACGGACGAAATCATCAAGGTGAAGCGATACCAGATGGAGACGTTCGCCGACCAATTGGATCAGTTGTTCTTCCGGTTGGATACGTATAAGAAAATGCTGTACGAAAGCACGGATGTCCGAAACTTGGCCTATCCCGACCTCCTGGATGACGTATTGGACAAATATCGCATCAACCGCACCGTCTCCGAAGAGATCAACCGGCTGGCCGGATACGGCGATTGGAAAGCGGTGATCGCGGTGCTCTATCCGCGTACCGGCATCGTCATCAAGAGCAACTCCAACTTGAATGCGCTTCCGGATGAGCTGCCCGCGCGCGATACGTTCTGGCAGTATTATTCCGATCCGGCAGAGGATTATTTTATGGGCATCTTGTCTTATCCGGAGAACTCCGCGGAGTCGGGGGAGGCGCATATGCGGGTGGTGCTGAAATTCGGCGTCGCGGCTTTGCGCAGCGCGTTATCCGAGTTTAAGGCGAACGGCTCGGGCGACCCGTTCTTGTATCTTCCGGGCGCGGACCCGATCTATAATTATTCCGTCCATGTAGATCAAACTAACGAGTTTCTGCCCCGGCTGCAGGCGATCGATCCCGCGAGGGAAAGCGGATATATGATGCTGGAATCCGGTCAGACGCGATTTCAGGTGCATTATCAGAAGCTGGAGTCGCTCGGCTGGTATCTGGTCGATTATGTGCCCATTAGCCAGATCATGGCGCCGATCAGCCGGAACCAAACCATGTTCTACGTGATCGGCGGCATGCTGCTGTTCATGGGGGCGTACCTTGCCTTCGTGATGTATCGGAATATCCAGATCCCGTTCCGGAAGCTGATCCAGAACATGAATTTGATCGAGAAAGGCATCTACTCGATTCGGATGACCGATAAGCCCAAAGGCGAGTACCGGTTCCTGTACGAACGATTCAACGCCATGGCGTCCAAAATCGAAGAGCTGATCGAGGATGTGTACAAAGAACAGCTCCGGTCGAAGGATGCGACGCTCAAACAGCTGCAATCGCAAATTAACCCGCATTTTCTATACAATACGCTGGCGTACATCAAGAGCATGATCGAGCTTAAGGAGAACAAAGCGGCTATCTCGATGACGATGAACCTGAGCAAGTACTATCGCTACACGACCAAGACGGGGAGTAAGATGGCGCGGCTGCAGGAGGAACTCGACTTAATCCACTTCTATCTGGACATCCACTGCATGCTGCGCGACGATTTTGAGTTCACGATCGAGATCGAGCCGCAGATGGAAGACTTGGAGGTACCGCGATTAATCGTCCAGCCGCTTGTGGAGAACGTCATTCTGCATTCGTTCGACCAGCAATCGGACTATGGCATGATTGCCATCCGATGTTGGCGAACGGGCGACATGAACCATGTGGCGGTCGAGGATACGGGGGGCGGTATTGACTATGCGGCGATCGAAGCGATCGGCAAGAAGATCTACTCGAACAACGAAGAGATCGAATCCGGGCTGAAAAACGTCCATCAACGGCTGCGTCTTCTGTACGGCGGCGAATCCGGCTTGAAGCTGAGCAAATCGAAATTAGGCGGACTTTGCGTCGAATTATGCTGGAGCGGCAGGGAAAGCGGGTCTTGATTGCAGGTATGGGAAGGAGGGGGAAGGTTGTACGAAATCTTGATCGTGGACGACCACACGCATTTGGTCGACAGTCTGGCGATTGCCCTTCCGTGGGAGCAGATGGGAATCGCCAACGTGTATAAAGCGTATTCCGGCGAGGAAGCGCTGGAGCTGCTCAATTACCGTTCCGTCGATATCGTGGTGACGGATATTCAGATGAACGGCATGACCGGCCTTGAATTGATCGCCCGCATCAACGAGAAATGGAAGAACACCAAGGCGGTCATTATAACGGGCTATGACGAGTTTCAGTATGCGAAGGAAGCCCTCCAGCAGCAAGTGTGCGATTACTTGTTGAAGCCGGTGTCAAACGAGGAATTGGAGCAGACTCTTCGCCATCTGATCGAACGGATTACGGAAGAAGGCAAGGAGCTGCTGGACCAGCAAAAATTCGCGTACCGGTTCCGCGAAAGCTTGCCTAAATTAAGAGAAATGTTCTTGTTCGATCTGCTATCCGGCAAAAAATACCCGCGGTCGGATTTGCAAGACAAGCTGCAGCTCTACGGGCTTCCTTTCGATGCGGAGCGGGAGGCGATCCTCGTATGCATGCGCGTGGAGGAGGATTACGCGAATACGGATCTATATAGTCTCTCGTTGATCGAGTATGCGATGTTCAACATCGTCGAAGAGGTGTTTTCGAAGCGATTCCATGTCATGTACTGCAAAGATTCGCATGATTATTTGATATTCCTCGTGCAAGCCAAACCGATGGAAGCGGCGGATACTGACAGCGCCGCGACGATCGAAGACTTGGCCCGGCTCTCCCAGCATCAAATCAAATTGTATCTCAAATCGAAAGCGTCCCTCGTCCTCAGCAGCTGGGGCGAATTTCCGGCAGACGTCCTGTCCATGTACCATGCCGCGTTATCGGTCTATACCGATTATATCGGCTATCAGACGGAGAGCTTCTTTCATGTGACGCAGCAGAAAGAAGCGCCTGATATCCGGCCGCTCGCGGAGCTGTATCGGTCCCAGACGTTCATGGAGCTCATCGATATCGAGCAGTGGACGGCCTTCGAGAACAAGCTGACCCGGATCTTCGACGAGCTGGAGCGGACAGGCGGCGGAGCCCGCGAATACGGGGTGGAGATCTACGTGACCCTGCTGCAAGCCTACTCCTATTATTTGCACAAGAAGGGCAAGCGGATCTTCGAAGTGTTCGGCCGCGATATCGAGAAGATGCTGAGAATGGATGCCAGCTGGAGCGTTGATCCGCTGAAGGAATGGGCGTTCGCAAGCTTCGTCCAAATCAAAGCGTACAGCGACAGCCGTTCGGACAATATCCGTTCCGGCTTGATGGAGCGAATTCGCCGTTTTATCCAAAAAAACGTGAAAGACATCACGCTGCAAGCGGTCGCCGATCATGTCCATCTCCATCCCGTCTACGTGTCCAACTTATTCAAACAAGAGACCGGCGAGAATTTCTCGAACTACGTGCTTCGCCTTCGGATGGAGCGAGCGGTGGAGTTGTTGAAGGACACGGATTGGAAAATCGTCCAAGTCGCGCACGAAGTCGGCTATCAGAAGCCGCAGTATTTCATTAAGCTGTTCAAATCCCACTATGGGTTGACGCCGCAGGAGTTCAAGAACGGCTTGTGAGCATCGTTTGGCGGGTAGGAAGAACCCGAAAATGAACGAAAGCGGATGTTGTTTGCATGCAGAATATACCATGTCTCAAACCGGGCTAAAATGTACATATTAAACTTAAATCCCGCATATCTTCCGCCGTTCATAGGTGTTTGCCTGAATTCATGTTATAATGGAGTATTCCGATCGATCAGGAACCAGAGAGGAAACCGTTATGAACACATTTGAAGACTGGAATCAGAAAGTGAAAAGGACGTTTAACGCAACGAGCATCGAAGAAGTATTAACCGTTACCGAGGCAGGCGCGCTTCTTGGTCTTTCCAAAGACCAAATGAAAGTGTTCGTGGATAAAAATAAACTAACCAAAGTCCCGATCATGAGAAGCGTTCATCGCTACCTGCTGCTAAAGAGTGAAATCGATGACATTGTAAAGAACGGGGTCGTTTAATAAAACGCGCCCCCGCATAGGTCGTTACAACCTTGATAATTCCATATGATTGTTTGAGCGAATGAATCCTTTAGCGTTGTGGATCAGGAAGCAATAACCAGAGCATACTAGGCCTGTATCAATTGCTATCGCGGGGCAAATGTGTTAAGATTAGTTTATTGGAATTTTGACCTGAATTCACATATCGCAGAGGGTTAACGTTTTGATTGCGTTTTTTAACCTTGTGCAATATGTGAATTTTTTATTTGTAACCGAATAAGAAGGTCATGTAAATTATGGAGGTGTTTCTATGCAAACAGGAACTGTGAAATGGTTTAACGCGGAAAAAGGCTTTGGTTTTATCGAGGTTGAAGGCGGCGAAGACGTATTCGTGCATTTCAGCGCGATCGTCGGCGACGGCTTCAAATCGTTGGATGAAGGCCAACGCGTCGAGTTTAACATTGTTCAGGGTAACCGTGGACAGCAAGCCGAGAACGTCGTAAAACTGTAAATGTCTTTCTGATCCCCGAACTTATCGTTTGGGGATTTTATTTTAGAAGCGTTAGAAGCGACAACAGGCAGACCTGATTAATTTTAAGGGGGAAGATCCAATGTGCGCGTGGAATAAACCGCTGGAAAATTTACCGGAAGAATTGACCATGATCTGGTCCTGTACGAATGCAGGCTGCAAAGGCTGGATGAGAGACAATTTCTCGTTCAAAGAAGTTCCCGTATGCTCGCAATGTAAATCGCCGATGGTGAGCAGCGAGCGAAGCCTGCCTATTCTGATGTCGTCGGATACGCAAGTGAAGCAGTTCAGAAGGAACCAGCAAAAAGCAAAAGCGGCGGAGTAACGCCTCTGGCAGGGAAATCCACAACCGCGCGAGGGTGTGGATTTTTTTGCGTTTACAGGCCAAGCAGGGGAAGGTGTTTGCGGGCCTCGTACGCGAGCGACGATGCAATACACTGTTTTAAGCGATCGACGGGGATGTGATCGTGTTCGGCGAATACGATGGCCCGATTGCCTTCAAAGTTGAACGTATCGCTGAAGAGTTCGCGGAAGGTACCGACCAGCTTGGTGTTGCAGTTGAAATACATGGCGTACTGATGCGGGCTGGATGGTTTCCAGTGGATTCGAATGGTGCTTCCGCTTGGGGGGACGTAACTGGGTTCGCCCCATTTCAACGTCTCTTCCAGAGGGGCGATGCCTTCCATCTCGGAGGCCGTATCCAGAATCAATTGGCGCAGCACGAACAACCTCGTTCGAATAGGTATCGGATACCGGTCGAACACGGCGGCTACCCTCGGATTTTTGATCATATCCATTCCGGACGCTTCCTCTCCTGATTTTGCCTGGCTCGCAACCCGTTCTTTTTCGGGGGACGGCGCAATACACTATTGGCGTAACGCGATATCGATTTTTCGCTTGTCCGTCGTTCGAATCGCCAACCGAACAGCTCATCGCGACATGTCGGACATACAAGGGGGAATACGTTGGACTGGGACTATCGGCTATTCAAATGGATTAATGACGGCGCGAATAATGAAAGCGTTATCGGGAAGGTGCTCGTCTACGCGGCCGATCTGGGCGATTATTTTTTCTTTTTTAGTTTGGTCTTCATGTTCTTGGTCCATCGCAAGATGGCGTTCTATGGGGTTATTGCCGTTGGCGTGACCGTCCTGTGCAGTCGGGGGATCGCTCATTTTTACTATAGAGACCGCCCTTTCGTTACCCATGACGTGAATTTGCTGCTGCCCCATATTGAAAGCAATTCCTTTCCAAGCGATCATGCGTCGGCGGCCTTTGCCATTGCGATGATGTTCTGCTTGTTCTCCCGAAAAATCGGGCTCCCTTATCTCGGATTCGCGGCGATCGTCTCGTTCTCGCGCATATGGACGGGCAAGCATTATCCCACCGACGTTCTGGCGGGCATGTTCTTGGGGATCGTTCTCTCGATTGCACTCTACCTCTTATTGAACCGATACGCCGTGTATAACAGCTCCGTACACCTGCTCAAACGTTTCACGAAGAAAGGATAAGCAGCTAAAGACGGATATCGACGAGAACCTCGTTCGCATGCGGACTGGGGTTTTTGGTGTTTGGAAGGAAACGCAAACCCAGGCGCGAACGCTGATTGTAACGGGCGTTGAGATCAATCGGAGCTGGAGAAACTGCCGCCTGATCCTGCCCAACCCGACCCTTTGCGGCCGGGTTTTCTGCTTTTCTCCATGTTACTTGGCGGATCGGCGTGATGATCGCGAGGTCTCGTCTAGGTTCGATGAAATTGTCCTTGCATATATTTTTCTCCCCACTCGCACAGCTGATCCAAGATTCCTTTAAGCGACTCCCCGATCTCCGTCATTTCATAGACGACCTTCGGCGGTACTTCATTGTAGACCGTTCGTAAGACGAGACCGTCGTCTTCCATTTCCCTAAGCTGCTGGGTTAGCATTTTTTGCGTAATGCCGGGCATGGCTTTCTTCAGTTCATGCGTTCGTTTCGGTCCGTAGTACAAATGGCAGAGGATCAGCGTCTTCCACTTTCCGCCGAGGACGTCGAGCGTCGCTTCCGCCGGAATATTGTAGGCGTTCTTCGGTCGTGCTTCCATGAATTCTCCTCCCGTCGGCGGCGAAATCGGTGCCCAAACCAAGGCACTATTCGGTGCCTATGTCACCATCCGGTGCCTAAAGCACAATAAAGTGCGTTCTTCCCTAGTGTCATTATATGGAACATAATCTCCATATACCAGCATGCAACTTTAATTCACGGAGGGATGCCAAATGACACAACGACTGCTCATCGCCGGCGGATATGGCATTGTCGGCAGCGCCATCGCCCGGCATGCTCGCGCAACGAACCAAGACGTAGAGATCATACTGGCAGGACGATCGCCGGAGCGAGGCGCCGCGCTTGCGCGGCAGCTGGGGAACGCCCGGACCGCCTACTTGGACGTGGAGAATGTCGAGCGTCTCGACCAACTGGGGCCAATCGACCTCATCGTCTCTGCCTTGCAGGATCCCGCGGATCGCTTGATCGAATTCGCCCTGCGGCAAGGCGTTGCACACATCGGCATTACGAAGCTGGCCGACGAGCTGGCACCATTGCTCTTCGCCGCCGCGAAGACGCCGCCGAAGCGCCCTATCGTCCCGCTCGGTCATTCGCAATCCGGGGTGATGACGCTCGTGGCGTTGAAGATGGCCGAAACCTTCAAGCGGATCGATTCGATTCGCTTGGCCGGACTCTACGACGACCGCGAACAGATGGGGCCGATGACGGTTGGCGATGCGGAGAGCTTCATCGGCCGGGCGCTCGTTCGGGAGGACGGCCGATGGGCTTGGGTCGAAGCGAGTCGGAGTCCGAGATCGGTCGCGCTGGCCGATGGCCGCGTACTGGAGGGCCTTCCCATGGGGCTGCTCGATGTGCCAGGCTTAGCGGCCGCCACGGGCGCGACCAATGTTCGGTTTGATTTCATCGTGGGCGAGTCCATCGGCACGCGTGCGGGAGGTCAGCCATCCCAAGATCTATATATCGAGATTGAAGGCGTGCTGCAGTCGGGCGAGCCCGCCAAGCGGCGAACGGTCGTCTCCGATCCGCGAGGCCAAGCGCACCTGACGGCTCTCGGCGTATTGGTCGCGATGGAGCGGATTCTCGGCTGGAACGGCGATCCTCCCGCCGCGGAAGGCATCCATTTTCCGGATACGCTGGTACCGGTCAATGCGGCGATCGCGCGGTTCGAGCAGTTCGGCGTGCGGATCTTCGATCAGTCCTGAACGTGAGCGTGAATCTCCACGCTAAACCAAGAAGAAAGCAGGGATGAAGATGAAGGTACTCATTGTGGTTAGCCATCCGAGAACGAACTCGTTAACGTTCGCGATCACGGAACGTTTCGTCCAAGGTCTTCAAGCGGCGGGACACGAAGCCGAGGTGCTCGATTTGCACCGATGCGGATTCGACCCCGTCTTGCGGGAAGCCGACGAGCCGGATTGGTCCGGTACGCCCAAAACCTATTCGGCCGAAGCGGAGGCGGAGATCGCGCGCATGAAGCGGTACGACGCGCTGGCTTATATTTTCCCGATCTGGTGGTACAACGTGCCGGCGATGTTGAAAGGATATATCGATCGCGTATGGAACAACGGGTATGCTTACGGCTCCGGCAAGCTTCATCACGAGCGGGTATTGTGGCTCGGCCTCGCAGCCGCTTCGCTCGCGCATTTCGAGAAAAGGAACTACGACCAGATGCTGGCGCAACAGCTTAATGTGGGCATGGCGAACTACGCGGGAATCGCGAATTCCAAGCTGGAGATTTTGTATGACACTCTGGATGCGGATCAGCGTCATATCGAGCGGCTCTTGGAGCGGGCGTATGAGCTGGGGTTGCATTATGCGGAAGGGAGCGGGGATGGTTCCCCTGCAGTAGAACATGAGTGATGGTTGAGCGGGAGCGGGCGGGTCGAGTCCGCCGGTATACGATGCTGCATGCGATCGTCATGGAGGGCTAAAGTCGGCTCCCGGTCGGAGGCGATCGTGGAAGCCAAGCGGCTCGGACTGATTTCATCCAGCGAGGTTATGTGAGCGCTCCAACTCGGGCGTGAGGACGCGAGAGACCCGGCCTTCGAGAGCGAGAAGGCCGGGTCTCTTTACTACGCGGCGGACGGTAACCCTAATTACTTCGCATTCGCATCCGGCTGATGAATCCCGAATACGTTGCCTTCCGTGTCGAGGTAATACCCCTGCCACGCCATGCCGGGGAGCGCGTACTTCGGCAGCGCCACTTGGCCGCCCTGCGCAAGAATGCGGGTCTCTGTCGCGTCATAGTCGGCTACCCCCATCGTACAAGCGAAGCCGTTCATCGGCTGGCCCGGTTCAGGAGCAGGACCTTGACGCTTCATCAACGCGCCGTTAATGCCGGGTTGATCGGCATCGCCCGTCACCGCTCCGAAGTAAGGCATGCCTGCATACGCGCTGTAATCCTCGAACGTCCAGCCGAATACGTCGCCGTAGAACTTTTTGGCGCGTTCCATGTCGTCGACGTGAATCTCGAAATGTACCAGTCTACCCATTACGATTAACCTCCCGCATGCGTGATTTCGTTCTATTCTCTTATTAGGTTTTCTTTTGAATTCTCCTTCTCCATTATTGGAAAATCGCAACAAAGTATTCATGGGGTTCGAAGCGCAATTGCATCTAGCGTTCGAAACATCCCGCCCACGAACAACACCCAGCCGCTGTGGGCCGGGTGTTCCCTCGTCCGTCTACAACGACAACAACACATCCAACGCATAATTCAAACTCGGGTATTTCCCCGTCTGCGCCAGCGCCTGCTTCTCTGCATAGAATAAGTGGCTCTCCGGGCTGGGGACGGCGAATCCGCACTGGGCAATCAAATTCGTCACCGGAAGTCCGTACCGGTTCAAGCGCCCGACGGCGGCCAACATCGCGCGGAAGGTCCCCGTCAAATGCAGAAAGCGGTGCGGATGTTCATGCGCGCCGACGGCATATGCGTCATTCAGCACGAGATTGATCTCCCCGAAGGAGAGGCCGCGCGGCATATAGCCGAGCAAAATCGCGAGCATGCTAATGTTCGGATGCTTCTGTTGAAACAGGTAGAAATTATGCTTGCCCTCTTCGGTCGTCGAGGCTTCCCTCGGATGCTCCTGATGGTAGGTCGGGGAATGACTGAGATGCGCGAATTGGTACCCGTTGATAAAGAGCCGATACCCCATTTCGATATCGTCGGCCCCCCAGCCCGGGTACTCTTCGAACAGTCCGTGGACTTGAAAGGCTTCATGCGCGAGCGACAGGCTTCCGGTGCCCGAGCTGATCCACGGCAGATGAAAGCCGTAGAACCGGTCGCCGTAACGGTCGATGACCTGTTCCTTCATGTGCCGCGTGTACGAAGCCAAGCCGGCGGACATCCGTTTGTACTGCCCTTCCATGATGCCCGTCCGATCGAATAAGGGTGGCGGATCCGGCAGATGTTTGGTCATGAGCCATCTCTGGTGGAGGTCGGGATGGCGGACGAGCAGTTCCAGCGCTTCTTGCTGTTGATCGGGCGAGAAACGGGGGTCAATCCGGGTGTACGCTTTCTGGATGGCATATAGCCCGCCGACGATGAGCCGGCTTTGCGCGCGATGCAGGTTCATGTGGGAGGCGATAAAGTCCGGTTCGACCAACACTTCGGCGTCCAGAAACATCACATACTCCCCGCGGGCCACTTGAATCCCGAAGTTCCGCGCCTGCGGACGGCCAATATTGGCCGGCATGCGAAAGTAACGCACGTCAAAGGAAAACGCCTCTTGCTGCGTGATCGAAGGCGTGGCATCCGTAGACGCATCGTCGACCAGAATAACTTCGAACCGGGCATGGTCATACGTCTGCGCCTCGAGCGAATATAGGGTGAGTCGATTAAGCGGATACCGATTATGCGTCGGCATCACGATGCTGACATCGATAGGCATGTCGCACTCCTCCATCATCATAGAATCATCCGCCGAGCTGCCGGATATAGCCCTCCAGTTGCGGCCATCTTCTTTGCTTGGTGTAATCTACTTCATGTTGGATGGCTTGGTGGTGCCGCATGGAACCCATGGCAGCGTGGATCCGGTATTGGATTAAAGGCTCGTCGACATAGTGAAACTTGATTCCGCTCGCGGCGATGCGGAACCACAGGTCGTAGTCGTGGGTGTACGGCAGCGACTCGTCGAACAAGCCGGACTCGAGCAACATCTGCCTGGAAGCGACGATCGTGCAGCCGTTAATCGGACAGTATTGCGAGAACGCGCGGTAAAAGGACAGCTCATCCGGATATTTGGGCGTGACGCGATGGTGTGTCAGGATGCCGTTGCCATCGATGGCATCATAGTCGCTGTACGAAATGAGCTTTTGCATCGCGATCATTTCGGTCAGCTGCCGCTCCAGTTTATGCGGATAGAACAAGTCGTCGGAACTAAGCCAAGCCACGTACTCGCCGGACGCCACCCGGATGCCCGCATTGAGCGCGCTCGCGGTCCCTCCATTCGGCTTTTCGAACAAATAGACGTTCGGATTGTTGGCTAAGTACGGGATGAGCAGCTCGTTGTACTGGTAGGAGCCGTCGCTGACGATAACGATTTCTTTGTTCGGGTAGGTCTGGTCCAGGGCGCTCTGAATGGCGATCGGGACATAAGGGTCGCAGTAGAACGGGATGATGATGGAGACGAGCGGGGTCGTCATGATCATATCCTCCTCGCTAGAGTAGTGGGGGGTGGTAATCCGTTACTACTAGTCTATGAAAAGAAGGATGGGAGGGTGTTGGGCGTATCGAGGAGTTCTACTATACGAGAGGGGATAAGACAGCGCGTAATAGACGAGGAGCCCTATGTTTCTGCTTCCAATCCTAGGTTAAGGATCGAACCGGCTCCCCGTTTTCGGCGGTCGGCGTGCTCACGCATTATTGATGCACGTGAAGGCCGTATGACCGTATTACGCGGCATTTTTTGTTGATTGTCGCGGTGTTCCTGAGTAGATTGCGGAGAATAAGAGGCAGTTTCAGATGGTGGGTCCGATATTGAACCTTCGCGGTGTTTAGCCAGATGCTTGCTTGTTTCGCCTTATAGTTATAATCCGGTCGGAGCTGTGCCGCGCTTCGCGTCCAGCACGCGAAGTCTCCTTCGGATTGCTCGCTCGAGAATTGCTCTAGAAAATCTTCCATGAAGCTCGTCGTCTCCAGACGTGATAACGCAGGCATCGAACGGCCAATGGAAACGTCGAAATACGCATGAATGACGGAAAATAGCAGGCGTCCAAAAGCATGGAAACCGGTCAATTTAAGGATATCGGCAATATAGTTCCAATCCAGATCGGGGTGCTCCTTCACGATAAGAGCCATTTCGAACAGATGTCGCAGTTTGGTTCCGTGATAGACGAAATGGGAGGCAAAGTGCAATACCTGATGAATTAGCTCGTCTTCGGGCGACATGGCAGAGAAAGAGAGTTGTTTGAAGCTAATCTGCTGTTGTCGCGCCCAAACGCGTCGATACCATTCTTCATGATTGCGGTTGCCGAAATAATCGGTGTGCATGACGTTCCGATGCAGTTCGATCGTAATCGAATTGTCCTTCTGATACTCAATATGCAGCACGTTATAATCATCGGGTTCCGTTTGTTCATAGCCCAGTTCCAGTAGAAGCGTTCTGGCTTCGTTCCAATGCTCGGGACGGACGAAAATATCCAAATCGGCCATAGGCCGGTACTCCGGCTGCGGATAAAGTCTTCCGATCGCAATGCCTTTTAACACGAGTGGCTGCAACCGACGATGCTCGAATGCGCCGAGTACGCCTTTGATTTGCTGCATGATCAGCAGATTTCTCAGCGTCTGGTCCACGAACTTTTTCTTAATATGTTCCCAGTTGGCATTCTTCTGATTCGATTCTTTGTACGTTTTGTTGAGCATGGGGAATAGAAGCGCCCCCACTCCTTCCTGGAGCGCGGCGTCGAGCAGGGCTTCCAAATCGGCGGATTGTTCAACGCGCGGCTTGGTCTCCGCATCCACGTGAAGCGACCGGTTGAGCATGCGGATAATTTCGTCTTGATAGGGGGTCATAATGAGAGCTCCTTTATGGCTATCCATGAAAAAAGAGATGCTCCCTGTCGGAGCAGGAGAGCATCCGTATGAACGAATGATAAAACGTTATTTTTTACCTTTGCCGCCACCGTTGCCGTTGCCTTTTCCATTGCCATTGCCGTTATTGCCTTTGTTGTTTCCGCCGCCGTTGCCCGAATTACCGCCGCCTGGGAAGACGCCGCCGTTGCCACCCGGGAAATTCCCCTGGCTGTTACCTGGGTTACCGCCTACCCCATGGCCTAAGCCAGGAAAGCTACCGCCGCTGACGGTTTTTTCAAAGACGATCGGGCGGCTATCAAGAACTTGAGGTTTTGTATATGCGCGTTTTTCCATCGTTTTCACCTCCTCCTACGTTGCCGCGTTGATTTCCTTGTCCAAAAAGTGCTGATGCCTCACGAGCTTTCTGTAGGGGCCGTTCTTTCGTATGAGTTGTTCATGCGTGCCGATTTCCGTTATTTTCCCTTCCTCAAGCACCACGATCTGGTCGGCATGATGAATGGTTGACAGGCGGTGCGCGATAACAAGCGTCGTTCGCCCGCGTTGAACGCGTTTCAGCGCCTCCTTCACCTGATGTTCCGTCTCGCTATCCAAGGCGGAGGTGGCTTCATCCATCAGCAAAATGGGGGCGTCCTTCAGAATCGCCCGAATAATGGCGACCCGCTGTCTTTGCCCGCCGGACAACCCGGCTCCGCGTTCGCCGACGACAGTATCGTAGCCATCCGGCAGCGATTGAATGAAGTCGTGCAGGTTGGCCGCTTTCGCGGCTGCTTGGATATCCGCATCGGTTAGTCCGGGCCGAGCGAGCAGCAGGTTGTCGCGGATCGTGCCGGCGAATAGGAACGTCTCTTGGGCGACGAGCGCCATGCTGCTGCGAAGCTCATCGGGCGCAAGTTCGGCGATCCGTTTGCCGTCTACCTCGATGAGCCCTTGCTGAGGTTGATAATACCCTTGCAGCAGATTAAAGAGCGTCGATTTGCCGGCGCCGGTCGTGCCGACAATCGCCACGGTCTGTCCGCTCCGTATATTCAGCGAGAAGCGATCAATAACCGGGCGGCCGCCGTAACCGAACGTGACGTTCTCGAAATGGATCGACAAGCCTTTAGTCGGCGTCGGCGTGGATACATAACCGGGAAGCAGCAGCGTTTGCGGTTGCTGCTTGAGTACCTCCATCAGACGTTCGAGGGCGGGAACTGAATTTTGATAACCGATCCAAATCGCAGCCATGCCCGTTAGCGGATAGATAAGATGGCCAGTCAGGTTAAGGAAGGCAACCATCGAGCCGACCGTAATCTGCGAGGTCGATACCAAGTACGCGGCAAAGCATAAACAGAATAGGAAAATGCCGGACCCGGCGATTTGACCGAACGCCGCGTAAAATCCCTGTAGGCGCGTTTCTTTGCGAGCAAGCCCATACAATCGCTCGCTATGCGCGTAATATTTTCCGAAATAGGCCTTTTCCAGCGTATAGGAGCGAATAACCGATAATCCGTGGATCGTCTCGCTCAAGAACACATTCATTTTCTCTACCTGATCATAGATCGACCGGCTGTTTCGCTTAAGCAAGAGGCCGAACAGTCCGCCGCATAGCGCGACGAGGGGAGCGGCAGCGACGCTTATCGCTGCCAGCAGCCAATGAGTTTGCGCCATGTAGAGCAGCACGGCCGCGAAAATGATCGGCAACCGGATCACCTGAACGAGGTTGGCTCCAATCATGCCTTCCACGCCGAAGAGATCTTGCGTGAAATGCGTTAATAGCTTGCCAGGTCGGCTGCGGTCGGTATATTCCGGGGATACCAGCAGTAGATGGCGTAGGAGATATTCCCGTAAATCCTTGATTACCTTGCCGGAGGCCCATAACTCGAGGTGCGACCCGAAGTAGCCGGCCGCAATCCCGAGTGCGGTAAGTCCTAAGGCGAGCGGCACCATGCTCATCAGCTCATCGAACTGTCGGTTGACGGCCGAGTCGGTCATGCGTCCCATCAACCAAGCCGTTGCCAGTGTCAGTCCAATCTCGAGAAACACCAGCAAGAATAACCCGGCGTGGGGCTTCCAGTGACGACGCAGAAAAGGTTTGATTACCCGAAACGCGTCTCGGACGGCATACATATTGATAAGGCTTTCCTTAAAGAGCCGCAGTAGCTTGTTCATGCAGCGTCCTCCTGCATTGACGATCGTTCGGTATGGCGCAGCTCAATCGCGCACGCTCTCTACTAGATTGCGTGCAAGCAAGTCGTCCACGAATGCCTGTACGTCCATTGCGGCATCGGAGGCGTTGATCTCGAACGTCTCGCACACGGCTTGGCTCAACTGTTCTACCGAATGCGGCTCTTCCAGCTGACGCCAGCAGAAACTCCCGACCTCGTTCAGTTGAGAGACCGTATAGTTGTCCAGGTCCATGACCATGCAAAGCTCTTCAAGCTCCATCATGTCGCAGTTCGTTTTCCATTTATATTTCCATGTCATTCAATCAACTCCCAAAACGTCGGTTCTTTGCGGAAATAAAGCTCATATACGGGAACAGATCGCGCCAGTTCCCCCAGCTTCAGCATAATGAATCGGGTTGACGCCGGCGTCGGATTCCAATAGAACACCGTTCGCATCATGGCCAGCACCGCATCGGAAAGCGGAACGGGAACGCGGCGATCGTCGGCCGACTGGCGGAGCAAATGGACGCTGGATAGCGGGCCCGGGGCCAACTGATCGGCGATTCCGGTGTGGAGATCGCTGCGGAACGGGGAGTGAAATACGGTCGCCCCATCCGGCCCGATTTTAACGAGCGCCGCCTCGTCCGCGTAAATCCCTCTTGGCGACGAAAGCGCGGCTGCCGTCGATTTGCCTGCCCCGGAGGGGCCGGTGAAGATATGAGCCTCGCTGCGGGAACGAACGCAGGAGGCATGCATGAGTAGTCCCCATCCGGTGTACACGGCGTATAAACTGAACATCTGCATAAACGCGTGCTTGAGAGCGAGGCCATCGTGAACTCGCATGGAAGCTTGCTTGTACGCGCTGTCTACGCGAAGTTCATAATCGGATCGCGTGTAGCAGGCATGTCCTTCCTCGTCGATCGATTCATCGAGCTCGTAGCTAAGAAAAGGGGCGCCGAATCCAGACGAAAGCCGAATCGATAGTTCCGCAGACCCGTCGTTCTTGCCTAGATCGGAGAAGGTGTTCCGGAACAGATCGGCAATATCCTCGGATTGAAAATCGAGCGCCCAGATGAACTCGCCGATCGCGATATTTAGCTTCGACATATGGGAAATCCCTTCATATAGTATAATAGTCCTAGATTAATAGGGATCGTTTGGTAAAAAAGATTCAGCATATTTTCATTATAGCGACATTTCTATATAGTCCGCAATGAGATTTATTGACGAACGGCGTGTGAAAACGCAGGGAATGCTTACCTTTGGCGTATCGGAAGTTACGATTTTTGCTTCTTCGATCGTAGTCGGATGGTTCCTGTAGGTGGTATACTATGATTAAGTCTTTCGTACTAGATTTAACGGGAACGGTGGATATAGATTAGGCAATGGCGGTGATCGAATGTCGCAAGAACGCGGCGGCGCATATAAGAGGGTGAGGCAGCGTCTGCGCACGGTGAGCAGATTGTCCTGGAAAATGAGGCTGTTGGTTGCTATAGCATTCACGCTTATGGGGGTTTTTCGGTTTGCGATCCTATTTATTCCGTTTAGGCATTTAGCCCGAACGATGGGGCGGCGGAATGGGAACACCCCGGTGTCGGTCGAGAGGCACACGCTCATGAAAGCGGCTAAGATCGGCTGGGCGATTGAGAGAACGAGTCGGTTCACGCCTTGGGAGAGTAAATGTTTGGTCAAAGCGTTGGCCGGTCAAACGCTGCTGCGGGTGCTTCGCGTGCCGACGACGTTGTACCTCGGCGTGAGCAAGGACGAGTCGAATAAAATGATAGCCCATGCCTGGCTTCGCTGCGGCGAATTGATCTTGACCGGAGCCAATGAAGCGAGTATGTTCCGTCCGGTTGCGCAGTTCGCAAGCTTGGCTGGCAAGGAAGCGTAGGGAATGTTAGGAGACAGGGAGGAATATAGGTGGGGGCAATATTAGGCCTTGTCCTGTCGGGCAGTGAAGCGCGGTTGCGGGAAATCGGGAACAATGCGATGGACAAGCTTGGCGAGTTTCGATTCGACCGATTAAGGAGCGAGGCGGAAGAAGGCGTCTTTTTCGGTTGCGGCGTTATCGTGAATACGCCAGAATCGCGAATGGAAGAGCTGCCGCGACGACAGGGGAACGACTATCTCATTACTGCGGATGCCATTATCGATAACCGGGACGAGCTGTTCCAATTGTTAGGCATAGAGCACGAGCATCGCGCATCGGTAACGGACAGCGAGTTGATCATGCTTGCTTATGAACGATGGGGATATGACTGTCCCCAACATTTAATTGGGGACTACGCCTTCGCAATTTGGGACAAGCGGAAGCGTGAGCTGTACTGTGCCCGGGATGCGGTAGGCGCGCGCTCTCTCTATTACAGCCAGGATGGCGGAAACTTTGGCTTCTGCACGATTGAGAAGCCATTGCTCGGAACCGTGCGGACAACGGTGGAATTAAACGAACGCTGGCTGGCGGATTTCTTGGCGATCGATAGTCTTCTTCAAGAGTCGATAGCCGGCGAAACCGTCTACGAGGGGATACAACAGCTGCTCCCGGCGCATTACGGCATTTGGCGGGAGGGGCGCTTGGAGACTACGAAATACTGGGATCCCCTGCAGCTTCCGCCGATTCGGTATAACACCGATGAGGAATACGTGGAAGCCTTTAATCGTATTTTTCGGCAAGCGGTGGATTGCAGATTGAGAAGTGCGGGCGAGGTTGGAATTATGCTGAGCGGAGGGCTCGATTCGGGCTCTGTCGCCTGTTTGGCCGCCGAACGGCTTGGGCGGGACAATAGGCGGCTTCATGCGTTCAGCTCCGTGCCGGTGCGTGACTTCGGAGAGAAGCCGGGCTCCCGGCATCACATTTTTGATGAGGCCGAGCAAATGCGGTTAATTGGACAGGCTTACCCTAATATCAACCAGACATACTGCAGCTTTGAGGGGCGAAACGCTTTAACGGATGTCGATAAGATGCTGAACGTATTTGCCCATCCCTACAAAATATTTCAAAACATGACCTGGTACCGCCCTATGTTGAACAAAGCGGCGGACGAAGGTTGCACGATCATGTTGAACGGTCAGTTCGGGAACGCGACGATCTCATATGGCGAGTTTACGATGCACCTGCTGACGTTGTACCGCAGCGGTAGACTGGTCTCCTTGTATAAAGAAATAAAAGGCCTAAGCCGCTTGATCAATCAGCCTGTTAAGCGAGTCGGGAAGCTCGCTCTCAAGGTTATAACGCCTTATTGGCTTCGCTCCATGCGGGATCGAAAACGCCATCCGAATTACGAACGTCTTCACAACACGCTAATCAAGCCAGCTTTAGCGGCTAAGTGGAACGTAACGGAACGACTCGAGAAAATGAATGCCAGACTGTATACCGAGCGTTACTTTGACTATGAAGAGGATAAATCTTGGCGAGTGAATCCGCTATTCCTGCTGCATGTGGGGGCGGTAGAGACGAAATTGTCGCTCGAAAACGGCATAACCGTTCGTGATCCCTCCCGAGACCGACGTCTAATCGAATTTTGTTTAGCTATTCCATCGGATCAATATGTTCGGGAAGGGCTTGAACGCCGTTTAATCCGCCGCGCGATGAAAGGGATCCTCCCTGAGCCGATTCGTACGAATATTACCACGCACGGTGTACAGAGCGCAGACTGGATGCATCGGCTTGAACCGGCTTGGGCGAGCGTAAGAACAGAGCTCGATCAGATCGTTAAACGCGGGGAGCTCGAAGCCTATGCGGATATGGATAAAGTAAGGGAGTTGCAAGCGGCTTTGATCGGGGACAAGCCGATTACCGATGAAGAGGTCGTCTGGAAATCATTGATGACCATCATTTTGTCCAGATTTCTGATGGACTTTCGAAGGTGCAATCAACAACAGAACTAAAACCACTCGGCTGTAGGATAGGGCGATATGGTGAAGCGGGGTATAGCGATTGGATCAGCAAATTGGGAAATACCGTTATCGCATGTTTGGTCTTGTGTTCGAGTCGGATTTTCGGCTTGATGGGCTAACGCCGGATAATGGAGAACCGGATGCCGTTATTAGAGAAGGAATCGTAGATGCGCCTTTTTCTGGGCCTGAAGGCGAAAATGCATTTTGTGTTGCGGAGAATGGGGCCTTCGCTTTTCGCGTAAAGGGGATCGGTGCCTTTCAAATCCGGGATGGCCGCGAGATTACCTTCCAGAAAGACCTTCAATGTTTGGATGACGCCTACACCTTATACATCTCCGGGACATGCGCGGGAACCTTGCTGATGCAGCGGGGGATTATACCGATCCATGGAAGCGCGCTGCTCTTGGAAGGCAAAGGGGTCATTGTGACGGGCGATTCAGGCGCGGGCAAATCCACGCTATCGGCTTCCTTGAACAAAAGAGGATGTTCATTTTTGGCCGACGATATTGCGGCGCTTCAAATCGAACCAAGCGGGGAAGTCGTGGTACGCCCTGGATTCCCGCAGCAGAAGCTTTGGCGGGATACGGCGACTCGCATATACGGCTCGGTAGAGATGTTCGACCGTATACCGGGCACGCGGGACAAGTATTATATTCCGATCCCAGGAGATCAATTTATACCGTCGAACAAGAGGCTGCATGCGCTGTTTGAACTTGTGCCGGAGTCGCGGGATACCGTGGAAATCGTGGAGCTTAGAGGCATGGAGAAACTTGCGCGGCTGATGTATAACACGTATCGCTTTGAGTTGGTTGAACTGCTGGGGTTGAAGAAATGGCATTTTGAAGCTTGTGCCCAGCTCGCGTCCCAAATTGCGGTCTATCGCATTAAGCGTCCCGCCAGCGGCTTTACGGTAGAGGAGCAGATCGAGGGTATGATGAGAGCCGTGCAGAAGCTATAAATAAGAATGAGGGGTACCCAAGTGGATACCCCTCATTTCCTTTTTATACACCGGTGGATGAACCGTTCTCTATCTCCACTAACTTATGATCACGAACACGGTAGACGCGATTGCATATATCGATGACCGATAAGCGGTGGGTGATCGCGATACACGTCTTCTGCGGGGCCAACCGTTTAATGCGCTCCAGTACTTCTACTTCCGTGTCCAGATCAAGTGCGGACGTAGCCTCATCCAACAATAGGATGGGGGCTGGGCGCAGAAGCGCTCTCGCAATCGCGATCCGCTGGGCTTGTCCCTCGGATAGGCCAACGCCGTTGTCGCCAATTACCGTATGCAGTCCTAACGGAAGTTTAGTAATGAACTCCCAAGCGCACGCATGGCGAGCGGCTTCGATAACCGCGTCCTCCGTTGCGTCCGGATTGCCGATACGGATATTATCCAGCACGGTTCCGGAGAATAGCGTGTTCCCTTGCGGGACGTAGGAAAAGTAGGAGCGGGTCGCGGCGGAAATCGCCAACTCTTCCGCGCTGCTTGTCCGGACGAACGCCCGGCCTTCCCGTGGTTGAAGAAGGGCTAGCAGCAGCCGCAGCAAGGTTGTTTTGCCTTCCCCGGACGTACCGACGATCGCGATGATTTCGCCGGGTTTCACGCTAAACGAGATCTCTTGAAGAATAGGGACGTTAGTCTCGTAGGCATAGGAGACGCCTTCGAAGTTGATGGACGCAAGCTCTTTGATTGGCTGCGCATATTGTTCCGAACCGGGTTCGCTTTGCAACGCGTCAAACTCTTTTAACCGTTCCACGGAGGCTAAAGTGGCAATAATCATCGGGAGCGAACGAGATAATCCTTGCAATGGTCCTTGAATATGTCCGACGAGCTGCAGGAAAGCCGTAAAGGTACCGAAGCTGGTCGCCCCTCGCGCGATTTTGTAGGCACCCAACACAAAGGCGAGGAAAAAGCCGGCTTGATAGCCGAATCCGATAGAAAGGTTGGTCATGGCATTGAAAAAGTTCCGTTTCACGACCCAGTTCAGTTTGTGCTGCTGAAGGTTCTCCATTTGTTGCATGCTGCTGTTCTCGTATTGAAACGTCTTAATGATCAGCATATGGCGAACGTTTTCTAAGAGAAAGGAACGGTAGCTGCTTTCAGCCGATTGAATTTCATGCTGCATGCGTTTCAATTTACGACCGATCAGCCAACTTAGGAATAAGGTAATAGGACCGAGCATAAACGCGAAAATGGCTAAGGTAGCATCGTAATACCATAATGTGAAGAAGGCGACGACTAACTGAATGGCCATGGCAATGATGCCCGGCAGAGTTGCTGTCCATCCTTCGACGATATTTCCGACGTCGCTGACTAATCGGGTTTGGATATCGCCGTTATGATATTTGTTGATTGCCATCCACTCAGTCCGATAAAGGCGCTTAAGCAGCCGATCATGCAACCGGAAGCTAAGGAGTTCTCTCAGTTTGCCTGTTCGAATCGAGAGGTAAGCGCCGGCGATTAATTGCATGATTAACAGAAAAACAAGAAGGATGATATACAGGGTAGCTGCGGAATAGTTTTCGCTCATGGTGGAATCGATCAGCTGCTTCGAAACGGCAGCTACCCCGATTCCGCCTAGCGAGTTGAAAATATTCAAGCCAATGACAAGAAGCAGTGAACCCCAGTGGCCTTCGATTTGCTTGAGGAGCCAGACGTAGTTATGCCAAGAAACCAGCTTCTGTAAACGGTTAATAGTTATTCCTCCTGCAGTGGTGCGCTACTACTTCACCAGCACCTGTTCACGCTTCAATTGCTCGATCATGGCTTCAATCAGGGGGGCGCGAAGGTCTGGCGTCTTCAGGGCAAAGTCCAGCGTGGTCAAAATATAGCCGAGGCGCTCGCCTACATCATAACGGGTGCCCTCAAAATTATACGCGTACACGGATTGGATTTCGTTCAGGCGTTGAATGGCGTCGGTCAGTTGGATTTCGCCGCCGGCTCCGACTTCTTGGCGATCCAGGAAATCAAAGATCTCGGGCGTGAATACGTAACGGCCCATAATAGCCAGGTTCGAAGGTGCGGTACCGAGCGCTGGTTTCTCCACGAATGCGTTAACTTTATAGAGACGGCCGTCCTGCTCGAGAGGATCAATAATTCCGTAGCGGTTCGTTTCTTCGTTAGGGACGGTCTGAACGCCGATTACGGAGTTGCCGGTCTTCTCGTGTTCGTTGATCAATTGGCGGAGGGAGGGAACTTCGCCCGTCACGATGTCATCGCCGAGCAATACGCCGAATGGCTCATTGCCAATGAAGCGGCGGGCGCACCAGACGGCATGGCCGAGGCCGCGAGCTTCCTTCTGACGGATATAATGAATTTCAACTCGGGCGGAACGCTGCACTTCCTCCAACAGCTTTAGCTTACCGGATTCCAGCAATTTCTCTTCCAGCTCGAACGAGTTGTCGAAGTGGTCCTCGATGGCGCGTTTCCCCTTACCGGTTACAATAATGATATCCTCGATTCCGGCCGCGATTGCTTCCTCTACGATGTACTGAATCGTAGGCTTGTTAATAATAGGAAGCATTTCTTTGGGCATGGCTTTGGTCGCAGGCAGGAAGCGTGTGCCTAGCCCTGCAGCGGGAATAATCGCTTTTTTTACTTTTTTCACAGTCTCATCTCCGGTGGTTAGAATTTGGGTAATCAACTATTGTTTTATCTTGTTTTGTCTATTTATCTAAGCATTAATCGCGATAAGATTCAGGTCCTTCATTCTAGTGAGAAATTGGCTTGTCTGTTCCAAGCAAGTATGTTTGTCAATGTCATAGATCTCAAGCAGGCGGTTTACTAAAGTATCCATTGAGATAGCAACCTCGATGATCCGCCATATATCAGCACTTACGCCCTCGAGCGCATAGTATTTTCCGGATTGAATGTCCAGCATGCTAACCTCCTCGTCCAGAGAGGTTGCCAGAATGTCGGGGTTTCTTGAAATGGTAGCCGATAAGTCGACAGTAGATTCATGCATAGGGAAGGAGCCGTCCTGTTCTAATTAGAATATAGGAACAAAAAAAAGAAATCCCAAATTGAAGTCAATCTGCGATTTCTTCTTTTACGATCATTGTCTCATGATTACGAGAAGGAGTAGAACGTGTATTTGCCTACCGTGATGACGGCGTCTGGATTTTTCTTCAGCTCGCTGCCGTACTCCGTCATAGCCACTTCCAAGGACTTAACCTCTGGTTTTTCCCAAGTTTTCTTCATTGATTTCACCTCCATTCCCAATACAATGTCTATAGGTCTTGTTTACTATATTCGTAGGCTAATTATATATTAGTTTCCAGGACTGGACAAGCACTTTTTCCATCATATTTTGCTAAAAATCTCCCTAAATTCGGCGGAAATACAGTGATTGCGCTTACAAATATCTAACGTGTCGAATTACCAAATTTTCGCCGAAAGATTTTTGTTGGTTTATACAGAAAATAGTAGAACTAAGTCGTTGGTTGTAGTACATTCTATCTATGACAAAAATAACAGTTGGGTAGGATAATATGCACAGATCAAATTTGTTAGCATCCGTAAACTTACTGCAGTTGTTTGCCGATGTGGCGACTCTCTCGCTATCATTTTTCGCCTCTTATGTTATAGCTGGAACTATTACAGAATTGATGCCGCTGAATGAGTATATATGGGTCCTGCTAATTTTTGCGCCGATCTGGATATTCTCTATGCAAATCCAGCGGATGTATAACCAAACAACATTTATGTATGTAGACCGGATTGTCCGGAGTGCGTTCTTCTCTTCGGTTGCTTCATTTCTGATGGTTGGCGCACTATTCTTTTTCGTGAAGGAAACCCTTGTAAGCCGATTGCTTATTGGAGTTTACTTTGTTTTGGCTACAGTGCTATTGATTGGCGTGCGGATGTTGATTATTCGATTTGTGACGAGGATGAAATCCTTCAATAGTCCTAGGGTCGTAATTGTTTCAACGCCTGAACTTGCCAAGAAATTTCGTAGATATCTGGCAAAGACAAACATGAAATTCGATGTTGTCGGCTACGTTCAAGCTTATCCGAACAAACGGCTGCGTTCCGGATATCACTTGGGGTATATGACGGATCTTGAAGAAATCGTCAAAAGGCATGTAATTGATGAAGTGATTTTTGCACTTCCACGGAATTACGTAGGGAAAATTGAACCGCAAATACTTCTTTGCGAAGAAATGGGTATAACAGTTCGTATGATTATCGATTTTTACAATCTCCGCATTTCCCGTACGCATCTATCGAGTGTTGGGACTTTCCCGATGCTTACATTCCATTCCGTGACGATTAATCGGGTCAACTTATTGATAAAACGCATCATCGATATTGTTGGCGCCCTTGTTGGATTGCTGATTATGGCAATTCTCTCCTTGTTTATTATTCCTGCGATAAAATTAGAGTCTTTCGGTCCGGCGGTCTTTTCTCAGAAAAGGGTTGGTTTGAATGGACGGGTCTTTAAAATTTATAAGTTTCGTTCGATGTATCCCGACGCGGAAGAAAGAAAAAAAAGGTTAATGGAACAAAATCAGGTTAGCGGCGGATTTATGTTTAAGATGAAGGATGACCCTCGTGTTACAAAGGTGGGTAAATTTTTGAGAAAAACCAGTCTCGACGAATTGCCTCAATTTATTAACGTTCTATTGGGGGATATGAGTCTAGTGGGTACAAGGCCTCCTACACTCGATGAGGTTAGTAAATATGAGCCGTATCATCGTAGAAGATTGAGTTTCAAACCCGGTTTGACAGGGATGTGGCAAGTAAGCGGACGAAGTAATATCACGGATTTTGACGAAGTTGTTAGACTGGATACCAGCTATATTGACCAGTGGTCACTAATGTTAGATTTGAAAATAATCATGAAGACAATACGGATGGTCATTGATAGAAGAAGCGGCGCCATGTAAATAGTGATTATAAATTGGGGTGTGACAAGATGAACGAGACTAGGTTGCAAAGAGGTAAGAAAAATAAAATGCTTAAAACAAAAGCCAAGACTGTAACATTTACAATTCTAATGAGCTCGATTCTACTGAGCTCTTGTTCGTTGGGGTTGAATAACCAAGGGGTGCCTCAACAAGTTGTTGGTGAAAGTAGTTCTTTGTATTATACGGTGAATCAAGGTGATATTTCTGCTAGTTTGATTGGAACGGGTCAACTTGTCCCGATCAAAGCGACGAGTTTGTACTTTAATAATGTATCGGGGCCGGTTAGCCAACTTAACTATTCTTTAAATGATACTGTTAAAAAAGGTAGTCTGTTTGCACAAATTCTGCCTACTGAAATAGAAAATAAAATCAGTATGCAGCGAATCGTTGTACAGAAAGGCAAGGGTCGACTTCGGTTGCTTTTAGATGGTAACGGGGAAGTTGCAGAACTCAGAAAAAGTATCGAACTAACCAAGTTAGACCTTGAGAGTAAACGTGAGCAGAAAAAGAACCTGCCAAAAGAAACTGAGTTGGCGATTAACAAAGCCAAGCTTGTGCTGGAACAGTATGAGGTTGAGAAAAGTTCTACAATGAAATCACAAGAATTAGCTGAGATTGAACAAAGAAATGTGGAGGATGCAGTTAGGCGAATTGAGATTCGATTGGAACAAGTCCAAAATCAAATTCAATCGTCAATAGTGGCATTAGAGCGGGAGCAATTAGTTTATGATAATTTAATCGCAAACGCCGGGTCGGCAGAAGATATCAAGATTGCGGCGATTCGATTAGAGCAGGCAAAACTAAGCTTATCCAATAGCGAAAAAGATAAAGCTATTACAGAGCTGGACTTGAAACTTGCCCTCGTTCCTACGGAGCAATATAAGATGGATCAGGCTGCTTTGGGGTTAGAGGGTGTCACAAAATCAATTGAGGGTGCTGGACTTACACTCGACGAAATCAAAAAGAACTCTGATCAGAAAATGAAACTGTTGGATCAAGGGATACAAGAAACAAAAATCCAGATTGATCTTCTTAACCTAAGGCTAAACCAAGCGTTGAAGGAACATGAATTTAATACAAGACAGGCTAAACTTGACCAAGAGAGCGCAGAGTTGACACTATCAATGCTTGAGCAAAATTTGCTAAATAGCAAGCTTTACGCCCCGGTAGATGGTGTCGTTTCTTACATGAGTAACGTTTCCATTACCGATAACTTGAGTATTAGTCACCTATTGGCCAAAATTGCGGATCCGAATCAGCTGGCGTTAAAGTTGACGGCAATTGATGCGAAGTACATTTCGGATGTATCCACAGCGGTCCTGGTAATTGGCTCCAAAAAGTATGATGTTGAACTTTACACACCACAGCCTGGCGATGCGCTCTATCAGAATAGTGCAGTTCCTAACAATAGTAATCTAAGTAACTTATTTGTCAAATTCAAGGGTGAGGTTCCTAAGTTGAAATTTGAAGAGAGCGTACAGGTTCAACTTGAAGTTGTGAAGGAGAACGTGCTACTCGTTCCAAAATCTAACCTGAAGGTCGAGTCAGGGAAGGTTATGGTTGATGTACAACGGAATAATGAAATTGTAACGGTGGAAATAACCAGAGGAATTGAGAGTGACGTCAATATTGAAGTCGCTAATGGCCTGGAAGTCGGGGACCAAATCGTTCGCAGATAACTACCGTATGGGGAGATGCATAGCATGGAGTTTGAAAGATTAGTATATGCAATAATTAGAAAAATATGGTTAGTGGTTCTGCTTGCACTTGTTGGAGGCGTTGCTGCAGGAAGTCTTAGTGTAGCTACGGCACAGCCGGTATATCAAACGGAAACGACATTATTTGTAATGAAGCGAAGTAGTTCAATGCTCTCTGGTGAAGCTATTACTTATAACGATATCGCACTTAGTCGCGAGTTGATTAAGGATTTTAGTCAAATTCTCTTATCCGCAAGGGTAATAGAGCCGGCTGTCAGAGAGGTAGGAATTGAGGGAGTGACGTCTGCCGATGTAAGTGTTGCGACAGGAATCCGCCTTATTGAAGAATCTAATGTAATGTCGATCGTCATCACTTGGCCGGATGCGACGGAAGCAGTGAATATTGCCAATGCTGTAGGCCGATCTTTTGCTTCAGTGATTGGCTCCTTAACTAATGACACGAACTCTGTTGGGATTATTGATGAGGCGAGAGTGGCTTACAGCGTTCCGCCAGGTCACGCTAAGATGGTCATTTTCGGTATAATGGCTGGCCTTCTGTTATCGCTGGCGTACATTTATGTGCGGGAAATATTTGATAGTACAATTCGTTCTGCCAAAGAGATCGAGAGAGGTCTTGAATTAAAGGTAATCGGGATCATTCCAGAATACAACATCAGTTGAGGGGAATTCAAGGGCGATGCAAACCAAAACATTTAATGTATATAACGAAGAAAACAAAGCGGTTCAAGACGCTTATGCAATGCTAACCGCGAACATCCATTTAAGCGGGCCGGAAAGTCACTACAAATCTCTGGCCCTAACAAGCTGCAAGCCTAGCGTAGGCAAAACATCGATTGCAATAAGCCTGGCTATTACCATGGCTGGATCCGGATGGAAAGTGTTGTTGGTCGATGGGGATATGAGAAAGCCGGTGGGCGGTAAACGGTTGGGGGATAACACGTTGCTTGGGCTATCGGATTATTTGGCTGGACAGGCTGATTTGTTGGACGTGTTATGTAACACCAATATTAATAACTTGACTTATCTTTACGGTGGTGAAAATCGCCAAAATCCAATCGGCTTATTGTGCAGTACAAGATTCGAAGAACTGAACGCTTGGGCAAGAGAGCAGTATGATTTTGTCATCTATGATACACCGGCGCTTTCTTCCGTAGTCGATGCGTCGCTCATTGCGGCTCGGGTAGACGCTACGTTACTGGTTGTAGAGATCGGACAGACTTCTATGGATTCGTTGAAACCTGCGAAAGAACAGCTTGAGAAAGTCAATGCGAATATCATGGGTGTGGTCTTGAATAAGGTGAAGAAAAATGCCTATAAAAAATATTTTGGTGCCTTTGATTATTTCTTTGATGGAAGCAAGTTTGTCAACCGTTCAAGTCGGGATCGAAAGAAAAAGTCTTCGAGCTAATGGAGAGTTTGAGGAGTAGGATTTCAAGGCCGACTGTTGGAGATGAGAAGTAAATGATGATAAATGCATTTAAAAGGGACATGACCGGGGTTATCTTTGCTGTTTTCACCGTAATTATCCTGCTAATGCCATTTGGATTGAGTATTACGGGAAACAATTATATTAAACTGCTGCAGGATGCGGCCTATGGCTTTATGATTCTCAATGCTGTTTATTTAATTGTTCGGCATAAGCCTTCCATGGTGATCTCGCCGCAAATATTTATGCTTTTTTGTTTTATTCTGATGTTTACTATTATCGGTCTTTACTTTAGCGGTTTAGTAACCGTCGCGCTTCAGTTCCGGCAGTATGGATTTCTCTTCTTTCTAATCATTATGATGCCGTATGCTAGTATTTCAGATTTTAAGTATGTTTGGCCGATTCTAAAAGCCATCGCGGCCGGGTGTATTCCGGTATCAATCGCACAGTTTTTATATTTTCAGACTAAGGGCGATTACGTATCCGGATTGATGGGGCCCAGGGAAAGCGGAACACTGACGTTGTTTCTGCTTATTGTGTTCTTCTCGGAGTTTATGCTCAGATTGTCGCAAGGGCGCAAGCTATTCGGGTTATATTTCTTATTTCTTGTGCCAACCACGATTAATGAAACTAAAATAAGCTATGTTTTGATCCCGTTATTATTGTTTTCGTCTCTGCTGTTTACGAAGAAGCTTAAGATGAAATATGTGCTCAATATTGTGTTGTTGTTAGCCCTATTGTTTGCAGGGACCTCAACAGTTTACAACAGTATTGGATATAATCATTCGTTAACGGAAGCATTTGAATATGAGAATCTTAAGTTCTATTTAACGGATGATACTTATACCGAGGATGCGGGACGACTGACTAAAATTTTGTTGGCCGTTGATATCATTGAGGACAGCCCTTACATTGGATACGGCTTGGGATCCACTTATAAAGCTTCAACTTCAGGCGCACATGGATATATATTTCAATCCTATCCCGGAGGTAATCAGTTAAGCGCTACTAGGCCGCAATTGATGGTGACGCTAATTGATTTTGGTTGGATCGGAACGGTATTCGTACTGCTAATGCTAATTACCTACTTCATTAAAGTTCTAAGGCTGAGAAAGATAACGTTAGAGAAGATTGTCTCGTTAAATTGTTTTATTATTATTATCTTTTGTTTCCCTTATCATAACCTTTTTGCAATGAGTCAGATTATGACGATCTTTATTATTTTCACAGTGATATGCTTAAGGTTTAAGGGCATGAGTAACCATGACGGCCATTCAATCGGAACTACCTGATTGACGGCCGTTACCTTTTACTGTTGACTTTATGAGGAGATATTGGAATGGAACCTGTTATAAGCGTCATAGTGCCCACCTACAACGCCGAAGAGTTTTTGCCACGGTGCCTGGATTCAATTCTCGCCCAGACGTTCGCTAACATTGAGGTTATCGTAGTTAACGACGGATCTAAAGATCGGAGTGGAATCATTGCTGACGAGTACTCGGTTAGAGACAGTAGAGTTCGAGTCATTCACAAAGAAAACAGCGGGGCGGGCAAAACCAGAAACAGCGGATTGGAAATAGCAAGAGGACAGTATATTGGGTTTGTAGATGCTGATGATTGGATTGCGCCGGAGATGTATGAGGAGCTTTACCAAGCCGCAGTTCGGGATCAATCCGAAGTGGCGATGGCTGACTTTTACCGGGTAACGGATCGGGGCCAGCCAAAACCAAAGTGTACCAACCTGAAACAAACCTTGTATGAGAATAAATCGATTATCGATAACATCTTAATCCTTATGTTCGGTGCAGATTCGAAAGCTGACGATGACGTTGCAGTTGAGATGTGTGTTTGGAGAAACATTTATAAGCGTGAACTGATCGAGCGGAATGGAATCCAATTCTACTCGGAGAGAGAATACATCTCAGAAGATCTTGTGTTTAACATTGAAGTGCTGACAAGAGCAACACGCGTTAGTATTGTGAATAAACCTCTCTATTATTACGTGTTAAACATCAACTCTCTCACGAAGAAGTATCAAAGAGATCGCTTTGAGAAGGATAGCCGACTTTATTTATACATGAGAGAGCGGCTTAATGAGATTGGTATGCTAAGGGACAATGAAGAGCGGTTAATGCGTACCTTCATTGGGAGAGCGCGCACATGTATTATCAGTGAAGCACGCGACAATAAGCAGGATAATGTTCGTATGCGGATAAAGCGTATACGATCTATTACGAATGACTCCATGCTGCAAGAAGTCATTCGCTCCTACCCCATATTCAACTATTCTTTGAAATTGCAGATATTTACGTATTGCATGAGATTGAGACTGGCGGAAGTATTATTTATGCTGGCTGCGTATCATCCGCAGCGTTAAGGCTCTAAAGAGAGGGGAGTTTGTGTGAAGAAAATAGGGATACTTACTATTAATGACTATAATAATTACGGAAATCGGCTGCAGAATTTAGCGGTACAAGAGGTATTGCGATCATTAGGTTGTACGGCCGAAACAGTTGTAAACAATACACCATATAATTTTCGGAACGTCGAAGAGAAAACGTTGCTTCGTCGTTTGGGGGCACTAGGGAAGATGGCGCCCAAAGAAGTAATTCTGAAAGTAAATAGATATATCGCTAGAAAGAAGTTTGGAAAATATACGGCAGAACGTATTGCGGCGTTCAGGGGATTTACGAATTCGTACATTACCGAAACGGAGTTTAAAATATCGGAAGGTCATGTCCCTTCCACCTTGGCCGATCAATACGATTCCTTCGTGACGGGGAGCGACCAAGTATGGAACCCCATTTATCGGCAAGGGTCATCAATTGATTTTATAGCGTTTGCTCCTAGTTCAAAGAGAGTAGCTTACGCACCAAGCTTTGGTGTTTCCGAAATCCCATCCGAATACAATGAGATGTACAAGAGATGGTTATCGGAGATGGGACGCTTATCCGTGCGAGAAGAAGCCGGCGCAACATTAATTAAAAAGTTGACAGGTAAAGACGCCGTCGTGTTAGTAGATCCGACGCTTATGTTGACCAGGGAAAAATGGCTCAGGTTCTCCAAGGAAGCTGCTAATAAGCCTAAAGGCAAGTATCTGTTAACTTATTTTTTGGGAAAGCAGTCGGCTGAGACGTTAAGTGCAATTCAGGCTATCGCGAAAGAACATGAGTTAAAGATTATTAGTTTGGCAGATACAGCGGATCTTGGAACCTATGTCACAGGACCAAGCGAGTTTATCGACTATATTCGATCCTCGACGGCATTTTTCACGGACTCCTTCCATGGAGCAGTCTTTTCCATACTTTTTGAAAAGTCGTTTACGGTTTTCGGGAGAGCAGGTATGAATTCCAGAATGGAAACTTTACTCTCAACCTTTAAGCTGGCATCGAGGAAATGGGAAGATGTAAGCGCGACGGGTGAGTTGTTCCACATTGACTATAGTCATGTTCCTGATATCCTGGAGGCGGAGAGAAACAAAGCACTCCATTACTTAAGAGAAGCTTTATCCATTAAGGAATAGTTTATGAGAGTAAATCAACTAAAAGCCGGAGCTGCACTATCCTATCTTTCTATGGCTTTCGGTTTTATCGTATTTATCGTTTATACTCCGTTTATGCTCCGGTATTTGGGGCAAAGCGAATATGGACTATATAACCTTGTTATTTCCGTAGTCAGTTATTTGAGTCTGTTAAGCTTTGGCTTTGGCAGTGCTTATATTCGTTTTTATTCTCGATTTAAGGCAAAGGAAGATTCTGGAAACATTGCGAAGTTAAACGGGATGTTCCTGCTTATCTTTTCGGCGATTGGCTTCATTTCTGTAGTGGCTGGGCTATGTATGGTACTCAATATTGGGGCTGTGTTAGGTAGCCAATTGCAAGTTAGTCAAATCTCGACGGCCAAAATCCTAATGTCGCTTATGATTGTAAATATTGCGTTCTCATTTCCATCCAGTGTATTCCATAACTATGTAATGGCCCATGAGCGCTATGTTTTTCAAAAAAGTCTGCAGTTAATCAAGGTAGTCGCAACACCGTTTATAACCATACCGGTACTTATACTCGGCTATAAATCGGTTGGCGTCATTTTAATAACGGTAGTTGTCGCAATAGTCATAGATATTGCAAATATGTTATTTTGTCTGAGGAAATTGCAGATGCAGTTTTCCTTCCAACGTTTCGATACGGGGCTGTTGAAGGAGTTGACCGTTTTTTCTTCCTATATTTTTATGAACATGATTATAGACCAGATTAACTGGAATGTTGATAAATTTATTCTAGGCAGATTCAGCGGAACAGTCGCTGTCGCTATTTATGGATTAGCGTCTCAATTTAACACGTACTACTTGCAAATATCGACATCCATTTCGAACGTATTTATACCTCGTATCAATAAGTTGGTTGCCGCTCACAATAATAACGAAGAATTAACTAATTTATTCACAAGGATCGGCCGGATTCAATTCATGCTGCTTGCATTAATATTTACCGGTTTTCTTTTTTTTGGTCAATCCTTCATCACGTTGTGGGCAGGCGCAGAGTACAAGGAAAGTTTCATCATAACATTGCTCTTATTGGGACCTGTTACGATTCCTCTGATTCAAAATATCGGGATCGAGATCCAGAGAGCTAAAAATATGCACCAATTTCGTTCATGGGTTTATTTAGCGATAGCGATCGTTAATATTTGCATCAGTATCCCACTGGCCAAACAATACGGGGGGATCGGGTCGGCTCTAGGGACTGCGATTTCTTTGTTCCTAGGAAACGGCTTAATTATGAATTGGTACTATCATAAACGAGTCGGCTTAAATATGATTTATTTTTGGAAGAGAATAGTGGCCTTCTTCCCCTCTCTAGTCGCTCCCATATTATTTGGAATATTGGCTTACAGATTTATAGACCAGTATAACTTTGGTCTTTTAGCCGTATTTGGCAGTATTTATTGCGGGGTCTTCGGAGCATCGTTATGGCTATTCGGTATGGACCGAACAGAGAAGGAATTACTACTGAAACCGCTTCGTGCAGTAATGGGCAAACTTAAAGCAACTCGTTAATTGAGTTGGTAAAGGGTGGAACAATGAGAGACAAAATCGTTAATGCGCTTCCGATGTCGGTAAGATTGTGGGTCAGAAAAAACAAGTTCACCGTTAGTTTATTGGTCAATTATTGGTATGACATGAGAGCCTTCTACCGATTTTCGTTTGAAACGAATCGTGTCAAAACAAAAAGACATGATGAAGGCAATCTAATCTTCTATTATCACAAAATCGAAAAAGGGTTGTCGCTGCCGAAACCGAGAGTCGGTTTTGCCAAGCAGCATGTCCTTTATCTTTTTGATGAACTGGAAGCCTATCGCCAAAAGTACGGATGGGATAATGTATCGAAGGTTACTTTAAATACGTTAGACTCCTATGTTGAGTTTAATAGGGCGCATGATTTTGAAATGCCCGAGATGACAGGGCGTCTTCAGGCATTAAAAAACACGCTGTCCAAGGAAGTCAATGAGACGACTGGGGGCGGAGTGCGTGAAATCACGAGGGATGACTTGGAGAAGAGTAAGATCAATTTCAAGGAATTCGTCTTTTCACGATACAGTATCAGAAACTTTAAACCTGGTGAGGTAAGCATCGAACTTATTCAAGAAGCTATAAGTATCGCACAGAAGACACCGTCTGTATGTAACAGGCAATCGGCTAAAGTGTATGTATTCTGCGGCGACGAAATAAAGAAAAATGTGTTAAAGTACCAAAATGGCAATGCAGGTTTCGGAGGTACAGCCGATAAAATCCTTATCGTATCGATGGATATGCGGGACTTCAGAGGCGTAATCGAGAGGAATCAATATTTCATAGATGGCGGTATGTATGCGATGTCGCTGATTTATGCGCTGCATTCGCTAGGTGTCGGTACTTGCCCGTTAAATCTATCTATTACCCATGATATAGAAACAGGTTTAAAGAAAACAGCCCAAATTCCAGATTCGGAAAAATTGATCATGATGATAGCTGTCGGCCACGTGCCAGATAATCTAAAGGTGGCTTACTCTCATAGACGGGAAGCGTCCGAAGTCATGAAGGTCATCCGGTAGGAGGATTCCGTTCATCAAATATGCGATATGTATTTTAGCCCATCGTAAGCCTGCATTATTACAGATGATCGTCGACAGACTAGTCGCTCCTAATGTGGAGGTTTTCATTCATCTTGATAAAAAAAGCAGGCTTTCGGATTTTTCTCATATCAAGAATGCAACATTTATCGAGAGAAGGATCAGTGTTTTCTGGGGCGGGCGGTCTATGGTTAACGCGATGTATAATCTGATCGAGTATGTCGTTCATCAAACGGGCTGCGAGTATCTTCTATTTATAAGCGGAGAGGATTATCCTATTATTCCTGGTGCTTTGTACGATACGTATATCGACTGTGAGAAAAACTACGTCCAATATGAAAAACTACCCAAGAAAGATTGGGATCATGGCGGAATTGACCGAGTGCAGCACCTATATCCGTTCCGGTCTTATACAACCTTTCGTTCTCGTGCATTCATCAAGCTGCAGAAGTTAATGAAATACAGCAGAAATTATGGGACACTCGGATTTTCACTGTACGGCGGGAGTCAGTGGATTAACATTAACCGGACAGCTGCGGAGTACGTTCTCGATCAATGGCATACTTTCTATTCGGTTATCAAATATAGCAGGATACCAGATGAACTTCTCTTTCAAAGCATTCTATTGAATTCTCCGTTGCGAGAGACAATCGAAAACAACAACTTGAGGTTTTTACATTTCGAGAAGGGTCACGATCATCCGGTTTATTTGGACAAGTCGTACTTCGGGAAAATAAATGATGCAATGCCGTTGTTCTGCCGAAAAATTCAGGACCCGGCCACGTTTGAAGCTTTCCATAGATACTTTAACAACGCAGAGGCCCAGAATAATGGCTAAGGCTACTTCCTAATGCGAGGGAGATACGTGTGGAGAAAATACTAATCGTTACATCAGATCTATCGGTGAAAGGCGGAGTCTCATCAGCCGTTCATTCTTTAATGCAGGAGATTAACTCGAGGAAGAAGAGTGATATTAAGCTCTATAGTTCTTATATTACTACACATCCGGTGCTGAGTATCTTATACTCTTTGATGCGAATCGCTGCCTTTTTCTTATTGTTATATCCATTTCGTTATCGGTTGTTTTATGTCCATGTCTGTGCGTTCGGCAGTTTTTATCGTAAGGCTATATATGTACTGGCTTTACGTATGCTTAATAGACCGGTCGTCATTCATCAGCATGCGGCCGATTTGGATGTCTTTGTAAACAAAAATCGTTTTAACAAATGGTTGGCACGTAAAGTATATGAAGCTTCTTCAAGTATCTTTGTGCTATCGGAGAATATGAAAGCGATCACCAAATCAGTGGCGGCTGTCGAGGAGATCCATATTATCAAAAACCCGGTGCAGGTGCCGGCTCATAATAAAGATTATTCGACAGCAGATCAAAAAATTCGCCTCTTATTTTTGGGTGAAGTCGGTCAACGCAAAGGGATTTTTGACCTTATTCAGGCCGTTGCCGATATGACGGAAGAGCAGCGTGATCGGATACAACTGGATATTGGCGGAAATAAAGAGCTGGATAAGCTCAGAGAGATGATTAAGGCCAATCGCTTGGAAGAGACGTGCATCGTTCATGGATGGGTAACAGGGGAGCAGAAGAACCAGCTGCTGAAAGAAGCATCTGTATTCCTCTTGCCCTCTTACTTTGAGGGAGTTCCAATCGCTATATTGGAAGCTATGTCATACGGGTTGCCGGTAATTAGTACCAATATTGCGGGTATCCCTGAGGTCGTAAAGCATCGCTACAATGGGCACATAATTGAACCTGGCGATATCCAAGCTTTGCGATCGAGTATAGTTTATTTTCTTGAGCATAGCGAGAATCTCCAAGTGTTTGGAGAGAACAGTCGAAAGATTGTCGAGGAACACGACGTCAGGTTGATTGCGAATCATATTTTGTCATTGTTCGGAAGAATAACATCCGGAAGTGAGGGGTTAAGCATTGAGAACAGTCTACATGGGAAACGTTAAATGTCATGTGACGAATGCTTCCGAATCTCTCGAGTTGATGAGCCAGAAAGAAAAATTAAGTATTTTTTATCTGAATGCCCATTGTTATAATGTTTCCCAGAAAGATGAGGAGTATCGGGCCTGCTTGAACGAAGCGGATATGGTGCTAAACGATGGGGTCGGTGTGGACATAGGCTCCCAATTATTTGGTTTCCGTTTTCATGAAAACTTAAACGGGACCGATCATAATGTTCGTATTTTGGAAATGGCCGCACAAGCAGGGCTTAGGGTATACCTGTTGGGAGCTGCCCCTGGTATAGCAATTACAGCAGCAGAAAAGTTATGTGCCAAGATACCCGGACTTCAAATAGTAGGCGTTCAAGATGGCTTCTTCGAAGATTCTCAAGCTGTCGTTCGAGAAATCAACGATTTAAAAACGGATGTGTTAATAGTAGGCATGGGTGTCCCGCGTCAAGAAAAGTGGATTAGTCAACATTTTGCCCAACTCGATGTGAAAATTGCAGTAGGGGTGGGCGCCTTTATCGATTTTATGGCAGGTAAATTTCCGCGAGCACCTAAAATGATGATAAATTTAAAGTTGGAATGGATGTTTAGATTTCTTCAAGAGCCTAAAAGGCTTTGGAAAAGATATCTGCTTGGCAATGTCATGTTTTTTTATTACATTATTAAGAATAGATTGACGCACGGGGAATCTAAATGAGTGGGATTGAAAACGTGTTTAAAAAAAAACGTTGCGATGGATAGTAGCAATTGTGGTTGTTGGCATCTTGGTCCTTTGCGTCGCAATATCAAGGTACTTCTCTGGGCAAGATTCATTGGAATCTAATGGGCTTAGCCAGTCGTTAGCTAATTATTTTATGGAGTCTCTGATCGCAAACGATTTCCCGGTGAATCGAAACGATGTTTTTTGGAAGTTGACTGCAAATGCACTTTTAAGGAAAGCAGCTCACTTTACGGAGTATATGATGATCGGATTTTTTCTATCAACGTTACTCAATCTCTTCATAAAACGTTTATGGGCATGTCTTCCGATTGCAACCGCTGTTTGCTTTTTTATCGCTTATCTGGATGAGTATAGCCAACAATTTGTTGCCGGCCGAGGATCTCAATGGTTGGACGTGAGAATAGATACTTTCGGAGCGTTTACGGGAATCATTCTGTCGTCGGTTATTTTCTTTATCGTTAATAGAGTTCAGAGGTTAAAAATGGAAATTAAACGATTAAAGCCACAACAAGATGGCGGAGTGTAATCGACGGCCTCTGGCATAAACATGTTACGTAACTCTCTCATATACAGATCAATACAATGCGGTTGTGCATAATGGGGAGAGACATCGTTTGTTTTAAGAAGGAGTGAATTGCAATGAAGCCCAAAAGATATGCGAGTATCCTTATTATTGCCCTGCTGACTTCATTTATGAGCGCAGGGTCTTCTTTTGCCCAAAAAGAGATTGGCGTCGTCATAGACGGGCAAGTTCAAAAGTTCACGCAGCCACCTGCTATTGTAGAAGGTAATACTCTTGTCCCGCTTCGGGGTGTGTTTGAAGAATTAGAGGCTAAAGTGGAATGGGACCCCAAGAACCAAACGGTCGTGGCGGTAAAGGACAAAACGACAATAAAATTAACGATTAATAGCGACCTTGCGTACGTTAATGGGAGTCCGATTCGGTTAACGGCGAAAGCGCGAACCATGAATGGGACGACGATGGTTCCTTTGCGGTTCATCTCGGAATCTTTAGGAGCCAAGGTAGTATGGGATAATAAAAACGGACGGGTGTTAATTACAAGCGGACTACCGGGAAAGGTGACGGAGCAATTCGCCTCAGCAAGAACAGCGGATTATAATGCTAACGTGAAATGGGAAGAGTCGACTCTTGGAACGCCGCTTGACGTTAGCGGTCTAGTGCTCGACGCGCCAGCCGGAAAGTATGGGTTCGTAACCGTGAAGAATGGGCATTTCTATTTTTCAAACGGAAAGCGGATTAAATTCTGGGGGACTAATATTGGCCTGAATGGATTATATCCGACCCATGAGGAAGCTGTTAAGATCACGGATAAAATCGCAACTCTTGGTTTTAATGCGGTTCGATTAATTGGCATGGATGCAACCGAACCCAACATCGGTTTAATCGATCGTACTAAAGATCACACTCAAGCATTGGACCTGGCTAATTTGGACCGATTCCACTATTTGATTAGTGAATTTAAGAAGCGAGGCATTTATGTCGTGCTGAGCTTGAATGCGGATCGAACATATAAGTCGGGGGATGAGGTAGCCAATTCGGATTCGGTGGGTAGAGCAAAAGGAATTAATTTGTTCGATGACCGGATGATTGAGCTTAATCAGCAGTTTAATCAATTAATGCTTTCCGCAAAAAATCCGTACACGGGCCTTTCTTTGAAGGAGGACCCAGTCGTCGCGATGATGGAGATGACGAACGAGAACCAGTTGTTTGAAAAATGGGTGGACGGTTCGTTAGAGGCAACATCGCGGACAGCGATCCCTGTATATTACGTCCAGCAATTAAACAAAAAGTATAATCAATTCCTGCTAGGCAAGTATGGCAGCCATAGTGTCCTATCGAAAGCGTGGTCTAATCCGGTCAGTTCATTTAACTTGATTGCGAATGGTGATTTTGAAACGGATTACACCAAGACGTGGTCGATCGATCAACGAAATGGCCTGAATGTAGCTGAAGTAATTCGAACAAAAAGCGGAACGGTGGATGGTTCGAATTATTTGAGTGTAGGAAACATCCTGTCGCCATTCAAAAGTTTTGACGATGGGGTTATAAGACAATCCGGGGTTAAGTTAGTCAAAGGAAAAACCTATGAAGTATCGTTTGATGTCCGAACTTCTATACCGGCCAAATCTACATTAAGAGTAGAGGTGAAGAACGTTGCCACGAATTATAACTATGGGCTTGATAAATATGAGACGGTATTGCCGTCGAAAAAATGGAAGCGTTACAAGTACACTTTTGTAGCCAATGAAAATACGTCAAAAATTCCCGATGCCTCTTTAACGTATGGTTTTGGTTATTTTGGCGGAGGGAATCTGGACATTGATAACGTACAAATCAAAGAGGTCCAACTAAAAGTTTTTGGTTCCGGCGAGAATTTGGACCGTGGTACAGTGAAGCGCACAATATGGGGAGAGCGTTTCCAATATGTTTTACAAAGAACAGCGGATACAACTGAGTTTTATTACTCGTTGTTGACGAGTACCTTCGCTTCTTATAAGCAGCATTTGCGAACTATCGGGGTAAAGGTCCCGATAACAACAAGTCAAAATTATCGAAACAATGTTGAAATTATGGCCAGAGCTGTGTCCGGAGATTATATGTCGGGACATGTCTATTGGGACCATCCGGAATTCCCAGCGAAACAGTGGGACAAGTATAACTTTACCATGAAGAACGAATCGATGATTAAGACGGCGGCGCAGTCATCAACGGAATTCGGGAATCGCTACTGGGGATATGGCAAGTTTCTGCAATATATTGCGCTCACAAGAGTGGAAGGGATGCCTTTCGTCATTGGCGAATGGCGTCAACCGTACCCGAATGACACAGAGTTTGAAGCTTTATCTGTCATATCGGCTTATGGTCAATTGCAGGATTGGGACGGAATATTTGCCTTTAATTTTTGCGATAACTGCAGCTATGGTTCAAGCGATGAGCGGTTGGACTATTGGTTTAACATCTACAATAGTCCATCTATGTTGGCGCAACTGCCGTCCTATGCGGTGTCCTTTTTGAAAGGTCATATAAAACCGGCAGTTAAATCCGCAGTTTATAAGTATAACAATAGTGAAGTCGTCCGGGGGAATATCGTTGACGGATATCTGAATAATAACAACTTTAATATCGGACAAGGGGTACCGGCATGGCTCTTTCTGAAGCACCGCGTATCCAAAAAGTTTAATGAAGCACGTACATCGTTGGAAACGGATATCCTGACACACGAGGAGGATACCAACCTTGTGAACACGACTCGCCATGTCTCGGATACCGGCGAAATTGTATGGGACGTTTCAATGCCGGGTTCTGAACATCTGGCCATTGATACGGACTATACGCAGGCCCTTACAGGATTTATTACAGGCAAAATTATGAGAACGTCGTCTCTTACAACAATGATATTGGATGCCGAATATCCATATGGATCAATATCTTTACAATCGATTGACAGCAAACCGATTCGCACATCCCCAAAAATGTTATTGGCTGTTGTGTCGAGACAGTACAATAAAGGTCAAAAAAAGACAGCGAATAATGGACTATCTACCTATGGAATAGGTCCTGTGATGATGCAGCCCTTAGATGGTGTAATCGAGATTAAAACTGATTTGTTCGGTGTCAAGGAGGTTAAGGCCACACAATTAAGCGCGAATGGTCAAGAGGTGCGAACTCTACCGGTAGCTCTTGATCGTGTAAATAATACAGTAATGATCACTCTGCAAGCCTTAACCTCACCGCATATTTATATTACTAAAATTTAGGATAAAGTCAGATGTAAGTGGTTAATAAATATGAGGTTCGTGTTTAAGAGGGGAACGATTCTTCGTAAAGAGAAATGTAGAGGTTTAATTCTACTAAATCGCATTTTTTATGGGTCTGTAAAGCTTTTTGTGTAAACCCTCTTGAAGTAAAAAAGCTAACGTAAATAATGACCGATACGGTCGGGGAAAAAGACGGAGAGCTGGAG
>NZ_VNHS01000015.1 GCF_008124765.1 Paenibacillus methanolicus | reverse complement strand
AACCTTACCCCGAAGGGTAAGATCCGCTCGACTTGCATGTATTAGGCACGCCGCCAGCGTTCGTCCTGAGCCAGGATCAAACTCTCCATAAAAGAAAGATTGTTTAGCTCATTTCTTACGTTGACATATATCGCTCATTGTTCAGTTTTCAAGGAACAAGTTTGTTTCTTTTGTTTCGCCCTTGTCTCAGCGGCGACTTTTATAATATATCACATTCGCCCATTTGATTGCAAGTACTTTTTTTTGAAAAGTTCTTTAAGCAATCTTCGCACGTCGTTCATGCTCGTCAGGCGCAAGGAGTAATGTATCACATTTAGAACGACGAGGTCAAGCTTGTTTTTTGTTTTTTTCAAAGAACGATGTACTGCAAGCCGAGAATTAATCCGATTCCCGGGATGCCGAGCAGTACAACCGTACTGATCGTAGCAGGCGTTAGGGGGATTTCAAAACCCTGAAGCAGCCCGGAGTAGTTCAAGGCATACAAAGCGAGCGCTGCCGTCACAAGATGCAGTCCGAATCGTTTCAACCAACCCCAACTTAATTTCTGTCTCAGCAAGACAACGAGAAGCAATACCGTCGAACCGATAAGTATCGCCAACCATACGCTTTTCATTTTGCTTCACCTCCGTGCCATTGGGGCCACTGCGCGTTTAACGCTTTGGCTTTGCGCAGCAGCATCTCGTATCGTTTCTCCGCTGCTTCTATCGCAAAAATCGCATAATCGATCTGATCTTTCCCGAGCGCATACTCAAAATGCCGCAGCGCATTGTCCCAATCCTGCTTCGCCGCGCCGATTTCCTCTCTTAACGCCAACATTTCGAGATTGGTATCCGCCGGCTTGCCGCTACCCAACACCGGCTTTGCTTTATGCAACCCTAATCCGCTCTCCATACGTAACGCCTCCCAGCTTGTCCGCATTGAACCTTGGATTTCCCGTTCAATTAGGTGTATGTCCAGGAAGGAGAGGATTAGAACCGTGCGTCGCAGATAAAAAAATCCCGCGAAGCAGGAGCCTCGCAGGATTTTTCTCTATTCTATAATTCGCGGCGCCCTTCCAGTGCTTTGGATAACGTGACTTCATCCGCATACTCCAAGTCGCCGCCTACCGGAAGACCATGGGCGATACGCGTGACTTTCAGCCCGAACGGCTTGACCAGCCGGGACAAATACATGGCGGTCGCTTCCCCTTCGATATTCGGGTTGGTTGCCAAGATAAGCTCCTGCACGCGCTCGTCCGAGAGGCGCTTGAGCAGCTCCGCGATGCGGATATCGTCCGGACCCACGCCTTCCATCGGGGAAATGGCGCCTTGAAGGACATGATACTGTCCCTCGAATTCCTTGGTCCGCTCCATGGCCACCAAATCCTTGGATTCCTGAACGACGCAAATGACGGAGACGTCTCGCGTCTTGTCTTGGCAGATCCGGCACGGATCGGTGTCCGTGATATTGCAGCAAACGGAACAATAATGAAGATTGCGCTTGACGCTCACGAGCGCCTTGGCGAAGTCGATGACGTCGTCTTCTTTCATGCGCAGCACGTAAAACGCAAGTCTTCCCGCCGTCTTCGGTCCAATCCCCGGCAAACGGCTGAAAGCGTCGATCAGTTTGGCTATCGGTTCGGGATAATACAAGGCCAAGCTCCTCTGCTAAGGGGTCTTAGAACAGACCCGGAATCTTCATGCCGCCCGTGAATTTGCCCATGTCTTTGTTGGCCAGCTCATCTGCTTTGTTGAGCGCGTCGTTCACTGCCGTCAAGATCAGGTCTTGCAGCATTTCGATGTCGTCCGGATCAACCGCTTCCGGCTTAATGACGATGCTCTGTACATTCTTATGGCCGTTCACGACTACCGTGACAACGCCGCCACCGGCCGTGCCTTCGACGCTTTTCGATGCTAATTCCTCTTGCGCCTTCATCATTTGCTCTTGCATTTTCTTCACTTGCTTCATCATTTGGTTCATGTTGTTCATATGGTTATGCCTCCCTTATTGGTATACTTGCTCAATCGAATCGGTCACTTGTCCTCGACGACCACGAGATCTTCGCCGAATAATTTAACCGCTTCTTCAACCCATTCCGGCTGCTTGCCGCCGCTAACCGGCTCATCTTGCTGCTGCATCTGCAGCGGCTCGGCTTCCTTGGCCGGACCGGTATCGAACGCGGCTTGCCAGTCCTTGGTCATTACGGTCGCCAAATGGACTTGCCTACCAAACGTATCATGAAATACGCGTTCGATCAATTCGCGGTTCGCCGGCTTCTCCGTCGTCTCGCGATGCATCGTGTTCTTAAACGCAATCAGCACCGTGTTATCCGCCGCGGCTACCGGTTCGCCGTCCACGAGCCAGGCGTGAACCGTGATTCGGGCGTCTTTCACCCGTTGCAAAATCTCGCCCCATCGGTTGCGTACTTGGACGGTCGCCTGGCTCTCCGCCGCGACGACGAACGGATCCAGCTTGACCGTGCTCCGCGGCAAGCCTCCACCGCCGCCCGCACCGCGAAACGCTCCCCTGTTGCCGCCCTTGCTCGGCTCCGGCGCCCCAGAGGGGCCTTCCGCCCGCACGCCGGATTTCGCCAGCTCCGTCAACTTGCGTTCCAACGAGTCGATCCGCTGCTGCAGCCGCGTCACTTCCTCGCTCCCCGCGGCCGATCCGGCTGCTTGCGAAGCTCCGCGCTCCGCCCCATTATCCGGGACGGTGCTCACTTTCATGAGAGCAACCTCGAAGATCGTCTGCGGCAGCGCGGCATGCCGGATTTCGTTCTGATATTGATTCAGAATGTCGATCATCCGGAATAGACGCTCCGTGCTAAACGCTTCCGCCGTCGCTTGGTAACGTTCCGGGTCCACGATTCGTTCGGTGGATGCGCGGCCGCCCGGCGCGAGCTTCAATACAAGCAAATCCCTAAAGTAGTAGACGAGATTCTCCAGACACTTGTCCGGGCTCTTGCCCGCCTGCATTAAATTCTCTACGATCGGCAAAATCAAGGCCGCGTTGCCGGCTTGTATCGCATCGGCCAGCTGGCCGAACTGCTCTGCCGCCAATCCACCGGTAACTTCGACCGCTCCGTCTAGCGTGATGCTTCCCCCGCCGAACGCTGCCGATTGCTCCAGTAGACTGATCGCGTCGCGCATGCCGCCGTCCGACAGCCTCGCGATATAAGACAGCCCGTCCGCCTGCGCTTCGATTCCTTCGGCCTCGCAAATCTGCCGAAGCCGTTCCGTCTGCTCCGGAAGCGAGACCTGACGGAAATCGAACCGCTGACAGCGGGAGATAATCGTCGCCGGCAACTTATGCGGCTCTGTGGTCGCCAAAATAAAAATAACATGGCCCGGCGGCTCTTCTAACGTCTTCAGCAGCGCATTAAAGGCTTCCGTGGTCAGCATGTGAACTTCGTCTATGATATATACTTTAAACCGGACTTCGGAAGGCGCATACCGCACTTTCTCCCGAATATCCCTAATCTCATCGATACCCCTGTTCGAGGCCGCGTCGATCTCGACCACGTCCATGATGGTACCGGCCGTGATACCTTTGCAAGCGTCGCATTCGTTGCACGGCTCGATCGCCGGGCCGCGCTCGCAGTTGATGGCTTTGGCGAGCACTTTGGCCGTGGTCGTCTTGCCCGTCCCCCGCGGACCGTTGAATAGATAGGCATGCGAGACGCGCTGCTCGCGAATTGCATTCTGCAGCGTCTGGATAATATGCTGTTGGCCAACCATATCCCTGAACGTCTGCGGACGCCAGGCGCGATATAAGGCGATATGTGACACGCAAGACCGTTCCTTTCGGGCTTTCTTTACATCATCCGATACATGATGCAGCTTGCTTTTATTATATCAGATCGCGTCAAGCAAGGCGAAACGACTATCGCCGTATTTTAACGGCGATACGCGTTACGTTCCGGAGAAATACAAGATGACTTATATGCGCGAAACATATAAATTCTTGTATTTCAAGGCGAAACGACTATCGCCGTCTTATAACGGAGATACGCGTTACGTTCCGAAAACATAGAGGTTGAAATATAAGCGTGAAACTTATCCATTCCTATATGTGCGCAAAACTACCGGGCTCCCTCGATACAAGGCAGCGTAATGACGAAAAGAGCGCCTTCTTTCCGGTTCAATGCCCGGATGGTTCCGCCGAACTCATGAACGATGCGCTGACAGACGGAAAGTCCTAGGCCGGTACCGCTTGGTTTGGTCGTCACGAACGGATCGAAAATCTTCTCCAGCATGGCCTCCGGAATTCCGTCTCCGGTGTCGTGCACTTCGATCATTACCATTGACCGCCCCTCTTCCATCCCGCATCGGCCTTTGATCGTCAATATCCCCCCGTTTGCCATCGCTTCGATCCCGTTCTTGCAAATGTTTAAAAACACTTGTTTCAGCATCTCCCGATCTGCGAGCACAGGCTTAGCGCGCGATTCAACCTCCCAGTCGACCACCACGTTATGAAGAAGCGCCTCGCTCGAGATCATCGGCAGCAGATCCTGCAGCACCTGAGCCACGTCGACGTGATCGTAAAGAATGTTCTTCGGCTTGCTGAGCAGTAAAAATTCGCCGACCAGGCTATTAATCCGGTCGAGCTCCGTCAGCATGATTTCGGTATACCCGGCTTCCTTCACCATTCCCTTATCGGTCATCGTCTTCCGGAACATCTGGAGAAACCCGCGGATGGCCGTGAGGGGATTGCGAATTTCGTGGGCCGCGCCCGCGGCGATCTGGCCGATCATCGACAGCCTGTCGCTCCGCTGCACCTGCTGTTCTAACGAACGCAGATTGGTGACATCCTTAAAAATAACGTATGCGCCTTCCGCCATGCCGGACGGCCCTTTAAGAAGACCGACGTCCATCAGCATCTCGCGCCGCTCGTCCCCCCGCATCCACGTAAACGGATGATTGCGGACGGATACGCCTTCCGAAAGCGCATGCCGAATTAATTCGAACTTCCGCCCCGGCTGTTCGAAAAATTTGCCCACCGGCTCTTCGAGCGCGGCGGCCGCATCCACGTTCAGCACTTGGCATGCTAGTTGGTTAATATCCATAATTCTCGAGTCGGAGCGCAGCAAAATAACGCCTGTCTCTTCATCCAATAGCATGGTCTCTCCGAAACGTTCCAGCAAATTAACGCCGCTTCTCTCACCGTGCTCCTGAAGTACCAGCATCAACTGCATTCCGGTCTCGGTCTCCGCGCGAAGGACGAAAGCGGTTACGATCATCGGAATACCGTCCACTCGATTAAGCATTAATAGCGGCAGCGCATCCGCACCGCCCAACTCCGGCTGCTTTCCGGCCTGCACCAATTGTTCAAATGATTGACTTTCAAATATTCGCTCCGCGCCAAATCCCATGAGCATCTGCCTCGAATATCCGCTCCGGTGTTGGAAATATGCGTTATAATTCGTGATTCGCCCGCGCTCGTCGAGCACGAGGACCATCGTGTCCCTAAGACGATTGATATGTACATCGAGCGCTTCCATGCTGAGCCGGACTAGCGGTGCAGGCGGAATACGATTCATGGTTCATCCCTCTTTTTATGCGATCCCTTGCGACGCTTTCGCGCCAATACGATAAGTACCTTCTACCATTCGCGACCGGATTGGCAAATTCCTGCCAAAATGCAAAAAACACCTTTGCGACCCGCAGGCTAGCAAAGATGTTCAACGTTTCTTGTATTGTACCGTGCACCTGCCTTCGATACATGCGATCCGGGCGGCAACTTTACTCCCAGCTCGGGACAGGCACCCCTCCGGCACATGAACTAACTTGCTTATGGCTGCTTCCTTCCGGACCTGACCCGTTCACAAGCGTCCATTGCGGAGGACCCATCCGTCAACACTGTTCGTAAAGACCAGCCCCACATCGACATAACCTCGGGCAGGAATTCAACCTCGCTAAAGCGGATTGCGAGTTACAGGGCACCGCTAACTCCCCATCTAGCACGGCAGAGATAAGTATATCGCGTTCTGTCCGAAGATGCAACCTCAAGGGGAAAGTTACATGCAGTGGCAAAACACGGCTTCCTTCCTCTTATTTCACCGTATTGACGTGAATCGTGTAGCGAGGCATGTTGTACCGAAGCAGTCCGATGGCGCGATGACGCAGCTGCATTTCGTCTACGCCCGGCTTCGGTCTGATCGTTACGTAAAGATTCGGCCCCTGAAAGGAAATGCTCATCTGTTGAATGCCTTTCAGCGTTTTCAACTGCTGCGTCGCCAGACCGGCATCCGAACGATAGTTAAGCTGCGTACCGTTCCGCGTCAGCAAATGCGGGTTGCTATTGGATAGTCCCAAATAGCCGTCATTCCCATAGGACTTCGCCTTAGTGCCGCGATTGCCGTTGTCGTTGTCTCCCGCACACCCGGATGCCAGAAGCGCCGCCGCCAACATCATGACCGCAAGCAGCACAAGCGAACGAAACTTCCGGCCCGTGCCGCCGAATCGTCTGCCGCGTTTGTTGTATAGGTTCGCCATATAAAAAAACCTCCTTCAATCCATAGGATGGCTGAAGAAGGTTCTTGTATTCTGCTAAATATCGGCAGATGATTAGATACCGTATTTCTTTTTGAACTTGTCGACGCGGCCACCTGCATCTAAGAACTTTTGCTTACCCGTGAAGAATGGGTGACAAGCGGAACAAATCTCAACGCGCAGGTTCTGTTTGACAGAACCGGACTCGAAAGTGTTACCGCAAGCGCAAGTTACAGTAGTGACGTGGTATGTCGGATGAATACCTTGTTTCATCGTTCATTCACCTCTTTCTGCCCTGAGCCTCATGCGTGCCCAGAGTAATAACGCACATAGCGGATTATAGCATGTCAAGACGGAAGTCGCAATGTCTACGCTATGCGGAATATGGATTATTTCCTAGGTGCTGGCGGAACATGAGTGTAGGATCCAATCACCACGTCTGGCAGCTCTTCTTTGAAAATTTCGAGCATTTGCTTCATCCCGTAAATCTCGCCTTTCGCTTTCGGAATAAGCTCCAAATAGCTCTCGGGGTCGATGTTCAGGTTGCGCATTTGGATCAGCCTGAGGCCGGTTCGCTTGACGAAGCCGATCATCGCCTCCATCTCTTCCTCACGGTCGGTGACGCCCGGGAAAATGAGATAGTTGATCGACGTATACACGCCCTTGTCCGATGCGTATCGCAGCGATTTCTCGACATTCGCCAGCGTGTAGGCTCTCGGCTTGTAGTAGGCGTTGTAGTGATCGTCCAACGCGCTGATCGTGCTCACCCGCATCAAATCGAGACCGGCGTCGACGATTGCGCGCATATGGTCCGTCAGTCCCGCATTGGTATTGATGTTAATGTAGCCCATATCCGTGCGACTACGTACGATCCGCATCGCTTCCACGATGATTTTGGCTTGTGTCGACGGTTCGCCTTCGCACCCTTGGCCGAAACTAATGATCGACTCCGGCGAATTCAGGTGCTCCATCATCACCTCGACCACTTCATCGACGGTCGGCTTGAAATTCATCCGGGTCTGCGGAGCCGGGAAGCCGCTGTCGTCCGGTTGTTCGGAAATACAGCCGAAGCAGCCGGCATTGCACGAATACGAGACCGGTACCGCGCCTTCCCAGCGCTGCAGGAACGTATTCGAGGAAGTCAAACACTCGTAACCGAGCGCGCAGTGAGAAAGGTGCTTATACAAGCGGTTCTCCGGGTATTTCGCTAGTAGGCGCTCTACACCGGTATTAACGTCGCCCCGGTCGCAATTATCCGGGTTCCAGCGTTCCGGATCGTCGGTCGCATGGGCCGCCACGTAGAAGCCCCCGTCTTTCCAAACAACGGCGGAGTAGCCAAACAGCGGCAGCTTCTGCGTCTTGTCCGTCTTCATATAACCCGGGATCGCCAGGCGCGTGAAGCCCTGCGGAAGCAGCGCCCCTACGGCCTGCACGTCGCCGGGAAGCGGCCGCATGTTGCCCGAAGCGTCGATGCCGATCGGACGCGTATGCGGAAGCCCCACCAGCGTGGCCCCTTCGGGCAGCGGGATCAGCTCCTCGTCCATCAGCTCCACGACCATGTCGCCGCTGCGCCCGAGGGCCGTCCAATCAGGATGATCATACAAGTTGCCTTGCTCATCCGCATATACGAGATTCATGATGTCCTCCTAAACTGTCTTGCCGTTACGATACCGGCGTCGTACGCGTCGTCGTCCGGCGTCCCGCGCTCGAACCGCTCGAGCTGCCGGCGCCGCTGCGCGCAGAAGGCCCGGATGGCACGTTAGACGTATCAAGCGAAGTCAAAAACTCTTCGTTCGTCTTGGTATCCGCCATTTTCTTCAAGAAGCTGTCGACGAATTCCATCGAATCGTTCATGCTCTTGCGGATCGCCCACACTTTATCGAGCGCTTCTTTCGTTAAGAGCATCTCTTCGCGGCGCGTGCCGGAGCGACGCATGTCGAGCGCGGGGAAAATCCGGCGTTCGGCCAGCTTCCGATCCAGATGAAGCTCCATGTTGCCCGTGCCCTTGAATTCCTCGTAAATAATATCGTCCATCCTCGAGCCCGTCTCCACCAGAGCCGTCGCCAGAATGGTCAAGCTACCGCCTTCTTCGATATTCCGCGCGGAACCGAAGAAGCGCTTGGGACGATGGAAGGAAGCCGGATCAATACCGCCGCTGAGCGTCCGTCCCGACGGAGGCACGACCAAATTGTACGCGCGGGCAAGCCGCGTAATGCTATCGAGCAGGATCACGACATCCTTCTTGTGCTCGACGAGGCGCAGCGCCCGTTCCAGCACCAATTCCGCGACTTTGATGTGATTCTCCGGCAGTTCGTCGAACGTCGAAGCGATGACTTCCCCTTTGACGGAACGTTGCATGTCCGTAACTTCCTCCGGCCGCTCGTCGATCAGCAGCACGAACAACTCGATCTCCGGATGATTGATCGCAATACTATTCGCGATTTCTTTCAGTAGCAGGGTTTTGCCGGCTTTGGGCGGCGCCACGACCAGACCGCGTTGTCCGAGGCCAACAGGTGCGAGCAAATCCATGATACGCGTCGAAATTTTAGTCGGGGAGTGTTCCAGCACCAATTTCTTTTGCGGATAAAGGGGAGTCAAGGCAGGAAAATGAAGTCGTTCTGCAGCTTGTTCGGGGCTTTGTCCATTGACTGCATTTACCTGAAGCAGGCCAAAATAGCGTTCATTCTCTTTCGGAGCCCGGCACTTGCCGGATACGAGGTCTCCCGTCCTCAAGTCGAACTTGCGAATCTGCGAAGCGGAGATGTAGATATCCTCGGTACTTGGCAAATAGTTGATCGGTCTTAAGAATCCGAAGCCTTCCGGCAAAATCTCGAGCACGCCTTGCATGAACATTAGCCCGCTCTTCTCGGCTTGCGCGCGCAATATCGCAAAAATAAGTTCCTTCTTCTTGAGCTGCCCGTAGTACGGGATCTGGTATTGCTTAGCCAGCTTATACAGCTCGGTTAGCTTCATCTCTTCCAGATCAGCGATCTGAAGATCTGTCATATTCTCACCACTTTGTCCATGATCTTGATTCCATCCATCATTGCCGGAAATGGCCCGGTCTATTCCGTCCCGGGCCTTCCGGTGCCAAGCGGCCCTGCGATTACTCGTTCTCGCGCCAAACGTCGGCGCCAAGCGCGCGAAGATTCTCGACCAGGTTGTCATATCCGCGGTCGATGTACTCCACGCCGGAAATCTCGGTCACGCCGTCCTCTACCGCCAGCGCCGCCACGACAAGCGAGGCCCCGGCCCGAAGATCGGCGGCGCGCACCTTGGCCGCGTTCAGCGGACCGCCCTCGATAATGGCCGAGCGGCCTTCCACGCGAATGTTCGCGCCCATGCGAGAGAGCTCTGGAACATGTTTAAACCGATTGCTGTAAACGTAATCACTTAGTATGCTGACTCCCGCTGCCTGCGTCAGCAAGCTGGTCATGGGAGATTGAAGATCGGTTGCAAAACCCGGGTACACGAGCGCCTTCACGTCGACCGCTTCGTATCGAGGCTGACCGACAATCCGGATCGATTCGTCCATCTCGTAGACGTGGACGCCCATCTCTTGCAGTTTTGCCGTCAACGCCTCCATATGCTTCGGAATGACATTATCGATAAGAACGTCGCCACGCGTCGCCGCGGCCATGATCATATACGTACCGGCCTGAATCCGATCCGGGATAATCGAGTGGCGGCAGCCATGCAGGCGATCCACGCCTTCGATTCGAATCGTCTCGGTGCCCGCGCCTTTAATCTTGGCGCCCATGGCGTTCAATAAGGTCGCTACATCTATGATTTCCGGCTCTTTAGCCGCATTCTCGATAACCGTCGAGCCTTTGGCCCTGGAGGCCGCCAGCATAATATTGATGGTCGCGCCCACGCTTACGACGTCGAGATAAATCTTCGCGCCCCGCAGCTCCTTCGCGACAATGCGAACGGAACCATGGTCGTTGGTGACCTCCGCGCCAAGCGCCTCGAATCCCTTGATATGCTGTTCGATCGGCCGCGGCTCGAAGTTGCATCCGCCCGGCAAGCCGATGGTCGCCTCGCCGAATCTTCCCAGCATCGCGCCCATGAGGTAGTACGACGCTCGAAGCAACTTGACGTTGCCGTTGGGCATCGGCTTCGAGGTCATCGTGGCGGGGTCGATCACGAACGCATCGCCGTCCCAGCCCACGCTGCCGCCGAGTTCTTCTAAAATCTCGCTGTATACCGCCACATCGCTAATGTGCGGCAGGTTGTCCAATACGACCGTCGACTCCGCCAAAATGGCAGCCGGAAGAAGCGCTACCGCGCTGTTCTTGGCGCCGCTGATCTGAACGGTGCCGCGCAGCGGGCGTCCGCCGCGAACCATTAATTTTTCCATGAACTCTTAAATCCTCCCATTCGGAAAGACACTAGCGTTTCTCCCAAAAGTGAAGTGTACCGTGAATTTTCCGGATTGCTGTACGATTGCGAATTGCGACTCTCGGAACTGACTCCTGTGCTGTAAGCAAGAATGAGGGCACGGTGAAACGGTTGGCGCCGTTTATGGCGTCGACGAGAGTTTCATCCAGGGGAACTACAAGATGATGGATAAGCGTAGAACTTATACATTCTTGTATTTCAAAAAACGCCGGAAGCAACGCATCCCGCCCCCGGCGAGAGAGCGGCAGGCTAGCGTGCGAACAGCTAAGCCGCCGTCCTCTGTCGAGATGCGGGATCTCGCCGCCGATGAGCAGCGTTCGCTTCCTATGTCATGTAACGCGTTTCCATGTCGGCTTCTTTACGAAAAATGGACTTGACTTGTTATCCTGTGCCATTATACCACATCGCCGTCCCGTTTTGTACAACCCGCCAATCCCGTAACAACCGCTCAATGAAAGGGGGATTCGCACCTCCGCTGCGCATGCAAGGCGAACGGCTGGCGCCGTCTTTTGCGGCGAGGGGCGTTTCATTTCGGGAAATTATAAGTTCATTAATACAGGCGGAGCTTATCCATTCTTAGCACAAAAAAGGACCCTGAAATCAGGATCCTGTCGCGAACCAGTTGCCCGATCCTTTGCCGCGAAGCTGCATGTTTACCGCAATCCTCATCTCGTCAATGTCGAACGGCTTCGTAAAATGCATCAGCGCGCCATGATCGGTCGCTTCCTTAATCATATCCAGCTCGCCGTATGCGGTCATCATGATGACTTTGATGTCCTTGTTAATGGCTTTGACGTGCTTCAATATTTCGAGCCCGTCCATGCCGGGGATCTTCATGTCCAGCAAGACGAGGTCAGGCGATTCGGATCTGACGATTTCGAGCGCCAACTTGCCGTTGGAAGCTTGAAAAGTATTGTAGCCTTCGCTGCTGAACACTTCCATCAGCAAGACACGAATCCCGTTCTGGTCATCGACGATCAACACTTTCTTATTATCCAACCTGAAAACCTCCCATAAATCCGCGACGCCAGGCGACACGATTTGGTCAACTCTTCCATAATCGTTAATATATTCGCGCGCTTAACCGCAATATCCTGCTTCGGCCTCGAAAAAAAACGGGGAATCTGCTCTCGGCAGACTCCCCGCATCTCTGACTGGCGCTTATGCTTCCGATGCTTCCAGTGCCGCTCTCACGAAACCGCGGAACAGCGGCTGCGGACGGTTCGGACGGGACGTGAATTCCGGATGGAATTGAACGGCCAGGAACCATGGGTGATCCGGCAGCTCCACCATCTCGACGAGACGGCCGTCCGGCGACGTGCCGGAGATGCGAAGGCCGGTCGCTTCGATCCGCTCGCGGAATTCGTTGTTGAACTCGTACCGGTGACGGTGACGCTCGTAAACGAGCTCGTCTCCATATTCGCGCTCGGCCAGCGAGCCCGGAACGGTCTTGCACGGGTAGAGCCCCAGGCGCATCGTGCCGCCCAGATCCTCGATATCCTTCTGCTCCGGCAGCAGGTCGATTACCGGATAAGGCGTCGACGGGTTGATCTCCGAGCTGTTCGCGTCCAGCAAGCCCGTCACGTTGCGCGCGTGCTCGATGACGGCCACCTGCATGCCCAGACAGATGCCGAAGAACGGAATGCGTTGCTCGCGCGCGTAACGGATCGCGTTGATCTTGCCTTCGATACCCCGATCGCCGAAACCGCCCGGCACGAGGATGCCGGAGACGCCATGCAGCTTGTCCGCCACGTTCTGCTCGGTTACTTCCTCGGCGTTCACCCAACGCACTTTCACTTCCGCGTCCCATGCGAAGCCTGCATGGCTAAGCGACTCCACGATGGAGAGGTAGGCGTCGTGAAGAGCGACGTACTTGCCGACGATCGCAATCTCGGTCGTACGCTTCAAGTTCTTCACGCGGTCCACGAGCCCTTGCCATTCGGTCATGTCCGGCTCGCCCGCGTTCAGCTTGAGGTGGTTGACGACGAAATCGTCCAACCCTTGCTCGCGAAGCATGAGCGGCACTTCGTAGAGCGTCGGCGCATCGATGCACTCGACGACCGCGTTCGCGTCGATGTCGCAGAACAGCGCGATCTTGCGCTTCAGTTCTTCGGCGATCGGCTGCTCGGTCCGGCACACGATGACGTTCGGCTGGATGCCGATGCTGCGCAGTTCCTTCACGCTGTGCTGCGTCGGCTTCGTCTTCACTTCGCCCGCCGCCTTGATGAACGGAATCAGCGTGACGTGCACGTACATGACGTTGTCGCGGCCGATGTCGCTCTTGATCTGACGGATCGCTTCGAGGAACGGCAAGCTCTCGATATCGCCTACCGTGCCGCCGATCTCGGTAATGACCACGTCCGAACCGGTTTCTTTGCCTGCGCGGAACACGCGGTCCTTGATTTCGTTCGTAATATGCGGAATGACCTGTACCGTGCCGCCTAGGTATTCGCCGCGGCGCTCTTTGGTAATAACGGTCGAGTAAATCTTGCCGGTCGTGACGTTGCTGTTCTTCGACAGGTTAATGTCGATGAAGCGCTCGTAGTGGCCTAAATCAAGGTCCGTCTCCGCGCCGTCGTCCGTCACGAATACTTCGCCGTGCTGGTAAGGACTCATCGTGCCCGGGTCCACGTTAATGTAAGGATCGAACTTCTGGATCGTCACTTTCAGACCCCGGTTCTTTAGCAAACGGCCGAGCGACGCCGCCGTGATACCTTTGCCCAGAGACGACACGACACCGCCGGTTACAAAAATGTACTTGGTCACTGATGATACCCTCCACGCTAGTAAGTTAAAGTATAGGTTTTCCCAAATTCCGCACAAAAATGGTGCTTAAAAAAGAAAAAAGTGACACCCGAATACGGGGGCACTTTTTGACTTTTGTCGTATATCTAATGTCCGAACTTGAAGCCCATGCAATAGTTTAATATGCCGGACATCCCGTGTCAAGACCGCAAAACCAGCGATTTACGTCTCGTTTACTTCTCGTCCTCGGATTCCGATTCTTCCGCTTCTTCTTCCTCGGCTTCCTCGTCGTCCGACTCCTCGTCCTCGAGCTCTTCGTCGTCGATGAGCACTTCCTCGTCGACTTCTTCCTCGGCTTCGACTTCTTCGTCGAAGATTTCTTGATCCTCGTCGTACAGATCGAAATCCTCTTCGTCCGCCGCGTAGGTTTCTTCTTCCTCGTCGTCGCTGTAGAGATCGTCGTCGTCGTCGTCGTTGATAATGCGCGGACGCTTCGCGTTTGTAACCGGATCTTCGTTGCGTTCAACCGGGTACCAGCGTTTCAATCCCCACATGTTGCTGCCGACGCACGCGAAACGGCCGTCGATGTTAATTTCCGTATATACTTGCGCAATCACCTGGTTGATTTCTTCTTGGGACAATTTCCGGACCTTCGCGATCTCCATCATCAGGTCCCGGTAATAAAACGGCGTATTGGCGGCTTTCAGCACTTCAAACGCCAAGTCGACCATCGGCATTTCCTTCACGCGCTCCGGATCGAGTTTCAACGTGAACTCGCTCATGGGTACACTCCCTCTCGTACGAATACGAATCGTCTCTTCGCTGCTGTTTGCGTTCCTTTTTCAACCTATAGTAAAACCTATTTTTTTCAAAAAAGCAAGCTTGGACGGCGGGCATGCGGGAAATGCCGCGCAGCCCGCGGTTGCGCGATCGGATTTGCACCCGCGAGAGGACGCGCGACAAACAAGGCGAAACGGCTGTCGCCGTCTTTTGCGGCGAGGCGCGTTTCATTCCGGAGAGTTCGAAGCTGATGTATGCACGCGAAGCTTATAAATGCTTAGAATACGAAAATAGCGGAGGGCTGGGCCCTCCGCTTCGACTGTATCCCTCCCGCCGCCTGCTTGCGACAAGCCGCTTTGCGGGAATCAAGAACCGCTCCCGCGGCTCTTCCTATATAGTATGAAGGTCCGCGCGAAATGACACTGTTCGCCGCCTATTTTGCAAAAAAAGGTCACTCGCTCATACGGCTTGGAACGCTCGGTCATACAATACCTCAGCAGTTCCGCCGTAGGAGGGGACGCCAAATTTGGACAGAACCGAGATACTCCGTTGGTTGCATCGTAAACTGGCCGCGCCCGCTACGGGCACGAAGCGGCGGATCGTCCGTTTCCGGCGGCACGGCGACTACAAGCGGTTTCTGAATGTCTGGACCGAATGGGCCGCATCATCCGCAAAACGGGAACGCGTTCGCCATCTGCCGCTTATTCAAGGTTTCTCGTTCCCCGATGAGGGGGGGGCTTCGTCCGGCTTCCCCGTAAAAGCCGTCTGGCTGGAAGCGGATCAGCCGGTCGCCGTCGACGCGCCGAACATCATGCCCAAGCCGACCACCGCGGACCGGGGCATCCCTTGGGGCGTGCAGAAAATCAAGGCGCCGCTCGCTTGGAGCTCGACGACCGGCCACCGGATCAAAGTCGGCGTCATCGACACGGGCGTCGACTTCAATCATCCCGATCTGAAGCAGTCGCTCGGCCGGGGGATCAATCTCCTCAATCGCAGCGCGCTGCCGTTCGACGACAACGGGCACGGCACGCATATCGCGGGCACGATCGCCGCAGCCAACCAGGTGCACGGCATGATCGGCGTCGCGCCCAGGGCGACCGTCTACCCCGTGAAGGCATTCGACAACAACGGAAGCGCCTTCGTCTCGGATATCGTGCTCGGCATCGAGTGGTGCGTCAATAACGGCATGAACGTCATCAATATGAGCTTCGGCATGAAGTCGCGCAGCAAATCGTTGCTCTCCGCCGTCAACCACGCGTATAACTCCGGCGTCATCATCGTCGCGTCCTCCGGCAACGATGGCAAGCGAAAGGCCGTCGATTATCCGGCCCGTTACCCGCAGACGATCGCCGTCGGCGCCACCACCCGGCTGAGGCGGGTCGCGCCGTTCAGCAACCGCGGCATGCATATCGATATTTACGCGCCCGGCGACAAAATCCTGTCGGCTTGGCTGCGCGGGAAGTACAACGAAATGAGCGGCACGTCCATGGCCACCTCGCATGTTAGCGGCGCCATCGCGCTACTGCTCGCCCAGCATCCGGATCTGTCGCCCGGCGACATCAAGACGATTCTGAAGAAGTCGATGGTGCCGCTGCGGGGCACGAAAGTACCGCGCGTGACCGGCGAGCTCGACATCGTGCGCATGCTGCAGGCCGCCGAGCGTTAGCCCGGCTGGCGTGGGGATTCGCAAAGCATGCCGGCTGCGATAACGTTAGCGGGACTTTCACGAATCGGGAGAGTACTAGTCTTTGAGATGCGATCGACGTGCGCGCCGGCCGCAGCGCGCGGAAACCGTGAACGGTCTACGTTCGGGCAATCAAGAACCCGGGAGCATGCGAGGCTAAGTTGCGCTCGCTCCCGGGTTCTTGATTTTGCGCAAGGCAGGACAGGTCTACATGCGCTCCGGCGCCGATACGCCGATCAGGCGCAGCACGTTGGCCAGAACGGTGCGGACGGCCGATAGCAGGGCGAGGCGCGCCTGCGTCTGGGCGGCGTCCTCCGTGATGACCCGCTCCGCCCGGTAGTAACTGTGGAACAGCGCGGCCAGCTCGTAAACGTAGCGCACGAGGCGGTGCGGCGCGTATTGCTCCGCCGCTTCGGCGATCTCCTGCGGCAACTCGCCCATTTTGCGAAGCAGATCATACTCGTGCTCGGTCGATAACTTGGCGAGGTCCACCTCTGCCAAATTCGCGAGCGCCACGCCTTGCTCTTCGGCTTGACGGAATACGCTGCAGATGCGCGCATGCGCGTATTGCACGTAGAACACCGGGTTCTCGTTGGACGTCGAAATCGCCAAATCCATATCGAAATCCAGGTGCGAGTCCATGCTGCGCATCGTGAAGAAATAACGGATCGCGTCGACGCCGACTTCGTCCATCAAATCTTCCATCGTGACGGCTTTGCCCGTTCGCTTGGACATCTTCACCTTCTCGCCGTTCTGGAACAGGCTGACCATCTGCGCGATCAGGACGACGAGCTTCTTCGAATCGTTGCCGAGCGCCTCCATCGCCGCCTTCATGCGCGGAATGTAGCCGTGGTGGTCGGCGCCCCAAATGTTGATCATCCGGTCGTAGCCGCGCCCGTACTTGTCGCGGTGGTACGCGACGTCCGGCGTCAGGTACGTGTACGAACCGTCGTTCTTCACGAGCACGCGGTTCTTGTCGTCTCCGTACGCCATCGTGTTCAACCACGTCGCGCCGCCTTCCTCGAACACTTGGCCGCGCTCGCGCAGCGCCTCGAGCGCCTGCACGACTTGGTTCGTCTCATAGAGCGACGTCTCGCTGTACCAGCTGTCGAAGCCGACGCGGAATCGTCCCAGGTCGCGCTTGATTTTGTCCAGCTCCCGCTCTAAGCCGTATTGGCGGAAGAACGCGTAGCGCTCGTCTTGCGGTAGCGACAGCAGCCGGTCGCCTTCCTGTTCGGCCAGCTCCTTGGCGAAGCCGACGATATCCTCGCCGTGGTAGCCGTCGGCCGGCATCTCGGCGTCTTGGCCGAGTGCCTGCTTGTAACGCGCTTCGATGGACAGCGCCAGGTTCGCGACCTGGTTGCCGGCATCGTTAATATAGTATTCGCGCGTGACGTCATAGCCCGCGAAGTCGAGCACGTTGCACAGCGCATCGCCGACGGCCGCGCCGCGCGCGTGGCCCAGATGGAGACTGCCCGTCGGGTTGGCGCTGACGAACTCGACCTGCACGCGCTGACCGCCGCCGGCGCTTACGCGGCCGTATCCGTCGCCTTGGCCGAGCACGTCCGCGATGACCGGATGCAAGTAGCTGCGGTCCAGGCGGAAGTTAATGAAGCCCGGGCCCGCGATTTCGGCGGACTGAATCGAGGCTTTCGCCGCATCGAGATTCGCCACGATCGCTTCGGCGATCTGGCGCGGGTTCTTCTTCGCGATCTTGGTCAGCTGCATGGCGGCGTTCGTCGCGAGGTCGCCGTGCGCCTTCTCCTTCGGCACTTCGATCGCGAATACCGGCAGTTCTTCCCGGCTTGCCAGCCCTGCCGCGACGACCGCGTCGGCAATGGCCTCTCTTACTTGGGCATGCAGTTGTTCCAATACGTTGGTGGTCATTCGAACATCTCCTTCATATAAGTTGGGCGTACCGCCCCGGTTGTTTATTTATCATTGAACATCCCTATGTATCGGCGCAGACGTTACCTACGGCGTATTGGCCGATTCCTCGGTCTCGGCCAGCAGGCGGATGCGGAACTGTCCGACCGATTCCCCGCCGACCCATAACATATACCGCCACTCGAGGAGCAGCGGCAGCGAAGGCCTTGGCAAATTGTCCGCCGTGCCCGTGCTGCTCTCGTCGCCGGTCTGCATCCAGAGCAGCAGCGTCTCCGTCTCCAGCGGGAACGTCGCATGCTCGGACTTATACCGGCCCGGCAGCCGCTGACCGGCCGCGAAGCTCTGTTCGGCCTCGATGCCGCCGTGCCGGGTCAGCCGCAGTTCGCCTTCCCGCCATCTTACGGTCGTGCGTACTTCGCCGTACGTCTCGTCCCGCTCTTCGTACCGGATATAGACCGTCCTGTCTTTCCGATACCACTCGCCGGTGAGCTGATGCGCCTGTTTCTCGCCGTCCACGTCGCTCTCGAGCGTAATCCGAATGTTTGCTTTATCGTCCATAGACGCTAATCCCGTCTCCCTCCATTACGCGATAGGCCGTGCCCCGCGCTTCGTCCCCGCAAGGCGAACCGGCTGCGCCGTCTTCGTCGCGAAGCTCGTTTCGTTCCGGAGAATTCTAAGCTCGTTTATACACGCGAAGCTTATAAATTCTTAGAATTCAAAAAAGCCTTCGTCTCCGGAAAGAGACGGAAGGCTATCCGTGGTACCACTCTTCTGAAACCCGCGTCGGCCCGCACTCGCCGGGCGGCGTTCCACTTGACAGGATAACGGCCTGTGCCGGGTCTCCCTACCGGCGAGCGCTCGCGGCCTCTCGCTTCAGGAAACCGACTCCCGGGTGCGCTTCCGGCTGCGCTTCCGTACCGGCTCCCACCACCCCGGCTCGCTAAAACGGCTTCTCGCTAGCGTACTCTCCCGATCATTGTCGCTGAATTTGGTTCTATTATAGTCGTCACCCGCCAAAAAAAGCAAGGGGCGGCATGATCAAGACGACGACGCGACGCGCGCATAGTCGACGATCGGCCGCCACGCTGCGATACGATCGTCGGCCCCGCGCATCTTGGGCGTCGGGATCGGACTGGTGGACGGCAGCTTCAGCAAAACACGTCCTTTCGTGCATGAATGATGGCGAAAATGCTTCATGAAGGTATCGTGCGCTTTGCTGCCGTTAAAGACGAGGCATCGAATGCCGGGATACGCGGTTAGCAGCTCCGGAATTGCATTGGGCTTCTCGCCTTTAATATTCGCGTCCAGGCTGCCTTCCCGCTCGCCGGCGGCGATGACGTCCCATAGCGCCAGCCGGTTCCGGGCCGCGAAAGCCAGCCGCTCGCCATAATCCGGATCCGGCGAAGCCCCGTCGCCGAATAGGGCGTATACGACCGTCCAAAAGTAATTGCGGGGATTGCCGTAGTACTCCTGCACCTGCAAGGAAGCATCTCCGGGCAAGCTCCCCATAATCAGTACCCGGGCCCGCTCGTCGATCACGGGCGGAAATGAGTGTTTACGCATGGCTCTCTCCCCTTACGGCGGCCTGGAGAGATAGACGCCGCTTCCCCATGCCGCGCGAGGGAGGAATGCTCCCGGCAGACGGGCTTCATGCGCGCAGCCCGGCCCGTATGCCGCAGCCGTCGGCGTCTTATGCCTCCTCCGTCCGGCGCGATGCCGGCGGTTGGCCGTTCATTTTTTCGATCCGCGCGCAAATCTCGTGCTGCCACTCCGCATCATTCGTCATGGAAGCCAGCAGCGACAGGTTGTACAAGTGGGCCAGCTGCCTGCAGAAGACGGCGTTCGCCGCCAGGCAGTGTTCGAAATCGGCCGATTCTTCCTCCGTCAGCTTCCGCTTCGTCCGCAGAATATACAGCTCCGCCAATCGTTCATGTACCGGTAAAATGCCCATTGCCCAGAACTCCCTTCTCTTTTAGGCCCATCACCTTAGGTAAATGCTGCTCCCCTATCGGGATCGCAAACCAATTACCCTAGGTAAATGCTGCTCCCCTATCGGGAGCGCAACCAATTACTCTAGGTAAATGCTGCTCTCCCTACCGGGAGCGCAAACCAATTACCTGTTACTAGCCAGTATGGCCAATAGAGAAAAGATTCATAGGCTGGGCGCGCCGAAAATTTCGCCCGGTTGGCGGGGGCCTGGCGAGCAAACGGACGGCATTGATCGGTACAGCAGCTATCGAAGCCGCCTGCCGGCGTTGGTCGCCGCTATGCGACCGGCGCTCGTAAGCTGCGAGCGGTGCGGGACAGAATCCCCGCCCTCGCTCGATCTCTCCTAAAACAAACCGGCCCGCCCTTGCATCAGGATGCAGGACGAGCCGGTGCGGACGCCGGGCAATACGCCCGAACGAATTACTTAATAAAGCCGAGCAGCATCTCGCGAATGACCTTCGATGCGACGATCTGCGTCATCTCCGAGTGGTCGTAAGCCGGAGCAACCTCGACGAGGTCGCAGCCGACGACGTTCACGCCGGAATTCGCGATCGCGTGGACCGCTTCGAGCAATTCCTTGCTCGTAATGCCGCCCGCTTCCGCCGTGCCCGTGCCGGGCGCCGCGGACGGATCCAATACGTCGATGTCGATCGTCAGGTAAACCGGACGGCCCGCCAGCTCGGGCAGCGCCTTCTTCAGCGGCTCGAGCACCTCGTACGGATGGAAGTTGATGTTCTCGCGCGCGTACTGCCACTCTTCGCGGGAACCGGAACGGATGCCGAATTGGTAGATGTTCTTGCCGCCCATCAGGTTCGCTGCCTTGCGCAGCGGCGTGGAGTGGGACAGCGGCTCGCCTTCGTAGTTCTCGCGCAGATCCGCGTGAGCGTCGAAGTGGATGATCGCCAAATCCGGGTACTTCTTGTACACCTCTTGGAAAATCGGCCAGGATACGAGATGCTCGCCGCCAAGACCGACCGGCATTTTGCCGTCGGCCAGCACGCCGCTCACGAATTCGCCGATGATGTCGAGCGAACGCTGCGCGTTGCCGAACGGCAGCAGCAGATCGCCGGCGTCGAAGTAGTCGATGTCTTCGAGGCTGCGGTCGAGGTACGGGCTGTACTCTTCCAAGCCGATCGACACTTCGCGAATGCGGGCCGGGCCGAAGCGCGAACCCGGACGGAACGAGACGGTAAAGTCCATCGGCATGCCGTAGATGACCGCTTTGGAAGCGGCGTAATCGTCGGAGCTCAGGATAAAGACGTTACCGGAGTATTTTTGATCCAGACGCATGGGCGGGTCCTCTCTATTTCACCAGGTCTTCCACAAACTTCGGCAGCGCGAACGCCGCTTTGTGCAGACGAGGGGAGTAGTATTTGGTATCGATCTCCGGGATGGACGACTCGTCCACCGCGAGCGGGTCATGTTTCTTGCTGCCGAGCGTGAACGTCCACAGGCCGCTTGGGTATGTCGGCACGTTCGCCCAGTATACGCGAACGATCGGGAATACTTCCTTCACGTCGCGATTAACGCTCGAGATGAGGTCGGACTTGAACCAAGGGTTGTCCGTCTGCGCGACGAAAATGCCGTCTTCCTTCAGGGCGTCGTAGATGCCTTGGTAGAAGCCGCGCGTGAACAGGTTGACCGCTGGGCCGACCGGCTCGGTGGAGTCGACCATGATGACGTCGTACGTGTTCTTGTGGTCGTGGATGTGCATGAAACCGTCGTTCACGATGACTTCCACGCGTGGGTCGTCCAGCCCGCCCGCGATGTTCGGCAGGTATTGCTTCGAATATTCGATGACTTTGCCGTCGATCTCGACGAGTACGGCCTTCTCGACCGAAGGGTGCTTCAGCACTTCGCGGATCACGCCGCCGTCGCCGCCGCCGACGACGAGCACGTGCTTCGGATTCGGGTGGGTATACAGCGCAGGATGGGCAACCATTTCATGATAGACGAACTCGTCCTTGTCGGTCGTCATGACCATGCCGTCCAGTACGAGCATCGTGCCGAATTCTTCGGTCTCGATCATGTCGAGCTTCTGGAAATCGGTCTGCTCGCTCACGTACGTCTCTTTAATTTTGGCCGTAATGCCGTAGCTGTCGGTTTGTTTCTCGGTATACCACAATTCCATGGCTGTTAGGTCCCTTCTTTCTTGTATGTTGGATTCCTATTATTCGTTAGGTCGATGGTTCACACTGTATTATAGTGCTTCCGGGGGAAAAATCAACCTTTCGCGTCTGCCTGCACAAAAAAAACATTTTCGCTCCCGAGAGGGGTGAATAGGCGCCCCTCGCGTTTTCCATACTAAGGAAAAAGAGATGCGAACGTGAGGGATGCCACCATGACCAAACCCGCTTCCAAACCGGCGGCGCGCAAACGCGGCACGCCTTGGCGCGTGCGAGCCGAACGGTGGATGCCGCTGATCCGCCGCCTTCGCAAGGCAGGCTTCGTCGCCGGATGCTGCACGCTGGCGATGCTTCTCGTCGCCTTCGGCTTCCTATATTATCTGCGCCATCAAACGCTGCCCGCCGCTTCGATCACGCAATCGTCCCAGATGCTCGACCTGCAGGGGAACGTTATCGATACGTTCCATACGGGCGAGAATCGGCAGTCCGTCCCGCTCAAGGCGGTCTCCCCCTTCCTCATCGACGCGACGCTCGCCATCGAAGACCAACGGTTCTACGACCATCTCGGCTTCGACGTGAAGGGGCTTGCCCGCGCGGCCGTCGTCAATCTGGAGCATATGGAGACGAAGCAAGGCGCCAGCACGATTACCCAGCAGCTGGCGCGGAATCTATACCTGACGCACGAACGGACGTGGAACCGCAAAATCAAAGAAGCGATGTATACCGTTCAGCTCGAGATGAACTACACCAAGAACGAGATTCTCGGCATGTATCTGAACCAAATTTATTACGGGCACGGCGCTTACGGGGTCGAGGCCGCGGCACGACTGTACTTCGGCAAACACGCCTCCGAGTTGACGCTGGCCGAGAGCGCCATGCTGGCCGGCATTCCGAAGGGGCCCAAGTATTACTCGCCTTATAATGATATGAAGAACGCCAAGGACCGACAGCGCACGATCTTGGGAACGATGGCCGCGCAAGGCTATATTACCCGGGAGGAAGCGGACGCGGCGGGCAAGGAGCTGCTGGCATTCCAGCCGCTGGGCGGCGGGCAGCAGGACGGTACCGCGCCTTACTTCCGCGACTACGTCCGCAGCATCGCCGTCGACCAACTCGGCATTAACGAGCGGCTGTTCAGCGAGGGCGGCTTGCGCATCTTCACGACGCTCGACGAGGAAGCCCAGCTCGCCGCGGAAGACGCGGTCGCCAAGGGCATTCCGACTTCGTCGCAGCAGCAGGCGGCGCTCGTGTCGATCGATCCGCGAACCGGATACATCAAGGCGTTGGTCGGCGGACGGAACTATAAGACGAACCAATTCAACCGCGCGCTCGCGAAGACGCGGCAGCCCGGCTCGTCCTTCAAGCCGATCCTGTACTTGACCGCCCTGCAACAAGGATCGATGACGCCGGTCTCCCGGTACAAAAGCGAGCCGACGATCTTCACCTATGACGAAGGCCGCAAGACGTACGCGCCGCACAATTACAACGATAAGTACGCCGAGGACTACATCGACATGCGGCAGGCGATCGCGAGTTCGGACAATATCTACGCGGTCAATACGATCATGTCGGTCGGGGCGGACAACGTGATCGACATGGCCCGCCGCCTCGGCATTACGGCCACCCTGCAGCCGGTGCCGTCGCTCGCGCTCGGCACGTTCCCGGTCAGTCCGTTCGAGATGGCGTCCGCCTTCGGCGTGTTCGCCAACGCGGGCCAGCGCGTCGAACCGACCGCGATTCTGCGCATCGAGGATAGCAAAGGCGAGGTGCTGTACGAGGCGAAGCCGGTGCACAGCCAAGTCGTCGATCCGGCGCACGCGTACGTGCTGACGAGCTTGATGGAGAGCGTGTTCGAGACGGGCGGCACCGGCAACCGGGTCGCGGCGCTGCTCAAGCGGCCCGTCGCGGGCAAGACCGGCACGACGGCGACCGATGCCTGGCTCGTCGGCTATACGCCCGAGCTGGTCACGGCGGTCTGGGTCGGCTACGACAAGGATCGGAAGCTAACGCCGACCGAAGCGCACCGCGCCGCCCCGATCTTCGCCAACTATACCGAGCACGCGTTGGCCGCCGTGCCGCCGAAAATCTTCCCCGTGCCCGGCGGCGTATCCACCGTGTACGTCGATCCGAAGACCGGCAAACTGGCCGGCAAGGGCTGCCCGGACCGGCGGCTGGAGACGTTCGTCACCGGCACCGAACCGGCGGAGTTCTGCGGGGCTCACGGCGATCAAGCCGCATCCGGCGGCGAAGACGCGGTCAAGGAGACGTCCAAATCGTGGTGGTCGCAGTTGAAGCGATGGTGGACGGACTAACGGACCGTCGACAGCTGCAGCATGCGCGCACGGCAAGTTGTCGCAATCGGAAAGAGCCTCAGACCCATGCGTTCGGCACGGGTCTGAGGCTCTTTGGGCGTTGTCGGGCGGCGAGGTTGCCGTCCGCTGGCGCTGTGCGCCCTCTACTTAGAGAATGTCTCGATGAACTGAATGACCGCCGGGCCAAGCAGCACGATGAAGAGACTGGGGAAGATGAAGAGCACGAGCGGGAACAACATCTTGATCGGCGCCTTCATGGCCTCCTCTTCGGCGCGCTGCTTGCGGCGATCGCGCACCTCTTGCGATTGGACGCGAAGCACCGTCACCATGCCGATGCCGAGCTTCTCCGCCTGCAGGATGCTGCTGATCAGCACGCGCAGCTCTTCCAGCGGCAGCCGGTCCCTTACGCCCGCCAGCGCTTCGCGGCGCGTCTTGCCCAGGCGGATCTCCTCCAGGCAGCGCCGGAATTCGCCGGCGAGCACGCCTTCCTTGCGGGCGACCAGCTTATGAAGCGCGGAATCGAACCCGAGGCCGGCCTCCAGGCTGACCGTCAGCAGGTCGAGCACGTCGGGCAGCTCGCGAAGCGCAAGCTTGGTCCGGGCTTTGGTCTTCAGCCGCAAATAATAGCCGGGCAGAACCAGCGCGAGCCCCAGGCCGGCGAAAGCCATCGTCAGCCATCCGCCCGCCGCAAGTCCAAGCAGATAGCCGTAACCTCCCGCCGCGCACGGCAGGAGCGCCGCCAACGCGATTTGCAGCAGCCGGTAATCGACGGGATTCATCTGGAACGGCCGGCCCGCCTGAAGCAGCGCCAGCTCGATGCTGGCCTCCTTGCGCTCCTCCAGTCGACGGCTGAACGCGCGCCGCAGCATCCGCAACCCCGGCTTCAGCAGCCGGTTCAGGAAGGAGCTCTCTTCGCCGGTCACCGAGGTGGGCTCCGGCTCCCGCCGTTTCTCCTCCAACGTCCCGCTGACCTGGGCTAGCCTGCGCTTCAGCCGGCTGCCCCTCTCCTCCCGCAGGACGTACAAACCGTAGATCGCCAGCGTGACCGTTAAGCAGAACGCCGCATACAGCATCGTTTACACCTCGATTTGGGTCATTTTGCGAATCAACACAAAACCGATCATCCCCGACACGCCGCCGCCGGCCAACAGCCCCATGCCGATCGGGTGCCGGAACAGCGTGCCGATATAGTCGGGTTCGATCAAATAAAGCAGCACGCCGAGCACGAGCGGCAGCAAGCCGATGACCATGCCCGAGAGCCGACCCTGCGCGGTCAACGTCGTCACTTGCCGCTGGATGCGTCCCCGGTCGCGAAGCGTCTGCACGATCGTCTCCAGAATGACTGCCAGATTGCCGCCGATTTGACGCTGGATGAGAATCGCCTGCACCAGCAGGTCGAGATCCTCGCTCGGCATACGCTCGCGCCAGTTGCCAAGGGCATCCTCGACCGACGCGCCGTACTGCATTTCCTTGAGCACGATATCCGCTTCATCGCGCATCGGTCCCGTCGACTCCTCCACAACCGTCTTGAGCGCCTGCACGAAGCTGAAGCCGGCCCGCAGCGAGCCAATGATGGTGGTGAGCATATCCAGCAGGCTGTCATTGAAGGCGGCCAGCCGCTTGCGGCGAAGCCGATCTACCATCCAACCCGGGAACAAGAAGCCCGCGACCGCGCCGACGGCCAACAGCGCCGGCTGGCCCGTCAGCAAGTACAAGAGACCGCCGCCAAGCGCGATGCCCACCCACTGAAAAAGGATGTATTCCTCCGGCTTCATGGTAATCCCCGCCCGGCTTAGACGCTCTTCGAGCCGCTGACTCTTCTTCTTGGTCAGCACCCGCTCGCGCACCGCTTGCTTGGACAGCTGCAGCTGGACGAGCAGGCCGAACTTCCGGCGTCCGAGCGGCTTCTTATCGTGCAGCACCAAATAATGCCGCAACCGTTTCTCCATCCGCTTATCCGTCTGCAACAGCTGCAGCACGGCAATGAACAGCATCAGGCTGGTCGTGAAGACCATCGCCGTGAGGATGACCGCCATATGCCCACTCACTCCTCTTCAATAAATACGGAAGCCGGAATATGCATGCCCGAGCTCTCCAGACGCTCGTAAAACTTCGGCCGGACCCCCGTAGGCGCCAGCTTGCCTACAATCTTGCCCCGCTCGTCCACCCCGGTCTGCCGGAAGGCGAAAATGTCCTGCAGCACGATAACATCCCCTTCCATCCCCTGCACTTCGGTAATGTTGGTAATCTTGCGGGTGCCGTCCTTCAGCCTCGACTGCTGAATGATAATATCGATCGCGCCCGCGATCTGCTCCCGGATCGCTTTCACCGGAAGCTCGATCCCCGCCATGAGCACCATCGTCTCCAGACGAGCGATCATATCGCGCGGGCTGTTGGAGTGACCCGTCGCCAAGGAGCCGTCATGACCGGTATTCATCGCCTGCAGCATGTCGAGCGCTTCGCCGCCGCGCACCTCGCCGATGACGATCCGCTCCGGGCGCATCCGCAGCGAGTTGCGGACGAGGTCGCGAATGGTAATGGCCCCCTTGCCCTCGATGTTGGGCGGACGCGATTCCAGCGACACGACGTGCTCCTGCCAAAGCTGCAGCTCGGCCGCGTCTTCGATCGTCACGATCCGCTCGTCGCTGGGGATGAAGCCCGAGAGCACGTTGAGCGTCGTCGTTTTGCCCGAGCCGGTACCGCCGCTGACGAACATGTTCAGCCGCGCCTTGACGCAAGCCTCCAGGAAGATCGCCATATCCCGGGTAATGGTGCCGAAATCGACCAAATTCTCGATCGTAAAGGGATCCTTGGAGAATTTGCGAATCGTGATGGTCGGCCCTTTCAGCGATAAAGGCGGGATGATGACGTTGACCCGCGAGCCGTCCGGCAGCCGGGCATCCACCATGGGGCTGCTCTCGTCGACGCGGCGTCCGATCGGCGAGACGATTTTGTCGATGATGTTCATCACATGCTCGTCGTCGCGGAACTGCACGTAGGACAGCTCGATTTTGCCATTACGCTCCACGTACACCTGGTTGGGGCCGTTCACCATGACCTCGCTGATCTCCGGATCGAGGAGCAGCGGGTTAATGGGGCCAAAGCCGGTCAGATCGTGCAAAAGCTCTTCGACGACTTTCTTGCGGTCGACTTTACCACGCAGCGATTCATCCTCCATGATGATTTCGATGGCCATGGCGTCAATCTTGGGGATCACCGCCTCGACGTCCTCGTCCTTGAGGTCGTTCAGCACCTGCTTATGCAGCTTGTTCTTCAGCTCCTGATGCTTCGAGATCGGCGCCTGCGCTTCCTTCGGACGCGGATCGGTGCCCCGAATCTGCCGAAAGGTCGCCAGCAAATCCTTCCTCGGCGTCTTGCCCGCGGGATCCGCGGCGGGAGCTGCGCCAACTTCGCCCTCCGTCGGTTCCGCTCCGGAGGCCGCGGCTTTGGCTTGTATTTTATCGAGTAAGCTCATGGTTTCGCCCATCTCCTCGCCTTTGGTATCGGCCCGCTACGCTTTGGCCGTCTTGCCGAACAGCTGCTGGAAGAAGGAGCCCTGCTTCGGCCGGAACGTCGAGATTTCCCGCCGCGATATGAGCTGCTCCGCCATCTTGAACACCGTCTTGGCCAATTCCGACTTGGCTTGATTCAGCACGAACGGAATGCCGATATTGAGCGACTGCGCCACCAATTGAAAGTCGTTCGGGATATAGGTCGCGCTCTCCATGCCGAGAATTTCCGGCACGTCCGCGGCCTTCAGCACGCTCTCCATCGTCGATCGGTTCACGACCAGCTGCGTTTTGTCCCGAAGACCGAGCACCTCCAGCGTCTCCAGCATCAGCTTCGTATTCTTGACCGCCGTCATCTCGAGCGTCGTCAGCATGAAGACATGGTCCGCCTTCTCGATCAGCTGCAGCGTCCGCTCCTGGAGCCCCGCCCCCGTATCCACGATGACATAGTCATGATGGGCCAATAACAAGTCGCACACCCGGTCAACCACCTCGGCCGTCACGAGATCCGCCAATTCCGGTCGTTCCGGCGCGGCCAGCACCTTGACGCCCGAATGATGGTGAATGAGATAACCCGCCAGCGCATGGCGGTCCAGCTGCCCCAAATGACCGATGGCATCCTGAATGGTAAAGGTCGGATGTAGGTCGAGCGCAAGCGCGACGTCGCCGAATTGGAAGCTGGCATCCAGCATGGCGATCTGAATATTTTTTTTGGTCAGGGCAACTGCCAGATTAACGGCCAGCACGGTCCGCCCGATTCCTCCCTTGGCGCTGCAGACGACGATCATCTCGCCGCGCTTGCCCTCCGATGCCGCAGCCATGCCCTGCTCTCCGCCGCCGTGATCCGCTTGATTCATCTCGGCCATCCTCCTCTACCCCATTTCCGCTTTCGCCCGATGCCGGCGACGTCATACGTCGGCCGCGGCTCGGTCCCCGTTACCACTACGACTTGTTCGTGCTCCCCGCGGTTTTGGCAGCCGGTTGACCCGCCGTCTTCCCCGCCGCGCCTGCCGGCTCCTTCGGTCCGACCGCTACGCTGCCGCGCAGCATCAAGCTCACCGTGCCCGCTTCATCTGCATGAACCACCTTAACGCCATCGGCGGGTTTCACCTCCAGCGTGACGGTCGCGTACTCGACGTAAGGCGTATCCGACCTTGCTTCCACCATGCGTCTGCCGATGGCGAGCACGCGCACGTTCTCCAGCAGCATCGTGGACTTCATGGTCTGAGCCGTCTTCTCCTGAACGGTGTAGACCACGTCTACGTAGTCGCCGGGCTCGATGAGGTTCGAGACGGATTGGACCAGGTTGACCCCGACCGCGGCCGCCCGGTAGCCTTCCCGGATTTTCTTGGACACGACCAACGCTTCATCTTGCCGGTCCTGCAAATGATGGGGCAGAATGACCTCGCCCGGCACCAGCGCAGAAGCGGTTACTTTGCCCGCGGCCGCCGCCGGGTCCCGCAGCGCCGTGGCATTGATGGCCATGGCCGGCACCTCGACGAGCTGAAGCATGCCGCCGGATAGCTGCGTGTTTTCCGCCACCGCCTGTTTTGCCGCCAACACGCGAATCATCGTTTTACCCGAATCGGCCCGCTCGTCCACCTTCTTCATATAAGTGAAGAATAGCGCCGTGGTCGCCAAGCCCATGATAACCGCGGCGAATAATATGATTTTTGATCTCATGCGCGTTCCCCGTCCTCCGCTGTCTCTTGATGTCTGCAACGCTATTCAATTAACCGGATCGCATAAGCGCCTTTATTCACGATGTCCGTCCCGGCGTAACCGGTTCCTGCCCGCTCGATGAACATCCCCGTGATGGCGGTGTCCTTGCTCGACATCGGTTCGAGAATGTAGAAATAGGCGAACCCGGTAACCTCGATCGTCTTGAGCTGATTGGAGCCGTAATGGTAGGGCTTGTACACGGGGATCAGGATGACCCGGGAGGAGTCCCGGTGCCAAAATTCGCCCGCCGGATACGGGTCCTGGTCGATGCGCAGGTTGATGCTGTCGCGCGTCTTGCCCGCCACGTTGCCGGTCTGGGTGTCGATGATATCGCCCGTCTCGATCTCGCTCGGGTACCCGTACTTCAGATTACTCTCGTACGTCGAGGCGCCTGGCCCGCCGAGCGCCAGAATGCCGAAATACCCGGCTTCCACCCCGGAGCTGTCGACCTTCAACTTGTACGGCTTCAGGTATTCGAGCGTAATCGATTCGTCGATACCAAGCGGCGCGACCCCGGCGGCTCGGCCCATCGGCATGATCCGCGCCGCCGCTTCCGCCGTGACGGTCGCGGTGGCCTTCCCGAGCAGCTTGGCGAATCCCAGCCCGATCTCCTTCTTCAGCTTCACGCGTACGGTGGACATCGGCACGATCTCGGCGCTGATCAAACTGCCCTGTTCCCCGTGCGCCTCGAGGATCGATTGGACCACCGCCTCGGCCGCCCCGGAACGACCCGTCAGTTCCTGCGCGCCCGACAGCGCGGCCGCGTTGGCCGTCTTCTGCAGGTGGCTCTTCTCCGCATACATGATTCCGCCGTCTACGACCAACCCGGCGATGGTAAGCAGCAGCAGCATCGACAAGCCTGCCAATACGATGGTGCTTCCGCGTTCTTCTTCTATAAAAGCGGCCAATCTTTTGTTCATCGCGTCCTCCTACTCCACCCGAATCGTGGAATGGGCTGAAAGAATCGGGGCCGGAATAATCCGCGTCATGACGGGCGTCAGAAGCGGCAGCGAGTAGCGAAGCGTCACCGTCACGTTATCGCCTGACGCCCGGGCCGCCTCATTCGGCGTAATCGCGACGGTCATGTCGGCGGGATCCCCTACCCGAAGATGCGCTTTGGCATAGGCCGTCATCTCTCCGTCGCTTCGGCCTAGCCCTCCGAGGCGGGCCGTCTCCTGCACGGTCATCTGCAAGCTCGAGTAAGCGAAGAGCAGCCTTCCCAAATCCGCGATTCCGCATAACAGCAACAGCAGCAGCGGCAACAACAGCGCAAACTCGACCATCGACTGGCCACGCTCATCCCGGATCATCCCGCTCCCCATCCTTCCAGCATAAACCCGAGCAGGCAACCGCTCGCGATCGCCACCCCGTAAGGATACGTCCCGGAGGCGAGATGTCCTTGCATCGGCAGCTTCAGCCTGAAGCGGATGCACACCAAGACGTACTGCATATATCGGATTCGCGCCCGAAAACCATCCTTAAACAGCACGATCGCCAGCGCCATGACCGCCCCGGCCAGCGCCATGTATACCGAGGCGGTCAGCACGAAAACCGCACCCTTCAACGCCCCAACCACCGCCAACAGCTTAACGTCCCCGGCACCCATGCCGCCAAGCAGGTAGGGGATCAGCAGAATCGCGAGCCCCGCGCCAAGTCCCATCAGCATTTGGAGCAATCCGCTCCAGCCTGCCGTTACGGTATGAAGCACGGCCGCCAGCAGCAGCGCCGGTGCAATGACGTTATTATAAATTTTGCGACTGCGCAGGTCGGTCACGACGCATAATACCAACACGAGCAGCAAAATCGCATTTGCCCACATATCCGCGGCCTCCTCTCGACTTGTTGTCACCTATAAAAGGAAGGGCCGCGCGCCACTAATTGACGCACGGCCCTTCAGCAAGGAAGATTAAGGCGTTCCGCCCATTTCCGTCACGCCGGTATTGACCGTATCTTCCGCATTGTCGAACAAGTCGATGATGTGGCCGCGCAGCGTGATCAGCGCCGTTACCACCGCGACCGCGATCAACCCCAATACCAATCCGTACTCTGTCATCCCTTGACCTTGCTCATCATTCCAGAAGCGGCGAATGCTGTTCATCATGTTGTTTGCCTCCTATATGAATGGTTGTTGTCGTTAGGTTCGAATGACTTCGGTGCTTGCCTCTGTCTGTCAGCTATGGTTAACAGTCGGACGACTTAAGGCGTTCCGCCCATTTCCGTCACGCCGGTATTGACCGTATCTTCCGCATTGTCGAACAAGTCGATGATGTGGCCGCGCAGCGTAATCAGTGCCGTTACCACCGCGACCGCGATCAAACCCAATACCAAGCCGTACTCCGTCATCCCTTGACCTTGCTCATCGTTCCAGAAGCGGCGAATGCTGTTCATCATGTTGTTTGCCTCCTATATGAATGGTTGTTGTCGTTAGGTTCGAATGACTTCGGTGCTTGCCTCTGTCTGTCAGCTATGGTTAGGAGTCGGACGACTTAAGGCGTTTCGCCCATCTCCGTGACGCCGGTGTTAATGGTATCTTCCGCGTTGTCGAACAGGTCGATAATGTGGCCGCGCAGCGCGATCAGCGCCGTGACGACCGCGACCGCGATCAAGCCGAGCACCAATCCGTACTCCGTCATCCCTTGGCCTTGCTCATCGTTCCAGAAGCGGCGAATGCTGTTCATCATGTTGTTTGCCTCCTAAGATTGTGGTTGGTTGATCGTGATCAAGCTTGCTGTGTGTTACGGTTCCAAAATCGCGGTCTGTCCCAGCTCGACCTTCGCGGCTGCCAGCGTGCCGGCCGGAAGCTCGACGACGGAGCGCGTCCCTTCGAAAACCGCCCCGATTCTCCCCGGCTGCAGCCGATGCTCCATGCCGACGATGACGCCTGCCTTGTCCAGATGAAGTACATCCAGGTCGCATGTCATGAAGAACATATGGACCGACTTGCACGGCTGAATATGAAGGCCGCTGCCGCTGGAGAGAGATCGCCTTCCTACGAGGCCTCTCAGTCTCCGCCAAAACGTGTAAGCGCGTTCAATTTGATCGCCAAGCCGTTCTCCGCTCTCCCGAATGACCAGCTTCATCCGGTTCGCCACCTCCTCTTGCGTATGCAAAATAGCCCACCTTTAGGCCCGAAAGGAGGGTTCAAAAAAAGAACTCCCCTGCATCTTTCGGCAGCTGGCTGGCAGTCCCGCGTCTTCCGCGGCTTAGCCCCTGTAGCTTTGCGTCGCCGGCTTTCGCCGGTTTTGCCTTTATCGAGATCCAGCGAAGTTCGTTATGCTTGTTCGCCGTTCCGATATCTTGATCACATCTTACCCCGAGGTCCTATGTTCCGTAATCCGACAAATTCCCCTATTTTCAGAATATTCATTTTAGTTCTTTACACCCTATAAATAGTGATACATAAGCACTAATTTATGGCTTGTCTTAATCCTTTGTACCTCAAACACAAAGGTATACCCCTTGTTTGCCTAGGTAACTTTAACCAATACAGATAGGCCGAATCATCATGCGACCAAAGGTTTGTTTTTCGGCTTACGCGCTTGCCTCGGTCTGATGCTCACCGTTAGCGACGGCGACTCTGGTGACGGTTCGTTGTGAATCCAGCGCTTCCCATAAACAAAGGATTGTGACGTCATCCCGTGGAATATACGACGGAACGACTACGACGTACGGGAGGCACGGCCATGCACCCATCTCTAATTATTGAGCGATTCCTGCGAGACGACGATATCCCCGTCCCGCTAACCGAAGCGTTGCTGCTAGCTATTCATCGCGAACTTAAACATGCCGCCGCGGAAGAAGTCTTCTGGCGCAAGCTCAACCTTCTCTATCATGATCCGCTTCCGCCGTCCATTGCTTTCGATCTTATCGACCGAAACGTGGCCGTGGTTGAATTGGGGCATTCTAGACAAGAGATGAATGTGATGTGGGCATTGGCGGGAAAAATAGACGAAGCGTTGCTGACGTTAGCCATCGATATCTACGTGAAGCCGGCTTTTGGCATGGAGGATGCCGAACGGTTATTTGCCGGCTATGACCACCATGCTTGGATGCTGGAGACATTAATCCGTCAGGAACCTTCCTCACCAGGGAAGAGAACGCTACTAGAAGCGGCGCTTCAACGAAACGCACACGCCGATGTCCTATTGCGTCTGTTAGCCTCAAGGGATAACGGAAACCATGCAAAACGCGACGATTTACCGGCAGAAAGCTATTACGACCTCTTCCGTACGAACGATTCGCATGTGTGGCTGTCCCTCTCTCAAAATCCAAATACGCCTGAAGAGCTTCTGCAGCGCCTCTTAAAGGCAAAAGATATCTCCAACGCGCGCCTGATTAGGGAATCGGCGCGACTAAATCTCGGACGGCGGGAGCGATAGATAGCGGCAGGCTACGGAGGGAGCGGCCATCGAGGCGGTTAGCAGCGACTTCGGAGGCCTGCACGAACGAACAGACACGACCTAGACCCGGCGGCGGTTCGCCGAGGAGGTCTGCCCGCCTAAAACAAAACGGCCTCCGTCCCGCAATTAGCAGGATGAAGGCCGCCGAAACCGCTCATATGGCAAGAACAACGTCTATCTATCGATTATCCCTTCTTCTTCCACGGCAGCGCAAGCTTTCGTTTCGCGCCGCTGCGACCCTTCGGGACCTTGGTCTTCTTCTCTTTCTTCGCTTTCTTCTTCGGCAGCTCCTCGAGCGCCAAGGCCGCGGATTCGCCCTTCACCTTGAACTTCAAGAGCGCCTGCTGCAGCTCGATCGCCGTCTCGCTGAGCGAGCCGGAAGCGGTCAGCACCTCTTCCATGGAGACGACCTGCGCTCCCGCCGACTCGGCCGCTTCCTGCGCCTTCTCGGCCGCGCGCGCGGCATAACCTAGCGATTCATGCACCGATGCGGCGACTTGCTCCGTGCCCGCGGACATTTGCTCCGTGGCCGCCGAAATCTCTTCGACCTGCGCCGCCACCTGTTCCACCTCGTTCAAAATCGACGCGAACATGCCGTTGACGGCATCCATGAGCGCCAGTCCCTCGGTCGTCTCCGCCACGCCCTGTTCCATCCGCGCCGCCGCGTTGGCCGCCGACTGCTGCATGGATACGACGAGCTGGCCGATGTTGGACGCAAGTTGTCTGGATTGATCGGCCAGCTTGCCCACTTCGCTTGCGACGACGGAGAAGCCTTTGCCGTGCACGCCCGCGCGCGCCGCTTCAATATTGGCATTAAGCGCAAGCAGGTTCGTCTGCTTGGCAATGCCGGTAATCAAGTCGACGATGGAACCGATCTGCTCGGACTGGACGCGCAGCTGCGCGACCGCTTCGGCCGTCGAGCCCGCCGTTTCGCGGATCGTATGCATCTGTCCCGCCGCCTTCACGACCGTGTCGCGGCCGTTCTTCGCCTCGTTCGAAACGGCTGCCGCCGCCTCGTTCACCACCGATGAGGTGACGGCGACCCGGCTGATACCCTCGGCCATCTCGGTCATGGCCGTCGCGTTCTGCTCCATGCTCTTGGCTTGATGCTCCGCTTCGCCCGCCATATCCCGCATGACCGCGGCAATCTGATTGGCCGCGCCGACGGAATCGTGCGCCGTCCGCTCCATTTGGGCGGAGGAGCCGCTCACTTGCTCGGCAATGTTCTGGTTGCGGCGAAGGACGTCCGCGAACGATTCGGCCATGCGGTTGAACGCTTCGCCGACGCGCGCCAGCTCGTCCTTGGTCTTCAATTGAACGCGGACGGTCAAATCGCCCTGCGCCATGCGGGAGCTGTCCTGCTCCAGGCGATCGACGGTTTGCTTTACGTTCAAATAGAACGCGATAAAGAAGATGAGCACGAGCAGCAGCACCACGCCGACAATGGCGATCATCGTGTCGCGCTCGACTTCCATCCGGTCGATCCGCTTGTCGACGAGCTTGCCGAGCAGCGCGAGCGCCTCGTCGTACAACGCGGACGCTTCGTCGACCGCCTTCGTGCCGTCGGCGAAGAAGGAGGAGGAGCCGAGGCTGCTACTGCCCGATACGACCTGCATGACGAGCCCGCTGAAGCGCTGCGCCGCCTCCGTGCTGGAGCCCACCCGCTTCTCCATGGCCCCCATGTCGGCGCTGCCGTCCATCGCGTTGCTCCAGTCATGACCGATTTCATCCACTAGTCTGTCGATCGCGTCGGCCTGCTTAACCAAGTTGACCTGCGCTTCCGGCGTTATCGGTTCGCCGGCCAGAATCGAGCGGCCGAGTCCGCGCGCGAGCGCTTCGTTCTCCATCATCGACGGAAGCCGATTAATGATCATATTGACGAGCGAGAAGGAGCTCAGCTCCGGATCCATCGTCATGTTCGAGCCATCGGAGATATCCAGCTGCATCTCCAGCAGTTGTTGAATCAATTTAATATGCCAAGACACGCTCTCGTCCACGGTCAAATCCGCGTACTGTTGTTCCAGCAGCGACCACCCGGACTTGAAGCTGCTCCACTGCGCGCTTGTGCCGAACGCCTCGCCGTACTTGACGTCCATCGCGTCGACGAGCCCGATGCGCTGCTTCATCTCGGCTTTGATCGCGTCGACTTGGCTGGCAGCCAGCTTATTGCCGTTGTCGACCATGCTGCGGCTCTTCTGCATCTGCATCATCAGCGTCTTCACGGGCGCGAGATACGTGACGCCGTCGCGTTCCTGCTTCGACACTTCAATCGACGATTGCAGCGTGCGGAACAGATCGACGGAAAGAATAGAGATGGGGATGAGGACAAGCAGTCCGATGAGAAGGAATTTCTTCACATAGGACAATCGGTTCATGATGTATACAAACGGAGCGAAGACTTTCACACGCGAGCTCCCCCTTCGATGATTATAGTACTAGTTTAATAGGGGAAACCGTTTGCATCAACAACAATCGACACGATATTCGCGCTTTACACTAGTGAATTAGCCCCATTACTACTAAAATTAGGGGTTGAAAGCCATTCCTTATCCGATTGTTCCTTGCCTATCCAAATAACGCCTGCCATCGTGCATGCGTTGCACGGATTTGGGCGATGAGGCAGCCTTGCCGATAGCGTACAAGAAAGAGCCTCTGATGCGGTTGCAGGCATCAGAGGCTCTCTCGTTCCGTCTGGAATTGAATCTACGCCAACGCTTCCTTCAGCACTTCCGGCGAATTCGCCCACCACTCCGCGTTGTGGCTGACAAGCAGTCCTTTGAGCGCCGCTTTCTCGTCGGCGGTCAGCTCGTCGAGCATGTAGCGGCGCTTGATCGCGTAGTCAAGCCGGTTCACGTGGTCGGCGAGGATCTTCCACCCGCGCTTCGCTTCGGTATCGATCAGCATCGGGCAAGCCGTCGCGCCCGCGTAATACGAGCCGGTCTCGTTGCGGTCGACAGCGACCCATACAATGTAGCAGAGGCGTCCGTTCGGCGTATCTTCCTTGTTCGGCGTGAACTTGATGCCGCGTTCGATCTTACTCTTGGCGTGCATCGCGCCTACATCTATATAAGCCTCGCCGTTATCGATCATGACGCAGGACACTTGGCTCAGGTCGATCGTGCCCGCGCCGAAGCCCTTGTGCGCCTTGTTGCTGACGACGTTCAGCGCAAGCTGCTTCTTCTCTTTCTTCGGCGCTTCTTCCCCCGCCGGCTGCTGCTGGCCTTGCTCTTGTTCAGACATCTATTCCAGGCTCCCTTCCCTCTGAAAACCGCGCTCCGAAGACGCGGCTCTACCGTGCTTAAATCCAATAATGGCGCGGGTTTGCCCCGCATGTCCACACATTAATTCCATTTTAGCTAATAATCCTGGAAAAGCAAACATATACATGCCTTAGATGCTTGTCAACGGGAGGGAATCGTTCAATGACGCCACGTCTTGCCAAACGCTTACTGCTCTTCGCCGTCGCCGCCGCCCTGCTCGGCGTATCGGCGCGGGAAGGGTTCGGGGATGCCTGGGTATCGCAATATACGTACGCGTACGCGCCTGCTCAAACGGATGCCTCGCTTACGGCCAAGCCCGGGCCGGTCCAATCCGCGCCGAAGCTGGCGACGCCCGCGGCCCCCGTTCCCAAAACGACGCTCCCCCAGACGAACGCGCCCGTGCCGGAATCGGTGCTCAAGCCGAAGCCCGTCGCGCTCAGCAAACGCGTGGTGGAGTACCACATCGACGTCAAACTCGACGAACAAAGCAAATCGCTCACGGGCGAGCAAACGCTCACGTGGACAAACCCCGGCAAGTCCGCCGTCTCGGAGATGTATTTCCACCTCTATCCGAACGCGTTCGAATCGCCGGAGACTAGCTTCATGCGGGAATCGGGCGGCCAATTGCGAAGCGACAAGGCGACGGCGGCAAGCGTAGGCGGCATGACGATCGATTCGCTCCAAACCGAAGGCGGCGACAGCCTGCTCCCAAGACTGCATTACGTGCAGCCCGACGACGGCAACGCGAGCGACAAGACGCTGGCCAAGCTGCGGCTGCCCGATGCGATCCCGCCCGGCGGCAGCGTCACGCTAAGGGTCGGCTTCACGGTCAAGCTGCCGCAGGTGTTCGCGCGGATGGGCTACTACGACGACTTCGTCATGGCCGGGCAATGGTTTCCGAAACTGGCGGCTTACGAGACGGCCGGCACGCGAGGCCGGACGGCCGACGGCTGGAACGCGCACCAGTACCACGGCAATTCCGAGTTCTACAGCAACTTCGGCATTTACAACGTGCGGATCAACGTGCCGGCGGACTATACGGTCGCCGCGACCGGCTTCCAGACGAAGCCGACCAAGGCGGACGGCGGACGACGAACGTTCCAATTCTACGCCGACGACGTGCACGATTTCGCCTGGACCGCATCGCCCGATTTCATCTATAGCGAAGAAGCCTACTCGACGACCGGCATCCCGGGCGTCCGCATCAAGCTCTATTTGGATCCGATGCACGCCGAGCTCAAGGAGCGCTATATGCATGCCGCCAAATCCGCGCTCGGCAAATTTGCCCAGTGGTACGGCACTTATCCGTATTCGACCTTGTCCATCGTCGTGCCGCCGGAAGGCGCGGGCGGCGCGGGCGGCATGGAATACCCGACGCTCGTCACCAGCTTCGAGGCCGATTCGCCCGATCCGTCTATCGACAGCCTGGAACGCACGGTCGTGCACGAGGTCGGTCACCAATATTGGTACGGCATGGTCGCCACCAACGAGTTCGAGGAAGCATGGCTGGACGAGGGCTTCACCTCCTATGCGGAGGACAAAGTCATGGAGAGCGCCTACGGCATCGAGCCGAATCTGACGCTGGAAGCCAGCTACATGACCGACCCGGCTCCGCTCAAGCAGCTGTCGTGGTCGTATCACGGCTCGGACAGCTATGCCGAGAACGTGTACATGCGCGCCAAGCTCGTGCTAATCGGCATCGAGAAGCAGGTCGGCGCTTCGACGATGCGCAAAATTTTGCGAACCTACTTCCAGAAGTATAAATTCAAGCACCCGTCCACGGCCGACTTCCAAAACATCGTCGAGCAGGTGACCAGGACGGAATGGGACGAATACTTCAGCCATTTCGTGTACGGCAAAGACATGGCGGACTACGCGGTCGAATCGATCGCCGTGCGTCCCGTCGCCGAGAACGGGAACAAGCAGTACGAATCCACCGTGCTGGTCAAGCGGCGCGGCGGCTCGAACGGTCCCGTCCCGGTCGTGCTCCAATTCGCCGACGGCACGACCATGCCGAAGATCTGGGAAGGCAAGGAAAGCCAGACGGTGTTCAAAGTGGTGCACCCTGCCCCGCTCCTCTACGCGACGGTGGACCCGGACTATGGCAACGTGCTGGATAACCGGCACATCAACAATTACATGAAGGCCGAAGTGCCGGAGAAGACGCGCACCCGCTGGGGGATCGGCTTGACCAAGCTGATCGAAGGATTGTTCGCGTCGCTGGCCTGGTAACGGGCGGCGCCGGATAGGCAACGAAAGGAGGATCGCGGCATGAGACGGCATTTAAAGCAAGGCTGGTGGCTGACGGGACAGCACTTCTTCATCGTCATCGTCCTGTTCCTGTACGAACTGCTGTGGGGCTTCTTCCTCTACCGGACGATTGATTCGATCGTGACGCCGCTGCTGCAGCGGTATCCCGGCGCCGAGGGCGGCGAGGACGCGGTGAGGCTGTTCTTGACGGAGGCGCAGTTCCAACTGATGAAGACCGACCTCATTCATCCTTATTTGTGGCTGTTCGCGGCGCTGCTAGCCGGGCGCATGCTCATCACGCCTTTGGTCAACGCGGGCCTGTTCTACTCCCTCCACGCATCGGAAAGCGAAGGCGGCACGCGTTTCCTCGCCGGGATTCGCGCGGCTTGGAAACCGGTCACGATGCTGTACTTTCTGGAGATCGCGCTAACGGTCGTCCCCGGCATCTGGCTGGTGCCGCGTCTGTATCACGCGCTGATCGGAAGCGACACGCTCGCCGAGCTGAGCGCGAGCGCGCTGCCGCTGGCCGGCGGGTGGTTCGCGGGCGCCGTGCTGCTGCACCTGTTGTTCTTGGCGATGCAATTCGGAGCGGTTACGGGCAAAGGCGCCATGGGCGGCTTGAGCGACGCGCTGAAGAAGCTGCTGCCTTTCGCCGGCATCTCCTTCCTCATGTGGGCGATCGGGCTGCTGCTCAGTCTCACGGCCGCGTCGGTATCCATGCTATGGGCGGGACTGCTCGCGCTGATTCTGCACCAAGGGTTCCACTTCGTGCGCACGATCATGAAGGTATGGACCGTAGCGGCGCAATTTGCGGCCTGGCAGTCGAATGAAGCCAAAGAAGGTTGAGAATTGAAAGCGGGGGACAGTGCCGACAAGGTGCTGTCCTTTGCTGTTGGATTAGGAAGCTTGCGCATGAAACGAAGGCGCATCGGGAAGGTTCGTGCCTGTATGGGGGCGCATAGCGGAGCTACTGTCGATTAGACGGACGACCCTAGTGGGGAAAGAGAAAAAACGATACGATATAATAGCAAAAAAGTTGCACTCTTAGAATTCTAATGTGTGAACAAATTGTGAACTTAGAAGGGAAATTGTGAAAATGATCGAATTCATAACGCGGAATGAAAAAAATGCCGAATTCTCGCAAGAGAAACGGGGGAACCATCTTTGGGTGAATTGATCCCGGCGGATGCGACAAGCATACGCCCGAGGCGATCATAGGGTACCTTCAACCGAACCCCACAGCTAACCTCGTAGGCACCGGAAGGGGTTTCTATTCTTGAAGAAGTTTTCTGCACTGCTGATTGGCCTGGCCATGATGCTCGCGTTCCAAGCTGGAAGCGCATTCGCGGACTCCAAAATGGACGGCGTCATCGCCGATCTGATCGGAACGCCATACAACTATGGCGGCACCACGACCAAGGGGTTTGACTGCTCCGGATTCACGATGTACGTCTTCAAGAAATTGAACGTCTCGATCCCGCACGCGTCTTCCTCTCAAGCCAAGCTGGGCAAGAAAGTGGCGAAAGCCGACTTGATCCCAGGCGATCTCGTATTTTTCAATACGAGCGGCAAAGGCATTTCGCATGTCGGCATTTACGTTGGAGACGGTAAGTTCGCTCACTCGTCTTCCAGCAAGGGCGTAACTATCAGCGGACTTAGTGATTCCTACTATCAGAAGCGCTATGTCACGGCCCGCCGCGTTATGAGTCCTGAAACCTTTGAGAAATATGCCGACGAGCCGTCGGACGAAGTAGTCGACACGACCGACGTCGACTAACTCGCGACCGGGATCGATCGCCCCCGCGATGATCCCAAACAACGAGCCGCCGTGTTTGTTCCCCCGGACAAGCACGGCGGTTTGCTGTTCCGCCGCGCGTGCCGGTATTAGTTCTTCTTCACCACTCGCGTAGACCTATGAAACAAGCTAGGACGCATGTTCAATCGGTTTTGGCGGAATTATTTGATTATTCGGATAATTAGAGGGGTAGTCGGATACGTAGGCGTATTGCGCGGGAATTCCACTGGTTACGCTTCGTTAACCTAATGCTTCATGCGCGCGCGCGCCGATCTCGTAACGGACCCACCAAAACGTCCGCCCGACTTGCACGTCCAGCGCCGTCCCGGCCTCCGCGAATAGCTGATGCAGCTCAAAAGCCGACGAGCATCCTTCGCCCCTTCGATCGGCAATGACGACCATGGCCCCTTGACCTAAACGCGCGTGCCACGCCTCCAGAAAGGCATTCCGCTCCTCTGCCTTCAATTCGCTCATGCAAAAGCAAGCCAGTCCCGCTTCATAAGTGCCCGATAGGCCCGTCAATTGGCCCGACCGAATCGTCTTGGTCGCCGGCGGCAGCAATCTCGGCGTTCGAGGTCCCGCGACGCGCAGCACCCGCCTACCTTCGAGCGCGCGGCTAAGCGCATCCTCGACCTGCCTCCATTCGTTCCATCTCTCCTCCAACGTCTCCCGCCATCTTTGCATACATACCCTCCCGATTGGTGTTACTTCTAAACGTATGAGATGCCGCTCAGTTTCTGAACCAAAAACAGGTATAATGAAAGTAACACTTCTTCTCGAAATGGAGCTGACTTTCGATGTCTTCTTCCTCCGATGCGCTGCAAGGCTTTCACCCTATCCTCGCCGGCTGGTTCGACCGCGCGTTCGGCGAGCCGACCGACGTCCAGCTGCAGGCATGGGCCTCCATCCGAAGCGGCGCGCATACGTTGATCGCCGCCCCGACCGGGTCAGGCAAAACGCTCGCGGCGCTGCTGCCCTGCCTGGACCAAATCGTTCGCGACAAGCAAGCGTCCGGCGGCAGCTGGTCCGCTGGCGTGCGCACCTTGTACATCACGCCGCTGAAGGCGCTCAATAACGATATCCAGCACCATCTGGTCGGCTTTATCTCAGAGATCGAGCAAGACGTAAGAGAACGGACGGCGGGCGGGGACAACGACGGCGAATGGCCGGGAATCGCGACGGCCGTCCGCACGGGCGACACGCCTTCCTCGGAACGAGCCCGCATGGCGCGCAGGCCGCCTGAGGTACTCGTGACCACGCCGGAATCGCTGTATTTGCTGCTAACCTCCGCCAAAGGACGCGCCATGCTGCGGACCGTCCGCTCCGTTATCGTGGACGAAATTCACGGCATCGCCGGAGACAAGCGGGGCGCGCATCTGACGCTTTCGCTGGAGCGGCTAACCGCGCTATGCGAGCATCGCGTGCAGCGGATCGGCGTCTCGGCGACCCAGAAGCCGATGTCGCGCATGGCGCGATTTCTCGGCGGATGGGAGGCCGCGAATGGCACGGATTATCAGGATGATCGAGCTGATCCGGGCGAAGAGACGGATGAAGCACAGCCGCTCCGGCACGTGCTCGGCTACCATCCTCGGCCCGTCGCGATTATCGAGAGCATGATGGCCAAAACGATGCACGTGCGCGTAACGATGCCGGACTTCAGCCGATTCGCGCAATCGCGCGAGGCGGCGGTGTGGACGCCCATCGTCGAGCGGCTCCTGCAGCTGATGGCGGGCGCCACGTCCGTGCTCCTCTTCGTGAACAGCCGGCGGCTGTGCGAACGGCTCGTGCTGCGCCTGAACGAGCAGGCGGGCGAAGATTTCGCCCGCGCTCACCACGGGTCGCTGGCGCGCGAGCGGCGCCTCGCGGTCGAGGAGCAGCTGAAGAGCGGCCGGCTGCGCTGCTTGGTCGCTACCTCCTCGCTGGAACTTGGCATCGACGTCGGGCACATCGACCTCGTCCTCCAGGTGGATCCGCCCATGGACGCCGCCTCGGGCATCCAGCGGATCGGCCGCGCCGGCCACGCGGTCGGCGATATCAGCCGCGGCGTAATTCTCGCCCGCAGCCGCAGCCAGCTGCCGGAAGCCGCGGTACTCTGCCGCAGCGTCGTTCGGCGCGAGATCGAGGCGATCGAACTTCCCCGGCGGCCGATCGACGTCCTCTCGCAGCATATCGTGTCGGCCGCGGCCGCCGAGGAAATCGGAGTGGACGAGCTGCACGCGCTCATCTGCGGCAGCGAGTGCTACCGCGAGTATCCGCGCGCGGAGCTCGAATCGGTCTTGATGGTGCTCGCTGGCTTCTATCCGTTCGCCCGCCCGCTGATCGATTGGGATCGCGAGCGGGACGTCGTCGCCCGCCTCCCGCTTACCCCGGTCGCGGCCGTCACCGGCGTCGGCACGATCCCGCAATCCTCGGCGTATCCGGTCCATCATGCGGACAGCCGCGTCCATCTCGGCGAGCTGGACGAGGAGTACATCCATGAAAGCCGGCCGGGCGACGTATTCCAGCTCGGGACGTCGTCGTGGATGATCAGCCGCATCGATCATGACCGCGTGTACGTCCAGGAAGCGCCGAACCGCTTCAGCGAAATCCCGTTCTGGCGCAACGAGCCCGGCGGCCGCGGCGTGCGGCTCGGCGTGCGGCTGGGCCGGTTTCTGGGCGAACTGTCGACGCGGCTCCGGTTGCGGGACGCGCAAGCGGACGACGACGAAGAGGCGGAAAGCCTGCTCGAAGCGGACACCGTTCGCTGGCTCGACGCCGAATACGGGCTCGACCGCACGGCCGCCGAACAGCTTATCGATTTGGCTCGGGCGCAACATAAGGCGTTGGGACTGCCGACCGACAAGCTTATATTGATCGAGCATTACCGCGACTTGACCAATCAGACGCGGGTCGTCGTTCACACGCTGTTCGGCCGCAAGCTGAACCGGACATGGCTGCTCGCGATCGAGCAGCAGTTCGGCCGGCTGCTGCCGTACAAGCTGTACGGCAACGCGAAGGACAACGGAATCGAGCTCGTCCTTGCCGAAGGCGACAACTCGTGGCTGAACAAACTGTGGCACATCGCCGCGGATTCGCTGGAGCAGCTGCTGACCGAGGCGATCGCGGGCTCGCCGATGCTCGGCATCTCGTTCCGCCGAATCGCGGAGACGTCGCTGCTGCTCTCGCGCAGTTTCACGCGCACGCCGATGTGGCAGAAGCGGCTGCGCAGCGAAGAGCTGCTGAAGCAGGCGCTGCCTTATGCCGATCAATTCCCGTACCTGCTCGAAGCGATGCGGGAGAGCTTGCATGTGTATTTGGACGCCGAGGGGTTGAAGCGGCTGCTGACGGAAATCGCGGCTGGCGAGATCGAGATTGTCGTCAAGGAGACGAAAGCGCCGTCCCCCTTCGCCGCGCAGTTCATCGCCGACTATGTCAACACGCAGATCTACGAGGGCGACGGCCTAAGCGCGGCGACTCAGCTGCAGCTGCTTAGCGTCAGCCGCTCGATGGCCAGCGCGCTCTTCGGCGAGACGGCGCTTCGCGAGGCGGTCGATCCGGCGGTCGCGCAGGCGGAGCGAGCGCGGCTATCCGCCGGACAAGGAGAGCTTCGGCGACCGGACGATCTCTATGCGACGCTGAAGCGGCGCGGCGATCTCGCGACGGACGAGCTGGCCAAGCTGCTCGAGGCGGATGACGCCGCTATGGCAGAAGCGCTGGAGATGCTGGTCGCAAGCGGTCGAGTCGTCGCCTACCGTTTCGGGGATGCGGGGGAACGTTGGATTTGCGCGGATGAGCGGGAGTTGTACGAGCGATTCCCTGCCGGAGAAGACGCGGCCGCCTTCATCGCCGGCCGTTACGCGGAGCATCGGTTGTCATTCACCGACGCGGAGCTGAGGAAGCGGTATCCGGCGCTCAATGCAACCGATGCTGCGGCCGTGGTCGAGCTGCTGCTTCGTCACGATCTCATCGAGCAGGCGCCGTTCGCGGAGAATGCGGAAGAGCGCCTCTGGACGAGCCGCCGCATCGCGAAGCGCCTGATCCGTCTGACGATGGAGAAGGCTCGCAAACAGGCCGAGCCCACGGCGCCCGTTCGCTGGTGCGCGGAGATCTCGCGGCTGCAGCACGTGCTCGAGGGGACGCAGCTCGCGGGCATCGACGGCCTGCGCGCCGTCATCGCCCAGCTGCAGGGGTTCTATTTGCCGGTCTCCCACTGGGAGAGCATTATTTTCCCTTCGCGCGTGAACGGGTACCGCAAAGAGGATCTCGATCTGCTGTGCGCATCCGGGGAGGTGATCTGGCTCGGGCGCAAGGAGGAAGGGGAGAAGGAAGGCAAAATCGCGTTCTTCCTCGCGGAGTCCCGCGCGCTCTATCTTCCTTGCTTAAAGAAGGGCGGGCCGGCAGTTGCCTCCAAGCATCCGGAGCTGCTCGCGCGGCTGCGGGAAGGCGGGGCCATGTTCCTGACGCGGCTCGGGCGGGAGAGCGGACTCGCGCCGTCCGAGCTGCTCCCGGCGCTGATCGACCTCGTCTGGGAAGGCGCGGTCGCCAACGACCAATTCGCGCCGATGCGGATTCACGCCCAAACGAAAGGCAAGCAGCTCGCTAAGACCGGCTCCGGACTTGGGCGCTGGTATTGGACGGGCAGCCTGTTAGAGGAAGATTTTCAGCCGGATGACGGCAATAATGCGCATGGAGGAAGAGGCGGTGGCGAGACGGAATCAATTCTGCAATGGACCCAGCATCTCCTGGATAGCTTCGGTCTCGTCTCCAAGGAGCTCGCGGGTCATATCAGCCCGTACGGTTGGGATGCCCATCTTCAGGCGCTCCGTCAACTGGAGCACCTCGGCATCGTGACGCGCGGCGTGCTCGTCGCCGGCGAGCCCGCGCTTCAATTCGCCCGACGCGAACAGCTTGCGGCCGTCGGCCGTCAGATCGCGCCCGGAGAGACGGACGGGTATACGATTATCTCCGCCGTCGATCCGGCGAATCCGTTCGGCCTGAGCACGGACTGGCCGGAAGCTCCGGGCGCCGGATTCGCGCGCAAGAGCGGCAACTATCTCGTGCTGCAGGGCGGACGCTGGCGGTATTGGATCGAGAGCAACGGGCGTAAGGTCGTGGCGATGACGCAGGAATCGGAGATGACGGACGTGGCCGTTGATACCGCTCCGGCCTCCGCCTCGCTTGACGCGCCGGGACTGAAGCAGGTGCTTCGCACCGTGCTGCGCCGCGGGAGCTTGAGCAAAATCAAAATCGAGCAATGGAACGGCGCGGCGATCGCGGATTCCCCTGCAGCCGGCGTGCTGCAGGCGCTCGGAGCCGAGCGGGATAAGCAGTCGCTGGTGTTGTGGCCGAGTAATTTGCAATAAAAAACGGCCGGAATGACAACGTCATTCCGGCCGTTTTGCATGCTAGACTGGTGGCAGAGGCAAGTATAGATAATAACCGTCGCTGAGCCAGTTACCCAAGACGCTGTCGATCGATCTAGGCTTGAATTTCACCTTTAGCGAGAGAAAACCGTTGTTCTCGGTGCCAAGTTCATCCCAGTTGCTGACGATGGCGACTAATTCATTATCTGCAAGCCCGTGTTCGATCGACATCACTTCCAAAGCTCCAACCTGTTCGTTGCCATCCATTACAAGGATTTCCTCGATGATGGCCGGATCGAATGACTCTGCTTGCAGCAGCCGTAACGAGAGATCGGCTTCAAAGCTCAATGTAATGCGACCTTCCACAACAGGGGAAATCATCATGTCGAGCGGATCCGCTTCTAGTAGGAGCTCGGGATCCCCGGACGGGGCTTCGATCAGCTTGGCGGTAACGCTATGGACGAAATATACGCCTGGATCTTCTCCGGCTCCTTCTTCCAAAGGCACAAGCCCGATGGTGAGAATCTCCTCACCCTCTCCAGGCACCCATTCGAAATCAAACTCCCTGTCTTCCACGGCATCGATAAACGCCTCTTCGACCTGACTACTGGCATATTCCGTGAGCCTTTCGCTAAATCTAATCTTGAGCGGGGCATCAACCGTCAGATATGCCGGACTATAATCCGCTTCTTCGTCATGATAAGCGCTCTCCACAACGTAAGGATGGAAGTCCAAGTAATAAACAAACTTAACCGATTGCGACCACGCGACAACCACGTTCTCTTCCGTTAACAAATCCGTGTCTTCTAACGTGGAGGGCTCATAGCTATCTTCTTCGTAAATATTAAAGTCTTCCACGCTCTGCAAATACATGCGTAGATCCCCTGCTGTCAGCCCGATCGGCAGATGAATGGTCCCCTCATCGTCGATCTCAACCGAATCCGGCGCGTCCTCTGCCAGATACAACGGCGGTTCGACATAGAAGATCGAGATTGGGCGAGAGGCTGCCGATACGTTGCCCGATTCATCTACCGCGAACAAGATGTAATTGCCGGCACTAAGGTCCATCGCTTCAAATGTCACGTCTGACTCCGAAGTCTCCCGCCTTAACCCTCTCTCATCGGAGATGATGGCTTCCAGCTCGTGTACGCTGACTTCCGAAGCTACATCGTCGTTAGCCGGCACGATATAGATCATGCCGGATTCGTTGCTTTGCGCATAAATGCTTCCGGTTTGCCATGGGATTTCCTCGGCAGGTCCACCTTCGCCATCCTCACTCGTCGTAACGTCAAGCGTAGGCGCTTCAACATCCGGCACATAGAACTCATCAATAAAAATCGTTTTTGATGGCGCCGACACTTTCAACGCCTCGTCCACGGCGTAGAAGACGAATTCGCCATCTCCTAAATCCGCGGCTTCGAACACGACGTCCGCTTTCACAAACGGACGGCTGTATCCGATCTCATCCGAGACCACGGCATTCAAAGCCTCCAGCGTCATTTCCGAAGACGCTTCCCCGGCAGGGATCGCGAAGATCGTGCCGGCTTCCGTACTTCTCGCCCAAATGCGGCCGCCATCCAGCGGAATCGTGTTACCGTATTCGCTCGTCCGCACCTCGACTACCGGAGCTAACTGATCTTCAACACGAATCGTATCCGAAGGCGCCGACAGTTTGCCCGCTTTATCGACCGCGTACAGCACATAGCCGCCTTCTCCCAATTCGCTTGCGTGGAAGAGAACATGCCCCGCGACGTACGCTCGTTTCAGTCCTTTTTCAAGCGTAATCAATTGATCCAGATCCGAAGCGGTAACGCTCTCCGGCAACTCGCTCTCAAGTACCGCATAGATCGTGCCCGCCTCCGAGCTGCTAGCCCAAATGCGGCCCTCTTCCAGCGAAATCGTTTCCGCCAACTCGCCAGATTCGACCGTCTTAACGTCGTCCAACGTCGGCGCCGCCGAATCGAATACGCTTATTGTGCCCTCCGGCCACGATAAGTTACCGGCCTCGTCGACAGCTACCACGCCAAAAAGGTTAATCCCTAACCAAGCCGCCTGGAACGTCACATTCGATCCCGCATAGGTCTGCTTATAAGCCTCTCCCCGCCCGACAAGCTCCTCCAACTGATCTTCGGTTCTGATATACTCCACGAGCGCCCATGGAAACACGTAAATGATTGCATGCTCTTCGCTTCTCGCCACAATGCGCCCGCTCTCCAATGCAATCGTCTCCGCCGGCGGCTGCCCGATGACGTCGCCGGTCGATACCTTTAGCGCCGGCATCGTCAGGTCGATCCAGATCGTATGCTCCATCGCGACGCTTGCCGACACGAGTGTTTCGTCCTCGGCGTCTTGCGCGTATACCGTGACCTCCACCGTATCGTCCAGCGGATCCTCCTCGCCCAAGAAGTAGGACGTAACGTCCACGGATACCGTGACCGTCTGCTCCGCGCCTACATCGTTAAGGGCGTCGATATCGTCGCTGTTCAGCGCATGGATAACCGATTTATAATTCCTCTCGCCTCCGCGAAATTCAACCACTATGCGATCGCCGATCGCATAGTCGGGGTCTGCGTCCCGATTGCCTTGCAACACAACCTCCGCCATCACGGGCTCTTCTGACCAGCCTAATGCATCCCTGGCCGGTCGGTTCAACACGAATTGTCCTTCTTCGTTAATCGGTACTTCCCAGTTGAGCGCGACCGATACCGGAGCAGCGGGAGCCACGGGCAGTATCTCCACCTCTACCGTTCGGCTAGCCGACTTTTGCCCCGAGGCATCCGTGGCATAAATCTCGTAACTGCCTGCCTCGAGCAAAGAGGTGGCCAAACTGCAGCCATCTCCCACGCTACACGCAAACCCCAAATCCGTCGCCATCCCGCGCTGCGTCAAATAAACCTTCGCTTGCGGATCGTTCGCCGTTACCGCGATCGGCTCGCCTTGAACGACGCGCTCCGGCGCAGTCAGGATGAGCGGCGCAACGTCGATGCCGAACGCTTCCTCCGCCGTGCTGCCCACCGCCGCGCTGCTCTGCGAAGCATTCGCGCCATTGCGTACGAACGTGCTGTAGCCAATCGCGGCAAGGTCGGTTCCCTGCTCGTTCAAGAACGAGCGTATATCGATATCGAACGAAGCCGCTTCGCCCGTCTTCTTCATGCGGGCCACGTCCGACGCCTTCAACGTATAGTCATACTCGCTACCCTCGCTCGCTCCGACCGTCAACACAATCTCATCGCCCGGGCGATAATCATCGAATCCGCCGTCCGCGGCCGGCAGCACGACCCGCAGCGATGCGCCCGCGGCGCCTTCGTCCGTGCCGAGCTGCTGCCGGTCCGCTTCGCTGAAGACGCCGTCCGCGAGCAGCGAGCCCGGCGTAAGCCCGACCGACTGCGGCGCGCGCACCGTGCGATATTTGGCGCCGACCGGCTTGAAGGCCGCCAAGCTCGCCTCGATCCGGACGCGCGCCGCGTCGAGGACGCGCTGCGTCGAGGAAGCCGCCGCGGCAACCGCCAGCGCTTGCTCCCGCGATACGCTTAATTGATTGCGTTCGGCGTCCGTCCGTCCTTGCGTCGCCGCGAGCAGCGCGTCCGCCTGGGCGATCGCCGCCTGCAGCTGCGTCCGATCCGGCAAGCCCAGGTCCAGCAGCGACAATAGGAATCGCACGTCCGTGCCATCCAGTCCGCCATGACCGGCAATATTAGCATCGCCTTCTGCGGCCTTCAAGCGGTTCATATAAGCCATGGCATCTGCCAGCTCGAAGCCGCTGCCTTCGGGATCCAGCTCGTTCTTCAGCTTGAGCGCCCCGGATTCGGTGACGATCCGGTACGACGCGACGGCCGCGTTGCCGGAACCTGCCACGATCCCCGCGCCAAACACGGTATTCGCCGCCACCGAGACGTCGACGTAATCCCCGGTCGCCGTCTCTTCCAGCACCACGAATACTTCGCGTCCTTCCGCATACGCCTCGGCAACGCCGCCGGACTGTCCGTTCACGCCGAAATTGTCGTCCGTCAGCGCCAATGCATCGCCCGCCCCGGCAAGCATCCGGTCGAACGTCAGCGCGAGCGTTCGCTCATCCGCCATCCGTCCCGCGATCGCCGCCGGGGCGCCGGTTTCGCTTGTCGCGCTGGCACCGACTCGTCCCATATTGATAGGAACAACGCCCCATATTAATAGAAAAGCTAGTCCAAACCCCGCTATCCTGCGCAACGTAATCACCCTTTAGTATGAGTTTACCTAGCGCTAATTCTATCATATTCCAACTGTAGTCGATATGAAGGATTGGGAATTTCCCAAAGGTTTCCCGGGTGGATAGGGATACAAAAAAAGCCATCGGCCCCAAGAGTCGTCCTCTTGCGTCCAATAGCCCTTCCTGCCTACTTATTTTATTTCACGCGCATGAGCTGGCCGCTCACCTGATTGTCCATAAACCATTGTTCGATACTCTTCGTGTCCATCGGCTTGCCGTAGTAATAGCCCTGCATGATGCTGCACCCGCGCGAGAGCAGAAACTCGATCTGCTCCTGCGTCTCGACGCCCTCGGCGACGACTTGCAGCTTCAAGTGGCCCGCGATCGCGATAATCGTGCTAATAATCGCCTGCTTCGATTCCATGGCGCTCTGGCGAACGAACGACTGGTCGATCTTCAAGACGTCGATCGGGAGCTCGTCCAGACTGCCTAGCGAGGAGTATCCCGTCCCGAAGTCGTCCATGGATACATGGACGCCCAGCGCGCGCAGCTGCTGCAGCTGCTCCACGGTATCCGCCACTTCCTGCATCGCGATCGACTCGGTAATCTCCAGCTCGAGCAGCGACGGATCCAGATTCGAAGATTCCAGCGCATCATGCACCATCTGCGCCAGCGCGCCGCCTTCGAACACGCGAATCGACATGTTCACCGATATCCGAACGTTCGCCATCCGGCGCTTCTGCCAATTCCGATTCTGCGCGCATACGTCGCGAAGCATCCAACGCGTCATCGGCACGATCAGCCCGGTTTCTTCGGCGATGGGAATAAACTCCGCCGGCGACACGAGTCCGAGCTCCGGATGCCGCCAACGCATGAGCGCCTCCAGCCCGATAAGCCGATTCTCCTTGGCGTCCCATTTCGGCTGATAGCAGACGAACAATTCCTCGTTGGCAAGCGCCTTGCGCAAATCCCGCTCCAGCTCCATCCGACGCACGTACTGGCGGTCGATTTCCTCGTCGAACAACCGGTATTGGTTGCGCCCCAGCTCCTTTGCCTGATAGAGGGCCATATCCGCGGTCTTGAGCAGCGCCGTCCGGTCGGTGCCGTGATCGGGCGCCAAGCTGATGCCCACGCTGATCGTCAAATGGATTTCGCTGCCCGCGACATCCATCGGCTTGCGCAGCACGCGGACGATATTCCCCGCCAGCTCCAAGGCGTCGTCCTTCGAACCTTTGGCCGAGGCCACGAGGAATTCGTCCCCGCCCAGCCGGAACACGGTCTGGTCGCCCGTCACCGTCAATTTCAGCCGCTCCGCCGTTTCCTTAATGACAATGTCGCCGGCATCGTGCCCGAGCGTATCGTTGACGTTCTTGAAGCGGTCCAAATCGAGAAAAAGCAGAAAGCCCGTTTCTTTACCCGTAAAGGAAGTTTCGAAATAGTGCAGCAGGCGGTGGCGGTTGAGCAGGCCGGTCAGCGCGTCGTAGTACGCCATGCGCTCCAGCACCGTGCGGTCGAAAAACATGAAGCCTGCCGAGATCGCCAAAATGAGGAAGGTCGCCATAACGACCGTTATCAGCATCAAAAACTGAGGGGGAGAATCGCCGACGGCATGATGGACCGCCAAGGCGTCAGCGCTCATCTGGAAATTCGTCGCCATCATGCCCGTATAGTGCATGCCGCACACGGCATGTCCCATGACGACGGAACAGATCAGCTTCCAATAAGAAAAGCCTTGCACGCGGCTCAATTTGCTGAACAAAAAGAGCGCCGCATAGGAAGCGCCGACCGCAATGCCGACCGACAGCGCCACCATCGACGCGTTGTACGTCACGATGACGGGTTCTTCAATAGCCGCCATGCCGGTGTAATGCATTCCCACGATGCCCGCGCCCATATATAAGCCGGCGAAAATGCGCCGCCAGTAGCTTATATTCGTGAGCGACGTGACGCGAAATGCGATGAACGAGGCGCCAATGGAGAAGATCATGGAGGCGGCGGTCGTCCATACATTGTATTGCACGTTGACGCCGAGGTGAAAAGCCATCATGCCGACGAAATGCATCGACCAAACGCCGGCGCCCATAATGAACGAGCCGATGGCCAGCCATATCGTCCGGCTTCTGCCCGATACTCGGGAGATTTTACCTGCCAAATCAAAAGCAGAGTAGGATGCAGCCATCGCAATGAAGAAGGACAGCGCAATGATCCAGTTGTTATATTCCCCCTGCATGTGATGCATGACCTTATCCGCTCCAGTCGCCTAAATCCTGATGTTAGCTCTATTATAGTGGATAATGATTTTAAAGAGAATGCTCAGTATTCCCCAATTCGACAAAATGAGGCAAAAAGTTAGACCAAATTCGACATTAATCGCGTAAGCGCATTCATATCCGATTCGTTCGAAGACATGCAAAAAAACCTTGTGCGCCCGTCCGAAGACGAGGGCGCCAAGGCTTACCGTATTAACCGCGTCGAACCCCAGGACCTCCGCAGCGCGTACCGCTCCGAACGCGCGGTCGTTAGCTCCACGGAGGCAGTCAAACCTCGAAGTCCGTACGCGCTTACTTAATCACGAGCACGGGCACCGACGCATGCTGCACCACGTTGTGGCTGACGCTGCCCATCATGAACTCCCGCAGGCCGCCGAGACCCCGGCTGCCGATGACGATGAGCGCGGCGCCGTGCTTATCGGCATACTGCAGCAGACTGTCGGCCGGGCTGCCCTGCATCAGCTCAAGCTTGGCATGGAGCAGATGCGCCGTCCGTTTGCCGGCTTCGGCCAGCAGCGCTTCGGCCCGGTCGTACATCTCCTTCTGCAGCTCGGCCGGCGCGTAGATCGTCGCTTCGGGCACGACCATATAGGGCACGTTGTACACATGAACGACGCTCAGCCGCTCCGCCAGTCCGTTCTCGGCCAGCTTGATGGCGTATTCCAACGCCCGCCAAGCTTGGACCGATCCGTCGAATGCCGTCACCACATGGGAAAATAACATGGGAGAACCCTCCTTCTGCCTTTTACCTTAGGAGGGTTATTACCCGTTATGCCGGACCGCAACGCAAAAAACACGGCATTCCCGGAGCCAATCTCGGTTGGAATGCCGTGCATGCGGCGCCGCGAGGAAGATCTCGTCGCGCCAGTCTGAACGCTTATCCGCGCGTCAGCCGCCGGAGACCGTTGCGGCCGAATCGGGTTGTTGGCCGTTGCAAACGGGACTCCTGCTCGCGTCGTCCCCTGCTGCGGTATTGTCCCCCGCAAAGATAGCGACGGCGCGGCGATCTTGCCCGACCGGCTGCAGCGCAGCCGGGCCCGAGCGACCATGACGCATCCAAGCTTCCTGACTCGAATCCCCGTTAACCTTGCGCGCTTTCCTTGCGCTGCTGCTTCATCGCGTCGAGCTCCAGCTTCACATTGTCCTCGAAGCCGTCCAGACGGGCGGCAGCCGCGGAACCCCACTGCCCTTGCGCCTGTTTGCGCGCCGTGGCGGACGCTTCCAGCTGCCACACTTTCTCCTCCATGCGGGCGAAGCCGCGCGCCGCTTGGTTCGGATCGAACGCGTTCAGCGTGCTGCTGGCACGCTCCATCGCTTGCGCCGCCTGCATCCGGGAGATCAGGTAATGCTTCTTCGCCTGCAGGGCGTCGTACGTATGTTTCATCTGCTCGATCTGCTCGCGCAGCTGAGCCGTCTGTTCCTGCAGCGATTGGTATTGGCTGCGGTAATGCGCAAGCCGCTCCTGGTGGATGAGCTTCTCGCGGATCGCGATCGTCGCGATCGCGTCCTCCTCGCGGTCGACGGCCAGCTCCGCCTGACGGCTGCGCTTGGCCAGCAGCGCTTCGGTCTGCTCAATGAGCGCGGCATGCTTCCGCTCGGCCAGCAGCTGCAGCGACAGCGCCTGCACAGCGCGATCCAGCTGCTCCTCCAGCTCGCGAATGTACTGCTTCACCATGTTGATCGGATCTTCCGCCTTATCCAGAAAGCCGTGCACGTCGGACTGCACGATCGTTTTCACTCTTTTGAAGATACCCATTAGTTGTTCGCCTCCTTATCGAGTTGCCGTTCCCATTGATCGAGTATGTGGACTTGATTGTGCGCCGGCGACGGCGCAAGCCATTCCGCCGAAGCCGTTAACTCAAGTGGATCGTTCGATGTCGTTCTTCTGCGCATGTAGACGTAAGCCGCGATCGCAAGCGCCGTGATGGCGATCGTCCAGAACGACAGCAGCGACCAGAGCGCTAACAACGCGATGAGGGCGCCGCCCCATTTCAACACGGACTTGCCTTTCGCCAGCAGCGCCGCGCCGATCAGCAGCACGCCGATCTTCAGCAGCAGGTGCGCGAAGGAGAAGCCTCCGCCTTGCCCGCCTCGAATTCCTTGCTCGATGCGAGAGCCCCCGCCCAAGAACGGGCTGCCGCCGCGGCCGAACCCGGCCTCGTGCCCGCCTCTTGGCCCGTGCATGCCGCCGTGCGTCCAACCGGAGCAGATGACCAGCACGACCACGACCAGCCCCGCGAGCAGCGGCCATTTCAGCATTTTCCATCCCGCGGATTTCATTCGTTCTCACCTCCTTGGCGTTTCGTACAACCCTAGGTTACAAGCGTTTGGTGAAAAAACGGTGAAACGAAACATTCATGCGGCGGTCAGGTTTCTTTCAGCTTGATTTCAGCTTGTCCTGTTATGGTAGTGCCACACGCATAGGCGGAAAGCGAGGCGTTCGATAATGAACCTACTATTAGCGGAAGACGATATTCGTCTGGGCGAATTGATCGTGCATATGATGGGCGTCAAGACCGGCGGCCGGATCGACTGGGTCATGACCGGCGAAGAGGCGTACGATTACGCGACGGCCGCGGCGTACGACGTGGTGCTGCTCGACTGGATGATGCCGGAGGGCGACGGGGCGACGGTGTGCCGAAGACTGCGCCAGGCTGGGTATGCCGGCGCGATTCTCATGCTGACCGCCCGGGACACGGTGCAGGATCGGGTCGCGGGCCTCGATGCGGGGGCCGACGATTACCTCGTGAAGCCGTTCGAGATCGACGAGCTGCTGGCGAGGGTTCGCGCGTTGACCCGCCGCAATTTCGCGCCGTTAGTGGAAGATACGGTGCAGCTCGGACCGATGCGGCTGAACCGGAGCAGCCATGAGGTGCAGCTGGGCGAGCAGCGGATACTGCTCACGCCGAGAGAATTCCAAATCGTGGACCTGCTGGCCGTCAACCGGGGACGGGTGCTCACCCGCGAGCTCATTCTCGACCGCATCTGGGGCTACGATTCCGACGTCAGCCTGAAGGTCATCGACGCGACCGTCAAGCTCGCGCGCAAGAAGCTGGAGCTGGCCGGGCAGAAAGGGCTCATCCAGAGCGTCCGCGGCGTCGGGTACCGCATCCATGCGTAAGCGGATCGGCTGGCGCAAGAAGGAACATGCCGGGGATATCATCCGCCGGGCAAGATGGCGGCTCACCGCGCAGTACAGCCTGCTGCTGCTCCTGCTGCTCGGCTTGTTCGCGGGGGCGGCGTATTCGCTGCTGGAGGCGTCGGCGCGCAGCGAGCAGGAGAGCCAAATCCAGGCGCTGTTGGAAGACGAATTCCGGCTCATTGACGAGCACGGCGGCAATACGAGGGGCAAAGGCTTCATGGCGGAGAAAGACGACTATTTCGCGGTCGGCGGCGATCAGGCGTTCTATTATTGGATCGACGCCCAAGGCAGCCTCTTGTTCGGGGATGAGAATCAAAACGGACTTCGCGAGCAAGCGCTCCAGTCGTTCCGGCAGTGGACCGCCGGCGAGGACGAATCCCGCGTCGTCGAGCTCCGGGCGGAGAGCCGGATCCGCCGGGATCGGGACGCCTATCAGGAGGGTGGCGAGCGCACGCCCTACCTCGTCGCCAGCCGGACGATGACCGCGGGCGGACGGGAAGTCGGGACGTTATTCGTCGGCATCGACATCTCCTCGCAGGAGCGCATGCTGCGCAGCGCGGCGTTCGTGCTGGGCGGCCTGACGCTCGTCTTCTCGATCGCGGCCGTGTACGTCAGCCACTTGATGTCCAGACGGGCGATGGCGCCGATCGAGCGGTCGCTTGCGCGCCAGCGCGAATTCGTCGCCGATGCTTCGCATGAGCTGCGAACGCCGCTCAGCGTGCTGCTCGCGTCGATCGAAGCGCTCGGCATAAGCGCTCCGCCTTCGGCGGATAAGAAAGAAGAGGCGCGATTCGCCGAGCGGACGCTCGGGCATATGAAGGAGGAAGTGAAGGGCATGACGCGCTTGGTCGGCGACCTGCTGTACTTGGCCCGAAACGATTCGGGCGCGGCGCAGCTGCGGCTGGAACGGTTCGACCTGCGAGTCGCCGCGGAGCGGACGGTGCAAGGCATGACGCCGTTGTTCGAAGCCAAATCGATGACGCTCGCCTTCCATGCGCCGGAGCCTCTGCCGGTCTACGGGGACGAGCAGCGGCTATCCCAACTGCTGGTCATTCTGCTCGACAACGCGCTGAAATATTCCCCGTCCGCAAGCCCCGTCCAAGTGACGATCGCCGAAGAGCGGTCGCGCCAGCAGCGCGCCGTCATCCTCTCCGTCGCCGACCAAGGCGTCGGCATTCGGGCCGAGGATCAGGCGAGAATTTTCGAGCGGTTCTACCGCGAAGACAAAGCCCGCACCCGCCAGCACGGCGGCCACGGGCTGGGGCTTGCCATCGCCAAACAGATTACGGATGCGTGCGGCGGCACGATCCGCGTCAAGAGCGCGCCGGGGGAAGGGAGCACGTTCACGGTCCGCATCCCGGCCGAATTCCGATGACAGACCGCAAAAAGAACCTCCGTCCTCACCGCAAAAGCGAGTTCGGGGGTTCTTCTCTTTCCTGTATGAAGCAATTTGGCCCAACTGGCCGGTTACACGTTCGCCGTGCCGCCGCGTACCGTCTTCACCTCGTACATGCTGACGGTGGTGCTGATGACGAATTCCGGCTTCGGCTGACCCGCGCTCTGGCGGTGGCCCTGGATATGCACGTCGCTCTTCTCCCAGTTCTTCCACGCTTCCTCGGACTCCCAGCGGATCATGACGAGCACTTCCTCCTGGTCCTTGGCGCGCTTGTTCACCATGACGGTCCGGTCGATGAAGCCCGGCATGCCCTCGATCGGGCTCTCCTTGCTGAACCGTTCGACCACCTGCTCGGCATTGCCTTTCTCGATCATAATCTGTCTCGTTTGAATTAACATGCGCGCACCTCCGCGAATAATATGAATGCTGCAAAATCAGCCACGCTGACGGTCGTTTGATCTTGTTGAATGGCTGGTCGACAGCTTATGAAACAATAAACGCATACATTTGTATACGCTCAATTCTAAATGATACTGATTATCAGTGTCAATAACCCCGCTGCCTGCGTCCCCGTTCTCCCTACCCCAGACTATGCATAGCGCACCTCTTCAGAATGCGAATCGCCCGCCATACATACTGCCCTCGAAGCTAGGGGATACTTGGAAAACTATTGCCCTGCAACATTATCCAGCCCGCTCCCGTCAAACATACCTGACAACACAACCAAACCCACATTGGAGATGAGAAACATGATGAAAAAAAGCTATTTCGCACTTGTACTCGTTGTATTGGCCACCCTGCTGTTAACCGCTTGTTCGAATAACGACGGCGAGGAAGCGGCAGCCGACCCCGGCATGACGACCGTCGAGATGGCCGACAAGCTGGCGAAACAAGGCGAACAGCCCCCGCTCGTCGATCTGACCGAGAACGAGATTCAGAACCTCTACCACCTGGACCCGGCGCTCCTGGAAGAATTCACAATCCGCGTCCCCCTCATGAACGTGAAGACGAACGAGATTGCGGTGGTCAAGGTGAAGGACGAGAAGGACGTGCAGACCGTCATGGACGCGATCAAACAACGTGCGGCCGACGTGCAAAAGTCGTTCGAAACCTATCTACCCGACCAGTACGAGAACGCTAAAAACTATAAGTTGGTCGCGAAAGGCCAATACGTCGGCTTCTTCATCGCCGACGATTCGCAGCAGCCGCAGGACACGTTCGAATCGTTCTTCGCCAAGAAGTAACGCCGCATGGTCTTCAGCAGCCTGCTGTTCCTGTTCGCCTTCCTGCCCGCCGTGCTAGTGCTGTATTATGGCGCGCCAAGGCAGGCCAAGAATGCGATTCTGCTCGCCGCAAGCCTTCTCTTCTACGCGTGGGGCGAGCCGGTCTACATCGTCCTGATGCTGTTCTCGACCGTCATGGACTACTTGTTCGGCCTCGCGCTCGACCGGGAACGCACGCCCGATTACCGGCGCAAAGCCATCGTAGCCGGCTCGATCATCGTGAACTTGTGCTTGCTCGGCTTTTTCAAATACGCGGATTTCCTCATCAATAACGCGAACGCGCTGCTCGCCACGGACATCCCGAAGACGGATTTGCCGCTGCCGATCGGCATCTCGTTCTACACCTTCCAGTCGATGTCCTACATCATCGACATCTACCGGCGCACCGCCCCAGCCCAGCGCAACTGGCTGGACTTCGCGACGTTCGTCGCGCTGTTCCCGCAGCTCGTCGCCGGTCCGATCATCCATTACGGCACCGTATCGGAACAGATCCGGCACCGTACCATAGATGCGTCCATGTTCGCGGAGGGCGTGCGCCGCTTCATTATCGGCTTGGCCAAAAAGGTGCTGCTCGCCAATAATATCGGGCTGCTCTGGGCGACGGTATCGGCCAGCCATGCCGACACGCTGCCCGCCGCGACGGCATGGCTGGGCATCGTCGCGTTCGCGTTTCAAATCTACTTTGACTTCAGCGGCTATTCGGATATGGCGATCGGCCTGGGGCTAATGTTCGGCTTCCGGTTCAACGAAAATTTCAACCTGCCGTACATGGCGCAAAGCATCACGGACTTCTGGCGGCGGTGGCATATTTCGCTTAGCACGTGGTTCCGGGACTACGTCTACATCCCGCTCGGCGGCAACCGGCGCGGACCGCGGATCCAATCGCGCAATATTATGACCGTCTGGCTGCTAACCGGTATATGGCATGGGGCAAGCTGGAATTTCCTGCTGTGGGGGCTGTATTTCGGCCTGATTCTCATGGCCGAGAAATGGTTCCTGCTCGCGCTGCTGTCCCGCTCCCCGCGCTGGATGCGGCATGCGTATGCGCTCCTGCTCATTTTGATCGGCTGGGTGCTGTTCGCTTTCGACGAGCTGAGCGGCGTCACCGGTTACCTAAGCGCGATGTTCGGCGCGAACGGAGCCCCGCCGTGGAACGACGAGACGCTGTATCTGCTGTATACGAACGCGGTGCTGCTCGCCCTCCTCGCGGCGGCTTCCATGCCGGCCCGCATCCGGCTGCGGCATCAAGCGGCGGCGGTGCAGCTATTCGGCTATGGCGCGTTGTGGCTCATGTCGATCGCCTATTTGGTCGATGCCACGTTCAATCCGTTCCTATACTTCCGTTTCTAGCGGCAAAGGAGGCGTATCGATGACATCCGAAAGTTCGGATAAGCAAGCGGGAAGGACGGCGAACACGGGTCTCGCCGCGGAAACACGCTCTGCCGCCCGACCGTCCCCGCGCGCGGACCGGCTCCTCGTCGCGGGTTTTCTGGCGGCGCTGGCCGTCATGCCCGCCCTCTACCTGATCCTGCCCGGCCGGACATTCTCGGAGACGGAGAACCGGCCGCTGCAGGCTTGGCCAGAGCTGTCGTGGAGCAAAGTGAAGGATAAGACGTTCGCGGATGAGGCCGAGGAATACGTAACCGATCATTTTCCGCTTCGGGACCGGTGGGTGTGGGCCAAATCGTCGCTGGAGCAGCTGCGGCTGCAGCTGGAGAACAACGGCATTTACAAAGGAAAAGACGGCTACCTGTTCGAGAAATTCGCGGAGCCGGACTGGACCAAGCTGGACGCGCAGCTCGCGGCGGTGCAGGCATTCGCTCGGCGGCATCTTGAATCGCGGCTTACCTTCCTGCTCGCCCCGACCTCGATCGGCGTCTACCCGGATCGCCTGCCTTGGAAAGCAGTCAGCTATCCGCAGACGGAAGTGAACCGATACATCGGCGATCAGCTCAGGGACAGCCTGGCATTCGTGGACGGGTTTGATGTTCTCGCGCCGGCCGCGGAGAAGCCAATCTACTACCGGACTGACCACCACTGGACGACCTACAGCGCCTATCTGGCTTACCGGGCTTCCAGCGAGCGGATGGGCTGGACGCCTCGGCCCGAGACGGGTTTCGACGTTCGCGACGTATCCGCCTCGTTCCTCGGCAGCTTTCATACGCGTGGGCAGTTCAGCGGCATTACCCCCGATACCATCCAAGCGTATGTGCCCAAGCATCCCGTAAGCGTCGAAGTCACGGTTGCCGATACCGGAGATACGTCGGGAAGCTTATATGCGCCCGCTTATTTGAAGAAGAAAGATCAGTATTCGTATTTTCTCGGCGGCGTCCATGCGCTCATGACGATCAAGAGCGATCTGGCGAAACAGGAACGAAAGCTGGACAAACTGCTCGTCATCAAAGATTCGTATGCGCATAGTGTCATTCCGTTCCTGGCGCAGGACGTCGCGGAGCTGCATGTAGTGGATATGCGCTATTATAACGGCAGCGTCGATGGGTATATGAAGGAGCACAGCATTACGAACGTCCTGATGCTCTATAATACCGCAACGTTCACGGGCGCGGCCGATCTGTTAAAGTTGGCGCGTTAAGCGCCGCGGTCGAGCACCGAGGAGGCAGCCGCCTTCACAGCGGCCGGCCTCGCATAAACGCGAACAAGCCGGCGGCCCTCATGATGCCCATGACGGCCGCCGGCCTTTCTTCTCGCAGGCTAAGAACTCTTCCGAAGCGGGCTGCACGCCTCGCGCGGAATATACAGCTTCACGTCCGCCGCTTCCTGCAGCCGCCGCGAATGCGCGTCATGCAGCGCATCGACCGTCACGGTCCCGAGCGCGCCCGCATCGACCTCGAACCGCTTGATGCTGCCGAGGATGGAGATGCTCCCCACTCGGCCGCTCACGACGATGCACGACGACTCCGCGCCGGCCGGCTCCTCCGACGCCGGCCGAATGACGATCGCCTCCGGCCGGACCGCGAACAACTCGCCCGGCGGCCAGCCGGCAAGGCCCGCGTCCGACAGCCGCGTCCGCTCCCAGACGTTGTAGCTGCCGATGAACCGGCTGACGAACTCCGTCGCGGGCGCCGCGTAGATGTCCTCCGGCGCGCCTTCCTGCTCGATGCCTCCCCGGTTCATGACGATGATGCGATCCGAGATCGTCAGCGCTTCCTCCTGATCGTGCGTCACGAATACGGTCGTCATGCGAAGCTTGCGCTGGATAGCGCGAATTTCCCCGCGCAGACTGCGCCGGATTTGCGCGTCCAAGGCGCTGAGCGGCTCGTCGAGCAGCAGCACCTTCGGGCGCTTCACGAGCGCCCGGCCGAGCGCGACGCGCTGCTGTTGACCGCCCGAGAGCTGAGCCGGGTACCGGTCCTCCATCCCCTCGAGCGCGATAATGCCGATCATCTCCTCCACGAGCGGCGTATAGTCGGCGCGCTTCATGCCGTCCATTTTCAGCCCGAAGGCGATGTTCTCGAACACGGTCATATTAGGGAAGAGCGCGTAGGATTGGAACACCATGCCCACCTGACGCGCCTTCGGCGGCAGCGCCGTTACGTCGCGTCCCCCGATCTCGATCGATCCCTCGTCGATGGAGGTTAACCCCGCGATCGCCCGCAGCAGCGTGCTTTTGCCGCAGCCGGACGGTCCGAGCAGCGTCACCAGCTCGCCCTCCCCGATCTCAATATGGACCCGGTTCAGCACCGGCTGCTGCTGATAAGCCTTCCGCACGTTCCCGATCCGAACGAAGCTCATGACGATTCCTCCTTTGCGTCTGACGGCGTCCTCTGCCCGGCTTCCAGCGCCCGAGCTTCAGCGTAAGGCCGGATAGGACCAGAATAAGCGCGAAATACGCGATGACGACCGCGCTCGCCGTCTGGCCGGTCGATTTCATCTCGTTATACAAATACATCTGCACCGTCTCGTACTCGCCGCCAACGAGCATCTTGGCCATGACGAACTCGCCGAAAATAATCGAGAACGACAGCAGCGCGGCCACCATCGTGCCCGGCAAAATATTCGGCAGGATGACCCGGCGAAACGCGGTCCACCTTCCGGCCCCGAGCATCTCCGCCGCTTCCACCAGCTCGCCCGCCCGGATCGTGCGCAGACTGCCCCTCACGCTTTGATAAATGTACGGCTGCACGATCGTGAGATAGACCCCGATCAAGATCCACGGCGTGCCGGTAATCGGCAGCGGACCGCTGGAATACAGCTTCATCAGGCCGATGGCCGAGACGACCGGCGGGAAGGCGAACGGCAGCAGCGCGGCCGCTTGCATCGCCCGCTCCCACTTCGGAAAGTAGACGGCGAGCACGAAAATCGCGGGCACGAGCACAAGCAGCGACAGCGCCACGCTGACGACGCCGATGAAGACGCTTCGCCCGATGGCCTCCAGAAACCGGACGTCGGTGAAAATCTGCTTGTACCACGCCAGCGTGTACGCGTCCGGTAGCAGCTCGGACTGCCACTGTTTGGCGAACGAGAACAGCAGCGTCGCGGCGATCGGCAGGAACAGATAGACGAGCAGCAGCGCGACGACGGAACCAGGCCACAGCTTGCCGCGCTCCATCACAACCCCCTCCTTCTCGACAGCCGGCTCATCCATTCGTTCAGCAGAATCGCCGACAGCATGATCGCCGCAAGGATTACGGCCAAGGCGCTGCCTAGTTCGAAGTTCGGAAAGATGTCGCCGGAGACGAGCGCCGAGATGCGGACCGAGAGCAAATTGTAAATCGAGCCCGTAAGCGCGTACGCCGTCGCGTAGGCCCCGAGCGCGTTGGCGAACAGCATGCCGAAGGTGCCGACGATCGAAGGGAGCAGCATCGGGATGCCGATGTGCCGCCAGAACCGGTACGCCGAGGCGCCCAGCACCGCGGCCGCTTCCCGCCACTCCTCCCGAATGCCGTAATAAGCCGGATAGAGCAGCATAACCGCCAGCGGCACTTGAAAATAAACGTAGATGAGCGTCAAGCCCAGCTCCGAATACAGATCGAAGGCGCCGAACGAGTCGAAGCCGAATTCCCGCGCGATGATCGTGAAGACGCCGTTGTTGCCCATTAGAATCATGAACGCGAACGCAAGCGGCACCCCGGCGAAGTTGCCGATCATGTTCGTGAGCATGAGCAGCGTATCCCGCATGCGCGTCGTATACCGGGTGATGGCGTACGCGCAAAACAACGCGACGAATATCGCGATAACGCTCGAGAGAAGCGCAATGCGCAGGCTGTTGGTCAACGCCTGCACATAGATCGGGCCGCTCAGCCCTTTGACGTAATGGCCAAGGGTAAACCCTTGGCCGTCGCTATCCTGGAAGCTCATCATCAGCATGCGGCCGATGGGAACCAGTTCGAAGGCGCTGACCCATATCACGAACGGCAGCAGCGCCAGCAGCATTATTTTACGTTGGCTTGCACCTGCTCTAACCATGCGTTCGGCAGCTCCTTAAGGGCGTTCTCCCACGCCTTGAAGTCCTGGATCGGCTTCGCGTTCGCATATTCCTCGCCGCCGATCAGCTTGCTGCTCACGTCGTCCGGCAGCTTCACGCTATCGCGGATCGGTCTCGCGTATCCTTTGGCCAGGTTGATCTGACCTTCGTCGCTCAGAATATAAGCGCGCGCCAGCTTCGCCGCATTCGGATTTTTGGAATTTGCGTTAATGACCGTCGCGTAGCCGCTGATCACGCTGCCTTCCGATGGGATATGCACGTCGAACTTGGCCGCATCGATCTGGTCGCGGTAACCGAGCGCGTTGAAGTCCCACAGCAGCGCGACTTCCACTTCGCCCTTCTGAATGTTCGGCACGCTCGGCTCCACCTTGGAGATGCGCTCCCGCTTGGCCAGCTCCGCGAAGAAATCCAGCCCCGGCTGCAGGTTCTTCTCGTCCCCGCCGAACGCGAGCGCGGCCGCGAGCACCGCGTGCTGCGCCTGCGCCGCCTTCGTCACGTCGCCTACCGCGACCTTGTACGCGCCGGCCTTCACGTCCGCCCAGCTCGTCGGGCATTGGTCCACGAGCGTGTTGTTGCATAGGAAGGAGATCGAACCGGTATAACCGACGATCCAATCGCCATCGTCGTCCTTCGCCCAATCCGGAATCTCGTCCCAGAACGGCGTCTTATATTTCATCGTCAAGCCCTTCTCCTCGGCCAGCGGGCCGAACGCGATGCCGACATCGCCGATATCCGGCGGGCTATTCTTCTCCGCCTCGAATTTGGCCAACTCTTCCGCGCTCGACATGTCCGTATCGGTATGCTCGATCTTATATTTGCTCTTCAAATCCGCCCACGTATCTTTCCAGTTCGCCCAGGAATCCGGCATGCCGACGCTGCTCAGCTTGCCTTCTTGCTCCGCCAGCGGCGCCAATTGTTCGATCGACGGATTATCCTCGTTCGCCGCCTCGTTGCCGGACGCGGCTTGATTGCCGGACGCCTCGGAACCGGCATTCGCATTCGCATTCGCATTCGCATTCGCCGCTTCATCCCCGCTCGACGAACACCCCGCTAGCAGTAGTCCGCCCGCCAATACAATCGCGGACAGCTTGACCGCCTTCATATGATTCCCCTTCATTCCCCTCATCCTCCCCAAATATGGCTCTGTATCTGCGCGCTACCGTGAACGCCGGCTTTGCAATGACCGATGTCTCTCAATCCGATCATTCCAGTTGACTACTTATTTAAGTTTAATGACCGTTTGTGTGGTTGCGAGAAAAATATAACGCACAAGACCAACATGGGCAACGAAAGTTATTGTAAAAACTTGTCTGGTTTTTACGGAACATTTACATCCCGACGACGGGCGGCGCAAAGTGTCGAATACCGTCGTGCCGCGCCCTCTTCGCATCATGCCGCGCGAAGCGCAAAAAAGCGACCGCGCGATTTCATTCGCGCAGCCGCTTCGTGAGCGGTTCGTATCCTTGCTTTTACTGAAGCACGACCTTGTCGCCCGGCTCCAAGCCCTTCAGCACTTCGGTCTTCTCCGGCGTTTCCATGCCGACCTCGATGTCGCGACGCTCTGCCGCGCCAACGCCTTGGTCCAGCATGACGTAAGACTTGTCGTTCTCGCGCATGACCGCGATCGTCGGCACGACGGTGACGTTCTCCTTGCGCTCGGTCTCGATCTGGCCGTTCAAGCTGAGACCGGCGATCAAATATTCGTTCGGAGCCAAGCTGATGACGACTTCGAACTGGGCGGCCTGGTCGATGTTGTTCTGATCCGTGCCCGTCTTGGCGAACTTCGAGACGCGCAGCACCTTGCCTTCGAGCTTCAGCTCCTTCTTCGCGTTCATCTTCACGGCTACCGCCATGCCGGGCTTGATCCGGAAGACGTCCTGTTCGCCGACGAGCGCGATGAACTGCAGCTTGTCCAGGTCGACGATTTTGCCGATGTACTGGTTATCCGTCACCGCCTGCGGCCGCTTGCCCGCCGATTCGTACAGGAAAATTCCGCCGGCCGGGGACCGGTAATCGGCCTTCCTCACCAGCTCCTTCTTCTCCGCCAAGGTGCCCCGCTGGATGGACGCGGTCACGTCGTTCAGCTCGCGCGTCAGCCGGGCCATCTCTTCGTTCGCATGGGCGCGCTTGCGCTGCGTCTCGGTAATGCCGACCCCCGTCTCCTCCTCGTCCAGCTGCGCGACATACGCCTGCAGCTCGGATTCCAGGCTAGCCTTGCGCAGACTGGCTTCCTCCTGGGTGATCTCGTTCTGCAGCGCGCTCCGGTCCAGCCGGAACAACACGTCGCCCTGCTTCACCTGCTGACCGTCGGCCACGTTCCAGCTCGTCACTTCGGAGCCGAACGGCGCATACACCGACGTCTCCTGCTCATAGAGCGACTTGCCCTTCACTTCGACGGTGTTCGATATCGTCTCTCGCGTCACCTCGAAGGTAATCGCCTGCGAATCCGCCATGCCGTCCATCGGCTGCGCGGGCGGCCGCGAGACCATGTAGAGTCCGCCGCTGATGCCGACCAGCACGATGCCGATGATCAGCCATTTTATCGTCCGTTTCATTGCCCTTGCTCCCCTCTAAAGCGTCTATGCGCCGTCTACTCTCGCCGAATGGCCGTCAGCGCGTCCGTGCGCGAAGCGCTAATGGCCGGATAAATGCCGGATATGATGCCTGTCACGATCGCGAACGCCATGCCGACCGGGATCGCCGCCAGCGGGATGAAGATGACGACCGCGTCTTGGGCATCCGCCAGCTTATTAATGAGTGCGTTGATCCCCCATACGATCCAGTACGAGAACAGCACGCCGAGCAAGCCGCCCAGGAACCCGAGCAAGCCGGCTTCGACGATGAACATATTGCGAATTTGCGCCAGGTTGGCTCCAAGCACCTTCATGATCCCGATTTGTCGCCGCCGCTGGTAGGTCGACATCGTCATGGCGACGACGATCGAGATCGAGGCGATGATCAGGATGAAGACGCCGCCGCCGAGCGCGACCGCCTTCAATATTTTGAACTGGTCGGCCAGCCGTTCCTTCTGATGCAAATTGGTCATGGTCGCAAGCGTCAGCTTCTGAATCTGCTGCTCGACGGCCTTGATGTTATCCTGGCTGTCGACCTTCACCAGCACGGAATTGTACGATTGGCCGGCGCTCGTCCCCGTCTGCATGCCGAACTCGCGCCTGAGCTGCTCGGCCGTCTCCAGCGACACGTACGCCTTCTTGTCGTTCACCAGCATGTTCTCGCTTACGCCCGCGGGCTTCTTCAGCACGCCGGCCACCTGCAGCGGCGAGCTCGGCTTCGCTTGCCCGCCTTGCGGATTGTAGCTCTTCAGCTGAATCTGCCGCTGATACAGCGCGGCCGGCACCCGCTCGAGCTTCTCGAACTGCTCCTGCAAGTTCTCGTCGTACGGATTTTGCGACAGCTGGTCGAGCAGCTTCTGCCGCGTCTCCTCGTCCGCCAGGCCCAGCGTGCCGCCGTAGCTGAGCACGACCGCGCCGGGCAGATCGCTCGGCCCGCCCTGCATGAACGTCTTGTCGAACGGTTCCAGCGTGGCCAAATCCGTACCGATGACCTCCACGTACGACTTGCGTCCGTCGGTCGTCTGCATATCCATGTACCCCAGCTGCTCGAAGGGGGCGACGGCCACCACATGCGGCAGGCTGCGGATGACCTCGACCTTCTGGCTGGTCAGCTTGCCGCGGTCCAGCTCGTCGCTGTCCGCCTGCGCGCCTCCGCCGCCGGCCGGGTTGCCGCTCCGAACGCCCTCGTTGGCAGAGACGGTAATCTCGTCCATTTTGAAGAAACTGTTCATCTCGTTCTCGATATACTGCTGCGCCGACTCCCCGATGCTCATGGCGAGGATGATCGCGGCGCAGCCGATCGAAAGCCCCGCCGCGCATAGGCCGGTGACGACCTTCCGCCGCCGGACCTGATCCCAGGACAGCCGGGTCAAATCGCGGACTCTCATCGCCCCTCACCTCCGGCCGCGGCAGCCGCTTCCGTCTCCGCCAGCTGTTCCGTGATAAGCCTACCGTCCCGCAGCGTAATGATGTGCTGGGTCTGCTGGGCAACCTCCCGCTCGTGCGTCACGATGACGAACGTCGTGCGGAGCGTCTCGTTCAGCTGCTTGAGAATGGCGAGAATTTCTTCTTCGGTCCGCGTGTCCAAATTACCCGTCGGCTCGTCCGCGAAGATGACCGACGGCTCGGTAATGAGCGAGCGCGCGATACTGACCCGCTGCTGCTGGCCGCCGGAGAGCTGCGAGGGGAACAGCTCCGCTTTGTCCGGAATGCCGACCTGTTCCAACAGTTTCATCGCCTTCTGCTTGCGAATGCCGGGCGCCACCGACTGGAAGACGAGCGGCAGCTCGACGTTCTCGCGCACCGTCAAATTATCGATCAGCTCGTACGCCTGAAAAATAAAGCCGATATGACGCCGTCTAAACTCGGCCAGCTTATTCTCGCTCATCTGCACGATGTTATGATCGGCGATATAAATCGCGCCTTCGGTCGGCTTCATGAGCCCGGCCATCAAGTTGAGCAGCGTCGATTTGCCCGAGCCCGAGCTGCCGAGCAGCGCGACGATCTCGCCCTGATTTACCGTGAACTGCACCGACCGGAGCACGGGCGTAATCTCCGTCCCGTTCTTGAACGAATGGGACACGTTCTCTACACGCAGCAACCGCGCTTCCCCCTTTTTGCTAACGTTGATCGTCAACCAATCCATTAATAAGAAGAACTACCGCCATGCATAGTTTTAGTTCGGCTTGAATGGCCGCTTGGATCGGCCCTTCCATCGAAAGCCTTTTCGGTAGAGTCCCATCCAGTCTACTGCATGGTTATGGTATCGTTTCATAGTTTTAGTGTAAATCGGTCTGCAGAATGACTTACCCCCCGCTTTCCGCCGGGCTTTCCGCCGCCAACGTTCCCGATTTGTTCGCATCTCCTTCTTTTTCCCGAAGCCGGGAGGAAGAAACCTATGCTACACTACCAATAGTATTTTCATAGAAAACCGGCAAGGAGTGGTTGCGAGCATGAAATTGGTATCTTGGAACGTCAACGGGCTGCGCGCCTGCGTCAATAAAGGGTTCAACGATTATTTTAACGAGATGGACGCGGATATCTTCTGCGTGCAAGAGACGAAGCTGCAGGAGGGGCAAATTTGCCTCGATCACGGGGACGCCTACGGGCAGTATTGGAATTACGCGGTGAAGAAGGGCTATTCGGGCACCGCCGTGTTCACCAAACGCAAGCCGCTGTCCGTCTACTACGGGCTGGAGGAAAACGAGGAGCCGGAGGGTCGCACGATTACGATGGAATTCGAGGATTTCTATCTGGTCAACGTCTATACGCCGAACGCCAAGCGCGATTTGTCCCGCCTGCCGTACCGGCTGGAGTGGGAGGATCGGTTCCGCGCCTACCTGCTTGCGCTCGACAGCCGCAAGCCGGTCATCGTCTGCGGGGATTTGAACGTGGCCCATGCCGAGATCGACCTGAAGAACGCGAAGTCCAACTACGGCAACTCCGGCTTCACGGACGAGGAGCGCGGCAAAATGACCGAGCTGCTCGCGGCCGGCTTCACCGACTCGTTCCGCCATTTCTACCCGGACCGGGAAGGAGCGTACACGTGGTGGTCGTACATGGCCAAAGTGCGCGAGCGGAATATCGGCTGGCGGATCGACTACTTCCTCGTCTCGAACCGGCTCGTGCCGCAATTGACGGACGCTCGCATCGACGCGGACATTATGGGCAGCGACCATTGTCCGGTCGTGCTTGAGCTGGCGGACATATAAGCAGGCGCAATGCGGTAGCGATGCGGCAGGCGATGCAAGCGCAAAAAAGAAGCATTCCTCTTGAAGACGGAATGCTTCTTTGCGCTGTCCGCGAACGCGTCAACGCGATTCGCCGCCGGCCTTGGCGAGCTCCTCCAGCATCCGCTGGCTGCTCTTCTCCAGCTGCATCGGATAGAGCCGCACCTTCTCCGGGATCGCCTTGAGCAGCTGCTCGTAGACGGCGGCGGAGGCATAGACGAGGTCGGCGTCCGCGATCAAGTCGGCGGACATGGCCTTCTCCCGATTCTCCAGGACGCTTGGCACGATCTGCGTGATGCCCGCTTCCTCCACGCGCGTCGCCATCCACTGCCCGCCGGATCGGCCGAGGCACACGAAGCCGACGCGCGTGCCGGCCTCCAGCCGGGCAAGCTGCAGCAGTCCCGCCGGATCGAGCGTCGCGCCGATCACTTCGACCGGGATATCGAACGGCGCGAGCAGCGACTTCACCTCATCGGCGTGATTGAGCGTCGCGATGACGAGATTGGCGCGTCCGATGGACTCGGCCACCGCTTCGCGTCCCGAGCGCAGATCCTCCACGAAGACCGTGTGGACCGCTTCGCCCGTAATGCGCACGATCTCGTCTCTATAGAACAGATGATCATGCTCCCGGCACTCGACGAGCGCGATATGGCGCCTTTCCTGCGGTTTGTCCGTGCTTAGCAGCGTGTAGGCGAGCGACGCCAAGAAGAACTCCTCCAACGCGATGCCCTGCGAGCGGGCCTCCTCGATCGTGCGCGCGAGCAGCTCGTGCATCGGCTGGCGTTTCTCCCTAAGCTTGGCGACGACCGGTCCGCTCACGACCTGGGTGCCGCGCCCCTTTTGGATGCTAAGCACGCCTTCGTCGCGGAGCTGCGTGTAGACGAGATTGACGGTATTGCGGTTAATGCCGAGCGCATCCGCCAGCTGATTGGCCGCGGGGAGCATGTCGCCCGGCTGAATGAGACCGATGCCGATGAGCCATTTGAGCTGTTCTTTGACTTGGACGTTTACGGAAAAGGATAGCTGGGAATCCACTTTTAACGACAACTCGCGGTTCACGGTTTTCCCTCTTTTCATAGTCGACTAGCTGTATGTTCATTTTACCACGCAGATAGGCCGGCAAGCATGTGAGAATAACAACCAATTTACTGGTATTCCCTTGCAAACCGCCTGATTACATATTAATATATACCTAGTTAACTATGTATTAAAAGGAGCGTGCTTGGCTATGTCCCGCGTTATCGCCATGCTTGGCAAAATGAAAGGCGGCGCGCCGAACCCGTCCGTCGTCCGCCCGCGCGCGGCGCTGGCCGGCGCCATCGGCGGGTTCGCCGCCATCGGCCTGCTGGCCCTGCTGACCGAATGGTCGGCCGCCTCCTGGATCATGGCTCCGTTCGGGGCCAGCTGCGTCCTCGCTTTCGGCTTATGGGAATCGCCGCTCGCCCAGCCGCGCAATATTATCGGCGGCCATCTCCTCTCCACCTTCGTCGGGCTGCTCGTCTATCATCTCATCGGCGGCGGCGCGCTTAGTCTCGCCATTGGCGTCGGCCTCGCGATCGGTCTCATGATGGTCACGCGCACGACCCATCCGCCCGCCGGCGCCGACCCGATCGTCGTCATTCTGGCCGGGAGCGGCTGGAGCTTCCTGCTCACCCCCGTTCTGGCCGGCTCGGTCGTCATCGTCGCCGCCGCATTGCTGCTCAACAATTTGGATCCGAATCGCCGTTACCCCGTCTTTTGGAAATAAGGCGAAACGGCTAACGCCGTCTATGCGGCGCGGCGCGTTTCGAAACAAAGGGACATTCGTTTGCATGTCGCAGACGAATGTCCCTTTTTCTTCCTGACGTTACGCGGTTCCTTTCGCGCGTTTGGGCCACAGGGTAAAGCTGAAGCTGTACGCAAAATCGATGGCCAGCACGATCGACCAGAACCGAAGAATGCCCATAAGCGCCGACGTGCGCTCTTCGTTGCCAACCAACAGCACCATCGCATACAGCACCGCGCAGCCGATCGCCCATGCGACGCAATGCTTCGCCCAGCCGATCCTTTCGCGTCTCGCGTGCGCCTGGCCGTGGGCCGGCGGACGCTCCGGAGCCGGGCCTCCGGCGAACCGGTGCGCGAACCGGACATCCGCCCACCGGATCATACTGTGCCCGTAGACAAGCGACACGCCGATATAGATCGCGGCGATGCCGTGGACGGTGCTCGCGACCGCGCCGTCTCTCAAATCCAGCACGGTGACCATAAGCAGCGCGACGTCGATCAGCGGCGTCGCGAGCAGCAGCGCGGCGCCAAGCTTCTTCGCTTTTAAGACGTAGCGACAGAGCAGACCGGCCAACACGAACACCCAGAACGCGATTTCGCAGCCGATAATAATGGCGGCCATGGGATCACCCCTCCTATTTTTTAGCACATGTGTATCATTTAAATTCATTATAGCGCATTTGTATTAAAATACAACTGTGTTATAATAATCGCATGCCTAAAATCGTCGATCACCAACAACGAAAAGAAGAACTGGCCGAGGCGGCCTGGCGCGTCATTCGCAAGGATGGGCTGGACGGTCTCTCGGTACGCCGCGTGGCCGAAGAAGCCGGGATGTCGCTCGGTTCGCTGCGGCACTATTTCCCTACGCAGGACGAGCTGATCGCCTTCTCCATGCGGCTGATCTCGGAACGCGCCAACGCCCGCATCGACCGCCTCCCGTTCAACGGACAGCCTTACCACGACATGATGCTCGTGCTGGCGGAGCTGGTGCCGCTCGACGAGGAGCGGCTGTCGGAGGCGGAAGTATGGCTCGCCTTCTCCGGCAAAGCGGTATCCGACCCCGTCATTCGCGAACTGAGCCGAGAAGTCTTCGACAGCTTATATAGCGGATTCCGGCGTTCGCTGGAACGGTTAATCGCCCATAAGCTCACGCGGGAGGGGGTCGACGCCGGTTTGGAAACGCGCCGATTGCACGCGCTTGTCGATGGGCTCGTGGTACACCTGGCGACGTTCCCCGAGCATCTCGGGCGGGAAGATGTCATGCAAGTGATTTCCTATCACTTGCAGAGCATTCTGAAAGATGCCGCCGCGGGGGCGCCGCAGCCCTCCGCGACTAATTAGCTCGACCGTCCACGCGGGCGGTCTTTTTTGTTGGCAGTGGCAGGCTCGAACCTATACGATGGCAATAGGAAACTTGCGGCATGCTGACCGAAATATATGAAATGCTGTAATTGAAAGAAGGATTGTCGGCACGATATGAATAGCGAGGGAGCGATACGGATGGAGACAAGGCTGGGCCGAAAAATCGGGGAAGGCGCCTGCGCCGACGTGCACGAGTGGGAAGGCGCGGAGAAGATCATCAAGCTCGCCAAGCCCAACACCAATTTGCATGCGCTGAACAGGGAGCTTCGAAACTGTAGGCTTGCATGGGAAGCCGGCTTGCCGGTTCCGCGCCCGTACGGGCTGGCGGAGGCGGACGGGAGGAGCGGAATCGTCTTCGAGCGGATCGACGGAGAATCGTTCATGACGCGAATACTCGACCGAATCACCGGACCGGGGCCGCCGTCGCCGCGAAGGCCGACGCGAGATTCGATTCCCTTGCGACCGATACCGTCCTGACGGCAAAGCTTCTGCATCTCGTGCACAACAGTCCGGTTCCGGAGATGCCCGCCCAACTGGAGTCGCTGGCGTGGGCCATTCGCAGAGCGGAAGGTCTCCGTCCCGACGAAGCGGAACGCATCATCGCTTACATGGAGCAGCTGCCGCGGAAGCGGCAGCTGCTCCATGGGGATCCAAACCCAGGCAATATTATGCTGCGCGGCGACGCTCCGGTCCTCCTCGATTGGAATGACGCCGCGTTCGGCAACCCGGAAGCCGATCTGGCAGCGTATATCGTCATGTTCCGATTCGCAGACCTGCCGGATCATCTGCCGCAAGAAGCGGCCGAGGGGTTGGAGGCGCTGCGGCGAGCCGATTATCCGCACGTTCGTTCAGGCTTACGAGCAGCTATCCGGTATCGCTTATTCGGATATCGACCCTTGGATGCTCCCCGTCGCGGCGCGCCGGCTTTCCATTAGCGCACTTGGCGACCGGGAGAAAGCGCGGGTTCTGCAAGAAGTGCGCGACCGGCTGCAACGGATTGCCCCGGCCTCTTCCTAGCCCTCGGAGCGCGCGCATCTCCCCCTGCTATTGCGCCGTCCAGCCGCCGTCTACCAGCAGCAGCGTGCCCGTCACGAGGTCCGATGCCGGCGAAGCGAGATAGATAACCGCCCCGGCGACGTCGTCGATCGTGCCGATGCGGCCGGCCGGTATGCGGGCGAGCACGTCCCTCCGGAATTCCGGCGTGTCCAGCCGTTCGGCCGTGCCCGGCGTGTAGATGAAAGTCGGGCCGACCGCGTTGATGCAGACGCCCCGGCTCGACCATTCCAGCGCCAGCACTTTCGTCAGCTGGTTCACGCCGCCCTTGGACGCGCAATAAGCCACCCCTTCCGGTATGCCGACAATGCTCACTTGGGAGCTGACGTTGACGATCTTGCCGTATCCTTGGGCAAGCATGAGGCGACCGGCCGCTTGGCAGCAGAAGAAGACGCCTTTCAAATTGACGTCGATCATCTCGTCCCAGTATTCCTCCGTGACCTCCTCCGCCGGCATGCCATCGCCTACCCCGGCGTTGTTGACGACGATATCCAGCCGGCCGAAGTCGGCCGCGACCTGCTCGAACACCGTCCGTATTTGGACCACGCTGCGTACATCCAGCTCGTACGCCGCCGCTTGTCCGCCCGCCTGCGCGATCTCCTCCAGCAATGGCGCGAGCGAAGCTTTGTCGCGCGCGGTCACCGCGACGATAGCCCCCGCCGCCGCAATTGATTTCGCCAGCCCGTAGCCAATGCCCTTGCTCGCGCCCGTCACGATGGCGATTTTGCCGCGAATGCTAAAATCCGGCTGCATGATGCAAACTCCTCCGTTCTGTTAATGGTAGCTGCGCAAGTAGATGGCGCGGTTTAAACGTTCGCCTCCGCCGCGTTATCGCCAAGTTGCTTGCGAATCCACTCCCGGGCGCCGTATGCGATCACGTGCTTCTTGAGCTTCGGCTGCTCGATCGCGCAGCAGGCGAGCAGTTCCGGCAGGGCATGCTCCTTGAGCGCGGTCCCGGCGGCCTCCATGTAGCCGGGATAGGTCGTCGTGGCGCCGCCGACGACCATCACGTCGGGATTGTAGAGATGAATCACGTTCGCGAGCGCATAGCCCAAATAAGCGCCGGCCTGCCGGACGATCGCAAGCGCTCCCTCGTCGCCCGCTCCAAGCCGCTCCCGAAGCTCGTCGTCCGCGATCGCCGCTTCCTTCAGGATCGCGTACCCGCTGGCGACCGTATCGAGCAGCACGGGCTTGCCGTCCAGCGTCATGATCATATAGCCGAGCTCCCCGCTCCAGCCCTTGGCGCCCGTCAGCAATTCCCCTTTCACGACGACGCCCGACGCGATGAACGCATCCAGCTGCACGACCGCCACCGTATCCCGGTCCGCGTAGTACGAGGCTTCCGCCATCGTCGCCGCCTTCACGTCGTTAATGAACGCCACCGGCGCCTGCGCTTCGGCCGCGAACGCCTCGGCGGTCGCGCCGTTCAATGCGGGCAGCACATGGCTCAGCTCCACTTTCCCGGTTCCCGCCACCAAGCCTGGCATGCCGATGCCGATGCCGCTCGGCCGGTACGGCAGCTTCGCCGCGAAATCCGCCACCTCCCGGATCAGCTGATCCAACGCGCATTCTCTGCCGGTCGCAGCGGCGTGCTCGACGAGACCGGACGGCGTGTCCGCCATCAGATACATATGATCCCCGTCGATTTCCACGCCCATATAACGGTTCATCATTCCCCACCTCCCATAGTCTCTCAGCTGACTGACAGGCTAGTCTTATTCATGCTAGCACACGAGTGTCGATAATGGAATTTAAACCTTTTTATGTCTATTCTGACAATGAGAGTAGCGATAACGTCTGCCTCAACTGCCATTTCTCTCTATTTTCCAAAAAAGAAATTGACATGACATGTTGTTTATTTGTACAGTAAAACACATAATTCCGATTAAGTAGATAAATATAGGAGGGTATACTAAATGGACGATGTTCAGAACAATCTGCTCTCGGCGGTCCAGACCAACTGGTACGGCTTCGTCACCTCGATCTTCGTCTTTTTCATTCTGTTCGCGCTCGCGAAGAAGCGCGTCGGCTTCGGCACCCGGGTCATCATCGGCCTCGGACTGGGGCTGCTGGCGGGCATTCTGTTCCAGAACCTGGACTATGACACGAAAGGCATTACGACCTTCGGCAGCATCTACGTCAGCTTGATCAAAATGCTCGTCATTCCGCTCGTGTTCGTCCTGGTGCTCAACAGTATCTCCTCTCTCACGAGCCTGGAATATTTGCGCAAAATCGGGTTCAAGACGTTCGCCTGGTTCCTCGGCACGACGGGGATCGCCTCGATCATCGGCTTGCTGGTCGCCTTGGCGTTCAACCCCGGAAGCGGCATTCAGCAGGCCGTGCCGGAGGGCTTCGAAGCGCGCGAAATTCCGACGTTCTCGCAGGTCATTCTCGACCTCGTGCCGGCAAACCCGATTAACGAAGCGGCCAACGGCAAAGTCGTGCCCGTGCTCATCTTCGCGATTTTCCTGGCGGTGGCCATTATCAAGATCGGCTCGAAGAACGCGGAGGCCGTCAAGCCGGTCCGCGATCTGATCCAGTCGCTGACGCAGGTGCTGCACCAAGTCGTCAAATTCGTTATCCGCTTGACGCCGTACGGCGTGTTCGCGCTCATCGCGGGCATCACCGCCCGCTACGGCTGGGAGACGCTGCAGGAGCTGGGAAGCGTCATTCTGGCGTCGTATACCGCCCTTATTATTCATTTCGTGCTCGTCTTCGGCGGTCTCGTGCTGCTCGTGGCGAAGGTGAATCCGCTGCGGTTCTTCCGCAAAATCTACCCGACGATCGCCGTCGCGTTCACGACCCGCAGCAGCTACGCGACGTTGCCCGTCAATTTGGAAGTGATCACGAAGCGACTGCACGTATCGCCGCGCATCGCCAGCTTCGTCGCTCCGCTCGGCGCATCGGTCAATTTCAACGGCTGCGGCGGCGTCTGGCCGGCGATCGTGGCGGTGTTCACCGCGCAAGTGTTCGGCATTGACCTGACGGCGACCGACTACATCGTGCTCGTGCTCGTCAGCATCATCTCGTCGATCGGCGTCGCCGGCGTGCCGGGACCTGCCGTCATCTCGACGACCGTCGTGCTCACGGCGCTCGGACTGCCGCTGGAGGGCATCGCCATCGTCGCCGGCGTCGAAGCGCTGATCGACATGGGCCGCACGGCCGTCAACGCGACGGGCACGACCGTCACGTCCCTGCTCGTCGCTTCGTCCGAAGGCGAGTTCGACCGAGAAGCGTTCAATAACGGCGACGACGACGAAGAGATCGCGCTGAGCGCGGTATAAACGTATAAGCTAGCTTATTTGTCGCAACACCGCGGCAGAACGGCCGCTTCGATCCTCACGATCGGGGCGGCCGTTCTCCATGTCGCCGGAAGCGCGCGCTCCCTCGCTCGTCAACTGCAAATTCTTCCTCCCGTGGTGGATACCCTATGACGGCCGGGAGAGGTGAACATAGAATGGCTCCCGACAAAGTGGCGAATGAAATCATCCGCGCGATTAAAGGCAATAGAGATGAGGTGTTCGTTGGGAAAACGAACCTGTTGTATTGGGTTTCAAGAGTATCGCTTCGCATGGCGCTTCGCATGGCGCGTCGTATCATGAAAAGGTTGGGCTAATGTCGCGCGCCGGCACAGACCAGGCGCCAAAAGAACGCCGCGGGCACAAGTCCCTCGGCGTTCTTCGTAGGTCGCGCTTACTTCGCGAGCAGATTGTACAGCACTTGCGCCGCTTGCGCTCTCGTCGTCACGCCTTGCGGATTGAGCTTGCCGTCGCTGCCGGTCAGAATGCCGCCCGACACAAGCGCTTCGACCGCTTCTTTCGCATAACCGGCTACGAGATTGGCGTCGCCGAAGCTCGCTAGCGTTGCTTGCGTCGATGGCGCAGGCAGCTGATCCAACGTCTTCAGCGTGCGGTAGAGCAGCGTGAACAGCTGTTCGCGCGTAATCGACTGGTTCGGGTTGAACCGGTTGTCGCTATCGCCCGTCGCGATGCCGAGCTGCTTGGCCGCCGCCAGGTAACCCGTGTAGTACGCGCTTCCCGCGTCGACGAAGTTATCCGCGCCCGCCGCAGCCTCTTCAACGCCATACGCTTTGAGCAGCAGCACGATGAACGCCCCGCGCGTCAGTTCGGCATTCGGGCTGAAGTGAGTCGCGTCCGTCCCGCCCGTAATGCCGCGCGCCGACAGATAGTTCACCGCTTGGCTGTACCAAGCCGAAGCCGCTACGTCCTCGAATGCGGCCGCGCTAGTTTGCGGCACCGTAATCGTCACCGCTTGACCCGCCTCATAGGCTGCGGTCGCCGGCGCTTTCGGCAGCTTCTCCGGCGTCGTGACCGGCCCTTGGTAGCCGTTCTTCGCCGCGTAGCGGACCGAGTAGCTTCCCGCCGCCAAGTTCTTGATCGGTTCGCCGTTCGACGCTTGATACGCCGATTCCGGCGCGTCTTCCGCTTTGTATTCCAGCAGCTTGCCGGTCGCGCCCAGGATCTCGCCGTCGCTTGCCCCTGCCGCCGTCGGCGCGATGCCCGTTAGAGCCGCAGGCACGGCTTCCACTCGGCCATAGAGCGCATCCAGCGCTTGCGTCAACGACTTATGGTTGAAGCCGTCGGCGATGCCGCTGCCGAACACGTAAGCCGGGTCCACGTTCGAGCTCGTGCCCGTCCAGGAATACATGAGTTCCACATGGCCGAGAATCGGCGCTTTCGTGCCGTCCGCGTTCAGGTTGCTTTTGTTATACGCGAACAGGTAAGGCACTTGCAGACGGTCCGCTTTCACCGTTTGACCGGCGTCGTTCACGTACGTGATTTGGGCCGGAGGCGTCGCTAATTTGTTCTGCGTCTTGATGTTCGTCAGGTACGTCGACGCCAGATCGCCGTACAGCTTCGCGAACTCGTGATTGTTCGCGCGAACTTGCAGCTCTTCGTTATTATGCGGATGCGTGCTGCTGGCGACGTCGACGCCCGCCGTCAGCTTCGTGTCCCACAGATAGATTTTGTCTACGCCGTGCTTCTTGGCGTATTCGCCGATGAACCGGATATCCGCCTGCGTGTTCGGGCACCAAGAGCCGCCGAAGAGGAAGACGTAGTTGCCTTCGCTTTGCAAAATGCGGGTCAGCTGGTCGTACGTGACGTGCTCGAACACGTCGTAGTTGTCCACGCCTTTCGTGAAGATCGTCACTTTCTTGTCCGTGCCGCCCGTGGCCGGATCGTACTTCGGATTCTCGCTCCAGAACGTTTGGTTGAACGCGTTGCCGATGAACTCCCAGCTGGTCAGCGCGTCGTAATCGGCCGCCGGCACTTTGCCCAATACGGCCTGCACCTGCGCTTTATAGGCGGCCGCTTTGTCCGCGCTCGCGAAATACGATGCGTCGTACGTCGTTCCTTCCGCGCTGCCGTGCTTCTCCAAGGAAGCGATGATCGGCGCGCTTGCGCTGCCGTTCTTATTATCCTTGTTGTAGACGAACAGGAATGGCGCCTGGATTTTGCTCGCCGTCACCGCGGCGCCGTCCTTCGCGTAGCTGACGTTGTTGTCGCTTTTGTTGGCGATCGTCGTGAGATTGGTCAAATACTTGTTCACCAGATCCACGTAGTAATGCGCGTATTTGCTCTTGCTGTCGGCGATGTCGAGCGACTTGCCGTCCAGCTTCGGATCGAAGTTATAGATGGTCTGGATACCGTACGCCTTGGCGGTCTCGTTAATATACCCGATATCCGCTTGCGTCTCCGCGCTCCACGCGCCGCCGAACAGGATGGCGAAGGTGCCCTCGCTCTTGAACAGCGTCACCAAATCCTCGTAAGTCGCGGTCTTGAACACATGGCCGTCCGCGTTCTTCAAGCTCGGATAGGCATCCTTGAAATAATCGAATGAGTCGGTCTTGCCGCCGGCCGTGCCGGCCGCAGCCGTCGCGGCGCCGACGCTCGCGGCGGGTACGATGAGGAATAAGGCCAGCAGCAATGCGGCGAATCGGGTTAATCGGGAAGTGGATTTCATGGATAGGTCCCCCGCTTTCTCTAATTGTTCTTCTTCATGAGCCTAGTGGGCATGAGGCCGGTCGCGGACGTGGACGATTAGCAGTCCTCTTCGCTCGTCGACCCGTCTCCGCCCGAAGGCGCGGACGTGCCGGCAGCAGGCGCGCTATCGGTCGCCGCAGGCGCCGCCGCGGCCGGAGCGCTCTCTTGCGCTTGCGGCTCCGCTTTCGGTTCGATCTTCGGCGCCGCTGCAGGAGCCGCCGTCGCTGCCGGTTTGCTCTCTTCCTTGGCCGCATGCGCAGCCGCCGATGATTTCGCGGCTGGCGCGGGGGACGTCGCTTTCGGCTGCGCAGCGGCAGCCGCCTTCGGCGCGGCGGACGTATTGCCCGATGCGGCAGAGGCTGGCGCCGCTTTCGCCGGCGTCGAGACCGGCTCGGCTTTCGCTTCCGCCTTCTCGGCGGCTGCAGGCGCGGAAGCTTTGGCAACCGGCTTCGCCGCAGTCGCCGGTGCCGCTTCGGCAGCTGCAGGCGCTTCCTCCTTCACGACCGGTTCGGTTGTCGGTTGGCTTGTCGGTTCTGCTGCCGCCGGCTCGCTCGCGGCAGGAGTCGATTCAGGCGCGAGTGCCGTCGCTGCCGACGAAGCTGGGGCGGCTACCGCCCCGGCAGCCGGCGCTGCCGCGCTAGCGGCTGCAGGAGCCGCAGCCTGGCTTCCCGCCTGTACCGTCGTTTCCTGCGCTGCAGGGACCGCGGCCGTTTCTTCATCCGGCGATTTGTTCGCCGAGACGGCAGCGTAAGTCGAGAACGCGTATAATACCGCTGCAACGAGCAGGGACAAACTTAATTTCGAGGTCGTAGTCTTTTTCATGCCTGTACACATCCTTTGTCCGAGAGTTAATAGGTTCGGATAAAAAAGAAGATCCAACGGCAGCGCAAACGCGCATGCCGTTGGATCTCTGGCGGTCCAGTCGATCTCTTCCGGTATTTATCCGACTTAAGTTAGACCTTATTCTAGGGGGATTTTAACCGGGTGTCAATCATTTTTTAAATATTTCACATCGATTTAGTCGGAATTAAACCGACGTTCCCCGAACTGCCATTTCATTACGAGGTCGCACGCAAGCGAGCCCCCTGTAACCCTCTTTTCCGAAAACGGAATAAAGGTATGTATTCCTATTGAAAAACCAAATAGCGCGTCTTAACTCCCTTTCCAAATTCGTCCTATAATGATGTTAATCTAGTAAACTACTCTACTACTACTATTGGGGGATGTTCAATGAACGCACGCGGCAAGATCGGCGCGGTCTTAGCGCTTCTGTTCGTTCTGACGGCATTGTTTCCTGCAACCATGGGAGCCGCAAGCCCGAACAGATCGAAAGGCTCGCAATTTATCGGCAAAATTCAAGCTTCGTCCATCACGGCAACCGGCGCGGAAATTTCCGTCGTCGCGTCCAAGGGCTATACGCCTAGACTCTATATTGGCCAAGAGCCTAGCGTCTTAGACCGGATTGAAGAACCGTCCTCCCGCTCCGACAACAAATATGTGTTCCGCGTGGACGGCTTGAAACCGCAAACGACCTATTTCTATCAAATCGCCGCCGTATCCGGCAAGAAAGTCCGGAGCAGCGACGTGCAATCCTTCTCCACGCTGCCGGATGCCCTGACGCTCAGCGGCGTGAAGTTCTACTCCGCGAACGAGACCTCGGTCAAATTCGAGTGGACCACAAGCGGCAACGCGACCTCCGCCTTATATTTCGGCCTTGATCCGCTGAAGCTGGATCAATCGGCGAAGATCGTCCAGGACGGCGGCACGCTGCATTTGGGCTATGCCGATCAGCTTAAGCCGGCGACGACGTACTATTACCGAGTCGTGGCTTCCGATGCGAACGGCACCGTCAAGAGCGATGTGCTCAAGTTCAACACGACCGCAGGACTGCTGACGGTTGCGAACGTGCAGACCTATACCACGGAAGCGACTTTCACCAAGTTCCAGTGAGCGACGAATCATAGCGCGACGTCGGTACTCTACTACGGCATCGATCCGCTCAACCTGGACCGCAAGGCGACCGTCTACGACGACGGCTTGTATCATAACGCATATGCGGACGGCCTGAAGCCGAACACCACCTACTATTATCAAGTCGTCGTCGCGGACAGCTACGGCAGCAGCGCGAAGAGCGACGTGCTCAAGTTCGCGACCTTGTCCGACATTCTGGTTCTATCCGGCGTTCAAGCCTACTCGACGAACGCCACGTTCACGAAGTTCGAGTGGACGACCAACCGCAGCGTAACCTCGACGCTCTACTATGGCGTGGACCCGGCTAAGTTGGACCAGAAAGCCATCTTGGTCCAAGATGGCGGCACGCTTCATCTGGCGAACGCGGAAGGACTGAAGCCAAGCACGACCTACTACTATCAAGTCGTCGTGACCGACGCGAGCGGATTTAGCGCGAAGAGCGACGTGCTCAAATTTTATACGATCTCGGATGCCCTGACGCTCTCGGGCGTAACCGCGTACTCGACGAGCGCGACGTTCACCAAATTCGAGTGGACGACCAGCCATTATGCCAACTCGACCGTCTATTTCGGCATCGACCCGCTGAACTTCGACCAGAAGGCGTTGCTCGCCCAAGACGGCGGCACTTTCCACAATGCCTACGTCGAAGGGCTGAAGCCCGGCACGACCTACTATTATCAAGTCGTCGTCATCGACGCGAACGGCAATAGCGCGAAGAGCGACGTGCTCAAGTTCACGACCTTGTCCGACGTATTGACGATCTCCGGCGTGCAAGCCTACTCGACGAGCGCCACGTTCACGAAGTTCGAGTGGATCACCAGTCTGAACGCCAACTCGACCGTCTATTACGGCACCGACAAGCTGAACCTGGATCAAAAGGCGCTACCCGCCCTAGACGGCGGCACCTTCCATAACGCCTACGCGGACGGCCTGCAACCCGGCACGACCTATTACTATCAAGTTGTCGCGACCGGCGAGAACGGAATAAGCGCGAAGAGCAACATATTGAGCTTTACGACGTTAAGCGAAACCAAATAACTCCGCGCTACCATGCGCACCAGCACCGGGATAGGAATTCGTTTCCAGACCGGTGCTCTTATTTGACTCGCCAAGCCCATTCTCACCCTCGCCGGCCATCGCGCAAACGCGGCTCCTCCCATTATGGTGTACAATTCACCCCCATACGCAATGCCATCCTCCCATTTGCGCCCATTTCCGAAAAATGTCCAGACGATTTCCGGAGAAAATCCATGTTCAGGATGTCCGGATTTCTCTATGATAAGTGATAATGATTATCATTATTGATATGGAGAGTGAACGGGTCATGAGAAAGAGCATGAAGAGCGTCGTATTGGCATGCGTGCTGGCGCTGGGCGTGGGGTCTGCGGCAGGCGCGGTTGCGACGGCGGCGAGCGTAAGCACGGCGGCCACGCAGAAAATCACTTATAAAGGACAGACGTACACGGTTCCGGCGAAAACGAACAATATCGTCATTACCGGTTCGGTCGAATCGCTGGAAGACGCGCTCGTGCTGAACTTCAAGCCGAAAGGCGCCCTGACGGTAGGCGGCGAATTCCCGAAACTGTTCTCGAAAATCACGGCCGGCGTAACGGCGATCGGCGAGAAAACGGAACCGGATCTGGAAGCGATTCTGAAGCTGAAGCCGGACGTCATCCTCAGCAGCACGAAGTTCCCGGAAGAGACGAACAAGAAGCTGGCGAAAATCGCGACGGTCATTCCGGTCTCCCACATCTCGACGGATTGGATCCACAACCTCAAGCTGTTGGCCGCGCTGACAGGCAAAAAGGCGGAAGCGACGCAAGCGATCATGGAATATCAGAGGCAACTTGCGCTCGTTAAAGCGAAGGTCGCGCCGAAATTTAATGGCAAAACCGTCGTCGCCGTGCGAATTCGTTCCGGCAACCTGTTCATCTATCCGAAGGACGTCTTCTTCAACCCTTCGCTGTACGCGAACCTCGGCGCAGCCGTGCCGAAGGAAGTCGGCCAAGCGAAGTCGCAGCAGAACCTCTCGCTGGAAGGCCTGGCGTCGATTAATCCGGACTATCTGTTCGTCCAATTCGCGGCCGAAGAGAACAAGGATAAAGAGAAGGCGCTGCAGGACCTGCAGAAGAATCCGATCTGGAAAAACCTCAAAGCCGCGAAGAACGGCAACGTCTTCGTCAATCTCGTCGATCCGCTGGCGCAAGGCGGTACGGCTTACAGCAAAATCGCGTTCGTCGAAGCCTTGACCAAAACGAAGCTGTATACGGGTAATTAAGCGGCATCGCGCGAGCGAGCCACATTGATCACGCACCCTAACACAAATAGAGCATGCTTGCAGATTGCAGGCATGCTCTATTTGCCGTCTATGATGCTATCGCGGCGGCGATCGGCATAGGTATTTTGTATTCGTTTGCAAGGTCCACAGGATTCGCGCCGATCTTGCCGAATACGTCTTTCAACACGGTCGATGGAGGGGAATTCTTTTGCGCCAATACGGTTTGCCGCTACTCATCCTCGCGATGGGCGCGCTGTACATCTTCTTCATTCCGTCCGATCCGCTGGCCGTGAAGCTGCTGTTCAAGCTGATTCCGATGTGGCTGATCCTGCTCTACGGCTACCTGCACACGAGCGGACGGCCGAGCCGTGACCAATGGCTGCTGCTCATCGGCTTGTTCTTCTGCATGCTCGGGGACGGGTTGCTGCATTGGTTCGTCGTCGGGCTGTCCGCTTTTCTGATCGGACACCTGTTCTACGCAGCCAGCTTCCTGACCAGATGGCGCTTCTCCGCAGCCCGCCTGGCCGCGGTCGCGCCGATCGCGGCGTATGCCGCTTGGATCGGGTCGCATCTAATCGATGCTCTGTCGCGCGACGGACGCGAGGCGTTGATCGTGCCGGTGCTCCTCTATATCGCGGTTATTGCGGCAATGGCGTTCACCGCCGTCATGACCGGGCAGCGGAAGGCGATCTTCGGCAGCCTCCTGTTCCTGGCGTCGGATTCGATTTTATCTTGGAACATGTTCGTGTCGGATATCGCTTACGCCGGGCCGCTCATTATGATTACGTATTATGCCGCTCAGTTCCTGCTTGCCGGCAGCTTGCGCGGCGGTCAGTCCAACTTACGGCCAACAGGGACTTCTCCCCGTTGAACCGGCATCTCCCCTTCATCGGCTAAAGGCACGGCGGCGTCTTCGCTCTTCATCAAATACGGATAAAGTAAAATAAGGCCCGCCACATACAGCGCGAAGACGAAATACGCCGGCAGCAGATGAACGAAGTCGGTATAGCCGATGCTCAGGTGAATCCCCAAACCCGCGAGGAAACCGGGTGCTCCTCCCGCAAGCAACGTCCACCACAACCACCTTGCCCCCTGCTGCAAACCCCAGAGCGCGAGAATGAGGATCATGACGGCATCCGCCAGCAAAGCGCCTCCGAAGCCTGCCCGATCGTGGGCTATCAGCGGAACGAGGCGGGGATTGGCGAGATCGAGCGTTTCGCGCGTCAGTCCCAGATAACGGAGATCCTGCGGCACGAAGACGTTCGTGACGCCGACGGTCGCAATGACGATCCCGCCTACGCACAACGAAATGCCGACTACGATGAAACATAGCTGCCCCCAGAGGGACCGCTTCCACGTCTTATCGTTGCGCAGATTGACCGGGTCCCGATAAGGGCGGTCGGGGTTGCGGCGCATGGACAGCAGGAACATCGGTAATAGTATAGCCGCCGCTGCCGCGTGCAGCGGATCGAAGAAACCATACCCCAGGTAGAGAAAAAAGCTCGGAAACCCGACGGCTCCGGACACCAACACCGCCGTCTTCGCCCAATGCAAGCCGTGCCGAAGACCATGCTTCGCCAGCCGATAATACAGAATGCCGATGGAGATCATCGTCCCGGCAAGCGTAATGCGGTCATGCGACATGAAATGAAGCAGATGCGGCGCAATCGCGCTCACTTCGCTGCCCGTCATGCCGAGAAAATCCTCGTCGTACGAAAGCAGCACGGTGCTCGTCGCGATATGCCATGCGATAAGGCCGCCAATGATCATGCCGATGCCGAGCAGGCACATCCAGCCCCAGTTGCGCCAGAACGGCGGATCGGCCTCGCCACCGGGCAGCTCCGCGAGTTTGCGGTGCTGGACGACTTCGTTAACCCGCTTCGGCAGCCCCGGGCCCGCGAAGACGAAGCCGCCGTGAAGCAGCACGTAATCGGCGCCCGCGTCCATCAACTCCAGCGCATCCACGGGCGCGTGCACGCCCGCCGAAGCCAGCAGCGCGGGCGATCCCGCCGCTTGCGACCGGACGAGCGCCACTTTGGCCAGACAGGCGGATTTGCCGTCCCGGCCGACCGTCGCGCCTTCCTTGCCGCCAATGGCGTCTCCAATGACAAACCCGCTCCAGACCGACGAGTCAGCGGTTTGCAGAAGCTCTGTTAACCACTCATCCGGGAAATCAAGCGGCACGTAAAGCAAGCAGGGCTTGGATCGATTTGGCCCGGTTAGATACGCCGTCAGCCGGCTCGCCATATGAACGTTGTCATCCCTGCTTCTTGCTGCCGATACCCCTTCGATCACGAGCGCGGCGACGCTGTGCTCGCCCCCGAACATGTCGAGCAGCGCTCCCAGCTCCTCAATCGCTTGTACTCGGTCCGCATCCGGAGAAGGGGCTAGACGCGCAAACTGGGGCAGCGCATGATCTGGTGCCCGCATACGCCGGAGCGCCGCTTCTGCTCCCTCATTCTCGTACGCGCTCGGGTACACGATCGCTTCTTCTTCCACGTCCAGTCGAATCGGCGCCGCATGCCGAATCGGACGCGGCGTGATCGGTCCCGCTTCCACGAAACCGAATCCTAATTGGGCTAAGGCGCGCGTCGCCAAGTGCTCGGGATCGACCGCGCCGGACAAGCCGACCGGCGTCGCCAGCCGGATGCCGGCGAACGTCGTCGCCAGCAGCGGGGCGGGCTCCATATGGCCGAGCGCCTTGATCAGCAGCGTACCGCCCGGCATCCGGCTTACGGTTCCCATCGCGCGAAGGGTAAGTCCGCGGGCAACCCTTGCGGGCAGACGGAACAAGAGCGGGCGGAATAGGGTTTGATAGGACCAGTCGGGCATGACCGCGCGTCACCCCTTTCTCGAAATCGCCAGCCGCCTTGCGCATTCGGCCGTCGTTACACCCGAATCTGCCCTATTGCCCTTCTCTCGCCGTGCCGAACCGCTTGACCGAACGAATCTTGGCCCGCTCGGCTTCGACCTCCCGGTTCCGCGGCTCGGCGTTGGTCACGAGCGAACCGAGCAGCTTCTGCGCCGCCGCGGTAACCTCTTCGACCGCCAGCTGGAAAGCCTCCTCGTTCGCCTTCGACGGCTTGTTGAAGCCGGACAGTTTGCGCACGAATTGGACGGCCGCCGCCCTCACTTCGTAATCGCTCGCCGCCGGCTCGAAGTTGAACAACGTTTTAATATTCCGGCACATAGGCTTCTTCCTTTCCTTCATGTATCTTCCTATACTGTCCAGTTTATCCTACTTTGCAGCGGATTCTCCAGAAGGATTTTGTGGTGGAAACTCGAATGTATAGCTTCAGAAAAACAGGTGGGTTTTACCAGTCGGAGGGTGTCGTGAAAAGAATCTTGTCTTGCATGCTTGTGCTGTTGGCAAGCACGTTATTAACCGCTGCGGGAACAGCCGCTTCCTATCGGCTTGCGCCGTCGCCGAACGGATTCGCGCTTCAGTTGGAGCCAGGGAAGCGCGTTCTCGCAACGTATGTGCCGCCGGGACGAGGAAGCTGGGTTGCTTATGAGCTGTTCGACGGCCATGAGGAGCGCGAGCTGTTGTTCTTCAACCACGTGACCAAGACGGCCAAGACGTATGCCGTCCGCTCGTTTACGTTCGATGGAGACGAGGCGCATGCCAATACCCGGTGATCTCGTACAGTAGACTGCGGTGAACGCTCGCGGTCTGATCGGTTTGTCCGCCCATCCTTAGTGTCGAGGAGGGAATTTGTGAAAAGACTCGCTTTTGTTCTGTTGGCCGGCATCGTCCTCTCGGCTTGCTCGAATTATACGCTTGAGAAAGCGAAAGAACGGGGAGATGTGGTGGAAGGTCCCGGCGGTCCGTTAAACGTAGAGCAGCTTGATGAGTTCGCGCAGAAAGGGAAGCTTGCCGGCAATCTACGCATCATTCGATTCGATGACGAAGGGAGACCGGATATTGCCGACCTGAGCTCGGGGGATGAAGGAATCCGCTATCAATATGATCCGCATGACGGCCGCAAGTCGGAAACACTCTGTAAGGGGGGCGCACGGAGGAACAATCCTCTACCAGCATGAAGCGCCAGTACATCCTGACGTCCTGCAAGAGCGTGATTGGCATGGAGGGGCCCGGCGACGGCGAAATTCTCATTTATACGCTGTTCCAGTAACAAAGAGTGCCGATAACGAATACGAATCGCCACCCTTTCCTTCTCGGTTAGCGTGGCGATCGCAATTATTTCGTATCCGCGCTCTGGATATACTTGGACGGCGCGCAGAAGACGGATACGAAGCTCGGGCACGACGACGCGCTGCATGCGGGCGCAGCCGAGCATTTATACACCTTAACGTTCAGGCGAACGAACAAAAACAAGACCGTACGGGATGCGTACGGTCTTGTTTTTGTTCGCGCGTGGGCTTTTAACGGTAATACGAGAGCACCCAGCACACGCCGTTCCGGTCGGTAACGATGGCCAGCAAGCCGTTGAATGGCGCTTCGTAGGCTTCCGTGTTAATCATCCCGCCTTCCGCGAATTGCGCGTAGACATGCCGGAACGCCGCTTCCTCGTCAAGCTTCAGGAATACGCGCACGTAGTCGCCCTTGCCGGCCGGCTTCGCCGCTTGCGAATCGGCGAACTTCAATGTGGCGTCTTCCAGATGAAGGTCCGCGTTCAGCACCGCTTCGCCTTGTTGGCGCAGAATGGAGATGTCGCCGCCCAGAATGCGCTGGTAATACTCGATTTCATCTTTGCAGTTATCCACCACGATAAACGGAAGTGCCATGATCATGTTCATTCCTCCTCAAGTCAACGCATTCGCTACTCGGTCAAATTCCGAAGCACGATCTTGAGCAGCCCCATCATTTCGTCGTACTGCTCATCGCTGATGCCTTTGCGGGTCATATTCTTGACGCGGTCCAGCGCCTGCTGAACCTTCGGCACCACGCCCCGCCCCGATCCCGTCAAATACAGCAGCTGATAGCGGTTATCCGCGGGATCGGCTTCCCGACGCACGTAACCTTCGGCCTCCAGCTTGGCGATCGCCTTGGCGGTCGTCGTCTTGTCGATCAGCAGCTTCTCGCTCAACGCCTTCTGCGTCACGGCCTCTTGGTACGCGATCGCCATCAGAAAAATATACTGCCCGCTACCGATTCGGTAGGGTGCCAGTTCGGTCGAAATCAGCACCTGCATATGGCGGTAGATGGCGGAGATGTATTGGCCATGAGACTCGGCAGCCCCCCGCCCGGCAGACGTCCATCCGTTCTCCATTTGCCCGCCCCCTAGATAGGATGTTATTGCAACTAATTGTATTGTATGCGGAATAGGATGTTATTGCAACTAATTAATTGCAGGTAAAGGAAACATTACGCTACTTTAAATTAAATCCTGCATATCCATTACTATCTACCGTCACACCCCATTACGATTTGCCAACGCAATCGAACATAGGAGGCGCACGCATGAGAGCCATCGTCTGTTCAACGTACGGATCGCCGGACGTGCTATCGCTCCAGGACGTAGAAATCCCCTCCCCCAAAGACAACGAGGTGCGCATCCGCATCCATGCGGCGGCGGTCACGCCCTCGGACTGTGCCTTTCGCAAGGCTGATCCGGTCATAATACGGCTCATGTACGGTCTAACCAAACCTCGCTACCCCGTCATGGGAGTTGAACTGGCTGGCCAAATCGAGTCCGTCGGCAAAGCCGTCACGCAGTTCAAAGCAGGCGACGAGGTATTTGGCATAAGCCCGAGAAGCTTCGGCGCCTACGCGGAGTACGTTTGTTTGCCGGAAAATGTCCCGCTAGCCGTCAAACCGCGCAACATGAGCTATGAGCAAGCGGTCGGGATTTGCGACGGGGCCCTGACTTCGCTTGTTTTCCTCCGCGATGTAGCCCGAATCGAGCGCGGTCAATCCCTCCTCATCAACGGGGCCTCGGGCGCGGTTGGCGTCTATGCGATTCAGCTGGCCGCTTTTTTCGGCGCGGACGTTACGGGGGTATGCAGCGCTTCGAACGCGGAGTTTGTCCGATCGCTCGGCGCCCATCGGGTGATCGACTACACCCAGGCCGATTTCACCCGAAGCGGCCGGTATGACGTCATTTTCGATGCGGTAGGCAAAAGCTCTTTCTCCCGATGCAAAGGCGCGCTGCAGCCGAACGGCATCTATCTCACGACCGTCCCAACGCCGGCAATCCTCCTCCGCACGGCCCGGGGCGCGATCGGCGGCGGCAAGAAAGCCAAGTTCACCGCAACCGGTCTGAGACAGAATAAGGAGAACCTGCTTTTCCTGAAAGAACTGGCGGAGTCCGGAGCAATCCGGCCGGTCATCGACCGACGCTATCCGCTGGAACAAATCGCCGAAGCCCACCGCTACGTTGAAACGGGACGCAAAAAAGGGAATGTCGTCATCACGATGTGAAATCGGCGATGACTCGTTCGTCTAAACCCGCTCCGAGGGCCCGCTGCACCGAAAATAAAAGGACGCCAAAATGGCGTCCACATCCGGAAAACTTAGATGGCCCCGATAGATTCGGCGAGTATTGCCCATTCATGATTGAATCGACGATGCGCACATCTCGTCCGCAATTGTGCTACCTCTTATCCGTGCGCTTCGCTCTCCTGCAGATTCTCTTTGGGCGCCGGCATGCCGGCCTCGAGCAATCGCGGGTTGCCGACGAAGAACAAGGCTAGAATCATGATGAGCAGGCCGGTGCCCATCAGCAGCCATTCAATCTCGATCACGTCCGACAGCGGCCCGAAGATGAGCATGCCGATCGGCATCATCGACGTGGAGATCATGCTGAATACGCCGAAAATGCGGCCAAGATAATTCGGATCCACTTTCTCCTGCAGCATGACGGTCGTCGGCGTATTCGCCATCGGCATCGCAACGCCGAACATCGCCATCGCCAGGAGATAAATCCAGAAAATCGGCACGACGCCCAGCACGAACGTGCATAAGCCCATCGCGAGGTTGGCGAGCGTCATCGTATGGATCTTGTTCCGAAAGCCGCCCCAGGATGCGATAACGGCCCCGCCGGCCATCATACCGACGGAGAAGGCAATCTCAATCGCCGTTAACCGCCAATAATCATCCCCGAAGCTGCGCGTCACCTGCAGCGGCGTCAAGAAGGCAGCCGGCGCCATCAAGGCGAAGAAGAAAGCAAAGAACACAAACAAGGGCTTCAGAAAGCCGTGATGCTGGATGTAAGTGACCCCTTGCTTAAAGTCCTCCCAGTAACTGACCGCCTGCGTATCCGACTCCTTGCGGTGCGAAGGAATGCGGAGAAAGAAAAACAACGCGCAAATCGCGATTGCCGCGGTGACGACGTCGATGAAGAAAATGACCTCGATGGTCGACACGGACAGCAGCGCCGCGCTGACGATCGGCGCCACGAACATCATAAGCGCCTGAAGCGTTCCATTGATGCCGTTGATCTTCGTCAGCTGGTCTTCCGGCACGATCTGCGGCAGGATGGCGCCCACCGCCGGGGTCTGAATGCCCGCTCCGAGCGCGCGAACGGCGGCAATGACGAACAGCAGCCACGGCGCGTCGTAGCCCAGCAGGAACGTGATGGCCAGAATCAGCGTCACGGCGGCAATCATGGCATCGGCCAGCATAATGAGGGTTTTGCGGTTGAAGCGGTCGGCCCATACGCCGGCGAACGGCGATAGCAGGAACGTCGGGATAAAGCCGCAGATAATGAATAACGTCATCATCAGGCCGGATTGGGTCGTGAGCGTGACGTGCCACATAATCGCGTACTGTACTAAAGCGGAACCAAACAACGAGATCGTCTGGCCGCTCAAAAAGAGCGTGATATTCCGTTTCCAATTACGTTGTTCGTCTCGAGTCATCTCTTCATCCTTTCCGAATCGCATATCGACGGTGGCATGATAGCCGGCAATGCCCCCTGAGCTTCATTATGACAGAAACGGACGCGCAAGGTTTCTTATGATTTGCGGTTTCTCTATTTTTGTGCCCAACCGCGAACCGATGCAAACCAAACAGGCTCATACGCAACTCCATACTATGGCCGGTCAATCTAAACGGAACGCCAACAAAAGGCTAAGTGAAGCAACATAGCGCCCAAAGGATGAATAGGCTGCAACATTGTTGTTTGCAGGTTGTTGCATGTTGTTGGCAATGGAATTGCACGCTTACTGTCCTTCTTTATTTGACACAATGTCTAAAAGATTTTGCAAATAGGAGATACCTCGCACTTGCTCAACCAATGCATAATCAATGTACTGAAGAGACTTAAGCGCAATTTCCTTAGCCTGCGCAACATTATGTTTATCGAGCTCCGATAGTACTGTACGAACGGTATCCAAGGAATACACGACTCTTTGAACAGTCCGGATGATAAGCACTTTGCGAATATCTGAAGGACTATAGATACGGTATCCGCTCTCTTGTTGACGCTCAGGTTTGATTAACCCTTCCTTCTCCCAATGCCGAATCGCGGAAGCAGATACGTTCGCTTCTTCCGCTACCTCACCAATCGTAAACGAGTTGTTATTGCGGAACTTCGGCAGATCGTTCAGCTCTTTCAAATCAAGCATGTCGACTGTTCTTTGTACGGTTTCTTTTTCTGCATGCAAGTTTACTTGCGCCTTGTTAACGAGCCATAAAGCATCCAGTGTTTCCCCCCGAATGACGCGCGGCATCACCTCTCGAATCAAATCCATGCCAAAACCAGCATACATCGCACGTATACATTGGAAATAAGCCTCATGTTCTTTTGTATATATGCGATAGCCATTTGCAGCTCTCTCGACGTAAGGGACAAGTCCCCACGCTTCATAATGCCTTAATGCGCTCGTGCTAATATTCAATTTTTTTGCTATCTCAATCCCTTTCATCTTGACCCCCTTGTTTAATCCTATTATTTATCATTAAAGCACATGACGGGTTTATGTCTTTCAGTCACTTTAACACATTAGAAAAATACAACAAACCTTATCATTTGCATAAATGTGGTACGCTGTATGAGTAAGCCAAATACACGAAGAAGAGGTGGCTAGTTTTGATTAGAATCAAACCGATTTTACCGTGTCCATCCATAAAGGAACAGGTGTCCTTTTATGAGAGCTTAGGTTTCAAAACGATTCAAATTTATACTCGACCACATCCATATGCAGTGGTAAGTTACGGTTCGCTTGAGCTGCACTTTTATGTAACCAAACGAATATTGCCTAATGAAAACCCCCAGATGTGCTATATCGAAGTTGACGATGTAAACCGGGTATATGAAGATTTCACGACTGAATTGAAACGACGCACCGGGAAAATCCCTCGTTCCGGCATACCGCGAATATCAAAATTGAAACAATTAGTAGAAGATCGAAGATTTACAATGACAGATGCAGGCGGGAATACGTTGTACATCGGAACACCGCATGCTGCCGATCTATCCGATCCTGCTTTTTATAGAACCCTCCAAAGCGTGGAGTATGCAAAGAATTTCGAGATACTCTACGATTTAATCTATTCAAAAGAGGATAGCCATTCTGCGTTCAATATGTGGCAAAGATTCTTTTCTGCAGGAGATTTTAATTCGATAACTGTAGGCGATTTGGATCTCGCAAAAATATTGCTGGCTGCTTTGGATATTCATTTGCAACGCGATAATGTAGTGAATCAAGGCATTAACGATAGACTGAAACAGTTAATGAATTGTTACAACTCCGAAGATCCCGATTGGAATAAAATCATGCGGCAGTATAACAATATTATTAGCAGTGAATAAAACATCCCGCATCTTTATAGGCCAAAAAATGCTGTGCCTGGAGCAAGTGCTGCAACTGCTTGTTGCTGTTTGCGGAGAAGCCCAAAGAGGGCCGCGGCAGGCTACCCACCGGTAACCTGTCACAGCCCTCAATCCCGCGTCCGACGCGGCCTCTCGGCACTTACTCTTCTCCCGTCGCAATCGGATTCTCCCTGTAAGAAATCCAATCGCTCCAGCTGCCCGCATACAGCTTCACGTTCGTGTAGCCCGCTTCTTGCAGCGCCATGACGTTCGGCGTCGCCGTCACGCCCGAGCCGCAGTAGACGATGATCTCGTCTTCCTTCGCGAGCCCCAGCCCTTCGAAGCGCGCTGCCTGCTCCTCCGTGCTCTTCCACAAGCCGTCCGCGCCGCGACCTTCCGCCCACAGGACATTCTTCGCGCCCGGGATGTGGCCGGCCACGGGATCGATCGGTTCGACTTCGCCGCGATAGCGAGCCGGCTCGCGCGAGTCGATCAGCGTCGCCTGCTTCACGCCGGCGACAACGTCTTGCACGTCGTACGCTTCCGCCAGCAAATTATGCTGCACGGTCGCGAGGAACTGCGCCGGGATCGTGATCTTCTGCTCGGCCGTCACCGGGAAGCCCGCTTCCTTCCAACCCTTGAAGCCGCCGTCCATGACGAACGCGTTCTCGTGGCCGAGGTACTTCAGCAGCCACCACAGACGGGACGCCATCGCGCCGCCCTGATCGTCATAGGCGATAACGCGCGATTCGCTGCCGATGCCCGCCCTCCCGATTCTAGCCGCAAGCGTGGCCGGATCCGGCAGCGGATGCCGTCCGCCGCTCCCGTCCGCCTCGACCGGGGCGGACAAGTCCTGCTCCAAATCCAGATAGATCGCCCCCGGCAGATGCGACTCCTCGTATGCCTCGCGGCCCGACTCCGGCTTGCCCAGCGCGAACCGGCAGTCCACGATGACGACGTCCGGCTCGTACATGCGCGCCAATACCCATTTCGCCGACACGATTGCGTTCATATCATCTCTCCTCTATGTTCGTGACCCGACCAGTTTCGTTATCTCGTCCGGTACACCGTTGATTCCTTATGTGCTCACCTGCGCGAGTACTCCTACTTACAGTAGCGTAGGCCCGCCGCCCATGTCCAGTGGGGGATTTGGCAACCCGGCCTGTTTCTCCCGAATGAAGCAAGACGCCGAACTTTGCTATACTACTCCCAAAGGAGTGTCCGCCGCATGTTATCTTCAACCATCCCTGCACCGCCTCGGCCGCCCTACCGGGTAATGCCCCTGACGGAGGAGCAAGCCGCCGCGCTGTGCGAGTGGCGCTACGAGGCGCCTTTTACGTTCTATCAATGGCTCAGCTGGGCCGACATGCAGGCTCAAGAACGCGAGTTTGGCGACCCGGCGATTCGCCGCGAGCAGTACGCCGCCGTCCTCGACGCGGACGATGCGTTCATCGGCTTCGCGCAGTTCTTCCCCCTTGCCGGCGTCACCCGGCTCGGGCTCGGCCTGCGGCCCGATCTGTGCGGGCGCGGAGCCGGTCTTGGCTTCGTCCAGGCGATCGTCCGGGAAGCGATTCGCCGCGCCCCGGGCAACGAGATCGACCTCGAAGTCCATGCGTGGAACGAGCGCGCCATCGCCGTCTATGAACGAGCCGGATTCGTCGTCAGCGACCATTACGAGCTGGCGACGGCCAGAGGGAGCGAGCAGATTCTCTGCATGGTCTACCCTGACGGCCGGGTTCAGTTTCCCAGCCAATGACTTCTAGTCAGAACAACATCGCGCATCTTCTCGCAAGCTTCCCGTATATTCGTTCAAACCAGGAACCATATGCAGGAAAAACGCGAAATCCGTCGAAAAATGTATGTTTCTAGCAATTTCGAGGGAGTTGGCTGACGTTGTCTTTTGTACCGGTAAAAAAAGGCCGTATCCGTTTTAACGCGCTCATCATCGGACTGCTCATGTTCTCGATGTTGGGCACGACCTTTCTTCTCATGAGCATTTCGCTGCAATCGCAAACCCGCACGCTGACCCGTTCGACGCTGCAGGCGAATTTCGAAGGCGCCCGCAATCTCAATGTGACGATGAACGGCTGGATGGACTTGATGCTGCGGCATCTCGGCTCGACATCGCGGTTCATGATCGAGCAAGGCGGCGGCGATCCGATGCGGCTGGCGGACGGCGTGAAGCCGCTGCTCGGCGGCAGCCGTTTCTTCAATCGATTCTTTATCGCGGACGAGCACGGGCTTCTGCTCGGCACTCCGCCCGAAGGACGCGAATTCGAGCCGCCTCCGGTCACGCCGGAAATATTGGAAGCGGCGCTGCTGGAGCGCAAGCCGTACGTTTCTAAACCGTTCATCGCGCCGGGCGGACATGCAGCTATGCTGATCGCGCATCCGGTTATGGATCAATCCGGGCATTACTTCGGCTTGATTGGCGGTCTGATCGACTTCCAGGCGCAAAATGTCTTCAGCGATATGTTTAACCACGCCGTCAAGAGCCAGAAAGGCTCGTTCGCTTATCTCGTGGACCAAAACGGCGAGCTGCTCATGAATCCGGACGGGAGCAGGGGACGCGTCATTATTGAACCGTCCGTGCTGCAGCGCGAACTCATCCGCGACAAAGCACGGTATGCCTCCATCGACAATCCGGATGGCGAGCAGCATTTGGTCGGCTATCTGGAAATGCCGCAGTTTAAGCTCGGGGTCGTGTTTCAATCGCCGGCTTCGGTCGTGAACGATGCGATGAGCGCGCTATTGCGCGCGCAGCTAGCGTGGATTATCCCCTTGTTCGCCCTGCTGCTGGCGCTTAGCCTCTGGATCGCGCGAAAGCTGACGTCTCCCTTCTCGGCCTTAACGTCGGCCGCACGCAAAATCTCGGCGAACGAACGACTCGATCAGCCGCCATTCGCCGAGCACTGGAATTACGAAGCGCACTATTTGGCCAAAGCGATGATGCGGGCCGTTCGCAATTTGCAGCAGCAGGCCGACCAACTAAGCGAGCAAGCCCGCACCGACGCGCTGACCGGATTGCATAACCGTGCTTCGTTGGAGGAACAGCTCGCGGAGTGGGCGATACAGGAGACGCCGTATGCGCTGCTCGTGCTGGACATCGATCATTTCAAATCGGTGAACGATACGTACGGCCACCAGATTGGCGATGAGGCGATCGTGCACTTGGCTCGCGTCCTGTCGTCCGAGACCGGCGGAGACGGGGTCTGCTGCCGATTCGGAGGCGAGGAATTCGTGGTGCTGCTGCCTCATCAGAGCCTGCAGTCGGCGCGACAGCTGGCCGAACGCGTTCGGCGGACGATGGAAGCCGCACCGAGCCCAACCGGCAGTCCGATCACGGTATCCATCGGCGTCGCCGTCTGCCCGGATCACGGAGGCGGCTTCGAGCGCGTGTTCGACCAAGCCGACCAAGCGCTGTATCAAGCGAAGCGGGGCGGGCGCAACCGCACCGTTACCGCCGGCGAACGTCCGCGGCAAGCGATCTAGCCAACGTTCGGCGGCAACCGGCGAACGTCCGCGGCAAGCGATCTAGCCAACGTTCGGCGGCAACCGGCGAACGTCTGCGGCAAGCGATCTAGCCAACGTTCGGCGGCAACCGGCGAACGGCCAAGACAAGCGATTTAGCCAACGTTCGGCGGCAACCGGCGAACGTCCAAGACAGGCGATTTAGCCAACGTTCGGCGGCAACCGGCGAACGTCTGCGGCAAGCGGGATAGCGGACCGGCTCGTCGATAAAGCGCTTTCACAATTTCGTTCTATCCCCTACCCTCCCTGCATATTTTGATGAGGAGCGAGGAAAAGGGCGGTATGTATCAGGATGGCGCAATCCATGCGTGGTGCCGTCGCCGTCTGCCGGCCGGGCCGCCGCTTCTTCGCTCGCCAAGACGTTCGCGGGAGGCGATCCGATGAAAGTTTGGAACATCGTCAGTTTGGCTGTTCTTATTCTCGGAGGCTTAAACTGGTTGCTTGTCGGCTTATTCGAGTGGAACCTCGTGGAAGAGCTGTTCGGCGGCACCGATGCGGTCGTAACCCGGATTGTGTACGTCATTGTCGGCTTGTCGGCGCTCTATGGGCTCTCGTTCTTCGCCAAAGTCTCGGAAGACTGAACCCCGGACAGCGTCCGCGCCGTTCGATCATCTGCCAGCCCCGTGCACGATGCACGGGGCTCTTTTGAATTTACAAGTTTAGCCGTCTCGCCTTGCGCGGCAAAGGAAAAAAGCCGCCCCCCGCTTCAACCCCTCGCCGCCTGTCTGCAGCTTAAGATTGTAACGGATGACGGCCGGGGCGATGTGCCCCTACAGCATTGGTCCAAAGCTATCCTTCAGAGCTTTCGCAAACATGAAAGGAACCATCCCGATTGCGACTACACCAAAGCCGATACCTTTGAAAACTGCCATAACATTCACCATGAAAATTCTCCTCTACTCATGTTGTTGGGTGAATCGCAACCGGCTATCATGGTCCTTGAATATGTAGGACTTTAGACCCTCTGGTTTTGCGCCGCTGACTTTCGCCAGGTTTGCCCTAAAGCAGTGCTTTTAAGCGATTTCTGTGTTGCTTATGTGTCTATAATATGAACAAAGCGACATCTTGTCCACTGGTAATATATGCTCAACACGGTGTTTATAAATAGGTCTTAATTCCCACTAAAATAATAGAGCGGCAGGACCGATATTTCACGATCTGCCGCTCTTCGCTTTAGTGGTTTTCATTGGTAATGTTGCTGCCTGCCAGCCGACACCCGCCTTCCGCCGTGTTTTGATCCGCTAGCTTGGAGAACGAATCTAGGCACCGCAAGCTGCAGCGAAGGCTCTTGCTTCGCTGCAGCTTGCGGATATTTGTACGAAATCGGCTGTCTATGAACTACCTTGGTATTCAACGATATGCGCTATAGCGTAATTTCCCCTCATTAATGCGGATTACTTCCCGCCTTCGCGATGCCAAGCCGGCGCACGCTAGACAAGTCGGATAATCCGGCTTTCCTTCCCGTCGATGGACACCTCGATGCAGTGGTGCTTCGCCCGGTACGCAACCAGTCCGCCGCCCACTTTGATCACCGGGTCCTCGCCAAGGCCGTAGAACACGTCGTCGGCCAACGCTTCCAGCACGTCGTGACGTTCCCCGGCCTCCATTTGCGACCATTCTTCCTCTTCCATTTCGAAAAACACATAGCCGTCTCCGATGGATCCGATCGCCTCGGTCAGCTCCTGCAAAATCTCTTTATACTCCCTTGCGTGTTTGACGCCCATTCTTATCGCCGCCTTTGCCTTGAAATCCGCAATCCTTCGTACATTCTACACGATTTCCATGGAAAATTAACGTTATACCCGTTTTTCGGGGCAAATGCTCTAATTTTCGTACCGATTCTGACGATAAACAATATAGAGCACATAGTGTCGAAAAGCCGTATCTTTTGTCAGCAAATTGCTAGCGACCGTCCACCGCTGGACGGCCCGGCTTACGCGGCATGCAGCGTATAGCGCGAACGATTTAAATACTATATTAGATGGGGTGTAGGAATGGAAAAATCAACGCTTATCGGTGTCGTACTCGCGATTATCTCTATCTTTGTCGGTATGGTGCTGAAAGGCGCGCCGCTCGGAGCCCTCATGGTCCCAGCCGCCTACCTGATCATTTTCGGCGGTACCGCCGCGACGATCTTCATCGGATTCCCGATGGCGGAAGTCATGAAACTGCCTACGCTCTTCAAATTGATCTTCAAGGAGCAAAAGCTGATCAAACGCGAAGAGCTCATTACGATGTTCGTGGATTGGGCATCCGTAACGCGCCGCGAAGGTCTGCTTGCGCTGGAGTCGAAAGTCGAGGAAATTCAAGACGGTTTCTTGCGTAACGGCATGCGGATGATCATCGACGGCAACGACCAGGACCTTGTTCATGACGTGTTGATGGAAGATATCTCGGCTACGGAAGAGCGCCACCGCGTCGGTGCTCAAATTTTCACACAGGGCGGCACGTACGCGCCGACGCTGGGCGTACTCGGCGCCGTGGTCGGTCTGATCGCGGCCCTGCAGGACATGAGCGACATGGACAAACTCGCGCATGCCATCGCCGGTGCCTTCATCGCAACGCTCCTTGGTATCTTCGTCGGTTACGTCGTCTGTCACCCGATTTCCAACAAGCTGAAGCGTTTGTCCAAACGCGAGGTCGAGATTAAGACGATGATGGTCGAGGGGCTGCTGTCCATTCAATCCGGCGTATCCACGACGGCGATCAATCAGAAGCTGTCCGTCTACCTGACGCCGACCGAGCGTGCGAAGATGGACCAGAAGGGAGCAGCGGCGAGTGAGTAAAAAGCATAAGCACGCCCACCACGAGGAGCACGTCGACGAATCCTGGCTCATTCCGTACGCCGACTTATTGACGCTCTTGCTCGCGCTTTTTATCGTATTATTCGCAATGAGCTCGGTCGATGCCAAGAAATTCGAAGAGATGGCGCAAGCGTTCAACAGCGCGCTTAACGGCGGCAACGGCATTCTGGATAACACCTCGGTCATGGAGACCGGTCCCGTAGACGGCAAGAAGCAGAACAAAGACGAGAACAATTCGACTTCCGCCGCATCGCAATCGCAATCAGCCAAGGAACGGGAAGCACAGAAGCAGAAGGAACAGCAAGAACTGGAGAACCTGAAGAAGAAGGTCGACAATTATATCAAGGCGAACGGCTTGTCGACCCAGCTCAACACGAAGCTCAACCAGTCCCAGCTGATGATTACGATCAGCGACAACGCCCTGTTCGCTTCCGGCAGCGCGGTGGTCAAGCAAGATTCGCGCAAGCTCGCCTTCGCGATCGGCAACATGCTCGTCGCCTACAACGATTACGACATCGTCGTCTCCGGCCATACGGACAATCAGCCGATCTCGACGTCGGAATTCAAGTCGAACTGGGATTTGAGCTCCACCCGTGCGATCCGGTTCATGGATATTCTGCTCAGCAACAAAAGCTTGGATCCACGCCACTTCAGCGCGATCGGTTACGGCGAGTATCGTCCGCTCGAGGACAACACCTCCGCCGCCAACCGCGCGAAGAACCGTCGCGTAGAAGTCTCGATTATCCGGAAGTATATCGATGCCGCGAACGCCAGCGACGTACCGGTAACGCCTTAATCTTCGCCTAGTATGCACCGCAAGAAGCCCGATCTCCCCGCGTCTTACGCAGGGAGATCGGGCTTCTTCTTTCTTTCATGCATCGACGACGCCGTGCAAGTCTAATTCAGCTGCGCGAACAGGTCGGTCAGTTCCTCGTTCGTCAAGTCGCGCCACTTGCCGGTCGGCAGAGCGCCAAGCTTGATATTCATAATCCGCACGCGGCGCAGCTTGCGCACCTGATAGCCGAACGCGGCGCACATCCGCCGGATCTGGCGATTGCGGCCCTCGTTGAGAATGATGCGGAACACGCGGTCGCCCTCTTTCGTGACGGTACACGGCAGCGTCATGCTGCCGAGGATATGTACCCCTTCGCTCATGGCCTGCACGAATTTCGGCGTAATCGGCCGATCGACGGTCACGACGTATTCTTTGTCGTGCTTGCCTTCCGCCCGCAAAATGCGGTTGACGATATCCCCGTCGTTCGTCATCAGAATCAAACCTTCGGAGTCCTTGTCCAATCGGCCGATCGGGAAAATCCGTTCGCGATGGCCGACGAAATCGACGATGTTCCCTCCGACATGCTCTTCCGTCGTGCTCGTGATGCCGACGGGCTTATTCAATGCAATATACACATGGCTCTTCTGCTCGCCGATCGGCTTGCCGTCAATGCGCACATCGTCGCCGAGCTCTGCCTGGCTGCCCAGCTCGGCGACGGCGCCGTTAATGGTGACGCGGCCCGACTCGACCAGTTTGTCCGCTTCCCGTCTGGAGCAGACGCCCGTCTCGCTAATAAATTTGTTGATCCTCACCCTGATGTCCTCCTGGCTTAGCCAATCCGGGATGCCGCTGCAGCGATCCCATCGTTCTCGTATACCCAAGTGCCGTCAGCCGATGCGACCGCCGCGGTCTTCCCCGTGCCTGCCGCCGCGGCGCGCATGGCGCAGGCCACTTCCCGATCCGTAATCGGCCGGTATTTGCGCATCGGTCCGACGAGCGCCCAACGGACAAGCGGCGTGAGCAGCACCGCAATCCGCTCCCCAAGCCGAAATTCGCCCCGCTTACCGAGCAGCAGCGACGGCCGCAGCAGATGCAGCTCCTGCAGTCCCTCGGCGGCCAACGTCTGCTCCATTTCGCCCTTTACCCGGCTATAGAAGATGCGGGAGGCCGCGCTTGCGCCCATCGCCGATACGACGACCATCCGCGCCCCGCGCTCCGCCGCCCACGCGCCGAGCCGGACGGGATAGTCGAAGTCGACCTTGCGGAACGCCTCTTGCGATCCCGCCGTCTTGATCGTCGTCCCCAGCGCGCAGTAGACCACATCCGCCGTTACACCGGCCAGCGCTTCCTCCAGCCGGTCCAAATCGGCCACGATGACGCGCAGACGGCCGTCCGCCGCAGCTTGCTGCAGCGCGGCATCCTTCAGCGGCCTTCTCACGAGCACCGTGACGCTCGCGCAGCTGGTATCTCGCGCAAGCTGACGTACCAGCTCGCTGCCTACCAGCCCCGTCGCGCCTACGACGAGGGCGCTGTAAGGGGCTGTAGTCGCGCCGCCGCCTGTTTGTTGCGATTCGTCCTTCCTCATGCGCAACGCACCTTTCATCTATTGTACACGATTGTGCGAACCCTCGCCCTCGCCTGGCACGTTCGGTTGCTCGCCGAGCGGCAGCGTGATCGTCACCGTAGTTCCGATGCCCACCGCGCTCGCGATGTCGAGCGCGCCATGATGGCTCTGAATAATGCGCTGACTCACCATGAGGCCTAATCCCGTTCCGGTCTCTTTGCCGGTGAAGAACGGATCGCCCAGCTTCGGGATCATCTCTTCCGGAATGCCAATGCCTTGGTCGATGATCGTCACGGTGACGTTACGAGCGTCGGCGCGGGCGATACGTATCGTGATTTCCCCGCCTTCGGGCATCGCTTCGATCGCATTCTTCAGCACGTTGATGAACACCTGCTTCAGCTGATTCTCTTCGCAGGCGATAATGCACGTGTCGGTCGTAAAATCGATCTTAAACATAATGTCGCACAGATGCGCCTGGCTGTCGAGCAGCGAAATCACGTCGCCGAACACGTACCGCACGTCCTTCGTCTCGAATCGGGTCGCCTGCGGCTTGGCCAGAATGAGAAATTCGCCGACGATCAGGTTAATCCGATCCAACTCGGACAACATAATATCAATATGGCGGCTGTTATGTTTACCGGTCTCCTGCTGGAGCTGGAGGAACCCGCGCAGCGTGGTAAGCGGATTACGGATTTCGTGCGCGACGCCGGCGGCCAATTGACCGACCGTCGTCAGTTTCTCCGACCGGCGCAGCAGCTCTTCCATCTTGTTGCGGCTGGTGACATCCCGCGTGATGCTGGCCAGCGCGCTCAAGTCGCCATGTTGATCGCGTATCGGGGATGTCGTGATGCTCACTTCGATCCACTCGCCGCTCTTCGTGACCCTGACCGTCTCCCGCGTATTTAGCAGCCGTCCCGATTTCAGCCAGTTCAGCGCTTCCTGCTCTTCGCCGAGCAGGTGTTCCGGCACGAGCGGCAGCGTTCGTCCGACCGCCTCGTCGGCCGGATAGCCGAACATGCGCTCGAACGCGCGGTTCACTTGCAGAATGCGTCCTTCCAAATCCACTACGTGGATGGCATCGGTCGTATGGTTAATGAACGACTCCAAGTACTCTTTCATCGAGCGATTATCTTCGAACGACACCTTTAGCTTCGCCGTGTAGACGCTTAAGTTCTTGCTCATGGCGTTTACGCGATTCGCGAGCTGACCGAATTCGTCCTTGCGGTTGACTTGAATCGCATCATCAAACCGGCCGAATGATACCTCATTGATTTTCCACAGCACGTCGTTGATCGGCCGCATGAGAACCCCGGCGATCCAATAGCTGCCGATCACCAGAATAAGCAGCAGGAAGACGGCGATCCAAATTTGCGTGACGCGCTGCTCCATCACCTGCTCCATCATGGGCGCCTTATCATATACGACTCCAAGCACGAAGCCGTCCGCCGCATTCGTATCGAAATATCCCTTGATGACCCGGCTTCCTCGCAGTTCGGCATCCCGGTAGATCGGCGTCTCTTTCGCGGCAGCCGCGATTCGGTCGGAATCTTCCTCATCCGCGTACGTATATTCGCCGAATACCGGCGCGATAGCACCCGCTCCTTCGCGGTCGTTCCGCGGAGCCTCGAAGCCGGATATCTCCAGTATCTCCGGATTATCCGCCATCATAACCGAGATGACAGCTTCCGGACCCATGGCTCTCGCATAACGATCTCCTAATGGATCGACGACTTTGCAGCTGATGATAAAATCATGCTCGGAGCTGTAGGTATAACTCCAACTCTCTCCCGTATGTACGTCTTTGTAACTCGGCGGCGCGCTTGAACCGATCAGCGGCTCGCTTCCCGATTGCGCTAGCACCTCGATTCGAGACGGATTCGCCGTCCACACCGGGCTTGCAAACGCGCTTGGATTCGCCGCGGAAGACGGCCCGATCGCATATTGCCCTTGCCCGTTCGGCAGCAGAATCGTAATCTCGGCCAGTTCCAGCCGGTCGGTCAGTGCACGAAGCTCCTCCGGGCGGATACGGTCCGCGGACTGGTCGAGCAAAGCGGATACGGCTGTCGAAGTCGCTTTTAACTTCTCCTGCATCGTAATATCGATTAGCCGGATGCCGTTATTATACCGATCGACGGAGGACGTAATTTGCTCGGCGATGCGCGCGATTTCCGCCTCCGCTTTGGCTCGCAGGTTGACCCGTGTCGAATATTCGTTCAAAATCACATTGAGGATAAGCAGCACGAACACGATGAACGAGATAATGCAGGTGAGCTTTGTCTTGACTGACAATGTGCGACAACCCCTTTTCAATAAGACCGTACGTGGATGAGCAAGCGAGATAACGCCCATCCCCAGACCTCCCGGATGAACCGGGTATAACTTTTGTTTGATCGCCGATTTATCCGCACTTGCATGTCCTTTTCGGTGGATTAGACGAGAAATCGAGCATATTATCCACAAGTTATCCACTCTATACACATGCTGACTGAATAAAATGGGGATAATAATGTGTACAATATCCGACTTATCCACAAAATTATGCACAACCTGTTAACAACGAATATTTGTTCGTAGCATAATTCGAGCGAAAACGACAACCTCAAGTTGTCGAAAATAGCCATTGCACCATATAGCCTACAATGACGGAGGATACCTATGATGTTTGTACGCGAAGAAGATCAACGCTGGATGCAAGAGGCCATTGAAGAAGCCCGGAAAGCCGAAGCCATCGGCGAAGTACCGATTGGCGCCGTTATCGTCAAAGACGGCGTCGTCATCGGCCGGGGGCACAATCTGCGCGAGACGACCGCCGATCCGACGGCTCATGCCGAAATGGTCGCCATCCGCGAAGCCAGCACGCACCTAGGGGCTTGGCGGCTTATGGGCTGCACGCTGTACGTGACATTGGAGCCCTGCCCGATGTGCGCCGGCGCGCTTGTCCAAAGCCGTATCCACAAGGTCGTGTACGGCACGACCGACCCGAAAGCCGGTTGTGCGGGCACGCTGATGAATTTGCTGCAGGAGCCTAGGTTCAACCACGAGACCGAGATGGTCAGCGGCGTCCTGCAAGAAGAATGCGCCGCTCTGCTCACAAATTTCTTCCGTAAGCTGAGAAGGCGCATCTAGTGTTTCCTATTCCGAAGGGAACGGCCGATAACTTGCCCGCCCTCTAGTCAGCTCTTCTTTCTGTATGCGCTGCAGATCCACGATCAGCTCATCCGCTGCTTCGCTTGCCGCAAGAACGTCCGGATCCGTCAGGCTCCCTCGCGCCTCCGCAAGATGCTGGAGTTTGACGCGAAGCGCATGGAGCTCATCCAGTAGTTGTATTTTGTCTTTCATGTCGCGTGCAGTTCGCTCCATTCGCATCAAAGGTTACAATCAGTAACGCTTATAATTATACGCGCCGAGAGCTTAGTTTTTTGTAGTTTCTTGTCGATAGACTAGCTGTTTATTAGAGTTATTTTCGACAGTTATCTACATTTTTTCAGGCATTATGATCTATATCAGGTCCACTAATGGTTCGGATGGACCGTTCGCAACGTGATTTTCGCGCTATAATAGTCTATAAAGCAGGTACTTTACGCGTGCGGGTCGCCTCTTCGGTTAGCGGTACAACCTGTGTATATCGCTGTATGCCATTGTCGCTGTAGATCCGCACTAAGCTCCGCGTATGTTGCAGCGTACGAGCCGTCTATGCTAAAATAATGGAACCGCGCGCCCGTAGCTCAGCAGGATAGAGCGACAGTTTCCTAAACTGCAGGTCGGAGGTTCAAATCCTCTCGGGCGCGCCACGATATGAACCCATGAACCCTTGTCGATCAAGGGTTTTTCTTATGTTCGGGAACGAATCAGGATTTATTCCCCATAACCATTCAATCCACGCCTTCAATTACCGATATTAGGAGTATCCTGCCAGTATAGAAGGAGGAAGCGACGATGGATATCGCCATGCTGTCCATGAGCTTGTCCCAGATGAAGCTCGGCCAAGCCGTCGGCATCAGCGTCCTGAAGATGGCCAAGGAGACGGCCGTCTCGCAAAACGAAGGTCTCCTCCAAGCGATGCAGCAGAGCGTGCAGCCGCATTTGGGGCAGCGCATCGACCTTCGGGCATAACAGCTTCAGCCGATACCCTTCTTCCTTACGGGAGCAGGGTATTTGCGTTATCGCTGCACATCCCCACATCCTTGGCTCGCATCTCTATCCACAAACCCACAGGTTTTTCCCCACTATCCCCGGTCCCGGCATCGGCCTTCGATCCGCGCGTAATGTTACGCACATGTGGATAAACGCTCAAGCTTTGCTTCCCTCACGCTGCCTGGACAGCAAAAAGCACCTCCGCCTAGGGAGGTGCTTCTTCCGGTCAACCTATAGCGCGGGCTCGCCGCCAAACAACAGCGATTCCAGTTCTTCCATCGGTACCGCATCGGTCGGAAGCTCGTATTCGAACTTCACGTCCTTGTTGATTTGGTCGTAGCTCGAGTCGAAGTGCATGCCGAATTTCATCGTCTCGCCTTCGCTTGTCACATCCACGTTCGCAATCAGGTTTTGGTATACGAGATAGTCGTCTTTCACCGCGCCCGTTACGCTGAGCTCGTTGATTTTGAGGCCCTTCTTGATTTCCTCGATGCCTTGCTTAATCTCGCCTTCTTCCGTGCCTTCCAATTCCTTCTTCGCTGTCTCCAAGTCTTCCTTCGTGAGGCCAAGCGCCGTCAAATACGATTCGTTCTTCAGCAGCGCATCGATCCACTGCGGCGCGACCTTCTCCACGATCGTCGTGATCGCTTGCTCGAAGTTATCCGGCGTAATGGCGAAACGGATCAGCTTCTCGTCCTTCAGATCCTCCGGCAGCCCCTTCACGTCGGCGGCCTTCACTTCGCTGAAGTAGGTTTTCTCGTCGAAGTTGTCCATGAGCGTCTTCGTCATCTCTTGAACCATCTGCTGCGTAGCGGCCGTGTCCAACGACTTCAGATCTTGGCCTTGCTCTTCCGCCAGCTTCTTCATATCGATCTCGACGAATTTGCCCGTCAGTTCCTCCGGCATCGGGAATATCGGAATCTGCGGGATTTTGATCCACATTTTCTCTTGCGTCACGATCATCGGGAAGCTAATGTTGAAGCTCATGCCTTCTCCGCCGAGCTTCATGTCCATCGTCAGTTCCGTGCGCATCGGCTCGGTCTGGGTATTGCCGCGGAACGTGACCGACGCGCCCTTCAGCAGGCTGGAGACCATGGCGGCCGCCTGCGCATCTTCCGTGCTCATGCTCTCCGGCAGAGTTAGTTCGTCGAAGCCCAGTTCGCCTTTGAAGCTGTATGACTTCAGATCCTGCATTTTGGCCAGCGCCGTAACAATGTCTTCTTTCGGAGACTTGCTGGCGCTACAGCCGGATACGATCAACATAAGTGCAGCGAGCAGCATCGGTAAAACAAATTTCAATCGATTCATGTAGGTTGGTATCCTCCCTTTTGTTCTGCCGCGCGGGTAACGCAAGCCCTCCTATTTTAAACGAATCGGGGCGCGACGGGAAGGGGATTTCTGTAAAAATTATTTAAAAAATCCCTGCGATGTTCCTTTTGCGAGGAACAAGCAGGGACTTTGCCGGGTCGGAGAAGCTTAGCCTTCACCGTTATTATGGCGGGAGTGGTTCTCGTTCTTCGTTTTCTTCGATCCGGACAGCGGCTCCTGACCGCCGGAGCGGCCAGCCTCCGCCTTGCTTACTTGATGCTCGTTCTCCGAACCGTTCACCGGAACCGAACGCGGTTTGCTCATCGTCAGCTCTCCTTTCTGGATCCCGTTCTCAATGGATGCTTGCTAGCTACGTTGGTTGGTCAAATCTGTCGGCTGATCATGGTTCAGCGCATCCTGATGGCGACGGTCGTTCTTGTCTTGGTTCAGCTGCTGCGCGTGATGGCTGTTAACCGCACCTTGATCAAGACTCTCCACCACGTTCGTCAAATTTTTATCCGCCGTGCCTTTCGCTTTGGACATCGGTTGCACCTTCCTTCTTGATCCTCATAAGATCGTTGCCGGGTTCCTGCGTCTCCAAATGCTACGCGTGCGTCAACTCATGCAGCGCCTGGGCGCATTCGTGAATATGGCGCGTGTAATCCTGCACCAGTTGCTGGATGATATCCGTCCGCTCGTCGATCGAACGGCCGTCCCGTTCCACGTCGATCAGCTGCACCTTAACCTCGCGGCTGTCCACATAGGTCACGCTGTAATCGAAGCTATACATCTGATGGCCGGCTGTATGAATCGTAATGCGCAGCGTATTCTCGCTGGCTTCGTCGGCTTTGACGATCGCCCGATCCGCCTCGTTAATCGTCGTCGGCAGCGTACGCTCCCAAGCCGCTACGAGCTGCTGCTGATCAATGCGAAGTTTATCTTGTTTGGACATACTGCTTCCCACCTCCATGACGATAATATGCGGTGGGGACGCGCCTTTTATACTCGCGAAAAGGCAGTCTGCGCGCACAAGGTGAAACGGCTGTCTCCGTCTTTAGCGGAGAGGCGCGTTTCATTCCGGAGAATTACAAGCTCATGTATACACGCGAAGCTTCTTAGAATTCAAATCAAAAAAACGCCCCGGCAATGGCCGGGGCGTGCTGCGTTATAAACTGGCGGAGAGGGTGGGACTCGAACCCACGTGAGCTTGCGCTCTAACGGTTTTCAAGACCGCCCCGTTATGACCGCTTCGGTACCTCTCCGTATCACAAGATGTCGCCATCAAAGGGGACAAAATGAATTGTACCACAGGCCAAAAACGATAAGCAACTCCATTTTTGACCTGGGCAACAATTTTGCGGGTAACGGTTTATGGTTTCAGTACTTCTAGACCGCCCATATATGGACGGAGCGCTTCCGGCACGATCACCGAACCGTCAGCCTGCTGATAGTTCTCCAGGATTGCAGCCAGCGTACGGCCGACGGCCAGACCTGACCCGTTCAGCGTGTGCACGTATTCCGGCTTGCTCTTCGGCTCGCGGCGGAAACGAATGCCCGCGCGGCGCGCTTGGAAGTCCTCGACGTTCGAACACGACGAAATTTCGCGGTACGTGCCGCCGCTAGGCAGCCATACTTCCAGATCGTACGTCTTCGCCGCGGAGAAGCCCATATCGCCCGTGCAGAGGGCCAGCACGCGGTATGGAAGACCGAGCAGCTGCAGCACGCGTTCGGCGTTCGCCGTCATCTTCTCGAGCTCGTCATACGACGTCTCAGGCAGGGAGAGCTTGACCAACTCCACCTTGTTGAATTGGTGCTGGCGGATCAGACCGCGCGTATCGCGGCCGGCAGAGCCTGCTTCTGAACGGAAACATGCGCTATAGGCCACGTAGTGCTTCGGCAGGTCCGACACGTCGAGGATCTCGTCGCGGTGCATGTTCGTTACCGGTACCTCTGCCGTCGGAATGAGGTAGTAGTCGGAGTCCGTCAGTTTGAACAGATCCTCTTCGAACTTCGGCAGCTGCCCCGTGCCGACCAGACTATCGCGGTTGACGATGTACGGCGGCAGAATTTCCTCGTAGCCATGCTCGTCGCTATGCAGGTTCATCATGAAGTTGATTAGCGCGCGTTCCAAACGTGCGCCCATCCCCCGGTAGAACACGAACCGCGAGCCTGTAACCTTCGCCGCCGTTTCGAAATCCAGCATCCCCAGCTGTTGCGCGATGTCCCAATGCGCCTTCGGCTCGAAATCGAAGGACGGCACGTCGCCGATACGGCGAATCTCTACGTTGTCAGCCTCCGATGCGCCGATCGGCACGCTTTCGTTCGGGATGTTCGGGATGGACAGCGTGAGCGCGTCGACTTCCTCATCCATCACGCGAAGCGACTCGTCCAGCTCCTTGATGCGATCGCCGACTTGACGCATCTCTTCGATCAGCGCGTCCGCGTTCTCGCCGCTCTTCTTCAGCTTGGCCACCTCTTGCGACACCGTGTTACGGCGCGCCTTCAGCGTCTCGGTCTCTTGAATGACCTCTCTGCGCTTCGTATCAAGCGCCGGGAAGCCCGCGATCAAGTCCAGCGATTTGCCGCGTTTGCGCAGCGCCTGCTCGACTTGGCCAAAATCATTTCTAAGCAATTTTACATCCAACACGATAGATGAGCCCCTCTCTATTCGCTATGTCGTTCATTCCTTGTTCCTGCGCATCCGAATATCCTTCAGCATTGACGCATTTAACATCCGTATACAGAAGCTGATTGGTTTGCGTTCCCAATCCGAAGATTGGGAATGCAGCATTCAGCGATCCTGAAGCTGATTGGTTTGCGTTCCCAATCCGAAGACTGGGAATGCAGCATTCAGCGATCGTGACATAGAGGCTGAAGTATAATTGTGAAACTATACTTTCCTATATGTCGAAAAAGAAGACTGCGTCATCCGCAGTCTTCTGCTTTTACCGCTTCACCGAAGCCGCTTCTTTCGCCATGCGAAGAAAATAAGCATGAAGCGCATAGTCGTCGGTGAGCTCCGGGTGGTAGGAAGAGGCCAATAAGTGACCTTGACGCGCCGTCACGATCTCGCCATTGTACGTCGACAGCACATCGACTTCCGGCGCGACTTCCTTGATCAGCGGCGCCCGAATGAAGACGGCGCGCACCGGCTCGTCGATTCCCTTGACCGGCAAATCCGTCTCGAAGCTCTCCCGCTGACGGCCGAACGCGTTGCGGGCAACGGTCATGTCCATCAGCTCCAGATGCGCTTCCTCTTGTCCTTCAATGCGTTTGGCAAGGACGATCAGACCGGCGCATGTGCCGAAAATCGGTTTGCCGTCCGCGGAGAACTGCCGAATGGCATCGAGAAAATCGTATTTCCGCATCAGTTTGCCGATCGTCGTGCTTTCGCCGCCCGGGATGATTAAGCCGTCCAGCTCGTCCAATTGTTCGACCCGTTTGACGGCGACGGCTTCGCCGCCTGCCGCTTCAATGCTCCGAATATGCTCCGCAACGGCTCCTTGGAGCGCCAATACGCCAATTTTCATCTCGTCCACGCCTTCTTTCCGGTTGCCTGTGTGCTATGGGTATAAGCAGCTATCTCGCTAGATACGGATTACCAGCCGCGATCCTGCATGCGCTGCGTCGCGTCGAGCTTCGAGATCTCGATGCCTTTCATCGGCGTACCCAGGTTCTTGGACACTTCCGCGATCAGCTTGTAATCTTGGTAATGCGTCGTTGCCTCTACGATGGCACGGGCGAATTTCTCCGGATTGTCGGATTTGAAAATGCCAGAGCCGACGAATACGCCGTCTGCGCCCAGGTGCATCATCAGCGCCGCGTCGGATGGCGTTGCTACGCCGCCTGCCGCGAAGTTAACGACCGGCAATTTGCCCGACTCATGCACGCCGAGCAGCAGGTCATAGGATACGCCCAGGTTCTTCGCTTCCGCGTACAGTTCGTCCTTCGAAAGGTTCTGTACTTTACGAATTTGACCGTTAATCAAGCGAAGATGGCGAACGGCTTCCACGATGTTGCCCGTTCCCGGCTCGCCTTTCGTACGCAGCATTGCCGCGCCTTCTTGAATACGGCGGAGCGCTTCGCCCAGATCTTTCGCGCCGCACACGAACGGAACCGTGAAGTCGCGCTTGTCGATATGGAATACTTCATCCGCCGGCGTCAGCACTTCGCTCTCGTCGATGTAGTCCGCGCCCAGCGCTTCCAGCACCTTTGCTTCCACGAAGTGACCGATACGGGCTTTGGCCATAACCGGAATCGTCGTTACTTTCATGACTTCTTCCAGGATCGTCGGGTCCGCCATACGGGCTACGCCGCCTGTCGCGCGGATGTCCGACGGTACGCGTTCCAGCGCCATAACCGCCGTCGCGCCTGCCGCTTCCGCGATTTTCGCTTGCTCGGCGTTCATAACGTCCATGATGACGCCGCCTTTTTGCATTTCAGCCATGCCGCGTTTAACGCGGAAAGTACCTGTTTCCATTGTTAAAAGCCTCCCGTTATTCAGCAAAATGCCGTACTAATTCTAACCAATAATTTTACAGCATCGCGCCTTAATCGACAACCACTATTCATACTAATTGGGTTGCAATTAGAACAGATCCACGATGCCTTGGAACAAGCCGGAGAAGAAGTCGCCGATCGCCCGCATCATGAGGCGGAACCAGCCTGCCTTCTCGACGTCCGCCGTCGCGATCAGATCGACCGTCGACTCTAATGCCTTGCCCGTAGCCGGATCCTTATACGCATACGTGACCGTTCCGACCTTCTGATCCTTCTTGATCGGCGCCACCAGCTGGTCTTCCGGCAGAAGCATGAGCTTCGTTTGTTCGACCGCAGGCGTCGCGCCTTTCTTCACCAAGAACGACACGCCGGATTTCGTCGCCACCGGCACCGACTTGGACTTGCCTTTCTTTATTGTGACCGTCTCCGCTTTTTCTACAACCGCATTCGGCTGCACGACGGTTTTGCGCTCGAAATTCGCGAAGCCATAGTCGTACAATTTGGCCGTCTCGCGGAAACGCGCTTTCTGCGATTCCGTACCCATAACAACGGAGATGAGGCGCAGATCGCCTTGTTTGACCGTTCCCGTGAAGCAGTATCCGGCGGCACTGATATAGCCGGTCTTCATACCGTCCACACCTGTATACGCGAACTGCGCGATGCTTGGCGTTTCCGGATTTGTTTTGTGCGCCTCCAGCATCCAGTTCCAGTTGACCATCGGTTTCTCGTCGCGTTCGCGGAACTTATATGTAGAGATTTTCGAGTAGTCCAAAAATTCCGGGTGCGTATCCAGCAAGATCTTCGCGAACTTAGCCAAATCCCTCGCGGAAATGACCGTCGTGTCGGCAAGACCGGTCGCGCTCGTGAAGTTCGCCGTCGTAAGGCCCAAGCTCTTCGCCGTCTCGTTCATCTTCGCCACGAACGCTTGCTCCGAACCGGCAATATGCCCCGCCAGCGCGATCGTCGCATCGTTCGCTGAACCGACCGCCATTGCGATGTACATATCCTTCAGCGGATGCTGATCGCCTTCGGCCAGATAGATCTGCGACCCGTCGGCAGGAACCGCCGCCGCTTCGGCGTTGGCCGTGACCATCGTATCCCACGATTGCCGTCCGGATTTGATTTCTTCAAGGATGATATACTCCGACATCATCTTCGTCATGCTCGCGGGCGGACGGACTTCATCCGCGTTCTTCTCGTACAGCACCTGACCTGTTGCGGCATCAATCAGGATCGCGGCCTCCGCGTTCAGTCCAAGCGAATCCGATGTATTCGATGAGTTCGTGCTTTCTCCTGCTGCCATAACCGAGGTGGAACCCAGTGTCATTAAGAGTACCCAAACAGCCAACATTGCGGACATCACCGGCACCAACCGTGCCGGCTTTCGGTTGCGTTTCAACGTATCTCTCCTCTTCTCCCATTTATTTGTTCACGCATTATTGTAACACATCCCTCGTACCCGAAAAAGCCAGGCAGGGCTATGCTCCCAGTTCATATGGAAGGAAAACCAGATGAGCTTTGAATGGTCCACTATTCGCACTCGAAGCCGGGGACGACTTCGTGATTAGAGACTCTCCGTTGCTTAGCCAAATTGTTGTCCCTTCTATAATAAAAAAACAACGCGCACCACAATGGTACGCGCTGTGCAATATATCATGGAAGAGACAACAAGCTCATATCAGGTATTAAAGCGAGTAGTTCGGCGCTTCTTTCGTGATTTGGACGTCATGCGGATGGCTCTCGCGCAGACCCGCGTTCGTGATGCGGATGAAGGACGTGTCGTTCTTCAGTTCCTCGATGTTCTTCGTGCCGCAGTAACCCATACCGGAGCGGAGACCGCCGATCAGCTGGTGTACGGTATCGGCAAGCGGTCCTTTGTATGCCACGCGGCCCTCGATGCCTTCCGGAACGAGCTTGTTCTCGTTCTCTTGGAAGTAACGGTCCTTGCTGCCTTCCTTCATCGCGCCGATGGAACCCATGCCGCGGTAAACTTTGAAGCGACGACCCTGGTAAATCTCGAATTCGCCCGGGCTTTCTTCCGTACCCGCGAACAAGCTGCCGATCATTATCGCGCTTGCGCCAGCCGCGATCGCTTTCGTTACGTCGCCGGAATATTTAATTCCGCCATCTGCGATAACCGGAATATTGTACTCGCGCGCTGCGGATGCGCAATCATAGATGGCCGTGATTTGCGGTACGCCAATACCGGCGATAATCCGTGTTGTACAGATCGAGCCAGGTCCCATGCCGACTTTGATGACGGATGCCCCTGCTTCGATCAGATCGCGCGTCGCTTCGCCTGTCGCGACGTTACCGGCCACGATCGTCAGATTCGGATGAGCAGCACGTACTTTCTTCACCATTCCCGTCACATTCTGGTGGTGACCGTGCGCCGTATCAATGACGAGTACGTCCACGCCGGCTTGCACGAGCGCTTCTGTCCGCTCAAGCGTATCCTTCGCGATGCCAACCGCCGCGCCGCAAAGCAGACGACCGTGACGGTCTTTGGCCGCATTCGGGAACTGGATTGCCTTCTCGATATCTTTAATGGTAATGAGACCTTTCAGCGTGTTCGTCTCATCCACGAGAGGGAGCTTCTCGATTTTATGCTTCTGGAGCAGAACTTCCGCTTGTTCCAGCGTCGTTCCTACTGGTGCGGTAACCAAATCGGTGCGAGTCATGACTTCGCTGATTTTCATCGAGTAGTCATGAATGAAGCGCAAATCGCGATTCGTGATAATGCCGACGAGCTTCTGGTTCTCGTCTACAACCGGCACGCCCGAGATCCGATATTTGCCCATTAATTCTTCCGCATCGTAAACGTGATGATCCGGTGTCAGCGAGAACGGATTCGTAATAACGCCGCTTTCCGAACGCTTAACGCGATCGACTTCTTCCGCTTGCTGCGCGACCGACATGTTCTTATGGATGATTCCGATGCCGCCTTCCCGCGCCATTGCAATCGCCAAAGCAGCCTCCGTTACCGTATCCATCCCTGCGCTGAACAGCGGGATATTGAGCTTCACGTCAGCGCTCAATTGAACCGATACGTCGACTTCACGCGGCAGTACCTCCGATCGGCGAGGTACGAGCAGTACGTCATCGAAGGTCAGTCCTTCTTTGGCGAATTTGGTTTCCCACACGAGTATGTTCCTCCCTTTGCTTCATCCGAAATAAAAAATCCCTAAAAAATATAGCCACTCACGTATATTGTTGCAATTTTAGCAGAGGGGTATTAGGCTGTCAAGATAAGTCCGAACAGGCATTTTTGTCGAAATCAAGAACGATAATCATATTTGCAATTCGAACTCCACAGCAAAAATTCATGGATGCCCTGCTTCTGTGCAGCCAGCACTTGCGCACGTACTTGGTTCACTCCGTATTGTTGATGAGGCTCTATCCATGTGGCCGTAAAACTCTGCAGCCAAGGGCGTATCTGAGCCGGTTTCCGGCCAATTTGCCGAATCTGTTCGTTTTGTCGTTTCGCGTCTTTCATCGCCTGCTTAATGACGGCGGAGGGGTGAAGATCAGGCGCCTTAATGCCATACATACCGGACGAGTAATGCGAAGGATATGTCATCGGCGAAATCACATCGACCGTACCCGCAATCTCTCTCCACGTCTGACCGATGCCCATGTCGTCGGTCGAAGAAGTGACCAATCCGAACACGTCAACGGATAACTTGGCTCCCGTCGGCTTGATGCCATGTCTCGCTTCTCGTAAGAACGTACCAATAATAGCTGCTTTGCTTCGTCCTCCCGTAGGTGCGAACCGAACCTGTCGATTGACTTTCGCGCCATTGTCCGGAAAACGTACATAGTCGAACTGAATCTCATCAAACCCAAGATTAGCCGCTTCTTTCGCAATTGCGATGTTATACTCACGTGTCCGCGCTTGGTATGGATCAAGCCAAGCTACGCCCTTCGCATCCCGCCAGACCCCGCCGGTCTTACGCTGAAGCGCCTGCGAAGGCCGCATCCGGGCATAATAAGGATCTTTAAAGGCCACGACGCGGCCTATTGTATAGATATGTTTTGCCCGCAGCTGCTTCAGCAAAGACCGGATGTTGGCAATCGGAGGACCGGCGTCGGCTTTGATCGTTTTTACTTCGGGTACATTGGATTTATAAGTCAAATTACCATAATCATTTTTGACATCGATGACCATCGCGTTCAAGTCCGTCTTGTCGATAAGCCGAATTAACTTTGCCATGCGTCCAGGGTCTCCGGCTACCCAACCCGAAACGTATATGCCCCGCACAGGCTGCGTATTAGTGGTGCGCGCAATTGTCGGCATCGCTTGCGGCAATGTCTTCATCTTTATGGAAGGTCGATTCATGTGCGATTGTCTTTTTAATAATGGCTCCTGTTTCAAGTCCAACGTTTTCTCGGCCCCTCGTTCAGCCGCTTTAGGCAAAACCGTTTCATTGCGCTTGGCTGGCAAGCTGCATCCAGTGGATAACATAAGAATAAATGCGACGCACAGCAAGGTTAGCGTGCGTAAGGATCGTAGCATGGTTCAACCACCTCCCGTCGACGTTGCTCAGTAGTATGGACGAAAAGCCATGCTCCTGTGTCAAGGAGATTCATCCAAGGTAGGCATCGGTTACGCGGGGAGACAGACAATAGAAAAGCTGGGGCAACTTAACGCATTCACCCTGAATCAAACGTTTTGGGATGTTGCTTCGGACGCAGGGTGATTTCAAGAAAGTACCACCCAAGCGCTGGAACAACAAAAAACCGACCACATCACTGTGGTCGGTCATTCGTGCTTGGCGACGTCCTACTCTCCCAGGACCCTGCGGTCCAAGTACCATCGGCGCTGGAAGGCTTAACGGTCGTGTTCGGGATGGGTACGCGTGGTTCCCTTCCGCCATCGCCACCAAACATTCAAGGCGGTACACCCTGAAAACTGGATACGAAACTCAACACTTTAGCTGTGTTTTGTTTAAGCTCTTGCGAACTTAAACGTTAGGATAAGCCCTCGACCGATTAGTATTCGTCAGCTGCACGCATTGCTGCGCTTCCACCTCGAACCTATCAACCTGGTCGTCTTCCAGGGGTCT
>NZ_VNHS01000014.1:109743-195482 GCF_008124765.1 Paenibacillus methanolicus | reverse complement strand
AACCTTACCCCGAAGGGTAAGATCCGCTCGACTTGCATGTATTAGGCACGCCGCCAGCGTTCGTCCTGAGCCAGGATCAAACTCTCCATAAAAGAAAGATTGTTTAGCTCATTTCTTACGTTGACATATATCGCTCATTGTTCAGTTTTCAAGGAACAAGTTAGTTTCATTTGCTTGTCCGTCGCTCTCGCGGCCGGAATTAGAATATAACACATTGTTGCATTCCGTTGCAAGCTTTTTTTAAATTCTTTTTGTTTCTCGTTCTCGCGTTTGTTTCGTTCGCTGAGGACTTTTACATCTTACACGCCCATACGACAAAATGCAAGCTGATTTTTAAAGTTTTTTTAAAGGCCTTATTTCCTGCTCCATGCGCAAGGAAAAAGCCGCCCCCACGCAGGTGAGAACAGCTTTCGCTTAACGCGTGATGTTTTTGCCGTAGAAGATCTCGTCCATCTCGTGGCGGAGCTGCTCGGTGATGACTTTTTGTTCCGCGGGCGCAAGCTTGTCCTTGGTGTACCCGAACAGGTAGTTGTTCAGATCGAATTCGCGCAGCTTGCACTTCGTATGGAAGATGTTCTCCTGATAAACGTTGACGTCGATCATGTCGTACTGGTCGATGATCTCGTCTGGAATGTAGTTTTGGATGGAGCTGATGTCGTGGTCGATGAACAACTTGTGCCCCGTAATATCCCGCGTAAATCCGCGTACCCGATAATCGATCGTCATGATATCGGTGTCGAAGGAATGGATCAAGTAATTGAGCGCCTTCAGAGGCGAGATTTCACCACATGTCGAGACGTCGATGTCCGCGCGGAAGGTGCTGATCCCCTCGTCCGGATGGTATTCGGGATACGTATGTACGGTAATGTGGCTCTTGTCGAGCGCGGCCACAACCGCCTCCGGCAGTGGTCCCGGCGATTCTTCGAACGACTCGTTCGGCGCGGTCTCCACCGGCCCCTCTGAGACTAGGATCGTTACGCTGGCCCCTTGCGGCTCGTAGTCCTGACGGGCGATGTTGAGCACATGGGCGCCGATGATGTCCGTGACGGTCTTGAGGATTTTGGTCAGTCGTTCGGAATTGTATTGTTCGTCGATGTAGGCGAGGTAAGCTTCCCGCTCCTCTTTGGTCTTCGTATAACAGATGTCGTACATATTGAACGCAAGCGATTTGGTTAAGTTGTTGAAACCGTGCAGCGTGATGCGTTGTTCGGGCGTGAGCGTCATGAAGTTATCCCCCGTTTCGTTAAAAGTTCCCGCCTAATGTTCCCCCGTTGGATGTCCCCTATTCCGGCCGTACGGTTTGGGTAACAGCTTTTATTACCCGCTTGTCCGTCGTTCTACCAGATCAGCTGCATCTTCTATGAAGAAGCAAACATGGAAGAAGCAAACATGGACGTATTGGGCTTAGCTTGGCGCTGCACTGGCAATCAAAGATGCCTCCGGAAGGCTCAGATTGTGTCCTATATAATGAACAAAGCCTCGCCATCGTTGGCGAGGCTTTGTTGCGTACATGCGGTGACTTCGCTATTTTCTCTCGACGTGCAATAGCGTGACCGTCTTCGCCTGGTAGGTGCCTTGCAGATGCTCGTCCTTGAGCACGCCCAGTTTGAGCAAGCTGGCGATCTTGGCCGAGTCGGGTCTCGCTAACAGACGCCACAGCTGCGGATCGGGGAGCGCCGCGTAGAGCTTCTCCTCGTCGTATTCTTTCCGATCCTGCAACACTAATTTGGCCCGGTAACCGCCCGCTTCGAGTCCGGCCTCTCCCTGCTCGGCGCAAAACCCGGTGATTTCCGCGCGTAGCTCGGCGAGCTCCTGCTCGATTTCCTTCTGCTTGTTCTTCAGTTGGTAATACCGCTTCAACTGTTGATCCACGTGCCCATCACGCTCCTTGGTCTATCTGTATGCGGGATGGGCGGTTTTTAGGCTGGCGGGTTGCGCTCGGCGCGCGGATGCGGCCGGGTGTAGACGGAAGGAATTATTAAAGCTGGACGCGGTGGGTCGGTTCGGTCTGCGCACGATATGCGATCAGTTGCTCGCCGGCGTAGGTGAAATGGTGTTCGCAAAATGGCTGGTGCTCCAGCATGTACGGGAGAAAATACGGCACGTTGCTCACGACGCCGCGGTTGCGCGGGTGGAACAGCCACTCGGGGCTTTTCCAATCGAGGATGCCTTCCCGCGTGCCGACAGGTCCCTCGAAAACGTCGGCGTCCGAGGGCAGCTCCGCGATAAACGCATGCATGCCGCCGCTCCCCTCCTCGCTCGTCCACGTCACGGTGCCCGCATACCGAAGCCGGCTTGCCTCCACGCGAAGTCCCGTCTCCTCCTCGATCTCCCGCACGATATTCGCAAGCGGCGTCTCCCCTTGCTCGAGTTTGCCGCCGACGCCGTTCCACAGCCCCATGTTGGGCGCCGCGTTCCGGTTCAGCATGAGGACTTCGTCTCCCCGCCGAATTAACGCGATCGTATACTTCAGCATGTTGGTCACGCCCCCTCTTCCTTTCTCGCTACAAGGTGAGTTATATTCGCGAAACTTATAACGCTACTATTCAAAAAAAAAGACGGATTGCTCCGTCTTGGTAGTGGTCGTGTCGCGAATGCCGGACTGCTTAGGCGTTGGCGCCTTCGAAGGCGAGAATTCGCTCGCGCGCGGCATCGGAGATCGGCGTGCTCTTGCCCGTCTTCGTGTCGATGAGGACGATCGCGCCGCGTCCGCCCGCTTTCAGTTGGTCGTTCGCCACGAGCGCGTATTCGACGTCGATGGACGAGCGTCCGACATGCGCGGCCCGCACGTACAATTTGATCGGGTCCTTCAGGTAAAGCTGCGTCAAGTACTGGCACTCGAGGTCGGCGACAACGGATACTTTCTCGTCCGCGAACAGCTCGCCGGTCAGTTCCAGATTCTCGAAATATTCGATACGACCCTGCTCGAAGTACATAAAATAGCTGACGTTGTTCACGTGGCCGAGCAGATCCGTCTCGCAATAGCGGACTTTGATCGGCGTATAAAAGCGAAATTTGGCCAGCCAGGTCTGCGGATCGGGCTGGATAAAGGATTCTTTTCTCATGACGAAGCTCCCTTCGGGTTGCACGATGCAACATTCATTGTATCAGGCCTGAGGCGCGAACCACAATACGGTTTGTCGGGTAAGCGGAAGCCCAAGCGATACGGGAAGACTTGGGTTACGCGGCTACCCTTCGATGATTACATTCGTGCCGGTCGGGATCGCGTCGTAGAGCCATTCGACGTCCTTCGGGAGCATCCGAATGCAGCCGGCGCTTACGTACTTGCCGATGGACGAGGGCACGTTGGTGCCGTGGATGCCGTATTTGGTGCCGTTCGTATTCGGAACGTCGAGCCCCATCCACCGCGTGCCGAGCGGATTCGCGGGATCGCCGCCGGGGATGCTGCGGGCCGAGTAGTATGGGTTTTTGATTTTCGTAATGATGACGAACGTGCCGGTCGGGGTCAACCCCTTCGTCTTGCCGCTGGCGACCGCGAACGTCTTCGTTCGCTCCGGCGAGAACGAATAGTTTGTTCGCGGATAGGTCGATCCGGATGCTGAGCGTCTGCGCGGACGGCGAAGGCTTCGCGGTCTGCGCAGGCTTGGCGTCCGGCTGAGCCGGCTGGGTCGGCTGCGGTTTGGCTGCCGGCGCCGGTGGCGTCGTCGGTGGACCGGAAGCGGACGGGTTCGCGGTCTGGCCAGCGGTTGGCGACTGCGTCGCCGCGTTGGATGCGGATGCGCCGGTCGGCATGCTCGAGTACGCGTAGTATGGGTTGGGGACGGCGAGCTTTTGACCAGCCAGAAGCTTCGGGGCTGCCGGGTCGAGATCGTTGAACGCGGCCAGAAATTGAAGATACGCCGCCGGCTTGAAATAGCGGACGGACAAACCGTAGAGCGTATCGCCCGGCTGCACCGTATGCTGCACGTTCCCCGTCGGCTGCGGGATGACGAGGACGGCATTGGTCTGGAGACCACGGGCCGGGTCTAAAATGCCGTTGTATTGCATGATCGCGCGGATGTAGCCGCTGCGCGTGAACTGGCGGCTCGCGATCGCGTAGAGCGTGTCGCCCGCGCGGACTTCGTACATGCCCTGAATAATCGGATTCGGGAGGATGAGCGTCGTGCCCGCTTTCAGTCCCGCCGCGTTCGCGATGCCGTTGTACGCCGCGATCCGCGCGTAGTCGTCGCCGCTTAAATAGAACGTTCGCGCCACGCCAAAAAGCGTATCGCCCGGCTGTACCGTGTACGCTACGCTGATGTACCTTGCCGCGGCCGGTTCGACCTCCGCTCCTGCCGTCGTCCACATGCATTGACCCACCGCGATGAGCATGACGAGCATGCTCGCGGTCCATTTTACCCACTGTCTCACTGTTGATCACACCTTAGATGAAATATGTACGGCGCTGAGGTTTCGTCAAGATTCTGGTATTTTCCTGCTTGTTCGCGGCTGTGCGGTCGAAAACGAATCTTTGGTCCGGGGCGGCACAATGTGACGGATTGTGGCAATGGGTCTGGGGCGGTGGTTGGCGGTGGGCTTGGGGAGGAGTGGCGCGGGCGGGACGATGGGATTTTGGGCGGGGGCATGTGGGTAGGATTAGGCGTGTGGGGGATGATTGGGACGGCGGGATTTGGGCTGGGGTCGTGAGGGCTGATGTTGAGGAGTGCGTGGGATGGATGGGGATGGCGAGGTTTTGGACGGGAGGCTCGAGGGGCTGGAGTTGAGGAATGCGGCATTGATGTCGACGGCAGTATTCTGGATGGGGATCGCGGAGGACTAGGGTCAGGTGTTGGGAGACGGATGGGATGTCGGACTTGGACTGGGGCGTGGGGGCTGGAGATGAGGCGAGCGGGGATGGATTGAACGGCAGTATGGAAGGGAATCGCGGTGGGCTGGAGTTGGCTTACGCGTAGGTTGCTCGGAGACGGCGGCAATGTGGAGCGATTGAAAAAACGGGGAAGTTTGGTGCATGGGCTGCGCGCTGCCCTCCCCTATCGACGCTCGCTTATGGGGAGTCGGTGTAGTAAGATGAGAGGATTAGAACGCGAGGATATGAGGTGCTAAGATGGGCATTAGTTTTACCCGCTCCCTGGTCGATCGGCTGACGCGCGAGATCGCGGAGCTTGAGACGACGATACGGGGACATCAACAGAAGCGCAAGAAAACGCTGGGCAAGATCAACCAGCTGCAGCGCGACCAGAAGTTGAGCCAGTCGGCGAGCGACTTGAGCAGCAAGATTACGCGGGAGAATAAGCTGCGCAAAGAGATCGAGCAGATGGATGCGGAACTGACGCAGATGGCGAAGGCGTTGAAGGAGAAGCAGGCTTTGCTGGCGGATCAGAAGGGGAAAAGCGGCGAGGCTTAGGTTGATGCACCACTGTGGATGATGGATACGGCGACGTGAATGGCGTCGTGTCTGCGCGCTCGTTGAGGGCGGGAAGACGGTCTTCTTGGGAGCAACTGTTGTTGCGCATGGAAGGTTAGAAGGTGAAGGAATGAAAAAAGCGATGGCGCTTCCCGGTGCCATCGCTTTTTTCGTTTATTTTCTTACGTGGTAACGCTCCCAGTCGCGCAACGCTTCGGCTAGCGCTTGGTCGGGGAAATAGGCACGATGTCGAACCCAATCGGCTATGGCCTCGTTGCGCGTTCGGTAGGTTCTGTGGTCCGTGATGTTCCAAGGGTTGTAAATCTTGCGATACATACGGCCATCGGCGATGTATTCCTTGTAACGACGTACGGCTTTCGCGGCTTCTCGCTTGGCCCATGCGGTACCCGGCGTCGCGTGATCGGTCCAAACCGGCGACTTTTTGCGGCTTCTGCTCATGCTCTAACCTCCTTAACGGGAAGCTAGAGTCCATCGAGTTTCTTCAGCCCGGTCACCTCCTGGGCGGAATTTGCGAAACGCGCGCTGCTGCTACGAGAATATGAACCCACCGAGAGAATAGAAGCTCGAGCAGCGTTACTTCATAATAATCCGGTGCTGGTCATCCGTCTGGACCGTCCCGCGTTCCAGCGCGCATTCGATCCCTGCTCGCACGGCCTTATCCAAGGCGGCTCCGCTGCGCGCGTACCCTAGAGCTTTCACGACTTGCTTGACCAGCTCATCTTGCGGCAAGCTGATCTGCGAGGCAAGCACGTATTGCACGGCGGCGGCGATCTCCTCCGGAGGGAGTTCTTCGGCGGTGCGACGCAGCGCGTCTTCTTCCGCCACCCGGAAATGCGCATATTCGCTTGGGTTCACGCCCGCCGGCCAGAAATAAACCGTGCCCTCCCGCTCGGTCCGCGTCTCGCTCACCTGCTGCAGCAGTTCCGTGAACCGTTGGTCGAGCTTGGCGCCGAGACGGGCGATACCCCAAGCCTGTAGGATGCGCTTGGCCAGCAGCCCGCGGCTGATCGGCCCTTCCGCTTGGATGACCTGCCGAATTTGCTCCAGAATAAAGCCGGCGTTGGACGAGGCGTAGAATGCGTCCGTCCCCCAATCGACCTTCTGCAGCGCGGCTGGACGGTAAGGTTGCTTGCTCTCTGCCGTCGGCTCTGGCAGTGCGGCGGTTGCGGTTTCCGGAGTGACTGTTGCTGTTGCCGCTGTCGCTGATGGTGATGCTGCCGATTCTGTAGTTGCCGTCGGCCACGGTAGAAGCGATGGTTTTGGCGAGTCTAGCGTTGCGTTCTGAACGGATTGTTCCTGTTCATTAGCCGCATGTTGAATCGCCGCAATGATCCGCTCCGCGACTTTATCCGCATTCTCCCACCAGTCCGGCGTCCACAGCCGATAGAGCTTCCACCCCAACTGACGCAGCACCTGCTCGCGCAAAATATCGCGATCACGCGCGGTGTCGGCGTTCCGATACATCGGGCCGTCCATCAAAATGCCGAGCACGTACTGCCCGCCCTGCTCCGGATGCCGTACGCCGATGTCGATCCGATAGCCCGACGTGCCGACGTAGAGATCCGTCTCAAAGCCCTTCTGACGCAATTTCTCGGCCACCCCGCGATGCACGTGCGAGACCAGCGGAATTTGCTTCGCCTGTTCGCCCGCCGGCAGCGCGTGTTTGCCTTTCTCCGCATATTCCAAGAACGACTTCAGTCCGAGCACGCCTTGGGCGCTAATCCGGCTGGCCTGCAAATGATGGGCGCGCAGCGTAGAGAAGACGAGCATCTCCTCTCTCGCCCGGGACACCGCGACGTTCAACCGGCGCCAACCGCCTTCGCGGTTCAGCGGACCGAAGTTGAGATTGACTTTGCCGCTCGCATCCGGCCCATAGCCGACGGAGAACAAGATGACGTCCCGCTCGTCGCCTTGGACGTTCTCGAGGTTCTTGATGAAAATCGGTTCCGGCAGTTCGGCCGCCAGCTGCTCGAGCTCCGGTTCGCGCGCGAACGCCGCGTCGAGCATATCCTCGATCAACGTCTGCTGAATCGAGCTGAAGGTGACGACGCCCATGCTTTGGCGCTTGGCGGGATGCTTCAACCGGCGCGCGATCTCCGCGATAACCGCTTCGCCCTCGGCGCGGTTCTGCTTCGTGCGCCCGCGATCGTAGTACCCTTCGATCGGGAACCACGTAACGCTGGACACCGGCTCATCCGGAGACGGGAAGGTCATCAACTTGTTCTCGTAATAATGGGCGTTGCTGAACGCGATCAAGCTCTCGTGACGGCTGCGGTAATGCCAGGTCAGATGCCGCTGCGGCATGCCGAGCGACAAGCAATCCTCGAGAATGCTCTCCATGTCCTGCAGCACTTCTTCCTCGTCCTCCGCGTCTCCGCTGGACTTGGAGAAGAAGCTGGTCGGCGGCAGCTGCCTCGGATCGCCCACGATGACGGCTTGCGTTCCCCGTGCCAACGCCCCGACCGCCTGCGCCGTCGGCACCTGGGAAGCCTCGTCGAAAATGACCAGATCGAATTTCGCGTGTTTTGGATCCAAGTATTGCGCGACCGAAATCGGACTCATCAGCATGCACGGCGTCAGACGGGACAGCAGATTCGGAATGCCTTCGAACAGCTTGCGGATCGACATCGCACGGCCGCCGCTGCGGATGGCCCGCTGCAAAATGCCCGCTTCCGAGCTTTGCGCCGCTTCCTTCGTGATGACGGGAACGCGGGCGGATAACCGGGCGGCGATCTCTTGACGGGTTAGCTCGGCGAAACGTTGATCCGCTTCCTTGAACCGTTTGATCGCCTCCTCGAACAGTTGGCCGGAGAATGAACCCAGTTGCTCGTTGCGCGCGATGATGAAGTTGGCGCAGGCGCGGTACACGCCGCGGTCGAACGCGCCTTCGATCTCGTCGGTCGCGATCCGTCCTTCTTCGTAACTGGCGACGAGCGGCTGCAATCCCGCTTCCACCGCTTGGTCGCGGATGCGGCGCCATGCGCTCCAGTCGCGAAGCTGATCCAGATGGGATGACCATTGCTGCGCCTTCCCTTGCATAAAGGAGTGCCAATGTTCCGTACCGGAAGCGGCCGTCAGTACGGACCAGTCCGCTTGAAGCAAGCGTCCGATCGCTTCCTCGTCGGCCGCAACTTCCTGACCGGCGCGCTCCGCCCGAAGGAGCTGTTCCCGATGTGCCTGCATGCCGCTTGGGCCATTCGCGAGAAGCTCCGCTAGTCGGGTTGTCGTCTGGGCGGCACCGTGGGCGCCGAACGCTTCGAGCAGCGTCCGATCCAACCCCAGAAGCCAGGCGCAAGCCGCGTCGACCGCCTCCCAGTCGCCATGTTCTTCGGTTCGGAGCGACGGTCCGAGCAGCGGAAGGTTAGCGGCGCCCTTCTCGCGGAACGTCCGCTCTTCGGCTTGCAGATCTAGGATCGCGGACAGATGGTTCTTCACCTCGGTCTTCGCGATCGTCACGCCGGGGGCCGCCATCCTCCGAAGCAGCTTCGCGATCCGGTTCTGTCCGAGCCATCTCGGCAGCATCCATTGCAGTTCGGTCTTCGTCCACTCCGAGCTTGTCAATTGCGCGTCGAATTTCAGCACCTCCGGCTTGAACGCCGTCAGCACCTGCGCCTTCAATCGGTCCCGCTGTCTGCCCTGAGCCGACGCGGCTTGCACTTGGGCGACCGTCTCCGCGAGATTAGGCGTCTGCACGAAAGCCGGCCTAATATCCGGAGTTCGGCTAAGCAGCTCGCAGATTCGGGTGAACAGGACGGTCTGCTGCCTGGACATCGCCTTGGCCGATGAGATGCCGAGCAGATCGGCGGCTTGCGCAAAAGCGGCTTCGCCTTCGGATAGATGCGCCGCGTATTGGCGGAGCAGATTCTCCGCCTCTGTTTTGACCGGCTGGGTGTAATTCTTCAGCGTGAGCTCAGCTAGCGCATGACCGTGCGGATTGCCGCACTGGCTGCCGGCGGTCGTCATCTGGGAGACGAGGTCGCGCCATGCCGTCCACCGCTCCGGCTGCAGCGCTTCGATCGCGGCCGCGTTGAATTGGACGCTGTCCGGCCCTTGCCCTGCCTGCTCATAACCGGCAATCGCTTCGAACAGCGAGATCCCGAAATGCTGCTTGCGATGCAGCGCCTCGACATAGCCGTTCAACTCGTCGCGAAGCGCGGCCAACCGGTCGGACTGCGCGTTCCACCCTTCCGGGGGCATCATACGGGCGGTCTCCAGCACCGCGTTCAGCTGATCGAGCACGGCTTTCTTCGTACTCTTGTTCGAATGCAGCTCCAGACAAAACGGACCTAGCCCGATCTGCTCCAATCGCCGCTGCACGACGGATAAGGCCGCCATTTTCTCCGCAACGAAGAGCACTTTCTTACCGCTCGCCAGGGCGCTGGCGATCATGTTCGTAATCGTCTGGGATTTGCCGGTGCCGGGCGGACCATGGAGCACGAAGCTCTCGCCGCTGCCCGCCGCTTGGATCGCCGCCAGCTGAGAAGAGTCCGCGCTGATGGGAACAGCTAGGCTGGAAGGCGATGCCTGGTCTAGTGCCGGCGCGTCGTCCTCCGCTTCTTGCCATTGCAGCTTGCCGGCCATGAGACTGGCCACGATGCGGTTCTCCGCCAGCTCCTCCGACCGCGAACGGATGTCGTTCCACATGACGAATTGGCCGAACGAGAACAGCCCCAAGCACGCGCTCTCCTCCACGTCCCAACGGGGGACTTGAATGAGGGCATGCCGAAAGACGTTGAACACCTGCTTGAGCGCGATGCCCTTCTCGTCCCGCGGCAGCGGGTCCAAGCCGCCGATGCCGATGCCGAAGTCCTGCTTGATCATCTCCAGCAGCGTCACGTTAATCTGTGGCTCTTCGTCGCGCGCCCGGATGACGTAGCCCTGACGGGAAGATCGGCGAATGATGTCGACGGGCAGCAGGACGATCGGCGCATAACGCGGCGCTTCGCTGACGGGGGATTCGTACCATTTCAACAAACCAAGCGCCAGAAAGAGCGTATTCGCCCCATTTTCCTCCAGCGACGTCCGGGCTGAGCGGTACAAATGGATGAGCCGACGATCCAGCTCCGAAGCTTGCAGGTCGGCGCGAAGACGCTTGCGATCGAACTCCTCCCGCAGCAGCAGCGCCAGCGGATGGTTGCTGTTCACGTTCTGGTACAAGCCCGCGCTGCGCGCGTTGTCCTGCCAATCGCTCGGCTTGGCCAACAGTTGGAACTCCTCCCGCTCCGCCAGCGCATCCTCCAGATCGCTCAGTTGCGCGGTGATGATCGGCACGCTGGATTTGGTCAGGCGGAAATTGAGCAGCCCGTTGCGCAGCGTCATATCGAGCAGGCGGCGCTCCCATTGCTTCTGCTTCGTGCCCGGCTGCAGCTGATCGACCTCGATCGGCTTGCCGAGCTCCTCCAGCTGTTCGGGCGCCGATGATGGGCTTGAGCTCGAAGAGGCCGGTGCGGGTTCGATCACCCAGCCGTTCCCGCTGGCCGTCCGGATCGGAAGCGGACGGATCGCCGCCGCGCGCGCTCGGCGGATGTCGACGAGGCAGTCGAATTGATCCGGATTCTGCAAATGCGCGATCGCTTGGCTAACCGCTTCGTCGAAGCTTGCGGCCGAACCTTCCACGAACGCCGTCGCCTCCATGACGCAGATCTCGTTGACGCCCGGCGCGAGCCGCTTCGTCAGCAGCGAAATATCGTCCTGCACGCTCTCGGCGAACGTCTCCTCCACCAGCCATACGCCCGTGAACGCATGACCTGTCGTGAAGACGAGGAGCGGATGCAAGCCGACTGCCTCTAAGCAAGCGGCATAGAGAAGGGAGAGATCGAGACAATTGCCCATGCGATGCGCGACAATCGTCTCCGGCAGCCGGACGCGCTGTCCGATCTGCTCGAAGCTCGGCGGCGCGACGCAGTACGCGATGTTGCGGTTGTGAAGCGCGGCGTAAATCGCGGCGGCTTGGATGCGCGCTTGATTCGCGCTTTTGCTCTGGTAGGAGGTGAACGACGGACTGCCGGTCCACTTGGCCAGGATATCCGCCGCTTCCCGCACGATGCTGGCGACGTGCTGGTGATTCGGCGTGACGAAGGCGGCGGTCATCTCCGGGAGGACCGCTAGGCCGCTCCACTCATCGAAGGCGAGGACCGTGATGGCGCCGCGTTCTTCGTGAATGAGGTGATTGTCGGATCGTACGGTGAGGGTTAACGTTCCCGTGATACGTTCTGTCAGTTCCGCGAGAAATTGCGCCGACATCTGGAGATTCACGATGCCCAGATCGATCGGCTGCCCCGCCGGCAGCACGTCGATGGACTTGCTCCATTCGTAGGCGAACGCGGGCTCCGCGGTGATGGTGACGGTCAGGTTGCGGTTCTCGTCTTCCGTTTGATTGGCGAGCACGATTTGTCGAATAATGGGAACGTGATTTTGCTGCATGCCATAGTTGACGGTCTCGCTAAAGGACCATTGACATTGTAAGGCGCTGTTCAACAATAAAGCCTCCGTCCTATGTAGAATCGATGCTTCTATCATAGCACTATCCTATGTGGGCGCGCGCGGGGATAGGAGGAATATTGGGAATTTTGTGGGATTTTGGAGGGGTGGTGGTGGGATGGCGGGAATGTGAGATGGGGGAAAGAGAAAAGCGATGGCGCTTCCCGGTGCCACCGCTTTGTCTGTTATTTTCTTACGTAGTAGCGTTCCCAGTCGAGTAACGCCTGGGTTAGTCCTTGGTCTCGGTGAGGGTAACGAGTACGATATCTAACCCACTCGGCTTTGGCTACGTTGCTGGTCTGGTACCATTTGTAGTCGCCGTCGGAGGGCTTAATAGGCTTGTATGCCAAATTTCAGAAGCTTTTTGGGCAAGATATCATCCAAGTTCTGAATATCGGCATCTTCCAGCTCAATTAAATTGAAGCCGTATTTGTTATATATTCTAAGCTTCTCGTTTTTTCGTTCCACATAGCGCTTATCATTCTCCATGCCCCAGTATTCAATATATACTTTACCAACGGGGAGGTAGAAGTCGCAGTACACGTCCTCTTCAATTGGCAGCTTCCGCTCGTAGGCATGTACGATTTCAGACATGTAAAGCCAATTATCGATTAACATCTCCGCTCTTGAACGTACATAATGTCCGTCCGCAGTACGATGTTTAGCCTCAAACTTCTCACGAAAACCTATTGCGGCTGGCTTCGAAACATCTACCTTCTCTTCTGTTGATGCTTCTTCCGTTTCGACAACACTTACACCTTGAACGGATTGAATCGTTTCCAGCAGCCTTTTATTGGTCAGGATGCTTTCTTCCCAACACACGTACGGAATTCCTGTTTTCGCGTATTCAAACTGTTTTCCGCCTATGCTTTCTCCCAGCTTGGTAACCGTCCAACCCTTAACAGCCTTTTGAACCCAACCAAGCTCAGATAGAATGGGATTCATTCTGAATCTGGATATATTAAAGTGCTTGCTTAGCGTTACCGCGCTAATAAGTTTGCCGCTATTATCTGACTCGTCGTCCGTGGCCAATATAGTCTTGATTTGTTCATCCCATGCAATATAAGTCCCATGCTGGGGATGGGTTTTGAGTGTACCACCAAATTCTCTACCTTTATCCGTGAGCACCCAACCATCATTCTCTCGCTTGATACAGTCAGCGTCTGTGAGGGTTTGAAAGAGTTCTTTTGCCTGAATGCCCATTTCTTTTGCTAAAGCCGTCGTGGAAAGCAGCTTCTGTGTCATGATATGCCTACTTTCTTATGTCGTAAGAACATCGTGTTAGTATGGTTTACCAAGAAAAATCCGAGTATATGCAACTACAGTTTATTTAAAAACTAATGATATACACAACCGATAGCCAGGCGAACGCCGGACTGCACGACGAAGGAAGTCATAATGTAAATGCCGCTGGCACCGCAATTAGTTCGTCCGCCAGATTCTCGGTGATGAGCTTGACGTTAAGCTGGGTCGTCGGCATCGATCAGATACACCCGTTCTTCGAATCCGCCGCGTTTGTCCGCTTTGGCCGCTCGGATGGACTCCAACTGCTCCCAGGTTGCGCCATGCATGGTTGCGAGGGCGCGGATAACTTCGAGCATGTCGGCCATCTCCTCGAGCGACTCTTGTGGTGACTTGGCGGCGAGGAATTCCTCGAGTTCTTCATGCAGTTTGCGATTCAGCTCTCGATGGTAGTCTACTTCGCTGAGAACCATGGTACGGAAAGTTGCGCCCGTGGCCGCAATGACTTGCGGGATTTTGTCGCGGACGAGTTTGTTGTATGTCGGCATCGCGTTCACCCTCCTAATGGTGGAGACTGGCGGAATTACAGTTGCATCATGCATGCTTGCTCCATCACATTCCGCAACCTCAGTATTCGTTGGCAATTATAACGAATACTCTGAATTTATTATTTCTATTAGTTGTTTAGCCGTTTGTTCGTCTAGTTGTATCGATTGACTTACCTTATCGATATGCAAACGTTCCTTCGAACCATAAGTATTGATTTGAATAAATTTCTTTCCGTTTTGGATTACAATGTTGTAAGTAGCCTCTGCCTCCGATTGCAAACGAGAATTTCTCGTCACCTTGCTTAAATGTTTGATTAATGCCACTCTTTGTCCTCCTACAACATTCTAATCCTTCAAACGCACCTCTATAACTTTGCTAGCCAAATCCACCTGATCGTGATCCAACTCCACCCTCACTCTACCTTGCCGTCTCTGCTCACGCCAGACCAGCAAATCTTCCTCTGTCTCTAGTTTCAGTTCGGCAATCTCTAGAGCACGATCAAACATATACTTAGATGTAAAAAGAAGCGAATGTATCCCCCTGCCGCCTGGAACTATGGCCTTTTCGCGCATTATCCATCGCTCTATAGCGAATTTCACATATAGCTTCTCTTCCGTCCCTCTTCTCGCCGGGCGTTCCGTAATCTCCTTACGACGTACCACTCGCCAATTAACTATTTTGCCATACCAATTCACACCGACCTCGCCATGGTCTTGAAACTGCCTCTTTGACTGATAAAGCGCAACGTATTCCAACTGTGTTAGCAAAGTGTGGTCATTTATATTCTCCAATGGCACGTGGTAGAAACCATACTTGAATGCATCTTCAAGCTGCGATACTTCCCGCAGAGACCCGACCAGCACATTCTTACCTGTCAACTTGTTTCGGTAATATTCCTTCGTCCCTCTCGGACGAGTGGAGCGTTCATAGGCCTTTTCCGGACTATCCTTTATGATCTCATCCAAGAATGCCTCAAGGAGCTCGGTTGAGTTGGGCAGGAATGGAAATGCGCCAATGTTTATTAATTCAATGCTCTTATAGAACTGGTGCTGACGGAATTGTTCTTCATTATGGTAAGGAAACAAGACGTATGCGCCAAACATGCTCCGTTCCAATTCGCGACTCTGAGTATCCATGTAGACGATGGCATCCCGGTAACGATGCATCGTGTTAATATCGTCTTCTTCTGGTCCAGGCAGCTTGTACTTGTTGTAATATGGCGTTCCTTCATAAGCCGGATTTAAGCGATACTTGGCATCGAACACGTACTTATATTCTGCGGAGGAATCGTTTTTCTTCAACGTGAGAACATTATCCGGCTTCTGTCCTAAGGTCTCACTATGATCGCCTTTCGGCAACGCATTGTAGTAGAGGGTGAAAATCTCGCCGTTCTTCGGGTTTCGGTAGACTATCCTCGCCTGTTGTGATTTATCCAGCGTGACGAAAATCCCGGTTCGGTTTACTTTGATGATGTCTTGCTTGAGTAGCTCGTATTTCCGACCGAGCAGATCATGAATTTTGAGGAAACACCAGTACTCATACAGCTGTGCGAGATCTTTCATCGACAACCGGAACAAATCGCTTTGAATGGATAAGCCCTTCATCAGCATCAGGTAATTCCGATAAACCTCTCGATAGCCTGGGGCCATCTGCAAAACAAGCGAGATCGAGAGTTGCCTCATCTCGCCGACGTTTAGGAAATCCAATTTCAGTAGCCGCTGCAGTTGAGTTTGCATGTAATTTAAGCGCCTAGTTAAAATCGGATCTTGTAGTCGACTTTTTTCCGTTAAACGCGCCTTCAAATCTTTGAGTTTCAATATGATTCGTAGCAGTACCCATCGAACAAAACGATTCTCCATTGTGTCGTAATTGACCTGTCGCTTAGTTTCCAATGCATGGGTTGGAAAATAACGTGTATCGTTCAAGGGGATGAAACCTAGTTGTTCATCCGAAACAAGCTGCTGCGGGCGCTTGGTCAAATAGCCGATATTTTCCTTGCCCGCTTTCCTTACCTTTGCAGCTTCCAAAACCCGCTTCTCTCGAACGAGCTTGGCATGCGGAGTAGTCTTAATGCGTTCTACCGCCTGAACGAGTTGGTCAAACATATGCTGAAGAATCGTAAAAAACTCGGTTAAGCTTTGATGGCGTGTTTCCTTTAAACCGGTAAGATTGTATGTCTTCCGCAAGAAATCAAAAGACAGATTATAGACTTGCCGGTTCACGTCATGAAGTATCATTTGGTAGTCTTGCTTGTAATCGATCTTGGACGGGAATATCTCGATTTGCAATTGAAATATGGGGCGCCCGTTTAGCCTAAGCTGTAAGTCTGTAAGCCCAACTTCGTTCTGAAAATTCAACACACCGGATACAATCATTTTCCCTAACGGTTTTATAGCTTGACGGAGATAAACATTCTCATGGTGAAAGGTTATCGCCATGTCATGTTTCTTCTCAATGACGAGCTCATAGCTCTGCGTTTCGAAAAAGACCGGGTAGCTCCGCTCTCCAGTGTGCCAATCTAACAGCTCTCTCCACTCAGGATTGAATATTGAAACCTTCTCAATCACTAGCAATGTCGAAAGCGCGGATACCTGTAACCCGGTGTCTACCCAATTCTCTTCATCAGTTCTATGCAGCTGTAGTGATTCAACTGTTGGATGAAACGGTTTCCCTTGAATATACAAATTAAACAGGTTCGTCTCTATTCGAAGAAGTTCGACGCTCTGACTAAGAGAGCCAGAATGAGGTGAAGCCATCTTCCTCCAACCTCCGTAGCATAAAGGCAATTTTCCGGGCAGTTTGCGGATGTTTAGCCGTCTCTGCTGTTTGGCTCACGCTCCATCTCATATATAGATCGGATGCGTCATCCAATAACTCCGAAATTGGCAGGGTCTTACCTAGTGCTCCCTGCATAAGTTGTAGCAATATGCGCTTTACAGACAAGCTGCTCCCTTGCACGCGAGGTAAAATCTTCTGAAGCAGTTGGAGATCAAAAGCTTCATCCTCGCTCAAGAGCTGAAACCTCTCATTGTAAATCATATAGAAGCAAACAGCATCACGAATTCGAAAGCCTACATGGGAGTGAACTTCTTCAAGAAGAGTATTAATCTTAACCAGCTTCTCCGTTGTTCGCTGAACTAAGTCGCGATAGTCTTGATAACCATCAATTAACTGTATGTACTCGCTCCTTAGGAACGAATTGCTTGCTGGGTCGACCTTCACGCCATCCGATATATTAATTTCGTCCGGGAACTGATTAAGGTTAATATAGTTAAACTCGATTGTGTTTGCACGATCAAGCACCTTTTTACTAAAAGGATGGGTTGTCTCATCCATGTTTACGGTTCCAATCAAATACACATTATCCGGAAGCGACAGATTCCCGTATAACGTCTGGTCCTCTGGCCTAAGCGACGCTTTCTGTATCAAAGGCGAAGTTACAATATTACCGTTCTGCCATTCTTGAGTCTCGATGATGCTAAGCAGATCGCTGAAATAGTGCTCCACTCTAGCCAAGTTCATTTCATCTAAACATATAAAATAGGGTTTGTGGCGATTGCTTGCTTTCGATGCCTCTACTATCACTTCTGCCAACTGTCCTGGTCGGAAAGCGCCCGACAAATCCTTGTAGCCGAGCAGATCCGAAGGATCGTTCCAATCCGGCCTTACCGGAATGAGGGCAAATTGTTTATTCAGGTTGGAGGCGCCCAGCGCTTCTGCAAATAGTTTAACGAGCTTGGTTTTCCCTGTTCCCGATACACCAGCCAGGATCACAAAGGGTTTCGTCTTCAAGGATAAATAGAAATTTTCGATTAATGATTCCGGGAAGTGGAACCCTTTCTGACTAATATATCCCTTGATCTGCGCGATCCTTTCCGAAACCATTAATGTATCCAATGGCTCCTTCTCCTTATCGTCCAGCAAAGTGTATCTGTCTCCAAGCTTTTGAACGAACTCTAGCTCCTCTAGCCAGTTCAGCATGAATCGGGAACGGTTCTCCTGAGTGACCTTTCCCCATTCTTCTTGCATGTGCATGTCAGCGATAAATGCAATATTGAATTGATCCAAGGAGAAATCCTGCAACTCCTGTACAATGCCGATTGCCATCTGAATAACTTGAATTAGATTGCTCGTGACAGCTTGCTGTTCGGTTAGCCTCTGTCTGAGGATTTCTACTTGCTCTGCACTTAACTTCCACATATCCTTTTCCATCACATTGGCATACTGCTCTCCAAAGGAAGTTAATGAATACTGATTATTCTCCAATTGAAGAATACCGAGTTCTAGCAATGCCCTTCCGAGGTGCTGGATTCGCTCCTTGGGGTGCTTCACCTCCTCCCCCGAAATTAAGACAATGGACTGATTGGCGGTTAACTCTTCCAATCCGACTGGCTTCGGTAATTCTTTGCTAAGATAAGCAACGATTCCTTGCGTTAAATAAAGGTGGGCCATAGTAAACTTGAATACGGGCCTTGTTAGTACAGCTTGGTTCATTGTGATTCCAGCATATTGTTTATAGTTGGTTATCATATTCTCTAAGTCGGCAATTAGGTGCTCTTCATCAGGAATATGATCTCGATCGTAGCGTATATATGCTACGGTTGATACTTGGTAGTCTCGTCCCAAGCCACTGGAAGTTAGGTGAATCTGATCGTCCTTATGCATGCTCTGGAGCGGCAGAAGCTCCCTCATCTCCTGAACCTTTTGCGTAAGAAGTTGATACCCCTCCTTCCTGCCTTTATCTCTAATGGGAACGGTTACGCCTTGAAGTAGCGTCAAATAGACCGCGCTCATATCCTCGGCAAAAAGATAAACTACGTATTCACCGGCCTGCGTGGTATCGGTAATCCGTTTGTCTAGTATCGCAAGCCACGGGATATTGGCCCAGTTCCCCTGACCAATTGATCCCTGCACCTTATAATTCTCATCAATGAACGGTAACTTCTTCAAGTTCGTGGGGAGGGTTTGTCTAAGTAAAGCACCTAATGGATGGTTTGAAAATGGTTGTACCTTAGCATCTATATAGCTCGATAGAATCTGCGTTAACGACTCTCTAAGCGATACAGGTGCAGCCAGGTTATTGTTATAGTTATCCAGTTCGACTAGCGCATAACTTTGTAGTTCTGTCATGGTGTCTTCAGTTAACTTGTCCCAGATGACCGTCTTAAAGGTGATTGTTCCTTTGCTTTCGTCAAGAATAGAGGAAAGTGCTTTGATTGGCGTATTGAGCAACGACTTCGTTTGGGAAAGCGTGACATCTGACCAAGTCATGAACACCCCGCTTGGAGGAGCGTCTACCCTCTTCCCAGCTGCGTCAGAATTTTGAAAATAGGCTAAGAAGCGTCTAGCGACAGCATCGAGGGATATCGCTTGATCTTGGGTGGCTCGATATTCATCTATAATTGAAAGGATGAGCACCATTTTATAGGACTTTTGTTTGTTTTTAAATATCGAGGATAACTCGGTGGGAAGCGGCATTATTGTCCTCCTCAAACGTTCAACTTATTGTCCGTCATGTTCTGTTCGTACGATCTAGTCGCTCTTGCAAATAGCGCAGCAATTCTTCATCCCTGCAGTACACATAACAACCTTTCATACCGCGCGAAATCAATACTTTGTATATATTCTTAATCAGAGCAACCAGCTCGTCCGGCTTATTTTTGAGCCCCTTTTTCCCAGTGGTATCCTTGTACTCATTATAGTCAGCTGTCAGGGTTCCCGAAACGGGGTTATACTTCAAGTCATTGCCGATGATGACGCCGACATAATCAAACTCAAGTCCCTGGGTCGTATGAACGCAACCTGCTTGATCAATCCCATCGGGGTGAATCGCCCACGTTTCTCGAATGACATGACCATTCCACGGCATGGAGAAATCGTGCTCTTCTATGGTAACATCCTCAATTTGTCCGTTCGGATTTCCCTTAGCCTTATCCGTCCACGACCACGCGAAACCCGCGACCATTCTAGCCTTATGGCCATTCGACTGCTTTTCTTTGATTAGCTCCAGCAAGCGATGAGGGGAATCGATGACTCTAAAATCGAAGGTTTCTTTATCCCAACCGTTAAAATTGCCCGTATCCCGTATTTGCAGCGCATCATCAACCCAATTGAGAAATCCCTCGGCGCCTGAACAACGAAATTGAGCGACAAGAGAATACTCGTAAATTTCCGATTTACGCTCTTTGGCAATTCGTTTAATCTCTTCCACTGTACCGATGTCATCCGGACGTATGCGTTGGTAATCGTCAATAAAGAATACATTAACTCTTGAGCTCTTAATAATATCGTCAATCTGATTGAGACCTCGATACATGTAAGCGCCCTTGCCCTTTAACCGATGTGCCTCATCGACGAGGATGGCATCGAATTCGTCTGGACGAGCGTCCACAAAGCTACCTGAACCCATAAACAGACTCTTCGTACGCATTTTCGATTTAGAGCTTTGCTTCGTAAGCATCTCTACCATAACGTTTCGGAAAGATGCATTCGGCGCAACAAACTTAGTATTTAGCTGCTTTCGGATTAATCCACCCAAGGCGTTCATCGAGACGACCGACTTTCCCGTGCCCGGTCCTCCCTTGACGATAATGGTTTTCTTCGTCTCTTGCTTCGTTGCTAATGACATAATTGTCTCATACGCAATCTTTTGTTCATCCAACAAAACAAAATCGGAATGCCCTTCGAATAAAGCATTAATATGATCGATTAACGACTTTGAAGGCACGATTTTACCATTTTCTATATCATACAGAAGCTGCATGCCTTTACCCTTACCGACATACTTGAAGATAAAATCCTGCAACTTCTTGATTTCGTGGGCGAAAAACAACGGCGCTTCTTTGATCGTATTCTGATACTGTTCCGCTTTTAATGGCTCCGGATTTTTCTCCTTGTAGTTATGCAGGAATGCAATCGAATGCCCTTTCACGCCTTTGGTATAAACAGCCTCGTTCATGTCGTACATAAATTGCCGATACGACCAGGCTTGATAGGAAGGATGCGTTGTCTCTACCTTCGAGCCGCCCAAGGAGGTACGCACAATATCTTCTTTGTCCGTTGTCCAAGCTTCTTCCCACTGTTTTAGTTCGACGATAATGAAGTTATCGTTGGACTGTGCGTCCTTCCCCGCAATAATGAAATCCACTCTTTTACTGGTCGAGGGGATATTATATTCGATCATGACGCCGCAATCATCCGCGACCTTGGAATTTCGGATCACCCGCTCCATGAATTGCATGGAGTTGTTCCACGATCGCCATTCCGATACGGTAGGGCGCTTACCCAATTTCTCAATATATACGGCCTCTATATTGCTAGCAATGCGATTCTCATCAACCGCTACTTTAAATTCTTCAACGGAGCTGCTGTAGATAATCATAACTGTCACCTGCTACCTAAAGTAATTAAAACAGAAGGGCTATAATAAAGTGAATTTTAGCTAATTATATCAAATATTTAGGAGCTCAAGTGTGGCTGGAGATAGGACTTTAATAATAATTTATGGGATTAAAGGATTAGAAAAAAAGCCAAAAATCTCGTTACAAAACACAAGATTTCCGGCTCAATTTAGACTTGGTTATAAGTTTCATTCTTTCCGGACAAACCCTCAATCCTTATAAGGATCAAACTCATCCGCCCCCGCCATGCACACCCCGATCGGCTTCAGCACATGCATTACCTCGATCGTCTCCGCATGCGCGTCGAGCACCTCCTGCAAGCGGCGATACACGAACGGACTCTCATCCGTCCCCGCGCCTCTCAGCTCCACGCCGAACGCCTGAACCGCATCCTGCATCTGCCGCAAACTGATCTGACCGCCGCTGCGCGTGCGCGTCTTCCAGTTCATCTTGCCCGCAGCCTGGGTGCGGCTCATGATACGGCCGGCGCCGTGGACGGTGCTGTAGCAGGCGTCGCGGTTCTCGGCGGTGTCCTTGCCGCGGACGATGACGGAGATATCTCCCATGCTGCCGCCGATGAAGCCGATCTGGCCCGGCGCGGACGGCGTGGCGCCCTTGCGGACGACGATCGCCTCCTTGCCGTCGTGGGTCTCCTTCCACGCGTAGTTGTGGTGGTTATGCACCTCGAAGTCCGCTTCGGTGCCGAGGATCGCGAGCACCTGGTCCATGACGTAGTCGCGGCCCGCGTACGCGTAGCGGCCGGCCAGCTTCATGGCGCGGTAATACATATCGCCCAGCTCGCTCGACAGGTCGAACAGCACGGGCGCTTGGTCCATGGACTCGCCCGGCGCCTTGCCGAGGAACTCGCGTCCCTCCGCAAGGTTCAGGAAGCCGCTCGCCGTCTTATGCCCGAATCCCCGGCTGCCGAAATGGTTCCCGATCCACACCCGCCCCGTCTCTTGCTCGACGAAGATGTCGACGAAATGGTTGCCGCTGCCGACGGTGCCGAGCTGCTCGCGGGCGAGCGCCTTCAGCTTGTCGTGCTCCTGCTTGCCGAGCGCCTTGTACACGTCCCAGTCCGGATCGTCGAACAGATCGTGGTCGACCCGCTCATCGTTAACCCGCCCGACACCGAAGGAGATGCGGCGCGCGATCTCGTCCATGATTCGCCCGATCCGCGGCTTCACGTCATCCGCATGCAGCAGCGTCCGTACCGCCTTGTTCCCGCAGCCGATGTCGTAGCCGACGCCGGAAGGCGAGATCTGTCTGTCGTATACGACGACGCCGCCGATCGGCTGGCTGTAGCCTTTGTGATGATCTGCCATGAGCAGCGTGCGCACGACGCTGCCGGTCGCGGCGCACGTCTTCGCTTGCGAGACGGCGCTCTCGTCGGGTTGGCCCCAGACGAGGACGCCGTCGATATTTTGATAAGCCATCTAAATCCTCTCCGTTCCCGTATTGTCTCTCCTGCTAGTATTACCCAACGACGTGATCCATCAGCTTGCGCACGCGTTCCTGAACAGCGGCCTCCGGTTCGAGCTGGGCCAGCCGCGCCAGCGTCTCGCTTACCTCTGCGCCCCATGCTTCGACCGGCCACGCTTCCAGCACGCCGAGCGCCAGGTTCCGGTTCCGTACGACCGGGCTCATCAGCGCGGCGGCGATCAAGCGGCGGCCCACGCCTTCATGCGCATCCAAGCTCTGCACGATCATATCCAAGCACATATGCGGCTTGAAGCCCGGACCAAGTCCACGCTCGTCGGCCGGCCCCGTCGCAATCTCCCTCAGCGGCAGCTGCGCCTCGGCAAATTCCACGACGCGCCGTACCCGACCGGCATCCTCCGTGCGCATCAAATCGTAGTAGAGCGACGAGTCCAACGGCTCAACCGCCAGTTGACCAAAAAGCTGCTCCCACACATCCAGTCCCAGCTTGCGCGCGCAAGCGACGCCGTAGAAATGCTCGACTCGTGCTCTTCCTTTACGGGACTCCGATTGGTCACCAGAACCTAATCCCGGCGGACTCACCGCCTCTAGCACGACGCGCGTCCACCGCGGCTCGGCAAGCAGTGCTTCGCACGCCTGCATACACGCCGCTCTCCCCGCTTCCGTCCACCCATTCGCGAAACGCGCTTCCCACTTCTCATCCGCCCGATCGAGAAACGCCCGAATGTCCAGCACGACGGACAGCTGCATCGCCGACGCGCACATCGTGCCCGCATGCCGTACATAGTCGGCAATCACCTGCGGCGCATGGTCGTAGTCGTCTATATCCTCGGCTGGACCGCCGCTGAGGAGCGCCTGCACGATCACGCTCGCGCCCTCGAAAAGTTCGCCGTCCACCTTCTCCGCCGCCAGCGCCGCATGCAGCTCGCCTTTCACGGCGCATACATGCGCCAGGTATTCGTTCATGATGCTGTTCGCGCACCCTTCGCGCAGCAGCCAGTCCCGGATGTGCGGCGTGGTCGGCTCGAGCCGCTCGACGAGGTGGATTTTGCCCCAGCCGTTCACGCGCTGGGCTAGCTGAAATAGCGCGTCGTTGCCGTCATCCGACCCGTTCTGGAGCGCAACGGCCGCATACAGGGTGAACTCGTCATGGCTGCCCAGCGCCAGCAGCAGGTCGCGCACCTTCTCGTTCCGGTACAGGCCGAGCAGCGCGATGCCGAACTTCACGACATTCCGGTCTGCCGCGTGCTCCGCGAACCATTGCGCTTCCTCGAACAGCGGTCCCGCGAGCATGCCGGGATGCTTCAGTACCTCCTCCAGCACGTCGTCCATGGCGCCGCCGAGGTCCGTCTCGAGCAGCTTCCGATAGGTTGCCTTGCGCGCGGACGTCGTCGGCCGACGGGTCTGCTTGGCGAGCAGTCCTACCAGATCGCGCATCTCGTCCGTCAGTACGCCCGGCGCCGCATGATGCCCCATCGCGCCATCCAAGCCTCCGGCTACCCACCGAAGCTGACCCTCGCCCCAGAATTGTTCGTCATCCGGCAGCGCACCGTCGATTGGCGTCCCCTGCTCCGCAATTTGGCGCTGAATATGCGCGTAGATGGACGTTCGTCCCGCCCACGGCGAACGGCGCGCCGGATCGAAAAATAGTACCATTCCTCATCACCTGTTCTCTCTTGTACCCTTCGGTCATCCAGGTTGACCGTTCTCTTGTGCCTCTATCATCGCCGATCCGGCGGCGGCCGAACATGGCAAAAGTATTACGAAGCTGGCAACGTTCGCCGATTTTCACCAACGCCGTGCCGGGGGTATACTAGAAGTAGCAAGGAACGACATATTCTAACGTAAGCGGTTCCTTATGGCGGGGAGGCGAATCCTATGGAGACCAGCATCACGATCAATCGCACGGTCCTCACCGTGGTCCGGGGAGATATTACGAGGATCCCCGCGGACGTCATCGTCAACGCGGCCAATACGAGCTTGCTCGGGGGCGGCGGCGTGGACGGCGCCATTCATCGAGCCGGCGGGCCGGAGATTCTCGACGCCTGCAGGCGCATACGCGCCAAACAAGGCGGCTGCCCGGTCGGCGAAGCGGTCATTACGACGGCGGGATTGCTGCCTGCTAAGTACGTCGTGCATACGGTCGGTCCGGTCTGGAACGGCGGGGATGACGACGAGGCGGAGAAGCTCCGCGACTGCTACCGCAGCTCGCTCACGCTAGCCATCGAGCACGGCGCAGCCACCATCGCGTTCCCGAACATTAGCACGGGCATCTACAGCTTCCCGAAATTGCTCGCAGCCGAGATCGCCTTGGATGCGGTCGCGGAATATCTGTGCGAGCTGGCGGACGACGCGCCCGCGCCGAAGCGGATTATATTCGTCTGTTACGACGCGGAGAACGAGCAGATTTACCGGGAGACGCTGGGGAATTGCTCGTAGTTCATCACATAAACCAAGTGAAGCCGAATTCGCCTTGCGTAATGAGGGACGAAACGCGTTTCATGTTGGAGAGGATCGGCGTCACACTACCATCCTGTCGTTCAAGGTCAAGATACATGAGCCACCCTTGCAGCGGCCTACGCATCCAATGGTAGTCGCAGCGCTGCCATCTTATCGCACAACGCAAAAAGCACCTGCCCGCGGCAGGTGCTTCTTCTTATGCCATATGTCGCTTACCGTCCGCCGAGCGTGCTCCATACGCCCTGCAGCCACGCGTCGAACTCGTCGCCCTTGTCGCCTTCGTACGTATCGTAGATGTCCTCGCGCATCCGCTTCAGCTTGTCCTTGAATTCCTCATAGGAATGACCTGCCGGAAGGCTCTTCTTGACGCGAAGCAGCACTTTGTTCACGCCCTTAAACAGCTCGCCCTTGTGGCGCGCCGGCTTCTGCGGCGACTCGCCGAGCAGCTGCAGCTGGCGGTAGGCCGCCTCCTGTACCGCGTAGACGAGATCGTTGGTCATGCGGTGGTTCAAAATATCCATGATCTTCGCGTGTTCCCACTTGCCCAGCTCTTCCACCGCCGACAGGCGCTCGCGCCAGTTGGACGAACGGTTCGAGGACGTCTTCAGCTGCTCGTAGTTCTCCGGCAGCCCGATTGTAATTTCGACTTGGCTCATTGTATTCCCATCCTATCTATCGATTAAAATATTGGGTTATCTGTCGTCGTTACGATCGCGCATGAATGGCATCATGCTACCTGTCGCGCCACGCGCTTCAAGCGATCTGCGCGTGCTGCCATGCGCAGGCTGCGATGCTTCCGTCGTCGGCTTCTCTCGCTTCACGACTGCCTTCTTCGCCGCTCCGACCGCTCGCTTCACGCCGACGCCCGGCGCTGTCTTCCTCGCGCTGCCGGCACCCGCCGCAGCACCGGTCGATTCGGCGCTTCCTTCCTTCGTGCCTTTGCTCTTATAGGGCTTGGGCGCATTCGCCGCCTTGTTCGCGCTCTTCTGCCAGCGGTTCCAGCCTTTCTTGCCGGTCCCTCTTCCCGTGCCGCCTTTTGCTTTACTCAACTCATCACTCCGTCTTTCCTTATTGCGCGCCGCTTGGGCCATTCCTTACTTTACCACAGGAATCCGCTCTCGCAAGCCCGATCGATCGCTTTATTGTCCATTATAACACGTCGAGCGGGATTTTAACGCAGGTATACCTTTGCGGATGCGAATAGGCGCGCGGAGCGGCAGGGAACAGGAACGAACCACCCACGCTGCCGCCAAAAGAAAAGCCTCCGCTCAATCGGCGAAGGCTTCCCGCATGGCGTCTAGTAAGGCGTCAACTGCAGCTTGCTCCGATATTTAATGACGACGTAGTTTAACAAGAGAAAAACGACCGCCCCCATCATTTGGATGATTGCGTATTCGTCCGGATGCGTATGCGGCCGAGGCCGGAACCATTGAAACAGATAAAGGGTCCCTTGACCGGCACCGGTCGTAAACATGCCGTAGAATAAATAGGCAATGGACAGCACGAGGCCGATCGCGGCGTTCTTGAACAAGTTGATCAGCAGGCAGGTCAGCGCGAACATGACCGCGGCGGCGGCGAATAATGCAAGGACAACCGGGCCGGCCCCCCCGCTAGCGGCAGGACCTGGAGAGCTGGCGATATAGGCGCCGGAGAGAAGACCGCCGTAGAGCAGAATCAGGACGACGGGCTGCGCCATGCCGAACGAGACCGGCGAGATAGGCATTGACACGAATAGTTCCTTTTGATGCAGCGCGCCCAGGGGGGCGTTCACCGCGGCTGCCGGGAATACGAGCGTCCAGAAACCAATCATGGCCAGAAAATCGACCGCCGAAAATGCCGTGCCTCCGCGAAGCGCGAAGCTGATGAAACAAACGACGACGGGCAGCGACAAGAACAAGGTCTGGGTCTTCGCCAGGTATCCCCACAAGCTCAATGTTCCTTTAGCCACTTCATATACCCCTCTTCAAGCGAAGGCTCCGCAGGCTGCGCGTCCGGAATGGGCCGTTCTTCGGCCAACAGCCTCAAACTTTGCAGTCCGCCTGCATCGGACGCTTGAATAATCCGAACGTCGGACCGCCCCTCTAACTGCCGGTAGACATCCGCCGTCACCCGTGTCGTCCATACCTTGCCCGCCGCCAGCTTCAGCACCTCCTCCAAGGCGCCGAAGTATTGCAGCCTGCCCTGCTTCATCATGCAGACGCTGTCGCATGTCATCGAGACGTCCTCCATAATGTGCGTCGAGAGCAGCACGATCCGGCGCTCGGCCAGCCGACGCACCAATCCGCGGAAACGAAGTCTTTCCTCCGGATCCAACCCGGCGGTCGGCTCGTCCACAAGCAGCAGCTCGGGATCGTGAATAATCGCCTGCGCGATGCCCAGCCGCTGCTTCATGCCTCCCGAAAACTTGCGGATTTTCGTTGTCGCCTGCTCCTCCAGGTTCACCTCTCGCAGGACGCGCCTTATCCGCTCCCCGCGCTCTTTGCCGGATGCCATCCCCCTTAAGATCGCGACGTAATCCAAATATTCTTGCGCGGACAAAGCCGGGAATAGACCGACATGCTGAGGCAAATACCCGAGCCGCTTGCGCGCCTCCTCCGTCTGGCCCGACCAGGAAATGCCGTTCAAGCGGATCGATCCGGCGGTCGGTTCATATACGGTGGCGAGCAGCCGCAGCAGCGTCGTTTTGCCCGCGCCGTTAGGCCCCAGCAGACCGATCACGCCGTTCTCCAGCGACAAATCCGTCCGCTGCAGCACCTCGCGCCGACCGAATCGCTTCGTAACACCTTCCAATTGAAGCATTTTCTCCTGCTCCTCCTATCCTTTGGCTCATGATGGCGGAAACAGCTTCTCGCGGACGAGATCCCCCAGCCACATTTGCTGCGGCTTGATGAACAATTCCGCCGGATTGGCCGACAAATTAGCGCTGGATGACACGTAGTAGACCGTTTCCGGAAGTTGAACGTTCCGGTTTAATTTGTGATTCCATTCCGTCGTCAACTGCGCGACCGCATCCAGCTTCTGTCTCGCGGTCCGCTCGGGGTAATGAATCAGTCGAACGTGCTGGCCCGCGACCGCATAAGGCGCGTTCAGCAAGGTGGGGCCGTATGCCTCCCCGGCTAACGCTTCTCCTTCACCCTTGGTTAAATTCGTGACTAGCCGATCGACATCGACGCCCTCCAGCGTTATATCGTACCGCTCCTTCTTCGCGTGTCCCATCGGATCGCGGGCTTCCTCCGGTTCCATCGGATACCAGGGGAGCGTGGATAACAGTTCGAAAGATGTCGCATTTACGTCCGGATAAGCGTCCGTGCTCGCAGCCAAACGAAGGACGCCCGTCCCATCGAAGCCGTCCGGCAAAACAAGCTTGACCCAATTGCCCGCGCGTTCGTAGGGAAGCGGCTTGCCATCCAGCTTCAACTCGTCGATATGTATGGCATCCCACAGCGCCAGGGCGATGGGACCTGTTTTCCCCGTCATGGAAATCTCGGCCTCGTAGCTCAAGCGATGATCGTCGCGGGCATGCCGAATGTTCATGGTATAGGCATTCATCGCGTACGCGTTCGTCGCCCGGAACGGATTCGGCTCCAGCGTCAGCCCGCCGTACACGTCTGTTAACCGCTGATTCGGCGCGAACGCGGGGATCAGAATCAGGCCGACGAGCAGCGGGATCAGCAGCAGCCGGACCGTCTTCTTCCTTCGCACAAGCGGAACGGCCGCCGCATAGATCGCAACGGCGCCAAGCACGGCGAGCAGCCGCTGCCAGCGCACGCCATCGCTGATCATCATATGCTCCGTCGTAAAGAGGTGCTGCGTAATCGAAAAATTAAGATCGCTGATAGCCAGCCACGGAAGCAGCGGCGATGGAAGCAGTTGAACGAAATGATTATAAGGACTTAGCAGAATCCACACCGCTGCCAGCGCCACGTAAGTCGTCAACGAAGGAAGCAGTGAAAACAAGGCATAACCGAGAACCATGTACACGAAAAAAGGGACCAACCAGTTGCAGCCCGTGTAGAGAACGATAATCCATGCGATCTCGCCGGTGATCGCTTCCCCCTGCCGCTGCAGGCATAGGAGAAGAACGACGACGAACAAGCCGTACCAGAACGCCGCGTGCGAAACCCAATATGCCAGCTTGATCCCGTAATAACGAGCGCCGTTCGGGAAAGAGGAGACAAGTTCGCCCGTATGATGTTTCGCCTCCAACCGGGCTTGTTCCGCCCCGTACAGCAAAAATAGAAAGTGAAACGCCATCATAAAAAAAATCATGCCCGGTATGTCTTGCCAGCCTTCCAGCAGACGCAGCGCAACCCCTAGAAAGACGAGCTGCGATACGGCGAACAACGACCAATATTGCGGCTGTGCCCAGAATTGCTTCCACTCTTTGCCCATTGCATCTCCTTGAAATGGAAAGTAGGGAGAAAGATGAACTTTCTCCCCCCTCGATATCCCGTTACTTTGCGGACCAACGCCGATCGGGAATGGCGTACCCGATGCGCGGCCGCGATGGATGAAGCGCGTGTTTCGATCTTATTTGTAGTTCCAGAGGTTGCCTCTCACTTCGTCGTCCGTATCCCCGGTCGCCTTCAGGTAGAATAACGTGCCGCCGCCCTCGAGCCAGTAATCCACCGCTTTGTACGTCGTCGATGAGTTCAGATCGATGCTGTATTCCGTGGAGTCCGGCCAGAGCGATTTCGATTTAATCAACGAGACGCGGCCGTTCTGGCCTTGCGCTAGTCCGGCATCGATACGGCCGTATTGGCCGGCGCCGTTAATTTTGCCGCTTGTCGCGCTCGTTGTGTTAACGCCTTTCACGACATACGTGTGCTGATCGGCCGCATAGACCGACAAGCCGAAGGACAGAACGACGACTGCGGATAAGGATACGATGCCTGCTTTAACCTTTGAAACCATGAAACCATTTCCTCCTTATAAAATCGGGTAAAGAAGATAACCGGTCATCTTCATTGGAAATAGTATCATTTATTTGGATGATTATGGAATAGAAGTTTTTTACTATTTTTGTTATGAGAGAGCACGAGAAGTGTAACAAGGGCTTGATTCTATTATTTTCATGGCGAGATACATCCGTAAGCGACTGATATGTAATGATTTTGTATGTTTCAATAAATTTACATTTCATCCGCGCCGATCAGACGAGATCGAATACGTACCATAGCAAATGAAGATAAATTGCTACTTTAGCCCTAAGACTCTATCCGGCGAGCACGGTGCCCGACCTTCACAGCGTCATCTGCCCCCCATACCTGCTCAGGAACGCTTCCTTCTCCTTATAATCCGGCATGATGCTTCCGACCAGCCGCCAGAACGACCGATCGTGATTCATATGGAACAGATGGCACAGCTCGTGGACGACGACGTAATCGATCACTTCCACGGGCGCCATCGCCAGCCGGTAGTTGAAGGTGAGCTTCTTGTCCGAGCTGCAGCTGCCCCACTTCGTGACGGACTCCACGATGTCGAACGACTTCGCCTTCGCTTTCATCCGCGGCTGGTACATCTTGAGCCGCTCGGCGATCACGTTCTTGCAGCTGGCGAAATAGAATTTCTTGAGTTGAAGCCGCAGCTCCTCCTCGGAGCGGCCTTCCGTCTCGATCAGCTCGTGCAACTCGTAATATTTGCCTAGATGGAGGAATTTGCCCGCATCCTCGTATTCACGTATCTTATGATCTTCCTTTGCTCGCTCGATCGCCGACAGCTGCTTCACGATCTGCGCCCCGTGCTGACGCACCGCGCTTGCGATCGCGTCGTCGCTGGTGCCGTTCGGCGCCTTCACGGTCAGATGGCCGTTCGCCTCGAGCTGCATCGTTAGCTTCTTCCTAGGGCCGTATTGGACATGGACTTCGATCTCGTGGTCGTTCAATTGGACTCTCATGGCGATCCTTCCTATTTCATGGATTTCCGCGTATTAAGGGATACGCAGCGGCAAGAAAAAAGAAGCTGCCGCGATCATCATCATCGATGACGTTCAGGACAGCTCCCCGCTCCTTCTCGCTACTCTACTCCATCCATCATACTCTGAAATGCCCTTCCATGCAGCACCCTTGTTGCTACTTGCTCGCGCGCGCCAACAACTTCAGCAGCACGTTGACCGCTTCGGCTCTCGTAGCCAGGTCTTGAGGGGCGAAAATATTCCCGGCTTTGCCTTGCACAATCCCGCTGCGCTTCAAGTAGCCCACGCTGCCTTTGGCCCATGTCGGAATACCCTCATCGTCCGCAAAGCCGGTCGCGGCCTGCGCTGTATCCGACTGTCCTGCCGCCTTGGCTAGCATGGCGGCCATCTCCGCCCGCGTAATCTCCGCATTCGGACGGAAGCTGCCGTCCGCATAGCCTGTGATGATGCTTAATTCCACCGCCTGCGCGATGGCCGTCCGCGCCCAAGCTCCGATGGTCGCCGCATCCGCGAATTGCAGCGTCGTTCCTTGGACTTGCGGCTGGAGCGCATTCATGAGCATGACCGCAAACTCCGCGCGCGTCACGGTTTGCCCTGGTCTGAACGTACCGTCTTGGTAGCCTTTGACGATGCCTTCGCCGATGGCTTGCTTGATCGCCGCCTCCGCCCAGTGCCCGGAGATGTCGCGCATGGTATTCGTCGGCTGCGGGTCCGTCGTCTCCGTGACCGCTCGGTCTACGGCGAATACCGCGAACTTCGTGAAATGGTCGACTTCTACCGTAATGCGATCGCCGGCCACCTTGCCGCCCTCGACTTTCACCCACGCCTTGTTCACTTCGTCATAGTAGAACACCGCCGGTTCTTGTTCCTTGCCTAGGCTTGCAGCATCGAAAGCAAAGGTCAACGTGACCGGTACGCTGAAATTGCCCGCGATGTTCTTCAGAATCTCGAAAATCGGGCTGGCCAGCCCATCGCGGTCGGTGAGCAGCGCCTTCGCTTCTGTTACTTTGGCCATCGTAATTCGCAGCTCTTGGTCCGCTGCGCCCGCCGGAATGGAGACGCTCGCGGTACCGTCCAAACTCACCTCGCCCGTCGTTCCGACCGGAAGCGTTAGGGTACCGTCCGCGGAGCGCACCGGCGTTGGCGTCGGGTTCGTTGACGTGTTCCCACCGCCTTCGCCGCCAGTTGGCGCGGTTGGGGCCGCCGTTACGGTAATCGTGGCCGATCCCTTGTGGCTCGCTTCAAAGGTTGACGTGGCCGTTACGGTATAATTACCGACTGCCGCATCGGCCGCCACCGTCACCAAACCATTGGCATCGACGGCGACTTTCGGATTGCTGCTGGTCCAGGTTACGGTTCGCGGCGCTCCGCCTCCTACGGTCACGGTTGCCGTCAGCTGACCGGTGGCGCCTTGAACGATCGTGGCCGTGGCCGGACTTACCGTTACGCTCGTCACCTCGCCCACATTCAACTTCGCTGTTGCCTGAGAAGCCAGCGCGCTTGCCGTGGCCGCCGTTCGTACGTGCAGCTTGTCGTTCGGAGCTACTGAGACGTCCAGCACAGCCGTTCCCGCCGCAATCGGAGACGACACCGTCTGCCAGGTTGCCCCGCCATCTCGGCTGTATTCCATCGTAATGGCAGCGCCCACGAGTTTCACGGCTGCCTTCCCGCCGGACATATCCGCCGATACGCCGCTCGGCGCTACCGCAGCCGGCGCTACATGGATCGCCTTCGTCGCCGCGCTCGCTAATTCACTCGCTGTCGCTTTCACGCGTAATTGGACGACTTCTCCGCCGACAAATTCATGCGACGTATTGGTCGCCGTTGCATCCGCCCATGTCGTACCGTTGTTCGTGCTGTATTCCTGCTGCGCCGTCGTACCCGTAATCTGGTTCGACGCCACGTCGACACCTACGCCGCTCGGCGCTCCCGCCGCCGACGCGATGCGGATCGCCGTCGTTGACGCGCTCGCCAGTTCGCTGGCGGTCGCTTTCACGCGCACTACGACCGATTCACCCCCGACAAAATTATGCGAGGTCGCGCTGGCCGATGCATCCGCCCACGTTGCGCCGTTGTTCGTGCTGTATTCCTGCTCTTCTGTCGTACCGGTAATCTGGTTCGCCGCCACGTCGACGCTTACGCCGCTCGGCGCTCCCGTAGCTAGCGCGATGTGGATCGTTGTCGCTGCGCTCGCCAGTTGGCTGGTGGTAGCTTTCTCTCGTACTTGGATCGATTCTCCGCCGACAAAATTGTACGAGGTCTTGGTCGCCGTTGCATCCGCCCAAGTTGCGCCGTTATTCGTACTGTATTCCTGCTGCGACGTCGTTCCCGTAATTTGATTCGCCGCCACGTCGACACCTACGTCGCTCGGCGCTCCCGCAGCCGGCGCTACATGGATCGCCGTTGTCGTCGCGCTCGCCAGTTCGCTGGCGGTTGCTTTCACGCGCACAAGGATCGCTTCTCCGCCGACAAATTCATGCGACGTATTGGTCGCCGTTGCATCCGCCCATGTCGTACCGTTATTCGTACTGTATTCCTGCTGGGCCGTCGTACCGGTAATCTGGTTCGCCGCCACGTCGACGCCTACGCCGATCGGCGCTGCCGCCACCGGCGCGATCGACGCCACTAGACGATAATTCGTCGGTTGGGCTGCCACTCGAACATAGATTGGTCCGGCTGCAAATGTCACCTCAGTCTGCGTATCGCTTGCGGTCGTCCACGTCCCGTCCGTTCCGTCTGTGGAGTCCACGCTATATTCCATCGCCGCTGTTGTACCGGTGATGATGCCGCCTCGGACATCGAGGCCTACGCCGGACAAGTCCAGCGTTACCTGGATCGTCGCCATCCCGATTTTGCTGCCGTCCGCGGTGGAAGTCGCCGTCAGGGTGTAGTCCCCGGGCGCTGCATGCGCGGCGACCGCCGCGAGACCGTTCGCGTCCACAGTTACACTCGCGTTGTCGCTGCTGCTCCAGGTTACGGTAGTCGCCGCTCCGCCCACCACGGTCACTGCCGCGGTCAACTGCTGCGCCGCTCCCGTCGCTACATTCGACGCGGCCGGACTTACGCTGACGCCAATGACGGCTGGCGGGGCCACGGCTGCCTTCAAGTAAGGATAGCCATTATTATAAACCGGATCGATCCCCCAGGCCCCACCGCCGTCCGCGAAATCGAATCCGGCGTACGTCGATTGCAGCTTCATATCATCCGCGGATTTTTTCGTCCCGATCCCATTGTTCATCTCGATGTCGTAATAACTGTTATTGTTCATCCCCACTTCAAACTGATCCCCTGCGAAGCCGCCTAGATTCCAGCCCCCGGTTAGACTTCCCGTCGCGTAGCTGCTGTAGACAAGACCGCGATTCACGCCGATCAAGCCGCCGATATTGCTATTGCCGCTCACGCTTCCCGCTGCATAGCTATCGTTGATCCGGCCGAAGTGCACGCCGACCAAGCCGCCGACCTGGTTGCCTCCGCCCGACAAGTTTGACTTGGCATAGCTGCTGATGATGTCCCCGTTATTCGAGCCTACGAGTCCGCCGATGTATTTATCGCCGGCTTGAACCGTCACGGCGGCATAACTGTTCCTGATCGGGGCGTAATGCATATTCGTCCCGACCAATCCGCCCACGTAGGTGTTCCCTTTCACGCTTCCCGTCACATAGCTGTTGCTGATGGTGCCTTTGCTAAATCCAACCAGACCGCCTACATAGGCATTCCCGTCAATCGCGACGTCCTCCAGCTTCATATTGGCAAGCACCCCAAACCCGCCAAGAAAACCGACTAAACCGATGCCGATGTCGCTTGGTCGGGTAATGGTCATTCGTCTGATCGTATACCCGTTCCCGTCCAGATGCCCCTGGAATGGCGCATCCATGTCGTTTGCGATCGGCACCCAGCCTTCGAAGGAGGCGTAGCCGCTCAGATCGATATCCGCGGTCAGCTTATAATACACGTCGCGCCCCAGCTGATAGCGGACTTTATTGAGATGATCCGCGGTCGCAATCTCATAAGGACTGCTTGCCGTGCCCACTCCGAATTGGATCCCCTCGATGGTCACGATTTGATTGTAAGGCGACGCCCCGCTGTCCGCGAATGCCCCTTCGTCGATCACGATGACGTTGTCCGATCCGGCTAACGCCTGCTCGAAAGTGATGGTCAACGAGCTCGACGACGGCGACGATGTGAGATTCGAGACGATATCGTTCTCCCCCAGCGGCGAGAAGACCGACTCTCCCGTTCTCCGCACGGTCATTTTGCTTCTCAAATCCGCTAACGTGCCCGCCTGCGCGGCATACACCTTAAACGTAATCGCCACGCTCCGATGGTCGCCGCTGCCGACCGCGCTCACGCCGCTACCCAGCTGCAGGTTGCGAATATCGCAAGACTTCACGATGCCCACCGCCGGATCCGCCACCTCGAGCGCCGCAGCCGAACACGTCACGGCGCCGTTAATTACTTTCTTCACGTAGCTGCCGTCTGCCCCGAATCGGATTTCCTTCGTCCCCGCGGCGGCGCATGTCTCCCCTTCATTCGCGCAATGCGTCCAACCGCCGCTATCGTCTGCCGATGCCGGCGCCGGAATGGATGACGACAACAGGATTAGGACCATCAGTCCCATTACAATGCGTACCGTTACGCCTTTCATCCACGTTCGCGCGGCACCGGATACTCTTTTCTTCACCATGTTCTGCTTACGCTCCTCTTGATGGGATGACCCCATGTACATAAACGAACCTCCGTCCTCTGCTTAACGCGAAGCTTGCTGATGCTAGCCCCGCGAATCCATCGTTAGGGCAAGTATACGAAACCCGGCTAAAAGAATAATGAAAGATTCGGCCGGCAAACGAAAAAACCGCGCAGCATCGAGCTTCGCGGTCGTGCATGACGGCTATTCTTTTCCTTGGCCAAACCCGATGACGCGCGTATCATAAAAGCGAACCAGCTCCTCCGACGGACGGATGCCGAGCTCCGCGTCGAGCAGCCGGACATACCCGGCATATTGCGCCATGAAGCCTTTCTTGTCGCTTCTCATCTCGTGCGTGATCAGGAGCAGACGGACGACGGATTCATCCAGCGGATTGCGTTCATGGAGCTTGACCAGCAGCGGGGACGCCGCCGCCGCGTCTTGCAGCGCAATCAGCGTCAAGGCGAGCCTCTGGGCAAACGAGGCGTACAATCGCGCATAACGCTCCGTCTCGCTAATGGCCCACACGTAGCCTTTGTCTCCGAATAGATCGCCGGCGTAGAGCCGCTCGGCTTCCATGGCGTTCTCGATATTCGCGGCATCGATGAGCGGGAGCGCGTCCGCTTGTCGAGCGAATTCGATGTAGTCGATAACGGGATCGCTCAAATCGATCGCATACCCGTCGTTCTCAGAGCGCACGGCCTCGCGCAGCCCCAGCGGCGCAAGCGATTTGCGCAGCTGATACACCGTCGTATTCAGGTAGTTCTCCGCATTCGTCTGGTCCATGCCGCCGAAAATATCCGCGATGAGCCGCGAACGCGGAATGCGCCTGCTATGGTGAAGCAGCAAGTAGGCGAACAGCTCCGCGCATTTGCGGGAAATCCATTTGACGCGGACCGTGCCGTTCCTGACCGAAACGTCTCCGAGCACCGTAACCGTCACGCGTTCGTCCCGCGGAGCCGCCGGCGACGCGAACGACGACGATCGGAACGCTTGCCAATTCGCCAACGCCCGGTTGACCGTCCGCTGCAATCGCTCTTGGGACACCGGCTTGACCAAATAATCGAGCGCGGACAGTTCGAATGCTTCCAAGGCGAAATCCTTATGCGAGGTGACGAAGACGATCTGCAGCAACCCGACTGGTTCCAGCCTGGCCGCGAACGCCATGCCGTCTTCGTCCTTCATGGAGATGTCGATGAACGCCAGCCCCACGTCCGGGTTCCCGCGCAAGAACGCCTCCGCCGACTTCGTCTCCGTGAAAGCCCCCGCTACTTGAATGCCGGGCAGTTTGTGTAACATTTTGCGCAAAATTAGATGCATCGTCGGCTCATCGTCGACGAGTATGACTTTCATCCGCCATCGCCTCCCCCTACATCGCCTGATGCGTCCCCGTCACCGGAAGAGCGAGGCAAGGTGAACGAAAAGGTCGTGCCCCGTCCGGGTACGCTGTCGAACCAAAGACTGCCGCCATGGATGCGCGCGAATTCGTTCGCCAATACCAGCCCGAATCTCGCGCTCCCCGTATCGTCGCCGGCGGCCGGCATGCTCGCGAACGGTCCGTCCAAGCGTATCGCGGCTGCCGTCGATTCCTCGATCCCCGATCCGTTGTCGCGCACGGACACCACGACGAGCTCTCCTTCCGATACGGCGCCGATCTCGATCGTTCCGCCGGTCCCCGTATGTTTGATCGCATTCGATAGCAAATTGCGCAGAATCAGATCCAGCATTTCCTTGTCCGCCCGGACCATGATATTCTCGCCGATGCGCTCGGTTAGCGTGATCTGCTTCATGCCCGCCTTATGTCCCGCAAGCGAGATCGACTGGCGAACCACCTGCCGCAAATTCCAGCCTAGCGGCCGAAAGACGATTCGTCCATTCTGATTGCGGTACCAATCGAGCAGATTCTCGACGAGCTGGAATGTATTTTGCACCTGGCCTTGCAGCCCGTGGAACACCTCCGCATGCTCGACGCCGGAAGCCTCGAGCTCCTCCCCCAGCAATTCGGTCAAGCTGACGAGGTTGGCGATCGGATCGCGAATGTCGTGCGCCACGACGGTGAACAGCTTGTCTTTGAAGGCGTTCAGCTCGGACAGCTGCCTCGCGCTTGTCTGCAGCCGGACCTCGTTCTCCTTCAATTCCGTAATATCGCTGAGCAGCAGCATTTTGCCGATCGGCGTGCCTGAATCATAGATGAACGATAAGCTGCAATGATAGTGCTTGCTGCGACTCGCTTGCGCGCGACGGAACGGAAAACGCTCATCCCCGATGACTGCGGCGCGAACTCGCTCCACGACCTCCGGACTGCCGGACAGCACCCCCCCGACATCGGCGGGGTAATGCTTCGTCAATCCCAGCTCCGGAAAGACGCCCTCGGCCGCTGCGTTGTAGCTGACGATCTGATCCTTATAATCCAGCAGAATGACGCCGTCCCGGATCGTGTCGAACACTTGGGTCAGCGCAAGGGGCGTGAAGCGCAGCAGGTTGAAGCGTAAGATCCCCCACGCATAGACGATCCCGGACACCGCGAACCCGAACGGCGTCAGATCGACGGTAACCCCGAACCAGAACAAGCTGTTGAACAGCATCGGCACGGCCGCGCCCATCACGAGCACGACGATCTGCTTGCGCACGACCCGCGACGACCGCCAATACATGGGGATGAACAGCAGAAATCCGCTTAAGATCACCAAATAGTTGTAGAGGGTATGGATCCGGTACCAAGTGCCTTTGATCGTCGTGTATAGCGGGACCCGGGCGTCTTCGTTCAAGAGATAGCGCTCGTACACTAGATGGTGCGCCTCATTCGTCAAATGCAGGATAAACACCGCCGCGGGGATGGCGAAGAGGACGACCGCCAGCCGCTTGCGATAACCGGCCGCCGTCCCGGTGAATTGAATGACTTGAAAAAACCAGAGCGTCGAGACGAACGGGATTCCCACGTATTCGATCTGCAGCGCCAGCTTCATTTCGCGCAGATTATCGCTTAGCACCTCGAAGGCATAACCGGACGCGTAAAAAGCCGCCCCGATCATGATCAGCATCATCGTCCTGGCGACCGGCATATGCCGCTGTTGGTAAGACAGGAAGGCGACGTATGCCATTGCGCCCGCCGCGAGGAATAGCAGTATCGCCATGAATTGTATCGTATCTACGGCCGCGGCCCCCCTGTAGGATAACATCCGAATCAACGGGTCTTACGACCCTGTTCTTGTTCATCGTACCATCGTTTATATGTCCTGAGAATCACGAGTTTTGGCAAGTCCGCCCCCCGTGGAAGTACCTTCCATATGGGCGAGTGCATCCGTTGACCTCGGGGCAAAAAGAAAGACAGCCGAATCGTGCGGCTGTCCCTGAATTTCCCTATATAGGCTTGCGATTCGGCTACTCCCTGACCAGCACGGCCACGCTCTCCACGTGCACCGTCCACGGGAACATGTCCACCGGCTGCACCTCGGTCGTCCGGTAACCGCCGTCCTCCAGCACGCGCAGGTCGCGGGCCAGCGTCGACGGGTTGCAGGACACGTAGACGACGCGCCGCGGCTTCATCGCGAGGATCGTCTCCAGCAGCGCCGGGTCGCAGCCCTTGCGCGGCGGATCGACGCAGATGACGTCCGGCACGATGCCTTCCTTGCGCCAGCGCGGAATGACGACCTCGGCTGCGCCCGCCTCGAAGTCGGCGTTCGCGATGCCGTTCAGCGCCGCGTTGCGCTTCGCGTCCTCGATCGCCTCCGGCACGATCTCGACGCCGTACACATGGCCGGCCTGGCGCGCCAGGAACAGCGAGATCGTCCCGATGCCGCAGTACGCGTCGATGACGTTCTCCGTCCCTGTCAGCCCCGCGTACTCGACCGCCTTGCGGTACAGCGCGATCGTCTGCAGCGGATTGACCTGGTAGAACGAACGCGCCGAGATCGCGAAGCGGATGCCGTCCAGCTCGTCATAAATGACGTCGCTGCCCCACAGCGTCTTCGTCTCGTCGCCGAAAATAACGTTCGTCGTCCGCATGTTGATGTTCTGCACGATGCTCGTCACTTTCGGCAGCGCCTCGCGGATGCCCGCGAGCCAACGGTCCAGCTGCGGTATACGGTATCCGTTCGTAACCAGCACGACCATGACCTCGCCGGTCACGAAGCCGACGCGCGTCATGACGTGGCGCAGCAGGCCGCGCCCGGTCTCCTCGTTGTATACGGTAACGCCGAGCTCGCGGCCGATCCGCTTCACCTGCGCGACGACTTCGTCGTTGCGCTCATGCTGGATCAAGCACGCGTCCATGTCGATGATGCGATGGCTGCCGCTCGCGTAGAAGCCGCCGATCAGCTGGGACGCCCCCGCCGCGCCGATCGTCTCGGCCGCGACCGGTCCCATGCCCATCGGGACCGATGCTTTGTTGCGGTAGCGCCAAGGTTCGTCCATGCCGACGGTCGGATGGACGAGAATGCCTCCGCCCGCGCTCGCCGCGCCTTGGGACGGAGCGTCTGTCGCGCCGCCATCCTTCGCGCCCGCCTTCGGCGCCGCCTCACCGTCCACGGCCAGCTTCCCGATGCGTACCAGGTTGTCGACGACGTGCTGCCGCTTCCAACGCAGCTGGGCCGCGTAGTCCATATGCTGCAGCTGGCAGCCGCCGCACTGCTTGTAGATCGGGCACGGCGCGTCGACGCGGTCCGGGCTCGCGATCTCATGCTCCATCAGCTTGGCGTAGCCGTACTGCTTCTTCACCTTCAGCACCTTGGCGCGCACGCGCTCGCCGGGCAGCGCCCCTCGTATAAAAAGGGTAAAGCCTTGTTCGCGCCCTACCCCTTCGCCTTCATGCGTCAGCCCGACGATATCGACCGTGACGACGTCGTTCTTATTTACCGGTATGCTCATGCCAATCTCCAGTCTTGTATTCGTTAGTCCTCTCGCTCCGCGCGCCCGGACCAGCCGGGCGCGCGGCCAACGTTATCGCAGCTTATACGTCGATTCTCCCGCCTCGTCCACGAAAATATTCAAGTGCCGCGGCAAATTCGTGAACGTACAAGGCAGCGTGCCGCCGTATTCGCCGTCGAGGTTCAGCTGCACATAGTCCGGCGTCGTCACCGACAGCTGGCGCGTCTGGAAGTGGATGACGTGCGGATCGTTGAAATGCTCGCCGCGCAGCGCCATCGTCGCGATCCGGATGAATTCCGGCAGGTTGCACTTGCGCAGCACGACCACGTCGAACAAACCGTCGTCGAGAATCGCTTCTTGGGCCAGCTTCTCGAAGCCGCCTACGGAGTTGCTGTTGCAGATGAGGAACATCATGAATTCTTCGTGCAGTTCGCCGATCTCCTCGGCCTTCAGAATCAGCTCGGTCGGCCGAAGGCGCGTCATCTTCTCGAGGCCCTTCATATAATAGGCCAACTGGCCGATCATCGTCTTCAGCTTGCTCGGCACCTCGTACGTCAGCTCGGTCAACGAGCCGCCCCCCGCGATGTTGATGAAATACCGCGAGTTGGCCTGCCCGACGTCGATCGGCCGCGTGTACTGCTGCGTGATCAAGTCGCAGGCGTATTCCCAATGCTTGGGGATGCCCAGCGCCCGCGCGAAATCGTTCGTCGTCCCGAGCGGCAGAATGCCCAGCGGCGGGCGGCTCTCCTTCTGCGCCAAGCCGTTGATGACCTCGTACAGCGTCCCGTCGCCGCCGGCCGCGATGATCATGTCGAACCCGCGGTCTGCCGCTTCGGCCGCCGCGATCGTCGCATCGCCCTCGCTCTCGGTCGCATGGCAGCTCGTCTCGATGCCGCCGCGCTCAAGCTTCTGCAGAATATCCGGCAGCCGCCGCTTCATCTCTTCCCGGCCCGAGGTCGGGTTATAAATCAATCTTGCCCGTTTAATCTCCATCCCTGGCACCTCCGGTACCCTTCACCTTACTAGATAACATCCAATGTTCTCTATATTACGCTTATTCCGCGGCAGTCTCAAGCGAGCCCGGCCGCCCCTCGTTATTACCCGATCTTGCTATAAAATATGTCCGTCTCGCCCGTTCAGATACAACTCGATCTGCGATACCATCCAGCGCAAAATACCGGGGTTCGGCAGCATCGGCCGCCCGTTGTACCGGTAGGCGAGCCCTTCCAACCTGCCCGGAACCAGCTTCTGCGTGAAGTAGCCGTCGCTCAGGAAGAGCGGCGCGACGATGACGTCAAGCTCCGGGCGCTCGCGCAGCAGCGCCGACAGCCGTTCGGCCGCCTGATCCGGCAGCAGCATCGCGTACGCGGCCTCGGCGAAGCCGCCGATCGTCCGCATCTGCTCCGCCAGCCGCGACAGCCCAAGCCGCCAGCGATCGTGGAAGATCTCTTCCTTGGAGCCGTGCGCCACGAGCAGCAGCGCTTCCCGCTCCGGCGACTCGGACAGCTCGCGGATGTTCCCGAGCAGCACCTCCGCGATCTCCGCCTGATCGTCGATCGGCGTGCCGAACCGCACGCGCGCGGCGGGACTTAAGCGGAAGCGGCCGAGCTCGCCTTCGCGGTCCGGCGAGACCGGCGGCAAGCCGAAGCCTTGGGCGATGTCGTCCACATGCGTGCTTCCGGACGACACAAAGAGCGGAAGGACGTAGAGTTCCGTTACGCCTTCCGCTTCTAGTCGGTCTATGCCGTCTTGGATGAGACGGCCTTCTACGATCTCCAGGAACGACGATACGATCGGCGTACCTGATTCGAGTGCGCCGGCGTCCGAGCCTTCGGCGCGCTCCGCCGCATCCAGCAGCCGAAGCGACAGCGCGGAGGCGACGCTCGCCACCGCTTCGTCGATGAGCGTCACCCAGCTATCGTCCCGCGAACCATGGCTAATCACGAGAATGCCCCGGTTGCTCATGTTAACGCCCCGCGCGCTCCAGCGCCATTTTGTACCCGTCGTTGCCGTAGTTCAGGCATCGCTTCACGCGCGAGATCGTCGCCGTGCTCGCGCCCGTCTCCGCCTCGATCTGATTGTACGTGCAGCCCTTGCCGAGCATGCGCGCCACTTCCAGCCGTTGGGAGAGCGATTGGATCTCGTTCACCGTGCACAGATCATCAAAGAAAATATAGCATTCTTCCACCGATTTGAGCGTCAATACCGCTTCGAATAATTGGTCGATCGTTTTATCGTTCAGCTTCTTCAGCTGCATGAAAGGTCACATCCCTATAAGAACTATGCAATTAATTGTATTCGCTTTCCCCATACTTTTCAAGCATTACAGTATTCACGCTTTACAGAATAGAAGAACTGCAGTGCCCATTCCTGCGCTGTGAAACGGATTGTCCGGTTGTTCGGCAGTCCCTTCAGCCTATAAGCATATAGGCTGTACTTATGAAGCGAGCCGTGCCGGACGCGCCCCGCGCAAGGCAAGCGCGGAAATTTCTATGCCGTACCCGGGCATTCGTCCAGACCGAATAGACCCTTATCCCATAGACTAACAGCAAAACGTGAAAAAGGTTGTGATCCGCGTGAAATACCGTAACGACCCTTCCGTCAGCGGCTTCCAGCAACCGTTCGGAGGACAAAGTCCTTATCCGGGCATCAGCGACCCGTTCTTCCAGGCGCCCGGTCTAGGCAGCGCCCCGACGCCGTTCAGCCCGACGATCGAAACGAATATTCCGCAGCTCCCCGTTAATACGTCTGTCGACGCGCTCCCCGCCGCAACCGCGGCCGAAGCGCTCGAATCGGCGGCCCCTGCCGCGACCAAGGCCAGCGGCTTCTCGCTCGCCAGCATCGGCGGCAACATCAAGGACCTCCAAGGTCTCGTGGACCGCATGGGCGGTCTCGACGGCATTCTGAGCACCGTGCAAAAGGTGCAAAAGGTCGTCTCGAGCGTGCAGCAGATGGCGCCGCTCATTAAAGTGCTCGCCGGCTCGATCGGCAAGAAGGGCGCCGCGGCGACGGCCGCCACGCTGGACGAGGAAGCCTTCGAAACGGCCGCGCCGAAGCGGAAGAAGCCCCGCAAGCGCGCCGGCGGCAAAAGCAAGCCGCTCGCGGCCGGCGGACCTCGCCGGCGTCCGCGCCGGTAACGAGGCACGAAGCAGGCGCGATCCGGCCAATCGCCGGCATGCGCGCCTCGTCTTCCGTCTTCATTAAACCGCACACAACGAAGACCGGAGCATCGCCCTTCAGGGCGGCTCCGGTCTCTCTTCGACTCTCCTTATCATCCGCTATCTGCCAGCAAATTGCAAGACTTCCGCCGGTCGATTCTGTGACAATTCCGGCCTCCGCAACGGCCGACCGCCGAACTCCGCCAGGCCCGCCGTCTATCTGGCGCGGCCCCGGCGCGTGAGCGGCAGCTTCATTTCCATCGCGATGGCTTTGCTGGCCGTATACTCCTGCTCTACCCGTCTGAAGATGCGCTCCTGCCATCCCTGGTACATATAGATGACGATCGAGATGCCGAACATAAGCGCAAACACTTGAATGTTGTTCAGATTCACCAGACTATACCACCGGCCTTCGAACAGGAACGGACTGAGCACGAACGCCTGAATCGCGTCAATGGCCAGGTTGGTCAGCAGAAACAGCCCCAAGTTCCGATACGCGAGCGCGAAAATCCACATCGTGCCGACGAAGAACGCCCCGTATACGAACGAGACGTTCGTAATGGTGCCCCACGGCACGATCCGCTCCGTCATCTCCCACCACCGGCGGACATACGCGATCTCGAAAATAATGGTGACGATGAGCGCCGTGAATACCGCGACGGGAACATACCGCTTGATCGTTTCCCCGCGCATCAAAAACAACGTTAGCCACGGTCCGATCAGAATCGCCCACAGCCAAATTTGATCCCACATGGTATGGTTGCCTCGCTCCGCTTGGTTTTGATAACCAGTATTGACGCGAGACGCGGCCTTTAAACGACCCCGCCGGTTCCCGTGTTAGGCCAGCGGCGGGCACAAAAAAACGGACCGCCTCCGCGGTCCGTCTACCAATTTACATAAAGAGCGCCATGATTCTGTACACGAGCGCCGCCAGGATAGCCGTAATCGGGATCGTGATGACCCAAGCGATGACGATCTTGCCCGCAAGCGCCCACTTGACGGCGGAGAAGCGCTTCGCGCTGCCGACGCCAAGGATGGCCGAGGTGATAACATGCGTCGTGCTGACCGGCAAATGCGTCAGCGTCGCCGTCATAATGACGGACGCGGACGTAATGTCGGCCGCGAAACCGTTGATCGGCTCGATTTTGAAAATCTTCGTGCCCATCGTCTTGATGATCTTCCAGCCGCCGACCGAGGTGCCAAGCGCCATCGCCGTCGCCGCGGACAGCTTAACCCAGAACGGTACGTCCAGCGTATCTTGCAGCTCCGCCGCCACGAGCGCGAAGGTAATGATTCCCATCGCCTTCTGCGCGTCGTTCGTGCCGTGCGTGAACGATTGGAACGCCGCCGTCAGAATCTGGCCGGTGCGGAAACCCTTGTTGATCTGATGCGGACTCGACTTCGCGAAGATCAGCTTTAGGATCCACATGACGATGAAACCAATCGTAAAGGCAATGAGCGGCGAGAGGATAAGTGCTTTCACGATATCGATGAACCCGCTGCCGTTGATGCCGGCGAATCCTTCCGCGCTGACGACGGCGCCCGCAAGCGAGCCGATGAGCGCATGGGAGGAAGACGACGGAATGCCAAACCACCACGTGAGCAAATTCCAGGCGATCGCGGCGATCAGCGTCGCGATGACGATCTCGACGCCGTTCTCAAGCTTCGCCGGATCGGCGACCGAGCCGCCGATCTTCTTCGCGACGCCCGTGAAGAGCATCGCGCCGACGAAGTTCATGACGGACGCGATGATGATCGCCATCCGCGGGGACAGCGCCCGCGTCGATACGCTCGTCGCGATCGCGTTGGCCGTGTCGTGGAAGCCGTTGATAAAATCAAAGGCTAATGCCAGGAAAATAACAATACCGACTAAAATATAGATATCCATGACCGTGGTCCACCTGCTCCTTAGCTGTTGCGCATAATGATTGTTTCGAGTGTGTTGGCCACGTCTTCACAGTAGTCGGTCGTTTGCTCCAGACGCTCGTAAATCTCTTTGCGCTTGATCAGCTCGATCGGATCTTTGACGTTCGCGAACAGGCTCTTGATGCAGACGCGCAGAATGTCGTCGGCCTGGTTCTCCAGCTCGTTGATCGCGATCGACGGCTCGCGGATCGCAAGCAGCTTCTTCTCGGTGAGCAGGTAGATCGCTTTCTTGATCTGCTGGGCGCTGCGGACCAGATTGTCCGCGAACAGCGTGATGTATTCGTCATGCTCCGTAATATGGTACATCTCGAAGCGCGACGCGCAAGCCTCGATGCCGTCGAGCACATCGTCAAGCGACGTCGTCAGCGCCATAATATCTTCGCGTTCGATCGGCGTGATGAACGTTTTGTTCAATTCCGTCAGAATCGTATGTACATGACGATCGCATGCGCTTTCGTATTCTTTCATGGTTTTGGCGAAATGCGTGACGTCCTGTATGTTCGAGACGTTCTTGGCGAAATATTCGACGGCTTCGAGCAATACGTCCGCCATCGCTTCAAGCGTGATGAAAAACACGTCTTTTTTCTTAAACATGGTTATCCCCTTCGCATCATGCAATTTACGTTGCCAGTTCTTGAAGACACTAAGACCGACAATATCTTAACATAGTTTACTACCCATTTGTTAAGGCATTGTAAAGGAATTATGACATTTTTTAATTTCTTTCATTTTTTAAGTAAGCGTTCAGCTTGCGTATCATTGCGGCTGCTCCCCTATTGTTTTCCTTTCGCGCTGATTTTAACCGCCGAGCCCTTTAGGATCTCATCATGCGGACGCTGGTCCGGGTACGCGAAAAAGCCGGCACGCACGATGCGAACCGGCTTGATAGCGCGATTTAGCTTAACGTGAAATGAGAGGCGAAGTCCGGCGAATTCGGAAGCACGTGGTAGAACGTCCGCCCCGGCACGAGCGGCAGTTCGCTGCCGTCCTTCATAATCCGGATGACGCCGTCGATCCCCCGCTCCCACTCGGCATCCACGGCCAATCCTTTCTGAATCAGCTTCGCCGGTCCGCCGGATTCCAGGTCGACTTCCAGTCGCCCGACGTTGTCGAGTACCTTGTGCGCGGTTCCCAATAGGACGAGGTTCGCCGCCTTCAGCTGCTCCTTGGTCGTCAGATCGATATGCGGCTCATTGTTGATCGACCGGGCGTACAAGCCGGTCGCCGCGTCGTACGCATAGGAGACATGGTAGGATTTCAGCATGAAGGAGATCTCCACCTTCGAGGCCGCGCCTCCCCCTGCCGTCCCGCCCGTCTCCGAGAACGGACGGACCGGGGCCGGCACGTCGCTGGCGTAGGCTTTCTTCAGCGCTCCCGCGCGGATCTTCTCCACATTCGAATACAGGTTGTGCGGCGCCTTGCGGAACGATTCGCGCCAGAAGTAGCTGCCCGCGTTCGTGATCTCGTCGAGATGCTCCTTATCCTGCCCCTGCAGGATCGCGTATGCATCGGGCGAACCGCCGGCATGCACGAGCACCCCGCCGTACGATTCGCCAAGCTCGATCAAATAGGGACGGATACTGCGGATCGGACCGATCGGATCCGTAAACTCGTCGCTCTGGAATATCGCGACAAGCCGCGTGATCCCGCCTTCGGCCAGCACTTCCCAGATGACGTCGGCATGCGGAAGCCCCGATTGCGGGCGGGCTTTGCCCATGTTATTGACCATGACCGCGATCGGGCGCGCGGTCACTTCATGGTCCGACGGCAAGCCGGTCAGCGGCGCGATGTAGCCGCCCGTCTCGGCTTCCTCCTCCGGAATCACCGACTCCGGCTGCGCCTCGTTGCCCGTATTGTTCGATTGCGATTGCTGCTCCGGGAGCGAGTTCAGCCCGCCGCCTTCGGAGCAGCCGGCGATGAGGACGAGGGCAAGCGCGCCGAGCGTCATCCAGCGCAGCGGATGTCGACGCGCGGCATTAGTAAACATGTTGGACAAGGAAGTGGTCCTCCTTCTTCGGCCTTGTTCGCCTGGCAATAACTAGAATACCCCTATTAAACCATAGGAAGACCGGGTTGTCTTCATTTTGTCCTCGCGGCCGATTGACTCGTATCCGGGCAGGTACGGCAGTAGCGGACGATCGCCGATTTCTCCGGCTGCGGATCGGGCCGGCAAGTCAATTGTTACCGCGGTTAACCTACGCGACGCGGTAGGCATACTGTACGTAACTCTCCTCACCTTGCTGGAACGAAAGGACGTGGATCTATGGCCGCGCTCGTGGATTTCGTGGTCGATCACTGGCTGCCTGTCTCGCTGGTTGTGCTCACCGCCCTGGCCATCGCCTATATAACGGCGAAACATAAAGCGCTGTTCTATAAAGAATAGCCATCGCACCGGAAATGCAATTTCCATGCGATGGCCTCTCTATGGGCGCGTATCGCGCTATGATGGGCGCGGCGACTTGGCGTCGATGCCGCATTCCTTACTAGATCGGCTCCGTCGTCTCTTCGGCCGCATGCTGCTCCATGAGCGGCAGCCGGAGCGTCACCGTCGTGCCTTCGCCCGGCACGCTGGCTAACTCTAGCGCTCCCCCGTGCAGCTCGATGATCTCCTTGCAAATCGCAAGGCCAAGTCCGCTGCCCGCGCGCTGGCTTTCGCCTTTATAGAACTTCTCCGTCACGTGAGGCAAATCGTCCTCCGCGATGCCTACCCCCGAATCCGCGATTCGAACGACGGCCTTCTCTTCCTCGCGCGTGACGGTTATCGCGACGGTTCCCCCTTTGGGCGTGAACTTGAGCGCGTTATCCAGCACGTTGATCAGCACTTGCTTGAGCCGGTTGGCATCGGCCATGACCAGCAACGGTCCGTCCGCCCCGTAATCCGCCGACAGCTGCACGCTCTCCCGCTGCGACCTTGCCACGAACTGGCGCACCGTCTCGCGCACGGGCGCCAGCATGTCGAGCGGCTCGGGATGCAGCACGATGTTCTTGGCGTACAGCTTGGAGAAATCGAGCAAGTCCTCGACGAGACCCGACAATCGCTCCGTCTCCCGGTCGATAATTTTGAGCCCCATCCGCACTTCCTCCACATCCGTCGGATCGCCCGATACGAGCGTCTCGCTCCAGCCCTTGATCGACGTGAGCGGCGTGCGCAATTCATGCGAGATGGACGAGATGAAGTCGTTCTTCAGCTTCTCCCTTCGCGTAATCTCCGCCGCCATCGTATTGAGCGTGTCGGCAAGCCGCCCGATCTCGTCGCGATTCTGGATTTTGGCCCGCTTCGTCCAGTCGCCTTCGGCCATCTGCTCCGCCACTTTCGTTAGATTGCGAATGGGCCGGGCGATCAGATTGGCCATCAAGACGCTCATGCCGAAGAACAATAGCACGACGACGAGCGCCCCGAAGATCGTCACGAGGATCATGTTGCGCACGATGTCGTCGATGCCCTTCAGCGAAGAGGTGTACCGAAAAAGCGCGACTACGCGCTGGTCTCGCATAAGCGGCACCGACACGGCGGCGACGCGTTCGTTCGTCACCGGGTCGGGCCCGCGCCAAATGCCGCGGTCGCCGCTCAGCGCCTGCTCGACGTCGGGGGTCGCCAGCATGCGTCCCTCGCCAGGCATACCGTCGCTGTCCACGACCAGCGCGCCCGCGTTGTCGAGGAGTTGCAGCCTGGATTTGCCTTCGGTCATATTCTGCAGCATGTACCGCGCCACCACGTGCATCGGGGCCACCGCGAGATTGCGGTTATGGAGCGCCGCTTCCGTCTCCGCCCGCTGGATGAGCGAAGAGGTCGCGCTGCCGTAGTAGTAGTTCCAGACGAGCGCCGCGAAGAGGGAGCCGAGCGTCACGACGACGAGCATGATCAGGATGCCGAAGCTCCACACCATTCGCGTCCGGATGCTGTTCATGCGCGGCCCCGGTTGAAGCGGTAGCCGAAGCCCCACAGCGTCTCGATATACATCGGATGCGACGGATTATCCTCGATTTTTTGGCGGATGCGGCGGATGTTCACGTCCACGATTTTCAGATCCCCGATAAAATGGCGTCCCCACACGGCGCTTAAAATATCGTCCCGGCTAAGGCCTTCCCCTTCGCGCTCCATCAACAGTTTCACCAGCGTCCATTCGGTCGGCGTCAGCACCACCTCTTCGCCGTTCTTCCATAAACGCCGCTGCACGGCCGACAGTCGGAACGGTCCCGCCTGCAGTTCATGGCGGCCGAACGGGGCGGAAGGATCGGCATTCGTCGTCGTATCGCCGGTCAGATGGCCGTCTGACGTCGTCGGTGCGGGAGGAGCAGACGGGTCACTGGCGCCGGCAGCGGCAGACTGCGAATGAGCGCGTCCATCCACGGTCTGCTCCGAATCAGGATCATGCGGAGCGGCGGAAGGCGTCGCGCTTGCCGGGGTAACGGCTTCCGCGGGTCCTTCGAGACCGGCGTTATCCGACCCCGGTCCAGACATCTGCCGGTCTGAACCGGGTGGAGCCGAGCTGTTCGCTTCCCGGACGCCCGATCCGATTGCGCCGTACGCGGCAGACGCCCGGCTCTCCGGCGGGTTCGCCGTCTCGATGGCAGCCGCCGACTCGCCCGCACCCGGCGCGGCGCCCGGCGTCCCCGAATGTCCCGGCTGCTCCGCCCACGACAAGCCGCCCGGCATCATGCGTCGGTGCAGCGCTCCCAGCCGCGCGATCAGCTCGCCCGGGCTGAACGGCTTCTGCACGTAATCGTCCGCGCCTAACTCCAACCCTCGGATTTTATCCTCTTCCTGGGATTTGGCCGTCAGCATGATGATGCCCATTCGCGGAAACTGCCGCCGCAGCCGCTCGCACACCTCGAAACCGCTAATCGTCGGGAGCATGACGTCCAGCAGCGCCGCGTCGAAGGGCGGGTCGGCCGCTTCGGCCAGCGCCAGCGCCGTCTCGCCGTCTTCCGCTTCGGTCACTTCCATGCCGTTGCGTTTCAAGTTGATGCGGACGAACCCGCGAATCGCTTCCTCGTCTTCCAACAGCAATATCCGCATTGCGTAACCTCCTGCTCTTGCTTCTGCTTGGCTTGCGCGCGCCGGCTTTAATAGTCGGGAATCAACTCGAATCGCTTCGCCAGCTCATCCGCGCCCGGCCGTATCGCCTCGAACCGTTTGCGTATCTCGTCTTCCCACCCTTTCGGCGCTTCCCGCTCCAAGACGGCATACGTCATTCCCGCCGATTTCGTCAGCACGTGGATCGCGCCGCCCTCCGCTTTCCACTGCTGCTCCAGGGTATCCCACTGCTTGAGCGGCACCGCGTAGAGCCAGAACAACGGCGCTCTGCGCTTCGTCTTGGGCTCGACATATTCGAAGGCGGTCCCTTCGATGGCGACGCCCTCGTCCAACGTATGTTCCAACCGGCTAACCGTCACTTGGCCGTACCAGCCGTCGGGAAAGCTGAACGCATACCCTTGGCCGTAATCGGCGTACCGCTGCTGCACCACGTCGAATTTCCGGTTGCCGTCCCACTGTCGCCGCTCTTCGATCCACAGCGTATCGGCATACGACCGGTCCTCCGGCTGACCTGGGGCGTCCACCAGCGTCTCGATGTCCAAAATGCCGTCGCCGTTGCCGTCGCCGCTGAAGGTCGAGGAGGCGTTCCACTGCTCTTCTTCCCGCCCGCTCACCGGCGGGTATACGCGCATCAGCCGTCCGTTCGCCCACGCCAGCACGTTCGTCAGCGAGGAATGGGCGCCAATGCCGCCGTCCATGATGACCCCGTAACGGCCGGCGGCGATTTGGCCGACGGCCAGGTTGTAATACCCGTCGACCGTCCCGTCGATCGGGGCGGCGAGCTCGTCCTTCACTTGCCCCGCCGACACCCGGTACAGATGCAGCGAAGCCGTCATCTGCTCCCGCTCATGCTGGATGACCACCAACTCGGCCTTGCCGTTACCGTCCACGTCGCCCAGCTTCGCCTGCTCGTACGTCAGCTCCGCCAGCGGCACCGGCGGCGACTGCTGCAGATCGGCGTCGGCGGCGATCGTATAGATGAACAGGCGGTGCTGCGGCTCGTCGTATTCGTTCCAGCCGACGACCAGCTCGGGACGGCCGTCGTCGTCCAGGTCGTCTACTTCGAGCCAATCGACGCCGTACCCGGTCGACTCCGCCAGCGTGAACCATTTATGCCAACCCTGCCGCTCGCCGCTCGCGCCGGCACGCATGACCATCACTTGCTCGGTGTCCAGGTCGGTCACGTACGTGACGATCGCTTCCTTGCGTCCGTCACCGTCGACATCGGCTTTGCGGACGGCGGCCAGGCTGCCCTGATCCGACAGCGTCAGCTTGGCTCTTGGCGGCAGCGCCACGCGGATCGCCTGGGCCAATTCCGTGTTCCCGTCCTCGGCCTGCGGCACCGTCAACAGGTCTGCCGGCGTCATTGTATATTGACAGCCGGCTGTTGACATGAGGGCTGATGCGCTTAGCAGCGCTAGCAGCGGGCGGCGTAACCACGAGTTCAATATGGTAGGTTCCCTCCCTTCTATAATCCTCCCCAACCCCTCCGCCGAGGGGCTCCGAGGGCGCTGCCCTCTGGACTCCCGTTTCGTGTTGGCTCGTTAGGTTGGTGGTTGGCGGATGCTTTCGTGCGATGCACGCTTTTGTCCTGGTGGACAAGGCTTACTTTGGATTTCCCTCCCCAACCCCTCCGCCAGGGACTCCGGACCTTTATTCTTCCTTTACTTTAACCCATTTTCTTCCCCTGCGCTTGCGCCGCTTTTTTATTTTGCGCCTTGGCGGCGAGCAGTTCGTCGACCGTGACAAACGTGTAGCCTTTGGCGCGCAGATCTTTAATGATGAGCGGGAGCAGCTTGACCGTGTTGCGCAAATGTTTGCTGCCGAACGAATGCATAAGCACGATTCCGCCGGGGCGGGCGTTCTTGTTGACGTTGCCGCGCATGGCCGTCACGGTCGCCCCGTCCCAGTCCATCGTGTCCACCGTCCAGCCGACGAGCTCGCGATTGTTGTCGCGCACGACCGTTTTGAGCACATCCGACACCGAGCCGTACGGCGCGCGCACGAGATGCGGCACGAACCCGACCGCCTCCCGGAATAAGGCGTCCGTCGTTTTGATTTCCTGTTTGATCTCGTTCTCGTTCAGTTTGGCCAAATTGGCATGATGATACGTATGATTGCCTACCCCGTGCCCGTCCGCGACGATTTGTTTGACCGTATCCGGGTATTTCTTCAGCTGGGTGCCGACCATGAAGAAAGTCGCTTTGGCGCCGCTCGCCTTCAAGATCTCCAAAATCTCGGGCGTGTACCGGTGATCCGGACCGTCGTCGAACGTGAGCGCGATGAGCTTGTCCCCTTGCTTGGCCGAAAAATGCGTCGTGCCGGTCGTCGGCTTCTCAAGCTTCACGGATGCCGCCGCCGCGCGTTCGTCCGCGATCCCCGCCTCCTTATCCTCTTTCGGCTGGAACGCCGCTAGTTCCGCGTCCTCTGGCTGCGCGTTCTCTCTTGCCGCTTGTCCTGCTCCCTGCTCCTTCAACGTCGTCGCGTCTTTCGGTCTCCCGTCGCTCATCGCCGCCGTCGATTCGCCGTTGCCGAGCAATACCCCGAACCCCGTCTGCGCGCTGCACCCCGCCGTCATCGCGACCGCAAGCGCCAGCGCCGCCCCTTTTGTCCACTTGCCTGTAACGCGCCCTGCCATGGCCTATCTCCCCATCTCCCACTCTAGTTGTTTCTATCGTAGCGTAGATAGAGAAGAAAGTTGTTACAATCTAGTAACATGGCTCGAAAATCGTCGCCATCCGCCGCGTTCGCCTTCGACCACCGCTTCTCCCGCCGCTTAGCGCCGTTTCTCGACTGCTTCTCCTACAAACCGCTCCCGCCAAACGCAAAAAAAAAGCGGCCCCTCCCGGAGCCGCCAGTCGCCTTTCGTTCCTCTGTTGACTTGCCGTACTCGAGCGCCGGCATGTCGCATCCGCATCGTGCCGCGCAAGCCATCCCACGCGATCAAACCCGCTCCACGCGCATGAACATGCCGTCGACGACGCCGGCCTCCTGCAGCGTCAGCCCGGGATCGATATCGCTCCAACTAAGCCCGTATTCGCTGACGGACAGCCGCAAGGCCGGCTCCGCCTCCTCGGGGATCTCATCCCCTACGCTTGCTAATAAAGCAGGGCTCAACTGCTGCAGCGGCAGATCGGAGGGCAGCTCCAGATCGAACTCCTTGCCCGATGGCATTGCGATGACTGTCACGACCGTATAGTTCATGCCGAATCCCCTCCGATGTTCGTTTCCATGATGACCATCCCGTATCCATGCCGACCACGTTTGTTCCCTCTCGGGTACTGCACTACATAAACATTAACCTGTCTATTAAACAATCATGCTCTTCCTCAAAAGCGATGCTAGCCTCTCATTCCCCGCTCATCTATCCGACTCGTCAAAAGCGTCCGTGGCCCGTTACCCTTGCAAAGGCGCGGTACCGGAGCCGGCGTCCGGACAACTCCCGGCTGATCCGACGCGGCGCTCCGATAGCCCGGCCAGCGGCTTCTTCTCCCCGTCCAATCCCAACTGTCCGATCCGTACCTCTTCCGAACTTAAGTCCGCCGATGCCCCCGACGATACGTTCTCCACTCGCTCCTTATTCCGCTGCAGTCGATACGGCGCTAGCGTCCTTGCGAAACGCTCGGCTTCCGCCAGCGTCACCCCGTCAGGCGCGAAACGTCCGGTCGGCGCGACGTTCTCCCGCTCCTGCGTACCGGCCGACTGGCCATTCCCCTTGCGCCTGGCGACCGCGCCGCGATCCGGCCACAAGTCGATGGCGAGATGGCACGCTGCGGGCAATTGCTCCTTGCTCGGTGCCAGCACGATCGTGCATGTGCCCTCGGGCGGCGACTCGGCGAGCAGCAACTTGCCGATCGCCGGATGGGCGTCCAAAGCGCTCGGATTCGGAATCAGACAGACGAACGTCGGCAGCCGGCCGCCGGTTCGCCCTTCGCCGCCGACCGCACGCCGCCTGCGACGAAGCTCCGTTAGAAACCGTTCCATCGTCTCGTGCCGATAACCGTGCGATTGGAACAAGTACCGATATTCGCGATCATCGTCCCAACTGTGCGGCAGCCATCTGAGCCAACTCCATGCCTCGCCATGCCGTTCATCGAACACCGCCGCCACCTTCACTTCATCCGGCGCATGATGCGTCGCCAGTTGAATTACCAGCGCCCGCATGAACGCCTCCGCAGGTTGCTCTTCCCCGGCAATGCCGATGAGTCGAAATCTCGCCGCATCCACCCAGACCGGGCTGTCCGCCAGATCGCGACATTCGGAGGCAAGCCGCTCCGCAGTACCATAGACGCCGTCTGCCGTTCCGCCTTCCCGCTTGGGCGCGATGAGCTTCACACTGCTCGAGACCGTGCCGATTCCGGTTCGCAGCCGGAGGAAATCCGCATCAACCGGCTCCCGCTCCCACACGGAAGAAACCCGTAGCGCGACCCGTTCCAAACATAGAGACGGTTCCGGATGCGCATCCTCCAACGCCTCCCGTTCTTCCTGCCGCATGCGCGCCAATCGCTCCCGTACGGTATTCCAATAAATCGCGAGTTCCGCCTCGCGAAGGCTAATTTCCCGCTCATACGCAAGCACTCGGGCCCGATGCCGGCGCAGCTGACTCCGTGCGATAAGGGCAAGCAGCGCGAATAACGCAAGCCCCATCGCCAGATAGCTGCTCGCGCGACGAGGAATCGGCGTATAGAGCCAAGCCGCCAGCGCTGCGACCGCAAAACCGGTCAACGGCGCGAAGAGCGCGAGATAACGAAATCTTGGGCGATCCGGCAGCCCGGGCGGACGCTGCAGATCGATACGCCGTTCGGCCGCATGGTCGCGTCTCCGAGGCGTTCGCTTATAGTAAATGAAAGACAATCCATAATCACCAACTCGATCCAAAATTACAAAACTTGTATAATAATGGTTTTTTGTCATTGTTTATACTAACATACGACCGTAGCCCGGAAAACGGACTAACTGCCCTCATTCGCTAAAGATTTATTAAGGATTCGCGGAGATCGCACGGTGCGGGGGAAAAACGAGGTCGTCGGTTCACGGTCTCCCAAGAGAACGCTAGCACGAACATCCGCGACGGACTGCCGCTCTTCTCCCTCTCGCAGCCACGGCAGCAGTTTCCCCCGGCTCTCGCCTTCATGCGCAACAAAAAATGGCGAGACAGGCACATTGCCTATCTCGCCATTGCTATTCTGCTATGCCGCTTCCGTTCTAGCGCAGCGCCTTCGCCGCGATATCCGTCCGAGCGTGCATGCCTTCAAAATGAATCGCCGACACCGCTTCGTACGCCCGGGCTCTCGCCTCCGCGATATCGCGGCCGAGGCCGACGATGCCGAGCACGCGGCCGCCATTGGTGACGATCTCGCCGTCCGTCAGCGCCGTGCCCGCGTGGAAGACGAGCGCGCCTTGCGCTTTGGCCGCTTCCAGACCGGTGATGACCCGGCCTTTCGGATACGATGCCGGATATCCTTCCGAGGCCGCGATGACGCAGACGGCCGCCTCGTCGCTCCATTCGATCTCCAGCTGATCCAAGCGTCCGTTCAGCGACGCCAGCACGATGTCGAGCAGATCCGTCTTGAGGCGCGGCAGCACGACCTGCGTCTCCGGATCGCCCATGCGCGCGTTGAATTCGATCGTCTTCACGCCATTGGGCGTAATCATGAGCCCCGCGAACAGCACGCCGCGGAACGGACGGCCTTCGCTGACCATCGCTTTGGCCGTCGGCTTGATGATGTTCTCGATCGCGTCCTCCACCAGCGCCGGATCGATGTGCGGCAGCGGCGAGTAAGTGCCCATCCCGCCCGTGTTCGGACCTTTGTCGTCGTCGTATACCGGCTTATGGTCTTGAGCCGGCACCATCGCGCGCACCGTCTCTCCGTCCACGAACGCCAGGATGGACATTTCCTGTCCTTGCAGGAACTCCTCGATGACGACGCTTCCGCCGGATTGGCCGAATACTTTGTCGACCATCATGTCGTGCAGCGCTTTCTCCGCTTCCTCGATCGAGTACGCGACCGTAACTCCCTTGCCCGCCGCGAGGCCGTCCGCCTTCACGACGATCGGCGCGCTTTGTTCGCGCAGATAGGCCAGCGCCGTCTCATGATCGGTGAACGTCTCGTATTTCGCCGTCGGGATGTTGTACTTGCGGAGCAAATCTTTCATGAAGATCTTGCTGCCTTCGATCTCGGCGGCGTTCTTGCGCGGTCCGTAGACCGGAATGTTATGCGCCTCGAACGCGTCGACGATCCCGTCCGCGAGCGGATCGTCCGGACCGACGAAGACGAGGTCGATCGCGTTGTCCTTCGTGTACGTGATCAGATCGTCGAACCGGTTGACCGGGATCGGCGCGCATTCCGCCAACTCGGCGATACCCGCATTGCCCGGCGCGCAGAAAATTTGCTTCACCTTCTCGCTCTTACTAAGCGCCCACACGATCGCATGCTCGCGGCCGCCGCCGCCGATTACTAATACCCGCATCCGAAACCCTCCCCATTTGTGAAAAAGGAGAAGGAAGCGCGGCGCAGGTACTTCTTATGCTGCGCCGCATGCTGCCTTCTCGAATATGACCGTCTCGCGAAACGGGCCGATTCCCAAATAATGGATGACTCGCTCCGCCCACGCTTAATTAGCTTGCGACACCCGGTACTAGTGCTTGAAGTGGCGCACGCCCGTGAACACCATCGCGATGTTCGCCGCGTTCGCCGCGTCGATCGACTCTTGGTCCTTCACGGATCCGCCCGGCTGGATGATCGCCGTAATGCCGTGCTTCGCCGCCAGTTCCACCGTGTCGCCCATCGGGAAGAAGGCATCCGAAGCGAGGATCGCGCCGGTTGCTTTCTCGCCCGCTTGCCCGATGGCAATGCGCGCCGCGCCGACGCGGTTCATTTGACCGGCGCCTACGCCGACCGTCATGTCGTCCGCCGCCAGCAGGATCGCGTTCGATTTGACGTGCTTGACGACTTTCCAGCCGAACAGCAATTGCTTCAGCTCTTCTTCCGTCGGCTTGCGGCTGGTGACCACTTGGAGGTCGGCTTCGGTCAAGCTGTGCACGTCGGATTCCTGCACGACCATGCCGCCTTCGACGCTCGTCACGACCCAGTCCTGCTTGCGCTCGCCGGCCGCTTGGAACTCGCCGAGCTTCAGAAGACGGATGTTCTTCTTCTTCGTCAGAATCTCCAGCGCTTCCGGCGAGTAGCCCGGCGCGATGATGATCTCGAGGAAAATCTCGCTCAGCAGCTGCGCCGTATCGGCGCCGATCTCGCGGTTCGCCGCCACGATGCCGCCGAAGATCGACGTCGGATCGGCCGCGTATGCCTTCTGGTACGCTTCATGGATGTTTGCGCCGATGCCCACGCCGCATGGGTTCATGTGCTTCACGGCCACGACCGCCGGCTCGTTGAATTCCTTCACGATCGCCAGCGCCGCGTTCGCGTCGTTGATGTTATTGTAGGAGAGCTCTTTGCCGTGCAGCTGCTCGGCCGTCGTGATGTTGCCCGCTTCCGCGATCGGCTTGCGGTAGAACGCCGCGCGTTGATGCGGATTCTCGCCGTAGCGCAGATCCTGCACCTTCTCGTACGTCACCGTGTAACGCTCCGGCAGCGGCTCGCCTTGGAGCTTGGAGAGGTAATCGCCGATCAGCGCGTCGTAGGCGCCGGTGTGACGGAATACTTTGGCCGCCAGCCGCTTGCGCGTCTCGAGCGTCGTGTCGCCTTCGGCCTTCACTTCGCCCAGCACTTGGTCGTAGTCGGACGCGTCGACGACGACGGTCACGAACGCGTGGTTCTTCGCCGCGGAACGGAGCATCGTCGGACCGCCGATATCGATGTTCTCGATCGCGTCTTCGTACGACACGTCCGGCTTGGCGATCGTCGCCGCGAACGGATACAAGTTGACGACGACGAGGTCGATGTAGTCGAGTCCGAGGTCTTTCATCGCCTGCTGATGCTCTTCGCTGTCGCGCACCGCCAGCAGTCCGCTATGGACCGCCGGATGGAGCGTCTTCACGCGGCCGTCGAGAATTTCCGGGAAGCCCGTCACGTCGGAGATGCCGATGACCGGCACGCCTTCCTTCTCGAGCAGGCTCGAAGTACCGCCCGTCGAAATAATTTGCACGCCCAGACCGGAAAGCGCCCGCGCGAACTCCACGATACCCGTCTTGTCCGACACACTGATCAATGCTCTGCGAATTGCCAAAAGAATACCCTCCCAAAAGTGTGGTTCTTATATTCGTTCGTTCCCCTATCGCCTGTTCAATGCCCGTCCTACAGCGTCGTCACCGTCACATGACGGCCCGCCAGCGACACGGAGCCGGCCGCGATCCGGCCGACCGTCCACGGCAGCACTTCCTGCTCGGCCGCGTGAATGCGGACGGCGAGCGTCTCCTCGGTGTCGCCGTCCAGCACCTCGACGACGCGCTGGGCGATGACCGGGCCGCTGTCGAGACCGCCATCCACATAGTGGACCGTCACGCCGGTTACTTTGACGCCGTAGTCGATCGCTTGCTTGATGCCGTTCATCCCCGGGAAAGCCGGCAGCAGCGACGGGTGGATGTTGATCATCCGCCCCATGTACGGCTCGACCAGCACCGGCGTCAGAATGCGCATGTACCCGGCCAGCACGACCAGCTCGATGCCCCGGCGCCGCAGCTCGGCCAGAATCTCGCGTTCGTATGCTTCCTTCGATTCGTAATCCTTGGCGCGGAACACGAACGTCTCCACGCCCGCCTTGCGCGCGCGCTCCACGACGGGCGCTTGTGGCTTATCACAAACAAGAAGCTCGAGGCTTGCGCCTTCGAGCCGGTCTTGTTGCGCCGCATCGGCGAGTGCTTGAAAATTCGTCCCCTGCCCGGAGGCAAACACGGCGATGCGAAGCTTGCTCATTACACGTCCGCTCCCGTGAACGTGACGATACGGTTGCCTTCCGTCACGGTGCCGATGCGGTATGCGTCTTCGCCGAGTTCCTTCGCGACGCGAACGGCTTCTTCCCCTTGGTCCGCCGGCACGACGACGACCATGCCGACGCCCATGTTGAACGTCGTGAACATGTCGCGGTTCGTGATGCTGCCTTTCTCCTGCATGAGCTTGAAGATCGGCTGGATCGGCCACGAGCCGTATTCGACGTTAACGTTGACGCCGTCCGGCAGCACGCGCGGGATGTTCTCGATGAAGCCGCCGCCCGTGATGTGCGCCATGCCTTTCACTTGCACGCGATTGATCAGTTCCAGACACGATTTCACGTAAATGCGCGTCGGCTCGATGACCACGTCGCCAAGCTTCTTGCCATCCAGCTCCGGCAGCGCTTGATCGAGGCTGTAGCCGCTTTGCTCGAGCAATAGACGGCGCACGAGCGAGTAGCCGTTGGAGTGAATGCCGCTCGAAGCCAGGCCGATGACCGCATCGCCAGGAGCGATCGTCTTGCCGTCGATGATCTTCTTCTTGTCGACGATGCCGACCGTGAAGCCCGCGATGTCATACTCTTCTTCCGAGTACATGCCCGGCATCTCGGCCGTCTCGCCGCCGATGAGCGCGCAGCCCGACTGGACGCAGCCTTCGGCGATGCCCGCGACGATCGCTTCGATTTTCTCCGGCACCACTTTGCCGCAAGCGAGATAGTCGAGGAAGAACAGCGGCTCCGCGCCTTGCACGACGATATCGTTCACGCACATGGCCACCGCGTCGATGCCGATCGTGTCATGCTTGTCCATGGCGAACGCGACTTTCAGCTTCGTGCCGACGCCGTCGGTGCCCGAGACGAGCACCGGCTCCTCGTACTTGTCCTTGTTCAACCCGAACAATCCGCCGAAACCGCCGAGATCGGTCAGCACTTCGGGACGGAACGTCTTCTTGACGTGCTTCTTCATTCTCTCGACCGCTTCGTTGCCTGCCGCGATATCGACGCCGGCTTGTTTATACGCTTCTGCCACTAACGTTCAACTCCTTAAAAAGTTCGCTTGGTTAACGATTCGCACGGTAAAAATGGGCTTCGCCCTTGCAGATCCCCTTGCTCCCTCCCCCTTCCCCCTCCGCCGAGGGGAACCTGAGGACTTTGCCCTCTGGACTCCCTTCTTCGTGCTGGCGCGTTTGTTCGCGGTTGGCGGGTGGCTTCGAGCTGGCACGCTTTTGTCCTGACGGACAAAGCTTCACCCGTGAGCCCCTCGCTCGGAGCGTTGGGGTGGCACTAGAACATGCCCACGGGAAGAATATATTCTAGCAGCTGCAGCTCTTATCCGAGCTGAAATCGACCGGCGTCGGGTAGTCGTTGTCGAAGCAGGCGAGGCACATGCCCCGGTTCTTCGCGCCCTCGTTGCCGCCGACCGCGTCGATCAGCCCTTCGTGGCTGAGGAAATAGAGCGAGTCCGCGTTGATCGCCTGGCGGATCTCCTCGACCGTCTTGGACGAGGCGATCAGCTCCCTGCGGTCCGGCGTGTCGATGCCGTAGTAGCACGGATTGGCGAAAGGCGGCGACGTGATCCGCACGTGCACTTCCGTCGCGCCCGCTTCGCGCAGCATATTGACGATGCGCAGGGACGTCGTGCCGCGCACGATCGAATCGTCGATCATGACGACGCGCTTGCCCTCGACGACTTTGCGTACGGCGGACAGCTTCATCTTGACGCCCTTCTCCCGCAGCTCCTGCGAAGGCTGGATGAACGTGCGGCCCGTGTATTTGTTCTTGATGAGCCCCAGCTCGTACGGAATGCCCGTCTGCTCGGCATAGCCGATCGCGGCGGAGATACTCGAATCCGGCACGCCCGTGACGATATCCGCGTCGACGAACGCTTCGACGGCCAGCTTCTGCCCCATCCTTTTGCGTGAGGAGTGCAGGTTAATGCCGTTAATGTCGCTGTCCGGACGCGCGAAATAGATATATTCCATCGCGCAGGTCGCCCGCCGCTCGAGCGGCGCGAAACGATCGACCGTCATGCCGTTCTCGTCCAGCACGATCAATTCGCCCGGCTGCACGTCGCGTTCGTATTCGGCGCCAACCGTCTCCAGCGCGCAAGATTCGGAAGCGAACACGTAGCCGTCGCCGAGGCGTCCCATGACGAGCGGACGCAGGCCGTGCGGGTCGGAAGCGACGATCAGCTTGTTGTTCGTCATGATGAGGAACGCGAAGCCGCCGATGATGCGCTGCAGCGCGTCTTTGGCCGCGCCGACGAAATCCTTGCTCGAACGCGCGATCAGATGCGCGATGACTTCCGTGTCGCTGCTCGTCTGGAAGATCGAACCGAGGTTCTCGAGCTCTTCGCGAATGGACGGGGCGTTCACGATGTTGCCGTTCGTCGCCACCGCCAGGTCGCCCTTGCGGTATTTGAAAATAAGCGGCTGCGCGTTCGCCAGCTTGCTCTCGCCCGCCGTCGAATAGCGCACGTGCCCGATCGCGGCGTTGCCCTCGAGCGTCTCCAGCACGTCCTGCGTGAATACTTCCTTCACGAGGCCCATGCCGCGGTGATAGTTGAATTTCCCGTCCTGCGTCGAATCGGCCGTGCAAATGCCCGCGCTTTCCTCGCCGCGGTGCTGCAGCGCGTGCAGCCCGTAGTAGGAAAGGGAGGCGGCGTTCGGGACATTCCATACCCCGTATACGCCGCATTCCTCGCGCAATTTGTCGAAAATATCGTCCCGGCCTATTCCTTCGTTATAGTGAGCGCCCGTCCATAATCGGTGCGGCTGCTTCACTACTTCATCAGACATGGAATCGCATCCTTCCAAACCTGCTCCAGTTGCTCAACCGGCGCTGCAATGCCCGGATTGCCGTTGATGTTGATGGTGAGATCGGTGCCGCGCACGACGCCGATTTGCGCATTCGCAATGCCTTGCTCCGTCAGATACGTCTTCAGCTGCTCCGCTTGGTCCGGCTTCGCCGACAGCAGAATGCGCGATTGCGATTCGCTGAACAGCGCCGCGTCGGGACGCAGATTCGTCACGACGTTCACGTCCGCGCCCAGGCGTCCGCCGATGCAGGACTCCGCCAGCGCCGCCGCAAGACCGCCTTCGGACAGATCGTGCGCCGATGCGACGAGGCCTTGCTGGATCGCGCCGAGCACGCCGCTCAGGAGCGTTTTCTCAACAGCCAGATCCAATTGCGGCGGACGGCCTTCGTTCTTGCCGTGCAAGACGTGCTGGTATTCGCTGCCGCCGAACTCGTGCTTCGTCTCGCCGAGGAGAATGATGATGTCGCCTTCGGATTTGAAGCGCTGCGTCGTAATATGGTTCACGTCGTGCACGAGACCGACCATGCCGATAACCGGCGTCGGGTAGATCGCGCCCTTCGCGTTCTCGTTATACAGGGATACGTTGCCGCCGATAACCGGCGTATCCAGCGCGCGGCACGCGTCGGACATGCCGTCCGCCGCTTTCTCCAGCTGCCAGAACACTTCCGGCTTCTCCGGATTGCCGAAGTTCAGGTTGTCCGTAATCGCGAGCGGCTCGGCGCCGGAGCACACGATATTGCGCGCCGCTTCCGCGACGGCGATCGCCCCGCCCACTTCCGGATCGAGGTACACGTAGCGGCCGTTGCAGTCCGTCGTCATCGCGAGCGCCTTGCGCGTGCCCGGAATCGTGACGACCGCCGCGTCGGAACCCGGCTGTACCGCCGTGCTCGTGCGCACCATGTAGTCGTATTGGTTATAGACCCACTCTTTGCTCGCCACCGTCGGCGAACCGAGGATTTGCTTCAGCGTGCCCGTCAGGTCGGTTACTTCTTCGTACGTCGTGTCGAGCGCGCCGTTCTCCGCATAGTAAGCCGGCTCCGCGGATGGTTTGTTGTACACCGGGCACTCGTCGACGAGCGCCGTCACCGGCATGTTGGCCACTTCTTCGCCTTGGTGAAACAGACGCAGACGACCATCGTCCGTGACTTTGCCGACCTTCGCGCAGATAACGCCCCAACGCTCGAAAATCTCGCGCGCCTGCGCTTCGTTCTCCGGCGCCACGACGAACAGCATGCGTTCTTGCGACTCGGACAGCATCATTTCATACGGCGTCATTCCTTGTTCGCGCTGCGGCACTTCGTCGAGGTACAGCTCCAAGCCGTTGCCGGCTTTGGACGCCATCTCCGCGCTGGAACACGTCAGACCTGCCGCGCCCATGTCCTGGATGCCGAGGACGATGCCGGAGTTGATCAACTCGAGCGTCGATTCCATGACAAGCTTCTCCATGAACGGGTCGCCGACTTGGACCGCGGTGCGTTTCTCTTCGGATTCCTCGGACAGCTCGACCGACGCGAACGTCGCGCCGTGAATGCCGTCGCGGCCGGTTGCCGGGCCGACGTAGAACACCGGGTTGCCGACGCCTTTGGCGACGCCGCGCTGGATTTTATCGTGATCGATCAGACCGACGCACATCGCGTTGACGAGCGGGTTGCCCTCGTAGCTCTCGTCGAACATCACTTCGCCCGCGACGGTCGGGATGCCGATACAGTTGCCGTACCCCGCGATGCCGCTGACGACGTTCTCGAACAAATATTTGACGCGCGCGTTCTCGAGGTTGCCGAACCGGAGGCTGTTGAGCAGCGCTACCGGGCGTGCGCCCATGGAGAAAATGTCGCGGATAATGCCGCCTACGCCGGTTGCCGCGCCTTGGTAAGGCTCGACCGCCGATGGGTGGTTATGGGACTCGATCTTGAACACGACTGCCTGGTTGTCGCCGATATCGACGATGCCCGCGCCTTCGCCCGGACCCATGAGAACCTTAGGCCCCGTGATCGGGAACTTCTTCAGAATCGGCTTGGAGTTCTTGTACGAGCAGTGCTCGGACCACATGACGCTGAATACGCCGATCTCGGTGTAGTTAGGCAGGCGGCCGAGAAAACCGCAAATGAGTTCATATTCATGATCGGTGACGCCGAATTGCGTGTAAATTTTCTGGTCCGCAATTTGCTCCGCCGTCGGTTCTTTAGCCGTTAACTGCTGCGCCATGTTGTTCCCTCCATGCGTTCAAAATCGATGTAAACATCCGTAAGCCGTCTTCCGATCCGAGCAGCTGGTCGATCGCGCGCTCCGGATGCGGCATCATGCCTACCACGTTGCCGCGCTCGTTGCTGATGCCCGCGATATCGTCGACCGAACCGTTCGGGTTCGCGCCCGCTTTGTAGCGGAAGACGATCTGGTTGTTCGCTTGCAGCTTCGCCAGCGTCTCGTCGTCGCAGTAGTAGTTGCCTTCGCCGTGCGCGATCGGAATGTCGATGATCTCGCCTTGGCGGTATTGGTTCGTGAACGCCGTGTTGTTGTTCACGACTTCGAGCAGCGTGCTGTGGCAGCGGAACTTCAGGTCCTTGTTGCGCAGCAGCGCGCCTGGCAGCAGACCCGCTTCCGTCAGGATCTGGAATCCGTTGCAAATGCCGAGGATAAATTTGCCTTGCTCGGCCGCTTTGACCACTTCGTTCATGACGGGCGCAAACTGAGCGATCGCGCCGCAGCGCAGGTAGTCGCCATAGGAAAAGCCGCCCGGCACGAGGATCGCGTCGTATGCGCTGAGATCCGTCGCCGTATGCCAAACATAGTCCACTTCTTGGCCGATCGCGTTCTCCACCGCTTTGTAGCAGTCGATGTCGCAGTTGGATCCGGGGAAAACGAGTACCGCGAATTTCATCGGATTAACCCTCCAGTTCGAAACGGTAGTCTTCGACAACGGTGTTCGCCAGCAGCTTCTCGCACATCGCTTTCAGCCGGGATTCGGCTTCGGCGCGATCGTTCGTGTCCAGCTCAAGCTCGAGGTATTTGCCGATGCGCACTTTGCCGACTTCCTCGAAGCCCATCGTGTGCAGCGCGCCTTGTACTGCGCTTCCTTGCGGGTCAAGCACGTTCTGTTTGATTGTCACGTAAACCGTTGCTTTCATGGGGGGTCGCCTCCTGAAATGTTTGGAATTCTTTGTGAAAATGGAGGGCTTCGCAAAACACCGACGAGCTGGTGGCAAACCGCGCTTCACTGCTCATGAGATGGACTTCCGATCGCTGTTGTTCACGGATTCCCTGAATAGTCAGGGTAGGGAGGAATCCGTTCACAAAGGCGAACGCTGACGCTTCTCCAGCTCATCTCATGCTCCGTTTCGTTGTTTGCCACCGTATCGTCAAAGGCTTATTTGCTGCGCCATTTTCCGAATTGAACAAATTTTCATGCTGCTCGGGGTGCAGGTCGTGGCGCTCGCCGGGAGAACCCGGCTTGCGGACGACTTTATGGGATGCGGGGCATCTTTGCTTGCCCCGCGGGTTTGGTTAGTTGGTTGGCGCTTCGCGCCTAGAGCGTTTGGCCGGTCAGCCGCTCGAAGATGTTGAGATAGCGGCGCGTCGTCTCGTCGACGACCGCGTCCGGGAGCGGAGCCGGCTTGCTGTTCTGGTCCCAGTCGGAGCCGAGCAGATACGTGCGCACCGGTTCTTTGTCCATGCTGTCGATCTCGACGTCGTACGCGTAGTTCTCCTTCGCCCAGAAGCGCGATGCGTCCGGGGTGAAGATCTCGTCGATCAGGATGACTTTGCCGTCGACGAGGCCGAATTCGAATTTGCAGTCCGCCAGGATGATGCCCCGCTCCTCGCAGTAGCCGCGCGCGAACTCGTACAGCTTGATGCTGCGATCGCGCAGCTCTTCGGCCAGCTCGGCGCCGACCAACTCCTGCATCCGCTCGAACGGGATATCCTCGTCGTGGCCGACGTCGTTCTTCGCCGCCGGGGTGAAGAGCGGCTGCGGGAAACGTTCGTTCTTGCGCAGTCCCGCCGGCAGTTCGATGCCGTTGATCGCCTGCGTCTTCGCGTACTGTCGCCAGCCGTTGCCGGTTATGTAGCCGCGCACGACGCACTCGATATCGATCCGTTCCGCTTTCTTCGTCACCATGATCCGGTTGCGAAGCAGCTCCGGCTCCGTCACCAGATCGCCGAGCCGGTCGACGTCCGTATGGACGACGTGGTTCGGCTGGATGTCCGCCGTCTGTTCGAACCAGAACGCCGACAGCCGGTTGAGCACGCTCCCCTTCTGCGGCACCGCCGGGTCCAGCACGTAGTCGAACGCGCTGATCCGGTCCGTGACCACGATCAAGTAATGCTCGCCCAGATCATACAACTCGCGTACTTTGCCTTTATATAGAAGCGGCGCCTTGATATACGCCTCTGCCGTAGACAACGCTTGTTCAGCCATGAACTTCTCGCTCCTCTTCCGCTACTCGCGCATGTTCCCCGGCCCATGAAGCCGGGGTTCTCTTCCTATCCGAGCTTGCCGGTCGCCGCTTAGATCAGTTCCAGACGTTTGAAAATCGTATCGACATGCTTCAGGTGCCATGCCGGGTTGAAGCAATCGTCAATCTCCTCGGCCGACAGCACCGACGTAATCTCCGGCGTCGACTCGATAATGTCGCGGAATTGGCGCTGTTCTTCCCACGCCTGCATCGCGCGAGGCTGCACGGTATCGTACGCCTGCTCGCGGCTGAATCCTTTGTCGATCAACTTCGTCATGACGCGGCCCGAGAACGGCACGCCGAACGTGCGCTGCATGTTGCGTTTCATGTTCTCCGGGAACACCTGCAGGTTCTTCAGGATGTTGCCCAGACGGTTCAGCATGTAGTTGAGCAGCATCGTCGCGTCCGGCAGGATAATCCGCTCCACGGACGAGTGACTGATGTCGCGCTCATGCCACAGCGGCACGTTCTCGTAGGCGGTCAGCATATGGCCGCGGATGACGCGCGCAAGACCGGAGATGTTCTCGCAGCCGATCGGATTGCGCTTGTGCGGCATCGCGGACGAGCCCTTCTGGCCTTTCGCGAACGGCTCTTCCACCTCGCGGAATTCGCTCTTCTGCAGGGCGCGAACTTCGGTCGCGAACTTGTCGAGCGACGTTGCGATCAGCGCCAGCGTCGCCATATATTCGGCGTGGCGGTCGCGCTGCAGCGTCTGGGTCGAGATCGGCGCCGGCGTGATACCGAGCTTCTTACAGGTGAATTCTTCGACGAACGGGTCGATGTTCGCGTACGTGCCGACCGCGCCGGAGATTTTGCCGAACTGGACGCCGTCGGCCGCATGGCGGAAGCGTTCCAGGTTGCGTTTCATTTCTTCGTACCAGAGCGCCATCTTCAGGCCGAACGTCGTCGGCTCCGCGTGAACGCCGTGCGTGCGGCCCATCATGGCCGTATCTTTGTAGGCAATCGCTTGTCCGCGCAAAATCTCGATGAAGTTCACGATGTCCTTGTCGAGAATTTCGTTCGCCTGGCGAAGCAGGTAGCCCATCGCCGTGTCGACGACGTCCGTCGACGTCAAGCCGTAGTGCACCCACTTGCGCTCTGGACCGACGGTCTCGGATACGGCGCGCGTGAACGCGATGACGTCATGGCGCGTCTCTTGCTCGATCTCGTAAATGCGGTCAATGTTGAACGTCGCGCCTTGGCGCAGCGCTACCACATCCTCGCGCGGGATAACGCCGAGTTCCACCCAAGCCTCGCAAGCGCAAAGCTCGACTTCGAGCCATGCTTTGAATTTATTCTCTTCGGTCCAAATGGCCCGCATCTCCGGTCTGCTATAACGATCCAACATTGGTTACACCCTCCAAATATTCGTTTCGGATATCCATGCCAGCGCCGCGTCGACGTTCTCCGCGAGCACGTTGATGTGGCCCATCTTCCGCTTATGCTTCGCTTCATGCTTGCCGTACAAATGCACCTTCGGCGCGACGCCGTGCCGGGCCGCGGCCGAATCGGCAACCGCCACGTGCTTGAGCAGCGGCTCGATATGCTCGCCAAGCACGTTCACCATGACGACCGGCGTCAAGAGCGTCGTATCGCCGAGCGGCAGCCCGCAAATCGCGCGCACATGCTGCTCGAACTGCGACGTCCGGCACGCCTCCATCGTATAATGGCCGCTGTTGTGCGGGCGCGGGGCCAGCTCGTTCACGAACAGCTCGCCGTCCGCCGTCAGGAACAGTTCGACGGCGATCAGCCCGACGGCGCCGAGCCCTTCCGCGATCGCCGCCGCCAGCCGCTCCGCTTCGCGCAATACTGCTTCGCTCGCTCTCGCCGGTACGATGGAGAGATGGAGAATGTTGTCCACGTGCACGTTCTCCGCCGCGGGGAACGTCTTCACTTCCCCTTGCGGGCTGCGCGCCGCGATGACGGACAGCTCCTTCTCGAAGCGGATGAACTGCTCCAGCACCAGCTCCGTCTTGGCGCGGCTGAGCGTCTCGTACGCTTCCGGAATCTCTTCCTCGCCGCGAATGACCCACTGGCCCTTGCCGTCGTAGCCGCCCGTGGCGGTCTTCAGCACGCAAGGCAAGCCGAACCGTCCGACCGCTTCGCGCAGCTCGTCGACGCTGCGAATCTCGCTGTACGGCGCGACCTTCACGCCCGCCGCTTCGATCGCGCGCTTCTCGCGCAGCCGATGCTGCGTCGTGTAGAGCAGCTCGCTGCCCTGCGGCACGTACGATTCTTGCATCAGCATGGCGGCGACGCCCGCGTCGACGTTCTCGAACTCGTACGTAATGACGTCGGAGCGCTTCGCCAGCTCGCGAGCGGCCTCCCGGTCGTCGTAAGCGGCCACGATCTGCTCGGCCACCTGTCCGCACGGCGCATCGGGCGTCGGGTCGAGGGCGACGAACCGGTAACCCATCGCGCTGCCCGCGTTCGCCATCATGCGGCCGAGCTGCCCGCCGCCGAGAATGCCGATCGTCGAGCCGGGCAAAATCACGTTCGCCTGCGGAGCCGTCTCGCCCGCGGACGCCGGCGCGCAGCCATCGATGCCGCAAGCCGCGCCTTCATCCGCGCCAAGCGCGCCGTTAAGCGAAATCAATCCGCCGCTCGGTTGCTTGTCCGCTGCGCTCATAGCGTGTCACTGCTTTCCAGCACTTCGCGCTGTATGCGGTCGCGGCGCGCTTGCGCGCGTCCTTGCAGCTGCGAATCGAACGCGCCCAGCATCTGCGCGGCCAAGAGGCCCGCGTTGGTCGCGCCCGCATTGCCGATCGCGACGGTCGCGACCGGTATGCCGCCTGGCATCTGCACGATCGAGAGCAGGGAGTCCAGCCCGTTCAGCGCTCTGGATTGCACCGGAACGCCAATAACCGGCAGAATCGTCTTGGCAGCGACCATGCCGGGCAAATGTGCGGCGCCGCCCGCGCCCGCGATAATAACCTTCAATCCGCGGTCTGCGGCCGTTTCGGCGTATTCGAACATCAGATCAGGCGTACGGTGCGCGGAGACAACCTTCTTCTCGTACGGAATTTCAAGCTCGTCCAATACATCGCAGGCCAATTTCATTGTTTCCCAGTCCGACTTGCTGCCCATGATGACGCCCACTTTCGCTGACATGCATCGATACCCACTTTCTTTATTATAAATGTAGTCCAAGGCGAAACGGCTAGCGCCGTTTTTTACGGCGATGTGCGTTTCGTTCCGGAGAAATACAGGATGATTAATAAGCGTGAAACTTATAAATCCCTGTATTTCAAGGCGAAACGGCTAGCGCCGTCTTTTGCGGCGATGTGCGTTTCGTTCCGGATAAGCGGATTGGTTTGCATTCACCATCGGAAGATGGGGAATGCAGCATTCCGCGATCGAGGCATAGAGGCCGAAGTATAATCGTGAAACTTATACGTTCCTATATGTCCTGAAAACAGAAAAATCCCGGCTAACAGCGATCCGACCGGATGACTGCCACGGGACACGAACGTAAGCGAAGAACCTCTGCGCCCTGCGCGGGCCGCCGCCCGTCCGAACCGGACTTCTAAAGCGGATGATTCATCATGTCTGCGCAGGTTGCCGGTGCCGCATCTCCGTTATCCCCGGAAGCGCTGGCCGTTCTTCAAATAGGCTCGTAGTCCGAAGAATTTAAGGTTCTCGGGTAGAAACTTTCGGGCCATATTCCCGAACTTATACGAGGGTTGCTTTATTAGGGAAAGCAGACTCGAACGCTGCTTTCTTCGACTCCCCTAGTGTACCGAATGTGCCTTGGCGCTGTCAACCGAAATACGAACATTAATTCCGAAGCTATTTATTAAAGTTCGTTTTTGCGTCACATCGACCGGGCTGAATGAATGAAATTGTCAGAAAACACGAACATTTTACTTCGTTTTTCGTTTCAACGTGTGTTTTTCGCCGTTTGGGCCGGCTTCAGCCCGGCCAGATGCGAGGCAATGGCATAAAACCTCGCCTAACTAAGCTTAAGCCGTCAAGAAACCTTACTCAGACCGTTACAAGACGAAACGACTCGCGCCGTGAAAAAGAACGCGCCGCGCTTCATTCTATTCCCCCACTAGCTTGCGTTCGGCCGTGCCAAACCATGCAGCATTTTCCGGAACTGGCGCGCGCCGATCGGGGGAAGTTCGCCAGCCGGACGATCTGGCAGCTTTTATTGAAGAAACATGAGCATGGTGCATGGGACGGTCTGCGGAATAACTCTGCGCAGTAGCAGTACTCTCGCCTAACGAGAACGTAACCGTTAAAAAAGGCCAACCAGCCGCCGCGGCACTGGTTGACCTCTTATCGCGCAGCCGTCCTGCTGCGGTTGACTGCTTATCTTCGCTTACGCGCATTGCCGCCGGGATTCACCCGAACGTTCGCCAAAGCGGCCGCGGTTCCGCCGTTGATGGCTCCGGCGGCCTTAACTACCCGCGTCCGAGCGCCATCAGTCCGATTCCGAAAGCGCCGCGCCCAGCCGCTTCCTCATTTCGTACCAACTGTCCGTCCGGTCGGGGTAAAAGACATGGTCGAAGGCTTCATAGCCGAGCCGCTCGTAAAAGGCGACGTTATCCGGCAGCGACAGCCGGACCGACACGCGAATTTCGGCTAGACCCGCTTCGCGCGCGATCCGCTCCATCTCCAGCATGAGCGCCTTGCCAACGCCTTGTCCGCGTGCCGCGGGAACGACGGATACGCGGCCGACGTACAAGTGCTTCTCCACCACGTAGTGGAGCGCCGTGCCGAGCGCGGCCGACCCGTCCGCCGTCTCCGCGATCAGGGCGCCGCCGCGGCCGGACACCGTCTCCCGGATGCTCGCCACCGTCTCGCGAAGGGCGCCGGACTGGGGAACGAGCACGCCTTCATATTCGCGGAACGCTTCGATAATAAGACGATGGACGAGCGGCCAATCCGTCTCCGCGGCTGGCCGAAGCTTCAAATTCCCTTCCATGCGCAAGCTCCTTCTCCTTCGCGCCGCTGCCGTTTACTCGCCTATCCGAACTCGAAATACCGCTTCGCGTTGCCGTAGCAGATGTCTTCGACCATCCCGCCCAGCAGCTCCATATCGTGCGGCGCTTCGCCGCGCGCCACCCATTCGCCGAGCATGTTGCACAAGATGCGGCGGAAGTACTCGTGGCGGGTGTAGGAGAGGAAGCTGCGGGAATCGGTCAACATCCCGACGAAACGGCTCAGCAGCCCGTAATTCGCGAGCGCGTTCATTTGGGCGAGCATGCCGTCCTTCGTATCGTTGAACCACCAAGCCGCGCCGAGCTGGATTTTGCCCGGAATGCCGTCGCCCTGGAAGCTGCCCATGAGCGTTCCGAGGACGTCGTAATCGTTCGGATTGAGCGAGTACAGAATCGTCCGCGGCAGTCCGCCTTCCGAATCGAGACGGTCCAGCAGGCGCGACAACGGGTAGGCGACCTCGCCCTCGTTCACGGAATCGAAGCCGGTATCCGGTCCCAGCTTGGCGAACATTCGGCTGCTGCCGTTGCGCGCCGCGTGAATGTGCAGCTGCATCGCCCAGCCGAGCTCCCGGTAGAGATTGCCGAGGAACAGCAGCGTGAAGGTTTTATACTTCTTCTCTTCTTCGAGCGTGACCGACTCTCCTGCCGCCGCCCGCGCGAAAATGGCAGCCGCTTCCGCCTTGGTCGTCTCCGCGTACGGCACGTAATCGAGCGCATGATCGGAGACGCGGCAGCCTTGCTCGTCGAAGAAACGCGCGCGCCCTTCGAGCGCCGCGAGCAAGCCGTCGTAATCGCCAATCGGCGCGCCATGAACCGCCGCCAGCTTATCGAGCCACGGCAGGAACGTCGCGCGGCGAATCTCCAGCGCCTTGTCCGGACGGAAGGACGGCAGCACGCGGCAGTCGAAGCCTTCGATCTCGCGAATGCCGATATGGTATTCCAGCGTATCCGCCGGATCGTCCGTCGTGCAGATGACCTCCACTTTGTTGGCCGCAATCAAGTCCCGCACGCGGAACGCGTCCGTCGCCAGCTTGGCATTCGCTTGCTCCCAAATCGCGGGCGCGTTCTTCTCGTTGATCAGCTCGGTGATGCCGAAGTAGCGGGCCAGCTCGAGATGCGACCAATGGTAGAGCGGATTGCCCAGCGTCGCCGGCACCGTTTTGGCCCAGGCCAGAAACCGATCGTAGTCGGAGACGCCTTCGCCGCCGGTCACGAGCTGCTCGGGCACGCCGTTCGCGCGCAGCGCCCGCCACTTATAGTGGTCGCCGTACAGCCAGATGGCCGTCAAATTGGCGAACTGCTTATTCTCGTAGATTTCCTTCGGATCCAGATGGCAGTGGTAATCGATAATCGGCAGTTTCGCCGCGTGCTCATGGTACAGCTGCTCGGCTACGGCATTCGTCAACAGAAATTGGTCGTCCAGAAAAGGTTTCAACGGATACGCCTCCTTCATTTTTCGGGGAAATGGGGAAAACGCGCGCGGGCGACGCCATTTAAAAAATGGAGACAGTCCGACGCGCGGGTGTTTGATTGGCGATGCTGCGACACTCGGATTTGCGCTTTAAGGGATGAGCGTGAATCCATTCCTGCGAAGGCAGCAACGGTTACCGCCTATCGTACTGCGGCCGCGATCCAAGCAAGCCGACCGCGACGGACGGCCGGTTACCCGCGGAACTTCACGAGCGAGTCGACCTTCACCGGAAGCCCGGTGCGAATCGACTGGTTGGCCGCGATGCCGGTCAGGATCGATTTGGCCCCGTCGACATGGTTGGCCGCGCGGCGGAAGCGATCCTCGGCCGGCACGCCGAAAATATCGTTCAGCAGCACCGGGTCGCCGCCGCCGTGGCCGCCCGCGCCCTCCTCGACCTGCACCTCGTACGGCGCGCCGAACATCGGGAAGACAGTGATTTGCTGCCCCTTGATCGCGCCTTCCAGCGCCTTGTCGCCGCCGGAGTTGACGTAGGATTGTTCAACGACGTTCATCTCGATCCGTCCCTTCGTGCCGTTGAACGCGATCCGGTAGCCCTCCCAAGGCAAGTAGGCGTTCAGCGAGTAGGTCAGAATCGCCTTGTTCTTGTAACGAACCATGACGCCCATCGTATCCTCGATGTTGATGCCGTCGCCGAACACGCTTTGGTCGCGGCGGTATCCGTCCTCTGGCTCGGCGTCCAGGTACATCCTCTTCAGGTGCGGATTGCCGTCCAGCTGCAGTGCGAACGGGTCGCCTTCGGCGTTCGGGTTGCCCGTCGCCCGGTCGTAGAACTTCGTCACGCCCCGAGCTTCCGCGTTCTCCTTGCCGTAGAACAACAGGTCGCCGAACGCGAACACCGTATCGGGCTCCGAGCCGATCCAGAAGTTGACGAGGTCGAAATGGTGCGTCGACTTATGGACGAGCAAGCCGCCGCTGTTGCGTTTGTCCCGGTGCCATCTGCGGAAGTAGTCCGCGCCGTGCTGGGTGTTGAGCAGCCATTCGAAGTGAACGCTCGTTACTTGCCCGATCGCGCCGTCCTCGATAAGCTCCCGCGCCTTCGTGTGATGCGGCGCATAGCGGTAGTTGAAGGTGACGCGCACATGGCGGCCGGTCCGCTCCACCGCGTCCAGAATGTCCTGGCATTTGTCCGCGTCGACGGTCATCGGCTTCTCCGTGATGACGTCGCAGCCGAGCTCCATCGCCCGGATAATGTACGTATGATGCGTGCGGTCCACGCTCGTCACGATGACCGCGTCCGGCCCCTCGGCGGCGATCATCTCGTCGAATTGCTCCGGCTTGTACGTGCGCACCGTCTCGTAGTCGTAGCGCTCGGCCAGCAGCTTGTTCGCATAGTCCATCCGCGTCTGGTTCGAGTCGCAGAACGCGAGCAGCTCGCTCGTCTCCCGGAAGTCTCTCGCGATCGCCCCGTAGAAAAATTCCGCCCGCCCGCCGCTGCCGACGAGCACGTATTTCTTTTTGACCGTCATGTCCTTCATCCTTTACGTTAAAATTGTGCGTTCAAAAAGTCGACAGTTCAGCACCGAGAAGGTTGCGAGAAGGCGAAGAAGGAGGAGCTGAGTTTAGGTCAACCTAAATGAGCACCGGACTTCAAGCCTGAACGCAAGATTCGACGCCGAGTTACGCCTTGTTCTGCTTCGTGATCAATTGGCGACCGCTTGAACGTCGTGGAATCGCTTTCCCTTTTCCTTAAGGATAGGGCAACATACAATCTTTTTCTCTTCATTTCCTGCTCAATTCATCCCCAACCCCGCTAATCTTGCTATAATAAGGACAATCATCGGCCAGGAGGCGGTCCACCATGGCATACGCCAAACCGGAACAGCTGGATTACGGCGCGCCGGCGGGCAAGTCCATCTATATGGAATATATTCGGCGGACGGAGCCGTTCAGCATGGACAGCCAGCATTGGCATCCGTATTACGAAATTTATTTGCTGCTCGAAGGCAGGCGCACCTACTTCATCAAGGACGCCGCCCATCCCGTTGAGGCCGGGGATCTGATCTTGATCGGCAAGCACGAGCTGCACAAATCGATCCAGTCCGGCACGGGCCCGCATGCCCGCCTCGTGATGCATTTCGACGAACCGATGCTGCAGGCGCTGCCCGAGGCGGACGCCGAGCTGCTGCGCAGCCCGTTCGCCCTCGCCACGCCGCTCGTGCGCCTGCCGGCGGACGAGCAGCGCATCGTCCGGGGCCATGCCGCGCGGATCGTGCAGGAGCTGCGGGATCGGGCGCCGGGATGCGAGTTGTATCTTCGCCATGCGCTGATCGATCTGCTGCTGCTGTGCGCCCGGTACGCCGCGGACCACCCGCAAGCGGCGGATGCCGCGCCTCCGGTCACGCCGATGCACGGCAAGGTGTCGGAGATCGTCCGCCACTTGAACGATCATTACGCCGCGCCGGTGCATATCCACGAGCTCGCCGCGCGCTTTTATATCAGCCCCTACTATCTCAGCCGGATGTTCAAGGAGATCACGGGGTTTACGATTATCGACTACGTCAATCTGACGCGGCTGAAGGAAGCGCAGCGGCTGCTCCGGGACACCCCGCTCAAGATTACCGATATCGCCGGCCAGGTCGGATTCGGCAACTTCTCGCACTTTGGCAAAATGTTCAAGGCTGTGACGCGGATGTCCGCAAGGGATTACCGAAGGTTGCATCAAGGGGGAGACGAGGAGTAGCGGGGTTATTGGGCGGCCATCCGATAAATAGCTGTGCGAGGTGATGCAAATGGAAGCCGAGGACGGAGGCGCCAGAACCTACATTTGGTGCTTGGTCGGAAATATTTTGAGCGAAGGAACCTACCTTGATCGCGGCAGCGAAATTTTCTTCAGCGGCACCAGGCAGTTCAGGCCGGGAACGAAAGTGTATTGCTCTCCCTTTATTTGGGGAGACGGGTATGAAAGAATCCGCGTGATCGGGAGGGCGAGCGATAACCAGAAATTCATCTCCGTCATCATGGATTCCCAATGGATCGCCAATTGGAGAAGACAGAAGGTTTATACGCCCTACATTCTCAGGCGAAACGAACAAGAGCGCGACTCCTGGGACGCTTCGGAGGAATCCGTTAGGATCATGGATGAAATGCTGACCTGGCTTCCGGAAAGATCGTTAATCAAGTTAACTAAGTAAGATCGGGTGGCACGGAAACACGACACCTTCGCGTATTTCCTTGTACAATGAAGCGAGGGTAGCCTATATATTGAAATGCGGGGGAACGAAATGATTAGAGGATACGAAATGCCCGACACGCTGCGGCGCTTGCATGAGCTCGACAAGACATTAATGGACCGACACGGTGCCGACTTCGATGAATTATTCGGAGCTTGTCTCTACTTTGCCGAAGATGACGACGTCACATACGATTGTACCCCCGAAGACGCCATCGTCTTCTTAGCGACGGGTGCCAACGGGGACCATTTTGCCTTTCTTACCGAAGGCGATACCGTAGATTCCTTAGAGAATGCCCCTGTCGTATTCATACAACCGATGGAATCCGACGACCCGATTAAACCGGTTGCGCGTAACATCAAAGAGTTCCTGGCGTTGTATGTTCAACTGAAAGAACTCTATCTGTTCGAGTGGCTGCCTAGCTACGAATCCGAAGAAGCGTTCCTAAGCGATTATGAAAATAGCTTCGCGGAGGCTCTTCGAGCAGACGAAGAGCGAACGGCTATCATCACAGCCGCCATTGAGCAAGCGATCGAGCTGCCGAAAATTGAACATGTATATGCCTATATCCAGGAGATGAAGCTTGCCTTCCAAAAAAGACAGCAAGCGTTGAAATGAAAAAAGCCAGCCGCTCCGTCGGGTTCCCCCGTCGGCTTGCAGCTGGCTTTCATTATTTATGCGGATTGCGGCCACGTGTCCGGGCTACTTCCGTCCGCCCCGGACGAGCGCGGCATAGCAGAGCACCGCGCACAGCTCGGCGATCGCGATGACGACGCCGAGCGGCAGCGCCGTGTGCTCGCCCGCGATGCCGACGAACGGCGCGGCGATGCCGCCGATGATGAAGGAGAGCAGGCCGAGCAGCGCCGACGCGCTGCCCGCGTTCTGGCCGTGCCGCTGCAGCGCGAGCGAGAAGCCCGCCGTTGAGACGACGCCGACGCTCGCCACGACAAGGAACAGCGGCGGCAGCACGACGGCGAGTCCTCCCTGCGCCGCCAGCGCCGGGAGCAGCGCGAGGCCGCCGGCCGCCGCGATCGCGATGCCCGCCCGCAGCAGCTTCGTCTCGCCGACTCGGCTCGCCAAGCGGCCCGTAATCTGAGTCGCGGCGATGATGCCGATTCCGTTCATCGCGAAGATCAGGCTGAACGTCTGCGGCGAGACGCCGTACACGTTCTGCAGCACGAACGAGGAGCCCGAAATATACGCAAACATCCCCGCCATGATGAATCCTTGCGTCAGCGCATAGCCCATGAACAGCCGGTCGCGCAGCAGCAAGCCGAACGTGCGCAGCGTGCCGCGGAGCCCGCCGGCCGATCGCCGGTCCGCCGGGAGCGTCTCGCCGAGCCCCGCGCTCGCCGCGATCAGCATGACCGCGCCGTAGCCGGCGAGCACGGCGAACACGGTCGGCCACTCGCCGAACCGCAGAATCTGCGCCCCGATAATCGGCGCGAGGATCGGCGCCGCCCCGTTCACGAGCATGAGCAGCGAGTAGAATTTGGTCAACTCCGTCCCGGAATAGATATCGCGCACCATCGCGCGGGAGATGACGATGCCCGCCGCGCCGGCAAGGCCCTGTATGAAGCGCAAGGCCAAGAAGAGCCCAATGTTGCCCGCGAAGACGCATAGTACGGACGAGACCGCGTAGACGACTAGGCCGATCAAGAGCGGCCCCCTTCTGCCGCGGACGTCGCTGAGCGGTCCGGCCAGCAGCTGGCCGAGCGACAGGCCGAGCATGCACGCGGTCAAGCTCAGCTGCGCCAGCGACGCGGTCGTCCGCAGATCATCCGCAAGCGCCGGCAGCGCCGGCAAATACATGTCGAGCGACAGCGGCCCAAAGGCGCTCAGGCTGCCCAGAATAATCGCCATCCAGAGCCGCTTGGACGCGCCGATCCGCCCCGGCCGCGGTTCGTTCGTTACGTTCGGTTGTGCCATAAGAAGTGTTTCGTCCCTTTCATGAATCGGATGATGGCGTCTGCTGGAGATGATGGCGAACCCGTTCGAGGAAGCGTCTTCCCGCTTCCAGTTCTTCCGGCGCGAAGCCTTCGGTCAGCAGGCGCGTCGTCCGCTCGGTCATCGCGAGCACCTGTTCCTCCAGCGCCCGCCCCTGCTCCGTCAGCCAGACCCGCTGCACGCGCCGGTCCGCTCGGTCCGACCGCCGAATGACGACCCCTTTGCCCTCGAGATTATCGATCATGCGGTTCACGTTCGTCTTGTCCTTGCGCAGCCGGAGCGCGATCTCGTGCTGCGGCAGCCCGTCTTCCCGATACAACAGCAGCAGAATGAGACTTTGCTCCGGCGCGAGGCCAAGCGGCGCCAACTGGCGCTTCACATAGCCCGAGATCGCCAGATCGACGTCGCGGATCAAGATCCCGATATGTTCGTCCAAATGGTGGTTCACGTTTCTTCTCCAATCCTCCAATTAGTTGCTATAACAACAGTTGATTATGTATACTATCACGCGTATTCGTCAGGCGTCAACAATATGGCTTGTGATAAACCGAGCCGAGTTGCACCTCTCGCTCCGGCTTCGCCCGAGCCCTTCTCGGCCATCATGCCGCGCCGAACTTGCGGGCCTGCGTCCGCCGGCGTGTATAATAAGGGAAGACTCGTCCGCTTCCGGCGGCACACCTTTATTGCAACGAAGGAGATGTTCCCGTATATGACCGATTATTCCGCAATCCGCAACATCTACTGCGTCGGCCGCAACTACGCGCTCCACGCGAAGGAGCTCGGCAATGACGTGCCCGGCGAGCCGATGATCTTCGGCAAGCCTACCCATGCGCTGAACCCGGCGGAGGGTACGCTCGTCCTGCCGGCCGGCATCGGCGAAATCCACCACGAAGTCGAGCTCGTCGTCCGCATCGCCTCGGACTACGCGCCGGGCAAGCCGCTCTCCGAGCTGATCGACGGCGTGGCGCTCGGCATCGACTGGACCGCCCGCGACGTGCAATCCGCGCTCAAGGAGAAACGTCATCCGTGGCTGCTTGCCAAAGGCTTCAAAGGCTCCGCCACGCTGTCGGCCTTCCGCCCGTTCGAGGGAGAACAATTCGCCTCGTTAACGTTCAGCCTCGTGAAGAACGGGGAGACGATCCAGCAGGGATCTCCCGCGGATATGATTTTCCCGCTCCGGCAGCTCGTCGACTTCATCGGTTCCCGCTTCGGCCTCGGCGCGGGCGATCTGATCTATACCGGCACGCCGGCCGGAGTCGGTCCCGTCGCGGACGGCGATACGCTCGAGATGAAGCTTGCGGCGCCTGGCCAAGCGGACGAAACATTCGGCCCGCTTCGCATCGCGTTGTCAGTTTAACCGAATGATCCTCTCGGTTATGTTCCGGCGAATTCTGGCAATAATAGGAACATTACCGGCAAAAGGAGGTATCGCGATGGATGCATCCATGAGCGCGAACGATGTGATTTCGCAAATTCGGCAGCTTAAGACGAGCGGACAGAATTTGAACAAGAAGAAAATGAAAACTTCGCATCCCGAGCTGATGCAGAACGCTCTATTCTACTTCCCGAGCTGGGAGCACGCGTTAACCAACGCGGACCAATAATTGTTCTCTATTCGCGCCGCCATTCGTTCCAGCGTTCGCACCCGCGCCCTGCCGCTCTCCCAAGCGGCGGGGCTTTCTTCATGCCTTCTATGTTGCCTACGGCTGCATGGCAAAGAGGTTAACGGCTTGAACGTTCAAGCGCGTTAACCTCTACGGAATGCCTTCTTGTTGCAATTCGCGATACGCCAACGCTCGCGGCAGCCCTTGCTTATGACAACCCGCTCACGCCTCTCGCGCTTTCATTCGTCTCTTCCGCCGCACGAACGCCGACAGCATAACGACCGTAATCGCCGCCGCGATCGCCCAGTAGACGAGCAGCAGCCAGACGTCCTGCCGCAGCAGCTCATAGTCGCCCGTCGAGAGAATGGAGCGGAATCCTTCGACCGTATAGGTGATCGGGAGAAACTTGTGGATCGTCTGCAAGCCGTCCGGCCCCAGCTCGACCGGGAACGTGCCGCTCGTCGCCGCCAGCTGCAGGACGAGCAGAATGATGGCGAAGAACCGCCCGACGTTGTCCCCGAGCGTGACCAGCAGCTGGATAATCGCCATGAAGACCAGGCTGACGAACAGCGTGTACAAGCCAAAATCGACGGTATCGAGCGGGTTCAGCCCGACGACGCCGGTCAGCACGAGCGAGACCAACAGCGCCTGCCCGATCGAGACGGCCGCCATGACCGAGTATTTGGACAGCCACCATAGAACCCCCGAAGGCGGCGGCGCGAAATTATGGCGCAGGGCGAAGACGGTCGTCAACAGCAGCGCGCCGACGTACAGGCTGATCGAGACGAAGAACGGCGCCATCCCGGTACCGTAGTTGGGCAGCGCGTTAATGTTGTCCTCCCGGACCCGGACCGGGTTGGCCATCATCTCGAACAGTCCCTGCGAGGAGTGGATGCTGTCCAGCTCGCTTGTTCCGTCTTTCAGCGCCGCGCTCAGCTCCCCGCTGCCGTCCACCAGCTTCTTCTCGCCCGCGGCCAATTCGTCGATGCCTTGAATAAGCGCCGTCCACGCCGTGCTTACCTTGTGTACCCCGGTATAAAGCGAAGCCGCCCCGGTGCTCAGCTGCGCGGCGCCCGTCGTCAATTGCTTCAGATTCGGCGCGAACGCGTTGACGCCGCCTAGCAGCTGGCCGTGTTTGGTTACAAGTTCGGCGACGCCCGCATTGAACGTCTTCACGGAAGCCTGTACCTGCGCGAGCCCCGCGGACACCTGCGCCCCGGCCGCCTTCAGCTGCTGATACGTTGCGTCCGCGGCCGCTTCCGGATGCTGGGCGGCGTACCCCCCGATCAGCTGATCGACGCCGGCTGCCCCTTTGGCCAGCGGATCAAGGCCCGCGGCCAGCTGCTTGCCGCCGGATTGCAGCTGCGCGAGCGCCGTATCGACCTGCTTCGTCCCCGTGCCGATCTGCGCATATGCCGCGTTCAGCTTCGAAGCGCCTTCCGCCAGCTTGGCCGCAGCCGTCTTCAGGCCGGCCGCGCCCTTGTCCAGCTGGGTGATCGACGCCTGGTTATTCTTGACCGTCGCGGCCAGCTTGGCGGTGCCGGAGGATAGCGTCTGCAAGCCCGCGTGCAGATCGCCCGCGCCCGTGCTCGCCTTCTGCATCCCGTCCTTCAGCTCGTCCAGGCTTTTGAAGATCGCCTCCGTATAGTTCAGCGTCAGCTTCTCCGCCAGCTGCTGCCGGATTTTCTCGATGCCGGACTGCCCGATTTTCGCGACGATGTAGTTTAAGCCTTCGTTCGATTTGATCGTAATCTCGAGCGGCGTCGGCTGCTGATCCATCAGCGTCGTCGCCCGCTTGGAGAAATCCGCCGGCACGACGATCGCGAAGTAGTATTCGTTCGCGACCAGCCCCCGGTCCGCTTCCTCCCGGCTGACGAAATGCCAATCGAAGGAGCGGTCGGCCTGAAACTCTTTCACCAAATCGCCGCCGATCGCATACGTCTCGCCCTCGAATTCGGCCGGCTGGTCCTCGTTCACGACGGCGACGGACAGCCGCTCCAGATGACCGTAAGGATCCCAGAACGCCCATAGGTAGATGCCGCTGTACAAGACCGGTATGCAAATGATGCCGATAAGCGATACGAGCATTTTGGGCGAGCGCACGAGCGACGCCCATTCCCCCGCGAACCAGCGCAGTCCTTTCTTCATCACCTTCACCCTTTCCTCCGCCGCGAGCGAACCAGCCGCCCGATTGGCAGTCCAAGAACAAGTTTCCATCGCTTGAGTATTATGCGTGTCCCGGCGGCCCGCTATGCGAATAGCGGCGCGTTTGCCGCTGGCGAGGATGGGCGATCCGATTGCGACAATATGGGCCGCACGCAAAAAAGACCGCTTCCCGGATGGAAACCGGGAAGCAGTCTTAGGTTACAGGCTTGCCGCCGTCTCGTTCATCGGCATGGCCGGCTTCCGCCGCATGAAATACGCGAACGTCAGCAGGACGAACACGACCGCGTAGACGGCCAGGTTGGCCAGCTGCTCCCACATGAGACTGAAATCGCCGCTGGCGATGACCGCCTTCAGGCCGATTATGCTGTGCGTCATCGGCAGCCACGGGTTCAGCGTCTGCATCCAACCCGGCAGCAGCTCGAGCGGGAACGTGCCCGCGCTCGACGTCAGCTGGAAGATCATCAGAATGATAACCAGGAACCGGCCCGGGTTATCCAGCCACGTGACGAACGACTGGATAATCATCGCGAACGCCAGGCTCGCCATGAACGCGAATAGGTAGAAGAGCGGCGCGCTCTGCACGTGAATGTCGAGCACGAACAGCACGACCGTGGCGACGATCGCCGACTGCGCGGCGCTCATGACGACGAAGGTGAGCGTCTTGCTCAGGAACAGGCCGAAGCGCGACGCGTTCGGCACGACGGAATCGCGCACCGAGAAGATCGTCGTGAAGACGAGGCCGCCCATGAACAGCGCCAAGGACAAGAAGTAAGGCGCGATGCCGATGCCGTACTTCTCGACCTTGCGGTCGTCGTTCTCCACGATCTTCACCGGATCGGAGAACATCGACACCGTCTCGTCGCCGGTCTTCACTTCGGCGGTCTTCGTCGCGGCGTCGGTCAGCTTGTCGGCCAGCTCGCCCGAGCCGTCGACGAGCTTCGCCGATCCGTCCTTCAGCTCGCCGGTGCCGCTGCCCAGCTCCTTGGTCCCTTCCGCCAGCGTGCCAACGCCGCCGGCCACCTTGCCCAGCCCTCTCTTCAGACTGGCAAGACCGCTCGTCAGATCGCCGGCGCCGTCCGCCAGCTTCCGTCCGCCCGCGGCCGCTTCACCCAGCTTGCCGGCGAACGCGTTCATGCCCGTCAGCAGCTGGTCCTGTCCGCTCGCGAGCTGCCGCGCCCCGCCAAGCAGCTGCTGCTGGCCAGCCTCGAGCTGTTGCGCGCCGCCGAGCAGCTGTCGCTGACCGGCTTCGAGCTGTGCCGCGCCCGCCGCCAGCTGCGACTGGCCGTCGCGCAAACTTGCGCTCCCTTGCGCGACCGCTTGGCTCGCGGCGAGCAGCTGATTAACCTGCGCATTAGCCGCCAGCTGCGGATTCGCCTTGAGCAGCTGCGCGAGACCGTCGGCTACCTGCTGGGCGCCGCCCGCCACCTGCTTGCTCGCTTCCGCTGCCGAGGCGAGACCGGAAGATAGCGTGGCCGCGCCTTCGGCCGACGATTGCAAGCCGGTCGTCAGCTTGCCGGCGCCTTCGGCCGACGACTGCAGCCCGGCCTCGAGCTTGCCCGCGCCATCGCGCGCCGCCTCGGCGCCCGCGGTGAGCTTGCCCTGCGCGTCCGACAACTGCGTCAGTCCGCTAGCCAAGCTGCTTGCGCCTTGCTTCAGCGTGCCTGCGCCGGTATGAAGTTTCGCCGCGCCGCCGGCCAGCGGACCTACGCCGTTCTTGAGCGACTGCGTGCCGTCGGCCAGCTTCGCCGCGCCTTCCTGCAGTTTGACCAAGCCGTCTTCGAGCTTCTTGGCTCCGTCCGCCAGCTTGGTCGCGCCGTCTCCGGCTTCGCCGAGTCCATCCGACACCTTGTCGATCTGCTCCAGCATGCCGCGCGTGTACGCTTCCGTAATTTGCGCGGACAGCTTCGCCCGCAGCTCTTTCACGGCGCTGTTGCCGATCTGACCGGCGATGTAATTGTATTGGCTGTTCGGCTCGAATATAATCTCGGCCTGCTGCGGCTTCTCGTCCATGACGGTCGCCGCCTTCTCCGAGAAATTCTCCGGCACGGTGATCGTAATGTAATACTTGTTGTGCGCCATCCCGTCCCGCGCGCCTTCCGCCGTGACAAACCGCCAGTCGAAATCCGGGTTCTTCTTCAGCTCCTCGACGAACTCCTTGCCGACATCCAGCTGCTCTTCCTCGTACGAAGCGCCTTTATCCAAATTCACGACCGCGACCGGCAGCTTCTCCAGGGACCCGTACGGGTCCCAAGAGCCTTTAATGAGGAAACCGCTGTACAGCATCGGAATGACCGCGACGCCGACGAAGGAGACAAGCACGAGCGGCTTCTTGAACACCGCCATCATGTCCTTGCCGAACACGCTGAGTGCTTTCATAACTTTCACACGTCCTTTTCGTATTACTGCTCGCTTTGTGGTGCCTGGAATGAATTTATGACTAAAATTGAATTTTGGTCATTTTGTATCATAAAAAAATCCCCATTCCGGAGAAATACAAGTCAGGGATAAGACGAAACTTACACCGCCTTGTATTTTAAGAGGATTTTGAGCTTTCTTAGCCGCCGCGCAGTCCGTCCGCGAAAAACAGCATCAGGTGATCCTGAATTTGCGTCTTGTTCAGCGGCGTCGCGTGGGTTTTGTTCCAATCGGTCGTGAGCGCCACGTACATCTTCAACATCGCGTAGGAGACGATCTCCGGATCGCACGGCTTGATCTCGCCGTTCGCCACGCCGGTCTCGATGTGCCGCTGCAAATATTCCAGCACGAGTCCCTCCAGCCGGTGCGTGCCGTCGAGCGCCTTCGCCGTGCCGATATCGCGCACCTCCTGCTGGAGCTTGATGAACAGCTCGTGGTCGGAGCGAAATTCGAGCAGCGCGCCCAGCACGCGGAACAGGTTGTCGAAGAACGGCTCGCCTTCGTGCAGTCCCTCGTCCAGCACGCTCTTCAGCTCGTGCAGCGCCTTGCGCACGATCTCGTCGAACAAGTCTTCCTTCGTCTTGAAAAACGTGTAGATCGTGCCCTTTCCCACGTTGGCGATCTTGGCGACCAGATCCATCGTCGTCGCCTTATAGCCAAATTGGGCAAAGGACTGCGTCGCCGCCTTCAAAATAAGCGCTCGTCTGTCGACCCCAGCCATCGAAGTTCCTCCTTCAGGTGCGCCAAATGCTGCATCCCCAATATCCGATTGGGCACGCAAACCAATTGGCCTTTCGCGCCAAATGCTGCATCCCCAATCTCCGATTGGGCACGCAAACCAATTGGCCTTTCGCGCCAAATGCTGCATCCCCAATCTCCGATCGGGCACGCAAACCAATTGGCCTTTCGCGCCAAATGCTGCATCCCCAATCTCCGATCGGGCACGCAAACCAATTGGCCTTTCGCGCCAAATGCTGCATCCCCAATCTCCGATCGGGCACGCAAACCAATTGGCCTTTCGCGCCAAATGCTGCATCCCCAATCTCCGATCGGGCACGCAAACCAATTGGCCTTTCGCGCCAAATGCTGCATCCTCAATCTCCGATTGGGCACGCAAACCAATTGGCCTTTCGCGCCAAATGCTGCATCCCCAATCTCCGATCGGGCACGCAAACCAATTGGCCTTTCGCGCCAAATGCTGCATCCCCAATCTCCGATCGGGCACGCAAACCAATTGGCCTTTCGCGCCAAATGCTGCATCCCCAATCTCCGATCGGGCACGCAAACCAATTGGCCTTTCG
>NZ_VNHS01000014.1:0-109730 GCF_008124765.1 Paenibacillus methanolicus | reverse complement strand
GGGCACGCAAACCAATTGGCCTTTCGCGCCAAATGCTGCATCCCCAATCTCCGATCGGGCACGCAAACCAATTGGCCTTTCGCGCCAAATGCTGCATCCTCAATCTCCGATTGGGCACGCAAACCAATTGGCCTTTCGCGCCAAATGCTGCATCCCCAATCTCCGATCGGGCACGCAAACCAATTGGCCTTTCGCGCCAAATGCTGCATCCCCAATCTCCGATCGGGCACGCAAACCAATTGGCCTTTCTGACTAAATTTCATTTTTGGTCAATTAGTCACTTTAATAAGATACCACGTCATGGCGGCGTTGACAACTTCTATTGTTTCCCGTATGTTGCGTGACTCGCCAATAATGAAGGAGAGAGCTTGCGCCCCGCCTCTCCGGCGATTCGCAAGCTCTCTTCATTCTGCCGCGGACCACGCTCGGCGTGAACCGGCAGGTCTCTGCGCGCCGCGTTAGTGACCCATCATCGCGGCCGCATCCGCGCCGCCCTTGCCGCCTTCGGTCTCGGCCTTGGCCTGCTCCTGCGCCTTCGGCTTGCGCAGCACGATCGCCAGCACCGCGCCGACGAGCGCGATGCCCGCCGCCAGGAAGAACGTATCGTCGTACGCCGCGACGGCGGCATGAAGCGGGTCGCCGCCCTTGGCGATGTTGTCCTTGATCTCCGACGTCAGGAAGCCGGTCAGCCCGGCGACCGCGAAGGAGACCATGACCTGCTGCGCCGCGGTCGTCAACGGCGTCACCCGCGTAACGAGATGGCGCGGCGCCGAGGCCAGCACGTGCGTATTGATCGGCATCATCGTCATGCCCATGCCCGCGCCCATCATCGCGAGCGCCGTCAAGACATAGGGAATGCCGGTATCCACTGACAGCCTGGAGAGCAGGAACAGCCCCGCCGTCACCAAGCAAAGCCCGGTGATGACGAGCGGGCGCGCCCCGATCTTATCGTATAATCTGCCCGCGATCGGCATGGCCACCGCCGCGAACAACGCCTGCGGCAGCAGGATGACGCCGGTCTTCAGCGCGCTGAATTGCTCGACGTTCTGCAGATAAAGCGGCACGAGCAGCATGGAGCCGAACAGCGCGATCTGCGCGACCCACGCGATGATGATGCCGCGCGTGAAATCGGAGGAGCCGAAGACGCGCAGTTCCAGCAGCGGCTCCCGCTTGCGCAGCTCCACGGCGATGAAGAGCACGAGCGCCGTGCCGCCCACGATCAGGCCGGTCAGCGTGCGCGCCGAACCCCAGTCCGTGCCGCCCTCGCTGACGCCGAACGCCAGCATCGCGAACGCGATCGGCGCCAGAATCATCCCGAGAATGTCCAGGCTCGGCACCGCCTTGCTCTCGAAGCGCGGCAGGAACCGCATCCCGAACAGGAACGCGACGATGCCGATCGGCAGGTTAATCATGAAGATCCAATGCCAGCTGACGTAATCGACGAGATAACCGGCCAGAATCGGGCCAAGCGCCGGCGCCAGCAGCATCGGAATGCCGAGCATGCCCATGATCGAGCCCATCTTCCCCGGCGGCGCCAGACGGAAGACGATCGCGAATCCGATCGGCGAGACCATCCCGCCGCCGAGTCCTTGGATGACGCGGAACAGAATGAGCTGCTCCGGCGACTGCGCGAGTCCGCACAATATCGAGCCCAGCGTGAAGAAGACGATCGTCGTCAAGAAAATCCGCTTGGCGCCGAACCGGTCGGACATCCAGCCCGCCAGCGGAATGACCGCCGAGAGCGCCAAGGTATAGCCGGTCACCGCCCACTGCAGGGTAGGCACGCTAGAATTAAAATCTTCTACCAGCCGCGGCAGCGCGACGTTGACGACCGTGCTGTCGAGGATGACCATAATCATGCCGATGATCACCGCGAGCAGCGGCCAGATGAGCTGCCGCAGCGTCGCTTCCGCGCCTGGGTTTTGTTCGTGTACAGCCATTTTCACTCCACTCCCTTATTCCTAACTCGTCATCTATAATTACAGGATTGCTCCTGACATCCCCTCATATCCACGAATGGCAATAGGCTGGATTCTTCCCGCAGTCAACGGCAAACAACGATTGGTAACACTTGCTAACCTTCGTTTTGCGCCAAATCCGATTCCCCGCCGTAATCTTGTAGTATAATGATCGCTGCCCGGCAGTCCAACCACGAGGTGCATTCATGAAATATACAGGACGAATTATCGCGTTAAGCACGGTGTTATCGGTGCATACGCTATATATGGTTTATTATTACTTCCGCGACGGCTCGGTCGACATCCTGGACCTGCTCGGCTATCCTTTGTTCTGCGTGCTTGCCCTTCTCGCAGGCTTGCAATACGACCGCGCGGTATACTACTCCGATAAAGACGTGCTCACGAACTTATATAATCGCCGTTTCCTGATCAAGGCGTTCGAAAAAGCGAAATCGCTCGCATCCCGCATGAACACCAGCTTGTTCCTGCTCGTCATCGACTGCGATAATTTCAAGGAGATCAACGATCGCGACGGCCACGCCAAAGGGGACCGGGTGCTCGCGGCGATCGGCGAAGTGCTCGTCGCCTCCACGCGCGGCAGCGACCTCGTCGCCCGCTGGGGCGGCGATGAATTCGTCGTCGTCGGCCACCATAAAGACGACCAAGGTCTTCAAGCGATATTGGCGCGGCTGGAAAACCAGCTGACGGAAGTCTCGAAGCAAATGGGCGTCCGCATCCAGGTATCCATCGGATCGGCGCTCTATCCGCGCGACGGCGGCGACCTGTACGACTTGATGAAGGTCGCCGACGCGAATATGTACGCCAGCAAGCGCGCGCGCAAAGATTAGACGGCCGTCTGAGCGGCAGTCGACGGCTGGAGCGAATAAAACAATAGAGCCGGACGGAATCGAAGCTTCACTTGATTCTGTCCGGCTCTTGGCGTATGTGATGTTGTCGTGATGCTGTTCGCTGTTTAGACCGAGTAGACGCTCTGGCCCGCGCGCGGCGCCTGCTGCCGTCCGGCTTCGGATGGCTTCTCCTGCGCGGGAGCAGACTCGCCCTGCTGCAGCTGGTACATCTGATAGTACTTGCCGCCGCGCGCCATCAGCGTCTCGTGGTTGCCGCGCTCGACGATCTCGCCGCGGTCGAGCACCAGAATCTGGTCCGCGTTCTTGATCGTCGACAAGCGGTGCGCGATGACGAATGTCGTACGGCCCTTCTTGACGACCTCCAGCGCGCTCTGGATCAGCGCTTCGGTCTCCGTATCGATGTTGGACGTCGCTTCGTCGAGGATCAGAATCGCCGGATCGTACGCGAGCGCCCGGGCGAAGGAGATCAGCTGCCGCTGGCCGGCCGAGAGCGTCGTGCCCTTCTCGATGACCGGCTCGTCGATGCCGCCCGGCAAGTTCTTCAGCACCTGCTCGCTGCCGACATCCTTCAGCGCCTGCTCGATCCGCTCCCGCGTAATGCGCGGGTCGTTCATCGAGACGTTGGACGCGATCGTGCCGGTGAACAGGAACGGATCCTGCAGCACGATGCCCATATGCTCGCGCATCGTCTGCTTCGGCATCTCCCGAATGTCCGTGCCGTCGATCGTAATGCGTCCCTGGTCGACGTCGTAGAAGCGGAAGAGCAGGTTGATGATCGAACTTTTGCCCGAACCCGTATGGCCGATCAGCGCGACCGTCTGGCCCTGCTTCGCCTCGAACTCGATGTTCTTCAGGACGTTCTCGCCTTCCTTGTAGGCGAAAGTGACGTTCTCGAACTTCACGTTGCCTTTGTAGCGCGGCATGCGCTCGTCGGCGACGTCGACGCCTTCCTCGTCCAGCAGGACGAACACCCGCTCCGCGGAGACGAGCGCCGTCTCGAGGTTCGGCAGCTGGTTGACGATGTTGACGATCGGCTGGAACAACCGGTTCAAGTAATCGACGAACGCGTACAGCACGCCCAGCGTTACGAAGCCGCCCGGCGTCGTCAGCGTCCCGCCGGCGAAATACCAGATGAGCGCCACGTAAGCCGCGTTACGAATAACGTTGACCAGGTTATGGCCCGTGAGCGAGTTGAGGCTCAGCATCTTCTGCTTGTAGCGAAGGTTCTCCTCGTTGAACGCCTCGAACTCCTGCTCCATCTTCTTCTCTTTGCGGAACGCGCGGATAATGCCCATGCCTTGGATCGATTCGTTGATCCGGCCGTTGATCTCGCTCAGCGTGGAGCGGATGATCCGGTTATACTTCTGCGCGACCTTGCCGTAGAAGATGACCCAGATGACGAGGAGCGGCACGATGAAGAGACAGATCGTCGCCAGCTTCACGTCAAGCACGAACAGCGCCGCGAAGATGCCGAGCATGTAGATCGTCCCGGTGAAGAAGTTCGCCAGCACGGTGACGTACAGCTCGCGGATCGATTCCGTGTCGTTCGTGATCCGCGATACGATTTTGCCTGCCGGCAGATTGTCGAAATACTTGACCGGCAGCTTGTTAATGTGGCCGAAGACGTCCCGGCGCATCGTCCGGATAATCCGGTTCGAGGACGCCTGCAGGAAGTACCGCTGTCCGTACGCGAACACCGCCGAGAGCAGAATCAGCGCGAAATAGTACCAACACAGCTTGATCAGCCCGGCCAGCTCCGGCTTGAAGAACTGGTACAGCTCCGCTTTGCTCAGCCGCTGCGCCTCGTAAGCCGCCGTCTCTTGGCCTCGCGCGATTTGCACCCGACCGTCCGCCAGCAGCTCGCGTCGGCCGTCGAACGCGACGGCCGACGGAATAAAGTAATAACCGCTCCCTACTTGGAAAATGCGCGCTTCTTGCCCGCGCGCCTCGCCCTCCTCGACGTGGTCCCCGCGTTTGTACGCGAGGCCTCCGTATTCGACCGTATACCGGTCATCGGCCTGCGTGGCGTACCACGGCTTCTCGATGCCCGAAATGTGGACGTCGATCAGCTGCTTGGCGACCAGCGGCCCCGCCAGCTCCGTGCCGACGGAGACCAGCAGCATCAGCAGCGCGACGATCAGCTGCGTCCGGCCCTTGAGCGCGTATTTAAACAACCGCTTGATGGTCGCGCTCTTGCTGCCCGCCATCCTGTTGTCGATATCCAAATCGTATTGCTCGCTCGCTTCCATGCTCATTGTTGCTTCACCCGCCTTCTATTCGCTTGCTTTTTCCATTTGCTGCGTTTCATATTGTTCTTTATACCAGCCGCCTTGGGCCATCAGCGCTTCGTGCGTGCCTTCTTCGATGACGCGCCCTTCGTCGAGGACAACGATCCAGTCCGCGTGCTGCACCCCGGAGAGGCGGTGCGTCGAGATGAGCGTCGTCTTGCCGGCGCGTTCGCGGCGGATGTTCGCGATAATCTCGGCTTCCGTCCGCGCGTCGACGGCCGACATGGCGTCGTCGAGCATGAGAATCTCCGGATCGGCGATGAGGGCGCGCGCAATCGACACCCGCTGCTTCTGCCCGCCCGAGAGGGCGACGCCCTTCTCGCCGACGAGCGTGGAGAGCCCGCTCGGCAGGAAGGCGAGGTCTTTCTTGAACGCCGAGGCCGCGATCGCCTGCTGCAGCTTCTCTTCGTCCGCGCCTTCCGCACCGAACAGAATGTTCTCGCGAACCGTCCGGGAGAACAGGAACTGCTCCTGCGGCACATAGCCGTACCAGGACTTCAGCTGGTCCATGTCGATGCGCTCGATCGGCGTCCGACCGATCGTGATCGCGCCCGCGCCCGCCGGATATTCCCGGAGCAGCTGCTTGATGAGCGTCGTCTTGCCGCTGCCGGTCCGCCCGACGATGCCGAGCGTCTCGCCTTTGCGCAGCTTGAACGTCACGCCCTGCAAATTGTCCACGGTCGAGGACGGGTAGCGGAACGTGACGCCTTCGAACGCGATTTCGTCCGGTCCCGATAGCCGCACCGCGTCGACCGGGTCCGGCACGTCCGGCGCATGGCCGAGCGTCTCGTTCACCCGGTCGAGGGACGCGTTGCCGCGCTGCATGACGTTGATCATCTCGCCGATCGCGAACATCGGCCAGATCAGCATCCCGAGGTAGACGTTGAAGGCGACGAGGCCGCCGATCGTCAGCTCGTTGTGATACACCAGATAAGCGCCGTAGCCGAGACCGATCAGGTAGCTCGCCCCGACGAAAATTTTGACCGTCGGCTCGAACAGCGCGTCGATGCGCACGACCGCCAGGTTCTTCTGCAGCACGTCCTCGGTCACGTCGTCGAAGCGGCGCTCCGCCGCCCTCTCCTGCACGTATGCGCGGATGACCCGGGTGCCGGAGATCGTCTCGAGCACGCCGTCGTTCATGTCGCCGAACGCGTCCTGCGCTTCGGTGAACCGTTTGTGAATCCATTTGCCGTACAGACCGACCAATACCGCCATGATCGGCAGCGGGAGGATGGACACGAGCGTCAGCTTCCACGAGACGAACACCGTCATCGTGACGAGCAGCGTCACCATCCAAATCGACGAGTCCATGACCGTCAGGATGCCGAAACCCGCCGTGGCGCCGATCGCCTGCAAATCGTTGGTCGCCCGCGCCATCAGGTCGCCCGTCCGGTTCTTCTCGAAGAACGACGGCGTCATCCGCAGGAAGTGCCGCATCAGCTTCGATCGCATGAGCCGCTCGACGACGTTCGCGCCCCCGAATAACTGGTAAATCCAGACGTAACTAATCGAATACGTAATGACCGTCAGCACGATCAACTGCACGATCGTGAGCGTGACGCTGTCCCACGAGACCGTGCCCAGCTGAATGCTGTCGATCGTGTTGCCCACCATCATCGGCGGGAACACTTCGATAATGCCGCAGATCGTCAGCAGGATAAGCGCTATCGTGTACCGTTTCCATTCTTGCTTAAAAAACCAGCCTAGTTTATGCATAACCGCAAACATGAGGTTAATCCCCTCTCTTCTATCCATAGCATGTGATTGTATATAAAAGAAAAAACACACCGCTCGTCAGCGATGTGTTTTCAGCCCGCAATAGAAAAGGCGCACGCCACGAGAAATTCGTGACAAGCGCCTTGAATCCGTATAGGTAGCCTTAAGCCTGAATCTGCCGATCCACGCGAAAGCGCTCATCAAGGAGGTCACGAAACGTATGCAGTTGTTGAACGTTACGGCGATCATCCAAATGGACGGCAGTCATAAAGTGGATAGTCGTGTTCAACATCTCGAATCGCTCCTCTCTGGTGGTTTCCAATAGTTTCAAATCGTACTTCGTAAAGTTATCACGGTGGACAAAGCATTGTCAACGCTTAATTGCTGGTAATGTTTCGTTATAGCCGTTCTTGCCATTGGAGGCCGGAAGAGCAGCGGTGCCAGGCCCAAAGCGGTATTCCTGGCGTAAGTTAATGAACGTCGCAGTCCATGCGGAGGGCTACTTTTACTATAATTCAATACGCGGCATTAGCAAGCGCGCACGCCGTGCAAAAGAGAAAGAGGGCGATCCCAACGTCACCTTCGATGACTTATGGGCCCCCTCCAGTAGATGCTATTCCGCCGTCTGCAGCTGCAGCCACAGCGTCTTGTTGCGGTATTCGTCCTCCGCGCCCAGCTCGCGGCCGAACCAAGCCGGCGGGATGAAGTACTGGGCGGCGGACAGATCGGCGAACTCCGCCTCCACGACGGTCAAGTTCACCTGCTTGTACTCGTCGATCTCGAACTTCGCGCCGTCGCAATCCACCGTCGTGCGCACTTTCATGAGCGGAGTCAACTTCGTACGGCGGAGCAGTTGCTCGTACACCTCGCCGGAAATCGCGTATTCGATCTCCTCGCGCACCATGCCGTGGCCGGATTTGAACGTATGCGTGTACGTCCGCCCGCCTTGTTCGTCCTCGATCTGCCGCACGCGAATCTCCTCTTTCTCCGAGTAAGCGAGGTACGTTTGGTAGATGGTCTGGCGAGACAGCACTTTAAGCGCGCCGCTGGCGACTTCCGCTTCCGGGAAGGCGTCCAGCAAATATTTGCGTTCGATTTCTTTGCCCATGATTCCTATCGTTCCTCTCTGCTCGGACCGCCGGGACGAGTGCTGGCGCTCCGCCCCGATCGCGGTCAATCTTCTAATATCGCGGTTTCCAGTTCGTTCACGAACCGCCGGAGCCGGACGGCCAGCCTCCGGTTGATCTCGCCGCTCTCCACCAGCTGCTCCACGTAATTGCGCTGTTCCTGGACGGCCTTCATCTGCAGATCCACGTTGATGCCGTCCTCGTCCGCCGCATCGCCGGGCTTCGCCTGCTTCAACCTGGCGATCAACAGCTCGTAGTGCGCGATGACGACTTGCGCCGCTCGGTCGTTGCGCTTATTGCGCGCCTGCTCGATCGCCTTCATGCCCGCCTCCGCCATCAGCAGGCGGGCATCCATAATGGAGATGCACTCCGCGGTGCTGACCTCGCCTCCGGTCTGACCCGTCTCGGCGAACAAACGCGACATGAGCCGGCGCATCTCCGTCCACGACTGCTGCAACGGGACGTTCAACCGCCCGGCGAGCAGCGCCTCCATCCGGTCGAGCAACTCGCCGAAACGGCTGGCCAAGTCCGCGGTTACTACTCCATTCTGGGCGAGCCGGCCCAATTCCTCCCGCTCGGCCCTAACGCCGATCATGCGAAGCTCGGTCTCCAGCCGGCGCAGGCCAGGGTCCGACCACTGCCCTTGATGCTGCTGCACTCGATCGACATGGCGCAGGAACGCGGCGGCCGCGCCGCGATCGGCTTGTCCTTCGACGCCCTTCCCGCGCAGCAGGTTCAAGCTGGCGTTGATCATATGCTCCTTCAGCGACAGCTCCGCCTCCTCCTCCGGCTGCTCCTCCCGTTCGCCTCTCGTCAGCAACGGCAGCAGAACGCTCGCCAGCACGAGCGAGAACAGGATGACCCCGGCCGCCAGGAAAATGATCAGATCGCGCTGCGGGTACGGCGTGCCGTCGTTCATGACGAGCGGAATCGACAGGGCGCCGACGAGCGTAATCGCGCCGCGCACGCCGGAGATCGCCGTGACGAGCAGCGGCTTGATGGCCGATTCCTTCGAGAACACAAGCAGCCAGACGAGCCGGATGCCGATCAAGAGCAGCGTAATCACCGCCACGTAGCCCAGCACCAGCCCATTGTTGATCGACTTGTCCTCGAAAATCGTATGCATCGCCTCCGGAATCGTCGCCCCGAGGATGACGAAGACGAGCCCGTTCAGCACGAAAATGACGACCGACCACGTACTGGCCGAGACGACCTGCAGCTTGAAATGCGGCGACGCCGTCCGGTCCCGCTCGATCGCGTGGATGACGCCGCCCGCCACGACGGCGAGAATGCCCGATAGGCCGAGATGTTCGCTAACGAGGAAAATGATAAACGGCGTTAACAGCTGCAGCAGCATGTGGGTCGTGACGTCCTCCATGCCGAGCTTACGGATTAAGAAGCCCAGCTGGATGAGCAGGTAGCCGAGCACCGCGCCGACCAGCAGCCCGCCGGCCGCGATGAGCAGGAAGCTGCCGGCCGCCTTCGGCAGCGAGAATTCCCCGGTGACGGCGGCGGCGATCGCGAACTTGAACGCCACGAGGCCCGAGGCGTCGTTCATGAGCGATTCTCCTTCGAGCAGCCGCAGGATGCGCTTGGGCAGATGGATCCGCTTGGCGAGCGCGCCGACGGCGACCGCGTCGGTCGGGGACAGAATCGCGGCCAGCGCGAAGGAGGACGGCAGCGACAGCGAAGGGATCATCCAATGAATGACGTACCCCCCGATCAGCACCGTCGCGAACACGAGTCCGAGCGCCAGCAGCAGAATGGGCGCGCGCAAGTTCCACAGATCCTCGCGCGGGGTCCGCTTGCCGTCGTTGAACAGCAGCGGGGCGATGAACAGGACGAAGAATAGTTCCGGCTCCAGCTCCACGTGCAAGCCCATCGGCAGCAGCACGGCGCAGGCGCCGAGCCCGATTTGGATGAGCGGCACGGGAACGAACGGGAGGAACCGGTGCAGCACGTCGGATACGCCGATGACGGCGAGCAGGGCGAGTACGGTAAGGAATAGTTCCATGGAATCGTCGATTCTCCTTCAACCAAGCCGGATAAGCGCCATCCGCCCGCTCGCTTTCAATTTCGCGAGGGCGGGCAGGCAGCGCGCGCCTGGACATTCTTCCTCCTTTTTACCCTACTCATCCCAGTTTGATACTCTTCATCGGCCGTTCAGGGCATGCCGAAGAGCCTCATCCCGCCTGCCTTGCGGGCAGGGAATGAAGCTGGACTTGGCAAGGCGGCTTGCATCCGCCGCACGGGCAAGGCTATAAGTCCTTGCGCTGAAAGCGCAGCATGCCCGACGCGAAGGCGCCCGCTCCGTAGATCGCCGTATAGATCATAAAGCTCGCCGACGGCAAATTGCCGAACGCGAACAAGGAGAAAATGTTGTCGGTCAACGGCACGAAGTCCGTCAGTTGATCGAAGCTGAGCAGCTCCGCCAGCATTTGGCGCTGAATCGCGTCCGCCGGCATGGCCAGCGACATCAAGCCGGTGATGGTGTTCAGCGGCTGCATGAGGTGCGCGTCCAAATCCAGCGAACCGGACAGCTTCTCGATCATGCCGCCCAGCCAGCCCGCCCCGTACAGCATCGTCATGAAGACGCCGTTGCCGAGCGCCGAGAAGAAGCCGGAGCCGAGCATCGAGACGGAGATGATCAGCGGCACGACCGAAGCGAACAGCAGGAACGAACGGAGGAGCAGCGCGGGATCGCGCGGGATGCCGGCATGCGCGCTCGTCACGGCCAGAATGGAGACGAACAGCACGAGCGCGTAGCCGACGCCGAGCGAGACGAAACCGAGCCAACGGCCCGCGAACCACTTCCAGCGAGGGATCGGCCGGGGCAGCATCGCCTGCATGACGCCCTGCTCGGCTTCGCCCGCGATCGCGGAGAAGGAGCTGAAGATCGCCAGGAACGCGAGCACGAAGCCGCCGAAGAAGAAACCGAGCATCAGAATGAACGCGCCGCGGGTGAATTGCTCGATCAGATCGATGTCCCCGCTGCGGTTGAAGACGCCCATGTTTCGGTAACCGAGCGTATCGGCCACGAACCAGAAGGCAAGCAGAAACACGGCCGTCATCAGCAGCGTCAGCACGAGCACGCGCTTGCGCAGCAGCTCCTTCCACGTCATCGTCATAATGGTAATCATGCCCTCTCCCCCCTCTGGCTCAAGCCGGAGACCGCTTCGACGAACCATTCCTCCAGACGTTCTTTGGCTTTCGCCACCTCGTACAGCGTCATGCCCTGCTCGATGATGAGCGCGTTCATCCAGCCCGCCTGCTCTTCGTTATCCAGCTCCGCTTCCATCCAGATCGGCGCCAGTCCGTTCAAGCTATCCGGCGCGTTCTCCCGTCCCGCCGCCAGTCGAATCGGAAGACCGGTCGCCTCGCGCAGCGCTTCCAGCAGCAAAGGCGACAACCCGCCGACTTTGAACAGCCAGCGGGTTCGCGTATGAATGACCTCCGACACGCTGCCGTGGCGAAGGATGACGCCGTTGTTGAGCAGCGCGATCCGGTCGCACAACGCCTCGACGTCCTCGAGCAGATGGGAGTTTAGGAAAATCGTCTTGCCCTGCGCCTTCAGCCTCGCCAGAATCGTCCGCACTTCACGGCGGCCGATCGGATCGAGCGCCGAGGACGGCTCGTCCAGGAACACGATGGCCGGATCGTTCACGAGCGCGCACGCGAGCCCGAGCCGCTGCTGCATGCCTTTGGAGTAGTTCTTCACCCGGTCCCGCCCCCGCAGGCCGAGTCCGACTTCCTCCAGCAGCCGCGGCACGCGCTCGTCCGCGACCTTGCGCTGGATGCCGCACAGTTTCGCGTGCAGCCGCACGACTTCTTCGCCGCTCAGCCACTCTTGATAGCGGTACAATTCCGGCAAATAGCCGATATGCCGCTTCGCCGCCAGGGTGCCGATCGGCTCGCCGAGCAAACGGGCATGGCCGGAGGTCGGCGTCACGAGCCCCACCAGCATTTTGACGAACGTGCTCTTCCCCGCGCCGTTGGGTCCGAGGAAGCCGAAGGCTTCCCCTTTCCCTACGCGAATCGAGACGTCGCGGCAGCCGCGGCCGTTGTCGTATTGCTTCGTCAGATTTACGGCTTCGATCGCCGCCGCTTTGCTCATCCGATCAGCTCCCCGATCTTCTGCAGCATCGCTTCGCGCGTCTTGAAGAGATTGCCGCCTTCGAGCTCGAACAGGCGCCCGTCATGAATCCACACGGCGCTGAAGCTCGTGCCGTCCCCATCCCGGTCCCCGTCCGTATTCAGAACGACCTGCGTCCCCTCTACGTCGAGCTTCTCGGTCTGCTGTCCCTCGAGCATCGGTATCGGGAGCTTGCCCTCGAGAATTTGGCTTTGCTGCAAATCCCGCTTCAGGTATTCCGGCAGCAGCGGGAAGTCCAGCACGGCATCCAGCGCCTTGTCGACCGGAACGGAAGGATCGACCGTCACGACCGGCGCTTTCTGCTCGTACAAGTACGCCCACTCTTCGCCCTTGGCGCCAAGCGCTTTGCCGTCGTAATAGGCGCGCTCGCCAAGCTCCAGCGCGACCGGCTTGCCGTCGATCGCCTCCGGCATAAGCGTCGTTGCCCCCAGCCGCTTCATAACGGCGTTCACTTCGTCCACGTTCAGATTAAAGGTAATCGTCGTCGATGGCGAGATGGACACCTTCAGACCCGCTGCCTCGGCGACAACCGGCTTGAAGCCGAGCAGCCGCTCCGCTTCCTCGACGGGATACTCGCCCTCTACCTGACCGCTCTTCGTCGTATAGGTGCCGAATTTGTTGACCGTTTCGCGGATGCCCGCTTCGCTGCCGGCCACGCTCTCGAATAGGTTGCGCAAATCTTCTTCGTTCACGACCGTAATCTGCTGAGCGCGGAACTGGTTCAGAATCGCCGCCAGCGCCTGGTTGCCCGCCGGCGTCGCGATGATCGTCCCGAGCAGCAAGCACGCCGCGGCGGCCGCGCCCCACTTGCGCCGGCGGCTCATCCGCATGCGCTTGCGGACCGGCTGTTCCGACGCGGCCGCGCTCTTGGCAACCGCCATGCCGTCAGCCTTCTCCATCGACGGCCATTCAGGTGCCGCGAATACGCTGCCCGCCTTAGTTCCGCCGTCTTCATGCTCCTGCTTATGCTGCTCCGCGCGCTTCGCCGCTTCGGCCCATGCCGCCCACTGCCCGCCGGCCTTCTCGCCCGCGAGTTTCTCCTGCAGCTTCCGCCACGCTTCTTCGGTACGCTCGTTCTCGTTTGTCTTATCGAAAGGTTCCGTGCGCATTCGCGCTTCCTCCTTTATAACTCCGTGTTCTCTCTTTTGGTTAAACCGGTCTTCTTCGCGCGGCTTAGGCTCGCATCAGCCTCTGCCCAGCGCGTCAGGCAGGCCCGCCTTCGCCGCGCTCTGCTTCAGCTTCTCGGTCGCCCGTTGAATAAGCGTGCCGACGACGGGAAGGCGGACGTTCAGCCGTTCGGCGATCTCCGCATAGCTGTATCCGGAGTGTCGAAGCAACAGCACCTGCCGGTCGCGCTCGGGGAGCGCATCCAGCCACCCCCGCACCTCTTCTTGGTCCATCTGCCGCAGCAGCTCCTCCTCGCCGGAGACGGCGGCCGCTTCGCCCCCGTACAACTGCTCCTGCTTGTTCTGAAGCTTGCGCTCCCTAGCCTTCTTGTCCATATAGTCATAGCCGGCCCGCGTCAGCACCCGGTGAAGCCAGGCGCCGATGGCGGCGGGATCGTCCGGCGGATTGCGGTACAGCTTCACGAAGACGTCCTGCGCCAAATCGTCGGCCGCCGCCTCGTCGCGCACGAGCGCCGCGAGCTTGCGCCGAACGATCGGGTAATGTTCGAAGAATATCGTTTGAAAATATTCGGTTTCCGGAAATTCCATTCGTTTAGCCTCCTTTCGGCTGCAGCTATTAGGAAGACGGACGACCGCCGGGATTTATATCAGCTTGCGAGAGTTTTTTTTAATTTTCATTCCGGAGAAATACAAAACCATCGCCCGGCAGGCGATGGTCGAGACTAGGGGAAAGCAGCGGATTCCCCTTGTTGCCGCAGGTCTGGCACTACCCGCCTACAGATTGGGATTGAAATGCGCCAGGATCCGCATCGCCAGCATCATCGCCTCCTGATTGGCCCACGATCGATAATGCGGCATGACGAGCGGATCGAGAAATAGAATCAGCCAGCAAACCGCCGCTGTCGCGAGCGCCTGCCACCAATAACGGCCGGCCCGGCTGGCCCGCCACAGGTTGACGACGATCGGCGCTACGACCGCCGCGGAGAACCCGGCCGCGAGCAGGGCAAGCGGCACGTAGCCCTCCATCGCGTAATGCGCCAGCCGGCTCCACAACACGTACGCATACGCGAAAACGGCGTTTATCGCCGCCAGCCATAGGTAACTTCTCGCCCGCATTCGAGTACCCTCCTCCATTACGCCGCTCTTCTCGTGCGGAACGTCACCGCTTCGCCGCCGTACATCTTGCCTAATCGCCAAGAAGATCTACGAGATCGTATGCTTGTTCCATCCTATCCCAATTCATTTCCAAGGAATAGTTTTCCAGTCTGCGCCTTACCGCCTCGTTACCCAGATCCGTTCCAGACAGAAGGATGGATATACTGGTCTTGCCCGATGAGAATGGCGCTATCTCCACGTATTGAACGTCCTTCAAATAAGAGACAGCGCCATGCTGGCCAGACGACTTCGACAGCAAAGCCAACGTTACGTTCTTCATGCCGACATAGTTACGATTCCGGATATCGACCGTAAGCGTGGCAAAGGTATAGCGCTGTGCATCGCCAAGCTGCTCCCTTTCATGAACATATACGACGCCTCCCTTACTTTCGCTAGCACCGAACGGGTAAGAAGTTGAATCGTTCGCTGCGGCGGATCTTACGTCCGTATAGACCAAGTTTGCCTTCGGGGGCATTAGCTTGAAGCTGATCAAGCCGTGCCCCAGATAATCGACTATGAATACAAGAGCGAACATCAGAATGGGCATAACCGCTGCTTTTTTTATAACTTCCCCTCCCAGAGCACCATTCGCGCATCATGAGACTCCTCGTAAAAAGCATGTATACTGCGCGCCAAACTTTTGGCCGTCCGTCCGTCCGATTCCCGGAAATTTCTTCACCTCTATACATTGGACGATCGTATCGCTCGCTTTGTTTCATCGCATTCAGACAACAACCAGGGCCATGTTTATTCAAGCCTGGATTGTCATACACTACCATCATCTGGATTTCGCAGCAGAAAGGCGGTTATGAAGACGCGCATGACGATTACGCCCAAGCACTGGCAGGAAGCCGTCGTTTATCAAATTTATCCGCGCAGCTTCATGGACGCGAACGGTGACGGCATCGGCGACCTGCGCGGCATCATTGGCAAGCTCGATTATTTGCGCAAGCTCGGCGTGGACGTCGTCTGGCTGAGCCCGATCTACCGTTCCCCGGGAGACGACAACGGCTACGACATCAGCGATTACCGGGAGATCGCCGAGGAGTTCGGCACGATGGACGATTGGCGGGAGCTGCGCGACGGTCTGCATGAGCGCGGCATGAGGCTCGTCATGGACCTGGTCATCAATCACACCTCCGACGAGCATCCGTGGTTCGAGGCGTCGCGCGCTTCGCGGGACAATCCTTACCGTCATTATTATATCTGGCGCGATCCGAAACCGGACGGCTCGGAGCCGAACAACTGGGTATCGGTCTTCGGCGGCTCCGCCTGGCAATTCGACGAGGTAACCGGACAATATTACTTGCATCTGTTCTCGCGCAAACAGCCCGATTTGAACTGGACTCATCCGAAGGTGCGAGAATCGCTGTACGATATGATCCGCTGGTGGATCGGGCAAGGCATCGACGGGTTCCGGATGGACGTCATCAACTACATCTCGAAGACGGAGGAGCTTCCGGACGCGGAGCGGCACGGCGGCGCGCGTTACGCGTGGGGCGGCGATTATTTCGTCAGCGGGCCCCGGTTCCTCGAATTTCTGGCGGAGATGAACGAGCAGGCGTTATCGGCGCGCCCCGGCCTGCTGACGGTCGGCGAGATGCCCGGCGTCACCCCGGAGCAAGCGCATCGCTATACCGGCGACCCGGCCTACGGCATGAACATGGTGTTCCAGTTCGAACACGTGGATATCGACGGGGGCGGCGGGGACTGGTTCCGCGCCGGATGGTCGCCCCGCGAGCTGAAGGGAATTCTGCACAAATGGCAGCTCGCGCTGTCCGACGAAGGCTGGAACAGCCTGTATTTGAACAATCACGACCAGCCGCGCGCGGTGTCGCGCTTCGGTCAGGACCGGGAGCACCGGGTCGCGTCGGCCAAAATGCTCGCTACGCTGCTGCATACGCTGAAGGGTACGCCGTACGTGTATCAAGGCGAGGAGCTCGGCATGACGAACACGTATTTCCCGTCGATCCGGGATTACCGCGACGTCGCCACGCGCAATGCTTATTTCGAGCAGGTGGAACTTCACGGCGTCCATCCGGCCCGCATGCTCGAAGCGATTCACCGCAAAAGCCGCGATAACGCGCGAACGCCGATGCAGTGGACCGGAGGCGCGAACGCCGGCTTCACGACCGGCACGCCGTGGATCGGCATCAATCCGAACTACCGGGAGATCAACGCGGCGCAGGCGGTCGACGATCCGAATTCCGTCTTCACTTATTACCGTCGGCTCATCGCGCTGCGCAAGGCGCATCCGGACGTGCTCGTCTACGGCCGTTACGAGGCGTTCGCGGAGTGGCACGAGCATATCTACGCCTATACGCGCACGGCCGCAAGCGGCGAGCGATGGCTCGTGATGCTCAACTTGACCGCCATCGATTCGTGGCTGCAGCTGCCGGATCATCTGCGCCATGACGCGCGCGACGTTATCCTCGGCAACTACCCGCTGATGGCCGAATGGGACATCATGGAGGTATCGCTGCGGCCATATGAGGCGCGCGTGTACCGGCTAAGGTAACGGTCATTCGGGATATTGTCCGGCGCAACGCCAAAGAGAGCCGCCCGCGTAAGCAGCTCCCCCTCTCGATAACGCGCATGATGCGCGCCGCGAACAGGGCAGCCGCACGAAGGCGACTCTCTTTTGCCTAATCTGCTCTCGTACCGAAGCGACGAACGAACCGGTCCATCTCGCGCCCGTCCTTCTCCGTTCTCCGCCGGCTACTCCCGATGTCCCTTGTATAGCAGACCCGGCATGTCCAGCGCCAACGAGACGTTACACAACAGGCCTCTGGCCATGAAGTCGCTCGTACGCTTGGCCGCGTCCGGCGCGCCGCTCTGTTCGAAGGCGCCCTCCACAAGCTCGATCACGCCGCGCATCCCTTGGCGCATCGCCTCGCGGACCGGCGTCTCTTGAATCGTTTGCGCCTGCATCTGCAGCAATATTTCGCTCCGATGGGAAGCCATGATCGCTTCATACGCCTGAATGAGCGCTTCTTCGAGCCGCTCCGGCGCCTCGGCGGCGATCACGCGCTCGAATGCCTGCCGAACGCGCTGCCAGGATACCTCGAGCGCTTCGACGAGCAGCGACTCCTTCGTGAAGAACCGGTATACGTAAGGCTGCGAAATGTTCGCCCGTTCCGCCACCTGCGCGGTCGTCGCCCGGTAATAGCCGATCTCCGCGAACACGTCGATGGCCGCGGCGACGATATCCGTCCGGCGGTTCGCGGACGTACCCGTGCTTTTCGCCATATGTCGCTCCTCCTCCTCTATTTTTATTGATTAACCAATTACATATAAGTTCAGTTTACTGCATACGTCCCTTTCGCGCAAGCCTTTCCAATCACAACCTGCGCGCCATCCCCTGCCTTCCTCTTCTTTCCCTCCACAATCGTCGCCGCTATCCTCCTTCCGTCAGCCGCCGGGGCAACCGGCAGGCTTCCGGGCGGGCGAAAACGGCCGCGCTTTACGATTTCCGCCATCTCTTGAGCACCTGCTGCAGCAGCAGACCCGCCGCCAGACCGACGAAGCAGCCGATCATGGGCAGCCAGACGGGGCCCCAGACGACGCCGAATATCCGATTCTTGGAGTAAAAGACGCCTACCGTCGCGCAGTATGCCGCCATGACGGAGGCCGTGAAGGAGAACCCTCTGCCCGAACCGGGAATCCGGTACGCATCCCAGATGCCGAACATATAGAAGCACGGGTAGAAGAGCAGCCATTGGTAGTTCGCCGTGCGCACGGCCTCCTCGATCTCGCCGAGGAAGCTCAACATAATGATTTCATTTAAATGTGCATTGACATTGATCAGCAGTTCGGCGGCAATGAGAATCACACCGGTTAAGTAATGTTTCTTCAGCAATTGACCAAACCCTGGCAGTGCGATGCTCCATAGAACCTTTTCAATTTGCTCCGATTTGGTCATGACATTCACCCGTTACGATGGAATTAAAGCGTCGCGTTCGATCGCGCCCGGAATTTTCTCGAGCCAGCCCTTCTCGATCATTAATTCGGCTCCGTCGTCCGCGAACGTGCCCACCTCGGCCGCGAAGCGGAGGTAGGCCGAGGCCAAATCCCGGCGCGGGCTCGCGGAGGCCGCCGAACCGTAATTGCCGATCCCGATCGCGGTCAGGGAGAGCGTGTGGAATAAGATGAACTTGTCCGTGAACGGCGCCTCCGTGGAGGCCGTCACCTCCGCTTCGAACGCGCCCGGCGCCGGTAGCTGATCATCCTTCAAGAATTGGCTGAACACGTCGATATGCTTGGACGCGATATCCCGGGCGCGAATCGTGAAATCCCGCACTTCCTTGGATTTAGCCGTCTGAGAAAAGCCGATCATGAGCGCTTTGCCCAGCCCGTTGCTGAGCGTGTTCAAATGCAGATGCGTGATCTCCACGGCGTTCAGCGGGCGGCGGTCGCCTAGCAGCCCGTTCAGCCACCCTTCCTTCCGCACCTTCTCCGCCGGCGCCGGCGCAAGAATCGGCGCGCGCATATAAAATCCTTTATCCAACAGCATCGTCGTCGCCCGCTCGAGCAGCTCGGCCGCGGTCTTCAAGTTCTGGTTGAAGAATTCCCGCAGGTCCGCCCGCGTCGAAGTCGCCAGCGCGAGCGAATACGCCACCGTGCCGCCGATGCCCATTTGGCGCATGTAATAGAGCATGATTAAATCGGAGAACAGCCGAGGCGCGTCCACATGGACATCCTGCTCGGAGAACGCGAGCGGCAGCACGATCTCGCCTCGCTTCTCGAGCTCTTTTTTGAAGGCCATATGATCTTCCGTCATCCCGAGCGCATATTTGAGGAGATCCTTGACCTCGCGTTCCTCCGCCGTGGCGATGAAGTAGCGCAGCACGCCGTTCGCCATGCTGTCGCCCAGAAACCCCGTCCAGATCGGTGCCACTTCTGCCGCCGTCAAGTGCCGCTCTTTCATCATACAGACTCCTTTCCGCTAAACATGCTCCCTATAAAATTCCCAATCCGCTCCAAAATAACCAGATCAAAGGGTTGGATAAAACAAAAAAATCCCCCTTCGCAACGAGGCGCTGCCTCGTATGCAAAGGGGGGATGAAGCCGGGTTATTTCTTCTCGTAGCCCGTGACAATATACTTGGATTTCGCGCCGTCCCATTTCAGGGTATAAACGCCGCCGTCCGCGGTCGTCACGGCGTACGTATCGTTCTCGCCGTCGATTTGAACGTCTTCCGCGCTCTTCGTCGCCAGAATCGAAGCCGCGAAGAACGGCTCCGCGTTCACGAGCGTGCTCTCGCCGCTCTTCTTGTCCGTGACGTAGTGCGCGACGATCGCGTCCGCGAGCGCCGGATCGAAATAGTTCGCCAGCAGCGACTTCGCCTTCTCGGCCGTGCCGGTGACCGGATCGAGAATCGGCGTGCCGTCCTCGAGCGTCGCTTTCCCGAACAGCGTGCGTACTTTATCCTCGGCGATCTTGGCGGCCGTGTACGCTTTCTGCTTCGCCTTCTCGGCATCCGGTGCCTGGTTCTGGGTTCGCGCTTCGCCTGGCGTCTCCTTGTTCGGCGTCTCGTCCGAATTTCCGGAGCAAGCTCCGAGCGTCAATGCGACAAGCGCGACGAGAATGGCGGTTAATGTTGTCTTCATGCGTAATGATCCTCTCTTGCATCTATTCTTAGAATATCGCCTGGCCATCATAGATAAGGTAACCACTCGAACTATTCCTAATGCCCTTCTTCCGCGGGGACGATGTCCACGTTAATCAGCAGGTCTCGATGATCCGGCTCGCGCTTGCGCAGCGAGGTCCGCTCCTCCCACTTGCCGAGCAATTCGACGAATTCCTGCTTCAGCTGCAGCGCCTCCTCCGCGCTGAGCAGCAGGCGCGTCTCCACGCCCGGCCTCGGATGCGAGCGGCTATGGAAGACGGTCGCGACCGACTTGTAATACTTCTCGACGATGCCGTTCAGCTCGCGGGTCTCTACGATCTCGACCAGCTTGCCTTCGAGCAGCCGCTTCAAATGGTAATGCACGTTGCCGGGCGTCTCCTCCAGCTGCACCGAGATCTGCTTCACCGTGCGGGGCGTGTCCTTCAGCGCGTGCAGCAGCTTGACCCGCAGCGCGCTTGCCAGCAGTTTCTGCTGTTCGAGGTTGATCGATAACGGATGGCTCATGGAGGCTAACTCCTTTAGAATCAAGTATTCTAATTTTCCAGAACGTACTGCAATTATAGATTGGGTGCAAAAAAGCTGTCAACCCCCGTCCGCTCCTCCGACCGGGTACTAGCGAAAGTTGGTACTGCCCGCCATCCTTCGCCCTAGGCTAAACTAAACGTAACGAGATTACGAACGCCGACTCACCGCTTCGTCCGCTTGCATCCGTCCGCCGCCGTTCGTCCTCCGCGTCCGTGCGTCCGCACAAGACGCGCACGCGACTGCCTTCCGAATCCGGCTCCCCTCCTCCCCCGCCAGGGTACTCTCCGCTCCAGCCGGATCGCGCTTCTACGCACGCCCCTCTCCGCATGAACCGCCCGGCTTCCTCGCCTCTCGCCTCTCGCCCCCGCTTCGGCGCCCGCTGCAGGTTAAGAGGGCTCCGCCCTTTTGACCCGACTTTTATTGCTCCCTCCCCCTTCCCCCTCCGCTGCAATGCTGTCAGGTTAAGAGGGCTCCGCCCTTTTGACCCGACTTTTGTTGCTCCCTCCTCCCACCTCCTCCGCCGAGGAGGCTCCAAAGGGCTTTGCCCTCTGGACTCCCTTCTTCGTGCAGTCACCATTATTCGCGGTTGGCGAGTGGGCTTGAGCGGGGCACGCTTTTGTCCTGTCGGACAAAGCTTCAATAGGTTTTGAAGTCCTCCTAAAACTTAAGCCTATCAACTTACGGCCCTAGTTGGCTTCATCCGACGTTTTTCCTTAACCTGACAGCATTGCCCCCTCCGCTGAGGGGAACCAAAGGGCTTTGCCCTCGGAGCCCGGAAGAACGCCCGTTCTTCCGGGCTTTCCCGTTTGGTCTCGCTTTGGGCCTCCGCCCCGCGCGATCGACGGCAAACAGCCTCTTGCCGTCGATCGGCAAGAGGCTGTTCCTATGTATGATTGGGATGCGAGTAACCTGACCGCCGCGCCCTTACGTTCCCGACGCGGCGCTCGCGCGCGTGAACCAGGCTTCGATCCGCTTGCTGACGATGAACGAAATAAGGACGAACAGACCCACGTACAGCAGCCGCGCCGGCTCCCGCATGAAACTCTCCACGTCGTGGCCGATCATCGACACCGACATGACCATGACGGCCTTGCCGAACACGATCGCGATCAGGAAGGACCGCAGCGGCATGCGCGCGAGCGCGGCCGCGATGTTGATGACGACGAACGGACCGACGGGGAACAGGCTGAGCAGAAACACGTACCCGAACGAATTGCGCCGAATCCAGACCACGCTCCGCTGCACGCGCGGCTTGGCCGCCCACTTGAGCGCGTAACGATGCTCGCCGAGCCGCCGGAAGATCAGGAACGTCGTCATGCAGCCGGCGATCATCCCGAGCCAGGAATACAAGAAGCCGAGCCATAAACCGTACACCGCCGCGTTGACGCCGACGATAATCAGCGTGGGCAACGGCGGGACGAACGATTTCATAAAGGTCAGCGCGATGCCCGGCAGCGGGCCGAGCGATCGGTATCGGTCGAGGAAATGCCGTACGTCCTCTTCGGTCAAAGACGTCAACGTATCGATTAGGGAAGACATGGGCGCACTCCGTTTTTCGCGGCGTACAAGGGACGCCTTCATTGTTGCTAACCATTATACACATTGCTTCTTCGCGGGCATAGCCAAATGTTGCCTTCAACCACGCAAACCGGCTTCTTAGGCCAACCGTTCCAACACCGCCGCGACGCCGTCCTCGTCGTTGGTCCCCGTCACGTGCCGGGCCGCGCTCTTCAGGAGGGGGACCGCATTACCCATGGCTACGCCGTATCCGGCCATCTGCAGCATGTCGACGTCGTTCATGTCATCGCCGAAGGCAACGATCTCCGAAGCCGGCACGCCGTAATGCACGCATAACCGAAGCAGCCCCGCCGCTTTGGAGACCGACTTGTTCATGATCTGCAGCAGCCGTCCGCCGTCGGTCAGCACGACGTTCGCCCGTTCCGCGAACGCTTGCGCGATCGCGTCCGCCTCCCGGAACGAGGTCAGCAGCACCTTGGTCGCGGCCTGCAGCCGAAGCTCCGACAGCGGACGGATCGTCGGTTTGAATTTGGAATGATAGAACCCCGGATCGTCGAGGTCCCGGTTCGCGAACCACGCGTCGTTCACCTCCATGCTAATATGACACTCCGCCATGTGCCGCCCGCAATAATCGAGCAGCTCGGCCGTCACGTCCGCTTCGATCGGCAGATGCTCTTCGATACCCGACTGCGTATCGCGGATGAGCGCTCCGTTATAGAAGACGAAGGAACTGATGCCGAGCAGCTCGACGGGCAGCAGCTCCGTCACCGACCTCGGCGGCCGGGCCGTCGCGATGACGATCCGCTTGCCCGCCCGATGACAGGCCAGCACCGCCGCCGCGTTCCGCGCCGACACCCGCTTATCCGATCCGAGCAGCGTGCCGTCCAAGTCGAGCGCAATAATCGAACCTTTCATATCCACATTCTCTCCCCCCTAGCTTCAGTCTCGTAATGCCTCCTACCGTTGCTGGCGGGATCCATCTTCGGCGCGCAGCTCCGCTTGAGTTAAATAGCGGTAGCCCGTTAAGTAATATTGAGCCGACACCGTATCATTCCGCAGCCACAGCTCGAGCTGGTCGCCCTTCGGCCGGCATACTCGTACCGCTATCGCATAATAGCGCGCGCCGTGCATCGCGTCGACGGGATGCGCCCGCTCCCGGACCCTTCTTGCCGTGACCCGTTCGTTGATCGCCGCGATCCGCTCGCACCCGTATTGCGGATAAGCTTCCCGGTAGATCCCGCCGATCGCGCTCCGTACGACCGGATCCAGCTGCTGCAGCAGCGCGGCCCCCAGCAACTGCTCGCGGGGGACCGCGCCGGCGCGCGAAGCGTTCGAGAGCAGGACAGCCGCGGCTAGGACCAAGAACGCCGCGGTCTTTTTGTTGGACATCTGGCATCGCACCACCTTGGTTTTTTCCTAGTATATCCAAAAAAAGCGCTATTCTCCCTCGTCCTATGCTTTCTCTATTGCCTTACGCCCTGCTCACCTCGCTTGGATTTTCCATATTTTATCACAACAATGATTCACCGGGCAGAACTTTTATGGCGTTATTTAACAGGAAAGGCGCGGATATACTCACAGTTGATCATGGTGTGGTAAATTTAGGATGTTAGTTATTAGGGAGGTGAAACGACGATGACGGCACATGCATTCGTATTCCCGCCGCTCGAGACGGAACGGCTGCGGCTTGCGCTGCTGACGCTGGCGGATGCCGAGGCGGTGATGCGGCATTTCGGCGATGAGCGGGTCACCGCATTCATGGACATTCCGCCCTGCCGGTCGATCGCGGAAGCCGAGGAAATCATCCGATTCCATCTGCATGATTCGGGATGCCGTTGGGGTCTGTTCGACCGGCTGAACGGCGAGCTGATCGGCACGTGCGGCTTCCATTGCTGGGCGGAGCAAGCGCCTGCGCGAGCCGAGATCGGCTTCGATCTGTCGCCCGCGTATTGGGGGCAAGGGTTGATGCTCGAAGCGCTGCGTCCCGTCGTCGCCATCGGCTTCGAGCGTATGGAGCTCGCCTACATCGAGGCAACCGCGGAGCCGGCGAACGAGCGATCCGCCCGATTGCTCGCGAAGCTGGGGTTCGAAGAGGCAGACGCGCTGCGGGAGGGCCTGAGGTATTTTCGGCTGCGGCGGGCACGTTGGGAGACGTTCCAATAGAACGCGAACGAAAGGCCGAGGCGGGATCGCGCCGCCGCGATACGCGTTCAATTATCAACGGAGTGAAGATATCGGAGCGGTAAACATGGCAAAAAGGCATCGGCGCACGTTCGTGCCCGATGCCTTCATCTTCGTATCGCGCGCTTAGCCAGACAGCCGTTGTCCGTCGTCCGGGCTGAATTCGGCCGTCTCCGCCGGCTCGTCCGGTTGCGTCTCTTCTTCCAGAAAGAGATCGTTCAGCGAGCTGAGCGAGCCGTCCTTCTCGACCTGAAAGACGTCCATTCGGCCGTCCTCCTCGATCGTCATCTCGATGCAGCAGTTCCAGCAATAATACTGCCGGGTGCCGATGCGGCCAATATCGATGGAATTGCAATTGATACATTTCATGGGCGATGCTCCTAACGGGATCCATAGTCAACGATAGCGGGAATCTAGTTCTAGCATTCCCTTGATTGCTAGCGTTTAAACCCCGAGGACCGCGACCGCGACTCCAAAATCAAGAGGCTGCGCGCCGTCATGGCGCGCAGCCGCTCTCCGCGTTCGATCGCAAGCTTACGGACGAAGCCCGTGCACCTCGAACTCGTAAATGCGCGCCGCCGTATCGCCGCCCTGCGTCGGCTTCACGACGACCAGCTTCACGTAACGCGCCTTCGTAACGGCGATCGCGTCGAACGTCTCGGCCGCGGCATTGCCCTTCGCCGCGACGACGTCCGTCCAAGTCGTACCGTCCGCGCTGACCTGGATGGTGTAGTCGCTCGTGTTGAAGCCCGACCATTCGCCGCCGGCCTCCGCATGCTTAATCGTAAAGCCGCCGATGTCGTACATCCCGCCAAGGTCGAGCTGCAGCCAGTGCGGCGCATTGCCAAGCGCGCACCACTTGCTGTTGTTCGTCACCTTGCCGTCGACCGCGTTCGGCGCGCCCTCGGCCGCGCCGCAGGCATGGTCGGCCGTCGCCGGCGCGTTCAGCGCCAGGTTGACCGCCGATGCGGCCGATGCGCTGACCGTAATGAGCGCCTGCTTCGTCACCGTGTCGTCGCCGGAGCTGTTCGATGCCGTCAGCGTCACGGCATAGACGCCCTCCCGCGCATAGGAGACGACCGGATTGTTCGCCGTCGACGCGGCCGGCGAGCCGCCTTCGAACGTCCACGTCCAGCCTTCCGTCACTTCCGTCGACAGATCGGTGAACGTCACGCTCTCCCCCGGGGCAACGAGCGTCTTGCTCGCCTTGAACTGGGCGATCGGCTTCGGATACGCCGGCCACTGCAGCTTCGTCTCGGTAGCCGGTCCCGGCTGGTACTGCCCGTTCACCGGCACGACCTTCAGGACGGTGGCCGCTTCCTTGTTTATCCGACGCATCTCCGGCACGTAGAACACATGGTTGCCCGTCGCGCCAATGAGCGTCTGGCTGCCATCCGGCAGCACGCGGTAGATTTCGTAGTGCTGCGCCTTCTGCTTCGACTCGTTCCAGACGAGCCTTGCATCGCCGTAGATGCCGTCGCGGATGTCCGCGCCCGTTATCTTCAAGCCCTGCACGCCCGGCAGCGGCTTGACGTGATCGTTGACATTCGCGATCGACAGCTTGCCGACGCGAATCTCGAAATTCGGGATCGTCTGCTTCGCGTCCAAGTAGAGCGACAGCGACGCGATCCGCTTGCCTTTGTACGGCGTCAAGTTGACGGTCGCGGTGGTCCAATCCGCAGCCTCGCGGCCTCTGAGATCGACATAGACCGTCTTGCCCGGCGCGTCCGCGAACGTCAGCCCCGCCTTGAGGATCGCCTCGCCGCTCGCCTTGTACGTCAACGCCAGCTTCGTGCTTGCCCCGACGGGCAGATCGGCGCGGTATAGCTTCACGTTCGTCGCGTTGACAGGGCTTAACTCGCCCGCGATCTTGAGCGAGCTGCCGCCATAATAAGCGTCCGTCCAATCGATCGACGGCGTCAGCGCCGTGCCTTGGCTCTCCGCGATCCAGCGCCACGTCGGCAGCACATCCTGCAGACTGCGGTTGTTCCAGCCGCTCTCGCGCACCTGCTTGCCGCTCACGAAGAACTTCTGTCCGCTGCCGGTATTGAAATGGGTCGTGAACGGCATATCGTTCACCGGCGAGGACTCGGCCACGTCGTTGGCGATCCCTTTCCATGCCTGATCGGTCGCGGTATTGGCCGGATTCCCGTTCGCGCCGACCCAGAACCGATTCTCGCGCGCGAAGAAATCCGCCATGCTCTCCGCGCCGTTAAACGCCCAATCCGGCCGGTAGATGCCAAGCGAGGTCACCGCCGGCTTACCCTCCGGGAACAGCAATCCCCAGTTGACCTTCGTGTCGTAGCCCTTCGCCTCCACGTCGATCCCGGCGTACAGCTCGAACGGGCTGCGAGAGAGGCTCATCGCCTTATCGGCCGACGTGTTCAGCTCCCGCCACCAGAAGTTGAGGAACATGCTGTCCGCGATCTTCTGTCCGCCGTCTTGGAGGAACATCGCGTTCTTGTCGTTCAGCGCGTTCTGCCAGGCGATCTTCCCGTCCACGGTCATGGAATCGTACCACATGATCTGCATGTTCGCGGGCTTCTTCTGCTGGATGTACTGCAGGAACGCCTGCATCTGCTTCGCGTCGGCCGACGTGCCGCCTTCAGTCTCCTGGTTGATGAACCAACCGTCGAAGCCGTAATAGCGGGCCACCTCGAGCAATTTATCCGCCGCCGGGAAATTGCCGTTCGCGTCCTGCCGGATCATCTGCTTCACCCAGTCGTACTTGCCCCCGTACACGGACGGCGGGAAGAAAATCGTCCCGAGGATCGGCACGCCGTTCTTATGCGCCGCGTCGATCGTGTCCGCGCTCGGCGGCACGATGATGCCTTCGCCCGCGGAGCCGCCCCAATAGACGAGCTTGTCGACGTACTGCCAGTAGCCGAACGTGTTCGCGCCGAATTTGTCGGAGCCCTGCGACGGCACGCCGCTCGTCCCCTGATTAAGCGCGGAGAGCGCCACGACTTTCGGCTCCGCCGTCGCGTTCGGGTTCACGCCCGGTCCGCCCACGCGGTCGCGCAGCGGCTCGACGCTCCGGTTGAACGCGGCATCCGGGTCCTTCGCCGCCTCCCATTGCAGCAGCTGATCCGGGTACCAGTACGACGAATAGGGCTGTTTGGCCATGGCGGTCGCCGACAGCGCCGCGCATACCGCAAGCGCCAGAACGAGGCTTGCCCCAAGCTTTCTCATACGTCAAATTCCTCCTCGATACGATGTAATGATTGCGCTTACATCGTATCAATGGCGCCGCCCGTCCGAAAGTGGAATAATGACAGGTCGGGATGGACATATGACAGGTTGCGGCAATCGCATTGTGCCGGCCGTCCCTTCTTGCAGCCGCGGAATTACCAAATTTCGCGCGAAATCATAAATAACGCAGGTAGCAACTGGCAATAGTATAGGAGGACATCCAGCCTATAGGAGAAGATTCCCGATGCCGCATCAGAAGTTCCAGTCCGCCGCCATCAAGCCCCGCTATTCCAAAGGGCAGATATCCGTCTTGGGCATTAACTCGGTTTATCCCCGCACCCCATGGGTTACGGCCTGGTGGTCGGTGGTTTTCCCCGGCTTCGGGCACATGTTTGTAGGCAAGTACCTGCACGGCTTCGTACTGGTTATCTGGGAGCTAGTCGTCAACAACCAAGCCAATCTTAACCGAGGGATCGCGTTATCCTTCCACGGCCGGTTCGAAGAGGCGACGGCGCAATTGAATCAGGACTGGGTGCTGCTCTATGTGGCCGTGTATGTGTACAGCATCTGGGACAGCTACCGCAACGCGGTCGAAATCAACAAAAGCCATGTCCTGTCCGAGATCGAGGATGCGCCGGTCACGCCTTCGGACGTCAGTTTCTTCGATATCAGCATTCTGGATAAGAAGAATCCGTGGGTCGGCACGATCTGGTCCATTCTCTCTCCCGGCTTGGGGCAATTGTATAGCGGCAGCACGGTCGTCGGCACCTTCGTGCTCGCTTGGTGGATATTTGTGTGCCATAAAGCCGTGGCCATCCGGTCGTGGCTCTACTCGTTCCTGGGGGATTTCGACGGCGCGGCCGCGATCGTGGACTGGCAATGGTTCCTATTCCTGCCCTCCATGTACGTGTTCGCGGTCTATCAAGCCTATACGTCGGTCAATGAGAACAATATATTATTCGATATCGAGCAAGTTCGATACTTGAGAGTGAGGGCTGAACAATTGGGCCACCTGCGCAGCATTACCGAAAATACGACCTTGCACGTTATCGCCACCTTCGAGCATTCGCCCTTCGTGGAGATGGTGATCCACGATATCGAGAAGTTAGGCGTACCGCCGCAGAATATCGTGGCGCTGCCGCTCTCCAACCTGGATTCTCAGCCCCATGTCATCGACACGATTCATCGGGTGGATGGGCGAAGCATGCTGGACGGCGCCATGGTAGGCGCCGCGATCTTCATGGTGCTGGGCACGATCTATGGCTTCGTCTTGCACTGGGGGCCCGTCATTTGGGCGCTGATCGGCTTGGTTGGCGGCTTCTTCCTCGGACTGGCCGTCGAATTCGCGCTTAATAGGAAGAAAATCAATTTGTCGTCGGCCCCCAAAAGCGAGGTTGTCCTCGAGGTTACCTGCAGCGCCACGCTGCAGGCGCAGCTTATTAACGTGCTGAAAAAACGGAAGGCAATTGGGCTCGCGGTGATGCCGAAACGGTATCCCGTGACGTGAAAAGGCGTCCCCGCCCATGACGGTCGCTCATCAAAAAACCTCCGCGAATGCGCTATTCGAGGAGGTTCTTCAGCTCTCGCATCTACAGACAGTCTAATGTTTCCCGGCCGTTACGCCGCCGTCAACGGGGAGAATGGCGCCCGTTATCCAACTCGCTTCGTCGCTTGCCAAGAATAAGATTGCGGACACCATGTCCTGAGGCTGCCCAATTCTCCCTAGCGGATGAAAGGCGTTGAAACTGTCCAATACGCTCCTCATTTGCTCTTGGGGAACGAAGCTTTCGTACACCGGCGTTTCTACTATAGCGGGAGCAACCGCGTTCACGCGAATTCGTTCGTTGGCAAACTCTATGGCCAGGTTGCGCGTTAACGCGTGTCTGCCCGCCATGGCGGCAGAGTATGCGCTTGAAGGAGTGGCGCCGATGGCTTGAGTTGCCCACATTGAACCGACATGGACGATTGCTCCGCCGCCGCGCTTTATCATTTCGGGAATGACGGCTTGCGCGATAAAAAACGAGCCTTTCACGATCGTATCCACATAGGCGTAAAAGTCGGTTTCCGTATGCTCCAAAAAAGGGGTAGGCTTAAAAATTCCCGTGCTGGAAATCAATACATCGATGCCGCCAAATCGATCAACGGCTGCCTTCACAATGGACGCAGAAGTTTCAAGCTGCCTGATGTCCCCCGCGATCGCCAGCACGCGTTCCCCAGTCGAGTCGATTTCTCCCGCAGCATCCAATAATACTTGCTCCCGACGGCCATTGATAACCACTTTAGCGCCTTGCCTCGCTAATGCAATCGCCGTTGCTTTCCCGATTCCGCTCCCGCCTCCTGTGATAACAGCCACTTTACCATGAAAATTCATATTCACGACTCCTTCGTTTACCTACTAATAGGTAGGTTATATTCGAAAAACAACCGCTTTAGTTCGGTTCTAAAGCGGTTATTAATTCTTCGGCAATTTCATCGAACTTGTCGATGTCCTTAAAGCTGCGCGCAAGCAACTGCGCTCCCTGAAGCGCCGCAAGAAACGTATGGGCCCGACTCTTCGCCGTCCCCTTAAAGACTAGCGCGCCGGCCTTTAAGCCATGGTCCATAACTTGCTCCAGCCATGTCAAATTCGTGGAAAAGTAGTCGGTCAGCTTCTCTTGAACCTTCTCCGGCAGCGTAATATAGTCCGTTCCGTACATGACGCCTAAACAGAGCCGAAATTCATGAATGGGCCCGGCTTTGTAAAGCGCGGCAAATTTGCGCAGCTTCTCCAAGTCGCTCACCGCGAGCGCATCGATTTGCGTCAAAGCAGCCCTGAAATGAACATGATACCGCGCCACTAACGCCTCTCCCAAATCCGCTTTGTTAGGAAAATGGTAATGGATGCTTGCTTTCCGAATTCCGACTTCTCTAGAAATATCCGCGTAACTGAATGCATTGAATCCTACGGATTGAACGAGAAGCTGGGCTGTATCCAAAATCTGATCCAACGTGTTATTGTTCATACCCACATATTACCTACCAGTAGGTAGACTGTCAAGCGATTTTCTTCTTGCCTTCCCGTTCTTCGCCGTCCATTATCCATTCCACTCCCGTTCAAAAGCACGTATGCACGCCCCCGCTTTGGACGTATCCAACACGGCAAAGCGAATGTCCGCGAACAAGCGCCCTAGCTCCTCGTCCTCCAACAACTCGCGCCACCACTTGGCCACTTTGACCGGATCGTTCCGGAAAACGCCGCAGCCATATGCGCCCAGGATGAGGCTGCGATCGCCTTGATAGGCGAAGATCGCCAGCGCCAGCCGCATCCGGTTCTTCATCGCGCGCTCCGCCTCCTCGGGGTCTTCGCCCTTGAGCACGACCTGCCCATAGTTCACGGCGGGCAGCGTCAGTACCGAGGCGGTCGCCGGCCGTTCGAGCAGGCCGAACCGCTCGTCGCGGAAGAACGCCACGTCCGGCGAGTAGATGGCATGGTCGGTATACATCATCGACGGGCAAGCCCGATTCGCCTTGTAGTAGGCTTCATGGCGCAGCTGCGCTTCATATAATCCGCTGGAAGCCGCCAGGCTTTCTTCCTGCGCCATCGCGCCGTTCAGGAACCCGCCGCCGGGGTTCTTTGCGCTGGCGAAATTGAGCACGCCGACCCGCGTCTTCCCGGCTGCAGCCCCGTCCAAGATAGCCTTCACCGTGGCCTCGTTGGCGACGGAATAGACGGCCGCTTGCGGCAACTTCGGCAGCCCGCCAATTTCCTTGACCAGCGCTTCCCCTTGTTCCGGCGTGATCAGCTTGCTGTTCGCCTCGGACTGCCGCTGCGCCGCGGCGAAGTCGACCTGGCGTCCTTCGTAGTCATAGCAGCCTTGTTGCTGGATGCGCAGCGTTTCCGCCGCTATTTCTTTTCGGTTCATTGTGGTTTCCCTTCTTTCTTTCATCACGGCTTCCATGCCGGCAAAAACTAACCCCGCAGCAGTTCGTCCCGCGCCTCGGTAAGCGCGAAGCCGAGCAGATTGCTACCCTGCCACTTCAGCGGATTGTTCACGTCTGGATTGGACTGGCCCATGCCGATCCCCCAAATGCGATCCTGCGGGCTCGCTTCGACCAGAATACGGTTGCCCGTCGACTTGAGATAAACGCCGAGCGCCGGATTTTGGGCGAACTTGGCCAAGCTGCCGCGCAGGACGATGCCGTAGCATTCGCGATCCCATACGTCCTTGTCGAAGTTCCGGACCGCGCGCCCGTAGGCTTTCATCTCCTTCGGATGCTTCGACTTCAGGATCGCCTCCAGCATGTCGTCATCGCCGAACAACCGAGCCTTCTCGGCCATCATGAACTGCTCCGCGCACGAATATTCGGTTACCCCCACCGTAAACGGACTCATCCACCACTGGCTGAAACAGCTTTTGTCGACGGTTCCGTCCTTTGGCGGCGTGTGGCCCCAGAAGAACACGTATTTGAACGTCTCGCCTGCTCGATAGGCGTCTCTTAATTTCTCGATCGTGTAGATCATCCTTACTCCTCCAACCTTCTCCGATACAAACGGGACGGACGATGGCCCGCGTTCTCCGTGTAATGATCGGTCTCCGCCACGAGGTCGGCCACTTTGCGCCGGAAGGCGGCTTTCAGCAGCTCCTTATCCAAAATCACCTCGTATACTTGCTGCAGCTCCGTCAACGTGAACAAAGGCGGCATCAGATGCAGGGCGATGTCGGTGTAATTCACTTTGCCCCGGAGCCGCTCGATGGCGCAGGCGATGATCTTCGCATGGTCGAACGCCAAGCCGTCATTCGCGACGATGGCGTACGCGGTCGACGTCGAGGTCGCTCTTGCCGTCACCGTCCGCGCCACGACTGCCGTCAACTCTTCCTCCTCGCTGCTGAGCTTAAGTTCGTACTCCAGCGTCTTCACGTATCCGTCCTCAACATGCTCCTTCCGCTCCCGCAGCAGCCGGTAGGTCGCCTTGAACCAAGCCGCCTCGGCCGCGTCATCCCCTGCCTGCAGCTGAAGGTGCTCGCCGTTGATCAAGGCCATATAACTGCAGCTCATCACCCATGCGCGGGGGTCGCGCCCGACGTCGCTGAACGTGTACAGCTGCTCCAAATACACGTCGTCCACGCCGGTTTCCTCGCGCAGCTCGCGCGCCGCCGCCTGATCCGTCGTCTCGTTCGGACGGACGAAGCCGCCCGGCAGCGCCCATTTGCCCAGGAACGGATGCCCGCCCCGTCGAATGAGCAGGACGCGCAGCTCTTTGTCCGGCAGCTTGCGGTAGCTGTCCGCCTCCGTATCCGTGACGGTGACAATGACCATGTCCGCCGCCACCGAAGGCCGCTCGTAATCCCCGACCCGGTACCGCTCCAGAAACTCGCGTTCCGTCAGCCCGTCGCGATCCAATACGTCCAACTCTCCTGCCTCCTTTGGCGGGTTATTCGCCATGCGCCGCTCCGAAAAAGTTCGCGTACGGCTCGAACTTGGCCAATACCTCGTCGACTTTGCGGATCCGCTGCTCCAGGCTACCCCGCAGCGTGATATACGGAATCCGGCGCTCCTTCAAATCCGCGATGATCTGCTTATGGAACACGTGCCGCTTCTGATCTCCGCTCCGGTCCCACGTATCGTCGTACGGAATATCGTCGTCGCACAGGAAGAACAGGTCGTACCGCCGCGCGTTCTCCAGCGCGATCCGCGTCAACAGCTCCGGCGCCCGGCCGTGGTAGTCGAGGGCGAACATATAGGTCGTAATCGCGTTCGTATCGACGAACAGATACCGGTTCGCTTCCAGCAGCGCCCGCTCCTCGCGCTCGAGGTGGCCGGTCGCGATCTCGTCGAACGCTTCCAAGCCGATCCGGCGGTCCACCTGATGCTCCGTCCAGTAATCGCGCCCGTATTCGCTCGCGAACGTCGTGCGATAACGAGCCGCCAGCGCTTCGGTGATCGTCGATTTGCCCGTGGACATCGCGCCGACGAGCACCACCTTCGTAATCAAATCCCGGTAGACGACGTCGCTGACGAATTCGCGGTACTTGTACGGATCGGAGCGGACCATCGTGGCCGAGATCGGCACTTGCCCCCGGGCTTCGTCCACCCGCCGGTCCACCGCGCCTAAGGCGATGCTCATATGTTCGCCATAGAACTCGCTGGAGTAGAAGTGCGTCACCTGCTCGCCTTTCAGCAGCCCCAGAATGTACTGCTCCTCCCGAATCTCGTGCTCCCGGTCGTTCGAGTACCCGTCCGGTCCGTCCCACGCTTCGATGACCCGCACGGTCGGATACAGCTTGCGAATCCAGTTCGCCCGAATATGCAGCGGAATCGGCGTCACCGGCGTCTCGTAGATGACGACGATCAGCTCGTCGACCTCTTGCAGCGCCGTCTCGATCATATATTGATGCCCCTTGTGCAGCGGCGCGAACTTCCCCAGCGTTAATCCCAGCGTCTTCATGCTTATCCCTCCTTGACCCCTTTGCTCCAATTGTAGTAGCCATATACCGCATTCACCAAATACGCGCTCCACATGACGATCATGAGCCATCCATCGCCGCTGCCGTCGAGCAGCCGTATGACCCAGAGCAGCACCGTGAACAAATTCAACACGATATAAACCAGCCACTGCTCCTTGAATCTTCTCACCATGAGAATGGTCGCCACGACCGACAACGCCGTCGTCGCGGCATCGATGTAAGGCGAATTCTGCTCCGGGATGAACGATAATCCGAACCCGAGCAGCAGGCTGCCGATGAGGCAAATCGCCGCCACGAGCAGCAGGCCGTTCAGCCCCATCTGCCGCATGGCGAGCTTGCCGCCGCGACGATGGCTGCGCCACATGTAGAAGCCGACAACATTCATCGGCACGAAGAACAGCAAATTCAGCGCCACTTCGCCGAACAACCCGTTGACGTAAGCCAAGTAGGCGTAACCGAGCGTATTGTACATCCCGAACACGTAGCTCATCAGATTTCCTTTAGCCGCGAGCACCACGCACAGCACCCCGGTGATGAAGACCGTAAACCCGAATACGGAATCTTTCGTGATCACCGTAATGCCGACCGCGATCGCGCTGAACAGCGCTAACCAGGCGATTTCGAATGCGTTCCAGCCTCTCCATGCGCGACTTATGTTTAACTCCTTGGCGTTCTCCATGTTGCTCCGCCTCCCGTTACGTTAGTAACTTTATGATAATAACATTTTGTTACTATCTAAAATAACAACAAATCATGGAGAAGGCAAGCAAAATATGGAACGCCCTGTCCGCATGCCTCGCGGCCCCTCCGAGCTAAACCTCCCCAATGATGCCCAAACCGCGGATAATTTTCAGGCGGCCGCACAAATTATCAGCATTCAACCCGCGATGGAGGTCCCCTATGCTAAACCATGCAATCATGTGGATTACGCTGCTTGTCCCGTGGCTCTCTTTCGTTTTCCTGAGTAAAGAGACGCTGCGCCGTTATATGCCGGTCACGATTCTCACCGCGCTGCTGATGACCATCTATGACGAAATCGCGATCGATGCGACGGATTGGATCGTCATCCATCAAAATCTCGTCCCCTTTACCGCCTTCATTCCGTTAATCCACGGCGCGTTCGTCGGGAGTACCATGTGGATCTTCTCCTTGACCTACGGACGATTCTGGCGGTATTTCCTCACGAACGTCATCTGCGATTTCGTGTTCATGTTCGTGTTCAGCCTCTTCTATGAATGGCGGGGTTTCTACAGCTTCGTGGATCGCAGCCGCTTCTGGATTTATGTTGATCTGGTGCTGCTGTCCGTCGTTATTTACGGGTATCAACAGTGGCAGGAGAAAATTATGAATCCCGATGCCGCAACGCCGCGACGATCGTCTAGCGGAGGCGGTCTGGAATGGGGGATTCGGCGCAAGGCGAGATGAGGACGGCATGACCACAATTGGGACATAGGGAAGCAATCGACCGCAAGCAGCGGTAATCGCATCATGCACGCGAATTTCAGGAAGGCCTATCCATCACAAAAGGCACCCTTCCGGGTGCCTTCGCTGCGCGGTTCGAATTCGCGATGCCCGGTTAAGGCATCTGGAACCCCGTATTATTTTGACCACTCGCGATCGTCGCCGACTTGTCCGCGGTTTACACGTTGGACACGCTGACGTTCACGCAAGGAACGCCGGAATAACAACAGTACGCGGCTGTACAGGATCGCTCCTGGACAGCCGCTTTGTCGTCGTCGGAAGATTCTGCGGCTTGTTCACACATGCGCTTAAAGACGCATCTCCCTATACCGTCCCGGCGGCAAGCCGGTCCATCGCTTGAACGCGCTCTGAAAGGCGCTCGGCTCCGAAAATTGAAGCAAATACGCGATCTCCGCCACCGTAAACCGAGGGTTCTTCAAATAATGCACCGCGAATTCCATCCGCGCTTTATTGAACAGGCGGTTGTACGTCGCATCCTCCCGCTTGAGATTGGCCTGCAGCGTACGCACGCTGACCTTGAAGTGCAGCGCCGCCTCTTGAACGCCCGGGAATGCGGCCGGCATGCTCCGGACGATCCATCGGTACACCTGATCCGCGAAAGCCTCCCCTTGCAGCAGCCGGGCTCTCGCTTCCTCCGCATAGGCTTCGAACGCGCTGAACATCTCGCCCTTCGAGAACAAGATCGGAACCTGCAGCATCTCCCGCTCCACGCTCAATAGATTGCTTTCGCGCCCGAACACGGGAGCGATGCCGAAAAGGCGGACATACGCCTCCCCATCCTCCGGGGCTCCGTGCGTGAAATGCAGTCTGATGGGCGCAATGTTCCGACAGCTTAAGGCAAGAACAATATGATAGAAGGAACTGACCATCCCTTCGACCGCGTGTCTGGAGGCTTGTCTGGACGGATCGCTCACGTTGAATCGGATGATGGTTTCCTGTCCAACCGTCTCCCACTCGATATCGATGCCGCTGCACAATATCACGTTATATCGCCGATAAGCGGCCAACGCATCGCCGATGGTTTTGCAATGCAGCAGCACATAACCTAGAATGCCGAGACTGGATAACTCGATGGTCTGTCCCAAATGCAGACCCAATAACGGGTCCTGCGTAAAAGCCGAAGCCTCCTCCAGCAAACGGTCAAACTCCTCTTCCCGCATGCGCGCCTCCGCCTCTTGCAGGAGCTTCATATCGAACGAAGCGGCTTCACGAAACAAGTCCAGGCGATACCCGTTCCTCGCCATATAGCTGAGCAGCGGATGAACGAGCGAGACCGACAAGCCATAGCCCATTTGCGTCCTCCTCCTTTGCGCAATGGCATACCTTTTTTGCGTCTGGCATCATGGGAACGAGCGACGCTCCCGCTTAAGATGATTGTATCAAATGCATCTCGCGTGGAGGAAAATAAGATGAACCGTTACAAAATGCGAACATTCGGCATTCTGCTCGTGCTCATGCCGCTGCTGATCGTCCTCTCATGGACCGGATTGATCGTCCGGTTTAATTACCCCGACATTCTGAGAGAACCCGTCGCGGCGGTCCTGCGAAAGTATCATGAAGGCGGCGCGACGCTCACCTTGTATTGGGCCGGCATGGTCGCGGCCAGCTTGCTCATCTTCCCGATCGTCCTGCTATTCGCCCGCCTTACGAGCCCGGCGAATCGAGGCCTGAGCATGGCTGCCGCCGGCGTCGGCTTGGCCAGCGCGACGTTTCACGTGCTCGGGTTCTCCAGATGGTTGTTCGCGGCGGATGCATTAGCTGCGCAATACGCCGGGCAAGACGCCCTCTCGCCAGCCCGACAAGACGCGATCGAGACGGTCTTTCACGCGCTGCATCTGTATCTCGGCGTGACGATCGGGGAGACGCTCGGATTCGCGACCATGGGCGTGTGGGCGATCCTGACGGCCGTCGCGTTATATCGGTCCGGCATCATTCGATGCGGAATAGCGGCGCTCTCCGTCGGAAGCGGCCTTGGCATTCTGTCCGGCATGCTGGAGTGGGCCGGTTGGCCGATCGCGGTCGAGATCAATGCGTATGCGTATCAGCTGTGGTTGTTGATTATCGCCTATGTGGGCATATTGTTCATCGTAAGGGGGAAGTAGCGGCATGAATCATCAGGAGCTGCATGTTATTTTCGGAACGGGCCCGTTGGGGAAATGGACGATGCGAGAGCTGCTTCGGTTGAATAAACAGGTGCGTCTCGTTAACCGAACGGGCGATCGAAGGGGCGTGCCCGAGGAAGTCGAAGTCGTGGCCGGCAACGCTTATGACCGGTCGAACGTCACCGCGCTCACGACGGGCGCCGCGGCGGTCTATCAATGCGCGCAGCCCGCGTATCCGGATTGGGTCACGTCTTTCATGCCGATGCAGCAAGCCATCGTGGACGGAACGGCCGTTCATGGCGCGCGTCTGATCGTCGCCGAGAACTTATATATGTACGGCATGCCTTCTTCCAGCCCTTTCGTCGAGAGCACGCCGTGTCGCGCGCATACCCGCAAGGGGAAGGTGCGCCAGCTCATGACCGAAGCGCTCGAACAAGCTCACCGCGAGGGGAAGCTTCGGGTCGCCCGCGTGCGCGGATCCGACTTTTGGGGCCCCGACGATAAGGCGGCAACGCCGTTCATATTCGGTCCGCTGTTGGCCGGCAAGCGGGCCACGCTGCTCGGCAGCCGGCACCTGCCGCATACGTTCACCTACGCGCCGGATTTCGGGAAAGCGTTGGCGATTGCCGGCACCCAAGACAGCGCCCTCGGCGAAGTCTGGCATGTCCCCAGCAATCCGCCGGTTACGCAAATGGAGCTCTGCCTGGCCATCGCCGCCGAATGGAACACGCGCGCCAAATCCGGCGTAGCGGACACATGGTTGATTCGGTTGCTCGGCTTGGCGAATCCCACCATGCGCGAGATGGCGGAGATGATGTATCAATGGAAGCACCCCTTCGTCATGGATAGCTCGAAGTTCAGCGCGACGTTCGGCATGCAGGCGACGCCGATGAAAGAAGCCATCGCGGATACGATACGCTGGTACCGAAATCACGTCAACACGCCGCAGTCCGCCCCTAAATAAAGAAAAGGACACCATCATCGGTGTCCTTCCCGTCGTTTATCGTTCCGTATGCGAGTTATGCCTCTGCCTGCTCCAACATGCGAATGAGCACCGTCACCGCTTCGGCTCGCGTCGCATGAGCCATGGAGCTAAATCTACCGTCGGCCGCGCCTTCCATAAGGCCGTGCGCTTTGATCGCGGCTACCGCGCCTTTCGCCCATGCCGGGATCGCGTTGTCATCCGCGAAACCCGTGGCGGCATCCACGGGAATGGACAATTCCAGCGCGGCGGCGATCATGGCGGCCATCTCGGCGCGGGTGATCTCGGCATTCGGATGGAAGGAGCCATCCTTGTAGCCTTTCACGATCCCCGCTTCCACCGCCTGAGCAATTGCTTCTCTCGCCCAAGCTCCGATTTGCGCCGTATCCGTGAAGGCCGGCTCTCCTCCTGCATGCGGCAGCTTCAGCGCGTTCATGAGCATTACCGTGAATTCGGCGCGCGTGATGGTATGGCCCGGTTTGAACATGCCATCTTCGTAGCCTTTGACCAAGCCGAGGCTCGTCGCGCGCTTAATGTTCGCTTCGGCCCAATTTCCCGCGATGTCGTTGAATGCCGGCGTCGGGGCAGCCTCTTCCTTATCCACCGCGAAGACCGCGAATTTCGTAAAATGATCCACTTCTACGCTTACTTCGCCGCCTTTTGCGGTACCGCCGACTTCGATCCATTCCCGCTTCGCCTCATCGTAATAGAAGATAACGGGCTTTTGGTTCTCCTTCACCAGGCCCGGATCGAAGGCAAACGTCAGCGTGATCGGCTTCTCGAAGTTTTGCGTGAAGTTTTTCGTCATTTCATAGATCGTGCTGGCCAGCGTCTCATCAGCCGTTAACAGACCTTCCGTATTCAGCACGGCTTCGATTTTCACCCGTAGTTCTTGACCTGCCGCCCCGCTCGGAATCGACACCTTCACGGCGTTGCCCATGCTCACCTCTCCGGATCTGCCCACGGGTAGCGTCAACTCGCCGTTGCGCGTCACGACCGGTTCGTTCGAAGGCGGCGTCGGCGTAGACGGGCTTGTCGGAGGCGATACCGCCGCCGCCTCGCGCGTTACGGTTACCGTGTACGTCTTCGTCGTCCTGCCGTCTGCGGCCGTAACCACAACCTCAACGACGTTCGCGCCGACGTTCAACGTGATCGGGGCGGACGCACTTCCGCTTACTACCACTACATCCTTCACCTTGACCTTCGCACCGGCTTCCGCCGCTGTCGGCGTAACCGTCACGCTGCTTACAACGTTCGCCACGCTAGCGGCGTAGCTCGTCGTGCCCGAGGCGAACGCCGGGTTCAGCGTTGCGCCGCCCGACAACGCTAAGTTGCTTAGGGTAGCGTTCTTGCTCGCCGCAGGTGCCTCCGACCGAACCACCGTCACCATATAGGTCTGCGATGTCATGCCGTCCGCCGCCATCACGAAGATAGGAATGGAGTTGATGCCCACCTTCAGCGCGACTTCGTCCGATGCCGTGCCGCTTGCGACCATCATGTCCTTCACGATAATCGCCGCTTCCGCATCCGCCGCCGTCGGCGTCACCGTCAGGCTGCTCACGCCGTTCGCGACGTAAGCGGTATATTCCGTCGTAGCCGGCTGGAATGCCGGGTCCAGCACCGCGCCGCCCGATAAGACCAGATGGCTTAAACTCGGCAATGCCGTGGCACGCGTGACCGTTACCGTATACTGGTGCGTAATTGTACCGTCCGCGGATGTGACCGCAACCGATACCGTATTCGCGCCTTCATTCAAGGTAACGGGTTCCGATGCCGACCCGCTGGCTACCGCCTTGTCGTTGACCGCGATCTTCGCTCCCGCGGTCGACGCCGTAGGCGTGAACGTTAGGGCGCTCACGTCATTCGCGACCTCTGCCGCGTAGCTGACGGTGTCCCACGCGAATGCCGGGCTCAGCGCAACGCTGTCCGACAGCGTCAGGTTGCTCAAGCTCGCTCTCACGCTGACCGCCGCGCGCGTGACCCAAATCGTGTACGTCCGCTGTGAACCATTCGCGGCCGTCACTTCAATATCGATGGCGGTAACGCCTACATGCAGCGGAATGCTGTCGGATAACGTTCCGCTTGTTACCGGTGCACCATTCACCTTGACGGTCGCGCCGACGTCCGCCACGGTCGGCGTTACCGATAGCGTGCTCACTTCATAGGCCGCATCCGCGTCGTAGTAGAGCGTTTCCGAAGAGAATATTTTATCCAGCGCGATGCCGTCCGATAAAGTCAAGCTGCTCAAATTGGAGTTCCCGCTTAATGGGGGTGCCGCACGCGTCACGGTTACCGTATAGGTCCGCTTCGTGATTCCGTCCGCGGCCGTCACTTCGATCGTGATCCGATTATCGCCGACGCTCAGCGGGATCGACCCCATATAATTGCCCGCTTGATCGTTAATCCGCACCGTCGCGCCCGCATCCGTCGCGTCGGTCGACACGCTAGTTTCGCTCACTCCGTTGTCTACATTCATCGTGTAGTTCAACGTTCCCGGCGCGAACGCCGGGGTAAGCGATCCATATGCGCTAAAACTCAATATGCGCAAGCTCGCGTCCGTACTTGGCGGCGCGGGGGCACGCGTTACGGTTACCATATATTCGGTGACCGTCTTGCTGTCCTCTGATGTCACTCTGATGAGAATTGGATTGGAGCCGACTTTCAGTTCGACCATGTATGGCGTACCGCTAGGGAGCGTTCCGGAGCGAGTCCCGCCGTATAACTCCAGCCTTGCTGTCGCATCCGATACGGTCGCCGTGATCGACATCCTATTCACTTCATGCGCGACGTTTGCCGTGTAAGCAAGCGTACCCGGCGCAAAAGCAGGACTCAACGCGATTCCGTCCGATAAGGTCAGACTGCCCAAGTTAGCACTAGGCGGTGCTTCTCGCGTCACCGTAACCGTGTACGTCGTCTTGGTCAAGCCGTCCGCGGCCGTCACGTCAATGACAACGAGGGTCTCGCCGACGCTCAGCTCGATTGCTTCGGATATCCCGCCTGTTGGAACCACCTGACCGTTGACCTTAATCGTCGATCCTGCGTCGGCAGCACCCGGTATGACCGTAAAAGGATCGATGTTATCGTAGGGAACGCTTATCCGGTAGCTATGTATCTCCGGCGCAAATGCAGGGCTTAAGGGGGAGCTGCTAGTCACGATCAGGTCGCTCAAGTTGGCATTCGTGCTTGGCGGCACCGCACGCTTCACCGTCACCTCATACTTCTGCATCGTCCTGCCGTCCGCCGTCGTCACTTCAACGGTAATCGGGTTGTTGCCTACGCTCAGCACGATCTCTCCGGACGCCGAGCCGCTCGCGACCGGTATAGCGTTCACGGTTGCCGTCGCCCCCGCATCCTCAACGGTTGGCATGAGCGAGATGCGGTCCACGCCGCTCGCAACGCTAACCGAATACCGGTATACCCCTTTATCGAAGGCCGGCGTAAGCGTCCCCGCCGAGACCGTCAGTCCGCTCAGATCGGACGCCCTGTAGTGAACGATCGTCCCTTTCGCCCCGACAGCCACATAGGTCCCATTGCCGTACGTAATGGCTTTCAGATCACGTGGGGTAATCCAGGTCATATCTCCCCAAGCAACGCCATTGGCCGATGAGGCGATGGTGCCGTTATCCCCTACGGCGATGAACTTCCCTTTTCCATATGTAATCCTTGTAATCGGATTATTAATACCCGCCGGTTGCTTCGTCCACGTGATACCATCGCTTGAGGTCAGTACGGACCCTGAGTCGTCTCCCGTCACGAACATGCCGTTGCCGTAAGCGACGCTCAATAGACCGCGTGCAGACTTATACTTAAGCGTCCATGTCTCCCCATCGGTAGAGGTCACAATGGAACCATCCGCCCCTGCCCCGACGAAGACGCCATTCCCATAGGCCAGATCGCTCAGGAGAGAGCTCGTGCCCGAGGGATGTTCCGTCCAGGTGATCCCATCTTCAGACGTCTTGACTGCACCACCATTATAAGCGGCCACGAACTTGCCGTTCGCGAACAAGAGATCGTGATAGACCCCCGACGTGCAGCACGGGCCCGTACGGTCGGTCCACGTGATTCCATCTTCGGAGGTGATGATCTTGTCGCCGTATCCTACCGCAACGAACCGCGAGTTGCCGTATGCGATCCCCTCCATTTGGGTCGCATCGACGGAGACGCGGCTTGACCAGTTGACGCCGTCGGGGGACGTGACGAGCGCGCCGTTCTGCCCTGTCGCCACGAACATGCCGTTGCCATACGCGATGTCGAGCAGCGTAGACACAGTCGGCGATGTCGGATGTATCCAACTCGATATTTCATTTGGACTTAGGATGGTGCGGCCAGTGCCCGCCACCATGAACTTCCCATCGGCGAACGTAATGCCTTTAAGATCCGCCAACGTGCCGGCCGTGCGATCCTGCCAGTCGATGCCGTTCTCAGAGACGAGTATGACCCCTCTTTTGCCGACCGCCATGAACTTGCCGTTCCCATACGCGACGTCTTCGATGTACGCGGTGGCGTCTCCGGATTCCCGCGTGGTCCACGCGATTCCGTCCACGGATGTCATGACAACGCCGCTTCCGCCGCCAAAATAGTAGCCTCCGACGGCCACGAACATCCCATCCCCGTAGCTAACGGAAACAAGAGACTCCCCGTTCGTTGCCACGGCGCGCTCCGTCCAAATCACGCCATCGCCGGAGGTTAGCATCGCATCGGAACCCGCCGCCACGTATAGGCCATTGCCATAGGTAAGCTGACCGAGGTTTTTGGACGTAGACGAGGTCTGGCTGGTCCACGTTACGCCATCCGTCGACGTTGTAACGGCTCCGCCTAGCCCTACGGCCGTGAACTTCCCGTCCTGATAAATAATGCCTTCTAACTGCGCCGTCACGCCGGATGCAGAATGGGACCAGTCACTGCCGTTCTCGGACACGATAATAGCGCCTTTATCCCCGACCGCCGCGAATACCCCATTGCCGTAGGCCACATCGGTATAAGCCCGATTCGGCACGGTCGTCTCTCTCCAATTCTCTCCATCGGCTGAAGTCTTGATCACGCCTCCCTCGCCAACCGCTACGTACGTCCCGTTGCCGTATGCGATCGCCAGGAAATCGCCGGAGGCGGCCGAAGCCGGAGTTGGGGCCGGCAGGAGTCCCGCCAGGAGAGCGCACATGATCAGCATGGCCGCTAAACGTCTATACATCGTTACCAACACGCACCTTTTCCATAGGTTTAAAATCGATATAAAGCCGATTTGTTCACTGTAATTAGAAGCGAGACGCTCCTTTAATTCACGAAGACTTTCTCGCCGATTCGTCAGAATTCGAGCTCGTAGACCCAACCTCTACTATAAAACAAGGCGGAATCGATTGGACCTACCCGCGCGGGTAGATCGAGGCGCCGAAATCGGGTAGGTAGGCCGGTTGGCTCCCCGCACAACACGAGAGACAGTACCTCAAGGGGCACTGTCTCTCGAATCACGATTGATTTACTTTCCTGACGCGTTGAATCGCTTGCGCCCGGTTGTTGACGCCTAACTTGCGATATACGTTCTTCAAATGGAACTTTACCGTGTCCAGCGTAATATTCAGCTTAGCGGCAATTTCCTTATAGATGAATCCGTCCGCAAGCAAGGCGAGCACCGCCTCTTCCTTCTCGGTCAGAGGCGCATCCGACAGCGGGTGAGGTGACAGACCGCCGCCTGCGGCTTCAATAAGGAGGCGAACATAGTTCAAGGACGCCAGCGACATCGCGGCTTCTTGCCGTTCATGCAGCAACTCAGCTAGCATCTCGACCATCGGCGGACCTTCGTCAAGGAAGCTGCGCATATAGCCCCCCGGTTCCGACAGCCGCAAGGCGGTCGCTAACGGTTCCAATGCCGCATGGGGCTGATCGGATTGCCAGAGCACCACGCTCTGCGCGATCTTCAGCTTGATGCGATCGCGCAGCCGATCGGCCTGAGCCGCCGACCGCTCCAGCTGCTCGAGCACGCGCAGGGCGTCCTCGATCCGATGGTTCGCCGCGAGCGCCTTGACCAGGATCAGATACTCGTCAAAATGGCGCATGGTTACGTCGTCCGCCGGCGACAACCCGCTTTGCTTCAGCCAAGCGTAAGCCTTCTCGCGCTGCCCTTGAATCAGGAACAGCTGCGCTTGCTCCGCCTCGATCCTTTTGCGAATCACGTGCAGATCGGGCGAATCGACGTTCGAGCCGAACCGGCCAAGCCACTCGATCGCATGGCCCCCGTTCCCCCGCGCCTGTTGAAGCCTGGACGACGCAAGGCCGAGTTGAATCCAGATCCATACGTTGGCCCGCAAATCCTCCCGGTTCAGCGCTTGTCCGAGAACCCGCTCCGCCTCTTCCAGCCGATTCCGCTCATACAGCAGCAAGCCGTACGTCAGGTAAAAGTAGCCGATAAACGGGTAATTCTCTTTCTTCTCCCACGTCTGGATCCACTTCAGCAGAAATTGCTCCACCTCGCGAAGATCGCGGGTTAACGAGAGAAGATCCATGAACCCTTCGTGCCCTTGATACCGTTTGGTTGAAATCATCTGGAAGCTGCTGCCTTCCGGCAGACAGCGCTCCGTCAGCTCGAAATATCGCGAAGTGAGCGGCAAGTCCTGCAGCAGGTAGGCGAAGATGCCGCATAAATAATACAGATTGCCCATTAACGTATTCCAGTCGGACTCCGGGATGAACGCCTTCATGGCTTCGAAGCGCTTCTCCGCTTCCTCGGCTCTGCGCAGCCCCCGGCTCCATTCGCCATCCATCAGCAGCTGGGAAATATAGAACAATTCGAACGTCGGCTTGAACGCGTAACTGCCCTCCGGCAGGGCATTGATCCACCTCAGCAGCACATGGCCCTTCGTGAGCATGAGTTCCGGCAAGAGCCGCTCGATGAGCCGGATGGCCTCCTCGATTTGCCGCGCTTTGAGGTAATGCTCCACCGCTTCTTCGCAGAGCCCTTCCCGCTCATGCCAAGCCGCGGCCCGATGATGGGATTGCCGCCATAGCTCGGGATATTCTCTGGCGCTTAGCTGCTGCAAGAACTCGGACAACAGGTGGTGATACCGGAACCAATCCCGCTGATCGTCGAGCGGAATAAGGAACAAATTGAGCTGTTCCAGCTTCTCCAATTGCTTCTGCCCGTCGGGCTTCGCCGTTACCGCTTGACACATCTCCCCGTTCAGGCGGCCGAGCACGGAGGTTGCCAGCAGAAATTCCCGCAGCGATTCGGGCAAATGCGCGAACACTTCTTCCAACAAATAATCGGAAATGCGGCGCTGCCGGCCGCCGAACTCGCGAATCGTGTCCGGAATATTGCTGCTCCGTTTCAGCGTAATCGCCGCAAGCTGCAGTCCGCTCACCCAGCCTTCCGTCTGTTCGAACAGCTCCGCGACTTGTTTCTCCGTTAACGATAAGTCCGTTGTCTCCCGGAAGAAAACAACCCCTTCTTCCAGCTCGAAGCGCATATCCTCGATCCGAATGACGTTGAGCTCCCCTTTGGCCAACAGTCTCGCCGTAGGAAAAGACAGCTCGGTGCGGCTTGCGATATAGAGATGGACATGCGGCGGCAAATATTGAAGCATAAAGCGCATCGCTTCGTTCACGGACGCGTTCTCGATGACATGGTAATCATCCAGAATCAGAACGAATTCACCGCTAATCGAGTGGAGTTCATTCACGAATACCGATATGGCCGAATCAATCGAAGCCGCCGAAGCCGGCTCAAGCAGAAATGCAATCGATTCCCCGAACCGCGGCAGCTGTCGTCGTATGGAAGCCAGAACGCAGCTCCAGAACGCGCTCCAGTCGTTGTCGTACTTGTCCAGCGAGACCCAGGCTACCGGGCAGCGGCATTGTCTCGCCCACTCGCTTAACGCCGTCGTCTTGCCGTAGCCCGCCTGGGCGGATATTAAAGTCAGCTTGACCTCCATGCCTTCCTCCAACTTGCGCGTCAGCCGCGGGCGGGACACCAACGATTTTCGCGCGGGGGGAATAAGAAGGCTCGTGCTTCTCATCATGATTAAGGCCTCCACAAGCGGTATGAAATAAACAAATGCTAGATTAATCATATTCGACTTGATTAGACATATTCCCTTTGTTCTTGTGCTCCCCATACCAAAAACCGCGGACTGCGATTGCACGCACTTTCGTCGTATAACGTATACCTTCCATTCGCTCGTACTTCCGTATGTCAAAGCTCCCTCGTAGTTGGAACACTCGCTCCAATACTCCCCTTGACAATACCGAAATTCCGCATTATGTTTAAATAACCAAATATTTAGTTACTTAGTTGATAGCAAAATGGAGACGATGCACCAATGGACGCCCCCAACACGACGCAACTCGAGACGCTCGTTCATCGCCAGCTGAGGGAATGCAGCCCCATCTTCCTCGCCTTGGCCGACCCGATCCGGCAAGATATTATTATGCTGCTGACGAAGCACGACTCGCTCAATGTGGCCCAGATCGTGGAGCGATCGCCAATGTCCCGATCCGCGATTTCTCATCATTTGAAGATTCTAAAGCAAGCCAACCTCGTTCAGGCCGCCAAAGTAGCTACCGAGATTTATTACAGCCTGGATATCGAGGAAGCGGTGCGCCATCTGAAGGATTTCATCGCCACAACCGAACGCATCATCGAGATGAAGACCGCTGGGGCCGAGTAAGGCCCTTTCTTCAAACGCTAAATAACCAAATAATTAAATATTTAGTTGTTTGGTCTTTAGATAAATCAAGCCTAGGAGGTTCCTCCGCATGACAACGGTTCTGATTACAGGCGCATCCAGCGGCATCGGCAAGGCGTTCGCGGAATTGTTCGCCAAGAAGAAGTATCGCCTCATTCTCGCCTCCCGCAACGAAGAGAAGCTGAACGGCATTGCCCGGCAACTGCGGGATAACCATGGGGTCGAGCCGATCCTCATCCCCGTCGATCTGGCCCAACGCGCAGGTCCCGTCCTGCTGTACGAGCGGTTAAGCGAACAGGCCATCGCGGTCGACGTCCTCGTCAACAATGCGGGGATCGGCTCCTTCGGACTGCTCCACGAGCTAGACGTGCACGCCGAGCTCGAGATGCTGCAGACCAACGTCCATGCGCTCTCCCACCTCATGATGCTCTTCCTGCCCGATATGGTGAAGCGCGGCAGCGGACGCATCTTGAACGTCGGGTCGACCACGTCCTTCTACCCCTGCCCGCTCAGCGCCAACTATTCCGCCTCCAAAGCGTTCGTGCTCTCGCTCACGGAATCCGTGGCGAACGAACTGCAAGGAACAGGCGTCACCGTCACCGCCTTATGCCCCGGCGCCACGGGGACCGACTTCTTCCGAAGCGCCAAGATGGAGAGTCAGAAGGTGTCCGATCCGCGTGCGCTCATGAGCCCGCAGACCGTTGCCGAGATTGGATACCGCGCGCTGATGAGCGGCAAAACCTTCGTCGTGCCCGGGTTCCAGAACTGGCTGCTTACCCAAGCGCCCCGCTTGTTCCCGCGAAGCTTCGTCACCCGCATTACTCGAAGCGTGCTGGAGCAGAAGCGATAAGCAACTGCGCCGCGGTATTGCCGTATTTGAAGAGGGCTCCCTCCGAATGATCGGAGGGAGCCCTCTTCATATCCACCGCTCGCGAAGGAAATTCAAGCTTACATATGCCCCTTCCGCCGCGGAAACGCCATTGGTTACGCTAGACCCGTGGTCGGCGTACTGGCGCCCGCGCGGAAGGAGTTTCGGGGGATCGGGGTGAATGTGGTAGTTGGGGTAATGAAGAAAATGACACAGGATAAAATTTAATCCACAGGAGGATCCTAAATGCCGCAATTGATTTTCAGAGGAATTCCAGCCGAAGGCATACGTGCCATTAGCATCCCTCTCGTCGAAGAGATGGCCGCGATATGCCAATGCGGAACGGATAATTTCACCTTGGAATGCTTGCACGTCACCGCGATATTCGACGGGAAATATACCGATTCGTACCCGGTCATCGACGTATGGTGGTTTGAACGGGGGGACGACGTGCGCGATAAGATGGCCGAAACGATCGATCGGCATGTCCGGTCGCTGGGTATCCCCGATCTGGAGATTTCCTTCCGCGTTGGCCGCGAGGATAACTTTTATATGAATGGACGCCGGTATGGCTCTTAGCTGACACAAAAAGCTCCCCTTATAGGAACAGGTTTTATTATTTCTCCTGTCCACCTTAAGGGGAGTCTTTCTAACCTCGATCCGATATCAACATCGTGCCAAGGTCTGCATCAGCCTACGTCGATACGGCTGCGAACAAGGGCCGCATACATCTCGTTGCCGTTACGGCGATCGAGACTAGCCGCCGTCGCCGTCGCGCCGTCCTCGAACCACCGGGCAAGCTTCTCGAAATCCCCCGCTTGATCGGCAAGGGGGTGCGAGGCCGGCAGCCGCAGCTTGTACGGATATCCGCTTGCCGCCATTCGCTTCAACAGCCCCGCGGCGCTCGAGTCGAACATCATTTTCTCGAACGGATCTTCATGATGGACGGCAAGCGGCAGCGCACGCTCGAACACGTCTCTTGCTTTCTTCACGTCGATCCGGGTCAAATAGGCGATATGATCGCCAAACGCCTCCACGAAGTCTTTATTGCCGGCAATGAGGCGGTGTCCCTTCTTCTGGAGTACCTCCGCATCGTCCACCCGGTTCAGCCGATACGCCGGGAGCAGCAAAGCGGCGAACGTAAAGTGCGGCACTTCGGAACACTTCATTCTCCCGGAGATCATCGGCTCCGCAGCTTCGAACGCCCGTTCATCGTCGCCCATGAACGCCCAGTACTTCACAAGCTGGTGCTGCTCGCATGGCTTGCAATCGCTTAAGTCGTCGCGTTCTAACGCCGTCCACGCCTCGTAGTGCTCCATCGCCTGCTCCCGATCGCCGCATTGCATGGCAATGCGAAACCGATAATGATGGTAAGTACGATCGCTATAGCCATAGGCGCGATACCGTTCCAGCATATCGGCCAGGAGCGACTCGATTTGCTCCATCGTGATGTCGGGGAAATGAGACGCCTTGTTCAGCACCCATTTGTAATACCACAACAAGTGAAAGGTATTGAATGCATCCTCGTGCTTATCCCATTGTCCGAGCAGCCAAGAAAACGCCACGAGCGCGCGGAGGGGAAACCCGGAAAACGAGGCGGTCTCGACAATCTGCACCCTCGCCTGATAGCCTTGCATCACGTCTTGGGCACTGTCTGCCAGCCGGACCGCTTCATCCAATATCGCCAGCTTCGCTTCCCCTTTCGGAAGCTGTTCCGCTTCCATCATGAGTTCGCGAAAGGTTGGCCTATGATTCGTGTTCGTCGTCATCGGTGCATCTCCTCGTCTAGTTGTTGCCGTTCAAGCCCAAGTCCATCAAGCGAAGGAGTCCTTCATTGAACAAAGAGAGCTCCTCTTTCCTTAGCGGGTAATGCCCCATGAGCAGCGCATTCACATACAGCATCTCGAGGGCGGTCGGCAGCATGGCGCCGGCATCGGCCGCGAACAATCGCGCAATCATCGGATTGTTCAAATTCAAGACGAGCGTGGCGTAAGCAGCCTCGTGGTAGCGATTAGATACATTGGTCAAAATGGAGGCAAACAAAGGCGTGCTCTCCTGCTTGGTCAGCTCGATGGAACGCATCGCGTTGTATTCCTTCGAAGCGAGGTACAGGGCCGGCAGCGATTCCGGTTGAAATCGCTTGAGCTCGGCCCGGCAGCGGAACCGCTGCAGGATTGCGTCGGCTTGCCGCAGCGCTTCATAGTACTGGTGTCGTTCCGGTTCCGAAAGGTCGCCGAAAGCCAGCGATACATCGGTGGATGCCATCTGCTCGACTTCCACGTCCGGACAAACCTCCGGCAGCCGATCGATCAGCTCCGCATCGTACACATAGCCCCCGTTAATAATGAGAAGCGATTGTGCCTTCGCGATATGGGCAATTTGCCGATACTCGTCCACCGTTCGCGTAAAACCTAACTTTCGGCTTCGCTCCATCAGTTCGCCCAGCGTATGCTGCCCATAGGTGCTTTCGAATGGAAGCCACTTGTAAATCACCCGGAAGAAGGTGTCGTCCTCGGCGGCGAGCGCCTTCATGGAATGAGCATGCAGCCGGATGACGCTTTGAAGACGATCGGGCTCATACGCCGACATGCGAATCAGTTCCCGGCGGATGGAATCGCCGAGCTCTTCGCGGACCTGATCGAGACGTTCGTTCTCGTAGAACCCCTCGCGGGAAGCCGTCGGCTGAAGCTCGTCCGTCCAAATCAGACATTTCACGAAAAATGCCCAGTCCGGCAGGATGTTTTCCGCTTTCTCCGAAACCAGCATCTGCTTCAAGTACACGCGGTGCGTTTTCTTGGCGTTCAAGTTCACCGTGTAAGGCAGTATGTAGGCGATGCCTCCCGTTCTTCCCGAGGATGTCTGCAAAGGGATGCACTCGGTGAACGTCTCGCCAAGCAGCCTACGCCCGAATTGCAGCGCCTCTTGCTTCCGGGTCCGGATTACATCGGGCTGTGCAAGCCAATCGGGGATATGTTCATTGACGGTTTGCAAGCCGCCTTCATATTGAAAGCGAATGGGATAAGGAAGCATGACGCCATAATGATAAAGAAGCTCGCCTACGCGGCCGGGGGTAAAATAATCTTCGCAGCCCGGTTTGCAGCGCAGATACACCTTAGTGCCTGGCGCCACTTCGATCTCCAGCTTGCGGATCGTATAGGTGCCATCCGCTTTTCCTCGCCATTCCAGCGGCGGCGACCCTTCTTGGGCAGAGCGGGTGATCATGACGATCTCGTCGCTGACCATAAAGCAAGAAAGCAGGCCGATGCCAAAACGGCCGATAAACGTGATCTCTTGGGAAAGAAAATCGCGGTTTCCTTTGGAGGATTGCCCGATCATCGCCAGGAACTGATGAATCTCCTCTTCGGTCAGGCCAACTCCGTTATCCTCCAGGACGAGCGAGGAGCCGCTTCCTTCGCCGACCAGCTCGACTGAAATCTCCCCTGCCAACCCGGGCTCCGATTTTCGACGCGCGGTAATGGCATCCGTCGCATTCTGGAGCAGCTCCCGCAGGAATACTTTCGGACTGCTGTATAAGTGATTGGATAAAATATCGATCATGCCGCCAAGATTGACTTGAAATCGAAACGCATTCGGCTCGTTCATCGAAATACCCCCTTTATTGAACTCAAATGGATAAAATATGAGAAATGCACCTGAATATTGTATCGCATAACCTCCCAGCCTGTCTGTGAGGAGGGTTAATATTTCTTCGGCATTTACTCAAAATTATTGAAAAAGAAGATCGTTCGTCCTGCTCAAACAAAAAGAACCGCCCTCGTCGTTAGACAGGCGGTTCGAATTAACCAATTAACGACGCGCTCCGCTTCCGGGCATCGAACCGGCGGCTCGCCAAGCGTCAAGCTGCTTTTGCACTTCGGACCGCACCTCTTCAATGCCCGCCTGCCGTAGCTCCTGATTAAATTTCGGCAGCACCGAATCCACATCCACGCTGCCCGTCATCAGGCTGGGATAGTATTTCTCCCAGACCAACTGAATGTTCTGCATCTCGATGGGCATCCGGGACAAGTCCGGGGTGAAGCCCAGCGTGCTCGATTCGACCGCTTCCCTGTTGCTGGCGCGGAATTGATCCCATTTGTCCAAGGGGTCCGGGTATTCGCCGCCCATCGTCTTCAAGATGAACCAATTCCCCTGGGTGTACTGCACGCCTCCATAGCGCGGGAGCGCATCCGGGATCGGATTGCCGTTATTATCCTTCGGCGGAATCGGCATCACCTGGCCGTTGCGATCCAACGTGTAGTGCACGCCCTCGATTCCGAAATTGAACAGATTGCGCACCTCGGGATCCGTGTTCAGCAGATTGAGAAACCGGACGGACTCGACGGGATGCTTCGTATCCGCGCTGACGGACATGACCCCTCCTCGGGTGGATTCCGTCGTGATGAGCGCAGGGGTGACCGGGTAGGCCACCATCTTGTAACCGCGATCCTTGCTCCAGCTATTTTCCGACAAGGGGCCGCCGCCCGCGGCTTTCCAGAATACCCGCGCGCCCCGCTTCAGTCCTTCGGTTTCCCGCAGGGCCGCGTCCTCATTAATATAGCCTTCCACATAATAATGCCGAAGAAGATCCAACACCTTCCGGGCTTCTTCGGTTTCGAATATATTCACCACCGGGGAATGGGGATCTAGAATCTTCGTCATAAGCGGAAGCGTCTTGTCCGATATGTATTCGTAGCCGTCCAAGGCGAAGAAGTTCTGAGATTCCTTGTCGAGCTCCATCGGCAGATAGGCGGGTTCCTTCTGCTTGATCATCCTAAGCAGCGGTTCAAGGGAAGCCAACGTGGCGTACTTCGAGATGTCGATCCGGTACTTCTTCACCAACGCCTCCGGGTACATCCACTGGTCGCGCACGGCTAATTCTTTGTTGGTCGGCACGCCGTAGATGCCGCCGTCCTCCATCCGCACCCCTTGCCAGAAAATCGGGTCGATCGCGTCAACCATCTCTTTACCCGCATTCGACAAGTAGTCGTTCAGCTTCAGCCACGCGCCTCGCTGCGCATAGATCGCATACTCCGGCGCGAACGCGATGTCAAAAGGGGTTCCAGCCGACACGAGGGTGTTCAGGCGGTCTTCGTACTCTTGCCAGCCCACTTTGATATACGTGACGGTCACCCCGATTTTCTCGGCCAGCACCTCGTTGATCTTGTCGTTGACCATCTGCAGGTCCTCGTCCGGATCCCCGATCGTGTAATAGATCAAATTCACCGTATCGGCGGACATGGCGGCATTGTCTTCCTGACCGGATGCGGAGAAACAGCCGGATAACGGCAGCGTCAGCATCAGGACGAGCGCGAGGGAGGTAACGAGACGACTCCAGTTCCGTTGTTCCCGCATGGCGTCATTATTCCTTTCTCCGCATATCCGACGGTGATTGGCCGAAATACGCGTGGAAATGAGAATAAAAATAGTTCAGGTTGGGATAACCGACAGCAAGCGCGATGCTAATGATCTTCTCGTCCGTCGCCTGTATGCGTGCCTGGGCGCGAAGCATCCGGTAGGCCATCAGATATTCCGAGAACTTCTTTCTCGTCTCCTTGAGGAAAAGCTGCCCGAGGTACGTGCCGTTCATGCGAAACCGCTCCGCCACCGATTTCAAGCTCAAGTTCTGGGCATACTCCGCCTTGACGATCAGCAGAATGCGATTGGTCAGCTTGGATAGGCTGTCGTAGCGCACGCCGAGCACCGGATCTATATCCCGATCATCGGGATCCGCGCCTGCCAGCTTACCGTGCAGATCTTCCACGATAATCTTCTCGATCAGCTGCTGCAGCTTCGAACGGTCGACGGGTTTGAGCAGGTAGTCCTTGGCCCCGCAGCGAATCGCCTCCAGCGCATACTGAAATTCGCCATAGCCGCTCATCATAATATATTTCGAGGGGACGCGCAGTTCGTTGAGCTTGTGGATCGCATCATAACCGCGCTGCTTGCCGATGCATACGTCGAAGATCGCCAGATCGGGCAGCATGTCCACGGCCTTGGAAATCGCGCCCTCATAGGTCTCGCTCGTCTCAATGCGGCCAAAGCCGTATTTCTCCCAGTCCAGCGTGCGCTTCATGCCCTCCAAAATCTGCGGCTCGTCATCGACGATCAGCAACTTGTACATCGTTCGTCGCCTCCTTGGATAGGATTACGGTTATTTTAACGCCGGCTTCCTCGTTATTGTCGATCGTCATGGAGAACCCTTTCCCATAGAAAAAGCGCAGCCGGGTGTACACGTTGCGCAGACCGATGCTATCCGCCGGGGCGTCGTCGCCGCTGGCGAGCTTATTCCGGATTTCGGCTAGACGCTCGGTTGAAATCCGATTGCCGTTGTCCACGATCTCCAGCACGAAGCCCCCCTCTTCCTCCCAGCCGTTCACGATGAGCAGATTGAACTCGCTCTCCGGGTGGAAGCCGTGGATGAAGAAGTTTTCCGCCAGCGGCTGCAGCCAGAATTTGACGGTGGGCAAGGCGAGCAACGCCGGTTCGATATGAAACTGATAATAAAAGCGGTCCGGATATTTGAACTCCATAATTTTCAAATACTGCTGAAGCAAGTTCAACTCGCTGCTTAGTGAAATGATATTCTCGTTCTTCACGATATCCCGATACAGCGCGCCCAAGGTGGCGATGGCGTCGGATGTATGATCGGCGCTGTTCATCAGCGCGGATGAACGAATCACCTCGAGCGTATTATACAAAAAATGCGGATTAATCTGATGTTGAAGCGCTTTTATTTCCGTCTCTTGCTGCTTGAGTTTGAGCAAATAGTTGGTGCGGATATGCCGATCGAGCTGACGGATCATATCGTCCAATTCCCGAGCGATCATCCCGTATTCGTTCCTTCGGTAGCGGGCCGGCTTAACCGGCGTAAAGTCCGCCGTTTTCACGCGTCCGATGGAATTGATGATCCGCCGCAAGAAGTTCGCGTCCTCGCGCAAATTGTATACGATGAGCAGCAGGACGGAGATCATCGCGGTCAGGACGATGAGAAACACGATGAGCAGCACGTTGGCTTTTTGACGAATCAGCGAGGCCACATCCACGATGCTGACGAACTGGTAATCGAACTCGCTGGAATAGAACGCCGCGTAATACGCGCGGTCCATGAAACCCGTCGTCAGCAAGCCATGCGAGCGCCCATCCGCCACGGCCCGGCGAATCCGCTCCTCCGCGGCGCGTCCGTTACCGGCGATCAGGTACACGTCTCCCGAAGCGCTGACTGCCGCGGCTTCATCCGAATAGTCATGATGCGCCGTCTTAAAAATCCGGTCGCTGCTGACCAGGAATCGGAATTCGCCCAACTGGCGGGAGATTTGGTTCGGATCCGAAAGCTTCTTGCGGTAGACGAATCCTTGTTGGATCGTCTCGCGAAACGTCTCATCCGCGTTCGGCAGACGGAATCGAAAACTCGTATTGCCGTTATGATCAAAGCTGACCACGTTACCCTCTTGTTCGGTATGCAAGCTGATTTGCGTGATGTCTCCTTTGCCCCCGTTGCTCAGAAAGGATTTGATATCGTCGGGAAAAGAGACGAGCGGCCGGTTATAGTGGCTGCCCTGCAGCCTGCTCGTCAGATAGCCTTCCGCGTTATTGCCCAAGAAACTGCGAATGTCGGACACCAGCCCGCTGTTGGAATACACGCGCTGCATGAACGCTTCGATCCGGTCGGCGTCGTACCGTAGGCTGTTCTCCGCCCGAGAGAACGCGCCGGCGGCCTCATTCCGCGAATTCTCCACCCATTGGTCCAGCAGCACGGCGCAGGTGAGCGCGCCGATCGTTACCCCTATGAACACCACGAATACCGCATAGGCAATGAACTTGGCGCGATAGATCTTGATTTGCATAAATGAACGCATCGCATGCGGCCTCTCCTTTGCAATAGGCTGTCGTCGCCCCCCCACTGCTCCACCATATAACGGAGGGTTCGAGAAAAACAATCCTAAATTTCGTGCCAGAAAACCCGAACGGGGATCGCCGTTCGGGTCTCTGGATGGGGATGACAAAACAAAACTTATTGGAAATACGTATCGACTTGCTCTTGGGCGGCCTTCATAATCGCATCCAAGCCGGCGGCCTTCAATTCCTCCACGATCTTCGGCACCATCTTCTCCGGGTCGGAAGCGCCTGTCAGCAGTTCGTACCGATATTTGTCCCATACCGCTTTCGTATTGGCCACTTCGGTGCTCAGCTTGCCGATATCCAGCGCGAAGCCCAAGTTCGCGGAGGAGGTCGCTTGTTCGTTCAGCTTGCGGACTTGATCCCATTGATCGACGGGAGCGCCTTTCGTGACGGCCAGGTTAAAGAACGTCCCTTGCGTGTAAGCGGCCAGCGGCCACGTATCCGTTTTGCGCTCCACCACTTTCTCGCCGTCCACGTTGTCGTAGTCGACGCCCAGCTCGCCGAAGGCCAACATATTGCGCAGCTTCGGGTCGGTATTGACCAGCTGCAGATATTTCAACGCCTCGTTCTTATACTTGGAATTGGCCGAGATGGCGTTCAGGGAGCCTTGGATCGTGCTCGTCGTGTAGATCGGGCCGAAGATTTGGAACATGTCGTACTTCGCAACGCCCTCCGTAATCTGCCAGTTCACTTCCGCGCCCGGGAATGCCTGCGCCGCGAAGAATGGGCGTGCTTTGTCCGCTTCCGTCTTCGTCGGCGCGTCCGGATTGATGATGCCGTCTTGGTACCATTGGTGCAGCAGCTTGAGCCCGTCCATGATGTCCGGCTGCTCCAGCACGGAGACGACCTTGCGGGATGCGTCGTCGACTTTCACGCCGACCGGCGCAAGGCCCAGCGTCATATCGTCGTAGCCGTTGAAGAATCCGTTGAATCCGTCGCCTTGCGTGAGCGACAGCGGGTAGAAGCTTTTGCCTTCGCCGGCCTTCATATCGCGGAACGGTTTGTCGAGGTCATTCAACGTCTTAATGCTAGCCGTGTCGATGCCGTATTTCTGCACGTACTTGTCATCGAACACCCAATATTGGGTCAACGACGAATCTTTGTACGTCGGCACGGCGTAGATTTTCCCTCCGATCTTCGTTCCGTCCCAGACCTTCTGAGGAATTAGCTTCGAGAGCTCGGGCGATTCGCTTTGCACCAAGTCGGTCAGATCGGCGAACGCGCCCAAGGCCACTTGCTGGCTATACTTGCTGTTGTTCGTAAACATGATGTCGAACGGTTCGCCGGTGTTCACGATGGTATTGATCTTCGTATCCCAGTCGCCCCAGCTGGCTACCTTAATGTCGACTTTCACGCCGATTTTCTCGGCCGTGTATTCGTTCATCGCGGCGATCGCTTGGTCGAAATTAGCAGGCGTCTGACCGCCGATCGTCCACCATACCAGCGTAGGCACCTCGCCCGAATCGGCGGGTTTGTTCGCTTCCGTCTGCGTGTTGGCAGGCGTGTTGGCGTTCGCAGGCGTGTTGGACTCGGAATTCGAATTCGAGTTGCCGCAGCCCGCAAGCGCGGTTGTCAAGAGCGCCGCGGCGCTGATCGCAAGCCATTTTTTCTTCGTCTTTTTCATACCCATTTCCTCCCTTTGATCGCTTCCTTCATGCCCATCTCCGCCATCATGCGGCGGATATCATAAACCGGACGAATGCCGGTTTATTTCCCATCAACCTTTCACGGCGCCTACCGTCAGACCGGTAATAAAGTATTTCTGGAAGAACGGGTAAGCCACGGCCACGGGAACCACAATGACGATGGCCACCGCCATGCGCGCGGATTCCTTGGGCATGGTGGCGACAAGTTCCGCATAGCTGATGCCCATGCTGGACGCATTCTTCGCCAGGGCGTCCACGTTGGTCATCAAACTGTTCAAGAGCGCCTGCAGCGAGTACAGGTTCTGGTTGTCGATATACAGCATGGATTGGAACCAGTCGTTCCAATAGGTGAAGCAGAGGAACAATCCGATGGTCGCCAGGACCGGCAGCGAGATCGGCAGCACGATCGAGAAGAAGATGCGCAATTGGCTCGAGCCGTCGATCTCGGCGGATTCGATCAGCGCGTCCGGAATCGTGCTTCGGAAGAAGGTTTTGCAAATGATGACGTTGAAGGAGGAGACGGCCAGCGGCAGAATGAGCGCCCACACCGTATCTTTCAAGCCCAGCACATTCGAATTGATGTAGTAGCTGGACACCAAGCCTCCGTTGAACACCATCGGGATGAACACGATCCAGGTCAGCAGGCCTTTCAGCTTGTAATTCGGCCGGGAAAGGACGTACCCCATCGACGTCGTCAGCATTACGCCGAGCACGGTGCCGACACCGGTCACGAGCACGGAGATGCCCAGCGCCTTCGTGATCATCGTCCCTTGCTGCGCAATATACTGATAAGCTTCGCCGGAGAAAGCCGCCGGGATGAGACGATACCCGCTGGTCCGAATCGCATCCTCGCTCGTCAGCGATATGGATAGCACCACGAGGACGGGTATCAGGCAGAGCAGCGCCAGTGCAATGAAAATCAGATGGAACACCACGTTCGTGCCGGGTCGGATTCGGTTGAATTTGTCCAGACCCGATTCAAATTTCGCGCTTGATGACATTTCCCGCTTCCTCCCTTACATCATGGCGCTCTCTCGGTCTACGCGACGAACGACCCAGTTGGCAATCAGAATAGTCACGCAGCCCATCACGGATTGTACGAATGCGGAAGCCGAAGCCATGCCGAGCGTCGCGGATTTGAGCTGCTTATACACCAGAACGTCAACCGTGGTCGCGACAGTGAACAACGAGTTGGAATCCCGCGGCACTTGGAAGAACAAGCCGAAGTCGGTGTAGAAGATGCGGCCTACCGCCAAGATGAACATCATCACGATGACGAGTTTCATGAGCGGCAGCGTGATGAAGCGCGCTTGCTGCCATTTGGAAGCGCCGTCGATGACGGCCGCCTCGTAGTACGTGCTGTCGATGCCGGAGATGGCCGCCAAGTAGACAACCATGCCATAGCCCAGCCCCTTCCATACGTTCATGAAGACCAGGAAGTACGGCCAATATTTCGGCTCCATGTACCAGTTCACCGGATCCGTGCCGAAGACGGACAAGAATTGATTGGCGATTCCTTTATCGAAGCTGAGGAACGCCCACACAATGGCGGACACGACGACCCAGGAGAGGAAGTACGGCAGGAACATCAACGTCTGATAGATTTTGCCGGCCTTGCCGCTGTGCAGTTGACCGATCATTAGCGCTAGCGTAACGGGCACCACAATGCTCAGCACGATGAAGATCAGATTGTAGCCCAGCGTATTGCGAATGACGACCCAGGCATCGTTGGACTTGAACAGGAATTCGAAGTTCTTGAAGCCAATCCAGTCGCTGTGGATGACGTTGCTCAGGAAACCGCCGCGGATCTTGAAATCTTTGAAGGCAATAATGAGGCCGAACATCGGCAAGAAACAAAACAAGATGTACCAGACGGTCGTCGGTAAGGCCAAAAGCGTCAGTTCGGTATCCTGTGCGCGCCAGCGCGTTCGCAAGCGTTTTCGCCCGCTCTTCCTATCCATCTTCGCCACCCCTTGCGTTTGTTCGCTATCGGCATGTACACGCTTTCAGGTTCGCCGTAAGCGTATTCATGAATCATGCCGATCCATCTCGCTGATGTAAGTTTATAGAAAATCGCCTGCTCCGTTCTAGACAACAAACATGAGACCGTAGTCAACAAACGTTAGATTTTGAGGGGGACGCAGGATAAAGCTAGCAGGAGGTCAGCGTGTTCTGTAGCAGCAAGAAAAGGCCACCCTTGGCGGAATGGCCTTTCCAGAGATCTAAATTTTAATAAATCGAAATATCCGTCCCATAATGGTGAAGACGAAGGCGCTTGGCGATAGACTGGGAAGCATAATTATCCCAAGCTGTACTATAGAAAGGAATTCTTCGAGTCTGCTGTATCGCTTGAGCCCAGGCGGATGTGACGCGCATCGCATAACCTTTGCCTCGATATTGCTGCAAGGTCCCGACTCCCGCCTCTGCCGCCTTATCGCTGCTTCTTGCACTGAAACAGACCGACAAGGCCATGTTGTTCTCCGTCACCATATAACAAGGCTCGCGAAACGTCAGTTCCGATAATAGATGAGGAAACCCAGGTTCCAAACAGAATCTATTGTCTTCCGTGACTAATGTAGCGTCCGTGCAATCCGTTATGACTTCTTGACAGGCAAAAGCCGGGCCGATCCATAAGCCTTTGATGCCTCCGGACCTCTCCAATGCCCGAATAACCTGAGCAAGCCGCTCGGTTGAATCCGTCTGACCGATGATTTGCTCGATGTCATGTACCAAGCCATCTGGCATGTCGCTGCGGAATCTTACGATGCTGCCGGCCTCGGTCTGGCCCCAAAACAATCGAGGAGCAGGCTGGTTCGCAGGCTCATTAATCGTGGTAATCCGTCCAGCATGATCGTGAATATAGAGCACTTCAGCTTGCATGCGCATGAGATCCAAATGATTGTGCAAAGCTCTGCCTCCTTACTGTGTATGCTTCACCCTTTCCCTGTACAATTTCATGATCATCAACAATCACTCCCTCCCGGTTATTCGCCTGCCGCGAAACGGTCGATCACCGCAATCTCCAGATGGTCGGTGACCAGTTGACTATAATGGGCAACCTGCACGATTCCATCCTCGTTGATTAAAAAGTCGGCGGGGATGCGATGGAAGTTAGCGCCTTCCTCGTGGATCAGCTCGTAACCGGCGGCCGCCGCCTCCGCGATAAAATCTTTCGTTCGGGAATCGGCCACGGTCGTCTTCATCTTCTCTTCGGATGTCTCGATCCCATACAAGTCATACAGAACAGCTGTTGGATCGGCAACCAGCGCAAATGGCGCGTTTTGAGTCCCGACATAGGTATTCATGTTCGCTAAAGGCGATTCGAACACGGCGAAGACGTCCATGCCTTGATCCTTCCACTGAGCGCTTCGGCCAATAAACTGGTGTACGCGCAGATTGCACAGCGCACAGGCCGCGTTCCGGAAAAAGGCGAGCAGCACTTTACGACCTCGGTAGCTCTCCAACGCGACGGAATTGCCATGGATGTCAGTCGTAGTGAAAGTTGGGGCAATGGAGCCCGGTTGAAGCAGGTGAACCATAGACGACGCCTCCTAAACTTCATGTAGATGAGTTTACAGCTCCATCTTACCTGGAGGTACGCTCCGATTCGGTGACCTAGTCACCTAACTGCGCTTCCAATTCATCACGCCGCATCATTCGAATCCAGCCGCGTCCCGTCTCGATCCACCCCTGCTGCCGGTAGCGCCGCAACGCGCGGCTTACGACTTCGCGAGAGGAACCGATCTCTACGGCCAATTCATGGTGGGTCACGTTAAGCAGCAGCTTTCGTTCCGAAGACATTCGCAGCAGAGCTTTCGTCAGCCGTGCATCCAACGACTCCGATCGCTGCCCATACTGCTCGCTGATGCGAAGCAACCCATCCAGCAAACCGCCGAATACGGCACTCCGAACTTCCGCGTACGTATGCAGCCAGCCAAGGAAACTGTCTTTGGCCACAAATAGCGCCTCGACTTCCGACTCCGCCGTTATGGTCCCAGGGTAGTCGCGGCTGCTGAGTCCGCTAAGCACGAAAAGGCCGCATACCTCGCCTGGGGTAAGTAGGCTGATGACAGCTTCATCGCCATCCTCGGCGATCCGGCTGATGCGCGCGGTGCCGCTTAGTAGAAACATACCGTAGGAAGCGGCTTCCTCCCGCTGAAATATACGAGAATTCGCTTCGTACTTCCGGACTGTCGGTTGTGCCTTGACCCACTCCTCGGAAGTAACCACGCTCAACCAGGGGAAAACAGCCAGTAGCTGAGCATTATGAGATGTCGATCGCATATAGAATCGGTTCACGCTCCTTTATCTCCAACACCAAACAAGCCGACCTTGAGGTCAGCCTGTTTATCTATGAAGCCAGCTTTAAAGCAGCTTAATCAGCTCTTCCAGCTCATCAACCAAACCTTTTGCAAGTTCAAAGTTAGTATCTTTTAAAGCCAATTCGATTTTCATTTCAACGGCTCTTTTCTTTTGTTCCGTTTCTAGATAGTCTCGATCGAAATGACTCGCATAAATCATCTGTTTAAATTTTTTCATCTTCATTTTTCTAATCGTCTTATCGTCAATGATTAACACATAATCCATGCCATTTACGACCGAATAGAAATCATGCGAAATCATGAGAATCGCGCCTTTATAGTCTGCGATGGCTTTCTCCAGCGCGATTTGGGTATAGGTGTCGAGATGGCTTGTCGGTTCATCAAGGAGCAATACGTTGGCTTGACTGGCAGAAATTTTAGCCAATTGAAGCATGTTTTTTTCTCCGCCAGACAGAGAGGCTATCTTCTGATTAACGATTTCTCCTTCAAAGCCATAGTTGGACAAATACGCTCTAACCTCATCATACGTTTTAAACCCGGCATCGATGAATTCTTCGAGTATCGTATTCGAATCCGTTAGCATTTCGCCTTGAATCTGAGATAAATAAGCCACTTTAGCGTCCGGATTGATTTCGATGGCATCCTGATTATTTTTATAGATATCGCGGAGTAACGTCGTTTTCCCGGTACCATTCGAACCAATAATGGCTACTTTATCCGTCGATTTGATCTCAAAGTTGACATGGTCTAATAGCAACTCATCAAAGGCAACGCGATAATTCGTGACCTTTACAACAGTGGCGTCTTCCATTTCATGATCCATGCCAAAACGAATAGCCGGTTGCTTAATATCCACGAATGGCGCTTTAATTCGACGCGCTTCCAATCGTTCTTGAAATCTAACTCTAGCTTTGAGCGCTCTCCCTCTGGAAGCGTCTGAATTATATGTGGCGATCACTCGAAGATTGTTGATGATCGTATCGTTTCGCTCCATCTCTTCTTGTTCCGCGACTGCAAGTTCTTGCAGCTCGATTTTCGTCTGAAGCAAGGAGAAGTTATACTCGATGTATCGCCCGTCAAACTCTTGGATCTCCCTGTTTTCCAGGTGTATGATTTTGTTGAAACAATGATTCAATAGATAGCGGTTGTGCGTCACGACGAGCAGCATGCCTTTGTGCGCATTAATCAGTTTTTTAAGCGCATTGAGGTTGTCGAAATCTAAGAACACATCCGGTTCGTCCATAATCATCAAGTCGGGACGATTCAGCATTTCCTTCATCACTTGAATCAGTTTGAATTCCCCGCCGCTCAGGTCGGCTACCTTCGTATCTCTTCGCTTCATGAGGTTGGCTAGATTAAGCTGCTTATGAATGTGACTTTCAAAATCATCCCCACCCATGGCCTCCAATGCGTCTAACGCGAGTTGATACTTCTCCAGCAACGGTTCGAGATCTGTTGACGTTTCCATTTCCGCGCAAATCGATTGGATATCATGTTGAATCTGTATAAATCGTTCGCCGATATATTCAAAAACCGTTGGTTCTTTCGTGTTGTCTAGTTCCGGAAACTGACTGACATAGCCAATGGTACAATCGGGATCTATCTCCAATTTGCCATCGAACAGATATCGTTCCGGATCCATCAGCATATCGATCAATGTGCTTTTCCCGCTGCCGCTTGTTCCGATGAAAGCGCAATGTTGGCCAGCTTCCAAAGTAAACGAAATGTTGGTATATAGTTCTTTTTGCGGGAATGAGAAGGACAAGTTTTCAACTTTTATCATTGTGTTCCCTTTCTTGATAACGAGTATAGGGATTATCTTTTGATGTTATTACAGAACATAGGTTATAAGTTTACCGTTGTTAGCGTAACACCGTTTACAAGCAACTTCAATCCGTTTGTATCCTTCCAGATGCTTCCCCCTTGGGGCCTGTTCTTGGTCGGATCGGATAACATTCAAGGGAATTTCAATTGTGCTGCACGCTCTTCCAAAATCATGCGCAGTTCATCCGGAATCCGTTCATACGCGACCCCTTGCCCCAAAAACAAAAGCCAATCCGCATAATACGCCAGCGTCTCGACATCGGACACATCCAATTGAACATTAAAGATCCCGCTCGACTGGAACATCCCGGTAAGGGACAACACGATTCCCGGCGGGTGCATACGCTTAAAGCGCCGAATCCCGGTCGCATCCAGCTTCACGACAAGATTGGACTCCCGTGCGCGAAGCCGTTTTTTACTTAAAATCTCTTGCTCCGACCATTTCATTTTCTGCTCGGAAATGGCCGAATCCCGCAGCGTCTCAACAGGCAAATAACGAAACTCGTCCGTATCCAAATCATACACCTCGGCCAGCCACTGCGCGTTCGAGTTGAAGATATGCAGCAAAAAAACGTCCATCAACTGCGGCCAGCCGGGACTCAGCTCATAAGTCAAGCGCAAGTGCTTATCCCGCACGGCAAGCGATATTAGTTGGTTCAGCTCCGGGGGCGCCGCATCGTCGAGCTCCAGAAGATTCGGATTGGCAGGATTCGTATTCTCAAATAGCACGATATGATTCAGCTCGATCAGCTCGTCTTGCTGGGTTTGCGACGCGATGCCAATCAGTTTTTCCGTGATAGACCGGCGATTTTGCAGATAAGGCAGCTGCGAATTTTTCGAGGCGATAAAGCTGATAAAAATCGCCTTCAGCTCTTCCGGCGTGAAGCGGACGGCGGGCAAATACTGATTTTGCAAGACAGAGTAGCCGCCGCCGCGCCCAAGCTCGGTCGTCAGCGGAAAACCCAGCGCCTGAATTTCCGTAATGTCGCGAATCGCCGTCGCGCGGGAAATCTTGAACTCCCGCTGAATCTCGGCAATCGTAAAATGCGCGCGGTTATTGATATAGCGCATGATGAGGTTAATTCGTTCGGTTTTCTTCATGGTCCATAAATAGTATCATTTCTTGATACATTTGACCAATAGAATCAATCTTGTAAAACAAAACCTCAAAGGAGCGATTAATATGTCTAAGTACGCCATCCAAACCATCTCGGAAAACTACAAAATGACGGCTTTCGGTGTTACACTGGAAGACTACAACGATTGGGCAGGCAATGCGGCAAAAACGGCAGCGAAAAAAGCCGAAATCACGGAAAACGGCAAGCTTGCCGAACTTCTCGCGCTCGCCGACGGGCAAGAGTTTCAAATCAACTATAATCTCGGCGGCAAGGCTTGGCGGGGCTTCGGCGTGATGGGCGAGTTCGATCTGGAAGGCGCGGTCGTCTTTGATTTCCTCGCTGGCGACTACCTCGTCGTGCCAGGCACAGGCGCTGACAAAGACGCTCTCGCTGACGCAATAACAGGCAACGTTTTCGGCGGTATGTTGCAACAAATCACAGACTACCAATACGTGGGCCCGGGTAACGCCACCTTCGTCAAACCAGCGGACAATGGCGAATATTACGGCGAAATGTGGCTTCGCGTCAAAAAAGTCGAAGGCTAATCTCTCGGATGAAGGAGCGCTCGCATGACCGATTACACGATTGAACGCAAAAAATCATTCACATTGACCGCTTATGGATTCTCCATCCATTCGAACTTCCAAGACATGTCGGCTTTGCAAAAGGAAAAGGCCGCGTTTTGGGGCAAACTCAAGGCCGATGGACGTTTTGACAAGCTCAAAAACGCCGCAAAAGACGATCGCGAATGGTCCGTCAACGAGGTTTATCAAGGCAAACCGTGGAATTATTTTGCGGTAGAAGCCGGGAAATCCGTGGTCGACGCAACGCGCATCATCGAGTTTCCAGAGAGCGAGTATATCGTGGTCGCGGGAACCGGGGAGAAAGAAGCTTTGTTTGATCAGCTGACTTACCTTGCTTTTGGCGAAGTTCTGTCCCACATCACGGATTATGCCTACATTGGCGGTCCAAACGCAACGTATCGCCAAGATAACGGCGACGGTACCTTCTATGGCGAATTTTGGGTGCCTGTGGTTCAGAAATAAGGATTCGGCGTTTTTGATGTTGCGTACCAAGGAGCAAGTTGGGGAAAAATTTTCGGGCCATCTTTTGGTGAGATGGCCTTTCTTTACGTTATTGAACTCTCTCTCACTCGATTCCATTTTCTTATTGCATACAAATGTACCATAACGGAGTGATTCATTTCGCCCTACTTATGATAAGGTCACCGCAACGGAGCTAACGGCGAATTTTACTCAAAAAGAAAAAGGACCCCAAGCCTGAAGGAGTCACTACAAAAATGCGTGGATGATGTCTAAACACTCCTCGATTATTTCTTTGGGGTCTTTTCCAACGATATCCATGCGTCGAACTCGCCAATCGAGATTTTTGACCTGGTCCCTTCCTTGACACCGTACCGTTCCAACCATCTCTCCAAAGGTGCAGGAGTCCACCACGCGCGCTTGCCGAGCAACCGCATCGAAGCCATTAATAGCGGCCGGTCTGTTGCCTTAAGCGACTCACGGTTAATCGTACGGGGATCAATCCAGCAGCTAGACCAAGTATGCCCGCAGCCAGAATCAATCCGCCGTAAAGGGTAGGATCAATAACCCACCGCCATATTCCGTCCTGGGCGATACTGAAGGCGCCTACGACACCGTTTGTAATCATGCATCCCGTCAGCAGACCGATAAGCACGACGATTAACGTCTCCCATACGGCCATTCTCTGTATTTGTTTAGAAGTCGCTCCGGCTAGCCGCAGATCATTAAACTCTCTTTTGCGCACTCCTGTAGCCATGGCGAACGTATTCACAACCGCTATCGCCGTGAAACCGGCCAAGATGAGGACAAGCAGATAAGATGGCGCTTGTTGGGACCTGATGTTATCCTTCCCTACTGAAGAGCTTCCCTCCGGTACGTTCACGTTAAGCTGCGGTAACTTAGGACGAAGCGACGTTAGTTGGCTAGCGAGCTGAGCGGTATCGGCCGTGGACTTCCCGCGAACATACAGCACGCCTAGCAATCCCAGCGGATCGTTCTCCAAAACCAGCTTTCCAGGGAGAATGACGTCTCCGAATCCGCGCGATAAGGCGTAAATGCCAGCGACCTTGAGCTTAACTTCCGTTCCGTCCGACAGCCACAATTCGATCTGATCGCCAACCTGCCACCCTTGCTTATCCGATAGTTCTTGGCTGATCGCTGCAGAACCTTCAGCCAGATCGCGCAGATGTCCTGACTGAACGCCTAGTTCCAATACAGGTTCGGAACCGGTGGAAAACAGCCCTTGAGCTTTGGTCTTTTTCAGCTGATCTCCAAACCGCATAAGAACGGTTGTCGGCATCGCAGCCGTAACATCGGCGACACCCGATACTTTGCTTGTATCGGACAGCGCATGAAACGGCAGCCCCGGCGCTCCTTGTGCGGTCAGTACAACATTATTCGATACCCGCTTTTTCCCTTCCGATCGTTCAAGATCGATCAACAAGCTGCTCGTTAAAAGCATTGTCCCATTAAGGGCGACTAACAGCGCCAACGGAATGGCCGCGCTCGCCATACGGCTCGCCCGAGCGGTCGTATTGGCGGCAGCCAGCTCGCTGGTTACTCCCCCGAACATCCGGAGGAATCGACCGACGAGTCGTCCGATGGTGCTTACAAGCAACGGCCCCCATAATGAAGCGGCAATTAATAATAAGAAACAAGCGATGAATCCCATCCCAATCCCGGTTCCGTCACTGCCTCCAAGCGGCGTAAACAGCAGTACCGCCACAGCGCCTCCGATACAAATCAATCCGGCCGCAATCTTGATCGGCGTAGACCCTCTCAGATCGGCTACGGATTCTCGCAGTGCCTGCGTCGGCGGGATTCGGCTGCCTCGGCGGGCCGCTGCTCTCGCGGCGATCTGCGTTACCGCCAAGCCTGCAACGACCGCAGTCAACAAGGGGAACGGCCCGATCTGAAGCTGGTATTGAATCGGAACGACTCCGATCTCTTGGAATTGCCGGCTGATCTCTTTCGCCAGCAATATCCCGAGCGGACAACCGATTAGGGAGGCCGCGACTGCGATCCAGAAGTTCTCCGCGCCGATCATTCTTCTTAGCTGCTTAGGAGTAGCACCGATCGTGCGCAGCAGTGCCAATTCCCGAAGCCGTTGCTGCACGGAGAAGGCTGTCGTTCCCGCAATAACGAAGATCGCGGCGAAGACGGACACTGCCCCCATAATAGCGAATACCGATATTGCTCCCGCATAGCTGACCAACACCGCCGGATGATCGGCCCTGCTTCGGCTACCGCTGCGATAGAGATCAACATCTCCTGCGACTCCCCGAACGGCTTCGGACAGCGACTTAATTGCCGCTCCCGACTCGGCCACGACGCCAATCGCGGTCGGGGATTCGCCTGCCAAGCGGATCGCATCCGAAGAAGCGAAGAAAATCGCTCCCTGCGTAGGCAGTGCCTCTTCCCCGGAAGGAACCGCAATACCGGAGAGCATATAATTGTTCACTCCGGCTTCCGTCGCGATGGACACTTGCTGCCCTACGCTCACGCCGGAGCGGTTAGCCAGATCTGCGTCCAATACGACTTCTCCTTTCTTCGGCTCCTTGCCTTCACGCAGCGAGTACGGCGTGAGCCGCGCAGACGCCCATTCGTGACCCATCGTCGCAGACCCGTTCGTTCCCCGTACCACACGCCCCATCTCATCCAAAGGCTGCGCATAAAATGATTTGTCCGCCACGATCTCCGCAACACCCGGTACTTGCTTCAGACGTTCCGCCAGATCAGCCGGCAGCGAAGGCAATCCGGCTATCGGTTTACGCTTGGTATCACCGTCGCTCTGCGTAATCTCGACTTGCCGGTTCGCGGTAACGATCAGATCGGCGGCCGCAAAACGGTTCGCCCCCGGATTGCCGCGGAGCGCCGACTCCATTAGCATTCCGCAAGAAGCAATTAACGCAATGGCGAGTACCGCTGCAATGAACGAACCGATAAAACTCCCTTTCCTCGAACGCAGGGTCGACCACGCTAAACCTATCATCGGGTGTTCAACTCCATCATTCTCTCGGATATTTGTTGCGCTGTCGGGGATTGCATCATTCCGATCAGTTCTCCATCGGCCAGGAAGAGGACCTGATCCGCCCAAGCGGCGGCAGACGCGTCATGCGTGACCATGATGACGGTTTGCCCCAGCTTATCTACGGCATCGCGAATTAATCGCAGAACTTCGATTCCCGTTCGGAGGTCGAGCGCTCCCGTCGGTTCGTCGGCGAACAGCACTTCCGGCTTTGCGGCTAGCGCCCGGGCAAGAGCGACCCGCTGCTGCTGCCCTCCGGACAATTCCCCGGGTCTCGCATTTTCCTTGCCTTTAAGCCCCACTCGTTCCAGCACCTCGCGCGCCCATTTTTTATCCGCCCTCCTACCTGCCAGACGCCCCGGAAGCAACACGTTCTGCCAGACATTCAACGATTCGATGAGATTAAACGATTGGAACACGAATCCGACCCGTTCCCGCCGGACTTTCGTCAGCTTGGGCTCTCGTAAACGGCTGATATCGATATCCCCGTACTTCACTTGACCCGAAGACGGTTGGTCCAGCCCGGCCGCGCAGTGCAGCAACGTCGATTTTCCTGATCCCGAAGGTCCCATAATGGCCGTGAACGTCCCAGATGCGAAACTCACGCTCACTCCTTGCAGCGCGTGGACGCCAACCTTGCCCGGATACGTCTTCGCGATGTTATCCAAGCAGACAGCCGGAGCTTTCGCTTCATTATTTGTTGAAAATTCTGATTTTTTAGCATTCAATCCCCACATTCGTCCATCATCCCCCTATCATCTTTCATATCGTGTTATAATGCGCGCTTACGAGTATACAACCAGCTCCCCATAACGAAGAGGCATGCAAGCGCAAGATTAAGAGCCAAGCCTTCCCATAGAACGTCGTTGAACAACAAGAACGAGAATCCGTCGGCAACTTTGTCTCTCAGCGATTCAATCGACAGACTGACCGGGATTGCCGCGATCAAGAGCGCTCCGATGATCCAACCGATATAATTCCGAACTCCGGAGAAGAGGAAGTGAAAAAGCGAGACCGCCATCATGTAAGCTGCGAACTGATAGAGCAAGTTTCCGATATACCCGAAATCATTCCAATGAAAAATGTCAAGAATATTGTACGTTCGAATATAATCATTGATCACGTGTTCTTCGAGTCCTAACCAGAGGACATTGAACGCCGCGATCCCCGCTGCCCATATCGCATAGAATCCGACGGCCCCCCAATGGTACTCTGTCCGCGTCGCTCCGAGATTGATCAGTTTCTTGAACGAGACTGTCGGAACGATAATCGCCATCACAATAAGAAGAATGCAGAAAATATTGCCGGACGAGACCGTTGTATTGCTAGATGTGTCGACAAGGGTGTATAGTACCCCGTTGATAAGTAAAGTAAGACATGCAATGCCTGTCACAATGAACAAAAACAATCTAATCACTAAAAAATGAGCTTTCACCTGAGCAGCCATCTTAGCCCTTGTCACTGTCTAATCCCCCCTCTGCCAAATAGGCGAACAGCTTTTGCAGGGACAGCTCGTCGAAGGAAATCCCGCTCCTGACCGCCTCTTGCTTCTCCTGCTCGGTAATCGTATCGAACAGCACCGCGATGCCCCCGCCGCTTCCGTAAGACTCTCGATAGATCACCCTTTTGCCTTGGGCGAATGCATCCAGATACCCGCTGGGGCCTCTTAATAGATGGGAACGGGCTTGCAAATTCTCCACTTCCTCATGAAGTAAGATCTTGCCCGCTTCCATGATGTATACCTTCTCCGCGACGGTAGCGATTTCGTCAATGAGATGAGTCGAGAACAAGATCGTTCGCGGATATAAGGCATAATCGTTCATCAACGCCTGATAGAATCGTTCTCGCATGAGAACGTCCAATCCGAGCACCGGTTCGTCGAAGATCGTAAGCGGCGCGCGGCTAGCAAGGCCAATAATATTGCCTACGGTCGACTCCATCCCTCTGGAGAGATGCTTGATTTTCTTATTACCATCCAGATGAAAAGTCTTCATTAGCTCTCTAGCATAGTCCCAATCCCAGTTCTCATGGAATGCCGAGGCCATCTCCAATATTTCCACCACACGCGCATTGCCATAGAAATAACTTTTCTCTCTTACGTAACACAGTTCCCTTGGAATTCCCCCGTGTCCTATCAGCTTGCCGGCCACTTCAATTTCCCCGGTATCCGCGAAGATACTGCCGCTGATAATATTCAGAAGGGTCGTCTTCCCTGCGCCGTTGCGACCGAGAAGGCCGTAAATGACGTTCTCTTCAAGCTCCATGTTCACGTTGCGTAAAGCCATGGATCTTCCGTATTTTTTGCTGAGGTTATTGCAAACGAAAATCCGATTCATCTTCTTAATGCCCCCTCCTGTTCTCCCTGATGATCCGGATAATATCCTCTTCCGTTAGCTGCAGCTTATAAGCTTCATCCAGCAACTTGGTTACTTGTTCGTTTAAGAATCGATCGCGTCGCTTTTTCATGATGATCTCTTTTGCGTTCTTTGCAACGTACATGCCTAGCCCCCTCTTTTTGTACAGGGTCCCTTCGGTCACGAGCAGATTAATTCCCTTCACGACGGTCGCCGGGTTGATGTGGAAGGTCTTTGTGAACTGGCTGACCGAAATGATTTGATCGTCCTCCAAGTAGGTGCCGATCAGGATGTCGTCCTCAATGAGGTCGGCGACTTGCTGGAATATCGGCTGCCCCTCATCAAAGTTAGTCATGATGTTTGCCTCCAATGTTAGAGTAATGTCGCATCTTACTGTATGTTGGTATGTTGGTCTTGTAACATACCATAACGGAATCGGTTATTCCTGTCAAATATTTCTTTTTACTGGTTGTCCATCTCGACAACCGAAGTGCTCGCCCGGCGAAAAAACGCAAAAGGGAACTGCCGTGGAGCAGTTCCCTTCTAATTGCAATCGCAGGGCCGAAACACTGGCTAGAGCGTGGAACGTTCCAATATCAGAACAAACTAACTCCACTTATTTTCGTAGCTGACTTGCAATCATCAAACAAGATCATGGACGCAGCGGAACCCCCACTACGATTTGCGCTCGGCTCGGAAGTCTTACCTATGGCGCACGGCATCTATGCTGACCGTCTAGCTACCTGGGAAGCCTGGGAGACTGTCTCGAATGCAGCGCAAGGCAACCCTATGCAATAAGCCAATTTCGTCCTATTGTGATACGGTTCACTGCGTTTAATCTTTAACGCCCGCTTGCCGGCCAGCTTCTGCTTCGTCGGGTCTTGCGCCATTCACACCACCCGCACACCAAACCGATGCACCGCCCCCGGCAACCCGCTAAACGCCAGCTTCCCTTCCCCAATCAAATGCCACAACCGCTCCTGCAAAAAAGAATCCCCCAGCGCCTGCCGCTCGCGTTCGAGCAAGCTAACCAGCAGCGTCCCTGCCTTCACGTACGCCCTTGCCTCGCTCGCCGCCTGCAGCTCCGCCACCATCGCCAGTATAACCTCATCCAACTCGTCCACCGCACAGCTTACGATCCGACCATCCCGCCACAAGCGCAACGCCCGCTGCCCGCTCGCAAGCTCCAGCCACTCCGCCTCGTATCTCAGCCGCTCTTCCTCTACCAACAGCGGAAGATCCTCGCTCCGCCGAACCAACTCTATGTATTGCTCACGCCCCATCTGTCCCTGCGCGAAAGGAGCCTCAAACCGGCTGCCGACATCACCGAACGCCACCAAATACATCTCCGACACGTTCGCAATCCTGATCGGCTGCCGTCGCCCTCTCAGCAGATGCAGCGCGAACCGCAAGCCCGTCTGATCGTGGGCATTGTCTGCGCACCAGATCGTGATCGTCTTGTCCGCCGGAATCGCATAGAGCGTCTCGAGCATGCGTCCGATCCGATGATCTCGGTTCTTCGAAAGCCAATAGCCCAAATCCGGTACATGCTGCATCAACCAATGGTCGCGAAACTGCTGCCCATCCTTCGTGTCTAACTGCCAGATCGGACCGACCGAGAACTGATCGTCAAAAGCGAGCACCTGGCTCTTCTGCCGCATCCCAAGCTTGCTGAGCGTCACCTTCAACGATCCCGCGTCCGACATGCTGAATACGAGGTGCACGTTCAGGCGTAACGCATCGGACTCCGCCAACATCCCCTGCGACTGCTCCACATATCGATACGCCAGCTCCAGCAGATCGTCCGCCAGCGTCAGACGCTCCGTCTCCTCTGCGTCCGCGGCGTTCTCCGCCAAGCCCACCATTTCGCGAAGCAGCCGCCTAGCCTCCCTATCCTTCAAACCGTCCAACCGCGATTTCATCCCTTGATCCATCCCGTTCCCCTGCCTTTCACGCTCACCGATTCACTATTCCGAAAATAACATACACTTTTTACCAATTAACTACTACTTCGCGACCACGCCTCCGATTCCTCCGAGCAACCCGCCCATTCTGCCCTCTCCCCTTATTCCCAATTGTTAAGTCCCCCCTTACAATGCTTGCTCTAGATCTGTTTACCCACCTCCTCCCCAACACGCAGCAAAGGCAGCCCCACGAATGGCGGCCGCCTTAACATACGCTATCCTATTCAGCTCACTCACCGCGCATCCTACCTTTACACAACCTTAGTTATTCACGATTTATCCACATGTGGAGTTGTGGATATTGTGGATGAAGCTGTGGATGAACGTTCTGCCCCGCCCAGCTTGAACACGATGACGCCGCCGATAATGACGAGCACTCCGATCAGCTGTTTCAGCGTGAACGGCACCTGCTCTACACCGAACAACCCGAGCGAGTCCCAGACGAGCGCAATGAGGAGCTGGGCCGTCAGCGCGATTGCGATCGCGTACGTCGGTCCGAGCATCCGAATACCTTTTACCAAGCACGTGACGACCCCAACGCCGATAATACCGCTAAAATAAAACCACGTCTGCATCCCCTCGAGCCGGAACATTGCCTTTCCTTCGAACGCGACCCCGAATGCCAGCGACGCCAGAAATCCCATCCCCAGGACGAGCGTCGTCGTCGCCCACGATCCCGTCCGTTCATTGACCTTGCTGTTGAAAATATTTTGCACGCTGACCAGCGCGCCCGCGGTCATCGCAAGCAGCAATCCGAGTATCATCTTCGTTCTCCCACCTATTCATATATATTGCGATCGGCGGCTTTCACCTGAAGCCCCGCTTTATCCAGCACCACGAGATGACCGTCTTCCCGCTCGATCAATCCCGACTCGATAAATTGCTGGATGACCCGGTTCAAATGCCGGTAGCTCGTGCCCATCGAATTGGCCGCATCCTTCAGCCGACGCACCGGCAGACGACCGCGGAAATCCGCATCCGTCTCGTCGAAGCAGACCGACAGCAGATAGCTGGCCAGCCGCACCTCGACCGGGTACAGCAGATTGAGGTTCGTCGAGCTGGATTTGACCAGGAACTTGCGCGTCAGAATGCGGAGCAGAAAATCCAGCAGCGGCGCGTGATCGTGCCCGTATTTGCGCAGCCACTTGTGCGGAATCGCGATCGTATGGACCGTCCCGACAGCCTCCACCGTGTTGTGGACATCCGTCTCGCTGAAATACTCCAAGTCCCCGATCACTTCAAGCGGCGTCTTGAAGCATAGCACCAACGTCCGGCCTTCCGCCGTGTTCGTATACACCTTCAGCTTCCCCTTCACCAGCACGAACAGCTCTTCGATCCGCTCCCCTTGGGCGCACACCAGCTCCCCTTGCTCGAACCGGCGCAGCGACATATGGGGAACGAGCACATCGGGGAACACCTGTGCCAGCTGCGGATCGCGCAAGTATTCGTGCAGCAGCGTGTCCATCGGTTCCGACATGTCGCGCGCCTCCTTCACTTCCTACGTCTCTACACGCTCAAAATCACGACGCCCGCGATCATCATCCCGATGCCCGCGAAATGCGGCCAGCGCATGCGCTGCTTCGCCACGCCGAACCAGCCGTTGCTGTCGATCGCGAAGGTCAAACCCAGCTGCGCGATGAGAAGCGATGCGCTCGAGATGGTCACGCCGATCTCCTCGATCGCCTTCACGTTGCCGAAAATAATCAATGCCGCGAACGCGCCGCCGAATAGATAACCCGGCTTCACCCGCCCGTAATCCCCAAGCTTCCCGTCGCGCATGGCCAGCAGCACGATCAGCGCCACGACGAAACCGGTGAACTGCGTCAGCGCCGCCGCCTGCCACGTGCCGATCGATTGACTGATCTGCGCGTTCGCCACACCCTGCAGCGTAATGAATGCTCCGCCCAAAAATGCAAATATAGCGCCCATGTTGTTGTCTCACCTCATCGTATAAGTTGCTTCACTTATTAAAAGCGATTCACCGGTCGCAGAGAAAGGACATATGTCCTTTCTCTCTCGAATTCCGCTTATAAATGCTCTTGTATGCAAAAAAAGCACCCGCAAGGGTGCCGAAGGTCAAGCGTTGATTCGGCATTCCGCCTCGTCGAACACGGCGAAGGCGCCTTGGCAGAAGGATGCGAAGCGATAGCCGCCCGCCCGGAAAACCTTGCCGTGATAAAACCACACGACCGCGAGCGTACCCGTCAGCAGCACCCGCCGAAGCAATCCGGCCACCCGATTCATCGGCTTGGCGCGCCGCCGCGCGAATTCGCCCAGCGCCACGCACTGATACTCCACATGCTTCGCTTCGTCGGCTAGAATCTGGTCGCAGATGCCGATCAGCAGAGGGGATTTGGTCGCCTGCCTTAACGCGATATAATAGACGCTCGCGATAATTTCGGCCGTCAGCAGCACCGTGATCGACTGCTCCAAGCTGGCGAATCTGCGCAGCTTCCGAAACACGCCGTCCACCCAATGGCTGCGGATCCGCGGGATGTGCTGCCGTTCCATGAATCTGGCGAGCTCACGGGCATGCCGCTGTTCCTCTTGAATAAAGAGAATGAGCGACTCCAAGTAACTCTGGTCGCGGCGTCCGGCCAGATAACGCTTCGCGGCTTCGATCAAGTATTTCCCCTCGGAGCTCTCCCCGATCTGGAACTGTTGGATGGAACCGGCGATCGTCTTGTACTCGGCTTCATCCAGCCGATAAGGGTCGTCCCAGTCGAGCTCGCGCAACCGCGTCTTATTCTCACGGTAGTACCGACTCCAAGCCCCATAATGCACGTCCATGTTCCCGCTCTCCCTTGTCTCCCGCTGTCCTTGAGCTCATTATAGCGGCTGGACACATCTGGAAAAAGAGCAAATCGCGCGCCGAATGTTTCGTATTTTCCGCCATGTATTATGCCTCAATTGTAATAGCCACTAGCAGATGCCGACCCCTCACAATATAGAACCATCCGCTCCGCGGACGAGCCGAACCAATCCTCTCTCTCCCGAATACGCTATGAATATATGAACCGGGAGGTGTTACGATTGACGAAATTGCTAGATGCGCGAACGTCCCAGAACGCCAGCTTCGCAGACTCCATCAGCATCCCGCTCGCGGCCAATACATCTGCCGTCATCGGCAGTATCGGATTGAATGTCACGGGCGCGGGAGACCTCATCCGGGTTATCCTGAACGGAATCGCCACGGTTAGCCTGCCGACCGAGATTCCGCCGGGCGAGGTCGTTCTCTTGAGCGTCGTTCGCGGGATCGCCCCGGACGAGACGGTAGTCGGGAACGAAGCGATTCCGCTCACCCCGTTAGATTCAGGCATCCAAATTTTGAATATCACCATCTCCGACTACAACGTGCCGTATCCGCCTTCGAATGAGCTCGTCTATTCGCTTGTGCTATTCTCAACCATCGGCTGCGTTCGCGTCGGTCCGGAAAGCTTCAATGCGGTCGCTTACTCGGATTAGCCGCACACCCCATATTTCGTCACATCGCCTCCACGCGTGACGCCAAAAGCGGCAGCCCTATTCGGCTGCCGCTCGCTTGTGTTTATGCATGCTTGCTCCCCGATCCAATATTTCAGGACAACCAATCTCGGACGATCGCGTACCACGACTCGGCCTTCATAATCAGCTTATCCGCTTGCTTGCCGTGATTAATGAGACGAATGAGCCAATCCCAATCGGTCATGAATTGCAGAACCGCCAGCACGAGCATAACGACCGCGAACCCGAAGGCCACCAAGAACACGGCCTGCAGACGGAAATAGGTGACGAGGCGTTCCATGAGCTGCGCCGCCTCACGCTCGTTCCCCGGCTGGCGATGGATTCGTTTGGCCTGCGCCCCCATTCTGAACAACCAAATGCTGACCGCGATCTGTACGATGCCGGCGATCGTGCCGAGCCCGAAATTCAGCAGACCGACCGCAAGCTGGAACAACCCGAATGCGAGGCTGAACGTCGCGGTCAAACGCATCCAGAAGGCCAGTTTGGTCCACACGCTCTTCGCTGGCGTCGGGAAGACGGCGGGCGATGGCGCATAGGGCCCCGGCAGCGGCACGGCGGCGCGGGGATCGGCGGTCACAGGTTCATGCTGGGGAAGGGATGAGGACGTCAAGGCGAATCTCTCCTGTCAATGGGTGGTAGTTACTAATTATACCGATAGTACGGCATAAATTACCATTGGATTCTTTTTTGAGAGAGTCGCGGATTTCGCGACAACAGGAGAGATTTGGTTATGTCCTTATCAAGAGACGACGATGGCATCTGACACCAATCGGCGTTGCCGCGGCGTGCGTCAGACTTCAACCGGCAGCTTACGCAAGAGTAGACGCAATAACCTGCCTTCGATACGTCTGTCGAATCTCCCCGTCCCGTCCGGCCGCGAACATCGCGATTCGCCCCGGCGCAAGCTCCAGGCGATACGTCCCGCCATGCTCCGGATCGCGTACCGCGACAGCCGCCGGATACGCATATTCCGATACGAAAATATACAGCGCGCCGTCCGCGAAACGCAGCTTCTTCCCGTATAGACCCGCGTTGTCGCCGCCTTCCAGCCACTCCAGTTCCCGCTTCACGCCGGCTTCGGCCAGGGCGTGCTCGTACAACCGCGCGATCGCCTCCGTCCGCTCGCCGAGCTCCACCGGCAGACCGCACCAGATGACGCGTCCGCGCCCGACCGGCCACTGCAGCACCTTCGGCATCACGCCGCCGCTTCCGTCCGCGATCATCGGTGATTCCTTGCATAGCTCGGCGATTTTGCGCTGACCGAACGACGTCGGCACAACCGCGCCGTCCAGCTCGAACGCTTCCTCGCGCAGCACGTTCGCTACCCGCGTACGGCCCGTATGCTCGACTGCCCGAGGCTGTATGCGCCAATATGCATCAAGTCCGAGAGGCCCTGTATACAGCAGTGTCGCGCCCGTTTCCCCAACGATGTCCATCAGCGTATCGAACGCTTCGTCGCTGAAGTTATGCGGACTCGGCACGACGATCAGCCGGGCGGGCGCCCTGCGCAGCTCCTCCAGCTGGTATTCCCCGACGCCGCGAAAATGCACGTTCATCCCGTAGCTCAGCACCCGGGTTAACCGGCTCGTCGCTTCCGCGGCCAGACGGCGGTTGCCCAGATCGTTGCTGTACGGGAACACGACCGCGACATCCGCCGCTTGCCGACCGCGGAACAATTCCCCGATCTCCGCCATGAACCGTCCAAAATCGCAGCTGACGTCCGCTTCCGGCTTCTCCGTCCCGTCCGCGCGCAGCGCCCCGATATTGGATTCGTTCACGTTGTCCATGAAATAGTTCGTATTCCAAATCCACTGCACCGCCCCCGCGCCGCCGGTCGCGAACGCGTACGCGTACTTGCGTTCGAGCAGGTCGCGCAGCTCCTCCTCCGATCGCTTCGCCCGCCCGTCCGGCGTCTCCACGTACATAATGCCGGTCTCCTGAATGAGGTTCGGCTTGCCTTCCATCTTGGAGAAGACGCCATCCCAGACGAGCTGGTCGTTGAGCCACCACGAATGGTTCGTCGTATAATCCGCGATCGGCGCATAGAAGTGCGTCGTCGGCCGCTGCGCGCCGAGCGCCTCGTCCTGGCCGACCGTGATCAGCTGGCGCGGCTGCAGTTCGCGGAGCGTCGCATTCATCTCCCGCGCCCAGCGGTTGAACATCTCCATCGCGAACAGCGAATAGTCGAGCCAGCGCGTCCCTTTCTTGCCGGAGCGCATATCCTGCACGTCGAAATTAATGTCCTCCGCCTCCGGGGGCATGACTGCCTCGAACGACGGCAGCTGTTCCGGCGTCATGTTCCAGCGGGCTTGCACCGCTTCGATGCCGCCGCCGTGCCGCTCCCGCAGCCAAGCGCGGAACGCGCGCTGCTCGTACGGATCGCCGGCCGTGCGCGGACCTTCGAAAATCCGCTTCGGATCGAATACCGACGGCTCGTTGATCAGGTCCCAGTGGACATGCTTGCTCTCCCGGTGGCGGGAGACGATGGAGGCGAGGAACCGCTTCTGCGCCGCGATGCTCCGCGGATCGAGATACGGATTCGTCCCCTCCCACGCTTCCGGCGCGAAGGAAAAGAACGTGAATGTCACCTCCAGCCCGTGCCGCTTCGCCGTCAGCAGGAACGCGTCGATCGCGCGCAGCGTCTCCTCCGATGCGTGACCATCCTCGTACATATAGTTCCGGTATGCGGTCCAAATCCCGGTGCGAATCAGACTAATACCGGCCTTCTTCATCGTTGCCATATCGCGGTCCCAGACGGACGCGTTCGGCAGGAATAGGAACTTGCGCGCCACGTCCGACGTCATGTACGTCATGCCGACGATCGGCACCGGTTTGCCGTCGCGCTCGAAATAATCCGGGCCGCACGTAAGGAAGCTGCCTTCCGCCAGCAGCGCGTCGTCGCGGCACCAGATACCCTGCCGAAGCACGCGCCGCTCGCCGTGTTCGCTCGTCAACGTAAGCTCGGCTTCATAGTAGCCGGGCGTCATCGGCACCGGAATCCGGATGCGCTCGATGGCGAGCTCATCCGTCGCCGCGACGCTCCAGTCGCGCGTCCAGACGGGCGGCTCGGACGGCTCGGTTAAAACCGCATCCGAGGAAAGCGCGTACGCGTCAGATCGCCCAGCCGGAGAACCGGATGCCATCGCGGATGTCGCGCCGTCCGCGGTCCTGCCCCATACGCGGCGGAAGCTCAGACTCGCTTGCCAACGGATTTCGCTCTTCCCAGCACCACCTACGCCGCTCCCGCCCAACGCCTGCACCTGCAGCTTCAACACCGGATGATCGCCCTCGTCATAGCTCGCGTACAGCGGCATCAGCCACATGTCCGTCACGCCGCGCGCGGTGAAAGCCGCCCACTCGGCTACCGCCTGCGCCCCTCCGCCCTGCCAGAACCGCTCGCCAAGCGCCTGGTTCGCCATCATCCAGCGGCTGCCCGCGAACTCGCCGCGCGCGTATTCCAGCAGCACGATCGGGGCCGCGATCTCCCGCCCTTCGGCGGTAATCCCCTTGAGCAGCGGATAGATCCGCCCGTCCATCGGGCCGGATGTCCCCATTTCGTGCGGATGATCGCTCAGCTTCGTCACGTGAAGGATGAGGCCGTACGTCGGCGCTTTCTCCCATGCTTCCGCCATGGCTGCCGCGACCGGAATGTCGCCGGACGCTTCATAGCGTTCAATATTCGCCTCGTTAACCTTTAACGCCTCATGGATATGCAGCTGCTGATGGTATGCGGTCTGCTTCGGCTCGCACGTCCAGCCGTCTCCCGAGCGGACGACCGGCACGCGGAACGGAATGCCGCCGAGGCTGACGAGTCCGCCGCCCAGGCGTAGATAATCCAGGATCGCGGTCCACGCCGCCTTCGGGAAATAGGGCGCGTGCAGATTGACGAAGCTGCCGCCGGAAGCGCCGCGCAGCGCCGCCGCCAGTCCGTCGGCATCCGCGATGACCGCCCCTTTCGCGAGTGTCTCTACCTCAGCCGCCCCCGGCCGCGCGTTATCGATCGGAAAGTTAGCGTCGTAAAATATTATGGTTTTGCTCATCGTCCCGTCTCCTCTCGAGCTTCGGCATCCATCCGCGTACACCGAGCCCTCTTCGATTAAACCTTCCGCCAAATGCGAGAAACGGCAGCCATTCCGGCTGCCGCTCCATTCGCATCGCATTGCTTATTTGCCGTTCGCCGCTTTCCACGCGTCGTATTGCTTTTGCGCTTCGGCGATGACTTTGTCGAGGCCGGCGGCCTTCAGCTTCTCGATCGCCTTCGGCAAATATTCGTCCGGATCGACCGAGCCGGTCATGATCGACGGATAGAATTCCTTCACGATCGCGGAGATCGAGGCGACTTCCGTCTTCACCGGATCCGGATTGAAGTTGAAGCCGAAGCTCGGCGCGACAATCGCGGAGTCGTTGAACTTCTTGAACGCGTCCCACTTGTCGGCCGGATCTTCTTTGTGCAGGTACGTCAGGAACAGGTTGCCGAGGGCGAAGCCCGGCATTTGGAAGCCGTCCTTCATCGCCGGCAGGTCTTCGATGACGTTATCGGACAATTTCTTGTAGTGCGTGCCTTCGATGCCGTAGTTGATCAGGTTGCGCAAGTACGGATCGGTATTCAGCAGGTTCAGGAACATCATGGCGCGTTCCGGATTTTTGGAGTTGGCCGAGATCGCGTGCATCGCGCCCGTCGCGGAGCCGGTGAAGATAACCGGGTCCTGCATCGGGTTCGAGACGATGTCGTAGCCCGCGCTGCGGGACCAGCCGAGATCGGCGTACGGCTGCGTCTGCTCGCGGTCCGCGAACCATTTGCCCGTCTTGATGTTGTCGATGCCGTCCAGCGTCGCCACGTCTTTGCGCAAGTAGCCGGCTTGGTAGTATTTGCGAATCGTCGCCAGGGAGCTCTTCAGCTCGGCGGATTCAAGAATGTTAACGTATTTGCCTTCTTTGTCACTGAGGTTAATGCCGACCGGGAACTCGTCGCCGAGCAGGAAGTCGAACGGCACGTACGGCTTGAAGCCTTTCGGCACGGCGAGCGGCGTAATGTCGGCCGGTTCGCTCTCCTTGATCTGCTTCAGGTACGGCTCCATATCCTCGAGCGTGCGGATCTTCGTCACGTCGATCTTGTATTTGTCCACGTACTGCTTGTTGAAGCGCCATACCCACTGGGAGGCGAGCTCCTTGTTCACCGGCACGGCATAGTTCTTGCCGTCGATCTGCGAACCGCTCAGGAAGCGCGGGTCGAGGTTTTCTTTGATGCCTTGGCCGTATTTGTCCAACAGGTCGTTGATCGGCATGAATGCGCCGCGCGTCGCGTTGGGCAGGTAGTCGAACGCCCACGAGGACGTGAAGGCGATGTCGAAGTTCTCGCCCGATGTCGTGATGACCTGCATCCGCTTGGAGTAGTCGCCCCAGTCGATCATCGTGATGTCGACGGTCGCATTGATTTTCTCGGTCAGGTATTTGTTCATCTCGTCCTGCACCTGCGGCAGATCCCGCTGCGGGCCGCCGATCATGTACACCTTGAGCTTCGCCGGATCAAGCTTAGCTTCGTCCTCGCCGCCAGCATTCGCTTCGCCGGCCGCGCTGCCGCCCGTGTTGTTCGTCTCGTTCTTCGGCGCGTTCGCGTTGCCGCCTTCGTTGTTGCCGCCGCAGCCGGCGAGCGCCGTCGTAGATGCCAGCATCATGGCCGCCAGCGTCAGCATCATTTTTCTCGATTTCATACGTCTCCCCCTTAAGGATAAGTATTCGTATTGGAACCGCCCATTATGGGCGGACGCAATCTTGCGTGCAACCGCGTTACTCTTTGACCGACCCGATCGTCAGCCCTTGGATGAAATATTTCTGGAAGAACGGATACGCCAGCGCGATCGGCAGCGTCGCCAGCACGACCATCGCCATCCGCACCGTCTCCGTCGGCAGCGTCGCGGCAATGTCGTACGAGACGACCTTGCTGCTGTTGGTGACGACGAAATCCATGTTGTTCTGAATGCGGATGAGCAGCGTCTGCAGCGGAATGAGGTTCGGGCTGTCGATGTAGAGCAGCGCGTTGAACCAGTCGTTCCAGAAGCCCAGCGTGCTGAACAGACCGATCGTCGCGATGCCCGGCAGCGAGATCGGCAGAACGATCCGCGTGTAGATGCCGAACTCCGACGCCCCGTCGATTTTGGCCGATTCGATGATCGCGTCCGGTACCGTCGTCGCGAAGAACGTCCGCATGACGATGATGTAGAAGGCGTTCAGAATCGAGGGCAAAATGAGCGCCCACAGCGTGTCCCGCAGATGCAGAAACTGCGTCATGACGATGTAGCCCGGCACCAGACCGCCCGAGAACAGCATCGTGAAGAAGGCGAGGAAGCTGAAGAACCGGCGCTGCGCGAAGTTTTTGCGCGAGATCGCGTAAGCGTACGTCGAGACGAGATACAGCGTGAGAATCGTGCCGATGACCGTCACGAGCACCGTCACCCCGAACGACTGCAGCATTTGCTGGCCGGATTGCATCAGGAAGCGGTAAGCTTCCAGCGAGAACTTGCTCGGGATGATCGAGAAACCGTCGATTGCGAGCGCCTTCTCGTCGGTGAGCGAGATGATGATAATGAACAGGAACGGGAACACGCAGGAGAGGGCGAACAGCCCGATCGCCGCGCTGAACACCGCGTTCCACAGCGGCGAGATGCCGCCGATATCGCGTTTCCTGCGCCTGGACGGCATCGCGGCCGCCCCTTGCGGGATCGATTCGCGCAAGTCAGCCATTGCAAGCACCCCCTTGCCGAATCTTAAAATACGGCATAATCTTTTTCAATTTTGCGTACCGCCCAGTTGGCGGTCAGGACGAGAATCAAGCCGACGAACGATTGGTACAACCCCGCCGCCGTGCTCATCCCCATGTCGCCCATGATGGTCAGGCCCCGGTAGACGAAGGTGTCGATGACGTTCGTAACCGGATAGAGCGCGCCGGAATCCCGGGTCACCTGGTAGAACAGACCGAAGTCCGAGCGGAAAATGCCGCCGAGGTTGAGCACGGTCAGAATGATCATCAACGGCTTCAGCTGCGGCAGCGTGATGCTCTTGATCTGCTGCCATTTGCTCGCCCCGTCGATCATGGCCGCCTCGTACAGCGATTTGTCGATGCCCGCGATCGCCGCGAGGTAGACGACGCTGCCGTAACCGGCGCTCTTCCACAAGCCGAGCAGGATAAGGAAGTACGGCCAATATTTCGTCTCGTTGTACCAGCTGACCGGATCTGCGCCGAAATACGCGAGAATTTGATTGAACACGCCTTTCTCGACGTTCAGGAACGAGAAGACGAAGTAGCTGATAATGACCCAGGACAGAAAGTACGGCATGAACATCGCCGTTTGGTACATTTTCGCCAGCCGCTTGTTCAGCAGCTCGTTCATGACGACCGCCAGCGTCACCGCCAGCACCAGGCCGAGCGCGATGAGGCCGACGTTATACAGGATGGTGTTCCGCGTGATGATATAAGCGTCGTCGGTCGAGAACAGGAACTCGAAATTTTTGAATCCGACCCAATCGCTCTCGTAGACGCTCTTGAAAAACCCGCCCGGATGGATCCGGAAATCCTTGAACGCGATGATCGTCCCGAACATCGGCAGGTAGGCGAAAATGATAAACCACGCGGCTCCCGGCAGAACCATCAGAAGAAACGCCTTGTTCTTCAGCAGACTCTTCAAGATGCCAGGCACGGCTGCTCCCTCCTTTGTGCTTCGCGAATCCGCTTGCCCGCCCCGTCTGCCGATCCCCTATAATCGACGCGCGGTTTGGCGCAAGCCTTAACATTGGTGCAATGGATCCTTTCGTTCACCCTTGCCCCTATTATGGGAGTCGCGAGGCCGCGCCGAATAGTTGAAAAATGCTCGGCCGACGTGGAGAAATCAAAGATAACGTTTTCATTTTTCATAGAGAAAAGAGGCGGGAATCCGCGCGGTTGCTGGGTTTTTGGATGGTGGACAGGCATTGGATACGTTGGCTGCGAGCTTCGTCTGTGAGGCTTAGTGTGCCTTCCACGACGATTGGGCTGACGGTGGTTTTACAGTTTCCGTGCGGTTATTTCCGTGCGATGAGAATTTCTTGTTGTCCAACGATGCATTCGTCTTCAAGGCGGAGGCGTTGCCCTCAACCGGAACGTTCACGGCCCGTGGCGGCGCCGGAGATTTGCAGCCGAACAAAGTGCTTTTCAACAACCGAACCGGAGACGGCGTCCGGATCTTTCTCAACATCTCGGTCATCAACAGAGCGCGACATACCCGCACGCTGGACCGAAACTCTTCCTGGTTGCTGAAGCTTGCGCGCGTATGAGGAAACTCGGTTAGCCCCCTCGCAATTCCCGCCCGTATGGAAAAAGGGACGCTCCCCCATCAGCCGAAGCTGATAGCGGGGACGCCCCTGTATGGATTTGTGCTGCACGCCTACAGCTCGGCACGCCGCTCAATAGTCGCGCTCTGCCCACTATTGGCGCACACTTGCTCCGCATACCGTCCAATAGTCGCGCTCAGCCTACTTTTGGCGCTCACCTGCCCCGCTGACGGCCCTATAGTCGCGCTCTGCCCACAATTGGCGCACACTTGCTCCGCATACCACTCAATAGTCGCGTTCACACCACTATCGGCACACGCAGCACGCCTTGCCGCCGCTCGCTACTTCTGATACATCGCCCGCAGCTCGGTCGGCGACACGCCCGCGTATTTCTTGAACTGGCGGTAGAAATACGACGTGTCCCAATACCCAACGTCTGCCGCGATCTCGGCCGTCTTCTTGTCCGTGTAGAGCAGCAGCTGCGTCGCGCGCTCGACCCGGTACTGATTGACGTAATCCGAGAAGCTCGTCCCCGCCTCCTGCTGGAACAGCTGGCCGAGGTAGTTCGGGTGCAGACCCAGCTTCTGGCTAAGCGTCTTGAGCGACAGCTCCTCCCGGTAGTGGGTCTTCACGTAGTCGAGCGCGGCCGCGACGTGCGGACTATGCTCCGCCTTGGCCTCCGCGTCCTGAAGCGAGCCGAGGATGTCCCGGACGAGCGTCTTCGTCCGCTCCCGCAGCCCGCGCAGCGTATGGAGGCGGGCGAGCGGCGCGAACATGTCGCCATAGTCCGGGTTCGGCTCCAGCTCCTTTGCCGCCAGCATGAGCGCGATCGCCGCGTTGACGAACGGCGCCCGCGGCAGCGGCCGGTAAGCGCCCGCTTCGGCAAAATAATCGTCCAAGAACGCGTCGATCGCCGCCGGATCGCCATCGCGCAGCAGCTGGTGGAATTGGTCGAGCGCCGGACCGCGCATCGAGCCGTCCGCCGGCTCCCCGGCCGCTGCCTCGTCTCCCGCCTCCGCAATCTCGGGCTCCGTCTCGCTCAAGAGATGGTCTTGCAGCCACTGCTTCGCCGCCTTGAAGCTGCCCGCGAAGCCGTCGTGGGCATCCGCTGCCGCACCTCGCACGCACCAAACAGCCGCGCCCGTCTCCGCCGCCAGCCGCTGCTTCATCCTTCTCAGCGCCTCCCGCTCCCAGCCATCCGGCTCCGCGTCGCCGTCCGCCAGCATGACGATCAAGTCCTCGTCATGGTCCGGGAAGCAGAGCAGCTCCCCGCTGTCCGGCACGGTGTCCGGCGCGGCGCGCTCGCACAGCTCCGCCAGCGCAGACGGATGATGCGCTAGCGCCGGTATCCCGCCCGCGTATCCGCTAGCGCCTTCGCCCGCGGCTTCGGCTGCCTCTCCCTCTCGGTCCGCTACAACCCGCAGCACGGCCGCGCTGTAGCGGGCCTTGCCCGTCGGAATGCCGAGCAGCTGCGCGCGCTCGCGGAATTCCTTGGCATCGATCGTCTCCTGCGCCCACCGCTGCAGGATGTTGTTGCGCAGAATTTTCCAATCCTGATTCATCTGCAGCCGGCGGATGTCCTCGCGCTCCCAATCGTGCTGCATATGGCGGATCGTCGCCTCCAGCTCCTCGATGTTGACCGGCTTGAGCAGGTAGTTCTCGACGCCGAGCTTGATGCCCTCGCGCACGTAGCCGAATTCCTCGTACCCGCTCAGGATGATGAATTTCGTCTGCGGACTGCGCGCCTTTACTTCGCGGATGAGCTCGAGCCCCGTCATCTGCGGCATCATAATATCCGTAATCAGCAGGTCGACCGGCTGCTCGCCGAGCTTGGTTAACGCTTCCAATCCATTGGGCGCCGTCCCCGCCACCTTCAGATTGTACGCGTCCCAGTCGATAATGGCCTGCATGCCTTCCACGATCAACGGCTCGTCGTCCGCCAGGAATACCGTTCTCATCGCATTTCGTCCTCCCTTATGACCGGAATATGCAGCGTCACCTCGCAGCCTTCCCCCGGCGCGCCGTCGACGGTCATCCCGTAATCCCCGCCGTAGTTGAGCCGAATCCGCTCATGCACGTTGCGCAGCCCGAGCGAACCCGAACCCGAGCCCGAATCGAGCATGCCCGCGTCCGCGAGCGACTGCCGGATGTCCGCAAGCTTCGCCGGCTCGATGCCCCGCCCGTTGTCCTTCACCCGGATGACGATGCGGCCGTCCTCCTCGCGCGCCGTCACCGCGATCACGTTGTCCGACGCGTCCGCGCGGAACCCGTGCACGATGTAGTTCTCGATGATCGGCTGCACGAGCAGCTTGACGACGATGCCGCGCGCCGCCGTTTTGTCGACGTCGGTCTCGACCCGAAGCTTGGATTCGTAGCGGTACTGGAACAGCGCCAGATACATGCCGCACAGCTCCATTTCCTCGGCGAGCGTGACATGGGTTTGCTTTTTGATCAGATGCCGGAACATCGTAGCCAGAATGTAAATCATTTGCCCGACGTCCCGCGCCCCGGAGCTGATCGCCTTCATCCGGATGCTCTCGAGCGTGTTGTACAGAAAATGCGGATTGATCTGCGCCTGAAGCGCCACCAGCTGCGCGTTCTTCTGCTTGATCTCGGACACGTAGACGCTCTGGATATACGCCTCCAGCCGGTCGCACATGTAGTTAAAGCTCTGCGAAATCTGCTGCAGCTCGTCCTCGCCGTCCAGCACGATGCGCCTGCTCAGGTCGCCTTCTTGGAGCCGCCGCATGTGAATGACGATTTTGCGGATTTTCTTGGAATAGCGCCGGATAATCGTGAACGTCACCGCCGAGCTGACGACGATGCACAGCAGCACGATGCCGATCAGCGCCAGCCGGATCGCGGACAGACTCGCTTCGATCTGGGATTTCGGCGTAATCGCCGCGACGACCATCCCGGTGTTGCCGATGTTGAGCAGCTGCACCTTCGCCCGCTCCTCCAGGTTCGCCCAGTCGGCGCTCGTATGCAGTTCGTTCCAGTATGGGTAGACCGTATTCTCGCTATCGCCCGCCGAATCGAAAATGACCTCGCCCCGCGACGTCATGAGCATGATCCGGTTGTCCGTGCCGTTCAACTTGCCGCGCACCAGCTCCCGGATCCGGTCGGTGTTCAGCTCGAACAGCACCGCCCCGTATTTGCGCAGCGTGACCGGGTCCTTCAGCACGTTGACATAGCCGTACGGCGCATCGACCGCCTCGGTCCGATCGCCGAAGAGCGGCTCTTCGCCGGTGAACAGCCACGGATCGTTCTGCGCCCGCTCGAACCAGTCTTGGTATCGCTCCGGCACCTTCGGCTCGTAATAGAAATGCTGCGTGTCCCGGTTCAGCACGTAGAAATACCGTTGATCCGCGCTGTACAGCACGATATTGGCGATGGCCGGCTCGTCCTTGAGCAGCAGGCGGAACCGGTAATCGAAGGAGCTTCGCTCCGTCCGGTAGCTGAGGACATATTGGTTCAGCCGCCATTTGATGAACGCCTCGTAGTCATGCGTCAGGAAGTAATTCAAATCCTCGCCGATGAGCGCGTCCGTATAAATTTGCTGCACCGCGTCGTACAACCGCTCGTACTGCTGGTTCAAGCTGATGCTGACGATATCCAGCTCCTGCAGGCTCGTGTCCATCTGCTCGCGCACGACCCGCTGCTCGTAGTAGCGGTACGCCAGCACCGACAAGCCGATCAGCAGCAGCACCATGACGAGCGAGTAGAGCAGCAGGATTTGGTTGAACATCCGTTTCTTCAGGTGGTTATGGTAAAAGGTCCGTATTTTGGACATTCGCGCTCCGCCGCCTCCCTTGCCCCGATTGTCCCCCAGTGTAACACCGGTTTCGGAAAACGCGCAACGAGGGGCCATGCAGCCGCAGTCTCCTTCACACGGTCACTGTCCCGGCCGCTTCCGTCCCTCCCCGTCCCGAACGGCGCGCTTTTCCTCTTGAATACCGGATGCTCGCAAAAGCCGCTCTTGCTTCCAATTTCACGACGTCCGCCTCCCCCGCCCGCAAAATCCATTTGACCAATTTCCGAACCTCCGGCTATAATGGCCTCATTCCCCTATGAACGTTGTTTTAGATTTCCGCAAGACGCTTCACCCGATTTGGATCCCCCTATTTCGTTCACCCCCTACTTCACCGAGGGGGCTGACCCAATGTTTCTGACCGAACACAAACTCCAAGCGCGCATTCATGAATTGTCCGTGCTCCGTTACCGGGACCGCATGCCCTTTAACGTCTTTTCGTCCTGCGAAGATACCCGTCCCGACATCAATCCGTCCATGCCCGGCGAAGATGCGGGCTGGAAGCCGTTCGCCCAAGGCGAGAGCTGGAGCGGACGCGACTTATATCTGTGGCTCCAAGCCGAAGCCGACATTCCATCCAGCTGGGCGGACCGAAGGTTCCTCGGCTTATTCGATTTCGGCGATACCGGCGCCGGCAACAACTCCGGGTTCGAATCGCTCTTCTATTGGGACGGCAAGCCTTACCAAGGCGTGGATTCCAACCATAAGGAAACGTTCCTTCCCCCTTCCGCGGCGGGCGAGCGCAAGTCCTTCGTATTCCGGCTCTGGTCGGGTCTTGAAGGCGGCGGCGTGCCTCGCGACCAAACCCATGTGTTCAAACAAGCCGAATTGTGCTGGCTCGACGAGCAGCTGGACGACCTCGTGTTCACCGGTACCGCGATTCTCGAGACGCTCAAAGTGCTGGACGCGAACGCGCCCGAGCGGACGAAGCTGCTGCAGGCGCTCGACCAAGCGTTCCGTCTGATCGACTGGTCCGTGCCGGGCAGCGAGGCGTTCTTCGCTTCCGCGCACGCGGCGGCAGCCGACTTAAGCGCGCGCTTGGAGGCGATGGAGCGCATCTCGGACGTGACCGTCACCTGCATCGGCCATACCCATATCGACGTCGCCTGGCTGTGGCGGCTGAAGCATACGCGCGAGAAATGCGCCCGCTCCTTCTCCACCGTCATGCGGCTGATGGAGATGTTCCCGGAGTACACGTTCCTCCAGACGCAGCCGCAGCTGTACGACTACGTCAAGGAAGACTATCCCGAGCTGTACGAGATGATCAAGCAGCGCGCGGCCGAAGGACGCTGGGAAGCCGGCGGCGGCATGTGGCTGGAGGCGGACTGCAACCTGACTTCGGGCGAATCGCTCGTGCGGCAGCTGCTCGTCGGCACCCGCTTCCTGCGGGACGAGTTCGGCACGGAATGCCGCTACCTGTGGCTGCCGGACGTGTTCGGCTACAGCTGGTCGCTGCCGCAGATCTTGAAGAAATCCGGCATTCACACGTTCATGACGACCAAAATCAGCTGGAACCAATACAACCGGATGCCCTTCGATACGTTCCGCTGGCGCGGCATCGACGGCTCCGAGGTGCTCACCCACTTCATTACGACGCCAGAGCCGTGGTCCGAGCCGGGCTCGTGGTTCTACACGTACAACGGCAAGATCATTCCGAAGACGGTCAAAGGCATCTGGGACGCCTACCGCGACAAAGAGATGAACCAAGAGCTGCTGCTCTCCTACGGCTATGGCGACGGCGGCGGCGGGGTCAACCGCGAAATGCTGGAGATGCGCCGCAGGCTCGATAAAATGCCGGGTCTGCCGAACGTGAAGACCGGCCGCGCCGACGATTATTTCGAGCGACTGCAGCAGACGGTGGCGGAGACCGAATCGTACATCCACACGTGGGACGGCGAGCTGTACCTGGAATACCACCGCGGCACCTACACGAGCCAAGCGTACAACAAGCTCGCGAATCGGAAGCTGGAGCTCGCCTACCGCGAGGCGGAATGGCTCGGCGCGCTGGATAGCGTCCTATGCGAAGATTGGTCGCGCTATGACGCGAACGCATTGCTGGCGGGGTGGAAAATCATCCTGCGCAACCAGTTCCACGACATCATCCCCGGTTCCTCGATCCGCGAGGTGTACGAGGATAGCCGAGTCGAGTATGCGGAAGCGGAAGCGATCGTGAAGCGGATCGATGCGGGGGCGAGAATGTCCATTGCGGGGGCCGGCGCGCTCGAGGGTAGGGTCGCGAACACCCATGCGAACGACGGCAAGCCTTCGGCGTACGAAGCAGGACATGCCGCGCCGAACGTCAGCGCCAGCGAAGTGCTGCGTCTAGCGGCCGAGGAATTCGCCGCCGGCGCCGATCTGGCGGAGCATGACGCGAAGCTTGAGGATGCCGTCCATTCGTCAGCCTCGCTACTCGCGAGCCAAATCCCGGGCAGTGGCAAGCCGGCCGACGACGGTACGAAAGTCCGCGCCTACACGGTGTGGAATTCCTCCCCGTGGTCGGTGACCGGCCTCGTTGAGATCCCCGCTGTCGATCAGCCGCCCGATGGGCGCTGGACGAATGCATCCGGCGAGCCGCTAACCGCCCAGCTGACGGACGGCAAGTGGCTTGTGGAAACGGCGGACGTCCCGGCGCTCGGCTATGCGACGATTCATTGGGCCGCCGCGCCTGCCGCAACGTCGCCTGCGCCGTTCATGCTATCGGACCGCTGCATCGAGACGCCGTTCTACGCGTTGGCTTGGAACGAATCGGGCCAGATTACCCGGGTCTACGACAAGCAAGCCCGTCGCGAGGTGCTGGCTCCAGGCGCACGCGGCAATGTGCTCCAGGTGTTCGAAGATAAGCCGCTGGCACACGAGGCGTGGGATATCGATTTGTTCTACCAGGAGAAGATGCGCGAAATTCAAGATTGCGCGTCCATCGAGGTCGTAGAAATGGGCGCGCTGCGCGCCGTCGTCCGTTTCCGCTGGCGCTATATGAGCTCGACCGTCACGCAGGACATGATCGTGTACGCGTCCAGCCGCCGCATCGATTTCGTCACGGAAGCCGACTGGCAGGAGCGCCAGCAGCTGCTGAAGGCCGCTTTCCCGGTGGCGATCCGCTCGACGGAGGCGACCTACGACGTGCAGTTCGGCAACGTCAAACGCCCGACCCACTGGAACACGAGCTGGGATTGGGCCCGCTTCGAATCCGTCGGCCATCAGTGGGCCGACCTGTCGGACCGCGGCTACGGCGTCAGCCTGCTGAACGATTGCAAATACGGCTACGACATCAAGGACAACGTCATGCGCCTGACGCTCATCAAGAGCGCGACGCACCCGGACCCGGACGCGGACCGCGGCGAACACCGCTTCACGTACGCGCTGCTGCCGCATGAGGGCGATTGGCTCGCGGGCGGCACGGTGAAGCAAGCGTGGCAGCTGAACGCGACGCTGGCGGCAACGCCGGGTCAAGCCGCGATGCCGTCCCTGTCCATGTTCGCGCTCTCCGGCGATACGGCGATGATCTCCGCGGTGAAGAAAGCCGAGGATGCCGACCGCGTCATCGTCCGCGTCCACGACTATTCCGGCAGCCGCAACGCGCTTGTCCTGACGAGCGATCTGCGCATCGCCGCGTGGCGGGAGACGAATCTGATGGAGCGGCCGGAGAGCGAATTCCGCGAGGAAGCCGCCGTCGCCTTCGTGCTCGAACCGTACGAGATCAAGACGTTCGAGATCGATTTGCGCCGTTAACGGTTCGCGGGATTAAGCCTGCCCCCATCAGCCGCAGAAGCCGCGAATTTTTAACGACGATAACCATTCCGCACATCAATCATCGACCGCTTGCGGGAGCCGACCGGCCTTCGTGCCGTCCGCTGCTCCTCCGGCGGCTGGAGAGGAAGTTAACCGCATGACCATTCCATTGCCCGCTTCGATCGCGAAGCAGCTGGACGCCGCGCGCGTCTCGCTCGCCCATCGGCCGAAGCTGCTCGAGCTATACGCCAATTGTTTTCCGAATACGCTCCAGACGACGACCAAACTGCTCGATGACGGCACGAGCTTCGTCTTCACCGGGGACATCCCCGCCATGTGGCTGCGCGATTCCAGCGCGCAGGTGCGGCAGTACCTGCCTTTCGCCCGCGAGGACGCCGATCTGCGCCGCATCGTGGAAGGCTTGATCGAACGCCAATTTCTGTACATCGGCATGGACCCTTACGCGAACGCATTCAACGAAGAGCCCAATGGCAAGCGTTGGGACGAGGATCTCGCCGAGACGAATCCGTGGGTATGGGAGCGCAAATTCGAACTCGACTCGCTCTGCTACCCGATCCAGCTGAGCTATCTGTACTGGAAGGAGACCGGCAGCGACGCCGTGTTCCGCGGCAGCTTCGACCGGAGCATCCGCGCCATTCTCCGCCTGATGGAGACCGAGCAATATCATATGGAGAAGTCGGACTACCGCTTCTCGCGGACGAACTGTCCGGCGCAGGACACGCTGCGCAACCAGGGACGCGGGATGCCCGTCGGCTACACCGGCATGGTGTGGAGCGGCTTCCGGCCGAGCGACGACGCGTGCACGTTCGGCTACCATATCCCGTCGAACATGTTCGCCGCCGTCGTGCTCGGCTACGTCCGCGAGATTGCGGAGACCGTGATGGAGGACGCGTATTTGGCCGCTTGGGCCGCGCGCCTCGAGGATGACATCCGCTACGGCATCGAGACGTACTGCGTGTACCGTCATCCGGTTCACGGCCCGATGTACGCCTACGAAACCGACGGGTACGGCCACTACGCCCTCATGGACGACGCGAACGTGCCGAGCCTGCTCGCGATACCGTATCTCGGGTATACGGATGCTTCGAATCCGGTGTACCTGAATACGCGCCGGTTTATTTTGAGCCCGGACAATCCTTACTTCTACCGGGGCACGGCCGCGGAAGGCATCGGCAGTCCGCACACGCCGCCCCGTTATATTTGGCCGATCAGCCTGACGATGCAAGCCCTCACGTCCACGTCCGACGAGGAAGTCGGCCGCATCGTCGCCATGCTGGAGCGGACGGACGCCGGCACCGGCTTCATGCACGAAGGCCTCCACGTCGACGATCCGGCGCAGTTCACGCGGCCATGGTTCGCGTGGGCGAATAGTTTGTTCAGCGAGTTAATTACGGGGCTCATGAAAGACGGGAAGCTCGGTTAAGGAGGAACAACCCATGACAGCACAACGCACGACCGCCCATTTGATCTCCCACACCCACTGGGACCGGGAATGGTATATGTCCTACGAGCGGCATCATGTCCGCCTCATCGAACTGATGGACACGCTGCTCGACACGTTCGACCTCGATCCGGATTACCGCACCTTCTTCCTGGACGGCCAGACGATCATCCTCGACGATTATTTGCAGGTACGCCCCGAGCGGGCCGAGCAGCTGGCGCGCCATATTCGGGAAGGCCGGCTCATCATCGGGCCTTGGTATATTTTGCAGGATGAGTTCCTGACGAGCAGCGAGGCGAACGTCCGCAATTTGCAGATCGGCCATCAGGATGCGGCCCGCTACGGTTCCGTCGTCGCCAAAATCGGCTACTTCCCCGACTCCTTCGGCAACATCGGCCAAGCGCCGCAGCTGTTCGCCCAAGCCGGGATCGACAACGCCTTCTTCGGCCGCGGCGTCAAGCCGACCGGGTTCAACAACCAGGTGAGCGAGAGCGCCAGCTTCGAGTCTCCTTATTCCGAAATGATGTGGCAGGCCCCCGACGGCTCGAGCGTCCTCGGCATCCTGTTCGCCAACTGGTACAACAACGGCATGGAAGCGCCCGTGGATCCGGAGGAAGCGCGCAGCTATTGGGCCAAAAGGCTCGCGGACGCGCGGCGCTTCGCCTCCACCCCGTATCTGCTGTTCATGAACGGGTGCGACCATCAGCCGGTGCAGACCGATCTGCCGGCGGCGCTCGAGACGGCCCGCGCCCTGCATCCGGACGTGGACTTCGTGCACGGCACGTTCGAGGACTACTTGCGCGCGGTGCGGGAATCGCTGCCGGACGACCTCGTCACGATCCAAGGCGAGCTGCGCAGCCAGCGTACCGACGGGTGGGGCACGCTCGTCAACACAGCTTCTTCGCGCATCTACCTGAAGCAGCAGAACCAGCACGGCCAAGCGCTGCTCGAGCGCGGCGCCGAGCCGCTGGCCGCGTTCGCCAAGCTCGGCGCAGGCAGGGCGTATCCGCACCATCTGCTCACGTATGCGTGGAAGACGCTTATGCAGAACCACCCGCACGACAGCATCTGCGGCTGCAGCGTCGACGAGGTGCACCGCGAGATGTCGACCCGCTTCGCCAAGAGCGCCGAAGTCGCCGGGGCGATTATCGACGACAGCTTGGCGGCGATCGCGTCCGCCATCGATACCGCGAGCGTCCCGGTTTGGGCGGATGGCGGCGCGGCGATCACCGTGTTCAACACGTCCGGCTGGTCCCGCAGCGGCGTCATGGAGCGGGAGCTGGAGGTGGCGCGCATCTATTTCGGCGTCAACCCTTCGCTGCCGGACATCATCGCCGAGCTTGCGGCGCTGCCCGTTCGGATCGAAGGCAGCCGGCTGCTCGACGAACAAGGCGGCGTCATCCCTGCGCGGGTCGAGGATCTCGGCGTGCATTTCGGCTACGAGCTGCCTCGCGACCGTTTCCGCCAGCCTTACATGGCGCGCACAATCCGGGTCGTCTTCGAGGCGGTCGACGTCCCGGCGCTCGGGTACCGGACCTATGCGTGGGAGCCGGGGGCGGAGGGTACGCCTAACGCCACGCCGGGGACGGAAGTTGAACGCGAAGCAGGGCTCGATCGCGAAAGCGCACCGCTAGCGGCAGGCGCGGCAGGCGACCGCGCAACCGGGCAGTTTGCGGTTAACGAAATTAGCGTGCGCGAGGGCGTCCCCCTGGCGTCAGCGCTGCTTGCAGCCTCAGCTAACGCAGGCGATGCCGACGCAGCTGCCCCTTCCCGCTCCCTGCTCAACGGCCCTCGCGGCATGGCCAACGACTATGTCTCGGTCACCGTGCGCGAGGACGGCTCGTTCGACCTGATCGACCGGGCCTCCGGCCAGACCTATGCCGGACTCGGCATCTACGAGGATTGCGGCGATATCGGCAACGAATATGTCTTCCGCCAGCCGGACGGCGAAGTGCCGCTTACGACGGCCGGGCACGCGGCGAGCATCCGGATCATCGAGGATGTACCCTACCGCGCCGTATTCGAGATTGTACATGAGTGGGCATTGCCGCGAGGCGCCGAAGCGGCGTTCGAAGCGGAGAAGCGCAAGCTGATCTACGTCCCCGAGCGCGCGTCCCGGCGGGCGGACGAGGCGGTCGCCTGCCGCATCGCGACGCGCCTCTCGCTCGAGGCGCACGGACGCGGCGTCCGCATCCAGAGCGAAATCGTTAACGAAGCGAAGGACCATCGCATCCGCATGCTATTCCCGGCGGGTATCCAGGCCGGCCATCACTGGGCCGACTCGATCTTCGAAGTCGCCCGTCGCGACACGGAGCCCGCCGAGGAGTGGATCAACCCGAGCAACTGCCAGCATATGCAGACGTTCGCCAGCGTCGCCGATGAATATCGCGGGTTGACCGTAGCCGGCAAAGGGCTGCACGAGTACGAGGTACTGCGGGACGGCCAAGGTACGATCGCGCTGACGCTGCTCCGCTCGGTCTCCGAGCTCGGCGACTGGGGCGATTTCCCGACGCCCGAAGCGCAGTGCCTCGGCGTTCAGACCGCCGAGTTGGCCGTCTTCCCGCATGTTGGCGGGCCGGTAGAGTCGGGCGCGTACGCCGAGGCGTACAACCTGCAGACGCCCTGGTTCACGGCCCAGCCCGCGCTTCGCCAATCCGGCGCGCTCCCGCCCATCCGCCAATGGGTGGCATGGGAAGGCGCGGCGCTCGCGCTGACCAGCGTAAAGCTGGCCGCCGGCAACGACGACCTCATGCTCCGCTGGGCGAATCTATCCGCGGGACCGACGTCGCTATCGGTTGCGCCTTCGTTCGCGACGCGGCGCGCGTTTGCCAGCAACATTTTGGAGGAACGCCTTACGCCGCTTGAAGGCGAGACGGCCGCCGCGCTGCCGGTCGGCCCGGCCAAGATCGTGACGCTTGCCATTGAATACTAAAAAACGCGAGACTCCCTGATATAATCATGGGGTCTCGCGTTTTCTCTTTTACCGCATTAATTATCCGCCGCTACTTAACTTATCTATTCCACCGTAACGTTGACCGGCTCCGACCGGACCTCCACCGTCTGCCCCGTGCCTCCGTTCTTCACCCGGTATTTGGCCAAAGCCACGATTTCATAACGGCCCGCCGCAAGCGTCAGCTCGTCCAGCCGAGGGAGCACGTGCTCCTCCGAGTCGAAACTGTACGTTTCTCCGGGATTCAGCGTGACGTTATAGCCGATCATATTGATGATCTGCTCGCCATTATATACTTGAACAGTCTTCCCTTGCTCATCCGCCACCTCGAACGTGAACAAGTCCGCGCCATGATCAATTTTCCGTGACTGCTTGTCTCTATTGGTCAACGTCCCCTGCACGCGGAACGGTTCACCCGCACGAATCGATTCCGGCACCTCGATCCCGACCGCGATGCCCCCGGCCTCCGGCTCCTTCCCGTCCGAACGCGAACAGCCGACGACGATGACGACGGCCAGCAGTAATAGCGCGGCAGCCAAGGGAAACGACAATCTCTTCATCCGATGCCCCTCCTTCATCTCAACATTACACGCTCTCTGATTCATCATCTTAACTAACTCACTACCAACAACCCATATTCTACCATAAATTGCGCTATCACACCCGGTACCCAGTAAGGTTGCGAACCCGCACGCAACGCGGTCAGACCAACAGCAGGCTCTTGCGAAGCGCAACCTTCTCCCGGCGAGGTAGCGATCAACGCCGTTATTCACGTATGCCGCTCGTTTCATGCCGGAGTTAATCATTCTTGTAGGTAAACCAAAAAGGAGGGCAAGCCGCAAGCGGCCTGCCCTCCACGATTTCGACGCTGCCTGCGCGTCACCCTAAATCCCCTATGCTTGGTATATCGCCATAAGCTCGGCGCGGAGGACGAACGTCTCTCACTCGCGCCCGCGTCTTGCCGCGCGATCCCGCTCCGGCGCGCCCTCTGTCTGCTCATCCGCATACCACGGATTCAAATGGACCAGCACTTCTTCGATCCCTTCCATTTGCGACGCTATCGCCTTCTTGATCGCCCGCGACACATCGTGTCCCTGCTGCACGCTCAGCTGCGCCGGGATGCCGACGCGGACGTCGACGATCATGTAATGGCCGTGCTCCCGCGCCCGGATGCGGTCGATCCGCTTCACTTCCGGCACGCCCAACACCAGCTGCGTTATTTCCTCCAGCGTCTCCGAGCTGACGTTCTTCTCCATGAGCACGTCGATCGAGGTCCGGCCCATGTGAATCGCCAGCCGTATGACGAAATACGCGACGACGATGCCGGCGAGCGGATCGCCGTACATGAGCCACCGAATGCCGTAATAATCGCCCGCGAGCGCCATGCTGATGCCCAGCACCGCCGCCAGCGACGCGTAGACGTCGGCCAGGTGGTCGTATGCCGTCGCGATAAGTCCGCTGCTGTTCGTTTGGCGTCCGATCCGCATCGTGTACAAATACAACCACTGCTTCCAGACGAGCGAGATCGCCGCGGCGACCAGCACGAGCAGGCTGGCTTCTTGCGCGGGCTCCATCAGCGCCTGCACGGAATGGTAGCCCATGAACAATCCGGCCAGTATCAAGATAACGGCGACGATGCCCGCCCCGATGACTTCCGCCTTGCCATGGCCGTACGGGTGATCTTCGTCGGGCGGGCGCTTCGAGATCATCATCGAGATGAGCGCGGCCGCGGTCGCGCATACGTCCCCCGCGTTATGGATGCCGTCCGCCACGAGCACCTGACTGCCGAACAGCAGCCCCACGACCAGCTTCATGACCGTCAGCACGATGTTGCTGACCAAGCTGATCCAGATGGCGACGGTCGATTGCGTCTGCGCCTGCGTTTGCGCTTGCGATGATTCCATAATCGTTACGTTTGCCTCCTGCTTCTCTCTCTCGCGGAAAATGCCATCTCCCGCGACACTCGAACCATTATACAGAAGCGGTTTCGTGTGGGTCTAGAGAAACAGTGTTGCCCCCTCTTAGAACTGTTCGACCGGGGAAATAGAGTTTAGAGCGGCGAAGAGAGTTTGCCCCGGGCAACTCGTCCGCCTACCACTGCAGCTCGCCGACGAAGACCACGTCCTGGTTCCCGGCGACGATTTCGCCGACTTCGTACGCTTGGCACCCCGATGTCTTCAGATGCCCGATCAATGCCGAGACGCGCTTAGCTTCCATGACCACGACCAGACCGGCGCCCATATTGAACGTTTGCAGCATATCGTCCTCGGGCACGTTTCCGAAGCGCTGAATCACCCGGAATAGCGGATGGACTTCAAGTCGGCCGAGTTCGATGCGCGCCCGGGTCCCTTCCGGCAAAATCCGCTTCACGTTCCCTTCGATCCCGCCGCCGGTAATATGCGCCATTCCGTGAACGGCCGGATCGCCAAGCCAGTCCCGAAGCGGCCTGTAATAGCACGTATGCGGAAGCAGAATCGCATCGAGGAAACGCATGCCCCCGATCGTCTCCGCCATGATCTCCGGCCGGTCGGCCATCAGCCGGCGAACCAACGAGTAGCCGTTCGTGTGCAGACCGTTCGAGGCGAGCGCGACCACCTTGTCTCCCGGACGTATGCGGCTGCCGTCCACGATACGCGCGCGATCCGCCACCCCGAGAATGCTGGCGTTCAGCATATATTGGCCGGTCGCGAGCACGCCGGGCTGCTCCGACGTCTCGCCGCCGACGAGACTGCAATCTAGTCCTCGACACGCCGCCGCGAGATGCTCCACGATGGCCAGCACCGTTTCCTGCTCGATCCGCCCGCACAGAATCGTATCCAGCACGACCTCCGGCTTGGCCCCCATGACCACGATGTCGTTGACCAGGTGGTGAATGAGATCTTGGCAAATGCTCTCGATTCGGCCATGTTCGAACGCCAGCTGCTGCTTGGAGCCCGGCTCCTCCGACTTCAGCACGAGCACCGGATCCGCGACGCCGTCGAAGCGCGGCACGAATAACGAAGCGAAAGCGCCCCCACGATTCAATACGCGCGGATCAGGCGACGCCGTTAACGCCCCCATTTTGCCTTTAGCCCGCTCCGCGCCTCGTACATCAACGCCGGCTTCCTTATACGTATGCTTGCGGTCATTGCGATTGTCCATCGTATCCCCTCGCCTCTTCGCCTCTTTTAGAAAGCTGCCCATGCAGCTTTAAGGCTCATTATACGGAGAACGTGTCATTTTCAAATGGACAGAAAAGTTTTACACTTAATGACAGATTACGCACGGACTGCCCGCGCGAAAGGAGAGAACCCGCATGCTCATGCCGCCGCTGCTAGACACCAAAGACTCGAAGCCGGTCTACCTCTCCATCTATCGGTTCTATCGGGAACATATCCTTCTCGGCTTGCTGCCGCATGATGCGAAACTGCCTTCCATTCGCGCGCTTGCGCAGCATCTCGGCATCAGCCGCAATCCGGTCGAGACCGCATACGACCACCTGGTCTCGGAGGGCTACATCGCGAACAAGCCGAAGAGCGGCTATACGGTGGCGCCGGTTATGCCTATTCTGGGAGCGAACGAAACTGACGATTCTTCTCGGCAGCAGCTTGGTCCCGCCTCTCCTGCATCCGACAACAGGACGCCCGCAATAGCCGATGCCGCCGCAAACGATGCCCCTTTGTCCACGCGCGAACCCGCGCCGCACGACGCTCATCCGGACGCTGCTCCCTCTCTCGATTTTGCGCCTATCGATTTTGCCTATGACGCCGTACGGCAGGAAGACTTCCCGCTCCGCATATGGACCCGGCTGACCACGCGCGCGATGCGCGAAGCCGGCAGCGCTTTGTTCGGCTACGGCGACGCGCGAGGAGAACTCCGCCTCCGCCGGCTCATCCAGTCCTACGTCCGGCAGAACCGCGGCGTGCGCTGCGACCCGGAGCAAATCATCGTCACGGCCGGCACGCAGCAAGCCGCTATTCTGATCGCGCAGCTGCTCGAAGGCGATACGCGTCCGCTCGGCGTCGAAGCCGCCATGCATCCCGGCCTCTATCGCGTATTCGCGCGCCAGCGCCTTCGCCCGCAGCCGATCCCGCTCGACTCCGATGGCATTAGCTGCGATGCGCTTGAACGGAACGGAGAGCTGTGCGGCGTCTACCTGACGCCTTCGCATCAATTCCCCTATGGCGGCATCCTGCCGGCAGCCAAGCGCCTCCGGCTGCTTCAGTGGGCGTCCTCGCAGGAAGCTTGGTTGATCGAGGACGATTACGATAGCGAGTACGTCTACGACGGACGGCCGCTGCCGTCGCTGCAGGGAATGGACCGCTTCGGACGCGTCATCTACATGGGGACCTTTTCCAAAGCGCTCGTTCCCTCGCTACGGCTCAGCTATGTGGTGCTACCGCCATTCTTATTAGACCGCTATGAGCGCGATTTTGCGGATGTCGACCCAACCGTCTCGCGGTTAACGCAATTGACGATGGCGGCGTTCATGGAGGATGGGCATATGGAGCGGCATACGCGGAGGATGAAGCAGTGTTACATCGCGAGCCGCAGGACGCTTCTCGCGTCGGTCGAGCGTCATTTTCAGGGCAAAGCTGCCGTCACGGGTTCGGGATCCGGACTGCATCTGCTGCTCGCGTACGAGAACGGCTTACCAATAACGGAGCTGCTCGAACAAAGTCGCCGGGCAAGGATCGGACTTCGACCCGTGTCGGATTTTCATGCACAGGCGATCGGCGGCGGCAGCCCCTCTTCCTTCGACCCCTTCGTCCTTGGCTATGGGGGATTGACGGAAGCCGAGATCGAAGAAGGCATCTGGCGGCTGGGTCGGGCTTGGAGGAACGACGAATAGGAGATCGCAAGCGCGCCCCCTATCGATTTAAGCAAATGGAATATGAAATACGACCACCCAGAACAACACTGCCCCTATCGTGAATAGGTATGCCCATAAGGGCCGTTTATGGTGCAGCAGCATCATCGAGAACATCATCACGTTGAACAGCATCGACCACCCTAACGTCCAGCCGTGGCCATAATCCATGAAAGTCAGCGCCACGTAAACCCATTCGCCGATGACGAACGCGGCATACCACTTGAGCACGTACAACCCTTTCGCGTACAGACGGCTTTCGACAGGATAATGGGATAAGTACAAAAGCGCGGTCGCCGGCAAAAATATGAATGTATAGCCGTAATTCGTGAGCAGCTGATGATAAACCGGCCATTTCGGCACATAGGTCCATAAGACGTAGCGGGCGCACAGTCCCTGATAAAGCAAATCGCAGGCCGCGACATACAGCATCGTAGGCTGATACTCCCGCCAGCGGCGATAGGTTTTGTACCTCCAATTTAACCAAACCATGAAAGCCGCCATCCCCACATGCATGCTCGGAAAGCTCCTTTGCGTCAGGTAACGAACGACAACTAGTATGCGCAATTCCCGCCGCTTTACGCGCAAACGCGAATAGGACCCGGGACGAGACCTTGAAGGTCCGTTGGGCCATAACCGGTATTTTCGACGTCGTCTAAAAGTTAGGCCGGCGGCTCAATACTGAACGCCTTCGGCCTTGGCATTCCTCACCCACGCGACGAGCCGCTCATCCTTGCATTTGTTCAGCACCCGGTCCCCGATGCTCATGAACGTCATCAGCTCCTGCTGCGTCAACATCGAGAAGTCGATCGGGAAATCCTCTTTCGCCTTCACGTACGCGGCCAAGTCCAAGTACTTCTGCTTCCCGGCCGGCGTAATCGTCACGTATTTGTTCTTCGATTGCGTGCGATCATAACTCATGACGAGCCATCCGCGTTCCAGCAGCGTCTTGAGGAGCCTCGTCACCGTCGAGATATGCCAGCTGCCGAGCTGGCTGATTTGGGACACCGTCAGAGCTCCCTGCTGCGTCGACAAAATGAACAGAATCATTTGCTGCGCGGGCGTGACGCCGAACTTCTTCCCCATCTCTTCCCATTCTTCTTCCACATACGCATAGAGCGCGCGAATCATCAGCAGAAACTGCTGCCGTGCAAGTAAGTCCACTTCGCCACCTCATTTGTAACGCCAACTGTTGCTTACATTGTGACCGAACCCGAACGTTTCTATTCGAGCGGCAATCGAGCTTCACGCCAAATAGGAGTTGCCCCATAACTTACCCCGGAGACAGCAGGTACTCGCATACCACCGGCAAACGAAAAACAACCTCGAAATCGCCTTTCTGCAATTCAGGCTAAACAAGGGGTTGACATCAAAAGACGGGTCGGATATATTAAATACATACCAACCGAACGTATGAAAGTGGAGGACGAATGGCGAGAAATAAATATCCGGAAGAAACGATTAACCAAATCCTGACCGTGTCGTTACATCTGTTTGTCCAAAAAGGCTACGAGCAGACGTCCATTCAGGATATCATCAACGGGCTGGGGGGGCTGACCAAAGGAGCGTTATATCATCACTTCAAGTCGAAGGAAGAGATCATGCAGGCCGTTATCGAACATCTGTTCAAAGATGTCGACGAGATGCTTTCCGGGATCCGGGACGACAACGAGCTAAGCGGTCTGGAGAAGCTTCAAAAGATCTCCCGCGTCTCTCTCGGCAATCCCGCCCAAGACGAAATGGCATCGGTGGCACCGAACCTATTACGCAATCCGAAGCTGCTGGCGGCTCAGATCGAGCATATGATCGAGAAAGCCGTACCCGTCTATATCCAACCCATCATCGAACAAGGCATGAGAGACGGTTCAATCCGTACCGACTATCCGAGGGAGCTTAGCGAAGTGTTGTTGGTTCTAACCAACCTGTGGCTAAACCCGGCAGTTATCCAAACATCGCCGGAGATGATGCTGCGCAAGGTAAGGTTGTTCGATGACATACTGAAAGGCCTGGGGCTTGACCTATTCGATGAGCATATGTTCCAACGATACGAGGAGCTTTTTCGTTTATCAGCCAGAGAAGTCAACAGCGAGAACTAAACTGCCGAAAGGCAGTATATTTTCACAATAATACATACCATCGGTCGGTATGTATTCGTAATCCATGTCCAAGACGGCCGTTATCGAAAAAGAAACCCCATTATAAGGAGATGTGAATGTAATGAATCCAAAAATGACCATGAACCCCCGTTTGCCTGAACGGCAAGTCGTAACCAACTTTAGCGCAAGCAACCTGGCGAACAGCGATTTTGCAGACGTTACGGCCCATAAAGGACAGTTTAAAAGCAGCTCGTTGCATGGCGCCGACTTCTCGGGCGCGGATTTAAGCGGCAGTACGTTCAGGGGCAGCGATGTACGCGAAGCCAATTTTGACGGCGCGAATCTGACGGACTGCAGCCTATCCACGCTTGACCTGACGAACGCAAGCTTCACTAACACGACCCTTGTACGAACCGATTTGAGCAAATCCAAGCTTGACGGAGCCACATTCACGGGCGTAAGACTAACCGACGTTACGTTGACGGTAACCGATCTTAGAAACGCGGTTTTTCAACGCTGCTTATTTGACGGGGTTGACTTCAAGCACTCCGATCTAAGCGGGAAGCGTTTCGACGGACAGACGTTTATCGGCGTCAAATTCGACAAAGCCGCATTAACCGACGCTTCGTTCAAAGGCGCTACTTTTAAAAATGTTTCTTTCCACCCGGGGTTTACGTTAACGAAAAAGTTCTACCGTATGATCAAAACCATTTGCTTTGACGGGGCAACCATGGATAAATTGACTTTCGCTTTGCTCAAAGGCATGGATGCCAATTTATCCAAGGTTACGGTCATTTAAGCGCGCTTGCTTACAATAGGGCCGATAAAAAACAAAAAACGAAAAGAGGGAAACGAAATGAAAACGACGATGGGGCAAAACAATAACGGCTTCTCCGAAAGAGGGCTGCGCAACATGCGCGACGTGCTGGCAAGGCATGTGGATTCCCGGAAGATTCCGGGACTCGTCGCCCTGATCAGCCGCGGCGGCGAGACGCACGTCGAAGCGATCGGCACGATGCGCCATGAGGGAGGCACACCGATGAGCCGGGACACGATCTTCCGGATGGCGTCCACGTCCAAGATGGTCGGAGCCGCGGCGGTGATGGTCCTGCTCGACGAATGCAAGCTGCATCTGGATGATCCGGTAGATCGATGGCTGCCCGAGCTCGCCAACCGGCAGGTGCTGAAGCGACCCGACGGCCCGCTGGACGAAACCGTGCCGGCGCGGAGGCCGATCACCGTGCGGGACCTGTTGAGCTCTACGTTCGGGCTCGGCGTGGATCTCACGTTGATGGGCTTCCCGATTCAGAATGCGATCTTCGAGAATGGTTTATTCGACACGCCAGGGCAGGCGTTGCCCGAACCCGATGAATGGATGCGCCGCCTCGGTACGCTTCCGCTGATTTACCAGCCCGGAGAACGGTGGCAATATCACATTAGCAACGAAGTGCTCGGCGTGCTCGTAGCAAGGGTCACGGGGCAAACATTCGAGACGTTTCTACGCGAACGCATCCTTGATCCGCTGGGGATGAAGGACACCGGCTTCTATGTGCCCGCGGGCAAGATCGACCGCCTGCCGCCCGCCTACATCCCCGATCCGCAGACCGGAGCGTTCACCGTATGGGACGAGGCCGAAGGCGGACGCTACACGGAGCCTCCGGCGTTCCAAGCAGGCGGCGGCGGGCTGCTCTCCACCGTCGACGACTATCACGCGTTTTTGCAGATGCTGCTGAATCAAGGGATGCACGGAACGGAGCGGATCCTGTCTCGCCCCGCCGTCCAGTTGATGACCACCAACCGCCTTACGCCTGAACAACAAGCTTTTCGAGAAGACTTGGCCAAAAACAACGTCCATTTATCGTTTGGCCAAGGTCAGCACGGAGGTTGGGGCTTCGGGATGGCGGTACGCACCTACCGCGGCGACTACGCTTCCATCGGTCAATTCGGCTGGGATGGCGGAAGCGGCACCTCGGCGTACGTCGACCCAGACCAACAGCTCAGCGGAATCCTTCTCACCCAGGTCGGGATGTCCACGCCGGATTCGGCGCATCTGATCCACGATTTTTGGACGATGGTCTATCAGGCAATCGAAGACTAATACCGTGCCCGCGCCGTGAAGACCATCGGTGGAGACGATCGCTAACGGGTAACAAGGCGCTGTCCTTAAGAAGCTCCTTGTTACAACCATTTTACAAATTACGACATCCGCTCCGCCATCGTATCCTCCAGTTCGCTAAACGGCTTCGGCCAGGGACTACTGAAAATATTCCCCAATTCGTTCCTACTGCACGCATACTCCGCTAATCCCTTGGCGTTTACCCTCCACTCGACGGGCCATGGCCCATACAATCCTTTGTTATACTTGTCCAAGGTGTGGAGACCCACCGCGTTTAGCGTTTAGCGGGTGGTCTTTGCCCTTATGGGAGACGAATTCGGTCCTCCGTGCTTTCTTTGTGAAATCCCGCGAATTGGCATTATTAAAACTAGTATCTTCCTAATTTGTTTTATAATAATGTCATAATACTCTTTAGGAGGAAGCGGTTAGGAGGCACTGCGAATGATCCCAATAAAAGTCTCAACATATGAAGAGGCTGTTCAGCTAATTAATGAAGTGGGCATCTTGCCACTGGCACCACTTATTCCAAACCATCCCTCCCTTTACGAAATCACTTTTGGCGAGCAATGGTTAACGGGGAAGGAAACTGATCCTTGGCTTTGGCGAACACGACTTCCCAGTGACGGCGCAGCGGCTTACGGTAAGTTCATTAAGAAAAAACCAGTCCTCATTTCACGCGAATTGTTCCCATTGGTTAAAGTCATTCTAGGAAGCAATATATCTATTGAAGTTCGTTATCAACAAGGTCTGGTTTCTAAGGATGCATTAGTGCTTTATCGACAAATCAGAGAGGAAGAAGGCATCGAAACGAGGTCATTACGATTAAAATCGAGCATGCATGGTAAAGAAATGAAGAAGACATTCGAACGGTCCCTTTTGGACTTGCAAGAAACGATGGATATTGTTATTTCTGGCGCCAAAGAAAGCAGGATTATTCTAGATGTGAATAGCGCGTGGAAGAGTACTTCATTCGAGTCAACCGACCATTGGATGGAGAACGTCGGCATCCTCCATTCTGATATTCGCGTGGAGCTTGCTAAGAAGGAACTGAAGAACTGCTTAATAGGTAAATGCAGTGTTGAGGCATTGGGATTCCTCAATACATTATTCCAACTTGATAGGGGTTAACTTTCGAAACATGAACACAAAAAAGTCCCGATTAATTTCGGGACTTCTTGTTCGATTCATATTCGGTTCCAAACTTTAATGTCACTGAACATTCAACTACTACTACTCTACTCCTCTGTCGGGTGAAATAAAACTGTGGAACCAATTTCGTTGATTTTACAAGGTTTTTCGGGGGGCGTGATAAACTCCCGAAAAATAAAGTCTGGAACCACCAAAATTTCGCTTCAAAATAAAGTTGGAAACCAATTATCTAAGAAGATTTAAATTTCGTCTCATGATTGCGAGCCCCAATATTCTAGACCTGCCCAAAACTCCGGTTTTTTCCACTTTTCGACTTTCATTAATTCTCGTTGACCCTTAATAAGGGACTCAGCGATGCTCTGTCCTCCCTTTGTTGTAATATTATTTAATAAAAGATCAAGTATTTCAAATGAGGCTTGGGCATTAACATCCCATCGGCACAACACTACACCAGAAAATTCATATGATAAAATATTATTAAGAACACCCGTACTTGACTCAATTTGTTCCTCATAATTTGAGCCAGCACTACATGATATTAATACAATATTATCTGTAAACTCCTCCAGTTTCTCAAAGTCTTCTCCCCAAATTGTATGGGCTTGACCTTGGATACCGACAGCACCGCTCAACATCCCTGCGTTTCTATCTGAGATGCCATGTCCAATAACAATAACAGTAGACGGAAGTTCTTCTTCACAAAGTAAGGAAAGCTTATCAAATTCATCCGCTTGTCCAGCAAGCTCCAAATGTATTATTTGTGGGTTAGTTACCCACGTTTTTATCTTCCTCCTTGCTATTCCGATTGCTTTATCATTCGCAGAACCTAAGGTTGCAATTACAACTTTGGTCCTTTCGGTATTCGCTACTTTGGGAATTACTACCTGCGATAAATCAAGAACGTTACTTACACCTCTTACCTTGTTTATCAACCATTCGCCTCTGTCTCTTAATAAACCTAGGGAGAACAATGGGAGTGAAAGATCCGGAGAGATATACAAAGTTATTTCTGACATTTCTATATTCATCGATGATATGAAGTTCTTCAGAGGCTCTAACAACGGTCTGGACAATTCTTCTGTAATTTCCCCGTAAAAGTCCGCTTCCTTCTCTTTGTGAAATTCCCCACCTTGCAGCATACTCCCTAATAATTTGGTTGTTTCTCTATATTTTGTAGCATTCAGCATTAGGTATTCTACGTTTATGCTAGTGTTATTCACAATTAAAACGATTATTCCGAATTTTAACACTGCATACTGAACAAAGACACTTCGTTCATCTAGTTTGGTGTGTAACTCATCAATTCTTGCATCAATCTTAGATAATGAGCGGTAATACGGATGACACTTCTTTAACTCTGCTAGCATCTCATTCTGTTGACGAACTAGTTCTTGCTTTTCCTTCGAATGCTCTAACAAAAGAATTTCATCATAAATACGCTTAAAAGATTTCTCCAACTCCTTCAACTCAGGTGTCAACCTTGAATCACTTACTCGAGTTTCGAGAACTGACCTAGGGCTAATAAAGGTAAATACCTTAAGAATTTCCTTTAAAGCAGATTGCTTCTCTTCCATAGAAAATCCTACTGTTTTATTTATCAATACAAGTATTTCGAGATAATCAAGCAATACACTTCGGTGAAAATCCGAAAAATTTGCACGCTCCCCTTTATGAAAGAGACCGCTTCGCCTTGCATCCATAATCTGCACTGCTTCTTCTAATAGACGACGAGCAAGATGGAATTTATTGGCAGATTCGCCTACTTCAGAGCCAATCAAAATTTGAGACCAAGACTGCAAGCAACGAGTCAGCATGTCCTTCCTTACATACAAATGTGGAATCACCATTTCAGAGTATTTAGTAATTAGTTCAGACGCCTCTTCAGAACGGTTTGTCTTGATGCATGCCATAATATAGTTCGAAAGATTAATCGCCCAATTTGTATCTACTTCAGTAGGTAAGACATTAATGATGGGATTGAGTAACTCATATAATTTATCAAAATCATTATTTAAAACAGCAGAACGAATTGAGACATGCTGTGAATCTATCCTATCCGAAAACCTCTCGAATAAATCAAGAATATCTTGTTTCTGCGCAGGTGATATAACAACTCCCTCATCCAAAATAATACGGTAGATCATATTCATGCCGTCTTCCACAAATGCCCCTATCTCCCCAGTTCTCCTTGCCAATCCCATTCCTACAATGATGGAAAAAACACCTTCTGTACTGTTTCCAATTCTGAATTGGGTATTTCCCCAGGCAAAGAAAGCAAGCATTCTTGCGATATGATTGATTGGTTCTGAAATAACTCTTGCGACTTCAAATAAGGTTAATGAGTGATTTAGAGCCTCTTGGTCCTTTCCCATTGCCCCCAAAAATAAGGCAGCCTCATATCTTATCCAGACTTGGTTTTCTATATCACCAGACATTTCAGAACAAATAAGACACCCTTCAACAATCTCAAGAAGTATAATGCTACATAGAAACTAGACAGCAAAAAGGAGTATCTTAGTTGTATGAAGCCGACAAGAAGAACGTTTACTCCCGAGGAAAAAGCGCGTCT
>NZ_VNHS01000013.1 GCF_008124765.1 Paenibacillus methanolicus | reverse complement strand
AGGGAGCTTTCACCGCAGACAGAAAAGCCGACCATATTGGCCGGCTGCGATCCGAAGCGTTCACGCTTCAGCGGTGTCCTCTTCTCGATTTCTCACAATACAAATGTACCATGGATATTCCCTAATGCTCATTCAATATCCCGTATATTTTCGGTTTAATTCCTTTACTTTCTCGTGCCGAACAGTAGGTTATCCAGCCCTTTTGCAGCTTCCCCCTGCATATTAGGCATTAAATGCGAGTATCGGTCCAACGTTATTGCCACAGAGGAATGTCCAAGTCTCTCTGAAACAATTTTGATGTGGACCCCTTGCTTCAGGAGCAGGCTTGCGTGCGTATGCCTCAAATCGTGGAATGTGACCCGAGGAGCTTTGGTTTCCCTCATCAGCCTGTTCCAGACCTTTAGTATTCCCCGACCGCTCACGGGCGTTCCAAGACTGGTCGGATTAACGAGATCGTGGTTTTTATACTCACTACCCAACGCGACCCTTTCCTGGACTATCATTTGTCTGTGTTCCTTGAGAACTTTTAAGGTTTCCGGGGAAAGTGTTATAGAACGAACACTGCCTGTGGTCTTCGCACCAGCTACGAGCTTTTTCCCGTTATGTGTAAGAGTTTGTTGAATCCGAAGGACACCAGTTTCAAAATCGATATCTGACCATCGTAGGCCAAGAATCTCGCCTTGACGCATCCCCGTCATAATTGCAAGATAAATCGCCGCGTAATAACGAGTCATCCCTTTTATCTTCTCGAGAAACTCCGCTACATATTCAGGCTCCCAGACCTTCAACTCCCTATGCGGAATCTTTGGCTTCTCTACCGCTCGAGCAACATTTTTTGTAACGAGATCAAGGCGTTCAGCTGCATTGAGAGATGTATTAATTACCGAAATAATACGTCTTATGGATTCAGGTTTCAAACCCTTGTCGTCGATTAGGTGTTGCGTGAAGGATTCAATATGGAATGCCGTGAGTTTATTGAGTGGGATGTCCCCCAATTTTGGGGCAACGTGCACACGAATTATTACCTCATAAAGCTTTTGCGTTTGTGGGGATATGCTTTTCTTTTTCTTTTCGTACCAGTCCCATAGGTATTCCCCAAAGAGCATTTTACTGTTCTCGGTTACTGCGCCAGTATTATTGAATTGGCTCATAACCTCAACCATTGCTCGCTCGGCCTCTTTCTTCGTCTTAAATCCCCGCTGTTTCTTTCTGATCCGCTTCCCGTTCATATCCTTACCTAACTCGACCTCATACCACCAACGATTTTTCTTCAACGTTTTATCTTCATGTACTGGCATATGCTTAAACGCGCCCCTTTTTCACTCTTGTGTATACCCCACCAAACAAAGGCCATCCTTCATCTGTTCTGGTCTCAATGATTTGTTGAACAGAGACCCTGATGTACTGAGTATCATTTCTTACCTCGATCAAATCCGAATCATTCAGAAATAATTGCTCCCCGTTTTTTAGCTGCAGTCCAACGATGCCACCAAGAACAAACATTGTGCCGGTTGTGAAGCCACTGATGATGTCGGCCGTTTCCTTCATATGCTCACTGAGTAGCATCGTATTTACACCTCCAGAAAACACTGTAGCCCAATAATAACACAGCGCCACCAAAATGCCACCAATAACATATTGCTACTCACCAAAATCCCCATAATTAAAGACTTTATTGGAATGTTCCGCTACCCTCAAATGTGTCACCCCTCCTTGCTCGGGATTTTGTGGTCTAACAAGGGCAAGGGATACAGTCAAAATATTGTATGAAAAGGCGAATAGAGTGGTGCGATTGTGCATAAAAATGGGCGCGCGTCACGTCGAAGCGATCTATAACGGCAAAAAGAAGAACCGGCGATCCGCTTGAGCGGAGCCGGTTCTTCTTTACTTATATGCTTGAACTCGATTATCGGTTTCTAATCGCCCGCGCCGGGAATACCCGTTCCGCCATGGCGTTGAACTCGGTGATATAGCCTTGGATCGGATGGCCGAGACGCACGTCTTCGGCATAAGCAGCCATCCGATGGACGAAGTCCGGATTGGACGACACGTACACATGGTTCACGGACGGCGCCATTCGTTTCACTTCCCGTTCGATCCGGGCTTGCAGCTGGCCGTCGATGCGGACCGCGCCGGCGCCCGTCATCGCCATCGGACGCATGGAGCCCCGGCCTCCGCCGCCGTACATATCGTAATCGATGCTGTTCTGATACCCGATCGACATGCCGCGGCCCAATTCCCCGCCATAAGGCCGGACGGTCGTCGCGCCGCTGGTGGTGTTGCCGCGTTGGGCAGGATGGGTAAACCGCGATCGATCGCGCATAATATCCATAGCCCGGCTATTCATGCGGCGTCCCCGCTCCATCTGGGCTTCCATCGTGGATTCGCGATCGTTACGGACGACCCCCGCCCCGTTCGATGGCGTGCCCGTAGCAGCGGAACGCATGCCGACGGCGCGATCGTTCGCCACATTCTTGTTATTCATGGCGTCATACTGCATGCGGTCGCCGATCCGGTTCAGTTCGCCGGTGCTCTGCAGCATTTCCGCGTAATTCGAGAGCCCCATCGCGTCGCGGAACGTATGCGCATAGGTGCGCGGTCCGACGGTATTCATCGTTCCCGAGGTCTTCGCGCGCACCCCCATGCGATTGACCGACTGGCGGCTGAATTTCGTGCTGTCGTAGCTTTTCCGGCCGTCGAACCGGCTCGCTCTCGTGCTCTGGGTCATGCCGGAGAAATTGGAATTGCCCATCGTATCGCCGAACGGGTGGGCATAAGCACGCGTGCGGTCTTCCGTACGCGCATGCGCCGAAGGCGGCAAATAAGCCATGTCGGTGCGGGACAGCGGACGCATGGACGATTGCCCGATCGATTTGGCGCTCATCCCCCGCGATTCCTTGCCGTCGATCGCGACGTAGGCGTTCGAGTTCGTCAGCATGACGTAGGCCGTTCCTACTCCGGAGAGCGAGGAGAGGCGCTCCGCGATGTTCGTATCCAGTTCCAGTCGATAATTGCGGTGGGACCCGATGATGTTGTTGCTGTTCAAACGGCGGCCGTTCATCCGGTTCTGCTCGTTCAGCTGATCGTTCGCGAAAAATCGGACGTGCATGTTGCCATTGCCGTCCTCGCGGACGCTTTGCTGGCGGATATTCCGGTTGCCCAGCTCGCCATGATTGTCGGAACAGCCGACGATGACCGTGCTGAACATGGCGCCGGCGGCAAGCAATAACCATTTGCGCTGCATGAACCATCCTCCATTCGTATGATCGAGCATGCTTTTTGCCCGATTATAGCGTTCGCCGAAGCCGGAGGGGCTATGCTGTTACATTTAACCGCCGATGCAAACCGCGTCGGGATCAATCGCGTTCGGCTTGTCGCGGTTCCTTCTTGACCGGAAGCTTGATCGTCGTCCTCGTTCCGCTCGCGGCAGCCCTATTCGTATAATGGACAAGCGCCTGCGTCCGCAAGTAGTCGCTCGCGCTCGTCTCCGATTCCCTGCTCTCCGCGCGAGAGGCGAGAAATTCGTCCAAGGCGTCGCGCTGCGGCATATCGCCATATTCCGTGTGCCCATCTTCCGAATGTACGGCAATGCTGCCATTACGGAGTAAGAGGACTCCCTTCGTTCCTTCAATATGCCAATCGCCGCACCATGGGGTCATCGGCCCTCTGGTTGCGATCGTCGATGAATAATGGACCGGAATGCCTCCCTCTAGCTCGATAATCGCCATCGCCTGAAGCACGGCGCCCGCCTCCCGCCAACCGCCGGACGGATTGAAGCGGCAAAATCCCGGCGCCACAATTGTCCGAACGACTCCTCGGCGGAGCCGGGCGGCGGCCCGTAATTGTTCGCCAGGTCAAAATGGGTGATGCCAAGGTCGAAAGCGCGGCGCAGCATGAGCCTGCCATTCTCCATCGCGTCCCCGCCGCCAAAATTATGCCACAGCCCCAACGAAATCGCCGGCAGCTTCAGTCCGATTCTTCCGCAGCGATTATACGTCATCGTCGCATAACGCTCGTGTGAAGCCGCGTAGTTGCTCATCTATAAGTCACCTCGCGTATCATGGCTTTAAAGGAATCACCATGTTCCATGTGTCACAAGCGTCCATAAAACCGTCGCGCCCGTCCGAGACGGCCGCGAACAAATGAGTCGGCTTGCCGTTCTGGAATAACAGGAACGGGCGCTCCAGATTGCCCAGCGTCTGCACCGTGCCGTCATCCCAACGCACCGTCCGGGAATAGCCTTGCGGCTGCGCGTGCAAGCGCCATGTCAGCCCATCCGGCGACATGGCGCGGATGCCGCCGTATTTCTCTCCGCATAAATGTCCTTCCATGTCTTTGGCGATCAAATGGTATCCTTCGGCCGTGTGCCAAATGAACGGGTCTTCGATATGAAATTTCTCGGGAGGAAACACCGGCTCGTCGCTCAGCACCCGATACGGCCCCGAGTAATGGTCGGCATGCGCGACGCCGATCGTCATGCCGCCGTGCAGGTTGCCTTCGTAGCGGCGCGCCTTGTAGATCAGCAGCACGGAACCGTCCTCCCGGACGCACGGCGCCGGATTGGAGGTCAAGAAGCTGTCGAATCGGCCGGGACGCGTCGGCAATAGCGGTTCATCCGCTCTGCGCCACGGACCGAATACGCTGTCCGCGATCGCCAGGCCAACCCGTTTGTTCGACCGCGCCACGATGCATTGCGGATCGGTTAACCCGAAACTCCCGGGCGGCTCCGGATCGCCTAGCGGGTGGGTCGAGCCCGTATAGTACAGCAAATATTTGTTGCCGTGTTTCACGATATGGGGGTTGTGCGTGCAGCGTCCGTCCCAGTATTCCGCTCCCCTCGCCGGCAGCGCCACCTCGCGGAACCGGTACGGTCCCTCGGGCGTATCCGAGTCCGCTCTGACGATCTCCGAAGCCGTCATCCAGCCGGGGTGCATCGGCAGCGTCTTCGGCCAGCGCGAGGCAAACATATGGAATCTGCCGTCCTCTCCTTGCACGACGGAACCGCACCATATCCAATACCCATCCATGCGGAAGCCGCCGTAGCGCGGAGCCGGCAGCAAGTCGCTAGTATGCATATCCCTTCACCTCTCTTATGCCAGTTGCTCTACACAGCTATGGTTCGAAATAGCCATGCCGGCGGAACGACCGCCGGCATGGCTCCCGTCTCTATCGCATCTAAGGCGTGTTTAGCCCCACATCGCCGGCCGTTAGCGGCCGATTCAGGAGAGGCGCGCCGGAATATTCATCCGCCCCGACATCCGTCGTCGCCCGCATTTGGCCGTCGATATCCGCCTGTACGAACGCGTAGGTTCCCACCGCGGCGTTAATCGCAGGGCTGGTCACGGATAGCTTCTGGATACCGCCCGCCGTCGTCAGCAGCGGATCGATGTTTCGGATCTGCGCCGAGCTGCGCGATACGTTGCTGATGGTGCTGCCATATCCGATGTTGCCCTGGAACAGCGTGTTCGTCGTCGCCGCCTCGTAATAAAGCGTGCCGGCGCCGTTGCGCACGATATTGTTCGCCACGACGGAATCCTGCGGCGCATACGCCTTGCCCGAGCCGATGACGATGCCGGTCGTGCTGTTTACGATCGTGTTATTGACGATGAGCGCCCGGTACACTTTCCATTGCTTGCGCAATTCTTCGACCGTCGGGTTCGGAGGGGAACCGGCGGTACCGCCGTCGAAGTCGCCGTTCGGCAAATAGATGGCTTCGCCGGTCAAATTCTCGAAGTAATTGTTGTAAATCTTGTGATCATTGCCGAACATCCGGATGCCTTCCTGATCCGTCTCCGCGCCGTCCCCGAGGAAGAAGTTGCCGTATACGCTGTTGTTATGGCCGTGCCGCAGCGTCAAGCTGCCCTTCGACGTGCGGAACGTATTGAAGCGCAGCGTGTTGCTACTGCTCTTGACCGATACGATCTCCGGTTCGCCGTCGCAATTCTCGAATACGTTGTACTGGACCGTATTATAGCCGTGCGAGAGCGTGAGACCGGACAAGCCGAGTCGGATTGTCTCTTTTCCGTTGTCTACCCATGGGCCGACATCATGGAAATAGTTGTATTCGATGATATCGTATTGCGAAATTTGCCCCGTGCCGTTCTCTCCTTCGTAAGCGATCAGCGGGCTGGTGTCGCTCTTCGGCCCGAAGTCGTTGCGGTCGATGCGGTTATGATGGCTGTTCGCCCCCCGCACCTGCAGCCACATCAGGTCGCCGCCCGAGCTTGGCAGCGCGAACGTATTGCGAGTTACCCGCACATGATGCGAGCCTTCCAACACCACGGCGCCATTGGTCGTGTTCGTAAACCTTAATCCGTCCAGCGCCACATGCGAGGCATTCTCAATGCGGAAACCCGAAGCGCCCGAGATAATGGCCTGGCCGCGGTTTTTCGCTTTAATGACGATCGGCGCGCTCGCGGTGCCGTTTTTGTTCAGCACGGCGAACGGGCTCGCGTTCGAATACGTGCCGTTGGCCAGCACGATCGTTCGGCCCGCCGAAGCGGTTGCCAGCTCGGCAGCCAACTGCGCGGACGTGCTCACTTCGACGACCGTTCCTTCGCTGCCGACGCCGCTTGAAGCGCTCCCGTAAATTTCGACCTCGGCAAAGCTGTTCCAGGCGTTCGCCGAGTTGCCGTGACCGACGATACGAACGTACCGGACAGGGGCAACGTCGGCAAAATCAAACGTCTGCAAACCATTGCTCAAACCGCTGACCGCTCCCGCAAGAACCGTGCTGAAATTATAGCCATCGTAGGAGGTCTGGATATCGAAGGTGAACGCGCGTTCCGCCCCGTTGGTGAAGGCGATCTTCACGTATTCCGCCCGTTTGCTCGATCCAAGGCCGTATTGGACCCATTCGCCGTCGCCAATCGCCGACCAACGCGTGCCGGGATCGCCGTCGATCGTATGCGCGACGATATTGCCGTCATCTCCGCTGGCCATCAGCTGCGGCACGGTAATCGCCAGCTTGCTTGCGCCAGTCGGAGGGCTGCTCGCGGTGCCGTACAGCTCGACTTCCGTATAGCTGTTCCACAGGTTGGAGGAATTGCCGTGCCCGACGATTCGCACATAGCGGGCAGGATCGACGTCCGGGAAATCGAAGGTTTGGAGGCCTTCCGCAAGGTTGCTCGTAACGCCGCTGCTGACGGTCGTGAAGGCGGAACCGTCCGTAGACGTCAGAATATCAAACGTAGACGTGCGGCTGGATCCATTCAGAAAAGCAATTTTGATAGCGGACACGTTGCGGTTGACGCCCAAATCGTACTGAATCCATTGCCCGTCGCCGCTCGCCGACCAGCGCGTGCCGAAATTGCCGTCCACCGTGTTGGCCGGCACGTTGCCGTCATGTCCGCTCGCCGTCACGCCGGAGCCGGCAATGGCGAACTTCGCATCGGCTGCCCCCGCCGCTCCCGGTAGTAACGCGAACAGCATACAGAACACGATCAAGCACGTCATGCTTTTGGTTTTCATGATTCATTCCTCATCCTTTCCGTTATGAATTGATGGTTGTTGAATCATTCCCTTCGACCCGTCCGCACCTCCCCTCACTCAAAAAACGCGCCGGCTCCAGCCTTGGCTCTTCGCCAACGCTTCGATATAGTAATAGTCGCCGTAAATCAGCGAGACGTTGATGTTGGAATTAACCGGCTTATGTCCGGTCGCGCCGAGCAGGATGCCTTCATACGCCGGCTGGTCAAGCGTGCTGTAGTTGTTCGACAGCGAGCGCAGGATGCGCGTGGCCGCGCGCTGATATAAAGCGGCTTCCTCGGGCGCCACCTGCGACGCGATATCGATCAGACCGGATGCCGCGCAGCTGGCCGCCGAGGTGTCGCGCGGTTCGTCCGTCAAGTCGGCCGCCGCGCGAAAATCCCAATGCGGCACGTCATCTTCCGCCAATGCGCTGATGAAATAATGCGCCACCCGCTTCGCGGCGTTCAAGTAACGCGCTTCGCCCGTATAGCGGTAAGCGCAGCTCATCCCGTAGAGCGCCCACGCTTGGCCCCGCGACCAGGACGATTGCGGCGCGAAACCCTGCCCGCCGTCATAACGCTCCACCGCGCCCGTCTCCGGATCGAAAATGACGATATGATGCACCGAGCCGTCGTCGCGGATGAACGAGCGAAGCACCATATCCGCATGAGCGACCGCAATATGCTTGAAGCGCGGATCGTCGCTCTCTTCGCTCGCCCAGAACAGAAGCGGCAAATTCATCATCGAATCGATGATCGACCACCCCGTCTGATTGCGGGGCCAGGCTCGAATAAACTGTCCGGCCGGGTTGTACCGGCCCGCCAGATAGTTGGCGGCGAATAGCCCGCGCCGCCGGGCGTCCGGGTCGCCGGTCAGCTTGTAGCGGATCACCGACGTCGGCAGGAACTGAAAGCCGACATCGTGGTGGAAATGGTTCTCCCGCAGGTAACATTGCTCCATGCGTTCGTCCCAAGGTTCCGCTGCCTCCCGATAACGCTGCTCGCCGGTCATATCGTACATAATCCACAACATCCCCGGCCAGAAGCCCGAAATCCACTGGTCCACTTTGATCTGGTCATATTTGCCCGCTGCCGAAACATGCGGCGCTTCGGTCCAGCCCGCTTCGATCATGCGATCGACTTTCAACTTCGCTTTAAACCACCAAGCCGACAGCTCGGTCGGGTGCAGCTTCGCGTGTGCCTGGCTCATCTTTTGAATTCCACCTTTCTCCTAACCTTTGATCGCGCCGATCAAGGCGCCTTTCACGAAATACTTTTGCAAGAACGGGTATACGAAGAAAACCGGAAGCGTCGCGACCATAATGGTGGCGTATTTCAACGTCTCGCCCAATATGATGATCTCATCCTGGGATGCGCCCTCCGCCATGGCGTTCGCCTCGCCGATAATCAAGATTTCGCGCAGAATCAGCTGCAGCGGATACAGCGACCGATCCTGCAGGAAGATCATGGCATTAAACCACGAGTTCCAGTGGCTTACCCCGTAATACAAGCCCACCACGGCAAGCACCGGTTTGCAGAGCGGCAGGAAGATGCGGAACAGAATGCCAAAGTCGTTGGCGCCGTCGATCTTGGCCGATTCTTCCAGCGCGTCCGGCACCGCCTCGAACGACGTCCGCATAATAATGAGGTTAAACGCGCTAATGGCGGTAGGCAGAATCAGCGCCCACAGCGTGTCCGCGATGCCTAAGCCTTTGACCAGCAAGTAGAACGGAATCAAGCCCCCGCCGAAAAACATCGTGAACACGATAAACAACGTCAGCTGCTTGCGGTAACGCAGCGTTTTTCTAGACAAGGCGTAGGCGGCGAACGAAGTGAGCAGCAAATTGAGCGCCACGCCCACAACGACGATGAATAACGTGTTGCGGTAGCCGAGCAGAATCATCGGGTTGCTGAATACCGCTTCGTAGGTATCAAGCGAGAAGCCGAGCGGCTTCCACAGGATGCCTTTATGCGCCATCATCTGCGCCGGTTCGCTGAATGAAGCAAATGCCACGTAGAGGATCGGGTACATCGTTGCCAACATGAGCGCGGACAAAAACAGCGTGTTGCACACTCGGAATATGCGTTCACCCAAGCTTACTCGCATGCGAACCCTCCTCTACCACAAGCCCGTATTGTTCAACTTCCGGCTGATCCAGTTGGAGCCGACGACGAGCGCGAAGTTGATGACGGAGTTGAACAATCCGACGGCGGAGCTGAAACTGTATTGAAAATCTTGCAGCCCGATCCGGTACACGTACGAGGAAATGACATCCGCCGTCACATACGTGGTCGGGTTGTACAGCAGAATGACTTTCTCGAAGCCGACGCTCATAATTCGGCCGATGTCCAGGATGAGCAAGATCATGAAGACGGGCATCAGCCCGGGCAGCGTCACGTGAAACATCTGCTTCCAGCGTCCGCCCCCGTCGATCTTGCAAGCTTCGTATTGCTCGGGATCGATCGCGGACAGCGCGGCCAAATAAATGATGGTCCCCCAGCCTACATGCTGCCAAATATTCGACGAAACGAAGATCGTCCGGAAATAAGACGGCTCCAGCAGCATCGTCACGCGCTCGCCGCCGAAAAAAGCGATGATATCGTTGATGACGCCGTCGCTGCTCGTGAAATCCTTGATCACGCCGCATATAATGACGAGCGAAATAAAATGCGGCAAATACGTGATCGTCTGCACCGAGCGCTTGAACAGCGCATGCTTCACCTCGTTTAGCAGCAAGGCCAGAATAAGCGGAGCGGGAAAACCGAATAGCAGATCGTACAAGCTAATCATCAACGTGTTTTTTAACACCCGCCAAAAGTACATGCCGCCGAAAAAGTCTTTGAAATGCGCCAGTCCCGCCCAGTCGCTGCCCCCGATTCCAAGCCGGGGGTTAAAATCCTTGAACGCGATAATCGCGCCGTACATCGGAAAATAATGAAAAATAACGAAATAGGCCAAAACCGGCGTAAGCATGATATACAAATACTTGTTCTTCACGATGTCTGTCGCGATATGATGCGGCAGACGCCCGGCATGCGCGACTTTGCTGCGTCCCGGCTTCAATCGAGCCATCACCTATTCCTCCTATCCGCATGCGGCATCAATCGGCAGGGGATGGCCCGCGCCATTCCCCTGCTCCCGCGGCGGCTTGCGGCCTGCCGACGGACGATGTGAAGCGTTATCTGTCGTTGTAGCGATCCAAGGCGCCCTGGTAGATCGCGATGACATCGCGAATGCCCATTTCTTCCAGCTGCTTGACGAAGCCGTCGAACTTGTCAAGCGGCTCGTTGCCCATAATGAATTTGATGAACATTTCTTCCAAATACGTGTTGATCGCCGTCATCGTCTGCGCGACCTTCTTGCTCTCGTCTACGGTAGGCGTAATGAACGCGGGCATGATATGTTTCGCCGCATCGGTCTCCGACCAAATCCGGACCGCCTCGTCCTGCTGCGGGAAGGTGTTGGTCGATTTGAGCTCATGCATCGGATATGGACCGTTCGGAACCGTATATTGGGCCAACATCTGCTGCGACGTGTACTTGTCGTTCTTCACGATCATATCGGTAAATTTCGGAACGCCGTTAACCAGGGTGTAGCTTTCGCCTTCGACGCCGAAGTTGTACAGCAGGGTTCCTTGCTCGCTGAACGCGAAGTCCAGCCATTTGACGATCGTTTCCAAGTCTTTGGCCGATGTCGTCACGGCCGCGCTCGCTTTCGGGTTATATTTGAAATCGCGCTGTCCGGTGAACGGTTTGTCGCCTGCTTTCAATACCGGATAAGGAGCCGCCACGAGATCAAACGCCGGATTTTGGGCTTTGCCCGACTCCAGCCATTTGCCCATGCCGCCGCCAAGCAAGGAAACCGTCGCGCCGGACTCGCCGTTTAGCATCCGCTTATCCAGCGTGTTGCGCTCGACGATCGGGAAGTCTTTATCGATCAGCCCTTCGGAATACCACTGGCGGAACAACGTCATGACATCCTTGTATTGCGGATCGAGCGGGCCGTATTTCACCTTGCCTTCGTCGTCCAGATAGAAGCCGTGCGACGTTTTATACGCGCCGAAGAACGCGTCCTGCAGGTTCATTTTGCCGGCGTATTGCGCCGTCAGCGGGGCTACCGCGCCTTTCTTCTCTTTGAACGCCGTCAGAACCGAGTGCCAATCGTCTACCGTCACAGGCGCCTGCAGCCCCAGCTCATCCAGCCAGTCTTTGCGCAGCATCGGTCCGCGGAAGACGACGCCTTCCGAGTTGCGCACCATCGGGAAAGCGTAATATTGGCCGCTGTCGGTTTTCACCATCTTATCCAGCTCCGGATCGGCTTCGAGCATCTTCTTCAGGTTAGGCGCGTATTGGTCGATCAAATCGTTCAGCGGCACGATAACGCCGTCCGCGATCGCCTTCTCCGGTCCGCCCGGATAGATGCTCCAGTCATACTCCAGCACGTCCGGCAGCTTGCTGGAAGCGAGCAGCAAATTGAACTGCTCTTCCGCTTGACCGTCGGTCGGGTGGATGTAGGTCACTTTCACGCCGGTCGCATCCGCGATAGCCTTGCCGATCGGCGCCTCCGCCAGATTCGTCGCAAAGGTAATCAGGTTGCCGTTAATGGGCGCCCAGTACGAGAACGTATCTTGGGTATTCATCGGATACGCCGGCTGATCCCCTCCCTCGCCGCCTTTGCTTTCGCCCGTGCCGCCCGCATTGCCGACGGCGCTTGGCGTCGGCTCCGTCTTGTCCTTGCTGCCGGCGTCCCCGTTATTGCCGGAGCATGCGGTTAACAACAAGGACAGTAGCATTGCGATCCCCATTGCGAGCTTCAGCCGTATGCGCATCTTGCCGTCGCGATTGTTTGCCATTGTGCCCCTCCGTTCTATTCGCCTCGAATATGTTGGTGTGAATACGCTTCCATCGTAACGCCGATTTGCCGCCGTCAACCATTGTCAAAACCTAAAATAGACCGCAATTCCTCAAAAATAAGAGCAGCAAAACCGCAAGTTTACCGCTATTTCTTGCAAAGAAAAGCCCGAGAGCTACTTGACTTCCCTGTAGCGCCCGGGCGTGATTCCTTCGAATTTTTTGAAGATGCGGTGGAAGGTATTCACGTCGTGATAACCGACCATCAGCGAGATTTCGCCGACCGTATATTTCTCGCCGCTAAGCAGCAATTTGGCCTTTTCCAGCCGCGTCTTGTTAATGTAGTCGAGCAGCGATTCGCCGGCGAATTCCTTGAACAGCTTGGAAATATACGAGGGCGCCATGGAGAATGCTTCCCCGATCGTCGAAATGTTCAGGTTCTCGTCTTGGTAATAATCGTTCACGTATTTCATGACCTTATCGATCAACGGATTGCTGCTGTACAGGCGGTTATCGTTCACATAGCCGCACAGAAGCTCCACCATGTCGTACAGCTGGCCGCGCATCTCCCCTACCGTCTGGCATTGCACCAGCCGTTCGATGGCGCGCACGCCGTCCGGCACATCCGGCTTGCCCACGATGCGGATTTCGCCGATCGCTTTTTGCAGCGTGGCCATCAGGTCGAACATGAGGCATTTGGCCGTATGAAGAGAAAACGGCTCCGAAGTCACGTTCTTCTGGATAATTTCCCCGACGAACGCTTTCGCCTTGTCGAGCTGGCCTTCGCGCACCATTATAATCAATTGCTGCTCCGCCTGGAGCGGGTAGAAATAGCCGCCCGGAGCGGCCCCTTTGCCTTCTCCGCCGCTTAGGTCCCCATAATGAATCATGCCTCCGCTGCCCGCCACGATCCGGTATTCCATCGCCTCGACCGCTTCCTGGAACGCCTGGAAGATGCCATATTCGCCTACCTGCTGCGCGCTGATGGCGGCGGTCAACTGGACATGCGCATAATCGGATATGAACGACATCGTTTCTTCCGCGATGCGCGCAAGCTCCGCCCGCTGCTCCGCCGGCGATGCCAGCCGATGGTTGACGATGCAGCCGAGCAATTCCCGGTCCAGCTCGACCGCGTAGGCGTGGGCGGACTTTCGCGCGACCTCCAAGGCCACGTTGGCGATCAGAAATTGCAGCAGCCGCTTGTTAGGCACCTGATCTTCATCCGTCCGATGGAACTTGCCGAAGTGCTCAATGCGCAGCAGGATAACCGAAAAGCCGTCCTGCGGGAAGCGCAGGTCATAGGCCGAGAACGATTCACGCAGCGGAATATGGCTGTCGAGCTGCCCCTTCAGCAGCCGCTGCAAGAAGTAAGATCGGAGCGTATTGTTATGCTGATTCAACTTGTTATGTAGTTCCTCCTTCTCATGGAAGGTGCTGCTCAGCGCCTGCTCGAGGAAGGAGTATTCATTGGATCCGCGATCGAAGGTAACGCCGGCTTTGAACGACAAGCTCTGGATTAGCGCATGGATCGGCAGATAGTTCCGTTTGAGCAGCCAATACGTCACGCCCCCGCCAACAAGGAGGCATAGCAGGATGCTGGCGATCGTCAACTGCTCGACCACGTTCATCTTCCGGTGATAGACGTCCGCCGGCAGCGTCATGACATATTTCCATCCGGTAATGGAAGAGGTCGCGTAGGATGCGACAAGCCGGCGGCCGCCGGCGTCGATCTCCAATTGCCCCGATTGTTCCGGCATATCGCCGTATTGTACGGCAGGTTCCGCCAGCGACTCGTCCGTAGACGCTATGAATCGGTTGTCTTCATTCAGTATGTGGATGGTGCCTTCCTCCGGCACCGACGCTTGCGCGAGCAGCTTGTCGCGGTCGATCATGAACAGCAAGACGGCGCCGCGCTGATTCATGATCGAGGACGTCACGTTCTGGGCATACATGACCGTAGGCCGCCACTCGTTCTGTTCCGACACCACGACCGAGCGGTAGCCTTTAATGTACCATTGGTCCAAATATTCTCGGAACGACCGGAGCGGCATATGCTCTTCGAGACGGATATGGTCATATAACCCTTCGCTGTCCATGCGGTTGTTGCTGGAGATGACCGTATCGCTATTGATGTAGTACACGTAAATGCCTTCCAGAAAATCGTTCGCCATCTCATACACGCGCAAATCATTGGCGATTTGGTAGATTTCGTAGTGGTCCGAATCGGACAGCGCGGCATCGGCTTTCATGAATGCGGCGATTCGCCGGTTGAGGCTCACCTCGAGGCTCAAGCTCTCGATCCCTTTGAACTGGCTATCTATGGCTTGCTCCATTTGCTGAAGAATGGATTGGTTGGCACGGTTCATTTCGGCCTTTACAACGTTTAGGGTCGCGCCGTAGATAACGCCGCTGATCAGAATGGGCACGAGCAGCACCGAGACGTAAGAAAGCATCCAAGTCAGGAATACGCTGCGATTTTTGTGCCGGAGCGGCTTTAGATAGTTGGTCCATCGGTTTCGAGTTTGGGCCATAGGCTCTCCTCCAAGTTCGCATTAGTCGGAGTCGGGACCGACGTCCGTTCTTGTCAGAATAACCGGACGTCGAATATCCGCGACATCCGTATCGTGATTGTTGATACATACCGCCGAAGACGGCCGGTATTCATAGATGGTCGGCTGCCCATTCCCGCATACCCGATTGTAAGCGATTACACTTTGTTTCGGGGCATACGGAACCCGCTTGCCGAGCGTAATGCCGTGGCGGCAATTGACAATCGTGTTGTTCACGACGTGCGCGCGATAGACGCGCCAATGCTTCCTCAGTTCCTCCGGCGTCGGCGCCTCGGGATAGCCGTCCGGCCCGCCATCGTAGTTGCCGCCGTCGATGAGCAGCGCATCCAACGTCAAGTTTTCCATATAATTATCGGCAATGTGATGATCGTTGCCATAAATGCGAAACCCGCCCATCTCTTCCTTCACGCCATCGCCGATAAATGCATTATGGTGAAATCGATTGCCATGACCGTGGCGAGCGGTCACTTGGCCGGCGGAGTTCAGGAAGGTGTTGTAGCGGATGGTATTGTAACCGCTTTTGACCGAGATAATCTCGGGCTCTCCGTCGCAATTCTCGAATAGGTTGTGTTGAATCGTACAATACCCGTTCGAGAGCGAGATGCCGGACAAGCCAAGCCGGATCGCTTCCAGACCGTTAACGACGCGCGGGCCGATATGGTGAAAGTAATTGTATTCGATGACATCATGCTGCGAGATTTGTTTCCCGTCGCCATCGAAGATGACGAGCGGTCCGGGGTCGGCCTTCGGGCCGAACGCGTTGCGTTCGATCCGGTTCCAGCCGCTGCCGCTCCCCATCACGGACAACAGGCTGTACGCTTCTCCAACCTGTCTGGGCTCGAATAGGTTCCGCGCAATCCTCGCATGCCGCGAACCGTCCAGCACGATGGATTCGCGCCGTTCGACCTGGAACCGCAGCCCCCATACTTCGACGTAAGCGGAGTTCAAGATGCGTATACTGGATTCGCCGGCGATCGTCGCTTTCCCTTTATTTTCCGCGCGGATGGTTAATATGGCGGTGTCCGATCCCGCTTTGCCCTCCACGATATAGTCTTCATTCCGCTCGTAAACGCCGTCCGCCAACAGGATGGAGGAACCCGGCTCCGCTCCGCCAATGGCTGCCGCCAGCTCGTCGCTATTCGATACCCGATAAATGGAAGTCATCTTCCCACCTGCTCCCTATAGAATAGGCGGATATGCTCCCGCAGCTTTCTGCAGGTTCATATCCGCAACTTCAACATCTCTAGTATGAAAGATCCGGTTCCCGGGCCATAGTGTAAAAAAATAAAGCCATCATAAAAATGTAAACTAAAGGCGCAAAAGCGCGTTAATACTTGCCTTGCAGCCCGCCCACCTATCCGAAAAAGAAGTGCGCCGTCTTCAAATCCGCTTCCTTCAACCGCAATGCGCGCGCCGCTTCGAGCAGGGGCGCGCGGTCGTAAGCAAGGCTTTTCATCGAGATCGCGCCATCCGTAATCGTGATGTAATGCGCTTCTTTCGACGGATCGTCGCGACGGCGGTAAGACACGCTTCCCGGATTCAGCCATAGCGCGGCGTCGCTCAAATAATGCGCGCATCTGCGGTGCGTATGTCCGAAAATGATGCGGCGTTCGCCCGCGGTCCCGGATGCGCCGCCGCTCCGTTCCGCCCAGAAGGCGTCGTACTTGGGCAAGCTGTCGATCGTCAAATAGTCGTCGTACAGATGCTGCATGATGTAGCTGCGGCCATCCATCTCGAAGGCACGGCAGACCGGCATGCGCTCGAGAAAGGAAATTTCCGCTTCGCCGAGCAGCCTTGCATTGCAATGCGCCCACTTGAGCTCGTCCTCCGCCACGTTGCGACCGCCATTACCGTTGCGGTACAGGTCGATAATAATGTCGTCGTGGTTGCCGCGAACGCAAATCGCCTCGTGCTTGCGTACCCATTCGATGGCTTCCCGAGGCAAGGGACCGTAGTCGACCAGATCTCCCGCGCAATAAATGAAGTCATAATCCGGCTCTGCTTTGCGGATCGCTTCCAGCGCATAGACGTTGCTGTGAATATCCGAAATAATTAAAGCTTTCATTGATTGGTTCAACTCCCCTGCCAATTCTCAATCGCACTCCCCCTCCTTTGTATAAAAACAGGGAACTTTGAGCAATCGTCAAAAGCTAAAACCACTCTCAATATTCCGATTTCCTGACCGCAATCGCTCGATCGGGCATCAAATCCTATAAGCCGGATCCAATCCAAACCGATCGCCCGGTTCAACGTTGACAGCGCAAACGAATTTAGGTAAAGTGAAGGTATTAGAACCAGGTACTAATAGTAGATACTAAAACTAAAGGAGCTGATCGCCGTGCAGACCCCTTCCTTCTTCTCCAACGCGCGCATGACCGCATTCGGAAGCTACGTCCCCGAGCGCATCTTGACCAATGCGGATTTGGAGGCCATGGTTGATACCAATGACGAATGGATCGTACAGCGCACCGGCATCCGCGAACGCCGTATCGCGGCCGATGATCAATTTTGCAGCGATTTGTGCTTTGCGGCCGTGCGGGATATGCAAGCGCGTTACGGTACCGAGCTGTCGGACGTCGATTTCATTCTTGTCGCCACCACCACCCCGGATACGTTCTTCCCGAGCATGTCCGCGCGCGTGCAAGCCGAGTTCGGCATTGCGGCCTGCGGCACGGCGGACATCCAGGCGGCCTGCGCCGGATTCGTCAGCGCCCTGCAGCTGGCCAACGGCCTGCTGCTGACCGGCGTCCACCGCAAAATCCTCGTCATCGGCGCGGAGACGCTCTCCAAGGCGACCGATTACGAAGACCGCTCCACCTGCATCCTGTTCGGCGACGGCGCTGGGGCGGCGCTGCTCGAGCGGAGCGATGAAGGAGCGCTGCTCGGCTCGTATGTCTCCACCTCCGGCGATCGCAACGCCAATCTGTATCGCTCCAGCCTGTCCGCTTCCATCGACGGCAAGCCGATCGCGACGAACGGCAAAATCGTCCAGAATGGCCGGGAAGTGTATAAGTGGGCGGTTACGAACGTGCCGAAGGGCGTATCGGCGCTGCTTGAGCGTTACGGCTACACGCCGTCCGATCTCGATTGGTTCGTGCCGCACAGCGCTAACATGCGCATCATCGAATCGGTCTGCGAGCGCACGGGCATTCCGGTCGAACGGACGCTTGCCAGCCTCGAGACGCGCGGCAACACGTCCGCCGCCTCCATCCCGCTCGCGCTGGATATGGCCATGAAGGACGGCCGGCTCAAGAACGGCGACCTCGTGCTGCTGTACGGATTCGGCGGCGGTCTGACGGAGGCGGCGCTGCTGCTGCGCTGGACGCTGTAGCGTCTTCTTCCCCGCCGAGACTTCCTTGGCTCATTCATGCTATCGAAATAGCCCATCCGAAGCTGCGACCGCGCTTCGGGTGGGCTATTCCGCATTCTCCTGCGATGAATGGAGCGGCTAAAGGGTCATATATCCAATCGGGCGCTAGATTCCCGCGCATAAAATAAGAGGTAGAGATAGCCATTTCACGCCAAAAGGAGACGCCTCCTATGAGATTGCTGTTCACGTTCTTCATCCCGAGCGGCGGGCTCGAAACGCTGAACCGGCTGCGAAGCCGGGCGCTTCGGCTGGCTGGCATCGAGTCGCATCTGCTCTATCTGCGGGACGGGGCCGGCCGGCAGAATTTGACGGATACGATTCACTTCATTACGAACGACGACGGCGACATCCGGTCGATTCTCGAGGCTCACGACTACGACGCGATCATCGCCTCGTGCGACCATCTAATGCCGCCTCGCTTGCGGGGCCTAGGATACGAGGGACCGATTTTGTACGAGGCGCAAGGGCTTGGCGATCTTCATGAAGCAACGCAAACGCTGATTGATGCCGGTCCGTGGCTCCGCGGCTATACGCAGGCGATCATCAGCCCGCCCACCGCGCACTTGATGGAATTGTTCAATACCCTATTCCCGGATCTTCCTAGGTTCTACATGCAGAACATGGTCGACACGGATCGATTCGCTCATCGGCCCGCGCCGTGGCTTAATCCGGAAGGCAAACCGGTCGTCAGCTGGATCGGCAGACTGGAGCCGAACAAGAACTGGCCGCTCTTCCTGTATATCGCCGGCGAGCTTGCCAAGCGCAAGCCGGATCTGCAGGTGTGGATGTTCGTCGACGAGAACCTCGCCCAGGCGGGCGAACGGGAGCGATTCCAGGCGCTCGTCCATGAGATCGGGCTTGGCGGCCGGCTCACGATCCGCTCGAACGTGCCGCACGATCAGATGCCGCTGTATTTGTCCGCGACCGGCGATTCGCACGGCCTGCTCATATCCACCTCGAATACGGAAGGATTCGGCTATGCCGTCGCCGAGGCGATGGGCTGCCGCTGCCCGGTGCTCGCGACCGATTCGGACGGCGTGCGCGCGTTTATTACCCCCCACGTCACCGGCAAGTTTTTCGCGCGCGGCGATATGGAAGGCGCGGTCCGCTCCGCGCTCGAGCTCATGGACAACCGGGCATCGGCGGAATCGATCCGCGAGGCGGCCGAGCGGCACATTCGGGCCGGGTTCTCTCTCGCCCGCTATGCCATGGACATGGTGAATGTCCTGACCGCGCTGGGCATTCGCCGATGACGACGCCGACAAACGACTTTCCAACGCGCCGAACGGCAAGACCATTACAAGGAATAAGAGGTGAACGGAATGACGCCTAAAGTGTCGATCATCATCCCCTTTTACAACGACCCCTTCATCGGCCAGGCGATCGAGAGCGCCCTCGGGCAATCGTACGGGAATATCGAAGTGATCGTGGTGGACGACGGCTCGACCAGCAACCAGCATTTGATCGCGCCGTATATGCACCGCATCGTCTACCTCGGCAAAGCCAACGCCGGCACCGCGAGCGCGCTGAATTACGGCATCCAGTCCGCCAGCGGCAAATACGTCGCCTGGCTCAGCTCCGACGATCGGTTCTACCCGGACAAAGTGAACAATCAAGTCATCTTCATGGAGAGCGTCGGCGCGCAGATCAGCCATACCGATTACGACGTCATCAACGAGCACAACGCGGTAACCGCGCATCGGGCAGGCTTGAAGTACCCGACGGCCAAAGCCTTCATCCAGGCGCTGCGCCAAGGCTGTCCGGTGAACGGCTGCACCGTCATGATGACGAAGAAGATCGTGGAGGAGATCGGCTATTTCAATCCGGGGCTCCCCTATACGCACGACTACGAATTGTGGATCCGGATGGTGCTCTGCCGCATCGATTTCCACTATTTAAACGAACCGCTCACCGCGTACCGCCGTCATACGAATATGGGCACGGTAAGACATTTCGACCGGATTATGGACGAAGCCGGCTCCGTCAACCGCGCCTTCGCGCCGCTGATGGATACGTTAATAGCCCAGCTTCCCGACTAGGGGGCTGGGCTTGTTTTTTGTATTTCTCCGGCATGAATGACGCGCGCTGTGCCGTCGTTTGCGGTTATTTGGAGACGATGACCTTCTCGGACACGACGTGCATAGCCGTATCGCCGACGGGCTGCATATGGAAGCGAACCTTGTAATTGCCGCTATCCGCGAATTTGTAGCTGATCACCGGGGTATTAATCCAGAAATCTTCTTTGCCCTTCTCGGGGAACGCCTTCTGGCCCGCCTTGCGTTCCTCGATCAGCGTCTCGCCGCCGTCCGGGGCGGTCAATGTCACCTTGAACGCGGCGAGGTCCGTCTTGAGCGAATCGATCTGGGCGAGCACGTTGAAGGAGATCTTGGCGCCCTTGTTCACCTCGCCGAAAATAGAATCGCTGTCCTTCGTCATCATATGTACATTGGGCGTGTAGATCGACACCGTCTGTTTCTTGCTATCCAGGCCGACGATGCCGCGCAGCTGATCCCGAATCAGGTCGACCGACAAATACAGCCCATCCAGCGCCTTCGCGCCGCCGCTCGGCGCTTCGGTTCCGTTCACGACAACCCGTATGCTCTTCGCGATGGGATCCGCGTATACGAGACCGGCGGTACATAGACTCAGCGCGGTCATGCCGACGAGCAAGCTTCTTACTTTCATCGAATCCTCACCTGCCTCATCATCTCATGTGTATATGATTACTAATTTACCATAAATATCAAACTATGATAACCCTTTAATTGTTAAAATCCTTACACGCAAAAAAACCATCAGAGGTTGTCCTGATGGTTGCGAGGTTTTGAGGGGGGACTCGCTTGCTTGCACCCTCTACAACACCGCGGCCGCCCCGCCGTCGATATTCACCGAGGTGCCCGTTACGTACGAGGCCGCGCCCGATACGAGAAAAGCGATAACGTTCGCCGCTTCCTCCGCGTTACCGATACGGCCGAGCGGAATGCCGTGCTTCGGATCGGAGGCGAACTGCTCCCATGTCTGCTCCGGCGCCTTCGCCTGCCACATGCGCTCGATCTGATCGCTGCGGATGAGCCCGATGCACACCGCGTTGACCCGGATGCCATCTTTGGCCAGGTCCTTGCTCATCGCCTTCGTCAACGCGAGTCCGGCCGCGCGGCTGACCGAGGTCGGCAGCGAGGAGGCCGACGGCGTCTTGCCGCCTACCGCGGCGACGTTGACGATCGAGCCTCCGCCGCGCTTACGCATATGCGGAATGACTGCCTTAGCGAAATGAACGGCGCCGTAAAGCTTCAAGCCGAGGTCCGCATCCCATGCTGCCGTCTCCACCGACTCGAAGGGCGCCGCGGCCGATGTTCCGGCGTTGTTCACCAGAATATCGATGCCGCCGAACGTCTCGATCGTCCGCGCGACCGCCTCGCGCACCGCTTCCTCCGACGCGACGTCCGCCGAGATCCGAAGCGCTTCGCGCCCCGTGGCTTCGGCGATGCGGGCCGCCGCGCGGTCCAACGCCTCCTGGCCGCGCGCCACGATCGCCACGTTCGCCCCTTCCGATGCCAGCCGAATAGCGGTCGCCAGCCCGATGCCTTTGCTGCCGCCCGTTACAATTGCCGTTTTGCTGCTCACGCCAAGATCCATATCCATGCCTCCCGATCGATTTTCACTCTATTATTCCATAAGTTTCCGGAAGCCGTCTACGAGGCAAAAAAAGAAAAAACCACCGGACGTGCGCGGCGGTTGTTCGTTAGGCAGGTTGGAGTTGAAGCACTTTCCGCAGCGCGACGACGGGTACGCTCGTGCCGTCCGGCTTCTGCTCGAGTTCTTCGCCGAGGACGCTGTATCCGATCGAATCGTACAATCGGATCTGCCGAGGCGCGTTCATGCGGACTTTGCACGTGACGGTGTTGCGGTTGCAGCTGGCGGCATATGCCTCCATGAACCGAAGCAACGCTTTGCCGATGCCTTGCCCTTGCTTGCCGGGGAGGACGGACAGCTGATGGAAATCGACGCCGTCGGTTTCCTTCAGCGCGAATCGGACCGTCGCGACGGGCGAGCCGTCTTCTTCGTCGAACGCGATGATCGCTTTCTCGCCGCCTTCCAGCGCGAGGGCGATCTGGTCTGCGGTCTCGATCGGAACGGCTAGTGTCGTTGGTTCTGCTTTATCGTAAAGGAAAGCCTGGATCATCACCTCGTGAATGACCGGCGCATCATGGGAATCCGCGATTTTATAAATCAAAGGAATGCCTCCTCGTCGAGTTTGTTTGTATAAATATACAACACAATTAATATTAATTCAACCAGACGAATGTAAAGGTTACGCAAACCGTCGCGGACCTTTCCCTCCCCCTTCCCCCTCCGCAATACTGTTAGGTTAAGAAGGGCTCCGCCCTTTTGAACCGACTTTTGTGGATCCCTCCTCCCACCTCCTCCGCCGAGGAGGCTCCAAAGGGCTTTGCCCTCTGGACTCCCGCCTTCGTGCTGCCACGATGGTTCGCGGTCGGCGGATTGGCTTGTGTTGGGCACGCTTTTGTCCTGGCGGACAAAGCTTCAGTGGGAGGTAAGTCCTTCTTAGAATGTTGAAGCCTGTTAACCGTTGGTCACCGGTGGATTCACCAGGCGTTTTTCCTTAACCTGACAGCATTGTCCCCCTCCGCCGAGGGGAACCAAGGGCTTCCGCCCTATGGACTCCCGAAAGGGACGCACCTTCTACGCGGCCGGCGTTGATGTGTTCGGTTTGAGGGGAGCCCGCTAGTCCTTCGGACTGGCTTTTGTTCGAGCTTCGTTCGTTACGCTTTGCCTTGGGGTGGTACCCTGCAGTGGGGATGCGCTTGATACGGCTCCGAGCTGACCTTCGCTTTCGTCCGCTTTCGCGGACACGCTTTACGTTTTTATCCATACCATGATTCCCAAAGCTCCTATTCAATGAAAAAGAGGCCTGCCGGCTTCATGGCCGGCAAGCCTCTTTTGCGTGACGAAATTCAACGATTCCCCTACATCAGGAACAAATAGAACACGATCGCCAGGACGAAGCGATAGAGGGCGAACCACTCCAGCTTCAGCCGCTTGATCAAATTGAGGAACGTGACGACCGCGATCATCGCGACTACGAAGGCGGCGATGAAGCCGATGACGAACAGCGTCATATCGTCCGCCGTCAAATATTCGCGGCTGTCGTACATGTCGAGCACCGTCGCGCCAAGCATGACCGGTACGGAGATCATAAAGGTGAAGTCGGCCGCCGCCTTCTGGCTCGTGCCGAGCAGCAAGCCGCCCGAGATCGTGGAGCCCGATCGCGAGAAGCCCGGCCATAGGGCCAAACATTGGAACATGCCGATGCCGAACGCTTGCCGGTATGTAATATTATCGCTCTCTTCCGCGGTAACCCTGCGCTTCGCGCGCGCGGCCACGATCATAAGCACGCCGCCGACGACGAGGCCGATGAGCACGGGGCCCGGTCCGAAAAGCTGGTCTTTGATGACGTCCTTGAAGATCAAGTACACGACCAATGCCGGAATCATGGCCAGCACCAGGTGAACGGCATTCAGCTTATTTTTGTCCGAGAAGTCGAATTTCAATAAGTCCCGCAGCATGTCCATGTAGCGTTTGAAATAGAGGACGAACACGGCAAGGACGGCGCCCAGCTGAATAACGATCTTGAACGTATCCGCCGCTTTCCCCTCAAAGCCGAGCAAATGCCCCGCCAAGATCAGGTGGCCCGTGGAGGAAACAGGCAAAAATTCGGTCAATCCCTCCAATAGTCCCAACACAATCGCGCTAATAATGTCGTACATACGATTCCTATCCGCCTTTCTTCTATCTTTTGCGTTCCGGCCAACTTACTGACGAACGAGACCCGGCGAAAGTTTGCCGGCGCAAACCTATTTTACGATTATAGCACGGTCAGTCCTAGGAAAACCTCATCTTCAATACCTGTTTTTTGCAATACAAGAATTTATAAGTCTCACGTTTATTCATACATCTTGTATTTCTCTTTGGCTGAATGCTGCGTTCCCAATCCTTGGATTGTGAACGCAAACCAATCAGCCTTGAATGCTGCATTCCCAATCCTTGGATTGTGAGCGCAAGCCAATTCGCATATCCGGAATGTAACGCGCCGCGCCGCTAAAAGACGGCGACAGCCGTTTCACCTTGCATGTTTCTCGTAAAAGGGGCGTGCATGGGAGCTCGGGCTCGTAGTGGACGCCGGCCGTCGGGATTGGATAAAACGCCAAGAAGCGCAGTAGGCGGCGGGAGGCGCCGAAGCCGTCTTCCCGCGCCGCGTGCGCCGCCGGTCATATCCCTTGCATGGTCGCGGTTGCCGTCCGCTCTGGCTAGGCGGAACCGCCGTCTATCGCTATCGTCCGATCAAATGGCTCGTGAACGCGCTCCACCGGCTCGCGTATGTCGTCTGCGTCTGGCGGATTTCGCGCGAGATCGCCTCCTTATGCAGGACGGTCCCCATGCCCGCGTGCCAGCGGTACGCCGTGAGCGGCTCCGGCAGCAGCAAGAACGGGAAGCCCGCCAGCATGACGCGGTACCAATAATCCAAATCGTGGGTGTATCTCAGTCGTTCGTCGAACTCTCCGATCTGGTTGTACAGCAGCTTGCGCATCATAACGGTGCAGCCGTTGACCGGATTGGCCGCGTGGAAGGCGCGATAGAATTCGGGCCCAGCGGGAGGGGGCGCGATCCCCTTCTCCGCGATGCGGCCGCCCTCGTCGATCAAGTCGAAGCCCGTATGGCTGATCCAGCTGCCGGACCGCTCCATCGCCTGTACCTGGCGGGCGATCTTCTCCGGATAGAAGCGGTCGTCCGAGCTAAGCCACGCGACGTACTGGCCGCTGGCAAGCCGGAAGCCGTAATTGAGCGCGCTCGCCGTTCCTCCGTTCGCCTTGCCCAAATAGTGGATCCGGCTGCCGTAGCGCTCCAGCAGATCGGCATGCCGCGTCGAACCGTCGTCCACGACGATGATTTCGATGTCGTCATACGTCTGCGCCAATGCGCTGTCCACAGCCTCGGTAACATAAGAATCGTTATAGAACGGTATGACGACCGTTACAGTTGGTCCGGCTACTCCCATCGTTTGACGGCTCCTCCTCGTATTAGACGTTCGCCGCGCCGTCCGGTTCGCTGCGGACCAGACGGCGCATCTGTTCCAGCGTATCCCCGGCCGACTGCGCCAGCGGGATCGACGGCGCCCAGCCGAGCGCGGCCAGCGCCGACGTATCCGCCGGCAGCGGCGAAGGCGCGGCCGAGCTGCCGACCTCGAAGGCGAGCGGCACCCGCGCAAGCCGCGCGAAGCTATCCGCAAGCTCCCCGAGCGTAATCATGCGGCCAGACGCCAGCGGATAGACGCGGCCGGGTTCGCCGCCGGCTAGCAGCAGCTCATAGGCGCGGATCGCGTCCCGGACGTCGAGCATATCGCGGCGTTCGGTGCCGGAGGAGAGGCGAAAGGCCGGCGGCGGCTCCTGCCCCCGTTCGGCAGCCAGCTCCGTCTCGGCCGCGTAACGGGCAAGCAGCGCCACGATGCCGCGCGAACGGCCGGGACCGATTAAGTTCCCCGGTTCGGCCACGATGACGTCCAGCCCGTACATCGCCGCCCAGCTCTGAGCGGCGAGCACTTGCAGCGACTTGCTCAATCCGTACGGATGCGGCGGCGTCGGCGCCTGCGTCCCTGACGGCAGCCGGTAGCGCAGCATCGACCCGGCCACGACGGCGCGGACCGGCCTCCCGCTCGCCCGGATCGCCTCGAGCACGTAGACCGTCCCCATCAGATTCGCTTCAAGCGCGGACGCCGGATCGTCCCACGACGGACCGACCGCGTTCACTCCCGCCAAATGGATGACGGCGTCCGGCCGCGCATCCGCGACCAGCGTCTTCACTTCGGAAGGCACGGTAAGGTCGGAGGCGCGCCATTCGACGCCCTCCGCCCCTTCCGGCATCTCGCCCGGCCGCGGCAGACGACGCACGGCCCCGGTCACGCGCCAGCCCGCCGCGGCGAAATGCGCGCAGGCATGCTCGCCGCAGAAACCGCCTGCGCCCGTAATCAACAGGCGAGGGCGGTTCATCGCGCGGCCATCCACTCGGCCAGCTCGCGCAGCATGACCGCATAGCCCGGCGCTTCATACTGCCAATCGTCCCGCGTCGAGACAAGCGAACGGTCGAGGAATATCCGGCTGTCCGGCACGATCGTCACGTCATCGCGTCCGAATACCTCTCGGAATATGCGCAGCAGCTCCAGCTTGCTGACCGTCTCCGCGGCCGTCAATTGGACCAGGCCGCCGATACGCGGTCTTGCGATCGCGTATTCCACCGCCTTCGCGAGCTCCAGCGTCGTCACTCCGTTCCACATCACCCGCGCGTAGCCGCTCACGGTCCCCTCCTGCTTCAGAAACCATTGCAGCAGGCCGATGCCGTTCTGGCGGATCTCCGGTCCGATAATCGACGTGCGGATCGTCAGATGCCGCTGATCCTTCACTTCGCCGAGCGCCTTGCTGCGCGCGTAGACGGTCGTGCCTTCCGGTTCGTCGGCCTCCGTGTACCGCCCTCGCTCCCCGCTGAACACGCAGTCCGAGCTAATATGAATCAATCTCGCGCCGATCTGCTCCGCCTGATGGCGCAGCCAGTGCGGCAGCAGACCATTCACCTGGTAAGCGAGCAGCGGACGGTTCTCCGCGTCCTGATTCAACACGCCCACCGCGTTCAGAATGACGTCGGGACGGACGGACGAGACCAGCGAAGCAACCGCTTCGCTGTCCGTCACCTCCAGCCGAAGACCCGCTGGGTCATCGGCATCCCTCGTCGTGTACTGCACCTCATATCCGGGTTTGCTCCCGAAATAGGCGCGGAACATGTGGCCGGCCATGCCGGTCCCCCCGACGATCAGCAATTTCATGCAAGGAACCCCCCGCGCACAAGCATCGCCTTGATCTCCTCTTTGCTCATCAGCATTTGGCTGGAGCTGAAGCTGTCGAACTCGACGGCCGGATACGGCTTGTAATGCTCGCGCAGGCCCGGGATGTCGAGCGGCGGCAAAATGACCAAGTATTCGTCGTCGTACACGACCGTGCTCGTGCTTTCGAATTCCGTCAACAAAATTTCGTGCAGCTTCTCGCCCGGACGAACGCCCGTCTCGACCATTTCCGCCTGGATGCCGAGCGATTCCATGAGCACCTCCGCCAGATCGACGATCCGGCACGTCGGCATCGTCATGACGAAGATTTCGCCGCCCTGGCTCGATTCGCTCGCCTTGAAGAGCAGTTCGATCGCGTCGTGCAGCGTCAAGAAGAAGCGCGTCATTTTCATGTCGGTGATGCGGACTTGGCCTTTGGTCTTGATTTGATTCATGAACAGATGCACGACGCTGCCGTTCGTCCCGAGCACGTTGCCCCCGCGGACGCAGACGAATTTCGTATCGGAGCGAAGCAGGTTCGCGTAGACGATGAGCTTCTCCCCGATCGCTTTGGTCATGCCGTAGAAGTTGGACGGATTCGCCGCTTTGTCGGTCGAGATGTAGATGACGCGTTTCACTTTGTTCGCGATGGCCGCTTCGATGACGTTCTGCGTGCCGATCACGTTCGTCTTGAGCGCTTCGTACGGCTGGTCTTCGCACACCGGCACATGTTTCAGCGCCGCCAGATGGAAGACGTAGTCGACCTCCTCGCACGCCTTCACGAGCGCTTCCTTATCGCGAATGTCGCCGATGCAGAAACTGAGCGCCGGATGCTCGAACGCGCGGCTCATCGCCACCTGGCTCGACTCGTTGCGGGAGAAGACGATGATTTCCTTCGGCTGTTGAGGCAGCAGCTGGCGAATCAGCTCGTAGCCCCAGGATCCGGTGCCGCCAGTGACAAGAATGCGCTGATTAGTAAACATTCCATTTCCCTCCAAGCACAAATTTGACAACCTTATCCGAGACGTCTTTCGCCAAATAACCTTCCGGGCATTCCCAAGCGGCCGGCAGGGCCGTCATGACGGCAACCGCCTCTTCGATCCGCTTCGCGTCCAATCCGCACACGACGTTGCTGCCGCAGTCGACCGTCTCCGGGCGCTCCGTCGTCGTGCGAATCGTCACCGTCGGGACGCCGAAGATGCAGCATTCCTCCTGCACGGTGCCGCTGTCGGTAATGGCGCACTTGGCGAAGCGCTCCAGCGTGACGAAATCGAAGAAGCCGAGCGGCTCGTGGAAGGACACGCGCGGGTCCATCGCCGCCTGCACGCTTCCGCTCTCGATCCGCGATTTGGTCCGCGGATGAATGCTGCAGACCAGCCGCGTATCGAACCGGGCGGCGACGCGATTGAGCCCTTCCAGGATGCCGGAGAGCCGCTCCGGATCATCCACGTTCTCCGCGCGGTGCGCGGTTACGACCATGTAACCGCCGGGCGCAAGGCCTAGGTCGGCCAGTACCGTGCTCGCCTCGATCTGCGGCATGTAGTGGGCGATGACTTCATTAATCGGATTGCCGGTCTGCACGATGCGGTTGCTCGGGAAGCCTTCGCGAAGCAGATTGCCTTTGCTGTAGCCGGTATACGGCATATTGATCGTCGAGACGGCGTCGATGATCCGGCGGTTCTTCTCTTCCGGCACGGCAAGATCGTAGCAGCGGTTGCCCGACTCCATATGCACGACCGGGATGCCCATCCGCTCCGCGACGATGGCGCAGAGCGCGCTGTTCGTATCGCCGAGCAGCAGCACGACGTGCGGCTTGTGTTTCGCCAGGATGCGCTCGATCTCGCCGAACATGACCGACAGCTGACCCCCGAGCGTCTGCATGCCTTGACCGAGCATGTAATCCGGCTCCCGCAAGCTAAGTTCGCTGAAAAAAATGTCGCTCAGCGTGCGGGAGAAATTTTGGCCCGTGTGCACGAGCACGTGCTCCTCCGCCAGCGCATCGAGCTTCGGTATGATGCGGCTGAGCCGGATGATTTCCGGCCGCGTTCCCAGAATCGTCACTACGCGCATATGCGTCATTTCCCTCCTTCAAAACGTAGGCGCGGTATCAACGCCTCGGCTTGCGGGCGCGCCTTCCGCGACGCTGCCGAACGCGAACCGCGCCGATCCTTCTGGCGCGTCTGCGCAAAACCCGGCTTCTTCGTGCCGGCCTTCTACGGCCGCGCCTTCTCCGGGCACGCAACGCCGCGCGCCGCCTTCCAAGCGCACGCGAGAGCTTCCGCCGCTTCCGGGCAGGCGGCGCGCCGATCGGCGCGCCTTTGGGCAGCAAATCGATCAGCAGATCGGATACCTCGCGAACTTGTTCGAACGCGAAACCGTCCGCCCTCAACGCTTCCACCGTCCTGTACGGCCGCAGCACGCCGTTCTCGAACCGGTAGACGACGTCGCGGCTGCCCTTCACCGGCGCCGGGGGCAGCACGCCCCTGCCGGCAAGCAAGCCCACGAGCTGCACGATTCGCCTGCGGTAGACCTCGATGCCGAACGCGATTCGGGACGCGGACGCATTATGCGCGCCGGCTGCCGCCAGTCGGGCCGGATCGCCCAGCAGACCGCATACGCGGGTGAACAATCCGCCCGTGTCGCCGGTATTCGCCATGTAGACGCCATTGCCGGTCGCTCCCGCGATCTCCGCCAGTCCGCCGGATCCGTAGAGCACGACCGGCCGGCCGAACACCATCGCCTCGAGGGCCGTCATGCCGAAGCCTTCGGCCGTCGTGCTCGGAATGACCGTCACATCCATCGCCGGATAGATCGTCTCCACGTTCTCCTCGAACCGGATCCACCGGAACCGGCTCATCAGGTCCTTCGCTCTGGCTACATCTAGGCATTGCTCGAAGTAGGCCGGATCGGTTGGATTGCCCACGATCAGGAAGATCGCGTCCGGGAACCGCTCCGCCACCTCGACCGCCATGTGCATGAAGTGGTCCAGACCTTTCGCCTCGAAGATCGAGGAGGAGATATAGCCGACCAGCTTCTGATGATCGGCCACTCCCAGAGCCGCGCGGCGCTGAGCCCGGAACTCGGGCCAGCTCTCCGGATGAAGAACCTCCGGCTCCCAGGAAGGCGGGATGATGATCGACTTCGGCAGCAAGCCCGGCGTGCGCAGCGGCGCCAAGGTCGCATCGGATATCCCTACCACCAGATCGGCGCAATGCTCGATCAAGGCCGCGGAATTCGGCGTGTGCGGCGTGAATCGGATCGCCTCCATGACCGACCAGATAACCGGGATGCCGAGCATTTTGGCCGCGATCGCCGGTAGTGGGTGCACCGTCGTGTTCACGAGCGCCACGTCGGGCTGCTCGCGCCGGATGAGCTCGATCAGCGCCGGCCAAGCTTCGCTCCGCTGGTAAGTCTCGATCTCTCCCATTAAGTGGGGGAGCGCCAGATAGAGCGGTACGACGATCGGCACGTCATGGTGGATGACCGTGATGCCGAGCTCCCTGGCCTGCTGCGCGATGACGCCTTCCGCGGGCACGACGAGAGTGCAGGAGAAATACGGCTTCAGCTCGCGCAGCATGAACACGAGCAGCTTCTCGGCCCCCGTCACGTACTGGGGACTGCAGATGTGAGAGAACACTAGCATTTTCGGTTTCATTGGCATGAATGGGCCTGCGATACCCGTGCATCGCACAGGTATGCATACACCTCCTTCGCGTCAGCTGCCATGCTGCGGCATGAATACGGACAAACCCGGTTTGGAAGGAGCTGTCCCGCGGCATACGGTACTACAATATATGGGGGAGATATTTCTATCGGCACGACATTTCACCCCTTCCCATTCGCACAAATCGATCCGCGCCCGCCTTGGACGTTTGTGCTTGCCGGATACGCGCGCCGGCATTCGCGGGCGGCCGCACAGGCGCGCGGGCTTCTCGCTGTAACGGCAGCCGACCCGTTAGCCGCCGCGACGCTGCCATTAAGGCTGGACGACCGGCGCGAACAGCATCTGGAACATCAAATCGAGCCGGCGGGCGTACGTATGATCGCTCATCGCCCTTCGCATGCCCCGGATCGCGATTTCGCGGCGCTCGTGTTCATGGGCGAGGTAGTAGTCGATTTTCTCGATCATCTCCTGGGGCGAGGCGTACGTGACGATCTCCAAACCCGGGGTGAAGAAGCTCACCAGGTCGGATCTCTCGTCCGTCAGCTGCAGCGTGGCGCATGCGGCAATCTCGAAGGTACGCGGATTCGGCGAGACCGCCGGAATGCCCGCGCTGTTGTTGTTGAACGTCTGATCGTCGTGCGCGCGGTGCATGTTGATGGCGATTTTGGCGCCGTTGTACACCGCCGACGTCTCGAGGGGCCCCATCCAGGCGCCGAGCGCGATTTTGTCCTTCAGCTTGTTGTAATTCGTCAGCCTCTCCCACCAGATACCGGAAATGAACGAATCTTTGGACGCCAGGTAATCCGCGATTTGATCGAAGAACTCCGCCCGCTTCCAGTAAGCCGAGCCGACGAAACTGACCTCATGACGTTTCTCGGCCGGCGGATTGCGGGGCCTGAATTCCGCCGGATGGAAGCCAAGCGGCAAATAATGGACGTTCGGGCAGCCAAGATTCCGGTAGAACTCGACGCAGCTCAGCTCCAGCGTGAAGACGTCGTCGAAATGCAGCGCGATGCGGGACGTCATGTCCGTGTAGTAAGGATCGTCGGTGAACCAGATCGCCGTACGGATGCCAAGCGCGCGGATCGCGTCGATTTGATCCAGCGGCATATTAAGTCCGTCGAGCACGATAACAATATCGGGCCGCGCTTGCGCGGCGATCGCGGCCACGGGCTGGGAGTCGTTCGTAACCGTCAGCTGGCGGGTCATCCCGGCGAGCGTCTCCGCCAAAGCGGCGTCGATCGGGGAATACGGAAATCCTTTGCTGGTGGCGACGAACATCGCGTGAATCGGCCATACGGCGGTTTGCTGCGGGATGCGCTGGAGCACGGACTCGCACTGTCCATACCAAAATCCGTGCTGGAATCCGTTGTTCAAGCCGTCCCGCCGGCCGATAGCCGCCTGCTTGCGGAACGATGGCTTGCGGTGCTTGCTTTGCGCGCGCGGCGAAGCTGCCACGGCTTTCAACTCCTTTCGTAATCGGGGGTTGTTCATTCCCAACCCAGCGTCATCGCGACTTGCTCGAGCCTCGTCTCGAAGCTGTGCTGCTGCAGCGTGCGCCGGAGACCGCGAAGCGCGATCGTCCGCCGCTCTTCTTCGTGGATCAGATAGTGGTTGAGCTTGGCGGCGAGCTCCTGCACGTTCGCGTACGTCTCCACTTCCCAGCCCGGCCGATAGTGGTCGCTTAAGTCCTGCCGGACATCCGTCAGCTGCAGCGTGCCGCAGGCGGCGATCTCGTAGGTTCTCGGGTTGATCGACAGTCCGGGGAGATTCAGCGAATTGCGATTGTCGACGCCCGACGCCGTGGCGCGATGCATGTTGATGACGATTTTGGCGCCGTTGTAATATTTGACCGACTCTTCGACGGGCAGCCAGCCGTGACGGATCATCGGCTGCAGCAGCTTGTAGTTCGGCAGGCGTTCCCACATGCCCCCGGCAATGAATACGCGTTTGCTCGCCAGCTCCCGCGCGATCGCGTCGAACATCTCTACCCTGTTCCAGAACGCCTGCCCGATGAAGCATACGTCGCTGCGATATTGGGCTTCGACCGGCTGCGGCTTGAAGCGTCCGATATTCACGGCCAGCGGCATGTAGTGCACGTTCGCGCATCCATAGGACCGGTAGACGGGAATGGTGCTCAATTCATGGGTTAAGACGGCGTCGTACCGCGGCGCGATCCGTATCGTGTCTTCGGTGACATAAGGATCGTCCGCGAACCAGATCGCCGTCTTGATGCCGAGCGCGCGTACCGCGTCGATCTGCTCCAGGTGATCGTCCGGGAACACGTGGAGCCCGTTTAGCACGAACACCCAGTCCGGACGGATGAGCGCGGCCTGCTCGGCGATCCGGCTGGCGTGCGCGATGAACAGTTCGCCCACGAGCGGGCGAAGCGCCGTAGTAATGCCTTCGTCCAGCGCCTCGAAGCCTTGCGGGATATAGAGCACCCGGACGCCCCGTCTTGCCGGCGGCGGCTGCGCGACGCTTCGCGCGATCGCCTCGCACGCCCCGTCCCGCATCCCGTGCGCGAGTCCGTCGTCGTAGCCTTGTTTCGCCGCGTTCGCGTTCTGCTTCCGTAACGATTCCATGGGCGCACACCTCAACGTTGGTAGTCTTTCTGTCTACAATATATGCGGATGGTAGGGAAGGCTCATGGTCACTTGTCCGGCGAGGCGGCAAAATTGGCGGATAACCAGCTGCGGCGCATATTCGGCGCGGGAATGGCGGTCAATTCGGAGGGCGTAAGGTTGCTAGAGGGGGGGGGTTGATATAATCGAGCAAGCGGTTACAGGGGGCGCGAGGGTAATGCTGTCAGGTTAAGGGAAAACGTCCGATGAAGCCAACTAGGCCTATAGTTGACAGGCGTAAGAGACGGACTTCAAAACCTACTGAAGCTTTGTCCGTCAGGACAAAAGCGTGCCCCGCTCAAGCCCAATCGCGGACCGCGAACAAACATGTCAGCACGAAATAGGGAGTCCAGAGGGCAAAGCCCTTTGGAGCCTCCTCGGCGGAGGAGGTGGGAGGAGGGAGCAACAAAAGCGGGGTCAACGGGGCGCAGCCCTTCTTAACCTGACAGCATTGGAGGAGAGGGAAGGGGGAGGAAGCAATAAAAGTCGGGTCAAAAGGGCGGAGTTCTCTTAACCTGACAGCATTCGGCGCGAGGGAGTAAGAGAAAGCGGGCGAAGGGAGGCGGGCATTACGTTAGCGGGCGTATGGCGCGAGGCATGGCGCTGCGGTGTTCGTTTGCGACGCTGGTGTCGCTATCGCGTGTACATGGCGCGCTGCGGCGCTCGATTGCGATACGACCCGCCAAAAAAAACAGCGGCCCTCTTCCGGCCGCCGTTCCCTTATGGCTGCTGCTCATACGCGATCTGATGTCCATGCTCGAAGCCTTGGGCAAATCCGACGTTGTAGCCTTCGTTATACGAATGGTTGTAACTCTCGTTGTACACCGAAGCGGCGGTTTTCCGCGCGCGCGGCACGCGCCGCCGGAGCGCGGACGTTTTCTTCCCGCGCAAGGCGGTCGAACGTCTCCGTCTACCCCCTTTTGCCGCGGCGGCCGTTCTTCTCCGTTTCGTTCGGCCGGACGCCGCGCCGCGCACCCGGGATTTTTTCTTCCGTAAAGGCGTGCTCATCCGCATTCCCCTCCCCTCTGAGACGAACCGCGGCGGCCGGCGCTATCGCCGCCCGGCCGCGGTTCTCCTTGGTGCCATCCGACCGTTCCATGAAGCAGCAGCGGCTTGCCCGGCCGGCCTTCCCGCGGCTTGCCGACGCGCATCCCCGCCACCTTCTCCGCCAACGTTTGCTGAAAGGCGGTCATCGATTCGACGTTGTCGTAGACTTTCCGCGCCATTTCCGGCGAGTGTCCGGCAACGTCCGCCACGCTATCCAAGATACGGGCGATCGCCCGCTGGCTCTGGGCAATCGAGCGGATCAGCTCGATCTTGGCTTCCCATTCCCGCGTGAGGAGACTCATTCGTCGCGATCTCCGAATCCGCCGAAATAACCGCCTCCGCCGCCTCGTTCATCCTGCCGAAGGGCCGCCTTCAACACATTCGACATTCCCTGGTTCAGCTTCGTCAAGCCGTCGATGACTTCGATCAACTGCTCGTGAACGCCAAGCGTATCCTTCAAATGCTCCTGCTGCTCGCCGTACGCGTCCGGAGAGACGTGGTTGCAGAGCCAAGCGCGCACCTTCTCGGCTTCCACGGCTTTGGCCTCCAAAATTAACGCGACGTTCGACTGCAGTTTGGCGGATGCATCCAGCATTCTCGCATAGGCGCCTTCTCTGCTCATGAGGTTTCCCTCCCCCTGTCCGTTCCCTTACTCATCATCCCGCTCCGGCTGTTCGATTTCCTTCATAATCGAACCGACCGTCGTCGCGATCGTCTCCTGCAATTCGGCGATGCTATTCAAATAAGAGACGACGCTCTGCGTCACCGCCTGCGAACTCTCCATCAAGCCTTCCATGCCGCCGAAATCCGGATGCGAATCCGGCAGCGCATGCACCATTTGCGCCATCCGAACCGCGACGTGGCGTTTGGCCTCGAGAACGCGCGCCATATGCTCGTGCGAGCGCGAAATATGCTCGATCATTTCCGTTACGATGTGATCCATGCCGCCGCCCTCCCTCTTTATTACTCAGCATATGCGCCTTCTTGGCCAGTGATACTGGGGTCGGCCACCGCGAACGGTACACGGAAGCGAGTTCCGCGGCCGCGCACGGGCAAAAGCGAGGCCGGCGCAAACAGCGGCACCTCGCTCACAGATTCGCCGAGACCCGCGCCGGCGCGATAATCGGCAATCCTTCCGGCAGCGCTCCCCATTCCTCCGCGGTGGGCGTTAGATGAACGCGATACTGCAGCCCCCAAAACTCCGCCGCCGCTCGGGTCGCCAGCCTTCGTTTGACGCCTTGCTCGACCATGTATAATTGGCCATCCGGACTAATAGCCGAGCCGTTCATCGGCCCTATACCGTCTCCCGCATGAAGCCCGCGCCAACGGAGCTCCGCCTCTTGGGCGCCGATCGGCTCCCCGATCGGCCAGCGGAGCAGGTCGACCTGCGAGAGGCGCGCGCACGGAAAAGACAGCGCTCCGACGACCGGACGTCTCTGCCCGCTCTCCACCCAGTAGATCTGCTCGCGCACGCCGCGAACGGCCACCCCTTGCGGGAAAAACGCGGACTCGCTCGGCAGCGGCGGGGACGACGGGTCCGGCGAATCCGGTTCGCCCGGAGGCGCGGCCGCCGCTCTCGCCTGCGCGTCGCGGCGCAGCAGCGCGTTCGCTTGTTCGATCAGCTCGTGCGGATTGCCCCACTTCTCCGAGAAGAAGCTGGAATTGTTCCGGTTGACGGCCTCCAGCTCGCTGCCGAGCGCCTTGATGCTGACGCTGCCGAAATGATGGATGAACGTATCCCGCGCGATGACGAGCATGCGCCCTTGCAGACGGACGCGCACGTTGTAGTCGTCGTCCTCGAAGTTGCCGATCGCGTACCCTTCGTCCAAATAACCGGTCCGCTCGAGCAGCTCGCGGCGGAACAGCAGGCAGAAGCCGGTTAGCCGGTCGGTCAGATGCCATTTGGCGCTGTCGACGCGGTTAAATTCCCTGGCGAACTCGGGCATTTCCTCCACGTTCGCGTACGGCACCTCGATCTGCTGGCTGCCGCTAATATAATTGGTCACCGGTCCGACCATGCCGATGCGCGGGTCGCTGTTCAGGCACGTCAGCAAATTGTCCAGCCAATGGTCCGTCACGATCGTATCGTTGTTGAGCAGCAGCAGCGTCTGTCCTTTGGCCATCATCAGCCCCGTATTCGTGGCGCCAGCGAAGCCGCGGTTCGAATCGAGAATGCGATAGCGGATTTGCCCGCTCAACGATTGGAGAAACGCGGCCGTGCCGTCGGTGGAACCGTTGTCGACGACAATAATTTCGTAGGGCAAATCGGTACGGTCGACGATGCTTTCGATGCAAGACTTTAAGTATGCGAGCTGATTGTACGTCGGGATAATAATGCTCGTGCCTTCGAATAACGAGCCGAAACTTTCGCACCCGAGCCGGGTTCCCGTCTCGAATCCGCTATCGTAGCCCGAGCGATACCAATCCCGTTTTCTCCGGGCAACCGGCCTCGCCTTGGGGCGGCGGATCGCGGCGCGAGCCCGCCTTTTTTTGGGAGGCATAACGTCAGCTCCTTAAAGTTTTCTTGTTACTACTTTGAGATGCTTCTCCGCGACAAGAAAACTCGCTTCGGAAGCATAAACTTCGTTTTCTTGTTACTACTCTGAGATGCTCCTCCGCGACAAGAAAACTCGCTTCGGAAGCATAAACTTCGTTTTCTTGTTACTACTCTGAGATGCTCCTCCGCGACAAGAAAACTCGCTTCGGAAGCATAAACTTCGTTTTCTTGTTACTACTCTGAGATGCTCCTCCGCGACAAGAAAACTCGCTTCGGAAGCATAAACTTCGTTTTCTTGTTACTACTCTGAGATGCTCCTCCGCGACAAGAAAACTCGCTTCGGAAGCATAGACTTCGTTTTCTTTGTAACTTCTTCGAGCCCTAGGTAACTTAAACTCGCAAACTCCTTGCCTCCGCACGCAATAACGACCTGGAGGTCGCTATCGCGCGCAAAATCCCCGCCTTCACGCGTTCGTTCTTCCCCGCGACACTTTCGGGCCGCTATCGGATACCGGCTAGACCGAGAGCTGCCCCTTCCCGAGCGCGTCGGCCAAGTGACCGAAGTCCATCGCCACCCGCCCGAATTCCATCGCCAGCCGCCAGCAAATGACGACGGCGGGGACGCCGGCCGAGACAAGCGCCAAGTCGTAATCGATCAAGCTTGCTTCGTGAATCACGCGGTCGATAGCCGTGAAGCCGTTGACGGGGCTGATAATTCCAACCACCGCGAAACCGCGCGCGACGAGCGCCTCCGCCAGCGCCGGCGCTTTATCCCCAATCAGCAGCAGTCGTCGACCGGTAAGCAAATGAGGCAGCAGCCCGCTTTGCTGAAGCGCGTAATTGATCGTCGACGAGGTGAGGCGCAGACCCGCCGGATCGATGCCATGGTGACGGAGCACCGGATGCAGCAGCAGCTGAAAATGTTTCCGCCTCGACACCGGGACGCCGACCCGGTTCGCCTGCCGGACGGCCATCGCGACGAGATCGCGCGCCGCCAGATCGGGCGGCGTCACCCCGGCATAGGGGAGGAAGCGGCCTTCCCTCCGTATCGCTTCCGCGTCGTACACGGTATCCTGCGCCAACGTCAGCAGCTCGCCGTCGCCAAGCCGAACAAGGGCGTACGGCTGCTTCGACTCGATCGCGTGCGTCAGTTCCTCGTACACGAGTCCCGGCTCTGCCAACGGATATACCTGCGGCGCCTTGGCGGCAAGTCCGGCCGCGAGCACCTCGCGCAAGCTAACCTCCGCCAGCAGCGCGCCGGGCGGGATCATCTGTTCGAGCAGCAGCTCGCCGCCTTCATACAAGCCGCGTTCGTAGCCCGCCTCATAGGCATCCCGTCCCTCGCCTGCCCCGGCAGCAGGATGAGCGGCGGTATCTTCGAGCGGCGCATGCGTCTCGTGTTCCGCGGGAAGCCTCCGCCGGCGACCGCGCGCGGGCTTCGCCGCGCCTCGTCTGGCCGGGCGGCGGCGCGCGGCCCCTCTGCGCGTCTTTCTATCCTTGGCCGCGGGGACGGCGCCGCTTTTCTTTTTTCGGCGACCGGCAGGCGGGCCAGGCGCTGCCCGACGCTTCGCCGGCTCCGGGGCGGCCGGGGGAACGTTTGCTTGGACGGCCATCGCGATCGGCGCCGGGCGGATCATGGCGCGTCCCCCGACAACCGCATCGACGCCTCCCGCAGCGATTCGAATGTGCCCGCGTCCGTCCACCAGCCCTGCAGTTTGCCGTGGCGAAGCAGGCCGCGCGCGGCGTACGCGTTATTCACGTCCGTGATTTCCAGCTCGCCGCGCTGGGAAGGCTCGATACCGGCGATAAATTCGAACGCATGCCTGTCAAACCCGTAGATGCCCGTGACGCACCAATTGTTGTCCGGCTGCGTCGGCTTCTCCTCGATGCGGACGATCTCGCCGGCTTCATCAAACTTCGGCACGCCGTAACGTTCCGGATCCGGCACTTGCTTGAGCAGCACCATCGCGCCTTCCGGCTGGCGTCGGAACGCATCCACATGAGAGGTAAGCGCCTCTTCGAACAAATTGTCGCCGAGCAGCACGATGAATTTCTCGTCGTCGCCCACGTAAGGACGCGCCAATTCCAACGCCTGCGCGATGCCACCGGCCTCCTCCTGAATGCGATAGGTCAGCGAAACGCCGCTTTCCGCACCGCTTCCCAAATAATGGATGAATGCCCCGGCGGCCTGTCTGCTCGTGACGATTAGAATATCGGTGACGCCGGCTTCCTTCATTTTGTCGATGCCGTAACTGATCATGGGAAGTCTGCCCACCGGCAGCAAATGCTTGTTCAGCAGCTTGGTGAGCGGCATCAAACGGCTGCCCGTGCCGCCGGCCAAGATAACAGCTTTCAAGCGATCCCCTCCTTATCGTACGAGTACGAAACTGGGCCTTACATGAATTGCGCCGGATCGACCTGCCATTTCTCGATGAACAGCCGCCGGTTCCGTTCGATCAGCTGCGCCAGCGCCGCCGCTTCGCCGCGCTTGAAGCTGGCGCTTCCTTGGTGATGCACGAACACGCTCCGGCACATATACAAGCCAAAACCGAGCATCCGGGCACGAAGGCAATAGTCGTCATCCTCGTAATGCCCGGGGGAGAACCGTTCGTCCAAGCCGCCGAGCGCCTCGTACAGCTCGCGCGTGAACAACAGGCAGAAGCCGACCAGACGGGCGATCGGCTCCGCCTCGAGCTGAAGCGCGCGGACGTAGGACGCCGTCTGATGGAATTCGTCCATGGTCGAGAACGGATACGCAGCCAGCTGCCGGCCGCTGACGTAATTGCTGACCGGCCCGACCATCCCGGCCCCTTCCATGCCGTCCAGAACGTCGAGCAACCCGCTCAGCCAGCCTTCGGAAACCGTCACGTCGTTGTTGAGCAGCAGCAAATAGTCGCCTTTGGCCAGTCTCAACCCCCGATTGCAGGCTGCGGGGAAGCCCTCGTTGGAAGGCAGCGCAATAAGCTTCACGCCCTCGCGCGCGCACCAGTCCGGCGTTCCGTCCGTGGAACCGTTGTCGACGACGATGATTTCATAAGGGGTATCGTGCGGATTCGTATACGTTCGAATCGCGCCGATCGCCTGCTGCAGCATCGCGAGACCATTGCTCGTCGGAATGATAATGCTCGTCATCTTCACTGTCGATCGCCTCCGGTCTCGCTGCGCCTTCTCGCCTGATCCGGCCATTGAAGACGGCTGCCCTGCCGCTGAATGACGCTCACGAGCGCTTCCGCATGGTCGCCAAGCCGCAGCGCGCCTTCCTGATGGGGATCGTGCCATTCCTTGCCGCGCCGGATGGCGGCCGCATGGATCGGGACGGCCTTCACGCGAAGACCCTCCGTGATCGCCGCAGCTTGCGCGAGCGCCGGAACGGCCAGCCGGTCGGCCCCGACGCGTTCCATCCCGACGCGCGACCAAGCGTGCGGCAGTTGATCCAGCGTGTTCGGGCCAAGCCAGGCGCAGCCTAGCGCGCTGTTCATAAAGGCCCGCACGCGATCGGCCTCTCCCCATTGTCGAAACGTGCCCAGGCTAGCGCTTCGATCCGTCAACGCGAGATCGGCCCCCTGCCCAACTGCCGCAATAAGCCGTCCGGCCACCGCAAGGTCAACGGAGTCATGGCCTGAGACAAACAAGAGAATGTCCCCTCGCGCTTGCAATGCGCCCAAGCTCCTGTCTTCGTCAGGGCCGAGCGTCTCGGGGAGGAAGACCACGATCGCGTCCGTCTGCGCGCGGATCATCGCGGCGAGCGAAGGATCCTTGCCATCTAGCACGACGATCGTCTCCAGCACGGTCAGGCGAGACAACTGACGAATGCGCGCGACCGATACGGGCGATCGGCTGCCTACCACGATGGCGGACACGCGATGGCCGCGCGCGGCCTGCTTGACCTGCGGACGGGATGTTCCGGGTCTGGCGATGGCGCTGCGCCGGCCTCCCCGTTGCCGACCGCGCGGTCGCCGCTTGCCGGAGAGCCGCTTGGCAGACCGCGGTTTGCCGCGGGACGCGACAGGCCGCCGGATGGCACGCCTTGATCGGGCTTGTTGAGTTCGCCTCATACGTCACCTCCTCGGTCGCTTCTGGCCGAACGGCTGTCTGCAAAACCCGCTCTAGCGCCGCTATGCGAGGCCAGCCATTCGAGCGCCTCCAGATGATCGCCCATAATCAGCCGCTCCAGCGGCGCGACCCGCTCGCGTTCTCGTCTTGGGAGGTTCATCTTCCCGACGTTCACGCGGTGAACCGGGACGACCCTCATTCCGAGGCGGACGGCTTTCGCATGCGCGAGCGGCGGCACGGACAGCGCCTGCGTCCCGATCGTCTCCAGCGCCTTTCGGCTGAGCGCGTGGGGGATAGCCGTGAGCGAGGTACCCGCCAAATCGGGCCGGTTCAACATCGTGTTGAGCGCGTGTTTGGCCAGCACGACGCTGTGTACCTGCATTTTGTCCGTCGGTCCGGAGTAGTCGTTGAGCGCCACGTCGACGCCGCCCTGCAGGACAGCCTGCACGAACGGCTTGAGCTGCGCCGAAGGGATGATCATATCGCCATCCAGGAAGAGGCAGGCTTCGCCCCGGGCAAGCTCGGCGCCGATGGCGCGCCCGACGTCGTGGCCAAGCGGCTGCGGATAGTTCAATACTTTGGCCCCCATCCGCCGCGCGATCTCCGCGGAGCCGTCCGTCGAGCCGTTCGCGACGACGATGACTTCCGTGTCCGGGTGCACGCGGAACGCTTCGCGAATCACCCCAGCGATATGACGGCGCTCATTCATGACCGGGATGACGACGGAGACGGCAGGCGGGGAATCGGATACGCGATGGATCGGCTCCGCCATCCCCGCCGGTTGAACGGCATCCGGAACTTCCGCTCCGCGCGGCGGGCGCGCAGGCCGTTTGCGATTTCGGGCAAGAGGCTTCCGATGCGTTCGCGGACGCGGCTGCTTGCGGACCGAACGTCTCGTCCGCCTAGCGCGGGATGCGTCCGCCGTCTTTTTTCTCATGACGATCACCTCACCTTGCCTAAATAGATGTCTGCCTGGCTCCTATGCAGACAGACTATTCACAAGTTATTGTATGTACGAATATCGCCGCCGCAACGGCAGGTGTACGTCAAGGCGTTCACCCGTTCATGCCGCGAACGCCGAAGAACCCCCGTTTCTTACGCATATCGCGAAAGAAACGGGGGTTCCAAATAGGCTATTAGCCGATGACGATCCAGTTAACCTGGCCTTTCGGCTCAGGGCTGATCCGCGTCCGAATGATCGACAGCACCGCGCGGTCCGCATGCTTTTCCTTGATGACCACGTAGCAGGAAGGATGATCCGAAGTCGCGACGAGCACATAACCGTTATGCGCATACGGTTCGTCGAACACGATCGTCGCTTCGACATGCTCGCCTTGGCCGGCGAAATCGTAGCCCGCGAACCCGAACTGCTGATTCGCGGAAATCCGCGCGTTCGTCGTACGCACCGGCGCGAATTTCAATTTCTCCGTCCCGACGGTGCCATCCCCTAGCTGCGGGTTCCGAATCGCCAGCTGAAGCTCGGAGGCGAGATGCTCGGCGTGAACGGCGCCAGGCGCCACTTTCGACGCGACAATCGCCCGGTCGGCAATCGCCTGATCGCCGATAATGCCCGGCGCCAGCTTATCGGCGGTGATGCCGCCCGCCGCAATGGCGTTCGGTCCGACCGAGCCCGGTGCCAATTTATCCGCCGTGACGCTACCCCCCGCGATCGAATCCGTCGTGACCGCGCCGGAAGCCAGCTTATCGTTCGTCACGCTTCCTTTCGCGATGGCGGCTGCTCCAACCGAGCCCGGCGCTAGATGAACCGAAGCCACGCTGCCTGGGGCGAGCTCGTGATTCAGCACGCCAGGCGCCAGTCGATCGGCCGTAATGCTGCCCGCCAGGATGGCGTCCGCGTCAATAGCGCCCGGCGCCAGTTTATCGGCCGTGATGCTGCCTGAAGCAATCGTGTCCGTGTCTACCGAGCCTACGGCCAGATGAACCCCGGTTACGCTTCTTGCCGCAATCTTATCGGACGTAATGCTGTTCGAGGCGATCGCGCCTGAGCCGACGGCGCCGGAAGCCAATTTGTCGGCCGTGATGCTGCCCGAGGCAAGCGCGTCCGTACCTACGGCCCCTTGCGCTAGCTTACTGCCCGTGACGCTGTTTGGCGCGATTGCCGCCGAACCGACGCTTCCCGAAGTAAGCTCGCGATCCAGCACGCCCGGCGCCAGCTTATCGCCCGTGATGCTGCCCGACGCGATGGCATCCGAACCTACTGCTCCGGTCGCCAGCTTATCGCCCGTGATGCTGCCCGAGGCGATGGCTTCGGCACCGACCGCGCCAGAAGCCAGCTTGTCGGCGGTGATGCTGCCCGATGCGATCGCATCCGCGCCTACTGCTCCATTCGCCAGCTTATCGCCCGTGATGCTGCCTCCCGCAATCGCATCCGCCTTTACAGCGCCCTTCGTCAGATGAAGGGAGACAATGCTGCCTGGCACCAACTTATCGGATGTCACGCTGCCTGCCGCGATGGCATGCGAGCCGACCGCGTCTGCTGCCAGCTTATCAGCCGTGATGCTGCCCGCTTGAATCGCGTCGGCGCCCACTGCCCCCGATGCTAGATGAGCCGCGGATACGCTCGATGGCGCGAGTTCCTGATCCAGCACGCCCGGCGCCAGCCTATCGGCGGTAATGCTGCCCGGCGCGATGGCATCCGTGCCGACCGCGCTCTCCGCCAGCTTATCCGCGGTGATGCTGCCTGGCGCGATGGCGTTCGTTCTGATCGCGTTCTCGGCCAGCTTATCGGCCGTAATGCTGCCCAGCGCAATGGCTTCCGTGTCTACCGCGCCAGCTGCCAGGTGAATCGAAGCGACGCTCGACGGTTCAAGCTCATTGTCCAATACGCCCGGCGCCAGCTTATCGGCGGTGATGCTGCCTGGCGCGATGGCGTTCGTTCTGACCGCGTTCTCGGACAGTTTATCGGCCGTAATGCTGCCCAGCGCGATAGCTTCCGAGCCGACCGCGCCCGGCGCCAAATGGATCGAAGTCACGCTCGACGGCTCAAGCTCGTGATCCAGTGCGCCCGGGGACAGCTTATCGGCCGTCACGCTGCCCGCCGCGATGGCATGCGCGCCTACCGCGCCTGCTGCCAGCTTATCGGCGGTGATGCTGCCCGGCGCAATGGCGGCCGATCCGACCGAGCTCGGCTTCAAGTGAACCGCGGCGATGCTCGACGGCGCGATTTCGTGATCCAGTACGCCTGCTGCCAGCTTATCGGCGGTGATGCTGCCTGCCGCGATCGCAGCCGAACCAACCGCGCCCGGGGCCAGCTTATCGGCGGCGATGCTGTTCGGCGCGATGGCGGCCGATCCGACCGCGCCCGGCGCCAGCTTGTTGCCCGTGACGCTGCCCGGCGCAATGGCGGCCGATCCGACCGATCCGGGAGCCAAGTGAACCGCGGCCACGCTGCCTGGGTCAAGATCTTTCTTCAGCACGCCCGGCGCTAATTTGTCGGCCGTGATGCTGCCTTGCGCGATCGCGGCCTCGCCGACCGCCCCGGCTGCGAGATGAACCGCTTCTACGCTGCCCGGTTCAAGCTCGAAATCCAGCACGCCGGGCGCCAGTTTATCGGCCGTCACGCTGCCGGCTTCGATTGCTTCCTTGCCCACCGCGCCTGGAGCCAAATGAACCGAATCCACGCTGCTTGGCGCCAGCTTCTCCGACGTCACGCTGCTCGCTGCCAGCGCGTTCGCGCTTACCGCGCCCGATGCCAGCTTGTCGCTTGTGATGCTGCCTGCCGCGAGCGCCTCCGTGCCGACCGCGTCCGCGGCCAGCTTATCGGCCGTAACGGACGCATCCGCGATGGCCTCGCCGCCGACGCTTCCCGCCTGGAGATGCAAGCCGGCAATCGATCCGCTTGCTAACTTGCCCGTCGTGACGGAAGCATTTTGCAGCTGCGCCTCCCCGACAGCGTCAGCCGATAACTTATCGGCCGTGACCGCGCCGTCCGCGATGACCGAGCTCGTCACGGCGCTGGCCGACAGCTTCTCGCCGGTTACCGCGCCGTCTGCCAAGTGCCTCGCTTCCACGGAGCCGGCGTTCAACGCTTCGCCGCGAACCGCCCCTTTGGCCAAATGAACGGATTGAATCGCCCCGTGCCCGATCGCGCTGCCGGTCACCGCGCCGGCCGACAGCTGAGTCTGCCCGACGGATCCCGGTTTAAGCTTGCTGCCGTGAATGCTGCCATCCGGCAGTTTGCCCGGCAAGAACAAGTCGCCGGCCAGATGAGCCTGCGTAATGGAGCCTTTGCGGATATGGTACCCCTGCAGCGTCTCCGCCTTGACGTGTTTGCCGCTAATCGACTCGATCCGGAGGTGGTCGCCGCCGACCGATTGCACCGACAGCTTCTCGCCGGTCACCGCTCCTTCGGTCAAGTGGATCGTGCCGACGGATCCATCCTTCAGCTGCTCCGAGCCGACGCTATCGGCCGTCAGATGCTCCAACCCGATGCTTCCTTTGGCGACATGCTGGGCGCCGACGGATTCCGGCTGCAGATGCGCGGCGCCTACCGCGCCGGCTTGCAGCGCCTCGCTGCCGATCGCCCCTTCCTGCACCTGTTCGGCGCCGACGCTGCCGGACGCCAATTTGGATTCCGTCACCGACCCATCGCCGAGATGGTGCTCCATGACGCTGCCCGAAGCCAGGTGAACGCCCAGTACGGCGCCTTGGGCGAGCTGCCGGCTGCCGACCGATTCGATCCCCAGCTGCTCGGCGCCGACCGTCTCCGAAGCGAGTTTCGCGCCGGTAATCGAACCGTCCGCGATATCGTTCGACCGGATCGCGCCCGATGCGATATGGCCGGCTTGAACCGAGTCGGGAGCCAGATGATGCGCGCCGACCGCGCCGGCTGCCAGATGATGCGCGCCGACCGCGCCGTCCGTCAAGTGGCTGCCTTCAACCGATTGCGGAGCCAGCTTGGCGCCCGAGACGCTGCCGTCGGCCAATTTGCCGCCGGTCACCGCGGCGTCCGTCAGCTTATCGGTCGATACGCTCTCCGGCGACAGCTTGAGCGAGTTCACGGCATGGTCGGCTAGATGGTGACCGTAGACGATGCCTGCCGTAAGATGACGCTCTTGCACCGATTGCGGCGCAAGCTTGGCGGCTTTCACCGCTCCATCCTGCAGCGCGTTCGTCTGGACGGAACCGTCGCTCAGATGTTCGGCTGCAACCAGACCGGGCTGCAGATGCCACGGCGCGACGGACTCGACGGAGATCGCTTCCTCCGTGACCGAGCCGGCGGCCAGATGATACGCTTTGATCGCTTCCGGCGCGATCTTCTCGGATCCGACCGATTCGTTCCCGAGATGCCGGACGGTCACCGCGCCGCCGGCCAACTTATCCCCGGTTACGCTGCCGTTCGCCAGACGACTCTCCGTGACGGCGCCTTCGCCGAGCTGATCGGTCCCGACGGAACCTGGCGCGAGATGCGCTTGGTGAACCGCGCCGGCAGCCAGTTTCTCCGATTTGACCGCTTTGTCGAGCAAATGGCGGGTGCCGACGGAATCCTCGGTCAAGTGAGCGGCATTGACCGACCGCACCGCAAGATGGCGGTCGGTCACCGCGCCGCCGTCGATATGATCGGGGCCCACGCTTCTTTTGCCGAGATGCTTGCTTTGGACCGCGTTATCCGCCAGCTTCGCCGTCGTGATGCTTTGATCCGCGATTTTCGACGCCGTGACGGCATGCTCGCCCAGCTTGATCGTGGAGACGGACAAATCGGCGATTTTGGGCGTCGTGACCGCGCCGTCGTTCAGATGCTCGGCGTTAACGGTCCCGTCTGCCAGCGCCTCCGCGCCGACCGCGCCTTTTTTGAGCTGCGTCTCGCCGATCGCGCCCGGCGCGATCGCGTCCTGCCCGACCGCTCCTCGGCGGAGCTCCCGCGGTCCGACCGCGCCTTCGGCCAGATGCTCCCCTGCGATTTCGCCCGGAGCCAAATGCTTTCCCAGCAGAATGCCGGTGGCCACATGTTCGGCAAGCAGGAGACCTGGCTTCAGGTGCACCGAATCGACGGCTCCCGCGGCCAGCTTCTCGCCGGTAACCGTGGCGTCGCGCAGCTTGGAACGCGTCACGGCGCCGTCCGCCAGCTTCGAGGCATTCACGGCATCCGCCGCGAGATGCTCGGGACGAATGGCCCCGCTCTTGATCTTGCTGCCCGTTACCGCTTGATCTTCAAGCAAATCGCTGGAGACGATGAACGCCTTCAGATGCTTCGTCTCGATCGAGCCTTCGGCGATTTTGTCCGCGCTGATCGTCCGGTCCGCCAGTTTCTCGGACGTGATGCTGCCATCGCGAAGCTTGTCGCCCGCGATCGAGCGTTCCGAGAGAATCGTGCCGTTGACGGAGCCCGGGATCAGATGGTCGCCGGTAATCGAATTCGGCGCCAGCTTCGAAGCCGTCACCGCGCCGTCCGCCAGGTTAATGCTCTCGACGGCGAAGTCCGCCAAGTTGCGGGAGGCTACCGCGCCGCGGCCAAGACGCGACGAATCGATGGCGCCCGGCGCGAGCTTCTCCGACGTGATCGCCTCGTCCGCGATATCGTCGGTATAGACGAAGGCGGCCGGCCGCTCGGGTTCCCGAAGCTCCTCGTAGACCGCCAGCCTTTCCTCGCGGGTCATCTCCGGCTCGACGGCCGCGACCGGTTGCTCCGGCGTTACCTCGGCTTGCGCTTCCAGCGCGTCCGCAGCCTCCGGCTGGGCGGCGATTGTTTCTTCTTCCTGCCAGTCGGCGACCGAATCCTCGTTCAGATCAGCCGAGAGTTCCTGCCAATCGTCGGCCTCGTCTAACGATACGATCGGCTCGGCAGGTGCCGCCGCCGCATTGACTTGCAGTTTCTTCTCGCCTTCGCCTTTGCGCGGTTCGAATGCCCCGCCTCCTGGCGGCGCCGACGATTTTCGCTTCACATCGTCCAGCCATTTCAATTCGGAAGCATTCGGATTATCGACGTAAAATAACGGTTTTTGTCCGTTAGCGCGTTTCCCTTTCCTGCTTTTCGCCATAGCCCTCTCCTTCTCCCACCTCGAATGTCATAGCATCATATGCATTCACCTATAGGCAGGTCACTGGAGTTTCGCATCCGGCGGCAAAAACATTACGCGCGCATCGTTTGGATCCCTTTCGAAAGGGTAGCCATGTAAAGGTCGGAACCGAGCCAATCCACGTCCGTCACCGGCAGACCGGGCTTCAGCGAGAAGAGCGTCAGACGACTCCCCAGCCTCCCCACCCGGAACAGCCCTTTATCCGTGCACACGTATACATGCGGGAGCCGGGAGACGACGCTGAACACGAACATATCGCCGAAGCGAATCCGTTCGAAGCCGCCGCGCCCCGTGCTGATCGCGAGTTCGCCGCTGTCCGTCGCGCCGATCAGCCGCGTCCGGTCGGCCGCGATGCTGGTCACGCCCACGCCGAGCGAGAAGCCAGCCCATTGATCCGTCATCCGGTCGTACATCCCGACGCCGCCTTCGAGGCCGATATAGAGATACTCCGGCGTGAACAGGAAATCGTACACGACCGTCCGTTTGTACGCGGACTGCTTCCACTCGCCGCCATTGCGGTACAGCAGGCCGTCGTCCGTCGCGGCGAACGCGTAGCCCCATTCCTCTTTATATTGGTAACAAGCCTTCTCCAAATCGCCGTTCACCCAGCGGTTGTCCTGAAGCAGGTACAGTCCCTTGCTCGTGCACGCGTAAAGCCGGTTTTCCGTCGTTTGCAGCCGGTGAACCATCGATTCCGACGGGAGTCCGTCCGACATTCGCTGCCATTCGCCGTGTTCTTCGCGATGGTATACGCCTTTGCCCGGCGATGCCGCGACAAGCGATCGATCTCCTTGTACCTTAACGGATGAAAAATGAAGCGGCCTCGATTGCGGTTGCCAGCTTCGATTGAAATTGGGCAGCATGAAATCTACACTCCTCGCCAAACGGCGTATGGTATGGCGCTCTCGCCTATATATCGTTTATCCTCTCGGACTTAACCCGCAAGCCGAAAGGATGGGAATAGTCGCATCGGTCTTGCTCGCCGAAAGGGTCCGGCGCATCAACGCAAGAAATCCTCTGGAACAGCATTATTTTAAGTGATAATGATTATCACTGTCAATTAAATGAAAAGACCTGCGCATAACCTTTCCATAATCTGACCACGTTAACAAGAAGGAGATGATGGAGGATGCATCCGACTAACGAGGCCGTCAATCAAATCCGGGATAGGTATAAAGAAGTGACGCTCGCCCACTGGTACCACGATGATTTGCTTTCGCTCCCGTGGTGGATTCTGCTGGCGGCGACGATCTTGCCGTGGATCATCTGGTGGAAATGGCTTCGCGCCCCCTCTCGCACGCTTGAACTGCTCGTATGCGTGTTCGCGTGGAGCGTCATCGCCATGTTCGGCGATGTATGGGGCAGCTATCTCCTTCTGTGGGGGTATCCCGACAAGCTGCTGCCCACCGTGCCGCCTTTTCTTCCCGCGGATATGAGCGTCATCCCGCTCTCCTTCGCGTGCGCGTACCAGTTTACGTCTACCTGGCGGACTTACCTATTCGCTACGGTTGCGCTCTCCGCGTGCTTCTCCTATGTTATTGAGCCGCTGTTCATTCGCTTCGGAATGTTCGAGATTCACCGTTGGCGACACGCGTATTCCTTGTTCGGTTTCTTGCTGTTGGCCGTTCTGGTGCGCTATTGGATGCTGCGCTGGCGAGCGGAACCACGGACGGACCGGACGATCGCATAATATTCTCGTCCTGAAAAAGGTTAACATCGTTCAGATTGCATAATGCCCGCGATGTCCTTGATGATACGCTCCTTGCTAAGGGGCAGGAAGGTGGATTGCACGGTATGCCGGATCGAATCGATCGCAGAAAAGAACGCACGAGACAGCTGCTGCACAAGGCGCTGCTGGAATTAATCGAAGAACGCGGCCTGGAAGGGATAACGGTGAGCGATTTGACCCAGCGGGCGGAAATCAATCGAGGCACCTTCTACTTGCATTACAAAGACGTGCCGGACATGCTCGACCAGAGCAAAATGGCGTTCATGCAAGGCTTGCGGGAACGATTAATGACGCTTGAGGTGGACGGGCTTATCCAAAAAGCGGCTGCGGACGAAACCGACCAAAACCTCGTCGACGTGTTCGCGTTCATCGCGGATCACGCGGATTTGTTTCGCCTGCTGCTCGGGCCCGGTGGCGATTCCTTCTTCGGCGATCAAGTCGTCCGGCTGCTGAAGGAGCACTTCTACGACAAGTTGCTGCCGCTCTGGCAGCTGGAAGAGGCGCGGCTGAACATCCCGTCCGATTTTCTGATCGCCTACGTGTCGGCCGCCAATCTCGGATTCCTGCAGCATTGGCTGGAGACCGGGATGAAGCAGACGCCGGAACAATTCGCGCGGATGGTCGTCCGGGTCGTGCGGACCGGTCCGATCCATCTCGGACAAGATTTGCCGGGCTAGCGCGACGCATCTGTCGAGCCGTCACGGCCGGCTAACGGCTGAGATTCGACCAGGCTCGATTAACGCCAGCCTGCTTGAACGCCAATAAACCTCCGTCCGCAGAGCTCGGACCGGAGGTTTATTTATTGATTATTGCAGGCCGTGAGCCGGCTCCCGGTGCGCGGCATGCCAGAGGGAACCGATTCCGCCGCCTAGCGGAACGGCGCGAGCGATCGCCGCGGCGACGAAACATTTGGCCTCCCGCGCGGCATGCTCCATCTCGAAGCCGCGCGCCAAGTAAGCGGCGATCGCCGCGGCCGTCGAACAGCCGGTCCCGTGCGTATGCCGGGTCGCGATGCGAGGGCCGCTGAGCGTTAGCGGCTGCATTCCCGCCGTGCCGTCGCCCCCGGCCAGCACGTCGATCGCCAGTCCCCGGAACGCCTCATCTTCCAGATGACCGCCTTTGAGCAAAACGTATTTCGAACCGAATCGCAGCAGCATGTTGGCCGCTTCCATCATGTCGGAGACGGATCGGATCGTGCCTTCTTCCACGCCGAGCAGCTCGCACGCTTCCGGCAAATTCGGCGTCACGACCAGCGCGCGCGGCAGCAAGTCCTCGCGAAGGGCATTCACCGCGTCGCGCCGGAACAGCGGCGAGCCGTCCTTGGCCACGAGAACCGGATCGACGACCAGCTTGCGAACCCCGTAGTCGTCCAGCTTCGAGGCGACCGCCTTGACGATGTCCTTCGAATACAGCATGCCGGTCTTGGCCGCATGCGCGCCAATATCCCCGAGCACCGCGTCCATCTGGGACAGGATGGCTTCCTCCGGCATCGGATAGACGGCATGAACGCCGCGGCTGTTCTGCGACGTAACGGCCGTAATCGCGCTCATGCCGAAGACGCCCAGCTCCTGGCACGTCTTCAAGTCCGCCTGGATGCCGGCCCCGCCTCCGCTGTCCGAGCCCGCGATGGTCAGCACCCGGGGCGGCCAGACCGAAGACTCGGCGGGATACGCGATATTCGCTCGTATGCCTTGGGTAAAGGCTGAAGCCGCCAGATAATCGAAATCCCGCATTATCTTCCCCTCCTACTATGCAAAGCGGCGAACCGGTCCGGTGCGAAGCACCGCGCTTCATCCGACTGCGCCTTGCCGGCGAGCATGCGGCCGACGAGCGCGCCGGTCGCGGGACTCAGCAGAATGCCGTTGCGGTAATGCCCGGCGGCCAGAATGACGTCTTCGCGCCCCGGAATCGGACCGATGAGCGGCCAGCCGTCGCGCGTCGCCGGACGCAGTCCGGCCCAGCGGTCGATCGGTTCCCGGCCGTCCAAGAACGGCAGCACCCGGGGACCCCAGCGAACGAGACGATCAATGCCGCGTTCCGTGACCGTCCGATCGAAGCCCGCCACGTCTTCCGACGCGCCGCAGACCAGCGTTCCGTTGCGCTTACCCACCCAATAGGCCTGCGAGGAGAACACCATATGGCGCACTTCACCGAAGGATACGTCGAACGAACAAATTTGGCCGCGTATCGGATGAACCGGGATCGGGAAGCCGAAGGAGGCCGCATAATGCCCTGCCCAGGCGCCCGAACAGACGACTAGCCGGTCGCCGTCATGGCTGCCGCAAGCGGAGGTCTCGATGCGGATGCCCTTCGTGCTGAACAGGTCGGGCGCTTGAATGCCGCCTGCATGATCGACCAAGCGCGCGCCGAGCTTGCGGCAAGCTTTCTCTAACGCAGCGACAAGCGCTGGCGCGTACACGTGACTCTCCCGGGGCGTATACACGGCTGCGAGCGCGTTTGCCGCAAGCTGCGGCTCCATGCGCCGCAGCCGTTCGCCTTCGACCAGCTCCGCGCCGGAGCCGAACGGCCGCTGCCACGCCAGCCTCGTCTGGAGCGGCAGCAGGTCCGCTTCATGCAGCGCGACCGTCAAGCTGCCCGTCTGCAGCAGGTCGGCGCGGCAGCCCGACGCCGCCTCGATGTCGGCTAGCCATGACGGGTATAGCTTCAAACTTTCCAAGCACAGGCGGAAGAACGGATCGGGCTGCTCGGGATTTTCCGTGAACGGGGCGAGCATCCCCGCCGCGGCGCCGGAGGCCTGGCCCCCGAACGCTTCCGGCTCGATGACCGTGACGTCGTACCCCAACCGCAGCGCTTCGAACGCGCAGGAGAGGCCGATGATGCCGCCGCCCAATACGATGACGCGTTCAGCCAATTCCGCCAAGCTCCTTCCCCGCATCGGCTGCTTCGGCCGCATGCTGCCTGATGTCGCTCGCCAGCGCGACGGCGGCTTCGCGCGCGGCGTTCTCGCCTTGGGCCGCAATCGCGGCATCCAGCTTCACGTCCCGTGCCGAATTGCCGTTATTATCGGTATCTAAGGATAACGCCGGCTTCGATACGCCCTCGGCCTCGCTGCTTGCCGAAGCATATTGGCGTCTTGGAATGCGTCCGGACAAATACGACAACCGGCCGGCTTCGACCGCGAGCCGCATCGCCTGCGCCATGCCGACCGGATCCAGCGCCTTGGCGACGGGCGTGTTGACCAGAATGCCGTCCGCCCCGAGCTCCATCGCCTGGACGACGTCGCCTGCGGAGCCGATGCCGGCGTCCACAATGATCGGCACGCGCGACTCTTGGGCGATAAGCCCGATATTGTACGGATTCAAGATCCCGAGGCCGGATCCGATCGGCGCGCCGCCGGGCATGACGGCAGCCGCGCCGGCTTCCTCCAGCCTTTTGCACAGAACCGGATCGTCGGACGTATACGGCAGCACGACGAACCCTTCCGCCGCCAGCCGCTCCGTCGCCCGCAGCGTCTCCAGCGGATCCGGCAGCAGCGTGCGCGGATTGGCGCTAATCTCCACCTTGATCCAGGTGCCGAGTCCCGCCGCCCGGGCCAGCCGCGCGATGCGTACCGCCTCGTCCGCGTTGTTCGCGCCCGACGTGTTCGGCAGATAAGTCAGCTCGCGTTCCTGCATATGCTGCAAGATCGAATCTTCCCGCGCGTCGTCCAGATTCACCCTGCGCACCGCGAACGTGACGACTTCCGCCTTGGACGCTTCGAGCGCGAGCTGCAGCACGGCCGGACTCGGGAACCGCCCCGTGCCGAGGAAGAACCGGGATTGCAGTCGTTTGCCGCCGATGACGAGCGGGTCAATATTGGCATTTGCTTCGATCATGATGCCTCAACCTCCTCCCACGAAATGAACCAGCTCCAGCTGCGCGCCTTCGGCCAGCTGCGTATCCGCCCATGCTTCCCGCGACAGAATGACGCCGTCCAGCTCCACCACGATGCGCGCGCCTTGAAGCCCGTACTGTCGGACCAGTTCCTGCACGTTCCCGGCGTTCGTCCAATCTTCGCGGCCGTTGACGCGGATCCGCTTGGAAGCCGGGTCCGGCATTGCCATCGCCGCAAAGGCGCGAAGCCGATGCTTGAACGCCCGGCACGTCTCGGCGGGTTCCGCGCTGCCGACGATGGCCGACACGGCGCAGACCCGCTTGGCGCCTGCCTCGAGCACCGCGTCGACATTGTCCAGCGTGATGCCTCCGATCGCCACGAACGGAATCGTGACGCGCTCGGCCGCCTCCCGCACGTAAGACGTCGTCACCGCCTGCCGCCCCGGCTTCGTGCCGGTCGGAAAGACCGGACCGACGCCGATGTAATCGGCTCCGCCCGCCTGCGCTTCCAGCGCCTGCGCAATATTATGGGTCGAGATGCCGATGATTCGATCCGGACCTAGTATCGCGCGCGCCTCCGCGAGCGGCAAATCCTCTTGGCCCAAATGGACGCCGTCCGCCGACACCGCCTGCGCGATGTCCAGATGATCGTTGATGATCAGCGGTACCTGATAACGGGCCGTCAAATCGCGGAGCATGCGCGCTTGCGCCAGCACCTCGCGCTTGGGCGCGTCTTTCGCCCGCAGCTGCACGATATCCGCGCCGCCGCGCAGCGCCTGCTCCATCACTTGCTCCAGCTTGCGCCCCGGATGATAGTTCTCGCCCGTGATGACATACAGACTGAAGTCGAATGTCTTGCTTTTCATGCTCTTCTCCTCCTCTCCATCAGCGCTGGATTGCAGCATCCCTCATGCCGGTAAGATACGCCCCGCACAGCGATATCGCGCGCGCCGGGTCTTGCGTGCCCTGCACCAGTATTCGGCCGTCCGGGAACAAGACCAGCTTCTCGCCTTCGGGCAATGCCGCCTTGACCAAATACGGATTACTCCTCACCTCGCACCCGCGCGCAGCCAGCCAACGTTCCGCCTCGACGAGATCTATCCCGTCGCTTTCCCCCATTGTTACCTGTACGGTATCCCGGCCGCATAAGACCGCGGTTTGCGGGCGAGCGCCGTTAGGACCGGATTCGCCATCGCCCTGCGCGTCGACTCGGTTGAAGGTAGCAGCAGCATGACTCGATGAAATCTTCGGCGAGCCGGACGCGTCCATCGCTTCGCGGACCAGAACACGAGACGTCGGCACCTCGTCTCCGCGCTCTTCCGCAGCTTGCGCGCCGCCGCAAATGTCGCACCCCCGCGAGGGGGAAGGGAGCGCCGACTCCCTAACCCGGAAGTTCCACAAATCCCCGGTTAGCCACGTGCGCCGCAACGCGTCGCGGCGCCCGCTTAACCACTTCAGCGCTTCCGCCGCCTGCAGCGCGGCCACCCATTCCACGGCCGGCGCGATGACGCCGATCGTATCGCAGGTGTCCGCTTCCGAATCGGACTCGCCGCCCCCGATCAGACAGCGCAAGCAAGCGGTGGCGCCCGGAACGAGCGACGCGCTCATTCCTTGGGAGCCGGCCACCCCGCCGTAGAAGAACGGGATGCCCCGCCGGAAACAACGATCGCTCAGCAGCAGCCGCGCGGCCGCGTTGTCGGTCCCGTCCAGCACGGCGTCCATGCCCTCCAACAACTCGCCGACGTTCGCTTTCGTCACGTCCAGCACCCGCGCGTCCACTTCGATCTCGCCGTTAATCCGGCGAAGCTTGCGGGCGGCCGCGACGGCTTTCGGCAGCGATTCCAGCGCATCCCGCTCGTCGAACAACACCTGCCGCTGCAAATTGCTCGGCTCGACGTAGTCGCGGTCGACGATCCGCACGAGTCCGACGCCTGCTCGCGCCATGTGTTGGGCAAGCGAAGCGCCGAGCGCCCCGCAGCCGACGATCAGCACGCCCGCTTGTTCAAGAAGCCGCTGCCCGCTTTCGCCGATCGGCGCGAACCGCGTCTGCCGGGAATACCGGTCCGGCCAGCGCGGCTGCTCTTCCGGCTTATGCATAGATCGAGCTGCCCGCCGCCTTGAAGGCGTCGGACTTCTCTTTCATGCCGGCCTCCACGGCTTCTTCCGTGTGCATCCCGTTCGCCTCGGCATAATCGCGGATATCCTGCGTAATGCGCATGCTGCAGAACTTCGGCCCGCACATCGAGCAGAAGTGCGCCGATTTGGCCGCTTCCGCCGGCAGCGTCTCGTCATGGTAGGACATCGCGCGCTCGGGATCGAGCGACAGATGGAACTGGTCGCGCCAGCGGAATTCAAAGCGGGCTTTGGACAGCGCGTTGTCCCGAATTTGCGCGCGCGGATGCCCTTTCGCCAGATCGGCCGCATGGGCGGCGATTTTGTATGTAATGACGCCTTCCTTCACGTCCTCTTTGTTCGGCAAGCCCAGGTGCTCCTTCGGCGTGACGTAGCAGAGCATCGCTGTGCCGAACCAGCCGATCATCGCCGCGCCGATCGCGGACGTGATGTGGTCATACCCCGGCGCGATATCAGTCGTCAGCGGACCGAGCGTATAGAACGGCGCCTCGTCGCACAGCTTCAGCTGGAGGTCCATGTTCTCCTTGATCAGATGCATCGGCACGTGCCCCGGTCCTTCGATCATGACCTGAACGTCGTGCTTCCAGGCGATCTTCGTCAGCTCGCCGAGCGTCGTCAGCTCCGCGAACTGCGCCTCGTCGTTCGCGTCGGCGATCGAGCCCGGACGGAGTCCGTCGCCCAGCGAGAAAGACACGTCATAGCGCTTCATGATTTCGCAAATTTCTTCGAAATGGGTGTACAGGAAGTTCTCCTTGTGATGCGCCAGACACCACGCCGCCATGATCGATCCGCCGCGCGAGACGATTCCCGTCACCCGTTTCGCCGTGAGCGGAATGTAACGAAGCAGTACGCCGGCATGAATCGTGAAATAATCGACGCCCTGCTCCGCCTGCTCGATAAGCGTGTCGCGGAACACTTCCCACGAGAGATCTTCGGCTTTGCCGTCCACCTTCTCGAGCGCCTGGTAGATCGGCACGGTGCCCACCGGCACGGGCGAGTTGCGGATGATCCATTCGCGCGTCGTGTGAATGTTTTTGCCCGTCGACAGATCCATGATCGTGTCCGCGCCCCAACGGGTCGCCCACGTCATCTTCTCGACTTCCTCCTCGATCGAGGAAGCGACCGCCGAGTTGCCGATGTTGGCGTTGATCTTCACGTGGAACTGACGGCCGATGATCATCGGTTCGCTCTCCGGATGGTTGATATTGGCCGGAATAATCGCGCGGCCGGCCGCGATCTCGCTGCGGACGAACTCCGGCGTCATGCCTTCGCGAATCGCGATATACTCCATCTCCGGCGTCACGATGCCTTGGCGCGCGTAATGAAGCTGGGTCACGTTGCGTCCTTCGCGGGCCTTCAGCGGCTGGCGGGCCAGACCCGGGAACAGCTCGGCGCCGCGCTTAACGGCGGTCTCCTCCGAGCGGAAGCCGTTGTCGAGCGGCTTCACTTCGCGTCCGTCGTACGCTTCGACGTCGCCGCGTTCCTCGATCCACGCGCGCCGCGAGGCCGGCAAGCCGCGGCGGATATCCGCCTCGTAATCCGTATCCGTGTATGGACCGCTCGCATCGTACACGCGAACCGGTTCGTTCGCTTCTTCGTTACCGCGCACGGAACTTGGCGACAACGCAATCTCGCGCATCGGCACGCGAAGATCGGCGCGGCTTCCTTGTACGTATACTTTCCGGCTGCCTGGCAGCGGGGTTGTTAATATCGGCATAATAAAAAACCTCCTAGGGGTGGATGAGAAATCCCCTAGGAGGCATGATCAGCGATTGAAAAAGCCGGACAGGCGCGAATATGCCAACCGTTAAATCAGATCCGAATCAAGGATGGCGAATTTCGCCGCTGCCGATCTGCTTGCACGCAGGAAATCGGTAACGCGATAACGCGGCATAATATCTCGATTATCTCGCTTCAACCGATGCGGTATCCGGCATGAATGGCCGTCTATGCGAGCGAAGCCCGTAACGAAGACTCGCTCCGAACGAAGCCGAATGGCCGCCTTCGGCGTAGCCGTTACAATCCTGCCGCAACAAAAAAACCGCTCCGGCGAAGGGAGCGGTCTGTTCACGCGGTTCACCTGCGGGCAACCCGGACGTCACGTCCCGGCCGCGAACAGGAGTAGTCAATGCCGGTCGCTGCGCAACGCGCCCAATAGACGCTGCTGCAGACAGGCATGACGGATTCGCACGCACATTCCCACTTTCCTACGCTGGCATAACCCAGATCAGGTTCGAAGGGACCAAGGCGTTGCTCGCCTTATCTCAGCCCGGATGGGCGCCCCTAGTGGATTTCATGGTACGACTATACCCCGTGCCAATTCATACTGTCAACCCTTTTTCTTCCTGTGGCAATTGCCTATTGCTTGCGATGAACGCCGTACGTTTGGTTCACATTGCCCGCGATCGTCACGGGTACGGAGACCGTCTTCACCGTCCCGTTGCTGTATTGGACGCGGAAAACAAAAGCGAGCGGACCATCTGCCAAGTCCTCGAATCCGCTCTCCCATAGCTCGCCGCTCCATGCGGTCTTGGCCGGGTTATCCGCCGTCAACCGGACGGTCGATCCGTTCATCGTCACGTCCACCCGGACGGCCGTCGTCAGCGTCCCGGTCGCCGTCGTTTGAGCGCGCAGCACGAACTTCTCGCCGGCCCAAAACACGTGCGCTCCCCGCGGCTCGTTCTCGCTGCCGCTCTTCTCCAGGTTGTACGCCCGCCGACGGTTGTCCCACTCCGGCGTGTGCCGAACCGCGCCCGTCAGCCCGAGCGGAAGCACGGCGATCGTCTTCGCGACCAGGACGGGAGCCGCTTGGCCATCGGAGATGGAGAGCACGACCGTGTAATTCCCCGGCTGAACGGCCTTGAAGGAGGGCCCGGTCGCCGTATACGGCGGGCTCGTCTCGAAGGCGTAGGTCGACGATTGGCCGCCTGGCGCAGTAACGCGGTAGCTCAGCGTTAAGAGATCGTCATCCGGATCGGCCAACGTATGCGTCAACTGAATCGCATCCCCTTCGTAGACGGGGCTTGGCGTCCAGCCGAAGTCGCCCTCCGGCGGATCGTTCGTAATGATCGTGAAGTATTTCGGCGTGCTCCAGCCGCTCCAATCATAACCGTCGAACACCCGCACGTTCACGTTGAGCAATATTTTCTCCGGCAAATCCGCCGTCGGCGCAAATTCCATCTGGACGCCCGAGCGAACGCCCGTATCGGCAACTAAGCTGCCGTCCTGCCTCGTAATGCGCAGCTGGAATTGCGACTGCGCATCCGCGTCCGGATCGCCGAAGGTCCATTCGAACCGCGGACGCGGCTCCTTCACCACGGTCGGCGCCGCCGGATTCGAGCTCGCCGGGTTCGTCACCTGCGCGGACGGCGAACGATTCACGATCGTCACCTGGCGAGTCAGCTCCGCGCTTTGGCCGGCGGAATCCTCGACCACCTGACGGATTCGGAAAATCCCGAGCGTCGAGAACGCCTTCGACCATGTCGTGCGGGACGTGCTTTGCAGCGCCTCGTTCTCTTCGGATCCTAGCTTCGACACATAATAGGCGTGCGCTATGTTTTCTCTGCTACCATCTTCCTTATCCGATGCGGAGGAGGAGATCGTAATGGCCGCGCCGCGGTGCGTCTCGATCGGATTCGCCGCGAATCCGGGGACCGGCGGGTCATCCGGAGCAGGCAGCCTGCCGATGGAGATGAATTCGACATCGTATTCGCTCCATGCCCCGTACTCGTCTTTGACGGCCATGCCGATCTCGTAAGTCCCCGTCTCCGCGGGCGTCGTGAGCTTCTTGGCCGCATATCCGCCGCCTGGCGAAATGTAATAAAACCGCTTCTCCACGATGCCGCGATTAAGCTTGTAATCGATGCCCGTACTTTCCGAGGAATAGTCCGAAGCGCTCCAATAGCGGTCCGGATCGCGGCTGCGGTCCGTCCACTCGATGAAGCCCTCCTCCCCTTGCGCTACGCTGAAGTCCGCGATCGGACGCCGATGGACGGTTATCGTCTGTTCGAACGTATTCGAAGATTTTCGATAACTCCCGAAGACGGTGCTAGGGAACAAGTAACCGGGGTTCGGATCATCTTTCGCCCGTAGCTGGATCGCGTAATCGCCGACCGCGTCAAAGGCAAGCTGAGCATCGGCGAACGTCTTGCCGTGAAGCTTGGATACGCCTTGATGATGGATAAACCGCGCCGTATGCCGCACCGACCAGTCGAATTGACCGCCCGCGGCCGGGTCGTTCTCCGGGTCGGCGAAGACGATATCCTTGTACTGTACGTCCGCCTTGGCTGCCCCTTCCTCCCAGATGGCATAAGCATGGGACCATGGCGAGCCGCGATACAGCGACTTGTAGAAAATGCTGCCAAGGGTGACGTAGGATTTATCGCTGAAATAGCCGAATTTCCCCTCGTCATACGTCGCGTCCTTGGCTGCCAGTATCGGCGTATTGTTCAGGAGCACTTCCAATTCCTCGCCGGCAGCCCGGACTTTCAACATGTAATCCTTTTGGCTTTGGAACGGATACGATACGCTGTCCAGCACCGTCCGGCTGCCGGATTTGTATACCGCCAACGCTAATGTGCGACCGTCGCTCTCGACCGCATAACGCTGCGTCGGGCCGCTCATCCGGAAGGAATAGCCGAACCATTCTTGATCATAGTCGATGTCGCGAATGTTAAACGCAAACCGCGCTTCAAAGTCTTTCAGGATCGTTGATGTCGGCGAATAAAATTGACCGTTCGTGAACGATTTGACCATGGCAGGCGAGGTAGACGGCTGGCCGATCGAAATATTGAGATGGACGACATCCTGCGGGTTGTAGCACCCGTCGCATTGGGCGCCGCTGAAGGATGCGAATACCCCATCCTGGACGTACTCCCCGAACACTTGCGGGCTAAAACCGCATGGCGCGCCGGCTTGGCCGATTTTGTTGCCTGTTCTATCCACAATATCGTGATAGCCCAATTGAACGCCGATATCGTAATTCGTGCACACATTCGTTCGGTTGGTTCGATTACCCTCGATGGTGACGGTCGCGCTATCGCCGTTTGCCGTGTTTCCGTTCGTCCAATCCATATAAAACTTTGGCCCCAGACGCATATTCGGACCGCCGGTGTAATTGTACCGTTGAAGCTCATCTGCGGAACTCTGATCATTTAGCGTCTTTTTGACCGCCCCCGTTGCCGCATTGATGACCTTCAGCTCCGTCATGGCATTGGGGATGACATTGCCTTGGCTGGAATAGTAGTCATAGTAATACTTGGCGTACAGCTCCCCTCTGATGGGATCGAGAGCTAAGGACGCTATCGTCTCCATGGCGTTGTAATAGACGCTTAGATACGTCGCATCCAGCGTCGTTCCGGGTAAATTACTGTTTAACTGATGGGATGGCGTTAAATAGACGCGCCACATGAACTTCCCTTCCGCGTTGTATTTGGCGACGTTTAAATCCGGATATCCCCGCCAGCCGCCCGCGTAGGGGTAGTAGCATTCATACTGATACCAGTTGCCCGCCGCATCGAAAAATTTATCGCTCGCCGCGCCGTACAGTAAATTGTTCGGGACATAGTTGTTTTTCGCATAGTCCGACTTTGGTGCAGGCGCTTTCTGCGCGTGCAGAAACGTAAAGGTGAGGTCCGCGTTGATTTTATAGTTGTACTGAAAAATCTGCGATTCCTTCGCGTAACTCGCGCCATGCGTCACCATGATGCTGGATCTGATCCCTTTGACGAATGAACCGATCCCATCGCTTGTATTCAGTCCATGGTCGGACAGCATCTTTTTCAACTGCGCATCATAATTGGGGATGTCCAGAGAGCTGCGTATCTGCTTCCCGGTGAACGCGTCGTAGATGACGATTTCGCTTTTATAATAGCTCTGGCCATCATAGCGTCCATCCCAGTTTCGCGTCGCATAGATGTATCCTTCGACCACTTTCCACTGGTTGAATTCCCCGGGATACATGTAGATTTGTCGCTCTATGCCGTCTGATCCTTTAAAGGTCAGGAGGCGGTGGGACGGATTATTCTTGCTGATGATGAACGCAAACGGGCTGCCGTTGGTATACTCGCGCGTAAACGTTCCCCATCCCCCGATAATCGTACGTACGGGACTCAGCTTCTTGGGGTCCAGCGCGTAGATTTTGTTCGTATAGGTATACTCGCCGTTCAGTTCCCTGCTCGAACTGTAGGTACTGAAATACACGTATTTTTTGTTGGAGTAGAGATCGCCCACGCCGCCGCGGCCGATATCCCCGCCGGAGAAACGGAAAAATGACTTCGTATCCGGATCGACCAAAGGATAGGAGAATGTCGCCGAATTCCCCACAGCTGAACGCCATGGCGAAAGGCGATTAGGTCCGTAGCCGTTATCGGCCATGATTAACGTCTCGAACGAATCGTACGTTCTGCCGTTGCCGCCAAACATCGTTCGGCTGATGCGATAAGGCTTCGCGTCCTGCGCTCCGAAGTTGCGTCCTTCCAGACCGACAAGCTTTTTCCCCGCCACTTCCCACAGATTAGCGGCGTTATTGACCGGCTGGTTCGTGTTCGTGACATACAGCGGCTGCTTGATGATCTGGTCCGGCGCTAGCTCCGTGTATCCGTCCAAGTCCGGATTCGGGTTCTTGCCTTCCATCGCGAAACTCACTTCCGGCGCCTGGTTCACCACGTCGAGCGTCAAGGTCGATTCGAGCTCTCCCGCCGTATCGTCGGATTTCCCGTAAGCCTCGGTGATATTGACATAGAAGAGATACTTCCCGACTTTCGTCGGCGTGAAGGTCGTTTTGGCGAGCGTACCAGTTGTGTTGGTCCAAGCGTCGTCGGCGAAACCGTTGTTGTTCGCATCGTACTTGTATTTGTACGTTGCCTGCGTGATCGGATCCCCGTCCGGGCTGGTCGACCGATTCAGAATTTCAGCCGACTCGCCGCGAATCGCGACCGGCGGTACGCCCAGCTTGGCCACAGGCGGCAGGTCCGGCTTGACTATGATCGTACAATAGGCAGGTTCGAGCGACTTCAAGCCGTTCGCGTCGTACACATGGAGTCCGACGGTGACGGCGATGTTGGATGATGTGCCGTTGTAATACCCCTCGGTCTTCTTATTGATCCATTCGTCGCGCTTATGGTCGATCGCGATGCCAAGGGGACTGTAGCTGCGGCTTGCGTCGAAAGCGGCATCCGGGATCGGATGATTCTCGATGACCGTCGCCGGACAGCCGATGACCGGAACCGGGTTCGGCGGCACGACGTTGATGTAGGTGCAAGCGGTGGCCGTCGCGCCCCACTCGTCGCGCATTTGGCCGCATACGTTATGCCAGCCGATGACGTCCATGGCGATGCCGTGCTGACCGTTGACGTATTCGATGCTCTTCGAAGGGATGGATTGAATGAATGCATTCCCCTTTGCAAAGTCGAAGCCCATGAAGTACATCAGGTCGCCGTCCGGATCGCTCGGCGTCGGTATGGTTGGATCTTCAAGGTAGACGAGGTCCAGCGCGGTGCCTGCGATGACTTCGTTCAGCGCGGTCTTCGTATCATTGGGGCGAGTGAACCCGATCTTGAAGGTTGGCGGGCTGTTTTGGGTCGGGCCGGTTACGTCCAAGGCTTTCGGTCCGATCCAATTGCTCTCGCCGCAGCTTGTTTTGATCTTCATATAGATGCTATGATAGCCGACTCCGATGACCCACGGGTAATCGCCGAACGAGTAGGTCGAGTCCGTCGTTTGGCCGGCGACAGCGGGGCCGATCCACGTGCCATTGCGTTCGATTTTGAACGCGTGCGATATGTAGGCGCAGCCATTCAGCTGAAATTCCTTCGGATGCAGCTTGAACGAGTCCTTATACGCGATCGATTCCGGCACGACGTCGAAGTCGCCCGTGAAACTTTGTGCCGCCTGGTAATAAAAGGAGACGTAGGCTTTCTTCTGTGTCGTACTCAGGCTTATGTTAATCTTGTCTCCAGCGCCGACAGTGTCATCGTAACGGAGGTAAGACAAGCTTGAACCGTTAATTGTTCCGTACTCGGGATTGGCTTTAAATTGTTCGGAATAGGGAAGCGAAGTGATGGGTCTGATGTCTTCCTTCTCCAATTTGTACGACCCAGTCGGACCGGCCCTCACCATATGCCGAACGCTGACTTGCGCATCGCTGGCGACCTCATAAACAAGCTGCAAGTGCATGCGTTGAAAATCGCCGGATTGGTAGGTGAATGTACCGAACGGTCCGCTGGTATAAGCGCCCGTCTTGCTTGGTTCCGTACCGGTGGTCGTCTTGCGGTAGCCAACGTATTGGTAGCCGCTCGCATTCGGAATCGTCGCCGTATATGATTGGCCGTCTGCTAACTTATCGACGTGGTTCTTGAATGGAACCGGGTCGAGACTAGCGCCGGTTGTCGTGAGGTGCTTGACGTCTACCGCGGCACCGGTTTCGTAGTAGAAATTGATGTATTTCGTGTCGTACGACCCGTTGTAGGTAAATGAGCTTGGCGTTCCGGGATTGATAGATCCGCCGGAAGGGGCGGTTTCATTTTGCTCCTTATACCCGGTATATGTATACTTCGCGTTTGTTCCCGGTGATGCGGAATACGGCTTGTTCACCTCCATGGACTTAGTCTGGGTGTTCGGTTGGCCGGTGAACACGTGGTCGATATTGACGCCGTCCGTTGTGAAGTGGTGGACTTCTAGAGAGCCGTCGAGCGTGAATTCGAAGACAACCGGATATAGATACCTCCATGCTTCTACATCCGGATCAAACTTATCGTGTTCACCTTCAATTGCATCGACCGGGTTCTTGGCGTTTAATACCCCATCAATACGTGTTGTAAATGATATACTGCTTGTGCCCTCACTTGTTTTACTATTTTGTACGATACTAGGTTCTGATGAGCTGCCAACATATTGTGCGTAAGATCTGTAATCTTCTCCACGAGATTTAGTGAAAACATAACCATCTGATGTTGGTGAAAATGCCCTAATTTTTACATCTCGAACTGTTCTACCAGGAAAACTGAAGCTATAGGTATAGCTCATTTCAGCTTGGTCTCCAGGTTTCTTGCTAACCCACTCACCAGCGGAGTTTTTCCAAATCTCGTAGGACATAAAACCGACGGCGTATCTCGAGGTTGGAGGCCTGTTATAAGGCGCTTCTATTAGCGATACGGGAGTAACCATGGCATTGTTGCCAATTGAGGAGGCAGCCTTAGCGAAAAAATTCACTCCAGGAATCACTTCGATAAATAATCCTGTCAGCAGGATGCAAATAATAAAAATTGAGTACCTTCTCCGCATCATAATCAAAAGCTATCCTACCTCCAAGGATTTTTCAAAAAAATAAAGCTATCATATGTTGCAAATAATTGAATATAGCTTACTTGCTTGAGTGAAAATTTTTTATAATTAGCGTTGTTAAGAAGATACTTATCTCTTTCCGAAATGATAGGGTAAAAATGTGTCCGAAAATCCCCATTAGAAACACGAAGTTTATCTAATGCGTCCCGGAACAGAAGCCTTCCATCAGTTGTCAAGAAATATAGAGGTGTTACCATAATGCCTTTATCTGTTGTGGTTGCTTTAATGTAGGTTTCATTTCTATCATTGAATGACAAATCAAATCTATAAAAAACACGATTTCCAATCTTAAATGGAAATGAAGTTTGATCGATAATGGTGGTCGTATTTGTTGCAGGTTCTGTTAAATTAAGCATCCATCCGTCATTTTTGTAATAGTTTAGATACGGTTTGAGTGCAGTTGGTTTAGGTTCCTCATCTTTTAGTTCTGGAACGTTCTTATGCCCTACCCACACATATCTAGTCATACTGTCCCACTCGACAGCAATTCCAAGTCCAGCCACGGCCTGCAGCGGAACGAGAGTACGGCCATTCTCGGAAATAACCTTCGCATTCAACGCTTTACTTTTCCCGCCTACAACTGCCGTCCTCGACCCGATGGTGACTTGCACGACTGTCTTTCCGTTAGAAATCGTGACTTCCTTCCCTTCTAGCGTGATCTTTGCTCCGATCTTCTCACTAATAAAACGAATCGGAACCAATACAGCACCATCAACTACTTTCAGATCCACATCCCCTGAAATTTGTCTAGCATTATAAAGAACTTTTACTGGCATATCGGAGCTCACGATAGTGGTCTTAGCAGAAACTTGACCTGCCCCCATCGCCCCAACTGTCGCAGCAAGCAGAGCTGCCGCGGTGACTGCCTTCAATGATTTCTTCATACCGTTCATCCTCTCGAATTGGCGGTTCTAATACCGAAGAACCCCGTTATGTAGTTAACCGACGCCTATTTTCCTAGTTGGGCTAATAACGCCGACGCCTTCCCACTGTTAGCCTCGACCATAAAATCAATCGACTCGATGTTCTTTTGGGTGAGAACGAAAGCGGCATGGGTTGTCAGGCTCTTCCCTGCCTCCAGCCGCCATGCCATGAGTAGATCAGGGCTATTCAAAGCCTGAAGGTATTCCTTTTTGACCGAAGTGGCCGGAAGCGCGACTCTCTTGTCGTTATTGATCAGAAAGGCAAACTTCGGCGTAAAGTCCTGATAGTCGAACCCAATGCTCTTATCGGACTCATTGCTCAACGTCAGATGTACGTTAGCCAAATAATAGGGCGTCCCGAAATAAGAAAGCTCATAGTGCTTCTGCATGTTCCTGGCTTCTGCCGAGTCGATCGGGTAAATCTCGAACTTGCTCACCGTCGCGCTAAACCCGCCGGATGCGACCGTGACCGGCAGCGGCTTCGCCTGAACCAGCCGATAGCGCGCATAGTTATTTGCCTTCGCGGAAATAAAGTACACGGTCTCCGTCCTCGCATACCACTGCACCTTGTACCCCAACGCCTCCCCGATCGCTCGAGCGGGCAAATAGGTAACGCCGTTGCGTGCGGACGCGACCGTATCCATGACCATTTTCTTCCCATCCACCATCAAATGCTTCTGGCCGATCGGCACTTCTATCTTCTTCGTAGTCGAAGTTAACTTAGCTCGTTTCGTCTTCTCGTCATAGCTGACTTGAACCCCATCCAACGCTTGGCGAATATGGCGCAAGGAAACAAGATTACGCCCATCCGTGTTGATGTACGGCGCTTCAGCTGCAGCGCTGGCAGGCACATGCGTCCCGTCAACGTTCAACGCGATCGACCGCGGAGCAGCCTCCGCGCCGGCCATGAACACCATGGATGCCGCGAGGAGAATCCACGGCACGACCGCCCGCCATCGTTGCTTGACTCGGATCCCCCTTCCACCGCTACCTAAGGTTTCAACTACGAAATACGCCAACGTCGATAGCTTCCGATCCCGAAATCCATTCATTCCATACAAATCTCTTTCAAAATCCTCCATCACATTCTATCACCACTTCTTTCCTATAGCGACATATAATGACAAAAAAAACACCTGCCAATACGCTCAAAACGAGCCTATCAGCAGGTGCTTCCTGTCCGTAGTCCTATAACGATATACCTATGTTCCTCTCATCATAACGTACGACCTTACTGGAAGCAAGACCCAAAATGCAAGCGCCGCCTATAATTACGCTAAGGAGAGTCTCTCTAACATCGCATAACAGCTACACGTGTCCGAATCCGCTCTCCCTCAGCAATGCCAACCAGCGCTGGGCGGAATGCTCCCACGTAAACGCGTTCTCTACCCGTTCCCGGCTCTTCAATCCCATGAACAGACGCAGGTCGTCGCTTCGCATCAGCTCCAGCAGTCGCTGCTCCAATTCATCTTCGACGTTCTCCGGCGAGACGAGATAGCCGGTCACTCCGTCTTCAATGATCTCCTTCATCCCGCCCGCGCGGGTGGCGACGACGGGCAATCCGGAGGACATCGCTTCGACGTTGACGAGTCCGAACGCCTCCCGGTTCGCGGAAGGCACGACCGCGATGTCCGCGGCGATGAACCAATCGGGCACCTCCGTATGCGGCACATAAGGGACGAAACTGACGTGTTTCCGAAACTTGGCGCCCATTCGTTGCAGCTTTCGCGTGTATGCCGTCGTGCGCTTCGAACCGTAGAAGGCGCCGCCCACGATGACCAGCAGCACGGAAGGATGCTGCTCGATCAGCCGGGGCAGGATGCGAAGAATGTGATGCACGCCTTTAATGGGAATAAGCCGGCCGAGAAACATGACGACGCTGCGCCCTTCCCAGCCTCTCGCCGCTCGAAGCGCTTGGCGCCTTGCCGCCCCTTCCGGCGTATACTGAGACGGGAATCGTTCGATGTCCACGCCGGGGTGGACGACGCTGACTTTGCCGGCTGCACCTGGCACCCTGCGTATGACGTCTTCGCGAAGAAACTCGCTGTTGACGATAATCCGCTCGGCAAGGGTGAAGCTTCGTTCCAGGTTGGAACGGGTAATGGCTTTGCCAGTAATAAAGGTAGAAGAGTGCAGATGCAGCCAAATCCGGCTTTTCGGACGCTTTCGCTTCAGTCGCAGCACGTACATCGGCCGGTTCTCCACCTCGATTATGTCCGGCTCCAGACGCTTAAGGGCCGCTTGCACATGCGCTGTGTATTTGCGCTTATCGGCCGCCGGATAACGGATGCAGCGCGCCCCATTCAGCATCCCGCTCCGGGACAGCGACCTGCCGGTACGGCCGTAGATGGTCGCATCAATCGTCGGCACCAGCCGCGGCACGAGCTTCTCCACGACGCGCTCCACCGAACCGCCGTTCGGCGAAGGCAGCGGAAAAGCGCCTGGCGTGACAAATGCGATGCGAGGACGTGTCATGTCGGGATCAGCTCCTTCTCGCATAGCTAGCTAGTTTAGCTTACGAAGCTGTCCATCATATGGAAACGGCGGCTCCCTATAGGCCGGCAGAGTTCGGCTTTTATCCCGATTCTCCCTCCAGATCTATCAAACCCGCCGACCGGCCCGCGCGTCTATCTCGCTCGTTTGCCCATCGACTCCAGCAGCCGGCTAAGTCCGAATAACGCCAAATAACCCGCCCCCGCCAGAAATAACTCGTTCAGAAAAATTTCGTGCACCGTGGTCATCAGCACCTCGTCGTCCACGATGATTTCGATCACCTTGCCGCCGCCGATCGCCACGACGGCCACATAGGCGAGCAGCGCCGCGAGATTAGCGCCCAACCGCCACGTTCCGCCCAGCTTTCGCAATAACCAAACCAAGGCCCCGCCGATCACGGTGCCGATCACAACCAGCCATTCCATGCCGATCACCTCTACCAGCCAGCATAGGCAAAAGCATTGCGGTACAAACCTTCGTTACGTTCGAGGGGAGCACGACGGCTATATGCGCTAAACCTACCGGTCGCCATAACGGCTGGACATCGCATGGAAGACGCGTCATCGACCATTAATTCCGTATACATCCAAACATTGGATTACCCATTCCGGGCGCGATCAAGTCCCAGAATGTATTGATTAAACATTCGCGATATGTCAAACTAGTCGAAGTACGACAAGCATCAGCGTTTGAACATAGGAAGGACGTGAATGACGGGCATGACCAAATGGCTGCTCCGATCCATGACCGAGCTTAGCTCCCGCAAATGGATCTCGCAAATAACCGGACGATTCGCGCAATCGTCTGCCAGCCGGCGCTTTATACCGAAATTCGCTGCCATGTACGGCATCCGCGTGGAAGAAGCCGAGAAGGCAATGCATGAATATAGCTCGCTGAACGAATTTTTCACCCGTAGGCTGAAGCCCGGCATGCGCATCATCGACGCCGCGGCCGAAGCGGTCGCTAGTCCCGTAGATGCGCTTATTACGGGAGCGGGACCGATCGAAGCCGGCACCATACTGAACGTGAAAGGCCAAGATTACACGGTGGACGAGCTGCTCAACCGTTCGCCTCGGACCGAGAACTACAAGCATGGCTATTATCTCGTGCTCTACTTGAGCCCGACGGATTATCATCGCATCCATACGCCCGTGACCGGCGCCATCGTCGAGCGCGAGCACGTACCGGGCAAGGTTTACCCGGTTAACGAGTTCGGCCTTCGCCACATGAAACGCGTACTCAGCCGCAACGAGCGACTCATTACGTATATTCGCACCTCCGCGGGCGAGATGGCCGTCGTCAAGGTTGGCGCCATGAACGTCAGCAGCATCAAATACGTCGAACCGCGCCGCGACCAGGTCGAGAAAGGCGACGAGCTTGCCTACTTCGAATTCGGCTCCACCGTCGTGCTCCTCGCCGAGGACGACAGTTTCATCCCGCGCGAGGATTTGAAGGTCGGGCTGAAAGTACGGATGGGCGAACGGCTCGGCGTACTGGTCGACAATTAAGCAAGCCCCCATCCCTTATTCCTACGTTGCACGCAAAAAGCCGCCTGAACGCAGATAACCCGGTTGTCCCGGGTTGCTCGCCGTTCAGGCGGCTTTCTTATTCGCGGCCGCTGCCGCCGAATAACGCAATCGCGGCAGCTTCGATGCCGGCGACGCCTTCCGCGATCAGATCTTCGCTCAAATGCGCAAAGCCGAACAGCGCGCACCGTGTGTCCGGACCTTCCTGCCCGCCATCCTCCCGCTCAACGGGTGTCCGACCCGGCGCACCTGCCAGCATGTGCTCGACCCAGAACCGCGAGCCGTCCGCCCACCGAATGCCTATCTTCCCGCACGCCTCCCGCAGTCGATCGTAATCCCCCGGCAATCCGGTCCAATAGGCAAACAAATGCAGCCCGGCGTCCGTATCCACGAACGCGAACCAGCGGGCAAGCCGCTTGCTCATCTCGCGACGAAGCCGGTGCAATCGCCGCCCGCTCACCCGCCGGATGTTCCGGATATGGCGGTCGTAAGCGCCGCTGGCGATGAACGCGGCCAAAGCCCGCTGGGCTTCAGGCGCGCTGGACGAAGGCTCGAACAGCATCTTCGCCCGACGAAACGGCTCCACGAGCAGCTCCGGCAGAAGCGCGTATCCGATCCGTTGCTCGCCGAGCATCGTGCGGGAGAACGTGCCGATATAGACGACGCGGTCCTCGCGGTCCAACGCCTTGAGCGGCTCGTTCGGCCGGCCGCTCCAGCGGAACGTGCTATCGTAATCGTCCTCGATGACGACGGCTCCTTGGCGGGAAGCCCAGTCCAGCAGCGCCATTCGACGCTCCGAAGACAGCACCGCCCCGGTCGGAAAATGGCGCGTCGGCGTTACGAACAGCAGACGCGCGTCCCACTCCTCCGGCACGATGCCTTCCCGATCCACGCGAGCAGGCAGGAGCGTGCCGCCCGCCGCTTGAACCGCGCGGACGATGCCGGCATAAGTCGGATTCTCGATGACGACCGCGTCGCCAGGAGTCACGAGCAGCATGGACAGCAAGCCGATCGCCTGCATCGAACCGTTGGTCAGCATGATCCGCGACGCGTCGGCTCGAATGCCGCGTTCGCGCCTCAAGTGGACGGCAATGGCTTCCCGCAGCGGATAATAGCCTTCGCCCGGCAACGCATTCTGTTTGCCGCCCGCGCCTCTAACTTCCGCATACATGGCTTTTTTCCATTCCGCTTCGGGAAATAGCTCGCGCGCGTGAACGTTCGTCTCGAAATCAATGCGCGGCCGCGGCTCCTTGCCTGCTTGCTCCGCATAGCCGATCGCCTGCAGACGCTCGCCCCATGCCGATAGTCGAATGGCCGCCGATCTGACCTCTTCCGGATCCTTCGCGCGCGTAACGCGTGCGCCAACCGGACGGTAGGCGACGAACGTTCCGCTCCCCGCCTCCGTCCGAACGTAGCCGTCGGCATACAGCATATCGTACGCCTGATTCACCGCTCCCCGCGACAGCCCGTACTCGGCCGCGACCGCCCGGCTGGAGGGCAGCCGCGTTCCTTCCTGCGCGAGGCCGCTGACGATCGCGTCCCGCATCGCCTGGTACAGCGCCTCCGTCTTGCGCCCGTAAGCCGCGTAATAACGTTCATATCCCGTTCGAACATTCATGGCACACCGACCCTATTCCTAACTGGTACATTAAAATCACTCTAGATTGGATCTTTTTAAATGTCAATATTCGCATTAAGATGGCTACTAAATGAATCTAGAGAGGATGACGGGGCCATGCGCAGACAAGAATTTCAGATGCACGACGAACAAGAGGAAGACACGAAGGCGTTTCTCGAGGAGATGAGCTTCGGCTTTCTGGGTTTGGTGGACGAGGACGGCGCTCCGATCGTCACGCCGCTTAACTACGCCTATGCCGATGGCAAACTGTATTTTCATGGCAGCCGGATCGGCGAGAAAATGACGGCGCTGCGCGCGGGATCGAAGGTGACCTTCGCCGTCGCCAAGGAATATGCGATCATCCCCTCCTATTTCTCCGATCCGCTCATGGCTTGTCCGGCGACGAGCTACTTCAAATCCGTCCGGATCGACGGCGAGGCCGTCATCGTCGACGACCCGCGCGAGAAGGCGCTCGCGCTCGAAGCGCTCATGCGCAAGCTCCAGCCGGAAGGCGGCTACAAAACGATCGATGCCGACGACCCGGACTACGCGCCGCGCCTGAAGGGCGTTGCGGTTGTTCGGATTGACCCGATCAACGTTATCGGCAAGTTCAAGTTCGGCCAAAACTTGAAGGAGAAGCCGCGTCACGCCGTCGAAGGCGGACTGCTCGAACGCGGCGGCGAGTATGACGCGGAGACGTTGGAGCTCATGCGCCGCTACTGTCCGGCCCACCAACAGCCGTTTGACTAATTCCGTTTGGCGAATGACGAAAAGCCCGCCAAGGTTTATCTGACCTCGGACGGGCTTTTGCCGGTATATTGCTTGAATTGGCGGCTGAAGAAGAAGATATCTCGATACCCGAGCGCATCCGCCACCTCGGTCACGTTCATCCCCGCATGCATGAGCAGATGCTGCGCGCGTTCGATCCGCGTGCGGATCATGTACGTCTGCACCGAGACGCCGACGATCTCTTTGAATTTAATCGAGAAATAACGCGGCGACAACTGCGCGCGAAGAGCCAAGTCCTCCACCCGATGCGCCGCGCCGGGATGCTGCCGGATGAAGTTCGCGATCTCGTGGATCGCCTCGGTCAGCTGGTTGCTCGCTTTGCGTTCCACCGGTCCGGTGCCCATTATATCGTCGCGAAGGAGCAGGATCATCAGCTGCTTCAAGATGAGTTTCGCTTCTTCCTCGGCCGCGTACGTGTTCACGAGGAACAGCCGGACGTAACGGGAGAGCAAATGCTCGAAATCGATCGTCTCGGCCAAGACGCGGTACGGCTCGGGCACGAGCGCCGCCGGTTCGCTCACGTCGAAGTGAATATACGTCAGAATGAGCGGTTTCTGGGGATTATGCGTCGCGCTTGTATGGTCGCCGGGCCGGAAGAGGAAGCAGCTGCCCTTTCCGACCTGGAACGGTTCATCGTTGAGAATGACTTCGCCTTCCCCGCTCCAGACGTAGAACAGGTCGTAATTGGCCATCGGCTTTTCGCGTTTTTGCCACTTCCAGCCGGGCTCGCATACGATTTTAGCAAAGGCGGATTTCAAGATATAACTTGATGGCGGAAGATGTAGCACCGCGAAAATTCCTCCCATCCGTCCGGTAATGTCGATGTCATTCTACACTGGGCCGCCGCGATTCGCAAGAGATCGGCATCGCCGCTTCTGCAGGCGCAAGCCGAAGGGCGCTATCATAGGATAGGGACGACGAACGTTTCGTGAATAATGGCTAAGCTTATGCTTCCGATGCAGCATTTTCTCGAATTCGTTCGCAAAGCGAACATTTAATACGAAAATGCAAAGCATGTGCTTACGAAGCCCGCAATTTTTCGTTTATGATCGCAAAGCGAACATTCCATGAAAAATGGCTAAGCTTATGCTTCCGATGCAGCATTTTCTCGAAATAGTTCGCAAAGCGAACATTCGTGAACAAAATGCTTTGAAATGTTAAATATTTATCAATTTTCATCCTTCTTTAACGCGCTTCCGCCTTAAAATAGTGATATAATATCACCTAAACGGTTTTCAACACGGGAACCCAAACCTACGAACCAATTTGTGGAAGGATGGAATGAGTGCAATGAACCCACTTGCCCAGCAGCTGAACGCGACGATCGAACGTGAAAATCCGCACATTTACGCGATGTTGTCGTCCCTTGGCAAAGCGATTTATTTTCCGAAAGTCGGCATTTTAAGCCAATCCGCGGAAGCGAAATCGAAAGCGAAGAAGTTCAACGCCACGATCGGCATCGCGACCGAGGGCGGTCAACCGATGCACCTGAAGGTCATTCAAGATACGTTGTCCGCGTACAATCCGAAGGACATTTACGAATACGCGCCTCCTGCGGGTAAGCCTGAGCTGCGTGCCGCGTGGCGCGAGAAGATGATCAAGGAGAATCCTTCGCTCGCGGGCAAAAGCTTCGGCAATCCGGTCGTCACGAACGCGCTCACGCACGGCCTGAGCATCGTGGCCGACCTGTTCGCGGACGCCGGCGACGCCGTGGTCATTCCGAACAAGAACTGGGAGAACTACGAGCTGACCTTCGGCGTCCGCCGCGGCGCCGAGATCGTCGAATATCCGCTGTATAACGAAGAAGAGCGCTTCAATAGCGCCGGTCTCCGCGAAGCGCTGCTCGCGCAGAAGAGCAAAGGCAAAGCGATCGTCGTGCTGAACTTCCCGAACAATCCGACCGGCTACACGCCGAATGCGAAGGAAGGCGAAGAGATCGTCGCCGCGATCCGCGATGCCGCGGAAGCCGGCGTGAACGTCGTCGTCGTGACGGACGATGCGTACTTCGGCCTCTTCTTCGAAGATTCGCTGCAAGAGTCGCTGTTCGGCAAGCTGGCCGACCTTCATGAGCGCGTGCTGGCGATCAAGGTAGACGGCGCGACCAAGGAAGAATACGTCTGGGGCTTCCGCGTCGGCTTCATCACGTTCGCGAGCCCTTCGGAATCACTGCTGGCGGCGCTCGAGCAGAAGACGCTCGGCATTATCCGCGCCACGATCTCAAGCGGCGCGCATCCTTCCCAAACATTCGTCCTTCACGCGCTCCAAGCGCCGGAATTCGGAGCGCAGAAAGCCGAGAAGTTCAACATTATGAAAGGCCGCGCCAACCGCGTCAAGGAACTGCTCGACAGCGGGCGCTACGGCGACGTATGGGGCTACTATCCGTTCAACTCCGGCTACTTCATGTGCTTGAAGCTCAAGGACGTCCCGGCCGAGACGGTCCGCCAGCGGCTGCTGGACGAATACGGCATCGGCACGATCGCCCTGGGCGAAACCGATCTGCGCGTCGCGTTCTCCTGTATCGAGGAGCCGTACCTCGAAGAGCTGTACGACACGATCTACAAGGCCGTACAAGACGTGACGGTCGCGAGCAAATAATACGCAATAAAGTAAAGCCGCTGATCCGGTACTCGGACAGCGGCTTTACTTCATTAAGTTATGACATTTCCATTCCGCGCGTTACTATGACGCCGGCTCCGCTGCAGACTCCGCTGATGCGCTCTCCGTCGTCTCCGCCTCCCGAACGCTTTCCGCGCCTCCGCCGGAGGACTCCGCCCCGTCGCTGCCGCTCTCGGCCGCTTTCTTCGCCTTCTCGGCTTCCTGGGCTTTGCGCGCCTTATCCAGCTCCTGCTGCCCTTTCGCCTCGATTGCCTGCAGCGCTTCGTCCAAGCTTTGGCTGCCCGACTGCACCGCCTTCAGCTCCTTCTCCGCGTTATCGAAGAACGGCGTATAGAAGTCTCCCGGAATGTTCGTGTTATAATCGTTGGATTCTCGAGGCTTCAGCGCGTAGAACGGCTCCAAGTTCACATCGCCCTTCACCTTGTTCTTGTTATACTGCGTGCGCGTCAGCAAGCTGCCGCTCTGCGTCCGCGAGAGCAGCTTCGCCGCCTGGTCGCCGTTAATATACTTGACGAGCTGCCAGGCCGCCTTCGGATTCGCCGCCATGGCGTTGACCGCATAGATCTCCGACAGATCGAGCGTCGTCCCCGTGCCCGGATTGGCCGGATCGATCGGTTCCGTCAGCAATCCCCACGCGAACGGCTTATAGTCCTTGTTGAAGTCGCCGGCGCGGCTGAGCTCGTCCATGTAATAGGAGCCATTCATCGTCATCGCGGCTTTGCCGGACAGGAACTTGTCCCGTTCCATGTAATCCGAATAACTGCCGTCCCCCGCCCCGCTGCTCACCATCTCCGGCGAATAGATCGCGCCGGATTTGACGGCGGCCAAGGTCGTCTCGTACACGCGCTTCCAGCCGTCCGTGTTTATCGAAATTTTCGTCGCGGCAGGATCGATGTAGCGGAGTCCCTCCGTACTGCCGATCATCATGCCCATGTTCGTCAAATTCCCGTACCCATACGAGAACCCGTACACGCGATCTTTCTGATCGCCACCCGTCGGGAATCGCTTCGCCAGCTCGAACACCTCCTGCCAGCTTAAGCTCTTGTCCGGAAGCGGAACGCCGTACTTATCGAATAAGTCCTTATTGTAGAATAGCGCTTGGCTGTAGAAGAAAGGGGACAGTCCATACAGCTTGCCGCCGCCCTTCTCCTTCATCCGCTCCACCGCGGAAGGCAGCAGATCGGCGCTCTTGAAATCCTCTTCCTCGAGCATCGCGTCCAGCTCGGTCAGCTTGTTTTCTTCGGCGAACTTCACGTATTGATCCATGCTGAGCATAAGGACGTCCGGCTGCTCTTTCTCGATGAAATCCGCGAACGCCTTCTCGTAATCCGTCACGCCTTCGCCGTAGAGCGAACGCATGCTTAGCACTTCAATCTCGACGTTCGGGAACTTCGTGTTGAACAAATTGCCGTATTGCTGGAAAAACCACGATTCGTCATGCGCCATCACTTTCAACGTCCCGGCTTCCTCCTCGTCCATCGAGAAGGCGGAGTCATTCCCGCCCGCGCAGCCCGTAACGAGCAGCGACAGCGACAAGACTGCCGGCAAGGACCATTTCAAAACTTTCATTCGTTACCTCCTATTATTTTAATCTCCTAGATTTTACCACCCTCGTTTTATTTGTCAAATTTTGATAGAGTCGCATAGCCACCTCCTTATTTCGCGTACGCCAAAAAGGCTCTCCATCCGGAAACCTCGTTCCGCGAGTGAGAGCCTGCTTATTTAATAACTTAGAACAGCCACTTACCGTCTTTCTGCACAAGTTCGCCGTCGAGATAAATCTCGCCGCCGTCCTTCAAGCTCCGAATCATGTCCCAGTGGATGAGCGATTCGTTGCCGGGGCCACCCGCTTCGTACGCACGACCGAGCGCCAGATGGACCGATCCGCCGATCTTCTCGTCGAACAAAATCTCCTTCGTCGGCCGCTCGATCCCGAAGTTGCAGCCGATGCCCAGCTCGCCTAGGAATCGCGCGCCGGCGTCGGTATCCAGCGCGGCGATCAACGCCGCCTCGCCCTTCTCGGCGGAGCATTCGACGACGCGCCCCTGCTCGAAGCGCAGCCGGATGCCCGCGATCTCTTGGCCGTTGAAGATCGTCGGCCATTCGTAATAGATATGACCTTCGGTTAGCAGGTGGTTCGGCGAGAAATAGAATTCGCCGTCGGGCACGTTACGGTAGCCGGCGCACATGACCGCCTTGCGCCCTGCGATATCGACCGTCAGGTCCGTTTCCTTCGCGACGATGCGCACTTTGGAGGCCGCGTTGAACTTCTCGGAAGCGGCCAGCATCGATTGCAGCATCGCCTCGTAATCCACGTTTACCGCGCTGTACACGAAATCCTCGTATTCCTCGAGCGACATGCCTGCGTCCATCGCCTGCGCTTGGGTCGGGAACATCGTCAGCACCCATCGGGCGCCGCCCTTCATCAGATACTGGGACAGCTCCGCCGTCGCCTTCCGCCTACGCTGGATGCGAAGCGGGTCGACGTTCGTCAGCTCCTTGTTGTTCGCCTCGCCCAGAATACGAATGACCGCGTCCGATTGCTCGTACAGCCATTTCATGACTTGGATGTCGTCCAGCTGCGCATCGGTACCTTCCTGGATGAAAATACGTTCGATCTCCGGCAGCGTCACCTGCGTGACCGGATGACCGCCTGCCCGCAGCACTTCCTTGTACACGGCCCGAATGAGCGGCGCCGTCTCCGCTTCCCCGATGATGAGGACGCGTTCGCCCGCTTTCACTTTAATGGAATGGCCTACCAGCACCTTCGCCAGCTCGCCTACGCGTGGATCCGCCATGTTGTTTGCCTCCCCTTATGCTCTAATCTACTCGTCTTCTTCTTCCCAATCGGTTTTCATCTTGCGCTTGATTCTTGCCGGCCGCACGAGCAAAATAAATGCCAATCCTACAGCCAACGCTACCAGTGCTTGCGCCGTCTGACCTTGCGCGGGCAGCCCGATCGCATGCGGCACGAATAGCAGCGCGGCGGCGATCATGAACGCGAACCGATCCACCCGGACGACGGCCGACACCCGCTGCGACTCCGGCAGCGGATATACGTGGCGCCAGACGGAATGGCGGTGCGATTGCGTGAGCGCCGACAGCTGCAGGCCGACGAGCCATATGAACAGCACGTACACGCCCGCCGCTCCCCAACCGTTCCACAAGCCGGCATCCGCCGCGAGCCAGCCCGAGAGCATGCCGAGCAGCGTCAGCCGGATCGCAATGCCGCCGAGTTCCGTTCGAATTAGCGTATGTGCATACAGATAGGTAAAGGCATTCTCGCTCGAATAGCGAATGCGACGTCCGAGCCAGCTTAAGTACCCGCGGCGAGCCACTTGCGCGGTCTCCGCCGGCACGTCGGCGAACGCGCTGAAGAACACGGCGTACCGCCGCTGCGTTCGCTTCTCCTCGGCGATCAGCGTCTGCCAGGGGATGCGGTATTTCGGCAAGCTCCTGTACAGCAGCGCCAGCAGCAGGATGCCCGCCGCCGCGATGGCGATCGCGACCAACGGGTTGGTCTGCACGAAAGCTGCGGTGCACACGGCCGTCACGAGCCACCTGGCGATTCGCATCCACCTTCTGCCGTTCCGCCACACCAGTCTTCGTTCCTGCCACGCGGCGGCGATGCTGAGGCTCTTCATTGCGAGCACGGCGGTAAGCAACAGGAGCGTCGCCGTCTCCCCTGGACCGCGCGAATAGATTGGCAGATAGATTAGGCTGACGATAAACGCGGCGAGCAAGCTCGGCATACCGTTGTACCGGAACGAACGTCTTATGTATCGGTGCATCTCGCCTTCGCGCGGCAGCAGAAACACGATATCCGCCTCTCTGAGCCACGTCCGCAGCGGACTATACGCGATGACCGGGGTCAACGCAGCCATGCCGACCAGGGTGAACGGAAAATCGGGCGGCATCGCGCGCAGCAGCGACGTATACGAGGCCAACGCCGTCAGCAGCACCATCGCCGTCACGAACGGCACGCCGCTTCTGGCCATATCGATGATATACGGCATGGAGCTTTTCCAGAACGCAGACGACCGTTTGGACCAAATCGTCTCAATCGAGGTTCGTTCCATCCGGGCCTCCTGGCGCCATCGTCAGGCGGTAGAACGCTTCCTCCAGCGACCGCTCCCCGCTCCGCATGCCCGCCGCCTCGCACACGTCCGATAGCGTGCCGTACGCGATCATGCGCCCGTGATGCAGCACGATGAAGCGATCGCAGTACGATTCCACGGTCGACAGAATATGCGAGCTCATGAATATCGCCGCACCGCCTTGCTTCACCTCGACCAGCTTATCCAGCAGGGAGCGGATGCCGAGCGGATCCAGCCCGAGGAACGGCTCGTCGATGATGTACAACGGCGGCCGCGCAAGCAGCGCGTTCATGATCATCACTTTCTGCCGCATCCCTTTGGAAAGATGGGCCGCGAACGCCTTCGTCTTCGGCTTCATGTGGAATTCGCCGAGCAGCGAGGCGGACAGCGCCTCGTAGTCCCGCTCCTCCACGTCATACGCCATGCCCGTCAGCCGAAGATGCTCCTCAACGGTCAACTCGTCGAATAGAAGCGGCGTCTCCGGCACATAGGCCAGCGCCGAGCGATACTGCTCAGGATTGTCCGCGAGCGTCTGCCCTTGAATGCGCACGTCGCCTTTGTGCGGATGCATCAGACCGAGAATATGTTTGATCGCCGTGCTTTTGCCCGCGCCGTTCAAGCCGATCAGGCCGATCATCTCGCCAGGATTCACCTGGAACGAGAGGTCGTGCAGCACCGGCTTGCGCGGACTATAACCGCCAGTCAACTGGCGGACTTCCAATACCGGATTCATCCAGCTCACCTCACTGTCCACATTATACCGAAATTAGCGGCTCAAGGCGAAACGGGTCGCGCCGTCATTGCGGCGCGACCTGTTTCGTTCCGGAGAAATACAAGATGATTTATATACGTGAAACATATGAATGCTTGTATTTCAAGGCGAAACGAGTCACGCCTTCTTAAGGGGTGTGACCCGTTTCGTTCCGGAGAAATACAAGATGATTTATATTCGTGAAACATATGAATGCTTGTATTTCAAGGCGAAACGAGTCGCGCCGTCTTATGGGGCGTGACCCGTTTCGTTCCGGAGAAATACAAGATGATTTATATTCGTGAAACATATGAATGCTTGTATTTCAAGGCGAAACGAGTCACGCCGTCAATGCGGTGCGACCTGTTTCGTTCCGGAGAAATACAAGATGATTTATATTCGTGAAACATATGAATGCTTGTATTTCAAGGCGAAACGAGTCACGCCGTCAATGCGGTGCGACCTGTTTCGTTCCGAATCAGCTGATTGGTTTGCGTTCACAATCGGAGATTGGGAATGCAGCATTCAGCGAGAAATCAGCTGATTGGTTTGCGTTCACAATCGGAGATTGGGAATGCAGCATTCAGCGAGAAAGCAGCTGATTGGTTTGCGTTCACAATCCCAAGATTGGGAATGCAGCATTCAGCGACGAAAAACCCCCGTCCGCCGACTGCGCTGGGGAGCGCCGCCGGTAGACGGGGGTTCTTGTTGATCATTTCGGATAATGAGTCGATTAGGCCTTTACTTCGATGGACGTTACCGCGCTGTCCGTTACCTTCAGCTCGACCGTTGCGCCGGCCACGAGCTTGGCGGAATCGCCGATGATCGCTACGTTGGAAGCCACGTTCAGAACGAGCGCCTGGGTGCCGCCGGAAATTTCCTGCGTGATGGAGATCGTTTTGATTTTGCCGTCCGAGCCAAGCGTCACGCTGTTCAGCTTGCCCGTTTGCGTTACGACTTGCGGCGCATAAATCTTCGTTACTTCCACGAAGACGGCTTTGCCTTGGTACGTGCGAACGAGGAGTTCGTCGCCGGCTACGAGGGCGGATGCCGCCACCTTCACGTTATTGCGGAAGATGTACGCGTTCGAGGAAAGCGGAATTGCCACTTCCGTGTTGTCCGCTTTGATCACCGTAATCGAATTGTTCGACACGGCCGCTTTCAGCTTGCCCGTATATGTCGCTTCGACCGGTTGCTGCTCGAACGTTTTCGTCACTTCGACGAATACCGCTTTGCCGTTCGCCACGCTGACCGTGATCTGATCGCCGGCCACGAGCGCCGATGCCGCGACCTTCGCGTTGTTGCGGAAAATGTACGCATTGGCGTCGATCGGGATCGCGATTTCGGATTTGTCCGCCTTCACGAGCGTCAGGGAGTCGCCCGATACCGTCGCCTTCAGCGTGCCGTTGTACGTTTTGTCGGCTGGCTGCTGTACCGCCGTCTTCGTCACTTCGATGAACACGGCCTGGCCGCCGGACGCTTGCACGACGATTTCGTCGCCGGCTACCAGCGCGGAAGCCGCCACCTTCACGTTATTGCGGAAAATGTACGCGTTCGAAGCCAGCGGAATGACAATCTCCGAGTTGTCGGCTTTAACGAGCGTAATCGATTTGTTCGAAACGTCGGCTTTCAGCTTGCCCGCGTAAGAAGCGTCCGCGACCGTGCTTTCGGCCGATTTCGTCACTTCGATGAACACCGCGCTGCCGCCGTACGTGCGCACGATGATCTCGTCGCCCGCCGCGAGCGAGGAGACGCTAGCTTTCACGTTGTTGCGGAAAATGAACACGTTGGACGCGAGCGCAACCGTCGTCTCGGAGTTGTCCGATTTCACAATCGTGATTTTGCCGTCGGCCGCAGCTGCTTTCAGCTTGCCGCTGATCGCTTGCGCGTCCTGGTCGTCATCCGGCATTTGCTCGTCGGTGCGATCGAGCAGCGCCGCGAGCTCCGCGCGCGTGACCGGCTGGTTCGGACGGAACGTGTTGTCGTTGTAGCCGGTGATAAGGCCTTTCTCCACCGCGAGCGCCACGTAGCCGACCGATGCGGCCGGAATGTTCTTCGCGTCGCGGAAGTTCAGCGACGTGTTGACCTTCGCTTTCGCCTCGGCTTCGAGACCAAGCGCCTTGATGAGCAGCGTCGCCGCGAACAGGCGAGTTGCCGGCTTCTCGGCTTGGATGCTCGTGTCGGTCTCGGCGAACAGGTCTTTCTCGAGCGCGACGGCGACGTAGCCGACCGCCCACGGATATTTCTTCTTCAGTTCGGCCGCGTCCTTGAAGTTCAGGTCGGTCGCCATCTCCTCGGCGGATTCCGCCTGCTCCTTCAGTCCCATCAAACGAACGGCCGCCGTGATCGCCTCGATGCGCGTGATCACTTTGTTCGGCTTGAACGTGCCGTCCTCGTAACCGGTGAAGACGCCTTTCGATGCCAAGCGAACGATATATTCAAGCGCCCATTTCAATTCTTCTTCGTCTTTGAAATTGACGTTAATGTTGTACTCGTCTTTGTCTTTCTTTTGGCTGTATCCGGATTTGCGGTCATCGTTGTCCTTATGGTCGTTGCCTTTGCCTTTGCCGTCCGCGAACGCGCTCGTCGCGCCGCCTGCCAGCGTCAGTACCGCCATCGATGCCACTGCCGTCTTTTTCAACATTGCCTTGTTCATCAATTGCCACTCTCCCATTTAGCTGCGGTCCGTGCCGCGATTTGCTTTCGCCCATACTATTCGTCCGGGCCTTTTCGGTTTGAGGGGGTCGGGGCGAAAACTTTTTTGAAAGTTGGCGGCCCAATGAACAAGCAAAAAAGAGACAGACGGGAAAATCCGTGCTGTCTCTTCCTTAATATACGCCGAATCGCATGGAGCTGATTTCGCGAACCATGACTTAGTTATCGTTGCCGCGCCTATCGCCGATGATACCCACGCCCGGCCCCAGGTCGCTTTGATCGCCCATTTGCGGATCGATCGTCCACGCCGCCGCCATCTCGAGCACATCGTCCTCGCTCGGCCAATGCGCGTCTTCCTCGTCCAAGCTGGTGAACGCTAACCCGAGCTCCCGTTCTTCGGAAGTAGGCTCCCCGATATCCGCTATCGTCTCTCCTTGTTCGCCCACGTAACCATACGCGCGCACGACTTGGCCATTGACCGCCTTCACCCAGGCGTGGTATTCGACGACTCGGTGCGTGCCGAAATAGCAAGCCTCGCCGAAGCGGGCGCTAAGCTCGCGCGTCATTTGAACCGGATGGCGGTCTCCCGCTTCGGCGAAATCCGGCATAAACGCGTTCACGACGAGCGTCCACCCCGCAACGGGAGGACTGACGAAATAGTAGCCGCCATAAGCGCCGTCAAGTCCGCTCGCCCAGTTGGCCGCGCGGCAGCCGGTCAGACCGAAATGGTCGACAAGCTCCGTGAGCCGGTCCGTCCGCACCGCGTACCACTGGCACTTGTACCCGAACGGATGCGGAATATCCGGTTCTTCGCTGAGCTCCAGCTCGGACAGGCCAACGCGCTGAAGCATGTCCGCGACTTGAACCGTTTCGATTGAATCCATGCCAGGGACCCCCGAACGATTGCGTTGTCGATAGACATTCCATCCCGAATAAGCCATGATGGCGACAGCGATCGCCCAGATCACGTAAGACATATGCGCTCTCCCTTCGAACGAACTTGCGCACCAATTATTTTCGAACGATCGCGAACAACCAATTGAGGGTCCTTCGCAAAAACAGCCCTCGATCCCCATTCAACCGAAGGCTGTCTGTCCCCTTATCTTACTCCGACTCCCACTGCGGGTTCCATACCACTTCCCACAGATGACCGTCAGGGTCTTGAAAATAGCCCGAATACCCGCCCCAGAACGTATCGTGCGGCGGGACCGCGATTACCGCGCCGGCTCGTCCGGCAAGCGCCATAATCTCGTCGACGTCCGCCTTGCTGCCCACGTTGTGCCCGATCGTCATCTCCGTCGGACTCGGCGGCGATAATGGCACCTTCGCGTCATGAGCGATATTGCGCCGTTCCCATAGCGCAAGCTTCAACCCGTCCAGCAGGTCGATAAAGACGACCGCGCCGTGCTCGAATTCCTGGCCGATGATCCCCTCGGTCGCAAAGCCGAGACCTTCCCGGTAGAATGCGAGCGATCGCTCCAAGTCGTCCACGCCTAGCGTGATGACCGTAATTCGCGGCTTCATCGCCATTCCTCCTCACGAACCCCTTACTTTCCGACCGGTATGACCGGTCTGGTACGTCGTGCCGATCAACGCCACAACCACTGCTGCAGGCGGCCGCCCAGCAGCGCCTCGTTGATGCGCTCCGATACTTCGCGAGTCTGATCGGCGAGATAGAAATGTCCGCCCGGGAACGTATGCAGCCCGAACCTCCCGCTCGTCAGTTCCCGCCAAGCCAGCATCTCCGCTTCCGTCATCCGGTCTTGATTCCCGGTGAGCACGGTCACCGGCACCGCGAGTTTCTCCTTCGGTTCATGCGCATATTCGTCCAGCAGCCGAAAATCGGCGCGGATAACGGGCAGAAACAGCTGCATGAGTTCCTCGTTATCCATCACCGCTTGGGGCGTTCCGCCCATCTCGGCCAACCGCGCTTTCAACTCGTCATCGGGCAAGTGGCTGAGCGGCTCCCATGCACGGTTAATCAGCTGCGGCGCTTTCAAGCCGGAGACGATTAAATGGCGCGGCATCCGTTCCCCGCCGGCTGCAATACGGCGCGCAAGCTCATACGTCAAAAGCGCTCCCATGCTATGCCCGAACAAGGCGTAATCGGAGCCGCCCGCGACATACGTACTCACCTTGCGGTGCAGCTCCTCCACGAGCGGGCCGATCGACGCGTAGGGCCGATCCTTGAACCGCGTGCCTCTTCCCGGGAGCTCGAGCGGGACCAGCTTGATCGCCGGATCCACGGTCTCCAGCCAGCGCGCGTAGATCATCGCCGATCCGCCCGCATGAGGAAGGCAAAACAAATAGTAGGGCTGCATGTATCCGTTTCTCCTCCCGAAACGCCTCTAATGCGACATCCTCGCTTACGTTCGCTATGTTGACCGGTCCGTGTTTAGGCCGGAGATGTAGATCCGCTTGTCGCAAAATCTTCCGTCCCAGGCCAACGTTCGATTCCGGTTGTCTTGTTCGATTTCGAGTCTATTTCGAGTCCCGTTTCGCCTTCAGCCATTTCGGCGCGCCTTTATCTTTGCGGTCGCGCTCGCGGACTGCTTTCGGGGCCGGTTTGGACGAAGACAGGGATGTGGATTTGGGCGCGTCGGAAGCCGGTCCGCTCTTCTGGCGAACGATGCCCTCTTCCGTACGCGAGTAGCGGACGGCGTCCGGGCGATTCGCTTGACCCGGACGTTCGCCGGCAGAGCGGCGTTCGCCGCGATCCGGGGAGCTAGTCCCGTTCGTCTCCCGGTCGAAGCCGGCGCTCTGACGATGCTGCCCGAACGCGGCCTGCTTGCCGCCTGGCGCGCGGCTTCCGCCCGTATCGGCGCCGGACCGCCAGGCGCCCTCGCGTCCTCTTCCCTCGCGCTGCGGACCGCTTTGGTAGGATGTTGGCTGTTCATCGGCATCCCACAGTCGGCCGCGATACATCTGCTTTTCTTGCAGCACGATCCCCAGCTGTTTGGCGAATTTGCTCATGATGAACCGCTGCTGCGGCGTAATGATCGTGACGACCGTGCCTTCGCGTCCCATCCGGCCGGTCCGGCCGGCCCGGTGAACGTAATGCTCCGCGTCGGTAGCCGGATCGAGCTGAACGACAAGCGGCAGCCCGGCGATATCGAGCCCGCGCGCGGCGACGTCCGTCGCGATGAGCACTTGGCAGCGGCCATCGCGGAACCGGCCCAGCGTCGCGGCGCGGCGCTGTTTGTCCGCATCGCCGTAGAGCGTCTCGACGGCAAAACCTTCATAGCTGAATTTGGCTTCGTAGTTGGCGATTTCGTCCGTATCGTTAATAAATAGAAGCGCCGAACGAGGATTCAGCATGCGGATGAGCCGTCTGGCGGTATCCGCCTTGTCGCGCTTGTCGCACACCAGATAATAATGTTCCATCTGTTGCGGCAGCTTCTGATCGGTCGTCACGTCGATCGTCTTCGGCTCTCGCATCCACTTCCCCTCGAACGCTTCCATCGTTTGCGGGCGCGTGGCGGAGAAGAAGGCAAGCTGGCGCTGCCGGTCCATCCGGGTCAGCAGCGTATCTACTTCCTTCGTCGAACCGAGATCGAACACTTGGTCTGCCTCGTCGATAACGAGCAGCTTGATCTGATGCAGCTTCAGCTTGCCCGCCTGCACGAGCTCATGGATACGGCCCGGCGTTCCGACGACGAGATGAGGTTTCTGTCTCAGCTTCTCGACCTGCCGCTGCATCGACGCGCCGCCGATCAGCTGCTGGACGCGGATGGACAACTCTTCGCCGTACAGCTCCGCGACCCGGTAAATTTGCATCGCGAGCTCTTGCGTCGGCGCCAGTACCATCGCCTGAAGCGCATCGCTATCCGCTTCGATCCGCTGGAGCGCGGGCAGGATAAACGCTAGCGTCTTGCCTGTTCCGGTCTGCGACCTCGCGGTTACGTCTTGCCCGGCGAGCAGCTCGGGGATTGCCGCCGACTGCACAGGGGTCGGCTGATCGATGCCGTTGTCTCTCAATTTGGCGGCCAATTCGGCCTTTATGCCCATCGTTTCCCATATTACGCTCATTTCCAGTCTTGCTCCTTTAACTTTCGCTCTATTTGCGATTCAGTAGTTTGCCGAGCGTCTTGTCGGCGAATCGGGGGGCTAGTCCATATAGACGGATGCCGATACCCGCGGATAGCGGGAGATCCACCTCCGGCGTCCGCTTCGCGATGACGCGCACGATTGTATCCGCGACTTGCGCCGGCTTAAGTAAATACCCCTTGACGCTCGCGGCGTATCCCCCGCCAGGGTCGGCCGTCTCGAGGAACGGCGTGTCGATCGGACCGGGATTGACGGCCGATACCGCGATCCCGTCCGGGGCGAGTTCGGCTCGCAGCGCATTCGTTAGCCCGAGTACCGCATGTTTGGTCGCCGCATAGCCCGAGGCCTTGGCCGTGCTCAGCTTGCCCGCCATCGACGCGATGTTGACGATATGCCCGTTGCCTTGACTCTTCATATAAGGAAGCACCGCTTTCGCGCAGCGGACGGTGCCCATATAGTTCGTATCCATCATCTTGGCAAAATGTTCGAGCGGCGCGTCTTCAAACCGCTCGAACAGTCCGAAGCCCGCATTGTTGACCAGCACGTCGATCCGTCCGAAATCCGTCGCGATCCTGTCGACGACCCGCTGGACGTCGGCGTTATCCGTTACGTCGAGCTCGTAAAACCCGCACCGGCCGGACACTCGGCCGCGCATCGCCGCAAGCTTGCTTGCGCTGCGTCCGGTGATGATCGGCACGGCGCCCGCTTCGGCGAGCTTCGCGGCCGTTACCGCGCCAATGCCGCTCGTAGCGCCGGTGATGACGACGATTCGATTCCGCAACTGACTTAGCTGTTTCACGCGCATTCCCATCTTTCATTCCAATTATGGCCGCTCTTGCTCTACTTTAACAGAGCGGGAGGCAATGCGAAAGTATGATTGGTTTGCATTCCCAATCCGAAGATTGGGAATGCAGCATTCAGCGAGTTTAAGCGTGAAACGCATACTATCCGAAATGTAAAAAAGCTCCCTTGCGGGAGCCGGTGGTGGTGCAGTATTTATTTAAGAAGCAATAAGAACTTGAATATCCAACTCGCCGATGCCATCCATGATCAGCGGGATCGTCAGTGCTTTCTTCGTTTCGAAGCCGGCAGACTGGGCGGAATGAAGCACCTTCGGCGGCGTGATATCCACGCGGACGCCTTGGTTGAACAGCATGGTGCTCGCGTTGCCGCTGATCATGTTGCCCAGCTCGGAAATCGCGCTCTTGCCCATTTCGTCCATTTCGGAAATCGCGAAGCCGCCCATCATGGCCGAGACCATTTTGATGGCAACTTCTTCGCTCAAGCCAAGGACGATATCGCCGTTCAATTGGCCGTTCAGACCGATTTGGATCCAAATATAGTTCTCGACGAACTTCACGTCTTTCACGCCTAATGTTCCTGTAGCCGGCCGGACTTGAGCCACCTGTTCGATGACTATTTTAGCAGACTCCAAGAATGGATTAATATATTCAGCCTTCATCTCGAGGAAACGCTCCTTTTTCGACTCGTTTCGAGTTCCCCATCTACCTAGCTATCTCGTATTATACTAGATAACTTAGGTCAAGTATACTATACCTTTTCCGGGAAAATCGGAACGACCCTGATTTTGTCGAACTATGTTCGGGATAATGGATATATCGGAAAAGGATTTAGGTTTGTTTATACGTATACGCCCGGATCCGGCTGTTTCCTTCATTTGGCATGCCGCGTAGTTCATCCTGCCCATCTTGGCTTTTATACGGCATCCGCCTTATCGTGTCTGCGGAACCGAAGACGAATGAGGCGAAGCCGGTCATAGAGCATGTCGACCGGTTGACCTGACGGCAGCTCCTCGCCGTAAACCTGGTGCAGCACCGGCTTCAAATAGCGGTCGCCGATGATCGTCATCGCTTCCCACACTTGCTCCTGCTCGACGCTTGGCATATCCGCGAGCTCGCGCTCGATGAACGGCTCCAGATCGTACCCCTCCAATTCCAGTCGCTCGATCTTCTCCATAAGATCGCGTCTGGGCATCTCCAGCACCGTTTGCATTTGCACGATCGATTTGCCTTCCGCAATGGCGGCGAGCAAACGTTTCTTCTCGGTTTGACGATCGAGCATCGCCTTATACTTATTCTCCTTCTGCTTGTAAATCCACGACGTGAACAGCTTCGGATCGAGCGCTTCCGTCACCCAATCGAGCGGGAACGGATGAGACTGCTCGAAGGCGGCCGTAATCTTCAATATGTCCTCGCCGTAAGCGGCCAGCTTCGCATCGCCCCATCCCGGGATCTGTGCGAGCTCCTCGGGCAGATGCGGCACGTATGCGCTTATCATGAGCAGCATGCGGTTATTCGCGACCATATAGGCCGACTTCTTCTCGGCTGCCGCCTTGGCCCGGCGCCAATCGCGAAGCGCGTCGAACAACGAAGCGTTGGCATTCGTCTCGCCGTAGCACTGCAGCATCGCATAGGCGCTGGTCGCGGCGGCAAGCGGCTTGCGCTCTTCGAGCATGCCGTCGATGACCGGCACGTAGCCTTCCCCCATCTTCACGGCGACGCCATGCCGGAAGGAGGCGATCATCTCCTCCCACGAACTTCCTTCGAACCATACCGATTGCCCCTCACCGGCAGCAGCATCCCCGGACCAAAGCACCGACCAGCTTCCCTGCTGCTCGCAAATCGAGAGTTGCGCTTGCTCCCCCTGCGCGAGTTCCGACGACTTCTCGAACGTGTTCATAAATACAACCTGCATATAAACGACCTCCATAGGTATATTCGGCCTCAAGCTCTGCGCGCGGGAAAGTTGCGGACAACGCAAAAAAGCACCTCCCGTGTCCGATTATCGGACAATGAGAGGTGCTTCCCCGCGTACAGTCTTTGATTGGGATCATCATAGCACAAGCTGACAAAGACTGACAAGGGGAACACAGCCTTAAGTCCCGCTCCTTATTGCCGCTTCCATGGGCGAATGCTATGATACTTGGCATATGGTTAGGAAACGAAAGGCCAATACTGAAGGAGGACTTATCCATGCTGCCCGATTATGATTTTATGTCCGACATGACGGAAGAAACGTCGACGCGTTTCACGACTTTTATTACGCCAAGCCTTAAGCGTTTCGATCTAGCCGTTACGTCGACCAACCGGTTCTACGGGAAGAAGCTCGTGACCGATCTGCAGAGCGGCAAGACGGCGATCATCGGCCCTGACGATTTAGAGGAAGAAGGTTACCTGGAATACACCTTCAAAATAAGCGAAGAAGAAGCGGCGGAGCTAAGCCAATTTCTTTATTTGATCGTCGGCACGGTGAATTTTACCGACTAAGCTGGGTACACTGTAACGGTAATGCCACTACCGTATACAGGAGTGATGCGCGTGAGCCGTTTTATTGACGAAGACCGCCGGCCGTATACCGATCTATCCACGGTGGAGTCCCAGCGTAACGACTTGACGTTCGAAGAGTTCCCGGAAGGACCGTACGGCTCCTCCGTCATGTCGGAGCAGCTGGGCAAGAGCAAGCCTTGGCGCGTGGACCAGCGTCCGGCGAACCGGTTCGATTACGAGAACCGCGAGCTGCACAATGGCATGAACCGCGGCTATCCGGGCGATGATGACAACGACACGACGCCCGATGCCCTCGACGAACCTTAAAGCGATGATGCGGCGATAGCGGCCGGCTCCCAAGGAGCTGAGAAGCCATGAATTGCCCGTTATGCGGCCGCGATAGCGACTGCGGGTACGAAGCTGATAAACAACATCCGTCCTGCTGGTGTTTCGCAGAGCACTTTCCGAAAGAGCTGCTGGAGAGGATTCCGGCCGAACTTCGCGGACAGCGATGCATATGCAAGGCATGCTTTGCGAACTATAAATCAAGGACGGAGAACGGAACGTAACCGCCGCCCAAGATTAAAAAAACGAGCGATGATTGATTGGTTTGCGTTCAACGCTGACAGAACAGCCGCAAGGCGCGGCTCAACTCGAGGGCTATGCATTTTCAAATGCCGGCAACCGCCGATTTAGAACAACTCCGGGATCTCCGCTGACGAGATTCCGGGGTTGTTTTGTCGTTTTGTCGGTCGATGTCAATAAGCCACACTGAAATTGTTCGCCGTCTGTCTCTGCAGAGCTGCATGCGCTGGCCTATATTGTGACCGCCTATCCGAAATGGTACTACGACGTCAGCTGCCGGCCGGCCAGATGATCCAGTCATCCAAGCGTAACAAGAGCCGCCCGAAATCACTTCGGGCGGCTCTCTTTGCGTCGGCAGCTGGAACTTTCAATGCCTTCTAAACGTCACAACAGCTCGGACACTTTCACCCATCGGCCTTCTTGGTGGCTGGACAGAATCGCGTCGACGATGCGCATCGACCGGTGACCGTCCTCGAACGTGGCGAACGGCATGGCGTCCGATGCGGGATCGCGTCCTTCCCGGATGAACGTGTAGAACTGCAGCATGTTGTTCTTGAGCGCGTCCGGCCAGCCTTCGTTATGTCCGCCAGGGAGATGAATAGAACCGCGCGCCTCTTCCGCGAATAATGACGGGTCCGCCAGCAAAACCTCATTCGGCTTGTCCCGGTGCCCGATCCACAATTTCTGCGGCTCCTCCTGGTTCCAGAAGGCGGACTGGCGGCTGCCGCTGAGTTCGAAGCTGAGCTTGTTTTTGCGTCCGGCGCTTACCTGGGACACCGTGAAACTGCCTTTGCTCCCGTCTTCGAAGCGGATGAGCACCGACGCCGTATCTTCCGTCTCTACCTCGTAATCCTCGTACGCATCCGTCTCGGAACCGGCGGCGACCTCCGCGGCGGAGGTCTCGAACGTCGTCACTCGCTGCAGCGCCTTGCGGCGAACCGGGATGACGGTCGAGAAATCGGCGCATACCTCGCTGATCCGTTTGCCGCTCACATACTGCACCGTGTCGCACCAGTGCGAGCCGATGTCCGCCACCGCCCGCGTCGCGCCGCCGATCTTGGGATCGAGCCGCCAGCTGTAATCGGTGTCGTACAAGAGCCAGTCCTGCAAATAGCTGCCTTGGATGAGATGAATATCGCCCAATTCGCCTCGTTCGACCATCGCCGACAGTTGCTGCAGGATCGGGAACTGTCTGTAGTTAAAATTGACGCCGTGCACAATGCCGCTCGATCGTGCCAGACGCAGCAGCTCGCCCGATTCCCGGCTGTTCAGCGCGAGCGGTTTCTCCGAGAGAACATGCTTGCCGGCGAGCATGATCGCCCGGTTAATTTCGAAATGCAAATCGTTCGGCGTGCAGTTATGCACCGCCACGATCTCGGGATCGCGCAGGAGCTCCCGGTAATCGCCGTAATAATCCGGAATGCCGAGCTCCGCCGCCTTCTGCTCCGCGCGTTCCTCGCATGATCCCGCAATCGCCTTCACTTCGACGAACCCCAGCCTTCGCACCGCTTCGACATGAGCTGGACCGATGAAGCCTCCGCCGACAATACCGATTTTGATCGTATCCATAGTTACGCCTCCTTATCGCTTTCCGCTCAACCTGTACCTGACTATTACCCAGAAAGCTGTGGACTTGTACCACGGTTACGTCTATCTCTCCTGCGCAGGGGACCTCTCCCTCGGGTCGTTAGCTTTCGTCTGAACGCCAAAAAAACCTCTTGCCGGAACGATGCCGCCTCGAATCGACGCGTATCGAGCAAGAGATTTTCGTAATACCGCGACTACGCCTGAATGGCTCCGCTCGCCGCCGTCCCGCCATCCGCGGGAACGTTCGACTGCCGCGTCATCCATATCCGGCTGCGCCAGCGGCGCCAGGAGAGAAATCCGCGCAAATATTCGTCCGCGATCATGCAGCCGTAGATGCCGACCAGCCCCCAGCCGAGCGAAATGCCGGTAATGTAAGAGCAGCCGGCAGCGATCGCCCACATCGAACCAAGCGAGATAAACATGACGAAGCGGGTATCGCCGACCGCGTTCAGCGCGTTGCCGAGCGCCATGTTGATCATTTTGCCCGGCTGCAGCAGCAGGTTCATTCCGAGCAGCGTGACGCCGATCGCGATGATTTCGGCATCGTCGGTGAATTGGCCCAGCAGCCAGCTGCCCATCAAGTAGATGACGAGCGCGTTGACGGTGACGACCGCAAGGCCGATCCACATCGCGCGGAACGTCGCCTGATAAGCGTCTCTCGTCCGGGATGCGCCGAATAGATGCGCCACTTGGATTTGCAGCGCGAGCGCGAACGAATAGCCCAACATGAAGCAGAACGATTCGAGCGTATTCATATACGTGCGCGCCGCCAGCTCCGCCGCGCCGAGCATCGCGATGAACGTGTAGATGAGCAGCTGCGTGAACACCCAGCAGGACATATTCACGCCGAGCGGCCAGCCGATGCGCATCACCTCTCCGAACAGCTTCCGATCGAAGCGGAGAAACTCGGGCAGCGTGATTTTGCGGCCGAAGGCGTGCAGGAACATGACGAGCAGCACCGCCGACGCGATGACGCGGCTGGCCAACGTGGATACCGCGACGCCGGTCAGACCCCATTGCGGGAAGCCGAGCTCGCCGTAGATGAACCCGTAGTTCATGACGACGTGCACGATGTTGACGCCGATAATGACGTACATCGGTCCTTTCGTATTGCCGGTATTGCGAATTGCCGTGCTGAAGGCCGCCATGACCGCGGTCAACACCATCCCGCCGCCCGCGATGGAGATATACGTATCCGCCAGCGGCATAAGATTATCCGGCATTTGGAGCACGCGCGCGATCGCTTGCGGCCACAAGTACAAGATCGCGCTAATTCCAAGTCCAATCGCACCGCTGACCGTGACCGACATAATCGCGATCGTCCGGGCATCCTCCTCCCGTTTCGCGCCGATCCGCTGGGCGATCAGGATGCCCGCTCCGCTGGCGACCGTAATGAACAACGTCATGAGCGCGTTAAACAACTGGTTCGAGAAACCGACGACCGCCACGGCGTCATCGGATACTTCGCTGACCATCAGCGTATCCACCGTCCCGAGCAGCGTCTGCAAAAACACTTCAATGAAAATCGGCCACGCCAGCGCCCACAGCGTAAATTTCCGATCGATTCCCTTCATCATTCCAACCTCCAGCCTCTTCGTGTCTCTCCCTTGATGACGATCATGAGCGAACTATTCTGAACACATTATACGTGGTATACTGAAGTTCATGTATCAGGATTCGAACGGAAAGTTTCACGATTCCAACCTGAACGCGAAAGTGGTGGAAATGATAGCGTGACCAATGTATTGAACTTTCGCGCGCCGCCGCTGCCGTTTTATATTCTCGGCGGGCTGTCCGACTTCGCGCCGGGCGACCGTCATTTGAGCCGACAGGGCATCGGCGTGTTCGATCTGCTAATCGTCCGCAAAGGCTGCTTGTTCGTAGGCGAGGACGAACGACGGTTTGCTTTGACGCCGGGCAGCGCGCTTCTATTGCGTCCGGACGCTTACCACTACGGCTACGAGGATTGCCGGGAGCGGACCGAGCATTATTGGATCCATTTTCAAACCTCGGGGGAATGGAGCGCCGAGGATGGCGCAGGGACGGATGCGCCGGTTGCGTCCCCGGAAGAAGGCGCGCCGCGCATGCTGCACGCGTTCGATCCGATGCCGTATCGCCTTCAGCTGCCGCAGTTCGCCACGCTTCCCCAGGCGAGCCATATGTACGAGCTGTTGGACCGGCTCATCGCGCTGAACGAAACGTCCTATCTCGGCATTACCCGCTGGCAGATCGACGCGATGTTCCAGCAGGTGCTTCAGCAGCTCGCCGCCACGATCCGCAAGCAAGCGAGTTCGCCGCGCGCCGCCTGCGCGCAGCAAGCCGCCATGTATCTGCGCCGGCATTACAAGGAAGACGTCAAAGCCGAGCAGCTCGGCGAGCAGCTTCGCTTCCATCCGATCTACATCGCCCGCTGCATGCAGGCCGAATTCGGCTGCTCGCCGATCGAATACTTGCTCCGCTACCGAATCGAGCAGGCGAAACTGCTGCTGCTGCGGACGGATTTTACGATCGCGCGGATCGCGGAGGAAGTCGGCTTTCACCAAGCGGCGTACTTCACGTCGCGGTTCACGAAGTATGAGGGGTTGTCGCCGCGGCAGTACCGCCAGCGGTTCTTGAAGGAGTGAGGCGGAGATGGAGAAGAATGCGATTCATTTGTATCTGGACGACTTGCGAGATTGTCCGTCCGGCTTCGTGCTTGCTCGATCGGTGGAAGAAGCTATACGCTTTTTCCAATCGTACGACGTAGGCATTTTGTCGCTGGATCACGACTTAGGTGAGGATGAGCGCGGGAACGAACTGCCGAGCGGCTACGATTTCGTGAAGTATTTTTGCGAACATAGTCTGCACGCGCGCCGAATTTATTTGCACACGGATAATCCCGTCGACCGATTGAATATGTACGAGACGCTGCTTGCCGCGCAGCGGAGCGGGTTCATTGATCCGATACTCTGGACCAGTAAAAGACTAGGATTGACCGCCAGAAGGAGGCTAGCTTACTATGAAACAAAACAAATATGACGAAGATGGCTTTTTCGCCAACTACAGTCAAATGCCCCGTTCGATTGGCGGGCTGGATGCAGCTGGCGAATGGCGCGAATTTCGCGCGATGCTCCCGGAACTAACCGGCAAACGCGTACTGGACCTCGGATGCGGCTTCGGCTGGCACTGCCGGTACGCGCGCGAGCACGGAGCAAGCTCGGTCGTCGGCGTCGATATATCCGCCAACATGCTGGAGCGTGCCCGGGCGATGACGATTGATCCGGCCATCGAATACCGGCAGCTCGCGATGGAGGATATCGATTTTGCCGATGGCGAGTTCGACGTTGTTCTGAGCTCGCTCGCCTTTCACTATATTGAGGACTTCGCGGACATTTGCCGCCGCGCCTATCGTTATCTCGCGCCAGGCGGCGCGTTCGTCTTCTCCGTCGAGCATCCGGTGTTCACCGCTCGCGCGGCGCAGGACTGGCATTACGGGGCAGATGGCGAGCGGCTCCATTGGCCGCTGGACGACTACCACGAGGAAGGCGCGCGTCAGGCGCGGTTCCTGGACAACGACGTCGTCAAATATCATCGGACCGTGTCCACGCAGCTGAACGCGCTGCTCGCGGCGGGCTTCGCGATCACGGAGCTGTCCGAGCTGCCGCCGACGCCGGAGCTGCTCGCCGCATGGAAGGACGAATTCCGCCGGCCGATGTTCCTGCTGGTCGCGTCGCGGAAGCCGGTGGAATAGCGGACGCAACGAAAGGGAGGAAGCCTGGGCGCGTCCTCCCTTTTTGACGTAAATATTTAGTCCTAACCGTACATCAAAGATCATCGTGCCCGCAGACAATCCGATTCCACGCATCAAGTTCAGGAATCTCGCCTCGCTCTACCCCCGATGGCGTGATGGCGCATACTTGTCCGGGCTTCTTTCCCTTTCTCAGCGTAATAATCGCATCCGTCTCCACCATCTTCGCCTTGGTCTCGAACGTGAGCTCCGCATGGACCACGCAGACGCAACCGTCGTCGAACTCCGCTCTGACGTGGCCGTAATCCGCTAACTTGAACGCCTCTCGCTCGTGGAGAAGTCGCAATCCTTCTCCATCCAAGGGTTCGCCGTAATGCGTGACCGCCTGCCGGAATTCCTCTTGCTTCAGCTCGTGCAGGAAGGCGGACGTATGCCGCACCGCTTGCACCTTTTGATAGGCTGCATGTCCATAATACACGGCGAACAATAGCACCCACAGCGCCAATGCCGCCGCGCAAGGCAGCCAAACGAGCCGCCAGATCGCGATGCCGACCGACTTCTTCACCGTTCAATCCTTCTTTCTCGTTAGACCTAAACCTACAACGCCGCCTCCGCCACCAGTCCCGCTTCCTTAAACTCCTTCACAAAGCTCTCCAGCCACTCGTCGCCGTAATCGAGCGCGCCCATATCGGACGGGATAAACATGACGTCCAAGCTCATGACCCAGAACCGCCGCGCCAGGACGAACAGTTCGACCGCTTCCTCATCACGCTTATCAAAAGCCCGTACCGAGCGGTAGCCGGCGAGTACCTGAGCCCACAGCTTGTCCTTCGTCTCCGGCGATTGCCGCTTCCTCGCGCGCACTTGCGCCAAGTCGTACGCCCGCCAACCGGGCGCTGCCCACTCGAAATCATAATGCGTATAGCAGCCGCCGGACTCGAACGCGTTGTTGTTGCCGTGCATGTCCCCGTGACAGATGCCGAAATCCAAACCGTCCGTAACCGCCGTTTCGATCCGCGAGACAAGCGCCTCGGCATAAGCCCGCAAATATGGCGCGATTGCGTGGCGCTCGCCGATATAACCCACTATTCGCTCAAGCGACGACTCCACGAGAAAACCAACGTCAAGCGGTCGCCTTGGCATAACGGGCGCCACGCGATCCATCGCCGCGTGAAGTTCTGCCGCCGAACGGCCGAAAGCAAAGCACGCGGCTTCGTCGGCAAGCGCGTTCTCGGCTCCTTCCAAGAACGGGAACAGCACGGCAATCCTTTCGCCCTCCGGCGCCTCGAGCACCGCATGGAAGCTCCGGTCCCGTCTTGCGGTCGGCGCGGCCACCCGCGTATCGCTATTGGCCAGCTCATCGGTCAAACCATTCAACAGTTCTATCTCATAGCGCACGTCAGCTTCGCCAACCTCGGGTCGATACAGCCGCAGCACATACGCTCCTCGCTCCGTCCGGACGCGGTACGTATCATTAAGGCCCCGCAGCCACAATATGCATTCTTGCCAGATTCCCAAGTCATAGTCCGCTTGCAGGCATGCCTGCAAACTGACCGGATCGATCACGGAACGGATCGCGCGAAGTTTCGCCATGTTCATGCTCCTTCGATTCAAATCGATTTTCAAAAACATTCCAGATATCCCTTATTCCAACACCAATTAGACGTCAGCGACAGCCGGAAGTTGCGATTGCTCCGCGGAAAATAAAAAAACCGCCGATAATTCGGCGGACGAATTCCTGTATTATAACCCACGTTACTCTTGAGTCGCCTCAGCCGTCCATGTCACCAAAACGGCCTGGCTTGAAACATCAAAGTCGCATATAAGCAAGAAGCGATCAAACCGAACAGCAACATGCCGAAAAAGCAAGCGAACGCCATCGTCGAACTATCGACCTCCGTCCGTACCCGATCCGCTTCAATTCTCGTCATGCCGGGCAAAGCGTGCAAGAATACTCCCCTTGATGGCCGCCTGTGATCGTATGCAATTATCACGGCATGCTCACCTTCGTACCGAGCCGAATCGCTCGTTCGTACGGTTAGTTCGAATGCCTCTCCGCTCCTTGTCGAATACCTGTAAGTCAGAGAATAAACAGGAGATTCATTAACCTCTACGTTCGTGCGCGTCTTCGATACTAACGATCCGTGCGCAAGCGCCCCCCGCGACAGCAGTGATGCCTTGCGGCACGAATGTCCCAGCCGGACTAACGCCAGAGTTCCTCCCGAAAGCGGTATAAGCAATAATCCAAGCCAACTCGGCGGCAAAGGCCGCGCGAGACTGCCCCTGATCTTGGCTGCTTCGTCATGACCTACGGGAAGCACGATCTGCACGCCGTCCCCGCGTCGCAGCTGCTCCTCTTTCACATACGATGTCCCCTCTAATCGCTTACCCGTTTCTAGGACGGTGTACCATTTCGTTGCATAAACCGCTTTTTTATTCCGCTTGTTCCCCATGTAGTGAGACACGTTCACATCTAACACAAACCCTTTGACCTCTACCGTTTCACGATCCGCGCGAATGAAGGTCATATCCGTATTCGGCATAAGCAGCGCATTCAAAATCAACCCGCCGATCAGAAGCGTCCATCCTGTCCAATTCAGCAAACCGCCGAATAGCAGGTTGATCCATGTTCCCGCCGAAAGCTTTCTTTTTGGCGGCTTGTCGTCCATTGCGGTCGCCCCGTTCCTTATCTCTACTTGTCCTCGCTATCGTCACATGCTGCCCGCTTCCGTGTCAATGATCGCTTCCTAATAAAAAAAACCGCTGCATCAAGCAGCGGCTTGTCCAACCTATTTAACGCTCCCCCGTCACCGGCTCCCCATCCTCCCGGTCCTTGCGTCCGCCGAGCTTGCCGGTCAGCACGACGAATACCGCCAGCGCGATCGGCAGCGCGTAGTGGATATGCGGCACCCACGATTCGAGGTGCTCGCCGACGATGCGGTCGCTTAGAATCATCTCGCCGGCGGTGTAGCCGAGCAGCGCCGCGCCGAGGATGACGATGATCGGGAACCGCTTCATCAGCCCCATCAGCAGCTGGCTCGCCCAGACGATCAGCGGAATCGAGATCGCCAGACCGATAATGACGAGCAGCAGATTGCCGTTCGCCGCGCCGGCGACGGCCAGCACGTTGTCGAGGCTCATGACGAGGTCGGCGACGACGATCGTCTTGATCGCGTCCTTCATGTTCGAGCTGGAAGCGACGTTCTCTTCGCCCTCGTCGCCGCGCAGCAGCTTGATCGCGATGAACAGCAGCAGGATGCTGCCGACCACCTGCACGAGCGGCACCTCCATCAACCAGACCGCGACGAACGTCAGCACGACGCGCAGCAGCACCGCGCCCATGCTGCCCCAGAAAATCGCCTTCTTCTGCTGCTCCGCCGGCAGATTGCGGCACGCGAGCGCAATGACGACGGCGTTATCGCCGCTCAAGACGATATTGATCAGAATCAGTTCCAGCAAGCCTACCCACAATTGCCCGTCCATCCCAACCTTCACTCCTTCTGTTCCAGTCTTCGCCAATTTGCCCGGATGGCATACCGTCCGGATGGCAAGGAAGGGCGCGAGCCGCCGAATAGATCGGAAGCGCGCGCCCTCATCTACAAACCGCTACGGACTGCCCGGCACGTTCACCCGGTCGAAATATAAGCTCTGCACCGTCTTCGCCGTCTCTTGCAGCAGCTGGTTCAGATTCGCTTCGGGATCGGCGAATACCGCCTGCACCATCGACGTGACCGCCCCGTAATATTGCTGCGTGTTGTACTGGACTTCGACTTTGCCGTCGAACAGCCGCGACGCTTCGTCGTCGTACGCATACACGTTGGCATGGCGCTCATAGATGGATTTTACCCGCCGCCCGTATTCGGAATCATCCTTATAGTACGGAATGAAAGGCGCAATGTAAAATTGACCATCCTGCTCGCGCTTGGCGATCTCGGCATCCAGCGCCTCCAAACTCTGCTCCGTAAACATGTCGAACGTGGCGTAACGGAACGCCGTCTCCTGCTCCTCCGGGGTCGCGTTCGGATTGATGACGAGATAGTCGCCGCCGAGGATGCCCGTATGCTTCCCGCCCGGCTTCTCGGACGGCATCGGGTAGAACAGCACGTCCTCCGGCGGCATGCCCCACTGGTTGAGCGCCTGGATGATCGGGCTGTCCGGGCCGGAGATGATCATCGCCGTCTTGCCCTGGACGAACATGCTGATCGCGTCGTTCCAGCCGACCGCCCAATCCTTCGGGATCGCCCGCGCATCCCAGGCCAGCTTCCGGTACAGCTCTAGGGCGCGCAGTCCGGCTTCCCCATGGAAAGCCGCACGCACCTTGCCGCCGTCGACGGTCAGGATGTCGCCGCCCGCTTCGAACAGGAAATTCGTCCAGTTCCAGCCCGCTTCGTTGCCTTTGCCCATCGGCGCGATGCCCGATATGCCCTTCAATGGGTTCGACGCCGCTCCCGCGACGGCGAGCAGGTCGTCCCACGTCCAATCGTAAGAAGGCGGCTGCACGCCCCGATCCTCCAATAGCTTTTTGTTGATGATGACGCCGGTCACGTAACCCCGTTCCGCCAGGCCATATACGCGGCCCGCGATCCGAAATTGATCTTGCAGCAGCGGGTTGATTTGTTCCTTGTGCGGGTATGCCTCGTACAGCTCGGTGATATCCGCCGCCCACCCGCGCTCGGCGAGATAACGTCCCTCCGAGGCGAACGTGTTGAACAGCGTCGGCGCTTCGCCGGACGCCATCTTGATGCCGATCTCGTTCGGACTGTACTGCCAGTTGCTCTTGATAATGTCGACGTACGGGTACCGCGCCGTGAACCGGCGGATCTTATCGTCCTCGTGCGCCCGGTTCTCAGGCAAATCCGGGGTCGGATAGTAGATGCTGATGGTGATCCGTTCGCGGGCGGGATCCGAAGCGGCCGCTCTGCCGCCTTCCGGCGCCGCTTGACCCGAATCCCCGCCGCTTGCGCCGATGCAGCCTGCGGTTCCGACGGCCATGCACAGCGCGATTAACGCGGTCGCGATTTTGCGCATCGGTTGCCCCTCCTTGCTCCTGACGTTATTTCTTCAGCTCGCTCGGGCTGATGCCATAATATTTCTTGAATATTTTGCCGAAATGCTCCGGCGAATCGTAACCGACCCGCTCCGCGATTTCGTAGCGCCGCAGTCTGGTCTCCAGCAGAAGCCGCCGCCCTTCCTCCATGCGCAGCTTCGTTACGTATTCCCACAGGTTCGTGCCGGTGCTCTTCTTGAACAAATAGCTCAAATAGTTCGGGCTGACGTACGTCCCTTGCGCAACCTCGTGCAGGCTAAGCCCCTTCTGGCTGTAATGCTTGTGGATATATTGCACGGCGAGTTCGACCGTCATGTTGTTCTGCGCCGCCAGCTCCTCTTCGGTCGGCTCCTGCGACGACTGGCTCCACTTGAAGTCCCCGTAATAGAACACCTCGTGGTCGGGCAGTTCCTGATGCCACCGGGCCGCCTTCCGCGCTTGTTCATACAACTCCGGCACGAACGCCTCTCCGCGCAGGATCTGGCTGATGCCGACGATACTGTCCAATTTCAATACCCGCTTGATCGTAAAATGCAAGCTTCGCCCCGTCATGTCGATGCCGTTGATCTTGTTCGGCCCAAGCGCGGCGTACTGCGCTTCATCCCACTGAAGCAGCAGCCCGATGCTCGCCGGACCCATATAGAATCCTAGCGCCGCGCAGCCTTGGCCCGTCAGCTCGCCCGCGATATTCAGCGCCGCGTACCGCAGCAAACTCCGGTCCCGCTCCCCGAGATCGTCCGATAGCCGCAGCTCGGCGGTGATCACGGCGAAATACGGCCCCCGCAGCTCGATGCCGTACTGCAGCGCCAGCTGCTCTCTCGATTCCGGGAATCGCTCCCCGGCCATGAGCTCGCGCAACAGCGCCATCCGTTCCTCGAGCGGCGATTCCATCCGGAAGTCCTCCTGCACGTTGGGGGAGTAGACCGCATCCGGACGATCCGACTTGCCGGTCTGCAGCAGCACGTCCCTCACCGTATCCATGACCTGCGCGCCGCTCAGCGGTTTGATCAAATAGTCCTTCGCCCCAAGGCGCATGGCCGTCTGCGCATATTGGAACGTCTCGTGCGCCGAGATGACGATCGTCTGTACCCAAGGCTTGATGAGCTTTGCCTGCTGCATGAGTTCCAGGCCGCTCATCGTGCCCATTTGGATATCCGTGATGAGCAGATCGATATCTTCCATCCGCAAATAATCGAGCGCCTCGTATGCGTTATGCGCCATATAGATTTGGCCGATGCCGAGGCCCGCGCCAACCAGCAAATTGCTGATGCCCATGCAGATGAGCGGCTCGTCATCGACGATCAGGATATTGTGCATCTCTCTCACTCCGTTCTTCCCGCATGCCTATTCTGAACCCGACTGCCCCTGCTCCTCGGCCCGGATCGGCATCACGATCGTGACGACCGTGCCGCCGCCTTCCTTCGGCCCGTAGGCGAGACCGTATTCGCTCCCGAAATGAAGCCGGATGCGCTGGTGGATGTTGCGAATGCCGTACCCGAGCGACGGGTTCGGTCGTTCCTCGCGCAGCAGCCGGTCGATGGACGCGAAATCGACCTCCTTGTAGCCATTATCCTCCACGCGCAGCACGACCTCGTCTCCCCGGCGTTCGCCTTGGATGCGGATGACGCCGTCGTCCTCCATATTGCGTACGCCGTGGATCATCGCGTTCTCGAGCAGTGGCTGGAGCGTGATTTTCGGAATCAAGAACGGCTCGATGTCCGCACCCACGTCCCATTCCACGCGAAATCCGTACCGGTAGCGCTTCTCTTGCAGCCCGATGTACGCGGCGGCGTGCTCGAGCTCCTCTTTGATCGTAATGAGCTCACGGCCGCGGCTCAAGCTGATCTTCATCAGACGCGACAGCTCCTTGATCATCTCCGCCGACTCGGAATTGCCTTCGAGCGAACTCTTCCAATAGATACTCTCCAGCGTGTTGTACAGCAGATGCGGATTGATCTGGTGGTACAAAATTTGAAGCTGCGCTTCTTTCTCCCGGATCTGCATCTGGTAGCGGTCTTCGATCAGCGTATTCAGCCTGCCCGCCATGTCGTACACCGACGAGACGACGACGCCGACCTCGTCCTTGCGGCGCTTGCCCGCGGCGTCCGGCAGCTTCCGTCCCGGTTCGTACGAACGCACGAAGACGGCCAGCCGCTGCAGCGGGGTCATGAGCGAGCGCCAGAAGTAGATCATCATGACGAGCGCGACCGCGGTATAGACGATCGAGATGAACTGGATGACGTGCTTCAGCTCGTTCTGCTTCTGCAGAAGCGAAGCGATCGGAATTTGGTACACGAGTTTCTGCTGCAAGCCGGCGTTGTAGCTCATGACGTGCAGGAATCCCGACGCGATGAAATCCGTCCTTCCCGTCCCCGCGAGCTCCGCGTCGCCCATCTCCGGGAGCGATAGCCGATCGCCGGTCTGCCGGTTCGCCGCCGCGAGAATCCGGTTATGCCAATCGGTCAAGTAGATGCCGCCGTCCGGCAGGCTGACCGAACGGAGCGACTCCGATATTTTCTCGTCCATATTCGTCGTGACGAGCACGCCGATTACGCCGGTGCCAAGCGAAATGTTCGTCACGGAACGGATATAGGCGAGCGTCGTCTTGTTCGGCAGCGTCCCAAGGTCGTCGATAATGGCGAGATACCCAGCCCCGCGTTTGCGCACCGCCTCGTCGAACCAGAGCGGTTTGCTGTCGTCCGAGAAGAAGTAGACGCCCGCTTTCTTGATCTGCGGATCGTAAGGGGCGAAAGAGTAGTCGTCGTTCGGGTCATAGACGTACAGCGAGTAGTAGACCGCCTCTCCGCCTTTGACGCCGACCGAATAGCTTGCCAGAAATTTGTCCATCTCCGCGAACTTCCGCACCCGCTGGTAAACGGTTTCATTTGCGCGCGGCACGAGCGATTGGGTGATCGGGTTCTGGATGACCGTCGTCGTCACCTTGTTGACGGTATCGATGTCCCGGTTGATCAAGTCGAGATTTTGTTTGTTCAGCTCCAAATACGCGTTCGTCACATGCCCTTTCAGAATCTGCTCCGCCTTGCCGTTCCCATAGAAATTGAGCAGCAGAATCGGAATGACCATGACGGCAAAGAGCAGCATCACCTGCTGCTTGACGTTGAGCTGGGTGATCGGGTTCGTCAGTCCGATTTTCAGCTTAGCTCCCCTCCGGCCCCTTGGCTTCGTCTGTCTCTATATTAAAGTAGGGACTGTCCTCTTGAGAAGACAGCCTGGCATATTCTCTGCCTGTTCGCTCCGGTACGCGGCCGATTCCATCTACCCTCGAATTATAGTGAGGGACGTGCGGCTTGGCGATGTGCATCGTTACGAAGATGATGTCGTTTGTTACGAAGTTTAGTAGCGTGAAACTAATAATCGCTTGCATGCCTAAAAAGGCGTCTCAACCGGTCGGTTGAGACGCCTTGTTCCCGATACGCGATTAGCCGAGGCGAACACGGATATCGCGGCGCTATGCCCCCCGCATCGCGCGCTTGCGCAGCTTCATATACGCGATCGCGCCGAGCATGATATTCATGAGCAGCCAGGCGCCGGCAATCGGCAGCTCCCAGCCCGATGCGGCGACAGCCTTCTCTTCCTCGATGTCTTCGGCCGCTCCGGCGGCCTCGCTTCCCGCCTCAACCGCCTGCGCGCTCTCCGCAGGGGGCGTCTGCAGCGTCAGCATGCCGGCCGTCCACGTGCGCGAAGGGGTGCTCATCGTGACCGAACCTAGCGCGTCGACCTGCATGTCGGCGATTTCATGCTTCGGCGCCGCTGTCCACAGCTCCTCCTCGGCGACGAACATTCGAGGCGACTCCCCTTCCGCGCCCGTGCCGTATTTGTACGTTTCGCCCGCCGCGAAAAGCTGCCTCGGCTCGAATGCCGCGAACCCGTAATCCAGCAGCTTCGTCATTTCGGCGTAAATCGCTTTGTTCGTGCTCGCCTTAAGGATGACGCCGATCAGCTCCATGCCGCCGCGCTGCGCCGCGATGACGAGCGTGTTGCCCGCCGCCTGCGTGTAGCCGTTCTTGACGCCGAGCGTGCCTTCGTACGTCGTGAGCAGCTTGTTGTGGTTGTCGAGCTGGGACTGCCATTCCTTGCCGTTCCACGGCATTTTGTCCGTCGCGACGATCTCCCGGAACCGCTCGTTGCGCATGGCATATTGGGCGATCTTGGCCATGTCCGAGGCTGTCGTATAGTGCGCCGGGTCGGGCAAGCCGTGCGGATTCGTGAACTGCGTGTCGAATACCCCGACCGTCTCCTTCGCAAACGCATTCATTTTGTCGGCGAACAGCGCCTTCGAACCGGAAATATGCTCGGCGATCGCGGTCGCCGCATCGTTGCCGGAATTGAGCATGAGCGCGTAAACGAGATTGCCGAGCGTGACCTGCTCGCCTTCGGCCAAATAGACGCGGGTGCCGTCCTCGTAACGCGCTTCCTTGGAGACCGTGACGATCTCTTCCGGATCAGCCGATTCGAGCGCGATGATGCCGGTGACGATCTTCGTAATGCTGGCTGGATAGAGGCGCTCCGTCGCGTTCTTCCCGAACAGGACGGCGCCAGAACGGGCGTCGATCAGAATCGCCGCCTCCGACTGGAGCTCCGGCGGCTGCGGGATACTCTCTTCGGCTCGCAGACCGCGGGGCAGACTCGTTCCTAGAAGCATAATCATGATGCAAATACAGAGGCAGCGAAGCAAGACGATCGTCCTCATCCCTTTCTATCGCCGGAATATAGTCGCTCTTGGGAGCGAGATGGTGGGAGTGCCCTTTAAGTTAAAGATAGCATCCCGACCGGATCTCCAACAATAGAAAAGTGTAGGCTAGATCACATTTTTGGTCATTCGCACCGCGGTCAAACGGCTACGCGGGCACGAGCGCAAACGCATATTCTGTAAAGGAATCCCATTTTCGGCCAAGAAGGTGACGACCAGGTGAGCATCCGGCAATCGCCCCGTAAACGAGCTTCCCGGCAGACGAAGCGCAAATCAACCCGCGGCAGGACGCGCCGTCTTTTGCAAACCAAAGTATACCTCTTCTACGCCATCGCGGACGGCGCCAAACGGGAGTATCGCGACGAAGACGGCGTGGACGGCTACGGGCGGACCAATCGCATTCCGAACCCGCGCGACATGTCGCTGATCCAGACGTTCGTGAACGCGGTGCTGCAGCCGGCCAACATGTACCGGATCCGCGCGGGCTCGATTCGCTTCTTGTCGGAGGATATCCCGCAGAAGGGCGTGCCGATCATCGTCCAGTCGATCCGGATTATGGCCTGAACGAAAGGGGGTGAATGTTATGCCAGCTTCGCTCATCAAATTGTTCATCGCGGCCAGCGCGACCGCGCCCGTCGCCTCGGGCGGCGCGGTGACGACCAGCGTCCTGCCGGCCGTCTTCCGGTTCGTCGCGACGGTGACCGCGCCGATGATCGCCGGGGGCGTGACGACGATACCGGCCGCCGGTTTCGTCAACGACAACGGCGATGCGATCACCGACTTGCCCGCGCCGCCCGTCAACGGCTACTTGAACGTCTACGTCAACGGCATGATGCAGGAAGCGAACCTCTCTTCGCTGACGACCGCTTCGCTCGTCATCAACACGATCGACATCCCCGTAGGCGCGCCTGTCGTCTTGGAAGTCGCGGACTTCTCGAACACGACGTCGACGATTACGACGCCGCCGGTCATTTCGGTGCCGGATATCGACATTATCGTGTAAGGGACTAGCTGGTTTTCGCGGCAAAGGTAAGGCGGAACAGGCGGCGACCTGTTCCGCCTTTTCAATTCACCTTGAAGTCCCGATTGCGGGCAACCGAAAAGCTCGCATCCCGCCCATAGCAATGTCGTCGATAACTTGACAAAGCCCCATCTGAAACGCGCTGTCGTCCTCCTTTGCTTATCCGGGTCCTTAAGAGTGTTGCGGGGCTCGGCAGGGACACCGTTTAAGCGGTAAACCCGTAGTACGGCAAAAACCCGCGCCGGGCGCGGGTTTCTTTGTTCGCTTTGTTCGATTACGCTTTCAAGAATGGTCCATCCTCGCCGATCTTGCCCGGCGCCGGATTGCCCGCCAGGTCGAGTACGTACACGCGCAGGTTGCCCTGGCCGCTGACGTTCACGCTCAGCGTGCCGTTCGTGACGGTGCGCACGTCGCCCGTGACGGCATCTTTGTACGTGCCGTTCGGGATATTGCTGAACGTAGCCGAGGAGCTGACCGCGACGAGCGCGAAGCTGTCGATGCCTTTGGCGGTGTCGGTGTACCGCCGTTTGTAAGCGATGCCGCCGCTGACGTTTTCCGTTGAATATTGCCCTTTCTGAAGCGCCGGGATCGCGCGGCGAATTTGGTTCAGCCGCTGCAGATGCTTCACGAGCGGCTTCTGGAGCGTCTGGGCGACGGTGCCGGTAGCCGAAGCCACTTGACCGAAGCCGCCGGCCACGACAGAGCCTTCGAGGTGGTCGCCGAAATAAGCGCGCCCCGTCGTCGCGAGCGGGCAAGTCGGGCCGCAGTCGATCGGCTTGCCGGCCTGGAATTCGATCTCGGAGCCGTAATACAGCGTCGGGATGCCGCGGAACGTCCACATGAGGCTCATGTTCTCCGCCCACGCCGCCGTCCCGCCCGCATACCGGGTAGACGATTTGTTCGGGCCGTAATCGTGGCTATCGACGTAGACGACGTTATACGTGGCGTCGTTGTAGCTGTCGTCCGAGTCCTTGCCGTTCCAGAACGCGTTGCCCGCGTCGCCGAAGTTCATGTGCATCCGCATGTCGATGACGCTCATGCCCGAGAATTTGGAATGGTCCGGCTGATGGTAGGCATTGCCGCTTAGGAAAGCGTTCGTCGACGTCGGCTGGTTGCCCGTGCCCATGTTGTTCTCGTAGTTGTACTGCTCGAGTGCCGCCGCCGTGTCGTCGGCGCTGTACGTCGTCCGCTCCTTCCACGTGAAGAACTGGGCGGAGTGGTTGACCGAGCCCCGGTTCCACTTGTCGTTCACGAACGAGCCGACCTCGCCGAACATGAAGAAGTTCTTGCCCTTGTCGCCGAACTTGGCCACCGCGTGCTCCTGCGCGGCAGGCAGGAAATGACGGTTCCAGGTAACCCGCGGAATGTGGACGGCCGTGTCGATCCGGAAGCCGTCGACGCCCATATCGATGAAGCGGTTATACGCGTCGATCAGATAATCCTGCACGGGTTTCGATTCGGTGTTGAAGTCCGCCAAATCCTCATGAATCCAGCAGCTGCGGGAGTCTTCTCCCTCCCAGTTGCCGATCCAGCACTGATGGTACAGGTTCGAAGGGAACATGCCGCTCGTCGGATTCGGCCATTGGCAGTTGTAAATTTTATACCCTTCCTTGCTCGTGGCGCCCGTCGGTACGCCCCAGTTGCGGCACGTGTTGCCCGCAGGCTCGGATGTCGACCATAGATCGCCGTTGTACGGTTTGCCGCTCGCGTTGACGGTCATTCCGTCATACTCGGCGCCGGCGACCGGCTCGTCGTAAAACCAGCTCCACTGCGTATCGCGGATGCCGAACACCTTCGGCGTATACAAGCCTTTGGCGCCCCAACGGCTGGAGTGATTGTAGACGACGTCCTGGATGATCTTGAGCCCTTTGTTATGCGCCGCATTGATCAAGTCCTGATACGAAGCGCCGGCGGATTCGAGCCGAGGGTCGACCCTGAAGAAATCGTAGCCGTGATAACCGTGGTAATCGTAGTCGGAGCGGTTCAGCACGACCGGCGTGATCCAGACCGCCGAGAAACCGAGCGCCTTGATGTAATCCAGCTTGTCGATCAGTCCCTTGAAATCCCCGCGGAACATTGGGTCGTTATTCGCCGCGTTGCCGCTGGTCGTATGCGCCGAACCGCCGCGGTTATTGGATGCGTCGCCGTCGTAGAAGCGCGCCGTCATGACGAAATAAATCGAGTCTTCGCGCATATCCGTGCCGATCGGCGTTCCGCCTGGCACCGGCGGCGGCGCGTCGCCCGTCGTGGCGCTCGCGGCCGCGCTGGCCGCCGATTTGTTGGCCGGCTGCGCGTTATCGTACGCTTTCACGGTATAGCTGTACGCCGTTCTCGCTTCCAGGGAGCCGTCGCGGAAAGACGTGCTCGTCGTCGTGAACGTCTTCGCGCCGGCCGTACCGCCGGTACGCGTAATTTCGTAGCCGGCTACCCCGCGGCCGCCCGCGTTGTCCGTCGAAGCGGTCCAGTTCAGCGTGATCGCAAGACCGCTCGCGACCGCCGATACGCCTTGCGGAACCGACGGCGGCGTAACGTCTTCCGGCAGCGGCGCGCATGGGTTCGCCGCTCCGGCGGTCACAATGCCGTCCTTCACGGTGACTACGCCCGCAGCCAACGTATAATCCGAGCCGCCGTTATTATCCCAGGTCGAACCGTTGTTGAAGGCCGCTTTCATGGAAGACGCGGAACCCAGATCGACGGTCTTCTTCACCCACTCCGCGCAGGCGTTCTCGTTCATCGCCACGCCCGGCGCGGCCGTCCAGCTGCCGCCCGCCGGTTGGTAGTGGACACTAACCGACGTCCATCCCTTCGTCTTCGTGTAGTAATAGACGATAGCCTGATTACCGGCCGCGGCGGTTGTCACGGACAAAGGGACGGATGGCGCCGATTGGTTGCCCGCCGCGTCCTTCGCCACGACCGTGTAGCTGTAAGCCGTGGCAGGCGTTAGCCCCGTATCCGCGTAAGTTACGCCCGTTACGCCGCTCTTGACGAGCGCGCCGCCGCGGTAGACATCGTAGCCGGCTACGCCGCTGCCGCCCGCGTTATCGGTCGAAGCCGTCCACGATAGTGCCGCGGTCGTGCTGGTCACCGCGCCTTTGACCAATCCGGCGGGGACGCTCGGCGCCGTCGTATCCGGCGCGCATGGATTGCCCGCGCCGGCGGTCAGCTTGCCGTCCTTCGCTTGATGCTCGCCAGCACCGGCTTTATAGTTGGCGCCGCCGTTGTTGTCCCAAGCGCCGGAGCCATTGTTGAAGACCAACTCGAACGTGGCCGCGCTGCCGAGCGTAACGGTCGACTTCGCCCAGTTCGCGCAGGCCGCATCCATCTTCGTGCCCGGCACTGGCGTCCAAGTTCCGCTCCCGTTGTGATGCATGTAGACGGTATTCCAGTTCCGCGTCGGCGTGTAGTAGTAGACGGTGGCCGATCCCGCGGATGTTTCCGCCGCTTGAACGACCGTTTCCGCCGCAGGCGGAATGATGCCGGACGTCGTGAGCACCATGAAGCCCATGAGCCATGCCATGATTCGTTTGCTGAACGTTCCTGCTCGCATGTACGATTAATCCTCCCTTAGTGGCCGAAAGCGTTGGGGATATTCGCTTTTAGGCATCATTACCAGGCGCGGCTTACGCGCCGTCTTGATTCGCATGCCCTCCTTTGTTCAAACGTTTGCGCAAATCAATGCGGAACTCCATTTGAATAAAGCGCTTACACGGATATTGTAGTGTCGCATTCCTTTCCCCGCAGTCGACGGGATTGACTTCTCACGGTGGAAATTATTGTATGGGGAATCGGTATCATCGCCGTCTGCAACTTTCGGCCCGCCATTAACGTCGCGCTCTATGCCAGTGCGGACTCGAATGCCCGCTCTTGCGCATAGCACGAAGAAGCCCTTCTCCCGCAAGCAGGAAAAGGGCTTCTCGCCTTCTCGTATTAGCCGATCATTTTCAATAAGTTCGTTAGCCGGTATTTATCGAACACTTCGGAAGCCGAATCCAGCGGCACGCTCCACGTGCATTCCTCGAGGCTGCAGGCGACCGGCACTTCGATGTTGATGCGTGCGAGCGTCCGCGACAGATGGAGCATCTCCAAGTCCGCTTCGATCTTCGCCTTGACGCTCTTCGGCAGTACCTCGAGGTTGCTCAGGATGCCGTCGATCGACTCGTATTCGGTCAGCAGCTTCAGCGCGGTTTTCTCGCCGATCCCTTTGACGCCGGGGTAATTATCGCTCGTATCGCCCGTGAGCCCTTTCATCTCGACGACCTGGAACGGATGTATACCTTTGTCCGTCTTCAGGAAATCTAAGTCGTACACCGCGTAATTGTTCCGGCCCTTCTTCATGATGACGACATGGATGCGCTCCGTCACCAGCTGCAGCATATCCTGGTCCCCGGTAAGAATATAGACATGCCCCAGCTCGCTTAGCTTATTCGATACGGTGCCGATGCAGTCGTCCGCCTCATAGCCTTCCAGCCCGATGTTCGGAATGTTCAGGGCCGCCACGATATCCTTGACGAGCGAGAACTGCGGAATCAGGTCTTCCGGCGCATCCGGCCGATTCGCTTTATAATCCGAAAATAACTCCGTGCGGAACGTCTTGCTCCCCATATCCCAGCAGCACACCACGTGCGTCGGCCGGAATTCGTTCACCGCGTCGAACAGATACTGCATAAAGCCGTAAATGGCGTTCGTCGGCGTGCCGTCCTCAAGCCGCCGGGCGCTGTAAGACTGCGCGAAAAAAGCCCGGAACAGCAAGGCCATGCCGTCCACGATCAAAATTTTGTTCTCGTTCATCCGATTCCATCCCCATACCGTAATACTTGCTTCTTATTATCTTAGAGCACAGCGCTAGGACCCTGCAATGCCTAAACATTGCTAACAACGCGCGACAATCGCTGTCGATAAACCATGCCGTTCTAGGCGCGACTTGCCAAGGCTCGTCCACGCCGTCCTTCAAGGACAGCGCCATTTCAAGCAATATCCCGGTCCGTTCGCCGCGAGCTACTCGCCGCGAATAAAACGTCCGATCCGCTTCGCCGCATCCAGCAGCTTTTCTTCTTCCTCGACGAGCGCGATTCGCACGTAGCCTTCGCCTTCAGATCCGAAAGCGTCGCCCGGGATCATCGCAACTCCGTACCGAGCGAGCATTTCCCGGGAAATTCGACGCGAAGTCCAAGGTTCCGCCATATGCCAGCGCATCGGGGGCAGCTTCGCCCATATGAACATCGTCGCCTTCGGCTCGGGTACTGCCCAGCCTTCCGCCGCCAGCGCGCCGAGGAATAGATCTCTGCGCCGTTCGTATAATCCGCCTACCGGTTCGACCGTTCCCGACATATCGCGCTCCAAGGCGGCGACGGCCGCTTCCTGCACGGGAAGGAACACGCCGAAGTCGATGTTCCCCTTCAGCTCGGCCATCGCCGCTACCGCCTCCGCGTTACCTGCCACGAAGCCGATCCGACCGCCCGCCAGATTAAAGCTCTTCGACATGGAATGGAATTCCACCGCGATATCGCGCGCCCCTTCCACCTGCAAAATGCTCGGCGGACGGAATCCGTCGAACGCCATCTCCGAATAGGCTAGATCATGCACGATCAGGACGTCATGCCGCTTCGCCGCCGCGACCGCTTGCTCGTAGAACGGCAGGTCCGCAACCGCCGACAGCGGATTGCTCGGATAGTTGAGCAGCATGAACTTCGCCTTGCGCCATACCTCCTCGGGAATGGCATCGAAATCCGGCAAATACCCCCGTTCCTCGCGAAGCGGCATCAAGTATGGCTCGACGCCCGCCACGGCAAGTCCTGCCGCATAGACGGGATAGCCGGGGTTCGGAATGATCGCAATATCGCCGGGGTCGCACAATGCAAGCGCGAGATGCCCGAGCCCGTCCTGCGTTCCCATCAGAGAGAGCAGTTCCGTCTCGGGGTTCAAGTCGACGCCGAACCGGTACGCCATCCATTCCGCGACTTTGCCGAGATAGCCGCGGCTGCCCTTCGTGCCCGGGTACGCGTAGGCGTCCGCCCTTAACGCCGCATCCGCGAGCGCCTGCCGCACTTCCGGCGCGGGCGGCTGGTCGGGACTGCCGATGCTCAGGTCGATCACGTCCAATCCGGCCGCCATCGCCTCTCGTTTCCAACCGCTCACTTCGGCAAAGATCGAGGATCCGAGCCGATCCAGCTTCTCTGCCCGCCAAGATTTCTTCATTGCTTCTCGCGCCTCCCCTATGTCGACGAACGGTGCGCCGCCTGCCAGGATGCCGGCAAGAGCGCGCCGTATTCCGGCCTTATTGCTTCCATTCCTGCTCGTAATGCTCTTCCTTGAAGCCGACCGTCACCTTGCTGCCGTCGGTCACGACCGGACGCTTGATCAGTCTGCCGTTCGAGGCGAGCAGCGCTATCTTCTCTTCGTCCGTCATCGCGCCCAGCTTATCCTTCAGCCCAAGCTCCTTGTAGACTTCGCCGGACGTATTGAAGAACTTTTTGATATCGAGTCCGCTGCGCGCCACCAGCTCCGCGATCGTCTCGGCGGAAGGAGCCGTCTCGAACACGTCGTGCTTCTCGATGTCGTCGTAGCCTGCGGCTTTCAGCCACTTAAGCGCGCTGCGGCATGTGCCGCATTTGGAATATTCGTATAGCTTAAGTTTACTCATCGGATGTCATTGCTCCTATCTATCGTCCAAAATCCTGCTTGGCGAGCGCCGTCTCCAAACTGCTCAAATCCTCGGGAAGCGAGGCTTCCCATTGCATCCATTCGCGGCGAATCGGGTGCGTGAAGCCGAGCACGGCGGCATGCAGCGCCTGGCGCGCCACCAGCCCCTCCAGCTTCGGCAGCCCGTCCGCCAGCCGTTCCGGCGCGGCGAAGCCGTACATCGCATCGCCGATCAGCGGGCAACCGATATGCTTCATATGCACGCGAATTTGGTGGGTCCGTCCCGTCTCGAGCTTCAGCTTTACTTTCGAAGCGATGCCGTCTCCGTATACGGCGGCCGTCTCGTAATGCGTCACCGACGGGTAGCCGCTCGGCGTTACGATGCGGACGTGCGGCGATTCCGGGTCCCGGTCGATCGGCTCGTCAACGGTGCCGGCCGATGCGGGCGGCGCGCCGTAGACATAAGCAACATACGACTTATAGACTTCGCCGGCCTGCAGCTGTTCGGACAGCTGTTGATGCACGTAAGGGGTCTTCGCGATCGCGACGAGCCCGGACGTATCCTCGTCCAGCCGGTGGATCGGACGAAACCGGACGATCTCGCCGCATTCCCGCCAATGATGGACGACGCCGTTCGCAATCGTGCCCGTATAGTGGCCATGGGTCGGGTGCACGACAATGCCAGGCGGTTTGTTGACGATAAGCAGGTCCGCGTCCTCGTACACGATGTCGAGCGCCATCGGCTCCGGCAGAATATCGTCCGACCGCTCCTGCTCCATTCGCAGCTCGACCAGATCGCCTTCCTGCACGCGGTCGTTCACATATACCCGCTGCCCGTTCACCGTAATGCCTCGCTCGGTCAGCTTCAGACGGGAGAGCAGCTTACGCGAGACGCCAAGACGGCGTTCGGCGAGCGTGCGCACCATCATTCCCGCGTCCTTCGCCTCCACGAGCACGGACAGCGGCGGGTAGTACTGCATCGTCATGGTTTCTTTTTCTTGCGGAACACTTCCGCGCTTCGGACGTATTCCGTGTCGGGCACGCCAAGCGCGGCGTTCGCGGATCGCGCCGCCGCGAAGAAATAATCCGAGAGGCGGTTGATATACTTCAGCACGTCCATGTTGATCTCCATCTCCGAAGCCATCGTCACGACGCGGCGCTCGGCTCTGCGGCAGACGGTACGGCAGACGTGAAGAACGGCCGACGTCTCGCTGCCGCCCGGCAGGATGAAACGCGTCACCTCGGGCGCCGCCGAGATATGCGCGTCGATCCATTGCTCCAGCCGCTCGGCCGGCTGCGCGTCCATCTTGAACTCGCGGCCGGCCGGGTCGGCGAACGCCAGATCGGAGCCGCAGTCGAACAGCTCCTGCTGAATCTCCAGCAGTTCCGCGACCAGCGCCTCCTGCTTCCCTTCGCGCGCGGCTACGGCCGCCGCTTGTCCGACGAAGCTGTTCAGCTCGTCGATCGTGCCGTACGTATCGACGCGGATGTCGTCTTTGCGTACCCGTCCGCCTTTGACGGAAGTTTGCCCGCCGTCCCCGGTTCTCGTATATAATCTCATGGCTTCATTAGCTCCTTCATCACTTGCTTGGACAATTCCTGATCCGGGGCGTTCACCGGAATAATCGCCACGATATCCTTCTCTTCGTAGCCGGCGGCCTTGAAGGCCGGAATCTTCTCGACCGGAATCGCGAACAAGCCCTTCACCTTCGTCAGCTCGCCGTTCTCGCTTTCGACCATGCTCTCCATGACGCCTTCCTGGTAATCCTCCGCCTTGAACGTATCGTCAAGCTGAACGGCCGGCCCCTGGTCGATCATCATCTGGAGCGCATCCTTAGGCATGACGATAATCCCGTTGCCCGCGGCCGCGATCTCGACGACAAGCTTCTGCGCGTTGTACATCGGGCTTGCGTTCACCGCGATCGACTTCGTCTCGCCGAATCCGGCCTGTACTTTATCTTCGATCTTCTGCGCCGCGTCGGGATTGAAATATTCCTTCGGCATAATGAACACCGTTAAATCCGGCTCATCTCCGCAGCCCGCTAACAACGCGCCAAACAAGGACAAAATGAGCAGCAGCGCTGCAAACCTCTTCGTTCTCTTCATCTTCGGCAAATAAGCTCCTTCCACTGGCGTAGAGTCTACGTTCACTATATCATATCTGACGCGCTCCCCACACCGTCGAAACGATAGGGTTCGAGAGATTCCAAGCTCGCTCGTCACGAAAACGACAAACGGCGCGATGACCCCCTCGGGAGATCGCGCTCGTTCGAAGCCAGGCTATACCGCCCGGCCGCTTATGTACGCTGCTGCAAATCCGAACCGATCGCGCCGTCCGCCTCCCGGCCCAAGAAACGCTGGATCTGCGCCATATGATGCGCGTCGTGCGCGATAAAGTCGGCCGCGTATCGTCCTATGGCGAACGGTTGACCGTCCGCATCGGTATAGACGCGAGACGCGCGCTCCTCGCCGAGCATCGTCAACTGGCGGATGATATCGCTTCGGAAGCGAATGGCCAGATCCAAGATCACCTTCTGGCTGCGGGTCGCGGCGAACGTCATCGCATCGCGATTGAATGCATCGTAATCCAAGTGCCGCGCCGTGAGCGGCTCCCCCTGGGCAATCCGCTCAATGGCTTCTTCCAGAAAATACTTGTCCCATAGCATCATATGGGACACGATATCGCGAACGGCCCACTTGCCAGGCGCGACCCGCGCCGTCCAGGCCGCCTCGTCCAGCCCGCGCAGCGACTCCGCGAACGGAATAAGCGCGGCGAAATCATGCAGCAGCTGTTCTCTGCTAGCCATCGTAGACCTCTCTCCCTTACCTGCTTAATCGCTTGCTACTTTAAACATGCTCATTCATAATAGAACATTTGTTCCTGTTTGTAAATCCGTCTGCCGTCCTTCACCCGCTTCCGGCGCGCAAAAAAGCCGGCCATCCGGCCGGCTGCTGTTATGTGCTATTGAAGAGAATTTCTTCTCACCATAAATCGCATATACTCGTTAATCTTAATGTCTAGCTTGCGGCTCAAATCGATGACGATATCGGAGCTGAACGTTTTCTGCTCCAAATACGATTGTTCCATTCGTTGACGCAGCTCGTAGATCTCGTCTTCCAATACGCGGATGGAGGAGGAGTACTGCTTCGCTTGGATGGCGCCCGTTTCGCTTCGAAACGAGAACTCATAATCCGCACAAGCCAATGTTCATTCCTCCTTCTGTCGTAAATATCGGTTGCCGGGATCGCTTGTGCAAACTAAGTTTATAAAAATTTGTTAAAGTTATTATAACAAAGTCTGCCAATAATGAAACTATTTTTTTAGTTTGCCTTCAATTTCTGGACGAATTGTCCGATCCGGTCGATCGCTTCCGTCAAGTTCGCGATCGAGCTGGCGTACGAACAACGCAGATGGCCTTCGCCGCCTTTGCCGAACACGTCGCCCGGGACCGCCGCCACGCTGTATTCCTGCAGCAGCCGCGTCGCGAATTCCTCGCTCGTCAGCCCCGTCGATTTCACGGAAGGGAACGCGTAGAATGCTCCCTGCGGTTCGTGGCATTCCAGACCGATCTGACGGAAGCCCTGCACGACGATCCGGCGACGCTGATTGTACGACTCGACCATCCGGTCCTTCTCTTCCAGCCCGTTGCGGAGCGCCTCGAGCGCCGCGATCTGGCCCATGATCGGCGCGCACATGATCGTATATTGGTGAATCTTCAGCATGGCGCCGATCAGCTCCGGATGTCCGCATGCGTAACCCATCCGCCAGCCGGTCATCGCGAACGCCTTGGAGAAGCCGCTGACGAGAATCGTCCGTTCCTTCATGCCCGGCATCGCCGCGAAGCTGACGTGTTTCATGCCGTAGGTCAACTCGGCGTATATCTCGTCGGAGATGACGATCAGGTCGTTCTCTTCGGCGAACTTGGCGATCGGCAGCCAGTCCTCGTACGTCATGATGCCGCCCGTCGGGTTGCTCGGGTAACAGAGGATGAGCACTTTGGATCTCGGCGTCAGCGCGGCTTGCAGCGATTCCACGCGCAGCTTGAAATTGTCTTCGGCGAACGTCTCGACGCCCACCGCCACGCCGCCGCTCAAGGTCGTGATCGGCGAGTAGGTGATGTAGCAAGGCTCCGGCACGAGAATTTCATCGCCCGGCGTAATGAGCGCCCGCAAGGCGAGGTCGATCGCTTCGCTGCCGCCGACGGTCACGAGAATTTCGTCCGCCGGGTTGTACTTCACCTGGAAGCTGTCGTTCAAGTATTGGCCGATCGCCTCGCGCAGTTCCGGCATGCCGGCATTGGAGGTATATTGCGTCTTGCCTCTCTCGAGCGAATAAATGCAAGCATCGCGCACATGCCAAGGCGTGACGAAATCCGGCTCGCCGACGCCCAGCGTGATGATGTCCTTGCGGCCGGCCGCCAAATCGAAGAAACGGCGGATGCCGGACGGCTTCATGTCGCGCGCGCCCGGCGCGAGGTAATCGCGCATGGAGCGGAGCGATGTTTGCGGCTGGGGTTTCTCTTCTTCTTTAATCATGGCCCATCACCCTCACGGCGAGACGAGAAGACGGTGATCGTCTTCGCGCTCCTCGAATATAATGCCGTCCTGCTTGTATTTCTTCAGAATAAAGAACGTCTTCGTCGACAGCACCGCGTCGATCGTCGACAATTTGCTCGATACGAACGAAGCCACTTCGTTGAGCGTCTTCCCTTGGACTTCGACCAGCAGGTCGTAAGCGCCGGACATCAGGTAGACCGACTGCACTTCGGGATATTGATAGATCCGTTCCGCGATACCTTCGAATCCGCGGCCGCGTTCCGGCGTAATTTGAACTTCGATCAAAGCGGTAACCTTCTCCTCGTCGATCTTGCTCGGGTTAACAACGGCCGCGTATTTGACGATGACGTGCTCCTGCTCCAGTTCCGCGATCGCCTGCGACACCGCCGAGGCCTCCGCATCCAGCATCGTCGCGATCAGCTCCGCGCTGCGCCGCGCATCTTCCTTCAGCAGCTCCAAAATCTTCGTTTTAAGCTCACTCATCGTCAATACCTCCGCTTGCCCCATTCCATAGTAAAGCGCTCGCGCCTTGCTTGCAGGGCGTAATTTTACATGATGTGTCATTAAGTAATAAAGTCTATATTACAACGAATCCAAGCTTCCTGCAAAGCGGAAAAAGCGGCCCCGCTTGCGGCCTCCCGCTTTTCCGTTCTCCCGGTCGGACGGGCGCTCGGGAAGGTTCGGCCTTAGCCCGAATTCGACGCGAGCGCATCCAGCTCCCTCCTCAGCCATTCCATCTCTTCATCCGTCCCGATCGAAATCCGAAGCAGACCGCGAAGCCTCGGATGCTCGTAGTGCCGAACGTATATATCCCGCTCGACCAGCTTCCGATATATCGTTCGGGCATCCGGTCCGGTTACGGGGGGCGCGCACAGCACGAAATTGGCCGACGACGGAAGCACGTCGTACCCTCTCCGCCGCAGCTCGCCGGCAAAAGCGTCCCTCGTCGCAACGACGCGCGCCACGCTGCCACGCATGTAGGCGTCGTCCCGCACGGCGGCCAGCGCCAACTTCTGGGCCAGCGCGTCAACGTTGTAGATGCCCCCGCCCTTCGCGAACGCCGCGATCAGCTCCCGGCTGCCCGCGCAGTAGCCCGCTCGCAGTCCGCTTAACCCGTATGATTTGGAGAAGGTCCGCAGGACGAGCAGGTTCGGAAATTGTTCGATCAGCGGCAGGACGGACGATCCGGCCGGCGCATAGTCGATATAGGCCTCGTCCACGACGACCAGTCCCTGGAAAGAACGAACGAGACGCTCGAGTTCTTCCGGGTTGGTCAACAAACCGGTCGGCGCGTGAGGATGAATTAGAATCAGCGCGTCTGCGCCGCTGGACAGCAGGCCGTCGATATCCAGACGGTAATCAGGCAGAAGCGGGATGGGGATGCACGCGGCTTGATGGCCGGCCGCCTCGGTCTGGTAAAGTCCGAAGCCCGGCTCCGCCACGGCCGCCCGTCCGCCCGGACCGACGAACACCTTGAACAGGAGCGAGATAATTTCGCTGGAACCGTTCGCGCAGTAGATTTGCTCCGCCGCAAGCCCCGTCCGTTCGGCGATCGCCGCACGAAGCGCGCCTGCCGACGGATCCGGGTATCTGCGCAATGACTCTTCCGGCATACTCCGCAGCGCTTCCAGCACCGCCGGCGACGGCGGATAAGGGTTCTCGTTCTGGTTCAGTTTGGCGCAGGTCCGGCCCGGCTTCGGCTGCTCGCCCAACGCATAAGGTTCCAACCGTTCAATATGAGGCAGCGCGTAAGTGTGCATCATCGACATCTCATCCCTTTTCTGTGGCATGCTCCCATCGTAATACAGTCTTGTCACGCGCAAAATGTACAGATTATACTTTTTTCATGTGACAGATATAAGAATGGAGAGGAATCCGCATGCACTCGCTCATGCCGACGCTCGACGACGCGTCCAATGTCCCCGTATATATGCAGCTATATGCCTATATTAAAGCTCAAATCAGCGCAGGGCAGCTGCGCCCCGGCGAGAAGCTGCCCTCCGTCCGCCTGCTCGCTTCCCTCCTGGGACGCAGCCGGACGCCGATCGCTCACGCTTACGATCAGCTGGCCGCGGAAGGATATGCGGTCAGCCGCCCCCGCTCCGGGCTTTTCGTGGCGGATTTATCCATCCATTCGCCGGAGATCACCGGTTCTCCCGGCATCGATCCGATCGACAAGTCCGCGTCGAAGCCCCTTGCGACTGACGGTCCTCCAATTCCGTCGCGCGCCTATCATGCCGCCAATGCCGACGAAGCGGATTATGATTTCGGATACGGGGCGGTCGATCTATCTCAATTCCCGCATGGCAAATGGCGCAAGCTCGTCGGCGAATGCTTCCTGCCCGAGAACGGCCGGACCCTCCTGTACGGCGATTACCAGGGCGACCCTCGTCTGCGGGAGGAGATTGCCGCCTATCTCCTTCACGCCCGCGGCGTACGATCCTTGCCCGGGCAGATCGTCGTCGGCGCGGGGACGTATCATTCGCTCGCGCTGCTGCTTCAGCTGCTCCGTCCGCGTCTGGGAGCGATCGCGGCGGAAGAAGCGGTCAACGACGGCGTCAAATCGCTGCTGCTGCAAGCCGGCGCACCCGTTAAGCCGATCAGTCTGGAAGCGGACGGCATCCGCATGGATGAGCTGCGGGCATCCTCCGCCCAAGCCGTCTACCTCACGCCCTCCCACCAATTTCCATACGGCATGACCACTTCCATCGCCAAACGGCTGCAGCTCCTCGCATGGGCGCAAGCACGCGACGCCTATATTATCGAGAACGATTACGACGGCGAGTTCCGGTACGGCGGCAAACCGATTCCTTCCCTCCAAGGACTAGATGCCGACGGTCGCGTCATCTACTTAGGGACCTTCTCCAAGGCGCTGGCTCCGTCGCTGCGAATCAGCTATCTGGTCCTGCCCCCGGAGCTGCTGTCGGCGTTCAAGGCGATGGCCCACAGCTACGACCAGCTCGCCTCGCCGATCTTCCAGGCCGCTCTTGCGCGGTTCATGCGCGCCGGCGATTTCGAGCGCCATATCCGGCGTATGCGCATGCTGTACAACCGCAAGCAGGAGACGATGCTGGCCGCCGTCCGCGAGCATCTAGGCGATCGCGTCGACGTGATCGGCCAAGGCTCCGGGCTGCATCTGCTGCTGCGCGACCGCTGCGGCAGGCGCGAAGAAGAACTCGTGACCGCCGCCAGAGCGGCGCGCGTCCATGTCTATCCGACGTCCATCTATGCGCTTGCTCCCGAGCTTGCCGCCCCCGGCACGGTGCTTCTCGGCTACGGAGGCATCCCGATCGAACGAATCGCGTCAGGCATCCGCAGGCTGTCCGAGGCTTGGGAAGTTTAGCGGCGGTCCGGAGAAGCCCGCGGGTATCAACGGAAGCTATCCTAGTATGCAAAAAAGCTCCCTCTCGGGAGCTTTGCTGGTGCTTAGGAGAAATAATTCGGCTGATTGCCGCCTGGCGTCTGGTGGATCGGCTGCAGCGGCGTGAAGCCTGCGTTCGTCGCGTTCGCGCGCGATTGCTGCGCGGAAGACTGAGCGCTTGATCTGAACGCCTGATTCTGCTGGGACGGCTGGAACTGCTGGGAATGCTGGTTTTGTCTCGCCTGCTGGTACTGCTGTTGGCTAATGCCCGCTTGCGGGTTATGCGCCTGCTGCCCGAACGCATTCGACTGGTGCACGGGTTGATACTGGGAAGCCGATTGCTGCTCGCTTGCTTGGAACAGACCTGCGCCGGTCGCGAATTGGTTTTGTTGGAACTGTTGGCGGTGCTGATCCTGCTGAGCGAAAGCGCTCGCGGCCACCGGAATTTGCGCTTGCTGGAACTGCTGCTCCTGCGCATTGATCGGCTGCGCCTGCTGCGGCTGTTGGAACTGCTGGCGCGAATTGGCAGCTTGCTGTTGCTGCGGGAACTGGCTTTGGCTCTGCGCTTGGGATTGATTTTGCGACTGCAGCCCGATCTGCTGGAGCAGCTGCGCCGCTTTCTGCTGGGTCTGCTGCTGCTTCTGCAGCTGCTTGTCCATCTCTTGGCGCAGCGCGGCCGTCGGCGTGTCGTACAAGTTGTTCTGCTTCATCGCGCGATAGAGCTCGCCTTGCAGGCGGAGCGTGCTGTTCAGCAACGATGTGAACACTTGGCGGATATCCGGGCAATTCGACTCGGTCACCGCCGTCGCGTACTCGCCGGATACGCGTTTCAGGTCGGCAAGCACCGTATAAGCCAAATCTTCCTCCGCCAGCAGATGGGTATGCGTCTGTTTCTGGCCGTTCGATTGTTGGAACACGTGGAAACCCTCCTTATGGTTGACAGTCAATATCTCGTCCGGGCGAAACGGCTTGTCCCGCGCGGGAACGGTTAGCCTTGCGGCTGCGACGGCGCCAGCTGCTGATGCTGCTGGATCGTATGGATGAGCGTCTCGATATGCTGTTGGTGTTGGCTGATGGCTTGCTGATAGATGTTGACCAGCGCCTGGTTCGACGTCGACGTCGCCGCAACCGCGCATTGCTTCATGAGCAGGTCTTCATTCGATATCGAATCGATGATATACTCCAATTCTTTCGAGGACATCGGCTGTAACAAGCGATTCCCCTCCTTATCGCCATTTTTTTCAAACCCTCCGTATTATGAACCGCGCGCAGCCAAAATATGTATCCGCCTCTCCCCGAAATTGGAAAGAAGCGGTTTCGCCCCCCTTATGGCAAATGAACCGTCTTAATGTGATTCAGGTGCAAAAAGACCGGCGTTCCGCTCGCGTCCGACAGCTCCACGATCTGCTGGTCGATGCCTTTCAGCACGCCGATGCAGCTCGCCTGCTCGCCCAGATTGAGAATGACGAACTCGCCGATCAGCTTCTGCAGCTGTTGGTCGAAGGAACGGGCGTACGTGAGCGGCGAAGGTTTAAGCGGGAATTGTTCGGGCGTTAAGGCGTACGGCGTCTCGCCTTGCGAATAGGGGATCAAATATTTGAGATGCTGGAGCGAGACGATGACGGAGTGATGGACGGGCGAATAGAAGACGAAGAAATCGTTCATGACGCTGTTAACGTACCCGTGAACCGTCTGCTCCCCGGTAATGTACAACTCGGAGAACATCCCTTTGGCGTTCATAAGTATTTTGCGGTACGAGATCCCGTCGTTCATGTTCTCGTAAGGCGCCTCCGGCAGCCCGGACGGAGGCGGCGCCGCGTTCAGCAGCTTTAGGCGACGGACGTGAACGAGCGGCGCGTAGACATAGTTCGACCCGGTGTAGACGACGAGAATGTCTTGTCCCAGATCGGCCAGCCAACCGCGGACCGGCTGCTTGGCATCGGCGATTTGTAGCTCGACGTAACGGTTAAGGAGCGGACGTAGGTTTCTCATGGCTTTCCCTTCCTCCTCGTGCGGCGGTGGATGCCGATGCCGCGGGCTGACGCGCCCTAAGGGCACGCAGCCCGCGCTGCATCATGCGATCGTGGTCATGGCAAGATTCCGAAGCGCGTTACCGGGCGATTTTCTTTTTGCCGCATTTGCATTTGCAGCCGCAGCCGCATTTGCGCCCGATTTTGCGTCCTTTGTGGCCGTATTTGCCTTTGTGATCGTCTTTCCCTTTGTGATCGTCTTTCCCTTTGTGATCTTTCTTGCCGCCGTAGTGACCGCCGTCCTTCATGCCCCACGTTTTGTCGGAGCCGTAATGGCCGCCATGGTGCCCTTCGCTGCGAAGCCCGTCGCCGCCTTTCGTGCGGTGACCATCGAACCAATCGCCGCCGCCCATGAAGCCATGCCCGTAGCCTTTACCGTTGCTGTGGTGGTCTTTGCCGCCGGAATGGTGCTCCTTGCGGCATCCATCGTGTCCGCCGCTTTTATGCCCGTCGTGTTTGCCGCAGCCGCAGTGCTCCTTCTTCTCCTTCTTCTCGTAGATGCACTTCACGCAGCAGACGTCGACGTAGGCGATGCCTTCTTTCGTCAGCAGAACGATTTTGTGGCTATCGAAGCCGATCAACACGCCTTCGATCCAGTCCGGACAGCCTTTTTTCAGTTTGATGACGACATGCTTCTTGATGAGGCATTTCCAGTCCTCTTCTTTTTTGCATCCATGGGATTTGTGGTCTTTGCCGGATTTGTGCTCCCATTTCTTGTCGAACGATTTGTGCTCGAATTTCATGCCGTACGATTTATGGCCGCCGGATTTGTGGCCGTCCCATTTCTTGCCGAACGACTTGCCATGGTACTCGTAAGCCATCGCGAATTCCTCCCGTTTGATATAATGTGAGCGAAGAAAAATAGAAACTTCGCCGCGCGTCTTCCTTCCAATCTACCGGTTGGCTGCGACGGCCATCCCCTTGCTAGCCGCCGCTTTCCTTCGATTCTTCCGGATGACGGTTGTAATATATTTATATGTATCCCGTCTTCAAAGGGACTAGGGTAGCAATCTATTTTCTACCAGATGTACGCTAGTCTAGTTCCGCCACGCCCGCGTAACCGGCGGCGGTCCGCTCCCGATCGAGTAGACGCGCCTCCACCTTTTCGCGCGCAATCCGCACACCTCCGACCGGGCTCCCGCATAGAGTAAGGTATCGCAGCTTGCCCGCCGCAGGGGGCAGGCTGAACCTGATGCCTGGAGGATGATCCCATGGCCGGAAAGGGATTGCCGGTTCGCTCGATCGAGATTGACCCCGGCGCGAGTCATGAGCTGCTTCGGGACGTATGGAGCGACCGTTACGTACCCGCGCGGCTGGTCGGAGACGGCGCGGCGGCCGAAGCCCGGATCCGCATCCGAGGCGGCCATACCCGCAACTATTTGAAGAAATCGTACGAAATCCAGACGGAAGGCCGCACGCTGCATTGGAACGCGGAATTCGACGACCCGTCGCTCATCCGCAACGCGCTGTCCTTTCGCTTCTTTAACGAGATTGGCGTGCCGGCGCCGCGCACCCGCCACGTCCAGCTGCATTGGAACGGCAAGCCGCACGGCGTGTACGTCGAGATTGAAGCGGTAGACGGACGGTTCTTCCGGCGACGGCGCATCGGCGCATCCTCCCTCGTCTACGCGGTGAACGACAACGCCGATTTCACGCTGATCGACCACGAGACCAAGCGACGCAAGCGCTCGCTATTCGCCGGCTACCAGCTCGTCAAGGGGGGCGACGGCACGAAGAAGCGGCTCGCCGCTTTCATCGCGAACGTGAATCGGCCATCCAGCTCCACGCTGCGCGCCTACCTGGGGAAACGGCTTGATGTCGATCTTTATTTACGCTGGCTGGCAGGCGCGGTGCTGACGAACAATTACGACGGCTTCGATCAAAACTATGCGTTATACGAACATCGGGCGACGAGCAAATACCGGATTATTCCGTGGGATTACGAAGGGACGTGGGGGCGGAACTGCTTCGGCCGCTTGTGTCCTAGCGATCTCGTGTCCGTGCGGGGGATGAATAAGCTGACGGGCAAATTGCTGGCTTACCGATCGGTGCGCGTCCGATACCGCCGTCTGCTGAAGCGATTGTTGAACGAGACGTTCACCGCGCGCGTCATCGAACCGATCGTCAAGGACATGATGGCGAGCATTCAAGCCGACGTGCGGGACGACTTTACGCGCAAATGGCCTTACGAGACTTTCCTCGGCGAGGCGGATGTCATCAGCCGGTTCATCAAGGAACGCCGGGATGTGCTGTTCGCGCAGCTCGCCGAGTGGAAGGATTAGGAGCAAAAGGGCTTCGCCCTTTGAGAACCTTCTTTTCTCCCTCCGCTGCAATGCTGACAGGTTAAGAGGGCTCTGCCCCTTTGACCCGAGTTTTATTGCTCCCTCCTCCCACCTCCTCCGCCGAGGAGGTGGGAGGAGGGCTTTGCCCTCTGGACTCCCGCTTTCTTGCTGACACGATTGTTCGCGGTTGGCGGATAGCTTCGAGCTGGGCACGCTTTTGTCCTGGGTGGACAAAGCTTCCGTGGGTGTTGAAGTTTGTCTTCAGTCATAAGCCTGTGCGTTAGTCTGTCATCTCTAGCGTCAGGTGGCCTCAACGGATGTCTTCCCTAACCTTACAGCATTGACCTCCACCGAGGGGAACCAGAAGGTTAGCGCCATCTAGCCGGCAAAGCTTTTGATTGGTTGGATATATCAAAAAAAACCCGCAGCGGCCGCCGACTTCGCGGGCTGCGGGTTCTTCCGTATTGTATCAAGTATAAGAAACATCAAAAAATATCCATGCTTAAATAGCGTTCGCCGCTATCCGGCGCAATGCATAGCACGCGCTTGCCTTCGCCCAGCTTGCGCGCAAGCTGCAGCGCGGTCCAAACGGCCGCCCCCGACGACGGGCCGAGCAGCAGTCCTTCTTCGCGCGCGAGCGCTCTCATCGTCGCGAGCGCGTCTTCGTCGGATACCTGCACGATCTCGTCGTAAACTTCCGTATTCAACACCTGCGGAATAAACCCGGGGCTCGTGCCGACCAACTTGTGCGGGCCGGGCTGACCGCCGGATAGGACGGGCGATCCTTTCGGCTCGACGACGGCGATGTACAAGTCCGGAATGGACGCTCTTAGCGTCTCGCCCGTCCCCGTTACCGTGCCGCCCGTCCCGGAGGTCGCCACGAACGCATCCAGACGGCCGCCGGTCTGGCGGATGATTTCGGGCGCCGTCGTCTTCCGGTGAATGTCCGGATTGGCGCTATTCTCGAATTGATTCGGGATGAAGCTGCCGGGGATGGATGCCTGCAGCTCCTTCGCCTTGGCAATCGCGCCGGGCATGCGCTCGGCGGCCGGCGTCAGCACGACCTCGGCGCCATAGGCTTTCAAGAGTCCGATCCTCTCCTTCGTCATATTATCGGGCATGACGAGAATGAGCTTGTATCCTTTCACCGCGGCGTTCATCGCCAGCCCGATTCCCGTGTTGCCGCTCGTCGGCTCGATAATCGTCGAGCCGGGACGCAGGGCCCCCCGCCGCTCTGCGTCGTCGATGAGCGACGAGGCCGCCCGGTCTTTAACGCTGCCGCTCGGATTGAATTTCTCCAACTTCACCAGTACTTCCGCGTCGCCCTTCCGAACCAGGCGCCGAAGCCGAACCGCCGGCGTGTCGCCGATCAGTTCCGCCACATTGTTCACAATACGCACCATAAGCGCTTCTCTCCCCTATGAGCCGCTCCTTATGCAGGTCGCTTCACTTTTGATAAATAAGGCCGAATAAACAGCCAGCCGATTATCGGGAACATCCCGACCGCGAGCAGCAGAATCGGCACCGCCTCCGGCGTCCCCTTGGTGATCGGCAAGACGAGCAAGTAGGACGAAAGCCCGATGACGCGCCCTAGCGTCAGTCCGGCCTCGCGCAGCACGATAAATTCCTCCCGCCGGCTGGCGCTCTCCTCGGACTGCCCGATCATATCGAATACCGTCGACGTCATCGGAATGATATAGAGCGGCATGAAGATGGCCGAGCCAATGCCGAACATAAGCAGCGTACCGTAGCGCAGCGGCCAGAACAACGGAACGATGACCGCCGTGACCATGACGGCGCCGATTAACATCGCAGCCTTACGCCGCTGAGGCGTCAATAGCCTGCCGATCAACCAGAAGCTGATCAACGCGACGAACGAGGTGATGAGCGAGAAGTTGCCGACCTTCTGCTCGTTGTTCGTCGAGATGTACACCAGCAGGTTGATCAGAAACATGAATACGCCTTCACGCACGCCCTGCGCCATAATCGCCGGCACGACGCGCCGCCACGGGCTGTCCTTGCGCGTTAGCTGCCGGAAGCCGTACAGCCATTCGTATTGCCCGACCGCCTCCCGCTTCTTCAGCCAGAAGCTCATGACGACCGCTACCGCGAAGAGGATGACCGAGATCGTGAAAATAATCGTATACCCGCGTTCTCCCGATTGCGATGTAATAATAAGACCTGAGATCCACGGGGCCAAAATACCCGCGCCCGAGCCTAGAAATCCGGCCAGTCCGTTGAAACGGTCGCGGTTGCCCGGTTCGGTAACTTCGAAATAGACGACGTTGTACGCGAGCCAGAACAACCCGAGCGCGATGCCGTTCAGCACGCCTAGCGGGATCGCGTAGTCGACGGCCGATTTGCCGATCAGCAGCACCGTTAAATAAAAGGCCCCCGACAGCGCCACGCCCAGCCGGAGGCAGTGCATCTTATTATGTTCCTTGACCCACTTGCCGGCGAGCCAGAACGTCAAGCCGCTCACCGTCGCCTGAAACAGATTGAACCAGCCGATCAAAGCCAGCGACTGGCTCGCCTTCCACAAGTAAACGGGTACGAACGTACCCGACAGCGCATTGGCAATGCCAAGCAGTCCTTGCACGACCAGCAAAAGAACAGCCTGCCCGTCCAGCGAGCGGCTGTCGTAGTTTCGCTTGCCGCCGCCGAACGATTCCGTGCGCATCTTCCCGCGCGCCATCGTGGCCGCCCATCGGGACTGCACCGAATGTTTGCCCTGCTCCATAACTCTCGTTCCTCCCACCTTGGTCGCTTACGTGCTCTTGACGTAAGATACCCAGGCGAGGGAGGAACGATGCCCCATGCGAAGCGCTTGGCTCCAGTTACCAGGTGAGGCCGGCCTCTGGTTTACAGATCGTCCGCCGCTTCCGCCAGCGTCTCGATCATCCGGTCTTGATCCGCCTTGGCCAGCTTGTTCGCCACATGGAAGCACGCCGGGCACACATACGTGACGACCTGGAACGGCGCGGCCAACAGCGGCCCCTTCAGCAGCTTGGAATAGACCGGCGCGAACCCCTCGGCCACCGTCTGCGTGCCGGCTTCCAGCAGGAATTCGCGGCATACCGGACACTCCGGCATGTCAAGTTGCTGCTCCAGCAGCCGCTGTACGGTCGCCTGCGCGGCCAGATGGCCGCCGCCAACGCCGAACGATCCGCCGCTGCGCTGAGCCGAGCGCGAGCTAGCCGTATTCGAATCCTCGTCGTCCCATAGATCGTCGTACGATTCGCCGTTCTCGCCTTTGGCCGGCGACTCTTCTACGTCATCGTCTTCCTCTTCGTCCGCTTGATCGATTCCGATCTGCACGGTCCGGTAACCGGACAATTCATTGCCGCAGTACGGGCAATGCTTCTCCGGCCCAATCTCGCTATCCCAAATAATCTCGGTGTGGCACCACGGACACACCGCTGTCGCTTCGATTTCGCTCATTTCGAATTCCTCCGGCCTAAATAACCAACATGGTTTCTTATTTCGTCACATACCAGACGCCGAGCGCAAAGAACAGCACGGCCAGCGCAAGCAGCGTTCCCCATAAATATTTCATCCCCAATAAACGTTCCTTTCAGCATAGCAATGATGGCCGCGCCTCTCAAATGATGACGGTGGCGCCGATGACATAGGACAGCGCGACCGATATCATCATGGCGATAAACCCGACGGCCCGGTTATCCCGGCCGATCTCGTCGTCGATCCGGAAGACCGGCGTCAAAAATTCAAACAGGAAGTACGCGGCCAACAGCAGGACGAAGCCGAAGCCGGCCCAGCCCATGCTCTCGTAGACGGAGTCGTTCGCTTCGATGGAGAAACGAAAAATATTGCAAATGCCGAATATTTTGCCTCCCGTTGCCATGGCTACCGCGACGTTGCCCTTGCGAATCTCGTCCCAGCAATTATAGCGCGTCACGACCTCGAACAGGAATAAAAACACGACCAAGGCCAAAACCGCCACCGAAACATAGGCAAGCGAAGCGGCATACGGATTGCTCAGCAGTTGATCGACTTCGCGTTCCACCGGCGGGCACCTCCCGTGCGTAAACTTACTTCAACTCCGCTACCGTCACGCCCGACCCGCCTTCCCCGTAATCGCCCAGCCGGTAACCTTTCACATGCTTGTGACGGCGCAGGAAATCGCTAATGCCCGTACGCAGAATGCCCGTGCCTTTGCCATGGATAATGTACACGCGGCCTAGTCCCGCCAGGAAAGACTCGTCCAGGAAGCGATCCACCTCGTGGATCGCTTCTTCCAGGTTCGCTCCCCGCAGGTCCAGCTCCATCCGCGTATTTTCGTCGCGCGTCCGCTTCAAGCTGGCAGCCTGTTTCGGCTGCTGCGTCTTGGCCGTCTCGGCCCGCTTCACGAGCTCCAAGTCGGAGAGCGCCACCTTCATCTTCATGATGCCCAGTTGGACGAGCGCGTCGGACCCGCTAAGTTCCACGATATGACCGCGCTGGTTCAGGCTGTACACCGTGACTTCGTCGCCCGGACTTATCTGCTGCGACTTGGCTGGCTTCGTCTTGGCGCCCTTCGCCAGCTTCGGCGCCGGCGCGGCGTCATCGAGCTTGCGTCTGGCTTCAATCAGCTTATGCTCCTTGACCGAAGCGCCTTCCTCGAGCGCCAGCTTGCGCAGGTCGGCGATGATCGTCTCGGCTTCGCGCTTCGCCTTCGCGACCGCTTCGCGCGCTTCCTCGTGCGCCTTCTCGAGCAGCCTGTCGCGCTGCTCCTCGAAACGCTGCAGCTCTTCCTCGTGGCGCTCCCGCTGCGCCTCCATCTGCTTGCGCAGCGCCTCGGCCCTATGGCGTTCGGCTTCGGCCCCGATACGGTCCGCTTCGAGTGAGGCAATCATGGACTCGACGCGCATGTCCTCTTCGCTGACTTCCCCGCGCGCGTGCTCGATGATCGAGCGCTGCAGGCCGAGCCGTTCGGCGATCGCGAACGCGTTGCTTCGGCCGGGCACGCCGACGAGCAGCCGATACGTCGGGCTGAGCGTCTGCACGTCGAACTCCATGCTCGCGTTGATAATGCCTTTACGGTTATAGGCGTATGCCTTCAGCTCGCTGTAATGCGTCGTCGCCACGATCCGGCAGCCCATCTTGTGCATGTGCTCCAGAATCGCGATCGCCAGCGCCGAGCCTTCCGCCGGGTCCGTGCCCGCGCCGAGTTCGTCGAGCAGCACGAGGCTTCTCGGCGTCATGCCTTTCAAGATGCGGATGATATTGGTCAAGTGGCTGGAGAACGTACTTAAGCTTTGCTCGATGCTCTGCTCGTCGCCGATGTCGGCGTAGATCGCGTCGAACACGCTCAGCTCGCTGCCATCCTCGGCCGGAACGAACAGACCCGACATCGCCATCAAGCTGAGCAGGCCGATCGTCTTGAGCGATACCGTCTTACCCCCGGTATTCGGTCCGGTTACGATGATCGCCGAATATTGATCGCCTAACTCCACGTCAAGCGGAACCACCTTCTCGTGCGCGATGAGCGGATGGCGGCCGCGCTTCAGCTTCAGGAATCCTCGATCGTTCACCATCGGCAGGCTGGCGCGCATGCCGTGGGCAAGACGCGCTTTCGCGAAAGCGAAGTCCAACTGGCCGAGCACGTCGAGATCGAGCAGCAGTTCATCCGCGTATTCCGCCGTCTGCGCCGTGAGGATCTGGAGGATTTTCTCGATTTCGCGCGACTCGGCCGCCCGCTGCTCCCGCAGCTTATTGTTCATTGCCACGATCGCTTCCGGCTCGATGAACAGCGTCGCGCCCGATCCGGATTGATCGTGCACGATGCCGCCAAAGTGCGAGCGGTATTCTTGCTTTACCGGAATGACGTAGCGGTCGCCGCGGATCGTAATAATCGCGTCCTGCAGCATTTTCTGCACGGAGGAGGATCGAATCATGCTCTCGAGCTTCTCGCGGATGCGGCCTTCGCCGCCGCGGATTTCCCTGCGGATCGCCGCCAACTCGCTGCTTGCGCTATCCATCACTTCCGCTTGGTCGTCGATGCAGGCGAGAATCGCGTCCTCGAGCGACTTGTGCTCGGTAAGCTGCTCCGCCTGAAACGCCAGCTGCGGAATCGGATCGTCCTCGTGCAGATTAAGCACGTGCCGCTTCACTCTGCGCGAACCGCGGATCGTCTCGGCGATCTCCAGCAGCTCGGCCGGATTAAGGGTGCCGCCTATCTTGGATCGGAGCAGCTGCGGACGAATGTTGGTCACGCCGCCGAACGGCGCGTTGCCCTTCAGCCGGTCCGCCTTATAGGCTTCGTCCGTCGTTTGCAGCCGCAGCTTCACTTCTTCCAGGTCGGAGCTTGGGCTTAACGCTTCCGCCGCCGCCTTGCCGAGCGAAGTCGCCGCATGGGAGGTCAATCTATGTACAATTTTGGAAAACTCTAATGTTTGCAGTATTTTGGTGTCCAATCTGAGCACAACTCCTCTCGTTCCTTATTATAGCCGAAGCTGTATGCGTATGCCATGACGGAAGCTGGGATGCATGCCCGTCATCAGGCGGGGGACACTAGTTGTTGCAACGAAACTTTGCATCACAAACTTTGGTTCAGGAGGGTTTCGTCATGCATATTTTGGGTCATATCGTCCGTTTCATCGTAGCGGCGATCGTCTTGATGGTGGTCGGCTACATCGTCCCGCAGTTCAGCGTCGGCGGTTTCTGGAGCGCGTTGTTCTTGGCACTGGTCATCGCGGCGTTCGGCTGGATCATTGAAGGGATTTTCGGCAAACGCGTGACGCCGTTCGGGCGCGGCATCGTCGGATTCATCGCCAGTGCGGCCGTCATCTGGGTCGCGCAATTCATCGTCGGCGGCGTCGCCGTCACATGGCTCGGCGCCATCCTCGCGGCCTTGGTGATCGGGATCATCGACTTGTTCATTCCGGTCAGCACGCCATACGAGGCCGGTCGTCGGGAAGAGCGCGGTTAAGGTTCTCGGGCTTCATCGCATGATATAAAACTCGGCCTCGCCTCCATGCGGGGCCGGTTTTATGTGCGCTTCTCCGCAAATCGACATCGTACGCATTCGATCCTTCAACAGTTCGTCACTGGTATTTTGTCCGATTAGCGGTATACTTAAGTACGAATCACTAGAACTAAAGTCCACGCACGGAAAGGGGTATCACCTTTGTTCAAGAAAACATGGCTCATGATGACGCTCGCCGCAATCATGCTCGTATTGGCCGCTTGCGGTTCCGGCAACAACGCCGAAGAGACGGGAAGCGCGGTAGAAGAACCGGCTACGGCCGCGAGCGAAATCGTCATCAAAGCATCCAACTGGGAGTTTGACCAAGCCGAATATAAAATCAAAAAAGGCGAAGCGACGAAAATCAGCGTCGAAACCAAATCGGGTATTCACGGCATCCTAATCGAGGATCTCGGCGTGAAAATCCAGTCCGGCGACGCCGAAGTCGTCACCATTAACGAACCGGGCACGTACACCTTCTTCTGTAACATTCAGTGCGGCGCCGGCCACTCCAAAATGAAATCGACGATCGTCGTCGAATAAATGCTAGCGTCTCGCGCCATCTTGGCGTCGGGGCGCTTTTCTTTATGTTCCTCCTGCGCGCGGCAGGCAAGGTGAAACGGCTGTGCCGTCTTTTAGCGGCGATGCGCGTTTCATTCCAGAGACATAGAGGCTTTTGTATATGAATGATAAATATACGATCCTATATGGCAAAAAGGGAGGGCTCTCCGTTATGGCGAGCCCTCCCTTGCGAATTCTGCCCCGATAACCGCTGCTTAACTTTCTTCGATCAGTTCGATCCATTCGTTGTATTCGGTCTGAAGCTTCGAATATTCGATCTTCAGCTTGTTGTGCTCGACCTGCAGCCGCTCGAACGCCGCTTGATCGGCATTCCGCTGCAGCTCTTCCATCTCGGATTGCAGCGCGTACACTTGACGCGTTAGCTCGCGGATTCGCTCTTCCGCTTCGTCCCGCGCGAGCGCAAGCTGGTCCGCCAGCGTTGTCTCGGCTTCCGCGTGCGCGGCAGCTTGGCGCCGCGCCAACTCCAGCTCTTCGCCCGCCGCCTGACGCTCTCGCTCCAGCTCGGCCGCGCGCTGCAGCGCGCCGGCAAGGCTTGCTTCCGCTTCGGCGATCCGCGCCGCGGTCTGTTCGCGAAGAGTCTCTAGCTCCTGCAGATTGCCGCGCTGTTCCAGCAGCCTTTGCTCAGCGGCGCCGAGCTTCGCCCTAAGCTCGCGCTCCCGGCCTTTGAGCGTCTCCTGCTCCAGGCGAAGCCGCTCCCGGACGTCCGTCAACTCACGGACCTGCACTTCCAGCTGCTGTACGTGGCGTTGCGCGGTCGCGGCTTGCTCGCTCTGCTTGCGCAGCTGCTCGTCCTGCCTTCCCGCGGTTTGACTACGCTGAGCTTCCTTCTGCTTCAGCTCGTCCAACTGGACGCGCAGCTCCGTCGCCGCTTCCGACGCTTCCAGCAGCTGGAATTCCAATTCGTCGATTCGCGCCCGCATCGAAGCCTCGGCTTCGGTCAATCGCGCCCGGCTCTCGCCTTCCGCCGCTTGCGCGGCCGCGACGGCGGCTACCCGCTCGCCGCGAACGCGATCTAGCTCCGCTTCCAGCGCCTCGACCTGCTCGCGCCACTCTTCGTTCGCCGTCCGGCTGCGGTCAAGCTCGGTCTGCCTCGCTTCTTCGAGCGAGCGAATGCGCGCTTCGTATTCGGCGCGGAGCGTTTCGGCCAGCTCCATCTGCTCCAGCACCGCTTCGTCGAGCAGCGCTTGCGCGCCCTCGCGCTCCTGCGCCAGCTGACGGCCCGAGCTCTCCCGCTCGCGAGCTAGCTCGGTTTGCGCCGCTTGCCGCGCTTCCTCTACCTGCGCTTGCAGCATCCGTCGCTCCTCCTCCGCTTGGCGCGCAAGGGTGGCCTTCAATGCTTCCAACTCCACAGCGGCGGCTTGACGGGCCGTATCTAGCTCGGCTTGTGCTTGACCGCGAACGGTTGCCAGCTCGGCCTCGGCCGCTTGCTTCGCGGCTTCAAGCTCCAGCAGCACCGTGGCATGAGCGGCTTGCGCCTCGGCGGTCGCTTGCCGCTCCGCCTCGAGCATCGTCTCATGCTTGCGCTTCTCCTGCTCAATGCCGCTCGCGAACGCTTCGCGGACTTGCTCCAGCTGCTGGCGCGCCAGCGCTTGCGCCTCTTCCAGCGCAGTTTCGTTGGCCGTTCTCAGCCGATTAATCTCCTCGATCGCGGCAGACGCCGCCTCCGTATGAAGCTCCCGTTCGATCTCCAGCTCCAGCTGTAGCTCTTCGCGGACGCGGGACAGCTCTGCGGCCGCCTCCAGGGCGGCGCGATCCAGCTGCGCCTTCGCCGCCTCGCGCTCTCCTTCCAGTCCGAGACGCGCGGACTCGCGGGCCAGCTCCAACTGGGCGCGCGCTTCGTCGCGTATGCGGCGAAGCTCCTCCCGGAGCTCTTCCTGCGCCTGATCATGCTGCGCTTGAAGCTGAGCCAGCCGAGCTTCCTTCCCGGCCTCCGATTCCGCAAGCTCCAACTGCGCCAACGCGATACGCTCCTCGAAATCGCGACTAACCGCCTCGAGCTGTTCGGCGGCCGCGGCCGCCGCCTGCGCGAACTCCGCTTGCGCCTCTTCTTCGCGGGAGACGTGCTGCGCGTGCGCATCCGCCAGCGCGGCGCGCGCGTTCTCCCGCTCGGTCGACAACGCGGCTTGCGCGGCGGCAAGCTCGCGCTCGAGTTCGGCGATCGTGTCCGACGAGGCCGCGCGTTCCTCCGCAAGTTCGGTCTGCAGCCGCTCCAGCTTGGCCGCCGCAGCCGATTCCGCTTCTTCGAAAGCGGCGAGCAGTTGGTCAAGTTCCGCCTGCGCCTGCGTCAGCCGCGCTTGCGCGTCAGCCGTATCCTGCGTTAGCTGCGCTCGCAGCGATTCCGACTCGGCCGAGTGGGATAGCTTAGCTTGGGCTAACTCTTCGTGAAGCTGCTTGATCTCCGCGTGCAGCCGGCTCGTTTCGCTTGCGTGCAAGTCGCCTGCTTGCGCCTGCTCTTCCCGAACGCGTGTAATTGCCGCCTGAAGCTCATCGGTTTGACCGGCATGCGCTGCATTGGCAGCCGCCAGCTCTTCCTGCAGCAGCTCGATCTCCGTACGGAGATCGCTCGTTTCGATCCCGTGCGCGTCCTGCGACTTCGCGAGCTGGTCGCGCAGCCGCTCGATCTCCGCCTGCATATCGCCTTTTTGGCCGACATGCGATTCTTGAGCAACCGTCAACTCTTCTCGAAGCAGCTCGATTTCGGCCTGCAGCTCGCTCGTTTGGCTCGCATGCGCGCTCGCGTCGGTCGCCCGCTCTTCCTCTAATCGCTCGATCCTAGCTTGAAGCTCTTCAGCTCGGATCGCATGCGCGCTTTGCTTCTCCGCGAGCTCATCTTGCAGCAGCTCGATCTCCGCTTGCAGTTCTCCGGCGCGGAACGCATGCGCATCCCTTTCTTTCGCCAGTTCTTCCCGAAGCTGATGGCTCTCCGCTTGAAGCTCGCTTGTTTGACCGGCATGCGCGTCCTTCGCGGTTGCCAGTTCTACTTCCAACCGCTCGATCTCGGCGCGAAGTTCGCCGGCATGGCTCGCATGGGCGCTCCTCGTATGCTCAAGCTCTTCCTGGAGAAGCTCGATCTCCGCTTGCAGTTCGCCTTCTTGGTTCGCATGCGCGTCCTTCGCCTGCGTCAATTCGTGCCGCAGCAGACCGATCTCCGCCTGCAGCTCGTCGGTACGGCCGGCATGCGCGTCCTTCGCCGACGCCAGCTCCTCATGCAGCAGCTCGATCTCCATCCGCAGCTCGCCGGCATGACTCGCATGCGATTGCTCGGCCTGCGCCAGTTGCTCTTGAAGCGCTTCGATCCGGCGTTTCGACTCGTCGAGCTGCGCCTCTTGCGAGTCGCGGAGCTCGCGCGCCTGCTCCAGCTCAAGCCGCAGCGCATGCTGGGCTCGCAATAGCTCGTCCGCGGCGGCCGCCGCCTCGGCGTGGGAAGCCTGCGCTTGCGCAAGCTCCGCCTGCAGCGCGTCGCGAACGCGGGCCAGTTCGGCCACCGCTTCCGCTTCCGCCTCGATCTGAACGGCCAGCGCCTGCTCCAGCTGAGCCTCCAGCTCGGCGCGCAGTTTCGCTACGGCTTCGTCGGCCGCCTGTTCCGCCGCAATGACGGCGATCTGCGCCTGTTCCAACCGCTCCTGCATCGTCTGGCGCAACGCCGCCAACTCGGCTTCCTTCGCCGCTTCCGCGGTCTCCTTCGCCGCGATCGCCTCTTCGAGCTCGCGGGTCTTGCGGGCCAGCACGCTGCCTGCCGCCTCCCGCTCATGCTCTAGCTCGGCTGCTGCACGCGCCAGCGCCTCCATATGCTCGGTTTTCAGCCCGTCTAGCTCGGCATTGAGCTCCGCCCGCGTCTGCGCCAAGGCTTCCGAGGCTTTCTCCTCCGCTTCGGCGTAGATCAGCATCGCCTGCTCCAGCTCGGCGTTCAGCCTAGCCGTCTCGTCCGCGCCCAGTTCCCTCTCGCGGGCCAATTCCGCCTGAAGGCGCGTCAGCTGCGCCGCCGCTTCCCGAGCCGACTCGGCATGCGATTCGGCCGCCATGCGAAGCTCCTCCGCCAGCGAGGCGCGAATCCGCTCCAGCTCGGCCGCGGTCGCTTCCGCCGCCTGCTCGTAATGCTCGCGCTGCAGTTCCAGCTCCAGACTCAGCTCCTCGCGCATCTCCGTAATGACCGACTGATGCCGGCGCTCGGCCGTCGCGAGTTCCGTCTCCTTCGCTTCCTTCAGCGCGGCAAGTTCCTTTTCCTTCTCTTGGCGGAGCTGCGTCAGCTCATCGGCGGCTTCCGCGTAGGCTTTCTCTAGCTCCTGGATCGCGGCCGCCTTCGCCTGCTCCAGCTCACCTTGCAGCGACTCCCGCTCGGCGCGCGCGCCGTCGAGCTCCTGCGCCAGCGTCTGGCAGCGTATTTCCGTTTCGTGCAGATGTTCGTTCTCCCGGCCTAGCCGAAATACGTCTTCCGCCATATGTACGGCAGCAAGCAGCGCGAGTTTAGGGATGTCCAGACGCGGATATCCTTTCGCCAGCTTGTGCATGTTTTCGTCGACAAGCGCGGCCACCCTCCGAATATACTCGGGGTTCGTGTGACCCATTAATTTGAACTGATGACCATATATATCAACCGTTATGCTTTTACGTCCGGCAGCATCCATGAAGGCGGTTCCTCCTCGGGAAATATCCTTGTGACTTAACTTCGGGGCTTCTATCGTTCCTGTACTTCCAATCGGCTTCTTGCAAGCTTCAAAGCTATCAACGCAATCGTTTCAAACAGCATAACCGATGGGCTCTTGGCGAATCAAGCCGAGGGCCGGACCGCCATATGCCTTCCATTGGCCATACCCGAAAAACTAGCTGCCGGTGCGCGCCGATGCCGCGCGGTTGCTTCCTTGGAAGCGCATTCGCGCTCCAGGCAAGAAACGGCTGCGCCGTCTTTCAGCGGCGCAGCGCGTTTCATGCCGTGAAATACAGGATGATTTATAAACGCGAAACTGATAAATACCTGTATTTGAACAGAAAAACCGCATCGAATCGGTTCGCAATGAACTAATTCGATGCGGCTTCTTGCATCTCCTGCCTATTTACGCAATTCCGCGCCAAAAGATTGTTCCAGCTTCGACACGACGGAAGCGTGCAACTCCGTGACTTCCTCGTCCGTCAGCGTACGCTCCGCATGACGGTAGACGAGCGACAGCGCGACGCTCTTCTTGCTTGCCCCGAGACGCTCTCCGGTGTAGACGTCGAACACATTAATCGACTCGAGCAGCGCGCCGGCTTGTTCCGCCGCGGCCGCGCTCAGCGCGCCGGCTTCCACATCACGGTCGACCACGAGCGCAATATCCCGCTGCATCGCCGGGTAGCGCGGCAGCGCTTTGTACACGATGCCGAAATCCGCCTGATCGTACAGCGGCGCAAGCTCCAGCTCCACGACGTAAGTGTCGCCGAGGTCATTGGCGAGCTGCACCGACGGGTGAAGCTGGCCGACGTATCCGATCACGAGCGGGCCGCGCTCGGTACCCAGCTTAATCGCGGCCGTGCGGCCCGGGTGGAAGTGCTCCGGCTGCGCGGCTTCGTACGACAGCGAACCGGTCACGCCGAGCGTCTCGGCGATCGCTTCGACAATGCCCTTAGCATCGTAGAAGTCGGCCGGCTGCGCTTTGCGATTCCACTTCGCGCCGATGCGGTTGCCCGTAATGAGCGCCGCCAAACGGTGTTTCTCCTGAGGCAGGCGCGTCAGCTCCGCTTCGTCCGTGTGGAAGACGCTGCCGATTTCGAAAATCGCCACGTCGTCGTTCTTCCGGTTCCGGTTGTACGTCGCCGTCTCGAGGAGCTGCGGCAGCAGCGACGTGCGCAGCACGCTGCGGTCTTCGCTCATCGGCAGCGCCAGGCGAACAGGCGTCGCCTCGCTCGTCAGATCCGGGAAGAGCGCCGTACGCTCCGGATGCGTGAACGAGTAACTGATGACCTCATGCAGCCCCGCGTTCGTCAGCCGCTTGCGCAGCTCGCGGCGGATCGCCTGCGGTTTCGTCAGCGCACCCGGCGATGTCGCTCCTTCGATCGGCGTCGTCGGAATATTGTCATAGCCGTACAGCCGGGCCACTTCTTCGATCAGATCTACATCGCGGGTAATATCGCCGCGGCGGGAAGGAACATGGACGGTGAACACATCATCGGAGGATACTTCGCATCCGAACTGCAGTCGGCCGAAGATCGTCTCGATCTCCAGACGGGACAGCTCCGTGCCGAGGTAACCGTTGATCTTCGCGATCGAAACGGCGATCTTGGCTTCCTCGTTCGCCGCGGGTTCCGACTGTACGATGCCGTCCAGCACGAGGCCGCTCGCGACTTCGGCGATCAAGGCCGCCGCTCGGTCGAGCGCCGGGATGACGCGCGCCGGATCGACGCCCTTCTCGAAGCGCGCGCTCGATTCGGAACGAAGACCGAGCTGACGGCTCGTCTTGCGGACGGTCGAACCGTCGAAGCGCGCCGACTCCAGCAGGATGTTCACCGTTGCATCGGTCACCTCGGAGTTCGCGCCGCCCATCACGCCGGCTAGCGCGATCGGATTCGCGCCGTCCGTGATGACGAGCATATGCGGCTCCAGCTTGCGCTCTTGCCCGTCCAGCGTGACCATCGTCTCGCCTTCGCCGGCCAGTCGAACCAAGATGCGGCCCCCTTCGACTTTGTCGGCGTCGAACGCGTGCAGCGGTTGCCCGTATTCCAGCATGACGTAGTTCGTCACGTCGACGACGTTGTTGATCGGACGGACGCCCGCCGCCATGAGGCGGTTCTGCATCCATTGCGGGGAAGGCCCGATATGAACGCCTTTAATGTAGCGCGCGGCGTAATGCGTGCATTGCGCCTCCGCTTCCACCGCCACCTTCACGTAATCGGACGCCACCTCGGCGGCATCGTTCAAGCCCGCCTGCGGCAGGGTGACCGGACGGCCCGTCAGCGCGGCAACCTCATAGGCCACGCCCAGCATGCTGAGGCAGTCCGAACGGTTCGGCGTCAAGTCAAGCTCGAGCACCTCGTCCGCGATCGCCAGCACGTCGAGTATCGATGCGCCGACCGGCGTGCCTTCCGGCAGGACGAGAATCCCCTCTTGCTGCTCCTTCGGCAGCAGCTTGTCGTTCAGTCCCAGCTCCTTCGCCGAACAGATCATTCCTTGGGATTCCACGCCGCGCAGCTTGGCGCGCTTGATCGCGAAGTCGCCCGGCAGCTTCGCGCCGATCGTCGCGACCGGCACGAGCTGGCCGGCGGCCACGTTCTTCGCGCCGCAGACGATCTGCAACAATTCTTCCTGCCCGACGTTCACTTTGCACACGGACAGTTTATCGGCATCCGGATGCTTCTCGCGCTCGACCACGTGGCCGACGACGACTCCGGTCACGCCTTTATTGCGGTTCTCGACGATGTCGATCTCGATCCCGCCGCTGGTCATCAGTTCGGCGAGCTGTCCGCCGTTATATCCGCTCAAATCGATATATTCGCTCAACCATTTACATGAAACGTTCACTGTCGTACCCTCCTATTACAAACTTGTCTTTACATTCGGACGAACTGGCTCAGGAAGCGCAGGTCGTTGGTGTAGAAGTGACGGATGTCGTCGATGCCGTATTTCAGCAGCGCGATCCGCTCCACGCCCATGCCGAACGCAAAACCGCTCACTTCGTTCGGGTCGTAGCCGCCCATCTCCAGGACGCGCGGATGCACCATGCCGCAGCCGAGAATCTCGAGCCAGCCGGTATGCTTGCACATCCGGCAGCCGTCGCCGCCGCACTGCGAACAAGTGACGTCGACTTCGGCGCTCGGCTCCGTGAACGGGAAGAAGCTCGGACGCAGACGAATTTGCGCCTGTTTGCCGAACATGAGCTGCACGAACTGAAGGAGCGTGCCCTTCAGGTCGCTCATCCGGATGTTCGGACCGATCACGAGCCCTTCGATCTGGTTGAACTGGAACGAATGCGTCGCGTCGTCGTCGTCGCGGCGGTATACTTTGCCCGGGCAAATGACTTTGATCGGCTTGCCTTGCGCCGCCTTCATCGTGCGTACCTGAACCGGGGACGTCTGCGTGCGCATCAGAATTTCGTCCGTAACGTAGAACGAGTCCTGCATGTCGCGGGCCGGGTGATCCTTCGGCAGATTCAGCGCTTCGAAGTTGTAATAATCGGTCTCGACTTCCGGGCCTTCCGCGACGGTGTAGCCAAGGCCGACAAAGATATCCTCGATCTCCTGGACCACTTTGTTCAGCGGATGAATCGCGCCCGCTTCCGGCTTCTTGCCCGGCAGCGTCACGTCGATCGTCTCGGCCGCAAGACGCATCTCGGTCTCCGCCGCGACGAATGCCGCCTGCTTCGTTTCAATGACGGATTCGATCGCCGCGCGCACGTCGTTGCCGACTTGGCCGATGACCGGGCGCTCCTCGGCGCTCAGCGAGCCCATGCCGCGCAAAATCTCCGTGAGCGCGCCCTTCTTGCCCAAATACTTGACGCGCAAGTCATTCAACAGCTGCGGGCTGTCGACGGTCTCAAGTTCCGCCAACGCCTCCGAACGCAATGCTTCTAAACGTTCTTTCATTCCTTTCGCCTCCACACGCAAAATAAAAAAGACCCTTCCTCCCCGCTGCTGCAGGGACGAAAGGATCGTGGTACCACCCATATTCGAACGGTCGGCGCTCCGTGGACAAGCGCGGATTAAGCGCAAGTACGGGGCGGCCCTAAGCCGTTCCTCATGCTCCGGATATCGGCCGGATAGCCGGGTCCTCCTACTTGCGCAAGCAGCCCTAAGACCGCATGCCCGTTCAGCGACCTGCTCGGAAGGGAATTTCGGCAGCCACGTTCCCGTAAAGACGCTCTCAATCTTCGGCGTCTTCTCCCTGTGCGGCGGTACTGCGTACTTATCTTCCTCATCGCGTTAAAGTATGTGTCGATTATATATAAAATGTCGTCCCCAGCGCAAGCTTTCGCGCGAAAATCCGCGAAAAAGGCCCGCTGCCGGCATCGTTCGGACGCCGCAAGCGGACCTCTCTCGTTCCGGGTTCGGCATTGCGCGCCGAACCGGTTATTTCTTGCCTGCGAACGAACGGACGGCCGCGAGCGCCGCGAGCGCGACCGCCACGATCGACAGGATAAGCGGCAGCTTGGAGTCGCCGCCCGTTTCTTCTTCTTCGGCAGCCGCATCGGACGATGCAGCCGCGCCGTGGTGTCCGTCGCCCTCGGCCGCGCCCGGGGACACCGTCGTAACGGAAGCCGGATAATCGGCATCCGCCGCGCCGATCCATTCCACGACCGAGTTGTCGCTATACGTTTGGTACGCCTTCCACAGCAGCTCCGTGGCGTCCTCGGCTACTTTGCCGCTCACGCGGAACTCGGTGAATTCCGTTTGTTTCAGCCCTTCGCCTTCCGACGTCCAGGTGACTTTCGTAATGCCGCCTTCCGCGTTCTGTTCGATCGCGTAGGTCCAACCGGCCTTCGGTTCGACCCGGGAAACCTTCACCGCGTCCGGCACGGTAAGCTGTACGCTCTTGGTCGTTACGTTCTCCGATTCGCTCGGCACCCGCACCGAGAATACTTCGTAGCTGCCCTGCGTCGTCGCCTTCGGCCATACCGTTACGTGCGCGCTCGCCATCCCCGCGAACAGGACCATCGACAGCATCGTCGCCATCGCGATGGCCGTCATCTTCTTCATTGCGTTCATTCATATTTCCCCCTATGCTGTTAGCTCGATGAACCAAGTATATCGCGGCAGGGCTGCAGGGGCATGACTCGATAGGGCTAGCCAATTGTGTCCAAATTGTGAACTCAACAAAAAAGGAGCTCAAACCGCCTTCCGGCCGATTCGAGCCCCTCCCAATCTTCCGCATAATCCGCAGTCCTCATGCCGCCTCTTAACGGTCGCCAACCAAGCCCTGCTCGTACGCGTAGCGCGTCAGCTGAACCCGGTTGTCCAGATGCAGCTTCTGCAAAATGTTCTTCAAGTGGTTCTTCACCGTATGCTCGGACAAGCCGAGCGTGGCGGCGATCTGTTTGTTCGAATCGCCGGAAGCGACGCGCGCCAATATATCGCCTTCCCGCTGCGTCAGCGGCGTTCGGCCATGATCGCCGATACTCGTCTCCGCGCGTTCGAACATCATCGGCTTCCCATTCCGGGAGGCGGAGGCAGTAGATGGCGCGAATTGCTCCGCATCGCCGGTTCCCGACGCGCCGACGCCGCTAAATTCCTGCAGCAGACGCTGCGCCAGCTCCTTCGACATCGGCGCTTCGTCGACGACGATGCCCCGCAAATATTCCAGCCAAGAGGAAGGAGACAGGTTCTTCCGCAAATAGCCTTGCGCCCCTCGCTTGATCGCTTCGAAAAGATGCGTAATGTCGTCGGACACCGTCACCATGACGATTTTGATTTTCGGATCGATCGCCTTGATATGCTGGGTAGCCGCCATCCCGTTCATGACCGGCATGTTGATGTCCATCAGCATCAGATCCGGCGCGAGCTCGGCCGCCATCAAGACCGCCTGCTCGCCGTGCGCCGCCTCTCCGACGATAGCGAAGAGCGGATCGGCGCCGAGAATCTCCCGCATGCCTTCCCGGCCGTGCGGATGATCGTCGACGATCACCACCCGAACCCGGTTCGGCGGCTGCGGAACTCCCCCTCCCGATTGCTCGGCTTGCGCTTGTTCTCGTAGCTGCTCGCGATGCTTCCTCATTCTCAAGCGCCCTCCTTCGAAGATAGCTCGACGCGCAGACCGCCGCCGCGTTCTTCGCGCGCGGCCGGTCCGCCGACCCTGCCAATGTCGAGCTGCCAGTCCATTTCCTTGGCCCGGTCCATCATCATGCGGATGCCGTACCGGCCTTTGGCCATCAGTTCGTCCATATCGGCGCCGGCGCCGTCATCCTCGACCGTGCAGCGGAATCCGCCGCCCTCCGCCGGCTCCGTGCGCACCAGCATCCGGGTTGCTCCCGCATGCTTCTGCACGTTCAGCATCGCTTCGCGGATGATGGCGATGAGTTCGACCTTCTGCTTGCTCGACAGCCCCAGCTCCGACAACCGCCAGTCCATCTCCACCCGCAAGCCGTCCGAACGCTCCAACTCCTCTGCGAGCAGCATGACGGGCTGCATCCACTCCGTATCCGCCAGCGACGGCTCGCTGCGCAGGTTGGCGATCGACTGCCTGACGTCTTCGAACACGCGCCTGACGGTGCCGCGCAGCTGGACGGCCGTCTGGGCGGCCGCGCCGCCCTCCGTCTCCCGCTCCAGCCGATCGAGCTTGACGGCAAGCAAGAAGAGCGACTGCGAGATGCCGTCGTGAAGCTCGCGCGCCAGCTGCTCGCGCTCGACGAGCGCGGCTTTCACCGCCCGCTCCCGCTGCAGCGATTCGTGCGCCTCCTCGAGCATGCGCATGAGTCCGCGCACGAGCGTGAGCGTCACGACCAGCACGATGACCGGCGCGAGCAAGTTGCCCAGATCCATCGAGATATAAGGAAGCAGGAACGCGTGCCGCACATATTCCCACAGCGCGATCGTCGCCGTCGGGATCCATAGAATCAGCCATTTGATCCGCTTATATTGCATCGACGCCGCTCCTTCCCCCGGCTCGCTTAATAGTTGCGGAACTCATAACGTTCCACGATCTCGTCGTCGTTCCGCGTGATCACCCGCATCTCCGCCTGCCATTTGCCCGCGAACGGCAGGAACGGCCCTTCGGCCTTCAACGATTCGCCGACGAAGCCGGTGAATTCGCTCGTCTCCTCGTCCACGAACGGCGCGAGCGGCACGTCGATCGCGCCTAGCTCCGGACGGTCGAGCGAAATCATCCGCAGTTTGACCGACTTCGCCGGACCGACGTTCTCCGGCAGCCAGACACGAAGAGAGAACGTATTGTCGGCCCCCGGCTTATTCGGCGATATGCGCAGGGTGAGATGCTGCTCTTCGCCCATTTTATGATACAGAATCGGTTCGTTCGCCGGCAGCGGCGTAATGTACGTGAAGATGCCAACGATCGCGATTATGAGCGCCATCAAGCCTAAATCCGCCCTCAGCAGCGCGGCCGGCGGCAGCTGCCCCTTCCGCACGCGGAAGCGGAGTAGCGCGCCGACGACAAGCACGAGCGCGACGACGGCGGTCTTGGCGATGAGCATTTTGCCCCAAGGCGTATAGAGCAGGTAATCCAGCGACGGCAGGAAGAACAGCGTCATGGCGACGCCGCTCACCGTCATGACCGCGATCGACAGGAGTGCCATCCGCGAGAACTGCTCCGCGAAACGCCCGGCCTCCTTGCGGTCGAACCTCCACACGGCGAAGAGGAGGACGAGCCCGCCCGCCCAGAGCGCGGAGCCTGCCAGATGGATGAAATCCAGCAAGATCGTTACGAATTTCGGCGAATAGACTGCCGCGTGTCCGCTCCAGCTCTCGACGCCGAGGATAAGCACCGCCCAGACTGCCCGAACGGCCGAACCTAGCTTCAGCACGGGGAACAGGGCGACTGCCAGCACGACGAGCAGCAGCCAGGCGCGTCCGACCGAGGTTTGGCCGAATAACTTCGCATAATCGCTTGCGGGATAACCCTTCATCATCTCCGTCGCTTGAATGAACACGAAGAGGAGGACGATCACGAGCAAGCTGCGCGCGACGGGCAGTTCCCATTTGCGGCGAACGCGGCCCAGCGACTGGTTCTCCTGTCTCGCGATGGCCGACCATAGGAGAAGTCCCGCGGCCAGCATTAGCGCGGCATAATATGCGATGCGGATGGCGTACAGGATGAAATCTCTGCCGCCTAGCTGGGTCGACATGACGTGCCCTTCGTGGCCGAGCTCAGTATGGACGTTGAAATTCGACGCATCGACGGCTTCCGGCGGATTGCCGACGATAAAGACGTACGATCCGCTTACCGGATGACCGTCCGCCGAGATGACGCTGTAGGAGACGGTATACACGCCTTCCGCAAGCGTAGGAAGCGCGAGCGACAACGTGCGCCCATCCTTGCTCGTCATCGGCTCGGACGAGCCGATTGTTTTGGATTTTTTGTCCAGCACCTTGAGCGAACCGACCTTCGATTCGATCGCCTCGTTGAATGCCAGCTCGATCTTCTCCGGTCCCTTCGCCATTCGTTCGCCCGCGGCCGGCGTCATCTTCTCGATGACCGCGTGGGCGGACGCCAGGCTTGGCAGCAGCAGAATCGACGTTGCCAGCGTCAACATAAGTAGAAGCCTCGCCGCATGGCGCAAGCTAATTAACCGTTGTGTCGCATAAGAAGATGTTTGATTTGCAGGAGTTAACAATGAAGCCGCACGTCCTTTCTCTTTGCACTACAAGTCTTAGTGTACTTATCGAACCGCTTTCATGCCAGTGCACAAAATCCGAACTTTCGGGCAACACCAAGGCCTCGCCGCGCGACCGCCCCTTAGATCCCGGGCAACACCATCCAAAAATTATCAGTTCCCTCCTTTATTGGTTATCGTCCAACTATTGCCATTGTAACCTAGATTGTTTCATAAATTAAACAAGAAACTACGCGGCGGAGAGAAGGAACGCAAAAAGCGCCCGTGCAGCAGCGAGCGCCCGTTCCGCATGTCCCCATCGCGGATTAGTCAATATACCCGGCAAGACCCTTATCCATCAAGTAGTCCATTTCCGCTTCGAGAATGCTCTCGACCGCCAGCTCGCTCAGCCGCACATCCTTGCGGGTCATGACGTAATCGACGATATCGTCAATGTCGACGTCTACCTCGCCCTTGCGTCCCGCCTGCGCTCGCTCCATGAATGCCGCCGCATGCCGCAGAACGAGTCCGATGCTCTTCTCGTCCGCTTTCGTCTTGCCCGCTATGTACCGCACGAGCTCTTGTTCGTTAACTTGTTGTCCGCCCATCTTCCATGCCCACTCCTCGATTGTCAAACTGCCCATATTGTAGCATATTTCGAGTCTGTCATGCCCGGCTTGAAAGACTTGACGGCGCATGATAGCGAATCAATGGTATAAATATTATACTTACTTACAAATGCGTTGCTACTTGCTTTTGTTGCAACAACATATCATAATGACGGGGGATACTCTATTCATGAATCCCTGTCAGGAGGCTGTCCAACCATGCGCAGAACGATTGAGAACGTAACGCTTTCCATATTAGACCTTGCTCCGGTCACGGCCGGGAGCACGCCTTCGGTTTCATTCCGAAATTCCCTCGACCTGGCCCGCAACGCGGAGCGGCTGGGCTATCACCGCTATTGGCTTGCCGAACACCACAACATGCCGGGCATCGCCAGCTCGGCGACCTCCGTCGCCATTGGCTATATCGCCGCGGGTACGACGAAGATTCGCGTCGGCTCCGGCGGCATCATGCTGCCTAACCACGCCCCGCTCATGATCGCCGAGCAGTTCGGCACGCTGGAATCGATGTATCCCGGCCGGATCGATCTGGGACTCGGCCGAGCGCCAGGCTCCGACCAGCCGGCCGCCCGCGCCATCCGGCGCGGCCTCGGGAGCGGCGGCCATGATTTTCCGGAGCTGCTGGGCGAGCTTCGCGCGTATCTGGATCCGAACGCGCCCCAGGACTACCGTCCCGCCGGCGTCCGCGCTTTTCCGGGCGAAGGACTCGATATTCCGATCTGGCTGCTTGGCTCGAGCGATTTCAGCGCGCGGCTTGCCGCCGAGCTCGGCCTGCCGTTCGGCTTCGCGAGCCACTTTGCCCCGGATTATCTGCTGCCCGCCCTAGATCTGTACCGCAACGGCTTCAAGCCTTCCGGCCAGCTGGTGAAGCCGTACGCCATGGTCGGCGTGAATATCGTCATGGCCGAGACGGACGAAGAAGCGCGATATTTGGCCACGAGTCACGAGCAGCAATTCCTGAATATCATTCGCGGGCGTACCGGCATGCTCCAGCCGCCGGTAGCGGATATGGACGCGCTCTGGACGACGCAGGAGAAAGCGATCGTGCGCCGTCAGCTGAACTATACGATCGCAGGCGGCCGAGAAACCGTACGCGCTCGGCTGCAGGAGATCGTGGACGAGACGCAGGCCGACGAGCTCATCGTCGCCTCGACGGTCTACGATCACGCCGCCAGGGTACGGTCTTACGAGCTGCTGAAAGAAGCGGTGAGCGGGTAACTCCGTCTGCGGACGTATCCCGCTTCCGGGCCTGAGGTCCAGGTTCAAAACCCGTCCCCGGCCGATTCCCCGCTCCTTCGCGTCTTTGTAATATAGAGGAAGTGATGTAAATGGGAAACGGAGGCGTATGATATGCCAGAGACGATGATGCGCGACGGGCTCGCTCTCCTCATCGCGACCATGACTTTATTCGCCAGCTACGGAGCCGGCTCGATCGCGTTAGGCGGCAGCACCGGCCGCATGCGGCGTACCGCCCGATTGACGCTGCTGCTGCTAGCCGGCGCGGCGCTGCTCATCGGCGGCGAGGCCGCGGCGGTCGCGCGCACCGAGGCGGGACCGGCGACCGGCCAATGGATAGCCTTCGCCGTCCTGCTCGCCCTCCCGGCTTTGACTGCCGTATCGGCGGCGGCGCACATGGCCAAATTGACGATCAAGCTGGAACCGGTTATAGCGGCGCGGCCTAGCAGAACGCTGCGGAGAGCCGCGTCAGACAAGAAGATCGTGCTGCCCGTCCACGCGCTGACCCTTGGGTCCGTCGTCTACGCGGCGGCAACGGTATTCCCTTCGGTCCGCGAGACGGCATGGCAGCTGGCGCTATTCGCCGGCGCCGCAGTGACGCTGGCCGTTCTGCTGGCGGTGAGGCAGCATGTGAAGCATAAACGAATTCATCGGCTCGACGGCACGGCCGCCGTTTATCGGTTGAAGCGATTGATGGTGCTTGGCACGGCCGCGGTGCTGCTGCCGGTATGCCTGATCCATGCGGCTACTCCCGGGAGGACGACGGTTCCCGCGATTATAGAAGCGGATGCGGATGATCCCGCTACAAAGGAAGCCGTGCCTTCCGTGTCGCCGGGAGCCAAGACGATGGGGTGGTTCCCTCCTGGAGCCGACGAGACCGGCACAGTTCCGGTCTCGTCGATCCTCCAATAACCGCGCATACGCTCGCCGAACAGGCCGAACTTCTCCAGCTTAGGAGCGGTTCGGCCTGTTCGCATTCATGCTTCTTTAACGCAGATCGCTTCGGAGGACTTGACGACTCGTCCCTGCCAAGCCCATTCGCGCAGCCGCCGCCATACCGGCTCTTCCCGACTAGGCGTACGAATGTCCGCCGGCCAACGCGCGCAGCTTCTCTTCGTCCATAATGACGAGACGTCCTCTTCTGCGCGCCAGTACGCCTTCGTCTACAAATCGGGCGATGACCCGGTTGAGATGGCGGTAGCTCGCGCCCAGCATCTCGGCCGTCTCCGTCAGCGTGGAAGTGCGGATTTCGTCCGCGGCGCCTTGTCGGTCCCGAAGCTCATGCAGCGAAAGCAAATAGCTCGCGAATCGGTTTTCGACCGGATAAAGCACGTTCATCGCCGTTGCATTGCCGAACGTGTGCAGTTTGTAGCTTAAATTCTCGATCATGAACCAGAGGAAAGCCGGGCGTTGCGCCTGCAGCTCCATAATAACCTCGCGGCTGGCGAACAGCAGCGTGCATTCGCCGACGGCCTCCACGTTGTTCTTCACCGGATAACGTCCCGTCCATTCCACGTCGCCGATGAGCGACGGCGCCTTGCCGAATCGCAGCAGCATCGACTTGCCGGAAGGCAGAAGCGTATAAATTTTAAGCTTGCCCGATACGAGCACATACAGCCCGTCCGTCCGCTCGCCCATCTTGCATACGAATTCGCCGTCATCGTAGACGCGAAGCTCCATCCGCTCCGCCGTCTCCCGACCGAACGCCTCGCCAAGTCCATGGCCTTCGATCAGCGCGCGGATTTCTCCCGTATCATGCCGCTTTTTCATGTTCCGCGCCCCCAATGAAAAATACTCCCCTGCCTGACACCATAGTTTACGTTATTATTCCGCTACCGCCAAAGGACATATGTCCTAATCCTTCGCGTTGCTGCCCGGTATGCTTGCCGATCACGACGTACATGCTTAACCTCAGAATGGGTTACTCGCGTTTCGTGTCGGCGTTCGCTTCTATATTATAGAACGCTTATAATAAATCCTAGAATACGGAAATCATAACGATCGTTCGAACACCCACCAAACAAAAAACGGGCGCCTCTAATGGCCCCCGTCTTCCTGCTCTCTACCTGCGCTTCTCGATGAAGTAACGCGCCCAATCCTCGCCGTCCACGACCGGCTTGCCCCTGTCGTCCGGCCAGACGTACACCCATCCGGATCGCGCCGGATCGTCGGCATCCGCGGTCCAGACGCGGTCGTAATCGTTCGTCTCCTCCGGACCGGCGAAATCCTCCAACTCATCCAGCAGCGGCAGCAGCTTAAGCTCCACGTCGATCCATAGACCGCGCACCATGCTGCCCGTCTCGGCCGCGACGATATCGCGGACCAACGCGGGATACGGCCCCACGTCAACCAGCCGTCCGGCGACGCGGCCGGGCTTCATAGCCAGCATGCGTCCGGCCAACAGCCCGTGGTTGCTCAGCCCCGGCAGCAGCGAGCCGTAGATGAATAATGTCACCCTCAGTTCTGCCACCTCCTAGTACAGCCGATTCCGCTTCCGTCCCGTCTTCGCTTGACTACGCCGTCTGCAAATACCGCTTGTACCAGTGCTCGAATAAATTCGCCGGAATCGGCTTCGTGAAGTAATATCCTTGCGCCTCTTCGCAGTTCCGCTCGCGCAGGAAACGCAGCTGATCGTCGTTCTCGACGCCTTCCGCGGTGACCTTCAGCTTCAGATGACGGGCCATGGAGGTGATCGTCGTCACGATCGCAGCGTCGCTGCTTCCTTCCGTCAGATCGGTGACGAACGAGCGGTCGATCTTCAGCTTGTCGACCGGGAACCGCTTCAAGTATCCGAGCGAGCTGTATCCCGTCCCGAAGTCGTCAATGCTGATCTGCACGCCGAGCGCCTTCAAATTCGACAGCGTGTCGATCGCGAACTCCACGTCGCTCGTCATGCTCTCCGTAATCTCCAGCTCCAGATACTCGGGCGGCATGCCGGTCTGCTCCAGAATGCTCTTGATCCGGTCGGCCAGCTTATGCTGCCGGAACTGTCTCATCGACAGGTTGACCGACATCCGCATCGGCGGCATGCCCGCGTCCTGCCACGCTTTATTCTGCTTGCAAGCCGCCTTGAGCACCCATTCGCCCAACGGCAGAATGAGCCCGTTCTCCTCGGTAAGCGGAATGAACTCTCCCGGCGGGAGCAGCCCGCGCTGCGGATGCTGCCAACGGACGAGCGCCTCGACGCCGACGATCCGTCCCGTGCTCAAGTTGACCAGCGGCTGATAGGCGAGCGTGAACTGCTCGTTCTCCAGCGCTTTGCGCAGATCGCTCTCCAGACGCAGCTTATCCCGGGTCGTCTGGTTCATTTCGGAGTGATAGCTTTGAAACTCGTTGCGGTGCACCTTCGCCGTGTACATCGCCGTGTCGGCATTCTTGATCAGCACGTCGACGCTCTCTCCGTCCTGGGGGAAGAACGAAATACCGATGCTAATGGTAATGTGGTATTCCGCGTCGTCGAGCAGAATCGGCCGGTCGAACATGCCCATCAGCCGCTGCGCGTAGGATTCGGCAGCCTGTGTCGTCGCAAGTCCGGGCAGCACGACCGCGAATTCGTCTCCGCCCATCCGGTATATCCGATCTTGACCATTCATCGCCGTCCTTAGTCTCTCCGAGACCGCTTGGATCATGGAGTCGCCGAACGTGTGGCCGAGCGCGTCGTTGATCGTCTTGAACCGGTCGATATCGAGCAGCAGCAGCCCCAAGACGCGGTTGTCGTTCTTGGCCTGAATCATCTCGGCTTGCAGCTGTTCCTTCAACATGCGTCTTGTCGCAAGCCCGGTGAGTTCGTCCCGGTCGATATCCGCCTTGCACGATTCTTGCCGCAGCGTCTCCGCTTCCGCCGCCGACGCAAACATGCCCCGGATCAGCGAAGCGAAGCCGAGCAGCCGTAATCCGTGACCCGCCAGGAACGCGTAGGTCTCGCCGCCGCCGTCAACCACGAGCAGCGCGTTCGCGAGCGCAAACAACGCAATCGCCTGTATCGCCGATGAGGCAAGCGTCGGCCTGGACGCGCGATAACGGAAGAACAGCAGCGCCGCCGTGAGCGCGTACGCCATCAAAATCATGCCCTCCGCGACGGCTCCTACTGCCCGGACGCCAGCCCCCTGCGCCAGCCCTTCGCCGCTAGCCCAAGCGAAGATCCCTCCGGCAACGACGGCGCTCGCCGCGACGGCACCGATCATTGCCGGCCGCGATTGTGCGCGTCCCGCCTCCCGATCGCCCTTGCCGAACAGGACGAGCAGTCCGATCGCGCCGGCGAGCTCGGCCATGCCCGCGTAGACGAGCGGCAGCGTGACGGCGCCGTCCGCCGAAGCCAGCGGCATGCCTTCAGATGTCATCGCATGCATCAAGACAAGCACGCCGACCGCGCCGTACAGGGAAGCCAGCGAACGCTGCCAACGTGTCACGCTATCCGCACCGAACAGACAACCGAGCGTGAAGATCGTAAAGCAGGAAGCGAAAGCTAGAAATTCTACCGCCGCATGCATAAAGACGAAGCTTTGCTTATAAATATGCGCGTTAATTCCAAGTTCGAACATGCCGGGAACAGCCGCCGCCGCGATGAGGCAGACGGCCGCTCCCCATGTCCATATGTCCGCCCGTTTCATAAATGGTTGATTCCCTCCAGAAGGATTGCTCTTTTGCGTTCGCCTCCCCTATATTCGGGAAGGACTTTCATCCTGCGTCCATTATCCTTCATTGCCACTATTCGACAGACTAAGGTTATGTATGAATATGCTTCCGCGTCCCCGTTCGAGTGTCCAAGGCCCTTGCCGAGCCGGTTTGCCGACAAAGGATTCTACCTCGGACGATTTCGTGTAAAATAGACGGAAGAATCCTGGTTCTTCTTCCTAGTTTGTACTATAAACATTGATCTTGTCCAGCATCTTTCAAGCACTTCCGCAAAACTTTTCGCCCTCGGCGCTCGTTTAGGAAGGAGGAGGAATCGCAAGCATGCTTACTGCTGACCATCTAGGCAAAAAATACAAACAACTTTGGGCCCTGGAGCCCTTGTCCTTTCAATTAGAACGCGGTATCTACGGTTTGCTCGGTCCCAACGGGGCGGGCAAATCGACGCTCATGCGCCTGCTCGCCGGGCTGCTCGCGCCGACGACCGGCGATGCCTCGCTGCACGGCGTCACCGTCCGGGACGTGTCCCGATCCAGAAGAAGGATCGGCTACGTGCCCCAGACGTTCCGGCTCTATCCGCAGTTGACCGCCCGGGAGTGGCTGCTGCACGCCGCCAAGCTAAAGAATGCGGGCACCCGCTTGGAGCAGGAAACCCAAGTGAAGAGGTTGATCGCTGCGGTCCGTCTCGAAGACAAAGCCGATCAACCGGTCGGCTCATACTCCAGCGGCATGATCAAGCGGCTTGGCATCGCGCAGGCGCTCGTCGGCACGCCGGAAGCCGTCATCGTCGACGAACCGACGGCGGGCCTTGATCCGGAGGAGCGGCTGCGACTGCGCAACGTGCTGGCCGAGCTGGCGCCGAGCGCCATCGTGCTGCTGTCGACGCACGTGCTCAGCGATATCGAAGCGGTGTGCGGTCAAGCGCTCGTGCTGCGAAGCGGTAAGTTGCTGTACAACGGGCGTCTCGGCGGCCTCGCCGGTTATGCCCAAGGCAGGCTATGGCAGTGGGAAGCCTCCGAGCGGGAATGGCGGGCGATGGCACAGGAGAGGCTGTTGTCGGCACGCCGCACGGCGGACGGGATTTTATGCCGCACGATCTCGGAGTATCCGCCCACGCCGTATGCCCATTCCGCCGCGCCGACGATGGAAGAAGGGTATTTGGCGCTGATCACCGGAAACCGAGGCGCGGGATCGTGATGCGAACGCTTTTGCTGCAAACGGGATTCGAGCTGAAGCTGATCGCCAAGCTGCGGTTGACGCTCCTGCTGCCGCCCGCCGCCGGGTTATGGATGCTGTTTCAATGCGCGGATATCGGGCTTCCCGCATCGATGGACGTCAACCTATACGCCGCCGATGCCCATGCCACCCTGATGACGTTCTTGACCGCGCTCCCCATGTTCCTCGGCGTGCTGCTGATTCGGAGGGACGCGCTGAATCCTTCCTATGAGTGGAGCCTGACTTTGCCGGTGACGAACCGCGTCATGATCGCGGCCAAATGGATTGCCGGCATGCTATATAGCAGCGCGTTTACCGTCTGCATACTCGCCGTCTATGTCGGCGTGGCGGTCCACCACAAATTAAGCTGGCGGTCGATATGGAGCGAAATCGCGCATTACGCGCCGCTATATGAAACGTCCTTCGCGGCAGGCGTGGCGGTCGGCATCGTCATCGGCGCCTTGTTCCCGATGCGCTTCGCGCTTCCCGTCGCCTTCTGCGGCTGGATATTCGGTTCGATTTTCGTGCCCGTCTATTTAATCGAAGTGTTCAACTGGCACCAGATGAGGCTGTTTAGCCTGAATCATCTGATCGGAGATCTGGGAGCGTCCGCGAGCGAAGCCTGGGCCTATCGTTTGTCCGGCTTGGAATATCCGCTGACGTACGTTTTCGCCGGGACGGTCACCGTGCTGCTCCTGGCGACCGCTTGCGCGCTGCTGGCCCGTACCCGACCGGTCCTACGACCGTTTGCGCCGATCGCGCTTATGGGCGTCGCCTTAATCGCCGCCGCCGCGGTATTCGTCCCTTATGCCGATGTATGGCAGCAGCGTTACGCGCAATGGCAGCAGCTTATGCCTAACGTTCCGGCAGCGGAGCGGATTCACCTTCACGAGCGCTACGCCTTCAAAGTCGAGAGCATCGACGTGCGGCTCGCGCGCGCCGAAAACGATTCCTTAACCGCGCGGGCGGAGTTCGTCTTGCCGACGCGAGAGGGACGGCTGCTTCCCGCTCATGAAGAACTTGAGGCCGTTACGGACCGGATCGAAGGACGCGTGACCTTCCTGCTCTATCCGAAGCTTAAAGTCAGCGGATTAACCGTGGACGGCGAACCGGTCGCTTGGACGCAGGAGCAGGACCGAATCTCGTTCGATCATGCGGCGCTCGATCCGACCGCGTCATCGCATAGAGTGGTCTGGGAATATGCCGCCGTTTCCCCGCTGAACGAATGGGCACAGGACGCCTCGGGGCAATACCATCTCCTGTTCGCGCAGGGAAGGAGCTCGTTCCTTCCCGCTTATCTTGGCTGGTATCCTCTCCCGGGCGGGGACAGTCTGATGTACCGTCAGGGCGAACAGATCGTGCCTCGCGCAGACGTGACGAACGGCCTGCGCGCGGATTTTCGCCTGCGGCTGGAAGGTTTCGACGGCCGGCTCGTCTCCACGCTGCCCCCGGCGGAGGATGACGCCCCGGGCGCGCGAAGCTTCGCCGGAGCGAACGCCGTCCTTCCGACCGTAGCCGGCGGCTCGTTCACGACGGTGAAGGTGGCGGACGAGCCCGCCTTCATGCTGACGACGCCGGGCAATGTGGAGGAGGCGCGGATTTTCTTGGAAAACTTGCGCGAGCGCCGGGCATTCTATGAACAGTGGACCGGCACGCGGCTGGACCGAATCCGGCAAATCGTGTATTTCCCGTTCATCGGCACGTTCGACCGCAGCTACGGGCTAACGAGCGTCTTCCCGATCGGGGATACGCTGTTCATCGGCGAGCTGCGGCACAGCAATCTCGATGCGTACCGAATGGAACAGACGCTCAGCTTCCTGCTGTTCGGGGACACGGTGTACAGCTCGTCCCGGGTAAACGAATGGGACGACCAGAACCGCAACATGCTGAGCACGTACTCGATCGTGCAGGAAATCAGGCGCATGATCGCGTTGTACATTCCGATGAAAGAGCACGTCATCGCGCAAGAGGGCGACGTCTATATGCTCTCGCCGATCGGCGAGAAAATGAAGCAAATGGTCGATACCGCGTATAAAGAAGGGAAAGCGGACGTGGTCAAACGGGTGCTGACGCGATTTTGGAACGAAGGACTTGCGATCGAAGATCGTTCATCCACGCGTTCCGCAAGCCCGCTCGCGACCGAAGCGGCGGATCCGTACCACTACCCGCGAATTACGTGGGAACAATGGCTACAAGCCTGGTATGAGGAGAAAGGCAGGTGAGCAATTCCGATGACAGATGAAGAATTATTGCAGCGGATGGCCGATGGCGACCAAGCAAGCTTCGAAGCGCTCGTGCACCGCTATCACGCCCCGCTCTCGGGCTTCCTCCAGCGGCAGCTCAAAGACGGCGGCAAAGCCGAGGATTTCGTCCAGGAGACGTTCCTCCGCCTAATCAAGCAGCTGCAGGATCGGAAGCCGCCGGACAACGTGCAGGCGTGGCTGTACCGGGTGGCGCTGAATTTATGCCGGGATTATTGGAAGAGCGCCCACTTCCGCTACGTGCAAACCTCGTTCGCCGAGCCGCCGGAACAGCATGACCTGGGACCGGCCGTCGCGCTTATCGCGGAGCGGCAGGAAACCCGCAGAGAAATCAAGGAATCGCTCGATTCCTTGCCCGAGGTGCAAAAGGAAATCATAACGTTACGATTCTTTCAGGATTTAAAATTGCAGGACATCGCCGACATCGTCAGCTTGCCGCTCGGTTCGGTCAAAACTCATCTATACAACGGCTTGCGCAAGTTAAAATCGCGCCTGCATCCCGAGATCGCGGCGGATGCGGGCCATCAAGGAGGCGGACGGAATGAGCGTGCCAAACGACAATGAATTAAATCAGCTAGAAGAAGAAATGCGCGAACCGCTCTCCCGACTGCTCGCGAGCCCGGTCTCGTCGCAGGACACGATCCGTCTGATCCAAGCCCTCCAGCCGGCGTTCAACGAACTCCGGCAGACTTCCGAAGCCGAGCGTTACGCGCTCCAGTCGGCGCCGCTTCGCCCCCTATCGCTTTATCGGCTGATCCGGTCGCAGCTCTCTTCGTACTCCCGGATGTACTGGTTGGCCAGCTTAATGGTGTTCGCCATGCTGCTGCTTATTTTGCCGACGGACCAGAACGTGTCCTTCCATTCGGTCGGCAACACCTTCACCTTTATACTGCCCGCGCTGCTGCTCGCTTCGCTTGCGTACAGCTTCCGCACCTGGAACAAGGAGCTGCGGATGATCGAGTCGATCACGCCGTTCCCGCCCGCGCTGCTCCTCATCGTCCGCACGATGATCGTCATCAGCCTGAATCTGCTGTTCGGCATCGCCGGCTCGTTCTATATGAACATGAAGGTGGTGACGTTCCCGATGCTGCCGTTCATGCTCCATTGGCTGTCGGTGCTGCTGTTCCTGAGCGGTCTGACCGCTTATCTGATCATGTCGCGCGGGTTGAAGACGGCCTATGCGGTCGCGCTGCTGCTCTGGTTTGCTTGGAACGGCCTTATGCAGCGGATCGTACCGGTATGGGATTTCGCCTCGAACGAATATTTGACCCATATTCAGACCGGCGCGCTGGCGGCGGGTTTGCTCCTGCTCGCGCTCGCCTACCGCAGAAGTTTCGGCACGCGCCTGCTTCCGTAACGATGATGAACAAGGGAGAGAAACAAGCACCATGCTTGAAATGCATCAGGTCGTGTACCGCCACCAGGCCTCGTCGTTCGAGCTATTCGTACAGCGGCTGACGCTCAAGCCGGGCATCACGCTGCTCGTCGGGCCGAACGGCGCGGGCAAATCATCTCTGCTGCAGCTGCTGGCGACCGCCCGTTTCCCCGACAGCGGCATCATCCGCTATGATGGCTTGGGCGTAGAAAGAGATCTAGCCGCCATCCGCGCCCGCATCGGATTCGTGCCGTCGGGCGTCGAGCTATACGAGCAAATGACAGTCGCCAAGTTGCTGCGTTATTTCGCGGAGCTGAAAGGGGGCTTGGCCGCCGGCGAGCTGGAGTGGCTGATCGAGTCGTTTCATCTCGGGGACTACCGCTCCCTCAAAATCAAAACGCTTGCGCAGGGCGTCCGACAGCGGGTCGCCCTGGCGCAAGCGTGGATCGCCTCACCGTCTTTTCTATTCCTGGATGAGCCGCTGAACGCGCTGGACACGCTCGAGCGGCTGCACTTCACCCGGTTCGTGGCCGCCCATTCGCGAAGCCGCACGATCGTCGTGTCTACCCACGAAATGAACGAATGGGAAGCATGGGCGGACCATGTGCTGTGGTTCGAAGACGGTATCCCTTGCTTCTATGGTACGGCGGAAGAATGGATCAATGGATTGCCCGTCTCCGTCTGGACCGGCTCCGTCGCCAAGGGCGCCTACCGCCGGTACGATCCCGCTCATCTACTGCACATCCGGCCCGAGGACGGTTATGACGAGCTCCGTCTTCTCGGCAGCCGCTGCCCTGGCGCCGGTTTTGAACCCGCTCTGATGACGCTTGAGGATGCCTATTTCATTCGCTGCCGGTACCGAACGGGAATCGTCGGCCGTTAATTCGCCTGGACGTACCGGTTGATCACGTCAACGAGCAAATCATTGAGCGGCTGAACCTCGTATTCGCCGACGGTCGGGTCCAAGTGCTCGTTCCCGACGCCGCTGTGGTCGGTCAGGAACAGATACGTGCCGCCCGTCGCCACGGACATGAACCGCATCAGATACTCGGTATTTTTGTCCGCGCCGCTCGATACGACGGGAATGATCCGGATACCCTGCGCCGCCGCGTCCTGCGTCAGTCGCTTGATCTTCCGGATGACGGGGTCGTCGTGGTGCGGCGGGGCGTCCAGCACGAGGAACAGCAATCTGGCGCGGGCATCCTCGCTCCATTCATGCTCGCGCACCGCATCCTGCAGCGCTTGATCGACCGCCTCCGGGAAATTCCCCCCGCCATAAGCTTCCTGCTCGCCGATTTGCTTCACCGCCGTACTGATATCGGACGTGAACGGGAACGGCCGGACAACGTAATCGTCGCCTTTGTCGCGATAGAAATTCGTGCTAACCCGGATATCGAGCTGTTGGCCGTTGTCCTGGCCGACACGATTCACGACGTCCTTCAGCTCGGTTTGCAAATAAGCCAATTCGTCGTCCATGGAGCCGGTCGTGTCGACGACGAACATCAGATCCAGATTCTCCGGCGTTCGCTTCGCTTCGTCTAGTTCCACTTGCAGCGCTTCGCCGCGCGGGATCGGCACATTCTCGAATTGCTTCAGCCCGCCGCCCGCTTCGACCTCGACCGAATATTTGCCCTGGCCGCTCTGCTCGTCGAGCAGACCCGCATACGCGAAGGCCCGCCCCGACGCATCGGTGCGCGCTTCCCAGACGTATTGTCCGTCTTCGTCCACGACGCGGACGATCGCGTCCACGACGGGCCGGCCCCCGCCCGTCACGCGAACATCCAGCATATCGAACCGGTAGAAGGCCCAATAATCGCGCAGCTGCTGCACTTCCGGTCTGGCGTTCAATTGCTGCCAATCCTGCCATTCGCTCAGGTCGTTCCACTCGCCCGCCGTCAGCAAGCCGGCTTGCGGGTCGGGCTGTTGCCCGCTCGGCTTCTTGGTCGGAGATGCCCTGTCTTCCGCCTTCGACGACTCCGACGACGGCTCGCTGATGGCCTTGTCGCCGCCATCCGAAGGCGCGGACGAATCGCTGCCCTTGTCAGCCGCCTTGCTGCTATCCGTCTCGGCATCGCTGACCGCCGAATTGCCCGTCGCCGCATCGTTGCCGCTGTCGTTGGACGAGCAGCCGCTCGCGAGCAGCGCCGCCGCCAAGAGCAGCGCAAGCGGTCGCATGCCTTTGGTAAGCTTGCGGTTGCCTGCTTCTTCCTTCATTCCCGTTCGTGTCTTCTTCATCTCCATGCCCCCTTGTATGGATTGAACACGCCGCGGGACGCGCATTGATCTGCTATTTCATTCTGGATATGCGCCCCCACATCTTCCAAACGCATCCAGACGGATAAAGGTTGCATCCCGAATGCCCGGGAAGTACAATCGGAAGAAGACTTTGACGTAAGGGGACAGACGCGTTATGGAAACTTATCAATTGGCCGAACTGATCATTACGCAGGGCGAGGAGACGACGAAACTGTTGTTCACGAAAGCCCAGCTGTACGTCGTTACCGATACCGGTTACCGGCTATGGTACATCGAGATCGACGGCATGCCCCAGACGGCCTTGCTGCAAGCTTTCGAGGAAAGCGCGGACCTGCGCGTCGAGTTGACCGGCGTGACGGCCGGCGGGCGCACGCTTGCGGGCACGGGATTTCTTCATCCGAACACGGCTCATTATGCGGCCAATATTCGAGGGGACGGCGAGCTGCCCGGCTTCTAAACGAACGTTCTCGCCATTCGAGGATGAATCTATTCCGAGAGCCGATTGGAACCGCATAACAGCCCAAAAAGGGATGCCCGCGTCAAATGGCTTTGACGATCGGGCATCCCTTTCTCGACATATTGGAATGGATAAGAGTCACATCGCCGCTGAATGCTGCATTCCCAATCCGTGGATTGTGAACGCAAACCAATCAGCTTCTCTCTAGCTGAATGCTGCATTCCCAATCCGTGGATTGTGAACGCAAACCAATCAGCTTCTCTCTAGCTGAATGCTGCATTCCCAATCCGTGGATTGTGAACGCAAACCAATCAGCTTCTCTCTAGCTGAATGCTGCATTCCCAATCCGTGGATTGTGAACGCAAACCAATCAGCTTCTCTCTAGCTGAATGCTGCATTCCCAATCCGTGGATTGTGAACGCAAACCAATCAGCTTCTTTCTAGCTGAATGCTGCATTCCCAATCCGTGGATTGTGAACGCAAACCAATCAGCTTCTCTCTAGCTGAATGCTGCATTCCCAATCCGTGGGTTGTGAACGCAAACCAATCAGCTTCTTTCTAGCTGAATGCTGCATTCCCAATCCGTGGATTGTGAACGCAAACCAATCAGCTTCTTTCTAGCTGAATGCTGCATTCCCAATCCGTGGATTGTGAACGCAAACCAATCAGCTTTGATTACACAATCGTTTTGCTCAAATAGATGTTGCCGTCGCCGTAGAAATTGACGTTCCAGCCGAACAGCTGTCCGAGCGCGCGGATCGGTACGATCGTGCGTCCGTCTTTCTCGCCTATGTATGCGCCAAGTTCAACCTCTGCGCCGTTGAGCCAAATAAGGGAGTCTCCGATTTTGAAGGTCGCGGTAAAGTCGCCGGTCTTCAAGGTCGCGTTCTCGCCCGCAGCATCCCAAGTCAGTTCGGCGTCGATCGCTTCGGCGAAATGCTTCAGCGAGACGTAGGACGTTTGGTTCACAATATCCGGCGCCGTGTCCATCGTCATCATCGTGCCGTTCACTTCGAATTGGTTGCTGTCGAGCCGGAATTTAATGCCCATGTTTTGGACCGCCGGAACAGTCGTCTCCGTGGATACGATCGTATCCGTCGCGGTGACCGCATCTTCCGCCGCCGATGCCATTGTTGGTACCGCCAGTGCCGATGCCACCAGCATCATGCCGACCTTTGCGCGAAAACCCTTCATACATCATCTCTCCCTTTTTTGAGGTTCGTCTTTGTTTGGATAACGTGCTTGACACTTAGGATATACACGGCTCCAAAACCGTTTGAAACGGACAAGATCCCCTCAAAAAAATAAACTTTCCGCCGCCGGTTTACGCCGATTTGGCCGATTCAGGCCGCGCTAGGACGGGTAAGTATAGGCCTTTCGGCACACGGAACCGTTGCGGCGAGCCCGATAGTGTTGGATTGCCGAAGCTTGCGTTCGCGCTAGCTACGGTTCGCGTTCATCCAGTTAACCGCCCAGTCGATGAGCGGACGCTGCTTAAGCAGCCGCACCTCGGCGCCTCCGATTCGCTGCGGGACGATGCCGTGTTCCCGTTCGTACAACTCGCCGAGCCGGACGAAATCCGCGTCATCTACCGCCAGCGTCTCATAGGCGACCCAACTGCGCTTGCCATCGACCATGATGGCGCTGTTCTCGGTGGCCAGTCGCTTGCCGGGATAATTCGCCCTGTATTCGGCTAGATGCAGGGACGTATTCTTGTCGTGACCGACGCCGATCAGCAGAATGTCGCCGTCCAGCTCATACAGCTTGGCAAGCGGCGAGCCATCGCCGAAAATATTGCGCAGGTCGTGATCCCGGGTCACTTCCGCGGCATGCTTGCCCACCGCCGCGAATGAACGCGCGGGATGATCGGAACGCTCGGCGCCCGGCCACGCGCGCAGCGTCTCCGCCGCCGCCCCCATGCCGATTGAAGGCGTGACCGCCTTGTCGTAGGCCGGCCAATGCTCGCGGATGATCGGCCACCACGCTTCCGGCTCCTCCCCATGAACGCCCGTCTCCGGGTCGAGGTTTTTCCATGTTTGCGACGGCAGCACGATCGTCCCTTCTTCGCCGACGACGTCCAATAACGCACGAACGAGCGTCTCCGCGCCTCCCACGATAAACCCCAACTTGCGCATCGACGAATGCGCGATAACGGTCGAGCCTGCCTGCAGTCCACATCCGCGCAGCCCTTGGACGAGATCCTCCCGCGTCAAAATCATTCTTTGCTCGCCTGTTGTCCCTTTCATCCCAACCGCCTCCTGAACATAAAAAATAACCCCGCTGCGCGCAGCGGGGTTGTCTCCGGCGCGAAGCCGGGGATAGCATAGCCCTTGAATTGGAAATTACTTTCTATAACATACCAAATCAGTCGTTACCTGGCAAGATGTTGAGATATCTCCATGCCAAATTATGAATTGCTGCTGACGGTGAGCTTCAAACGTATATCTCCGCCTCCGCTAGCTTCCGATAACGGATCAAGTGCGCCGCGCCGACTACTCGAACAGCATGCGAAAGTATCGCTCCCGGTGATTCAAGAAGTCCCGTGTCAGCGTGTATTGCTCCGTCTCCTCGTACGCGACCTCCTCGATTCGTCCTTCTTGGAAGTGGTAGATAGCCGCGCCCGGGTAAGCCATCAGGATTGGCGAATGCGTCGCGATGATGAACTGCGCTTGGCTCGTTTGCTCCATGTCGTGAATGATACGCAGGAACGCCAGCTGATTTTGCGGCGAGAGCGCCGACTCGGGCTCATCGAGCAGGTATAGGCCTTTCTTCAACAGCCGATTCTCGAAGAACGTCAGAAAAGCCTGGCCGTGGGAACGTTGGTGAAGCGATTTCCCGCCATATGGCGCGTAGGCCAAGCTGCCGACGTCCCTGGCCAGCTCGTCGATGTAGCTCGCGAACGTATCGAACGTCTCCGCCCGAAAATATAACCCGTGGTTCACCTTCGGCAGCCACTGCAGCCGCATGATCGATGTAAGCGACACGTCGTCCATTTGATTGCGCACGACCGTATCTTTGCCGCCGACGATATTGAACCCGCACAGGTCGCCGATCGCCTCAAGCAGCGTCGATTTGCCCGAACCGTTGTCGCCGGTGAAGAACGTGACGTTCTCGCGGAACTCCAGCTCTTCCAACTGCCGCAAAGCGGGAATATTGTACGGGAACCGGCCGCGGTCTTCAGGCGACAGATCGTCCCATCGCAGCGTCATCCGTTTCAGGAAAGGCATCGTTTCTCTCCTGCTCCTCTCTCGCCGTCGTGCGCGGCATTCTTGTTATTCAACCCGATCGCCAACCGCAAAATGGCTGCGCAGCGCGCCCTCCACGTGCGCGAGATGCGCTCGCATGCGCGCTTCCGCCTCTGCCGCGTCCTGCCGCTCGATCGCCGAAAATATCGCTTCATGCTCTTCCAGCAGACGCTGGGCCACCTGCTCGTTCCCGTAGAGCTGTATCCGCCTGGCTTCCTTGATCGCCGCCTCCAACTGCGAGGCGATCGTCTCGAGCAGCCGGACGAGAATCGTGTTGTGCGCCGCTTCGGCAAGCAGTCGATGGAACGCCAGATCGCTCGTCTCGCCGAACGACTCGTCGCCCAGACGCTCTCGCATGCTCTTCAACAGCTCCCGGAAGGCAGACAGATCCGCCTCCGTCCGCCGCCTCGCGGCGAGCGACGCGTTCGACACTTCCAGCGCGATCCGCGCTTCCAACAGCTCGAAGATCGCGTCGCGGCTCAGCAAGCGGGTATCGAATTCCGGCATCCGGACATCGCCCGCTTCCACCGAGCGGACGAAGCAGCCGTCGCCGTGCCGGATCTCGATCAGCCCCATCGCCTTGAGCGCGCTGAGCGCCTCCCGCATCGTGGAGCGCCCGACCTGGAACTGCTCGGATAGCTCCTTGGTCGAAGGCAGCCGATCGCCGCTCTTCCAGCCGCCGTCCAAAATATGCGCCTTCAGCTGTTCCGCGATTTCCTCGTAGATTTTGCGCGGCGTTATTTTCTGAAAACTCATCGCCAATCACCGCCTTTCCCGAAAAAAAGGCCGACCGGACCGCCGCTCGCGCCCGCAAGCGCCGCGGCAGACATCCGGTCGGCCTTCGTGATTCCTTATTTGCCGTGCGACACTTCCGGCGTCGTCAGCTTGTCGTAGAAATCCACGCTCTTGTCCTTGTTCGCGGAGTCGCGAAGCGCCATCGCCGAACGCGGATGCTCGTCGAGCATGCCCGTGATCATGTACGGAATGATATAGCCCCACTCTTCTTTCTCGCGAAGCGGAATCATATACTTCTCGATCATATCCAACACTGGACGAAGCTTGTACTTCGTGTTCTTCAGGTTCGCGACAAGCAGCTCCGTCGGGCAGTTGCCTGCCGCGCGGCCCATGCCGTACACGGAAGCGTCGAGCAGTTCGACGCCTTTCTCCACGGAGATCAGCGTGTTAGCGAACGCAAGCTGCATATTGTTATGCGTGTGCACGCCTAGACGTTTGTTCGGCAGGTGTTTGCGGAACTTGTCCACCAGGTGGTTGAAATCGTTCGGGCTCAGCGAGCCGTACGAATCAACGATGTAAACGACGTCGACGACGCTGTTGTTGATTTGCTCGAACGCCTCGAGCAGTTGGTGCTCCATGACGTTGGAGAGCGCCATGATGTTGATCGTCGTCTCGTAGCCGCGGTCGTGGAACAGCTGCACGAGCTCGAGCGCCTTGTCCACGTCCTGGATGTAGCAGGCAACGCGGATCAGGTCGAGCATGCTTTGCTCGCGCGGCAAAATATCGTTCTCGTCCACGCGGCCGATATCGACGAGCGCGGATAGCTTGGTGTTCAGTTTCTGCGGAATGACGGTGCGGAGGAAATCATCGTCCAGGAAGCGCCATGGGCCGGCGCTGTCCGCGCCTTTCAGCAGCTTCGGCGAGTTTTTGTATCCGATCTCCATATAGTCGACGCCTGCCTCGTTCAGGCAGTTGTATAAATGCTGGACGAACTCGACGCTGAAATCCCAGTTGTTGACGAGTCCGCCGTCGCGGATCGTACAGTCGACGATCTTGGCATGGCTGGTTTTCGAAATCATGGCAACTGATGTCTCCTTCTGCTAGGCAATTGTCTTTTCTATCCATCATACTTGAATGAAGTCGCGAACGCAAAACATAATTGCCGGATACGCGCCTCAAATTAGTCGGTTTAGTGAATGGACGCGCCAAAGCGTCGAATCCGCAAAGCGACTACTGAAAAGCCGTCTGCTTTTCATACAAATTAAAGCCGTTCGTCGCCCTTCTGTGTGCATAGCCGAGCCCGCTGTAGAAGCGGTTCAGCGCCTCGTTGCTGGCGATGCAATCGAGCCTTACGAGCGTCTTGCCTTCGAATTGGATGCCGCTCTCCGCCCAGCGCATCATCGCCTCGCCGAGCTTGCGCCCGGCGAACCGTCGGTTAATCGCCAACCGGTGCAAGTAGAAGGCGCGATCCTCGCCCTCCGTCAGTTCGCCCCACAAATCGCGGTCCCAAGGACTCGGCTGCTGCATCAGAATAAAAACGCCCGCCAACTCGCCGTCCGCGGCCGCGAAAACGAATGTTTCGCCGCGACGGATCGCGGCCGGCGTGTCATGGCTGTCCTCGCCGCGCAGCAGCGCGCTCCACTGCGTGGAGCCGGTGCTCTGCAGCCACTTGGCCGTGCCAAGCAGCAGCGCGAGCACCGCATCCGCGTCCTCCGGCTTCGCCTGACGCGCGACGATGCCTTCCTGCACATGAGTCTGATGAATGATAAAAGGGTTCATGGATCGGTGTTCCTCCGCTCTGTCAGAATGAGCAAATTGTAGCACGCGCGGTACGGGAGCGGCAAACGAGCTCCTCGAACGCAAAAAATATCCGCGCCATATCGGCGCGGACCATTCATCGCTACCATTCGTTACTACGCTCCGCCTCCACCTCCTTCGTTCGACGCGCTTGCCGCCTTCGCGCGCCGGGTCCATAAGCCCCGCTTCCCGAGCAGCAGCGCCAGCGGGATCGCCGCGACGCCGAACCAGCCGGCGACGAGGAACGCGTCGTTAATGCCCATCGTGTATGCCGTCTCATGTAGCTGCTCGGCGCTCCGCCCGTAGGGCGCGTCCGCGAGCTGCCGCTCATGAACCGCGAAGCGCGCGTAGAATAACGACGTGAACAAGCCGAGTCCTAACGCGCCGAACACCTGCCGCAGCCAGTTAATGAGCGCCGAAGCGTCGCCCGCCAACTCGCGGGTGACGGCGCCCATGCCCGCGTTCATGGCCGGCGTCATGGACAGTCCTACTCCGACATAGCGCACGGACATCCACAGCATGACGTAGCTCTCCGGCGTGTCCGGCGTTAGAAGGATGAACTGCCAAGACGCCCACGCGAGCAGCACCGCGCCCGCCGTGACGAGAGGCACCGGCCCGAGGCGCGCGTACAACTTGCCCGACAATAGCGTCGAGACGCCGAGGCACATCGCGGGAGGCAGCAGCAGAAGCCCTACCTCGAGCGAGGTCATCGCATGAATCTGCTGCAAATAGAGCGGAATGAAATAAATGCCCGAATACAAGCCGATGATGAGGACGACGGAAGCGCCCAGGCTCGCGGCGAACATCCGTTGCCGGAACAGCCGCAGCTGCAACAGCGGCTCTGACGATCGCAGCTCGTGCAGGACGAAGGCGGCCGCAGTCCCGATCCCCACGCTCAAACATCCGATGGCAAGCGGCGATCCCCAGCCCCATGCATGGACCTTGCCGAATAGCAGCAGCAAGGCGAGACTGCCGACGACCGCCAGTACGATTCCCGTCCAATCCGCCCTTCGTCGCGAAGCCTGACCGCCGACCGGCAAGTGCCGCCAGCCATACCACATCGTGGCTAGGCTTAGCGGCAGCATGACGACGAACATCCAGTGCCAGTTGTACCCCTGCAGCCAGCCGCTAACGGTTGGCGCAAGCGCCGGACCGAGGATCCCGGAAGCGGACCAGAGACTAACCGCGACCGACCGCTTCTCGGCCGGAACCGTCTGGTACAGCATCGTCAGCGATACAGGCTGAATGAGGCCGCAGAAGATACCTTGCAGAATCCGAAAAGCAATCAAGGCGTAGATATTCCAAGCCAGCGCGCAGAGAACCGAACTGACCGTCAAGCCGGCAAGCGATGCGAGGAACAACGTCTTGTTGCTCCACTTGTCGCCGATATAGCCGCTGAGCGGGGCGATGATGCCGGTCGCGAGCGTAAATCCCGTGACCAGCCATTGCACCGTCGACAGCTCCGCCCCGAAGATCGTCATAAAACCCGGAAGCGCCACGTTCAACGAAACGACGTGGTAAATCCCGATGAAGGAGCCGATAATCAGCGTCATGATCGTCCGCCAATAATACGGGGACGGCTCCTTCAGCTCCCTCAAAGCGGCAGGTGCCTGCTGAACCGCCGCGGCGCCTCCGATACCGGTCGTCATGACAAGGCGGCGATATTGGCCGGCTGCAGCTGCGCCGGGTGAATCGGCCGAGACAACCCGAGGCGGTCGCGCAGCGTCGTGCCTTCGTATTCGGTGCGGAACAAGCCGCGGCGCTGAAGCTCCGGCACGACGAGCTCCACGAAATCGTCCAATCCGCCGGGCAAGTAAGGCGGCATAATATTGAAGCCGTCCGCGGCGCCGTTATTAAACCACTCTTCCAGCTGATCCGCGATTTGCGCAGGCGTGCCGAGAATTTCGCGATGGCCGCGCGCGCCCGCAATGCGTTGGTACAGCTTGCGGATCGTCAGCCCCTCCCGCTCGGCCAAATCCTTGAGCAGCGTGAATCGGCTCTTGCCGCCGTTCACCTGCGCAAGCTGCGGCAGCTCCGGCAGCGGTCCGTCGACGTCGTACCCGGACAGGTCGAAGCTAATGAGCGCCGACAGCAAGCTGACGCCCGCCTCCACCGGAATCAGCTCCTCCAGCTGACGTTTTTTGGCTAACGCTTCTTCTTCGGTGCGGCCGATGATCGGGAACACGCCCGGCATGATCTTGAGCGAGTCCGGCGAACGGCCGTACTTGGCCAGCCGCCCCTTCACGTCCGAATAGAACGCCTGCGCTTCTTCCAGCGTCTGCCACGCGGTGAAGATGACCTCCGCCGTGCGCGCGGCAAGCTCCTTGCCCGGCTCCGATGCGCCGGCCTGCACGATAACCGGATGCCCTTGCACCGGGCGCGCGACGTTGAGCGGACCGCGCACGTTGAACCATTTGCCTTCGTGATTCAGCGTGTGCGCCTTGCTGCCGTCCGCGAATTTGGCCGCTTCCTTGTCGAAGAGGAACGCGTCGTCCTCCCAGCTGTCCCACAAGCCGGTCACGACGTTCAGGAACTCCTCCGCCCGGTCGTAACGCTTCTCGTGCAGCAGATGCACCTGCTGGTTGAAGTTAAGCGCCTCCTCGTCTTGCGAAGACGTGACTACGTTCCAAGCCGCGCGTCCGTCGCTCAGGTGATCCAGCGACGCGAATTTGCGCGCCACGTGGAACGGCTCGTTATACGTCGTCGACACCGTCGCCGCGAGGCCGATATGCTCCGTGACGGCGGACAGCGCCGATAGCAGCGTCAGCGGCTCGGGACGCACGGATACCGTCTGTTCAAGCGCCGCGGGGAACCGCTTCGATACCGCGTAGCCGTCCGCGAGGAAGACCATGTCGAACTTGCCGCGCTCGGCCGTTTGCGCCAGCTTCTTATAGAACTTGAAGTCCAACACGGAATGAGCCTCCGCCTCGGGATGTCGCCATGCCGCTACATGGTGGCCGGGAATCATGAAGAAAGCGCCGAGCTTGATTTGTCGTTTATTATCTGTAGACATCGAAATCACCTAACCTTCGCATAGTGGTGTCGCTTCATCGTTATTGGGATTGCGTCTGCTTCCAAGCGGTGAACCGTTTCTCCAACGTGACGAGTCCTTGATTGAACAACAGGCCGATCAGCGAGATGCTGATGATGCCCGCGTACATCTCCGGCGCCTGGAAGTTGAACTGCGCGTAGTTGATCAAATAGCCGAGACCGGCTTTGGCGCCGACCATCTCCGCCGCGATGAGCACGAGAATCGAGCCTGCCCCCGCCAGCCGGACGCCGGTGAAGATCGTCGGCACGGCCGCCGGAAGAATGACCTTGATGAACAATTTAAGCGGCGACAATCCCATGGATTTGGCCGATTTGATGAGCAGCGGGTCGACATTCTTCACGCCGGAAATCGTATTCAGCAAGATCGGCCACGAGCACGCATAGACGATCAGCGTGATTTTGGACGTTTCGCCGATTCCCAAGATGAGCGTGAACACCGGCAGCAGCGCCAGCGCAGCCGTGTTGCGGAATAGCTCAAGCACCGGCGTGAGCAGCTCCGACAGTCCTTTGTACCAGCCGATCAGCAGTCCGAGCGGGATGGCCGCCGCGATTGCGATGCCGAAGCCGGCGAGCGAGCGAATCAGGCTGGCTTCCGTATGGGTCCACAGTTCGCCGCTCGTCAGCAAGCCCCACCATGCTTGAAGCACTTCGGAGAGCGGCGGCAGGAAGGCCGTCTCCACGAGACCCGCCCGAGGCACGACTTCCCATGTGGCCGCCAGCGCCAAGATGGCAATCGTGCGCTTCAATACCTTTCCTGCAATGCCAAGCGGAGCCGCGATCGCGGAACTCCGCCGCTGCGCCGATCCGATCGGCAGCGATACGCTTTTTTCCGCCGTTGCCATGTTACAACACCCCCGATTTATTTTTATTGGATGCGTTCTGAGCATGACCGGCTTTGTCTTGAATCTCGTATGCCTGGGCGCGCTGCACCTCGTCGCGGAGCAGGCTCCATATCTCATGGCGAAGACGTCCGAACTCCGGATCCGAGCGCAAGTCCTCTTCGCCGTTTCGCGCGCTGAGCGGAATGTCGATGATTTCTTTGATCCGCCCCGGCCGGCTCGTCATGACCGCGACTCGCTGACCGAGATAGACGGCCTCGTCGATGCCGTGCGTGATGAACACGATCGTCTTCTTCGTCTTCTCCCAGATCTTCAGCAGCTCGCTCTGCAGCGTTTCGCGCGTTTGCGCGTCCAGCGCGGCGAACGGCTCATCCATAAGCAGGATGTCGGGGTCGTACGCGAGACTGCGGGCGATGGCGACGCGCTGCTTCATCCCGCCGGACAGCTCGTGCGGGTAGCGGTCTGCGAAGCCGTCGAGGCCGACGAGCGAGAGGAATTCGCGCGCCCGCTCGGCGCGCTCCTTGCCTCGTATGCCCTTCGCTTCAAGACCAAATTCGATATTCCCTCGTGCCGTCTTCCACGGGAACAGCGCGTACTGCTGGAAGACGATGCCGCGGTCAAGCGCCGGCCCTTTGATCGGCTTGCCGTCGATCAGGATGCTGCCGCTCGTCGGCTTCGTCAGGCCGCCGAGCAAGTCGAGCAGCGTCGACTTGCCGCAACCGCTCGGCCCTACGATCACCATGAATTCGCCGGTTTTCACGTCGAAATTGATGTCGCGCAGCGCCGTGAACTCGGTCGCCTCGGACCGGCCCGCGTTTCCTTTCACTTTGAACGTCTTGTTCACATGCTGGAAACTGATTTTCGTCGTCATCTCGCTCACCTCGCGTTTGGAATAGACCTACCGCGTGCTCTACTTGTTCGCTTCGTCCTGGAACGGATTAAACTCGTTCGTATAAATGTCCGGCACCTTCACTTGGCCCTTCTTGATCGTGCCTTCGTTCTCCAGCCAGTCGATCCAAATTTGGAACTCCTTATCCGAGATGAGGCCGCCTTTGCCCGCGACGCCGTACGATTTGAAATACTTCAACACCGACGTATCTTCGTCGCGTCCCCGTTCCGTAAGGATTTTCTCCAATCGCGCGCCAACCTCTTCGGTCGGCGTCGTGCGCGCCCATTCGATGGCTTTGGCGACGGCCTCGACGAACTTGCGGGTCGTGTTCGGATTCTTCTCGATAAAGTCTTTGCGCAGGACGTACGACCCCGCCGTAAATTCGCCCAGCAGGTCGTAGTCGTTGAAGATGGGACGAATGCCGCCCCGCTCCAGCGCCTTGTCTCGCGCCATATCGCCCAGCGTGGCCACGTCGACCTGCCCCTGGCGCAGCGCCTGCTCGGCGTTGATCGGCGGAATGACGACCAACTGCACCGATTTGATCTCGTCTTCGGTCAGTCCTTCCTTGCGCAGCCACGTCTTCAGGACGACCTCATAGTGCGCGCCGAGCGTGTTCATGCCGACCGTCTTGCCGATGAAATCCCGCGCGGTCTTGATCGGGCTGTCTTCGAGCACGAAGTAGCCCGCCCACCGTTTCTCGTTGACGCCGTAGTAGCCGATGACCGGGACGACCGGCGCCTTCGAGGCGATCAGCTTGACGACCGCGCCGTTGAACGCCCCGCCGAAATCGACGTCGCCCGTCGCCGCCGACTGAATGTCCTGCGGCCCGCTAATCGTGTTGCCGATCCACTTGAGTTTGATCGGCGCCAGATAGCCCAGATCCTCGGCCAGCTCGGGCAGCGTCACCGATCCTACCCCGCCTTGATAGCGGAGTTCCAGCAGCTCGGGTTCGCCGTTCGTCGAGGAGGCGGCTTCGTTCTTCGCGCCTTTGTTGCCATTGCCTGCGTTGGCGTTCGCCGTGACCGTCTTATCTCCGCCGCAGCCGCTCAGCACCACGGCCGTCATGACGACCGCCGCCATGATGATCCCAAGCTTGCCGAACCCTCTTTTTCGTTTCTGTACGTTGTTCATTCTCCTCAACCTCCCGTTTATGTAGGTGGTACTAAAAAATCCTCCGCTCAGAGGGGAGCTCGGCGCTTCAAAATGCGCGTGACTCGCCAAAGGTTTGCGGAGGATCGCCGGTTATCCGGTAGTTCCTTCGATCTTTTTTTAACAATGCCGAAGACCCCGATCTAAGCGCGACGCACAGATGCTTCCGCTTCCGATCAGGGTCTCCAATGGTTTGGTCGACCTTATCCAACAATTCCAATTCTGTTACTTGGTTTTGGTTTAGAGCGACTTTATCATGCATTAAATCGGGTTGTCAACGGACTCGCGACAAAAAATTTATTCGACATTTGACGCTATTGACAGCTCTGGAAGGCCCCTATAATATGATCTCTACAAATCCAATTTGTTTTATCGGATTAAAGGCTGCGACCGCGTATCCGAGTTCGTTAACCGTACCGACGGAGGCGTTCTTCTTAATTTTGAAGAAGGCCTGTTTTTGTTCCTAATTTCCCATAATTACGCAGGAGGTTGATCGCATGAGCACGACCAGAATTAGCCGCGAAGCGTTTCGCGCCCCATTGGACAACGGTTTGTTTTTGAACGGCGAAATCAAAACGAAAGATGGGGGCAAAGACCTTCCCGTCGTCATTGCTGCGCACGGATTCCGAGGTTTTAAGGATTGGGGCTTCTGGCCTTATGTTACGGATGCGCTTGCCGAGCAGGGATTCTACACCGTTATCTTCGACTTCTCGAGAATCGACGCGGCCGCGGCCAAACAGCCCGAGGCGATCGTCGCGCAAGCTCGGACGTTAAGCAGGGAACTAGAAGATCTGCAGACCATTCTGACGCTCGTCCGCGAGCAGAGGCTGCCGCTGTCCGCTGCCGCCGATCCCGGTCGAATCGGCTTGCTCGGCCACAGTCGAGGCGGAGCTGCCTCGGTTATCACGGCCGCCGAGCAGGACGCGGTAGGGGCCGTCGTCGCTTGGAATCCGCCGGCCGATCTGACGCCGCCTACCGGCGTCAGCGCCGAGCCGTTCATCGCGGCCGATATCGAGCAGCACGCATCCCGCTACGACATTCCGTATCAACTGGCTTATTTGAAGCGGCCGGCTCTCATCGTGCAAGGCAGCGCTGACGGAGAACGCCTCCTGCTCGGCCATGAAGCGCTTCGCTTGGCCGCGCCCGGCCATGCCTTCGCGCAAATCGAAGGAGGCGACCACGGCTTCGGCATCCAACATCCGTTCGCCGGCCCGACGCCATTCCTCGATGAAGCGCTCCAGGCGACGACTCGGTTCTTCCGCCATCATCTACAGCCTGTCGAAGCGGTTCGAAAGGAGGCTCGCTAACATGGCCCTATCGGAAGCGAATCTCGCCGCATTCCATCCCGCCGCGGATCGGCCGCTCGCCATTAGCCGGGAATCAGCGAACGGCCCTCGCCTTCTGCGGCGACTGCAAGGCGACGCCATATCCGCCCCCTACGCGCTATTCCGCGTGAAGCCGCTAGCTCGGACGCTCGGAGCCGAGATCGAAGGCGTCGATCTGCGCCTTCCGCTCACGGAGGAATTGAAGCAAGAGCTGAACCGCGCCCTGCTGGAGTGGAAGGTGCTGTTCTTCCGCAACCAACGGATCACGTCCGAGCAGCAGGCGGCGTTCGCCCGCAATTGGGGGGAGCTCGAGAACCATCCCTTCTTGCCGCAGGGAGATTCGGCGGACGTCGTTCGTTTCGCCAAGGACGACAAGACGGCGGGACGCGAGAACAATTGGCACGCGGACGTGACCTGGCGGCTTACTCCCGCCCTCGGCGCCGTGCTGCGGCTCATCGAGACGCCGGCATCCGGCGGCGGCGACACGATCTGGTCGGATGCCGCTGCCGCCTACGATAATTTGCCGGAAGAGATTCGGGCGCGCATTGACGGGTTGACAGCGATTCACGATTTCACCCACGTGTTCGGACGGGCGCTGCCTCCGGACCAATTAGCCGCCAAACAAGCCGAGTTCCCCGCCGCCGAGCATCCGATCGTGCGCGTCCATCCGGAGACGGGACGTAAAACGCTGTTCGTCAATTCCTCCTTCACGACCCGGATCGTCGGCTTGGAGGACCACGAGAGCGAGAAAGTGCTCCAATATTTGTTCCGTCAAATCGCGATCCCCGAGTATCACGTCCGCTTCCGCTGGGAGCCGGATACGGTCGCCTTCTGGGACAATCGCGCCCTCCAGCACTACGCGGTGAACGATTATTATCCGGAGCGCCGGGTGGCGGAGCGTATCTCGATCGTAGGCGACCGGCCTTACGGATACGGAGGCGCGACGGATTAAGGCAGCTGTTGCTCGGTGGTCGAACGCGACTCGCGACTCGTATCCGCGGCAGTCAATCCACAAAAAGCCCGTCAAGGCGCATGCCTTGGCGAGCTTTCGTGTTCCATACCGTTTTCTCCTGTGGCACTCTGGCCTCCGCTAGACCGACAGCTCCGTCCGATACAGCGCCAGCGCCCGCTCCAGCTTCTGGATGTATGCCGTCTCCCCGGAACAGCTGAAGGTCAATCGGCCGCGCGTCTGCGAGTTCATCAAGCCGTGGGTCTCCAGCACATCCGACAATCGGGACACCGTCCCTCGGCTGCCGTCGACGAGCTCGATATGGGGCGGCAGCAGCTCCTTCAACAATTCGCGATAGAATGGATAGTGCGTGCAGCCGAGCACGATCGTGCCGTAATTATTCAGATCATATGGCGCGAGCTTATCCCGAAAGTAAGCCCCGATCGTACCCCGGTCGAAATTGAGCTCTTCGCAATACGTGACCAGCTCCGGCAGCGGGAGCGAATCGACGATATGATCGCCGTCCAGCCGCGAGATTAGCTCGGCGTATTTGGTCTGATTCAGCGTGATCGGCGTCGCGAGCACGAGTACCCGCTTGCCGCTGGCCCGGTTATGCTCGACGGCCGGCTTGACGGCCGGCTCCATGCCGATGACGGGAATGCCATAGTCGCTCCGCAGCTGGCGAACGACGAGGCTCGTGGCCGTATTGCACGCGACGACGATCGCTTTGACCTCGTTCTCCATAATGCGTTCGAACGCCCCGAGTATGAAACGGCGCACGTCTTCCTGCGGCTTCATGCCGTAGGGGACGTACAGATTATCCGCGAAATAAATATAATTCTCGCCCGGCAGGCGGTCGAGCGCCTCGGACAGCACGCTCAACCCGCCTAGCCCCGAGTCAAAAAATACGATGTTCTTGGCGCTTGCCTTATTGGATGTCGTTATCATGCCAATTGACCTCTTTTTTTGAAATGGTGGTATCCCATTATCCCTCCAAGCGGGCCCGCGTGTCCAGCCTGCTGCGAGAGCGATCAGCCCAAGCGGTCGCGAAAATGCCGCTCCGCGAGCGGGAGGACGATCGAAATTCGGGTGCCGACGCCCGGCTTGCTTTTGAACGAAATGGTCCCCTGCATCGCTTCGATAATCCGGATCGAGACGCTCGTGCCGAGGCCCGTTCCCTTCTCCTTCGTCGAATAGAACAGCGTGCCCAAGCGATTCAACTCCTGCTCGGTCATGCCTCTCCCCGTATCGGCGATCGTCACGTGCGCTTCGCCCGGCCCCGCGTTCAACGCGACCTTCACGATGCCGCCGGCTTTCGTCGCCTCGATGGCGTTCTTGATCAAATTCAGCAGCGCCTGCTGCAGACGCGCCTTGTCGGTGCGCAGCGAGAGGCCTTCCTCCAGCTGCATCTCCACGAGAATGCCTTCTTTATTCGCAAGCGGATCCAACAGAACGAGTATATTCGAGATCAGCAGGCCCAAATCGAATGCTTCGATCTTCTCGAATTGCGGACGCGACACGCTCAAATAATCGTTGATGATCATCTCCGCGCGGCCAAGCTCCTCCAGCATGATCGGAATATGCGAAATGCCTGCTTCCTTGCGTTCCAAGCTTAATTGCAGAAACCCTTTGACGACCGTCAGCGGATTGCGGATTTCGTGCGCGATCGATGCCGCCAGCTCCCCGACGACCTGCAGCTTCTCGCCGCGCTGCAGTTCGATCTTCATCATCTCGCGCTCCAGAATCGCTTCATTCAGCATAATCGATAGACCAAGGCCAACGATATAGGCCGCGCCGAAAAACAGCATCTGCAGCAAATCCGGCCAACCGATCCGTTCCGATCCGAACAGCGCGGAATAGACGCCGATCACCGCCACCGACGTGACGAGCGGCCAGCAGCCGATCATGAGCGCCTTCGCGATCCGTCCGCGATAAGGAAGCGCGCCAATGCCAGAGCCCGCCAGCCACGGGACGATCGCCGCGAGCAAAATGCTGATGTGGCCGACCACCATCTCATCGGCGCCGACATACGTTCGAATCGCCAAGATGCAGACCAAGACCAGCAGTCCGGCCTTGCGGCCGCAATAGAGAAAGGCGATCACGAGCGGGATGTAACGCAAGTCAAAGTACAGATTGGCTTCATGCACGCTCGTCGCGAGGCATACCATCGCGGATAGGCCCAGCAAGAACCCGTACCAAAGCGGCGTCTGCCGCATCCGGTCGTAAAAAATGCCGTAAATAAACGTAGGGACGAGGACGAACAACACATCCAGCAGCAAAATCTGAACGAACATCGGTTCAACCTCCCGGCTAGGCATTTTGTAACATAGTAGGAAAGTATAAGTTCGCGCTTATCATCTGGATCTTTGTCTACAATCAGTTCGAGCCCGCTTGACAATATCCTCCTATTTTCCGCATACCTCGCCGTGTAAAATCATATTCGTCCATGTCCATCGCGGTTCATATAATCCGAAGCATCGGGCGCCAGCCTTCTGACGTGGGCCAAGTGCGCCGTGACCCGCCGATCGTCTTCCTCCGGGTAAGCATGGCCGCAAGCGGCCGCCACCTCCCGTCCCGCATGCCGGAACAGCTCGCCCATCCGCAGCAGCGCGTCCCACATCCGCTCGGGATCGGCGTCCGGGTAAGTTCGGACGAACAACTTCCATTCGGCAGGCGCCATATACGACTTCAAATATTTGCCGAGCTTGCCCGTGTCGGCCGTATAGCCGGAGCGCTCGCCGATTTGCCACGCAAGCATCCGGATGAGCATCTCCCTGACCGGCCCGTCCATCATCGACTTCGCGTACGTCAGCTCGTCCCGCCACAATCCTTTGGCTACATAAGTACTTACCCACCAGAACTCGTTGGCGCACGCCGCGAATTCCCGCGAGGTCGGCCGCTTCGCGGCATAGTCGCGAAGACTCGGCGGCTCCATCTCCCCGATGAGCCCGTCCTTATCGAGCAGAAGCACGCTGAGACTGTCGGACGCAAGCTCCGCCAGCCGGTCCGCCTGGAACAAACGGAGATCGAGCCGGTTGCCGTCCATGAATTGCATCATGCAAATATAGCCGTCGCCCGGCCGGCGTTCGCTGTCCAACTGCTCGTCCGAAGACTGCGCGATCATTCGCTCGCCGAAGCGGTCGAACCAAGCGCGGTCGCTAATGATCGCCTCCACCGATGCGACGATATACACGATATCGTAATCTTGGAACAGATCCCGCCTCGCCTCCGGGTTCGCCCGCGAGCCGTTCAGGATGACCGCCCGGATGCGCTCGTCCTCTCGGGCCGTCGACAAAATCAACTCCATCATCTGCGCTTCGTTTCGCATGAATTCCCGCCCCTTTTCCATATGTTTGCAAACACGCGGCCGGCTATGTTAGAATGTGTGTACTTCAGATTGAACGGAGGGTTACGTGTGATAGATTTTATCCGAGTTCGTACTTTGCGCGGCTAATTGAATAGCGCCAAGGCTCTGCCTGCGTGCAGAGGACTCAGGATAGGTCTGTCCTTTAAGGGTAACCCATGGATAATCGTACCACGAGATCGCCGAGATTGCAGGTCTCGTCCATGCCTTTAGGGAATAAAATATTCGGAATGCGCTTGGATCACGCTCGCTAATCGGCGGGTTTGTTTGCCACTAGCTTTCCGAAACGACCGTTTGTACCCGGCTAACGGCGACGGCACTTTCCACGCCGTCGATCGTACCGGATACTTCCTTGTTTCCTCCATTCGACTCTTCGAACGCACAGGCCAGAGCGCCCGTGCGTTTTTTTTGCGTCCGCGCGCTTCCCCTCAATCCAAATCAATCCCTAGGAGGAATTCATATATGGAACAACCGAACAACAGAGCCGTTATCGTCGGCGTTAATTTGCAGGACCGCCCCGACTTTGCCTATTCGATGGAGGAGCTGCGCAACCTGGCGGAAGCATGCAGCATCGAGGTCGTCGGCGAGCTGACCCAGAACTTGGCCAAACTCAACGGCTCCCACTACTTGGGCACCGGCAAAATCGGCGAGCTGTCGGCGCTCGCGGAGGGGCTGGACGCCTCGACCGTCATTTTCAACGACGAGCTGTCCCCTTCCCAAATTCGCAATCTGGAGAGCTCGCTGCAGAAGAAGGTCATCGACCGCACGATCCTCATCTTGGAGATCTTCTCCGAACGCGCCCAGACGCGCGAAGCGCAGCTTCAGGTCGAGGTTGCCAAGCTGCAGTACATGCTGCCGCGTCTCGTCGGATTGCGCGAATCGCTCGGCCGCCAAGGCGGCGGCTCCGGCATGAAGAACAAAGGTACCGGCGAGACGAAGCTCGAGCTGGATCGCCGACGCATCGAGGACCGCATCTCCGCCCTGCAGCAGGAGCTGGAGAAGCTGGTCGCCCGCCGGCAAGTGCAGCGCAAGCAGCGACAGAAGACCGGCGTGCCCGTCGTCTGTCTCGTCGGCTACACGAATGCCGGCAAATCCAGCCTGATGAACGCCATTTTGGACCGTTACATGCCGGAATCGAACAAACAAGTTCTTGCCAAAGACATGCTATTCGCCACGCTGGAGACGTCGGTGCGCGGCATCGAGCTGCCGGACAACAAGTCGTTCCTGCTGACCGATACGGTCGGCTTCGTCAGCCAGCTGCCGCATCATCTCGTGAAGGCGTTCCGCTCCACGCTTGAGGAGGTCGCCGAGGCCGATCTGCTCGTCCAGGTCGTCGATTACGCCAACGAAGAGCACGAGCGGATGATCGACGTGACGAACTCGACGCTTAAGGACTTGGGCGCGGATCACATTCCGATGATTTACGCGTACAATAAGACCGACCTGACCGGCGAGACGTACCCGAAGACGAGCGGCGATCAGGTCTATCTATCGGTGAAAGAGAGGGCCGGACTGGAAGAGCTCGTCGAGCTCGTCAAAGAGAAGGTCTTCCAGAACTACGTCGAGCGCGAGGTCATCATTCCGTTCGCCGAGGGCCGTCTGGTCGCCTACTTTAATGCCAACGCGCACGTACTGGAGACGTCTTACGAGCCGAACGGCACCCGATTGAAGATGGAGTGCAAAACCGCGGATTACGAGAAGTATAAGGAACTATTCGTCGAGCCAATCGAAGCCGAATAACGCGTTATTGATTTTTGCCGGCTTCCGAGGTAAGATGTTCACCAATCAGCCATAACCGCGTTGATGGACCAATAGTACCTGATGCGACGCCAAGTCGCTCCTAAGACAGCGAGCCGGGGACCGTGCAAGCCCGGCAACTCGTCAGGGAAAAGGCAGTCCGGAGCGGCATTGTGAAAAGAGGGCGTTCTCGTCTTGTCGCGAAACGTCAACTAGGGTGGAACCGCGGGTGCACATACGCTCTCGTCCCTAGGCATCGCACCCCGCGATGTCCTAGAGGCGGGGGCTTTTTTGATATTGCGGCTGGAACTAATACTTGAGGAGCGTGCACAACAATGAGCAATAACAAAACGATGGAACAGATCGTCGCGCTGGCCAAACACCGCGGCTTCGTGTTCCCCGGATCCGAAATTTACGGCGGACTCGCCAACACGTGGGACTACGGCCCGCTCGGCGTCGAACTGAAGAACAATATCAAACGCGCGTGGTGGAAGAAATTCATCCAGCAATCGCCGTACAATGTCGGCCTGGACGCTGCGATTCTGATGAATCCGCAGGCGTGGGTCGCCTCCGGCCACGTCGGAAATTTCAACGACCCGATGATCGACTGCAAATCGTGCAAAGCCCGCCACCGCGCGGACAAACTGATCGAGAACGCGCTCGGCGAGAAAGACATCGAGATCGTCGTCGACGGCATGTCCTTCGACCAAATGAAGGCGCTGATCGATGAGCACGCGATCGTTTGTCCGGACTGCGGCAGCCGCGACTACACGGACATTCGCCAGTTCAACCTCATGTTCAAGACGTTCCAAGGCGTAACGGAATCGAGTTCCAATACGGTCTACCTCCGTCCCGAGACGGCGCAAGGCATCTTCGTCAACTTCAAGAACGCGCAGCGGACGATGCGCAAGAAGATGCCGCTGGGCATCGGCCAGATCGGCAAGAGCTTCCGCAACGAAATTACGCCGGGCAACTTCACGTTCCGCACGCGCGAATTCGAGCAAATGGAGCTGGAGTTTTTCTGCAAGCCGGGCGAGGACCTGCAGTGGTTCGAATACTGGCGCAACTTCTGCCGCGACTGGCTGCTCTCGCTCGGCATGAACGAAGCGAGCATCCGGCTGCGCGACCACGCCGAAGACGAGCTGTCCCATTACAGCAACGCGACGACCGACATCGAATACCGCTTCCCGTTCGGCTGGGGCGAACTATGGGGCATCGCCGACCGGACCGATTACGACCTGAAGCAGCATATGGCTCACTCCGGCGAAGACTTCCATTACATCGATCAGGAGTCGAACGAGCGTTACGTGCCGTACTGCATCGAGCCTTCGCTCGGCGCGGACCGCGTCACGCTGGCGTTCTTGGTCGATGCCTACGAAGAACAGCAGCTTGAGGGCGAGGACAGCCGCGTCGTGCTCCGCTTCCATCCGGCGCTCGCGCCGATCAAGGCGGCGGTGTTCCCGCTCTCCAAGAAACTGGCCGAAGGCGCGCAGCGCATCTTCGCCGATCTCGCCGAAGACTTCATGGTCGATTACGACGCCGCCGGCTCCATCGGCAAGCGCTACCGCCGTCACGACGAGATCGGCACGCCGTTCTGCATTACGTACGACTTCGAGTCGGAGACCGACGGCTGCGTCACTATCCGCGACCGCGACACGATGGAGCAGACCCGGCTTCCGATCGCGGGGTTGAAGGCGTATTTGGCGGAGCGCGTGAAGTTCTAGAGGCCGGCGGCAGAGAAGATATTCGAACATAAGACTACTGACTACACAAGCAATCGGCTTAGGCCGGTTGCTTTTTTTCGTTTTTCGATCCGTACGGCGCAACTTTCGGCTGTCATGTCTCGTCTGAAATGGAGCTAATTTACAAATCAGGATTAGTTACTATATGATGAAGGGACATCTGCAAGATGAGGAAAATCGTCGCACTCTTCCTTCTCGCGCTATGTGCCGCGTCTGGCATCGCGTTCCCTTCTCCCTCGGTCTCTTACGCATGCGATTGCGCGGAACCGAATCCCGCCGAAGCGCTGGCGAACGCCAAACTGGTGTTCACGGGCGAGGTTCTGCGCGTGAAGAAACAAGAGCGGCAGGCTCGCGTCCTCGGTCCGATCGAACATCGGGAGGCGAATCACTTCAAGGTGACCGAATCGTGGAAGGGCGCCGAGCAAACCGAGCTGATCGTGTTCGACCGCGGATCCGAAGCCTCCTGCGGAATCGACTTCCAAGTAGGCGCCCGCTATCTCGTCTATGCTTACCAGGAGCGCAACGGAGATGCGTACACCGGTCAGTGCAGCGTCAAGGAGCTGACGGCCGCCGCCAGCGATCTGCGCGTCCTTGGACCAGGCGTCGAACCGCAGACGATCTTCATTAAGGACCATCGTCCGCGACGGCTATCCTTCCGAGATTATCGCGGCGAGCTCGTCCTTCTCGGCGTCGGACTCGTCGTTCTGTCGACCGCCGCGCTTCTCGTCCGGCGAAGACGCCGACGCAAGAACGGCTAGGTGAACGCCCAATGAAATCCGCAAGCAATCGTAATCAAAATCCATTCTACTCAAGGTGCCTCATGAAATCTAAAGTCAGTCTGATGCTCGCCATCTTGCTCTTGCTTCTCTTCCCATACGGACGCAAAGAAGCGGCGATCCACACATACTTCAACGGCTTGGAAGCCCATTTGCCTCACCCGCCGATCGAGCAGTCCGGTAGTCTCTACCTTCCCCTCCACGATGCCGCCCGCTTCGGGCTCGAATCGGAGCGAATCGCCGGCGGCATAACTCTTCATGCCAAACAGACGCACTCGGCCAAGTTAAACCTACAGCCGGATGAGCTCCTGGAGCGCAAAGGCATCCTGTATTTTCCGGCTGGAAAGTTGAGCGGCTTCGAGAACTTTGCGGTAGACTGGAACGCGCGAACGCATCGGCTGAGCATCGCCAATGACGGCGTTCGCTACCGCACGGAGACGGACGGTTTGCCGATCTTGATGTATCACCATTTTCAGACCGATCTGGATACGTCGACGATCGTGCATCCGAAGGCGCTGGAGAAGCAGCTCGCCGCGCTTGCGGCAGGCGGATACGCGACGCTGTCGGCCGAGGAAGCGCAGCAGTATTTGAAGGGGCAGCGCCTCTTCCCGAAGAAACCCGTCTATCTCACGTTCGACGACGGTTACGAGAGCAACTATACGCTGGCCTACCCGCTGCTGCGCAAATACAACGCCAAGGCGACGATCTTCGTCATCGCCTCGATGATCCGCCGCGATGCGTCCGACATCACCTCCGACGGGGCGCCGAAGCTAACCTGGGCGCAAATCGCCGAGATGTCGGCAAGCGGGCTCGTCGATACTCAAAGCCATACGTACGACCTGCACCGCAAAGGCAAGGTACGAGGCTCGGACGTCGAACGCGGTCTCGTAACGGCGCCGGCATATGCCGGAAAGCAGCCGGAGACGAAAGCAATTTTCGAGCAAAAGGTGCTGGACGATTTTAACTTGTCGAAGACGATGATCGAGAACCATACGCACCGCCCCGTCTTCGTGCTCTGCTACCCGTTCGGCGACTACAGCACGGCCAGCGAAGCCATCGCCCGTCAAGCGGGTTTCACGATGACGCTGCTCGTGAAACCCGGCATCAACTTCCCCGGCAACCAGCCGAGCACGTTGCGCCTGAAGCGAATCAACGTCACCAATGCCGACGTGGGCGAAGCGTTCCTGAAGAAGCTGGAGCGCGCGCGTTAACGCAATTATTCCACCTTTAATCGACTAATCGACGAAAAAGGCGGCGAGTCAGGGAAATCATCCTCCCTGGCTCGCCGCCTTATCATTTATGTCATGCCATCATCGTGTCACGCTAATATATTGATGCTCCTGCCAATCGAACCCTTCGTCTAGCGTAAACGCGTTCAAATCCAGCACGGTATCCAGCTCGTGCTTCGGCGGGTCCTCAAAACGATCCTTCCCATTGGCCCAACAGGCGTAAAGCTCGGCATGCTCCCCGGGTTCGAGATGGCTTCGCAAATAATCGAGCAGCACGTCCAGGCTTTTGCGGCTTTTCGCGTATGCTGCAGGCTGCGTCTTCAACCACTCGGGACGGAGCTTGTACGAACCGCCTTCGGGACTGATTTCATAAATAAGCGGCAGCTTGAACGGATGCTCCGTTCCCGGATTCTCCATTGGTCCCTTAACGAACAAGCCTACGGCATCCAATTCGGTCTCGTACACTTCCATCAGCTGCTCGCCCGCCGGGTACTTCCGCAGCAGCATCTGCATCGGCCCGTTATCGGCCGCGGCCGGATTCACGTGCGTCACGTAATGATTCAGCGTCATCGTCGTCTTGTTCTTGCCGAACGAGCCCGTCGGCAGCGCGCGGCCGGCGGCCATGTAATAAAATAAGGTCATGCGGACAACGCCTTTCTTCTGTCAGATTCGCTTGCCGTCGTAGTACCAATGCGCAAGTTCCACCTCATGCGTGAAGCCCAGTTTATCGGCAAGCTTGATGGAAGCCGTATTGCCTTCTTCCACATGATAGCGGGGGATCCGCCCCTCGGCAAGCAGGCTGGCCGCTGCCGTCGTCACGACTTGGGCGGCCAGACCTTTCCCCCGATGCGCCTCCGTCGTATGAACCGCGCCGATCTCCCAGACGTCGCCATAGTTCGGGAACGTGAGGCACGTACTCGCAGGCATTCCCCATTCGTACAGCGTATAAGATCGGGCGCCGCCCGCGAACATGGCCAACAACTCTTCCCTTGTATAGCCGTTGGCCATCCAGAGAGGCAGCAGCGATTCGTTCAACTGCCGTTCCTCCGGGACGTTCCCGTTCGGCGAAACGATTAATCGCTCGATGCGAATGGAATACGTATGAAATGCTCGTTTGCGTTCAAGCGGGAGCCGCTCTCGCAGCAGCGTCTCGTATTCCGGTCGTTGCACTTTGAAGACGAGCGGCCGTTCGAATGGCAGTTCATCCACAAGCTGTCCAAGCAGTTCCTCATCCGTTCCGGCCAAGAACACGCTGTGCGTCGCATCCGGGTATGTCTTCGCATCGTAAGGAAAGACCGACGTTGGCAGAAGCAGCAGCACGCCCCAACGCCCTTCTTGCTCCAACAAGCGGCAGCTCATGCAGGCGCCGTATGCTTCGAGCATTTTGAGCGGCGTTATGTTCTCCAGCACGCGACGACGCAGCAATTGCTTGATACGGTTGGCGTTACTCGTCACCGTCTATCGCCTCCTGGCGGAACGGATGCCGGTCTCGGAGCGCCCTCTTCCTCCCACAATCGCTCCACTTCCGCCAGGCGCTCGCCTTCGAATCTCGCTCTGTAAATGTCCGGCTTGCTCGTGCTTGCCCAGAATGCGTAGCCGTAGCGCGCATCGAAATAGTGAAGCAGAATCGTCATGATGTTGCCGTGGGTGCCAATCGCGATCCGTTTGCCCGCGTGCGCCTTGAGCAGACGCCTGATCACGGGCACCGCGCGGTCCCGCGCTTGCCGCGTCGTCTCCCCTTCCGGGAGCGCCGCGTCCAGGTCCTCGAACGAGAGCGCCACGGCGCGCCGAAATTCTTCGTCCGGAATATCCAGCCTCAGACTACCGATCGCCCGCTCCTTGAGCGCTTCCATAAGCGTAATCTCTTTCCCAAGCCGTTCGGCCAGCGGCGCGACGGTATCCCGCGCCCGATGCTGCGGACTGGAGACGATGACGTCAATGCCCTCGCCGGACAGCTGCTCCGCCACTCGCCTTGCATCGCGCTCGCCCTCTTCCGTTAGCTTCGCGCCGCCGCCTTCCCTCTCGAGGTCCTTCGAGAATTGCGTCTTCCCATGGCGGACGAAATAAATAGTGGTCGATGTCGTCATAGAACCTCCCGACGCGGAACCCGGCTTGTGCCGATCCGCCACAATAGCAGACGATGCGAACGCACCTGTGCCTTTATGATGCTTGCTCGTCTCGCTCACAGCCTGTACAACGTCACTTCATAATCTTCGAATATTTCGTTGATCATTGCCTCCACGATGCTCCAATCGCCGTTGGCGAGGCCGCAGCCGATTTGATACGGTAGCGCGACCGTCAATCCGCGTTCCCGGGCGTAACCTTTCAATTGGCTCAGCGCCTGCCGTAGAGCGTCGTAGTCGGTGTACAGCTTCGGCTGACGCCCGTAGTTGAACTGACCGAATAGATTGGCGACGTGCTTGCCGTCTGGCGTCTGCACCATTTGGCACCGGCCTAGCAGCTCCTCATTCGACGTGCGGCTGCACAGTTCGAGGTATGCTTCGTACGCCTCCGGGAACTGAGCGCGGATGCTCTTCGCGACGCCCGAACCCATCACGCCTTGGCAGTTCACCTGATGACCGATGACATGCTCGGCGGCTTGGAGCAAATCGCCCGCTTTAACTTGGATGCCCATTGGATTCTCCGCCTTTCATAATTTACGTCCTCGCCATGCCCGGGATTGCGAATCGTCTCACGGTTAAGGAATTATCCAGGCGAAAATCCGCTATCCCGCGTTCCTTGTACTCTGCTAGTAACTGGGTCAGAATACGGCTTATTAGCACGCAATCTCCCAATGCGTCATGACGCTGCGCCCCCTCGCGCGAGAGGTGGTAGTAATCCAGCAAATAATCGGTCGAAATGACCGCTTCGCACTCGGGATAAAGCCATGCGAACATGGCCTTCGTATCAAGCACCGGCTGCTCGAGGCCTGGAACGCCGTATTCTCGGCAATGTCGCTCCAACATCGGCATGTCGTATTCGTACCCGGCCTGCGTCGCGAGCACGCTCCCTTCGCAGAAGGCCCGAAAGGCGCGAATCGCCTCGGGAAAGGCCGGCGCTTCCTGAATCATTGCGTTTGAAATGCCGGTCATCGCTTCGATCGAAGGCGGGATCGGTCTGGGCGATCGAACATAGGCGCGAAACGTACGAACGATCTTGCCTGCTTCAAGCCGCACTGCGCCGATCTGCGTAATATGATTGCGGTCGAAATCAATGCCGGTTCCCTCCAGATCGAACACGCAGTACGTCCGACTCGCCAGGTCTTGGACCGTAATCCCGTGCACCACGTATGCATCCTTTGATATATAGTCAATGCGCGTCTTCCTCGCCTCCGCTTCGTACACTGCTTTTATTCAGTAATTTCGCCGCCAGGCAATATTTTCCTTCTTGCATGCATTACGCCTCTTATTCGAGCAGCAAAAGAAACCGCCCATGAGCTTGCGCTCACGGGCGGTTCTTCCTTGAAATACTAGAATTTATATGTTCACGAATATAAGCCATCTTGTATTTCTCCATCGCGGAATGCTGCATTCCCAATCTTCGGATTGTGAACGCAAACCAATCCGCTTATCCGGAACGAAACGCATGTCGCCGCTAAAAAACGGCTACAGTCGTTTCGCCTTGCGATAAGCTATTCTTTCCGGGTAACCGCGCGTATGTTGGCGTCCGGGTGGTGCAGCAGGATTTGCAGCCGGGCATCCTCCGTGCCGATCGCCTCGATCTCCCGATAGTAAACGACGTTATAGTGCCGATCCGCGAATTCAACGGTATAGACTTCCTGTTCGAACTGACCAATCTCCAATCCAGCTCAGCTCCTTTACCACGAATAAACGACTTCAGCACAGTATATTCGTGCTTACCCCGATTTACTACGGTTGAAACACCCTTCTTTCCGCGGCAGCCACGGTATGCTTGAGCAGCGTCGCGATCGTGACGGGACCGACGCCCGCCGGCACCGGCGTGATGGCGCTCGCTTTGGCTAGACACGCCTCGTAGTCCACGTCGCCGATGTTGCCTTCGTTATAGCCGGCATCCAGCACGACGGCGCCCTCCTTGACCCACTCGCCTTGGATAAAGGCAGGCTTGCCGACGGCCGCCACGACAATGTCGCCCTGACGGACGAGCTCCGCCAATCCTTCGGTCTTGGAGTGGCACACCGTCACCGTCGCGTTGCGGTTCAGCAGCATGAGCGACACCGGCTTGCCGAGGATCGGGCTGCGTCCGACGACGACGGCGTGCTTGCCTTCCATCGGCAGGCGGTAGTAGTCGAGGATCGCGAGGATCGCCGCCGGCGTACAAGATGGATATTCCGCCATGCCGAACGCATTCTGCGCGAAACCGAGCATCGTCACCCCGTCCACGTCCTTCCCGATCGCGATCGCTTCGAACGCCGCGCGCTCGTCGATCTGATGCGGCACCGGATGCTGGAGCAGGATGCCGTGCACGCCGTCGTCGCCGTTCAACCCGTCGATTACCGCGATCAGCTCCTCCGTCGTCGTCTCCGCCCCCAGATGAATGCGGCGGGACTCCATGCCAAGCCGGCTGCATGCGCTGCCTTTCATCCGCACGTACGTCGCCGACGAAGGATCGTCCCCGACCAGAATCGTCGCCAAGCAGGGCACGATCCCCTTCTCCTTCAAGGCCGCAACCCGCGCCGCAAGATTCGCCTTAATCCCGTCAGCCACCGTCGTTCCATTCAAAATCAACGTCTTTTCCGCCATTTTGTTCATCTCCTGTAGATGTTGATAACAACAAAAAAGGCAAGGGAACGCTGCTCCCCTTACCTTTGCCCAGGCGTACGGCTATTACCGTTAATGCGCTCCCTCATGGTTACCCATGCTCCGCCAGTTACGCATCACGTTCGATTACGATCATTATAGAGCGAATAACGGTACTCGATCAAGTCTGGTTTCGACTCGCCTAACGGAGATTCCCGCAGCGCTTCGAAAACCGCGGTTCACCGTGGTAAAGTAAAGGGAGAAAGGTGGACCCGACATGGCGCTTGGCATTACGAGAGTAGAATTGAACGCGTGGAAGGAGGCGGTACTACGCGGCGAAATCGCGTTCCTTACCCATTATTGGACGGACATTCGCTTCCCGGACATGCGGACCGTGACCAAAGCGGGCTGCGCCGACTTGGAGCGGCTGTCCGACTGGTGCAGGCAGCACGGGCTCAATCCCGCATACATCCACCGCCGCGACCGTTACCCCCACTTCGATCTTTTCGGACCGAAGCAGATAGCGATTTTGCAGCGAGAAGGACTGTCATCGCATATCGCGCGATTTCGCCTCTGAACCGAGACCGGCATGGAGGTATTAAATTGCGCTAGCCCCGGCAAATGCCGCATTCCACCGATCTCACTCCGTGTTCGGGACGTAGGCGATATTCGCCTTCCCCCTTACGCCCATGAGTACGACGCGATGAGAAATTATTAATTTTACATATATTCCCTACAAATCGTAACCTTCCCGATCTCCGAAACGTCTAAAGGTTGGTTTGTTTGCAGCGCCATGACCAAAGGAGGAATCGCTCCCGTATGAAAGACCGCATTGTATCCGTATTGCTCGCATCCCTTACCGCGCTTCAAATCGTCTCTCCCGCGGCCGCCGCACCCGTGAGCGGGACGATCGCCCAATACGGGACCGGCACCATCGTGAAGAAAGACGGCACGCTCTGGGAATGGGGCAGGCAAGGCATGCTCGAACGCTCCGTGCCGACGCAGGTGACGGCGCTCAAGGACATCCAGGCGTCGATTGGCCATTTCGCCGTGAAGAAGGACGATACCGTATGGCATTGGGCCGTCGATTATCGGACGGGCAAGTCGACCGCGGTGCAGGTGCCCGGCATGAAAGGTCTGACCGACGTCGTACCCTATGGCGAGACCGTGTTTGCCGTGGACGCGGACGGCGCGGTCTACCGCATTCCGCCGGGGGAAGGGTATTACGCTCGAAACATCGCGGAAACCGTCAAGCTCTCCGACATTGATAGTATCATTGCTTTTTCCTCTTACTACGAGTCCGACCCGAAGCTCGAGGATCGCGAGCAATGGCTGTTTCTAAAGAAGGACGGAACGGTGCTGCGCCATACGAAAGGCCGTTCGGAATTCACTCCCGTCACGGGCCTAGACGGCATCGTCGCGCTGGAAGGCCGCTTCGCGCTGCAGAACGACGGAACCGTCTGGGCGCTGTCGGACGAGCTGTCGCAATCGGTTCAGCCCCCGCAGCAGGTGAAAGGCTTGAACGACATTAAGAAGCTTACCGCCTTCACGGCGATCGACGGAGAGTCGCGGCTTTGGTATTGGGGCAGCACCGCAACCGGTTTCTCCGACGGCACCCAGTACCACGCGCAGGCGCCCGTTCGCATTGCGACGATCAACGACGTGAGAGATGCCTATGTTGTGGGAAGGTCGCTCATCGTCCTGACGAATAACGGCAAGCTGTACGAGACGTCAATCGAAACGGATAAAATGTCATCCAATCCTTCTTTCAGCCTGCTCGCCGATCATGTAGACAACCTGGGAGATGAAGGAAGGCATTTTCAGAAAACCGACGGCACACTCTGGGGATGGCACGATAATACTCCAGAACCGTTCCAACCCCCGATCGAACTCGTATTAAACGGCGAAACGATCTCGCTGACGAACGGCGTCGTGACGCGAAATAACCAAGCGTTCGTACCCCTGCGCTCCGTCTTCGAGAAACTTGGCGCCAAGCTAGACTGGGACAATTCGGCCAAGATCGTCAAGCTCGATGGAACGAACGGCGCAAGCCCGCTGCGCATCACGATCGACTTCCGCAGCGGCGTAACGACGTTGGACGGCAAGACGGTCCAGACGCAGACGGAACCGTTCAGCTTGAGCGGCTACTCGTATTTGCCGCTTCGCTTCATTAGCGAACAGCTCGGGGCCAATGTCGAATGGAAGCAGAAGGAAGAGCAAATCAGCATCAGCTATAACCCGTAATGAAACTAATGTCGCAAGGAGGAATCGCATAATGAAAAAATCGTTTACCGCGCTCCTAGCGGCTTCGGTGCTATCGCTGCAGCTGGCGTTCCCGGCTTCGGCGACCGCGATCCAAGGGAGCATTCTGGACTTTTCGCCTACATCGCTTATTAAGAAAGACGGCTCGTATTGGGCATGGAGCGGCAAGCAAGCCGTCCCGACCCAAATTCACGGGCTGACCGACGTGAAGGAGGCCTTCGCCGCGCAGCTGGTCGTGAAGGAGGACGACACGGTCTGGCATTGGCAGCGGGATGGCGCGACGAACCGCGTAACGATCGAGCAGGTACCCGACGCGGCAGGCCTCGCTTCGGTACTGCATTACTGGGAAGACGAGGCGCTGATCGCCGATGCCAGCGGCGCGGTCTTCGCCGTTCCCGTGAGCCGGAATGCGCTCGTGCCGTCGAAGACGAGGAAGATCGAAGGCATCGGGGACGTGACAGAGATCGTCGCCTACCAGGAAGCGACGACTGACTATGAAAGAGAGAGCGTGCTTCTGTTCCTGAAGAAGGACGGATCGGTCGTCCGTAGCACGCCGGAGCTTGAGCGCTTCACGCCGGTTCCCGGCTGGAGCGGGATGCTGGACATCGAGCGGAACGCGGGGCTGAAGCGCGACGGAACCGTGTGGACTCTCCCGGAGGAAGTGCCCGAGACGGGGCATAAAGACGCGAAGCCCGCGCAGGTCCGAGGCCTCTCGAATATCGCGAAGATCAGCGGCTCGGCCGCCATCGACAAGAGCGGCCGATTATGGTTCTGGGGCAAGACGGTCACCGGCCAATCCGACGGCGTCGTCTATTACGAACAATCGCCGGTGATGCTTAGCGCCCTCCAAGGCGTACGGGAAGCTTATGCAGCCGATCGCAGACTCGTCGCGCTGACCGACGACGGCAAGCTGTACGAGACGTCGGTGGAAGGCGTTAAACTAGCGCCGAACGCCAAGTTCAACCTACTGGCCGCAGGCGTAGAGAAGGTGGAAGCTAGCCGGCATCTCATTTTCCAGCTGAAGGACGGCTCGCTCTGGGGCTGGGGATTCAACAAGAACGCGGAACTGGGCTACGGCGACTACGAAATGAGCCACGAACTGCCCGTCCCCGTGCAGAAACCGATCGCCGTCATCCTGAACGACGAGGCGGTCGAGCTGACGAACGGCGTCGTGACGCGCGCCAGCCAGGCGTTCGTCCCGCTGCGCTCCGTCTTCGAGAAGCTCGGCGCCAAGCTCGATTGGGACGACGCCGGCAAAATCGTCACGCTTACCGGCGCCAATCCGGCCAAGCCGCTGCGCATCACGATCAACTACAAAACGGGCATCACGCAGCTGAACGGCGCGACGGTCCAACTCCAGACGCCGCCGTTCAGCGTCAGCGGCACTTCCTACCTGCCGCTTCGCTTCATTAGCGAGCAGCTCGGCGCGCAGGTCGACTGGAATCAAGCGGCGGAGAAGATCGACATTAGCTACGAATAAGATAAGCAAAAGATCCCTGAACACTGCCGGTTCAGGGATCTTTTGCTTATTATCGCGCCGCCAGTCGCGCTACCGGTTCACCCGCCAGCTGACCAGCTTGCCGACGATGAACAACGACAGCACGCTGAACGCGAGCATGACGAGGCAATCGAGCATGACGCCCGTCGTCCAGCCGTGCAGCAGCACCTGCCGCATCGCGTCCGCCGCATACGTCGTCGGCAGAGCGTACGAGATCCACTGCACCACCGTCGGCAGCTGGTCGGCGGTTACCATGACCGGCGACAAGAACGTTATGAGCATCATGAGCGCTTGGCATAGAATGTTCGTCAACTGATGGCTCGGCGACCAGAAGCCGAGTATGATCCCGACGCCGACGACGCTCGTCAGGCACAACAGCGCCACGAGCGGAAGCGCGGGCGTGACGTGCAGCCTTACGTCGAACATCCACTGGCCAAGGAACAAGAGGATGACGAACGACGGCACCGTGCTCATCAAGCCGCGGATCATGTTGGCCAGCACGAAGTTGATTTTCGAAATCGGCAGCGAAGCGTAGAACGTGAAATGCTCCTGATGCTTCTGAAACGAAATTTCCTGCCCCAAACCGTTGAGCCCCATAACGATGATGCCGAACAGCAAATTCCCCGCCAAAATCTGCACGATGTTCTCGTAAGACGGATCGGTAATGAAAAAGCGCATGAAGATGATCGTCGTCATCGGAATCAGCGTCGCCATGACGATAATCCACACCCAGCTGTTGCGAATCGTCGCGAATTGAATGCGCACGAGAATCGACAGCTCCGTCCACCATCTTCCCCAGCCCGTAGGCACCGCGATCGCGGCTTGCGGCGCGGAATTAACCGACCCTCTCATGCACGACCTCCCCTTTCTCCGCTTCCCGATCGATGTGAAAGTAGACGTCCTCCAGACTTGGCGGAAGGACGGAATATTCCTCGATCGGCAGGTCCGTCCGCGCGATAATCATCTCGAGCAGCGCGGCCGCCCGATGCTTCTCGACGAGCAGCCGGATGCGGTTCTCTCCGCCCTCCTGCACGATGCCCCAAGCGGCCAATTCCCGCTCCGCCGCTTCCCGCTGGCCCATCGCGGTGCCGATCTCGAACCGGAGCCGCTGGTCGACCCGCTGCTTCAGCTTCGCGACAGCATCCATCGCCAGCAGCTTCCCGTGGTTGATAACCGCCACCCGATCGACGACCTGCTCCGCCTCCAGCACGTTATGCGTCACGAGCAGAATCGTCGCCCCCTGCCGGTTATGCTCCTCGATCAAATTCCACACGAGACGGCGCTTCTTCGGATCGAGCTCGTTGGTCGGTTCGTCCAAGATGAGCACCGGCGAATGGCCGATGAGCGCCGTCCCGATGCCAACCATCCGCTTCTGTCCGCCGGAGATCCGGCTTAGCTTCTTGCCGGCCAGCTCGCTCATCTCGAACAGCCCGAGCAGCGCTTCCGCTTCGCGCTTCGCCGAGCGGGCATCCATCCCGCGAAGACGAGCGGTGAAGACGAGCGCCTCCATGACGAGCAAATCCGAGAGAACGTGCGGGTCCTGCGAGAAATAAGCGACCTCCGAAGCGACTCTGCGCGATTGGGCGTACACTTCCCCGCCCTCGTACAGCACGCGGCCCGACGTCGGTTTGAGCTGGCCGACGAGCTGCTTGATAAGCGTCGATTTGCCCGCCCCGTTCGGACCGAGCACCCCGAGAATTTCGCCCCGCTCGATGCCCAGCGATATGTTGTCGTTAGCCAGCTTGCTGGTCTTGCCTTTCTTATAGAGCTGGCTGATCTCCTGCGCCTCGAACACGTAATGGCTCACTTCGTTCCCCCTCCTCCTTAGTTCAATAACGTCCGCTTGGCCTGGTCCATCAGCGAAGATAGCTTCTCGGCGTCGAGCTCGTAATAGATGCGGCCGTCCGCCTTCGTGATCCGGATCAGTCCGAGATCGATCAGCAAATTCGTATGATAATTAATGGCGGCGGGCGTCAGCGCCATTAACTGCGCCAACTCGCCGGCGTAATGATTGCGCGATTTGAGCAGCTCCAGCAGGTCGAGCCTGCGTTTGTCCGCGATAACCTTCAGAAACTTCTCGGTCATGTCTTTATCCGCTTGCCTGCGTTCCAACGCGTCGTTAAAGTAGCCAAGCGACATCCAGCTGCACGCGTCCTCGTTCCATTCGGCGGCGTTGAAAAACATGCACACCTGCGAAATATAGCTGACGTGCACCCGCGTCCGTTTCGTCACGAGCATCGGATCGATTCGGGCGACCCTGGCGAAAGCGTTCTCGGGCTCCTCCGCGAACAGCGCCTCGTACTTCCTTGCTCCTTCCGCGCCGATCGCCGCCAGCCTCTCCCGTTCCGGCAGGAACGCATGCGTCCAGAACGAATCCAGCAGCAGAACGGTGCGCTGTTTGAATTCCTCCGGGTACCTCGCGCAATCGAGCAGTTCGGCGTGCAGCTCCGCGTCCGGCAGCGGATGCGCGGCGGCCAGCAGCGGCAGCAGCTGCGCATCCGTTCTGACCGCGGATGCGGCATGTCCTTCCAGCCAGTCGATGCCCGCGCTTTCGTACACCGCTTCAAGCAGCATATACACCAGATCAAGCGCGTTCCAGCTGCTGTACCGATCGAGCCAGTCCCGCGTGCTCGCCGTCTCCTCGCTGCCGAAGAAGACATGATACAGCCCGGCGTCGAGCCGGTCGTACAGCGTGCTTTGACCGAAGAGCAAATGCATCTCCCGCTTCACGTGCCGCGATAGCCGGCCGATCATCCCTTCCAACATCGCCGTGGCTTCTTCGTCCAACGCGATGCCCATCTCGCGCCCGAACTCCATCATGAAATCTTTCTTGGCCGCCATCGACAGCGCGGCAATGAACTCCAGCGGCTCGCTATAGCCGAACTCCAGCAGACGCAGCTGCTCGGTGATGGGTTGAATGACGATCCACTCCCTTTCACGATATTAAGTGTTTATTTAAAATCATCCGCGAGTTTTCAATAACAATTTAAAACTAACAAATCACCGTCTGGCTGTCAATATTTTCTATGGATATTTACGGGAATTAACGCCAACCCCTGCCCGCTCCGAAATGCTATACTGAATGCACGACCTTTTTCCGATAGGAGGCCTCTTCCTTGTTTCACATTCTGCTTGTCGAAGACGACGACAAGATCCGCGCGATCGTGGCCGACACGCTGCGCAAATGGCAAATGCAGGTGACCGAGGCGGTCCGCTTCGACCGCGTGCTGGAGGAATTCGAACAAGCCCAGCCGCACTTGGTCATCCTCGACATCAACCTGCCGGTATTCGACGGGTACTACTGGTGCCAGCGCATACGCGCCGCTTCGAAGGTGCCGATCCTGTTCCTTTCCTCGCGGGATCAGAACATGGACGTCATCATGGCGATCAACATGGGCGGGGACGATTTCGTGCAGAAGCCGTTCGATCTTGGCGTGCTCGTCGCCAAGGTGAACGCGCTGCTGCGCCGCAATTACACGTACCAGGACGAGCAGCTGCAGCTGGCGCACGGCGGGCTCACGTTCAACCTGTCCAATTCGTCGATTGCCGCGGGCGCGCAGTCCGCCGAGCTGTCCCGCAACGAATTCATCGTGCTGCAGACGTTCATGCGCAATATCGGCAAAATCATCTCGCGCGACGAGCTGATGCAAGCGCTCTGGAACGACGAGCAGTTCGTCGACGACAATACGCTAACCGTCAACGTCAATCGGCTCCGGCGCAAGATCGCCTCGCTCGGATTGGACGACTTTATTTCGACGCGCAAAGGAATGGGGTATATCGTCGAATGAAATTTTGGCGGTTCCTCTCTTATGAGCGTCCTCACCTACTGGTCCTGCTCTCGGTAGTCGCCGTCGTAGCGCTCGTATTCATGACAGATCCCAGCGTCTCGTGGCGGTGGAGCACGGTGTTATATGCCTGCGCGCTCGCCCTGCTCATCGCCGCCGGCTACACGCTGTACCGGTATGCCCAAAGCGCAAGCGCGATCCGTCGTATGGACGAAGAGGAGACGCGTCCGCTCTCGATGGAGGCCGCCGCCTATCGCGAGGCGATGGAGCAGATGGAGCGAAGGCACATTCTGGCGCTCAACGAAGCGAAGGCGCAGCAGCTCGAACACTATCATTTCGTCGTCTCGTGGTTCCACGAGATCAAGACGCCGATCTCCGTCCTTCGGCTCATGCAGCAGACGCGGATCGACCCGGCGAGCCTGGAAGAAGAATTGACCCGCATCGAGCATTATGTCGATCAGGCGCTCTATTACGCGAAACTCGACAGCTTCAGCCAGGATTACGAGATCGGCGCGGTGGAATTGGAGCCGTTCATGAAAGGAATCGTGAGGCGTCATGCGAAGACGTTCATCTCGCGCAAAATCCGGATCGAGTTCCGGATGGAACCCCGCTTGACCGTCCAATCCGACCCCAAGTGGCTGCAGTTCATCGCGGACCAGGTCATCACGAACAGCTTGAAATACACGGGCGAGCACGGAGAGATCGTCGTCTCGACCCGCGCCTTCGCACAGGAGAAACAGCTCGTCATCCGGGATAATGGCATCGGCATCGAAGCGAAAGACATGCCGCGGGTGTTCAACCGCGGCTTCACGGGGACGAACGGACGGCAGGCGCAGGCGAAATCGACCGGCATGGGACTGTATCTCGCGCAGGAGCTGTCCAATCGGCTCGGCCATTACATGACGTGCTCGTCGGTAGCCGGCGCCTACACCGAGATGGTGATCCATTTTCCGAAGCATCACGATCCGCATTGGATGATGCGGCGCGGCGATCGTTCGCGCGAGGACCGCGATTAATCGCCCAAAAAAACCGCAAGCCCGGCGCTTTCGCCGTCCGCTTGCGGTTTTTCGTTCGCTTTTGCGTATATATGCCTATCCCCGCGCGCTCGCCAACCGGTAATACAAATTGACCGACGACAGGTAGAAAACGAAGTAGAGGATGAAATACCCGCCCATGATCGCCCACACCGCGCTCGTCAGCCCCGGGAAGTCCTGCACCGCATCCAAGATGTAAGCCTTGATAATGAACCAGCTGAATCCGATGCCGAGCACGAGCGGGGGCCCGAATACGAACAGCTGCTGCTTGCGAACCGCCCTGCGGATATGATCCTCCCGTACCCCGATTTTGCGCAAAATCGCATATGGCCCGCGCGCTTCCGTCGCCTCGCGCAGCTGCTTGAAGTAGATGACGCTCGCCAGCGCGAAGACGGCGATGACCGCGAGGAAGGCGCTTGCGAACAGCAGCAAGGCGGAGCTCTCGATCTGCTTCGAGTAGACGTCCGCGAAGGCGGAGTAATACGCCTCCGGCTGCTTCGTGACCAGCGCGTGCAGCTCCTTCGACAGCGCTTCGGCGTTCTTCTCATCTTCGATCTCGTAGATCTCGTACGTACGTCGCGCCGCGTCTACCCTTAAGGAAGCATAGGTCTCATCGGCTACGACGAGAACGGGCGGCTTTTTCACCATGGAGAGCACCGGATCGCTGGCCCAGCCGAGCAGCGCGTAGTCCTTCTTCTCGATGACGTTGAACGCGATCGTGCCCGAGCCCAGCGCAAGCTCCAGCCGCCTGGCGTCGCCCGCTCCGAACGTCGTCGCGAAGTCCGTCCCCTGCGAGAGCGACACCGCTTCGTCGCCATGGAGCTCGACCGTCTGGTCGTCGCCGCGCAGTTCCACGATGTCGTTGTACGCTTGCTGGGCAATCAGCAGCACCTGCGGAAAGAAATACTCGGGATTCTCGAACGTTTCGTCGAGCGGCGTGCTCGGCTCCGCCGCCAGCGCCTCTAGCGATCGCTGCCACGTAATTCCGTGCGCGGATTCGTTTATGATAGCTTCCGCTTCCGCCCGGACGGCCGGATCCTTCGCCTCATAGGCGATATCGTTGGGCAAGTTCATGCCGACGGCGTCGAACTGCACCTTGTAGTTGATCGTCACGAAACAAGTGAGCAGCATGATCAACGTGCCGAACAGCGTGATGAACGTCAGGTTTAGCGTATTGCCGCGCACCTGGAACCGCAGCGCGGACGTCCACAGCATCGTGCCGCCTTCGAAGTAGCGGCGCCTGTTGCTTATGAATTGCAGCAACCAGCCCGTGAACTGGCGGAAAAATAAGAACGTGCCGCCGATCATGCCGACCGTGATGATAAGCATGCTCGGCAGCGGATAATCCTGCCACATGACCGAGGTTGCCCCGCCGCCGATGACGATGAACGCCGCCGCAATTAGGATAACCGCGAGCAGCGCCAGCCAGCGATTGGCACGGATCGGCTTCTCCATCCGCTCCTTCGCGCGGAACAGCTCGATGAGCTGTACGCGGCGGATGACGAAATGGCTCTGCAGCGTGACGATGACCGCCAGCGCCAACAGCACGGCCACCGTAGTGCCGATCGCCTCGATCGGGAAGGACAGCGAGATGACGCTGTCGTATTGCATCAGTTTCATGAGCAGCATGCCGAACAGCTTCGAGAGCAGACCGCCGAGCAGAATGCCGCACACGAGCGACACCGCGCCGAGCGCCAGCGTCTCGTAGAACACCATCCGCGTAATTTGCCCTTCGCGCATGCCGAAGAGCAGGTACGTGCCGAACTCCTTTTTGCGCTGCCGCATGAAGAACGAATTGGCATACAGGATGAAGAAAATGATGAATAGGAATACGACCACGGACGCAACCGACACGCCTAGGCGGAAATTGTCCCGGTTCTCCAGCGCGCCAAGAATATCCTCGTTGAACATGAGCGACGAGAAGGTGAAATGAATGACGACGCCGATGATCATCGAGACCAGATAGATCGTATAGAGGCGAAAGTTCCGCTGCACGTTGCGCAGCGTCAGATCGAGCAGGCTCATCGCTTGCCTCCTCCGAGCAGACTCTGCGTGTCGAGAATCCGGTCGTAGAACGCCTTTTGCCCCTGGTCGCCCGCATACAGCTCGCTGACGATGCCGCCGTCCCGCAGGAAAATGACCCTGCCGCAATAGCTCGCCGCGTACGGATCGTGCGTCACCATCAGAATCGTCGTGCCGAACGTTTCGTTCAAATGAACGAGCTGCTCCAGCAGTCCCGTCGCCGAGCGCGAGTCGAGCGCGCCCGTAGGCTCGTCGGCAAACACGATCGACGGCTCGGTAATAATCGCGCGCGCCGACGCCGCCCGCTGCTTCTGGCCGCCCGAGATTTCGCTCGGGTATTTGTCCAAGATGCCCTCGATGCCGAGCGCCCCCGCGATCACCTTCAAGCGGGCTTCCATCTCCGGCGACTTAACCTTTCGCAGCGACAGCGGCAGCAGGATGTTCTCCTTCACGCTCAGCGTGTCGAGCAGGTTGTAGTCTTGGAAAATGAACCCCATATGCGATTGGCGGAATTCGCGCAACGCTCGTTTGTTCAGCGCCAGCAGCGACTGCCCTTTCAGCCAAACATCGCCGCCCGACAGTCGGTCGATCGTCGAAAGCACGTTCATCAGCGTCGATTTGCCAGAGCCGGACGGCCCCATAATCGCGGTAAACTCCCCTTGGTTCACGGTAAGATCGATATTGTTCAGCACGGGAGTCTTTCCGTAATGCTTCGATAATTGTTTCGTTTGAATAACGGCTTGCACGTTCTCAACCTCCCTTTCCTGTCCTTACTATAGACCGGATTGGGAGAGCTATCCATCGCGGCATCAGTCGGGGAGGTGACATTTTTGTCACTTTGGCTTCGTATAGGCGCGCATATCGCCGAGATCAAGCCGATTTAAGCGACCGGCTTTGCCGCCTGCCCTCTGCGCCTCGCCGCGCTGTTGGACCAGACGGCCGCCGCGACGCCGACTGCCACGGTCACGCTGCCCAGCCAAGGATGGTACAACACCGTCTCCGAAGCTTCCGACAGGACGCCGCCCGACGCCGCCCCGAGCGCCAGGCCAAGGTGAATGATCGGCGTATTCAGTCCGAGCACGAGGTCGGCGGCGTCGCCGGATTGCCGGATCAGGTAGGCATTAAGCGCCGGAGCCGACATGAACACCGAACCCATCCAGAGGATGATCATCGCAAGACCGCCGGCAAGCGTGGCCGACAACAGCGGCGTCAACGCCAGCGTAATGACGCCTGCCGCCAGGCTGAATACGAGCATTCTTCCCGCGCCGAAGCGATCGACCCCGCTGCCGCCCAGACGCGAGCCGAAGATGCCGATCAAGCCCAATGCGAGCATGATAACCCCTACGCCACCCGTGCCGACCTCGTATATCGTCTGCAAATAAGGCGCCAAATACGTCAGGATGACCGAATGACTCATGCTGTTGAACAACGCCGCCCCGATGCCGGCCAGAATGACGGGATTGCGCAGCACCCGCGCCTGTTGAACGAAAGGGACGCTCGACCCTCCGGCGATATTCGGCATTAGCTTCGCAAGCGCCACCGCGACGAGCAAGCTGAGCACCGCCAGTAAGGCGAATATGCCGCGCCAGCTCCACCATTCCGCGACCGCGACGCCAATCGGCACCCCGAGCGCCATCGCGAGGCTGAAGCCGAGGGCGATCATGCCGACCGCGCTGCCGATTTTGCCCGGAGGCACGAGCTTCGCGATCGAACTGAGCGCGACCACGCTGTACAATCCGGCGCCGATGCCAAGGACAATTCGGGAGAAGATCAGAACTTCGAAGCCCGTGCTGAAGAACGCCACCGCGCTTCCAAGCGCGAATAGGATGAGCGAGCCGACCAGCACGTCTTTGCGTGCCCGCTTCCTCGTGAACGCGATAATTAACGGCGTACCGACCGCGAACGCGATCGAATACGCGGTGACGAGCTGTCCCGCAAGGGCGACCGATAGGTTTAAATCCGCCGCGATAACCTGTAAAATACCAGATACGACCAGCTCGGCGGAGCCGGCCAAGAAGCCCCCGAGCGCCAGCATGATGATCAATGTCCGATTCACGCTTTCCATCTCCTTCGACATGTGTTTTCCCTCTTGTCAGTCATTATAATTAAGTTAATAACTTATTGTAAGAAGGCAAAACAGTTGGACATAGTCCGTTCGTATTGATCAACTAACTAATCGTAAGCGGGTGAACCAATGAGCGAGCAACTTCGGCATGAGGAAGAGGATTTATCGAATATTTGCGAGGTGCTGCAAATTCTGGGCGCCAAGTGGTCGTTCCTGATCATTGCCGAGCTGTGCAAAGGACCGAAACGATTCAAGCAGCTGCAGCGGGACGTGAAAGTGGTCAAGACGCAGTCGCTGACCGACGCGCTGCGGCATTTGGAGCATACGGGCATCGTCCATCGCGAGGTCATCCCGACCGTACCCGTAACCGTGGAATATTCGCTGACCGAGAAAGGGATGGATTTCAACGAGGCGCTCAAGGCGATGGACCGTTGGGCGGCCAAGTGGGCGGGACGCAAACCGTGACATGCCAAAGAGGGCGGAAACCGGCACGCAGCCGATGTTCCGCCCTCTCGTTCGCTGGCCTTGATCGATATCATCGAACCATGAAGGTTGACGTATTGTCGTCAACAGTAACCAACTGTCAAATACGTCCCGTTTAGCCCAGCGCGATCGACTCTCCGACCATTAGCATCCGCACGTTGACCTTGCCCTCCGATGCCGCCGCAAGCCTTGCCGCGATATCCGGCGTCTCGATATAAACGGGCGGGTAGTGCACGGTTCCATAGTGGATCGGCACCAGCACCCCCACGCCTAGAATCGCGGCGGCCGACACCGCTTGCTCAGGCGTCAAGCAGATCGGCTGACCGCTGGGCAGACGTCCCGGCAGCTGGAGGACGGCTCCGTTCACCGGCAGGAAGGCCGCGTCGAACGGTCCGTATTTGCCGGCCATCGCCCACCAATACCCGTGCCATAGCGTATCGCCGCAATGGATCGCCCGCCGTTCCCCTGCTTCCACCGTCCACGCCACCTGCACGTCTCCCACCCCGTCGACGGATGGAAGCGCGGTAGCCTTCACGCCGCTCCCAAGCTCGAAGGATTCGCCGACGCGAGCGCCGATGACGTTCGTCAATCCTTTCGCGCGCGCGGCTTCCGCCATCTCCGACGGCACATAGACCGGAATGTCCGCGCCATAAGCCTCGACAATCGCATCGGGGTCGAAATGATCCTCATGCAAATGCGTAACCAAGACGGCGTCCGCTTCGCCGTAAGTACGCAGCGGATGCATCGGTTCGCGCGCGCCGCCGAACCGTTCGGGTATTCGGGTGACCGGATCGATTACAATCGCCGCATGATCAGTCGTCATTCGAATTCCAGCCCAAGGCAGTCGTTGAATATGCATAAACACGCCTCCTCTTATTTAACCCCTTTGCGAGATTTTATCTGGGTAGTTAATCCCATCCTAACACCTTATATTTAACCTGTAAACATATACTTTGAAAGTTAAAAAATACAATAGACCCCGATATACGTTAACAATAACATTAATATAATTGCAAAAATATTAATATTTCAATAAAATAATTATACAGCATGCCAACGCTTTGATTTTTATACGGCATGAAGTTCACGCGCAACTCTCAAGGAGGATATCCATGACAGGCCTGAATACCTCAACCATCGAGTACCCTTCCGCCCCTCCTGCGCAGCCGCCTAAGCCCGTTTTCGTCGACGGCCAGCAGCCGCCGTCTAGGCCGGATCCGTTCAGTCTGTGGGGCTCGCACGATCCGGCGCTCTTCCGCGATCCGGTAACGGGGTTGTACTATACGTATTGCACCGGCGCGATCGCCAGACGATCTGCCGATCTCATTACCTGGGAGACGATCGGCAAAATGGTGGAACAGCCGCCGAAGGAATCGTCGGATTGGGTCGGTGATACCGGCATTTGGGCGCCGGATATCATCAAGGTCGGCGACGAATACCGGCTTTACTGCTCGAACTCCACCTGGGGCGTTAGACAGTCCGCCATTTTCCTGGCGGTCGCGGACAACGCGGAAGGTCCGTTCGAGCCGCGCGGCATCGTGCTTAAGACGAGCCACGCGTCCCCTGTTAATGCCATCGACGCCAATCTCGTCGTCGAAGAAGAGACGGGCGATCATTATATGGCCTACGGCTCCTTCTGGGGCGGCATGCATATCATCAAGCTCGACAAGGAGACCGGACTCGCGGCCGAGGAAGGCATCGGCGTCTGCATCGCGCGGCGGCCGAAGTGGGCGGACGGCGCGATCGAGGGGCCGTATATCCGCTTCAATCCGGATACCGGCTACTACTATCTATTCGTGTCGTACGGCTCGCTGAAGAGCGATTACAACATCAGAGTCGGCCGAAGCCGCGGGCTGCTCGGACCTTACCTCGACCCGAACGGACGGGATATGAACGTCGTGGACGACGACCGCAATGAGATCGGACTTATGATCGCGGGCGGCTACCGCTTCGGCGACGGCCAGGGATACATGGGCCCCGGCCACAATTCGGTCTTGCGCGACGAAGATAATGCATGGTACTTGGCGTGCCATATTCGCGAGCACGATTTTAGCGGCCCGCAAATCGCGACGATGCACGTGCACCGCATCCTCTGGACGCCGGACGACTGGCCGCTTCTGAACCCGCAGCGCTATGCCGGGGAGAAGATCCAACCGATCGACCGGGCGTCGATCGCCGGGGAATACGAGCGCATCAAGCTGACGCCGCTCGTCCCCCAAGCCGTGCTGAATTCGGTCCCGATGACGTTGTTCGCGGACGGCCGGTTCGAATGCTGCTCCATCGTCGGGCAATGGGAGCAGACGGGCGAGACGGCGATCGCCATCTCCTATGGCAATATTGTGGAGACATGCTTGCTGACGCCCGCCTGGGATTGGCATCGCAACAAGCCAACGCTCGCGCTAACCGGTCTGGATCAACGCGGCGTGGCCGTATGGGCCAGCAAAATCTAAATGCGCGCCAAATGCACGCAAACAAGGAGCAGCGCATCTCGCGCTGCTCCTTGATTTTACCGCACACCCTCGATTCTACTGCAGCGGTTCCGGACGAAACCGTTTCGCCAGCATGCCGCTCCCTTCCGCCGGATCGATCTCCCGCGTCAGCAACTGTTCCCATCTCGGCTCAGACGCGTATAACCATTCGCCCGAGGGGCCACGATTCCGCTCGGACACCCTTGGATCGGAAGCGCGATATTGACGGATCTCCGCCCCGCTCTGCCTGCTCCCCCCTTTAATCCTTACGCGCGCTTCGCCGCAGAAGCCAAATCCGGATCGCGACCGCCAATATATAAACGGCCAAGGTCGCCGTTCCGAGCGAGACGTATTCGGTCAAGCCAAAGCTATACCAGAACATGGATACCGTGCCTTCATGATGATCCAAAAGTTCGACAGGCGCCAACTCCAAACTCGCCTCGTCGATTGCCGGCGGCGTCTCGTTGACGTACCGGCTGATGCCCTCGAGCGTCAAATGGACGAACGCCGGAACGGCAAGCGGCGCGAGCGCGCCGATGATGATCGTTCGTTTCATCGTCTGAATGTACTCCTCCCGTTAAATCCGCTCTGCATGGCCTGTCGCACTCGGCGCATGGAAGCGGATCTCCCTTCGTCACCGTCATCCATCATACCCGGATGGCACAATCCTGAAAAGGGGAACGGCTAAAGTCGTTTTATACCCTTTTTGTCTGCGGGCCGGCGCGTATAATTAGTGCCAACGCGAGCATGCGCAGACTTCATATTGAAAGTAGATGACGCACCTATGGCAACCTCGATGCAAGCCCGTCCGTTTATCCCTCGGTTTCATCCCGTAGCTTGGGCTATCCTGGCCGGCACCTTTTTGTCCCGCACCGGCTTTTTCATGGCGATTCCGTTTCTCGGCATTTATTTGAGCCGGACGAAAGGCATCGATCCGACGACCGTCGGGGCGATTCTCGCCATCAGCCTGTTCGCCGGGACGTGCAGCAGCTTTATCGGAGGCATGCTGTCCGACCGGTTCGGCCGCTTCCCCGTCATGATCGCGGCGATGACGCTGTGGAGCTTCGTATTCGCGGGCTTCGCGTTGGCCGATTCCGTCGCCGCCTTCTTCCTGCTGAGCGCCTGCAACGGCTTGTTCCGCAACGTGTTCGAGCCGACCGCCCGCGCCTTGCTGGTGGACGTGACGCCCGCCGAACAGCGGTCCACCCTGTTCAACGCCCGGTATTTCGTCATTAATATCGGCGCCGCGATCGGTCCGCTCATCGGACTCCAATTAGGCGCAGGCGGTTCGTCCTCGTTCGCCCCGTTCTCGATCGCCGGCTGCATTTTCCTTTTCTACGCCGCCGCGCTCGCGATGGTCCGCCGCACGTACCGACCGGCCCGCTCGGGGCAAGCCGGATCGGAACCGGTACCGTTCCGCCATATTTTCAAGGTCGTCTTCACCGATAAAATCTTCCTGAGCTTTCTGATGGGCAACCTGTTCGTCGCCGGCGCTTACAGCCATCTGGATACGACGCTGTCGCAGTACATGGGCCACGACCGGATCGACCTGTATCCAAAGCTGTTCCTCGCGAACGCGATATCGGTGCTCGTGCTGCAATATCCGCTTGGCCGGTTAATGAAGCGGTACTCATCCATCACGGCGCTCAAGGTCGGCTGCGTCTTGTTCGGACTCGGCGTCTTCGGCTTCGGGCTGTTCGACCATTTTGCCCTGCTCGCGCTGGCGGTGGTCGTCTTCACGATCGGCGAGATTCTATGCTTCGTTCACGGCGACGTCATCGTCGGCGAGATTGCCCCAGAGCATCAGCGAGGCGCCTATTTCGGGGCCAGCGGCCTGGCCTTTCTCGGCCAGAGCGCAACCGCCTGGCTAGGCGGGTTCCTGCTGCATAAGCTCGGCTTCTCGCAAGGACCGCTTATATTTGGCATTCTCATGCTCCTTACCTTCATAGCGGTTCCGTTCTATTATCGCGGCCATCGGCTGCTCGAGCAGCGCAAGCTGCGTGCCGGGCTATCCGATCAAGCCGCGTAAAAGTTAAGCAGCTACCTTCATGCGAATGGCTAAACGTACACAAAGGCGAGGACCGTAGAGGGTCCCCGCCTTTGCTGCTTTGTTTCGCGGGCCGACCGGACTAATTTCCCCTCATTCGCTGCTTCCCACGACTGCCAGCCCCTCTCCCCGCTAGCCTCCTCTTGCATCCGCTGTAGTGCCGGCTTGATGCCTCGCAGCTTCGGATGACGCTCATGCAACTTCCGCAGCTGAGGACCCGCATCCATGGACAGCCCCGTCAAATAATCGATGTCGATATCTCCGGTTTGCTCGTAGCGCGCGATATTCTGGCTTGCGATGCGCGCATCCAAGTTCACGTAATTGAGGATGACGTACGATAACAGTCCGAGTCCGATGAACGCTTTCGCAAGCGAGATATGCTCGCGCCAAATGCGCGCGAACGCGAAGGCAAGCAGCGCCGCCAGGAACAGCATGAAGCCGTGCACGAGCAGCCGCGTGACCGTGTACCCGTAAGCCTCCTCGTATAGCGACAATCGTATATACGCCGAAGCGAGCATGACGAACGTGCAGCCGACAATAAGGCCGAGCAGCGTTCTGCGCGCATGTTCGAGGGCGCCCGGCTCGCGCTTCAAGCCGTGAAGTCCAAGCAGCAGTAAACCCAAATTAATTAGCGCGACAAGCACCAGCTCCACGAATCCGCGCCGCGCATAGGCGGCGTAAGCCGTCCCTTCCGGCAGCAGGCCGTCAGCGGCGGCGAACAGCACGTAGACGAGGGCCACGCTGCCAAGCAGCGTGCACCCGGTCACCGCGTGCAGACGCATGTCGACCTTGTAGGCTTCGCCCGGAACGCCGTCTCGACGCTTCGCCATACTCGGCCCCTGCTCCGGGAATAACAACCCCCAGAAGTAGCAGAAGACGTACAGCGCGACGACGAGCGCGACGACGATCCGGACGACCGCTTCGCCCAGCTGCGCGCCTTCGAACAAGGCGGGAATTCGGCCAAGCCACGCTTGGAAGACGCCATCCGCCGCCGCGAGCAGCAGCACGACACGATCAGTACCGGAACCGCGAGCAGCAAGCCGAGCAGCGCTTGTCCTGCCGCTGCGCGCCCTTCCTCCCGCCGTCCTCCCCGCGCCGTCAGCTCGCGGATCAGCCGGAACGGGACCGCGCCTTGTTCCATCGCGCGAATGAAACTGATGTGGAATAGATCGGCGTAGAACGCCGCGCGGTACCACGGCTTGCTGCTCGCGCGGGTCAATTGCGTCGCCTGCGCGAGCAGCATGGCCGGAATTAACAATGCGTTCAATGCGCGGAACAACTCGTTCGAGAACAGGGCGTAGCTTGCGGAGAGCATCGCGATCGGGATGAACAGCAGCCAGCCGGAGCGGCATTGTCCCCGCCACTGATCCAGCCCGCCGATTCTGCCTTTCATAGCGTAGTAGAAGATGGCGTATAAGGCCAAGACTATTAGCGGAACCGATAATCCCGGCTCGTGTCCCACCAGCGCGTATTGGCTGAACGCGCCGAATAGCAGCGCGATCGTCAGCAGCCGGTCGTATCTTTTTTGCCATGGTGCGGGATCTCATGCGCGTATCGCTCCTTGCGATGAAGAAATAGACTTGCATTTTGATGCCGTTCTCCCTTATATTGTAGCCATGAAAACAAGAACAAAAAGTGCAAATTCAACTCTGGAAATTTCATATTTTAATTAGGAGATCTTTCCGTGAAAATTCGCAGGCATTATTTGGCGCTCCGCCAGCATTACGCGCAGATCCGGGACGGCGAACCGTTCGAGGCGACGACCGGCGAGCTATCGGGCGTGATCGACTGCACGCATCGCAACATGGTCATGCTGCTCAAGCGAATGCAAGAAGAACGATGGCTGACGTGGGAAGCGAAGCGAGGACGGGGCAACCGTTCGACGCTGTGTTTCCTCGCCAGCGTGGAACAGACGGCGCTTCAGGAAGCGCAGGAGCTGATCGAGCGCTCGGACTTGCGGGCTGCGCTTGCGCTTCTGCAGTCCCTCGAAGAACAAGGAGGCGCCCGGGAACAGTTTCAGCAGTGGCTGAGCGGGCAGTTCGGGTTTCATTCCGAGCGGCGCGGCGCCGCCCGTTCCGATATTTTACGCTTTCCGCTGGCGCAGACGATCTATACGCTGGATCCGGCCGCGACGCATTACGCGGGCGAATCCCATCTGGTCGCCCAGTTGTTCGACGGTCTCGTCCGGATGGATGTCCAAGGGCAAGGCATCATTCCCCATCTCGCGCATGCCTGGGATACGGACGAGACTCGCACCTTATGGACGTTCTATCTGCGCAAAGGCGTGCTGTTCCATCACGGGCGCGCGATGGTTGCCTCCGACGTCAAATATTCGCTGGAACGGCTTCGCAAGCTTGCGCCGAACGGCTTGTACAGCTGGGCTTACGGCGACATCGCGGACATCGAGACCCCGGACGAGACGACGGTACGTATACGTCTTGCGCACCGCAACGAGACGTTTCTCTCCTTCCTTTCGACGAATCGGGCTTCCATCGTACCGCAGGACGTCTGCGAATCCTCCGGCGACGAGTTCGGCCTGCGGCCGGTCGGGACAGGCCCGTTCCGGCTAACGGGAAACGAGCAGGGAGTCTGGGTGCTGGAGGCGTTCGGTTCCTATTTTCAAGGTCGCGGCTTTCTCGACCGGGTGGAAGTGTGGACCATGGACGGCGAAGGCGGCAATCAGGAGGCCTCCCGTATGCCCGCTTTCCAAGTCATGCACAACGTCCGCATGGCGGATGCCGCCTCGGGAGGCTGGCAGCAGATACGTCAATCCGGCATGACCTGCAAGTTCTTGACGGTGAACGAGCTGAAGGACGGCCCGCTTCGCAACCCGCGCTTTCGGGCGGCGCTGAGCGCGGCGATCGACCGGGACGCGCTTCTCGGGTTGCTGTCCGGCGACGTCCTTGAACGGGCGGAAAGCTTCTGGCCGATCGAGGTAGAACCGGCCGCGTCCGACGACCTCGGCCGTCGTCGCGCAGCCTACGACACGGGACAAGTCGGTGCAAGCAACGGCGTAGCGACGCCCGAACAGAGACGGCAGCCGATAGAGCCTTACGGTTCTGCGTCACTATCGGCTGCCGAGATGCCGATCGCCTCAAGCCAGGCACCGGCGGGACCGGCCGCGGCTGGCGATCTGCGCGACAAGCTGCGGCTCGCTACGATCCCGCAATACGCAGCCGACGCGAGCATCATTCGGCAGTTGTGCGGCCAAGCCGGCATCGACGTGGACATTCAGTTCCTCCCCGCAGAGCTGTTCAAAGGCGAAGCCCGCATGAGCGCCGATCTGCTTCTCTTCGCGGTCATGCTGGACGAACACCGCGAGCTCCGGCTCGTCGATTTGTACAGGAGCCTCCAGCAGCATACGCTGCCGGATATGCGTCTCTGGCTGGACCAAGCGATCGAGCACGTACTCGCCGAACCGGACCCGGCGCGTCGCCGAAACCTGTTCCTCGCGATCGAAGAGAAACTGATGGACCAAGGCGCGCTCGTGCTGCTCTACCGCAAACATTTGAAGACGGCCTTTCAGCCGAACGTGCGGGGCATCGCGCTTGAATCGCTCAGTTGGGTACGCTTTCGCGATCTATGGTTCGTCCCGGACATGCAAGAAGAGCAGGCGCGCTAGGCGCCTGCTCTTCTTGTATGCTTCGGGACACGCCGCGAAGGCGTTGCTAATTAGCTTGCTCTTATCTATGCGTTGTGGTTTCCGCGGCCTTTCTTCTTCTAATCTTCATCCAAGCGACAAGCCAGCACGCCGCCAACAGCCCCGCCATGACCACCCGAATCATCCATACTGCCAGGAAATCGATGATCTTATCGCTGCTGACCGAATGGACGTAGAAGTACGTAAACGCGATTAACGCCGGCGTTCCAGCAGCCAAAATAAGCGATTGTCTGAGCCGCAGTGCGGCGTAGAACAGTCCAGCGGCCGCGATCAAGACGATGAGCAGGCTGATCAAATTATGCCGAAGCGGCGAATTCGTCCCGTAGATCAGCCCCGAAGCATCCACGACGGACAGCCGCCATTCCGCTTGCGGCAGGGCGCCAAGCTTGGCGCCGTACGTGACCCCGTTCAGCTTCGTCAGCGGGATGCTCGAGTGCACGCGAAACTTGCGATCCGGCACGCGCAGCTCCAGCTCGACGGCCGTTTCTCCCTCCCAGAACGCAGCCGGCGTCATGTAATACAGATAAGAGTGAAGGGGCTGGACGACGCCGATCCGATGAAAACCGGCATAGTCCGGGTAGCCCATCGTTACGGTTTTCTCCTCGCCCGCGGCAAAGGAAAGGCGGAACGAGTAGCCCATAACCGGCCGCTCGCCGCTCCATGTCCCCGGCGAGCGCTCGCGATACCGAAGCACCTTGCCGCTCAGCGGCTCCACCACCTCCAACGCGGCTTCGCTTCTCATCCAATTATCGAGCTGCACATTCGAGATCGCCTTCTTCTCCAAGACGCGTTCGCCCTCCCGGACATGGAACTCCTTCTCCGGGGATGACGGCGTAATGAACAGCAGCTCGATGTCCTTCTGTTGCCCTTTCCCGTTGCGCAGCACGTATTCGACTCCGACATGCGCGATATCGTGACGCTCTCGGTCGATCTCGTACACGATCTTCTCGCGGGTTAACGCAATACCCGAATCCTCGTCGAAGCGCAGGGGCCCTTGCCCGGCCGGCGGCCAAGACAGCGCCCCGCCGTTCGCATGCGCCTCGCCAGTCTGCTGCACCGCGAACAAGCAGGCGAGCAAAGCCAAGAATACAAGACGCGCGCTAGCGCGAATGAAGCATTTCATGATCTTCCCCCTTCTCTCTCGCCGACACGCTCTCCACTTGACCGAAGTGCCTTTTAAACCAAATATAGGAAATCATACGACAACCAGCCGCGACGCGCAACAAGCAAATCCGTTTCCGATCCGCCACGCGTCCGCAAAAAAAAGCAGCCGGTCTCTGCCGACTGCCCGTCCGATCTTCTCCTTACGCCTTCGCCGTCGCTTCGATGACGCTCTCGCGAAGCGGCCGACGGCCGTTCGGCGCCTCGCGCTCGCGAAACTTCTCGTCCAGCGTCTCTAGACCGCCGCGATAGCCTAATGCGACAACCGCATGGAGCTCCAACCCATCCGGCAGCTCCAGCGTCTCTATGGCCTTCGCTCGGTCGAAACCGCCGACCGCGTGCGCGATCAGACCGAGCGCCTGCGCCTGCAGCGCGATGGATGCCCAAGCCGCGCCCGTGTCGAAGGCGTGCGCCCCGTTCGGCTCTCCGTTGTCGCGGAGCGGATTGGAAGCAAGCAGCAGCAGCACCGGCGCACGGTCCGTCCAAGCCCGGTTGCCGGGCAGAATGAACGATTGGAACAGCTCCAGCTGTTCTGGCGTCTTGGCGACGATGAATCGCCACGGCTGCAAATTGTTAGACGATGGCGACCAGCGCCCCGCTTCCAGCACCGTCAGCAGCGTCTCCTCGTCGACGGGCGTGTCCGCGAACGAACGGGGAGACCAGCGATTGAGGAACAGCGGCGTAACCGCATGGTCGGCCTGTCGGCGGCCGGCCACCTCGTCGGCTACTTCAAGTACGAAGGATGGGTTCGTTTCAGTTTGGCTCATGGTTACATGCCTCCTAATAATGGGATTTTGCGCGTCGCGCAAGTTCTGCCGGCGCGGCGCTCGAACACGTGGCTAGGGCTTGCCTAAAACAAAAGGAGACCCAGGCTCGCGCTTGCGTCTCCAGTCATCTGGTCAACGTTCATAACTCCGACTAAAATAACCGGAATAATATAATTTTACTGCCGCAATCTCCGTCGAGTCAAGCACGGCCCAACTGAAGGAGCGGCACATTGACGAAAGCCATCTCCCCCGGCAACGGATGGATCATGCCGGGAACAGTGCTCTCAGCGCTTCGGGCATTTCGCGGCTCGCGCGCGTCGCCGCGTCCATCGCCACGCTCGTCACGAGCGCGTCCGCGCATACTACGTCCTGCGCATTGCGAATTTCCTGCCGGAGCACATAGCTGCTGCGTCCCGCCTTCTCCGGCGCGGTGATGACCGTAAGCTGGTCGCCTTGTTTGCATTCCCGACGGTAATTGATATTGATATTAACCGTTACCGTCTGCACGCCCAACGCCACAAATCTCTCGTAGGGCAGCTCCATGCGCTCGTACCATTCCTCGCGGCCCCACTCGAGGTATTCCAAATATTTCGCGTTGTTGACATGTCCGTTCACGTCGATCTCTGTGGAGCGCACGATCAGCTCCAGCGCCACTTCCATGGTCTCCATCTCCCGCTTCAATATGAGCCAGGCTTAAGCGTTCGGCGAAATCATATCCTCCGCGCGAACGACCTCGTCGAACTTCTCGGCCGAGATCAGGCCGCTGCGGATCGCCGCCTCCCGCAAAGTCAATCCTTCCTTATGGGCGGTCTTCGCGATCGTCGCTGCGTTCTCATAGCCGATATGCGGGTTCAGCGCCGTCACGAGCATGAGCGATTCGTTCAAGTGACGCTGAATCGTCTCCCGGTTCGCTTCGATGCCGACCGCGCAGTTTTCGTCAAACGAGCGCATGGCGTCCGCCAGCAACCGCGCCGATTGCAGGAAGTTGTGGATGATGACGGGCTTGAACACGTTCAGCTCGAAATTGCCCTGGCTCGCCGCGAAGCCGATCGCCGCGTCGTTGCCCATCACTTGGCAGACGACCATCGTCAAAGCTTCGCTCTGCGTCGGATTGACCTTGCCCGGCATGATGGAACTGCCCGGCTCGTTCTCCGGAATGCGGATCTCGCCGATGCCGCAGCGCGGACCGCTGGACAGCCAGCGCACGTCGTTGGCGATCTTCATCAGATCGGCGGCAAGCGCCTTGAACGCGCCGTGGACGAATACCAGCTCGTCATGGCTTGTCAGCGCATGGAATTTGTTCTGCGCGCTTTTGAACGTTTTGCCGCTCAGTCTGCTGATCTCCTCCGCCGTGCGGTCCCCGAATTCCGGATGGGCGTTGAGCCCCGTGCCGACGGCCGTGCCGCCGATCGCAAGCTCGCGCAGCGTTTCCGCGCTCAGCCGGATCATCGCGTCCGCCTTCTCCAGCATGCGCACCCATCCGCTGATTTCCTGGCCGAGCGTCAGCGGCGTCGCGTCCTGCAGATGCGTCCGTCCGATTTTGATGACGTCCTGGAACGCGTCGCGCTTCTGAATGAGCGTCGATTTCAGCTGGTCGATCGCCGGCAGCACGTCGTCTTCGACCGCGATCAGCGCGGCGACGTGCATCGCCGTCGGGAACGTGTCGTTGGAGCTTTGGGAGCGATTCACGTCGTCGTTCGGATGAACGCTGCCTTCGCCTGCCCGCTCTCGCAAAATTTGCGTCGCGCGCCGCGCGATCACTTCGTTCACGTTCATGTTCGACTGGGTGCCGCTGCCGGTCTGCCAGACGGCCAGCGGGAACTCCGCGTCCCAACGTCCGCCCAACACTTCGTCGGCGGCATCGGCTATGGCGTCGGCCTTGGCCGGATCCAGCTTGCCAAGCCCTTTATTGGCGAGCGCGGCGCTTTTCTTCAAGTAAGCGAACGCTTGAATGACCGGAAGCGGCATTTTCTCCACGCCGATCTTGAAGTTCTCTAGACTGCGCTGCGTTTGCGCGCCCCACAGGCGATCCTCCGGCACCTGGATTTCACCCATGGAATCCTTTTCGAGTCGAAAACTCATTTGACCTACCTCCCAGTATGTTGTCCACCTACATTGTACCCGAGCCAACGTTTTCCAACCGTCCGACTTTAGCCGGATTTTTCCCGCTACCCGGTAAAGGTGACCCGGATATCGAGCACCTCGCTGCGGCTCCCGATCCGCACCGGCGGCCCCCACGTGCCGAAGCCCGAGGATACGATCACATGCATGGCGTGCTTGCGCATATACCCCCAGTCCAGCTCGAACAAACGACGCGTAATCCAATGGTTCGGCGCCATCTGCCCTCGATGCGTATGGCCGGAGAGCATCAGATCCGCCCCTGCCTCGGCCGCCTTCTCGAAGGCGTAGGGCTGATGGTCGAGCAGCAGGATCGGCTTGGCCGGATCCAGTCCGTCCAACAGCTCGGCGACGGGCAGGCGACCGTTCTGCATGGCCTCCGCCGCCTTATCCTTCCGGCCGGCCACATAGAAGGAATCCGCCACCAACACCGTCCGGTCGGTCAGCACCTCGATGCCGATCGCCTTCATGCGCTCCATATATTCGGAGATATGCCCGCCGTAGTATTCGTGGTTGCCAAGCGAGACGAAGACCCCGAGCGGAGCGCGCAGCTCCCGCATCACGTCCGCCATCCGTTCGCGCGCGAACGGCTCCACGCTGTCGTCGAGCACGTCGCCGGGCATCAGAATCAAGTCGGGCTTCAGCTCCTCCGCCTTGCGCACGAGCCGTCTCAAATGCCGCTTGCCGACGATATTGCCCAAATGCAAATCCGAGGCGACCATGACGCGCAGCGATTCATAGGCGCCGCCGGACTTCCCGATCTCGATGTCGTACCGTCTTACGATCGGGCGCCACGCGTTCCAGGATCCCTTGAGCAGCAGGAGCAGCAGCGCGCCGCTAGCCGTCCACCCAGCGACGGGCAGCGCCGTATCCGACTCCATGCCGGCGAGCCGGAGCGCGCCGTAGATCAGGTCTCCCGCGGGCACGAGCAGCAGCGCATAGAACAACACGGCGAGCCCGTAAGAGCCGATCTGCTTCAGGAGCGCGTAGCCCCAATAAGGGAGCGCGCGGCGCAGCAGCATAGCGGCTATATAAGCAATCGCAATAACCGCGTAGACGATCCAATACGCGCTCATCATGCCTTCCGGCAGAATCGACGACCAGAACAACGAGCCGTTCCAGCTAAGCCAAACGTTAAGCACGAGAAAAACAAACAAAAACGACAACGCAGAAACGATATTCATCCCTATTCGACTCCCATGATTAATTCGCGGTATACCCTGCAAGCTGCAGCCAGGCTATCCGCATCTTTGCTTACCCGCTCAACTAGCCGGTTCATCCTCGCGTCCGGCCGCCGTTCCCGCTTCCGCTTCCCCAGCGGCCGGATACGCTTTCTCCCAACGGTGATCCTTACGCATTTCCGCATCGCTTCTCAATAAATACTTGCTGCCGGCATGACCTGGCTTATCCGGCAGCGGGTCGTCCCATGTCGCGTCCACGTGATGCCAACCGTCCTCGAGCCGAACCAGATTCCAGACATGGCTGCCGCTATCCACTTGACCTTCGACGATGCGGCTCTCGATTCCCGCCTCCGTCAGCATCCGTTGATTCAGCAGAGCATAGCCTTGACAGACCGCCTTGCCTTCCGTCAGCGCCTCATAAGCCGTATACCTCGCCAAGTTCTCGTCATAGGCCAACCGCAGCACGATCCAATCGTGGATCGCTCTAACCTTCTCGCTGTCGTTCATTGCGGGTGTCACAATGGCCGCCAGCGTCTGCCGAACCTGTTCGTCGACATATCGGGTCTGCTCCGCCGATTCCCGGTAGCGCACGTTCATCGTCACCGTGGCGGTGCTTCCCCATGCCCGCACCGAATAGAAATAAGCATCGACGACGTACGCCGTATAATCATCCGCTTCGATCGCGCGCCGGGCGAGCTCCGCGATGTTCGCCGACAGTTCGGCGCGGTCGCCGGTATACGCTAATTTAATGACGGGCTGCCGTTGTTCTACCTGCATCGCGATCTCTTGCTCGAGCGCAGACGGCGTCGAGGTGCTCCGCGCGAGCGCCTCCGCGTCCATGAAGCGCATTTCCGCGCCAAGCCCGAACGTTAACGCCGCCGCCGCTAGTCCTAGCCGAACGATCATCCTGCTCATGATGACAGCCCCCTTAAGTAGCTTCTTGTCCTCATTATACCTTCCTTGATTTGGAGAAGAAAGGCCGGTGCCCTGCTCCCAATGCCCCTCGGGCTCGTCCCCTTTCGAAGGTACTAGAGAGAATTAGTACTATTCGCACAGGTTCAATTCTTAGATGATACGACTAAAGCAACAGCTTCGATCCTTCTGCACCCAACCCGTTCATATTAGGAGGTTCCAACATGAATCCCGTCTATATAACCAGCATCGGCAAGTTTCTGCCCGGCCCGCCCGTCGGCAACGACGAGATCGAAGATTATTTGGGCCGCATCGGCGGCCGGAGCTCCAAATCCATGCGCCGCATCTTGGAACAAAACCGGATTCGCGCCCGCCATTATGCGATCGACAAGCAGCAGAGAAGCCTCTATTCGAACGCCGAGATGGCGCAATACGCCATTGACGACGCGCTGAGGCGCCATCCCGAATCGCTCGATCGGCGGATCGGATTCCTTGCCGCCGGCACGACGCAGGGCGACCTGCTCGTTCCGGGCTTTGCCAGCATGGTGCATGCGCGGAGCGGTCTGCCCGCGATGGACGTCGCGACGCATCATGGCGTCTGCGGCAGCGGCATGCAGGCGATGAAGAACGCCTATTTGCGCGTGGCGACGGGCGAGGCGGAGGCCGCCGTGTCGTGCGCGAGCGAGTTCCCGAGCCGTATTTTCAAACACGCCCGCTTCGAGAAGCAAGCCGCCTTTATGGATCGCCCGATTCCGTTCGATACCGACTTCCTGCGCTTCATGCTCTCCGACGGCGCAGGAGCCGCCGTGCTGGAACGACAGCCCGCCTCGCGCGGCCTGTCGCTGCGGGTGGAGTGGATCGACAACATGTCCTATGCCGACCGTTACGAGGCCTGCATGTACGCCGGCGTCTCGTCCGATGCGGACGCGCCGGCCAGCTGGCTCGACTACCCTTCCGTTCAGGAGGCGGCGGATCGCGGCGCCATCAATCTCAAGCAGGATATCCGGCTCGTGAACGAAATGCCCAAGGTCGGCGTGAATCGCTTCTTCGAGCTGGTCGCCGAAGGGAGGATCGACCCGGCGCGGATCGACTGGATGGTCTGCCATTACTCGTCGCACTTCTTCCGGGAAGAGATCTTCCGCCTGCTCCGGCTCGGCGGGCTGACGATTCCCGAAGAGCGCTGGTTCACCAATCTATATACCAAAGGCAACACAGGCGCCGCATCGATCTACATCATGCTCGAGGAGCTGATGAACGAAGGCCATCTGAAGCCGGGCGAGCAGGTGCTGTGCATGGTGCCGGAGAGCGGACGGTTCCAGACCTCCTTCATGCTGATGACCGTCGTCGGGTCCGCGGACGACCAACCGGCCGCCGCGGGCATCCCCGCCACAGAACGCGAGCCCGAGGCGCCGCATCTGGATTACGATGCCGCCAGCGCGACGCAAGCCTTCCTCGTTCGCGAGCTCGTGCAGGTATGGATCGACTTCGAGCAGAAGCTTGCCCGCGTACCCGTTATTCGCCAGCTATACGATGGCAAATTCACGCTGGAGCTGTATAAACAGCTCATGGAGAACATCCGGCAGCAGGTCATCGACGGTTCCCAATGGATCGCACGCGCCGCCTCCTATATCGCGATCGAACATATCGACTTGCGCTCCTTGTTCATCGCGCATGCCCGGGATGAGCATCGGGATTTTCAAATTCTCGAACGGAACTATACCGCGGTCGGCGGCGATCTTGCCGCGATCCAGTCCGGCGACAAGAACATCGGCAGCGAGGCGCTCTCCGCCTACCTGTTCCAGCGGGCCAGCCGGGACAATCCGTTCGATCTGATCGGCGCCATGTGGATCATCGAAGGACTCGGCTGCCGGATGGCCCGGTATTGGGGCGAAATGATCCAAGCCCAGCTTAACCTGACCGACGAGCAGGTGTCGTTCCTGATCTATCACGGCGACTCGGACGAGAAACATTTCGAGCGGCTCGAAGCCGCGATCGCCCATCCGATGCTGACGATGGACATGGCGGCGCGCATCGTCAAGACGGCCAAAACGACGGCGCGACTATACGTGCTGCAATTAGAGGAGCTGGGGAACGTATGAACCAACAACCGAACCATTTTCAGCGGATGGCTCACGACAAGCGTGACCCGGACCCTTTCCTCGCCCTATACATGGACCGCAGCATCCCGTTCAACGAAGAAGCCAAGGCCGCTTATCTCAAAGACTGCTCCGGCAAATCGCGCCAGTTTCTGCTGCCCGTCCTCCGCCCGTTCGCCCGGCTGCTCATCATCGTCCTGCAGCTTTACAAAATCGTCGTCCCCAAGGCGCTGACTTCGTCGCGTCTCCTTCACAACGTGCTGTATTGGGGCATGCGCACGTTCGTCGGCCCGGAAGCCAACTTCATGATTTTGCGCCACTTCTACCTCGGCTCCGAAGTGCTGCAATTCATCCGCGACAACGTACCGGGCGTTGCAATCGAACTGAATCCGCTCAAGCCGACGAACCTCGAACCGGTGAAGGACGATCTGTTTCTCATTCACGACCTGAACCTGTACAACTTCGTCATCAATCTGAATCGGGAGCTGAGCGAGAAGGGGCTGGAGATGACGAAGCAGGAGCGGTTGAATTTCGACGCCATCTCCAACAGCCGTATTCCGATCGAGCCGATGCCACGTCGCTGGACGAACTTCATGGACCTCACGACGGCGATCGAATGCTTCACGCCGGTCTATCAGCTGTTCCTGACCGACAATGATTTTTGGCGGGCGACGAATTCGCTCCAGCTCGACGAGACGATCGGCATCTACGCCTCCCGCATCGTTGGCAGCAACGAACGAATGGCGCTCGTGAACAATAAGCATCCGATGGTGCCGCTGACCACGCTGCGCGCAGGCTTCCGGCTCGTCCTCCATGGGCTCGCGACCGAACAGCTGCATGCGACGTTGGTCGAATTGAAACGCCAAGAGGCCTCTTCCTGACGGAAGAAGCCTTTTTGGCGATTCAGTTGATTAACCTGCCGGATGCACGACGTCTGCGCTGCATAGGGCACGGCAAGCGTTGTCTAAGCGTCTAACAGGCTACTTCACGAAGCCTTTCATTCATCGCTCCGGCCCCTAGTTGAGACAGAGACTGGCTGCCCATTACTTGAGCCGATAAAAAGCCGCCGCGTTCCCGCCGAACAGCTTCTCGCGTTCCGCCGATGTCCATTCCTCCGGCAAAGCGCGCTCCAACGCATGTAAGACGTCGGTATAGCTGCCCGCCAGCAAGCAAACCGGCCAGTCGCTGCCGAACATGACGCGGTCCGGTCCGAATTGTTCCAGCACATGGCGAATATACGGCACCAGCTGTTCCGGCTTCCAGTTCTGGTGATCCGCTTCGGTTACCATCCCCGACAATTTGCAGTATATATTCGGCATCGCGCCGATCGCCGCCATTTGGCTGCGCCACGGATCCTGGACGCCTTCCGCGATGCGCGGTTTGCCCACATGATCGATCACCGCATGCAGTCGCGGCACTTGCTCCAGCGCTTCCATCAGCGCGTCCAGCTGCGGGGTTTTGACCAATAGATCAATCGGCGTGCCTTTCCGCTCGAAGAAAGAAAGCGCCTCCAAATATCCGCGTTCGAGAATGACCGAAGCATCCGTAAGATCTTGAAGCATCGTGCGGAACCCGACGAATTTCGGATGTCCGGCAAAACGTTCGTAAGCGTGCACATAAGAGGGATTGAACATATCGACCCAACCGACTACGCCCGCGATCGATTCATCGCATTCCGCCAGCTCCAGCAAATATTCCGTCTCCGCCAGCGTCGCCGCCGCTTGCACGACGATCGTCTTCTCGATTCGATGCCGCTGCAATTCAGGCTGCAGGTCGGCGGGCAAGTAATCCCGGCACAGCACCGGCATCTCCGGACCGATCCAGCCGTAATCGCCTCGGCTTAATTTCCAGTAATGCTGATGGGCATCAATACGCATAAGTCCCCTCCTGCTTGGAATAGGATGGTTCATAACGGACGTTCTTTTCTATTGTATCAGCATATCTTCGCCAAGAAGTCGCTTTTCATTGCAGATTTGTACTCTTTCTTGCTATTTTAGGAGAAAGCGAGATTAATCGACTCAAAGGAGCCTCTGCACGTGAAACCATTGCGTAAACAGTTCAAGCCAGGAAGCCCGTTCATGTTCGATATCGCTTACCGAGAAACCAAATCGTCGCACACCGAGCTGCCCGAGCATTTTCACGACTGGTATGAAATCGTGTATATTTATGCCGGCAGCGGAACCTTCTTTATCGATCAGACCCTATACGACGTGAAGCCCGGGGATCTGTTCCTAATTCCCGGCGACACGATTCACCGCACGTTGCCGGACGCCACCGATCCGGTTATCGCCACCGCTCTATATTTTAGCTCGCTGCTCATTCCGCCCAATGTATACGGGGACGGCTTCTCCTTCTTGGACGCATTCGAGCACAGCAAACAAACCAAGCAGTATCAGCTGGATACGCGTACATATCGCGAGATGGTCGAACAGCACATGGATCGAATCCATGAGGAGCTCTGCGAGAAACGGCCGGGCTGCAGACAAGCGATTCAACTCGCGCTGCAGCAACTTCTGCTCGTGCTGGCGCGTCACACGACGCCTTGTACAGCCTCGGACAGCGTTCCGACCACGCATGTATGGCCTTGGATCGGCCAGGCGCTGCAGTATATCGAGGACCATCTATTCGCGGATATTCATTTGCCGCATCTCGCGCGCGAAGCAGCCGTTAGTCCTTCGCACTTCAGCCGGGTATTCAAGCAGCTGACCGGCATGAACGTCACGGAGTATATTCTCACCAAACGCATCCTTAGCGCCAAAGAACTCCTCACCCGTACCGACGACAAAGTCAGCGACATCGCCGCGCAATGCGGCTTCGAGAGCTTGCCCTACTTTCATAAGAAATTCAAGGCCGTCACCGGCTCCACGCCTTCGCGCTTCCGCCGGTTGACGCTAAATTTCCCCTCTTGAATAGGGGAAATTGGAATCGCAAAGAGCCTTCCTTCCTCAAAGGGGGCTCTTCTTGCTGCTCTCGTATATTAATAAGGCCGATCCATGAAGAAGCCTGTTCATACCTTTGTTCTTCCCCGACCACAAGCCCTATTGTCTTGGTCCCGACTATCTTGTGTCTGCATACAGAATAACAAAAAAACGTTCAGCATTATCGCTGAACGTTCGTTTCGCATATGGAGCGGAAGACGGGAATCGAACCCGCGACCCTCGCCTTGGCAAGGCGATGCTCTACCGCTGAGCCACTTCCGCAGATGGTGCGGTCAAGAGGACTTGAACCTCCACGTCATTGCTGACACTAGAACCTGAATCTAGCGCGTCTGCCAATTCCGCCATGACCGCATATGAAAAGCTGGTGCCGCCGAGAGGACTTGAACCCCCAACCTACTGATTACAAGTCAGTTGCTCTACCAGTTGAGCTACAGCGGCAAAATATGAAGGGAATGGCGGAGCCGACGGGATTCGAACCCGCGGTCTCCTGCGTGACAGGCAGGCATGTTAGGCCTCTACACCACGGCTCCGCATTCAAAATATTTGGTTGCGGGGGCAGGATTTGAACCTGCGGCCTTCGGGTTATGAGCCCGACGAGCTACCGAGCTGCTCCACCCCGCGATATTAATATGGTGACCCGTAGGGGATTCGAACCCCTGTTACCTCCGTGAAAGGGAGGTGTCTTAACCCCTTGACCAACGGGCCTTACTCGCACGTTTGTTTCACACGAACGAATGTTAATATAACATATATCCCATGAACTTGGCAACACTTTTCGAGTAAAAAAAAGAATTTGCGGAATGACGTAAAAAAACGTCAGATTCCGCATTCTGTTACTCGCCGATTTTCGACTTGATCCTCGATTCCGTCCCTGAATCGGGCTTTTCTTCGACCGTTCTCCAAACGGCGAGGCTGAACATAACGCCCGCGAACGCCATCGCGGACATGAGGAGATAAACCTTCTCTCCGCCAATCCGGTCGAACAGCCAGCCGCCTGCAGTAGAGCCGACAACGCCCGAGATCCCAAAGAACAGCACGGCCAATAGCGTCTGCCCCGTCGCCTTCCATTCTTCCGGAATGATGCGATACAGGAACTGAATAGCCGCGCCGTAGAAGAGGACGAATGATACGCCCTGCATGATTTGCAGCCATACGACCGCTTCCGGAGTCGAAGCTAGTCCGCTTAGCAAAAACCGGATCGCGTAACACCCCGCCGCAAGAGTGATGACAGCCATTTCTCTGCCAGGTTTGATCAGCTTGCCGCTTAACGCGAAGAACAACACTTCCGCCGCGGTCATCACCGTCCAACTATATCCTACCTGTACCGTGCTCCCGCCAAGATGTTCCACGTACAATCCGATAAAAATATCGTTCATGCGGTGGGGAACCGAGATAATGAGAATAAGCGCAAAGAATAACAACGTCTTCCTCGCCTTCAGAAATGCCTTTAAATCGCTTTGGCGCATTACTTTTGCGCTAACGGGGGCATCTGGCAGTAGAAAGCCTAGAAGAAGCGTAAGCGTTCCGTAACCGACAAATAAATAGACATACGACATCCTGCCGCCAACTTCGCCGGCATAGCCCACAATCATCGAAGCAACAGCATAGCCGAGCGCGCCGAACATACGAATCGATCCGAAGGCAACGCCTTGTTGTTGAGATATTTGCACATTCAAACTTTCCATAAGCGGATCCGTTGGCATAAAGAACAAGTACATGAGCACAACGAGTCCGGACAGCAGCATCAGTTGCTGCGATTGAAACAAAACCGCCCCCACGATGACCGACAGTAAAATGAGCAGCAGTAACACCTTCTTGACCGTTCGCAGGCGATCGCTAATTATCCCCCACATCGGTTGCGCCACCATTCCCACGAAACCGCCTAATCCGATGAGCAGGCCGATCTCCGTCTTGGTTAAGCCAATCGACGACAAATAAACGGGCAGGAACGAAAGGAAAATCGCAAACAGCGAAAAATAGACAAAATTATAGATGCGAAGGACATGAACCGGCATCATTCATCGCACTCCTTTTCTTGACATCATCTATCCAAGCATAAATCAAAAAACCGATCACCCGGAGGCGATCGGTTTTCACTATGTAGACTAGCATATTTAATTGAAAAATATGGTCGGGATGACACGATTTGAACATGCGACCCCCTGGTCCCAAACCAGGTGCTCTACCAAGCTGAGCTACATCCCGTAATAAAATGGCGCGCCCTGAGAGATTCGAACTCCCGGCCTTTTGATTCGTAGTCAAACGCTCTATCCAGCTGAGCTAAGGGCGCACATTATGGAGCGGAAGACGGGAATCGAACCCGCGACCCTCGCCTTGGCAAGGCGATGCTCTACCGCTGAGCCACTTCCGCATAATGGTGCGGTCAAGAGGACTTGAACCTCCACGTCATTGCTGACACTAGAACCTGAATCTAGCGCGTCTGCCAATTCCGCCATGACCGCATAATAAGATGGTGCGGTTGATGGGACTCGAACCCATACACCCGGTGGGCACTACCCCCTCAAGATAGCGTGTCTGCCAATTCCACCACAACCGCATATGAAGACAAAAGTGAGCCATGTAGGACTCGAACCTACGACACCCTGATTAAAAGTCAGGTGCTCTACCAACTGAGCTAATGGCTCGAAAAATGGCTGGGGATCAAGGATTCGAACCTTGGCATGACGGAGTCAAAGTCCGTTGCCTTACCGCTTGGCTAATCCCCAACACGTGAGCATGTAAAGATGGTGACCCGTAGGGGATTCGAACCCCTGTTACCTCCGTGAAAGGGAGGTGTCTTAACCCCTTGACCAACGGGCCCTGTTGAAAGAAGAACGGAGAAGGAGGGATTCGAACCCTCGCACCACTTACGCAGTCTAACCCCTTAGCAGAGGGTCCCCTTGAGCCACTTGGGTACTTCTCCATGAAATGGCTCCCCGAACAGGACTCGAACCTGTGACAACTCGATTAACAGTCGAGTGCTCTACCAACTGAGCTATCAGGGAACATTCAGGTGTTATTACACCCTGAAAACTGGATACGAAACTCAACACTTTAGCTGTGTTTTGTTTAAGCTCTTGCGAACTTAAACGTTAGGATAAGCCCTCGACCGATTAGTATTCGTCAGCTGCACGCATTGCTGCGCTTCCACCTCGAACCTATCAACCTGGTCGTCTTCCAGGGGTCT
>NZ_VNHS01000012.1 GCF_008124765.1 Paenibacillus methanolicus | reverse complement strand
TCAAGCTAAAGCGGTAAAAGTGTGAGGAAAGTGAAGAGAATCTAAGCGCTAGGTAGGTTAAGTGGCATAGACTCAAGAATTCGGGTGTTTAACCGATAAAAGATTCAGATTGCCCTTATTGACCATACGCTTCAGGTAATCAACCTCTACTTCGCGCTAAGGTCGCGTCGCTGCGTATACAAGCCGGTTGAGCGCATAGAGTTTGGGCACTGGACTGCATATTCGTCTATACGTGTATGCGCGGAAGGTCTACGTCTGCGAGGTGCAGATCTCGGAACTGACCGGATCACAATGGGCGCACCAAAAGTAGGACTACTATAATCAGTATGTCGCAACACTTTCAGACAGTTCGTCGAGACTCTTCCCTTGTTCTCGCTGTTCATATTTCACAACATCTACACTACGTAGGATCCGGGGCGACAATGGTCAGAAGCAAAGCGTCATCGTTGTGTCCAGCCCTTACGTCTTTACGGAGTTTACTAGATCGACAGAACCAGCCAAGGGATACCATTGAGTGCTGCTGCGGCCAATATGTTAATACAAATAGGAACTGCCCCCTACTCCGCCACGATCTCCAATTCAAGTTAAAAGGCCCCCCTAGTTAAGCGGAGCCCCCGGCAACCGGTTCGATGTCCGACCTTTTAGTTTAGATTTCTGCGCATACCAGCTCGCGCGACAAGACCATTTTCCGCACGATCGATGGCATGGCTGGGGTCGCAAGACCAATACGAATTGCTCGAATGCCAGAATGGTAAATAAACGGGCTGCGAGCGCTGAATGTTGAACGTTTCACGTGAAGGAACGAGATAAATGACGACTAGTGGGGATGTTAATTTTGTCTTCCACAGTGGGTTCGGAGAACCATTCTTTTTTAACACCCCATCGGAATAAATGCGGTACTTTATTCAGTAGGATGAATTAAGGTACTTTTATCTTCATAGCCTCAGGCATACCACGGCAACACGTCTTCTCGAAAGCGAGGCAGATACGAGGCATCCAGGAGCATGCAGTACTGGATAACCGGGCTTTATGCTCATGTTACGAGAAGACACATAGTCGTGTGGCGGCAAGCAAGTTGGATAAGTATAATCCACGTCAACAAACCGTCAACAAATTATCAAAACGACGATAATCATGCATCGCGATATTAGCCCCAAAACAAAAAAAACCCTTGCTCGGCAAGGGTTTCACTCGTTCTAACTAAGGATGCGGTCGGCGAGAGTCGAACTCGCACGGGTTGCCCCGCCACCCCCTCAAGATGGTGTGTCTGCCATTCCACCACGACCGCAAATAGGAGAGTGAGCCATGTAGGACTCGAACCTACGACACCCTGATTAAAAGTCAGGTGCTCTACCAACTGAGCTAATGGCTCGCATAATGGTGACCCGTAGGGGATTCGAACCCCTGTTACCTCCGTGAAAGGGAGGTGTCTTAACCCCTTGACCAACGGGCCATGCAACGCAAATCTAGCGTCGCTTGCAACAGCGACTTTTAGATAGTATCACTTTATGACGTAACATGCAATACATTTTTCGCAAGATGTCTCGCCGCGTAATGTGTGTTCCGATACCAGGATGGGATATCCACAGAGACGCCGCCCTCAACTACCAAGCCCCCACCTTTCCCATCGCAAACAAAAAGGACCGCCCGTAGGCGATCCTTGTCATTCATTGGTGGCGGAGAAGGAGGGATTCGAACCCTCGCACCACTTACGCAGTCTAACCCCTTAGCAGAGGGTCCCCTTGAGCCACTTGGGTACTTCTCCATGAGAATGGCTCCCCGAACAGGACTCGAACCTGTGACAACTCGATTAACAGTCGAGTGCTCTACCAACTGAGCTATCAGGGAACGTTGGCATTATTATGCAGTGACAAGTAATAATTTAACATGACGTTTTCGTGAAGTCAAGTTCTTGGAGCAACAATTTGCCTCTGCATCGGCCGCACGCATACCGCCTTGGATCTACCCTTCTGCGGCGCATATATTCCATACCGCAGTTTTTGCAAAGCAGCTTGTATTTATACGGCGCCGGCTTCCGATTCGCCCGCTCCGGCAGCGATTGGCAGAAGCGCGATCCCCCGACCTGCGCGAGCAGCTGCTTGAAATCCGCGTCGCGGTGCTGAAAGCCGCGCTTCAGCAAATGCAGATGGTAATGGCAAAGCTCGTGTTTGATGATCTTCTCCGTCTCCTCCTCGCCGTAAGCGGCAAGTTGATGCGGACTAATCTCGATATTGTGGGATTTCATGAAATAACGGCCGCCCGTCGCCTTGAGCCGCCCGTTAAAGGTCGCCTTATGCCGAAAGGGACGCCCAAAATCGCGAAGCGATACCCGCTCCACCCATTGCTGCAGCATGTCGTTCGTCATTCTAAACTCCTATCCGCGGCTTGTCCGCCGAAGGGCCAGCCGCTTTCTTTCCTACTTGAATTTTAAAGGACGAATACGCTACACTGTCAAGTAGTATGGATGTGTCCGAGGGGAGAACTATGTTTATGCCACAAATGCGGTTTATTATTCTTAGCGGTGCGGAAGGCGTCTCGTTCGTGGAAATGCCGGCTTCCCACGCTTACCAGCTCAGCGCCCTGAATCTTCGCTTGCATAAAGAAATCGACAAGTTAACGGCGTCGAACGTGCCTACTTTGCCCTATGCGATCGCCGAATGCGACAATGTCGATCTCCATGACAAGTCGCTGACGATCCACTCCGGTCTCGACTATTTGAATCAGCTGGAGCAAAGCTTCTCGGCCATCGAGGAGAAATCCTACCCGCTGATCTCGCTGCTCACGGAAATACGCGCGCTTCAGGCGCAGCTCGAGCAGTGGTACGAAGAGGAAATGGAAGGCTAGAACAGACTTTACTCCTCATCGCGCCGCGCTGCCTGCCGTTGGACCTGCACGGACGTTCGCCTACGCCCATATGCTAAGAGTACGATGGCAGACGGGAAGGAGGCGATGCGTATGCCGCAATGGCTGTGCAACCAACTGATGCGGGCATTTCTCAAAAAAGACCGGCGGCAAATCCGGCTGTTAAATGACTGCTGGTATTTCTACCGGACGAAACAACGTCCGGATGACGATAGCGTCGAGCTGCAGCAACCTTGAGCAGCGGTTCACTCGCGGACGACGCGCCAATGCCGACGTATCGCGCCCAACGCTGCTTTCGCATGACAAGATCGATAACGAAAAGCCCTGACGGCATCCGTCAGGGCTTTGTTGCGTTTCAAGCTGTAGGCGGCTCCCAAAATCGGAGCGCACGGCCGATACCACCCTGGCCAACCGTAATGCGGCCGCCTTCTCGCTTCTCCCGAGAGCTTCCCTGTCTACTCCGGCTTGCGCATCGTCAAGCCCACGCGCCCCTTCTTGAGATCGACGCTCAGCACCCACACCGTCACGTTGTCCCCCACCGAAACGACGTCCATCGGATGCTTGACGAACTTGTTGCTCAGCTGCGAGATATGAACGAGTCCGTCGTTCTTGATGCCGATATCGACGAACGCGCCGAAGTCGATGACGTTGCGCACCGTGCCGTGCAGTTCCATGCCCGGCTTCAAATCTTCGATGTCCAGCACGTCGGTGCTGAAAATCGGCGGCGGCAGCTCCTCGCGCGGGTCGCGGCCCGGACGCAGCAGGCTGTCGACGATGTCGCGCAGCGTCGGCGCGCCGACGCCCAGCTTCGCGGCCATCTCGTCGGCATTTAGCGCCGCCAGCGCGCTCTTGAACGCCTCCGTGCCGAGATCCGCCAGCTTCAGGCCGAGCGCCTTCACCAGCTTGTCCACGACGTCGTACGACTCCGGATGGATCGGTGTTCGATCGAGCAGATTCACGCTCTCCGGCACGCGGATGAAGCCGATGCACTGCTCGTACGTCTTCGCGCCGAGCCGCGGCACGCTCTTCAGCGCTTTGCGATCGCCGAATTTGCCGTTCTCTTCCCGGTACTTGACGATATTCTTCGCGGTCGTCGCGTTGATGCCCGCCACGTACGAGAGCAGCGACGGCGAAGCCGTGTTCACGTCGACGCCGACATGGTTGACCGCGGACTCAACGACGCCGCCCAGGCTCTCTTCCAGCCGCTTCTGGCTGACGTCGTGCTGGTATTGGCCGACGCCGATCGCCTTCGGTTCGATCTTCACGAGCTCGGCGAGCGGGTCCTGCAGACGGCGCGCGATGGAGACGGCGCTGCGCTCGGCGACATCGAGCGACGGGAATTCTTCGGCCGCCAGCTTGGAGGCCGAATAGACGCTCGCGCCCGCTTCGTTGACGATGATGTACTTCAGTCCGCGTTCCTTGTCTTTGCCCGCGGATTTGCGCCCGGCGATCAGCTTGGCGATGAACTGCTCGGTCTCGCGGGAAGCCGTCCCGTTGCCGATGACGATCAGCTCGACTTTATACTTGTCAATCAGGCCGTTAATGAGCTTCTCCGCTTCGGCCACCTTGTTGTTCGGCGGCGTCGGATACGAGACGGCTACCTCGTGCAGCTTGCCCGTCTCGTCGATAACGGCCAACTTGCAGCCGGTCCGGAACGCCGGATCGACGCCGAGCACGACGTTCCCCCTCACCGGCGGCTGCAGCAGAAGGTTGCGCAGATTCGCAGAGAAGATCGAGATTGCGTGCTCTTCCGCCTTGTCCGTCAGCTCGCCGCGCACCTCGCGCTCGATGGACGGCGCGATGAGACGCTTATAGGCGTCCTCGATCGTCGCGAGCAGAATCTCCTTGATCGGCTGCGGCGTGCCTCCGCGAATCGTCTGGCGGTCGATATAGTCGCGAATGCGTTCCGCCTGCACGTCCAGCGCGACGCGCAGCACTTCTTCGCGCTCCCCGCGGTTGATCGCCAGCGTCCGGTGCGGCGGCAGGCGCTTCACCGGCTCCTGGTAGCTGTAGTACATTTCGTAGACCGATTCCTGGTCCTTATCCTTCGCCTCGGTACGGATAACGCCGTTATCGAACGTGAATTTGCGCACCCATGCACGGATCTTCGCATCGTCGGCGAGCTGCTCGGCGATAATGTCCATCGCGCCCTGCAGCGCCTCTTCCGGCGTCGCGACGCCTTTGTCCGCGTCGACGTAGCGCGCCGCCTCCCGCTGCGGATCGCCCTGCCGCGGCTGGGACAGCAGCCACTGCGCGAGCGGCTCCAACCCGCGCTCTTTGGCCACGCTCGCCCGCGTCTTCCGCTTCTGCCGGTATGGACGGTACAGATCCTCGACCTCTTGCAGCTTAACCGCGGCAACAATTGAAGTTCTCAGCTCATCCGTCAGCTTGCCCTGCTCGTCGATGAGCCGAATGACCTCGCGTTTGCGAACTTCCAGGTTGCGCATATATTGCAGCTTCTCTTCAATCGAGCGAAGCTCGTTCTCGTCCAGCTCGCCGGTCATCTCCTTGCGGTAACGGGCGATGAACGGGATCGTGTTGCCTTCGTCCAGCAAGCTAACGGCCGCTTTGGTCTTCGTCAGCGGCAAGCTCAGCTCCGCCGAGATCCGCTTCATGATCCGCTCCTGCTCCGCGGCCTTCTCCTCGGGCGTCAGCTCGGTCTTGCCGATGCCGCTATCCAGCTCTTCTTCCTTCGCGCGTTGCTTCGTCTCTGCCAATGGTCCAAGCCTCCATCATAGGATTGCGTCTCGTCTTCTTGCCCTCTACTTATGGAGAAACCCCTACGCCCGGCTTATGCCGGAACGTAAGGGTTGTTCGCCATTTCGAATCCGATCGTCGTCTGCGGGCCGTGTCCCGGGTAGACGCGCGTGTTCGGGTCCAGCTGGTACAGCTTGCCGCGGATCGAGTCGTACAAGTCGCGCTCGCGTCCGCCCGGCAGGTCCGTGCGGCCGACCGATTGGCGGAACAGCACATCCCCGCTGATCAGATGCTCGCCGCTGACCAAGCTCACGCTGCCCGGCGAGTGCCCCGGCGTATGCAGCACGTCGAACTCATGGCCGATCAGCGTCAGCTTCTGGCCGTCCGCCAGCGCGTATTCCGCCGGCTCGGTCGTCAGCGGACCGGTGACGTCCGGCCAACGGGTCGAACCGTTCTTCTTCGCGTCCGTCAGCCAGTCCGCCTCCAGATCATGCAGATAGACCGGACACTTCAGCGCCTTGCGCGCCTCGTCGACGCCGCCCATATGATCGAAATGCGCATGCGTCAGCACGATCGCCTCGATCGTCAGGCCAAGCGTCGCGATCCGGTCAAGCAGCCGCTTCGGCCCCATGCCGGGATCGACGACGAAGCCGCGAGCACCGGTTTCTTCAATAACCAAATAGCAATTCGTCTGCAGCGGTCCAAGGGAGAACGTTTCGATTTTCAGCGTCATGTCCGGTTACACCTTGGCGAGCAGCTCGCGCAACTCGGTTACGATCGTTTGCTGGTAATCGGTGCCTTCGCCGTAACGGCGTCCCATCTCTTGGCGCGTCTCGGCGAGTTTCTCCTGATAATCGGCTGCCTCGCGGTCCGGGTTCGCCTGCTTGAAGGCGATCATCGCCTCCTGCACATGCGCCGGACGCGGTCCCCACTGGCCGAGAACGTCGCCCTCGGCGTTCGCCGCGATGACGATCGGAATCGCGCGTCCGCCCATCGTCAGAAATTCGTCCATCGTATCCAAATGCTCTTCCATGACAAGCACGTCTACCGGGATGCCGGAGTTCTCCAGCGCCTTGAACACGACCGGCACGTTGCGCACGACGTCGCCGCACCATTCGGCCATCAGAATCAGCACGCGCAGGTCGCCGCGATTGCGCAAACCTTCGAAGAAAACGCGGTCTTCCTCATTGCGCCATTCGAAGCGATTGCCCCAATCCTCGAACGCTTCCTTATTCTTCTGCATCCCCTCGATAAACTGCCGCGGGCTGATGCCTTGATTTAGCTTGTTCGCTACGTTCTTGCTCATCGGTATCCCTCCTGGGAAATGATCGTTATGTACGAGTCAATTGCTGGTCCAACCTAACTCCTATTGTACCAAACCAGGCGCCGGGGCACCAAATTATACCGTTTTGCCGCGCTTGCGAAGCGTCTTGAACAGGACGTATACGATCAGCAGCGCGATCGCGATCAGCAGCGCCGGCTGAATATAAGGCCCCGCCTTCTCGTCGATGTTCTCCCACTGGTCGCCGAGCGAGTTGCCCAAATACACGAACAGGATCGACCACGGAATCGAGGCAAGCAGCGTTAAGAACGTGAACAGCCAGAAATTCATGCGCGCCATGCCGGCCGGGATGGATATCGCTTGGCGCATGACCGGCACGAAACGGGCCGTGAATACGATGCCGGAGCCGTATTTATTAAACCATTTTTCCGCCGTATCCAGATGCTTGGGCGAAATTTTAATATACTTGCCGTATTTTTCAAAGAATGGCCGGCCGGCATATCTGCCGATGGCATACAGGATCCATTGTTGGATCACCGCGCCGATCGTGCCGCAGATGACCGCGGTCAGGAAAGATATTTCGCCCTTGTACACCAGGTACCCGCCGAACGCCAGCACGATTTCGCTCGGGATGACTTCGATCGCAAGACCGATAATGATGCCCCAATAGCCTAACTCTTCAATCCAGTGCAACGCGGTGGTTGCAAGTTCGTGAATCCACTCCATTCTCCGTCTCCTAACATTTCTAAATTTTGTCGTTTCTGTCTCTATCGGTATTCTAGCACATTGAGTGCGGTGCCTCCATAAGACCAGACACATATTAAAGTGACATTTTCGTCACGCGGCCCCACTTTGTCCGAACCCGCAGACATGCATGAACAAGCCCCTGCATAGACTAGCTATGTTCAATCTGAAGAAAGCGGGTGGGCGTTCCATGACCAACATTTTCGTGATTACCAAGAAACAAATCAAGCTGTTCGCGGTCCTGCTCCTGGCCTTAGTCGTGGCGGTCGTATGCTTCAAGTGGAATCAGTCTCAGGCGGCGATGGCGACGCCGAGCCAGACGCGGGTCATGCATCTGGTCACGGGGGAATTCGAGGCGCGCGACGCGAACAACAAAAAAATCGAAGCCTACCTCTGGTCGCCGAGCAGCATCTTCGTGAACGCCGGCGAGGAAGTGGAGCTGCATCTGACGGGCATCAGCGGCGAATCGCATCCGTTCGTCATTGAAGGACTCGGCATCCAAGGGACGGTGGAGAAAGGCAAAACGACGGTCGTCAAGTTCAAAGCGGAGAAGAAAGGCACCTATCCGATCATCTGCCAAACGCACGATACGCGCGAGCATAACGGCCCGATGGTCGGCTACATCTACGTACAATAACAAGCACGGTCCGGGCTGGTGACCAATCGGCGGCCGGGCGCATATATAGGGGAATGAGAGGAGTCGGTCACGATGAAACCATCCCCCCAATCCAAACATGCGGCCGGACTGCCGACGGCGCGCAAAATCCGGCGTGCTTGCGATAACGAGCTGTACCGCACCGTCAAACGCCTGAACGTCTACGTGTCCAAGGAGAAGCTGGAAGCGGCGGAAAAGCTGTATTTTAAAAAAGTCGCCCTCAACCTGCCCTGGATCGCGGAAAACCAAAGCAATCGCCGCAAGCTCGCCGACTGGTGGGACGAGAACGTCAGCGCGGAAATCGCCGAGCTGTGGGAAGTCGACTTAGCGAAACTGCAGGCGGCCTTCCGCGAAGCGTTCGGCGGTTAATGCGCAAAAAAGAGGACCTCGCTTCGCCCTATTGGCGGAAGCGAGGTCCTCTTTCACATTCAAGCCTTTCTCGACCGCTAGCCGGCCCATGACGGGCTATCTTGCGCGTTCGGCATAGGCCGCCGAACAACAGTTAGCCGATGACGGCGAATGCTTCCGAACCGGCCGGAATCGACCGGGAACGGAACTGGACGCCCGCCGAGTTAAAGATGCGGATCGTCAAATTGGACGTCGTCAGCACGCCGACGTTGCGGAACTGCACAACGCCGAAGTTGTCGAAAAAGGCGGTCGAGATCAGCGTGTTGTTCCGGTACAGACGGGCGAAAAACCCGTTCGTGCTGAACGTAACGCCGTTGCTCTGGACCCACAGCGCCGTCAAACGGTTCAAATAGACGGATTGCGTGGTGCCGGCCGGTATTTTGGCCGTTCGGATGACCCTCCCCGTGCTGGATGCGAGACGCTTCGGTCTTACTCGAGTCGATGCCATTCTTCCAACCCCTCCTCTTACGTTTCCTACAGCATATGCTAGGGAAACAAGAGCGGCCAGGACGAACGCACGAGGTCTATCACCTATTTTCTAAGGTTTGGATGCAGTAGATTTGATGCCCCCCGGCGGATGACGCGGCAATGAAAAAAGGAAACCGGCCGCGGCCGGTTTCCCTCGTTCCCCTGCATTCGCCGACAGCGTGCGAATGTCTTACATTCGCGCCAGCGCTTTGCGTCTCTCTTTGGCTTGGTAATAATTCGATACCTGCTCGCGAATCAAGAACGCGCGAAGCATTCTGGCCTGCAGCTCGTTCAGTTCCACGAAGCGGGCGCCATAGAAGCAAAACTCGCCTTCCGTCCCGCTTCGAACGATCTCGATATGACAGCTGAGCTCGAAGCCCATCGAAACGACCGCAGGCACGATGGCGCCGATGCGAAGCTTGACGTTATGCACGGTCTCGAATCCGATGCCGCTGAGCGAGACGTTCTTCGTCTTGAATACCGCGGGCGGCTCCTCGTCGGCCGCGCCTTCCGCCTGGTTCGCCCGGACGCTCGGCTGAAGCCTGCCGTCCAGCCGAACTTCGATGCGATTCGCTTCCCGCTTCTCCTCCAGCCCCGCGAGCGACTTCGGCGGGAGCAGTACCGCGAGCGACCCTTCCGCCTTCGCGATGACCGTCGATTGAAGCCGCTGGATGCCTACCGGCGAATAGAGCGTCAGATGGACCGGATCTCCCAAATGAAACGACTTGAACTCGGACATCTCGATCTCCAGCATTTCGCCCTCTACATGGGTGAGCAGGCCCGTGGATACGTAGCCGTCCTTCTCGACGACCGTTCTGCTGTCGAGGAGCGCTTGCAAGGGATATGTCGACATTTCTTTGCCGTATACGGCGGATTGTTCTACTCTGGATGTTTTCGTCATGATGTTATGTGACCTCCGTGGATACAAAATAAAAAAGCCGCTTCCTGGAACTTAAGCCGACTTCGTCATCCTGTACACGGATGCCCTCGCTTCGGCGGCCAGGCTGTCATTGTTCGCGATGCGCGCAAACGGTAGACCCTGTAGCTTTGCGTCCTTGTCTTTCGACAAGTTTGCCTTTGTCCTGCATACAATTGTAGTTAAACTTCCTTGACGATGAGCAGATTATTGGAATCCTTCAGCTCGATATCGTACGCCGCGGCCGGCGGGTTGCCGTCCGCTTCCCGAATGATCCGCACCGTCGGACGATGGACGGCCAGCGGGTTGTTGGCGGATACGACGGCGATCTGGCCGGAGCTTAGCAGCACGGTCGTCGCAATCGGGTAGATGGAAATATGTTTGCAAAACATTTTGATCAGGTTTACGTCGAAATACGTGTTGCCTGCCGCGAACAGAAACTCGATCGCTTCCGTCGGCGTATGTCGTTTGCGGTGCGGCCTCGGAGAGGTCAACGCGTCGTATACATCCGCGATGGCGATAATTTGCGCGTATTCGTGTATCTCGTCGCCTCTGATCTTGCGCGGATATCCGCTCCCGTCGAAGCGCTCGTGATGCTGGAACGCGCAGTGGGCCGACAATAACGAGACATCATGCTGCGCGCGAAGCAGGTTGAACCCGTCCTCCGCGTGCTTCTGAACCACGCCTCGCTCCGCTTCGCTTAAGAAGGCCGCCTTGGCAAGCAGCTCCTTTGGCACTTGGGTCATGCCGACATCGAACAGCAGCGCGCCGACGCCCAGCTCCTCCAGCTGATTGCGGTTGTACCCTTTGGCCACGCCCATGATTCCGGCGAGAATCGCGACGTTGACCGAGTGATTGAATAAATAAGAATCCATCGCCTGAATATTCGTCAAGCTAACGAGCATGTCTTGCCGTGCGGACAGGTCCTGCATCATCTGACCGAACACCGTGCGGAACGTGCGTCCGAGCTCCGGCGCGACCGTGCGCCCTTTGGTCTTGTGCGTATCCATAAGCGTCGTCATCGTCTTGTGGACTTCGTTCATCGCCTTGCGCCTCGTCTCGTCCTGAATCGCCGAGCTCGGCTCCAAATCTTCGGTCATGTCATCTTGGATATAGAGCATGTCGATGCCCAAATTCTCAAGCCTGTCGATAAATCGTTGGGTTAATTCAACGCCTTCCCCCAGCAGAACATTGCCATTCTCTTGAAAGACGGTGCGCCCCAATTTATCCCCCGGCTTAACCGAGGTTATATGCGCCTTCCTCATTGTGCCATTCCGCCTTTAATTGCCTGTTTATTGTGCTTGAGCCTCCTGTAACGATTCCTCTTCGGCTTTATGGCGTTTGCCCGACTGCTTGTCCGCGTACATCCGTTCGTCGGCCAGCTGAGCAAGCTGGCTTAGCCGTGCGCCGTCAGCCGGATACGAGGCGACGCCCGCCGATACGGCAAGCCGGAAGCCCGTTCGCAGCGAAGCGTGCTCCAGCCGATCGCGGACCTTCCGCGAGAAGACGGCGACAGCCTTGTCGTCGGCATACGGGCAGATGACCATAAATTCGTCCCCTCCCCACCGAGCCACGATCTCCCCGCGCTCCGCGCTATGCCGAAGCGCCGCCGCTACCTCGCGGATCGCCGCGTCTCCCTTGGCATGACCATGGGAATCGTTGACTTGCTTGAAGTCGTTGACGTCGATTAGCAGAACCGCCATTCGCTTGCGCTGCTTTCCGGCGCGAGCCGCCAGCTTGACGAATCCGTTCTCCACGAAACGCCGGTTGTACACGCCCGTCAGCGGATCCATGACGGCTAGCCGGGCCAGCCGGTCATACTTCCTTCCAAGCCACCAGCCGACGGGGATGGAGACGGCGGCAAACAGCAAGGCGCCGGCGCTTGCCCGAAGCAGGCCGCTCTCCTCGGGCCAGAGCCCGTAAAGCGCGGCGCCGCCGGACAAGCCGATCGCGGCCGCAAGCGCCGTTATTCTCCCCCGATATGCCACCGAATCCTCTCCTTCTCGTCGACTGGATTAGCAGATAATTCTTGTGCGGAGCGTGGATGACACTAGGGACAATGCTATGAACAAATATCGCAAAAAGAACGAGAAACAGGCAAAGATCTACCCCTGTCAACAGTCCCAAAACGATCATCCCAACACCCTTAATACGAACTACTTCCCGGGACTTCACGTATGAATTTATTTTAGCACACGCGATTTCCGTCGACAATCACTATGTCACGCATTCCATAACTAGTCATAAAGGATTACTTGAAAGCAGCTAGGCGATCCGCAAGCGCCGATTCCAGATAGGGCGAAAGATTCAACCCATCCCGGAATGCCACGTACTCCGCCCATTTGCGCGCGCTGGGCTTGCCGCCGCCGGTCGTTGCCCGGATGAGCAAATTTTTGGGGGTGTGCTCGGGATCGATGAATTCGAGCAGCTGCACTTTGTAGCCGATCGCTTCGAGCAGCTGCGCGCGCACCGCATCGGTCGCCAGCGCGCTGAACCGCTCTTTGAGCAGCCCGTGGGCCAGCAGCGGGGCCAGCGTCTCGTTCTTCACTTGCTTGAATAGCTCGTGCTGGCAGCAGGGAACGGACAGAATGACCGAAGCTCCCCATCCGACCGCTTTGGCGAGCGCCGCGTCCGTCGCGGTGTCGCAGGCGTGGAGCGTCACGACCATGTCGGCCTTGGTTAATTCGTTGAAATCCGCGATATCGCCAACCTGGAACTTCAGCCTGTCATAGCCCAGCTTCTCCGCCAGTTCCGTGCAGAAGGCGATGACGTCTTCCTTCAAATCCAAGCCGATGACCGAAATTTGCCGCTGCTGCTCGATGGCGAGCAAATGGTACAGCGCGAACGTCAAATACGACTTGCCGCAGCCGAAATCGACGATACGGATCTCCCTGTCCTTCGGCAGCTCCGGCAGCACGTCGCCGACCATCTCGAGAAACCGGTTGATCTGGCGATACTTGTCCTGCTTCTTGGCCGCCACTTGACCGTCCTTCGTCATAATGCCCAGCTCCACGAGAAACGGCGCCGCCGTCCCTTCTTGGATCACGCGCTGCTTCTGACGGTTGTGCGCAAGCGGCGCCCCGGCATTCTTCGCCGTCGGCGGCTTGCGCAGCACGGCGGCTTTGCCCTTCTTATTGAACAAAATTTGAATATCCGCATCCGATGTCTTCAGCAGCGCTTGTCGATAATTCTGCTGCAGCCAATCGGCGAGACGTTCCGCCGCTTCGGCTTCCGGCACGTTCTCGTGCGTGACCTTCGCCTTGAAGTGGTACTCGAACTGGTAATACCGGCTGCCGCGCAGCTCGATCGGCCGCACCGCCGTCTTCGGCGGCGTATTGCCGTCCTTGCGTTTAAGTTGACTGAAGGAAGCCTGCAGCAGCCGTCCTGCCGCCACAGCTTCCCGTATATCCGTTATCCATGTGTCCATCGTAAGTCTCGTTCAGCTCCTCGTTTCTTCATACCGATCCAACTTCGCCAGCGCCGCACCGACTTCCTCGCGCGTCACGCCCCCGCGCGCGAGCGTGTCGTCCGGCAGCAGAAGAAGACGACGATAGAATGCCTCGGTCTCCGACCGCGGCAGCTCGCCGTCCTCCATTAATTCATAGTGAACATCTTCCGCTTTATCGAAACGGCCATGAGATTCGTAAAATTCCGCCAGCAGCCGCTTCGTCGACGCCGGCAGCTCGTAAGCCGCAAGCTTCGCGATCAGATCCTCCGCCTCCTCGGAAGCGGGTTTGGCGAGCGGCGGCGCGTCCAGCAGCGCCATCCGCGCGAATAGATGAAGCGACTTGAGACGTGCGGCGTATGCGGCCTCCTCGTCTTCCAGCTCCTCGTGCAGCTGCCCTTCTTCCCTCAGCAGGAGCGCGATGCCCTGCACGTTCGCCGTCTCGACGACGCCGCTGCGCGACATCATCCGGATGAGATCCGTATCCGACAGCGAGCGGACCAGCTTGCCGTTCATCCGGAACAGCTTGTCGAGCTGTTCGTCGATGACGAGCAGCGCCTCTTCCTGCTTCTTCTCCCGGCGCAAGCCGAGCACAACGCCCGCAACTTCCCCGATCTGCTCGATCATGCGCATAAAATAATCCCGTTGGAACACGCTTCCCTCTCCCCGCGGCGCTGCGGCCCTTATTCACGAATGGAGCCGCCGCCGAAATTCGCTCACGCGCTCGGCCGGCGGCACCCGGTTATTTCTTCACGTACAGATGACGGACAAAGGCCGAAATGCGATTGCCCAACTCGGCCGGCGATTCGATCATGCTCATATGGCCCGAGCCGCTCAGCAGCACTTGCGAAACGTTCTTCCCTTCCGAGGTGAACGTGTTCTTGGCGGGAATGACGCCGTCCTCCGAGCCTGCCACGAGCAGGCGCGGCACCTCCAAGTTCTCCAGCACGCTGCGACGGTCCTTGCGAGACTTCATGCCGAGCGCGGTCGCGGCCGCCGCCTCCGGCGAGGTCGCATAGCCGATCTCATGCACGCGCTTCACCGCATTCTCCAGCGCGTTCAGATGCTCCGGCGCGAACAGCTTCGGAATAAGGCCGTTCACGAACGTCTCGATGCCTTCGGTCCGGATCGTGTTCACCGCTTTGTCGCGGCCGATCTTCGCCTGGTCGCTATCCGGCAGCGACGTGGAGTGGATTAATCCGAACGCTTCGAGCTTCTCCGGATGCTTCTCGGCGAACGCAAGAGAAACGTAGCCGCCGAGCGAATGCCCGAACAGGCAGACGCGTTCGACCGACAGCACCCCCAGCAGCTCCGCGAGATCGTCCGCGAACGCTTCCATCGCGTAGACCTCTTCGATGGCCGCCGAGCTTAGACCATGACCGCGAAGGTCCGGAATGATAACGCGGCCCAAGCCGCCGATCAGCGGAAGCACATCTTCCCAATAAGCTGAGCTCCCGCAGAAGCCGTGCAGCAATACAGCGGCGGTGCCTTGCGGCAGCACGCCCGCGTTGTCGCCGGAATCGTAATAAGCAAGTTTAAGTCCGTTGGCAAGTTGAGTCTGGCGGTTGGCAATGGTTACGGCTGTCATCTATAACACGCCCTTTACGATTAATAATAGGTGTAGTAGTCGATCGTACTCTTCATTCACCGTCCAGGCTCTATGATGAATCGGACCAAGTGCGTAATGGACGGGTTTTCCGCCTCAGCGCTCATCTCTCCGGCCGAATGGGGCGCCCACGCTTGATGGATCGCGTCCGCCGTGTCGCGCGCCATCCGGATCACCTGGTGCAGCGACGCCCGCTGCAAGCTCCAATACGGCTTCGCGCTGAGCGGACCGACAATGCCGCCGATGCTATAATCGCCGACCGGGGCCAAGTACCCGCCCGTCGCGCGAGCCGGGTGCAGCGGGCCGTCCGCGACGAGATAGCCGCCGACGCTCTCGGGCTTGCCGAGTCCCGCATCGATGGCGATCACGACCTTGCCTGGCGGCAGCGCCGCAATCAACGATCCGTAACGGTCCGCGTCGCAAGGAGCGGCAATCGTCCCGATGACGTTGTTCCAGCCGCGCTCGGCCAGAAGCGTGCCCACCCAGGGTCCGTAGCTATCCCCCGTCGAACGATCCGTTCCGATGCAGACGATGGCAAGCTGTTCCGGAACCGGATGCCGAGAGGCAATATCGCTCAGAAAAAGCCGGAGCCCCGTAAGATCGGAGCGCCGCCATGCCGTCCCCTCCCGTTCCGGGCCGCGGCGTCCTTTCGCCTTGCTTCTCATCGCTCTCCCCCTTACCGACGAGGTAGTTCAAAAAGTTGATCACGAAGCAGATCAAGACGTAACTTACGCATCGAATCTGGCGTTCAGGCTTGAAGTCCGGCGCTCATTTAGGTTAGCCTAAACTCCACTCCTCCTTCTTCGCCTTCTCGCCACCTTCTCGGTGCTGAATCGTCGACTTTTTGAACGCCCAATTTAAATTGTACTCCAATTCGTCCGCCCGCTCAAACCGCTTATGTGGCGGGGAGACGGGCCTCATGGTACAATACGGACAGCGAAAAAACAAAGGATGTGTCCCGGCATGAAAAACTTGAACGAGCCCACGCAAGAGAACGTAGAATTCATGATCGAAGAGATCAAAGTGAAGCTGCGGATGGCCACGGCCGCCGCGATGCAAGCATCGAGCTTTAGCGTCGGGCGTTACGAGGATATCAAGGAATTGTACGAGGTCGTCGCGAGCAAGGAGAAGTTCAGCATCAGCGAGGTGGAAGCGCTCGTCTCGGAGCTGGGGCAATTGCGCAAATAAACGGCATTAAGGCAGGAAGGCGTGCAAGAGCGACCCGCTCTCGCGCGTCTTTTTGCATTTCGGGAATAAAGCTTCGAACATGATGCGGGCTAATTGAGGAATTGCGCTGCGGATAAGCAAAAGAGGGTTGGCAGTTCGAACGAGCGGTCTCAGGTCGCAAAGCGGAGGCCCGAACCAGCCAGAGATCGTCGAAGGAGAATAGAGAGCGGAACTCCGGTTAGTCCGGCTGCCGTTTTATGACCGCAATGCTGTGTTGCGTCTACTTGTTTAAGACTTAAAGCTTAGATGCGTTGTCTCGGTAAAGCGCGAAGGCAAAAAAAATTCAAAGATCGTCCAATTCCGCGTCATCCGTCAAATCGTCAGAGGCATGGTCGGCCGCAATCGAGAGCTTGATCGTGACTTCCTTCTGCTCGCCCTTCAGAAAATGCGCCAATCGCTCCAATTTGTCCGCCAATTCCGGTCCGCTCATGGTCACGTTGAGCTCATAGGCAAACTGATCGGCCGGCGTCTTCCGGGAAGTCGAGGTATACGTGTAGCCGGCATTGAAGCCGTTGCGCGAAGGGAGAAGCTGTTCCGGGTAAAATTTGTCGGACTTATTGACTACGCGCTCGTAAATACGGAGCTTCTTCAGCAGCATATAGTACTGGGCGGAATGCTTAAAGCCCCATACCTCGCGAATGTCCTTCAGCGTGTAGTCGATTTTGTACTGCTTCAGCTTCTCTACCTGCTCGTCTGCCGTCAGCTTGAGAAAATCATCGAGAGCCACGATCGAGATTGACACAAAAACTACCTCCTCGTAAAAGAACTTGTCGTTTCGATATTCGATGCGCAGGATTCATTTCCTTTTTTTTATTTATAATAAATTCCATTATTTTTTAAAAATAACGATTGCTTTTTTCCGATCATTTGTTCTCACTGAAAATCGGTTCAAAAAAAGACAGTCTGGAATGAACCGTTGCTCCGATTCATCTCCAAACTGTCTTCCCCCTCAACTATCGCGCCGTCATCCCCATCGATTGCAGGAAGCGCGCGAATGCCCGTTGGCCTTCCGCGGTCCGCTTGTAGACGCCCGCATCCTTGAGCACGTCGAGGAACTTGCGTCCCACCTCGTCTTGCAGCACGTCCGCGGCCGCTTCCGGCGCCAGCGCCGAGCCATGCTCGCGCAGCATCGTCTCGATCCATGCCGCATGCTTGGCCAGCGGACCGCCCGCGATCGCGGACGAATCGTACGCCTTGGCGCCGGTCAGCAGCAGCGCGATCTCCTCCAGCTCCGTCTTCAACCGGCCCGGAAGCACCGCAAGACCCATGACCTCGATCAGGCCGATATTCTCCTGCTTGATATGATGCAGCGGCTGATGCGGGTGGAAAATGCCGCCCGGATGCTCCGCGCTGGCGCGATTGTTGCGCAGCACTAGATCCAGCTCGTACTCGCCGTTGTCCCGCAACCGCGCGATCGGCGTGATCGTGTTATGGGGCACTGCGCCGTCCGGGCCGTCGGTGAACGCGATGATCTCCGCCTCGGGATCGCTGTACGCGCGCCAAGCCGTCAGCACGCGCTCGGCCGCCGCCAGCACCTCCGTCTTGCTCGCGCCGTTCAGCCGAACGACCGACATCGGCCATGCCACCGTGCCGAACCGGACCCCCGGCGTCTGCGCGTCCGCGAAGACGGCGTCGACCGACGCGGTCTCCATCGGGAACACGTGGCGCCCCGCCTGGAAGTGGTCATGATTCAGAATCGAGCCGCCGACGATCGGCAAATCCGCGTTCGAGCCGATGAAGTAATGCGGGTACAGCTCGACGAAATCGAGCAGCCGCGCGAACGTGTCCGGCGAAATCCGCATCGGCGTATGCTCCGCGCGGAAGACGATGCTGTGCTCGTTGTAATAGACGTACGGCGAATATTGGAAGAACCACGGCTCGCCCTTGAGCTCAAGCGGAATGACGCGCAGGTTCTGCCGCGCCGGATGGTCCGCCCGCCCCGCGTAGCCGACGTTCTCGGCGCACAGCAGACACTTCGGATAGCTGCTCGGCGCCATCGTCTTCAGCAGCGCGATCTCCTTCGGGTCCTTCTCCGGCTTGGAGAGGTTGACCGTAATCTCCAGGCTGCCGTACTCGGTCGGTTGCAGCCAGTATTGATTCTTGTTGATCCGGTCCATCCGGATGTAGTTCGAATCGATGTTCAGCCGGTAGAAATCGTCCGTCGCCGCCGATACGCCGCCCTCCCGGGCGAGGCTCGCGAAGCGCGACGCCGTCTCGGACGGACGCGGCATGAGCAGCCCCATGATCTTGGCGTCGAGCAAATCCCGGAACGTCGTCGTGTTGCCTTGGATTAGGCCGATTGACGCGCCGTAGTCGAGCAGCGGCTCGAGTAGCTGGACCGGGCTAGACAGCTCTTCGGCCGGCACCTCGCCGGCGTGCGGCTCGGTGAACCGGAACAGGTCCAGCAGCGCGTTGCGCGCCGCGAAACGGTCCAGCGGCGCGATCATGCCCCGCTGCTCCGCGAATTGGACGAGCCGTTCGATCAGCAGAAGCGCCTCGCCGGCCGGTATCGTCTGATGTTGTTCCGTCAACTGTATATGCCCCTTTCAGACTGCAGCGCGCGGCGGGCCGGCAGGCGTGTCGGCCGGGCCGCGCGGGGAGTTTGCGCCTCGCGCGATTATTTATCGTTATATCCGCTCGGATTCGCTTGATGCCATGCCCATGCGCTGCCGATGATGTCCTCGAGCTTGTTGCGCGTCGGATTCCAGCCAAGCTCCGCGCGCGCGCGCGCGCTGGAGGCGACCAGCGTAGCCGGGTCGCCCGCGCGGCGCGCTTCGATGACGGCCGGGATGTCGCGGCCCGTGACGGCGCGCGCGATGTCGATGACCTGCTTGACCGAGAAGCCCGTGCCGTTGCCCAGGTTATATACCGCGCTCTCGCCGCCCTTGCGCAGCCGGTCGACCGCTAGGACGTGCGCGTCCGCCAGATCGCTGACATGGATGTAGTCGCGGATGCACGTGCCGTCTTCCGTCGGGTAATCGTCGCCGAACACCGAGATGCGCGGACGCTGGCCGAGCGCCGTCTGCAGGACGAGCGGAATGAGGTGCGTCTCCGGGCTATGGTCTTCGCCGATGCGGCCGCTCGCGTGCGCGCCGGCGGCGTTGAAGTAACGCAGCGACACGTATTTGATGCCGTACGCGGTATCGAACCACTTCATCATTTTCTCCATCGCCAGCTTCGTCTCGCCATACGTGTTCGTCGGTAAGGTGCGGTCCGTCTCGCGGATCGGCACGCTCTCCGGCTCGCCGTACGTCGCCGCGGTCGACGAGAACACGATGTACTTCACGCCGTGCTTGTTCATCGACTCCAGCAGGCAAAGCGTGCCGTAGACGTTGTTGTGATAGTATTTGCCGGGATCCTTCATGCTCTCGCCGACGAGCGAGTTGGCCGCGAAATGAATGACCGCGTCGATGTGGTTCTCGCGGAACACCGTGTCCAGAAACTCGCTGTCGCGCAAGTCGCCCACGTACAGTTTGCCGCCCAGCACCGCGTCCTTGTGTCCTTGCTGCAAGTTGTCGACGATGACGATTTCTTCCCCGCGCTCTTGCAGCGCCGCCACCGCGTGCGAGCCGATATATCCTGCGCCTCCGGTTACCAATACTGCCATACGATCTCTCTCCCTCTATCGCTTTATTTGTATTTTATAAGGTCGTTCAAAAAGTCGCCAATTGATCACGAAGCGAATCAAGATGTATCTCGGCATCGAATCTGGCGTTCAGGCTTGAAGTCCGGTGCTCATTTAGGTTGGCCTAAACTCCGCTCCTCCTTCTTCGCCTTCTCGCCACCTTCTCGGCGCTGAATCGTCGACTTTTTGAACCTCACTTTAAATGGTCGTTCGTCGACTTCTCGAGCGCTCGCTTCAAGAAGACTAAACGAGACGTTCCACGCCGTTACCGATCGAGCAGACGTAGAAGTCCGCGGTCAGCCCCGTCGCTTCTTTATACTTCTTGCCGACTTCTTCTTCGAACCGTTCGACCGCATCCTCGTGCACGAGCGATACGGTGCAGCCGCCGAAGCCCGCGCCCGTCATGCGCGATCCCAGGACGCCCGGCACTTGGCGCGCCGCTTCGACCATCGCGTCGAGCTCGAAGCCCGTCACTTCGTACAAGTCGCGGAGCGAGTCGTGGGACGCGTTCATCAGCTGGCCGAACGCCGCCAGATCGTTCGCCTTCAGCACTTCCATCGAACGAACGACGCGGTCGATCTCTTCGATGACGTGGCGCGCTCTCTTGCGAACCGTCTCGTCTTTAATCAGATGGGCATTGGCGTTGAAATCCGCGAGCGACACTTGGCCGAGCAGCGTAATGCCCGGGAACGCAACCTTCAGATCCTCCACCGCCTGCTCGCATTGCGCGCGGCGCTCGTTGTACGCCGAATCGACCAGGCCGCGGCGCTTGTTCGTATTGCCGATGACTAGCTTGTAGCTGCCGGAGTTGAATGGCACGAGGTCGTACTCGAGCGTGTCGCACATGAGCAGGATCGCGTGATCCTTGCGGCCGTTCGCCACCGCGAACTGGTCCATGATGCCGCACTGCACGCCGTTGAATTCGTTCTCGGACTTCTGCGCCAGCAGCGCGATCTTGACCGTGTCCGTCTCGTAGCCGGCGAGGTTCAGCACCGCGTACGCCGTGACGACTTCGATCGAAGCCGAGGAGGACAAGCCCGCGCCGTTCGGGATTTCGCCGTGGAACAGCATGTCGAAGCCGCGCGCGAACGTCTTGCCTTGATCCTGAAGCGTGCTGATGATGCCCTTCGGATAGTTCATCCAGTCGTCCGCCTCGTCGTACACGACGGGCGAGAGCGGAAGAACTTTGTGCAGGTCGAAGTTCGTCGACGCAAAGCCGAGCTGCGCATCGTCGCGTTCCCGGATGACCAGCGTCGTGCCGAACGTCAGCGCCGCCGGGAAGACGTAGCCGCCGTTGTAATCGACGTGCTCGCCGATCAGATTGACGCGGCCCGGGGCATGGAATACTTTGACGTCAGCCGCGCTGCCGCCGTAAATTTCGATAAACCGTGCTGTAAGCTCCTGGATGTTCGCCATTAACGACCACTTTCCTTTATCTGCAAATTTAAAAGCTTTTGATAGGCTTAGTATACCGAAATGCGCGCGCGAACGAAATGGCTCAATGTGCACGTTATATGGAGATATGTGACTTACTGTCGCAGGCTTGTCCGGTTTTCGGCCGTTTTTATGGTACAATCGATTCATATGTAGAATTGGTGAAAAGGAGCGTGCGCGCGTGGAACGTCCTTTTTCGTATACGGTGGTCTCCAACCCGGTGCCGAATTCGCACGGCGACCTCTATGTGCTATTTTCCGGCGAAAGCCAAACAAAGCCCGCTCACAGGATCGGGCCGAAAGTGTACGACTACTTCCTCATGCATCATGTCCTCTCCGGCAGCGGGACATTCACCGCCGGGGGCGAAACGTATCCGCTCGGCGCGGGACATACATTCCTCATTCGCCCGGAACAGCTGATCAGCTACGCCTCGGACGAACGCGACCCGTGGCGTTACCGCTGGATCGCGTTCGAGGGGCGCCACGCCGCGGAGCTGCTCGCCGTCACGGGGCTGACCGGCGCAAGCCCAGTGGCGCATGCGCGCGAGGCAAGCCGCCGCATTGCGGTGCTCTTTCGCAGCATCGAGCGGACGTTCCGGTCGGGCGGCGGCGTCGCGCATCTGCGCGCGGCCGGCTACCTGCAGCTGCTGCTCGCCGAGCTTGGCGCCGCGGACGGCGAAGGCGGGCGCGCGCCCGACCGGCAGGGCGGCGACGGCGAAGCGCTCATCTCGCAGGTCATCCGTTATCTCTCCACGCAGTACGCCGAGCCGGTATCCATCGAGATGATGGCCGACACGCTCGGTTATAATCGCGCGTATCTATCCCGACTGTTCAAGCAGCGGACCGGCATGACGCCGGTCACGTTCCTGCTCAAGCTGCGCATCGACAAAGCCCGGCAGCTGCTGCGCGAACGGCCGGAGCTGACGATCGAGCAGATCGCGTCCTCCGTCGGCATTCAGGACGCGCTGTACTTCTCCAAGCAGTTCAAGCGCTTCTACGACATGTCGCCGAGCGCTTACCGGGAGGAGATGCGCCGCGTGTGAGCGGCATGGAGCGACTTTTACTCGACCAACTCCTCGACTTTCTCGGCCAAGAACAGGTCGTAGAGGTGCACGATGATGATTTTGATGATCATATAGAACGGGATGCATAGTATGATGCCTAGAATGCCGGCGATCTCGCCCGCCACGAGCAGCAGCAGAATCGTCGTCAGCGGATGGACGTCCATCCGCTTGCCGTAGATGAGCGGGGAGAGCAAATTGCCTTCGATCTGCTGCGCGGCCACCGTGACCACGAGCGACCAGAACGCCATCGTAGGGGAGGCGGTGAAGGCGACGAGCACGCACGGAATCGCGCCGAGGATGGGGCCCAAATACGGGATGAGGTTCAACACCGTGGCGATGACCGTGACGAGGAGCGCGTAGGGCAGCCCGATAATTAAGAACCCGATATACATCATGACGCCGAGCAGGAACGTAATAATCATTCGCCCCAGAATGAAGCCGCTTAGCGCCGCGTCGATCTCCCGCAGCGCCCTGACCCCGTCCGGCCGATACCGGCGCGGCACGGCGCCGAGCAGATAGTGCGGCAGCGTATCGCCTTCCTTCAACATATAGTAGAGGATGAAAGGCGCGGTCGTAACGGCAATGACGAAGCCCGTCACGACTTGAATGACGTTGTTCAAATACGCGGAGGCCGAGTTGACGAGCCTGCCCACGTATTCCGATATTTGCGCCGTCAGATCGGATTCCGGCGCCGTGAACGAGGCAATCATCTTGTTGTGCTGCAGATGGAGCATCTGCTCCCGGAAGCCGTCGATCAGCTGCGGCGCTTCCTCGGCGAACAGCTCGATCTGGGCGACGAGCGCCGGCCATACGCTCATGAAGAAGATGGCGAGAAACGCGCCGAGCAGCAGATAGATGAACAAGACGGCGACGAACCGGTTCATCTTGCGCGCGGTCAAATAGTTCACGATCGGACGGAGCAAATAGTAGAAGAAACCCGCCAGCATGAACGGCACGATCAAGATGTTGAACATCGTGGCGATCGGCCGAAAGAGAAAGCTGACCTTGGCGACGAGGAAGATAATCAGCAGCAGCAGAATCGTGCCGTAAGCCAAGCGAAACAGCCGGGTGTTAGGCAGCAAGCATCAACGCCTCCTTTCTTTGGAGCGGCTCCGCATACGGCAAGAAGACCGTTCGCCTTCGTGAACGGTCTTCTTGCTGCTCGCGCCGAGCCCTTGGTACGTCCTCTGCGATTAGAGCAGAAACGGCGGATAGTACGAAATAAGCGGATCGTAGTCTTCGTTCTCGTAGGGCTTGCCGCCCCACGCGATAACGACGATTTTACCTTGGTCCAGCTCCTTCTCGAGCCGTTCCGCCTCGGACGCCCGTATGCCGACGGACTGCATCTTCGCCCGCAGTTCCTTGCCGCGCGAGCGGAACAGGTTGGCGACCGCGGTCATGACGCCCTCCTCTTCCAGGCCGATGCGCTCGGTGTCCATCGCCTCCGCGAGCCGTTCCGTGCGGTCTTTGTCATGCGCCAGCACGAACAACTGGTCCTTCGCATAGCCTTGCGCGATGAAGCTATGGATCTGCTCCTTCGCTTCCTGCATCGTGGATACGGTATGCACCTTCGTTGCGTTGGTCACGTTGGTCGCCATGTTCGTCTGCCTCCTTGATCATGCTTGTCTTGCCTGCGGTACATCGGCTATGCGCTTATCCGTCGGTTATACGCGTCCTCTACGGCCGAACACGAGCGATACGATGAACAACACGAGGAATACGAAGAACAAGACTTTCGCGATGGCCGCCGCCGCGGAAGCGAGCCAGAAAAATCCGGTAATGCCTGCCGCGATCGCGATGACGAAAAACAAAATGGCCCATCCGATCATGTGGATCTCCACCTTTCGAGTTCGTTGGAATAGCTGGCGCGCCGCATGCCGCCCGCCGCTCTACCCTGCATATAAACGCCCGTCCGCCAAGCTGAAACAGTTGGCCGCGATCGTTTCAAAGCCCCTCCCCCCGGTTATAAACAGGGCAAGAAGTCGTAAGCGATGCTGACGCTTCCCTTAGCGACGCTTCTAAACCAAACCTTCCCTATAAGGAGTTGACGAACAATGGCAAACGCAATGAAAGGTCTACTGATCGGTGGCGCCATCGGCGCGGTGACGGCTCTTCTCGTAACGCCGAAGAACGGCAAGGAAATGAGGGAGTCGCTAAAACTTAAATCGTCCGAATTGACGGCATCCGCCCGCGAACGGGCATCGCTCATGGCTTCCCAGGCGGCGGACAAAGCGGCGGCCGCCCGCGAACGCGTCAATGAATTCGGCAAAGTGGCCGCGGAGAAGGTGGCGACGGCCGCCGAATCGACGGCTGGCGTCTTCCAGAACATGAAGAACGATGCGCAAGCCGACCAAGAGGATAACAAACAAACGCTCGGCAGCTCGCCAAGCGCCGGCGCGAGCAGCAGCGCAAGCTCCGGCAGCGCGACGGGCACGGCGACGCCCTCCCATGTCTATCAATCCTAAGGACGGGAACGGGCCGGCTGACCTGGGACAAGCCGGACGCGCCTCAAGGCCCGTCGACGAAGTTCAGAACGGATCGATGGTGCAGGATGCCGAAGATATGAGACGGCTCGGCCGCGATATGGAGCGAATGAAAACCAATAGCGAATTGGAACGCGACGGCCTTGTGCCTGACCCGATCCAAGAATAGCTTACGCGCGAACGGACGGCCGAAGGGCCGTCCGTTTTTGCCGTATACTGCGTGAATCCCGGATGGTTTGCGACGCCTTGGGGGATAAGAATGGAATCTGGTGGAGGAAACGGAAGGAGAAGAGGAACGATGACCACCAAACCGTTATACAGCGGCAAGCTCTACTGGCCCGACACGCTGCCAGCTTACACGCGGTACCCGCAGCTCGCGGAGAACCGGAGCGTGCGCGTCGCCGTCGTCGGCGGGGGCATGTCGGGCGTATTGTGCGCCCATGCGCTAGCTTCGGCGGGCATCGACACGCTGCTGGTTGAACGCGACGAGATCGCCGTCGGCAGCTCGGCCGCCAATACGGGACTGCTGCAGTTCAGCAACGATATCATGCTGGTCGAGCTCATGGCGCAGGTCGGCGATGGACGCGCCGTCGACTTTTACCGCGCTTGCCGCAGGGCGGTCGATCAATTGGAACAGCGCGCGACGGAACTGCGTACGGACGCGGGGTTCCGGCGGACGAGCAGTCTCTATTACGCAAGCGAGGAGCAGGACGTGCCGAAGCTTCGCCGCGAATACGAAGCGCTGTTCCATAACGGCTTCGACGTGGAATATTGGGAGGCCGACCGGATCGCGGCGCATTTCCCGTTCCGCAAGGCAGGCGCGATCGTCACCCATGGCGACGCCGAAATCAACCCGTTCCGCTTTGTCCACGGTCTGGCCGATCAAGCGGTTCGGCATGGACTCGCCGTCTGCGAACATACCGGCATCATCTCGCATATCCCTGCCAACGGGTTTCACCGTCTTATGACCGAGACGGGCGCGGTTATCGAAGCGGAGCATGTCATCTATGCCGTCGGCTACGAGCCGGAGGAACTTCGCGGACATCTGATCAAAGCGGAGTTGAACCGCTCCTTCGCCATGGTCACCGAGCCGGTGCCGAGTCTGGCCGGCTGGCACAAACAATGGATGATTTGGGAGACGCGGCGCCCCTACTTGTATTTGCGCACGACGCAGGACGGCCGCGTCGTCATCGGCGGCTTGGACGAGGACGAAGAGACGCCGGTGACCGGCGGTCGGGAACTGCGCGCGCATACAGACCGGCTGGAGCGGGAATTGGGCGCGCTGTTCCCGGATATCGACGCGCGCGCCGCCTACGAATGGAGCGCCACATTCGGCGAATCGCGCGACGGCTTGCCGTTCATCGGCCCCGATCCCGCCTTGCCGGGCATCTATTACTGTCTGGGTTATGGCGGCAACGGAACGGTCTACAGCATGCTCGCCTCGCAGCTGCTGCTCGATCTGATACGAGGCGAAGAGCCCGACCCGATCGCGAGTTTGCTGCGGCTGGACCGCCCCGCTCCCGATCGCCGCCTTCATGCATGAGCCACCGCGACGATTGGCAACCTAGCCAGTGGGAGGCATGCCAATGAAGGACTTGCATAACGGATCATTCTATTGGCCGACGACGATGGCGGCGCCGCGCGAATATCCGGCGCTTGCCGAGAACGCGAAGGCGCGAGCGGTCGTTATCGGCGGCGGAATGGCCGGCGCGCTAATGGGCCGCGCATTGGCCGGGAACGGCTTCGACGCGATGTTGCTCGAACAGAACCGCATCGCCGCGGGGAGCACGTCGGCCAATACCGGACTTCTTCAATTCTCGAACGACATTATGCTGACCGACCTGATCGCGCAGATCGGAGAAGCACCGGCCGTCCGCTTCTACCGCGCTTGCCGCGATGCGGTCGTGGAGCTTGCCAAGACCGCGTCCGAGACAGGCCGAGACGTGGAATATCGTGACCGCAGCAGCCTATATTACGCGAGCACCGAGCAGGATTTGCCGAAGTTAGCTCGCGAATACGAAGCGCTCGCGGCCAACGGGTTCGACGTCGAATTCTGGGAGCCGGAGCAGATCGCGCGCCACTTCCCGTTCCGCAAGCCCGGGGCGATCGTCACGCATGGCGACGGCGAGATCAATCCGTTCCGGTTCGTGCAAGCCGTCATGAACACAGTCGCGGACAACGGACTGCGCGTGTTCGAGCATACGGCCGTGACCGGTCACGAGACGCTTCCGGAAGGCACGCATCGGCTGCGAACTTCAACCGGCCATACGGTCGAGGCCGATTACGTCGTCTACTCGATCGGTTACGAGCCGGAACAGCTCCGAGGCCGGCTGGTGAAGCCCAAGATGAGCCGCTCCTTCGCCGTCGTCACCGAGCCGATGCCAGAGCCCGGCAATTGGCACGGGCGATGGCTGATCTGGGAAACCGCGCGGCCTTACTTGTATATGCGCACGAGCGCGGACGGCCGCATCGTCGCCGGCGGCCTTGACGAGACGGCCGTCACGCCTTACGCCAGCGAGGCGGCGATATACAAGCAGACCGGCCGTCTCTATGAGCAGGTACGCGCGCTGCTCGGTCCGGATACGCCTCCGGTTGCTTACGCATGGAACGCGCTGTTCGCGGAGTCGCAGGACAATCTGCCGTTCATCGGCGAAGATCCCGCGCGCAAAGGCGTCTACTATATGCTGGGCTACGGCGGCAATGGCGACGTCTACTGCATGATGGGAGCGGGGCTGCTCCTCTCGCTCATCCGGGGAGAGCCTCATCCGATCGCGGATCTCGTGCGGCTTGGCCGGCCCTCGCTCGTTCACGCATAGACAGCCGCGGCCGCTCCTCCGAGCGAGCTGGCCCAACGCGAAGAACCACCGCCTTTGCCGGACGTATCCGAGCGGACGGTGGTTCTTTTTTGGTAAGCTGAATGCTGCATGCCCGGTCTTACGACCGAACGCAAACCAATCCGCTTTGGCTGAATGCTGCATGCCCAATCTTCCAATTGGGAACGCAAACCAATCAGCCCTCCTCGCGGAATGCTACATTCCCAATCTTCCGATTGGGAACGTAAACCAATCCGCTTTTATGTAACGGTTAAGCGCCTCCGGCAAGCCTTGGCTGCTCTTCGGCTTGCGTACGCGACTGCCCATCGGGACCGCTATCGTGTAGAATGCGATCGATGCGTTCGATCTGTTCCTCCACGCTTACGCTCATCGTAAGCAAATCAGCCTGAATTTGCTGCAGAGCTTCCTTTGTCGTCATGGGCTGCACTCCAATGATAAGTTTATTGCTTCTATTCTACCACATTATAGATACATTTTGTATCAAGTATTTACGTTTTCGGGGAAGCCGCCCATCCCGCAGCCGCTACAGCAGCGGAGATAACATGCGCGCCAGCACTTCCCCCGCCTTCGCCTTGCGCGGCCGTCGCTCGAATACGGATAGGCTTAGTTCCTCGCACACGCTCAGATCGTCCAGAAAATCTCCCTCCAGCCGCTTGATCGCCTTCTGACTAAATAGCAGCGCATTCAACTCGAAGTTGCTGAAGAAGCTGCGCATGTCCATATTGGCCGTGCCGACGGAAGCCAGCATGTCGTCGATGATGAGCACCTTCGCGTGGACGAAGCCTTTGCGATACCGGTAGATTCGCACCCCGACCGCCAGCAAATCCTCGACATAGGACAACGATGCCCGCAGCACCAGATTCGAATCCGCCACGTACGGGATGATCAGTCGCACGTCGACCCCGCTCAGCGCCGCCGTCCGCAGCGCCATCAGAATGCTCGCGTCAGGGATGAAGTAAGGCGTCGTGATCCAAATCCGGCGCTTCGCCACCGACACCGCCGCGAATACGCATTCGAGAATGGCATCCGCCAGCGAGTCCGGGCCGCTCGAAATAATCTGCACCTGCTCATTCCCCGCGCAGTTATGCTCCGGCAAGTAAGCCGGGTCGCTCAGCCGTTCCTTGGCGGTGAACCACCAATCCTTCAAGAAGACGTCCTGCAAGAAATATACCGCGTCCCCCTCGATCCTTACATGCGTATCGCGCCAGAACCCGAGCTTCGGATTGCCGCCCAAATATTCGTCGCCGATGTTGATGCCCCCGACGAACCCGATGCGGCCGTCGACGACGACGATTTTCCGATGATCCCGGTAATTGATCCGCTTGTCGAACAGCGCCAACCGCGGCGCGAGGAAGCACTGCGTGTGGATGCCGGCCTCCCGAAGCTCGCGAACGTAGCTGCCATGCAGCTCATACGAGCCGACGCCGTCGTAGATGACGCGCACCTCCACTCCCTGCTTCGCCTTACGGATGAGCGCGTCCTTCAGTTTGTTGCCGATTCGATCGTTGCGGATCGTGTAATACTCGACGTGGACATGGTGGTTGGCCCCTTCGATCGCCTCCAGGATGGACGCGTAGGTCGCTTCCCCGTTCGTGAGCACCTCCGTTTGGTTGCAGCCGGTGATCGGCGAGGTCGACATGCCGGAGAGCAGCCGGAACAGCCGCTCCTGGTGGCTGAATTCGCCGGTGCCGAGCTCGGCCGGACGGTGCACCATCTTGCATCTGCGCAGCGCCTGCAGCCGCATTTCTTCGGCGACGACGTTACGTTTGCGGACGGTCTTGCGGTGCCGGTATTCCTGCGCCAGAAAGTAATACATGATGAAGCCGACAATGGGGAAAATGAACAAAATCAGCAGCCACGCAACTGTTTTCGAGGGCCTGCGGAACTCCAGGATCAGGATGGTCCCGATCTGAAAAATAAACACAAGCAGCGCCAGCAAGATCCAAATCATCGTTGCGCTCCCCCTGTTATTGGAAGTATGGTTATCATTCGCGCCGCCTTACCCGGCTATACCGATTGGCGGCATCTTTTCCGGCTGCCGCCGAGCAATCGGAAGCGAGAGTAAAATTCCCCTACTACCATTTAAAACCGATTCGGGCCGTCTTAAACGACTTCGTCGCAAAAGACGACAAATTCGGCAGCTGGCGAGCATAAAAAACAACCTGCCCCTCTGCGTTGGCAGAGAGGCAGGTTGTAATGGCGCGTTATCCGTAAACAGCGCCGCGGCGCCCTGTTGCGGCCGGCGACCGGCGGCGCAAGCCCGCGCGCTTAGGTTGCCACGTCTCTTTTATTGAAGACCAGCCACGTAACCGCGATGATGAGCACGTAGTACGCGGCCAACACGCCCAGGGAGAAGCCGAGCGTGACGCCGTCCCGCAGCTCAAAGCCCGGTTCGATGAGATAGTTCGTCAAATCCAAATGAATCAGCAGCAAATAATCGACCCACGCGTAATCGAGCTGCATGAGCAGCATCGTCACCACGCTGCCGCCCATCAGGAAGAACAGCGACAGCCCGATCGCCAGTCCCCCGCTGCGGAAAACGGTCGAAATCATGAACGAGACCGTGACGATCATGATCAGACTAATAAATTCGAAACCGTAATAAGCCAGCATATACGAAAACGGCGATATATCCCGGTTCGTCCCCAGAGCCGCGAGTATCTCTTCTCTAGCGCCGCCCATGCCGAACAAGAGCGCGTTCACGCCGAAGCCGAGCACGAACAGCGTCGCGGCGAGCGCGAAGGCGAAGAGCATGACGGAGATGTATTTGGATAATAAAATTTTCGACCGGCTCCATGGACGGATAAGCAGCAGCTTAATCGTACCCGACGTGAATTCGCCTGCCACCGTCTCGGCCGATACGACGACCGTGAAAATCGTGACCATGATGAACAGGAGGAATGTCTCGGTCATCATCATGCTCCAGCCGCTGCCATCGCCGCCGCCCGGCATGTATCTGGCGATGAGCGAAATCGCCAGCACGAGAATAACCAAGATGCCGAACATGATCCACGTCCGTATTCGACGGTAAATTTTCAAGTTCTCATTCGCTACCAGCTGCAGAAAATCAAACAATCCGCTCGCCTCCCGTCATCTCCAGGAACTGATCCTCGAGCGATTTGTTCTGCATGCGGATGCCGTAGACGCGAAGTCCGCCCCGCACCAGCAGCGCGTTGACATCGGCAGCCGCCTCCCGGCCGCCTACGATGGCAAGTCCGCCCTCGGCTGCCTGCGCCCCGTGCGCGCCCGCAAGCAGCGCTAGAGCATCCTCCGGTTTGTCCACGTCGAAGAAGAAGGCAGCCCCTCCCGCCCCATCCGCGTCGGCAGTCTGTCCGATGTCGCGAACGTCGATCAGCTTGCCCGCCTGAATGATAGCCACGCGGTCGCACATCAGTTCCATCTCGGACAGCAAATGGCTGGAAACGAATACGGTGATGCCCTCTTCCTTGGCCAGCTTGCGCAAATAATCGCGAAGCTCCCGGATGCCCGCCGGATCAAGTCCGTTCGTCGGCTCGTCCAGAATGAGCAGCGTCGGCTTATGCATGATCGCCTGCGCGACGCCGAGCCGCTGGCGCATGCCGAGGGAGTACGTCCGAACCTTGTCGTGAATGCGTCCCTTCAGGCCAACCAGCTCGACGACCTCGTCGATCCGCTGGCGCGTGATGCCCGGGATCATGCGGGAGAACATCAGCAGATTATCATAACCGGACAGATATTTATACATTTCCGGATTTTCGACGATGGCGCCGACGTGGCGGATGGCCTTCTCGAATTCATCGCGCACGCTATGTCCGCGGATGATGACGTCTCCTTCGGTCATCGCCATCAGGCCGACCATCATCCGGATCGTCGTCGTCTTGCCGGAGCCGTTCGGACCGAGAAACCCGAATACTTGCGCTTCGGGCAAATCCAGCGACAAATCGTCGATGATGGTGCGGCGTCCGATTCGTTTGGTCACGTTCTTCAGCTGCACGATCGAACCGTTCGGTGCGAGCTTCTCCATGGTTCCCCCCCTGTCTGCGCCTGCCTTCTATTCGTGCGGGTTGTACAACCTCTAGTAGACAGTTATCGCTTCTCAACCTTATTATTATACGTCAAGAAGGAAGGACTTGGAAGTTTCTTGATCAAAAATTAAGACCCGCCGCGGATGACGAGTCTCCGCGAACGGGTCTTACGTTCTCTCTCTATGGATTTACAGGGACGCTACCATCGGGATAGGCACGGCAAAAGCTGCCGCCGGTATCGATTCGTTGTAGGCGCCGCCCGCTTTCGCTTGCGGCATATGTACGAGGCTGCCCTCAACCGGCGGTTCAACGGTCGCCTGCGCCGCGACGGATTCGCGGTCCATGCAGCCTTTGCAGCAGCCGAGCGGTTGAATCGTCCGGAAGAAACCGGTACGGAATACGAGATGGGCTTGTTCTTGCTGAATCATCTCCCCGCAGCTTACGCAACAAAAACGATCTTTCAACATTCGATCCTCTCCTTTGACCCCATTGTCCCTAATACTATATGTATCAATGTCGCGAAATATGTTACATTACGTATCTAGCAATTTTAGATTATGACAGATATCGAGAAATGTCAATACGGATCTCCGAAAGATCGCGTATTTTGTCAAAATACAGGTTCATAAGTTTTACGTTTATAAATCATCCTTTATTTCTCGGGAACTAAACGACCCTTGCCGCAAAAGACGGCGACAGCCGTTTTGCCTAGTGTATGCGCTTACAATCCCTGCCAAAAAAAGAGGCCGCACGAAATATCCGGCCCCTGCCCGCCTCATTTCGACCCTATGTCCTATATGCGCCCGATTGTACCCGCCGCCACCAGTTCTCGTTGTCGATATACCACCGCACCGTCTCCTCGATTCCGCGATCGAACGTATACGCCGGCTGCCAGCCCAGCTCGGCTTGGATTTTGGCCGGGTCGATCGCGTACCGCCGGTCATGCCCCAGCCGGTCCGGCACATGGCGAATGAGCGATTCCGATTTGCCGAGCAAGCCTAGAATGAGCTTGACGATCTCCAGGTTACGTCGCTCGTTGTGACCGCCGATGTTGTACACCTCGCCCGGCTTGCCTTGATGCAGCACGAGATCGATCGCCGCCGCGTGATCGCGGACGTGCAGCCAGTCCCGCACCTGCAGACCGTCTCCGTAGACGGGAAGCGGCAGATCGTCCAAGGCGTTCGTAATCATGAGCGGAATGAGCTTCTCGGGAAAATGATACGGACCGTAATTGTTCGAACAGCGGGTAATATTAACGTCCATCCCGTACGTCTCGTAGTACGCGCGGACCAGCAGGTCCCCGCCGGCCTTGCTCGCCGAATAGGGACTGTTCGGCGCAAGCGGCGTCAGCTCCGTGAAGTAACCGGTCGCGCCCAGCGTCCCGTATACCTCGTCGGTCGAAATCTGGACGTATTTGCGAATACGACGCCGCCGCGCCGCCTCCAGGAGCGTCTGCGTGCCGAGCACGTTCGCGCGCACGAACGCGCCCGGGTCGGCGATGCTCCGGTCCACGTGCGACTCCGCCGCGAAATTGACGACCGCCTCGATCGCGTGCGCCTCCATCGCGCGCCCGACCGCTTCCGCGTCGACGATATCGCCCCGAACGAAGATATGGTTCGGATTCGATGCGACCGGCTCCACATTATCCAGGTTGCCGGCATACGTCAGCGCGTCGTAGTTCACAATCACGTAATCCGGGTACTTCTCCAGCATATAGCGAACAAACTGGCTCCCGATAAAACCGGCTCCGCCGGTGACCAGCACACGCACGCCTTCCACTCCTCGCCTCATGTTGGTAGTCTGGCTGATGCCTCTTATAGGTAAGTATATGCCAGAGACAAAGATTGCGTATGGTTAAAACGGCAATGCGCGGTACGATTCCGCCGGGCGGCAAAGTCATCGCCAACCGGGAACAGGCCGCGCTCGGCTGCCTTCCGGTCCGTTCACCCGCGTGCATCCAGTCGCATCCGGACGAATTGATCCTTGTCCGTCATCCGCTGGTACAGATCATGGATGCGGGACTGCTGCGGGTTCTGGCTTCGCAGCTTCTCGTTCAGCGCGCGCACGATGGCGAGCCTCACCTTCTGATCCGGCAAATACGCGCATCCGTACAAATACTGATTTTCTTCTTTGCGCCGCCAAAGAATATGACCGATCAGGACGAATTCCCAGTCGCCGAGCTTGACTTTGATCCGAATCGCGAAATCGTCGCTGACGGGAAAGCGCAGATGCGTCGCGAACAGCATCCCCGTCGGGCTCATATTGTGCACGGACACCGGAATTTCCCCCGACTGCACGTCGTTGCCGAATACGCGGTAAATCGAAATTATCGCTTTCGTGCCGTCCGTTAGACGGATACGCATGTCTTTGCGGACGGCGGGATTGTTGATGGTCATGGGTTATGGGCTCCTCCGACGAGTAATGGATGCTATTGTAGCGCCATAAAGATACATTTTGTATCATGACGCCCACAAGAAAGAAAACGCTCTCATGTCCGGCGCGCAAAAGGCAAGCCTCCATCTACCCGATGGACTCCTCCTTCGGAAACGGGCTTGCTCTTCTGCGGGAACGATCGCGCTCTATAGAGCGGAACCCGATTGGTACGCCAACAGCTGGCTGAAGGTTCCTTTGGTTTCTTTCGAAAGCTGATTGTAGCCGCCTTGCTGAATGATGCGGCCGTTCTCCATCACGATCACTTGATCCGCGTTGCGAATCGTCGATAGCCGGTGCGCGATGACGATGACGGTGAGCGAGCCCTTCAGCCGGTCGAGCGACTCCTTGATATGCGCTTCATTCTCGTTGTCCAGCGCCGAGGTCGCCTCGTCCAGCACGAGGACGGCCGGCTTGCGCAGCACCGCGCGCGCCAGCACGATGCGCTGCCGCTCGCCGCCGGATAACCGGATGCCCCGGTCGCCGATCAGCGTATCCAGCCCTTGCGGCAGCTTGCGGACGAAGTCGGCGGACGCCGAGAACTCGAGCGCCTCCCACAAATCCGCTTCCGTCGCGTCCGGCTTCACCTGCAGCATGTTCTCGCGTATGCTCGCGTGGAATAGGAACGGGTCCTGCGGCACGTAGCTGACGGAGCTGCGGAAGGCGGCCAGGTTGCCCGGTCCGAGCGGCTTGCCGTCGATCAACAGCTCGCCCTGTTCCGGCTTCAGCATCCCGATCAGGATGTCGATCAGCGTACTCTTGCCGGCGCCGGATTTGCCCACGATCGCCATCATGCTGTTAGCGGGGATTTGGAGATTGATGCCGGATAGCGCGTATGTGCCGTCGCCGCCTTCGTAACGAAACGCAAGGTTGCGGCATTCGATGCCATCCTGAATGCGGATGCGCTCCGCTCCGGCCGCCGCGACATCCTCCCGCGCCGCTTCGCACTCGCGCATCAGCTCATTGATCGCCTTGAAAGCAGGGATCGTCGAGACGAGCTGCTCCCAGTTGGCCTGCAACGAGGAGAAACGCGGCCATAGGCGCATGAAGATGAGGACAATCAGCAGCAAATACTCGCCCTGCACCTGGAACACTCGGTACGACAGGAAGACGAAGCCGGCGATGAGCACGGCGGCCGCGATTTTGTAGAACAGCTGGGTCGTGGCCTGCAGCTTCGTGAACTGCACCATGTTCGTCTCCATCCGGTCGCTCAGCGATCGGAACCAGTCGAGGTGCTGCGCTTCGAGCCGGTTGCTCTTAATGTCCTTAATGCCGTTGAAATGCTCCGTCAACCCGCGCATGTACGATTGCGACAGCTCGGAAATGCGCGCGCCGTACTTCTTCGCGCCGCGCAGAAATTTCCGGGAGAACAAGGCCAGGCCCAAACCGAACGCGAGGACGAACAACGTCAATTGGTAGGACAACGCGAACGCGAAGACAATCTGAATGCCCGTGAACACGAGCGACGTCGTCATCGACAAGATCAGGTAGACGCCCTGGTTCACCCGGGCCAGCTCCTGAGTCATCATATGATTAAAATCAGCCTTCCTCTTGCGGAGGAAGAACGACCAGCCTGCCCGCATGATCGCCTGATATATTTCCAATCTCAAGTACCCGCTGAATCCTTGTTGGATGCGCATATTCTGCACCGTTTGGAAACGCTGCAGCAGCGCTTGGCCCATGATCAGCGCGACGTAAAACGCAAGAATGACGGTCAGTTGGTAATTGTCCGGAACCGCTTTGACCGCACGCTCTAGGTCGGCGATGAACGGCATGCTGCCGTACGAGGAGGCTGCGCTCAGCAAGCCGATGAACCCGAGCATCGGAATAAGGATGTAGAGGCTCACGCTCTCGAGTAAGCTGATCACGACCATGCCGACCAGATTCAAGTAAAGCTTGGCGCCTGCGAAGGCTTGTAGTTTTTTGAGATAAATGATTACGTGAGGCATGATATCCTCTCCTATGTTGCTGCTAGATGCGCAAATTCATCTGTAATTAAAAACAAACTTGCCATCTCAACTATTCTTTCGCCAAACTGCGCGACGGTTGGGCCTGATCTTGGACAAGCACCTTCGCGAACTTGCTGACAACCGTAAAAGCCGGCGCTTCTTCGGCGCCCGTAATGACATACGGTCCGGTCCGCAACCAAGCGTGGGCAATGAGCTTGCCTTCCTTGTCACGGGAAGTCCCCATGTAAAGCGTACTTTCGAGCTTTCTGCGCTCCAGCATTTTCATGGCGGCCATCGCTTTGACCATGCACATGCTCTCCCATGGCGTGTGGCGGCTTACTTTGCCTATGACCCGGGAAATGCTGCGAATCACCGGCTCGTCTTCCTTGCGATGTTCGCGCGATGTCTCTTCCATATGAAGGCCAAGCTTCGGCGCTACTTGCGGAAAGGGCTTGCTCTTCATAATGCGTGCCCAGCCTAACAAGACAAAAGCCTCCAACGTGAGCAACTGCTCCCGCGGACGCATCGCAAAAAAGAGTCGAATGAGCTTCACCATGCCCTTTTCAACCCCTCTCTCGTGAACGTGGAAGTCATTATACCGCCTTAACCAAGCCTTCCTTCAACAAACTCTCCAGGAAACGGACAACCTGCTGCTCGCACGCTTCGCGATCGATGTCGTATTCCTCCGTTAATTGCGCGACCACTTCATGCACCGTCGCCGGGCTTTGCAGCTTCTCCCAAATCGCCCCGCCGACTTGGCCGAGATTGTAATATTTGCTCGAGGCGATGCTCAGCATGACCTTCTCGCCATTCATATCGCTTACGAGGTTGCCCTCTACTTGCTGATAAGCCTGATCCAGTGCAACTGCCTGATTCATCGTACTTCCTCCTTATGTGCGATCTTGACGATTTCCTCCACCAGCATGGGGGCAGAGAATGTTTGAACCGACCGTTCGACCCGATATATCCGCGCATGGTTCAACAGGTGCGTAATGCGTTCGAAATGCCACCCAACTAGCCGCATCGCGCCGATCAAAAAGCTGCGGTAAGTATGATGGGATAAAAGCGGCAAACATTGCAGCCCTCCCAACGGCCGAATCGACCATGCGTGATCATTCGATTTGACCAGCTCGAAAATACCAGCGAGCGGAACGGAACGATTGTGAAATTTGGCGCTTACCGGAATTGCGAATTTGTTGACCTCTTGATAAAGCGGCGTGTACGCATTAGTATCCATTTGCATGTGATCGAGGCTCTCTTGCCACAGCTTCTGCTGTGGATAGGCCGGCACTACTTCCGGCTGACCCTCTTCGCCGAAACGGACCGCGATGACATCATCCGTAAGCAGTTCAAATCCGCGATCGAGAAAAGCCGCCGCAAGCGTCGATTTGCCTGCTCCCGAATCGCCGACGAACGCGTAGGCTTTGCCGTTAATGACAACCGCGCTGCCGTGGAGCGGCAGTAATCCGCGCTGGAACAGTATCGTTCCCATGCAAGTGCCTAGAAGATAGAGACGGATCTTGTCAATCTCTGAGCCTTCTAAAGGAGAAACAGCGATTCTCTCTCCGGCTTGTACCCGATAAATCGCTACGCCATCTATCCGATAGTAAGCGGTGTCGTCCTTAATGACATAGTGACTATCTGGACAACCCAACGATAACCACTCGCTAGTCAAGTCTTCGTATTTAATGACAAGATCTGCTTGCTCCGGCATGATTTCCGAGGAAACGAGCTCCGGAAAGGCGATCTCGCTGTTGATGGCTAGCCCGAACGCTTCATAGGCCGTTTTGTTTAACGTAAGCATTTTCACCCTCCTCGTTTCCGAGATTCGATAAAATAAGAAAACAGCCCTTATACAACAACGCGTATTGTATAAGGGCTAGTTTTCCATACTGCTTGAATGATCTTAGGAATAGATGTCCGCGTCGACGAGTTTGCCGTTCACGTATGTGAAGTCGACTTTCGTCAGGCCGAAACCTGCTTGCGTTTCGCTTACGTTAAGTACTTCCAGCTCAGGAGTTTCCCAGTTCTTTTTCATGCTTTTTCACCTCCTTTCAAGAGTTAACCCATTAACTAACCCGTTTCAGAAACCGATATATGATGACGCTGCGCATAAGCAGCTTCATGTGCGGATCCACTGCAAGTTCCGGTCTCGGCGTTGGGCCGATTCGCTCCATCGCGCGCTGAATACCTTCGAGATTAAGAATGCCGTCGAACGTATCATCCCGGCAGATTTGTCGGATTTCCTCGACAAAAGATGGCCAGTGCGGAAGCATGCGATATACCCAATCGACCCCTTGCGCGCCCCGAATTCGCTGATTCAGGCGAACGCGGTCAGGCAGCTTCCCTTCGGTCGCCCTTCGGATAAGCGATCTCCCTATCCCTCCGCGTACATACTGTTCGTAAGGTACGGATAGACAGAAGCGAACTAACCGGGCATCGGCGGTCGGATCTCGTTCCCATACTTTATAGCGGGAAGATAGCTTCGCACCGGAAGTGCCTTGCAAATTCAGGACCGGAAGATTGGTAAAATATCGTTGACGTTCTTCCAGCACGTTATTTCTAGCCGGCTCAAGCCCAACCTCATATCCCCTCAAACGACCCAGGACATCCGTCCTACGAGCAAAGGCTGGATGGATCAGAGAAGGCATTTCCGGTTCCTCCTCCTCTTGCTGTAAGGAAGGGAACGCCTGTCTTCCGATCACCGGCAAAATGCGCTTCATGCCCACCTTCGTCTGTTTGCGAAAGACATGAAGCTCGCGATAGAAACGAATCCATTTCATTTGTTTAAGCAGCAGCGCATAAAAATCAATTGCCGAGCCCCACGAAATGGTATAGTTTCCTCTCGCCCCGGTAAGAAATACCCCTACGTCGTCCTGGGCGGCTTGGCGGTAGATATCGTGAATTCGGAATGTCCCCTCGAAGTTCTTATAGGGGGATTCGAAGATATCCAACAAAGCGTCGACTTCCGTCCAAGGACTCTTGCCGCTGGCCGTCAAGTAATTCTCTCTGATATTGCCGACGAAATCGATCGTCTCTTGCACAAAGGGAGTCTCGTCAGCCATTTCGTTCTTAGGCGTCCAATCCGTAAAGCCCAATTCCGGCACCATACTGTAGCCATGCAAGCTCTTGCCTTGTTTCCGCAGCAGCGGGGCGGCAATGCTGGCGACCGACGTGGAGTCCAAACCTCCGCTGAGCGCGGTTCCTACGCCTCTATACGATCGAGCGCGGGATACCACGGCATCCTCGAACACCTCTTTGAAGGCTTCAAGATAATCCTCGTCGCTGCGGTATCGCAGTTCGCCTTCCGGAATCAGCGTGCCGAATGATTCTGTATGGACATCGGTCCCCGTCACTTTGATCCGGTAACCAGGCGGAAGCTGTTTAATATGATGATAAGCGGTTGCTGAGGGATCAATGGAGTCAACCATGGAGGGAATAGCCAAGAAGTCAGCTAACCAAACTTCGGATAATGCGCGCTGCGCACCAGGCATCGCAAGAAGCGGGAGAATAATCGAGCAGAAGGCGATTCGTTGGCTATTCCGACTATAATAGAGATTCCGGCTCCCAAGCAGATCTCTTGCCCCGAACAACGTATGATGTCCCGAATCCCAAACGAGATAAGCAAAGTCGCCGACAAGGTACTTCGGCGCATCCTCGCCCCATTTCAGATGGGCCATCAAGATAATCTCGCTGTCTGTCGTCTTATCCAGCATTCCAGGGTCCATGCCCAGCCGTTGGCATAACTCCAGTCGATTATCCAGGATCGCATCCGCCGTAATGGCGAGTCCATGTCGTTCATCGAAGAACGGCAACTGCTCCGCGCGGGATTCCGGCGTGATCCATTGTTGGTGACAGGACAAGAATGCGCGCCCTTGCTCCCATTGATCCACGCGATCCGCTGGATTTCTGTTCAGCGCTTGGGTCAGCGCTTCGCTGTCGCCTTGCGAAACGCGATCGCTGTCAAATTGAACAATACTTGCGATCATGCTCATAAGGCCCTCCGTCATTTCCTGGGGGAGTACAGCTAGCTCCTAATCCTTAAGACCTGAAAGATTCGGGTTATCTTTCGCACCCCTCGCGTATTTGTTACTCTATGTATCGTATATTATCACAAGTGATACGTTTTGTAACTATTTTTTCAAAAAAAAATTAGACTTTTTTTCTTACTTTTTTACCTTTATCCCTAGAGCTGCATTTCTGTAGACCTTACGCCCCATTTTGATGGTTTTTGAGTAAATCGTGCAGCCGTTTCCGTTCAGCTTCTTCAACCCTGTAGTACCATATGCCGTCCAGTTTCTCCCCGGCTCCGCGTATTTCGGTCGTCTGCACGTTCTTTATTCCGCTTCGGTATTCGGTCAGCAAGGTTCTCATGTCGCCAAACTTTAAATTCGTCTGAACGCTGTTTCCTGCCTCTTCCAGCAGCTTCTCGATCTGGGTCAATATCTTGATATTCCCTGACTTCTCCAGCAGCTGCCCGATGATCGCCCGCTGCCGTTCGTTCCGTCCAAGATCGCCTCTCGGATCCTCGAAACGCATGCGGGAGTACAGAAGAGCCTCGCGGCCGTTTAATTCGATATTCCCTTTGTCGAATGTATGCCCGCTGTATGTAAACGCGAATGGATTGCTGATTTCGATGCCTCCGACAAGATCGATCGTTCTGACAAAGGCCTCCATATTGACTTTGATGTAGTAGTCGATCGGATAGTCCAGGAAATGCTCGACGCTTTGAATGGAGGATGACAGGCCTCCGTATGCATAAGCATGGTTGATTTTGTCCGTCCTATTGCGTCCGATAATAGCCGTCCTCGTATCTCTCGGTATATTGAAGAGAAGCATCGATTTCCTTGCCGGATTCACGCTTGCCACCATGATGGTATCCGTTCGGCCTTGGTCTTGATTCCGCTCATCTACCCCCAGAAGAAGAATAGTGAGCGGCTTTGGCCCCTCCGATGAAACGGACGTGTTTTGCGCTTTTTTGGCCATTACTTGCGGGTCTTGGCTGACGTACATAGGTTTATCCGGGTCCAAATACATTTTCGCTGCCGTTTGCTCCGCTTCTCGGTAGAGATGCCATGCGGCGAAACCAAAAACCGCACATGCGACGCCTACCAGCGATGCAACCCCAATTATGATTTTTTTCCATTGCGTACGCACGTCTATCCTCCTTTCGGACCGGAACAGAATAGGCCAACCTATCGTTGGCCTACACATTTACGGCTGGATACATTACGTATCATACACTCAGATTAAACGATTTTGCTTTATCTAGCAAGTCGTTCCATTTCCATTCGAACGAATTCCTCCAGCGCTTCTTCCCACGGGCGCAACGGCTGAAATCCGTTCTCCAACAAGGAACGATTGGAGAGAATCGAACAGGAGGGACGCTTCGCTTTTCGCAGCAGTTCGCTGCTGTTTATCGCCTTCAACTCGATCTTGATATCGGCCAATTCGAATATACGCCGCGCAAATTCATACCAGGAACAAAAGCCTGTATTGGTTACATGATACATGCCGTAACACTCCGAGTTCATAAGCCTTTCAATTTGCCGGCTTAAATCGACCGTATAGGTGGGGCATCCGATTTGATCGTTGACTACGGCGATACTCTCTCTCTCCGCGGCCAGCTTCAACATTGTCGTTACAAAATTTTGGCCGAATGGACCAAAAACCCACGCCGTCCTTACAATAAAATACTTGGTATGAAGCTCTCTTACGAATTGCTCGCCCGCCAGTTTAGAAGCACCATAGACATTGATCGGATTCGTTGGCGCTTCAGCCTCTCTCGGAGAAACCGCCGTACCATCAAATACATAGTCCGTGCTGATATAAACGAGCTTCGCTCCGATCATCTCCGCGGCTTCCGCGACATTGCGGGTGCCCGACGCATTGATAAGAAACGACTGCTCGCGTTCATCCTCCGCCAAATCCACCTTTGTATATGCGCCCGCATGTACGACAATATCAAAGCGCTCCAGCGCCATGAGCTCGATTGTATGATCACGGTCCGTTACATCGAGCTTCTCTTTGCCGTATCCGACCACCTGATAGCCCTGCTCCGCGAAATGTCTGCACAGCTCTCTGCCCAGCTGGCCGTTCGCCCCGGTTACCGCTACTTTAGCCATTGACATTGCCTTCTTCGTTGTTCGCGATTGCCTCCAACATCGGGTGAAGCTTATCCTTATCCGATAACACCGGCTCCGTGACTGGCCAGTCGATTGCTAGCGAGGGATCGGACCAAATGATGCCTCTTTCATGGGCTTTAGAGTAAAATTGATCGACCTTGTACAGCACATGCGTATTGGTGGTCAGCGTACAAAACCCATGCGCATACCCTTTCGGCACCAGCAGCTGACGATGATTATCCTCGCTAATAATGACGGAAACCCACTTGCCAAACGACGGCGATTGCGGCCTAATATCTACGACTACATCATAGATCGCCCCGGCCGTCACTCTTACCAATTTAGATTGAGCCATCGGCTCCAATTGATAATGTAGCCCGCGGATTGTGCCCGCCTTTCTTGAGAAGGAATGATTCTCCTGTACAATGTTCATGCTTATGCCAAGATTCTTGAATTTTTTCTCCTGATAAGTCTCGCTAAAAAAGCCGCGGTCATCGTGAATGAGATCTATTTCGATAATCACAACCCCATCCAGCCCAGTATTCTTTACCCTCATGGACTTCCCCCTGTTCGAAACATGATAGCCACTTTCCATCCTATGAGGGGAGACGCGCAGCCCGTGATTTGACAAGAGACGATTTATGCCTATTTTTTTTAGAAACCGCATTCAAAATCGTCCATAACTGACGCCTAACGTCCAAGTTGGGTAAAATGTCCAATATAGCCGATTGATTTTAATATAGATTAATGCGAAATGCTTATTTTAATCTAAGCCAAAGACGTCTACACTAGTGATAAAAGGTTAATGTTTACTATAGGCGATGAACTGACATCTAGATTAGCTATTATTGTTTGGGAGGCTTCCGTATGGATAAGGAGAATAAAAAGTGGACCCGAAAAGAGTTTCTGATAGCCGCCGGCGCGGCTGGAATCACAATGCTTGCTGGTTCCATGCTGCCAGGTTACCGGGTCAAGGCACTTACAACACAAGAGACAAGCACCCCTCCCTACATCAACCTGAAGGATCATGGCGCCAAAGGTGACGGCATAACCGATGACGCGGCTTCTTGGCGAAAAGCAATGTACGCCATGCCCGAATACGGCACGCTCTTCGTGCCTGCGGGTACGTATTTGCTTCAGAGCGATGTCATCGTCAACAATAAGAGGAGCGTTACGCTAGCCACGAACGGCGAAGTTATCATTAAAGGCAAAGGGACGTTGAAATTCGATTCTCCGCTCGGCATCGCCCAGGCCTGCAACCCTGTTACGCCCGGCGACATGATGCTGACTTTGACGGCAACCGACAAATTCAAAGCCGGGGACTATGTCCAAATCAACGGGAATATTGCGGATTCTGACTATATTGATACGAACGGCCCCCGCTATCCGGTCGTCAAAATCCTTGCCCGCATCGAAAGTATTATCGGCACACAATTGCGCTTGGATCGCGCCGTAGCCTTTCAGTTAACCAATGCCAGCGTCCAAAAAGTAACGTCGCCTTATTCGCTAACGATCGCGAAAGGATTTACGTTCGACTCTTATACGCTAGCCGCCTTCCGTTGTATCGGAGGCAGCATAGATATCGGCTTCATTGGTGCCACCAACGGCACTTCATCCGGTATTTCCTTCAGCCAAAGCTCAGACTTCACCCTTCGTCTATTGGCGCGGAACGTCTCCTCGACCCATACGGCCGTCCTCAACGACTGCAACCATTTTAACGCTACGGTTGATTCCGCCAGCAATATGCCTTCCTTGGCAACGCCAACAGGCATGGTGAAGGTGGTTCGAGGCAACGGCTTGCAAAACGGAAAATTATTTGTGACGAGCCAAAATGCTTGGTCCGGCGTGATCGGCATCAATGGCAGCCGAAATATGGATATCCAGGTGAACTCCGTCGATTGCGGGCATTATTTTCGGACAAACCCTCCAAAAGAAGGTAACTTTCTGGAGACCTGTCAATTTAGCGAGTGCAAGGATATCTCGATATCCGCCAATCTCACTAAAGTTATCGATCAAGGCATTGAATTTCTGTCCGTGGACCGCGGCAGCATTACGGGACTAATCGAAACCGATAAGGGCAGTACCGAAGGCGCCATCGTCATCAAAGGAAAATCGCGAAGCATCCAAATCGTGCGTCCGCAAATTACATGCTATAACAACTTCGGCATCAAGTTCGAGTATTATAACGGAATGGCCGGCGGTCATAATGTTACCGATGCTGCGATCGTCAACTTGAACCCGACCGCGATCGGTATCGGCGTACGTGACGGTACGAAGAGTCTGGATGCCAATATCAACATTATCGGAGGCACGGTAACGGCTTTCGTACCGGTCTTGGTTAATCCCAACCATAATCGGGTTATGATTCAGAACTTAACGGCTACCGCGGTTAGCTATCAGGCGCTTTTGTTGAGCGGCAATAATCATGAGGTGACCAACACAACCGTTATCGTACAGGGCACCGATCCGAACAAAGGGAAAATCGCGGTTTACGTGAACGGTTTGAACACCCGAGTTACAAAACTTAACGCTCCTGACGCCATAATTTCTTTAAGCCCTTCAAGCACGTTCACCTTAGCCGATTTCAGAGACAACACGATTACCAAAATCATGTTCCCTCACCTTAATTGGGCGATTAACGTGAACAACGGCATTTACAGCTCCGTCTCGACGCCCCCCGCCTACTTGTGGAACGTCGGCGACTATCTCGAGAACCGCAATCTCCGTCTTCTTGGTCCATTTGGAGCGCAATATACGGTAACCGGTTGGCTCTGCACCGTCTCGGGCACACCCGGAAGCTGGCAGGAAATCAGACAGTAAACCCTTTTTCATCTCGCAAGCGGGGGCTCACTGACATGGGCGTCCGTTTTTTTTGTTTCTCGCTTTTTTACCAAACAAAAAAAATCATCCGCATGCCAAATGGCGCGTAATCGCCCCATTTGGCATGCGGATGATAAACATCGAATTAAGAAGATCATCAATTTTTCAGTTGCCGAAACACCCATAGAAAAGGCTTCATCGGAAAATATAAAAAATGAAAGCCTTTCGGCAAAGGTAACGTCTGCGCATCCAACGTATTCGGATACATCTGACTGAGCAGAAAGGATACGCGTTGCGCCGTGCTTCTCAACGAAAAGAGATAATTCTTATAATAGCGAACTAGTTCTTTCGGTATCGGAGACAAGCTGGCCTTCTTCTCGATAAAGAGCATGGCTTGATCCGCGATTTTCCTGGCATGCTTATTAAGCGTGAGGTCCCGACTCTGCGGAGGGAGCGGCGTTTGGAACAAGGCATTTGCCATCAGCAGCGCTTGACCACCGATTTGTTTCACGTGATAACTGCCCATCAGTTCCGTTAATTTGCTCCATTCCACATCGGTTTTGAGCAGCCGATCCATATCAAGCAGCCATCTCAGCCGGAACCAGCCATGACGTGCTCCATGGGTGCTTAAATACATGAACAAATCCTCTTTGCCCAGCATGCGGACCGGGTACGCCGTTAACGGACTTGCTACGCTGCGCTCACATAGCAGATCGAAACTCGGCTCATTTATTTTGTTGGAATGCAGCTTCCAATGCAGCTCGATCTGCACCTGCGTGCTCCGATGGGTATAGGAGACATGATGTTCCTTCCACTTGCGATAGTTCAGTATGCGTTCTTGCCCCTCGTCCATCTCATACCCCAACTCGGCAAGAATGGCTTCTGCACGCTCAATGTCATCCATGGAGATTAACATATCTAGATCTTTGCATGTCCGCAGGGCGACATCTCCATATAGCAATTCCGCCAGAACAGGTCCTTTCAGAATAATGGAACGGATTTGAGCCTCGTCTAGCGCCCGGCAAATTCGCTCCATTTCGCCTGCCATTCGAAGCATTTGAAAAACATTGCGAACATGACCCGCTTCTAACTCGCGCAGAACCTCCGGCGGAATCTGTTCCAGCCTGCGTTTTTTTGCGGTCGCATGAAGAATCGGGTATACCCGATGGTGGCGAGCCAAGTCCAAAAATACGTCCCAGTCGATCTTTTCCAGATCTACAGCCAGATCCGTTAAGGCATCTGAATTATTCTCGAGCGCCAGCATCGCCAGCAAAACCTGCAGTTCCGCGGAGAAGGAACCCGGTTTCATTTGCAGCTCCGTTTCCATTGCTCCTACAAACTCCTTAAATTTGATGAGCAAGCGGGACCCGCTTGCTTCTTCGTTAAGTGATCGGCAGCGGGCTTAAATCATTATGCGTGTTCATGTTAGGACGACCGATGGAGCGATAGATGAACGACTTGTCGCGCAGTTCTTCTTCGCTGAACACATTGCGACCATCGATGAGCACGGCATTGTTCATTGTCGCCCTTAGTGCGGACAGGTCAGTCTTCTCGAACTCCGGCCACTCTGTCAAGAGACACAATGCATCTGCCCCGGCCGCGGCTTCCATTGCCCCTTCGCACCACGTAATATTTTCGTGCTCGACCACCTTGCGGAAATTGTCCGTCGCGATCGGATCATAGGCATTAATTTTCACGCCGCGGGCCACCAACTCTTGAATAATCTCAATTGCCGGCGCATCGCGGATGTCATCGGTGTTCGGCTTGAATGCTAACCCCCATACCGCGACTTTACGGGTAGCCAAATCCGGATAGATCGCCTCTAGCTTATGAATGACGCTGTAGCGCTGGTCGCGGTTCACATCCACGACGGACTTCAGCAGTTTGAAGTCGTAGTCGACATTGCCCGCGATTTGGATGAGCGCTTGCGTATCTTTTGGGAAGCAAGAACCTCCGTAACCAATCCCTGCTTTCAAGAAGGACGAGCCAATCCGTTTATCGAATCCCATACCTTCGGCGACCTTCGTCACATCCGCGCCCACTTTCTCGCAAATATTCGCAATCTCGTTAATAAACGAGATTTTGGTCGCGAGGAAGGCGTTGGATGCATATTTGATCATTTCCGCGCTGCGGACATCCGTCACGATAATATTATCGGTGAGCTGCTGATGAAGCTCGATAATCTTCGTTGCCGCCGTCGCGTCATCCGTACCGATCACAATACGATCGGGATTGAACGTATCCTTGACCGCGGACCCTTCGCGGAGAAACTCAGGGACGGAAACCACATCGAAAGGCTTCATCGAAAGATCCGAAACCAGTTGTTTGATTTTATGGTTTGTGCCGACCGGCACGGTGCTTTTGGTCATGATAATCTTGTACTCGTTAATGGACAACGCCACGTCTCGCGCCGCCTGCTCGATATATCTCAAATCCGCTTCACCGCTAGGCAGGGACGGCGTCCCGACCGCCAAAATAATGATTTCCGATTGCTGTACAGCTTCGGTTAGATCCGTCGTGAACGAAAGCCTTCCCGCCTCGGCGTTCTTAACCAGCACTTCTTTCAGACCCGGTTCGTAAATCGGCACCTCGCCGGCGCGGAGCATGGCTACCTTTCGCTCGTCTTTGTCCACGCATACTACCTGGTTGCCCAAATCCGAAAAACATACGCCCGATACTAACCCTACATAACCCGTTCCAATGACTGCTATTCTCACTCTATCCACTCCCCGCTAGTTGCATTTGGCTACAATTTCCGTCCACTCGAAACTCAACCGAATGATATCTTCCTCGATCAGTTCAGATCCGGTCTGAACCTCGATAATTTCCATCTGGGTCAGCGCCTTCAGGCTATGCCGGCTGCCGCACGGAATTTTCACGACATCGCCCGCTTTGATTCGGCAAATCTCTTCATCCTGAATGAATTCACCTTCGCCGGAGACGACCGTCCACACCTCGTCGCGCTTCTCATGGTATTGGTAGCTAAGATTGCAGCCATCCTTGATGCAAATCCGCTTCGTCAGGACCTCATTGCCATGCTCGTATCGAACGTAATCGATGACGCGATAATGGCCCCAGCGACGCTCCTCGAACATCGGTCGGTTATCAAAGCCGCCAAGCATGTCCTTCACTCGCGGGCTGGCCGATTTATCGCTTACGAGAATGCCATCCGGACTCGTCGCCACGACGATGTTCGATAACCCGAGGATCGTGACCGGAATATCGAGCTCATTGATCAAATGCGTGTTTTCGGAATCCTCCGAAATAATGCCCTTGCCAAGAAGCTGTCGGTCCATTTCGTCCGTTAACGTATTCCAGGTGCCCAAGTCCCGCCATTCTCCGTCGTATGGCAGAACGGCAATATTCCCTGCTTTTTCCACAACCTCGTAGTCAAAACTGATTTTCGGCAGCTTGCCGTATTGCTTGAGCATTTCGTCGTATTGAATCGGCATGCCAAGCTCGATCAGCTTGTTGATCAAGTAATCCAGCTTGAACGCAAAAACCCCGCAATTCCAGAGCGCAGACTGTTCGATCATCGCTGCCGCTACTTCTTTGCTAGGTTTTTCTTGGAAGCGGTCGACCGTTTGGAACAATGCTTGATCGTTCGTCCCGTTGCCGCGTTTTGGGATAATATAACCGTATTTCTCCGAAGGATAGGTTGGCTTCACGCCGATCAGCGCAAGCTCCGCGCCAGATTGCCCCAACACTTCATCCAACTGATGAATGGCTTGAAAGAATGGCGCTTCCACATAGGGATCCACCGGCAAGATCGTCACCGTTTCTTGCAGCGACACGCCTTGAATGGAATACAAGTACGTAGCTGCCAACGCGATGGCCGGGAAGGTATCGCGACGTTCCGGCTCTACGATAAGGGGAACGTTGTAGCCAAGCTGGCTCTGCATCATTTCGACTTGCGCCTTGCTCGTTGCGATATAAGAATCCCGTTGGAACCCCGCGCCTTCAATTTGCCGCCATACCCGCTGCACCATTGATTCCGCTTGTCCTTCGGGACTTGTGAGCACCTTTAGAAATTGTTTAGACCTGGAATCGTTCGAAAGCGGCCACAACCTCTTGCCCGATCCGCCCGAAAGAAGTACTAATTTCATCTCGTTCACTCCTATCTATCTATGTCGGTCCGTTCAGACCACTTTGGTTGCCGCTTCTACGGCACTTGATTCTCGACAAATGGTTTGCTGCGGCCAATCTTCAATTTTTTGGCGATTACGCCGGTAATGCCTTCGCGAAGCTCCTTTTCCAACACCAGGACAAGCATGAAGAACACGATCTCGACCACAATCATGCCAAGCAGCGGACTCAATCCGGTATACCGGCTAATTAGCATTCCCATTAGCCAAGCAACCGCGAAACCGGTAAACGTACGCGACACGCCCGCAAAAAATAGCTTTACGCCGCTCGGCTTGATGATAATAAGACCAACCAACGTCAACGCCTCTACCGTCAATGCGGCATAGCCGCCTCCGAGAGCGCCATATTGCCGACCTAGCAGCACGTAGGTGAAAATCCCGATTGCGAAGATGGCGAGGGAGAAGTACGAGCGTCGCTTATGGAGGCCGGTAGTGGCCAAGGAATCGGATAGCGGAGAATTGATCGATTGCAGAATAACGATATACGACAGGATCGACAAGATCGTCGCCGCGCCCGCCCATTTGTCCCCAAGCAGAATGCCAATCCACCAATCCGGGTACAAAATAAACGGCAGGCTGATCATCATTCCGGTAATGCTCATAAACTTGATTTGCATCACGTTCAACCGTTTATGGGCAGCGGCATCTTTACTGTTGCCGAGCTTGAATAGCAACGGATAGAAGGCAAGCGCGAGCACGCTCGGGATTTGATACAAAATACTGGGCACGCGATATGCGGCGGAAAAGTAGCCGACCTCGGTCATCGTCGAGATTCGCTCCAGCACAAGCGGGCCGATTTGAGGCATGATCATGATAACGAACGAGGTGATCGTAAACGATGCCACGCCATGAAGAATCGCCCGGTCCCAGCCTGCATTAAGCTTTACTTTTCTCCACACGAAACTGCAGCTAATGATACCGCCAAGCACAGTCGAGAACCCGTATATGGCCGCCAAGGCGATCAAGCTCAATTCGTAATAAACCCCAACAAACAATACTAATGCCGTTACGCCTCCCGTGATGGAGCGTATGAGCGCAGAAAATTTCATTTGCTGAGTGACTTGAAAGTATTGAACCCCTAGCCCGACAAACAACGACCCTATAATGGAAGGGATCGTCGCCCAGTATAATGCTTCCCGAATCGTGGATTCGTAAAGAAACCACACCAATACGATCGTAAATAGCAAGGTGAGCAGCGTAATGAATGCTCTAGCCCTAAAGTAAGAGCTCATTAATACATTCAAATCGGCTTTATTTTTGGTCCCCTCGCGAATTAGCGTATGCGTGAAGCCAAGCTCGGTAAAGAAAGCCGTGACTAAACAGTAGGATAGGGCGAGGCTTAGGATCCCGTAGTCATGTACATTCAAATACCTGGCAACCAATATCGTGGCGAAAGCCGTTAGTAGCCGTACTAGAACATGACTGGCAAACAAATAGGCCGCATTGACCATAACGGCTTTTAATTTCACATGCATTCACACCTTCATGCTTCTTCAGTGGACCGCATCTGGCGATTAATAAGCGCCCCTCTTTAAAAGGACGATAATAACGGTGCGGAAGAGAATTTTAAAATCGAACCATAGAGACTGGTTATAGACATAGAACAATTCTAAATCGACGCGTTCGGGATAACCGACATCGCTGCGGCCGCTAACCTGCCAGTAACCGGTAACGCCCGGTTTAACCGATAAGAAGTCGACGGCCCGGTCGCCATATTCTTTCAGCTCTTCTCGCACGACCGGACGAGGACCGACCAGACTCATCTCGCCTTTGAGCACATTAATCAACTGGGGCAGTTCGTCTAAGCTCGTTTTACGCAAGAAGCGGCCCAATTTCGTGATGCGCGGATCCTCGTCCTGCTCCAGCTTATAGTTATTGTCGATATACTTTTGGTACAATTCTTTGTTGGCCTTCAGCTTCTCTTCCGCATTTAATACCATGGATCGAAACTTGATAATATTAAAAAGATCACCGTTCTTGCCAATGCGCTTCTGCTTAAAAAAGACCGAGCCTGAAGGCTCGTTGATCTTCATCATAATGGCGATAAATATAAACACCGGGAGTAAAAAAATAAGAGCAGCCAATGCGCAAACCACGTCCACGACTCGTTTGGCGCTGTGATAATAGGGCTTCTCTTCCGTTTTCACGTTATTTAACCTGCCTATTTCCACAACTTCAGCTTCCATTTCTTTACTTTGTGCGAGATTCATCATTCTACGCCCCTTTACCCGAGAATATTAAGCTTATTCGCTTGTTCCCGCTCCAGGATTTCTTCCAACGCCAGCAGCAGCGGATTGCGGAGTTCATTATTGCGAAGCGCAAAATCGAGCGTCGTCGTGATAAAACCGAGTTTTTCGCCAACATCGTAGCGGGTGCCTTCAAAATCATAGGCATACACGCCTTGGCTCACATTCAGCTTCTGAATCGCGTCGGTAAGCTGAATTTCGCCACCTGCGCCCGTCTCTTGCTTCTCCAAGTAATCGAAAATTTGCGGCGTAAGAATATATCGACCCATGATCGCTAGATTGGATGGCGCCGTTCCCAACTTAGGTTTCTCGACGAAATTGCTCACGGCGCATAGTCTTCCGATCGTCTCCAGCGGATCGACGATGCCGTAGCGCTCCGTTTGTTCGATAGACACAGCCTGAACGCCGATGACGGATTTGCTGACTTGCTCATACTGCTCGATCAGCTGCTTGGTGCACGGTTTCTCCGCCACAACGATATCATCGCCCAGCAGTACCGCAAACGGCTCATCGCCGATAAAGTTTCTTGCGCACCATACGGCATGGCCAAGCCCTTTCGCTTCTTTTTGCCGAATATAGTGAATTTCGACTCTCGAGGACTTCTGCACTTCCTTGAGCAGGTCTATTTTCCCTTTCTCCATCAAGCTGTATTCCAACTCAAAGGCGCTGTCAAAATGATCTTCGATCGCGCGTTTGCCTTTGCCCGTGACGATAATGATATCCTCAATACCCGATTCAATTGCTTCTTCGACAATATATTGGATGGTCGGTTTGTCGACGATCGGCAGCATTTCTTTCGGCATCGCCTTTGTTGCTGGAAGAAAACGCGTACCCATTCCTGCTGCAGGAATAATTGCTTTTTTCACTTTTTTCATTCTCGCTATCTCCCATCTACTTGTATTTGATATGTATGTAAATACGAGTTGTGCCGTTGTCCAACAGCACGACTCGTATTTACATCATGCAAGTAAAAGAGGGCATCTAACCCTACCTCACATCATACCCTTGACGAGATCGTCTAAGGTTTCCTTCGAAACCCACAGCATGACCGAGTGTCCGCAGTGATAATGGTGCAGCGGACGTTACCAACGAGCAGCCGATAAGGCTCTCTTGTTATGATAAAGTGTTGTTATTGGCATGAATTACGACGGCTATAGAGCTTCCCGCTTGTTGTCTTTTACATTGTTCAGCACGACGCCGAGCACGGTGGCGCGCGCCCGTTCCAGCTTGTTGTTGACCTTTGCGAATGCGTCCTTCTTTGTTTTGCCCGCTTGCGTTACGATAACGACGCCATCGCAAATCGAAGCGAGTATGACAGGTTCTGACACAGATAAACATGGCGAGGAATCGAACAGAATCACTTCGAAATTCGCCTTCAATTCTTCGAGCAAATTCCACATGCTGTTCGAATTGAGAAGTTCCAAAGGATTATTCAGATGCGTCCCGGCCGCGAGAAACGACAAGTTTTGAACTTCCGTATCTTGAACGACCTCCTGCCATTTGGCCTGACCGCGCAATACGTTTGTAAGGCCTGCGCTTTTGGCGCTCCTCAGAATGTTGTGAAGGACAGGTTTGCGAAGGTCTGCATCAACCAGCAGCACACGCTTCCCTTCTTGAGCGAACGTGATCGCTAGATTCGTAACGGTGGCCGTCTTCCCTTCCTCTGCGGATCCGGAAGTAACGACAATGGTGCAGATCCGGTCGCCGGAAGCAGCCGAGAAGCCGATATTGGTCCGAAGCGTTCGATATTCCTCAGCTATCGGCGATGCGGGACTGTGGTAGGTTAGCGTATTGACTTGATTAGTTATTTGACGAGACATACGTTTGCTCCCCCGTTGGAATGGTTTGTCTTACGCTGTTGCCGCGCTGAGCGATGTCTTGTTTGCGGACGGTGTGAATCACGGCCAGCACCGGACTCGAGGTCAGATTCAGAATGTCGCTCTCCGACTTTACCGTGTCGTCCAAGTGATACAGCGCGATGACGCCACCTGTGGAAAGCAGCAGCCCAAGGATGATGGCGACGAGTATTGAAGCGATCGGACTAGGCGTGACGGGGCTTGTCGGCTGATCCAATTTTGCCGTATTCAAAATTTCGACATTATCGACATTCATTATTTTAGTAACTTGAGTCTTGAAGGTTTCCGCGACCGCATTGACGATAGAAGCCGCCTCTTCATAAGAGGAGCCGCGTGCAACGACCGTCATGACTTGCGACTGGATGGCGGAGCTGACCGCGATCGATCTGCTTAACTCGCTGGAGCTCTGCGTAATTTGCGGATACTTCTCGGTTACGATATCCAATATGGCGTAGGACGTAATAATTTCCTTGTAGGTGTTGATCAATAGTAAGTTCGTGTTAATGGAATCAAAACTTGGGGGGGTATTGGGGTCTTCGCTGTTCGTTTTGTTAACGACCAGTTTGGCGGATGCCTGATAAACCGGCTTCACCATGGTAGAACTATATACACCTGCTAAAATTGCAAAGATGATTGTTATTGCGAGGATGAACCATATTTTTTTCTTAACGGCGGCAACGTATTGTTTGAGTTCCACTTTGTAACCTCCAGCTAATAATTGATACTATCTGTATCATTAATACCACAACTTTACGATACATTTTGTAACGGTGTCAAGGACTTTTTCAATAGTTTTCATCTTTTAGAATCAGGGATTTCGCGTTATTTCATTGAAACCGCATTCCTGGCCGAAGTCTTTGGCAGCACTTCCTCGTAGATCGATAAATAGTTCTTTGCCGTCAAATGGATGTCGAAATCTTGGATTGTTACCGCGATTTTCTCCCTCATTGCCAGGAGAAGCTGCGGGTTGTCGATAATCTTGGATATAATGGACCTCAGGCTGTCCTTATCGTCCGGATCGAAAATATATCCCGTGCCTTCATGGATAATGCTCTCCGGATTACCGCCTCGATTCGAGCCAACCACCGGCTTGCCATACGTATATGCCTCCAGCACCACTCGGGCCAGCGGCTCGTGCCACAAGGACGGAACAAGCACGGCGTCCACTTGGGGGATGACCTCGGCTGGCTTGACGTAACCAAGAAATTTAATATGTTCTTTATAATTATTTTGGTCAACATTTGCCTGAATGCTAGCATCGTATACCTTGCCGGCGAGCCAGAGCTCTACCTGCGGGAACTCATTGAAGGCATCCAAGAGGTATTTGACCCCTTTCGTCTCCTCGATTCTCCCCATAAACAAGAATTTCATTCTGCCTGTACGCTTGTCGGCCTCTTCGTGCGAATTCGCCGACAAGATTTCCGCGCCATTATATACGCGCTGCGATGGCGTCGCGGAGAAGAAACCCTGCTTCTTATGCCGATCGATAATGAATTGCGAATTCCCGACAACGTAGTCCACGTAGCCTTCATTGCTCAATTTCTGCTTATGGTTAGTGAACACTTTGCAGCCGCCGCAGCGCGTTTCGCAGTTGCGCCCTTCTCTGAACATCGATGCCCGCGGGCACAACAGCGAGTAATCCCGCAGCGTATGGACGACGGGGACATTTAGTTTTTTGGCCGCTACCCAAGGCGCTACCGAAAATCCCGTAATATTGTTCGTATGTATGACATCCGGCGCTTCATCCCGAATGACCTCGGTTAGCTTCTTTAACATAATGGGATTGTACATGTCTACCACATGCCAGGCCGAGCGAACTAGCGCATTCTTCCCTGTTGTCACTGCTCCCCAATAGACATTGCGATGACTTAAATAATACACCTTGATGCCATTAACGAAATCGGTATGATCGGAGTCCGCCGTACTGACAATGACAGGCGCGTGCCCCTCCTTTACGATCTCCTCCGCAAGCATTTGGACGGATTTCTCTGCCCCTCCTACAAGGTTAGGATGATACAACGTATTGATGATCATGATTTTCATGTTAAAGGCTCCTTCGCGTATACCGAGTTATACCGGGCGGTTATGGGTTGGACTCGCCGCCAATAAATGCTTAGTAAACCCAAGCTGGTCCTGCTCGACACTGTCCGCGTACTCTTCTGCGGCCGCATCCTCCTGCTCGCGTTGTCCTTTCGGGCTGCAGTGGTAAATGCCCACCGCAATAAAAAACCAGTATGTGAAGAAGTAGGTATTGTCCTGCACAAAGTTTGAAATCACGAAAGCAATCAGAACGGTAAAGCCGATCAGTACGTTCATCGTGACATGCCGAATTCGCGATGCTTGAAAAATCAGGTACACGAGAAGCACCACGTGCATCAGGGTGGATAGAATCCCCCCCTCGACTAGGAAGCTGAGCATGCCGTTCTCCGAGGCATTCGGCAACTGGATAATCTCTTTCGGATTTGCGGCCGACTTCATCAAACCGCCATCCAGCTTCGCATAATTACCGAATCCGATGCCCAACATATAATTTTCTTTAAACAAGTCCATCATGCGGTCTTTGATCTCTTGGCGCATGGCGACCGTGTCCACGTATTTCAGATCCCGCTGATTCACCTCGCTGGTATCGCCCAAAATGAAACTCGCCGCCGCTACAATTTGGCTCGGCATGTGCTGTTTGAACGTCGTGACTCCAACGACTAATAGAGCCATGGTAAGGAGCGCAACGATTGCCAACTTGATTTTGGGGACGACACGAAAAACCCACATTACCACAAAGAAACTGAGGCCAAGTGCGAGGATGAGCGTCTTAATTTGCATGAACAGAATACTCGTAACGATAAATAGCACGGATAACGCCAAATAGAATATGCTTTTCTTTTTGACAAAATGCCAGATGGCTACCGGGATCGCAACCAGGAACAGCGTACCAATATACTGTTTGTCCATGAGCGTGTATGCCCTCAAACTATTAAACGTAAACCCGATCTGCTTTACCTTTGCAACGGCATAAAAAATGTCAATGGACATCAGCAGCCCGAGCGGCAGCATGAGCTTGTAGAGAAGATTCAAACTTTTGTTCGTCATTTCATTCGCCAGGATGAGCAAGAACACGTAATAGATGATGACCTTTAACATGGTCGAATTGAGCCCCGTTTTAAACATGCCCACGACCAAGACCGTAACGGCCAGGAAAATGATGAGGTAATGGCCGCCAAGGGGCTGAATTCGTTTATCCTTCAGGACGCGCAGGATCGACCAGGCCATGATGATGATGACCGGTAGAAGCGTGAGCGAAATACTTGAGGTAGTCGCAAATTGGCTGTACATCCCCGAAGTCAGTGACAGAATTACGCTCAGCACGATAAGAAAGTTCATAATTACACCTCGGGCATTAAAATAAAATTGCACCGTAAGGTGCAATTTTATTTCCATTTGGTAATGAAGTATTATACGTTGGCCGCTTCATTCGCATAGTAAACGGAGAACCACTCCACGAAGCGTTTCAATCCCTCTTCGATTGGCGTGACGGGTTTAAATCCGGTCGTTGCATTAAGCAAATCGGTATCCGCATAGGTCGCTTGAACGTCTCCGTCCTGCATCGGAAGGAATTCAAACACGGCTTCTTTGCCCAAGTGAGCCTCCAGCGTCTTTACAAAATGAAGCAGTTCTACCGGTTGGTTATTGCCGATATTATAAATCCGGTAAGGCGCAGAGCTATCGGAGGAGGTCATTTCCACCGGGTTCCATGCAGGATTCGGCGTTGGAATTTGGTTCAACAGCTGCGTAATACCCTCGACGATATCGTCAATATACGTAAAGTCCCGTTTCATATCACCATAGTTGAAAATTTGTATTTTCTCGCCGGCCATGATTTTTTTGGCGAAAGAGAAGTACGCCATGTCCGGCCGTCCCATCGGGCCGTATACCGTGAAGAAGCGAAGTCCAGTTGTTGGAATATTATAGAGATGACTATAGGAGTGGGCCAATAGTTCATTGGATTTCTTCGTTGCCGCGTACAAGCTGACCGGATGGTCAACAGCGTCGTTCTCAGAGAAAGGCATCTTCTGGTTAAGTCCGTAAACGGAACTCGAAGAAGCATAAATCAAATGACTAACCTTTTGATGACGACATACTTCAAGAATATTGGTAAATCCAACCAAATTGGATTGGATATAGGCATGCGGATTGACAAGACTATAACGAACCCCCGCCTGTGCGGCCAGATGGATGATTTGGTCGAAACGATGGTTTTCACACAACTCGGCCAATGCCTCGTAATTCTCCAAGTCCATCTTCACGAACGTAAAACGTTCATACGGCGCCAACTGAGTCAAGCGGTCTTGCTTTAACTGCGGATCATAATAATCATTTAAGTTATCCAGGCCTACGACTTCATGGCCTTCCTGCAATAATTTCTTCGCCGTGAACGATCCGATAAAGCCTGCTGCACCTGTCACTAGAATTTTCATTATGGTTCCTCCATTAACATTTCTCTACTACATTTCCTCTCCACTCCACATCTTTAATATATGTTACATTTTGTATCGTGTCAACGATTATTGACCGATTATACTAAACATTGATACGGTTCGTGTCAAAACATCCCGCCGAAAACAAAAAACACCCTTGCCGAGGGTGTTTTTTTAGGCTCTTCGCTACACATCGATTGCCCCGTAACTTTTCCATATACCCGGCGTCCCGGCTTCGATGCAGACGATCCCTTTCTTGCCGCCCCGCGTCGGTCGCCTAAAGTCGAAACTGTGTCCCACCTGCCAATTAAATCTTGTCGGCGCGGTATTGACTTGATACGGATTTTTATCGCAGTAAATAATCCAGTTCACGCCCTCGAAACCGATGGATAGCACCGAATTAAACGGAAAGCGCGAAATATCGAATCCGTTTAGCGCGGGTGTCTTGATGTAAATATCGCAGTTGGGCGCCAATACGTTCGAAATGCGGTCATTGGGACCCGCGCTAACTACCGCATGTACGGCCACCGGGGATCGGACCGTTATACGATCCACATAAAGAAAGTCCGACTCGGAACCGATCACATGCCCGCCCTTGCCGATTAAATTGGATCCCGTTATTGATACGCGATTTAAATTCGGAGCTATCAACACGGGATTGAACGCGGAGATAATTCCCCCGACGATTTCCACGTTCGCGTCTTGGGCAACCAACGCATCTCGTATCGAAATGCCGGCTCTAGATGAAGGATTCAAATTCTCGATATCGGGAGCGATTACGCGATGTCCGCCATACATTGCATCCGCATATTCAAATTTGATTCCGTAATGGTTGTAGCAGCGTATGACAATATTTTTAATCGTTACATTGCGAGAAAACCCTTTAATGACGATCGCGCCTTCCGTCGCCCCAGGCAGCGTCGTGATTCTTCCTTCGATCTCGCTGTTAAAGCAGCTGTGCAACTCTACGCCTTGATCATCGACCTCCGAGAGATTTACTTTGATCTGGAGATCGTCCGTTTCCGTAAATTGAATACATTCCAGCCGATTATTGGACACAATTCCGTTATCCCGATAATAGCGTCCGACGCCGATCGAGGTCGCATCCAGATTAATGGAGCGCGAAGAGTAAATGGTGACGTCCCCGACAACGGAATTATTGCAGGTATATCGGATCAACCCGCCTTGAAGACCGTTGCCCCTGATCGCTCTTGATCCTACGCCCGGCGTACCCACATTGGTCGTTAGCACATCCAACCAAAAGTTGTTCGTATCTTGAACGGTCATGGCATGCGTGCAAAGCAAGTTGGAAGCCTTCAGCGTGATTTTCAGATCGCAGCTTTGGTTGACAGTCAACAAAGAGGAACCCGTCCTTATCCCCGTGCCGGCAACTCGTATTTCGCCCCCCTTGCAATATTGCAGCAGCACGCCTACGCCGTCGAAAATCAGCCCATCTGTAATGGTGGCGTTGTAGGGAGCGTTTATTTTACTAAAAAATACATTGCTTAATGAATACATGAGCTTACGATCCAACCGAATGATGTTGCCATCGACCCGATCAACAATCGCAATGAACTTGACATTCGGGTACCGCGATGCTGCCGGCACATAGTCCGAATGCACAATGGCGCCTCTGATTTGAATATAATCGCCTGGGGATAGGTTGCTTGCCCCTGATGAAGTAATCAAGTAGTCCCCGCTCGTGACATCAAGCGCGTTGCTTTCCGCCTCTATAGAGGCGGCAGTAAGGCTAAAAACCCCCGTCCCGACCAAGCGGCCGGCGCCGGTTAGGATGACATTTTTCCCCGCGATCGTCACCTTGCCGTCAATTCGATAATTTCCAGCCGGAAAATGCAAAATAATATCATTGCCCGCCGTCGTATTTACGAGGCGCTGCAGCAAGGAAGTGTTATCTACCTGCCCGCCCGGCACCACCCCTTGCATCACGACATTGATCGCCCTGGCACCAAGGTCTTGGCTGATCTTGCTGAAATTCTCCGATAAATCGAGATTGGCGACTTGATCCGATTCTCCCCACAACGTCAAGCCCATGTAGTTCGTTTTGCTAACAGCCATTTCCCCCACCTCTTTCGCCGAATTCCCCCCAACGATCGAATCGTGCTATGCGAACTAATCACCTGTTTAATTCCAGTCTATTCAATGGGTCTCTTAAATGTTCTACATTTTATTCCTGGCGCCATATGGCTTCGCTAGACAAGATGAAACGTAAAAAAGCAAGCCCGCCTAATGGCCGACTTGCTCTGGTTCATAACATCCGACGGGCAGGTTAAGCAATGACACGACTTCAATAAAGAACGGTTACCCCTTTTTGCGACAATCCGTCGATAAATAATATTCCTTCCCCGCCGGGAGCCGTGTCAATGGCATTATTCGCAATATTAAGAATATCGCCTTGGCCTAGCGCAGCGCTGTGGCTCTGACTAATCTCCCAAATTCCCCATGTAGGGATACGGTTATCTTGCAGATCCACCTCGGCTAATTCCGTCAAGTTTAATAGAAAGGACAGATCGTCTATTCCCAGGTCCCTAGCAGTCAACTTGTTTAATGACGCCAGCTGGGATATGTATTGAAGCGCAATGTACCCAAGTTGGTTTCGATATTCAGGATTACCTTCAGCCCTGTTGGAAATAGATAGCTCGTTCAACCTGCAGAGGTGCTCAAGTACGCTCAAGTCCGTAAGCTGACTGTTCTCCGCCTTCAATGTGTTCAAATTCGCAAGCTTTGCCAGTGGCTGCAAGGTTTGAAGCGGATTATTCGAGATATTGAGCCGTTTTAGTTTCAAGAGATTGGTCAGCGGTTTCAAATCCGTAATTTTGTTCGACGAAATATCAAGCTCGGTCAGGTTAACAGCAGCTTCCATACCGTTCAAACTAACGATATTCCTGCTTTTGGCCTCCAGCTTGGTCAAGGCTGCCATGTCCTTGGCCGTAATCTGGCCAACCGGTTTCTTGATTGCCTGACGAACGGACACCTCTAAATTAATGTCCGAAAATGCAATCGCTTTGCTTGTCGACGACTGGGCAAGTTGGAGCGGTAGAGGGGCGGGAGCAGCACTAGCAAGGTTGCCGAATGGGAATAGCAGAACCACCGAAATAACTACCGCGACCTTCTTGATCATATGTGTATTCTCCTCTTTAGATGAAGTAAAATCGTAATGCAGCCTGTCCGACATCGCCATGCATGGATATAGATATCAATCATTACCCACCAAAAGCATGATCAGAAACTTCCCCGATCCGAAAACCCAACGCCGAGTTCCTTCCTATTGAAATTCCAAAGTCTTCAAGCTAACTTCCGGTTTACACCTCCATAAAGCAGGTATGCATAGCTATCCGGTCTTGCTGGAATCAAGCTGATTGAATGCGCTTTCATTAAGGAGGGGGCGATGATCGGGGATTGGGGGGGGGATGAATAAGCGGATACGGTTGGTAGGGATTGGATCTTACGCTTAGATTGAAAACGTAAGACCCTAACACCCATTCGATTATAGGGCCAACACCTTAACGGGCATCTCAGCAGCCGCAAACTGGCAGTACTCTCGCTCGACATGTGCTTTAAACTCGGCGATAAAACGTTCATTCGAGAAGGAAAGGGAATTATTTCGGCAATAAATAGGTTTAATTTCAGCGCTTCGAGCCTCAAATCGGTTCACGGACTCCACGATCGCCTCTACACTTTGCTCGTAGAAGAAAACACCCGTCGGCTCACTGTAAGTGTCCAGCCCTTTCACCGTCTCCAAAGCGCCCCCCTTGCCAAAGGCGATGACAGGCGTCCCGCAGGCTTGCGCTTCCACCGGCGTAATGCCGAAATCCTCTTCTGCCGCAAAGACAAACGCTTTTGCCTGGCTCATGTGCATCTTCAGGGTTTGAAACTTCTGATAGCCCATCAACTCGACATTTGGCCCTGCTTTACTGGCGATTTTTTTCATATCCGGCCCATCTCCGATGACGATAAGCCGTTTGTCTGGCATCTGAGCGAACGCCTCTACGATTAAGTCCATCTTTTTGTACGGTACCATCCGCGAAGCCGTAAAGTAATACTCTTCCTTGTCCGGGTAAAAATCGAAAGCCTCCACATCGACCGGCGGATAGATGACCTCCGATTCGCGCCGATAGGCCTTCCAGATTCGTTTCGAGATATACTTCGAGTTGGACAAGAACGAGTTCACGCCGTTGGAGGTACGGTAATCCCACAAGCGGATATTATGTAATAACCATCGGGTGACCATGCTCTTCAGACCCTTTGTCATGCCCGACTCCCTTAAGTACTGATGCTGCAAATCCCAAGCATACCTGATCGGCGTATGTACATAGGAAATATGGAGCTGATTGGGTCCCGTAATAACCCCTTTGGCCACCGCATGGGAGCTGGAAATCACCACATCGTATTCGGAGAGATCAAACTGTTCGATGGCGAGCGGCATAAGAGGCAGATAATGCCGATACAACTTCTTGGACATCGGTAATTTCTGAATGAACGAAGTATGAGTCCGCTTATTCTTAATGAAGCCTCGTTCTTCCGGCTTTAAATGGTCGACAACCGTAAAAATATCCGCATCGGGATATGCGTTCAAAATTTGCTCCAATACCCGTTCCGATCCCGCGTAGGTGACCAGCCAATCATGAATAACTGCGATTTTCATGTTTTAATACCTCCTGGCATACATGAAAGGATTCAAGCGCGGTCGTGTACCAACTGAATGATTCCGCCCTCACGCGTCCCTTCTCTTTCAGCGACTGCTTAAGATTTTCATCGTTCATGAGCATCACGACCTTCTCTGCCACGTCCTTCACGCTGTACGGATCGCAATATACAACCGCATCGCCGCACACCTCAGGGATGGAGGCCGCATTCGAGACAATGACGGGACAGCCGCATGCCATAGCTTCAAGCGGCGGTAGGCCGAATCCTTCATAGAAGGACGGGTAAATAAAGCAGCCTGCATTCTCGAACAGCGTCTTTAGTTCTTCGTCGCTGATATAGCCAATATATTTAACCTTCGGCGAAAACTCAAAATCGGCATCCTTGAAAACTTTCGGATTGGCACCGCCAGCAATAACGATTTCGAAATCGATATCGCCCATTAATTCGATCGCGTTTGCAATCGTCTTAAAGTTCTTATTAGGGCTCATGCTGCTTACGGCCAGAACATAGTTGCCCTTCTTTAGCTTAAACTTCTCCAATACGGCGTCATTCTTGCCAACACCGAGAATATGCTCCTTACCCTCGTAAATGACGGCTATGCTATTTTCCCGAAAACCGCAATATTTCATTAACTCGCGCTTGGAAAATTCGGACACGGTAATTACTTTTCGCAACGTCCTGCGCAGCCTTTTATACATGAGCTTATACCATAAGACATAGGCTTTGGAGTAGGTGTTGCTCGGCAGGAAGACAGCTGCGTCATGAATGGTCAGGATCTGCTGTTTCTTAAAGAGCGGCGCCGAATTGCAAAGGTTGATCAAAAGTCCGTTTTTCGCGAACCGCGGCAGTTCAAGCTGCTCCCACGCATGTCCGGAGCGTTTGCCGATTTTGACGGTCTTAATACGGGACAATCGCAACTCTGTTTTGATGTCCTGGGTGGTGACCAGCACGAACTCCATGCCTGCAGCACTTAAGTCCCCCGCCTCCAGTAATGCGTCCAAGGCTTTAACCAATTCGATTGCATATCGTTGAACGCCAGTAATTTGCTGGCTCAAAAAACGACCATTAATGTAAACGGTTTTTATCATCTTATCTCCCACTCAACCGAATCTCGGAATTTTGGCGACGTCTCTGCATTGTCAACGTTAAGGAATGGACTGCCGATTCAATTTTGTTCATAACCAACCTGTACAAAGAGAACCGGCGGCTGTTATGGTATAGGTTAGTTAGGAAACGTTAATGCTATATCATAACTTGATACAAAACGTAACGGATACACGCTTTAACTTTACGATACAGAACGTAACAAGTCAATATGAATTCCCCGTATTTTTCATGTTTGCGACATTTCGTCGCATTCAATGCAATTGTAAGCGTTTCGTATTAATATGAAAGAACGAGCAGTAATTTAGGAGGCGTTGTATGAATATTGGCAGCCGAATTGCGAAATTGAGGGAGGATCGGGGGTGGACGCAGGAACAGACATCCGCGTCTCTGGGGATCTCGCGGGCAGCTCTGTCGCATTATGAGAAAAACCGCAGGGAACCCGATAGCGAAACCTTGCTAAAGTTCGCTAATCTGTTCCACGTGTCCGTTGATTATCTTGTAGGCCGAACGAACTCGCCGCAAATGACCCTAGACGAACCGATTAAAGAATTCGTTGACCAGCTCGAGCTGTCTGACGAAGAACTTCTCGATAAATATGATCTCACAATTGACGGAATGAAACTTTCACCCGAGGAAGCGCGTCGGTTCATCGCATTTGTGCGGGCCGAGCGCATGATGAAATGAATACCGCTAGACGAATAGAACCATAGCCGGTTTACATCGGCTATGGTTCTATTCCCATTCCGCTAGCATTTATTTGGTTAGGGACAAATTCCTCCGGCAACTTACTCTGATCTAAACCGAGTTGTTCCACAAGCGTAAAAATACAAATCTCAGTCTTTCTGTTATCCATTTCAGTTCCCTGACGGTTTCCCATTCTCCAGCTCCTCTTTTTCTCTTCTCGATTCCATCCTTCATGCTATTTAACTACCTTATAAGTATCGTTCTTGTCAATAATAATGGGAGTATGGCTTGGCATGTCGGGGACGAGATGATCTAATGCTAAAGTTCAAGAGTAGAAACCGGCTTAACCGCGAGGCGGAACGTCAAGTGGCGCTTGCGACATTTCCCATCTATCCAGCAACCCCAGTTGAGCAAGCAGTACACGTACATCAAGGCTGATCCGGTCGGACTCCGCCTTCATTTTCGGGAGTTCCCGACTTGCCAACGTCGTCATAAAATCTCCTACTCTCCGTTTCGTAACATATGCATTCTCGCTAAGCTCTTCCTGCATTATACGTTATTTAAGATACGGATTGTGTCGAAGCATCGGGACATTTCTCGCCATTTTCGATCTATTTTTGTCGCATATTAGGAGAACTACAAGCATAATCCATGGTTTGCGTAAGAATAACTTACATCAGTTAATCATCATCATGAATGAGATAAAAAGTCGTGCCGGTTTCCGGGGTTACAAGAGCTGACGGCGCGGCTAATTTCAACGAGAACGACTCCATTCTCTCTTTCACCTTGTCATTGATGATAGAAATACTGATGGTGGCCATTGTCTGTCCGTCGCGAAATGTTAGTATACCGGCTGCAGGCGTAAAATCAAGATAAGAGGCGGCGGTATCCGACTTCGTCGTATATGGAATGGACAACTCTCCTTGGCTCCCGCCAATGCGATAGACGGTCGCATAGATATTCCCGTCACTCTCCTTCACTGCCTTTACCAAGCTGCCGGGATCAAACTGAACTTTGCCCTGAGGATCGGTTACCGTTACCGTGCAATCCGCTGTAACCCGACCGTCCGCCGCCATGGCGACGATTTTTGTCGTCCCTTTATTCATGCTTGTAATGACTCCTGAAGCGGCATCCTTCACCATGACGATGTCGGGATTATCCGACTTCCAAACCACCTGACGGTTGCTGGCATTAGTTGGAAGCACCGTCGCCGTCAATTGCGCGGAAATATTGCTGCCGTACAGCTCCAATGTTGTTTTATCCAACGATACGCTTTCGACGGGAATGTCTGGCGGCGGCCCTTCGGATTCAGGCACAAACCGATAAAGCGTATTTCCCTTGAAGCCGTACAATTTTCCGTCTGCCATTTTCCTAAACGGTATAACTTCGAAATGATAGTCATAAAGGCTGCTGCTGTTGCTTAGCGTCACCAACCGTCCGTTCATTTCGAAATTCGTATAGTACATGCTGTAATCATCTTTGATAATCAAATCTCCGGTATCGGATAAATAAGCGATCGTCGATGGATAGCTCGGGTAAGGAATTTTCCGCTTGTTACCTTCTGGGGCGATCAGCACGATCCCATCGCCAGCAGGGTCGTTCGATACGTATGCCAGCCAGCCGTTATTCACTTGGAAATCATTGATATCATCATTAAATACATAGAGTCGTTCTTCATGTCCGCCCTGATAGCGATTGAGCGAATTCAAATCCAAGTCGGTCAGCCATTGTTTAAAAACCACCTGAATGCCGTCTGTCATATGACCGCGCGATGACTCGTCTGTCATAAAAACATAAGGTGTTTTGACCGTCTGACCCTCCCGGTAAGCTATGATTTCGTTGGCTTCGTTTTTATACATCAACCGACCGTCATTAGACAACGTGGCAAAGTCTTTCTTGGCCTTATACCCGTTTTGCGCGGACACATTCCGCAAGTTGTTGTCCTTCCGATTGAATAGCTGGATGTGGTATGCCGTACTTTGCGGAATCTTCGTCGTAAACGCCACATAGTCCCGCGACTTCGCAAAAAGCAGTCCTGTCGAACTAGCGACCTGAACGTTCGCGTTATCTCTCCCCCGAAAATAGGCATATCCGCCTGCTGTATAAAATACGCCGTCAGCAGCAAGCGCGCCATTCGATGCTGCTCCCCCCACGTACACTGTGGTTTGATTCTGGCGATTCTTTACATATAAGCCGTCTCCGCCATTATAAAGGATACGATTGTCGTCGAAATCCAAAATTTTCCCAACAATCGTGTCTACGACGACATAGTGCGACTCGGTTTCGTCTGCGGCTTTGGCCGGCAAAATAAGGCCCGTCATCGTCAACGAGAGTGCGATTATGACGATAAGCCATCGGTAAACGGGTAATAGCTTGGCTTGCATGGTCGATCCTCCTCTATTGTCTTCCTACTAGGAAATAAGCTGCCCTTGTACTATCAGTCATTTCCTAACATGCCGTCCCACGATGTAGGCTAAATGGATTTATCCAATTACTCAAACCATGTAACAACAAAACTCCTGTTTGGATGAATGCGTGCGGAAAGGTTCTTGAAGCGAAAATGCGGAATAGGAAGCGACAAACCGATTAGAGGCGAGAAGAAGGGGATAGATGCGATGTGCTTAAGGCCATTTCATTTACAGAGGGTCGTATTCGGCCTTAGTCGAGCAGGATTGGGAATCAATTCGCTCGTCTACTTCATTCCTTGTTAAGATATGAGTCCTCGTAACGGTGTATTCTACGTCTTTTTTGTCGAATTCGTTGCGCGCCCCCCCCCCCCCTATAGCACCCAGCTTGGCGTGGATGACCAACTTCTTCGTCTTCACTTCCATCACCTAAACAGACCTCTTATCCGTGCCTTTCGTCGCAGTCGAGGCAGGGAAGCTTATTCATCCTCAACATTGGGGATGACAAACCAATTATAGAATTGTCCGTCAGGTTATAGAATAGTGCTAACTGCGGAATTACATCTCATTTTTTGTCGAATCCGAAAAATGAACGGATACCTGCATCAGGCGTCCGTTCATTCCGGTTATCTTTGAAACAAGCCAATCATAATCCATGTCTCCGTTTAATCATTGTCTTTTATGATTACGTTGGCCGTAGCTTTTATCTTGTCCTGTATCTGTTCGGCCTGTCCCAATAACTTCACAGCAAAGGATTCATCTCGCTCTTGTACCGTATCATTAATCAACCGAATTTGAATGACTGCTTTGCGCATGCCGCTTTTAAAGGTTATTGATCCTTCGACCGGCTTAAAATCCATATTGGCAGTCGCCGTTTTGGCCTTGGTCGTGTAGTTAACGGTTAATTCGCCTAACGTGCTGCCATCCCGGTAGACGTCAAAATATAGGGTAGCACTGCCTTCACTTACTTTTCGCGCAAGCGACTTGGGATCGAATCCGACTGTGCCTTGCGCTGGATTTAGTACGAGTGAAGAACGTTCAGGAGTAAACCGATAGAGATTGCTCCCTATAAATCCGTACCGGTGGCCGTCCTCCATTTTCAAGAACGGATAGCTCTCGAATTCAAACATGCCGAAGTCATCCTGGGCTAGCAACACAAGCCTCCCGTTCATCTCCGCCCCTGTATACCATAGATGCTGGTCATCACTGAAAACAATATCTCCGCTGTCAGAGAGATATCTGATGTTCGTTTCAGAATTAGGGAATGGAATGTTCAACTTCGTCCCTGTAGGGGCCATCAAGACGATTCCGTCGGTAGAGCGGCGGTTCGACACATAAGCCAACCACCCGTTATTAACACGATAATCCCTGATATCATCATGGAAGACATCTAGTTGCTGTTCGATTCCGTCCCTATATATATTCAACGAATTTACGTTGGAGTCTGCTAACCAATGTTTAAACACAAGCTGAATGCCATCGGTTGCATGGCCATGGTAGAAGGCGTCTGTTTCATCTCCCGGTAAATGATAGGAGGTTTTTGTCGTGACGCCGTCGTAATAGGCAATGAGTTCGTCGGTTTCATTCTTATACATCAGGTGACCGTCATTGGATACGGTTGCAAAATCTTGGCCGGCATTATGGCGATTGTTAGCAGACACATTATGAAAGGTGCCTTCTATTAAATTGTACAGCCAGATTTCGTATGCCGTTCTCCCCAAGGTTCGCGTACTGAATACGGCATAGTTCCGAGAGCCGCTGAATAAATCGCCCGTATTGGTCGCGATCGTTTTCACGCCCCCCGAAACTTCCCAGACGTTGATATTGGAGTTAGCCTGAAAGATCGCACCGTTTGCCGTTAATTTACTGCTTACAGCCCCGGTAGACAGAGGAATGTTCACATCCTTCTGATTAGCTCGATCTCTGATATAGAGCATTTCTTCGCGTTTATATAAGATCCGATTCAGATCGAAATCGATAATATTGCCGGGCACCATTGCGATGACTGCATTCTCCGGACCTCCTGTACCTAGTTCTGCTGTAGCTGGAGTCACAACCATAACAAACATCATAAAGGTTGCTAGCCATGCGATACACCACCAGTAAATTGACTTGGGAACGAAATTCATTGATTCGATCCTCCTTTACATTTTGCCAGTGGCCATCTGTTGTCTACTGAAAGCGGCCAAACCACCACTTAATGCCAAGTATAGAGGCAATTGATTGGTGACGAAATAGTTCTAACTACGGATACAATTTAGAACAATTGTCGATCCGCTTCATCAAAGCAGACATGACCCTAATCGACAAAGCTTTGCTTTATTCTCCCCTTCCAGCCTACGACCACAAAGATGATAGATGGCTTTCCTTTAAAGAATTAGTCAAACCTGTACAATATAATGATGTTTCCACGGCTATTTTTGCGATTTGTTTGGATTTCTTCGAATCGTTTATCCCACATTATTTAAGCCAGAAGACTATTAAATTACCTCCTCCTATCCTATTGATATATCTAAATACGAGGCTTCTCTCCTTCCGAATCTAGTGCGGATGAATTACCCATTACCAACAAAAAGACCTCTAAGAGATTCACACAGCGATTTTGCTGTACGTATCCCTTAGAGGTTTACTTCACACCTACTCTAACGTATTAATTCCCGCCAACCCGTGCCAGTTCCTTCATGTTGGCTTCGAAAGCCGCCAAGAGGGCTGCGTCGCCGGTGAGGCCGGTTGCTTCGACTTTCTCGATCTGCTCGAGCATCCGCTTGTAGTCCTTCGGAATAACGCGCACGAACTTCTGCAGGTAGCTCGACCAGTCGCTGAGGACGCGGTCGCCGACTTCGCTGCCCGTGTTCTGCACGTGGCGCTCGATCATGCCGCGCAGCTCGGCAGCTTCGGCTTCGGTCTCGACGCGCTCGAGCAGGACCATCTCGAGGTTGCAGTTCTGATAGAACGTGCCAGCTTCGTCCAGGACGTACGCCACGCCGCCGGACATGCCGGCCGCGAAGTTGCGCCCCGTGCCGCCGAGGACGACGACGCGTCCGCCGGTCATGTACTCGCAACCATGGTCGCCTACGCCTTCGACGACGACGCGAACGCCGGAGTTGCGGACCGCGAAGCGCTCGCCCGCGATGCCGCGGATGTAGGCATCGCCGTTCGTTGCGCCGTAGAACGCGGTGTTGCCGATAATGACGTTATCCTCCGACTTGAAGGTCGCCTTCGGCGACGGCGCGACGATGATCTTGCCGCCCGAAAGGCCTTTGCCGACGTAGTCGTTGGAATCGCCCTCGATGGAGAGCGTAATGCCCTTCGGCACGAACGCGCCGAAGCTTTGGCCGGCCGAACCGACGAAGTGGAACGAGATCGTGTCTTCCGGCAAGCCTTTCGCCCCATAACGTCGCGTCACTTCGCTGCCTACGATCGTGCCGACGACGCGATTCGTGTTCGCGATCGGGAACGTCGCGCGCACTTGCTCGCCGCTCTCAAGCGCAGGCTGTGCCGCCGGCAGCAGCTTCTGCATGTCGAGCGATTCGTGCAGCAGGTGGTTCTGCTCCTGCACTTGGTAGCGCGCGGAACCTTCCGGCAGCTCGACTTGGTACAGTAGCGGCGTCAGGTCGATACCTTTGAGTTTGTAATGATCGATCAGATCTTTCGTCTTCAGACGATCGACGCGGCCGACCATTTCGTTCACCGTGCGGAAGCCCAATTGCGCCATGATTTCGCGGAACTCTTGCGCGACGAAGAGCATGTAGTTGACCATATGGCTCGGGTCGCCCATGAACTTCTTGCGCAGCTCCGGATTCTGCGTCGCGACGCCGACCGGACAAGTATCCAGCTGGCACACGCGCATCATGATACAGCCCAGAACGACGAGCGGTGCCGTCGAGAAGCCATATTCTTCGGCGCCAAGCAGCGCTGCGATCGCGAGGTCGCGGCCGTTCATGATTTTGCCGTCCGTCTCCACCACGACGCGGTCGCGGAGGTTGTTCAGGATCAGCGTCTGATGCGTCTCGGCAAGGCCGAGTTCCCACGGCAAACCCGCATGGCGGATCGATGCCAGCGGCGATGCGCCCGTGCCGCCGTCATATCCCGAGACGAGAATGACGTCCGCGCGGCCTTTGGCAACGCCCGCCGCGATCGTGCCTACGCCAACCTCGGATACGAGCTTAACGTTAATGCGCGCGCGAGGATTCGCGTTCTTCAGATCGTGGATGAGCTCCGCCAAGTCTTCGATCGAGTAGATGTCATGGTGCGGCGGCGGCGAGATGAGACCTACGCCCGGCGTGGAGCCGCGGACTTCGGCTACCCAAGGATAAACCTTGCGACCAGGCAGCTGACCGCCTTCGCCCGGCTTCGCGCCTTGCGCCATCTTAATCTGGATCTCGTCGGCATTGACTAGGTAGTTACTCGTGACGCCGAAGCGGCCCGATGCGACCTGCTTGATCGCGCTGCGGCGGGAATCGCCGTTCGCGTCCGGGATGAAGCGCGCCGGATCTTCGCCGCCTTCGCCCGTATTGGACTTGCCGCCGATGCGGTTCATCGCGATCGCAAGCGCTTCGTGCGCTTCCTTGCTGATGGAGCCGAACGACATCGCGCCCGTCTTGAACCGTTTCACGATCGATTCCACGGATTCGACTTCGTCGAGCGGAATCGGCTGAGCGTCGAAGTTGAAGTCCAGCAGCGAGCGGAGCGTCAGGTGCTTCTTGTCTTCGCCCTGCACCATCGCCGAGAATTTCTTGTACATGTCATAGTTATTCGTACGCGAAGCCATCTGCAGCGTATGGATCGTCTGCGGGCTGAACAGGTGGTCTTCGCCGTCTTTACGCCATTGGTATTCGCCGCCGGAGTCGAGCTCCTTCACGCGGCCTTCCTGCTCGGCGAACGCCCGGTTATGATGCTTGAGCGTCTCTTGCGCCACGATATCGAGGCCGATGCCGCCGATACGCGATGGCGTCCAAGTGAAATACTTCTCGATCAGTTCTTCCTGCAGACCGACGGCTTCGAAAATTTGCGCGCCGCGGTACGATTGGATCGTCGAAATCCCGTATTTGGACAGAATTTTCGTAACGCCTTTCGTCGCTGCTTTAATGAAGTTTTTGACCGCTTTCTCGTGCGTCACGCCGCGCAGCAGGCCTTGGCGGATCATGTCGTCGAGCGTCTCGAACGCCAAGTATGGGTTTACGGCGCTGACGCCGTAGCCGAGCAGCAAGGCGAAGTGATGCACTTCGCGCGGCTCGCCAGACTCCAGCAGGATGCTGACGCGCGTGCGCGTGCCTTCGCGGATCAAATGGTGATGCAGCGCGGAGACGGCAAGCAGCGCCGGGATCGCCGCGTTCTCGCGGTCTACGCCGCGGTCGGACAAGATCAAGATATTGTGGCCTTTGGCGATAACGCGGTCGGCCGCTTCGTTTATTTGCGCAAGCGCGGCGCGCAATCCTTCTTCGCCTTCGGCAGCCGGGAACAGAATCGGCAGCGTGATCGACTTGAAGCCTGGACGGCGAACATGGCGCAATTTTGCGAACTCTTCATTAGAAAGAACAGGCGATGCGAGCGAAATCTGGCGCGCGCTCTCCGGCTCCGGATGAAGCAGGTTGCGCTCCGGCCCGATCGTCGTCGTCGTCGCGGTGATGATCTCCTCGCGGATCGCGTCGATCGGCGGGTTCGTTACTTGCGCGAACAACTGCTTGAAGTAGTTGTACAGTCGCTGAGGGCGTTCCGACAGAATGGCCAACGGCGCGTCGTAACCCATGGAAGCGATCGGCTCAACGCCGCTGCCCGCCATCGGCTCGAGCACTTTGCGCACGTCTTCGAACGTGTAACCGAATGCTTGCTGGCGGCGCTCGACGGACTCATGGTCCGGCTCCGGCAGTTCCGGCGCGTCCGGCAGATCGTCAAGGCCAATCAGGTGCTCGTTCAGCCATTCGCGGTAAGGCTGCTCGCCCGCGATCGCGGCTTTCACTTCCTCGTCGGAAATGATGCGGCCTTCCTTCGTGTCCACGAGGAGCATACGGCCTGGGCGCAGGCGGTCTTTATAAAGGATGTTCTCCGGATCGATCGGCACCGTGCCGGCTTCGGAACCGAGAATGATATGATCGTCCTTCGTCACGTAGTATCGCGCGGGACGCAAGCCGTTGCGGTCGAGGATCGCGCCGATCTGCGTGCCGTCGGTGAACGCCATCGCCGCAGGACCGTCCCATGGCTCCATAAGCGTGCTGTGATATTCGTAGAAAGCCTTCTTCGTGTCGTCCATCGTCTCATGATTCGACCATGGCTCCGGCACCATCATCATCGCGACGTGCGGGAGCGAACGGCCGGATAGGAACAGGAATTCCAGCGTGTTGTCGAACATCGCCGTATCGGAACCGTCCGGGTTGATGACCGGCTTGACTTTGTCCATGTCGCTGCCGAACAGCTCGCTCTCGAAGAGCGACTGGCGGGCATGCATCCAGTTGACGTTGCCGCGCAGCGTGTTGATCTCGCCGTTGTGGATCATATATCGGTAAGGATGCGCGCGCTCCCAGCTTGGGAACGTGTTCGTCGAGAATCGGGAGTGGACGAGCGCGATCGCCGTTTCGACGGCTTCGTCGCTCAGCTCCACGTAGAACGAGCGAACCTGCTCGGTCGTGAGCATCCCTTTATACACGATTTTCTTGCTCGAGAGGCTCGGGAAGTAGAATACGTCCCCGCCCTCTGCACCGGCATAGCGAATCGCCAATTCGGCGCGCTTGCGGATGACGTACAATTTGCGTTCAAAGGACAATTCGTCCTGCAGATTGGCGGCTTTGCCGATGAATACTTGGCGTACGTACGGTTTGACGGCAAGCGCCGATTTGCCAAGCTTCTCGTCGTTCGTCGGCACGGTACGCCAGCCGATGACGGTCTGACCTTCCTCGCGGATGATCGCCTCCAGCTCGCGCTCGTTTTTGCCGCGGACCGTCTCGTCTTGGGACAAGAACAGCATGCCTACCGCATAATCGCCGCTTGCCGGCAGTTCGATTCCGAGCCCTTTCATCTCGCGCTCGAAGAACTTGTGCGGGAGTTGAAGCATGATGCCCGCGCCGTCCCCCGTATTAGGCTCGCTGCCTTGGCCGCCGCGGTGTTCCATGTTCTCCAGAACCGTGAGCGCCTGACGGACGATTGTATGCGACTTTTTCCCCTTGATGTTTGCCACAAAGCCCATCCCGCATGCGTCTTTCTCGTACTGCGGGTCGTATAGGCCTTGCTTCGGCGGCAATCCGAAACGATTCTCTTTCATTGCGTGCAACCTTTCTATCAGAAGATTTTTGTGCAAACGTAAATCATGACGGCCTTACGCTTCAATTTAGAAGCACAATCGCTTACAATGGAAAAGGAGTGCAACCTCGACCGTTTCCGCATCTTCGAGAGCACGAACATTCCGGCTCTACAGATGTTGATTGTACGGAATCTCGCTTTATCGCTTCGATGTGCCGCAGTTCAAACATCCAATGCGCAAATTTTGTATTTATATGATAATACCATCCCCCCATTGCGATATCAATTTATTCTTTTTATGATTGTGATAAGAGATCTTTTACGAAAGATGTCAGTTTCGGACTTTCATACAGCCTAACTATAGCAAAAGGAAGTGGTCTCTTTGTATAGCAACTTCAGGAAAACCCCTCTTGCCCTTCTCTCCCTCGCGGCGATCATGCTCGCCGGTTCGCTCCCGCAGGCCGGCGCGACAACGTCCGCGGCATCGCCGAACGCGAACCGAATATCCGCTGGGCAAATCGCCGAAATCCGGACAATCCCCCTCGCGGCCTCGGCGCCGGTATCCGCTTACAAGCGCGTCGATCCGTACAAAATCGTAGCTATCGGCGACTCGCTCACGGTCGGTTACGAGATGGGGATTACCGAACCGTCGGCGCTCTATGGTTACGTCGGGCGGATCTATGAGCAGGCGCTCTATCACGGCGCGGCCGAGGTGCAGAACTTCGGTGTACTCGGTCTGAAGAGCGGCGGCCTCAAGAACTGGCTGGATGCGGCGGTTCAAGGCACGACGGTCGCGGCCGAAGACGCGCAGAGCGGCTTGTCCAAATACCCGTACGCAGCCGAGACGATCGCCAAATCCGCAGCGCTGAAGGAAGCGGCCGGCGAGGCCGATTTAATCGTCATGACGATCGGCGGCAACGATTTTCTTCCTATATTTACTGAGCTGCAATCGAGAACCGTAGAACCAGCCGAGCTGCAGAAACTGCTTGACGACTTGCTTGCGGGTTATAGCACGACGCTCGAAGCTTCCCTACGAGCTATCGTCAGCCTGAATCCGGACGCCAAGATCGTGCTTGCCGACCAATATCTGCCACTCCCGAAGCCAAGCCAGTTCGTGAAAGTAGTCACGGAGGAGCAATATGCCGTCCTCGAGAAGGCGGTCTCCTCCCTGCACGACGCGCTAGAAACCGTGGAGTCGAAATTTGCCGGAGAAGGCGTATCGTTGTCGATCGTCGACATCGCAACGCCGTTCGCCGGCCAGCAATTCGTACTCACTTCCATTCGCGATAAAGACGTACATCCGAACAATGCCGGCTATGAAGTGATCGGACAGCAGTTCGCCAGCGCCATCTGGGGCGAGTACCGCAAGGCCGCTCCGCTTGCCGCTGACGTGCCGCTTCATCTAATTGTGAACGGAAAGGAGCTGGCGGGCGGCAACAAGCCGGTCATCAAGAACAACACGACGTTCCTGCCGATGCGCGACGTCGCGAACGCGCTTGGCGCCACGCTCGCTTGGGACGGCAAAACCCAAACGGCAACGATTCAGGCGGCAGGCAAGAAGGTCGCCTTCACGATCGGCGCGAAGACGATGAACGTGAACGGCCAACAGGTACCGCTGACAACGCCGGCATATCTGGCCAAGAACGGCAAGAACCTCTCCACGTATCTGCCGCTCGCGGCGCTATCGGAAGGCATTGGCTATCAGGTCGTCTACCGCAAAACGATCAAAACCGCATTCATTAATTAATAATTTTCCTTCCTAATATAAGAACGATGTAAGTACGCGTAAAAAGACCAGCTTAGGAATCAGCCGGATGACGGCTCCCTTAAGCTGGTCTTTTCTTGTATCCCTATACGGCCTGCCCCTACTCCTCCATGTTCGGCTTGCCTTCCTCGCCGCCAAGTCCGATGCGGGTCAGCTCCTCGAGCGTGAAGAGCGCGTGGAAACGTAGGCCGGCCGCTTCGATGTTCCGACGGCCCTCCGGATCCTGTTCAATGACGCAGACGACGTCGGTGACATTCGCCCCGGCCGCGCGAAGATCGTTCACGCTCTGCAGCACCTGCATGCCCGTGGAGACGATGTCCTTGACCACGCAGACGCGCTTACCCGAGATCTCCGCGCCCTCCGCGACCCGCCCGGTGCCGTACTGCTGCGCCTTCAGCCGCACGAACACGGCCGGCAGCCGCGTCTCCAGGGACAGTACGGTTACGAGCGGTATGCCGCCCAGCTCCAGACCCGCGAGCACCTGAGTGCCGACCGGCACGAACGTGGACATTTCCCACGCGATCGCGCCCATGAGACGCGGATCGGACTCGAATCGGTACGGGTCCACGTAATTATCGCTCGTCGCGCCGGAGCGCATGCGCACTTCCCCGTTCCAATGCGCGAGCTTATAGATTTCCTCGGCCATCATTTGCTTGTCCATGGTAAGAAAGATCGACTCCTTCGCTGAGATAAACGGACGATGGGGCTTGCCGCCGGCGGCGTCCATGCTACTTGTACTCCCGACCGAGCGCCTCGAGCGAACTCAAACCCTTCTCCGCCCAGCGTTTCAGCCTGTCCAACCCCTCGATCTCGCGCGCCAGCGCGGCCGCTAGCGAACTCTTGTAATCCGGCACGTCGCCGCGGTAAGGCGATAAGTCGCCGTACGGCACGTTCGTCTTCTCCGTATAGCTGAGCGCCCGGCGTTCATGAAACATCGGCACGTCGGGATTGTACGGATTGTGCAGATCCCCCTGCTCCGGATGTTTGCGCACCGCCAGAATCTTCACGAGCGCGCGCGGTCCGCCCGCTTCGACCACCTCTCCGATATATTCTCCCGTCTTCACCTGCGCGATGACCAGTTCGCCCGCTTCCGGACGATAGGGTTCGCCTGCTCTCATGACGCGTTCACGCTCCATTCCTTGAACTATTCTTTCCATAGCATATCGGAAGTGGCGAGATGTAAGCAAGTTATGGAAAAAAGCAAGCGTTATCATCTTTTTACCCGCTATGCTCGTCGGTATTCATGGGGGATGCGAACCCCCCTTGGCAATTTACCTAATTTTTAGGCGCAATTCGTACCGGTTTACAGCTTAGATAGGCGCTACAATCTTGTGTTAGCGCTCCTGCCGAAGTAATATGGTATAAGATAAGCCGCGGAGAACAGATGGCGGGCGAACCGAAGTCCTTCGTCTCTATACAGAAAAGCAGGTGAGAAGATGCGCAAGAAACGAGTGCTGCTGCTCTCGGAAGGGTTCGGCTCCGGACATACCCAAGCCGCCTACGCGCTGGCCGTCGGGCTGCGCGAGCTGGATCCGGGAATTCAGACTCGCGTCATCGAGCTCGGGAAGTTCCTGAATCCGGTGTTGGGACCGATGATTGTGAACGCTTACCGCAAAACGGTAAGCAAACAGCCGAAGCTTGTCGGCATCATGTACCGCAGACAATACAAGAAATCGCTCAACCGGCTCACCCAGCTTGCGTTGCACCGCATTTTTTATACCCATACCTCCCAAGTCATCGAACAACTGAAGCCCGATCTGATCGTCTGCACCCACCCGGTGCCGAACGCGGTCGTCGCCCGGTTGAAGCGGCTGGGGCTGGACGTGCCGCTATTCACGCTGATTACGGACTATGACGCCCACGGCACGTGGACCAGCGGCGAGGTGACCAAATACCTGGTTTCCACCCCGGTCGTGATGGAGAAGCTGCTCGAGCGAGGCATCCCGGCTCAGCGGATCGAAGTAACGGGCATCCCCGTGCATCCGAATTTTTGGCATACGCACGACAAAGCCGAGATTCGGGCCCAATTCGGCTTGAAACCGATGCCGACGGTGCTCATCATGGGCGGCGGCTGGGGTCTTATGAACAGCGACGATCTACTCGCCTATATGACCGAGTACCGCGAGCGCGTCCAGCTTATCTATTGCGTCGGCAATAATGAGGAATCTCGCGCGCGCCTGCTCGCCGACCCCCGGTTCCAGCATCCGAACGTACGGGTGATCGGCTTTACCCGGGAAGTCAGCAAGCTGATGGACATCTCTGATCTGCTGGTGACGAAGCCGGGCGGCATGACGTGCACCGAGGGACTCAGCAAAGGCATCCCGATGCTGTTCTACGAGCCCATCCCCGGCCAGGAGGAAGAGAACTGCGAATATTTCGTGCAGCAGGGATTCGGAGAGATGCTCGAGACCGCCGCCACCGTCAAACGATGGTTCGAATTAATTCAGGAGCCTTACGCCTCCGATCAATTTAGACGAAAGCTGCTGACCAAGCGGAATCAATATTATAATCCAATGCAATGCTCCCGTGCCGTCCTGCAGTTTATGCAGTGACGGTTTTTCTTTTTGGTGCCGAACGAGACAACCTTTGCCTGTATAACGCATCCCCTTCAGTGGTAAATATACCTTAAGTATGTTATCGAAGCGCGCGATGCTTGCCAAGCCAGAAGCCGGCATCGAACGAAAGGGGAACCTTATGAACAACCGCTCGCTGGACGGGAAAACGATCATTTTGCGGCTGGAGCTCGACACGGCGACCGCCCAATTCGGCAAGGCGGCGACCGCGATCGAGAAGGCCGGAGGCGACATCATCGCCATCGACGTCATTTCGACCGGACGCGGTCTGAGCGTGCGGGACTTGACGGTAAAAGTATCCGAGCAGGGGACCACCGCCCGCATCTCCGAGGCGCTGGGGGAGCTCCCGGGCATCCGGCTCGTCAACGTCTCCGACCGCACGTTCCTTCTCCATCTGGGCGGCAAAATCGCGATCGCGCCCAAGACGCCGATTCAGAACCGCGACGACCTCTCCCGGGTCTACACGCCGGAAGTGGCGCGGGTGTGCACGGCGATCAGCGAGGACCCGTCGAAGGCGTTCAACCTGACGATCAAACGCAACACGGTCGCGGTCGTCTCCGACGGCAGCGCCGTCCTCGGCCTCGGCAACATCGGCCCCTACGCCGCCATGCCGGTCATGGAGGGCAAAGCGATGCTGTTCAAGCAGTTCGCCGACGTGGACGCCTTCCCGATCTGTCTGGACACCCAAGACACGGAGGCCGTCATCACCGCGGTCAAGGCGCTCGCGCCCGGCTTCGGCGGCATTAACCTCGAGGATATCTCCGCGCCGCGCTGCTTCGAGATCGAGCGCCGGCTGCAGGCCGAACTGGACATCCCGGTCTTCCACGACGATCAGCACGGCACGGCGGTCGTCCTATATGCCGGGCTGCTGAACGCGCTCAAGCTGACGGAGCGTTCGCTCGCCGAGGCGCGCATCGTCATCTGCGGCATCGGCGCGGCGGGCACCGCCTGCACGAAGATGCTGCTGGCCGGCGGCGCCAAGCATGTCATTGGCGTCGACCGCGAAGGCATCCTGACGCGGGACAAGACTTATGCGAACGCGTCTTGGCAGTGGTACGCCGACAATACGAACGAGGAACGCCGTAGCGGCGGTCTCGCCGAAGCCCTCGAAGGCGCCGACGTCTTCATCGGAGTGTCGGCGGGCGGCATCCTGAAGCGGGAAAATATCCAGCGGATGGCCCCCGATCCGATCGTCTTCGCGATGGCCAACCCGGAACCGGAAATCCGGCCCGAGCAGGCGGAGGATCTCGTGGCCGTCTTCGCGACCGGACGATCGGATTACCCGAACCAGATCAACAACGTGCTCTGCTTCCCGGGCATCTTCCGCGGGGCGCTCGACTGCCGGGCCACCCATATTAACGAAGCGATGAAGCTGGCCGCCGCCGAGGCGATCGCATCGGTCATCGGCGAAGACGAGCTGAGCCCGCTTTACATCGTGCCCAGCGTGTTCAACGGGCGCGTCGTCGAAGAGGTGCGCCGCCGAGTCGTGCAGGCCGCCGCGGCGACCGGCGTCGCCCGCAGGCAGGTCCGCGAATAGCCGGCTCTTCGACGCAAAAAGGGACATCCGCGCCATATGGCCGCTGGATGTCCCTTCTTCATATTAATGTATAAGTGCGTTCTAAGCCGATCTAATCCTACAGCGCGCTGCCGCCGTACAGGAAGCGATGCTCCCAATGCGTGCCGGCGATGTCGTTCGTGCGTACGCCGCCGGATTCGGTCGAATACGTATGCAGCACTTTGCCGTCGCCGAGGTAGATGCCGACGTGCGTGATCGTCGCCGTGGACTTGTTCACGCCCGCGTAATTCGACGCGCTTGTTCCCTTGTAGGACATGAATAGCATGAGATCGCCGCGCTTCAGACTGCGCCAGTCGGTCTTCACGGCGCCTTTGCTCTTGACGTACTCGCCTTGCTGGCGGGAGTCCGCCGGCAGCGTCAAGCCCATCCCCTCGCGGAACGCCGTCCGGACGAAATCCGAGCAGTCGAACGTCGTCGTCGTGCTGCGGTCGGAGCTGTACTCATACGGCGTGCCCCAGTATTTCATGCCGGCCGCGATGACCGCTTCGATGGCTGCGTTCGTGTCGACGGCCGGTGTTTGCACCGCGCCGCCGCCCGTCGAGCCGCCGCCCGTGCCGCCCGTATAGTTCGTCGTCACGTACTTCGGATCCGAGCTGACATAGCCTTGGACGCCGTTCTGATCCTGAACCTGGTACCAGTAGCTGTTCGGCTGGCCGATGATCGTCAGCGGTTCGCCCGTCTTCAGATAACGGATGCGCTCCGCGCCCGTGGAAGGCCCCGTCCGGAAGGAAGCGGACGACGCCGCGACCGCGTTCGCCGTGGACGGTGCGCTGACCGCTTCGTCCGGCGCCGTAAACTCGATATATTTATCCGCGCTCGACATATATCCGACTCGGCCCGCGCCGTCTCTAACCTGAAGCCAGTACGCGTTCACTTCGCTCAGCACCGTGACGTTTTCGCCGGCTTTCAGGTAGCGAATCATCGCGCCGCTGGTGGACGGTTGCTCGCGCAGCGTGACGGAAGCCTGAATCTCGGCTTGGCCGGTCTGGGCCATGGCCGCGATCGGCATCGTGATGGAAGCGGCAAGAATCGAGATCATCGTCATTGCGGTAAGTTTCTTCATTCGTTAGGTACCCCCGTTGTCATGTTGTCGTTGGTCGCATGTCTTCACGTCATTACCTATCGCCTAGCAATCGAAGGCTGGCTGCATCCCGCTTGGGCAAGGATGCGGTTGCTTGTCCTGGCACCATTGTACGAAGTTCGACAGGCTGTCGGCTATCGACCGCTCGACCCATCTTGCCAAGTCTCCTGATCGGCAAGCCCCAATTGCGGCGAAGCCCAAAAAGCGCTCCGGCGGACATGCCCAAACGATCAAAATCGCTTGGCATCTCCGGTCGGAGCGCTGCTAGGTTGGCGGTTGACAATCGGCTAATTAGATAGGACCAAAGACGCAAACCAGGGGCAAAAGCCGAGCGGCCAGGTAACATTTACCACCTTGCCTCTCAGCTTGTTTCTTCCTGATTATGCCTTCCCCTGCGAATACTGCGGCGCCTGTTCTTCCTGCTTAACTCCCGGCGCCGCGGCAAGCTCGCGATATTTGTCCATATACTTCACGCACGTATTCACGTAGGTCGCGTGCGACCACGTCAGCGGCGTGACGGAGAGCGGCGATCCGCTGAACGGATCGAGCTGCTCCGGCAGCATGCCGGTGCGCAGCGCATGATCGGCGACCCATTCGATCGTCTGGCTGGCCGCTTGGAGTTCGGCCAGCGTCGTCGCGGATTCGATCTTCCAATCGGCGACCCACAACGTGCAGATGATCCACGGATTGCCCGGCGCTTCATGCAAGTTGCCTGTGCGCTGGAAGTAGTAATCGTTATAGTAGCGGGCGATGCCGCCGATCGGCGTGCGCACGAGCAAGCCTTGCGCGATCGCGTTCATCGTGCTGTTCACGCGCGGATCGGTCGTCGGCAATACGCCGAATGCCGCGATGCCGTATATACTGCTCTCGAGCGTCATGTCTTTGACCCACTGCCCGCCGCTGCGGTACAAGCCGCGAATGAACCGCCCTTCGCTCTCGTCATACAGATGCTTCACGATGTTCGCCTTCATCTCGTCGGCCGCCCGCTGGAACCGTTCGGCCCGCTCCTCGTTGCCGAAGAGCCGGCAGAAGTTCGACGCGGCGGTCAAGCCGGCATGAACGGCGGAGACGGAATACGTGTAGATGCCATGGCGTTCTTCCCACAAGTCGTAGCACGGCGCCGGCAATCCCGTCTCCGCGTCCACGTAGTTCGTGAGGAACTTGCCGGCGCGCACGACCAGCGTCTTATAGAGCGACTGGGCAAAAGCGATATCGCCGTGCTTCTCGTACAGCTTCCAGAACGCGTGCAGCACGAGGCCCGTCTCGTCGATCTGGATCGGCAGCTGCGGCACGCCGTCCGCGAGGAACGGATGCCAACTGGAGCCGACCGTCCCGTCCGGATTGTACTTATGGTGCAAATAGCCTTCCGGCGAGAGTCCCTCCGCGCAGAAGACGAAGAACGGCTCGACCAGTTCCGGATAGCCGGCATCGGACATCGCCAGCGCGATCATCGCGCCGTCGCGCGGCCAGACGTAACTGTAATGGTCTCGGTTGTATTGCAGAATGTCCGAGTCGTTCGCCGCCGTAATCGCACCGCGGATGTCGGTCTGCGTGCGAATGGTCAACAGACTGTGCCGGAACAAGCGAATCGCCCGCTCGCTCATCCCGCCGAAATCCCGCTTCACCTTCGTCGCCCAACCCTCCCAATAGACGGCCACGCGGCGCAGCAGTTTCTCCGGCCGGTTGTCCCGCACGTATTGGTCGAGCACCTTCACGTCCTGCAAGCTTCGGCCGACCGACATCCAGTAGTTCGCCCGCTCCGTCGAATTGCCCGACACGAGCACGGTCAGTCCGGCCGTGCTATCGACCGAGCCTTGCGAGATCGGATTGCCCATCAGATGGCCGTCCTCCGCGTCGACCCAGGTCCCTTGCGCTCCGCCGAACCGCTTGATGCCGATCGAATATTGGGCGATGCCGCCGTTGCCGCCCCAACCGTTGAACATGAAATAGAAGTTGCGCTTGTAATGGAACAAGCTTCCGTTCTCCGGCAGGAATGCGGCGGTATCGCCGACCTCGCTCTCCCCGATGCTGAGGTCTTGGTGGAAGAACAGACGCACCTCGCGCTCCTGGTTCCGTTCATTCGTTATCTCGATGCTGCGCAGCAGCACCGGGTCCCGCTGGTGAACCCCGTCGTAGATCACGAGCCGGATGCCGAGACCGTCGTGCGCCGCTTCGGTGATGGCGACCAGCGTCGAGTCCGCGTAGCGGCTTTCCTTGCGCCAGCTTGGGTTGTCGAGCCAGCTGAATTGACCGTCGACCCAGATCCCGAAGCGGCACATTTGGCCGCCGACGTGATTGTATTGCCCCACGTATGGATAATAAATATCGCGGATGTAGGAATTGCTGTCGATATTCACGAGAAGTTGGCCGTTTCCGACCGCGATATGTCTGGTCATGTCATCTCACCGACTGTGGGTAAATAGGCTTCCGTACCGAAAGGCACATGGCCCTTTTGCGTTAGCCTCATGAGGGCGTCCAGCCGGTTGGTGGATTCGACTACCGACAGGTAATCCGACTTCAACACCGAATGATAGGCGACAACCTCTCCCGTGTGAAAATACAATTGCAACTCCGCCTTATCCTCGTCATACGAACAAAATGCGATTTGCTTCGATTCGACCGGTAACAGCATCCAATCACCCTCCTTCAAATTGTGTTAAAAACCACGTTCCCTAACTATATGAGGTATTGCGCGATTTCTTCCCGATATTTCTGCGTCATCCAGTCCAGTTTTTCATGCGAGTCGGTCTCGACGACGAGCTGCAGCAGCGGCGCGTCCGTCGCGTGCAGGACGAGCACGCTCCCGTCGTCGTGATCGAAGCGAAGACCGCCCGGCCATTCGGTCGCCTCCGATTCGTGCCGTTCCGTCAACAGCCGGAAAATCGAGCCTTTGCGCTCCCACGGACAATCGATCCACTCCCGGCTCCGGTACTGCGGCGGAATCGCGGCGAGGATCTCTTCGGGCCGCTGCCCGGACCGCGCCATATGGCGCATGAGCATCGCGGCGGCATACAGGCCGTTCAAGACGGGGTGAAAAAGCGGATCGTCCGTCGCTTGCAGCATCGAGCGCGGATCGTTCTTCGTCCGCCGCGCATGACCGCCTAAGCCTTCGGCGATCGATTCCGCGACGGCCGGCGCGTCGACCGGGAGGCCGAACGTCCGGCCGCGGCTGCAATGGCTGACGGCCGCGACCGCGAGGCAGAGCAGATCGTCGCCCTCGATCGCCTCGCCTCTCGCGTCCAGCACCCGCAGCGTCCGGCCGCTTTCGTCGAGAATCAGCTTCAAGTCGGCGCCGGCCATCAGCGGCCAGAACGCATGCTCGTTCGGCGATCCCGCGTACACGATGCGCGATGCGCCCGGTCCGAGCAGCGCGGCCGTAAGGCCGAAGATGCCGGGATCGCAGCAGACCGCCACCGTGCCGAGTTCCTCGCCCGCCCATCCGGCCGCCTCGGCGAAACGTCTGGCATAAACGTCATTCACATACGTCTCCCCGCGTCCGCCCAGCCGATCCGGCTGAACCCGCCGAAAATCGTTGTGATTGTAAGCCGACTCGACTTTCCGCGCCACCGCGCTCGCGATCGGCAAACCCGCGGCGTCGCCGCACTCGAGACGAATGCGGATCTCGCTCTCGCCGGCCGCGTGCTGGACGTGAATATACCCGTCCATGCCCGCCTCCAAGATGTAAGCGCGAGCGGCATCCGGCAGCGTCGTTCCGCCGTCGATGACGTCGATGCAGGCGGTCTGCAGCGCGGGGATGATCGATTCTTTCATGATCGCCGCGTACGGGTGTTCCGAATTCGTCACGAGCAGCCGGCTCCCTTCCGGCAGCTGAGAAGCGTAGGCCTGGGCGAACCGGGACGCGCTCTGCGGCGTCATCTCGACGCCGGCTTCGCCTTGGGCGCCCCAGTCGCCGAACAAGCGGGAGGCCGCCGCGCCGCCCCAGATGAGCGAGGTCGGCACATGCGCGTCGTCCCGGACCTCCTTCTCCGGCCAGACGTGGACGTTGCCCGCTACCGTCGCCCTTCGGCCGATCCGGCAGTGGCTGCCGATGACGGACTGCGCTTTGAGCCGGGAGCCGTCGCCGATCGCGCTGTGGTTGCATAGGAGGGAGCCTCGCATCTCGACGGCTTGTCCGAGCTGGGCGTTATCCCAAATAATCGAACGTTCCAGCTCGGAGGCGCCGCCTACGCGGGCGGAATGGCCGATGATGGAATACGGGCCCAGCACCGTGCCGGGCTCGACGCGCGCCCCGCTGCCAATATAGGCGGGCCCGAGGATGCGGACAGACTCGTCCAGCTGCGCATCCTCGTGCGCCCACACGCCGGGCATCAGGGAGCGTCCATCCAATTGTACCTCGACTTTGCCGTCCAGCATGTCGAACTGCGTCTGCTTGTACTGATCAATGCTGCCGATATCGGACCAGTACCGGTCCGTCACGTACCCGTAGAGCGGAATGCCCGCCTCCATGAGCGAAGGGAACAGCTCTTTGCTGAAGTCGTACTCTCTCCCGGCCGGAATTTGGGCGAGCACGTCCGGCTCCACAATATATATACCCGTATTGACCGTGTCGCTGAACACTTCCGGCCAATCCGGTTTCTCCAGAAACCGGATAATTTTGCCGTTCGGATCGGTCTGGACGACGCCGAACTCCAGCGGCCGCTCCACCCGGGCCAAGACGAGCGTCGCCGAGGAGCCGCTTCGTTCATGGAAGCGGACCGCTTCGGTCAGATCGATGTCGGTCAGCGCGTCGCCGCTAATGACGACGAACCGTTCGTCGAGAAAGTCTTCCGCGTTCTTGATGCTGCCCGCCGTCCCGAGCGGAACCGTCTCGTCATAATACCGCAGGTTCACGCCGTAATCGCGCCCATCGCCGTAATAGCGGGTGATCGCCTCCGGGATATATTGGGTCGTCACCGCTATGTCGGTCAGGCCATGCGCCTTGAGCAGCTCGATAATGTAGCTCATGCACGGCTTGTTCAGCAGCGGCACCATCGGCTTGGGCAGCGAACACGTCAGCGGCCGCAGCCGCGTCCCTTTGCCGCCCGCCATAATGACTGCTTTCATGCTTCGTCCCCCTCTCTAGCTCTGCGCGCTCGCGGCGGCGAATTGCCGATCCACCGCGTCTCCGTAGATTCCGCTTACGCGCTGCGCCAATCGCTCCCATTGATATTCGGTGACGAGCTTCTCGTAGGCGTTCTCGGCCATCGACTCGGCTCGTTCGGGATACAGCAGCGATTCGGTCACATGCCAAGCGAGTGATTCGACATGGCCCGGCAGCGCCTTGAAGCCATGCACGCCGTGCTCGATAATGCTCGCCAGCCCTCCCGTATCCGACACGACGAGCGGCCTGCGATACCGCATCGCCTCGAGCGCCACGAGACCGAACGGCTCGTACAGGCTCGGAATGACGACGACGTCCGCCCGCGCCATCCAGGCGCTCTTCTCGTGGTCGCTGACGAAGCCGACGAACCGGACGCGATCCCCCAAGCCCGCCGCCTGCTGACGCAGGGCATGCTCCATCGGCCCGCTGCCCGCGATGACGATCCGCGCGTCGGGCACGTGGTGCAGAATTTGCGGCGCGGCATGCAGAAGCACCTGCACCCCTTTCTCGAACACGAGCCGGCCGATGAAGAAGATGACGCGTCCTTCCTCCTGCTTCGGCTGGGCCGCATCCTCCACGTGAATGTCGATGCCGTTCGGCACGAGGGCGATTTTGTCCTCCGGTAGCTCGAAGCATCGGCGCACCTCTTCGACCATCGTCGTGCTGCACACGATGACCTTCGACGCCTCGTAGCATAGTCCCGCTTCCAGCCGGTGGATATTCTGCTGCAGCTCCGTATGGAGCGCCCCGCCGTTGCGTCCCCACTCCGTCGCATGGATCGTCGCCACGAGCGGAATGCGGTAGCTCATTTTGATTTCGCGCGCCGTGTAATACACCATCCAATCGTGGGCGTGGAGCACGTCGACCCGTCCGCCCGCCTCGATCCACTGCACCAGATGGTCGGTCATCGCCAAGTTCATCTCGAACATCCAATGGAAAAAGTCCGTATCGCCCGAATGCAACACCGGCACACGGTGGACGAAGACGCCGTCCTTCTCTTCGAAATAAGGCGCCCCGAATTCCGATGTCGTCACCACGTGCACCGCTTCGCCCCGCCGGGCCAGCTCCTGCGCCAGCTCGCTGACCGCCTTGGACAGTCCCCCGACGTTCTTCGGCGGATACTCCCAGGCGAGCATGAACGTGTTGCGCTTGTTCCGCGTCCGCTCCATGATCCGCTCGAAGCGCGAAGCCGACAACAGCGCGACGGGCGACGGCACGTCGATCGGCAGGTAGTCCGCGAAGTTCGCCAGCGGGAAGCAGTTGTCTTGTTCCTCGAGCTTCGCGATCCAGTCCGGATCGAGCGATTCGTGGTCCAGCATGTCGCACAGCCGGTGAAAATCGAACAGATGGCGCTTCGTCCGGTTCACCGCGTATTCGACGACCGTGCCCGCATCCATGATGAACGCCCAGTCGCTGCTCTGCGCCAGCATCAGCTCGCGCACGGCCTGGTTCAGCGCCCGCCGCGTCAGCGCGCGCAGCCCGCTCTCGCCTGCGCCCGCCAATTCCGCGTGCGCGCCGGCGACGCGGATCATCCGCTCCTCCGCTTGGTGCAGGTGGCGGTAGATCCAATCGTTATGCCCCTGCAGCCATACTTCGGCCGACGAATTCCGTCCCCAGCTCGAATCGCCGATCTTGCCGGTGTCCGCCAGCGGGTATTGGGCCAAATACTCCGACGGCGTAATCATTTTGATCGTATGCTGATCGTAATAAAGCTTGCGGCACAGCTCCTCCAGCCAGATCGGACCCTCGTACCACCAATGGCCGAACAGCTCGGCATCGTACGGGGACAGCATGAGCGGCGTCCGGTCTAGGAAGCCGTAAGCATGCTCGGCCTCCGCCTGGCGGCACGCGACGAAGTGGTCCGCCTGCATCGCCGCCTTGCCGCGCGCCCATTCCGGATTGTACGGCTCCTTGTACGAGCCTTTGGACGTGATGCGGAAATATTTGATGCCCGTGTTCACCCGCTCGTTCGTCGGCAGCACATAAGGTTTGATGTAACGCCATGCCTCTTCGGATTCCCAGCCTAAATCCCAGCCGATGTCGCGGTAGTACTCCCGGTAGTCGAAATCGCCGGGGTAACCGTCCGTCGAGCTCCATACCTGCCGCGCCGAAGCGGGATCGCGCGGGAACGCCGTCACGCCGTACGGCGTGAGAAGCGGCGCGTACAGCTCGCGGTTGGCCCTCGGAGTCGCGTATTGAACGGCAGTGGAATCGCAAATGAAATAATGAATGCCGTACTGGCGCAAAATGCGGTCGACCCCGACGCTATAGGCGCACTCGGGGAGCCAAATGCCGCGCGGGCGCTGGCCGAAGTGACGGACGTAATCGTTCACCGCGGTCGCGATCTGCGCCTTGATAGCCTCCTCCGTCTTGACGAGCGGCAGGAACGCGTGGGTCGCCGCGCTGGTCATAATCTCGATCTTGCCGGCATCCTGCAGCGCCTTGAAGCGCGGGATGAGCGCCATGCCTCCGGCGATATACATCGCTTTGTAATGCTCGAAGCGTTCCTTGTACATGTGCGCGAGCGGCAGCAGGCTCGGCTCGTCCTTAAGCCGCTTCGTCTCGCTCTCCGCCAGCCGGATCAGCTTATCCAGATGGGAGAGGAAGCGCTGCTGCATGAGCGAATCTTCCAAGAGGGCCAGCAGCGTCGGGGTCATGGAGAGCGTCATGCGAAAATCGACGCCGTCCCCGTCCAGCCGCTCCATCATCTCTAGCAGCGGCAAATACGTTTCCAGCATCGCTTCGTAAAACCAGCGTTCCTCTAAATAATCGTCCCGGTCATGGTGACGTATGTAAGGCAGATGCATGTGCAGCACCAGGGTGATATACCCTTTGCAGACCGGCTTCGGCCGGATTTTGTTCATCATCAAGACGAATGCCTCCTTTCTGGATCTGGGCGAGGGTTTGCATATTCTCGAAAAGATGCGGCATGACGCGTTCGCCGTACGGATGAACCGTCGGCCAGGCCGCGATAACCGGCTCGCCGTAGCCCGGCGCGGCATCGCGCGGCGCGGCGGCGAAATTCGAGCGCATCAGCGGCACGAATTGCCGGTTCCACGTGTAGGTGCCGAAATCGACGAGGTACGTGCAGCCTGCCCGGACGCCGCCGATATACCAGTTGTTCGCCTCCGGGTTCGTCTCGATATCGAAATAGCCGTTCGCGTTGCTGCCGTTAAAGTAGACGTTGGTGACGTCGTAGACGCGCAGCACTTTCGGCAGAAAGTGCCAGTCGGTCTGAAAATGCTGGGCGGCCAGCCACCTGCGGCGGTTGCCGATCTCCCAGTAGACATATAACGTATGGGCGTCCCGAACCAGCACATGAAGCAAATCCTTATCATAGCGGTCGGGCAGTTCCTGATGATAAAGCATCGGCTAAAAGCCGCCTCCTCTCGCGCATTGCGGGTTCAACGTCAGTCCCTGGCGTAGCACTGTTTTCAACCAACGTCATTAGAATGGCATTCCTATCCTCGGGTTATGCAAAATATCCCGGTAATTACCTCCCCCTTCCCTCTCCGCTGCAATGCTGTTAAGAAGGGCTGCGCCCCGTTGACCCCATTTTTGTTGCTCCCTCCTCCCACCTCCTCCGCCGAGGAGGCTCCAAAGGGCTTTGCCCTCTGGACTCCCGTCTTCGTGCTGGCCTGTTTGTTCGCGGTCGGCGGGAAGGCTTGCGTGTGGCACGCTTTTGTCCTGACGGACAAAGCTCCATGCGCGTCGCCTCCCCCTTCCCCCTCCTCCGAGGGGAACCAAAGGGCTTCGCCCTCTGGACGCCCGTCTTCGTACCTTTACGTTTGTTCGCGGTTGGCGGGCGGTTCGAGCTTGGCACGCTGTTGTCCTTGCGGACACGCTCTACTTACTTGATTGAACAACAAAAACAGCCAGGTCGGCTTTCGCCTTCCTGACTGCTCGCTAGTTCCTGTTTAATTCACGCCCTCCGCGCCGAGCGGTTCCACGTGGACGTGGACGCTCATGATGTTGTGCTTGCGCTCCATGCGCCGTTCGATCTCGTCGCTGATCCGGTGGCTTTCCTTCAGCGACAGGTCGGGATCGACCTGCACGACGACGTCGATCAGCACGTTGCTGCCGTGCACGCGGGCCTTGATGTCCTTGATCGACCGGACGCCCTGCGTGCGCTCGATCGTGCTCCGCAGCGTATGCAGCTCTTCTTCATTAAAGCCGTCAGTCAGCGCGTGGGTGGAGCTGTAGAAGATCTCCCACGCCGTCTTGCAGATGATCCCGCCCACGAATAACGCCGCCACAGGGTCGAGCCAGTGCCAGCCGAATTGGGAACCGATGATGCCGACGGCCGCGCCGATGCTCACCAGCGCATCGGACAAATTGTCCTTGGCCGCCGCCATGAGCGCCTGATTGTTGATCCGGTTGGCAAGCCGACGGTTATACGCATAGACGCCGAACATGCAGGCAGCCGCGCCGAGCGCCACCCAGGCGGTCAACAGATCCGGCGCCGCACGGTGACCGGCGAACAACGATTTGCCCGCGCTGATCAACACCTGGATGCCGACGGTCGCCATAATGAAGGAAGCGACGAGCGCCGCGATCGTCTCCGCGCGGAAGTGCCCGTACGGATGGTCTTCGTCGGGCGGCTTCTGGGAGATTCGAAGACCGATCAAGACGGCGGTCGACGCGATAATGTCGGTCAAATTGTTGAATCCGTCCGCGACGAGCGCGGCGGAAGCAAACGTATAGCCCGCGCCGAGCTTGAGCGCCGAGAGCACCAGATACGCGCCGATGCTCACCCAGGCCCCGCGCTCGCCTTGTTTGATTTCTTGGTATTGATCCACTTACGGCAGCTCCTCTCCATGGATGGCTTCAAGCAAGTCCGCTTTGTCCGCGCGTCCGGCGGATGGCGATTGTCGCCTTCAGCATACCAAGCCGCGACCTTGTGGGTCTAGAGAAACAGTGTTGGCGCGAAGCATACTTTCCCCGCCCGCACAAGATGTTTGACCGACTCCAACTTTCGCCGGTTCTCATCCGGCAGTCCTAGTCTAGCATTGCCGTTCTGCGCGAAATCAAACCTTTTCCGCCCCCGCTTCTTCCCTCCTAAGCACGCCATTCCAAGGATTGACAGTGTTAGGGTCCGGTGTTAACGTTAGTGACGAAGAGAACTAACCTAGGAGGCCAAGTCCGTGAATTTCGACGAGCGTGGTCCGATATATGCGCAGATCGCGCACCGGATTAAAGAAGACATTATTAGCGGCAAGCTCCATGAAGAGGAGCAAGTATTGTCGCCGAACCAATATGCCGCTTTCTACCAGATTAATCCCGCCGCCGCGGCCAAAGCTTTCGAGCAGCTGGAAGAGGAAGGCATCCTGTACGAGAAGCGGGGCATCGGCCAATTCGTCAGCCGTCAGGCGCGCATCCGTCTGCTCCGCGAACGACGGGAGCGCTTCTTCAAGAAATTCGTCGATCCGATGCTCGAAGAAGCATTCGCCATCGGCATTACGCCCGAAGAGATCGCCTCGTATATGACGGGGCCCAAAGGGGGCGCGCACGGATGAACATGACGGTCGAATGGAAGGCCATTACGAAGCAATACCGCTCGCAAACCGCGCTGCGCGGCGTCACCGCCACCCTCTCCGGGAACAAGATCATCGGCCTGCTCGGCCGCAACGGCTCCGGCAAGACCTCGCTGCTCTCCATGATGAAAGGCCTGCTTCGTCCGACCTCGGGCAGCATTCTCGTGCAGGGCCAGACACCCTACGAGAACAGCGAACTCGCCCGGCAAATTTGTTTCGTGCGGGACAGCCGGATGGCGTACGGCTTCGCCAAAACGCGCGATGCGCTGGCGATCGCGGCGTCGGCGTGGCCGAATTGGGATGCGGATTACGCGAGCGCGTTGGCCGACCGGTTCGAGCTTCCCCTCGATACGAAAGTCCAGCATCTCTCGCGCGGGATGGAGTCGGCGCTCGGCGCCATTCTAGGGCTCGCGAGCCGCGCGCCGCTCACCCTGCTCGATGAGACCTACATCGGCATGGACGCCCATGCGCGCTACCTGTTCTACGAGGAGCTGCTCGCGGATTATATCCGCTTCCCCCGGATGCTGATTCTCTCCACCCATTTGATCGAGGAAGTCGGCAAGCTGTTCGAGGAAGTGGTCGTGATCGACCGAGGGACGTTGCTTCTGCACGAACCGGTTGAGCAATTATTAATGAAAGCTTATTCCGTGACGGGGACCGAATACGACGTCGACCGATTCACCGAAGACCAGCTGGTGCTGTATACGCTCGGGGGCGGCAGCTTGAAATCCGCGTCCGTGTTCGGGGAAATGACGGATCACCTGCGGAAGCTCGCCGACCTCTATCATCTGGAGGTGCGGTCCTTGCCGCTGCAGGATTTGTTCGTTCACTTGACGAGTCGCCAGGAGGTGCGCGCATGATGCCCCCCAAACCGCCGGTGCATCCCGCGCTCCTCACGCTGCGCGTCCTGGTGGCGACCGGCAAGCCAAAGCTGTTCGCGCTGTTCTGGCTCGCATCGGCGGCCATTACAGCGGCGGCGCTCGTCTATGACAGCGTAGCGCTCGGACCGATCCGAATCAGCTACTGGGACAACGTCTTCGAAGCGTTGAACGTCTACGCCTTCATCGTCGGCGTCCGTCTCACCTACGTCCACCTCGGGGTGCTGCTCAACCATGGCATTACGCGCAAGCACGCGGCGCTCGGCACGCTGCTGTTCTGCGGCGCGTTCGCGCTCGCGAGCGCCGTGCTCGTCGGCGCCGGATTCGCGGTGGAACATGCCGTGTACGCGTCCCAGTCCGGCTGGAACGAGCAATTGAAGGATCATCATCTGTTCGCGCAGGCGAACCAAATTCCGGCCATTGTCGCGGAATATTCCCTGCTTACGCTGTACTCGCTTCTCTTGGGTCATTTCATCGCGACGACGTTCTACCGGTTCGGCAAAGCCGCCGGCGTCATTGCGATCGTGCTTGCTCTCAACCTGGCGATCGGCATCGAGGTGCGGTTCTACGATAATTTCGTCAACCTGCTTCGGGAAGGCAGCCTGCTGAACAGTCTGCTGACGCCGTGGCAGTTCCTGCTGTCCTACGGTCTCGCCGTCGCTTTCCTGTATGCCCTCATTCATTACATGTTCCGCACGTCGGAAATTAAACCGCATACCCGCTAGTATGCAGCATTCAGCGATCGAGAAATACAAGTTGTTTGATAAGCGTGGCACTTTTAAATTCTTGTATTTTGAAAAACGGCCCCCTGGCCATAACCCTCGTACGAGGCGTTATGGCCAGGGGGCCGTTCGCGCAAACCGCGGATCGATCAGCCGCGCTCCGTCTCTTCCGTCGCATCCGCGGCAGCCGAACCCGGCAGGTCGGACCCGCAGGAGACGCAGAATTGCGCCGATAGATCGTTCTCCGTACCGCAATGGCTGCAGACGACGCGGATCTCGCCCATCGTGGATTCGACCGGCTTCGGCTCCTCCATCGCCAGCTGCGAGCCGCAGTCCGGGCAATATCGCGTATCGAGCGACACGACTTTGCCGCACGCGCAGGACTTCTCCGAACGGATATGCTTGATCCGTTCCTCCAGCATGTCGATCTCCATGCGAATCTCGTCCAGCTGCCGCAGGAATCCGGCTACTTCTTCCTCGTGAGCGCCATCGTGCGAGCGGCTCGCATGAGCCTGGTAGACCGTCTCGCCGATTTGGCGGAACAGCTGTTCCATGTCTTTCTCCTTGCCGGCGATTTGGCCGCGGAGCTTCGTAATTTCCACCGTTTGCTGCGCCTTCTTCGCCGCCTCTGACGCGCTCTGCTTGACTTTATCAAAAAAGGACATGAGAATCTTCTCCTTCCAGCTTTACGCCACCTTCATTTCATTCCCTTTATTCTATCACAAATCGACAGGCTGACGCATATCCTGGCGACTAGCGCTTGTCCGTCCAGATCGCCTGAATGCCAAAAAGCGGCTTTCCCCTCCACGGGGAAGCCGCTTCCTCGATCCATGTCTTATGAAGGGATGTCCTGCGGCGATTCCGCCAGCGCCGACGCCGCCGACCGTGTCAGCCGCTGCGCCTCCTCGATTCGCTCCGGCTCCGCCCAGACGGGCAGCCCGACCCGGGCGGTCGTGCCAATGCCCATCTCGCTCTCATAGAGCAGCTTGCCTTGGTGATTCTCGATAATCTTGTAGCTCATCATGAGGCCGAGGCCCGTCCCTTTCGACTTCGTCGTATAAAACGGCTCGCCAAGCCGGGCCAGCATGTCGGCCGGAATGCCTCCGCCTTCGTCCTGCACGCTCGTCCAGACCAGGCCGTCCTCCATCATGCCGGTCGAGATCCGGATCGTCCCGCCGCCCTGCATCGCTTCGATGCCGTTCTTCAGCAAGTTGATGAACACTTGCTTCAGCTGGTTCGCGATGCCCTCCACGAGGAAGATGCCCGGCTCGCTGTGCATCTCAATCTGCACGTTGTTCATGATTGCCTGCGTCTCCAGAAGCATGACGACGTCGTTCAGCACCGAATGGATAGCCGTAACCTGGAATTCCGCCGCTTGCGGTTTGGCCAGAATAAGCAATTCGCTGACGATCTGCTCGATCCGCTCCAGCTCCATCGTCATGATGGAGATGTAATTGCGCTTATTGTCTTCCTTCATCAGCTTCGTGAAGCCTTTGAGCGAGGTGAGCGGATTGCGAATCTCGTGCGCGATGCCGGCAGCCAGCTGCCCGATCGCCGAGAGCATCTCCGATTTGCGCAGCATCTCCTCCGCTTCCTTGCGCTCGGTGATCAGTTCGGAGATTTTCATGAAGAAAATCGTCTTGCCCTTCTTGATGATCGGGTGCAATTGGGCTTTCTCCCAATACAACTCGCCGTTCTTCGCATGACCGGATAACTCGCCTTCCCACGTCTCGCCGGCCTTCAGCTTCTTCCAGATCTCCTCGAAATCGGCGTCCGCCGCGCGCCAGTCGTTCAGCTCCGCTAGCTGCCGGCCCATCGTCTCTTCGCGGTTATAATCGGACACGTCGTAATATTTGCGGTTCGCGTACACGATGGCGCCATCCGTATTCGTAATGACGACGACGGACGGGCTCTGCTCCATCGCATAGGAGAGCTTCAGCAGATCCTCGTTGATCTTCTTCAGTTCGGTAATATCGACGAAGGTGAGAATGACGCCTTTGGTCAACAGCTCGGTCGTCCGGTACGGCATCGTGCGGACGCTATACCAGCGGCCGTTCTTGCTCTTCACTTCCCGCTCCGTCGACTTGAGCGTCTTCAAGACGCGCGTGGCATCTTTCACGAAATCCGTATAATAGAAGTTATGCGATATATGACTGAACGGGCGTCCATAATCGACCTCGAGCAGATTAATCTCCTTCGTGACCGCGGGCGTGAACCGCCGGATGCACAGATGGGTATCGAGGAATATCGTCCCGATTTTCGTGCTGACCAGGAAATTGTCCATATCGTTATTAAGCTCGGTCAGCTCTTGAATCTTGAACTGGTACTCGGAGTTGATCGTGACCAGCTCCTCGTTCACCGCCTGCAGCTCTTCGTTCGTGCTCTGCAGCTCTTCGTTGGAGGCGATCAGCTCTTCGTTCGTGCTCTGCAGCTCCTCGCTGGAACTCTCGAGCTCCTCGATCGTCGCATGCAGCCGCTCCTCCGTCTGGCGAAGCTGGTTCTCCAGCCACAATAGCTGCCGGCGCACGTTCTCGTCGACTTCGATCGATTCGATTATGCTGCCGCGCTCTTGCAATTTCTCCGCCGGTTCGAACAGGACGAGCATCAGCCCGCCGAACATGCGATTCGTCTGGGAGAACGGCTTGACCGTGATCGTCGTTTCCGCTACGCCCATATTGTTATCGAACCGGACATTGTACAGCGATACCGTCGGCTCGCCGCCGCGCACCTTCTGGACGGCCGTGACGATCGCCATCGCCAGCCGAGGGTCGAGCAGCTTGTGCACGTTCCAGCTTGGTCTGCCTTCCATCGGGGACAAATACGGCTGCATCTTGCCCGTTAGATGCTTCACGTCGAGATTCTCGTCTATTAACAGCGAAGGCGGCATGTGCTCGTTGACGAGCGTCGCATATAATTCATCCGTCCTGCGCAAATCCGTTGATTTGGCCATCTCTCGTACCTTCCGCTTCATCAATTGATCCGGAGCGCCGGCCGAGCCTTCTCGTGCCTCCAAGTGCAGATTCTGCCCGCCAATGCCGCCCAACCGGTAAGCCTTATGTTGAAATATATTCCATTTCGAGTGAAACGGCTCGAACAAGTGATCCAAGCGCCCGATCGTCTCGCTCGGCCCAAGAAACAGGAAGCCCGAAGGATTCAGCGCGAAATGAAACAACGAAAGCACCTTCCGCTGCATCTCGCTCTCCAAATAAATCAGCATGTTCCGGCATGTGATTAAATCCAGGCTGCTGAACGGCGGATCCTTGATTAGATTGTGCGGCGCGAAGACGACCATCCGGCGCAGCTCTTTGGACACCTGGTACGTGTCCCCCTGCCGCGTGAAAAACCGTTCCCGCCTCTGCTCGCTCACGCTCGATTCGATGCTGACCGGATAGACGCCGAAATTGGCGTATTCGATGGAATGCTTGTCCACGTCCGTCGCGAAAATCCGAATCGTGTAGCTCCCCGCATCCGGCAGCCCGTCCATGAATTCGGCCACGAGCATCGCCAGCGAATAGGCCTCTTCCCCGGTCGAGCAGCCCGCCGTCCAGATGCGCACCTCCCGCTCCTTCGTCTTCGACTCGAAAATCCGGGGAATCACTTGCTCGGCCAGCAGGGAGAACGCCTCCGCATCGCGAAAGAAGTTGGTGACATGAATGAGCAGGTCTTTGCGCAAAGCCGTCAGCTCGTCCTCTTCCTCCGTGAACAGCTTATAGTAGGCGGAGAGCGTCTGGCAGCCCGTCGCGCTCATCCGTTTCTCGATACGCCTCAAAAGACTAGGGCGCTTATAGTAACTGAAATCGATATTGGTCTCTTGGCGGATGCTGTCCAGAATCTTCGAGACGAGCTCGTCCCTCTCGTCATCGCTGACCTGTTCGATTTCCGACACGAGGGAATCCGCGCTCGGGATGAGCGCCGGCGCGTAGTTCAGCTTGGCCGCGATCCCCTCCGGAGACAGCACGTAATCGACGTACCCCGTCTGTATCGCGCTTCGGGGCATCCCGTCGAATTTGGCGGTCGCCTCGTTCTGCGCGAAGATGATGCCGCCCGCCTTCTTAATGGCGATCGCGCCCTTGGTTCCGTCCGAACCGGTACCGGACAAAATAATGCCGATGGCCTGCGAGTGCTCCTCGAGCGCCAAGGAGCGAAAGAACACGTCGATCGGATAATGAACCTCGCCCGGCTCGGGACTGGCCACGTACAGCTTCCCCCGATGGGTGCGCAAGCTTCGGTGTGAAGGCGCCAAATAGACGGTATTGGCCTCGACCGTCATCTCATCCTCCGCTTCGACAATGCGCAGGGTCGTATATTTAGATAGAATCTCGTTCATTAAGCTCTTATAGTGAGGGGACAAATGCTGGATCACGACGTAAGCAAGTCCATTGTCGGATTTCGCTTCCTGAAATAGCGTCTTCAGCCCTTCCAGTCCGCCTGCCGAAGCGCCGATGCCGACAATGCGGGACGGTAAATCGCAAACATACTGCCGCTCTAGCTGTGCTTGTTCTTCCTGCACCTTAAGCCCTCCGTGGGAGGTCACCTGCACCTCTAATAACCCTCATTAAACATTAAACACGCTTTATAAACACGAAACAAGGCATACTTCTCCGGCTCGACCGATGTTCCTTCCGTTCGGCAAAATCTATCAAAATACTCCTCGCTTTCTCGTCGGAACAATGCCTATAATAGAGGCACTCTAACCTTGAACGCAAAGCGAAGTTCCATATTCGGGAGGCGACCCACATGCAATTGGCTGTCGAAGAGATTGCCGAGCTGATGCTCGCCGGACGCCATAGAGCGGTCATGGATCAGCTCGAGCGTTATCGGGAGAGCGGCGCGAATCGCTTGTTCCTGTACGACCGGCTGCTCAAGCCCGCGATGCGCCACATCGGCGAGCTATGGGAGAATAACCTCATCTCCGTCGCGGACGAGCATCTGGCGTCGGGCGTCTGCGAATGGGTGCTGGAGCGGCTAGGCCCCCTGCCGGACGATAGCCGGCGGTTCCGCGCCATGCTGTTGTGCACCGAAGGCGAACTGCATGATCTGGGTCTCAAAATGTGCGCCGGCATCTTCCGCGAACATCGGTGGGACACGCGTTACTACGGGCCTAACCTGCCGCTCGAATACGCCATGGCGGGTGCCCTGCATTATAAACCCGATGTCATCGCGATGTCGCTTACGATGCAGCATCAGCTCGTGCAGCTTCGATCTTACGCCGACGCCTTCCTACAGCTGATGCCGAGACCGGCCGTCGTCGTCGGAAGCCGACTCGTCGGCGAGCTCGACCTGCGGCCGCACGTCCCCAATGAGACGGTGCTGCTCGGCGATCTATTCGAATTGTCCGATTGGCTTGCGCGGTTCGAACGCTCCACGCTCGGCGAACTGCAGCAACTGGGCTAATTATGACTTGGGGGATAAGGAACATGAAGAACACGGGCGATATGCTTCATTGGTCCACGATCCCCGCCGCTTTATTCGTCGTAGACGCGTCGTTGCGCCTCTTTGAGGCCAGCGACGCCGCGATTCAACTGTTCGCCCCCGGTCGGGACGCATCCTTCCTCGAGCTGCTCGACCCGGGCTCGGTCGCGAAAGCCCGACGACTGCTTGTCCCAGGCTGCGGAGAACCGCAGCAAGGCGTCGAGCTTAATATGATCTCCATCCAAGGCCCGACGCTGCTGGTCGACGTCTACCCGCGCTGGCATTCGGATGGCCTGGGCTGGTTGTTCTGCGGCGTTAAGAACGCCGAGCTGGAACGAATCGAGCTGCGAATCGGCCGAATGACGAATCTGTTGAGGGAGGAGGCTCTGCCCTCGCGGACGGTCCGCCCGCTTCACATCCGGACGCCAAGCGATGAAACCGGCCAGCTGCGCTCCCGAATCGACGTCGCCCTCGAGCTGCTGGAGATGCTGCGGCCGGATCTGATCGAGCTGGGGAAGGACGATTTCCTGAACGTCGTCCTCGCGCAGCTGCGATCCGAGCCTCATCAGGAATTCTGATTAAGAACAAAAGGGCTTCGCCCTTCGAGAACCCTTTCTTCCTCCCCCAAGCCCCCTCGAGACAATGCTGTTAGGTTAAGAGGGCTCCGCCCCGTTGATCCCACTTTTGTTGCTCCCTCCTCCCACCTCCTCCACCGAGGAGGCTCCAAAGGGCTTTGCCCTCTGGACTCCCTTTTTCGTGCTGGCATGTTTATTCGCGGTCGGCGGGAAGGCTTGAATGTGGCACGCTTTTGTCCTGACGGACAAAGCTTCAGTGGGTTTTGAAGTTCGTCCTAAGACTTAAGCCTGTCAACTATAGGCCCTAATTGGCTTCAGCGGACGTTTTTCCTTAACCTGACAGCATTGCCCCTCGCGAGGGGTTCCGAGGGTCCCGTCCCTCTGGATACCCGGAAGAATCTTGTCTCGTTACGCGGCCGTCGTCGATGTGTCCTTTCGAGGGGATCCCGCTATTCGTGCGTTACGTTTTGCCTTGGGCTGCTATCCTGTAGGGGTGTGTCCTTGATGCGGCTCCGTGCGGACCTTCGCTTTCGTTTTTATCCATATTTGGAACGGTTCTATAACTCACCCAAACAACAAGAAGAGCCCTGCGGAATCAACCGCAGGGCTCTCGTTGTATAAGTCTCTAGCTTATTCAGCCGGGTACATGCGCTCGCGAAGCGCTTTGACTTCCGCGTTCTCGAGGTATTCGTCGTAGCTCATGATCCGGTCGATGACGCCGCTTGGCGTAATCTCCACGATGCGGTTGGCGATCGTCTGCACGAACTGATGGTCATGGGAGGTGAAGATCAGCGTGCCGTCGAAGTCGATCAACCCGTTGTTGAGCGCCGTGATGGATTCGAGGTCCAAGTGGTTCGTCGGTTCGTCCATGAGCAGCACGTTCGAGCCGGAGAGCATCATCTTGGAGAGCATGCAGCGCACTTTCTCGCCACCGGAGAGGACGCTTGCTTTCTTCAGCGCTTCGTCGCCGGAGAAGAGCATCCGGCCCAAGAAGCCGCGGATGAACGATTCGTCCTGATCCTTGGAGTATTGACGCAGCCAGTCGACCAGGTTCATCTCGACGCCGTCGAAATAAGCCGAGTTGTCTTTCGGGAAGTAAGCTTGCGTCGTCGTGACGCCCCACGCGTACGTGCCGCTGTCCGCTTCCGTCTCGCCCATCAGAATTTGCATGAGCACCGATTTCGGTTGCGTATTCGGGCCGACCAGCGCGATTTTGTCGCCTTTGTTCACGGTCAGCGTCAGGTTGTCGATCAGTTTTACGCCATCGACGCTCTTCGTGAGTCCTTCGGTGAGCAGCAATTGCTTGCCGGCTTCGCGCTCGGGCTTGAAGTGGATGAACGGATACTTCCGGCTGGAAGGGCGAATGTCGTCCAGCGAGATTTTGTCGAGGAGCTTCTTCCGGCTCGTCGCCTGCTTCGCCTTCGACTTGTTGGCGCTGAAGCGCTGGATGAACGCCTGCAGTTCCTTGATCTTATCTTCCTTCTTCTTGTTCTGGTCGCGCATGAGCGTGAGCGCCAGCTGGCTGGACTCGTACCAGAAGTCGTAGTTGCCGACGTACAACTGGATTTTGCCGAAATCGATATCCGCGATGTGCGTACATACTTGGTTCAGGAAGTGACGGTCATGGGATACGACGATAACGGTGCCTTCATAGCCGGCCAGGAAGTTCTCGAGCCATTCGATCGACTGCATATCCAAATGGTTGGTAGGCTCGTCAAGCAGCAGGATGTGCGGGCTGCCGAACAGCGCCTGCGCGAGGAGAACGCGGACTTTCTCGTTGCCGGAGAGCTCCGACATCTGCTTGTCGTGCAGCTCCGGCGGGATGCCGAGGCCATTGAGCATGCCCGCCGCTTCGGATTCCGCTTCCCAGCCGTTCATATCCGCGAATTCCGCTTCCAACTCGCCGGCGCGCATGCCGTCCTCGTCGGTGAACGGATCTTTCATGTAGATCGCGTCTTTCTCTTTCATGACCTCATAGAGCTTCTTGTGGCCCATGATGACGGTCTCGAGCACCTTGAACTGGTCGTACTCGTAATGGTTCTGCTTCAGCACGGCCAGACGCTCGCCCGGCGTGATGTGCACTTCGCCGTTCGTCTGCTCGACTTCGCCGGAGAGAATTTTCAGAAACGTCGATTTGCCGGCGCCGTTCGCGCCGATAAGGCCGTAGCAGTTGCCCGGCGTGAATTTGATATTAACATCCTCGAATAAGGCGCGCTTCCCGTATCGAAGCGTGATGCCGCTTGTACTGATCATGGTACGCAATCCCGTCCTTTTGTTCATTTGATACTCATCGCACCATTATACCACAACGAACGCGAAAAGTCCTTGCGCGAATCCGGCGCGCATGACAAGAGCAGCCACCGGAAACCCGGCGGCTGCTCTGTGTTTGCCTTTGTGCGCGATGCGACTAGTCCCAGTTCAGCTTCACTTCGTTGCCCGTCTTCGACGACTCGTAGATCGCGTCCAAAATCCGGTTGTTCGTGTAGCCCGACAGCGCGGTCGTGATCGGCTCCTTGCCTTCTTGGATGCAGGCGACGAAATGCTCGCTCATCAATTGGCGCGCGTCGCCCTCGAGCGGCGCGAGCGTCGATTCGATGATGATGTTGTTCTCGTGCGTGACCGTCTTGCCCGTGCTGCCGACGATCGAAGCGCCCGCGTCCGTGCCCATCAGGTAGATGAACGGATCTTCGCTCAGGCCCGCCGCGTGCGCGGCCCAGCTCACTTCAAGCGACAGCGTCGCGCCGTTGTCGAATTTGATCAGCGCGGTCGCCAAGTCTTCGACGTCGTAGTACCCGTCCCAATTCGGCGTGCCCCAGCTGCCGATGCCGGCTTTCTTCGGACCGAATTCCGCGTACGTCGTCCCGAATACCGATACCGGCTTCGGGTTGCCCATCATGTACAGCGTCAAGTCGAGCATGTGCACGCCGATGTCGATGAGCGGTCCGCCGCCGGACTCGTCCATCCGCGTGAACCAGGAGCCCCAGCCCGGAATGCCCTTCTTGCGGAACCAGCCCGCTTTCGCGTTGTAGATGCGGCCGAGCTTGCCTTCTTCGATCTCGCCCTTCAGCGCGCGGGACAGCCCTTCCCAGCGCATTTGGTGCGCCATCATGAGGATTTTGCCCGACTGCTCCTTCGCTTCGACGATCCGGCGCGCCGTCTCGGAGTCGATGGACATCGGCTTCTCCAGCAGGACGTGCTTGCCTTGGCGAAGCGCTTCGATCGCCAGCGGCGCGTGGAACTTGTTCGGCACGGCGACGACGACCGCGTCGATGTCCGGATCTTCCAGCAGCGCCTGCGGGCTCTGGTGGACGAGCGGAATATTGTGCTCTTGCGCCCGCTGCTCCGCGTGCGGCAGGAAGACGTCGGTGATCGCGGCCACCTGCGCGCCTTCAAGTTTCTGGAATGCGCCCATGTGCGCGTTGCCGATCGCGCCCGCGCCGATAATGCCGATTTTTACGATGCTGCTCATTATGGTATAGCCTCCCGTTGGATGATTGCGTTTGCATCTATATGGAACGCGTTACGAGGAACGCGCCCGGTGTTCTGTCGCGCTCGGATTACGTTCAATTGCAGTTTACCGGACATTCGGTGTCGAAACCAGTAGGCACGGTAGGGATTTTTCAATCCGATTTTGTCATGGCGTCGGCTTCGGCGATCTTGAGCACCCTCCCCTGCGGCAGCACCTCGATCCGCTCCGGCTCGATGCCGAGTCTTGCCCGCTCCGTCTCCAGCCGGTCCAGCGCTTCCCGCGGCGTGTCGTCCGCCAGCGCGAACGCCCCGTAGTGCATGGGAACGAACAGCCTCGCGCCCACGTCGATGAACGCCTGAAGCGCTTCTTCCGGCGTGACGTGCTGCATCTTCATGAACCACTCCGGCTCGTACGCCCCGATCGGCATGAGCGCGACGTCGATGCGGAACTGCTGCCCGATCTGCTTGAACCCGTCGAAATACCCGCTGTCCCCGGCGAAGTAGATCGTCTCGGGCGCGTAATCGTGCGGCTTCGCGTTCATGATCGACTCGACCGGCTCGATGACGAATCCGCCCCAATGCGACCGGTTCGTGTCCGTCAGCGTGCGGCGCGTCCAATGCTGAGCCGGCACGAACGTGAAGCGGACGCCGTCCACCATCGTCTGCTCCCACCACTGCAGCTCGGTGACGAATTCGAAGCCTTTCTTGCGCAGCAGCGGTCCGAGACCGGCCGGCACGATGAGCCGCTTGTCGCCGATAAGCTTCTTGAGCGAAGGCAGGTGAAGATGATCGTAATGGGAATGCGACAGCAGCACGACGTCGACCGGCGGCATTTGACCGATCTCGATCCCCGGCGGCGTCAGCCTTTTCTGAAAGCCCATCGTTTCGGCCCAGACCGGATCGGTGACGATCGTCAGCCCGCTGTGGCGGATCAGGAACGTCGAATGGCCGACCCACGTCACCGAGGCCGCCTTCGTGCGGCTTCGCAAATAGCGCAGATCGGCTTTGACCGACGGCACGCGCCAAGAGAAATCTTTCGTTTTCATTTTGGCGGCCCGCTCCCGGCGCCAGCGGCGAAGATCGGCGAACGAGCTCGTCTTCGCCTCCGGATTCATATTCGTGTAACGCATGTGCGAAACTTACCCTCCCAGCCTATCAAATCGCGGCTTCTATCTTGCGTTGCTTCTACGATATCAACCCCGCGGGAATTACGCAAATCCGGAATGGCTGCGCGGAATTCGCCAGGTCGGTCCTCGCGTCCCCTATCGTCGGTTCCGGTCAAAAGCTAGCTTACCGCCGCGGATTGACGCTGCTTGCGCAGCGTCTCCGGTCTCCCGCTCTCGCACGTTCTCTCCCGTTGCCGCGGCTCGCTTCCGGGCGTGATTTCCGGTACACTTAAAGGGATGCTGGACGGTAATATGATCGCGGTTATTAAGGAGGTATGCGCAAATGCGCTTGATATTTATTGAACCGACCCCAAGTCCGAATACGATGAAATTGAACGTGGACGAGAAGCTGCCTGCCGGCAAACGGGAGACGTACGCCTTGGCGGACGCGGACGCGGCGCCCGAGCCGCTCGCCGGCCTGCTGCGCATCGACGGCGTGCGCGGACTGTTCCGCACCGCCGACTTCATCGCTCTCGACCGCAAGCCGGGCGCGGACTGGGAACGCATCCTGTCCGGAGCGCGGACGGTGCTGGGCGAAAGCGCGGACGGCGGGAAGCCGGAGGACGGCCAAGCCGCCGACAGCTTCGGCGAGGCGCACGCATTCGTGCAGCTGTACCGCGGCATTCCGATTCAAGTCCGCGTGCGGATGGCGGACCGCGAAGTGCGCGCGGCGATGCCCGCCGCCTTCACGGACGCGGTCACCCGCGCCGCCGCCGCGACGATGATCCGCGAGCGCAAGCTCGAGGAGCTCGGCGTCCGCTACGGCGAGCCGGAAGAGATCGCGGCCGAGCTGGTGCGCGAGCTTGAGGCCGCCTATCCGCAGCAGCGGCTGGATGAGCTCGTCGCGGATGCCCTGGCCGCCGGCGCGGCGGGCGGCCAGACGCCGGCGCCGCCGGTACGCCCGGAGCCGCTGACGACCGAGGAACTGGCCGCCCGTCTGCAATCTCCGGAATGGAACGAGCGGTACGAAGCGCTGAACCGCACGATCCCGCAGCCGGATATGCTGCCGCTGCTGGCGCAATGTCTGGCGGACGACAATGCTTCGATCCGCCGGCTGGCCGTCGTCTACCTCGGCGAGCTGCGCCTGCCCGAATCGATGCCGCATCTGTTCACGGCGCTGCGCGACAGCTCCGCCTCCGTCCGCCGGACGGCGGGCGACACGCTCTCCGATCTGGGCGATCCGTCCGCGATCGGCCCGATGATCGAAGCGCTGGGCGACCGCAACAAGCTCGTCCGCTGGCGGGCGGCCCGCTTCCTGTACGAAGCGGGCGACGACAGCGCGGTCGACGCGCTGCGCGGCGCCTCGGAAGACGCCGAATTCGAAGTGCGTCTGCAGGCGCGCATGGCGCTCGAGCGCATCGAACGCGGCGAAGAAGCGGCCGGCTCGGTGTGGCAGCAGATGACGGCGCGCGAGCGCGGAGAAGGTTAGAGCGGTTGAACATCCGCCGCTTGGATTCGGCGGATGGGAGCGCCGGGAGGGGAAACCTTCCCGGCGCTTTTTGTGATAAGGGGCGACTTTCGAGCTCAATTCACTATCCCGCGCGCGAGACAAAAAAAGCGTACCCCGCCAAGCGGAGTACGCTTCTTCCCTTAATACGCCTGGCGAATCGCCGGCACGCGCGCTTCCACGAGCGCGCGGATCGCGTCCGGCGTCTCGAGTTCGAGCGCTTCGGCAGCCAACGCCGCCATGCTCGCCTGGTCGATGCCGCGGATTAGACCGCGCGCCGGCAGCACGGCATTGGCGCTCATGCTGAACTCGTGCAGGCCGAGGCCGAGCAGGATCGGCACCGCATGCGGCTGGCCGGCCATCTCGCCGCACATGCCCGCCCATTTGCCTTCGGCTCGGGCCGCGCGGATGACGCGCTCGATTAGATGCAGCACGGCCGGCTGCAGCGGATCGTTAAGCGCCGCGAGCTTCTGGTTCATCCGGTCCGCCGCGCACGTGTACTGGGTCAGATCGTTCGTGCCGATGCTGAAGAAATCGACTTCCTTCGCGAAGCGGTCCGCCAGCAGCGCCGCCGCCGGAATTTCGATCATGATGCCGCATTCGATCGCCTCGTTGAACGCCGCGCCTTCGCCGTGCAGCTCTTCCTTGCACGCGTCGACGAGCGCCTTCGCCGCCCGCCACTCGGCGAGCGTCGCGATCATCGGGAACATGATCTTCAAGTTCCCGTGGGCGCTGGCTCGCAGGATCGCGCGAAGCTGCGTCTTGAACAGCTCCGGCCGGTCGAGCGAAATCCGGATCGCCCGATAGCCGAGGAACGGATTGTCCTCCTTCGGCAGCTCGAGCAGCGGCAGCTCCTTGTCCCCGCCGATGTCCATCGTGCGGATAACGATCGGCGCATCCGGTCCGAACGTGCGGGCGACGCTGACGTAAGCGTCATACTGCTCGTCCTCCGAAGGCAGCGTATCGCGGCCCATGTAGAGGAATTCGGTCCGGTACAAGCCGACGCCTTCCGCTCCGCGCTCCTTCGCGCTGACGGCATCGGCCGGCGAACCGATGTTGGCGACGAGCTCGACGCGCACGCCGTCCAGCGACACGCTGTCCAGCCCCATCAGCGACTGCAGCCCTTCCCGCTTCGCGCGCTCCGCCTCGCGGCGCGCGGCGAATTCGGCGATGACGATCTCGCTCGGCGCGATATGCAGCTCGCCGGATTCGCCGTCCAGGATCACCACTTCGCCCGCGCGAAGATCGGCCAGCGCATCGCCCATGCCGACGATCGCCGGGATGCCGTTCGCCCGCGCGATGATCGCCGAGTGCGACGTGCGTCCGCCCTGCAGCGTCACGAAGCCCGCGACCGCGGACGGATCGAGCTGCGCCGTGTGCGAAGGCGTCAAGTCCGGCGCCACGATAATGACCGGATCGCCGCCCCCTGCCGGAGGCATGTCGGATCGGCCGGTCAGCCGCGCGATGATGCGTCCGCCGATATCCCGGATATCCGCCGCACGCTCGCGCAAGTACTCGTCGTCTAGACTCTCGAGCATCGCCGCGATTTCGTCGCGTGCCGCCGCGATGGCCGCTTCCGCCGCCATCAGCTCATCGTTGATCGCGTTCCTCGCCCGGTCCAGCAGCTCTTCGTCTTCGAGCAGCATAAGATGGCCGTCGAAAATCTCCGCCTCGTGCGCCTGGCCCTTCGCGATCAACTGATCCCGCAGCGCCGCAACTTCCGACGCGGATTCCGCGATCGCTTGCATCAGACGCGCCGTCTCGGACTCCACCGCCGATGGCTCGATGTTAGCCGGCGCATTCGCCGCTTCGGCTTCGCTCTCCATCCGCCATACGCGGCCGATCGCGATGCCCGGCGATGCCGCTATGCCCCGGACGATCATTAGTTCCCACCGTGGCCGTCGATCGCGGCCGAGAGGATCGAGCCGATTTCCTTCTGCGCTTCCGCTTCTTGCTCGCCTTCCGTGATCAGCGTGACGCTATCGCCGTGCTTGGCGCCGAGCGTCAGCACGTTCACCAGGCTCTTCGCGCTGTTGCGCTTGCCGTCCTTCTCGACGAAAATGTTGCAGTTCGGATATTTTTTGGCCGCCTCCACGATTTGTTTCGCGGGACGTACGTGAATGCCCAGTTGGTTAGCCACAGTATAAGTTTGTTGCATGTTCTCCACTCCTGTTCGTAAAATGCTGCTTTCATCTATCTCGATCAGCCAGCCAAACTTGCTGCCGCAACCGTCCCCGTCTTGCCCGGCGCCTTCTCTGTATAACGGAACCGGGAGACGATGGACAGCCTTGCTTACATGATTTTGTTGATTTCGTCCTTCAACCGCTCGGATTGCGTGCCGAAAATTACCTGTACCGCGCCGGAACCCAGACGCATGACGCCCGAAGCGCCAAGCCCTTTCAGCGCCGCGTCGTTCACTTCCTTCTCGTCCTTCACGACCAGACGAAGGCGCGTAATGCACGCATCCACGCTGACGATGTTGTCCTTGCCGCCGAGATTCGCCAGTACATTGGCCGCCTTGTCGCTTGCCGTACCGCCGGAAGCCGCCTTCGCTGGCGCAGCGCCAGCCGCCGCAGGCTCATCGTCCTCGCGGCCCGGCGTCTTCAGGTTGAATTTCACGATCAGCACGCGGAACAGCACGTAGTAGATAAGCGCGAACACGAGGCCGATCGGGATGAGCAGCAGCGGTTTCGTCGCCAGCGAGTAGTTAAGCGCGTAATCGATAAAGCCGGCCGAGAAGCCGAAGCCGTGCTTGATGCCCATTTCGGCCACGATAAAGGCTGCCGCGCCGCTAAGCACGGCATGGATGATGAACAGCACCGGCGCCACGAACATGAACGCGAATTCAAGCGGCTCCGTAATGCCTGTCAGGAACGAGGCGATCGCCGTGCCGATGAAGATCGACGCGATCGCTTTGCGCTTCTCTTTCTTCGCGCTTTGGATAATCGCGATTGCCGCAGCCGGCAGCGCGAACATCATGATCGGGAAGAAGCCGGTCATGAACATGCCCGCCGTCGGATCGCCTTTGAAGAAGCGCGTAATGTCCCCGTGCACGACGTTGCCCGCCGCGTCGGTGAAATCGCCGATCTGGAACCAGGCGATCGAGTTGATGATATGATGCAGACCGAACGGAATGAGCAGCCGGTTAGCCAACGTGAAGATACCGGCGCCGATACCGCCGAGGTCGACGATCCAGCGGCCGAAAATATCGAGCTGGTTCTGGATCGGGCCCCAGATCAAGCCGAACACGAGGCCGACGAGCACCATCGAGATCGACGTGACGATCGGAACGAACCGTTTGCCCGCGAAGAAGCCGAGCCAGTCCGGCAGCTTGATCGTATGGAAACGCTTGTACATGTATGAAGCGACTAGACCGGCGAGAATGCCGCCGAGCACGCCCATGTTCAATTTGGCGTCCGCCCCAACGATATCCGGGAACGCGGTCGGCACTTTGGACAGCACCGTCGTCAGCACCAGGTACGCGATAACCGCCGCGAGCGCGGCAACCGCGTCGCCGACTAGACCGATCGCGACGCCGACGGCGAAGATAAGCGCCAAATTATCGAAAATCGCCGAGCCGCCCGCGCTCAGGAACGGCGCGATGTATTGGTTCAGGAAGCCGCCGACGTTCTCCCCGAGATGAAATTCCTTCACGTAATCGATGCTGCCGAAACGAAGCAGAATCGAAGCCGCAGGCAGCGTTGCAACCGGCAGCATAAGCGCTTTACCGATCCGTTGCAAGAAAGCTAACATGTTTACTCCCCCTAGGATAGCTATGAATCTGAATCTATATCGTTACTTCGCCAGAACCGCCTGGATAACCGGATCCTGACCAGCTGTAACCGAACCTTGCAGCACTTCGAGCTCCGCGACCGACTCTTCCTCGTTCGCGATGATGACCGGCGTGATAAGCGGATAGCCTGCGGCGCGGATCGCTTCGATATCGAACTCGACCAGCGTTTGACCCGCTTTCACTTCGTCGCCGATTTGAACATGCCCCTTGAAGCCCTCGCCTTTCATCGCGACCGTGTTGATGCCGATATGCACGAGCAGTTGAAGTCCGGAGGCGTGCTCGAGAATGACGGCGTGATTCGTATGGATCACGTGCGCGACAACCGCGTCGAACGGGGCGATAAGTTTGCCGACCGAAGGTTCGATCGCAATGCCGCGTCCCATATGCCCGCCGGCGAATGCCTCGTCCGGAACCTCGGTGAGGGGTACCGCTTTGCCCGTAATCGGGGCCGTAATGGTGAACGTATCTTTTTTGGCTTTGAACAATTTTCCGAACATGATTGGAACCCTCCTGATGAATGTGTTAGTTGGCGCGCAAACTGCTCTTCCCTACGATCCGGCTTGTCCCGGCGCCTGAAACACCTCGAACAACCGGTACAAATGAATGGCCAGAAACCCGATCTCATCCTCGCTCACCGGCTTGCCGATATAACCGTGCACCAGCTGCGACAGCTCTTCCGCCAGCGCGTACGCTTCGGGCATCTGCTGCGGCAGGGCGGCGACTAGCGGGTTATGCACCCGCTTGTCTTGGCTGATGCGTTCGACCGAATAGCGCAGATGCGTGATGAGCCGAATGTAATCGATGCTTTCCCGCGATATCCGGATGCCTCGCCGCTCTTCGATCTGCTCGATCAGCTCGTTGATCAAGTTCGTGAACTTCACGATTTGGCCAACCGGCACGTTGCTCACCGCCGAATGGACATGGTACGTTAGGAAGCCGACTTCCTCTTCCGGTACCCGGATGTGAAAGGCATTCGCGACTAGCTCCGCGGCTCGCTTAGCGATCTCATATTCGTCTTTGTAGCACATTTTCGTCTCGTACAAGAACGGGTTGACGATCTCCATGCCGTTGCGCAGCCGATAGACGACGAACTGAATATGGCTTGGCAGCGCGAAATAAATTTTGCGGTTCACCAGCTCGCCGAAGCTTGCCGTAATCAAGCCGATAATTTCTTCCGAAATTCGGATGACCTCCGGCTCCATGTCGCCGAGCAAGGAATGGTACTGCACCATCTCGCCCGGATCGTCGAGACGGAAGCGTTTCTCGATGCGCGGATCGGTGGCCGGAATGCTTTCGCCGCATTTGCCCGCGAACCCGATGCCTTTGCCCATCAACACATATTCTTCTTTCGTCTGGTCATCCAAAACGAGCACGACGTTATTATTGATTGCGCGTTCGATTCGCAATGTGGAATCCCTCTTTGTCATCGCATTCATCACCTTCGCTTATTATGGCAAAAAGGCAAAAAAAAGAGCCAAGAAAAAGACTCTGCTTCGCAGAATCGTTCTCTTGGCTCATGCCCTCTACCCGAGGTAACACGCCGTCGTGTATGATTATGTCCTCATCATAACGCAAAGAAAGCGTTACCGTCAACTCTCTCTTTCGTGGAAAAAACCCCCTGCCGACAGGGATTCGCGCGCCTTCAGCCCGCTCTACGAAGCGCTCTCGATACGGGAGGCGATGGTCGTCCCCAGGATGGTCTCGATCTCTTCCGCGGCCTTCGGCTTCGACAGATAATACCCCTGCACCTCGCTGCAACCGTGCTCGCGCAGAAAATCGAGCTGTTCCTTCGTCTCCACGCCCTCTGCGCAAACGCTTAAATGCAGGCTGTGCGCCATCGCGATGATCGCCTGCACGATGGCCGTATCGTCCGAGGAGTGCGGCAGATTGCGGATAAACGAGCGGTCGATCTTCAGCACGTCGAGCGGATATTGCCGCAAATAGCTGAGCGAGGAGTAACCCGTGCCGAAGTCGTCGATCGACACGGTTATGCCGCGCGCCTTAACGGCCTGCAGCCGTTCGGCCACGGCCCGCTCGTTCTGGCTGGCGACGCTCTCCGTAATCTCGAGCTCCAGCAGCTCGCCCGGCAGTCCCGTCTCTCGTAGCACCTGCTCGATCCGATCCACGAGATGCGCCTGCCTGAACTGGACCAGCGACAGGTTGACGGCCATCCGCACGGGCGGATAACCCGCGTCGATCCAGCGCCGGTTCTGCTCGCACGCCTTGCGCAGGATCAGCTCGCCGATCGGGACGATGAGCCCGGACTCCTCCGCGAGCGGAATAAATTCCGCCGGACTCACCATGCCGTACTCCGGACTATGCCACCGTACAAGCGCTTCGACGCCCGCCATGCGGCCGGAATGCAGGTCGAACCTCGGCTGGTAATGCAGCAGAAATTCATCTTGTTCCAGCGCCTTATGCAAGCCCTGCTCCAGCTGCATCTCGCGCGAAGAGATGGTGCGCACGTTCGAATCATAGAAGGAATATCCGTTCTTGCCGAGCTCCTTCGTCCGGTACATGGCGGCATCCGCGTACTTGATCAGCTCTTCCGCCTCTTCGCTGTCCTTCGGAAACATGGAGATCCCGATGCTCGGCGTAACGATCAGGGAATGGCCCTCGATCATGAACGGCGTATTCGCGTGAGAGAGAATCGTCCGAGCGATATCCGACGCCTCGGATTCCGTCGTCGACGGCACCAGCACGAGAAACTCGTCGCCGGCGATCCGGCTAAGAATGTCGCCCTTGCGCATCGAGGAAGCCAGCACGCCGGAGAATGCTTTGAGCAGCTCGTCGCCGACGTGGTGGCCGAGCGTATCGTTAATCGTCTTGAATCGGTCCAGGTCGATAAACATGACGGCCGCTTCCGCGCCGCCCTCCGCGCACTGCCTCAGATGGCCGTGTACAAGCTCGAGGAACAGATTGCGGTTAGGCAGACCCGTCAGCCGGTCGTAATACGCCATCTGCCGGATCGTCTGCGCCGCTTGTTTCTTCGCCGTCACGTCGCGCGCGATCGTTTGCATGACGCCCCGGCCGTTCCACTTCACGAAGATCGATTTCACTTCCAGATCGATTAATTCGCCGGACAGCTTGTAGCAGCGAAGCTCCGCGGGCCCGCTCTCCGACAGCCGGTTCGGCGGCGTATTCAAGCCGATCTCCGCGATCTCCCTGTCGTCAGGGTGAATGAAGTCGGCGAGGAACCGCCCCATCAACTCCTCCGGCTCCTTGGCGCCGAGCGTCACCGCGGCTGCGGAGTTGACGAACAGGATCATGCCGTTCAAATGGACGATGACGGGATCGGGCGAATAATGCACCAGCTTGCGGTACCGTTCCTCGCTCTCGCGCAGGGCGGCTTCGGCGCGCCTGCGCTCGGTAATGTCCCGCATGAAGGCGACCAGAATCGGCGGGTCCGCCTTGCGGATGCGGGTGACGGTCAGCTCGAGCGGGAACATCGTGCCGTCCGCGCGCATCCCCGTCGTCTCCGTCCGCTCGCCGAATGGATTGTCGCCGGGGTCGCGCACATAACGCGCGATGGCCTCCCGATACGAATCGCCCAGAAGCGTGGTGAACAACAGCTCCGGCATGAAACGGCCGACGGCTGCTTCGCGGCGGTGCCCGAAGATCCGTTCCGCGGCGGGATTGAATTCCATGATGCGGCCCGATGCGTCGATGACGACGATGCAGTCGCTGGCCGCTTCGATTAACGAACCGTTCAGCGCGACCTGCTGGGCGATGCGCCGGTCCGCGAAGTTGGCGCAGAGCATCACGATGCCCAGAACCAGAATCGACCATCCCGCCACGCCGATGGCCAGCCAGAAATAGATATTCGGCTCGAATTCGTCCGTGCTCACGCTAGCGAGCGGAGACAGCCTAAGCGCGATCATGCCGACGTACTGTACGGCCGCGATGATCGTCCCCATCGCGATGCTGCATGCGGCCTTCACCAATCGGCTTAACGGCGAAACCGGGCTGCGGAACCGAGAAGCCAAAATCTGCATGGAAACGCAAACGAGAATGGTGAGCACCGCCGCCACGCAAACCAGCGTGGGCGAATACGCGATTCTCGCCTGATCGAGCGCCAAAGCGCCCGCCGCGTGCGTGCCGCATACGCCTAGGCCGAGGAGCAGGCCATTGCGAACCATCTGGGCGGCGCTCATCTCGCGCCGCGCGCTCAATCCGATACAGGCGAATGCGACAAGGATGGCGACGCCCAGCGAGGATAACAGCGCCGTCAAGTAGTAGTCGGCCGCGCCTCCCTCGCGTCTGTAGGCCATCGTGCCGATGACATGCAAGGCCCACAAGCCGAAGCCGAGCGCGAGCGAGCCGCCCATGAACCAATAGCGGCGCGCCTTCCCCCGCGAAGCAAGCAGCAGCCGGGGAAGGTCGAGCGCGATATAAGAAGCGAAGACCGAGATGATCAAGCAGATGACGATGAGCCCGATCGGGTAATATTGCATAAGGGTTTGGCTCTGATTCACGACATGTCCACGCTTTCAATAAGGAAATCTGGATGTGACCGATTAGGGCGATCGAGAGGCGCAATATAGAATAAAAATCCATCCGAATATAAAGGATGGATCCAAGCAAATTCGGCAACTTGATCTTCCTGGCGCGGATGAAGCCCGCGCAAAGGCCAGAGCGGCGCACCCCCGGAAAACAGGGACGGCAGCCTGTTCAAGGCAGGCCATTCGAAAGATGTCGAACCAATTAAAAAATTAACTTATTATGTCATTATAACGATGCGATTTTTAGATGTATATAGCATATTTTGTCTAACATTGTCGAATAAGTTTGGAGAAATCGTCTTCATTTACGCGATCATACCGCTCACCGCCTCGATTCGCAAGATTCCCTTCCAATCTCGCCAAATATTATGCATCCTTCCGCGAATAGGCAGAAAACATGTGCATTGTCCGAACAAGAAATACGGGGATCTTGCGGAAATTGCCGCAAGATCCCCGTATTCGTATTCCCGGTTCTCCGATATTAACCCTCGTCGCCATGCCATAGCTGCCGGAACGATTCGCTACCGGCGAGCAGCTCTGCCGCCGTCCCTTTAGCCTCGATCCGGCCGTCCTTCATGACGATGATCTGGTCGGCCTGGGCGAGCGCCGCCTTCCGGTGAGACACGACGAGACAGGTCGCCTCGCCCCGGGCTTCGAACAACCGCTCCCACAGCTTGCGCTCGGTCTCGACGTCGAGCGCGCTCGACAGGTCGTCGAACACGTACATCTCCGCATCGCGGACGAGCATGCGGGCCGCAGCCGTTCGCTGCGCCTGTCCGCCGGACAGCTTGACGCCTCGCGGGCCGATGACCGTCTCGAGCCCGAGCTGCAGATGCTCGATATCGTGCTCCATGACCGCCGCATGGATGGCCCGCGCCAAGTTCCCGTCCGTCTCCTTCAAGCCGAGCAAAATATTGTTGCGCAGCGTATCGCTGTATAGCCGCGGGATTTGGGCGGTATAGGCGCTGCGCGGCGGGATGAAGAACTCGCCCGGATCCGCGACCTCCCGGCCGTTCCATCGAATCGTTCCTTCCGAGGCGGGCAGCAAGCCGAGCAACGCCCGCGCGAGCGTCGTCTTGCCGGAGCCGATCATGCCGGTCACGACGGTGAAGGAGCCTCGCGCAAGCGTAAAGCTGATGTCCGCGATTCCTCTGCCCGTATCCGGATAGCGGTAACCGAGTCCCCGCACTTCCAGCCGCTCCAGTCCGGTATCGTATCCTGCCGCTGCGCCATGCCGCGCCTCGTCCGGATCGAACTTGCCCTCCCTGCGCGAGAGATGCAGCGGGTGCGATGCGGTGAGGACGCCGGGCTTTGCGCCCTGCAGTAGCGCCGTCAGCCGCTCCAGCGCGACGCCCATCTGCTTGAAGTAGGTGAGGAACTTGCCGAAGTTCGTAATGAACTGCGTCACGAACGTCAAGTAGTAGACGAAGAGGGAGAAGTCGCCGACGGTGAAATCGCCGCCCCTCATCTTCTGGCCCGCGAGCAATAGGATCAGCCCGGTGCCGAGATTGACGGAATTGGAGAACACCGAATCGAGCAGCTCGCTCATCAGCCTGTCCTTCACCATCGTCCGGCGCCGTTCTTCGCCCAGCTGGCGGAACCGGTTCACGACGCGCTTCTCCGCGCCGGCCACCTGAATGGACTGCACGTTCGCGAACATCTCGCTGATTGCGCCCGTCACGTTCGAAGTCGCTTCGCGGCTGGCCGCCCGATACTTCTGGATGCGCTGGGTCGACAGCTGCGCCGCCGTCACGACGAGTACGAGCGGCAGGAAGACGTACAGCGTCAGCTCGGCATCGATGCCGATCAGAATAACGGCCGATACCGCCGCGAACGTCGTCATGCCGAAGGCGTCGACCGACCAGCTCGCCGCCTCCTCCGTCTGGTCGATATCGTCGCGGAAGTAGCTGATCGCCTCGCCCGGCGAGACGGGAATCGCTCTTGCGCCCGGCTGCTGCTGCACGTGCGCGAGCATGTTGCGGCGCAGCAGCATGCCGATGCGGAACCGGAAGTGAACGTCCGTGATGAAGCCGACGAAAATAAGCGCGACCCGGGCAAGCGCCGCGCCTATCAACAGCGCGACGATGCCCCAGATACCGATGTTAAGCGCAGAATCTCCGGCCAACATATCGAAGAACTCTTTGGTAACCAAGCCCGGCGCGATCGGGGCCAGGTAGATCAGCGTCCACGCCAGCGCGTTGACGAAATACCGCATTGGCCTGTACATGATCAGCCGCCACAGAAACGTAAACGTACTCATGCGAGCACCTCCTCCATCCCCGTCTTCAGCATCCGGCTGAATTTCGAATCCGGATCGGCCGCCAGATCCGTCCGTCTGCCGAACTCGAGCACCTCGCCGTCCTCCAGCACGAGAATGCGGTCCGCGCGCTGAACGGTCGCCAACCGGTGCGCGATGATGACGCATGTCCGCCGCTCCAGCAGCAGCTGCGTCGCGCGTTCGATGCGCTGTTCGGTAAGCGGATCAAGCCGCGAGGATGCCTCGTCCATGATGACCAGTCCGGGATCGCACAGGAAGACGCGCGCGAACGCGAGCAGCTGCGCTTCCCCGGCCGATAGCCCGCCCCCGCCCGAAGCCAGCATCGTATCCAACCCCTGCGGCAGCGTCCGGTACCAGTTCGCAAGCCCCAGCTCCTCTAGCACGGCGACGATGCGCGCGTCGGCGATCGACGCGTCGTAGAAGGTCAGATTATCCCGGACCGTCGCCTGCATAATCTCGATGCTCTGCGTGACCATCGCCGCGCGAGCCCGCAGGTCGCTCACCTTCGCCTGCCGGATGTCCGAACCGCCGAGCCGGATCTCCCCCTGCTGCGGGTCGTAGAAGCGGAGCAGCATGCGCGCCATCGTCGATTTGCCGCTGCCCGTCCGGCCCAGCAGACCGAGCACTTCGCCCGGCGCGAGCTTCAGGCTGACGCCCTTGAGCGTCGGCGCGCCCTCGGCCCCTTCGTAGCTGAACACGACGTCCTTGAATTCGACCGCGAGCGGTCCGGCGGGGAAAGCGACCCCGGGACCGTCCGCAATCTCCGACTTCATCTCGAACAGCTCGTTAATGCGCACGATGCTGGCGTCCGCCTTCTGCAGATCTTCCAGCTGCGTGCGGATTTTCTCGATCGGCTTGGCCAGCAGCTCCGTGTAATAGAAAATGAGATACACCGTGCCGAGCGTGATGTCGTCTTTGTACCAGAGATAGGCGCTCACCCCGAACGCCATCGCGTTGCCGAGGGCGAAGATGACGATCGTCGACGTCCACATCATCGCGAATCCGAGGAACGCTTTGATCCGCAGCGGGAGCATCCGTTCCAGCAAGCCGAAGAAGCGTCCCATGACGAAGCCTCCTGCCCCGTTGGCGCGAATATCCTCGGTCCCTTCCAGCTGCTCGCCGATAAAGCCGTAAAATTCCGCGTTCGCCTGCCGCCAGCCGCTCCATACCGGCACCGCGAATTTGCGGATCCATTGAATAATGTAAATCGCGGACACGGCGAACAGCGTCATGCCGGCGCCGATGAGCCAGTTCTCCCGAAATAGCAGCGCGATGATGCCGAAGATGAGCAGGACGTTGCCCGCCAGGTGGATAATCATGCTCGAGAAGAAGTTCGCCAGCGCATTCACGTCGCCGTCGACCCGCTCGATGATCGCGCCCGACGTGTGCGACTTATGAAAGTTCATGTCCAGCGACAGACAGTGCTCCGCCAAGTCGCCGCGCAGCGTGTTCGTCGTCCGCCACGCGACGTTCTCGCTCATATAAGTCGCCACGACGCTGACGATCTGCTGCACGACCGAGAACCCGATGAAGAGGATGGCCGCGTAATAAAGCGGTTCCATCGAGCCTTCCCCTTGCGCCTCGTCGATGAAGAACCGGATGATCTGCGGATTGACCAGCTGCAGTCCGATCGAGGCGAACAGCAGCAGCGTCAACCCAACGAGCGCTCCCCGCTGCGGAAGCAAATAACGGCGCATCAAAGCGGCGTAATGCCGGATCGATACGTTCGATTTTCCTTGACTCATGGCGCCTCCTTGACCGAAATCATAATGATGATTTTAATAGGGTACGATTTTGAATATCTTTACAGTTTACAACATTGCCGAGCGCATCGGTATTGTCGCATGTAACTATTTCTCGATCCATTGTTGGCCCTCGACCGGCGCGCGATTAGCCCCGCCGCGCCCAAGACTAGAACTAACGTTCCCATTCTAACAATGAATTCCCGCTTCATCAATAGGGCTATCGTTCCCCCTATCCATAGCTAATCGCGGTCCCCAAGCTTGTCGCGCTATCCGCGGCGGGGCCTCCGTCTGCAACCTTTCCGCTCCGCCTTTCGTCGTATTCCATTAAAAGACAATACTGGGAGGTTGGAGCGATGATTAGAAAGATCAAAAAGGGTGCCGCAATGGCGGCTGCCGCGGCGCTGCTTGCCCTATTCGCCGGTTGCGGCTCGGCCCCCGCGCGCCCGAGCTTCTCGGCGGCGGACGCGAACCGCGCGCAGATCGCGTCCGCGAACGCCTTCTCCATGGAGCTCGGACGCCGCCTGTTGCCCGGGACCGCAGAGAACCGCTTCTTCTCCCCGCTTAGCGTATCGATGGCGATGGGGCTCGCTTTGAACGGCGCCGCGGGCGAGACCCGCTCGGAGATGCTGAAGACGCTGCGGGCGCAAGGGTTGTCCGTACTCGAACTGAACGAGGGCACCCGAGCGCTGACGGACGTGCTCGAGCACCAAGATACGGAGGTCACGGCGCGGATCGCGAACGGCGCATGGGCGCAGCGGGGCATGGGGTGGAAAGAAGCGTACGCCGCGGATTTGAAGACCTATTATAACGCCGAAATTCAGGACATCGACTTCGGGGATCCCGATGCTCCCGCGGCCGTCAATAAATGGGTCGATACGCAGACGAAAGGGATGATTCCCCGCTTGATCGAAAGCTTCCCGCCCGATACGGTGTCGGCGCTCGTCAACGCGATCTATATCAAGGGGGCATGGAGCGAGCCGTTCGAAGAGGATCGGACGAAGGAGCGGCCTTTCCGCCTTCAGGACGGATCGACGGCAAGCGTCCCCATGATGGAGCAAAGCGGCTCTTACGCCTTTAAGAAGGAGCAGGCGTACGAGGTGCTGCAGCTGCCGTACGGCGAGGGCAAATGGCGCATGACGATCGTCCTGCCCGGCGATCCGGGCGGACTCGATGCCCTGCTGCCCCAGCTGCTCGACAGCCCCGAGACGTGGCGCGCCGGGCTGGCGACCGCGGGCGGAACCGTCCGCCTGCCCCGCTTCGGCATCCAGTCGACGCTGCGGTTGGAGGAGACGCTGCGGCAGCTTGGGATGAAGACGGCCTTCGACCCGGCCAAGGCGGATTTCTCCGGCATGGCGGAGGAGGGCGCGCTGTTCTATATCAGCCAGATCGTCCACCAGGCCCGCATCGAGGTTGATGAGACGGGGACGGAAGCCGCGGCGGCAACCGCAATATCGGTAGCCGGCACTGCCGAGCCGCAGCAGCCGTGCGAATTCACGGCCGACCGACCGTTCTTCTTCGCGATCGAAGAAGGCGAGATGGGGGCGATCGTCTTCCTCGGCGTCGTCCGGAATCCGGCCCTTTCCGCCGGAAACTAGCTCCTCCTACTCCCTATTTGCACCGATCTCCTTCTCGCAGCCGGCCATTCGCCGCCTAACGCCCTGCCTCCTTGCTATCTCTTCGCTCCCCATGTCCCGTCTATCGCGGGGTTTGTCTCCCCGAAGCGCGGGGTAATGAGGACTACCGATTCGAGAGGAGGCTTGGACTTATGGCAGGCACGATTCACCAGACGGGCAGCGGTCAGAGCCGCAAGCCCGCGAGTCCGGCTAACGGGCCGGGTACCAAACGCAATGACGCTCCCGCCAATCCTAGGGAAACGAAAAGCCGAGTCTGGCGGTTCGCGCAAAACCTGTACTGCCGCTTCCAGGACGACGAGGTGCCGGCGATGGGCGCGCAGCTGACGTATTACTTGATTTTGTCGTTCTTCCCGTTCCTCATCTTCATCATCGCCGTGCTGAGCTTCGCGGATTTGACCGTGCGCGACGTCATCGACGGCATCCGGCTCGTGCTGCCGGAGACGTCGACGTCCACGATCTCGGAGGCGTTCGAGGAAATCCAGCAATCCCGCAGCGGCTCGCTGTTGTCCTTCGGTCTGCTCATTACGCTGTGGTCGGCCTCCAACGGGGTGAGCGCCGTCATCAAAGCGTTGAACAAAGCGTACGACGTCGAGGAGACGCGGCCGTTCTGGAAAGTGAAGGGCATCTCGCTGCTCTTCACCGTCATCCTGGCGCTCGTCATCGTATCGAGCATGGTCATGCTCATCTTCGGCCGCGTTATCGGCGACAATTTGTACAAATGGACGCAGCTGCCCGGCAGCTTCGACGTCATCTGGGGCATCGCCCAATTCGTCCTGCCGATCGCGATCATGGCCGTCGTCTTCGCGCTGATGTACATGTTCGTCCCGAATCTGCACCTGAAATTCAAAGAAGTGCTGCCCGGGGCGATTTTCACCACGGTCGGCTGGATCGTGACGTCGCTGGCCTTCTCGTTCTACGTGAACCATTTCGGCAGCTACTCCAAAACGTACGGCAGTATTGGCGGCATTATCGTGCTGCTAACCTGGCTCTATCTGTCGAGCATCGTGCTCGTCATCGGCGGAGAGATCAACGCGGTGCTGCATTTCGACAAGAATGGCAAGCAGAAGCCCGCATGCAAATCGTTCGCGCTGCATTTGCCGTTCATGAAGAAGAAAGCGTAAGGCACGATCGATTGTCCACGGCTCATGCGTCCGAGGGCTGCATCTTCGTCATTCCGATGACGTTGGCGCAGCCCTTTTCGCGCGCGATTCGGCATGGCTCGTCCCTTGCCGTGCGCCTGCGGTCCAGCTCCGGCCTCCGCCTGGAGGTCCGCGCGTTTTCATTCCGGGGACGGTGTTGCGGCCTCCTCTATTCCACTACCATGAAATGGAAGAACGCATTCGCCATAAGGAGTGAAAATGATGAGCAAAAAGATACGCAATCGTACCCGCACGACCCAGATCGCCGTCACGTCCCTGCTCGTGGCCGCGCTGCTCGCCGCGCCGGTTGCCGGCGCGCCCGCGACGGCGCAGGCGGCGCCGGCCGCCCTGCAATTGCCTGCCGCGGGAATCGCTGGCCTCCCGGCTGCCGCCGCGACGACGGGAACAACCGCGCAAGCGCCGGCCGTCGACGCCAAAGCCGTCCAAGCGTTCACGGACGAATTCTTCGCCCGCAAGGACGTGAAGGATATTCTAAGCGGCGCGATCGCGGTCGTCGTGAAAGACGACAAGGTGCTGCTCAACGCAGGATACGGGTACGCCGACGTCGCGGCCAAGAAGCCGATCGATCCGAACGGGACGCTGTTCCGCACCGCCTCCATCTCGAAGGCGATCACCTCGACCGGCCTCATGCAGCTCGTCGAGCAGGGCAAGGTCGATCTCCATGGCGACATTACCAAGTACCTGCCCGGCGTCAATATCGTGAACAAGACGGGCGTGCCGGTCACGGTCGAGCACCTGCTGACGCATACGACCGGCTTCGAGTTTACCGACTCGGGCACGGACGCGAATCCGGATGCCGCGAAGCCGCTTTCGCTGGACGAATTCGTGAAGCGCAACGCGCCGACCGTCGTGCGCAAGCCCGGCGAAGTCTACCGCTACGACAATCTCGCGTTCAACATCCAAGGACTCATTATCGAGAACGTGACCGGGCAGCCGTTCGAACAATATATACAGGAGCACGTATTCGCCCCGCTTCAGATGAACAACGCCACGTACCTGCTTGACGAGACGTCCGGGAAGAAGCTGGCGACCGGTTACGACGGGCAGGGCAAGCCGCTCGGCGCTTATCAGCTGTCCCCGGCTATTTCGCCGGATGGCAGCATGCTCGCCTCGGGCAGCGACCTGGCGAACTTCATGATCGCCCACTTGAACGACGGCGCGTTCGGCGGCAAGCGCGTGCTGAAGGCCGAGACGGCCAAGTCGATGCTCGAGACGCATTATGAAGCCGCCCCCGGCGTGCCGATTATGGGCTATGGCTTCGAATCGTTCTTCCATAATATGCAGAACGGCCAATACGTCATGGGCAAAGGCGGCGACCTGCCGGGTTACCACTCTTGGATGTGGCTCATTCCCGAGCACAACGTCGGCGGACTGATTCTATCCACGTCCGATGCTTCCGTGGAACTGCGGACGCTGTACTTCGACGCCTTCATGGATCGCTTCTATCCGAAGAAAGCCGGCAATGCGCCGACCGCCCCCGCGTTCACGAAGCAGCAGTTGACCAAATTCGAAGGGCTCTACAGCAGCCTGCGCATGCCGCTCATGGCGACCAAAGTCACCGCGGGCGACGGCGTGCTGCTCGTGGACGACGCGCTCGGCTCGCATACGCTGAAGCCGACGGCCCCGCTGACGTTCGAGGACGAGTCCGGTCAGATCGCCGCTTTCAAGGAAGACGACAAGGGCAACATCGCCTACATTTATTACTCGTCCCCGGACAGCCTATCGCAAAAACTCGTGGAGAAGCCGGCTTATACCGACGTGCAAGGCGATAGTCCGTATGCCCCCGATATAAACCTGCTTCGCTCGCTGGGCGCCTTCGAGGACGACGGCGCAGCCGCCTTCGAGCCGGAGCGCGCCATCACCCGCGCCGAATTCGTCGCCATCGTGGCCCGCATCGCCGGGATCATGCCTTCCAAGAACCCGGTGGCGTTCCCCGACATGCGCGATCATTCGCTCGCGACGCTCGTGCAGACCGTGTATGAGCTCGGGGTGCTGACCGGCGTGCCGGGCCAGAACTTCGAGCCCGACCGCGCCATTACCCGCGAAGAAGCCGCCATCGTCGCATTCCGTCTCGCGACCGGCCTCATCGGCGCGGCGCCGGCGCCCGCGAAGCTGGCGACCGCCCCGTCCAAGTGGGCGGACGATGCGGTGCAATTCGTCGTCTCCGCCGGCTGGCACGGCCCCGAGGTGACGAAGGACGCGAGCGGAGCGGCTGAATACCGTCCCCGCGCCTCGATGACGAAGCAAGAAGCCGCGGCGCTCTACGGCACGCTGCTGCGCGGCATTCTCGGCCATTAATCACGGCTTACAAGCGCATAGAAGACAAGAAGGCTGTCCGGGAACGATTCCCGGGCAGCCTTCTTTGTTCCCGACGCATCACAGCGCTTGGATCAATTCGATTTTCCACAGCCCGTCCACGCTCGTCATCGCGAACTGCAGACGCTGTTGCTCGCCGTCCGCCGCATCGGTCGTGACCACGATGGTGCCGCGCCCGTCAGGACAAGTCGAACGTCGTCCAGCCCTCCCGGTTCAGCGCGTCGACCGTTGCCCGGAAGTATCGCTCCCCCAGTTCCGAAGGGTGACGCCGCCATTTTTCCCGCCATGTTCGCTTGTAGGGGAACGTGAACCGGATTTTCGGCTCGGAGAAAAATTCAATGTACGGCGGTTCGTCATAAATATCCCGCCATGCGACGCAGCGGCTCTCCGACACTCCGCTGTGATGCATCCAGTTGCGGCGGCACGTCTCAAAGTCGATGGTCCGCTCGCGTCCATCGTCGTCGATGTATAGCAAACCTTCCGGATCGATGCCTTGTATGCGGTCATGATGGTACTGCAACGCGGCAGCCTCCTTTGTTCGTAGGGTCAGTCAAGTAATCCGCTCATCGCGGCATCGTGCGCCACCGGATCGAACCGCATCGAAGGCACAAGGTCCAGCCATTCCATCGTCGGCTCTATCCCGGCCATCCATTCATTCGGGTTCCCGACCGGCTTCCCCATTCGCCAGGTCACCGTTTCGCTGCTTCGTTCAATCTCCGCGGCAATGATCGTGCAGCTCAGGTCGCAGTCATCCGGGCACATCAACAACGGGACGATATCCAGCTGCTTGCGCGTCAGCAGCTTGCCGCGAACGAAGGCTTGCTCGTTCGGCATGTTCAGCCAATCCACAATGACAGGCACCAAACCTTCATACAAGCCTTCCGGGTAGTGGCGATGCAGCAGCGCATCCAATGGCTCGCCGTCAATGAAAATCGTGGGGTGCGGTTGATCGCTATACAAGCTTGCCAACATTCGGGTCTCGATTCGATTTAACTTCACGTCTGCTTCCCCCTATCGGTCCGGCCTTCGCAAACTCTCCTCGCTACTCCGGCACATCCACGTATTCCGACACGCGCGCCTTCAGCAGCTCGACCAGCTCCTCGTCCATGTACCGGTAATCATCGGGAATGTCGAGTATTCGAAGCGGCTTCCCGTCCAACCGCGGGCCGAATTTCTCCTTCAGCCGACGGACGTGCTTCTTCTCCATGACGAAAATCTCGTCCGCCCAGCCGATATGCCCTTCCGTCACTTTAACGCGGGCGCCTTCCTCGGTACCGGCCGACCGAACATCGCATCCATTGAGTCCGCGAAACAGATGCTCGGCGGTTAAGCTGCGCCACTTATTGCGGCTGCAAATAAATAACAATTTCATCTAGACGGCATTCCTTCCGCAAACTGTTTCATGCTGCTTATAAAAGAAGGATTGTCGAAACGGGGCGGCAATCCGTGCGAAACCAGCACACGATCAAGCTTCTCCAGCTGAAACTGAAGTTCCTCCGCAAACCCGAGCATCTCGGCATGTTCGAACACATAGACTAACCCTTCGGTATCCCATTGCACTCGGCCTTCCTCATGGCGAACGGCCACCTCATAGCCTCCACATCCGAATACGCCGCACGTGCAATTGAACATGCGGAACGTGCCCGCGCGCGTAAGCGACTCGAAGAACGAGGCCGCTTCAAACACGTTATCCCCGTGCAAAAGGACCTCGTCAATATACACTTCGATGCTCTCCACAACGGTTGGAACCTTTTCGCGCTTATATTTTGATAGGCTCTTGTATACCTGTTTTACTTCATACTTCAAATCGAAAGCGATTCGATTCGGAACCTGCCCACTCATGCAGCACCTACTCTCCCCGACCAAACTCAATACCCTCATTTTACCAAATGACATCCCGTGTCCGCCAGAATAACCTGCCGTTCGTTATCCGTTCCTCCCGATCGGGTAATACTTCCTATACGACGCTGTTCGATACCAAGGAGGGACCACCGATGAGCAAAACCGTATACGGCGTGTACGACACGACCGCCGAAGTGCTGCGAGCGATCCACGCGCTCCGCCGAAAAGGCTACGACAGCTATGAAATCAGCGTCGTCGCGCAAGCCGAAGAGCCGTGGGATTTTGCCGCGCTGTACCGGAAGGCCGATATCCAGGCGATCGAGGATGACGAGGAGCACCGCACCTTCCTCGAGAAAGTGAAGCGCTGGTTCACCGGCGAAGACCGGGACTTGTTCCGCGAGCGGCTCGTCGCGCTTGGCGTGGGGGATGGCGATATCGACGATTATTTGCCCGACCTGCACGCGGGCAAGTTGCTCGTGCTCGTCGAGAGCGCCCGCGCGGCGGGACAGCTGCCGCCCTATTACCCCGAAGCCGTCCATGCGAGCAGACAGGAGGCAGCCGCCGCGGGAGACGACGCGCCGCCGCATCCTTACCTGGACGGCGGCCGGCTCGATGCGGCCGCGCTGGCGGCGTTGTCGGAAGGAGCGCTCTATGACGATCGCGTCTCCGCCGCTTCTCACGAAGTCCGCGAAGAAGATACGTCCGTCCACGCGCCGATGAGCAACGATTTGTTCACGGCCGACCCGTTGATGGATCCGGCTCCCGCTCAGTCGCCCGGCTCCCGGACCGCTTGGACGCCCGCGGAACGAACGGGCGGACGCGGTTAATGCCGTTCGTGTCGCTGGCGGCGATTCGGCGGATCGGCCGCTTCGACGGATCGGTTCGCGCTTATGCGCACGTTATGCCGGTCATCCTGGCCGACTGCGTTTTACGGCCATCTTGCCGCCTTCGCGCTCGGCGGGCATCCTCTCCAGTTTCGCCGCTTTCGTTTATCGTTCATACCCGCCGGGTATATACGGAATGTATCACGGAGCGATGGAACTTTAAGGAGGAATGGACAATGTCGAAAGCAGTATATGGCGTATTCAACTCGTCGTCGGAGGTGCTGGACGCGATCCGGGCACTCCAAGCCAGAGGCTATTCGAGTCAGGACATCACGGTCGTGGCCGACAAGGAAGAATCGTGGGATCTCACCGATCTCTATCGCAAAGCGGACGTGCAAACCTTAACGGACGAAGACCGGGACAACAACTCCTTCCTGGATAAAGTGAAACGCTTCTTCACGGGCGATGATCGCGAGGGATTGCGGGATCGGCTGTACACGCTGGGACTGACGGATCAAGATACCGACGCTTACATCTCGGATCTGAGGGATGGCAAATTCCTCATTCTGACGGACGATGCCAAGGGCTTCCTGGACAACCGTAACGAGGTCGCGGCGAACATCGGTCTTGCCGAGACGGCGGCCGCGACGGAAGTCGCGAGCCGCAGCACGCTGACGGACGATCTGTTCACGCCGGACCCGGCCACCCGGGATTGGTCGACGCCTTACCCGGCGGACGGGAGCACGTTATCGGCGGATGAGCTAGAGGCGGATCGCGAGCGGACGCTGAAGCTGCGCGAAGAACGGCTGCAGGTCGACAAGGAAGCGGTGCAGGCCGGCGAAGTCGTCGTGCACAAGAACGTCGTCGAAGAGCAGCGGACGATCAACGTGCCGGTTGAGCATGAAGAGGTGTTCGTCGAACGACGCGCCGTCGCGGACGGCCGGACGGATGCGGCGCCGATCGGCGAGGACGAGACGATCCGCATCCCGGTCACCGAGGAGCGCGTCGAGGTGACCAAGAAGCCGGTCGTGACCGAAGAGATCGTCATTGGCAAGCGCACCGTGCAGGAGACCGAGCAGGTGCAAGATACCGTCCGCAAAGAAAAGTTCGATCTCGACCAGAGCGGCAATCCGGTCGTACGGGAAACCGAATCGTCGTCCAGACGTTAAAATGAAAATAAAAAGGCGGGCTTATCCCCTTGAAGGGGACAAGCCCGTTTTGCATTGTTGCGCCGCGCCGCGGATGGCTTCGCGATGGCCGAGCCGCTTGCGTCCTACGCCTGTTTCCCCGTTCGCCGCAGCATCCCTTCCGCCGTAAACCATAGCCGCGCGCTTACCGTCCCGAGCAGAATAGCGGTAATCGCCGCGGAAGCGGATAGCACGAACATAATGAGAATCTGGTACCGCACCGCCTCGATCGGCTCGGCTCCCGCCACGATCATGCCCGTCATCATGCCGGGCAACTGCACGAGACCGACCGTCTTCATGCCGTCGAAGGTCGGAATCATGCTCGAGCGCACCGCCCGCCTGGCCGAATGCCGGAGCGCCTGCCGGGTCGTCGCGCCAAGCGACAGCAGCGCCTCGATCTCGCCTCGGGCCGCCTCCAGCTCCCGCGTCATGGCGCTCAAGAATAGTCCGGCGACGATCATCGAGCTGCCGATTATGATGCCGCTCACCGGAATGATATACTGCGGCGTCGCCTCGATGATGCGAAGCGACAGCAGCAGTCCCATCGTCAGCGATTCCGTCACGAGCAGCGTGGCCCCGATCCGCAGCCGGATGCCGGGGATGCGGTCCGCCCGTTTGCCCGCGTTGAACGCGGCGACGGTAATCATCCCCGCTATAATGACGACGATCAGCGCCGGATTGCGCGTGTCGAAGACAAAGTGAAGCACGTAGCCGATCAGGAACAGCTGCAGCGCCGCCCTCACCGTGCCGACGGCGATCTCCTTCTCCAGCCCCAGCTTCCGCTTGATGGACAGCAGCATCGTCACCAGCACGAAGACGAGCGTCGCCGCCAGCGCCCAGTTGCTCATGCGCGCGCGCCCCCTTCCGACCCGGCGCCCAAGCTCGCCGCCGGCTTCTTGTCGGCCGCCGCTTCCGCGCGTCCAGCCGTCCGCCCCTCGGCATCCGGCCGGACGAAACGCCTGCCCTGCTCCGTCGCCGGCCCGCGGAAGAAGACGTCCGCCTCCGCCACCTCGAGCAGCCGCCCTTCGGCCATGAACCAGACCGTGCGGCATTGCCGCTCGGCCTGATCCAGATCATGCGTGACCCACAAGCAAGCGGCGCCTTCCCGCGCCGACCATGTATCCAGCAGCGCTTCCACCGCGTCTTTGCTGCCCGGGTCCAGCGAAGCCGTCACCTCGTCGAGCAGCAGCAACCGAGGCTTCAGCAGCAGCGCCCGAACGAGCGCGGTCCGCTGCTTCTCGCCGCCGGACAGGTCAGCCGCGGCGCGCCGCCAGCCGATGTCCGCAAGACCGACCGCGTCCATCAAGCGGCGGGCGAGCGCTTCGTCGAACGGCGTGCCGTGCAGACCGCTCGCCGCTCGCAAATTGTCTTCGACCGAGCCAGGCAGCATGACGGGCTGCTGCGCGACATAGCACGCCTGGCGCCGCCACTCCTTCGGTTCGGCGTATGCGCGCGGCTCCTTCCCGCCCAGCAGCAGCCGGCCGCCGTCGGCCGCTTCCAGCAGCGCGATTATGCGGAGCAGCGTGCTCTTCCCCTGCCCCGATCCTCCGAGCAGCGCGACCCGGTCGCCGGCCGCGATCTCCGCCGTCATATCCGAGAACAGCGACCGGTCCGGCTCGTCCGGCCGCTGCTTCCTTAATCCTTCTATCGTTAATAGCGCGGTCAATCCAGCCTACCTCCCATAATGCCAGGCGAATGCGCGACAGGCATTCCTTACCAATCCTTCTTATTATAACGGAAGAAGGGCAAATGATCCCGGCGCTAATTTTCCGACAGCACCCCATCGTCCGCCGCGCAAAAAAAGAGACCGCCCCGCCGTCACCGAACCGATGACCGCGAAGCAATCTCTTCTTTAACCTCTGTCTCGCACGCCGACCGGCATGCCGTTCCCGATTTACTCTGTCGCCAGCTCCACCGCCAGCTGCGATTCCAGGCTGTTCGAGTAGCCGCCTAACGTGAAAATAACGCGCTTCAGCTCGCCGCTGAACCGGAACGGCGACGCGTAGGTCTCGCTGACCGGCGTCGGATCGTTCTCCCCGACGCGGAACTGCTCCTTGGTAAAGCCAAGCACGCCGGCATGGCCGATCTTGCCTTCTCCGATGCGCGTCCCGTTCGCGTAGAGCGTCCCGACGCCCTCGTTATCGCCGGTGCGGGCGAAGCGGAAGGCCAGCGTCAGTTCGCCAACCGGCAGCGCCGTCTCGGACGTAATCGTATATTGCACGCCCCAGGCGTAGTTGTAATGGAACGTCAGCCGGTTGTGCTGCACGAACAGCGCATAGCCGCCGAACCGTCCGCCTTGGGCGACGAGCACGCCTTCTTCTTCGATCGAGGATCGGTTCACGATCGCCCGGATCTCGAACGGCTTGTTGCGGACGTCCGGCTGCTTGGCGAACGGCAGGCCGAACGAGGACGGATAGAACACGCGCTCGGTTACCGCCGGCTGCGGCGCGCCGCCCTTCGCCTTCTCCACGCCGCGCACCTTCGCCACGATCGAGCGCCCGTCGAGCGGCAGCACGCCGTAACGGCCGGCCTCCGCCCACCACAGCTCGATCAGCTCCCGCAGCTTCTCCGGATGCGCCTGCGCCAGATCGTTCGACTCGGTGAAATCCTCGTCGACGTGATACAGCTCCCACACGTCGTCGCTGAACGGCGTGTCCGGCTTGTGGGCCGCGACCGCCTTCCAGCCTTTGTGCCAAATGGCGCGGTTGCCGACCATCTCGAAATGCTGCGTCTCCTTGCGCGTCGGCTCCTCGCCGCTCGCCAGGGTATACGCCAGCGACGTGCCGTGCACCGGCTGCTGCTGCACGCCTTTGTAGACCTCGGGCGCCTGAATGCCCGCCAGCTCCAGCACGGTCGGCACGATATCGGTCACGTACGAGTATTGCGTGCGGACCGCGCCGCCATCCCGAATGCCCGCCGGATAGTGAATGATGAGCGGATCCTTCACGCCGCCGGCGTGCACGAACGACTTATACCACTTCAGCGGCGTATTTCCGGCCTGCGCCCAGCCGATCGCGTAATGATTGTTCGCCGTGTCCGAGCCGATCTCGTCGATCCGCTGCAGCTTCTCGTCCAGCGTCTCCTTGACGCCGAAGCCTTCCGCCCACGAATGGATCGTGCCCTCTTGGCCGCCCATCGCGCACGCGCCGTTGTCCGACAGCAGCACGAGCAGCGTGTTGTCCAATTGGCCGATCTCGCGCAGGAAATCGACGATCCGGCCGATATGGTAATCCGTATGCTCGAGGAAACCGGCGAACGCCTCCTGCTGGCGGGCGTACAGCTTCTTCTCCGCTTCGGGGAGCGACGCCCACTCGCGCACGTTCGGATTGCGCGGCGGCAGCACCGCGTCCTGCGGGATGACGCCGATCGCCTTCTGGCGGGCGAACCACTCCTCGCGCGTCACGTCCCAGCCTTTATCGTACTTGCCTTTGTAGCGGTCGATATATGCGTTCGGCGCGTGATGCGGCGCATGAGTCGCGCCGTAGGCGACGTACGCGAAGAACGGCTTATCCGGCGCTGCGTTCTTCTGGTCGCGGATGTATTCGATCGCCTTGTCGGTCAGATCTTCGGTCAGGTGGTAGCCTTCGGCGACCTTCTTCGGCTGCCGCACCCGGCGGCTGTCTTCGACGAGATCCGGGTTCCATTGATTCGTCGCCCCTTCGAGGAAGCCGTAATAGCGCTCGAAGCCGCGGCCGAGCGGCCAGTTGTCGAACGGGCCCGCCGCCGTATGCTCGGCCGCCGGGACGAGATGCCATTTGCCGACGGCGAACGTGTTGTAGCCGTTCTCCGCGAGCATTTCGCTCAGCAGCGCCGTCTCCTTGCTCACCTTGCCGCGCGTGTTCGGGAAGCCGTTGTCGAAGCCGGAGACGAACGAGACGCCGGCCGCGTGCGGATTGCGCCCCGTCAAGAGCGCCGCCCGCGTCGGCGAGCAGATCGCCGTCGTATGGAAATTGTTGTACCGCAAGCCGCCTTCGGCCAGCGCGTCGATGTTCGGCGTCGCGATATCCGAACCGTAGCAGCCCAGCTGCGAGAACCCGAGATCGTCGAGCAGAATGACGACGACGTTCGGCGCGCCCTCCGCCGCTTGCGCCGGCCGCGGCCAGCTCGGCACCGAATCTTCTACCGTCTTGCCGATCGTGCCGGCGAACGTTTCTTTGCTCCAACTTGTCATGAATGCGCCTCCCCTTGGAAAATGATCTTGCCTCGTCTCCCCTTACGCCTTGCGCGTCAGCGAGCCCGTGAACACGATGCCGTAGCGGTACAGCAGCTTGCGCCCGACGAAGCCGAGCAGCCGGTCGGTCGCGAAGCCCATCAGGCCGAGCGCGATGACGCCGACGAAAATCCAGTCCGTCTTGAAATACAGCCGCGCGTTCCAGATGAGGAAGCCGACGCCTTCGTTGGCCGCCATCATCTCCGCGCCGAGAATCGCCATGTACGACGTGCTCATCGCCAGGCGGACGCCGGTGAAGATGTACGGGATCGTCGCCGGCACGATGACGTGGCGCATAATTTGCCGCTCCGTCGCGCCCATGCTGCGGGCGGATCGGATTTTGTCCTCTTCGACCGCCAGCACCCCGGTCATCGTGTTGATGATGACGGTGAAGATCGTGCCGTACATGACGAGGATGATTTTGGACTGCTCGCCGATGCCGAACCAAAGCATGAACAACGTCACGAACGCCAGCGCCGGGATGAAGCGGACGAAGTTCAGGATCGGCTCGGCGAGCGCCCGCACGAAGCGGATGCGCCCCATGGCCAGACCGACCGGAATCGCGATCAGACTGCCGATCAGCCAGCCCGTGAACACGCGGTAGAAGCTGTATAGGATGTAGGTGAACAGGGAACCGTCCTTGGACAGCTCGATCGCGCCTTGCAGCGTCAGATAGGGGCCGGGCAGGAAGTCCGGCTCCGACGCCCAAGCGGCCAACTGCCAGACGATCAAGGCGGCCACCCAAGGCAGCACGCCGTATTGCAAAATTCGTTTTCCTCTGCTCATCGCGCGGTTCATCTCCTTACTCGTCGAAGTGGGATTCAATTGTGCCGAGCAGATCGAGCACGTTCGGGTCGGACAGATCTCGCGGATAGGCGAGCGGAATATCGTATAAGTCCGTAATGCGCGAGGAGGGCCCGACCGACATAATGCCGATCCGCTGGCCGAGCAGAATCGCCTCTTGAATATCGTGCGTGACGAAAATGACCGTCTTCTTCGTCTCCCGCCAAATGCGGATGAGCTCCTTCTGCATCGTCCGCCGCGTCATCGCGTCGAGCGCGCCGAACGGTTCGTCCATGAGCAGAATCGCCGGATCGTTCGCGAGCACCCGCGCCAGCTGCACCCGCTGCTTCATGCCGCCGGAGAGCTCCTTCGGGAATTTGTTCTCGTGGCCCGCGAGGCCGACGAGCGCGATGTAGCGGTCCGAGATGGCGCGGCGCTCGGCTTTGGCCACCTTTTTCATCCGGAGGCCGAACTCGACGTTCTCCCGCACCGTCAGCCACGGGAACAGCGACGCGTCCGCCTGCTGGAACACCATCGCCCGCTCCCGGCCGGGACGCTCGATCTCCTGCTCGCCGAGCGCGATCCGCCCTTCGGTCTTGCCGATGAAGCCGGCGATCATGTTCAGCAGCGTCGATTTGCCGCAGCCGCTCGGGCCGAGGAGGATGAAGAACTCGCCGCCTTTGATCGTCAGATTGACGTCCTTGATGATATAGTGCGGCTCGCGGCTTACGGCTCCCGCGCCGGCGCCGAACGATTTGCGCAAATTCTCGATCCGGATCGCGTGGGCGCCGGCTGGTTGGGTGGTCATAGTGGGGCCTCCTTGGGCTATAGGAGGTGAAAAGCTGATCCGTACAAGCGGATGCTTCGCATGAGAGCTGATCTTCCGATCGCTGTTGTTCGCGGATTCCTTGAAAGTTGAAGGTGTGGGGGGAATCCGCTCACAAAGGCGAACGCTGGCGCTTCTCCAGATTCATCTCTCTTGCTCCGCCATTTGTTGGATCATAATTTTCAAAGTCCTATAGCCCGTTTTTTTATTTATAAGTAACAAGATCCGGGAACGCTTGCTTCAGCGGCTCGAGCGCGAGCTTCTCCTTCAGGTCGTAGTCGACCTTTAGGATGCCTTTGTCCATGATGAACTGCTTCATCTCGGTCAGGTGGTCGAAGTCTTCCTGCGAGAAACCGACCGTGTACGTCAGCTGCTCGAGGTCCTTCAGCACGCCTTCCTTCGGCAGCTTCACTTCGTCGAAGGCCAACTGGGCCGTCTCTTCCTTGTGATCCTTGATATACGCGATGGAATCGTTCACCGCCCGCAGAATGCCCGCGACCGCTTCCGGATGCTCCTCGACGAATTTGGTCTGCACGACGAAGTAAGAGGAGATGCTCGCGTTTGCGTCGGACAGATCGCCGATTTTGTGCGCGCCCTCGAGGCCGAGGAACTTATCGATGAAAATGCTCGCCGCGATGACCGCGTCGATCTGCCCCTTCTGCATCCCGACCAGCCCTTCGTCCGGCGTGCTGTACGGGACGTATTTCACCTTGCTCTCGTCGATGCCGGCGGCCTCCAGATATTTGGACCAGATGTACTCGTACACCGTGCCCTTCGCGACGCCGAGACGCTTGCCCTCCAGGTCCTTCGCGCTCTGAATGTCGTCGCCCTTGGCGATGACGATCGAGGCGGAGGCGGACTCTTCCGTCTCGCGGCTGAGCGTGCTGACGATCTTGAAGTCGCCCTTGGACAACGAGTTCAGCAGCGCGTAGTCCGCCGCCGAACCGGTATCGGCGCGCTCGACGAGCATCGCGTTGATCGTATCGATGCCGTACGCGAAGTTGGATACCTCCGCCTCGATGCCGTATTTCTCGAAATACCCTTGCGCTTGCGCCGTGCGGAACTGCAGCGAGCCCGTCGCGACCGTGTCGAGCGCAAGACGCACCTTGACCGGTTCGCCCGCAGCCTCCGCTTTGCCGCCGCTCGCCGGCTCGTTCGCCGCATTGCCGCAGCCGGCAACTAGCGCGGTCGCCAGCGCCAGGAGCAGTCCCCCCGCCGCGCGGAATCCGAATCGTTTGCGTGTGTCTTTTGCTTGTCTCATCTTCTCATGTCCCCTGTCTCTGAATTTATGGCGCGGTCCGCTTGCCGTCGCCCTCGGCCTCCTCGTCTTACCGCGGTCCCTCTTGCCCGTCCAGCCGCTCGGTCAGCCCATGCAAGCTGTCGAAGAAAGGGCGCATATTATCCACGATCCGTCCGCAATACGCCAGCAGGTCGCGCAGCTCCGCTTCCTCGAAGCCGTCGAACAAGCTGAAGCGGTCGTGGTCCTCCTGCTCATGCAGCCACTTCATGAACGCCCGTCCTTTCTCCGTGATGTGCAGCAGCACGGTGCGGCGGTCATCCTCGGGTCGCGTCCGGTAGATGTAGCCGCCCTGCACGAGGCGATTGCACAGCTGCGTCGTCGCCCCCGACGAGAAATCCGTCTCCGCCGCCAATTCCCCGGCCTTCTGCGGGCCGTCCCGCAGGAGCTTACCGAGCACGACGATCATCGGCAAGGACACCTCGCCGTGAATGAGCACTTTGTCCCGCTCGCCCACGAATTTGCGTATCATTTTGCGAAAGGCGTCATCCAGTTCGTACAGCAGCAGGTTGTTTCGGTCTGTCATCGTTCCTCCTCCGGCTTAGGCAAAACAAAAAGGCTCCCGACCGCATCGAAGAGGCGCCCGCCGCCCTCGCATGGAGATGCGTCGGGGAAGCGGAAATCTTCGATTCGTCAGAAGCCATTGGTTATCCAGTAGGCCTATTCTCTTTTTGGAAAGATATTTTGTATGAAGATAAATTATCATAATAATTCCAACCTGTAAAGTAGGTATTAAATTTTGCTGACAGCGGTAGTACGCCAAAAAGGCCGCCAATCCGGCGACCTTCCTATTCCTTCCATCACCCGCGGCAATCCGCGTGCGTCTCCCTCTTACCCGAGCCGTTTCACGAGCACGACCCGATCGCCGCCTCGTCCGTCGTAATCGACGGCGACGGGCAGCCCATCTCCGCATCGCAGAGCTTTCTCCAGATCGTTCTATTAGACGGGAACGCCCACCCAATCGGATCGCCCGCCCGGCTTAACCGCCGTTAGCAGAAAACGGTGCTCCATGGTCGTGATCCCGCCTCCGCGCTCCGCCTCTTCGTGCAGCTTGCGCAGCGCGCCGAAGCAGCGTTCCACCGAGAAGCCGGGGAACTCCCACTCGATAATACGCGCGAAATAGACGAGGGCGCCGACGTCGAGGAACGTCAGCTCGGGGAAGCATTCCTCCGCTTGTTCGACCGCGAAGCCCGCCGCCTCCACCGCGCGCGCCGTCCACGCCAAATCAAATTCGGGGTCGGTCAAGCCGACGTCCTCGCCCAGCAGCGTCCGGGCTAGCTCCCTGTTGTTCCGTCCACCAACCTGCTGCGTGATGAAGCGACCGCCCGGCTTCAGCACCCGGAACGCCTCTTCGGCCGAGAACGACTCGTGCCGGTTGATGACCAGATCGAACATGCCGCACGGGAAGGGCAGCTTGTCGTCCTCGTATACCTGTCTTACCTCGATGCCGTAAGCTGGCAGCGTCCGCCGGCACAGCTCCACGTTCGGCGGATACGCTTCCGTCGCGTACGCGCGCCCGGCCGGCGGATGCAGAGAACGGAGAAACTCCCCTCCCCCGGTACCCATATCGAGCAGCGTCGTCTTCTCCCCGAGGCTCGCCTCCACGATCGCGCGATAACTCCACGGAAGCCGCTGCTCCTTCGTCCGATGTTGGATATACCCGAAGTCCCATCCTTGAAAGCCTGCCTTCTCCTCGGCTTCCCACAATGCTTTCAACTGCCGATCATTCATTCCAATCCCTCCACTTTCGGTTAAGCGTGGCCGGGAGTTGGCGCAGTCGACTGATAACACATTCCCGTCAAGCCCGGCCGCATCTGTTACCAGCTTCGCTTCGCTGCGCCGGGCCGTTATCGAGTTTCCTCGCCGCTTTCAAAATTTGCTCGCCTCTCTTTCTAGGGTTACCGCCCTTCCTCGTCGTCCGCCCATTCTTCCTCGTCGTCCGATCGATACGTCATGGAACAACCTCCTCGCAGGCGAAAGGCTTTCGTTCGAAACCATAACAAATTACGGAGCGACCCGGATAAAAATTCCTCTTTTGACAACCCTATTAAAGTAGGACTTTTGGTGTATAATAAATTGCTGTAGAATTTCGATCTTGAGGCTGATGCGAACATGCAACCGTCCAACAAACGGGCTTTCTTCCGAGTCAATCTTAAAATTCCGCTGTCGGCGCTGCTCAAGATTATCGCCGTGAGCGGCACGAAGACGGACACCAAGCATTCCCGAATCGCCATTAAAGATATCAGCGCCGGCGGGATCCGAATGCACTCCAAGCTCGATTTGCCCATTCACGTCAATCTGGTTCTCGAATTCACGTTCCAGCTGTTCAACGAACCGGTCAAGGTCATCGGGGCCATTACGCGCAAGACGAAGCTGGACGATTCGCTCTTCGAATACGGCATTCAATTTTATCTGGACGTCAACAAGGAACGACAGCTGATGGCTTACCTCAACATGCTGTCTACCCGGCTTCGCGCCCAGAACGTGCTCGGCAGCTGCAGTTTCTGCTCGGACGACGATCTCGACGAGTTTTATAACGAAGACATGAAGAACAAGCTTATCCACGGACCGGTTCCCGAGGTCTGATAAGGTTGTTCTCTTTTTTTAGCAAATGCACGTCTTCTTCTTGCGGCCGGTCTTCCCCATCGCTTCGGTCTTATCGATGTACGCGTACGCGAGCGGAACTTTGCAAGCCGTGTCGCCGAGGTTGACCGAGACCGCTCCGATCGCTTCGGCCACGCGCCGCGCTTCCGCTTGCAGCGGCAGCACGTACACGCCTACGGCGATGACGAAGCCGTTCATGACATAGCGGACGTAGTTGCGCTCGCCATGGACGTCCGCCTCGATGCGCTCCAGCATGCGCGCGATCTCCTCCAAATCCAACTCCTCGTCGGGCTTCATCGACAACCAATTGGCATAGGTGCTCCAGCCGCAGACGGCGATCAACTCTTCCGGATCTTCGATCCATTCCTTCGCCAGTTCATGTCCGTGCGGACTCTCGGCGGCCAGCCATGCGACGGTATACTCCGCGAGCATGTGCCAATACGCCTGGCGGACCCACTTTCGGAGCGTCTCCTTGTCGAGCTCTCGCGCATTGACCGTCAGCCCCGCCAAATACATCGCGTCGCTATTGCCGGATTCGTATAACGCGCGCGCCAGCGGCTGATCCTTCTTCACCGGCTTCACCAGTTTCTTCATGTCCCCGATTCGAACCCCGAAGAACGGCTCCTTCGCCCCATGGCGGAGGAAGGTGCGCTTCGTCTGCTCCGTGCCCATCGCTTCTAACTGTGCCATGACTTCCTCGTATGTCATCGTCGATCCCCTTCGGCTTTTTCTCGCATTATACCATAAGGAGGGATATCAAGGCGGACAGGCTGCGTGTTTGGGCAAGCCGCGCCGATTCGGTATAATGGCATCTAGACGATTCGCGATTATAGCGGATTAAAGGAGTGATGGATCCGGGTGGCGAACCGAATTTGGAATGCGGGCATTCTGCTCCTGTTGTTGCTGTTGGCCGCGCTGCTGCTGCAGTTCGTTCGCGCCTCCTCCGCCATCGGCGACCTGTTCCCGAGCGGCGGAACGAGCGGGACGGCCTCAATTCGCAAGCAGATTGCCCTGATCGCCCAAGAGCGGGACAACCCGTTCTGGCGTTCGATCGAGGAAGGCGCCCGGGAAGCCGCCGAGACGGCCGGCGCCGAGCTCGTCTATATGGGGCCGGCGCGCATCGATCCCTCCGAGCAAATCCGGCTGCTGAAAAAAGCGATCGCCTCCAAGTACGACGCGATCGTGCTGCAGGGGCTCGGCGGACAGACGGAATTTCGCCAGCTCATCGTCGAAGCCGCCGCCCAAGACATCCCCGTGCTCGTCCTGGATACGGACGAACCGGGGAGCAAGCGTCTCGCCTATGTCGGCACGGATAATCTGGCGGCCGGCGCGCTGATGGGCGAGCTCATCGCGCAGCGGACGGGCGGCCAAGGACGAATCGGCGTGCTAATCGGCAGCGAGACGGCCGCGAACCAGCAATTGCGCCTCGCGGGCTTGCGCAAGGCGATCGGCGCCTATCCCGGCCTGTCCGTGCAAGCCGTGCGCGCGACCGCCATCTCCCGGCTTCAAGCCCAGCGGGAGGCCGAGCGGATGCTGGCGGCCGGCGATAAGCTCGACGTGCTCGTCGGCTTCAGCGCGCTGGACGGCGAAGGCATGATGGCGGCGGCGGAGCGCCTGGGACGAACGGACGCGCTGCTGCTCGCCTTCGACGATCTGCCGGCGACGCGGGCAGGCATCGCGGACGGACGGATCGCGGCTTCCGTCGTGCAGCTCCCAAGGGAAATGGGCGCGCAGGCGATCGCGCTGCTTCGGCGCCATTGGGCCGGAGAAGACGTCGACGGCGAGCATTATACGAAGGTATACACGCTCGATTCGCTCAACGTCGATAGCTTGCCGGAGGCACGGTAGCCCATGAGCATCCGGAAGAAACTGCTGCTCTTCATCCCGCTGCTCGTGCTCCTCGCCAATACCGTCGCCTTCTTGCTGTTCGAGAGCGCCCACGTCGTGCAGGACAGCTACCGGATCCTGCTGGACCGGGTGCTCGGCATCCGGCGCTGCGCCGAAGCCGCCGAATCGCAGCTGACCGCGATGTACCGGTATCTCGCCGATCCGGCCCCCGCCGCCCGGTATGCGCTACGCCAAGCGGAAGCCGCCTCGTCGAAGGCGGCCGACGAGTTGGCCGCTTCCGCGGCCGAGCCGTTCGGCAACGAAGCGGCGTTCGTCGCTTACGGACGCTTGCTCGCCACGCTGACGGAGCAGACCTCGGCCGCGCTGACGGACGAAGCCGCCGGCGGCGAGATCAGCTTGAGCCGCTACGAGGCGGCAGAAGAGACGGCGGGCTTCATTCGCGAAGCCGGTGCGGAGCTCGTCGATCTGGAACTGGCCGCCTACGAGCCGCTCTATACGGAAGCGCAGCGTCAGAGCGAGCGGATGAACCGGCTCGGCCTGGCCGTGTTCGCCGTTCATACGCTGCTCGGCATCGCGCTCGCGCTCTGGATTTCCCGCAGCGTCTCGCGGCCGGTCGCCCGGCTCGTCGACTGGGCCGGACGCATCACGGCGAGCGGCGCGGCGGAAGTTCCGCCGCCGCCCTCCGACGCGCGCGACGAGATGGGCAAGCTAACGGACGCGTTCGGACGGATGCTCGGCGCGCTGGAGCGCTCGTCCCGCATCGAGAAGGAAGCGGCCGAGAAGGACCGGCTCGTGAAAGAGCTCGAGTTGGCCGCGCTGCAAAGCCAGATCAATCCCCATTTCCTGTTCAACACGCTCAACGTGCTGTCCAAGCTGGCGCTCATGGAAGGCGCCGACCGGACGAGCGATCTGATCGTCTCGATGTCCAGCATGCTCCGCTACAATCTGCGCAGCCTCGATCAGCCCGTGCGCATCCGAGACGAACTGGCGCACGTGCGCGAATATATCGTCATCCAGCAAGCCCGCTTCCGCGACCGCGTGCGGTTCGAGGTCGGGGCGGACGAAGCGGCGCTCGACCTGGCCATTCCCGCGCTGACGCTGCAGCCGCTGCTGGAGAACGCCTTCATGCACGGCATCGAAGGGTTGGAGCGCGGAGCCGTAATCAGCCTGCTTATCCGCTGGGACGAAGGCGGCGCGCGGATTACCGTCGCGGATAACGGCCGCGGCATGCCGCCGGAAGTGCGGGCGGCGCTGCTGCAAGCCAGCGGCGGGGAGCGCGGCGGGGAGCGCGGCGGCGAAGAGGATGAGCGTTCAGCTGAGGAGACGTTATCCGGCAGCGACGGGATCGGGTTAGTCGGCTGGACGCGACCCGCCGACAAAGTGAAGGCGGACGGGAGTGCCGGGCCTGGCTCTATCGCCTCTACCGGTCTCGGCACGCGCAACGTGTTCCGCCGGCTGCGACTTTTCTACGGGGAAGCGGGACTGGTCGAGATCGACAGCGAGCCGGCGCAAGGCACGAGAATTAAGCTGCGCATACCCGCGCGCGGGAAGGAGTAACCGATGTACCGATTATTAATCGCCGACGACGAGGCGCTCGAGCGCGAAGGACTGGAGCTGATCATCGGCAGAATGCTGCCGGATACGTTCGAGATTATCCACGCGGAGAACGGCCGCGCCGCCATCGAGCTGGCCGAGGAGCGCCGCCCGCATATCGTCTTCATGGACGTGAACATGCCCGGGATCGACGGCCTCGCGGCGCTGCGCGACATCCGCGCGCGGCTGCCGGAGACGAAGCTCGTGCTCGTCACCGCTTACGACTACTTCGCTTACGCGAAAGAAGCGCTCACTCTGGGCGTCAAAGAATACATCGTTAAGCCCGCGGGCCGGGAGCAGATCGTCGCCCTCCTGCGCCAGCTGCTCGCGGAGCTGGAACAGGATCGCCAGCGGCGAGCCGGCGAGCTGCGTCTGCGCCAGCAGGTGGCCGAGCTGCTGCCGCTGGCCGAGAACGAGCTCGCGCTCATGCTCATGGTCGACCACGTCCAGGGCATCGGCGCGGCGCGGCTGGCGGAATGGATCGACTTCCCGCTCGACGCCAGCCGCGCGTACGTCGTCGCGCTGCCGGAGAAGACGGATGCCCCGCTAACCCGCAAGCTGTACGACACGATCCGCGGCTTCGCCAAGAGCGGCGGCCAGCCGTGCCTCGTCAGCTCCGCGATCGATCGCCACATGGCCATCTTCGTGCGGGAGCAGAACGGCGCGTCCACTGGCGGCTACGCGGCGGCCAAGCGTTTCGCCGAGCAGATCGCCGAGCTGGCGCGGCGCCAGACCGGCAGCCCGGTCACCGTCGGCATCGGCTCCCGGCAAGAGGGCGAGAGCGGGCTGCGCCAGTCGTATTTCGAAGCCGTCTTCGCCTCGACCTGCTGCGCGGAAGGGACGGGCATCTGCCTCTTCGACGAGCTGCGCGAAGGCAAGGCCGACCTCCAATCGAGCGTGTTCGCGGGCGTCGGCAGCGCCGGCGGCGAGGCCGGCGGCGCCTACGTGCTCAGCGCGCTGCAGCATATCCGCGAGGAGCGCGAGCACCAGACGCTGACCGTGCTCGACAAGGCCAAGCGCTATATCGGCGAGCATTTCACCGAAGAGCTGTCGCTTGAAGAGGTCGCCGATTTCGTGCACCTGAATCCCCACTACTTCAGCAAAGTGTTCAAGCAGGGCGTCGGCGAGACGTTCATCGATTACGTGACCGGCCTGCGCATCGAACGCGCGAAGACGCTCATCGCGGATGAGCGTCTCAGCTTGAAAGAAGTATGCTTCGAGGCCGGCTACCGCGACCCGAACTATTTCAGCCGCGTGTTCAAGAAGGTGACCGGCGCTACGCCGACGGAGTACAGGAGCGGGCTTAGGGGCGCGGAATAGCCCCGCCCCGCCGGCCGGCTGCTGACGGGAGCCGCCGGCAGCGCACACCAAAAAGGCGTCGCCGGTCGAATCGACTCGCGGCGCCCTATTCGCGTTGCTTCTCCTAGCAGCCCCATGCTGCTTCAAATCGCCGGACTTGCCACCATCAGCAGCGTTTTGCCCGGGTCCAGCTCCGCGTCCCTTTTCGCGATGCGCGCCTTCGGATCCCCGCACGGCACGAACGTGAACAAGTAGCGCGTCCGGTTGCCCGCCGCTTCCGGGGGAGCGGGCACGATCTCGCACCATAACTCGTAGCTGCCCTGCGGAACATCGTAGCCGTAAGCCTCGGACAATATGCTGCTGACGATCACGCCTCCCTCTCCCGTCTCGAACGGCACGACGATCGCCCGGATCGCGCCGGGTTCCGGCGCGGCTTCCTTGCGCACCGCGACCTCGATGATGCTGCGCTCGTCTCCGATCGCGCCGAACGAAACCGCTCCTTCCCGCCACGTAAAACCTTGCCGGATATGCGCGTCGGTCCAGTCCGAGAACGGATGCTCCGTCTCCTGGTTATAGACGGTCAGCTGCGAATACGAGATCGTGAGCTCCTGCTTTGGCCACTGCTTCATGCGTTGCTCCCCCTTGAACGGATAAGCGCCCCGGCAGCCGGAGCGCCGCTCATCTGCGTTTATTCGTACGACATGACGAACTTGATGCGTTTGCCGTTGGCATACTTGGACAGTTGGTTGCCGACCCATGCGCCGGCCCCGCGGTTATCCGAGGACGGCACGTAGCGCACGTCCGCGCCATAGCCGCCTTCGGCGCACATCGCCATCGGCCATTCGTCGCGGTCGTGGCCCGACTTGGTCGGAATGCCGGCCAGCGACTCCTTCCGGTTCTGATCGGCGCCGGCGCGGTCGATCGTACAGATCGCGGATTCCCCCGCCGCGATCGCATCGCGGATATGATCTCCCGTCAGCGGATAGCGGTTGAACGGAAAATAAATGACCGCGTCGTAGGACGCCGCAGCATCCGTCTTCGCGGGCGGGAACGCCCAGAATCCCCCGGCGATTACCGCCACCAAGAGCATAAACGACACCAACGCCGTCTTGCGCCGAGCAAGAGCCTGTAACATTAAACTTCCTCCTTTGTATGCTGGAATGACGGCGCGTGGCTTGTACCATCTCGCTATGCATCGTACGCCCGGTTTATTCGGGCGGCGTTAGGGTGTTGTAGAGATTTCGTAGCGCCGCGATGAAGAGTCTGTAAACGGCCGGAGTCGCCCCTCCACCCGTCCGTACCCGACCGAGCGCCAGCACTATTTTCGCCTCCACCTCAAAATAATGCTAGCCCGCCGTCATCTCGGAAAGCGCCGCCGCGGCGACCGCAATTTATTGCGGCAACTGCCCGTAATAGTGCTGTTTATGCGCCGATTCCGCCGCGCCACCGCATGCTATAATGGCCGAGCCAGCTTAATTCGAGAGGAGTCACAACCGTGGAAGCAGCTATTCAACCTCCCGCTACGGAGCGGGTTAGCATGAAATTCGTCACGCTAGTTTCGATCGTCGCCGCGCTCGGCGGCTTATTGTTCGGCTTCGACACGGCCGTCGTGTCGGGGGCCATCGGGTTCATGGAGGAGAAGTTCGCGCTTAGCCAGGTGCAAGTCGGCTGGGCGGTGTCCTGTCTCATCGTCGGCTGCGTCGTCGGCGCCGCGATGTCCGGCGTCGCGAGCGACCGGTTCGGTCGCAAAAAGGTGCTCATCGTCGCCGCCTTGCTGTTCGTCGTCGGCTCGGTCGGCTCGGCGTTCCCGACTACGTTCACCGGCTACATCATCGCCCGCATGATCGGCGGCATCGGCATCGGGTTCACCTCGACGCTCTGCCCGCTCTATAATGCGGAGATCGCGCCGGCCAAATACCGCGGCCGTCTGGTTGCGTTGAACCAGTTGGCGACGGTGACCGGCATTTTCATCACCTACTTCATCAATTCCGCGATTGCCGGCTACGGCGATCACGCCTGGGATATCGAGAACGGTTGGCGCTGGATGTTCGGCGTCGGCGCGATTCCCGGCCTGCTGTTCCTCGTGCTGCTGTTCTTCGTGCCGGAGAGCCCGCGCTGGCTCATCAAGCAAGGCCGCGCGGCCGAGTCGCTGCCGATACTGGTCCGCATTCACGGCGAGGAGGGCGCGCGCCAAGAAGTGCTCGACATCAAGGCGTCGTTCAAGGAAGAGAACTCTTCGCTGCGCCAGCTGTTCAGCCCCGGCCTGCGCCTGGCGCTCATCGTCGGCGTCGTGATCGCGGTGCTGCAGCAGGTGACCGGCATTAACGCCGTCATGTACTACGCGCCGGAGATTTTCAAGGAGACGGGCGCCGGCACGAACGCGTCGCTCTACCAGACGATCCTCGTCGGCCTGATCAACTTCCTGTTCACGATCCTGTCGCTGTGGCTCATCGACAAAGTCGGCCGGAAGGCGCTGCTGCTCGTCGGCTCCGCGTCCATGACCGTCTGTCTCGCCGTCATCGGGATGGCGTTCCATACGGGCCACACGTCCGGTCCGCTCGTGCTAATCTTCATCCTGTTGTACGTCGCGTCGTTCGCGGTGTCGCTCGGCCCGGTCGTCTGGGTCATGCTGTCGGAGATCTTCCCGAACCGCATCCGCGGACGGGCGACGGCCATCGCCTCCATGGCGCTGTGGGCGGCCGACTACGTCGTCTCGCAATCGTTCCCGCCGATGCTCGACTCGTTCGGCGCAGCCTCGACCTTCTGGGTATTCGGCTTCATGTCGCTGTTCACGGTGCTGTTCACGTGGCGCGTCGTGCCGGAGACCAAGGGTCGGTCGCTGGAAGAGATCGAGTCGCTGTGGGCGAAGAAATAAAAGAAGGCTTGAGATAGGCGTGGTGCCGGTCTCGAGCCTTTTTGGCGTTGCGGGATTGTGGTGCTGTTGCCGTTACTTCATCACAGATAACCCGCCCCGCTTTCTCGTGTGCTACGGTTCAAGGACGACGTAGTAACCTTCCGAGGCGCTAAAACCATAACGTCCATCGTTCTCCTCTACCGATTGGATACTATCGCTTACAACAAAGATCAAGTAATCTACGATCTCCGTACACTTCTCGCATGGTTCGGCTACCCCATCCAAAACAACCTTTCGAAGTCCCTTCCTCCCGATATCGTTGCCGCCCCATTTTATCTCATCCTGCACTAGATATTCGTAATCCCATGTATCGCCAAACTTGAATTGGATCTTGATTTGGGTCTCTTGTTGACACCTGTAACAGCGGGATTGAAGAGATAGGGTATTGTACGCGCTTATTGGGAAACCCTAGCCATCGCCTATTATCCCAGCACGCCCAGGGCCGCTTACTAATTTTTACAAATAAAAGCGAATTCCCTTCTGGAATTGCGAAATTATTCTTTCTACTCTATAAATAGACGCAAAAAAAAGCCGGCCCGGCAAGCTCTCGCTCCCCAAACCGGCTCTCTTCTGTCTTAGTCGTGCAGCGCCGCCTGCCGCTTGTACATGTCCTCGAGCACGAGGCACGCCATCGCCTCGACGACCGGCACGATGCGCGGACAGATGCTCGGATCGTGGCGTCCGTGCGTCTCGATCGTTTGCTCCTGGCCGAAAATGTTCATCGTCTGCTGCGGACGCGAGATCGACGACGTCGGCTTGACCGCGATGCGGAAGACGATCTCGGCGCCGTTGCTGATGCCGCCGATAATGCCGCCCGCGTTGTTCGTGCGGTAGCCGTTCGCGTCCATCTCGTCGTTATGCTCGCTGCCGTTCATGCCCGCCGCCGCGAAGCCCGCGCCGAACTCGATGCCTTTCACGGCGCCGATCGACAGCATCGCCTTCGCCAGCTCCGCGTCGAGCTTGTCGAATACCGGCTCGCCAAGGCCCGGCTTCACGCCGCGAATGCGGCATTCGACGATGCCGCCGCAGCTGTCGCCGACGGCCGCCAGCTCGTGGATCTTGCTAATCATCCGCTCGGCCGCGACCGGATCGCAAGCGCGGACCGGATTCTCCTCGATGACGCTCTCGTCGAACGTCTCGCATTCGATGCCGCCGAGCATCTTCGTGAACGCGACGATCGAGACGCCGCGGCGCTCGAGCAGCTTGCGCGCGACGGCGCCCGCCGCGACGCGTCCCGCCGTCTCGCGACCGGATGCCCGGCCGCTGCCGCGATGGTCGCGGATGCCGTATTTCTCGAGATACGTGAAATCCGCATGGCCCGGACGGAACGCGTTCTGAATGTCGCTGTACGCTTCCGGACGCATGTCGGTGTTCTGCAGAATAATGCACATCGGCGTGCCGGTCGTTTTGCCTTCGAAAATACCGGATACGATATTGATCGTGTCATACTCCTTGCGCGGCGTCGTCACCGACGACTGCCCCGGCTTGCGGCGGTCCATCTGCTTCTGGATGTACGTCGGGTCGAGCTCGACGCCCGGCGTGACGCCGTCCACGATGACGCCGACCGAGATCCCGTGCGATTCGCCGAACGTCGTCACTTTGAATACCTCTCCGTATGTGCTGCCTGCCATTTGTTTCTTCCCCCTAAACGTCCTTTACCTGAATGGTTATGTCCATTATAATTCGGTTTAAGACATTTAAGAAATTGAAATTCAGAAGCCTTTCCATAGAGGTGATCTATATCAATCGGATGATCAGCACGGAGTGGTACCGGATTTTTCTTGCGACCGCAAAGCTCGGCAATTTGACGAAAGCCGCGCAGGAGCTGCATATTACGCAGCCGTCCGTCAGCTACGCGATCAAGCAGCTCGAGAGCACGCTGGCCGTGAAGCTGTTCGACCGCTTGCCCAAGGGCGTGTCGCTCACGACGGAGGGCCGGGAGCTGCTCGACTACGTGGAGAAATCGTTCGCGCTGCTCGAAGCCGGCGAGCATAAGCTGCGCGCACTGAAAGATCTGGCGAGCGGCGAGCTGCGCATCGGGGCGAGCGGCCCGATGATCAAGCACCTGATTCTGCCCGCGCTCGACCGGATGCGCGCCGATTATCCCGGCATCCGCATTCGCCTCTCCCAAGGCAGCACGCCGGATATCCGGCAGCGGCTGAAGAGCGGCGAACTGGATATCGGCTTCGTCCACTTGCCGCTGACCGATCCGGAGCTTACGGTGACGCAGCTGCAGACGGTGCAAGATTGTTTCGTCGTCGGTCACGCATACCGGGAATTAGCCGCGAGTCCCATGACCGCCTTGGAATTAACGCGCGTGCCGCTCCTCCTGTACTCGCCCGGCAGCAGCACCCGGCGGTTCGTCGACCAGTGGCTTGCTTCGCACGGCCTCTCCGCGGAAGTCGATATCGAGCTGAACTCGCTCGACATGCTGATCGAGTTGGCCGAGCGGGGCTACGGCGCCGCCTTCCTTACGCGCGCCTATGTGGAATCGCAGCTGGAGGAAGGAAGGCTGTTCGAGCTTCAGGTGAAGGAGCCGATTCCGCCCCGTTCCGTCGGCATCGCCATACGAGCGGAACAGTCGCTTCCGGTCGCGGCGGAACGATTTCTTGCGATGCTGGGCAGCGGATCTGAGGATAGCGAAAGAACCTGACCTTTGTTTATTGGCGTTTCCTATTCTACATAGAGAGGAATCATCGTAATGAATACCTATTATGTACAGCTAGGCATGTTGCTGGAAGAACGTATTCCAGCAAAGCAAGAGGGCTATTATATCCTGCATGTTGATGACGAACAGATTAGTTACGACTTATCCGTTCCTGATGGCATACGAATTATTACGGCTGAGGACTTCGTGCATGCTTTAGCGGAAGGATGCAAGCAAATCTTGAAAGATTTCTCTCAAAGTTCCGTAAATGAAGAGGTGTATGTTTTCGTTCTCCATCCAGAAGAGCAGTATGGTTTCTCTGTCTATCTCAACACTACGAGCTGGTTTTCTACGAACCTTTCACGATATACGGAGCCAGACTCTGATTATGTCGCTTGGATCAAGTACAACCCTGGCGATTTCGCCTTTCAATTTGGAGAGAAACATATGGGCGACTACGGTAAAGTCATCCAGCAATTCGTAACCATCGGCATCTCCAGATTCGGACATCCGGATGGCTACCCAAAACCTGGTGGAGTTTCCAGTGTACCTCAAGTAGCGTTCGAGGCAGGCATTATTGAAGAAGGTTACCAACTTCTTGCCTTGCAAGCCGTGAAGCGTCTCATTCGAGAGGAAGCTTTCGCCTCGCTCCATAAAACAAAGAATTTCATTGCCTATTCCGTCACAGAAAATGAAGATTTAGATTACGCCATAACAATTCGGCAGGCGATTGGTTCCGGATTGTTTTACGAGGTGTTTCCGCAGTTACAAATGCAAGACGATTACTGTGAACGAGAGGTTGAGAGATACCAAAAGTCTACGGTTGGCGAATGTTTGGATCACTGGATGGCCGCCGTTCACGATTCCTATTATAAGAACGTTAAATCTTATGCTTTTAGCAAGATCGAATATGGGGTCTTTCTCTCTTTGAAACGTTTTGGCAGTGACTTTGCACAAGCTGCTTTAGAACGGCTAATCGCTTTAATGGACCATGCCATATGGGGTAATGAAGAACATTATGAGTTCGAGTATTACATGCAATGCGTCCGTAGTTCCGACATTCTGACGCCTCGACTACGTAAGATGTGTAAAGAATTAGCAACGAGCATACGAAATCATCCAGGCTTTGATGACGATTACGTCATAGAATTAGGGAATCTTGCTAAGTAGCCTGACGTTAATTGCAAGTCCTTTATGTTGTGGTGAGCACAAACAAAATTGCCATATGATTACAAAAAGCCTCCGGCACGCGCTTTCCCAAGCGGACCGGAGGCTTCTTCGCATTTATTTTGTCGCCTTGATATACTCCACCGCGCCGACGAGCATGACCGCCGCTTCGGCCCGGCTCGCCTGATCGAGCGGCGCGAAACGGTTGCCCGCGCTCCCTTTGACGATGCCGGCTTTCACCGCGGCCGCGACGCCCGGCTTCGCCCATGCCGCGATTTGGTTCGCATCGGCGAACGTCGGCTGCGCGGCGGGATCCGTCGCAATGCCGGCCGCACGCACGATAATGGCCGTCATCTCCGCCCGCGTGATCAGCTGATCCGGCCGGAACGACCCGTCGGCATAACCCGATACGACGCCGGCGGCCGCCGCTTCGGCGATATACGTGCTGGCCCAGGGCGGGATCTCTCCCGCGTCGGCGAACTTCGGCGTGACGCCGTTCGTCGGCTTCAGCGCGAACGCCCGCGTGATCATCGCCGTAAACTCCGCCCGCGTCACCTTCGCCTGCGGTCGGAACGTGCTGTCATCGTAGCCCGTGATGATGCCGAGCGCGGCAGCCTTCTCGATGGACGCTTTGGCCCAATGCCCCGTAATATCCTTGAATGCGATCGCCGCGCCCGTCTTCGCCGAGATCGGAAGCGTAAGCTCCGCGCCGGCTTTCACCGTCACCGAGGTCAGGTCGCTCTTGACCAGCTTCACGTCGCCGAGCGATAGCTTCGCCGAAGCCGCCGCTTCCCCAAGCACGTCGAACGTGACGGTTGCCAGTTGGACGGTGCCGTTGTCACCCGCTTCTTTGCCGATTTTGACGTGGGCGAACATCAGTTTCCCGCTCTCCTCCGCCTTCGGCACGGAGAAGCCCGCGATCGGACTGACCGTCTTCACGTACTTCAACAGCTTCGGATCGTAAGCGACGTTCAGCTCGAAGCCGTACAGATCCGTCAAATTTTCGCCCGTGACGGTCACGGTTGCTTGTCCGCCCGCAACCGGTTTCTCCGGACTAAGCGTTAGCTTGAATACAGGCTCGCCCGCGGCGGCCATCGCCGAGAACGGCGCGAGCGCTAAACATAACAAAAGTGCGACTAACCCCAATGATACGATCCGTTTCTTCGTGCCCAAGCGAGACATCCTTTCCGTCGGTGGTATACCCTTCATAAGTTACGGTTAATGCCGGGATAGCGGTCTAATGCTGCTTGGAACCGTGTCGAAAGTCCGTCCGCCAACTTAATTATATTATTAGCTACGTAATGTATCAATAAATTGTTTGTGAAATGTAACCGCTTAATCACTTGCGTCGCAAGGCGTTGCCGAAACGGGACGCTAGTTGTGCGATAATCGCGAATGGATATACAAAAGGACCATCGGCCCCCAGTCCTATTGGCTGGTTGCTGAGCACAGCCAAAAAAGCCGCTCCTGCTGCGAACGTCAGCATGAGCGGCTCTTCTTGTTTGATTATGCGCCGTCCGTCCGCGCGGCACGGCCGGAGAAGCGGCGGACCGAGACGAACAGCGCCAGCAGGCAGATGCCCGCGGCGGTCCAGAACACGGCGTGCAGCGCGGTCAGCATCGCGCCGCTGTCCGGCTTAGCGGAAGCTTCGCCGCCCTGCCCCGTCCAATGGCCGAGCACGGACGAATAGAGCGAGACGCTCACCGCGATCCCCGTCACCATCCCGATATTGCGCACGAGCGCGTTCAACCCCCCTGCGGTGCCGAGCTTCGGCTTCGGTACCGCCCCCATGACGCTCGCATTGTTCGGCGATTGGAATAAACCGCCGCCTAGCCCGAACAGCGCCAGATGCGCGGCAAGCACCCACGCGCTCTCGTCCGCCGTCAGCGTGTTCAGCAGCGCGAATGCCGATGCGTTGATGAGCAGGCCCGCCGTCGTCAGCCAATTCGGCCCGAATCGGTCCGACAGCCGGCCGGAGATGGGCGCGATGACCGCCATCGTCAGCGGATTGACCATCATCGTATAGCCGGTCTGCTCGGGCGAGTAGCCGAGCACGTTCTGCATGTAGAACGGCATCATGACGTTCATGCAGAACAACGCGACGAACGAGAGCAGCGCCGTCGTGTTCCCCACGGCGAAGGCGCGGATGCGGTAGAGGCTGAAGTCGAGCATCGGATACGTCAGCCGCCGCTCGTATAGATAGAACGCGGTTAGCAGTAACACCGAGCCTAAGCCGCCGACCAGCGTCAATCCGGATCGCCAGCCCCAATCTTGTGCATTGGGGAGCACATACAGGAATAACACCATGCCGGTCATGAACAGCACTGAGCCCGCGTAATCGAAAGGCTCCCCTTTCTTCGCGGCCTTTGCCCTGGGCAGCAGGTACAAGCCCGCCAAGAAACCGATAATCCCGATGGGCACGTTAATCCAGAAAATCGATTCCCAGCCCAGCTGCCCGACCAGAATGCCGCCAAGCGCCGGTCCCGATAGCGAACCGAGCGATACCGTCGTGCCCGTGATCCCCATCGCCCGGCCGCGCTCGTTCGCGCCGAACGCCTCCGCCACGATCGCTTGGCTGTTGGCCATCAGACAGGAAGCGCCGAGCGCCTGAATGATCCGGGCGACGATCAAGAGCGCGAGCGAGTCAGCCAGCGCGCACATCGCCGAACCGATGGCGAAGGCAACGAAGCCGTAATTATAAATTCGGCCCCGTCCGAACAGGTCGGAAATTTTGCCCGCGATCGGCAATGTCGCGCAGATGGCCAGCAAATAGCAGGTGAGCACCCACTGCACGACATGGATCGGCGCGTCCAGCTCCGCCGAGATCGTAGGCAGCGCCACGTTGGCGATGCTGCCGTCCAGCGTCGCCATGAAGGTGCCGACCGATACGTTGGCTAGGATCAGCCACCGGTTGCGAGTCATTCGGATCCTCTCCTCTCTCAAGCCACCGCGAATCAGGTGATGGCGTAACAATGGGCCGTTTGCGCGCATCGCGATTGTCCTTGCCAATTTCGTCATTCCTCGTTACCGTTATCATCAGGAAGAGCAGAACCGATTTTAACGAAACGAGGCGTTGCGATGATGACAACCTACACGATCCGAGAAATCCAGGCAGCCGATGCGTGCGACATTTATGCGCTGAATCAAGACTTCAACCCGAATTTCCGCGCTTTCGGCGAAGAGCAGGTCAGGCGGAAGATCGACATCATTGCGAAGAAGACGAACGATAAAATCTTTGTATTTGAGCAAAACGGCCGCGTCGTCGGCTACATTCACGGCAGCCCGCACGAATTGCTGTTTGCCGATTCCCTCGTCAACATCCTCGGTTTCGTCGTCAGCGCCGAGCTTCGCAATCAGGGGATCGGCGGCCGCTTGATCGCCCATCTCGAACAGTGGGGCGAACGATCCGGCTACTCCGGCATCAAGCTCCTTACCCATCCGAGCCGAGCGGCAGCCCACCGATTCTATGAACGACGCGGCTATGTTTTTACGAAAGATCAGAAGAATTATATCAAAGCCTTCGAGAATGGCGCTAAGACACCAAAGGCCCTCAATGAGAGGGCCGAATAACACGGTCTGCCATACATCGAAATCCCCGTACGACATCGCAAGCGAGAGGTTGCCCTAACTCCAACCTTTGCCCACCACCTCGTGCGCGTCGCTGAAAATGACGAACGCTTCGGGATCGGCCTCTTTGACGATGTTCTTCAGCTTGCCCGTCTCGTTGCGGCTGATGACGCAGTACAAAATCTCCTTCGGCTCCCGCGTGTAGGCGCCTTTGCCGCTGAGGAACGTGACGCCCCGCTTCATCTGCCGCAGCACGGCGGCGGCGATTTTGTCCGGCTCGTTCGAGATGATCGTCACCGCTTTCGCCGAATACGACCCTTCCTGCACGAAATCGATCAGCCTCGCGCCGACGGTAATCGCGATCAGCGTGTACATCGCACGCTGCAGGTCGAGATAGATAAGCGACAGGACGATGATGATCATGTCGGTCAGAAACAGCGTTTTGCCGAGGCTCCATCCCCAGTACTGCCGGCACAGCAGCGCGACGACGTCCATCCCGTCCGTCATCCCGCCGTAGCGGAACACGATGCCCAGCCCGATCCCGACGAAAGCGCCCGCGTAAAGCGACGCCAGCAGCGGATCGTCCAGCTTCTTGGAGGCGAATTCGAACGCATACAGGAAAAACGACAGCGATACCGCGCCGATGATGGCATAGATGAAGCTCGTCCTCCCCATCACCTTCCATCCGATGAGCAGCAGCGGAATGTTGATTAGAAAGCTGGAGAGGCCCGGATTCCAGCCGAGCAAATAGTTCAGGATGAGCGATACGCCCATAATCCCGCCCTCGGCCAGCCCGTTGGCGATATTGAAATAATTAATGCCGAACCCCATGATCGCCGCCCCGATCACGATGGCAATGACATTGAATAGCTTGATGTTCTTCACGATCTCGCTCCTACCGGTTATGGTTCTTCTACTAAAATAACCCCGGTTAGCCGCAACTAACCGAGGTTCCCGAACTTGTAAAATCACGCCGGAGAATATCTTCCTCTTCTCCGATAGCCTTTCTCCTTACCCGACCTTCTCCACGTCCACGCGGCCGGAGAAAAAGGTGGCGCCGCCGCCCATGTCGGCGACGCGGGCCGGGGTGAGCGCGTTGAGCGTGTCGCCGCCGCGCTCCGGATCGTCGGCCCACAACCCTTGGCTCAGCACGACGCCCGGCAGCAGGTCCGCGCCGACCGCGGCGGTCAAGACGCAGGAGCCGCGATCGTTCCACACCCGGATCCGGTCGCCGGTTGCGATGCCGCGCGCCGAAGCGTCCGTCTCGTTCATGTGGAGCTTCGGCGTCTTCTCCAGGCGCACGTGCTTCTCGTTATGCGAGAACGTCGAGTTCAAGAAATTGTGGTTGGGCGCCGGGATATACAAGAACGGCAGGTCGCCGTCCTCGACGAGCGGCGTGTACGTGGGCAGCGCCGAGTAGCCTCTGCGCGCCATCGTCTCCGACTTCAGCTCGATCTTGCCGCTCGGCGTCGGGAAGCCGGTCTCGAGCAGCGGACGCACTTGGCCGCGGACGAATTGATGCTCCACGAGCGACTCGTACGTTACGCCCGCAAGCACCGGATTGCCCGAATCGGCCAGCGACTGGCGAATCAAGTCCTCGTCGGAATCGTACAGCGCCGGCTCCTCGAAGCCCATCGCCCCGGCCAACAGCCGGAACACGGCCGTATTCGACTTGCTCTCGCCGTAGGGCAGCATGACCGGCTCTTGAATCTGCACGTAGTGATGCCAATACGACGCGTAGAAATCCAAGTTCTCGTACGAGGACGTCGCCGGCAGCACGATGTCGGCATACTTGGCCGTTTCCGTCAGGAACAGCTCGTGCACGACGGTAAACAGATCCTCTCGCTCGAGTCCCTGCCGCACCTTGTTCGCATCCGGGGCCACGACGGCCGGGTTGCTGTTGTACACGTACATCGCGCGCACCGGCGGATCCAGCTCCGTCAGCGCCTGGCCGAGCAAATTCATGTTCACGCGCCGCGCCGACTTGTTCTTGCGCAAATCCGGCCGCTGCAGCGCGCGCACGTTATGCTCGAGATAGCCGCCGTTGCCTTTGATCGCGCCGCCGCCTTGATGCCGCCACGCGCCTGTCACCGCGGGCAGGCAGGCGATCGTCCGGATGCACATGCCGCCGTTGTCGTGGTGCTGCGGCCCGTTGCCGATCCGGATGAACGACGGATGCGTGCCGCCGTACAAGCGGGCTAGCTTGTAGATATCCTCGACCGACACGCCCGTGATCGACGAAACCAGCTCCGGCGTATAAGGCTTCACCTGCTCGCGCAGCTCCTCCGCGCCCACCGTATATTGCTGCAGGAACGCCTCGTCCGCCATGCCCTCCGCGAACAAAATATGCATGAGCCCCAGCGCCAGCGCGGCGTCCGTGCCCGGCAGGATCGGAATGAACCAGTCCGCCCAGCGGCCCGTCTGGTTTTTGTGCACGTCGATAACGACGATCTGCGCCCCGTTCTTGCGCGCCTTCTCCGCGAGCATGACTTGGTGCATGTTCGTGGATGCCGCGTTGATGCCCCACATGACGATCAGCTTCGCGTTCACCGTCTCCTCGGGGTCGGTGCCGACGCTGCCGCCCATCGTGTAGCCATATCCTTGCGATCCCGCCGCCGAACAAATCGTATACTCGAGCTGGGTGGAGCCCATGTAGTGGAAGAACCGGCGGTCCAACCCCTCCGTGCCGATCATCCCCATGTTGCCGTAGAACGAATACGGCATGATGGACTCCGGCCCTTCCTCGGCGATCAGCGTCTTCCACTTGCTCGTAATCGTCTCGATCGCTTCATCCCACGTGATGCGCTCGAAGTTGCCTTCGCCTTTCTTGCCGACGCGCTTCATCGGGTATTGCAGACGTTTCGGATCGTATAGCCTCTCCGCCACGTTCCGTACTTTATTGCATATTTTGCCCTGCGTCACCGGGTGCGAAGGATCTCCTTCGACCTTGACGATCCGGCCGTTATCTTTATGAATAAGCAGCCCGCATTGATCCGGGCAGTCCAGCGAGCACACCGAAGGGAATACTCCCGTCTCTTGTTCCGCAAAACGCGTCATCGTCCTCGTTCCTTCCTCTCGCCTACTGCGAAGTCATATTGGCGCTTTTCGGTGTAAATATCGCAACAATGTATCTTCTATCCTACCATATTTCGCCCCGGCAGGGCATCGTCAAAATCAGGCTGCGGCGCGCCGGAAACGGAGAACCGCGCCCCTTCAAGGAAGGAGCGCCGCCTCGGCGGTCTCTTGCCAGAGACGAAAACCAAATGGAAAGAAGGCCGCCCGCAACGGGCTGCGGCCAACCCGCAAGATACGCGGGCGATCCGTGCTAATCCGATGAAAATTTCACACGAGGAATGGATAATAGATTGAAGAACTGGGGATGAGCGTGGCGAACGTCTGAAACGAACGATACAACTCGGCGATTACGCGATGACCCATCCAATCGTCTGGAAGCAGAGCCAACGGAAGCATGGGGTCCCTAAGGCTAATCTCGCTGATCACCTCTCCGACATGCAAATAAAGGACAAACAGCTCCAAGGGATCCATCGCGCCTCTGATTTCCTTATCTAAAGCCGGCACGAATTCGTTTTGATACCACTGCCGCTTTTCCTGATACAGGCGATGGATGTCGGCCAGAGGCCAAATATCGGCTGCCCGCTCGGAGGTAATATCCCTAAACAAGATGGACGCTTCCGAGATCGTGACGTATTCATCCATGGAGGCCGCATGAATCAAGGACAACAGCTGCTTTCTATAATCCCAAGGGGAGACATATACGCCTTTATATAGTTGACCGAAGCCTAGCTGCATCAGCTGCATTCGGAATAGATCCCTTCTTTGCCGCTCCGGCTCCGGTACCTCGAAGTGCACGAAATACCATTTGCGGTTCCAGTCCACATCGTATTGCAGCGGTTTCCGGTTCACGAAGGATAGGAACTGCTCCCCTTTGTCCATTAAGGAATACAGGGAGCGCTCTTCCGCATGAATATACTCTTCTTTCTTCATTCGTGATAAAACGTTCCGGATCGACTGCTCTTTATATCCGCGCTTCGTATAAATTTGTATTAATTCTTTCGCATGCATGCAACGCTTTTTTGTCAGCAGGAAAAGTATCTGCTTCTCGATTGAAAGCATTCGGTCTTGATCTCCTCCCAGAATCCTTACTATCGTCATTTTATCTTAATTTGACAAAAAAAGAAACAAAGAATATACTCAAATCGTCGTCAATCGACTAATAACGAGTATAAGTGGGGGAGAGAACAAATGAACCTTATTTTTCACGGACACTCTTGCATTCAAATCTCGGATGGAGAGCACTCGATCGTCATCGATCCGTTCCTGAGCGGCAATCCCGTTGCCAAAGCCAAGCCGAGGACATTCAAGTTCAATACATCTTGCTCACGCACGGACACTCCGATCACACGGCCGACGCGGAAGCGATCGCCAGAGCTAACGATGCGACCATCGTCGCCACCTTCGAGCTCGCTGCCTATTATGCATGGAAGGGCTTGAAGACGATCGGAATGAACATCGGAGGAACGGTGGACTTGGGATTTGCGAAAGCAAAGCTTGTTCACGCCTTCCACAGCTCTTCCATTATCGATGACGCTACGCAAAGCATCGTCTATGCAGGCATGCCCGGTGGATTCGTCTTGGATTGGAACGGAGTTACGCTTTATCATGCCGGCGATACGTCGTTGTTCGGAGATATGAAAATGTTCGGCGAGCTTCATGATATTGATTACGCGGTACTGCCGATCGGGGATTTTTACACAATGGGACCTAAGGATGCCGTGATTGCCGCAAAGTGGCTGCAAGCAAAGAACGTGATCCCGGTTCATCACAGCACATTCCCAGGCATCGTGCAGGATACGGAAGCCTTCACCGCACAACTGAAGGAGCAAGGAATCGAAGGCCTCGCTCTCCAGCCGGGAGAACAGCTTGCGCTTGTGAAATAAAAGGCGTCATCGCGATACATATCGACTAGGATAGCACGATTCGTGTTTCGGCCGGGTTTTGGCTTAAGGAGCCGCTGATCGCAGCATAAAGCACGAAACCCGCGGCATCGCCCAAGCCACCTTCGAATTCGCGTCGCCCAGCCAAGAACAGGCGGTACAAACCGAGGAAGTTGCCGCGGCCAGAGATAAGCTTGCAGCTATCCGAGCGTCTAACCCGGCACGCTTCCGCCTTGCAATAAGCAAGTCCTCTACGCGCTGTCCGCCGAATTTGCGGCCAGCGCTTTTTTCGACAAAATCCCTCATATTTCATCCATTTACAACCGTCGTTCGCCGAGATACAATGTACTCCATGGTTTCCAAAACCCATCGAACCTCGCTCCCCGCAAGGCCGCGAATAATCCGAACCGTAGGAGAATCCACAACCCTCATGACCACCGTTTCCACTTATCTAAGCTCTCCTTACACGTACATCGCCGGCGAGAACTATTTGCTCGTCGTGGATGCCGATTACGAAGTGATCGAGCTTATTCCGTACCTCGACATGCGCTTGTCGCGAAGCGGCGCCGAGGACGCGCCGTCTTCCGCCATCGCCGTCACCTTCTGCTCGCGTCAGCAAGAGCCGTTCCTGATCGCAAGCAACGGCGAAGCCGACCTGAACGCGTTCCACGAGTCCCTGCTTGCCAAATCGAAGGGCCGCTGTCCGGCTTCCGCCTAAGGCTCCGGCCCGTTTCGCCCTCGTGTTGGGCCCATGCGGTCCCGCTTGCACCACGTTATTTGCGCCGCCGCTCGTCCCGTGACAGTCGTTTCTTTCCCGCACCGCCCTATCCCATCCCATGCGTCCCTTCCTCCTTGCCCAACATGCCCGTGAACATTACCGCCTTCCGCTAGCATAATTGGCGACTTTTTGGACAACCTCCATAGGGGTAATGTTCGATAGGAGGAGGGATTTCCATGAGCTTGTACCATTTGTATTACATTATCATCTTCAGCGTTCTGCTCGCGCTCGGCATCGGAGGCATGGCCTGGTTCGTGTTCCACCGCCGCAAAAGAAAGGCGCGCTGACCTGCGGTCCCGCATAAGCCTTCCGGTAAATCGCCGAACCCGCGCATGAACGATCATGCGCTTTTTCGCATGAACGCATTGGGGGGGCCGGCATGGACATGCCCGCATCCTTAGTATGCGACGCCCGACCAGCCCGCCCTCCCCGGCCAAAGCCGAACAAGCGCGAACCGGAACGGCGCGCGCTTGCTAGGCTTATTTGATTTGCGGCTTGGCGCGGCTTGGACGCGGGGCAGCCCGTCTACCGCCGATCGCGAAGCGGCTGCGCCTTCGCCTTGGCATGCGCGGCCGGCGTCTCCTCCGGCAGCTCCCGGGCGTTCATTCCGGGTACCTCTCGCGGCACGAACTCCATCTCGTCGGACGAGTAGAGCACGACGTATATTTTGCCGTGCACGGCGTTCGCGCGGACGAGCACCGGCTGGTTGTACGGGTTGCGGAACACGAAGTCCGGCCCGTCCCAGCTGACGGTGGCATCCCTTCCGGGGCGCACGTACGGCACGCTGCGGCTGTGCGAATACCGCGCCGATATTTCGAGCCCCGCGCGATCGGTCGCGTTGAAGAGCGTGGACGACACTTGGCAGATGCCGCCGCCCACGCCTTCCGATAATTCGCCCCGCACGATCACCGGCGCCTCCAGATAACCTTTCTCCTTCGTTCGCCTGCCAACGACCTTGTTGAACGAAAACTTCTCGCCCGGGAACACGACGGCATTGTTGATCGCCTTCGCCGCCAGCGCGATATTGTGCGCGCGATTATGATTGCGCGGGTTGAAATACGTCACGTAATAGCCGATCGGCCGGCGGCGGATCGCCGCGAGCAGCTCGCGGTCGACGCGCGCTGCGACCGGCCGCAACGGCGCTTCGACGAAGGCCGCCCCTTCCCCGTAGAAATACCGGTAGAACTGCGCGGTGAAGGCGCGCTCGTCCAGACGCCGCCCCTTCCGTTCCGCGATCATCCGGCCGTCTTCGGCGATATAGGCGTTCGTCGGCGCGACGTACGCTTTTTTGGACAATTTGGCGATCAACTGATCCATTTGATTCAAATCGACCATCGTCACGCCAGGCAGCGCGTAATCCGCCCGCTCCACGACGAGCGGCTCCGCGCCCTGAAGCGCAACGGTCATCGGCTCCGCGCTCCCGATGCTAAGCTGCAGCAGCGCGAGCAGCGCAGCCGCCCATCCCGCCTGCATTGGCGTCACCTCCCGAGAAGCCGGTCTTAGCCGAACTCGACATGTTCCATTCTCCAAGGCTGCCACGGCGCCGCTCGTCTCATGCGGAAGACGATCCGCCGCTCCTCCTTGCCGCCTTCCTTCCAAAAGATCGTCGCCCGAACGGCGCGCTCCGTCTCGAGCAAGCCCTCGTCCTCGGCCGGCGGCAGCTCGGTCAGCTGGCGCGCCGCCGTGATCGTCGCCACGTGATGTTGCATCGCGGGCAATTGCTCGTGATGGCGGCTCGGGAAGAGCATCGCCATCAGCTCTCGGTCCTTCTGGTTAATCGCCGTGAAGAACAAGGAGGCGAGCTCTTCCGGCGATGCCCCGCGGACGAAATCCGGCAGACGGCCGGCCGCCTTATGCACCATCACCTGGTGATCGTGGTCGACGCTGCGCGTTTTGTGCGTGCTGCTGCCCAGGAAATGAATACAGAAGTGGCCGCTGAAATCGTTGCCCGGGATGCCGTCGCCGCCGTGCGGCATGCCGTGCATGGAAGCGGCCAGCCGGTACCCGTCCTTGCTGACGAGAATGGCGCGCCGCTTCCAAGTCCATTTGCCATTGTAAATGAGCTTCATGACCGCGGTATCCTTCTTCGTCAGCGGCTGTACGTCGGCATGCGTGCTGCCCGCGCGCCGCTGAACGGCGAACTGAAGACCGCTCTCGAGATCGGTCACCGTGAAGATCGACTTCATCGTCAAGATTTTCGTCGCTTCTGGCCAAGACAACAACTCGCCATAGTGAACCGAGCGCAGCAGCGTCAAATAGCCCTTCAGCTCCGATCGCATACGGCCGGGCAGCTGAACGGAGACGCGTGCTCCCGGCTCGTACAGTCCGAAGTCCGGATCGACGACGTAGCGCCTCCCTTCTACCTCGAGGTACACATCCGATACCGGCTCGGGCTGCTTGGCCAATACGGGAGACTTCCCGATGATTCGCGACCATCGCCCGGTGTCGACCGGCAGCTCGGTCTCGAGCTTGGCGGTCCGCGAAATTATGACGAGCAGCCGGCCGTCCGCCTCCTTCTCCGCCGGGCTTCCGTGGGCGGAGCCGGCAAGCAGGAAGCTGGCCGCACCGCATAACAACAGGCTTTTGATCAAGCCGGACATGCCTTACCCCTCCACCCGTGTGTCGCTTGTATCCAGGTTCGATACCGCAACCGCTTCTGGTATAGGATGCCATAGGTTTCTTTTTCCTATTCGGCCTCGCCGATTATGAAAAAACATTCACGCCTGAGCGCGGCCGCTTGTGAATATACTCCATTAGAACCATTCGCAAAGGAGGCGTTACGGGTGCAGCAATTCGAATTGCAGCTGCAGAACGGCTATGGCCTGATTGCTTTCACGTCGAATCGCGGGGGAGCCTTCGCGATCTGGCTCTACCGTCCGTCCGACGGGTGGTGCGCCCCTCTCACCAGAGGACTCGCCGTAAGCGCATCCATCCCGTATTGGTCGCCCAACAAACGCAAGCTTGCCTTTATCGGAGAACAAAGCCGGGTGTACGTCGTCGACGCGCTGACCGGCGCCGTGCTGGCGCTCAATCGGATCGAATCGCACACGTTCCTCGATTGGTCGCCGAGCAGCCGGATCGTCGGCTTCGCCGTCCCGGAAGGCATTACGCTGTACGACACCGTCTCTCATCAAGCGGCCGCCATCCACCATCCCGGCGCATACGACCTGAACTGGTTCCCGAGCGGGCGGGAGCTGCTGTTCGCCGCGCCGGACGCGGACGGGAACGGGCAGCTGTACCGCGTGCGGACGGACGGCGGCGGCCTCCGGCAGCTGACGGATCAGAAGGAAGGCCCCATCCATCATGTCCGCCTATCGCCCGACGGCAGCCGCGTCCTCTACACGTACCCCGGCGCGAGCATCTCGCTCATCGCCACGCTCGAGCTGGCCACGGGCGCCGTTCACCGGCTCGAAGGCGGACCGCTGTCGAAGAACGTAAGTCCCGTCTGGTCCCCGGACAGCCGCAGCGTCGCCTACAGCGCCACCGTCTGGGAGAACGAACGTTACAGCGCGCAGATCGAGACCGACCTCGCGCAGGGCGGACGTCGCCAGACGATCGCGACCGCGAGCTGCTATGCGTCCGTCGTCAGCTGGTCGCCGGACGGCAACCTCATCGCGTACACCTCCGGCTGTCGGGAGCCCGGGGACGAAGCGACGCAAATGTGGGTGGCGGACGCGGATCAGCGGCGCGCGCCGCTGCAGATCGTGGACGGCACGGCCATTACGTCGCTGCAGTGGTCGCCGTCGTAAGGCGCTGCCAAGCGCGCGAAAAGGCTGAGACAGCTTGCCGCTGCTCAGCCTTTTGACGTTCCAACATAACCGCATTACTTCAACAAATTCAGCTTCACCGCCGCGGTGACCGCCTTGACCCGGTTGTTCACCTGCAGCTTGTCGAAAATATTCCGCGTGTGCACCTTCACCGTCTCCGGCGAGAGGACGAGCTTCTCGGCGATCTCCTTCTTGGTCAATCCGGCCGACAGCTCCCGCAGCACCTCCGTCTCCCGCTCGGTCAGCGGGGAAGGGGGCGCGATCGCCGCTCCCGCCCGCGGCTTGTCCAATCCCGGCGCGCCGCCGCCGAAATACGCGAACAGCTGATGCACATAGTGAATTTGGGAAGCGAGCATCGCGAGCACTCCGAATCGCTCCGGCTCGAAGGCGCCGGCCGTCAGCTTGTTCTCCATGTACAGCAGGCCCTGCCATTCGCCCTGGATCGTGACGGGCATGCAGAGCATCGACTTCACCCCGCCGCGCGCGACGTATCCGTTGTCCGCGAACATGCCTTCACCGGCCGCATCCTTGAGCGCGAGCGTCCGGCGCTGCACGAGCGCATATCCGACCGCTTCGGCGCAGATGTCCGCGAAGCGCTCGAGCGGCACGCCCGGCGAGTCGAACCGGCCGCCGTCGGCGATAGAGGCCGCATGCTCGACGACCGCGCCGGTCGGCGACAGCGAGAGATAACAGGCCCGGTCGGCGCCGGCGATCTCGATTAAGATCGTCATCAGCTGGCGGATCAGACGGCCGGTGTCCGCTTCCTGCGCGAACGCTTGCGAGGCGCGCATGACGGCGGCCAAATCGAGCATTTTGGCATAATCGAATCCGGCTTGCTCGGCGGAAGCCGACGGCTCGGCGTGCTCCGTCCCCGCCGGCAGCACCAAGGCTGCGGCATCGCCGGCGGACGACACGATCGGCACCGGCTGCTCGCGTAGACCCGGCTCGAACATCCCGATCCGTCCTTCGCGTTCCCAATCCGCCAGGCAGCGCTCGAGATCGGCGCGCAGCCCCCGCGCGCTCTGGTATCGCAGGCGCACCGATTTCTCCAGCAGCTTCATGACGATGCGCGCAAGCATCGGCGGTACCGGCTGCGACGGCCGATCGAGCGGCTCCGGCTTCTTCGCCATATGGGCGTGCGCCCAGCCGAGCGGATCGGCGGCGTGGAAGGGCAACCGTCCGCCCGAGAGCATTTCGTAGCAAGTGACGCCGAGCGAGTACAGATCCGTGCTCCCGCCGATCGGCTCGTTCATCCGCCCCGTCCGCTCCGGCGCCATATAAGGGGGACTGCCCTCGATCAGCGGCATGCTGCGCGCTTCCCGTCCTTCTCCGGTCAGGACGGAATGGCCCATGCCCGTCACGAAGACGCGCTTCGTGGCCGGCACGTAGATCAGCGTGTCCGGCCGAATATTCATATGCACGATATGCTGGTCATGCAGCTGCTCCAGCACGCGCGCGATTTGGATCGTTATCGATAAGAAAGAAGGCACATCGAGCGGCTGCATCTGCATATAATGCCGTAACGTCAGTCCGTGAATCCACTCGCTGGCCAGAATGAGCCCGTTGCCGCGGCGCAGCAAGTTTAGCGGCCTCAGCACGCCGGGTATATCAAGGTTACCGGCAATCTCGTATTCGTTCATCAGCTTCGCGTTCTCCAGCATCGCCCGCGGACCGTCTTTCACGAGCTTCAGCAGCACCGCTTGGCCCGACGCTTCGTGCTCCGCGCGGCATACGCGAATGAAGCCGTCCTCGAAGATGAGCTCGCGAATGAGGTAGCCTGGAATTTCAGTCATGAAGTCCCCTCCCATTCCTGCTTCCATTATACTAGGCGAACGGTCCGGGAGTCGAATCATGACGAAAAAAAGCAATATCCCGTAAGCGCGCTTTCGGCATGCGGTATACCGCCGGAATAATTTTCAGAATTGTATAGTCAATTTGGTTGATTTTTCTAAAGCGCTTACATATAATGAAAATATGAGCCAGTGAAGGAGGAATTAACATGCGTTATGCGGGTAATTTTGGCGTCGGTTTGATTTGGGGTTCGGTGCTTAGCGCGCTTCTCTGGATGTCGTTCATCGGCTGGATTCAGCTGATCAGTTCCTCCTTCGACCTTTATTTAAAGTAGAGCTCCTATATATGAAGCCGCCTCGGCCGAGGCGGCTTTTGTTTGTTTAAAGGGCCGTTATTGGCGGCCGCCGCGAGCCAAGCTTCCGCGGGTCACAAGCTTCGCTCCGTCATCGTTTGCTCCACGAGAATTTGCGCGTTCGTCGCCTCCGGAAGCAGCAGACGTCCGGCAAGGGATCGGCGGCAAGTACGCGTACGTCGCCTTGGATGCGACGCTGAACTGAATATACCGGAACGGCGCCGGTTCGATTCGCGACAGTTCCCCGTGAATCGCCAGACATACGGGCAGCGGAAGCCGCCCGCCTTCGCGCAGCGCCTCGTCTTCGACGTACAGCACATAGTCGATATCGCTGCTGCCGGCGATAACGCCCCCTTTGACCGCGGAGCCCTGCACGATCAGCCCGACGAAATGCCGCCCGAGCTGCCGTTGTATGATCTCGCTTACCTCGTCGTTGATGCGTTGAACTTCGGCCTCCAACACCATGTATGACACCCGCCTTGCTAGAATGGAAATTACGCCATCATCTCATATAGAAGGATTGCGGTCAATAGGCTTGGCGACTGAGGGTTCCGTATCAATTAACACTGCTTATTGAACGGGTCAAGCGTGACGCCGCAGGCAGAATTCCTCCGTTCGCGTGCTTCGCGCGGTCGGTAAAGGAGGATATTACCAAAACTTGCAGAAATAATTCCCATCTCACTCTACTAATGGAGGATTCGCATGAAGCTATTTCGCAAGGGACTAACGGCGGCCGTCTCTCTGCTGCTAGCCGTTTCGCCGATTCAGGCTTGGGCAGCGCAGCCGGGAGCGCCCGCGGCGCAGACGAAGGTTTATCTGAACGGCGAGCCGCTCGCCTTGGATGCGTCGCCCGTTACGCGTGGCGGCACGACGCTCGTGCCGTTCCGGCCGATTTTCGAAGCGCTCGGCATTCCCGTTACCTGGGACCCGCAGCAGCGGCAAATCACGGGACGAGGCGGGCAAACCGACATCGTCCTGAAGCTCGGCAGCCGGACCGCCACCGTGAACGGGAAGCAAGCGACGCTGTCCGCAGCCCCGGAAGCGGTGAACGGCGTCGCCTACGTCCCGCTGCGTTTCGTGGGTGAAGCGTCTCAGTATACGGTGGCATGGAACCCGGCGTCGCGGGCGATCACATTAAACCGGAAAGCCGGGGAGACGACCGGCAGCTCGCCAACCGCGTCTACGTCGACTCAATCCGGCCAACCGGACGGGCCATTATCCGAACAGAACGCCCCCGGCTGGATTAGAGGGGAAGTGCAGGGCTCAACCGGTAACACCTGGAATATCGAGCTTTGGCAAGTGCTCCCCGATGGCAGTCAACGGAAGCATTCCGAGGCCGTCACCGATACGTTAGGACGTTTCTCGTTTTCGGGTCTAACGATCGGCCAGACGTATATCGCGCAAGGAGAATGGCCGAATTCCGCCGGCTTGCGCGCCGACCGGTTCGTCTATCAGGATGACCTGCCGCCGATTTTAATGCAGGCGATGCCGAATACGGCGGTTATTCGGTTCCTGCTTCCGGACGGAGAGCCGGTCGTCAGCTCCGATATCGAGATCGTTCGCCAAGGAGGAGAGAACAGCCAACCTACGTATCACATCGAAGGGACAAGCACCTATTTGCTCACCAGCCTTCAAGTAGGAAAAAGCTACACCTTATCCGCGAATTTGGAAGGCAGTCTTTTCGGTTATACCGTTATTCCCTTCACGTTCACCTATACCGCTGGTCAAACCAACCGTTACGAGCTGCAATTGAAAGAGGCGGCCGACTCGCTTACGGGGAAAGTCCTCGACGATGCCGGCACGCCGATGCGAAACGTTCAAGCGGACTTTTACGATCAGAACGACGGGACATGGAGTCGAACGGTCTATACGAACAAGGACGGACGTTACGCCGCTAACGGTTTTCAGGACGGACACGCTTATCGCTATTTCGTTCGGCCTCCTGTACCAATGGCAGGCGAGCTCAGCCGGTATGCGCAGAACGAGGTCGTGACGTTTACCTATTCGACAAGCTTAAAAGAACTTCCGACGCAAACGATACGCCGCGTGCAGATGACCGGCACCGTCAAATCACAACTTGGAGAGCCCGTACAAGCTTTTGTCATCCTTGAAGATGCAGCCGGCAAGCAGATCGCCACGTCTCCCGCAACCGCGGACGGTACTTTCGGATTGCCCGCGCTCGTGGAAGGACAAAGCTACACGCTTACGCCCTTCCATACGGGCTCGCTATTCACCCGCGATTCGTCATCCTGGCTTGTCACATCTATTGCGACACTTGAGAAGAAAACGTTTGTTTACACCTCGTCGATGACATCCCTTGACATCACGGTGCAACTCTCCCCGCCTCTACTGGGCGGAAAGGTGCAGACGGCGGGCGGTCAAGTTGCTACCGGCGCCAAGGTGCACGTCGAATACGTGGACGGCAGCTCATCCCGCTCCTTCTCGTCCAGTTCCGGCAGCGACGGCAAGTTTTTGATAAAGACCGAAGGCCTCAAGAAAGGCAAAGCCTACGCGGTAAGCGCCGACGGCACCATGAAATCGCAGACGTACTCGTTCACGATCGAAGACAACAAAGTCGACCTGCCGATATTGGTCTTGGATACTCCCGTAAGCTAACCGCAGACGCACGAAAGATGCCCGGCTTCCGCCGCGGCATCTTTTCGTTTACGGTATGTTATTTCTCCCGAATGACGCCCTTCTTCAAAATCACGTTCCCGTACTGCGCCCGCTCGCCGGTCGCCACGATGGCATACGCCGCGCGCGCCCGTTCATAGAATGCGAACCGCTCCAAAAATCCGACCGCGATATCGGCACCCGCTCGCTCCGCGATAATGGTTCCGTACGTTGCCCAGATCGGCGTCTCCACCGTATCGCCCGCGACCTTCTCCATCAGCAGCACCGGCAGATCGACGTACTCATCGAGCGGCATGAGCGTCAGAATCGCGTCCAGCAAAGCTGGAATCGGATGGCCGTCGGCGCGAATGATCCGACGGGCGCAGCTCACTGCGGGGAAATTGGCGTCGGCCAGCACGATCTCGTCGCCATGCCCCATTTCCATCAGCGTCTTCAAGAGATCCGGGGAGAGAATGGACGGAATGCCGTTCAGCATGGGCGTTCTCCGTTGTAGACGGCGAAGGCGGACAGCGTCGGCTGCCACCGCGAGTCCGTGATCGTCAGGCGGATCGCGCGCGACGCGATCGCGTCGAAGCGGCAAATTCTTTTGCGGCCGACGACCGTTCCGGCGTACAGCGGCACCCACTTCCCGTTGGCCAACGCCTCCAGCTGGAACCGCTCGATCCGCTGACTATACCGGTACTCCTGCAGCACGATATGGTTGAACGTCGTGGACTCCGGCAGCTCGAAGACGATCTCCGCCCGCTCGGTCCCTTCCTCCGGCGCCCAATACGTATCGGGATTGCCATCCAGCATGTTCGCGGCCTCATGCCCATGCGCCGACTCCGAAGCGGATACGACCGCCCCTTGAGCGAGATCCGTTCGGAAAACGGTCCGCAGCGTCTCGCCCAGCTCCCGCAGCCGCGCCACGTCGTTCTCGTGGAATAACCCCCGGCGGTCGGGCGGAATGTTCAGCAGGAACGTCGCGTTGCCGCCGACGGACCCGTAATAGACTTGCAGCAGCTCCTCCAGCGATTTGACCCGATCGTCCTCGGACGCGTGGTAGAACCAGCCCGGACGGATCGAAGTATTTACCTCGGCCGGATACCAGATCAGTCGGTTTTCCCGCTCGACGATGGCGCGGCTGCCCAGATCTTCGTCCTGCGAATCGTAGCGCTTCGCGAACTCGCGGTCGTCCGCCTGCTGGGAGTCCGCTTGAATCTTCTCGTTGTCCCGCAGCGACGCGGGCACGACGCTCCACTCGGATTCCCGGCAGTGGCCGGCCTCGTTGCCGCACCAGCGGATATCCGGTCCGCACACCGAGATGACCGCGCCGGGCTGCAGCTCGCGCACCGTGGCATAGTAAGCGTCCCAGTCGTACTCCTGTCGCTTGCCGTTCGGTCCTTCGCCGCATGCCCCGTCGAACCAGACGCAGAAAATATCGCCGTACCCCGTCAATAGCTCCCGCAATTGCGCGACGAAATAAGCGTTGTACGCCGGCGAGTCGCCGTATGTAGGCTCGTGGCGGTCCCAAGGGGAGAGGTAGATGCCGAATTTCAGCCCGCCTCGGCGGCACGCCTCCGCGACCTCTCTCACAACGTCGCCCTCACCGTTCTTCCACGGACTGTTCTTCACCGAATGCCCGGTGTAAGCACTCGGCCATAGACAGAAGCCGTCGTGGTGCTTGCACGTGAGAATAAGTCCTTTCATGCCGGCATCCCTGCAGGCTTCGACCCATTGGTCCGCGTCCAGCTCGGCGGGGTCGAAGATGGCCGGCGACTCCGTGCCGTGGCCCCATTCCTCGTCCGTGAACGTGTTAACCGTGAAATGAACGAAAGCGTAAAACTCCATGTCCTGCAAAGCGGCCTGACGTTCGGTCGGCGCGACGAGCGCCGCGCGCTGGATGACGCTGATCATGAGCATTCCCCCAAAGTTGAGTTATCGATAACTCAAGCGGATTTGAGACCTATTATACGCGGTGGTAGCTGGCGTGTATAGGGACGATTTATCGATCTTTTTGTTCAGTGGCGCGCTGCTCGGTTACACGCGGTGACTGCGCTCGTAGCTTGTGCTGTCCAATGGTAGGCTGCGTACCGCCCTTCCGCTAGGGCTTCACATTACTTACGCAATAGCCCCCCTCTCACGTCTCGCCCAATAGTCGGCCGCACCTTACATGCCTCCACCAAATAGTCGGTCACACCGTCACACCTCACTATTGCGCCCCACCTGATTCTCTCCCCGCTCAATAGTCGACAACACGCCATCACCACGCTAACGCAAAAACAACCGCACGGCTTGCGCCATGCGATCGTCTCTCTTCTACCTACAGCCGCGCCTCTAAGCCAACAGCCCACCCGGCGCGGCGTCCCCGCAAATCCCAATGCGCTCCCGCCCGTTAAGACACGCTCTGCTGGTTCACCAAATAATGATACATCCCCTGGCGCGCCAGCAGCTCCTCGTGCGTGCCCGCTTCGGCGATCAAGCCGCCGTCGAGCACGAGAATGAGGTCCGCACCCCGGATCGTGCTCAGCCGGTGGGCGATGATCAGCGTCGTGCGGCCGCTCAGCATCTGCTCCATGTTCTGCTGGATGATCCGCTCCGATTCCGTATCGAGCGCGCTCGTCGCCTCGTCGAAGATCAGAATGCGCGGATCGTTCAGCAGCGCCCGGGCGATGACGATCCGCTGGCGCTGACCGCCGGAGAGGCGCATGCCGCCTTCGCCGATCATCGTATCGTAGCCGAGCGGCAGCGACGCGATGAAATCGTGCGCGCCGGCGAGCCTTGCCGCCCGCTCCACGTCGTCTTGCGAGGCGGACGCGCCCGCCCCGGCGGCATGCAATGCGATATTATCCCGCACGCTCGCCCGGAAAATCACCGTCTCCTGCTGCACGACGCCGACCTGTTTGCGGATCGACGCCGCGTGGACGCCCGATAGCGGATAGCCGTCGATCGCGATCGCCCCGCTCGTCGGCTCCAGCAGCTTCAGCAGCAAATTCGCGAGCGTCGACTTACCCGAGCCGCTCCGGCCGACAAGCGCGACGGTCTGCCCCGGCTGAATTTCGACGTTCATGTTTTGCAAAATCATTTTGCCGCCCCGGTAGTACTGGAACGACACGTTATCGAACCGGATATGGCCGCGGATGCTCGGCAGCGTCCGCATCAGCTCCGGCGCGGGATGCTCGGGCGTCGACTCGTACACGTCGTTCAGCCGCTCCATCGAGATGCGCGCCTCCGACAAGGTGCCCGTCATCTGCGAAATCGCCTCCAGCGCGTGCATGAACGAGGCGAATAGCACGGTGAACGCGACCAGCTCGCCGACGCTGAGCGTCTCCGCCAGCACGAACCGGGAGCCGAAGTAGAGCAGCGCCACGTTGCTGATCGCGCTGAGCAGTGCTTGGCCGGAAGTGAGCCACAGGGTCAGCCTGTTGCCCTCGAAGCGCAGCCGCAGCTGCTCGGACAGCTTCTCCAGCAGCTTGCCCCGCACGGCCCGCTCCATCGCAAGCCCCTTCACCGTCTGGATCGCGCCGATCGCCTCGACCACCTGCGTCTGCGACTCGCCTTCGGCCAGCATTTGCTTGCGGTAGTTCCGCCGCACCTTCGGCAGCAGCACCGCGTACAGCAGGACGTAGACCGGGATAACCGCCAGGGCGATCAGCGCCAATGCCGCGTTGTAATAGAACATAAGACCGCCGTAGACGAGCAGCGTCAGCGCGTCCAGCGCAAGCTGAATGCCGTGGTCGGTCAGCAGCTGGCGTACCTTCTCGTTCTCGTAGACGCGGGTGATGATATCCCCCGACGTCCGCTTCGTGAAATACGTATACGGCAGACGGAACAGATGCCGATAGAAGTTCTCCAGCATCGCCCGGTCGATTCGGTAGGCGAGCTTGCCGATCAGCAGCTGCCGGACCGCGATGCCGGCCGCGCTCGCGATCGCGAGCGAGACCATCGCCAGGAGCAGCACATGCAGCAGCTGCAAGTCGCGCGCGTCCAACACACGGTCGAAAATTTGCTGCGTCATGACCGGGAACGCGAGATAGACGAGTTCGATCAAGACCGAAAGCGCGACCGCCGGAACGAGCAGCCCCGCGTACGGCTTGAAGGCGGCGGCGTACCGGCCCCACAGACTCTCTTCGTCGTTCAAGCGCACCAGCTTGTCCGTCGGCGTAAGCGTCACGACAAGTCCGGTCCAATGTCTCGCCAGCTTCTCCAAGGTGATGTTCTCCACGTCGCCCACGGCCGGATCGGCGATGACTGCCCCGTCCGGACGGACATCATAGACGACGACGTAGTGATTGCCGTTCCAGTGGGCGATGAACGGCGTCGGCATGTCCGCCAGCTGGGCGGCCGTAATTTTCAGCCCCTTCGCCTCGAAACCAAGCGATTCGCCCGTCTCGGTGAGCGACAGCATCGACGTTCCTTCCACGCCGACGTTGCACCGTTCCCGCATCCGGTTGACGCTCGCCTGCATCCCGTAGTAGCGGGCGATCATCGTCAGGCACGTCGGCCCGCAGTCCATCTCGTTCTGCTGCATGAGCGCCGGGTATCGCTTGCGGCCGAGCCGTCTCAAGCGGTCGACAAGCTTCGGCGATGCTTCCCGCTCCGGCTCGAGCGCCGCTTCCGCGACTGCCGCGACTTCGTCCTCCTCGGCCGCCATGACCGGCATCGGCGACGCCGAATAGTGCGCGGAGATCCGGCGGATCGAATCCAGAATGACGGGGTAGCGGACGACCAGCTCGTCGAAGTCGGCTTTGGCCAGCCGGAACGCCGTTACCTCTCCGACCGCGCGAATGCTTGCTTTGCGCGGCGCGCCGGTCAGCAGCGCCAGCTCGCCGAAGAAGTCGCCCGGGTACAACCGGTTGACGACCCTGCGCTCCGCCCCGATTTCCACGTCGACCGTGCCGGACTTCAGAATATAGAAGGAGTCGCCCTCGTCGCCTTCGCTTACGAGCAGCTCGCCGGGCGCGTAGTCGCAGACGCCCAGATGATCGAGCAGCGAGCGGATCGCCGAGGAGTCGACGTGCGTAAAGACGGTCTTGTTCTTCAGGAACGCGTTCAGCGCCTCCGAAGAAATAAACTGACGCATATAATTCGCCATCACCGGGTGATTGTTCAGCACCGCCTCGAACTGCCCGCGGTTCACGCACAGCACCGTCAGCGCCGTCGACGCCCGAATCGCGATATTCGAGCGCTCGTCGCCCACCAGGCCGTGCTCGCCGAAATGCTCGCCCGGGCCAACCAGACCAAGATTGCTCTCCTTCCGATCTTCGCCGATGCCGATCTTGCGCGCCTGTCCCTCCACGATGATGTAGAACGCGTCGACCGGGGCGTCGTGCGGCACGATCGTTTCGCCCATGCGGTACCGCTCGGCCCGCATCTCGGCGGCCAACGCCGCTTTCTCCTCCGACGAGAGCAGATTGAATAGCGGCACGCGGTGCAAATAGTCGATGTTGTCCATGACGGCCATTCTACGCCTCTGCCCCTTCCCATAGCTTCATCTGAACGTCGGCCTGCGCCATACGCTGCTCCAGCATGTCCGCGAATAGAATCCCGCGAATCGTCTCGCTCGTCTCGTCGTCCCATTCAGCCGGCCGCAGCGATTCGATCAGGACGAGCATAGAGCCCGACTTCGTCTCCAGCGGGCCGAGCACGTCGCCGACCTGCCCGCCGAATACCGCCGCCGCCAGCTCCGCCCCCAGCTCGTCGCGCCCGAACTCGCCGGCGTAGCCGCCCGCCATGCGCGTCTCCTCCTCCAGCGAGAAGGCCCGCGCCAGCTTGAAGAACGGCTCGCCTTCCTCCATGCGGAAGAAGAGCTCCATCGCTTCGCCATGCTCCGCGACGAGCAGCCGCGAGATCTCGGCACGGTCGAATGATGCCCGATGCTCGTGGAAATATTTCGCGATCTCCGCCTCGCCGATCAACGTCTCCGCCAGCTTCCGCTTCACGATGCCCGCGCGCAGATAGTCCGTCACGTCGCCCAGCTGCAGACTATGCTGCCGCAGCCACTCGCTCGTCCGGGCCGCGGTATACAGCCCTCGGCGCTTGCGGTAGTCGTTCAGCGCTGCGCCGGTCTCCTCTTGCGTGGCCGCAATCCCGGCTTCCCGCGCCCATTCCGTCACGACCGCCCGCTCGATGCTCTGCTCTACCGCTTCCAGCGTATCCGACAACAGACCATGCCGGAGCAGATCGCTATAGGTAATGACGCGGTCGCCGACGCGCGCCGCTTCGCCTTGCAGTTGATCCATCCGTCCCACTTCTTTCTACCTATCGTTCCTCTTATTATAGCAAGGGGTGATGCCACGTAGTAGATAGGCCATCGACAATATCCGACCGTTGCGGAGACCATGGCACAATCTAGCGTGAAGTCGCTCAACCGCAGTCGGCATGCCAAAAAGGACGGGTTACCCCGTCCTCTCTATTGTACCGAACGCCGCGCCTGCCGCTGTATACCTCGTTGGGGGTATATTGGCGGCTGCGCGCTTCAGCCCTTGCGCTCGATCACGCGGAACGAAGCGGTCGCCAGCGACAGCAGCTTGCCGTCCTCGCCGGTCAGCCGCCCTTCGGCCGTAATCATGCGGCCGCTCATGTGCGCGATGGAGGCGGTCGCCGTGACCCTGCCGGTTCGGATCGGCGCCGTGAAATGCATGTTCAGGCTGGAGGTGACGACATCCTCGCTCGGCCTGGCAACCATCGCGATCATGCCCATCGCCGTATCGAGCAGCGACGTATGCACGCCGCCGTGCAGAATGCCGATCATGTTCAGGTGATGCTCCTTGATGTCCAGCCCGATGACGACCTCGCGCTCGTCTTGGCGGATCAGCTCGCAGCCGAGATAGCCCCAGAACGTGCGGCTCGCCTTCTCCAGCACCGCCTCGTCATACAGGCCGTTTGCCTTATCCATCCGATGCTCCTCCTTTCAGCCGTGACTGCATTGGCCGTGCATGCCGGGAGTCTTCTGCCCCGCGGCGAATCGCGAACCGGAAGCCGGCGCGGCGGCCTCTATTTGACCGTCCGCGCCCCCTCGTTCTTCTGCTCTTCCTCCACGAGCTTACGGCGCAGCACCTTGCCCGCGATCGACTTCGGCAGGCTGTCGCGGAATTCATAGATGCGCGGCACCTTGTAGGCGGCCAACCGCTCCTTGCACCACGCCTTCAGCTCCGCTTCGGTCAGCTGCGCCCCTTCCCTGCGCACGACGTACACTTTGACGGTCTCGCCGCGGTATTGATCCGGCACGCCCAGCACGACGCACTCTTCGACGGCCGGATGCTCGAACAGCACTTCCTCGATCTCGCGCGGAAAAATGTTGTAGCCCCCCGCGATGATCATGTCCTTCATCCGGTCCATGATGAAGAAATAGCCGTCCTCGTCCATCCGCGCCATGTCGCCCGTCCGCAGCCAGCCGTCCTTCAGCGCCTTGGCCGTCTCGTCCGGCCGCTGCCAGTAGCCTTTCATGACCTGCGGCCCGCGCACCGCGAGCTCGCCCATCATGCCCGTCGGCAAATCCTCCCCCGTCTCAGGATGGACGATTTTGGCGATCGTATCCGGGAACGGGACGCCGATCGAGCCTTTCTTGCGATGCTCCCAAATCGGGTTCGCGTGCGTTACGGGCGACGCTTCGGTCAGCCCATAACCTTCGATTAAGCGGCCGCCCGTAATCGCCTCGAACCGCTCCTGCACTTCATGGGGCAGCGGAGCCGCGCCGCTAATGCAGATGTTGATCGACGACAGATCGTACTCGCGAATCTTCGGATGGTTGATAAGCGCAATATACATCGTCGGCGCGCCCGGGAATATCGTCGGCTTGCGTTTGTTGATCGTCTGCAGGATTGCCTCGACCTCGAATCGCGGGACAAGCAGCATTTCGCCCCCGAGCATGACCGCCTGGTTCAGCAGGACGGTCAATCCGAAGACATGGAAGAATGGAAGCGCTGCCAAATATCGCTCTCGGCCAGGGACGACTTTGTACGCCCACAGGCTCGTCTGAATCGTATTGGCGATCATGTTCGAGTGGGTTAGCATGACGCCTTTCGATACGCCGGTCGTGCCGCCCGTATATTGCAGCAGCGCGAGATCGCGGTCGGCGTCCACCTCGGCGTGAATCGGCGAAGCCGACTGGGCGCGCAGAAATCTCGGAAAGGCATGCACCCGTCCGCCGAACTGCACGTCGCGGTCGAGGCCGTCCTTCTTCGCCTTGATCGGGTAGAACAAGTTCTTCGGGAACGGCAAGTAATCCTTGATCGACCCGACGATGACGTGCATGTCGGACATGCCGGCGACGGCGCTCATCACCTTGCGGAACAGCAGATCGAGCGTGACGACCAGCACGGCCCCGGAATCCTTCAGCTGGTGCTCCAGCTCGCGCTGCATATAGAGCGGATTGGTCATGACGACCGTGCCGCCGGCCAGCAGCGTGCCGTAATACGCGATAACGAGCTGGGGACAATTGGGCAGCATGATGGCCACCCGGTCCCCCTTCTTCACGCCGAGACCGCGGATGCCGTGGGCGAACCGGTATGCCGCCTGCAGCAGCTCGGCATACGTGACTTTCTTGTCCATGAAGCTGAGCGCCGCGTTGTTCGGATAACGGGAGGCCGATTCCACGAGGAAATCGGCCAGATTTTGCTTAGGATACGGGTAAGTCGAAGGCACTTCTTGCGGATAATGAAGGTACCATGGCTGTTGTGACAAAACCCATCACCTCTTAGGTTAAGAATCGCTCCTAGACGGAATACGATTCGGATTGGATGACGCGCGCCGCGATCTGGCGCTTAAGCTGCACGGTATTGACGGCGCTGCGGCGCGTGAGCTTCTTCAGCACGGACAGCTGGGTGCGCAGCGTATCGCCCGCTTCGATCGTCGACAGGATTTCCTTCGCCAACCCTTCGATCTCGGCGAACGCCTCGTGAATGAACACGCGCGTCATCGCGATCGCCTGCGCCGACTTGTCTTCGCCCTGCTTCTCGACAAGCTTCTGCGTGCGCAGCAGCGCGCTCTCCATCGCGAAGATCTGTATCATGATGTCGGCCAGGTTGCTCAGCGATTCCTGCTCCTGCTCGAGCTTCGGCCCGAACTTCTGCACCGCCGTGCCGCCCGCCATGAGGAAAATTTTCTTCGCCATGCCGACCAGATGCGTCTCTTCCTCCAATGCTCCTTCAAATACTTGGCCCGGGATGAGCTGCAGCAGCTCGCCCTGGAGCGCCTGCGCCTTCTGGAGAAGCGGCAGCTCGCCCTTCATCGCGCGCTTCACGAGCGTGCCCGGGATGAGAAGGCGGTTGATTTCGTTCGTGCCTTCGAAAATGCGGTTAATGCGCGAGTCGCGGTAGATGCGCTCGACTTTGTATTCTTGAATGAAGCCGTAGCCGCCGTGAATTTGGACGCCCTCGTCCGCCACGAAGTCGAGCACTTCGGAGCCGAACACTTTGTTGATCGAGCATTCGATGGCGTATTCGGCGATCGCTTTCGCCGACAGGCCGCCCGCTTCCGGCGAGTTATGGTCGATGTCCGCGAGCCCCGCGTCCATGAGGCCGGCCGTCCGGTAAATGACGCTCTCCAGCACGTACGTCTTCGTGTTCATCTCGGCCAGCTTCTTGCCGATGAGCGGGAACGAGGAGATCGGCTTGCCGAACTGGGTGCGCTCATTCGCGTATTTCGCGCTCAGGTCGATCGCTTCCTTCGCCGCGCCGAGGCAGCCGACGGCCAGCTTGTATCGGCCAATGTTCAGGATGTTGAAGGCGATAAGATGGCCTTTGCCAACCTCCCATAACAAGTTCTCGACCGGCACCTGCACATCTTCCAGAATGAGCGGACGCGTCGAACTTCCTTTTATCCCCATCTTCTTCTCTTCCGGCCCGAGGCTGACGCCTTCCATCGTCCGCTCGACGATGAACGTGCTGAAGTGCTGGCCGTCTACCTTGGCATACACGATGAACACGTCCGCGAAACCGGCGTTCGTGATGAACTGCTTCGTGCCGTTCAGCACGTAATGGGTGCCGTCTTCGGACAGCTTCGCCGTCGCCTTCGCGCCGAGGGCGTCGGAGCCGGAGGACGGCTCGGTGAGGCAGTACGCCGCGATGCGCGCGCCGCTGGCGAGATCCGGCAAGTATTTGCGCTTCTGCTCCAGCGAGCCGAAGTAGACGATCGGCAGCGTGCCGATGCCGACGTGCGCGCCGATCGAGAGCGCGAACGACGCCGCCCGGGACAGCTTCTCGCTGATGAGCGTGGAGCTGACTTTGTCGAGGCCGAGGCCGTCGAACGCTTCCGGCACGTCCGCGCTGAGCAGGCCGAGCTCGCCGGCTTTGCGCATGAGCTTCACGGTAAGGTCGTAGTCCAGCTTCTCCAGATGCTCATCCGCCGGCAGCACGTCGCGCTCGATGAACTCCGCCGTCGTCTCGGCGATCATGCGCTGCTCTTCGGTCAGGTCGTCCGCGGTGACGATGGAACGAAAATCGAAGTCTTGAATGACGAAGCTGCCGCCGACGACTTTATCGAACGTTTTATCCATAGGGGAAAACCTCCTGAAATTGGGGTGTCATAAGGTGGAAAAAGCGCCGAAACAACTCGTTCCGCGGAATAGAATGTTCTTGCGATCGCTGTTGTCCCCGGATTTATATGAATAAACGGGATATCGGTTTATATCCGGGGACAAAGGCGAGCGCTGTCGCTTCTCCAGAATCATTCATTCCGCTACACTCTTTGTTTCGCAATTCTCAACCTTATAAAGGATGTAGTTCATTGTTTTCTGAGCAGAGGTGAAGAGAAGCTTCGCGTCTTCTCTTCGAGTTGGATAGACCTTGCTTGCAGCCCATGGAGCACGCGCTTCCGTCGCTTGATTGCGACTGACGGCAAGAGCGCTAGCCGCACCTACTCCGGATACACCTCGAACACGCCTGCCGCGCCCATGCCGCCGCCGATGCACATGGAGACCACGCCGTGGCCGCCGCCGCGTCTGCGCAGCTCGTAGATGAGGCTCGCCGTCAGCTTGGTGCCCGTGCAGCCGAGCGGGTGGCCGAGCGCGATCGCGCCGCCGTTGACGTTGACTTTATCCTCGTCGAGCTCTAAAGCGCGGATGATGTGTAAGCATTGGGACGCGAACGCTTCGTTGATCTCGAACAGGTCGATCTCGCCGACGGAGAGGCCGGCTTTCTTCAGCGCCTTCGGAATCGCTTCGACCGGGCCGACGCCCATGATGTCCGGGTCGACGCCCGCGAGAGCGAACGATTTGAACGCGGCGAGCGGCTTGAGGCCTAGCTCGTCGGCCTTCTCGCGGCTCATGACGAGCACCGCCGCGCCGCCGTCGCTCATCTGCGACGCGTTGCCCGCGGTGACGCTGCCGGTCGGCTTGAACGCCGGGCGCAGCTTCGCCAGTCCTTGCTCGGTCGTGTCCGGACGGACGCCTTCGTCCATCTCGAGCACGAACTTCTTCTCCCACGCTTTGCCGTTATCGAAGCCGCGAACGCTCGTCGCGACCGGGACGATCTCTTCCTTGAACGCCCCGCGCGCCAGCGCCGCCGCGGCTTTGCGGTGGCTGTCGGCCGCGAAGCGGTCCTGGTCCTCACGGGAGATGCCGAAGCGGTCCGCGACGTTCTCCGCCGTGTGGCCCATGCCGATGTAGATGTCCGGCCGCTCGTCGACGATGACCGGATGCGGCGCCGGCTTGAAGCCCGCCATCGGCACGTGGCTCATGCTCTCCACGCCGCCGGCAATGATGATGTCCGCGCCGCCGCTCATGATGCGCTCCGCCGCGAAGGCGATCGACTGCAGGCCGGAGGAACAGAACCGGTTGATCGTCAGCGCCGGCACCGTCGACGGGAAGCCCGCGTACAGCGACATGATCCGCGCGAAGTTGAGCCCTTGCTCGCCCTCCGGCATGGCGCAACCGATAATGATGTCTTCGACGTCCTCTTTGCTCACGCCCGGCGCGCGGTCGATGACCGCCTCGAGCGCCGCCTTGCCGAGGTCCTCGGCCCGCGTGTGCACGAAGCTCCCTTTCTTGGCGCGGCCCACCGGCGTCCGCGCGACCGATACGATGACTGCTTCTCTCATGCGTTGTTCGCCCTCCTTCGGGATTTAGTTGCGAAGCGCTTTGCCTTTGGCAAGCATGTGCTGCATCCGCTGCTGCGTCTTCGGTTCGCCGCATAGGCTCAGGAACGCCTCGCGCTCGAGGTCCAGCATGTATTGTTCGGTGACGAGCGTGTTCGCCGGCACGTCGCCGCCCGCGAGCACGTGCGCCAGCTTCTTGGCGATCAGCAGGTCGTGGGCGCTGATGTAGCCGCTCTGATGCATGCCGAGCGCGCCCATCTTCAGTACCGCTTTGCCGTCCGAGCCGACGACGCGAATCTTCTGCGCCCGCGGCGCCTCGTAGCCGGCCTGCGTCAGGCGAAGCGCGGCTTGCTTCGCTTCATAGATCAGGTAGTCTTGGTTCATGATGACGCGGTCGTTGCTTCTCAGATAGCCGAGTCCCCGCGCGTCGTGCGCGCTCGTCGATACTTTGGCCGTGCCGATGTTCAGGAACAGCTCGTTAATGTGCGGCTGCAGGTCGACCTCCGAATTCGGATTCGCCTGACTCAGGCGCAGCGTCAGCTCTTTACATCCGCCGCCTGCCGGAATCAAGCCGACCCCGACTTCGACGAGGCCGAAATACGTCTCGGCGTTCAGCGCCATCTCGTCCGCCGGCAAGCACACTTCCACGCCTCCGCCGAGCGTCATCCGGTGCGGCGCCGCCACGACCGGCTTCTCGAAATGCTTCAGCTTCATCATCGTGTCCTGGAACAGGCGGATGATGGCGTCGACCTCATCCCACTCTTCGTCCTGCGCTTCCATGAGCAGCAGCATGATGTTGGCGCCGACGCAGAAGTGGCGTCCTTCGTTGGCGATGATGAGCGAGTCGTAATTCTTGCGCACTTCCTCGACGCTCTGCTGAATCATCATCAGAATGTCCGCGCCGATCGCGTTGTTCGGCGAGTGGAATTCGAGCGCCGCCACGCCGTCGCCGACGTCGATCAGGCTCGCGCCGCTGTTGCCGCGAATGACCTTGTTCTGCTCCTTCAGCGCGCGCAGCGAGATGATCTCGCGCGGCTGCTCCACGGCGCGGAACTTGCCGTCGTACGCGTAGGCGACGCTGCCCGCTTCCTTCTGGTAGAACGACTTGTTGCCCGCGGCGATCCAATCCTTCACCCAAGCCGGCACCTGCGTGCCTTCGGCTTCCATGCGCTCGACCGAACGGACGAGGCCGATCGCGTCCCACAGCTCGAACGGGCCGAGCTCCCAGCTAAAGCCCCATTTCATCGCCTTGTCGATGTCCACGATCGTATCCGCGATCTCGCCGACCTTCTCCGCCGCGTACACGAGCGTGAGCTTCACGATTTCCCAAGCGGCTTCCGCATACTTGTCTTTGCCGCCGAGCATCGCCTTCGTCTTCTCCTTGGCGCCCTTGGCCGCCTTCGCCGCTTCGAGCGAAGCCGACGCCGGCTTCTTCCCCTTGGCGTAGTCCATCGTGCCGAGGTCGAGCGACAGAATTTCACTGCCCTTCTCGCCCTTCACTTTCTTATAGAAACCGCCCCCCGCCTTCTCGCCGATCCAGCCGCGCGCGACCAGATCCTTGAGCAACTGAGACGGTTCGAACACCGCTTTCTCCGCTTCGTTGTCGACCTTCTCGAACACGTTGTTCGCGACGTGGACGAAGGTGTCGATGCCGACCAGGTCGAGCGTCCGGAACGTCGCGCTCTTCGGACGGCCCATCGCCGGCCCCGTGATCGCATCGATCTCGTCGACGGTCAGCCTTTTGTCCGCCATCACCTGCAGCGTCGCGAGCAGCCCGTACGTGCCGATCCGGTTGCCGACGAAGTTCGGCGTATCTTTGGCGACGACGACGCCTTTGCCGAGCGCGCGTTCGGAGAAGGCCGACATTTGACTCACGATCGCCGGATCCGTCTGCTCGCCCGGGATAATCTCCATCAGCTTCATGTAGCGCGGCGGATTGAAGAAGTGCGTCCCCAGGAAATGCGACTTGAACGCATCGCCGCGGCCTTCGGCCATCGCGTTGATCGAGATGCCCGACGTGTTCGAACTGACGATGGTGCCCGGCTTCCAATGGGCTTCGATCTTCTCGAGCAGGCTCTGCTTCACGGCCAAATTCTCCACGACGACTTCGATGACCCAATCCACGTCCTTGATCCGGTGCAGATCGTCCTCGATGTTGCCCGGTGTGATCCGGGAGACGAATGCGTCGTCGTACAGCGGCGAAGGCTTGATGGACGGCAGCTTGGCGAGCGCGCCGGCGGCCAGACGGTTGCGGACGGTCGGGGATTCGAGCGTCAGCCCTTTCGCTTCTTCTTCCGCGGTCAAGGATTTCGGAACGATGTCGAGCAGCAGGCTCGGAATGCCTGCGTTCGCCAGATGGGCGGCAATGCTCGCGCCCATGACGCCAGAGCCGATTACGGCGGCTTTCGAAATGTGTGCTGCCATGCGGATAATCCCTCCTGAGTGGTAATGGGTAGGTTGTCGCTGAATCTGCCGGACTCAATCGCGCCTCGCTAACGGCGCTGCCGGACCTTCGCTTGCGCTTGCAAGGAATTCTCGGCGGGTTCGCGCTGCCGTTGCAGCGGCAGTGCGATCGCCGTCATATCGGCGCTTCGGCATCAGTGTGATTGCCTATTTCGCACGATGTCGTTTTCGCATAAATCCTCAGCGAGCTCATGCTGCCGTTGCCGCGGCAGATCGATCGCCGTTAAACCGGACAGCCCGGCATCGCTCGGTTGCCTTTCCGTGCAATGCCTTTTTCCCGAACGTTAAGCCGCCCCGAACACCGCCTGCTCCAAAATCTCCGCCACGTCGCGCGCCTTCACGCGGTCGTCAGCGTCCGCAAGCTTCGTGCCGTCCTCGAGCATCGTCAGGCAGAACGGGCACGCGCTGCTGATCATCGTCGGGTTCACTTCCAGCGCCTGTTCGGTGCGAGCGAGGTTGACCCTTTTGCCGGCCGCCTCTTCCATCCACATCATGCCGCCGCCGGCGCCGCAGCACATGCCGTTCTCGCGCGTTCTGGCCATCTCGACCAGCTCGACGCCTTGTATCGCACGCAGAATATCCCGCGGTTGATCGTATACATTGTTGTAGCGCCCCAGGTAACAGGAATCGTGGTACGTAATGCGTTCATCGACGTTATGCTTCGGCGTCAGGCGCCCTTCCTTCAGCAGCTCATCCAGCAGCTGCGTATGGTGGAGCACTTCCACCCCCTCCAGCCCGAATTCGGGATATTCGTTCTTCAGCGTATTGAACGTATGCGGACATGCCGTCACGATCTTGCGCACGCCGTACTTCTGGAACGTCTCAATGTTCTCCGCGCACAGCTGCTGGAACAGCATCTCGTTGCCCATCCGCCGCGGCGTGTCGCCGGAGTTCTTCTCCTCGTTGCCGAGTATCGCGAAGTTGACGCCCGCTTCGTTCAACAGACGGACGAGCGCGCGGGACACTTTGCGGCTGCGGTTGTCGTAGGAACCCATCGAGCCGACGAAGAACAGGATGTCAAAGTCCGGGTTCTCGCGCACGGTCGGCACCGGGATGCCGCCGATCTCGCCGGTCCACTTGCTGCGGTCGGCCCGGCTGATGCCCCAAGGGTTACTCTGGCGCTCAATGTTCTGCATCGCGCGCTGCCCTTCGTGCGGCACGCTGCCCTCCATCAGGACGAGGTGGCGGCGCAGATCGACGATCTTGTCGACGTGCTCGTTGCCGACCGGGCATTGATCCTCGCAGTTGCGGCACGTCGTGCACGCCCAGATCTCCTCCTCGGTCATGACGTCGCCGATGAGCGACATCTCCTCCGGCTTCTTCTCCGACGGCTGCCACGTCTTCTTCTGCCAGTCCATCGTCGGTCCAATGTCCGTAATACCCTCGGTCTCCCAGGCCGGCATCGTCTCCGTCGCCCCGTCGGACATGTTGTGAGCGCTTCCAATCGGAAATGCGAATTCCGGCATCCATGGGGACTTGCTCGTGATCGCCGCGCCCTTCTCGGTGAGATGGTCGCGCAGCTTGACGATCATATGCATCGGCGAGAGCACCTTGCCGGTATTCGAGGCCGGGCAGACGTTCGTGCATCGTCCGCATTCCACGCAAGCGTAGAAGTCGAGCATCTGTTTCTGCTTGAAGTCTTCGATTTTGCCGACGCCGAACGATTCCGCCTCTTCGTCCTCGAGATCGAGCTTGCTCAGCTTGCCGACCGGCTCCACGCGGCCGATGAAGATGTTGACCGGCGCGGTGATGAGGTGAAAATGCTTCGACTGCGGCACGTACACCAGGAACGTCAGCAAGATAAGCAGATGCGCCCACCAGAAGATGAAGAACAGCGCCTTCGCCGCCGTAACCGACAGCCCCGCCGCAGCTGCCGCGATGAGCGACGACACCGGCGCGTAGCCGGATGCTTCATGCCCGGTCCAGACGCGATGGAAGCCGAGCGACAAGATGACCGTCAGCATCAGCGTCGAGATGAGGATAAGGACGATGGCGGGCTTCAGCCCCTTCTTCAACCGGGACAACTTCTCGCCGTAGCGGCGGTATGCCGCGTACCCCGTCGCCAGCAGAATGAGCAGCACCGTGATCTCCTGCGTCAGCCCGAACACGTTGTAACCCGGAATCGGCAGCGGATCTCCCCCGGACAAGCCGGTATAGATGAGATCGAGCGCGCCGAATTGCAGGATGATGAAGCCATAGAAGATGACCAGGTGCATGATGCCGCTTCGTTTATCCTTTAGCAGCTTCGTGTGCCCGAACGCCTGGGCGAGCAGATCGTTCACCCGGCTGCGCCAGTCGAACGGCTTCTCCGGCGGCTTGCCCAGCTTGATGTACAGGTAGCGGTGATAGACGGCCTTATAGAACAACGAAAGGGCGTACCCGACAACCAGAAGGAATGATACATAAAGCAGCACAGACAACAGCATGAGCACCCAACCTTTCTTCAGATATAAATGTAAGCCTTTACATTTACAATGTTTGAAAAAGGAACGTCCTGCATACCCGATTCGCGTATACGGTCATTCCTTCATGACCGACATGCCTGCATCTAGATAAGGTGAAGCGGTTGACGCCGTCTTGCGCGGCGAAGCTCGTTTCATTCCATTGAAGCTGATTGGTTTGCGTTCACAATCCGAAGATTGGGAATGCAGCATTCAGCAAACATGAAATACAAGAGTATCGATAAGCGTAAAACTTATGAATTCTTGTATTTGAAGAAGCGATTACCCCTCGTTCGTTCCTCTAGCGCGTGCTGCCGTAAAACTTATGCGGATAACATTGACAACGTCCTGCGGATTTCATAAGATGGATTCAAGAAAATGAATGACCATTCATTCAGTTTCTGGTTAGATCTTAACACCGAGGTGCGATTCATGACAAGTAAAAAAATGAATAAATTTGAATTGATCCTCGATGCTGCCGTCAAAGTGTTCGCCGAGAACGGGTACCATGGCTCGCAAGTGTCGAAGATCGCCAAGGAAGCCGGCGTGGCGGACGGTACGATCTATTTATATTTCAAGAATAAGGAGGATATCCTCGTTTCCTTATTCCGCGAACGCTTGGGCGAGCTTGTCGGCAAGTTCGAAGCCTCCGCCCGGGAGTCGGCGACCGCCGACGAAGCGCTTCGCCGCATTTGCGAGCTTCATTATACGGAGCTGGAGCGAAATCCGACGCTCGCCTACGTGACGCAGATCGAGCTTAGGCAGAGTTCGCTCGAGCTGCGCAAGTCGATCGGCCAGGCGCTCAAGCCGTACATCGACCTGATCGAGAACGTGCTCGTGAAGGGCATGGACGAAGGCACGTTCCGCGCCGGGCTGGACGTGAAGCTGACCCGCCTGTTGATCTTCGGCGCGATGGACGAGGTCGTCACTTCCTGGCTCATCTCCGGCCGCAAGTATTCGCTATCCGCGCAGATCGAGAATACCGTCTCGTTCTTCCTGCGCGCCCTGAAGCCTTAATTCATCCTATTCTTCAATTCGAGAGGAGCATGTCAGATGAATGTCGTCGTACTGCTGAAGCAAACGTTTGACACGGAGGAAAAAATCGTCGTTAGCAATGGGGCCGTATCCGAGGATGGCGTCAAGTTCGTCATCAACCCGTATGACGAATACGCGGTCGAGGAAGCGATCCGCCTGAAGGAAGAGAGCGGGGCGAACAGCGTGACCGTGCTGTCCGTCGGCCCTGCCCGCACCGCCGAAGCGCTGCGCACGGCGCTGGCCATGGGCGCCGACGAAGCGGTGTTGATCGAGGACGACCGCATTCCGCAGGACGAATACGCCGTCTCCGTCGTGCTGGCCGCCTATCTGAAGCAGCAATCGGCCGACGTCATTCTCGGCGGCAATTTCTCCGTCGATACCGGCGGCTCGCAGGTGGCCGTCCGTCTGGCCGAGACGCTCGGCATTCCGCATGTCTCCTCCATCACGAAGCTGACGGTCAGCGGCGGGTCCGCCAGCGCCGAGCGCGACGCCGAAGGCGATCTGGAGCGCGTCGACGTGCAGCTGCCGGCCGTGTTCACCGCGCAGCAAGGGCTGAACGAGCCGCGCTACCCGTCCCTGCCGGGCATTATGAAGGCGAAGAAGAAGCCGTTCAAGCAGCTGACACTGGACGATGTCGGCGTCTCCGCGGGCGATCTCGAAGCGAAGACCGCGCGCCAATCGCTGTCCCTGCCGCCGAGCCGCCAAGCGGGCCAAATCCTGTCGGGCGATCTCGCCTCCCAGGCCGCGAAGCTCGTCGAGCTGCTCCGCACGCAATCCAAAGCCATTTAATCCGGACGATTCCAAGGGAGGAACCCTAAGATGAGCAAAACGTTTCTGATCGTAGCAGAGCACCGTGACGGCAAGCTTCGTCAGGTCACTTTGGAAGCGCTTCAAGCGGCGGCGAGAAGCGCGCAGGACGGCGACGCGATCCACGCGGCGCTGCTCGGCGGCGGCCTGGATGCGCTGGCTTCGGAGCTGGCGGCCTATCCCCTCGCGAAGGTGCACGTTATAGAGAATGAGGGTTTAAACGCGTACAACCCGGAAGCCTATGTGCGGGCGCTGACCCCGCTGCTCGACGCGCTGAAACCGGACGGTTTGTTCCTCGGCCATACGGCGATCGGCCGCGACCTTGCGCCGGCGCTCGCCGCCAAGCTGTCGGCCGGCCAGCTGTCCGACGTGACGGCAATCGACCAAGAAGGCGGCGAGGTCGTCTTCACCCGTCCGATCTATGCGGGCAAGGCAATCGAGAAGAAGACGTTCCTCGCCTACCCGTGGGTCGTGACGGTTCGCCCGAACAACATTCCGGCGGCTGAAGCGGCGGGCGGCGGCGCGGCGATCGAGAAGCACGCGGCGGCTCCGGCGGCCGACCTGCGCACCGTCGTGCGCGACGTCGTGCGCAAGACGTCCGGCAAGGTCGACCTGACCGAAGCGAAGGTTATCGTCTCCGGCGGGCGCGGCGTCAAGAACGCGGACGGCTTCAAGCCGCTCGAGGAGCTCGCCGACCTGCTCGGCGGCGCGGTCGGCGCTTCGCGCGGCGCGTGCGACGCGGGCTACTGCGACTACGCGCTGCAGATCGGCCAGACCGGGAAGGTCGTCACGCCGGAGATCTACATCGCCTGCGGCATCAGCGGCGCCATCCAGCACGTCGCCGGCATGAGCGGCTCGCGCATCATCATCGCGATCAACAAGGACCCGGAGGCGCCGATCTTCCAGCTGGCCGACTATGGCATCGTCGGGGACCTGTTCGAGGTCGTGCCGCTGCTGACGCAGGAGTTCCGCAAGGTACTGGCGTAGCGCGAGCGTAGGCACGGGGAGTTGCGGATCTAACACGAAAGAGAGCACGTTAGCCGGAGGACTCGGTCCTCCGCTTGCGTGCTCTCTTTGGCTTATGCTCGTAAATCTCCCGCAGCTCCATTACCGACTGCCTATTCCGGGACGGCTTGCGTCAGTGCCGTAACCATGTCGCGAAGCGACGACGAGATGTCCGTATCCGTCACGCTGCCATCCGCCGCAATGATTTTACTGATGAATGGAACCGCCATCGTTGCTTTCTCCGGGATGGCTGCGCTCATCATCTGCAGCGTTAATGTAAGTGAATGGAGCGCGGTCGAGCCGCCGTCAGCGTGCGGAGAAGCGCTTAAGACGGCCGTCGGCATATTCATGAACTCACCGGAGGATACGCTCCAGTCCAGTGCGTTCTTTAAGGAGCCCGGCACTCCTCGCGCATATTCAGGCGTACAGATCACGCACGCATCCGACGCTCTTAATTCCTCCCTCCATTCTCGCACGGCTCCATCCACTTGAGCTTCGTCACCGTCTAAATCCGGACTGAAATGCGGTAAATTCGCGAGTCCGTGATGCATGCGAAACTCCGTACCCGCGGGCATCATGCTTCCGATCGAAGCGAGCAGCCGCGTATTCGAGGATTGCGCGCGCAAACTTCCGGAAATACCAAGCACGATCATGCTGCGTTGTTGCATTTATTTCACCCTCTTTCCATCGCGATACCTGCATTATAGACCCTGACACTAGTGTCAGGGTCAATCGGAACATCCCCTGCAAGTCTGCGTCTAAGGCCGACGGCTCAGTTGAAGGGAGTCTTCGCTGGCCGCGTTCATCTGACGTACTTCTCCTTCAGCACGTGCACGCAAGATAACGGGAGCTCCGCGATGCGGCTCGCGGTCTCGACATCCATTCCTTCGCGCAGCGCGATGCGAGCGGTGCGAAGTTGGTGTTTGATTTTCAGCATCCGGTCTTGGAGCAGCCCGTCCTCGAAAGCGAGGAAATCGTCGGCAACCGCCCCTTGCAGGAAAAACTCGATGGCATAGGTGCCGATCGGCTGTTCGACGTACAACAGGTTCACTGTGCAGAGCACGAACGCTTCATCCCGATTAAAGCTGTATTGCAGGGTAATCGATCGGTTATCTACGGTGATAAACTCGTCGTACAATTTGCCGGAGAATGTCCGAAGGTAGTCTTCCCTGTTCTCCTCGCGCCATCGTTTGAAGCAGCGCCAAAATCCATCTTCCGTTCGTTTCATCGCGCGATGCTCGCGCTCCCAATCCAGCAGCGATTGGTGATCCATCCGCTAACCTCCCTCACGCCCGCCCTTCAGCTCATCGAACCGCGCCTTCGTTCGAACCGGGTCTTCTTCGTTATAGTAAATATACACGCCGTCCAGCTTCATCCGGATATAGGGCGGGTTGTCGTTGAACACGTACAACCGGGCTTTGCCCAGCCCGTCGAGGCGAAAATGCCCGCGGGAATAACGGCCCGTGACCTCCCCGTTCGTCTTGACGCCGCTCGGCACGTCGTCCACGAGCTCGATACGTTCCACGTCGGATAGCTTGAAATCGTACGAATACATCGGGTACGCGATCTCCACGCGATCGTCGGCCGTAATCGTCATGGCAGGCGAGGTCAGCTCGGAGCGAATGAGCATGAACGACACGACGAGGATGACCGCGGCGGTTAGTCCGACCGTGCCCCAGGCCAGCACTTTGCCCACGTGCGTGCCGGTATTGACCGTAAAGCCGATCCCGATGCGCTTCTCGACGAAGACGCGGCGGTCATCGGGATTGTGGTACGTAAACCCATTGCCCCAATATTCGTCGTCATCGGTATACACGATGCTACCGTCATCCGCAAGCATGTCGTGCTCCAGGCGACGCAGCTTCCGGTACGCGGAATAGGTGAGCGCGAGCGGAATCGCGGCGATCAGCAGCATAAGCGCGCTCCACCAATCGCCGATCCGGTTCGCGGCAATCAGCAGGTAAATGATCCAAACGTGCGCGCTCTCGACGACGGCCAGGTTCAGCCACAAGTAGGAAAGCGTCCGACGCCGCGCTTGATTAAGCAGAACGTTCGTGTCGCTGTTCATGCTGTAGACTTTGGCTTTGCTGCGGCGCATTTGCACCGAGACGGCGAACATGACGAACGTCATAGCAAGGCCGGCGGAGGCCAGTGCGATCAGCTGCGCGTTCGTGAGGGCGGCATGGATGATTGCGCCGCTCCCGATCAGGAACGGAATCGCGAACAGCCACATTGGCGCCGAACGGCCGTTTTTTAGACGAGCCGCTCTCAGGTCGCTTTGAATCGCCCGTCTGGCGCCGACGAACCAGTCCCTGCGCCGCTTCAGCGCCAGCGTCTCCCGGAACGCTTGGCGGAACGGCATGACCATCGCCGCGATGAAGACGCCGATCCAGAGCAGGAAATATACGACTTGATACGCGGTCCAAGGCATGAGTAACAAGGTTGGCGCGAAGGCGGCCGCCATCCAGATGCTGCACGCGCGGTAGCGCTTGTTGAAGGCATGCTGTATGGCTTTCACCTCGGCGTCCTCCTTCGCGGCCGACGGCAGCGAAACCGCGAAGAGCATGCCGTTCTTGAAGCCGGCCTGCATCCTATATGCACCGGTTAACGTGACATAACAGATCAATGCGTTGACGAGCAAAATAATGGTTAGCATGGGCGACACCCCTTCCGTATTTTTCAGGTGTACCGGTACGTCATCTTGGCGAAAATCGGGGCGCACAGCGATTGGAACCGGGACGGATCGATCCCTTGGATCGCCGCTTGCGCGATGATGAGCTCTAGCTCTTGCGCCAGTTTCGGCGAGAGTTCCTGCAGGGAGTCGTTCTCCGATGGCGCGTTCACTTTGGCCCCATGCCGCCTGTCGATCACGATGTACCCTTCCTGTTTCAGGAGGGCGTAGGCTTTGTTCACCGTCATCGTGTTCACGCCCAAATCCTCGGCCAACTGACGCACCGTCGGCAGCTTCTCGCGCGGCTCCAGCACGCCGGTCGCGATGCCGACGACGATCTGATTGCGCAGCTGCTCATAGAGCGGGACGTCGCTGTCCAATTGCAGCGTTATCACCATGGTCGTGCCCCCTTTTCATTTGTATTGTTTGTATTATGTATTGTAATACAAATGAGACTTAAATGCCAGACGATTATCAGCCCCATACGGGAGAGGCCCTCTCCTGCTACTCCGCCGCGAGCTCCGGGTGAGAGGGCTTGGTTGGTGTTGTACAGGTCCGTCATCGGCCCTGGGCTAATGACTAGTCTGCTCATGGCTGTCCTTCGTTCCAGCCGGGGTTCGGCGCGATATCCGGTCCCCAGTGCATTTCCCCATCGATCTGCACGCGCTCTTCGAGTCCAAGTTGTTTGGCGTAGTAATCGAGCGTATTGAAAACCGTGAACCGGTGGAGACCGTCTGCATTCCAGGCGCGGGGCTCGCATCTGCGGCCGGCGACGATTTTGTCCAACGTCACCCGTACATCGCCTTCACCAAAGCCGTGTTGATCAACCGGCACGTCAAAAAAGATCTGCTCGCTGTAGCCTTCCGCAATGACAATCACCGTCAACATGCCCATCCGCTTGGTCGGAAACCTCGGGTCGATCAGGACGCGGACCGGCATCGTCCAATTCCCTTTCGCGTTCGACAGCCCGGTGGTGAGGAACGTGCCATCCCGATCGATGACGAGGATGCGAGCGTGCGGTACCGGGGAAAAGGAACGATCGGATACGGGCCGAATGCCATTGAGCGCGTTGACGTTAACCTGCAGCGTAGCCGTAACGGCGGGATCTCGCCCCACTGCGGCGGCTGCTACTGGTACAGTGGCGAAATAAACGATACAAGCGGCAAGAACAACGCAGCCGAGTTTATTCATTAGCCTGGCCTCCCGTCCACGACATCTTGCCCGGCCTCCCGGAGCTCGGCCTGCATCCGCATGCAGACGATGATCGCACAGACGATAGCGGACAACCCGAAACAAACAGCCAAGCTGTAAACATAAGAATGTTTCATGCGCAAACCTCCTTTTCTCCTCAGCTTGCCCTTCTACGGGCTAATGAAACGGCTCGAGAGCGCAAACCCAGTGTCGATCGCTCTCACCACTAACCTTTCGCTACGTTAATGATTTCAGCGTCGCTATCACACCCCGCCACTAACATTTCGCTACGTTAATGATTTCATTGTCGTTATCACACTCCACCACTAACGTTTCGCTACGTTAATGATTTCATTGTCGCTATCACACTCCACCACTAACGTTTCGCTACGTTAATGACCTCAGCATCACTATCGCGCTCCACCACTACCACTTCGCTCCCGCTAGTGACCTCAGCGTCACTATGGCTCCGCACCAACTAACGATCCGCTCTCATTAGCGCCCCCGTATTCGATACCACCCGCCACCTCACATCCCCGCCTACAAAAATAACCCGCCGGGTTCAGCCCGGCGGGTTATCGTCTCGCTATACTCGTTACGCCTTACTTTCGCGGCTCCGCTTACTTCGCCGTTTCCACGACCGGGAACCAACCCGGCGTATGGATGATCGCCTGCCAGAGCGGATCCGGCACGACCAACCGCGCTTGGTCGTCCTTCGTCAGCGTCGTGGCGATGTCCGCCTCGCGGCCTTCCTTCACTTTGCGCGCCCAATCCGGCTCGATGATGAGCTCGCGGCCGATCGCGACCAGCGGCGCGCCCGTCTCGAGCGCCTTGATCGCGTCGTCCGGCGTCTTGATGGAGCCAACGCCCATGACCGGCACGCGGCCAGCGACTCGCTCCACGATCCACGCGAGACGCGACTTGCTCTCGTCGGCGCCGCGGCGCGGCTTGGAGTCGAACTCCATCAGCGAGACGTGGAGGTAATCCAGTTCTTCCGCCGACAGCGCGTCGAGCAGAGCGAACGTCTCTTCCATCGTAATGCCCGGCGTCTCCTGCTCTTCCGGCGAGAACCGGTAGCCGACGGCGAATGGCTGCTTCGCATGCTCAGCCACGACGCGCTTCACTTCACGCACGACGGCCAGCGGGAATGCCAAGCGGTTCTCGAGGCTGCCGCCCCACCGGTCTTCGCGGCGGTTCGCATGCGGGGAGAAGAACTGCTGGATCAGGTAGCCGTTCGCGCCATGGATTTCGACGCCGTCGTAGCCCGCTTCAATCGCGCGGCGCGTCGTTTCGCCGAAGTCGCGAACGATCGATTCGATCTCCGCATCGGTCAGCTCGCGCGGCGTCACGCCCGGATTTTGATCCGAACCGACCGCGCTTGCGCTCACCACGTCGCCGTTCGGCACGAGCGCCGGCGGCACTTGGCGGCCGCCGTGAAAAATTTGCAGGATCGCCTTCGCGCCCTTCGCCTGAATCGCGCTCGCCAGACGGGCCAAGCTCGGGATGAATTCGTCCTTATGGCCGGCGAACTCGCCGTGGAAGCCTTTGCCGTTCTCGGTTACGAACGTGCACGCCGTAATGACGAGGCCGACGCCATCCGATCTGCGCTCGTAATAGCTCGCTTCGGCATCCGTGACGTTGCCGTGTTCATCGGAAGAGAAGTTCGTCATCGGCGCCATGACCAGACGGTTGCTCAGCTCTACGCCGCTCTTGAAACGGAAGCTCTCGAAAAGGGGTTGGTACGTTGGATTCATTGTTGGATATCGCTCCTTCTATATCGATCGCGGGCAGGTGCGCCCGTTGTTGCTTACTGGTAACGCGGAAGGTCGAGCCGGTTGCGCGTCGCGCGGAATCCCGCCCGGCCGCCGCTTGGCGCATCTTGGCGAGCGCCCTGCTTTAATCTGGCCGAAAGCTCTTCAAACCATGCCACGTCTTGGGTAGCGAGCGCGAGATCGACCAGGTCCGCGATTTGCCCTGCATCTTCCGTCTCCGCGAACGGCATGTCTTTCAGCCATTGCTCGCGCATCATCAGGCCTTTGCCGACGACCGCTTCGTTATCGGATTGAACCACGTGGACTTTCAGGGCCGCTTCCGCCTCATGGATGGCGACGATGAAGCCCTGGATCAGCTCGCCGTTCTCCGCTCTGCCTTGCACCCAATCGCTCATTTCGAATCTCATACTGAACACCACCCTCGTTTAGAGTCGGAAACCGAAACTGTAACAAATATCATTACACTTCTGTGATGAAAAAGATGAGTTTCATCCTTCGATTACCACCCACCACTTTAACTATATATTTAATAGTTACCCTAATAATATGAGTTCAAAACGTTTTTGTCAACTGGTTCCTTGCTCGGTTTGACGCCTACTAAGGATTACCCATCGCGTACTCGTGTTCAATCGATCCCGTTCAACGTGTTTCTCGATCCTCCCTGACAGTCTGTTGTCAGGGAAGACGGTCTATAATGGGGATAACAAGCAAAAGAAGAGGGGGCTTCCGAATTGGACCACATCGCAACCGGCGCGCCGCAATCGACCGACTCTGCTCGCGTCCTATCCCAACGAGCGCTTAATCGCGCCCTCCTAAGCCGGCAGCTCCTGCTGCAGCGAGCCGAGATGCCCGTATTGGACGCGCTCGGGCATCTAGCCGGCATGCAAGCCCAGAATCCGTACCCGCCCTACTACGGGCTATGGTCTCGGCTGGCCGATTTCCAGCCCGAGCATCTGGCCGAGCGGCTGCTCGACCGCAGCGCCGTACGGATCGTGCTCATGCGCGGCACGATACATCTGGTAACGGCCCAAGATTGCCTAAGGATGCGCCCGCTGACCCAGACCGTGCTGGAACGCTGGCTGCAGGGATCGGTCCTCAAGCAGCTCGAAGGCGTCGATCTGAGCGAACTCGAGGCGGCCGGGCGCGCGCTCGTGGAAGAGAAGCCCCGCACGTTCAGCGAGTTGGGTTCGCGACTAGGCGAACGCTGGCCGGGCTATTCCGCCGATGCGCTGACCGGCGTCATTCGCTGCCGGCTGCCGCTCGTGCAGATCCCGCCGCGCGGCGTCTGGGGAGAAGGCGGGCTGGCCGTTCATACGACGGCGGAGTCGTGGATCGGCGAACCGCTGGCCGAAGACGCCTCCCTGCCCGCGCTGATCATTCAGTACTTAACCGCGTTCGGGCCCGCCTCCGTGAAGGACATTCAAGTCTGGTCCGGACTCACCCGCATACAAGCGGCCGTCGATCAGCTGCGGCCCTATCTGCGCGCCTACCGGGATGAAGCGGGCCAGGAGCTGTTCGACGTTATGGAAGCGGAGCTCCCCGACCCGGATACGCCGGCCCCGGTCCGGTTTCTCGGCGAATTCGACAACATGCTGCTCTCGTACCACGACCGCTCGCGGATCATGAACGAGTCGATCAAGCCTCGGGTGTTCACGAAGAACGGCATTATCCGCGCGGCCGTATTGGTCGACGGGTTCGTCAAGGGCATATGGTCGATCGAAGAAAGAAAGGGCATTGCAAGACTTACGGTCGAGCTGTTCGGCCCGATATCCGAGACGGAGAGGCTGGACATGGAGGAGGAAGGCTGGCGGCTGCTGCAATTCGCGGCGCCGGACGCGGAGCATCACGATCTGCAGCTGTATTTGCCGTAAAACAGGATGCCGCGACCCAACGGGCATATAGCGAAAAAGCGATGGACCACCGGAAGCGCGCCGGTCATCCATCGCTTTTTTGGGCATTACATGATTTGAATCACGCCTCTGTTGCAGGGCGCGAGCGCGAACGCGAACAAGACTGTCCGTCTCCGCTTACCCCTTCAACTTCGCAATAACCGCTTTGGCCGCCTGCAAGGTCGATTGCGGGTTCTGGCCGGTGATCAGGCTGCCGTCCACCTCGACGTGATCCGCCCAGTCGGCATCCGCGACGAAGATCGCGCCGGCTTGTCGCAGCTCGGTCTCCAGCAGGAACGGCATGGCCGCGTCCAGACCGGCGGCCTTCTCTTCCGAATCGGTAAAGGCGGTCAGCCGTTTGCCTTCGACGAGGGGCTTCCCGTCGGCGCGCGTCGCGCGAACGAGGCCGGCCGGTCCGTGACAGACCGCCGCCACGACTCGGCCGCTCTCGAAGAAGTCGCGAAGCAAACGCTGCAGCCGCTCGTTATCCGGCAGATCGAACATCGTGCCATGGCCGCCCGGCAGGAAAATCGCGTCGAACCCGGCCGCGTCCACTTCGTCCAGCGCGACGGTCCGCTCGAGGAACCGGCGCGTCTCCAGCAGCTCCGGCTCGACGTCGCCCAAGCTGCTCGGATCGATCGGCGTTCGGCCGCCCAGCGGACTCGCGACCGTAACGGCGTATCCTTCTTGGGTGAAGGCGAGATAAGGCTCGGCAAACTCCGACAACCAAAGGCCCGTCTCCTTCTCCTCATTCATGCGGCTGGCGGACGTGACGACGATCAATATATGTTTCATTCGATTTCGCTCCCTTAGCTCTAATGTTTTGTGCGCTACAGGGCCAATTATAAGCGGGTGAATTTAATAAATCTAATTATATAAATTGCGCATTGTTATAAATATTTTTATACTTAGATGACAGTCCTAACGTCAGGAGCTGGAGAAACGAATGATCGATTTCGAATGGTACCGCAGCTTCATCGCGATCTACAGGCACAACTCCGTCTCCGAAGCGGCGAAGACGCGCATGATGACCCAACCTGCTATGAGCCAGCATTTGGCGGCGCTGGAGGCCGAGGTCGGCGAACCGCTATTCGCGCGCGTCTCCCGCAGGCTCGTCGCCACGGAACGCGGCAAGGCGCTATACTCCCGGCTCGCCCCCTTGATGGAATCGCTGGAGGAGACGACCGCCGGGCTCAAATCCGCGTCGCGGCCGGCCGCCAGCGTCGTCCGGATCGGCGCCTCGCTCGAATATTATCAGGAGCGCCTGCTGCCGAGGCTGACGCTGGCGGACGCCCCGCACCATACGGTATCCCGTTTCGGGACGGCCGACCAGCTGCTCGGGCTGCTGAAGGAGGACGCGGTCGAGCTGATCGTCACCTCCCAGAAGCACGCCGAGCCCGGAATCGAATACGAGAAGCTCGCCGAGGAGACGTTCGCGATCGTCGCGCCGGCGCGGATGGCCGTCCCGGAGATGGAAAATCTAAAGGAGATCGAAGCGTGGCTGACCGCGCAGAATTGGATCGCCTACGGCGCCGAGCTGCCGATTATCCGGCGGCTGTGGCGGGAGCATTTCAAGCGGCGTCCGCTCCTTCAGCCGGTTCACGTCATCCCCAACCTCCACGCCATTCTGAGAAGCGTCGAATTGGGGGCCGGGATAAGCATCGTGCCCACTTATATGCTGCAGGACGCGGGCGAGGGGGCGAGCGTTCGGCTCGTCTTCGATAGGTTGACGGTTCGCAACGAGCTGCTGATCGGCTACAAAAGCAAACGCAAGCACGATCCCAAGCTGCGCGAGCTGATCGCCATGATCCGGGAAGCAAGGGACCTAACGCAAGGGAGAGGAGATACGCAAGATGAGCAAACAAAAACAACCGGACAATAACGACAAAGAGCTAGCCTTCCTGAAGGAGCAGCTCGGGCTGGACAACCCGTCGCCGGACGAACTGCGCAGCGCGCTCAAGGAACTGGCTTCCCGCAAAGTCATTTCGAATTTCAGCATTAAAAGCAACAAGGAATAAGCCTTGTTGCTTTTTTCATGAGCGGATACGCTTCGCGGAGCCTCTTCCGATTACGACAGCCGGTACACCGCGAACGGCTCTTTATGCCGGAACGGCGCGCTCAGCTTGTCCAATTCGGCCAGCGCCGCTTCGTCCAATTCAAGCGCCGCGCTCGCGCCGTTCTCGGCGAGCTGCTCCGCCTTCGTCGCGCCGACGATCACCGTCGAGACGGCCGGCCGGCGCATGAGCCAAGCGAGCGACAGCGCGCCCGGCGTCGTGCCGAGTTCGGCGGCAAGCGCGCTCACCTGGCGACCGAGCGCAATGCGATCCTCGTTCAGGAATTTGGCGAAATGCGGATTCGTGTCCACCCGCGACCCGGCCGGCGCGTCGTCCGCCGAAGCGTATTTGCCGGTCAGGATGCCGCCCGCCAGCGGGAAGTACGGGATGATGCCTACGCCTTGATCCAGGCAGAGCGGCACCAGCTCGTTCTCCGGCGTGCGGTCCGCCAGCGAATAACTCGTCTGCGTGGAAACATACCGATTCAAGCCCAACCGGTCGCTGATGCCGAGCGCCTTCATGAGCTCCCATGCGGCGTAGTTCGAGGCGCCGATGTAGCGCACTTTGCCTGAACGAACCATGTCGTCGAGCGCGCGCAGCGTTTCCTCGAGCGGCGTATCCGGATCGAACGTATGGATTTGATAGACGTCCACGTAATCCGTCCGCAGCCGTCTCAAGCTGGCCTCCAGCTCGCGCTGGATATGGTATCGCGACGAGCCGCGTTCGTTCGCGCCTTCGCCGCGCGGCAAGCCCGCCTTCGTCGCGAGCACCGCTTCGTCTCGGCGGCCCTGCAGCGCAATCCCGATGATCCGCTCCGACTCCGTCCCCGCGTAAATGTTGGCCGTATCGATAAAATTAATCCCCATGTTGAGCGCCTGATGAATGACCTCGATAGACGTCTTCTCGTCGGCGCGTCCGCCGAATGCATTCGTTCCGAGCCCAAGCGCCGATACTTTCAATCCGCTAGCCCCTAGTTTCCGAACCTGCATCGTACTCACTCCTTCATGTCTCGACGTATAATGCGGGAAAAGGCGCTGGACCCGATGTCCGGCACCTATTCCCGCTCGATTGCGCGTCGTATTCCCTCAGCCCCGTACACCGACCTCTCTCGCCGACGCGGTGTTCGCCGCAAGCGCCCCCAACGTCTCGTCCAGCTGCGCGAGCAGCTTCGTCCGCTCCCAAGGTCCGCCGCCGCTAGCCAAATCCCGCTGAATGAGCCCCAGCATCCAGAGGGAGAACACGACCGCCGCCGCGTAATAATCCGCCCGGAGCGCCGAAGCGTCGAGCGCTTGGCCGAGCCGGGCCGCTGCGTCCGCATATGCGTCCAACAGCTGCTCCCGCCAGTTCAAGCCGGATGGACGGGGATACAGCGGATGCGACAGATCGATCAAATGATACAAGTCCCACGCGCGGTAATTCCAATGCGCATGCTCCCAGTCGAGGATGTACAACTCGCCGCGAACGCGCGCGTAATTCCCGACATGCAGATCGCCGTGCGAGAACACGAGCGTCTCGTCCGACGGGCGCCAGCCGCCCGCGATCCGAAGCGCGTCGTCGATCCCGGCCTCTGCCATGCCCCGCTCCAGCAGGAACGCCTTGAGCAGCGGCTGCTTCTCCTCCACCTCGGCGGCCATCTCCGAGACGAGCGGCTTCTGCCCTCGCAGCGGCACCGGATCGATGGGCCGATCCGCCAGCGAATGCCACCATGCCATGCGCCGGGCGGCTTCTTCCGCGAGGGCGGGATCATGCGGATGCATAAGCTCGCCCAAATCCTCGAACAGCAGCCATGTCACGCCCTCATCCGCATCGTCAGTCCATCTGTTGACCAGCTTCGGATAGATCGGCGGGAATGCGGCCAGCATCCGATCGTAGATGTCGCGCTCCCGTCCATCGCCGCCTTCGGGTTTCAAGATATACCGCGCGCCGTCCGCGCCGATGACCCGTTCGATGCGCCGGTTGCCCAGCCCGACGTAGATCGTGGTTCGTTGCTTAAAATCCGATTGCCGCATCCCATACGCCTCCGACTTTGCATGCTTGCCGTATTGATTTGCCCTCGCCTATGTACAAAACGGCGTTGCGCCTCTTAGCGGATTCCGCGCGCGGCGCCGGCCCCGTGCGGCATCGTCCCGTTGGCTGCAGGCTTCCCTTCAGATCAGGAGGATCCGCTAGATCCGCGCGTTCAAACCGCCCGACACCTCGTGCGGCACGTACGGCTCCTCGAGCGAGGCGATCTCCTCCGGCGTCAGCCGCAGCGACAGCGCCGCGACCGCGTCGTCGAGATGATGCGGCTTCGTCGCGCCGACGATCGGCGCGGCCACCGGCTGCTTCTGGAGCACCCAGGCGAGCGCCACCTGGGCGCGCGGGACTTCGCGCGCCGCCGCGATTTCCGCGACTCGCTCCACGACTTTGCGGTCCGCTTCCGCCGTCTTCGCGTACAGCGTCTTGCCGAACTCGTCGGTCTGCGAACGCTGCGTCTCCTCGCCCCACTCCCGGGTCAGCCGTCCGCGCGCCATCGGACTCCACGGGATGAGCGACACGCCTTCTTCGAGACACAGCGGAATCATCTCCCGTTCCTCCTCCCGGTAGAGCAGGTTCAAATAATTCTGCATCGAGACGAAGCGCGTCCAGCCGCGGCGCTCCGCCGTATATAACGCCTTCTGGAACTGCCACGCATACATGGAAGACGCGCCGATATACCGGGCTTTGCCGGCTTTGACCACGTCATGCAGCGCCTCCATCGTCTCTTCGATCGGCGTGTTCGGATCCCAGCGGTGAATTTGGTACAGATCCACGTAATCCGTGCCGAGCCGCCGCAGACTATTGTCGATCTCGCTCAGAATCGCCTTGCGCGACAAGCCTGCTCCATTGGGCCCCGGTTGCATTCGTCCGTGCACCTTGGTCGCGATGACGACCTCGTCCCGCTTGGCGAAATCCTTCAGCGCCCGGCCGACGACCTCTTCGCTCGCGCCCGCCGAGTAGATGTTGGCCGTATCGAAAAAATTAATCCCGTATTCCAGCGCTCGCTTGATGAAAGGACGACTCTGCTCTTCGTTCAGCACCCAAGAATGCGCGCCCCGCCCCGGATCGCCGTAACTCATGCAGCCCAAGCAGATCCGCGACACGTCCAAACCCGTCGAACCCAGCTTCACGTAGTCCATTTTTCGCCCGCCTTCCTACTTCCGTTATTTTCCTCCCCATCATAACGCAAGTTCGGGCAAGCGGCAAAAAAGGAAAACCGCGCAAGCGGCCCTCGCGCGGCATCCATTCGGTTCGAATTGCGATTGTCCTTCGAGCGCGAGGCAACTTGGGCGGTACGCTCTCATCGGCGCTCGTTCACCGCTTCTTCCGCGCGCACCGCCGCCGCGAGCTCCCGATCCAGCTCCTCCTCGCCGTCCCGCCGCTGCTCCGGCGTATAGCGCAGCTTATCCGCCATGGCGCGAATGACCGCCCCTTTATGCTTGCGAACCGAGGCGATGTCGAAGAACAGGGCGCCCGTCCGGCGGATGAGAAAATCGACCGGCTTCGCCGCGCATTCGAACTCGATCGCGTAGTGCAGCGCCGCATACATCATGGGCGGCATGCCGTAACGCGCCGCCTGCACCTTGGCGGTCGGCATCGCGCCGATGATCGCCGCGGCGTTCGTGCCGTAGCGGCGGGCGAGCCATATGGCCTCTTCCGGGTCCACGCCGGACTGCAGGCCGAGTTCGGCCATCTCGCTCAGGAACGCGGTGAATCGCTCCGAGCCCCCCATATCCCCGCCGGATATCGGCAGCGTTCGGGTGACGCACGGCCGGAACCGGCCCGTTCCTTCGGCGGCGAGCTCCTTCGCGATCCGGTCGGTCACCGTCTCGGCCATTTTCCGGTAACCGGTCAACTTGCCGCCCGCGATGGTAATCAGCCCCGAAGGGGATTGGAAAATCTCGTCCCGACGCGACACCTCCGACGGAGATTTGCCCGCCTCGTAGATGAGCGGTCGCAGGCCCGCCCAGCCGGATTCCACATCGTAGACGGTCAGCTTCAAATCCGGAAACATGAAGGCGCACGCCTTCAGCACGTAATCGCGATCCGCGTCGCTGATGCGCGGATGCGTCGGGTCGCCCTCGTAATCGGTATCCGTCGTGCCGACGTACGTCTTGCCTTCGCGCGGAATCGCGAACACCATGCGGCCGTCCGGCGTATCGAAGTAGACCGCCTGCCGCAGCGGGAACCGCTGGCAGTCGAAGACGAGATGCACGCCTTTGGTCAGCCGCAGCGTCTTGCCCTGCTTGGACCCGTCGAGCTCCCGGAGCGCGTCGACCCAGGGGCCGGCGGCGTTGACGATTTTGCGGGCGCGCACCGTGTACGTCCCGCCCCCGATCGCGTCCGCCGCTTCGATGCCGACGAGCCGGCCGTCTTCGTAGAGCAGCTTCGCCGCTTTCGCATAATTGACGATGTCCGCGCCGGCCTCGGCCGCTTTCTTCAGCACCTCGATCGTCAGCCGCGCGTCATCCGTCCGGTACTCCACATAGTAGCCGCCGCCCTTCAGCCCGGTTCGCTTCAGCAGCGGCTCCTTGCCGATCGTCTCTTCGCGGCTCAGCATCGTCCTGCGTTCCGCGCGCTTGACCCCTGCCAGACGGTCATAGACGCGCAATCCGAACGATGTCGAGGCTTTGCCGAACGTGCCGCCCTTATAGATCGGCAGCAGCATCCGCTCCGGCGTCGTCACGTGCGGGCCGTTCTCGTAGACGACGGCGCGTTCCTTGCCCACCTCGGCCACCATCCGCACTTCCATCTGCTTCAAATAGCGGAGCCCGCCGTGCACGAGCTTCGTCGATCGGCTCGACGTCCCCGCCGCAAAATCCTGCATCTCCACCAGCGCCGTCTTCATCCCCCGGGTTTGCGCGTCCAGCGCGATGCCCGCCCCCGTAATGCCGCCGCCGATGATCAGCACATCGTATTCGGTCTCCTGCATCCGCCGCAGCGTCTCCTCCCGGTCTGCCGCATGCCACCTGCCCATCGGAACCGCCCCTTTCGCCGGATTGTCGCCCGCTTTCGCGCGGACGGATCTCGTTCGTCTTCCAACCTTCTCCTTATATATACCAAAAAAGCGCCGAACCGTTCCTTCCCCCGACGCCGCGTCTAGAAAGTTTGAAGCTTCCGGGCGAAGGAGTATCGACACGATGAGGCTAGTTCGTAACTGCTGCTTGTCCCATGATCGGCAAAAGGGGGGGAGTCAGCCAAAGTCCGCTATTGGTCGAGTTGGCGCGTTCGGGCGCTCCAATAGTGGGCTATGCGCCACTATCGACTTGGCTTCCGCGCTCGGGCGCTCCAATAGTCGGATATGCGCCACTATTGACTAAGCTTCCGCGTTCGGGCGCTCCAATAGTGGGCTATGCACCACTATTGACTATGCTTCCGCGCTCTGGCGCTCCGATAGTGGGCTATGCACCACTATCAACTTGGCTTCCGCGCTCGCGTGCTCCACTAGTTATACACCACTATACATGTAAAACTAACGGGTTTATCGTGTCACCGCAACTACATTCGCACCCGATAGCGACCTCAGCGTCGCTATCGTACCTACTCCGGCAACCTTCGCACCCAATAATGACCTCAGCAGCACTATCGCGACAACCTCGGCTGCCCTCGCACTCAATAGCGACCTCAGCGTCGCTATCGTACCTACTCCGGCCGCCTTCGCACCCAATAGCGACCTCAGCAGCACTATCGCGACAACCGATCGGCTACCTCCCCCAGCATCATCAGATGTAATACCCGATCGACGCGCCACCAGTCATTGATCGCCCGGCGGTCTGGCCAGAAGCCGATCGGGAGACCGACCAAATACGCAGCCAATCCGCCACGGCTTCCCCCGCATCCTCGCGCGTCCCCCGCCAACCTTAGGCGGCGGCAAGCCTCCCCGGCCTCCCAGCCGCCGCGTCCGCTACTTGAACGCCATCGCCGCGCGGACCGCCTTCTGCCAGCCGGCGTACAGCGCCTCGGCTTCCTCGCGCGGCATCGCAGGAGCGTACACCCGATCGACGCGCCGGTTGTCGGCGATCGCTTGGCGGTCCGGCCAGAAGCCGACGGCGAGCCCGGCCAAATGCGCCGCCCCGAGCGCCGTCGTCTCGCCGACGACCGGCCGCTCGACCGAGACGCCGAGCAGGTCGCTCTGGAACTGCATGAGCAGCTCGTTGCGCACGGCGCCGCCGTCGACGCGCACGCCCGCAAGCGCCAGGCCCGCGTCCGCCTGCATCACGTCCAGCACGTCCCGGCTCTGATACGCGAGCGCCTCCAACGTTGCCCGGACGAAATGCTCCTTCGTCGTCCCCCGCGTCAGCCCGAACACCGCGCCGCGCACGTCGCTGTCCCAATACGGCGTGCCGAGCCCGACGAACGCCGGCACGACGTACACGCCGTCGGCGGACGTGACGCGCGATGCGTACATCTCGCTGTCCTCGGCGGACTTCAGCATCCGCAGCCCGTCGCGCAGCCATTGCAGCGCGGCGCCCGCCACGAAGACGCTGCCTTCCAGCGCGTATTCCACCTTGCCGCCGATGCCCCAGGCGATCGTCGTCAGCAACCCGTGCTTGGAGGCGATCGCTTGCTCGCCCGTGTTCATGAGCATGAAGCAGCCCGTGCCGTAGGTGTTCTTGACCATGCCCCGTTCGAAGCAAGCCTGGCCGAACAGCGCGGCCTGCTGGTCGCCGGCGATGCCCGCGATCGGCACGCTGTGCCCGAAGAAATGATGATCGACGATCATCCCGTACACCTCGGACGATGCCCGCACCTCCGGCAGCATCGCGCGCGGAATGTCCAGCACGGCCAGCAGCTCATCGTCCCAGCACAGGTCGTGAATGTTGTACAACAGCGTGCGGGACGCGTTCGAATAGTCCGTAATATGAACGGCGCCCCCGGTCATTTTCCAGACGAGCCACGTATCGATCGTGCCGAAGAGCAGATCGCCCCGCTCCGCCCGCTCGCGCGCCCCCTCCACATGGTCGAGCATCCACTTCACTTTCGTGCCGGAGAAATACGGATCGATCAGGAGGCCGGTTTTACGCCGGAACAACGCCTCGTGCCCATCCGCCTTGAGCGCCTCGCAAATCTCGCCGCTCTGCCGGGACTGCCACACGATCGCGTTCATGACGGGCTTGCCCGTATGCCGGTCCCACACGACCGTCGTCTCGCGCTGGTTCGTAATGCCGATCGCTTCGATCGCCTCCGGACCGACCCCCGCGTTCGTGAGCGCGCCCGCCATGACGCTGAGCACCGATACCCAAATATCGCCGGCATTGTGCTCGACCCAGCCGGGATGCGGGTAAATCTGTTGAATCTCCTGCTGCGCCGAGCCGACGATGCCGCCCGCCTCGTCGAAGACGATCGCCCGCGTGCTCGTCGTCCCTTGATCGATCGCCATGATGTACGTTTGCTTCACCCCGGATTCCCCCTCCACTGCGCATGAATACGCTTTCCATTCATTATAGCCCAGCAACTGGAACGGATGAAAGCCACGCCTCTCCCGCATCCTTAGAACTCCCCGAAAATGCTTTTTCAATCCGCTCACTTTGGGTACAAAATAAGGTATACTTAGCGAGAATTACTGGACTTTATCCCCCTTATTAGCCCAAGGAGGCTGCCAACGCATGAGTCACCCAGACGAACAGGCCTGGTTTGAGCAAGCTTATGACCGAGCCCCATTCGGGATCGGTGTTTTTATGCCGGAGGAAGGACGGTGGCTGCGCGCCAACCCCGCGTTGTGCCGGCTGCTCGGCTACTGCGAGGACGAATTGGCCGCGATCGCCGAGGCGGACCTGACCCATTCGGAAGATCCGTCCCTGACGCAGTTCCTCTTATTCGGCAGCGGTTCGGAAGCACCCGACACGGATGCGGACGCGCCGTTATCCTTACATAAACGCTACGTGCACAAGAGCGGCCGCATCGTATGGGCATCTTTGCATCTATCCATATTGGAAGAGCGGCTTCCGCCCGATCGGCCCCGCTATTTGGCGCAAGTCACCGATATCTCGGAGCACATGCAGCGCGAAGAGCAGCTGCGCGCGAGCGAATACAAGCATCGGCTGGTCGCGGAGGTGTCCCTCGACTGGATTTCAAGGCACAAAGCCGACGAGCAGGCGACGATCACCTACTCCTCCCCCGCTTGCCGGACGTTCTTCGGCTATGCGCCGGAAGAGATGATCGGCCATAGCGCGATCGGCGCCGTCCATCCGGACGACTTGGCGCACGTGCAGGCTTTTCTGGCCGAGATCGCGCACACGGAAGGCAGCCGCGTCATTTTCCGCTATCGGCATAAAGACGGCCATTACGTATGGCTGGAGTCGTCCAGCCGCTACACGTTCGGCGCGAACGGAGACGTCGACGAAATCATCGCGGTATCGCGCGATATTACGGAGCGCATCCGCGCCAACAAGCTGTTGCAGGAGAGCGAACAGAAGTACAAATCGCTGTTCGACCATAACCCGGCCGCGGTCTATTCGATGAACATGGACGGCGACTACTTGACCGCCAATCCGAATCTCGAGAAGCTGACCGGCTACACGCTGGATGAGCTGCTCGGCATGTACTGGGGACCGATCGTCGCGCCGAAGGATTTGGCCAAGACGCAGCACCATTTTGACCTCGCCAAGCAAGGCTTGCCGCAGAGCTACGATCTGACCGTCATTCACAAGGACGGGCATCTGGTCGATGTCAACTCCACGAACATCCCGATCGTCGTCGATCACGAGGTTGTGGGCGTGTTCGGCATTACGACCGACATCACGGAGCGCCAGCGGTACTTGGAGCAGATCGAGAAGCTGAGCGCCGGTTATACGCTCATCCTGAACGCCGTATCCGAGGGTATCTTCGGTCTGGACACCGACGGCAATACGATGTTCATCAACCCGGCCGGCGCGGCGATGCTCGGCTTCGAACCCGAGGAACTGATCGGCAAGCCGTACCGCGGCATTTTGCACGAGCCGTATTCGAACGCGCCGCGCCTGCTGGACGGGGAAGACGCCATTTTCCGAGTCATCCAGGACGGCCGCACCTACCACAACAAGGAATCGGTCATGTGGCGCAAAGACGGCTCGAGCTTCCTTGTCGAATACCAGGTGACTCCGATGGCGGACAAAGGCGAGGTCAAAGGCGCCGTCGTCGTCTTCCGGGACAAGACGAGCGAGCATGAGATTATGCGCGCCAAAGAATCGGCCGAACGCGCGGACCAGGCCAAGTCGGAGTTTCTCGCGGTCATGAGCCACGAAATCCGCACCCCGATGAACGGCGTCATCGGCATGACCGAGCTGCTCGCGGATACCGCGCTCGACGAGGAGCAGCGCAGCTACACGGACATGATCCGGCAGAGCAGCGCCGCGCTCATGCGCATCATTAACGAAATTCTCGATTTCAGCAAGATCGAAGCCGGCAAAATGGAGCTCCTCGACGAGCCGCTGTCCGTGCGCGAGGTCGTGGAGGGCGCCGCGTCGCTGTTCGCCCCGCGCGCGGCCGAGCGCGGCATCGGACTCGACTGGCGCATCGACGAGCGCATTCCGTCTCTGGTCGTCGGCGATGAAGGCAAGCTGCGGCAAATTCTCGTCAATTTGATCGGCAACGCGGTCAAATTCACCGAACGCGGCTCCGTCCAAGTCAGCGTCTCGCTGCATGCGTCCGCGGAACCGCACCGGCTCTACGTCGATTTCACGGTAACGGATACCGGCATCGGCATTCCGTCCGACAAGCAGCAGCTGCTGTTCCAATCCTTTACCCAGCTTCACCCGGCCATCAACCGGAAGTACGGCGGGACGGGACTGGGGCTGGCCATCTGCAAAAAACTCGTCGAGCTGATGGGCGGCCTGATCACGGTCAGCAGCAAGGAACGGGTCGGCTCGTCCTTCAGCATCACGATGCCGTTCGGCCTGCCCTCGAACGAAGCCGGCGCCGCTTCGGAGATATCGCCGCAAGGCGGGCAACGGGAGCATTACGGCGAACGCATGGCTGCGCCCGACGCTCTCGCCGATGCCGAAGATCGCACGATCGCGATGGCGAAGGCCCTGCCCGTCAAGTCTCCTCTCGCCCAGCTCCGTCTGCTCGTCGTGGACGACGTGCCGGTGAACCGGATGCTGCTCGCCACGCTGCTGCGCAAGCACGGCTGGGAGCCGGATACGGCGGAGAACGGGGCCGAAGCGGTCCGAATGGCGGCCGCCGCCAGGTACGATATCGTGTTCATGGATCTACAAATGCCGGTCATGAACGGGTTCGAAGCGACCGAGGCGATCAATCGGATGTTCGACGAGAAGCATCGTCCCGTCATCGTCGCCGTCACCGCTTACGCGCGCCGGGAAGACCGCGAGCGCTGCTTGGCTGCCGGCATGCAGGACTTCATCGGCAAGCCCGTGTTCGCGCAAGAGGTCGAGCGCGTCGTCAAGCAATGGACGCCGCGAGTCGAGAAGCAGCGGCGGTAATGCGTATGTGTTCCGTTTGAAATGGCCCGGCGCCAACGTGATTCATCCCCTAAAATAACGCGAAGGCCCTCGGCTATCCATTAGCCGAGGGCCTACCTGCGTATTGCTCGCCTGCCCTTTCACCCGGCGAATGCCGCGTGCCCGCGGGCAGTCGTTTGCCAACTCTGCCGGAATCTCCAACCCCGCAATCCGGTCCGCGGCAAAACGCCAAGAAGCCCCTGGTCCTCAAGACCAGGGGCTTCTCGCCGCTCATTCGCGTGTTTCAATCCGGAGTGTTAAAGATAAAGCTGTAATCTTCCTCGTCGTCGCCGTACCCTTCGGCAAAGCGCTCTTCCTGAAAGGGATCGCCGTACATGTGATAGCCGTGCTGCTCCCAGAAGCCCGGCTTATCCTCGGCCATGAACTCGATGCCGCGCAGCCACTTCGCGCTCTTCCAGAAATACAGATGCGGCACCACCATGCGCACCGGATAGCCGTGCTTAGGCGTCAGCAGCTCGCCGCCGTGGCGAACCGCCAGCAGCGACGTTTCGCGCATGAAGTCATCCAGCGGCAGGTTCGTCGACCAGCCCTGCTCGGCGTGAAGCATGACATGCTTCGCTTCCGGCTTCAGCCGGATTTTCTCCATGATCGTCGAGACCGCGACGCCGCCCCAGACGTTGTCGAGCCGCGACCATGTCGTCACGCAGTGGATGTCGTTCGTGAATTCGCGCATCGGCAGCTTCATGAACTCGCCGTAGCCAATCGTCACTTCTTCCTCCACCAGCCCGAACAGCCTCAGGTTCCACAACGCCATGTTGTTGTAATAAGGGACGTCGCCGTGATGCAGCACCGGGAAATTCGTCGTCAGAATCTGGCCCGGCGGAATCCGAGCCGGATCGATGTCGCGTTCTTCGTTCGCGCCATGCACGTACACCATGCGTTTCGCCTCCTCGCGCTCGCGCCCGGCGCCCTGCCGGCCGCGCTTCCAACGTTATCCCCGCTGCGACGCGATTTTATTCACCGCGCTGAACAGCGCTTTGACCGAGGAGGTCATAATGTCGACGTCAATGCCGCAGCCCCAATGCTCGGTGCCGTCTTCGGCCGTAACGCCGATGTACGAGACCGCCTGCGAGCCCGAGCCGACCGTCAACGCATGCTCCTTGTAGAGCAAGTTCGAATAGCGAATGCCCAGCTCGTTCTGGATGGCGCTGCTGATCGCGTCGAGGCGGCCGTTGCCCGCGCCCGTGAACTCGCGCGCTTCGCCGTTCACCTTCACCTTGACGACCGTCTGGAAATCGTCATGCTCCGTGAAGCGGTAATTCAGGAATTGCACCGGCGCCGCGATGTTGACGTATTCGCGGACGAAAATATCGTAGATCTCTTCCGGCTGCAGCTCCTTCTGCTCGCGGTCGGAGACGTTCTTGACCGCGTAGCCGAAGCTCTCGCGCATGCGCGGCGGCAGATCCAGGCCGTATTTCTGCTCGAGCAGGTAGCCGATGCCGCCTTTGCCCGACTGGCTGTTGATGCGGATGACGTCGCCCTCGTACTCCCGGCCGATATCCTTCGGATCGATCAGCAGGTACGGCACCGTCCAATGCTGGCAGTCGTTGTCTTCGCGCCACTTCATGCCTTTGGCGATGGCGTCCTGATGGGAGCCGGAGAACGCCGCGAACACCAGCTTGCCGCCGTACGGCTGGCGCTCGTTCACTCTCATGCGGGTGACGCGCTCGTACATCTCGATGATCTCCGTGATGTTGGAGAAATCCAGATGCGGGTCAACGCCATGCGAATACAAGTTCAGCGCCAGCGTCACGATGTCGACGTTGCCCGTCCGCTCGCCGTTGCCGAACAACGTGCCTTCGATGCGCTGGCCGCCCGCCAGGATACCCAACTCCGCGTCCGCCACGCCGCTGCCCCGGTCATTGTGCGGATGAAGCGAGAGGATGACGTTGTCGCGATAGTTCAGATGTTCGCTCATGTATTCGATCTGGCTCGCGTACACGTGCGGCATCGACATCGACACCGTCGCCGGCAGGTTGATGATGACCTTGTTGTTCGGCGTCGGCTGCCAGACGTTCAGCACCGCGTTACAGATCTCAAGCGCGAACTCGATCTCGGTGCCCGTGAAGCTCTCCGGCGAATATTGGAATTTGAAGTTGCCTTCCGTCTCGGCCGCTATTTCGTTGAACAGCTTCGCGCCGGCGATCGCGATCGCGACGATCTCTTCTTTCGACTTCTTGAACACCTGCTCGCGCTGAGCGACGGAGGTGGAATTGTACAGATGGACGACCGCGCTCTTCGCGCCCTTCAGCGACTCGAACGTCTTGCGGATGATATGCTCGCGCGATTGCGTGAGCACCTGGATCGTCACGTCGTCCGGAATCAGATTCTGTTCGATCAGCGTCCGCAGAAACGTGAATTCCGTCTCCGATGCCGCCGGGAAGCCGACCTCGATTTCCTTGAAGCCGATCTTTACGAGCATCTGGAAATATTCCAGCTTCTCCTCCAGGTTCATCGGTACGACCAGCGCTTGATTGCCATCGCGAAGATCGACGCTGCACCAGGTCGGCGCTTCGGTAATGTACTCCTTCTGAGCCCACTTCATGCTTGGCTTCGGCGGCATGAAATAACCGCGGGCATACTTCTCGACATTGTTCATGATGAAGACCACCTTCTACTGGAATTGGACCGTGCGGCGGCACGGACAAAATAAAAAAGCCTTCCGTCTCTATACTGTATAGAGACGAAAGACTGTGAAATCTTACGCGGTACCACTCTGATTCACGCCGGATTCGGCATGCGCTCAACGGATAGGGGCATGCTCCCCCATATCCTCCTGTCGTAACGGTCAGGTTCCGGCTCCGCTTACTTTACTCATTTCGGCGGGCTACTTCAAGGTGAGTTCGGATCGGCTTCGCGGCTGTTTCGCACCATCCAACAGCTCTCTGCTACGCGAGTCGCGCATTCCTACTGGTCCTCTGCAACGTATTTGAAATATTGTTGCTAATATACTACATTGCTCCACGCTTATCAAGCATATTCTGAATTTTTGAACTTGCGCGGTTTTGCCCGGAGGAACGAAGAGTTAAAGGGCTTCGCCCTTCGAGAACCCCTTCTATTCCTCCCCAAAGCCCCCTCGTTCTCGCTCCCCCTTCCCCCTCCGCCGCAATGTTGTCAGGTTAAGAAGGGCTGCGCCCCATTGACCCCACTTTTGTTGCTCCCTCCTCCCACCTCCTCCGCCGAGGAGGCTCCAAAGGGCTTTGCCCTCTGGACTCCCTTCTTCGTACAGTTACCATTGTTCGCGGTGGGCGGGTTGGCTTGAGCGGGGCTCGCTTTTGTCCTGTCGGACAATGCTTCAATGGGTTTTGAAGGCAATCATAAGCATCAGCCTGTCAACTATGGGCCACGGCTGGCTTCACCAGCCGTTTTTCCTTAACCTGACAGCATTGCCCTCCGCCGAGGGGAACCAGAAGGTTAGCATGTGCTTCCGAAGTCGTTTTTCTCCGAAAAACGTTCACCTCTGGACTCTGCTATTAAGCGTGACTCGTTACGCGGCCGTCCTTGATGTGTCCTTTCGCGATGAGCCCGCTAGTCCTTCGGACTGGCTCTTGTTCGAGCTTCGTTCGTTACGTGATGCCTTGGGGTGGTATCCTGCATGGGATATGCGCTTGATGGGGCTTCGAGCTGACCTTCGCTTTCATCCGCTCTCGCGGACTCGCTTTACTTTTCCGCAAGTCTTCTCCAAGCAAAAAAAGGAGCGGCACGCAAGCCGCTCCTTTCCTTGATCTGTGCGGTTAACCGCGAAGCAGCAGCTCCGCCAGCGTGCGCACCATGACGCCCGTGCCGCCCTTCGGCTCCCATCTGCGTTCGCGCTCGAGCCACGCCGTACCGGCGATGTCCAGATGCACCCAAGGCCGCTCTTCGGCGAACGCGCCGATGAACAGTCCCGCAATGCTCGCCGCGCCGTACTGCGAGCCTTTGTTGCGCATGTCCGCCTGATCGCTGTCGAGCTGCTTGCGGAACTCCGGGTAATTCGGCATCGGCCAGATTCGCTCATCGGCATGCTTCGAGGCGAGGATGACGTCCTGCATCAGCTGATCGTCGTTGCCGATGGCGCCCGTCGCGACGTCGCCAAGCGCGACGAGGACCGCGCCGGTCAGCGTCGCCACGTCGACGAGCTTCGTCGCCCCGCGCCGGATTGCCGTCGTCACCCCGTCCGCCAGGACGAGCCGGCCCTCCGCGTCGGTATTCGTAATTTCGACCGTCGTGCCGTTCATCATCGTAATGACGTCGCCCGGCTTGAAGGCGCGGTCGGACGGCATGTTCTCCGCGGACGGCACGACCGCGACCACGTTCACCTTCGGCTTCAGCTCCCCGAGGATGCGCATGACGCCGAGCACCGCGGCCGCGCCGCCCATGTCGGAGATCATCTCTTCCATGCCGGGCGCCCGCTTCAGCGAGATGCCGCCGGTGTCGAACGTGATGCCTTTGCCGACCAAGCCCCATACCGTATCGTTCTCTTCGTCGCCACGGTAGTGGATGACGATCATCCGAGGCGGATGCGCGCTGCCTTGACCGACGGCCATCAGACCGCCCATCCCTTGTTCGGCCGCCGTGAACTCGTCGAGCACCTCGACTTCCATATCCTCGTAGTGGCCGAGCGTGTCCTCGGCTTCCATGGCCAGCAGCTCCGGATATAGCTTATTGCCCGGCATGTTGGTCAAGTCGCGCGCGTAATTCACCGCTTCGGCGAATGCCCTGCCGCGCTCCATCCCCGCTTCCCACTGCGATGCCGCTTCGTCGCCTACTGCCGCAAGCGTCGGGACGAACGAGACCGCGCGCACCGTCTGCGCGGCCTGCTCCTTCTTCGCCGCCTTGCGCTTGTACAGCGTGAGCGCGTAGCCTTCGGTCAACGCCTGCGCCGCTTGCGCGATCGTATACGTCGATGCGCCCGCGCTTACAGCGGCCGGAATGAGCTGCTGAACGGCGGTCGCCTTCAGCTTGCCGGCTGCCTTCGCCGCCGAAGACGCCGCATCGCGCAGGCTGCCGAGCGTATCGTTCTTATGCGTAATGCCGGCATAGATGACATGGCTCGCCGGCAGCAGGCCGAGCGTCGGCAGCGCCAGCGCTTCCTTGGCGTCCGCTTTGAACAACCCCTTGGCCGCGTGGGCTCGCAGCGCGGCGTCCAGCTGCGGGTGCACCCATTCCGCGTCCGCCTGCTGCAAATCTTCCCGGTCCAGGAACGCGACGATGACGTCGTAGTCGGCCGCGCCGCGATCCTGCACCCCGTATGTAAATTGAATGGTTGCCATAATTGTTCATTCTCCTTCCGAGCAAATGCCAAAAAATCGGGTATTCTCAGCATACCCGATTCTAAGCGTTTACTCCACTAATGGCAAATAGATCTTGAAGTCCGTGCCTTCCCCGCTGCTGCTCGTCACGCGGATCGAGCCGCCGTGGTTGCGCACGATCCGGTAGCTGACCGCAAGCCCGAGTCCCGTGCCGGCTTCCTTCGTCGTGAAGAACGGGTCGAACAGCCGGTTCTGAACCGTCTGATCCATCCCCTTGCCGTTGTCGCGCACCGTAATCTCGGCATAGGATTCTTCGCGTCGGATGACGATGTCGATGCGTCCGCTCCGCTCCGCGCTGATCTCCTCGATCGCCTCCATCGCGTTGCGCATCAAATTCAGGAATACCTGCTTCACCTGCTTGACGTCCACGGACGTCGTCATCTGGTCGTCGTAGGCTTCGTACTGAATTTCGCTGCCCTTCATGAGCGCCTCGCTCTCGCACAGCATGATGACTTCCTTCAACAGGGAGCCGATATGTACGTTCTGTTTCATCGGAGCCGACGGCTTCGACGAATTGAGAAATTCATAAATAATATCGTTCGCCCGGTCGATCTCGGCGAGAATGATCCGCGCGTATTCTTCCTTCCCGAGCTGGAACAAATGCGGCCGCAGCAGCTGGATGAACCCCCGAATCGACGTAAGCGGATTGCGGATCTCGTGCGCGATGGAAGCGGCGATCTTGCCGAGCATCGCCAATTTGTCGTTCTGGTAGGCCGTCTGCTCGATCTGCTTGTACTCCGACACGTCCTTCACGCTGAACAAATAGTCGCCGTCCAGCTGATCGCCGTAGGTAATGGTGACGAGCAGATGCCGGCCGTTCGCGTCCTGCAGCTCGAAGTAGCGGCTGCGCCGGAGGACCATCTCCTTGTACACGCGAAGCACGATCCGCCTCGTGCTCTTGCGCAGCTTCGGATGCAGCAGTATGTCGCGAAGATTGCAGCCGATCAGCGTTTTGCGCGGAATATCGAACAGTCTGGACATCTGCACGTTGACGAACGAAAGCAGCCCGTCGTTATCGAAAATCGCCAGGCCGCTGTCCATGTATTGCAGGACGTTCTCGTACTTGTCCTTCACCATCTGCACCGACTGCTGTGAGCGCAGCACTTGGTCGCGCGCCGCGCTCATCCGCTCGATCGGCACCGGCTCCCGCTCGTCCCGGAACCGGAACGCCACCATCAGCTCGATCAGAAACACGAACGATCGGCTGTACAGCTTGAGCGCCTCGTCCGATTCCACGTTCGCGACCAGCATCTGCATCGATTCCTCGTGAATCGCGATAATATCCTCCGGATGAACGCCCTGCAGCCATTTGCCGATTTCCGTCGCTTCGAACAACGATTGCTCGCTGCCGCTTCTCACATATTCTGCAAGCGCCGGAAAATAGCGCTTTCGAATTGCCTGCATGCTAGCCTTGCTCCTCTCCTGCCGCATAAACCGGGAAATCGACGCGCCAAGGGGCTAGCCATTTCCGAAACTGAATCACGTAGCCGCGAGCCGGATCCCATGCCGCCACCATGTCGTCGACGAGCGGGCGCGCCCACTCGGCCGAGATCCGCTCGCGCCCCCGGTAATGATCGTAGACGCGAACTTCGAGTCCCGGGACTCCGCCAGCTTCCCCTTTGCACCGTTCCATTTTACGAATGACCATATGGCCCTTCTCCGGAAATTGAATCAATTTGAGCGCAAGCTCCGAGATCGTGTACGCAATAATCGTCTGATCGACCAACCCGAATCCGATGCGCGACGCGATTTCGCGCCCCCTCCGACGCGCGTGTATCGCATCCGCCCATTCCCGAATGTGGAAAATTTCCACGAGCCCCATCGCCTCCGCCTGAACAATTGCCGTTACGCTATGCCCGTACATGGATGCACTTACAAATAATGATAGTAACTGCGTCTTCGCTTTGCAACCGAAGAGATTGTCGAAAAACGCCGCAAAACGCTCCGGCCAAAAGGAGTTTAGCCGGACTTGAGGGATACTAAATGACCGTCAGAAGAGATGAAACGGCACACGTACGGACAGCCCTAAGGCTTATGCCACGCTCCTATAATACCAATAATAGGGAATTAACCCCAATAATTACTCTTCCTTAACGTGATCTACCCTCGTTTGTCTGAAAATCCCGGTCACGAGCGTCAAGTGGTACGTACAGCCATTGGGAGTACGGCCCCATCCGGTACGGACAGCCGTTGGGCGCATCCGACGGCAGCCACAGTCTTAAACGGCATGCGACAAGGCGCGGAAGCCATGCTCCCGCGCCTTGTCCCGACTTCCGGCTTCGCGTCATCGCCGGCTAATTGTCGTCCTTGCTCCCTCGATTGTTGTCGTTGCGGTTGCCGTTGTCTTTATCCGAACCGCGCTCGCGTTCCGACTTGGACGCGCCTTGCTCCCGATTCTGTTGTTTCGTCTGCCCGCGTCCTTGACTCTTGTCCGAATCGGAATCGTCCTTGTCATCGTCTTCGTGCTGCGATTTTTCGCTTTCATCGTTATCGCGCGCGTTCGTCTTGCCGTTGCTCGCTTTTTCGTTCGCATTGCCGTTATTTTTGGTACCGCTGCCGCCATTGCCCTGGCTCGCTTTGGTGCCGCTTGCTTCATTATTCTTCTGCGCCGCCGAGGCGGAACCGCCGTCATGACGGCCAGTAGAGGCGGTTTTGCCGCCCTGCTGCCCGTCCTGCCGGTTCGTATCGTTATTCTCGTCGTCGCGGTCGTCATCATCATCGTCGCGATTGTCGTTCCGATCTTCTTTACGATCGTCGTTCCGATCGTCGTTCCACCGCTGCGAATCGTTGTCGTCCTCGCGATCTTTCCACTTGTTTCCGTTGCTGCCATTGCCGTTCGCCTTGCCGGATGCCTGACCCGAACCCGGCTGAACCTGCTGCGCCTTGTCGCCGGCGCCCTGCGAGCCTGCCGCAGGTTTGCCGTTATTCTTGGCCGGCTCGGCCGGCGTCTTGCCGCCTGCGGCGGAACCGGCGGAAGAAGCATTCTTCTCCGGCTTGCCCGCCGCCGGTTTCGTCGGCGTTGTCGCCTTCTCTTTGCCGCGCTTCGTTTGAGCTTCGGCCGCGAGCGACTTCAGCTTCGTCTTGATCGACTTTTTGTCAATCTTCGTTTCGCCCGACGGCTGTTTCTCTTTCGCGCCGATCACCTTCTCCACGCCGCCCAGCGCTTTGGCCGTATTATGGATGGATTGATGCTTCAACGCCTCCAAATCGACCTCCATGCCTTCGCTTTTCGCCAGCAGGTAGAACGCCATCTTACCCGAGGAGACGCCGCTTTGCTTCGCTTCTTCCCGCACTTCCGCCGGAACGCTCAGCGTGGACACCTTCACCGCGTCCGCTGCCGGAGCGGTCTCTTTCTTCGCGGCCAACGTTTCCTTCACCGCTGTTTGCACATGCTCGGTCAGCGTATCCTCGTACGCCTCATTGCCTTTCACGAGCACGCTCGTGATGAATACGTCGCCTTCCGCGCTATCGAAATAATGGGCGTCGCGGGCACGATCCGTTATCGCGGCGGCCACCGTTTCGGCGGGCTGGCCTTCGTATTCAAGCCCCTTGACCAGCTTGGCGCCGTCCGAGTTGAGCGGATGCAGTTCCATGACCCGTTCCTTGCCGTCGATGCCAAGTTCCACGCTCGGATTAATATCCATCGTTAAATAGGCTGCCACCGCGGGTTGCGGCGACGCTACTCTCACCAGCCATGGCGTTAGAAGAAGCAGCATGATCGCGGCCGCGGCGGTCGCCACCCCATAGCGGGATTTGGCGCCCCAAGCGCGCTTGCGAGGTAACGGCAGGGTTGCCTCTTCCAGCCGGATCTCGTCGCCGACCTGCACGCCCTCGCCCGCTTGCACCTTTCGAAACTCACCGTCCGGCGTCATGATAACAGCGACATTGTTCCGAATTTCCATCACCACTGCCCGGTTCATGCGCTTCCTCCTTTCATTGTGCTGACGCTTGCGTCATCTGGTTGCAAATGTTGCAGATAACCTTGCAGATGCGGAAAATCCCCGACCCGCAGCAAAGCTAGGGCAATAATGTATTTCCGATTGCGCTCGATCGTCTTGCGCGACACGCCGGCCATCAAGCACAGCTCTTTGATCGGCATCTTGCCGCTTGCGCCGAGCGCGCTCATAAGCGTTGGCGTGTCCGCCAGCATGAACGCGATTGAAGCGAGCAACCTGCGCGAATCCGCGTGCTTGGGCGACAAATCGGGCAATTCGGCGAAGCTTATGTCATACCTGCCCAGGCAGGTGTTATATTCGGCGATCTCGAGCCGCCTCGCGTCGCTCTCCCGCTGCATTTCGTAACGGGCCATCGCCTCGTTGCGCTCTACCGGATTAATCGTCTGCTCGTCCTCGTCGAGCGCGTCGAAAGCGCTTGTCGGCACGCTGCCCGCATGGCGCTGCTCCTTGCGCACGAAGTCGATGAGCCTGCGGCGGATGACCGTGTCGGCAAAGCCCAGGAACGATCTGCCGGCTTCGGGCGAGAACTGATTGATGGCTTCGTCGAAGGCGCTGAGCGCTATGCTGAATTCATCGTCGTATTGGGGGTTCACATATCGTTTGCAGAACCGGCTCGTCACCTTCGCAATATAAGGTTCGTACGCGGCGATAAAATCGTCGCGGGAAGCATCGCCCGCGCGGATGCGCATGACGATCGCCTCGGGTGTTTCCTGTTCGACTGCCGCCCGGCTCTGCTTGCCGAAAAAGCGTTTAAACAGTACTAGTAGCAACCGCTCCACCTCTTAATCAATAGTTTCGCAACCGCACTCCGTATTGAGGGGGCCGGATCTGAGAAGTCATAAAAAAATGAAAGCCTCCTTGGCTAAGGAGGCTCAATCGCTTAACAATAACCTTCCGAAGTACGGCGCTGACGCAGCTTCATCTTCCGCTGGCCGAGCACCCCGAGCCGTTTCTTCAGTTCCGCCGCCCAAGCCTCGTCTTCGATCTGGGCCGCGAAGCTGAGCAGATCCAGCGCCATGTCGATTTGGTTGGAGACGACATCGAGCGGATCTTCGTTCTCGTTATTCACGCAATTTTCAAACAACGCAAGGCCGTCTTGCTCGACGTATTCGAGGAAATCCACCTCGGAAGCGCCGTCGCCGTGCGCGTATTCCGCCAGGATCTCGTATTCGTTCTCAATCCCGTGGTGAATCTCGACTCTGTGACATACCGGACAAAAAAGAATCGGAACGTTATGAATATGCGTCCGGAAGTGCTTCAGCGTCCCGTTCGTTCCTATCATGCTAGCACCGCAGCAAAAGCTCATATGTCTATCTCCCTTCTAGTACCGTCTATATTTGTAATATCGGTCCGCTCCGTCGTTTAGTTGATAAGAGCCGATCTTCCAATTTCATGACTGGTGCAGCAAGGTGGGCGCGTCTGTTCGCTATGAGACTTGCCTATCATACCGGATAGCGGTCCGCTAGCTTCTTATAACGTATTCGCGGTGAGCTAGCCTAATTCCTGCTTTCGCCGAAAGCCCGGCAAGGTAAAATGCTTTGTGTCGTCTTGAAGCGGCGGCGCGGGCGTATGAAAAGAAGAAACCGGCATCCTGGGAAGGATGCCGGTTTCTTGGGCTTGAACTACAATAGCTACTATTGAGCAACCAGGTGTTTGTCGCCTGGCTTCCAGTTCATTGGGCACAGACCGCCGGATTGCAGAGCTTGGAGAACGCGAAGCGTCTCTTCTACGCTGCGGCCAACGTCGTTGTGGTTGACGACTTGGTATTTCAGTTCGCCTTCTGGATCGATGATGAACAGGCCGCGCAGAGCTACGCCCTCTTCTTCGATCAGAACGCCGTAATCGCGAGCAACCGTCTTCGTGATGTCGGCAGCAAGCGGGAAGCTCAGCTGGCCGAGGCCGTTGTCGGCAACCGGCGTGTTGATCCAAGCGCGGTGGCTGTGGATGGAGTCCACGCTGACGCCGAGGATTTCCGTGTCGAGCTTCTTGAACTCTTCGGCAGCCGAGGACAGCGCCGTGATTTCAGTCGGGCATACGAACGTGAAGTCCAGCGGATAGAAGAACAGCACGAGCCATTTGCCTTTGTAGTCGTTCAGGGATGCTTTACCGAAAGTTTTGCCGTCGCCGGAAACGGTCTCCATTGCGAAGTCCGGAGCCGGACGTCCTACCAAACGTTGTGTCATGAGTAAGATTTCCTCCTTCTAATACGTAACATTTCTTTACCTGCGTCACGGTGAGTGACTTTCGAATAAATGGTACCACTACATTAGAATAGAGTCAAGATAAAAGCGATTCGTTAACAATAATAATTATAATTTGAATCATTTCACCATTGCGGCAACGATCAGATCGCCCATTGCCGTCGTGCCGATTGCCTTGCTCTTGTCCACGGCGATGTCGCCCGTGCGGTGGCCGGCGTCAAGCACGTTCTTCACGGCGTCTTCGATCACTTGCGCCGCTTCGTGGTAGCCGAACGACAGACGGAACATGAGCGCGACCGACAGAATCGTCGCGATCGGGTTGGAGATGCCTTGACCCGCGATATCCGGCGCGGAACCGTGTACCGGCTCGTACAGGCCGAAGCTTCCTTCGCCCAGCGACGCGGAGGACAGCATGCCGATCGAACCCGTCAGCATCGCCGCTTCGTCGCTCAGGATGTCGCCGAACATGTTCTCCGTCACGATGACGTCGAAGCTTGCCGGACGGCGAAGCAGCTGCATCGCGCAGTTGTCGACGAGGACGTGCTCCAGCTCGACGTCCGGATATTCCGGCGCGATCCGGTTCACGACTTCGCGCCACAGGCGGGACGTCTCGAGGACGTTCGCTTTGTCGACCGAAGCCAGCTTCTTGCGGCGCGTGCCCGCGATCTCGAACGCTTGGCGGACGATGCGCTCGACTTCCGTCACGTTGTATACGCATGTGTCAACCGCTTCTTCGCCATTCGCGCCTTCGCGGCGGAACTTCTCGCCGAAGTAGATGCCGCCCGTCAGCTCGCGCACGACGATGAGGTCCGTGCCGTCGAGCACTTCAGGCTTCAGCGTGGACGCTTCCTTCAGGCAATCGAACACGGTAGCCGGACGGATGTTCGAGAACAGGCCAAGCGCTTTGCGGATGCCGAGCAAGCCCGTCTCCGGACGAAGCTCCTTCGAGTTGTTGTCCCATTTCGGGCCGCCCACCGCGCCAAGCAGCACGGCGTCGGCTTTCTGACAGATCTCGAGCGTCTCTTGCGGCAGCGGCGTGCCCTTCTCGTCGATCGCGATACCGCCGAACAAGCCGTGCTCCGTCTCGAACTGGTAGCCGAACAGCTCCTCGGTTTTCTTCAGTACTTTCAGCGCTTCGCCAACTACTTCCGGTCCGATGCCGTCACCTGCGATGACGGCGATTTTTTTTACGTCAGCCATTATGTTTCACTACTCCCTCTGTTTTCATTCCCGGCCTGCTTGCATTCGCTCGGGTCATCGGCCGCTAATTCGGCTAATTGATTACGATTCTCACTCTATCCATAGTTGTACCATATTTGCTTCGATCCGACCAAGATATGAAAGCTATCGCTTTTATAGGTTTTGCGTATAAGGCAAGCGCGCTCGTGCGTTCAGCTAGGTAAGAGAGCGGGAAGCTCCGCCCCCCGCTCTCTCGCCTGCCTATTTTTTTACCTTCAAAGAAGTCCGGCGAGAAGATGCCGGAGAGTCGATTATCAGAGAAATCCGAGGACAGCAGCGAGTGAAAGCCCATTTTCGACCGCAGGCAGCTTGCTTTTCATCGGACTTCTAGAACAACCCCTTGTCCTTCGCCCGCTGCGCCGCGTCTTTGCTGCTCTTCGCCCCGATCTTGCGCAAAATGTTGTTCACGTGATTCTTGACGGTACGCAGCGACAGGAACGACTTCTCCGCGATCTGACTTTGGCTGTAGCCCTCGTGAATCATCGACAGCAGCTGGACCTCGGCCGGCGTGACCAGACGTTTGAACTTGTCCGTCTCGTATTCTTGCTCGACCGACTTGAGACGCCGGAATTCTTGCAGCATGAGTTGCGCCGCCGCGGCGTCGATCGCCGAACGGTCGGCCGCCGCCTGGCGGACCGCCTGCGGAATCGCGGTGAAGTCGGACTTGACCAAATAGTTGACCGCGCCCGCCCGGAACGCCTCGACGACGAACTCCCGGTCCTCCATCGACGTCAGCATGATGACCCGCGCGCCCGTGGCGGCCGGCAGCTCGCCCGCAAGCTTCAGTCCCGCCGGGTTGTCCGCCATCATTATATCGAGCAGAATGACGTCCGGCGCCGTTTCCATCGCCAAGCCCAGCGCCATATCCGGCCCGTCCGTGCTGGCGACCACCTCGATGTCCGCTTCGCTCTGCAAGTATGCGACCAATCCTCTGCGCCAATCCGGATCGTCCTCCACGACCATGACCCGAATCGCTTCCTTCCGCTGTCCTTCCATCCCTGTGCCCCCTGCTGCTCTTGTCGCTTGCGCTCGTTAGTTCTGCTTCTTGATTCGCGGAAAATGAAACATCACGCGCGTGCCCTTGCCCGGTTCGCTCTCGATCCGCAGCTCGCCGCCCTGCCGGTTCATCAGCTGATAGCAGTAGGCCAGCCCGAGTCCGAAATTCATGTTTTTCCCGCTCTTGGTCGTATAGAAAGGCTCTACCACCTTACGCAGGTTCTGCTTGTCGATGCCGCCGCCCGTATCCCGGATCTCGATCGTGCTGCCGCGCTTGGCGCTGCGGACGCAGACGTGCAGCTCGCCGCCGGCCGGCATCGCCTCGACCGCGTTGTTCAGCACGTTGCCGATCGCTTCCAGCGTCTGGGCCGGATCGGCGTCCGCTTCGGCCGACTCGTCGAGCTCCGCCGTTATCGAAATCCGTCCTTCTACCGCCGGCGCGAGCGACGCGGTCTGCAGACGGACCAGCTCGGCCAAATGGACGCGCTGCGTCTGCAGGCGAAGCTCCTGCGTCCGGTCGTGCACGCTGCGGATCATCGCCTCGATATGCTGCGCGGCGCTGGCGATGACGCGAATATCCTCGCGCAGCTCGGCATTCGACTCGCTACCCGCCGCCCGTTCGATTTTGTCGCTGAACAGCTTAATCTTGCCGATGTCGTTCTTGATCGCATGATTGAGCATCGCCGTCCCGCTCGTGATCGCCCGAAGCGAGTAATCCATCCTGCGCCGCTCGATGAGCAGCTGCACGCCGAGAAAGCCGAAGTTGAACAGCGACACGATGAAAATGACGAACGCGATCGCGATCGGCCATACGTTGTACACCCACATCCGGTACACGCCGAATAGCGGCATGACGTAATTCATCGTGACGGCGATGAGCAGCGCCGGCACCACCGCCGCGGTCACGACGAGATGCGCGCGCCGCTCCGCCGGATTCATCCCGCGCTTGCGCAGCAGCAGAAGCGTTCCCGCGGCGGTGTAAGGCAGCGCCCATATCGCCAGAATCCCGTAGTGCACCGGCACTTCCTCCGCGATCGGCAACGTCAGCATGAAGCCGATCGGCGCCAACGCGGCCAGCGGCAGCCACTTCGCGACTCGCTGCGGCAGCGCCTCTCGGTTGTACGCGGCCGAGAAACAGAGGAACGCGTACGTCAATCCGTAATAGCTGGTCCACGAGCAGCCGCGCTGCACGTTCCGGATCATCGCTTCGTCCGCCGCGCTCATGCCCGCCTCGACTGCCGCGAGAATCCAGCCTTCCATCACCGCCGCGAATGCCCCGGTTCCTGCGCAGAACGACAGCAAGCTAAGCCAGCGCACGGCCGCGCTGCGCCGATTCGAGACGATCAGCAAGACAGCCGTCACCCATAGCGCGAACCATACAAAAAACATTCCGCTTACGCCCCCGTGTACATGTCTAGTTTTACCAACATTATAGCATGGGAACCTGAGGCAAAGGAGACGGATTTCGCGCGATGCGGCGAAGGCCTGTCATCTTTTTTGTCATCGGAAGCAATCGTGCGAAGGCATAAAGAAAGCCGTCCCGCGAGGCGGCGTTCCCGGTGTTCCGGTTCGCGTGGGCCTCGTGGGGCGGCTTAAGGTCGGCCTGCGCCGGCGGACCGGTAGCATAGCCTATGATCCGTCTGGATGGACGGTCGATTACTTCTTGATCCAGTGCATCAATTCGCGCAGTTGACCGCCAACTTGCTCGATCGGATGCTCTGCTTCGCGGCGGCGGGTAGCCGTCATCATCGCTTTGTTCGATTGGTTCTCGAGGATGAAGTCGCGTGCGAAACGGCCGGATTGGATGTCGTCCAGTACCGCTTTCATCGCTTTCTTCGTCTCGTCCGTTACGACGCGAGGACCTGTAACGTAGTCGCCGTATTCAGCTGTGTTGGAGATGGAGTCGCGCATCGAAGCGAGACCGCCTTCGTACATCATGTCAACGATCAGCTTCAGCTCGTGCAAGCACTCGAAGTAAGCCATCTCCGGCGCGTAGCCAGCTTCAACCAGCGTCTCGAAACCTGCTTTAACGAGTGCCGTAGCACCGCCGCAAAGTACGGCTTGCTCGCCGAACAGATCGGTTTCGGTTTCTTCGCGGAACGAAGTTTCGATAACCCCTGCACGCGTACAGCCGATGCCTTTTGCGTATGCAAGGCCGATTGCTTTTGCGTTGCCTGTAGCGTCTTGCTCGATCGCGATCAGACCAGGAACGCCGAAACCTTCCACGTACGTACGGCGAACCATGTGGCCCGGGGATTTAGGAGCAACGAGCAGAACGTCTGTATCTTTGCTAGGCACGATTTGGCCGTAGTGAACGTTGAAGCCGTGGGAGAACATCAGAGCTGCGCCTTTTTTGAGGTTTGGCTCGATTTCTTCTTTGTATACTTTCGCTTGCGTTTCATCCGGCATCAGGATTTGAACAACGTCAGCGACTTTAACCGCTTCAGCAACGTTCAATACTTCGAAACCGTCGTTTTTCGCTTTGTCGGCGGATTTACCCGGACGCAGGCCGATGATAACTTTCAGGCCGCTGTCGCGCAGGTTTTGCGCTTGTGCGTGGCCTTGGCTTCCGTAACCGATAACCGCGATCGTTTTACCTTGCAGAACGCCTTGGTCTGCGTCTTTTTCGTAGTAGAGTGTAACTGCCATATCGAATGATGCCTCCTTTAGTTTAACCCTTTTGAGCGGGTGTTGAAGGGGAAGCCGCTAGGAGCCGCTTCTTCTCTGCGGTTCGTTGCCGCATTACAGCGAAAGCTTGTCTTCCCGCTTGAACTCCCGCCCAAAACGGGCGGTAAGTCCGTTGATCCGTGCGACTGTCTGCTTCTATCGAGGTGTTGCCTTATGGTCTGGCGTTGCCGCGGATCATCGCGGTGACGCCGGTGCGGGAGAGCTCGCGGATGCCGTACGGCTTCAGCAGCTCGATCATCGCGTCGATCTTCTCCGTGTCGCCGACGACCTGCACCATCAGCGTGTGCGTGCCGATATCGACGACCGATGCGCGGAACGTCTCGACGACGCCGAGAATCTCGGGGCGAACCGCCGGCTCCGCGTTGACCTTGATCAAGGCCAATTCGCGGGCGACCATCGGATTCGCGCTCAAATCGATGACTTTGATGACGTCGATCAGCTTATACAGCTGCTTCGTCACCTGCTCCAGCGTGCTATCGTCTCCCGTCGTGACGATAACCATCCGGGACAAGCCGGCTTCTTCGCTCGTCCCGACGGTGATGCTCTCAATGTTGAAGCCGCGGCGTCCGAACAAGCCGGATACGCGCTGCAGAACGCCGGGCTGGTCATTCACAAGAACGGCAATCGTGTGCTTCTTCATTCTTCATCCCCCATTAACATCTGGTCGATCGTGGAGCCCTGCGTCACCATCGGATAGACGTTCTCTCCCTTGTTGACGACGAATTCGACGACTGCCGGACCCGGGTGATTCATCGCTTCGATCCAGGCTGCGCGCGCTTCTTCCTTGTTCGAGGCGCGGAAGCCTTTGACGCCGTATGCTTCGGCCAGTTTCACGAAATCCGGGCTGCCTGCCAGGTCGATGTGGCTGTAACGGTTATCGTAAATGAGCTCTTGCCACTGGCGAACCATCCCGAGCACCTGGTTGTTCAGAATCGCGACCTTGACCGGAATGTTGTTGATCGCGCAGATCGCGAGCTCTTGCGCGCACATCTGCATGCCGCCGTCGCCGTTGATCGAGACGACCGTCCGCTCCGGGTGCGCCATCTGCGCCCCGATCGCCGACGGGAATCCGAAGCCCATCGTGCCGAGACCGCCCGAGGTGACCCAGGAACGAGGCTGGTTGAACTTATAGTACTGCGCGGCCCACATCTGATGCTGGCCGACGTCCGTCGTGACGATCGCTTCGCCTTTCGTCTCCTCGTGAATCATCTCCACGACCCACTGCGGCTTCAGCACTTCGTCGGAATCCTTGTAGCTATAAGGCTTCTCGGCCTTCCAACCGGCCAACTGCGCACGCCATGCGTCGGCGTTCGCCGCCCACTTCACGTCCTTGTTCGCGATCTCGAGCACCGTCTTCACGTCGCCCACGATCGGGATGTCCGTCGGCACGTTCTTGCCGATCTCGGCCGGGTCGATGTCGATATGCACGATCTTCGCGTGCGGCGCGAATCCCTTCAGCTTGCCCGTCACGCGGTCGTCGAAGCGGGCGCCGATGTTGATCAGCAAGTCCGCGTTCTGGATCGCCATGTTCGCCGTCCACGTGCCGTGCATGCCCGGCATGCCGAGCCACAGCTCGTTGCCGCTTGGGAAAGCGCCCAGTCCGAGCAGCGTCGTCGTGATCGGAATGCCGGATTTGGTGACGAACTCGAACAGCTCTTCGTGGCCGCCGGAGTATACGACGCCGCCGCCTGCGAGCACGAGCGGGCGTTCCGCCGTCTCGATCGCCTTGATCAGCTTGTCGACCTGCTGCTTCTTCGGCGTAACCGTCGGGTTGTAGCCGCGCAGGCTTACTTCGCTCACCGGCTGGAACATGGTCATCTCCGCCGATACGTCCTTCGGAATATCGATGAGGACCGGACCTTTGCGGCCGGTGTTCGCGATATGGAACGCTTCGTGGATGATCCGCGGCAGGTCGGCCGCCTTGCGGACGAGATAGCTGTGCTTCGTGATCGGCATCGTGATGCCCGTAATATCCGCTTCTTGGAAAGCGTCCGTGCCGATCAGCGTCGTGGCGACGTTGCCCGTGATGACGACCATCGGCACCGAGTCCATGTAAGCCGTCGCGATGCCGGTGACGAGGTTCGTCGCGCCCGGACCCGACGTGGCGATACAAACGCCGACTTTGCCGCTGGCGCGAGCGTATCCGTCCGCGGCGTGGATTGCGCCTTGCTCGTGACGGGTCAGGACGTGATTGAAATCGGAGAACCCGTGCATCGCGTCATAAATGTACAACACCGCGCCGCCCGGATAACCGAACACGCACTCGACACCTTCCAGCACCAAGCTCCGGAGCAAGATCTCAGATCCCGATATGACTTCGGGTTTCTTCAGCTTCTCGATGATTTCCTCTTTCGACTTTAACGTTGCATTTTGCGCGACCATCAGTCGTCCTCCTCTCTTGAAAAACCAAAACAAAAAAGCCCTCCGTCTCCAGCAGCCCGCTCTGCGAACTGCTAGGGACGGAAGGCTATCGCTTCCGTGGTACCACCCATGTTTGTCATCCGCCTCGCGGCGAATAACCTTAACAAGTACGTCTGCAAGCATTGCGCAGATCGCACCCGGCACATTAACGCGTGCCTCGCGATTTCCCCTAATAGGACGGCCGGACAGGCGCGTATTTTCAGGGAAACAGCTCCGAGGTGAGCTCGTTGGAAAGGGATTCTGGCGACGGTTGCAGCAGATCCGTCCGCTCTCTGAACAAAAGAGCCCTTAACACTTCGTCCTCATCATTGCCGATAGAGTATTAACTTGTTGATTATTATATGCTCACCGATTCGGTTCGTCAAGGACTCGATTTCGCGCAATTCGAAAAAGTGAGTATTGCGGAGCAAGCACCGCAATTCGCCCGCATACATACGATACAACAACCCATGCAGAAAGCGGGATGATCGCCATCGCTCTCATACGGCCAAGACGCCCCCGGACGGATGACGCCGAAATCATCCGCCTCATCCGCACCGAGCTGATGCCGCTGTCGCATACCGCCAACCCGAACGACGCGAAGACGATCCGCGAGCTGCCCAAGCGTCTTCGCCAAGGCGTCACCTTCGTCATTTCGCGCAAAAAAACGAGCATGCCGCTCGGATTCCTTCACCTGTACGTCATCGGTGATATCCTCCAATACGACATGCTCGCCATTCATCCCGACCATCGGGGCAAACATTGGGGCCGGCTGCTCATGGCACACGGCGAAGCGTACGGCCGTTCCAAAAATTGTACCCTCGCCCGGCTGTTCGTCGATAAAGGCAACGACAAAGCGCACTTCCTTTATCAAAGACTCGGGTTTACGACCGTGCGCTACTACGACTTCATCCGCTGCTACGAAATGACCAAAACGCTCGCCCCTTAACGCCGAAGCGGTCTATGGACCGGCTTAGAACAGGCCCGGATAACCGCCGTAAGGACCGTACGGACCTGGACCGTACGGTCCGAATCCGGCTCCGCCGAACTGCTGGTCACAGCATGGGCCGTCGAACCCCGGGCCGACGCCGGGGCCGAACCCGGGACCGAAACCCGGCCCGAAACCGCCGCCGAAACCGCCGCCAAATCCGGCTCCCCAGAACGGCAGCGTGCCGATCGCCAGCAAATCGAACAGCACCAACGGCAGAATCGCTTTCGTTTTCACTTTTTTGCCTTTGTCCTTGCCGACCGGTTTCAAAAAGAGTTTATTATTCGAAACGCGGACAAGCTTGCCGGAAGCGACCGAACCGTCTTTGCGAACGGCATAAACCGTTTTGCCAACCAATTTACGAGCTTGCTCTTTGGTGACGCGCTGCATGAGCGTTTCCCTCCCAAGGATATGGACTGCCAAGCCGCTCTCCGCCGGGGGACAAGAGTGGAGAGCGAAGCTCAGTTGTCCTATATCCTATTCAGCGCGCTTGCCGCCGGATTGTATCTTTGTCACGCGAACAAGAACCTAAACACGCTCGACATATGTACACTATAGGTGGACAACCGTCTATTTGAAGGATGCGAGTTTCTCTCCGCATGCTGCTTATTTGGCTCGCTCCATAGCCCTCCGGCTGCAGCTGCGTCCCGTTCCAAACGCCGGTTGCTTCTAAATAGTATCCTGGTTAAACGAAAGAGCGACGTTGCTTCGTTCATGTCAATGGAACATCTAGAACGGGAGCAAGTCGGCTCCCCCCATCCGAGCGATCCGTCCGCGGGAAGAAAGACGAGCTGGCATTGAGCCCTCATCCCGCCTCACATTCGTGATCGGGCAGCGTTCAGCTCGATGATATTATGGTCCGGATCCAGCAGGAAAATTTGGGCAAAGCCCGTGATGCTGTCCGGCTTGGCTCTGTATTTCAAACCGTGCTCGTTCAACCAATCGATCGCCGCTTCATATTCCGGAACGCGAAGCGCGAAATGCCCGTCTCTTGTATCGATGCCGCCCGCCCTTCGTGTCTCCCCGTCGTGGACAATGAGATGCAGCTGTTGGCCGTTCTCTCCAATCGCGAACCACGCGCCGGGAAAATCGAACGGCGGCCGCGGAATCTCCTTCAAACCGAGAATCTCCCTATAGAACGTTTTGGCCCGGGCAAGATCCGTGACTGGTATGCTTACATGGTGATAGCCGGTTGTCAGCAGCATGGTTTTCTCCTCCTCTTGTTTCGTTTGCTCCACCTTATTGTAACATTGGTTATTGGTTTTCTTGCGCCGGCTTCCCTCGGAGGGCGAAATAGCTGGCGCCGGCTTTTAGCGGCGACGGGCGTTTCGTTCCGGATAAGCGGATTGGTTTGCGTTCACAATCGCAAGATTGGGAATGCAGCATTCTGCGAACATGAAGCGGATTGGTTTGCGTTCACGGTCGATAGACCGAGAATGCAGCATTCCGCATATAAATTCTTGTATTATGAAAAAAACGGCTTGAATGGTTGTCCATTCAAGCCGCTATCTTGCCCTTAATCAATCTTAAACTTGCGCACCATCGCCTGCATCTGCTGCGCGTGCTGATTCAGCTCGGACGCGGAGTTCGAGATTTCCTCCATCGCGGCCAGCTGCTCTTCCGACGACGCGGACATCTCTTGCGCGCTGCCGGCAGAAGTCTGCGAGACGCCTACGATCGTTTGCATGGAGGCGTTCACTTGCTGCGTTCCCGCCGAGAGCTGTTCGGCCGCGGCCGTAATCTCCCGCACCTGATCCGCCACGCGCTGAACCGAACTTTCGATCCGATTGAAGACGACGCCCGTCTTCTCGATGATCGCGATGCCGCTCTGTACCTCCGCGTAGCCGCCGTTCATCGCCGAGACGGCCTCCTGAACGGAAGATTGAATGAGCGCGATGATCGAGGCGATCTGCGCGGTCGACTGTTGCGACTGCTCGGCCAGCTTCTTCACTTCGCTGGCTACGACGGCAAAACCTTTGCCATGCTCGCCCGCCCGAGCCGCTTCGATCGAAGCATTGAGCGACAATAGATTCGTCTGCCTTGCGATTTCGCCGATGACTTCCACGATATGACCGACTTGCTTGGAGTGTTCGCCGAGCGAATGCACGACTTGCGCCGCTTTGGTCGTCGCCAGATGGATCGCGTTCATTTGGCCGACCGCGCTCGTCATGGCTTGGCTGCCTTGGCTAGCCGCCTCTTCGGCCTCCTTGGAAGTGTCCGCCACGTCCGACGCGTTCTCCGCGATGCGCTCGATGCCGATCGACATCTCTTCCATCGCCGTGCCGGTCTCTCTCGCCCCTTTGAGCTGCGATTCCATGCCCGACGCGATCTCCTGAATCACCTGGGCGTTATGGTGACTCATTTCAACGGAATCCTTCGCGGTCGAGGTCAACAGATCCGAAGCAGCGGTCACTTGGGCAGCCGTTACCAGATTCCCCTGTATCATCGTTCGCATCGCTTCGTTCATCCGGTTGAAGGAAACGCCCACTTCCGCCAATTCGTCCCGGGTTTCCAGATGGAGGGTTTGCGTCAGATCGCCATCTGCCATCGAAGAGGCCGCCTCCGACAAACGATCGACCGTGACTTGCACCGAACGGTAGAACGCGAGGAAAACGTACAACAGTACGAGAATAATCAGGACAAGCACAGCGCCGATAAGCTGAATCAGCCGCTTGCTGTCATCGATCCTATCCTGCAGCCGCTCCAACAACAGTTCCGTGTCGACTTCCATCATCGCGTAGCCGGCATTCATCGCGTCCGTCGCGATCTTCAGATAATCCTGGGTCGTGATCGTAAATTTAGCCGGCAGCATCAAATTCGTGTCGAGTTTAACCAAAAATCCGGTAATCGCCTCGTTCATCGCACGAGTAGGCTGCTCCATCTTGCCGCGGTTCCGGTCGGATTCGGCGATGAGAATCGCCATGCTGCGGTTAATTTCCGCGAGCCCCGATTCGACCATCCGCACGGTCGGGAAGACCCATTCTTTCTCGCTGGAGGCAAATTCACCCCGTGCGGTGGCCCGAATGCCCGTGACGCGCAGCTGCCCCAAATTCTCGATCAGCCTTGGCATCAAATTGACGACGCTGTTGGAGAGGTAATATTCCTCGAGATGCGATTCCAAGGTTAGCCCCGAATCATCGGATACCTCGACCATCAGATCAAGCGTTTGCCCGATCAGACCGCTATGTTTATCGATCGCTTGCGTGTCTTTCAATTTAGGCAGCGCGTTCAACAGCGTCTCCCAGAACTCCTTCAGATCTTCCATCCCCTGAGTCGCCGGGAGGTCGCTTGCATAATCCGACCGGGCCGCATCGAGCGCCGCGATCGCCTGCTTCACGTCCGCCTGCGCCGCCGTCAACTCCGCCTGGGGCGACCCGTTGACCACTTGAGCACGGTGCCGCTGAACCGCGGCAATAAATCCGTTCAGTTCCTTCATGTAACGAAGTCCGTTCCGCTCCGAGCGCGCAATGTCGATTTCTTGCTGCTTCGTATTCAACACATACACGCTTAAAATGGACATCGGCAGCAGCACAATGAGTCCGATTAACAAAAACTTCTGCCAGTACTTCATCAAGTTGATCAGTTTGACAGCTGGACGAAGCGCCCCCCTGTACAGTCGCATGATGCTCATGATGTTCCTCCTCTACCGTTATACATCCATGCCTAATGGATTACATCGGTAGAACAACGTGCATTCGTTAGGCGTAACCCCCTAATACTTACTGGAAACGGACGCTTCTTCCCAGGTACGGCGGGCTGGATGGGAAGGGGCTGAATAACAAAGAAAGGCCAAACAGAATAGTCTGTTTGGCCTTTCTTCCGCCAAGGCGCGATGCCTTGGCGATATGCAACGCATACTATGCGTTTACTTTTTCTTTTGCTACCGCTGCGAGGGAGTTGAACGCGTTGATGTCGTTCACGGCCAGGTCAGCCAGCATTTTGCGGTTTACTTCCACGCCGGCTTGTTTCAGGCCGAACATGAATTTGCTGTAGGACAGACCGTTTTGGCGAGCTGCCGCGTTGATACGAACGATCCACAGTTTGCGGATGTCGCGTTTTTTGTTGCGGCGGTCACGGTATGCGTACATCAGGGATTTCATGACTTGCTCTTTTGCTGTTTTAAACAGGCGATGCTTCGAACCGAAGTAACCTTTCGCGAGCTTCAAAATTCTTTTACGACGACGTGCGCGGACGAAACCGCCTTTAACTCTTGCCATGAGTAGAAACCTCCCGAGTGTTGTTTATTGCGTATTTGGAATCCGTATTCGCGTACGGACTATTTCAGGTTTGCAAGACCTTGTTGAATGCGGCGAACGTCGCCTGCAGCCATGAGCGGCTGGCCAGCAAGAACGCGCTTCTGACGGCCGGATTTACCGGAAAGCAAGTGGTTGCGGAACGCTTTGTAGCGTTTCACTTTGCCAGTACCCGTAATTTTGAAACGGTCTTTCAAACTGCTGTGCGTTTTCATCTTAGGCATGTGATGATCCTCCTCAAAGAATTATGCTTAGTTGTTGGTTTTTGGTGCCAAAATCATGATCATGCTTCGACCTTCCAGCTTCGGCACACGCTCGACCACGCAAATGTCCGCGACTTCCTTCTGAAGCCGGTCCAAGATACGTTGTCCGATGGCAGCATGTGTAATTTCACGACCGCGGAAACGGACGGAAGCCTTCACCTTGTCGCCTTCGCCGAGGAATTTCACGACGTTGCGGAATTTCACCTGGTAGTCGTTCTCCTCGATGTTCGCGCGGAACCACACTTCCTTCAGATCGACGATCTTCTGATTCTTGCGCGCTTCTTTCTCTTTCTTCTGTGACTCGTAACGGAACTTGCCGTAGTCCATAATGCGGCATACCGGCGGTTTCGCGGTCGGAGCAACGTTGACGAGGTCCATGCTAGCGTCGATCGCCATTTGAAGCGCTTCGCGGAACGGCGTAATGCCGATCTGTTCGCCTTCCGGTCCTACAAGGCGTACTTCCCGAGCCCGAATCTCGTCATTGATTTGATGTTCTCTGCTAATAACCTGCCACCTCCAAAAATAATGTGCATCTATAGCGCCCGCGGGCGCGGCTGCAAATAAAAAAATGCGGGCCCCTAGCGGACCCGCATTCCATTAACCAAGATCGTAGTCGTATCAATCATCGCTCGTAAGCGAGGACACTTCCATTCCTAGTCGCGAACCAGTCGGCCAAGCCGAGTAGGTGAGAAGCGGGTGCTTCTGCTTGCGCGTATTCATTTTGTTTCGTACCGACATAATATAGCATGGCTTGGCAGTGAAAGTCAATGCCGGAGTTTCGAGAGTAAAACTCGGGAGGCCACTCTTGGCTCGTGCTATTGGCTTTTGCTTTTGAATCTCGTGCCCAAGCGCGAAGCGGGGCACCCCAATGCAGCGGAGGTTTCTCGGCTGTAAGCGACTTTTGTCGCCGTGTTCTTCCCGTAGCGGGGACCTAATCCAGGAACACGGCAGACAACGGGAGCGTCACCGAGACAACCGGAGCCTTATTCGTTCGCCCGGTTCACATACTCGTTCGGAACCTCGTCGCCTTGGGAATTGTTGTTTTTGACCTGCGCTTTGCGTCCGTTGCGGAACTCCCCGCCGTGCACGTCGTTCTCGCGCTGGTCGTTGTTGTCCGTGTGGTCATGGCTGTTATGGTTGTAGTTCACGTTGTTGCTCATCGCATCATTCACCTCTTTCGCGCCTCGCGCGCGGAAATCGCCTGTCAGGCGTGCCGTCCTAGCGTCTGCCGGAAGAGGGAGAATTATGCGCGCGCCGGAGACGATCGGAGCTGCCGCAGATTGTTATTCTCGGCATGGACAGGAGTCCATGGCTTAGAAAAAGGACCGCTCGGATGAGCGGCCCTTGCGCGTGCTACACTTGCTTGCTCTGTACTTCCTCGAGCCGGATCACGCGCGTATGCTGCGTATGGCTCCACTGCTTGTTGTTCTGCGTGAAGAACGCGTAGAACGTAATCGGCAGCCAGGAGAGCTGGAAGAAAATCATCGAGATGAGATGGCCGTACATTTTCGGCGACTTGATGCCTTCCAGCGCCATGACGAGCGGGAACATCAGCGCGGTGAGCGTAAGCGATACGATCGCGATCCAGCTTGGCAGGTAGCCGTAGATCGAGATGAACGCGTTGTCCGCCGGGATGACGTTGTCGATCCAAATCATCGCCGTCAGCACGAAGCCGACCAGCGTAGTGTACGCGGACATCGTGTAGATGGCAGCGTCGAACTTGACGAAACTGCGCTCCTTGATGCTCGCCCAGATAAGCGGGAAGAAGTAGTTGCGCGCGACCGTGAAGTGCCCCTGCATCCAACGCAGACGTTGGCGTGCCGAAGCTTTGAACGTGAGCGGCTTCTCGTCATATACCTTCGCTTCGAAGTTCAGCACCGGATGGACGCCGCGTTTGACGCAGCGCATGGAGAACTCCAAGTCTTCGACGAGGCTCGTCGCGCCCCAGCCCATTTCCTTCATCAGGCCGGTCTCGAAGCACATGCCCGTGCCGCCCAGGAAGTTCGCCATCCGCAGATTGCGGCGTGACAGCTGCCATAGGCGATTGCAGTACCAGTACGTGATGCCGTACGAAGCCGTAACCCAGGAATCGTCCGGATTCTTCGTATCCAGATACGCCTGAATGACTTGGTGGCCGTCGCACAGGTCGTTGTTCATGTGAAGCAGGAAGTCGGTATTGACCAGGTTATCGGCGTCGAACATGACGATCGCGTCGTATTGGCGCGGCATCGCCCACAGTTCCTTGAGCATCCACTCGATCGCGTGGCCTTTGCCCCGCAGATGCGGGTTGTTCCGTTCGCAGGCGTGGACGCCCATGCTGCGCGCGATCTCCGCCGTATTATCCGTACAGTTGTCGCAAATGACGAAGACGTCGTACAGCTCTTTCGGGTAATCGAGATTTTTGAGGTTGTCGATCAGCGCGCCGACGACGGCCGATTCGTTGTGGGCCGCGACGAGCACGGCGAATGATTTTTGCGGTGCATGCTTCAGTTCCTTGCGTTTGCGCACGATGCCAAACAGCGCCAGCACGAATTGATAGACGCCGACGAAAGCGAGAATCACCTGAAGCGCGATTAAAATAACGTTGATGATCATATTCGGTTGTTGCCCCCTTAAGACCCCTTTTTTTGCGATACTCTCTCTGTTTTGTATGCGAGATGAACGCATGCCCCTTATAACCCGATCAGGCAACCGCGGCGTCTGTTTGTTTTAGCCACGGCCATACTGATTTTCCACACATTGCATTCGTTTGTCAAAAGCCCAAAAAGCGCTTGTACAGGCGTTTGAGCGAAGAAAAACGGTTTCAAGTCTAGTCCACGCTCGCGATTCCCTCGTTTTTCGGCCGCTCACCCGGTTTTTCAGCCAATTATGGAGAAAACTTCAGGCTTTGTATGGTAAACGACCCGCGCATTAAAAAAGTTTCATCTTCGCGCGTCAACGGGTGTGACGAATCGATGAACGTCCGGGCGCCGCCGCCTCCCGGCACGCTTCCAGCAATCGTCCGAAAATATCGTCCCACGATTGGCTCCGGGCGTGCGCCATCCCTTGAATCGCCATGCCGGCCCTCAGCTGCGGGTCCGCGTGAAGCAGCGTCAGCGCGTCGGCGAATGCCTCCGGGCTAGCGGGATCGCACAGGATGCCGGTCGACATCGGCTCGACGATGTCCGCCACGCCGCCGCTCGACGCGGTTACGACGGGCGTTCCGCAAGCCATCGATTCGAGCACGACGTTGCCGAACGTCTCGGTCGGCGACGGGAACAAGAAGACGTCCGCCGCGGCGTACCACTGCTGCAGCTGTTTCGGCGGCGTGAATCCGAGAAAACGCACGGGCAGCCCCATCGCGACCGCCTGCTCCTTCAGCCCCTGGGCGGAAGGTCCATCGCCGGCCATGACAAGCTGCGCATCGGGACATGCGCGCTCCCGAAATAACGCGAAAGCCGCCAGCGCGGTCTCGACATTCTTCTCCGGGGCCAGTCTTCCGGCATATAACACGACGAAACGTCCCGGCTCGATGCCGTGCGCCGCCAGCAATCCGCTTCGATCGACAACGGGGTGAAACAAGCGAGCGTCGATGCCGCGCGGCCATATGGTAAGCCGATGATCATCCCACCCCCTGCCGAGCAGCTCATTCCGGGTTGATGCGGAAGGCACGAATATGCGGCTTGCATCCTGGTGAAACCAATTCAGATATCTCCATAACATCTTAACCATCCATTGCAAATTGTAAAACGGCAAATAGCGGTCAAAATGCGTGTGGTACGAGGCTACGAGCGGGATGTTGTATTTGCGCGCGTAATGAATGCCGCATAAGCCGAGGTTAAACGGCGTGGCCACGTGAATAAGGGTCGGCTGAAATGCCTGCAGGGCGCGCCGGATGTGGCGCGGGTTCGGGAGCGCCAGCCGGCACTCCGGATAGAGGTAGAACGGCAAGCTCGCAAAGCGCTCCACCGCCGAAGGCGCGGGTTCGCCCGCGCTTGCCGCCGGATCCGGGGCAAATACCTGCACGGGGATGCCTTGACGTCTCAAGTAATCGGCCCATCTGCCAAGCGTCCGTGCCACGCCGTTCACTTCCGGTTCGTACGTGTCCGTGAAAATCGCCAGCCGCATATGCATCGCCTCCGCCTGCCGGTCGCTTCGGCGCGCCTGTCGGCACCCGCCTCAAGTCCCGGACTTCGAGTTTGGCTTCAGCTTAAAAAACCTGTGTTTGCGCTGCATCAAGCGAGTGCGAATGAATCGTTAATATGGGATTCGCAAGCCGTTGACACGGCGCGAACATTGAACCGGTAGAATGGGGATAATCGGGCGCCGGATGCGCCGCCTGAATGCGTGTTGCGGAGGGATGAGGGATGCAAACAATGGTGGCTTGGCTCAGGGGCAGGGAACACGCCCTGCTGGCTTGGGCGAATCGCAGACCGATAAACCGGATGATGGAACGCATGCTCGGAAGGTGGCTTGGCACGATAACGCACATGGGCGGAGCCAGCTTCACGCTGATCTCCGCCCTGTTGGTGGCATGCTTGGCCCCCGCCCCCTGGGGGGCGGCAGGCGCTCAAAGTCTCGCAGCCGTCGCGCTCAGCCATCTGCCGGTCGCGCTCGTAAAACGCAAATTCCGCCGGCTGCGGCCCTATCAGAAACTGCCGCACCTGCATTGCGCGGCCAAACCGCTGCAGGATCCGTCGTTCCCGTCCGGCCATACGACGGCGATCACCGCCTGGCTCGCGCCTTGGCTGATGGCGGACGCGTCGCTGCTGCCCGCCCTGCTGCCGGCCGCGCTGCTGATCGGACTGTCCGTCGCCTGGTCGCGGATGTACTTAGGCTTGCATTATCCTTCCGATGTCGCGGCCGGCGCCGTGCTCGGCTCGTCTACCGCCGTGCTCGTCTCTTCGCTTTGGTCGTTCTTCTGAGCTTCGAGTTTCGCCTTGCGGTGCGCCGCCAGCGCTTCCGCGCCGATGACGACCTCCACGCGGTGGATGTTATTGCCGCGTTCGACGAATTTGGACTCGTATTCGGTCAGCACCAGATCGTCGCGAATCTCGTCCTTATGCAAATGAAGCGAGATGTTGCGCATCACCAGCTCCATGTCCGCGAAGCTGTTCAGCGAGAATTCGAACAACGACAGCGAGTCGGTCTTAAAGTGAATCTCGCCGCGCTCGTTCAAAATCTCCATATACTTAGCCACGAAACGCCGATGCGTCAGCCTTCTGCGCGCATGCTTGGCCTTGGGCCACGGGTCGCTGAAGTTGAGATGAATGCGCTGGATCTCGCCCGGGGCGAACATCTCCTCGATGCCTTCGATATTCACGCGCAGCAGCGCCAGATTCGGCGGCGAGTCTACGCCTTGCTCGGCCCAAGCGTTACGCGCCTTCTCGCTCGCCCGGCGGATCAGCTCGTCATACATGTCGACGCCGATGAAATTAATGTGGGGATTGCGCACGCTCATCTCGCTGATGAATTTGCCCTTCCCCATGCCAAGCTCGATATATATCGGATTATCGTTGCCGAAAAATTCGCGCCAGCGTCCTTTATGCGGCTTCGCATCCAGCACGCAAAGATCCTTTTGGTTCTCGATCGCTTCCAGTATTCCTTTTCTTCCTCTAAGACGCATTGTCGATTGATTCCTCCATCATCTATAAGTACGTGTTCAAAAAGTCGACCATTCAGCACCGAGAAGGTGGCGGGATGGCGAAGAAGGAGGAGCGGAGTTTAGGCTTTAGGCTAACCTAAATGAGCACCGGACTTCAAGCCTGAACGCCAGATTCGATGCCGCGTTACACCTTGATTTACTTCGTGATCAATTGGCGACTTTTTGAACTTCCTCTATAAGCATAAGCTAGTCCTTATTGTGACAGGTGGGACAGGGGCTTGTAAAGGTTCGCGCGCAAAAGATAAAAAGCCGCCGGCGCGCTGCCGGCGGCTGAATCCGCATGCTTCTTAATCGGATGTTAGTTGAGCATTTGGCGCGGCTGACTGCCGCCTTCAATGTCGTACTTCTCTTCGAGCACGGAGTTGAGCTTCTTGCGCGCGGACACCTCGATGTTGTGGTTGCCGTGAAACCGGATGCCTGCAAGCGCCATCAATTCTTTCATCGTCAGCTCTACCGTTACCTTCTGATCGCCTTGCGGAATTTTCACTTGTCCGTTCATTCTCCATCACCTCATGCGGTTTTATAGTGACAGTATTTCCAGAAAACCGACTTGCTATGACAAGGGTAGGAATGGTGGCGAAATGCTTGTAAGTATTGATCTGTCGCACTTTTAAGATAACACATCATGTAAGGTTAAGCAAGAGATATTTTCCAGATGGGTCGCCTAAATTATACCCTCCCCCTACCCCCTCCGCCGAGGGGGATCCGAGGGCTCCGCCCTCTGGACACCCGTTTCGTGCGGGTTCGCTTGTTCGCGGGTGGCGGGTGATTTCGAGTTGGCACGCTTTTGTCCTTGCGGACAAAGCTTACGCTCGAGGAGGACTTAGAAAGCTGGGCACAACCCTCAGGACGTGGATGCCTTGGGTGGTTGGCGGTGCTTCGTCGGATTAATGGCGCTGCGTGCTTGGACTCGCTTGTCGGCCGGGCCGCCAGGCTGACGTTTTCTGAAACATTGCCCTCCTTGCTTTGCTCGAAGGGAGGCTTCGGGGCACCTTGGTTCCAAGGTACGCCTTGCCTTTAGGAATGAAAACCGGGATTTCCCGCAAAATCGGGACTTTCCAACCACCCAAATCCCCCGGCCGTTCATAGCCTTTGCCGGTTTTTTTCGCTACAATGGTGATTAACCTCGATGTATAGGAGTCTGAATCATGCAAGCTAGGGCGAAAGCCGATTTGATCGAGCCCCTGATGTGGAGCGATAAACGGTTCCACACGTGGAATTACGAGATGCGCGAGCAGTTTCACGGCAAAGTGTTCAAGGTAACGCTCGACGCCGGGTTTACGTGTCCGAACCGTGACGGGTCGATCGCCAAGGGCGGCTGCACGTTCTGCAGCGCGCGCGGGTCGGGCGACTTCGCCGGCAGCCGCCGGGACGATCTCGTCACGCAATTCAACGCGATCCGCGACCGCCAGCATCAGAAATGGCCGGACGCGCAATATATCGGCTACTTCCAAGCCTATACGAATACATATGCGCCGGTCGAAGAGCTGCGCGAGTATTACGAGACGATACTGGCGCTGCCGGGCGTCGTCGGCTTGTCCATCGCGACCCGGCCGGATTGTCTCCCCGACGACGTCGTCGATTATTTGGCCGAGCTGAACGAGCGGACGTATCTGTGGGTAGAGATGGGGCTGCAGACGATTCATGAGTCGACCTCTGCCCTCATTAATCGCGCCCACGATACCGCATGCTATCTCGATGCGGTCGAACGGCTGCGGGCACGCGGCATCCGCGTGTGCGCCCATATTATTTACGGCCTGCCGCAGGAGACGCGCGAGATGATGCTGGATACTGCCCGCGCCGTCGCCCGGATGGACGTGCAGGGCATCAAAATCCACCTGCTACACCTCATGCGCAAAACGCCGATGGTCAAGCAGTACGAAGCCGGCCTGCTTCGCTTCCTCGAACGGGACGAGTACGTCGACTTGGTCGTCGATACGCTGGAATTGCTGCCGCCGGAGATGATCGTGCACCGGGTGACCGGCGACGCGCCGCGCGATCTGCTCATCGGGCCGATGTGGAGCACCAACAAGTGGGATGTGCTGAACGGGATCGACAAAGAACTGCGGCGCCGCGACACGTGGCAGGGCAAGCTGCGGGAGGTGAAGTAAATGGGCTTCCTCTCCGTACTCAGCATGGCCCATCGCCTCGTCCAGGAACGGGTGCAGCCCGGCGACGCCGTCATCGACGGCACGTGCGGCAACGGCGTGGACACGCTTTTCCTCGCCGGGTTGACCGGACCGCGCGGTACCGTCTACGCCTTCGACGTGCAGGAGCAGGCGATCGCGCGAACGCGGGAACGTCTGGCTCCGCTCGCCGAGGAAGGGCGTATGCCGAGCTTGCGCGCCGTCCTGGATAGCCACGCCCGTATCCGGGAGCATGTCGAACCGGCTTTGCATGGCAAGGTTGGCGCGGCGATGTTCAACTTCGGGTATTTGCCGGGGGCCGATCCGTCCGTCATCACGCAGACGCGCTCGTCGATCGACGCGCTCGAAGCGGCGCTCGGCGTTCTTCGGCCGGGCGGCATCGTCACCGCCGTGCTCTACCCCGGCCACGAGGGCGGCGACGCCGAAGCGGCGGCGATCGAAGCCTGGGCGTCGGCCTTGCCGCAGGTTGCCGCCCAGACGATGCTGTACCGAATGGCGCAAAAACCTACGGCTCCTTATTTAATCGCGGTAGAAAAAAGAACTTAATTTCATAGAGGAGGCGTTCGCGCTATGGCAGTTCGCAAATTGGAGCATGTCGGGCTAATGGTCCGCAACATTGAGAAATCCGTCACGTTTTATACGGAGGTCGTCGGTCTTGTCTATCAATACGCCTTGACGCACACGAACGGCGTCATTCGCCTGGCCTTCCTGGCCGGCGCGGAATCGGGCGACACCGAGCTGGAGCTGATTGAAGGTTACCAGGACGAGCTGCCGGCGGAGGGACGCGTCCACCACATCGCCTTCACGGTCGATGACGTGGAAGCCGAGTTCGCGCGTATCCAGGCGTTGAACGTACCGCTGCGCGACACCGAGATTACGACGCTGCCTAACGGCGCCCGGTACTTCTTCTTTTACGGACCCGACGGCGAGTTTCTGGAGATGTTCCAGCCCGCTCCGCAACCGACCGTTTAGACGCGCCCAGCCCAAAACGGGTACGCTTTACATACGGGCAACAGATAGAGAAATCATGGGATGAGGAGAGATTGACAATGGTACAACCGTATCCGCTGCAATTTAAACCGGAGATGAAAGAACGCGTATGGGGCGGCCGCGCCCTGGAGAATTTCGGCCTGGAACTGCCGGAAGGCGCCATCGGCGAAGGCTGGATGATCGGCGATCACCCGAACGGCACGACGAAGGTCGTGAACGGCGAGCTGGCCGGACTCGGGCTGGACGTGATCCGAGAGCGATACGGACGCGAGTTTTTCGGCACGAACGGCTTCTCGGCGAAAAACGGACGTTTCCCGCTGCTCATCAAGCTGCTCGACTGCAATGACGACCTGTCGATTCAAGTCCATCCGACCGACGATTACGACCGCCTGCCGGAAGGGGAGCTGGGCAAGACGGAAATGTGGTACATCCTCGACGCCAAGCCGGGCGCCAAAATCATCTATGGCCTGAAAGACGGCATCGGCCGCGCCGAGCTGGCCGCCGCGATCGAAGAAGGCCGCGTCATGGACGCGCTGCAGGAAGTACCGGTCGAAGCGGGAGACGCGTTCTACATCCCGGCCGGCACGGTGCACGCGCTCTGCGCGGGCGTCGTCGTCGCGGAAATACAGCAGAACTCCGATACGACCTACCGCGTGTTCGACTACAACCGCCCGGGGCTGGACGGCAATCCGCGCGAGCTGCACGTCGAGGACTCGCTCAACGTGACGGCGTACGAAGGCGCCGGCGCGACGCGCATGAAGACGGACGGCCTCGGCGCGAACGAGTGGCTATCCATCGCCTCTTCCCCGTATTTCACCGTCGACAAAGGCGTCGTCCGCCGGCCGTGGCAGCAAGCGACGTCGCCGGAGAGCTTCGTCATTCTCGTCGTGGCCGAAGGAACGGGGAAGCTCGGCTGGACCGGCGGCTCGCTGGACGTCAAAGCCGGCGAATGCTTCCTGCTCCCGGCGAACCTCGGCGGCTACGAGCTGGATGGCGAAATGACGGTGCTGCGCAGCGTGGCTCCGTAAGGGAGCTGCCGAGCGGCGACATTTCGCAGTCTTTGGGAACATCCTAGTCGGAAAAGGAAAGCCTCGGATTTCGCGTCATGCGGAATCCGAGGCTTTTTTGAAATATAAGAATTCATAAGTTTCCCGCCTATAAATCACCTTATATTTCTCCGGAACGAAACGCGCATCGCCTCAAAGACGGCGATAGCCGTTTCGCCTTGGGCATGTGCTTGTTGAGGATGCGGTGCATGAGGAAGGTTCATCGGACCCAAGCTCTGACTGTCGGCGCGCGCCCTGCACGTTCGCCGGGACTACGCGCGGCGCGGGATATGGCCGGCCGAGACGCCTGCTAATTCCGCACGTGCGGCTCGTAATCCGGGAGATGCCGCTTCAACTCTTCCACGAACGCGCGCGGCTGGTCCATGGCGAGATAGATTTTGTCGGCCTTGCTTGGCAAACCGAGCATCCCCTCCACCTGCCGCAGCCCGGCAAGTTCAATTCGGACGTTCGGCGGCTGGAGGAAGGTCGCCCCTTCGGCCGAGGCGCGCCTCTCCCGGCGATCAATCTGAAATTCCGACGCCGCTTGAGCGGAGGCGATTACGGCGAGCGGGATATCCGCCTGCAGCTTGAGCCCGTAGCGGATGCGCAGCGTGCCGCCGGCGATCGTAACCTTTTGAAGACGGGAAGCCCGGTAGTCGGCGACAAGCAAGATCAGCAGCCAAAGATTAAGGAGGGAGGTCACCCAGGCGGCGATGTCCGACCAAAGGCCGATCAGCAGGTGCATGGCCGCCGTATCCGCAAGGACGATAACAACGAACGTGATCGTCGCGGCCAGGCTGCCCTCCCCGTAGGTGAACGCGGGCGGATGGGGCTCCTCTCTCCGTTTGCTTTGGTTGCGCCCCCAGGAGAAGAACGCGTAATAGTACATGATCGTTTCATGCCGAAGCAGCGCCTTCACTCCCCCATCGCCGATATGCCGACGAAAGACGGCGCGGATCGCCTCCGCTCCGTCCGTTTCGCGCCGACGCTCTTCTCGATAGGCGCAAACGATGCGCCAGGCGAAACGCGTCTCCACCGCGATGATCGCGATTTCGAGCGGCAGCAGCACGGCCTCGAACAGCCATACGGCGTCTCTCGTCTGCGGCGGCAGCATGAACCAGGCCGCGAGGAGCGCAACCGCCGCGGCGGGAAGAACCGTCTTCCATCCGCCGCCCCGCCGGCGCACGACCAGGAAGTAGTATAGGAGGGGCACCGTCAACGCGGCGTCGAACAGGACGCCGAACGCAACGAACGGCCGATCGTCCGCCGCGGACGCGCGAATGGCGAACCAATCCGCGAGCAGCACCAGACACGCCGCCGTCAGAAACCCGAATAATCGCCCTCTCGAAACGCCGATCATCGTCATGCGAATCGCCTCCTCTTCGAATAAAGGCGGTCGAAGCCGCCAAGTCCGTGCATTCGTTAATTTGGGAGTATTTTCTAGTTAGATTATAACTCGCGGTTGCCTGCGAAGCTGTGAAGAAAGCGTGTATTTTGGTCCGTCGCATAAAAAAGGAGCCGACCTCGCGGTCAGCCCCTGTATATCCTATTTCAAAATCGCTTCGATGCGCGCCAGCTCGTCTGCCGAGAATTCGAGATTGTTCAGCGCCGCGACGCTGTCTTCGACCTGACTCACCTTGCTTGCGCCGATCAGCGCGGACGTGACGCGTCCGCCGCGCAATACCCAAGCCAGCGCCAGCTGGGCCAGCGATTGCCCGCGGTTGGCCGCGACGTCGTTCAACTGACGCAGCTTCTCGACCAGCTCCGGCGTAATGTTCTTCTCGTTGAGGAACACGGACGCCCCTGCCGCGCGAGAGTCGCTCGGAATGCCGTTCAAGTATTTGCCCGACAACAGTCCCTGCGCAAGCGGACTGAAGACGATGCTGCCTACGCCGCCCGCGTCCAGCACGTCCTGCAGCCCGCCTTCGATCCAGCGATTGAGCATGCTGTACGACGGCTGATGAATAAGGATCGGCGTACCTAGGCGATTGGCGATCTCGATCGCTTGCGCCGCTTGCTCCGCGGAGTAATTGGAGATGCCCGCGTATAGCGCTTTGCCCGAACGGACGATGTGGTCAAGCGCGCCGATCGTCTCTTCCATCGGCGTATCCGGATCCGGACGGTGATGGTAGAAAATATCGACGTAATCCGTGCCGAGCCGCTTCAAGCTTTGGTCCAGCGAGGAGATCATGTATTTGCGCGAGCCCCACTCGCCGTACGGGCCTTTCCACATGTAGTAGCCGGCTTTCGTCGAGATGATCATCTCGTCGCGGTACGGCTTGAAGTCGGTCGCCAGCACGCGGCCGAACATTTCTTCCGCGGAGCCCGGAGGCGGTCCGTAGTTATTCGCCAAGTCGAAATGCGTGATGCCCAAATCGAACGACCGGTGCAAAATCTCCCGGCCCGTCTCGAATTTGTCTACGCCGCCAAAATTATGCCAAAGTCCGAGCGAGATGGCCGGCAGCTTCAGTCCGGAACGTCCGGATCGGTTATACTTCATCGTTTCGTAGCGAGCTTCGTTTGCTTGATATACCATGGGCTACCTATCGCTCCTTATCCTGTGCCAGACAGGTCGAATATAAAGCTACTAACTCTCTCATTCTACACCTGTGCAAATCGGTTGCACAATGAAGCGGTTGGCATTATTTTATGCAAATTTGGCGGACGGGCGGCTGCGGGAGGTTGGAGCGTTAGCTTGAGCGGTTATTCGGTGAACGGCTAAGAGCGCGCCTCGCGGCACGCTCTTCTGCTATCGATTCCGTATTAGGCTACGCGCCTCACAACGGCGGCGTGGCGTGAACGCTGAAACTTACGCCAGCGACTGCTCCGCCTTCGCCAGGCGCAGCAGATGAGGCTTCGCCGCGCCGCCGTATAGGACGATCAGCAGCGTGTCCGCATCGGCGCGCACTTCGCCGGTCGCCAGGAAGGCGGCCAGATCGAACGGCAGCCGCTCGATGACGGCGTGCTTGTGCAGCTCCTTCTCGCCCAAGCCCAGCGCCGCGAATTCGGCGGAGACGTCCTGCGGACGATCGGCCAGCCGCTGCATCCAGCCGTTCCAGACCGCCTTGTCCATCGTGAAGTCCCACCATACTTTGCGCGGCTTGTAGTTGTGGTTCAGGAAGTAGTCGTACTTCATGAGCCCCAGCACGACGTCCGGGTTCCACGGCAGGCCGGATTGGGAATCCCGCCATTCGCCCGCGCCTTCCTGCAGGAACGCCCATAGCCGCGAGAACAGATCCTCGAGCTGATGGCCGATCTTCTGCCAGCCGCGCCCTTCCCAGAAGTCGCCGAACTGCTGGAAGAAATCGAACGGCGACGGGAAGACGCGCTCCACAAGGTAGAGCAGCGCATGATCCATCCGGTGCGCGTTCCAATACTTCTCGAGCACGTCCTCGACGCGCTTGATTCGCACGATGTCGCCGAACGGCAGCAGGTCGTTGCTCAGCATTTCGTACGGCGCGCGCTCCTGGTACTTGTAGCCGTATTTGTCCGCGTCGATCCGCATCCCGGTGCCGCGCAGCATCTTCAGGAAGCCCAGCTGCAGCTCCTCCGGCCGAAGGGCGAACACGTCGTTGAAGGTTTTGCGGAACGTATCGTAATCCTCATGCGGCAACCCGGCGATCAAGTCGAGATGCTGGTCGATCTTCCTGCTGTCCTTCACCTTCGTGACGGTGCGCACGAGCTTCGTCCAATTCTGGCGGCGCTGCACCGCTTCGTTCGTCGGATCGTTCGTCGACTGCACGCCGATCTCGAACCGGAAGACGCCCGGCGGCGCGTGCTCGGCCAAATAATCGAGCACTTCCGGACGCATAATATCGGCCGTGATCTCGAATTGAAACACGCAGCCCTGATGGTTCTCGATCAAGAACTTGAACATCTCCAGCGCGTAATCCCGCTTGATGTTGAACGTGCGGTCGACGAATTTGATCAGTTTCGCCCCTTGGGCGATGAGGAACAGAATATCCGCCTTGGTCCGTTCGATATCGAAATAACGGACGCCGACCTCGATGCTCGACAAGCAGAACTGGCAGCTGAACGGACAACCGCGGCTCGTCTCGAAATAGACGACGCGGCTCCCCAGCTTCGGCAGGTCTTCCTCGAACCGATGCGGCGAAGGCAGCTTGGCCAAATCGAGCTTCGGCCGGCCCGGGTTCACGCGAATTTCGGCGTTGCCGTCTTTCAGCGTCTTGCGATAGGCTACCCCGAAGACCATATGGAATTTGTTCGTGCCGTCGCGCAGCTCCGTCAGCAGATGGTGGAACGTCTCTTCGCCTTCGCCGACGACGATGTAATCGATGTCGCGCAGCCGGTCCATCCAGAACTCGACGTCATAGCTGACTTCCGGCCCGCCGAGGACGATCTTCACTTCGGGCATGATTTTGCGCAGCATGTCGATGACGATGATCGTCTCTTCGATATTCCAAATGTAGCAGGAGAATCCGACGACGGCCGGCTTGCGGACGAAAATATCGGACACAATATTCATGGCAGGGTCTTTAATCGTGTACTCGGCAATGTCGATATCGAACTCGTCGCCGCAATAAGCTTTCAGGCAGCGCAGCGCGAGCGAGGTGTGAATATATTTGGCGTTCAAGGTCGCCAGAACGACTTTCATGTGCGTTTCATTCCCTTTTCGTATAGGCATGGTGTTCTTATTGTACCGGATCAAGGGGCAAAAAAGAAGGGCGCGTCCGCTGGCGGCGAGATGCGAATTCTGCCAGCGGGACGTGCCCTTCGCGCGCAAGCCTGGCGGCCTGCCTGCTTTACGTGCGTACGCGAACGTACATTTTGTCGTTCTCCTGCAAATCGACGACCGGGTAGCGCACCTGCCATTTGCCGTTCGCAAGCTTCGTCACTTCGCCGGACGCGAAACCGCGCGGCTCGAAGTTGAACTCTTGCTGGTAATAGACGGACAGCTGGATCGTTTGGTTCGGCAGCGCTTTGCGCAGCGCCGCTCCCGCGTCGATCGCCCAATAACGGAGATCGTCGGCCGTCTTGTCCCCGAAGAGCATGTAGAAGGACGAGTCAATGACGGCGTTAATGACCAGCCAGCCCGATGCGTCGCGCGTCACTTCGACGTTCTTCAGCTCGGTCGTCCCTTCCGTCGTCGTGACGGTGCCGAAGTTGTCCGCGAACGCCTTGCGGATATCTTCGGTCGTCGCGCCCTCAAGCTTCAGCTCGGATGCCGGCTCGAACGCCGCCGTCTTCGGATTCATGCTGTACTCCTGAAGCAGCGCCAGCACGTGGCGGACGGAGACCGCGAAGTTCAAATCCGCGCTCGTCCCCTCGATCTTCGACGTCGTAATGCCGAGCAGCTCGCCGCTCTCGTTGAACATGGCGCCGCCGGAGCTGCCGTGGTCGATCGGCGCGCTCGTCTGATAGTACAGCGTGCCGCCTTCGTACGTGATGTTGCTGATCAGTCCCTCGGCCGCCGTGTTCTGGAAGCCAAGCGGGCTGCCGATCGTCACGACGCGGCTGCCTTTCTCCACGAAGAAGGGACTGGCCAGCTGCACCGGGGAGACGCTAAGCGCGCTCTCCGTCTGAATGAGCGCCAGATCGGCGGCTTCGTTCACCGCGACGATGCCTTTGACGCCAAGCGCCGAGTTGTCGTTCAGCGCGACCGTTGCCTTAGACGCGCTCGCCACGACATGATAGTTGGTCAAGATCAAGTTGCCGCCTACGACGACGCCGCTGCCTTGCGCTTGGTCGGTCGTGATCATGACGACCTTCTCGTCGTTCATCGCGACGATCTCCTGCGTGGTCAGCGCTTCGGCTGCCGCTTCGGTCTCGCCGCCCGTCGTATCTTCCTCTTCCGCGTCCTGCGGGTCAGAAGTGATCCGGATGACCCGTTGCTTCGCATCCACCGAGACTTCCGCGCCCAGCGCTTCGGCTACGAAGCGAAGCGGGACGAGCGTCGTGCCGTTCTTCTGCTCGGCCGCGGTCTGAAGCTTGACGGAGGCGCCGTTCTTCACGGCATAAGCGGAACCGATCTTCAGCGAAATATAATCGTTGCCCTTGGTCGCGAGAACCGTCTTCGTCTGCGCGTCCCACGTCACGTTAGCGCGAAGCGCGCCGAAGATCGCGCGCATCGGAACGAGGGTCGCGCCGTTCTTCACCGTCGGAGCCTGCGGCAATGTCAGGTTGACGCCATCCACGAATACTTTCATGACGGATGTCTGCGCGCTGGCCGAAGCCGCGGCCGCCACCCCCGGCTGCAGAGCGGGAAGAGGCGCAAGCACGAGCCCTGCTGCGAGAACGGATGCCACCATCCGTTGTTTAAAAGGGTTGATATTCATGGTCAGGTATCCTCCGGTTTCTGTAATCTCCCATGAGGCTATCCTATCAGAGGGCCTATGCGCTGTCTATGAATAAAGATTGGTTTGACTGCTTAAAAGTCGCTGAAAAGGACTACCGCAGCCAAACCGGCGGCAGGCCGCCAAAAGTCCCATGACGAAGGATTCGCGCGCATGGCGCCCTGGCAATCCGGCATGCTATAGTGGTGGAATGTCAGTGAAACGCCCCACCTTCAAGGAGGACCGACCATGCTATTCGACCCGTCGATTTACGATAATTTAAAGGTAGCGTTCGAGAATCAGCTCTACGATCTGGACAATCTGGATGCGAGAATCACCGTCACGGGACGGCGCGATCTGCTCGATATGGCGGTCATGTCCCGTACGTTCGCGATCCGGTTCGCCCTACGGGAGGCGCCGGCGATCGAAGCCGAACTGCTATTGGAAGCGTCGCTTGCGGAACTCGCCGCGGAAATGATGGAACTCGCGGGGCAGAAGCCCGGCTGCCGGCTGACGCTTCGGTTCCATCAGCAGCTGCCGCGCGAGACGGCGGACGCCGATTGCGCCCGCATCCGGGACATACTCGCCGGGATTTGGGAGCCGGAGCAGCCGCCCATCCAAACGCTGCAGTATAAGATAGATGAGACACAGCCCGCCTCGACTTACGCGCACGCGGCGGAGCTGACCTTCAACCGCAAGATCGACGAAGAGCAGATGGAGGATCTTCCGGACCTGTTGGAACATGCGCTCCGAACGCTAGAGGAGCTGGTTGCCGCGCGCAAATAACGCACAACGCAAAGAGGCCGAGCCGTCATCGGGGACGATGACGAATTCAGCCTCTTTTGATCGTATGCGCTGCTTATTCGTAGGCACTGCGATATTCCACCCCAACTGCGCGGCGCGTTCACGACTCCGCCGGCTTGTCCGAGGGCGAGCGAATCGGAGGCAACTAATCACGGCCATCGCCTTCGATCAGTTCGAGCAGCGCGGCCGGGATGGAAAATTGCTGGTTGTTCAGCTGTATATGCCGCAGCTCCTCTTCTTCGATCAGCCGGCCTTCCTTCAGCTCGTTCATCTCGAGGTGCAGCCGCTCCATCTGGCGATCCAGCGCCGTGGCCGACTCTGCCGCCGCTTTCAGCTCCGCCACGAGCCGCTCGGGCACCGCTTCATTGTATTTATAGAAAATTTTATGCTCCAAGCTCGCCCAGAAATCCATGGCGATCGTCCGGATCTGCACCTCGATGCAGACGCGCTCCACCCGGTCCGACATGAAGACCGGCACCTCGAGCAGCATATGCAAGCTTTGGTAGCCGTTCGGCTTCGGGTCGCGAATGTAGTCCTTGGTCTCCAGCACGACCAGGTCGGATTGCCCGGCCAGCATGTCGCGCACCCGGTAGATATCCGAGATGAACGAGCATGTGATCCGCAGGCCGGCGATGTCGCGGATATTGTTGCGGATGCTGTCCAGCGAGATGTCGAGCTTCTTGCGGAACAGCTTGTTCATGATGCTCTCGGGCGACTTCAGCCGGGATTTCGTATGTTCGATCGGATTATAATCATGGAGCAGCTGGAACTCTTCCTTCAGTATATCGATCTTCGTCTCCATCTCGTCGAGCGCGAATTTGTACACCATCATGAACCGGGTAATCGTATGTTTCAACTGGCGAAAATGTTCGATGGACTCCTGCGGGCTCATGGCCACAACTCCCCCTTGCGCTTGCTTGTCCTGCTGCGGCACCCGCGAACGGGCCTCAGCCTCAGCATACCGTAACCCGCCTTGATTGTCCAAAATGGCCGGCAGCTTCGCAGAGCGCCAATACCCCCGCGGAAGGCGCGGGGGTAACGGTACCACGAGGGGACTCGCGTCAGGTTGGCGTTCGGCCGTCCTTATCCGCCTTCCCGACGAATCGCGAGATGCCCAGACGGGCGCTCGCGAAGCGCGGCATGATACCCGGCTTGGATTCGGGTTCGGCCGGCTTTGGCTTCACGCCAAGCTGCCGCAGCATGGCCGCGAAGTGCGCGGTATACCGCGCAGGGGCGAACTGTTCCGAAATATGCCGGACGCCGTTATCCCGGATACGCTCCCGAACCGCGCGGTCGTTCATCAGCCGGTCTGCCTGCTCGATCGCTTCCATCAGATTGCCTCGGGCATACAGCTTGCCCGTCTCGTCGTGCGTAATGAACCTTCGAATGCCGCCCGAATCGGTGGACAGAACCGGACACCGGCAGAGCAGCGCCTCGGCCACCGCGTAGCCGAAGCCTTCCATAATCGAGGTCGAGCACAGAAACCCGCCCGAATCGCCGATGATCGAATAGTAATCCGCCATGAGATGATGCGGCACGCAGTCGTACTGGTAGAGCCGCTTCTCAAGCCCCAGCTTGGCGACGAGCGCGTCGAACGCCTCGCGCTCCGCCGGCTGCGAGAGCGCGCGGTCTTCGAATATCCACAGCTGCAGGTCCGGCTTCTCGACCGTCAGCCGGAAGCCGATCTCCAGAAATTCGCGCCAGTTCTTGTTCGGCTCGATCCGTCCGACCCAGCCGAGGATCGGCGCTTGATGCGGCGGATAGGCTTCATAGCCGAACGTGCCGACCGGCAGCGGATCGTCGAAGCAGTACTGCGGCAAGTCGCTTAAGTGCTCGCGCATCAGCTCCTCCAGCTGCTTCGTTCTCGGATACACGATCGCGTCCGCGTTCTCGCGCACCCGCTCCTCGAAGTCATTCATGATTTGCTTGGCCGTCTCCGGCGTTCCGAGCCCCTGCACCTCGTAGATCAGACAGCCCCGGTAGCCGGCCTGCCGCACCGCCTCCAACAGGTAGCTGTCCGTGCATACGACGATGGCGTCATACCGTTCGCGCGCGAGCAGGTCTTTCAGCTCCTTGACGTTCTCCACGATATGCGTCGGGATGTTGCGGATGTTTTGCATGCCCGACCCGCCCATTTTGTACACCAGGTGGCACTCGAAACCCTTCTCTCCGAGCGCTTGGCACCGGATGCGGTTGAGCGTCTCCATGCCGCCGCTGGGATTATAGAACGTGAATAAAATTTTCATCGTTGCCGCTCCCTTCGCCCGGTTTAATGGACCCCCGTCAGCTTCGCCAGCGCCGGCGTCCGGAACAGCTCGCCCGCGAAATCCGTCACGGAACGTCCGTCTCCCGGATACCGGTAGCCGACCTGCCGATCGTCCGTATAGAAGTCCGACAGCACGTCGCCGCCGGTGCGGTTCAGCTGCTGCACGAGTATTCTCAAATCCATCGGTTCGGGGAACAGGCGCGAATCCAGCACCATCGTATAAGGCGTCGCGACGCCGCGCAAGAAGACGCGAAGAGCGGCTTGCCAGGAAGCGTTCGGGAAGGCGCGGAAAGCGGTGGTCGGATGGGAAATCTCGCTCAGCTTGCGCGTTACGCTCATATTGACGCTCAAATCCAGCACGTGCATATGATAGTTGCTGAACACCTGCTCGTAGACATTCTCCAGCCGATCGATCTCATCCTGACCCGCGCTGCGCAGCGGATAGATCAGCGTGACTTCCGGCGCGATGCCCCGCCGCTGCCTAGCCTCCATCCTCGCCAGATGATACGCGTAACGCCATCTGCGATGCTGATGCACGCTCTTGAGCGTCGCCGACACGCTCAGCGTGGAATCGACCCGGTAGTCGACCAGTTCCACCGGAACAAAGCGGATCTCGCACTGTTCGCATAGCCTGAGCCAATATTCGTAATCCTCCACCGGCTCCAGTCGGTAGCCCTCGATCTTGCGCGCGAACTCCGCTTTATACATAAACGAAACGCCAATGATCGATCCGTCCAGCAGCGCTTCCTTCGGCTGCGACTGATACGCCCGCTGCGCCAGCAGCCCTTTGCCGTCCAAAACGCGGTTCCCCTTGTTGTCGATGCTGTTGAACGAGCTGTACGCGAGGCCAAGCGTCTTCGGCCCTCTGTGCAGCGCGCCGCGAAGCACCTCCAGAAACGCCGGATGGTAGACGTTATCGCTCGAAGCCCATGTCCAGTACAAGAGCCGATCGTCGTTGTCCAGATGCGTAAAGCCCGTGTTCAGCGCCGCGGCGACCCCGCGGTTCACGTCATGCCGGATGATCTCCACCCGGGGATCGGAACCGACGAACTCTCTGGCCAGCGTCTCCATCTCCGGCGCGCCGTCGATCACGATTACGAAGCGGAACTCGCGGAGCGTCTGCGTCAGGATCGATTGGATGGCCGCTTCGAGAAAAGCCGGAACCTGCTTATATACAGGCATGACGACCCCCACATCAACCATAAACATCCTCCTTTGCGCGGATGAAATCCCTTTTAGCGCGTGTTCAAAAAGCCGACGATTCAGCACCGAGAAGGTTGCATGAAGGCGAAGAAGGAGGAGCGGAGTTTAGGCAAACCTAAATGAGCACCGGACTTCAAGCCTGAACGCAAGATTCGACGCCGGGCTGCTCCTTGATCTGCTTCGCGATCAATCGGCGACTTTTTGAACAACCTCTTTTACCAGTGTATGGGAGGATTGCGGAAATGCCTGTGCACGTATCCCTGAAGCCGCTTATCCCGGACATAAAAGACGCCGCGGAGCGTGCTTCCGCGGCGAAAGGAGCGCGAAACGGCTTAAAATCCGGCTTCGATGGGGGTCAGCACCGGAATCTCCGTCAGCTCCGACTGCAGCACCCGCTGGCCGGTCACCAGGTTGTTGAACTCATCGACGCCGAAGACGGAGAGCAGCGCGTTGGGCAGCGGCGTAATAATGCTAAGCTGTACCTCGTAGGCAATATTGCCCGCAATGTTGAACTGCTGCCGGACGGCGCTGTTCGCGGGCACTACTAACCCCGTTTGGTACACAGGCGACAGCGTCAGCGTCACGGCCGACACGGCAAATACTTGCACGATGACCGTCGCGGACGCTACCTGATCCAAGTTGCGAACGTTGACGACGGCGTTCGTCACGGCCGTGCCCGTGGCGCGCGTATTCGTGAGCAGACTCGTTGTAAATGGCATCGTCTCCACATCCTCCTTCATATTTCTACCACTCTATGTGACGCGCGCTTCGAAATTGTGGATTCCAGGCGGCGACACGCGCCTGTTTTCGCTAGATTCGGGAGAGTTGCCAGGCCATCGGCTGACCCGGCGGCATATACTGTGGCAAGCTTTTTACCCGAGAGGAGCGAGTGTTATGACCAACTTCAATTTCCCGGTCAGCGACCCGGGAAACCCGAAGTTCGAGCCCGCGGTTGCCGTGAATTTGCTCTCCCCGAACGTCATGATCGCCGTGGCGGTCGATACGACGGACGGCACGCCGCAGACCGGGCTATACCGTTCGCTTGACGGCGGCGCGAACTGGAGCAAGCAGATTCTGCCGATCTTGCCGCCGTTCACGGGCGCGGAAGCGCCGTTCGTCGCCTACGCTTTCCCCACCACGTTCTACGTGACGGCCCATGCGTTCCCGGGCGCGCAGAGCGGCACCTGCATCGTCTACACATCGACGGACAATGGCACGACGTTCTCCGCGCCCGTTATCGTCGGCCCCGGCTACGGCACGTATATCAACAACGACGAGACAAGCGTAACCGTGGATAACGGGCAGTCCAGCCCCTATCTCGGCAACGTCTATGTCACCTATAACCATCAGTTCAACGTCGCGAACGGCGGTAACTCGACAGCCTTCTTCAACCGGTCGACCGACGGCGGCGCGACTTGGGATCAGCCGATCAAGCTGTCCGGGGAATCCGACCGCGTCGAGCGCCCCGAGGTCGCGGTCGATCTGGTGGGCAACGTCTATGCGGCCTGGGTCACGATCAGCCCTTCGTACCGGTTCATCGTGCGGCGATCATCGGACGGCGGCGCCACCTTCTCGCAAGCGATCAACGTCGCCACCATCGTCCCCGTGCCGACCGTCCTGCCCGTGCCCGGCTATGCGTTCCGCGTGCTGACCTTCGCCAATATCTCCACCGACAACTCCGTCGGCCCCACGACCGGACGGGTCTACTGCGTCTGGCAAGACTATCGCCAAGGCTATTCCGACATCTACATGTCCTTCTCCGATAACTTAGGGCAATCCTGGTCGTCGGCGGCGTCCATAACCGGCGCGCCCTCCGGCACCCAGAACTTCTTCCCGGCCATCGACGTCGACCCGCTGACCGGCGTCGTCAATATTATCTATTACAGCAACCAGATTAACGGCTTCGACCTCGACGTCTACGTCGCCCGCTCGATCAACGGCGGCGCGACGTTCACGAACACCCGGATTACGACGCAATCGTTCAGCCCGAACGGCAGCAGTCCGACGCCAATACCGCTCATCGGCGACTATATCGACATCGCGAGCGTGCCGCCCGGCGGCTACATCGGGGTGTGGGCCGATACGCGCAACGGAAGTTTGCAAATTTTCGCCGGCTACTCGGATATCGTGATTACCCCTTAGGAGCGCGAGACTGGATCGGCGAGGCAGCTCGGATCCGCCGAACGAAAGCGAATGAATCGGCGTGCGGGCACGTGTAGACGCGGCATGCGCGGGCATGTCCGTCCCGATGCGCATCCCATTGCGGCAAGCCTGACGGTTGGATAAGATGGGAGAGCCGGATTCATTCGCCATCTTACCCGCGGGCTTGGCTGCCCGATTCGAAGGAGTGTTTCCCTCTATGCCTATGCATGATTTGTTCCGCGGCGCGCTGATCCGCTTCGCCGCCCCGCGCCCCGAGGATGCCGACGAACTGGCACGCTTCTCGGAGGACTATACCTATCTAAGCCAGGTCGATACCGAACATGCCGTTCCCCAGACGCCCGATGCTTACGGCAGCGCCGGCAGAGCGAACACGATCGAATTTCATCTGCGCACGCTCGAGGATGACCGGTTCATCGGGTTCGTCGCCTTGCACAGCATCGAATGGAACAACCAAGCCGCCCTCGTCGCGGTCGGGATCGGCGATCCGAACGACCGCGGCCGCGGCTTCGGCATCGAGGCGCTGCGGATGATTCTGCGTTATGCGTTCCACGAGCTTAACCTCAACCGCGTCGGACTGGACGTCATCTCGTACAACGAAGCGGCTTACCGCGCTTACAAGAAAGCCGGATTCGTCGACGAGGGACGCGCCCGTTCGGCCGTGCTGCGCGGCGGCCAAAGTTACGACCTGATTAAAATGGGCCTTCTGAACGCGGAATGGGAAGCGATGCAGGCGTAGATCTACGCTGAGCCGGTAAACCCATAGAGCTGCGAATCTTGTTGTTTCCTCTGCAGCCGGCAAACAAAATTCGAGCTAAGGGTACGCGAACGGAAGCCAACAAGCGGCGGTGCGGTCTTCATGGCCGTGCCGCCGCTTGCTTTCATTGCCCGGGAAATTGTCGAATGCATGCACATATTCGCTCGAGGCATTTTACCCCAGGTGCCATCATCTGCTATGATTAGCGCTATACCGCATTCAGGAGGCATTCCGTTTGAGCACGACGATACGTAAGAAGAAACTCAAACCCGTCCAGTTGATCGTATCCATATATATCATCACCACTTTCGTCGCCGCCGGGATTCTGCGTCTCCCTCTCCTACATAAAAAGGATGTGGACATCGGCTTCATCGATGCACTGTTCACGGCGGCCAGCGCCATCAGCGTCACCGGCTTAAGCGTGATCTCCGTGCCGGACGTGTTCAATACGGCGGGCTTGGTCGTGCTGATCATCCTGTTCCAAATCGGCGGCATCGGCATCATGACGCTCGGCACCTTCTTCTGGCTGCTGTTCGGCCAGCGCATCGGATTGGAGCAGCGCATGTTCATCGCGGCCGACCATAACCAATCGACGCTCTCCGGGCTCGTGGGCTTGATGCGGAGCATTCTGCTGCTCGCGGTCATTATCGAAGTGACCGGGGCGCTGCTCCTTGGCACCCATACGCTAATGACCGGGTATCACGGTCATTGGTACACCGCCTACTTCCACGGGCTGTTCGCCTCGGTCAGCGCGTTCACGAACGCCGGCTTCGATCTGAACGGCAATTCGCTCATTCCGTTCGCGCACGACTACTATTATCAGATCGTCACGATGGCGCTCATCGTCGCGGGCGGCATCGGCTTCCCCGTCTTGCTGGAGCTGAAGTGGCGGATTATGCATCCGAAAGAGCGGCACCGGCTCTCGCTGCTGACCAAGATCGCGCTCCTGATGTTCGCCTTTCTCGCCACGCTCGGCACGGTCACGTTCTTCCTGTTCGAGCGGACGCATTTTCTTGAAGACCATGGGGCGGTGGAGTCGTTCTTCTACTCGTTGTTCCATTCCATCTCGGCCCGCAGCGGCGGCGTCACGACGATGGATATTAGCCAGCTGTCGTCCCCGACGCTGCTCATGCTCTCGGGCCTCATGTTCATCGGCGCCTCGCCGAGCAGCGTCGGCGGCGGCATCCGGACGACGACGATGTTCGTCATGCTGGCCGCGGTGTGGTCGTACATGCGCGGCGCGCCGAATACGAAGGTGTTCGGCCGCGAGCTGCTCGAGGAGGACATCCGCCGCTCGTTCATCGTCTTCTTCACCGCCACGATATTCGTGTTCACCGCGATGCTGCTCATGGCGTGGACCAATCCGTATCCGCTGCATCAGCTGCTGTTCGAGGTGTGCTCCGCCTTCGGGACGACCGGACTATCGACGGGGATTACCGGCGCGCTCAGCCTATCCGGCAAACTGATCCTGATCGTCATGATGCTCATCGGCCGCGTCGGCATCATTAACCTGCTGCTCACGCTCAAGCAGGAAGAGCACCCGGTACGCATCCGGTATCCGAAGGAGCAGGTGATCGTCGGCCAGTAAGGTTGCGCGGACTAGAATGCGCCCGCGGATAGAGAGTACACCTTCGATAGATCGCGAAAAGCCTCCGACCGGCGAACGGTCGGAGGCTTTTGATTGCGGCTCGCCAGCGAGCGGCTTACTTGAATTTGGACAGCGGAATGACGAACTCCGGAATGCCCGCCGCATACGGCGTATACTCGTACAAGCTGAAATAAACCACGAGCGCATCTCCGCGCAGATAGTAACGCTGGTCGGCGTCGATCGTCGTGAACGGCTCGATTAACGGCAGGTCGGTCGATTCGATCTGCCGCTTGATCTCCTCGTTGACGATGGCGATATAGTTCGCATTGCCGCCCGCCGCTTCCTGCAGCGTCAGTTCCTTGCCCGTCTTCAGGTCGTACGTGTGCGATTGCAGATCATACATGCCGTGCGCGCCGCCGGAATACGTGTAGACGTCGAAATGCAGGCTTAGCAGTCCGCCGTCGTTCTTCGTCACCGTATAGTTCACGTCATAGGTGAGCGGGTATTCCCCGTCCCACTGCGCGCCGCCGAAATCTTTCACGAACGACAAGCCCGCGGTCTCGTACGCTTTGCCTTCCGCGGCCAGCAGCGCGTTAATCTTGCTCTGTACCTCGGCATCCGCGAAGCCTTGAAGCTGCGGATATTGAATGGTCATCTCGACCTTGTCTTTCGTCTGATCCAGCGACCGGTTGGCGAACGTCAGCGGATTGCGCGCCGCTTCCTTGATCGTCACCCGCTTCTTGGCCGTATCGTATCCGATCTCGTAATCCATCTGCTCCAGCAGGAAACGCAGCGGCAAATACGTCGTCCCCTTGACGATGACCGGCTGCTCGGCGCCGTACCCGAGGATATGGCCGTTCACGTCATATTGATACACGCCGTCGACCGGCTTCATGGACAGCTTCTTCGACTTCCCGCCGACCGAGATGATCTTCGTCTTCGCATCCCATCCGGCGGTCAGCCCGAGCTCCTTGCTCAGGAAAGCCAGCCCGACGTACGTCTGGCCGCTCATGACGCCGCCCGGCACGCTGATTGCCCGTCCGCCGATCACGACGTCCAGCGTCTGCAGCTTGAAGTCGGCCGGCACCGCTTCGGCGGCATACGCGGCATTGCCCGCGGCGGGGATTGCCTGCACGCTAGCGCCCAACAGCAGCGCCGTCGCCAGCGGCAGCGCCGCCAGCGTCTTCATTCCCTTGTTCCCGCGCGTTATCTTGTTGTTCATGTTCGATTGCTCCTCTCGATCCGGACGTTTCCGTCCGCTCGCTATTCGTTTCTACATCTATCGCCAATCTCCTCTTATCCGGCGACCGCTTACGCGAACAACGGCTGGCCGTTACGGTTTTGCCAGCGAGTCCCTCGCCGTGGTATCGTGGACATAACCATAAAAGGAGGGAAATCCATGATTGCCATCTATCCCGCATCCTCGCGACATGCCGGCGACAAGGGGTGGCTGAAGAGCCAGCTGAGCTTCTCGTTCGGCGACTACTACGACGAGAACAACACGTCCTTCGGCCCGCTTCGCGTCTTCAACAACGATATCATCCAGGGCGGCTTCGGCTTCGGCGCCCACCCGCACCGCGAGATGGAGATCGTCTCCATCGTCCTGCAAGGGGAGCTCAAGCACGAAGACAGCACGGGCGAATCCGCCGTCACCACCTGGGGCGGCGTCCAGCGCATGACCGCCGGTACCGGCCTCGTGCACTCCGAGGTGAACCCCGGGGACGAGGACTGCCACCTGCTGCAAATCTGGGTAAGCCCGAACGAGAGCAAGCTCCCGCCCTCCTATGAGACGACCACCTACGACACGAACGCGCTGAAAGGCCGCCTGCTGCCGATCGCCTCCCACCAAGCGAGCGAACGCGTCGCTTTCATTCACCAAGACTTGACGATGTACCTCTCGGAGCTGGAAGAAGGCCAGACGATCCATTTCGAGCAGCCGGAAGGCCGCCGCATCTACCTGTTCGTCATCGAGGGCCGCGTCGCGATCGACGAGGGCCACGAGCTCGGCTGGCGGGATACCGCCCGCATCGTCGATCATCCGTCCCTAACGATACACGCACGCGAGAAATGCTTATTCCTGCTCATCGATCTGCCTTAATAAAGGAGACAACAAGTATGACGAACGCGCTACATAAAAAGTTGCTGATCAAGCAAGTCATCGGCCGCCTGCTGCTCGATACCGACCAAAGCGGCTGCGCCTTCACCTTGGAGCCGGACGGCGACGGCTGGCTTATCCGCGTGCAGAGCGTCCCGACAGACGCGGGCCACGAGATCAAGCGGCTCGAGGACGATCTGAACCTGTTCTACTTCGAGGACAACAAGGCGACCGGCGAGCTGCGCAAATGGTGGCTGTACGATCTGGACGTCCCGGCCATGGACTGGGACGCGGGGCAGCAGACGCTGACGCTGCGGGTGAGCTCGCGGGTGGGGTATACGAACGAGAAGGTTTAATTAAGGTACAAGGAAAGCCCCTGACGCTAATAGTCAGGGGCTTTCTCTGCATTTTACCTACGGAGTCTTCGCTTCTTCCACCGACTCTACGATCTTGCCGAGCGTGGCATCCTGCGTCTTCGCTTCTTCCGTCTCTTCCTTCTGCGGTACTTCCCCGGTAATGGCGCTGGCCGCATCTTCTTCCGGCACATAGTCCTTATAAGGCTGGACAATATGTTCTACCGCTTGCGCATAAGATGGATCGAAATAGGCCGTGAACACGAGGTTCACCGAAATATCCGTCGCGCCGCCTACATTACTGAGCGATTTGGTAATATCCAGCGTATCGATCGTCGTTAGACGCGGCAATTTCTGCAACCCGTCGATAAAACTAACGATCTCCGCATACCTGCCGCTCAACACCGTATTCACCACGACTTTGCCCGCGTTGATTTCAGTCGCTGCTTCGGCCTCTTCTTCGGTTCCCGCCGTTTCCTCCGCCGTCTTGCTTCCCCCGGCTTCTTCTACGGCGAAAGCCGCGGAGACGACGGATGCGTTCGAACTGCTCTCGATCTGCTTGAAATCCAACAGGAGCTGCTCCGTGTTATCCCACAGCGGAAGCGCTTTTTGCACGCTCTCTTCCGCATAAGCGGCATCTTGGCTCGACTTCTTCTCCTTCTGCCGCTCCAAAATCCTCTGTTGATCCGCCAACCGGCTAATCTCGTCCTCTTGGTCAGGCAGCTTATCGGAAGAAGGCATGACGACGTACTGATAGAGAACGAAGAGGATCAAGAACAGCATGGCGAATAGCAAAATGAACAACGTGCGGTTTTTACTGAGCTGCTCCATCATCGGTGCCTCCTTCCGCTTTCTTGATGCTCACGATATAGTTGGCGGAATATGGCTTCGTAATCGTAACATTCGCGCCGCCGCCCGTGACCGTCGCGGATGCCTCTTGTTTCGTAAGCCCCTGCATTACGACGCCTTGCGTAAATGACATACGACGCAGATCGAACAGATAACGCGACGCTTCCTCCACTTTATAGAAATTCACGTCCAACAAGAGCGTACCTTCTTGCGAATAACCGATGGTTTGAATGACGCTTTTGGCCGGCAGCCGGCTCTCCAGCTCCTTCAACATGCCGACGACATCGACCTGCATCGCCTTGATCGCCTCAATGGTCGCAAGCGGATTCGAATTCGTGCTCGCGGAGGCAAGAAAATCGTTCTTGAGCAGCGCAAGCTGATCGTTCGCGGCCGCGATCTGTTCTTCGTTCTCCGCAATCTGAGATGTATTCTGCACATACATAAAGATGCACAGACCAAGGAGCACGATCCAGAGCGCGAATGCCGATGTGACAACAACGGGGAACAGCTTTTGCTCCCGGTCAACACGCGGCAGCAGATTAATGTGGAACAACTGCTCGTCCGGCAGCGCCAATCCGGCGGCGACCAAGTAGGATTCGAATTCGAATTCATGCGCGGTTCCTTGCCCGAATTCGCCGTGTACCGCTTCCGCGACCGCGATTTCCGGCTGCGTTTCCCGCAGCGCGCCCGCCAGCGCCGCCCGGGAACCGGCTCTGCCGGCGATAATCGTCTTCGTAATCCGCGAGGCGCCCTCATGCAGGCCAAACTGATAGAAGTTGAGCATTCGCGACAATTCGGCCGTCACTTCGGACAACTGAAGGTCGTTCAATTTCCCGTCCTCATGCCCCGACGTCTCATACAAATTAATGGCGCGCATGAAAATCGGATTGCCTTCGTGGAACATGTAGACGTCCAGCACATTGTCGCCGATATTGACGACCATCGTTTCGCTGACCGGTTCTTGCTGCTGCGAGAACAACGATTTGGCTAGCGCCGAAGCGGCGATCCCGGCGCTCTTCACGCGAAGCCCGGCGTCGTGCAGCAAGTCGGAGCAGGTCTCGATCCACAGGCTCGGCGCCGCGAAGATTAGCACCTGCGTGCTTTCCTCGTCCGCCCCGATCCGGACGTAATCATAGACCGGATTCTCGAACGGAAGATGCAGCGTCGTCTCGACCTCAAGCTCGATGAGATGACGCAATTCCTTCGCGTTCGTCGTCGGAATGCGCATCTTCCGGACAATGATCATGGATGTCGGAACCGCCAGCGTGACCGACGCGCCGGTCAACCGTTCCTGCTTGACCCATTGCATCAGCGAAATGCGGATGCTCTCCGCATTGACGATCTGATCCTCGACGATCAGACCCTTGGGAAGCGGGAGGAAGCCCATACGGTCGATTTCCCATTTTTTCTTTTTGCGCAAGGCAGCGTAACGAATGCCGGACTCGTTGATCGTGAAGCCGATTTTTTTCGTTCCGGTGGACAACATCTCTCTATTCACATCCCGTTTAAGCGATTATGGAAAAGTACCCGTCGATGATCGTCTGTCCATAGGCGAATGCAATGATCGTGCCCAATGCCAAAAATGGCCCAAACGGGACTGGTTGTTTTCGTTGGATAAGGTGAAGCAGCTGCAAGGTTAGACCGATGACGGTGCCCAGCAAGCAAGCGAGCAATAACGCGACGATTGTATTCGGGACTCCGAGGATAAGGCCGAATACGGCGAACAGCTTGACGTCTCCGAGACCCATTTTGCCTCCGGAGACTAGATTAACAAGCAACAGGATGCCGCCTCCGAAAATCGCCCCCAGCGCATACTGCCACAGCGGCATATCATGGTGAATGATCCTCGCCAGGACGAGCAGCGGCAGAAAAGCTAGTAAAATCTTGTTCGGAATGAGCATGTATTTCAAATCGGATACCGTAATGATGACGGCTAAACTGATGAGCAGCAACGCTGCGACTAATTCGAGGGTAAGGCCGAACCGTAGGAACATCGCGACGAATAACAAGCCGGTCAGCAGCTCGCCCAGTGGATAGACGAACGACACTTTCGCGCCGCAGTGACGGCACTTGCCCTTCGCGAGCAAATAGCTGGCGACGGGGATGAGATCACGGCTTCGCAGCCGAGTACTGCAGCTTGTACAATGCGAAGGCGGCCGGACAACCGATTGCTTCGCCGGAACGCGCAAGCCTACCACATTGTAGAACGAACCGCAGACTAGACCGAGGATGAACAGGTAGATGGCAATTCCGATTGTCATGGTTGATGGCCACTTTCGTTAGGGTTTAAGGGTTAAAGGAAAGGAACCGGAACGAGTTCCGGTTCCTAAAGGTATGACATTATTAGTCGGCTTCACCAGCGTCGATTTGCGCACGAGTTACTCGGCCGATTACGTTAGTTCTCGCATCATCGCTAGTAAACGATACATCAATAAGAACTCCATTAGCATCATAGTCTACCAATCCATTCAGAATCCGTACTTTTGTACTAGGAAGCATGATGCCGGCTTCTAGATAGTTTTGAGTGATAAGCGTCGCAAGGGTAACATCCACATTACCTAGACCTTCTGCAATGTTATAAAGACGTGCTGCCTCGTAAACTTGTCTTCCTGTAGCGACATCCGCATCTTCCTCCGTATTATTAATAATACCGAGAATCATAGGCACCGCGATAACCGCAATAATCCCCAAAATAACGATTACGGCAAGAAGCTCGATCAGCGTAAAGCCCTTCTCTTCCTTATTCATACGTTTCAATGCTTTGGCCAACATGTTCATTCCTCCTAGATGTAATTTCAAACCTAAGACATTTGCTCGTACATACTGAACATCGGCAACATGATCGAAGCGACGATAACACCTACTACACCAGCTAAAAACACAAGTAATAACGGTTCAATCAGAGACTTCAAGCGATCAACCGTGTTCTCGACATCCATCTCATAGAAGTCCGCGACCTTAGCGAGCATGAGATCAAGCGATCCCGTCTCTTCTCCTATCGCGATCATCTGCGTGACAAGCGGTGGGAACACCCACGCTTTCTTGAGCGGATCCGAGAGCGGATTGCCTTGCCTAAGAGAATCTGCCGATTGACGGATATACTTGCTGATAACTTTATTATCGACAATCTCTTCGACAATTGTTAGAGATTGAAGCATCGGAACCGCGCTCGCATAAAGCGAAGATAACGTCCGTGCCATCTGGGCGATGACGCCTTTCTGCGACAGTTTGCCGAAGATCGGAATCTTCAGCAAGAAATAATCGATCATATAGGCGCCATGCGAGGTCCGTTTGAGAATAAAGAAGCCTGCAACTAATGCAAGTAATCCGAACAGCCAAATATACCATTGTTCCGACAAACTATCGCTAAGCGCCATAACCATCTTCGTAATGGCAGGCAATTCGGCATCCATAGATTCAAACATGTCTACGAATTGCGGAACAACGGATTTCAACAGGTAGACAACGGCGGCAATAGCCAGAAAACCGACTACCATCGGATACGTCAGCGCAGACTTTATCTTCTCCCGCGTCGTATGCGCCTTCTCGAAGAATACCGCCAGCCGCTCCAACGTTCCCTCGATATCGCCGGACTCTTCGCCCGCGCGAATCATATTCGTGAACATCGAGGGGAAAATACGTTTATGCTCCGCCGCAGCCGTCGAGAACGCATTGCCTTTCAACAAACTGGAGTGAACCTCGGTCAGCGCCTTCTTCAGCGGCTTGCTCTCCGTCTGCTGCGCCAGAATGCCCGTCGCGTCGAGGATCGTGACGCCCGCTCGAATCAACGTCGCGAACTGGCGGCAATAGATAATGAAATGCTGCATTTTGACCGGATTGCCAATGTAAAGATCCATTTGCAGGATGGTGTTGCGCTCTTCCTGCAAAGACATGACGATCAGGCCGCGTTTGCGGAGCTCTTCGACGGCCGTCGCTTTATCCATCGCCGAAATTTTGCCTTTCAGCTGCCTGCCGCTTGAACTCTTCACATGGTAAGCAAACTGTGCCATCAGAACACACCCTCATTCAAGTAAGCACGCGCGGTGAGCGGATCGACCAACCCTTGCTGGAGCATTTCCTTGAGCGAGGCTTCCATCGTATGCATGCCCAAGGCACGGCTCGTCTGCATGACGCTCTTGATCTGGTGGACCTTCTCCGTACGAATCAGGTTCGCGACGGCCGGCGTGTTCACCATGATCTCCGTCGCGCATAGACGACCTTGTCCGCCCGCTCGCGGCAGCAATCGCTGCGAGATGACCGCAATGAGCACGGCTGCTAGCTGCGCGCGAACCTGCGCTTGCTGGTGGGAAGGGAACGCATCGATAATGCGGTCGATCGTCTGCGGCGCATCCGACGTGTGGAGCGTCGCGAAGACCAAGTGCCCCGTCTCGGCAGCCGTTACGGCGGCGGAGATCGTCTCAAGATCCCGCATCTCGCCGACGAGGATGACGTCCGGGTCTTGCCGGAGCGCCGCCCGCAAACCGTTGGCGAAACTCTTCGTATCGTTGCCGACTTCGCGCTGGTCCACGACGGATTGCGAATGGGTATGCAGGAACTCGATCGGGTCTTCCAGCGTCACGATATGCTTCCGCTGCGTGCGGTTAATATAATCGATCATGGCCGCCAGGGTCGACGATTTGCCGCTGCCCGTGGGGCCGGTTACCAATACAAGGCCTTGATGTTTGTTCGCCAGCGTCCCGATCGTCGAGGGCAGCCCGAGCTGATCCAAGGACGGAATTACCGTCGGAATCGTGCGGATCGCGATGCTAACCCGTCCGCGCTGCCGATAAACGTTAATCCTGTATCGGGAACAACCTTCAAGCTCATATGAAAAATCGACTTCGCCCGCCTGCGAGAAGCGCTGCTTAAGCTCATCGTTCAGCAGCGACAGCGCCATGGCGCCGGCATCATCCGATGTCACGGCTTGGTCTCCGATGCGTTGCAGCGTGCCGTGAACGCGCATGACCGGGGGCGATCCAACCGAAATATGGAGGTCGGATGCTCGGCTCTCATGCGTGCGTCTCAACAGGCTGATAATGTGTTCCAAAGCTTCCGTCACTTTATACCTCCTGCTTCGTTAATGGGATACCGTCTCCCGGAGCACTTCCTGCAGCGAGGTGATGCCTTTGACCGCTTTCTCGAGCCCATCGTCCATGAGCTGGATCAGCCCGTTGGCCGCGGCCGCGGCACGCAGATCCTCGACGGAAGTCGTCTCCAGCCCGATCAGGCGGCGAATCTCGGCATTGATCCCGAGCACCTCATGGATGGCCACGCGGCCGCGATAGCCGGTCTTGTTGCAGTTCCCGCAGCCCGCCCCTTGATACAGCTTGTCCGCATGAAGCCCATGGCTCTGCAGGAAGATCGATTCCTGCTCCGTAGGTTCATGGGCGGTTTTGCAATCGGGGCAGACTCTGCGCACAAGACGCTGTGCAACCACGCCGACTAGCGATGAAGCGATCAAGTAGGGCGCTACGCCCATATCCCGGAAACGGGTAATCGTGCTAACCGAGTCGTTCGTATGCAGCGTTGAGAGCACCAAGTGGCCGGTGAGCGAAGCTCGAATCGCGATCTCCGCGGTCTCCGAGTCCCGAATTTCGCCCACCATGACGATATTCGGATCCTGACGGAGAATGGAGCGGAGCCCCGCCGCGAACGTCAGACCGATCTGCGGATTTACGTGAACCTGGTTAATCCCTTCCAGCTGATACTCAACCGGATCTTCGACGGTAATTATATTAACGTCTTCTTTGTTCAAATGTTGAAGAGCAGAATACAAAGTTGTCGTTTTGCCGCTTCCCGTAGGTCCCGTAATCAGAATGATGCCGAACGGAACTTCGATCATTTCCCTAAACAGTTTATGGTTATATCCGCTAAACCCAAGCTGATCGATGGCCTTTACGCCGACGCTCAGATCCAGGATCCGGAGCACGATCTTCTCCCCATGAATGGTCGGCAGCGAGGATACGCGGATATCGACGGTTTTGAAATCCACCTGCATCTTGATGCGTCCATCCTGCGGCAGCCTGCGCTCGGCGATGTTTAGCTTAGCCATGATCTTCAGACGAGCGGTAATAAACCCTTGCATCTGCTTCGGAATGACGCGTTCCGTCCGCATGACGCCGTCCAGACGGTAGCGAATCGAGACGTTCGTCTCGCCCGGATCGACGTGAATGTCCGATACCTGCAGCTGGACCGCTTGCTGAATCATTTGGTTCACGAGCCGGACGACCGGCGAATCCTCGTCCGTAATCTCCGTCTCGCGGATCTCATCCGCCGTCGTGGGAAGATCCCCCATGATTTGGGTCATGGAATCCTGCAAACCATAATGGCGGGCGATTGCGCGCTGCAATTCGTCCTTGCTGGAAATCGCCGGCTCGATCCGGAATCCGGTCGACATCCGAAGTTCTTCAATAGCGAAATAATCAAGCGGGTCCGCCATCGCGACCAGCAGTTTGCCGCCTTCTTTCTGCAGCGGAATCGCCTGGTACCTTCTAGCGAGACTCTCCGGGATAATTTGCGTAATCGACGGGTCGATCTGATATTTAAATAAGCTGACATGCGGAATGCCAAGTTGAAACTCCAAGACTTCGATCAATTGCTGCTCCGTGATATAGCCTTGCGAAATGAGCAAATCGCCCAACTTCTGCTTCGTTTTCCCTTGTTCCCGCAGCGCCTGCTGAAGCTGTTCCTCCGAAATGACGCCGCTCTCGACGAGTAAATCGCCAAGACGCTTTTTCTTCACCGCGCTCACGAATTGCCCACCTTCCTTTTCTCATGATGCCTACTTAGCGACAAGATACGATCAAAAAGAACTAGGACAATAGAACTATAACAAAATGTAGCAGGAGAATGGAATCATTTGTCTTCCAAAATGATACTCCTATTCTCTTAGTCATCTAAAAATATTATAAACATATGCCGATAAATATGACAATATTCGAGTCTAACTATCTTTCTTCTATCCCAATGCCTAGCTTACGATGTATAATGGAGGTGGACAAGAAGTAGTTCTTGGGAACTGTATCAAACTGTAACATTCTATCTATTTTGGTTAGAAAACTTAAGCTTGCGAAATATTGGTGGAGGTAGAGGAGTACGATGAACATGCGCTCGAAGAAACTCATCGCAAGGCTGCTTGTCATGAGTTTAATCGTCACGCTGATCGCAATTCCGGGTCTTCGGACGAAGGAAGCTTACGCCGACAATGCCAATTACATTGTCATCAAGGCGGGTATCAACAAGAAATTCATAACAGTTGCTTCTGACGGGTCGCTCCAGGCAAATAGTACTAGCGTCGGCACTTCGGCGGAATGGTTTGAATACATTCGAAAAAACGACACCACGTTCGTGCTTCGCTCCAAGCTGAACGGCAAATACGTCGCCATCGACAAGACCACGTCTACCGGATTTCTCAAAGCAAGCGCAACCGAGATTTCGGCAGCCGAAACGTTTACCAGTGCCAGAAATTCATCGACCGGGAGCTACACGTTCAGAACTTCTGCCGGCACTAATTACATGATGGTGGAGAACGGTACGACGAACGCTCCCCTGTCCACCCGTTCCACCGCAGTCAACGCTTGGGAACAGTTCACGTATACGAATCAATTGACGCGCATTCTGGAGATTACGGAATCCGGCACCTCGGACCTGCAAACTGTCATGAGCACCGTGAACACCGTTTCCATCGATACGCTCAGCATGAAGCGGTTCGTTGCGCTAAGAGGCGAGCTGGACGGAAAATATGATGCGATCTATATCGGGAAAGGCATATACGACCCCGAGAAGGTCGGCAAATTAACGACCAGCACGGAGCGCAACAACGCCCACAATACGAAAGCGATCGAGAACGACATCACGCGGCTTAAAGCCACCGAGATCACCCAGCAGTTCATTAATAAGGGCCAGCTGGTCTTCCTCTTCAGCGACGACTCGCTGGATAGCGGCTTTAAGTATCAGCCCGAACAGGCCGACGGCCAATACGGCATTCTCAAAGACACGTTTAACAAGTACCTGACGAAGCGGCCTAGCAACGTCGTGCTGCTGAATCAGACCGGCTTGACCAACTTAGCATCTACCTGGGGAAACTACGCATCCGTTATCGAAAAGCGTCCTAGGCTGATCGTCAACAGCATGCCCGTATCCTACACCGTCGATCCGACGCATTCTTATCGCGCCGGCGATACGTTGACTTTTGATTTGGGGATCCAGAATCGCACGAACGCGATGAGGAACGTCGTCGCCAACCTCTACATGGGCTTGGATTCCGCCAAAGCGTTCAACGCCGATCAACGGGTTGCCTCTGTACCAGTTAGCGGCTCGAATGCTCAGTTGACGTACAAGCTGCCTACCGGTTATTCCGGTCTGTACTATTGGAAGCTGGAACTCGTCGACCTGTCGACGCAATTGAAAAGCTACGAGACCGGCGTCATTCAATTCAAGGATCAGCTGACGACCGTTCGAGTCCTTCAAGTCATGCACAGCTCAGGTTCGGGCAGCAGCTTGAAGCTGGATACGAACTTGAAGCAAAGCTATCTGTCCAAAGACGGTGCTTATAACATCGAGATCACCAACTCGAACTTTACCGAGTTCAACAGCACCGGCTATCAGAATTTGAACGGCAAATACGACATGTTGATCTTCGGCTTTGCCGACTCGTACAACACGAACGCAAAGATTAGCGCGGTCGCCGCGAATGCGGTCAACGCCTTCATCGCGACAGGCCAAAGCGTCATGTTCACGCACGATACCGTATTCTCGTCGGACGGCATCACGCTGAACAACTGGATCTCCTATTTCCAGACATCAACGGGACAAATCGCGCCTTGGACCAACATGGGCTTCAGCGCGCCGAAGACGTCCACGACCGTAACCAAAGTGAACGACGGCCTGCTGACGCTCTATCCGTTCGATCTGAGCAGCACCAAAGAGACGGCGTCGATCAACGTCATCAACTTGACGCATAACCAGTATTTCACGCTCGATCTGGAAGACCCGAACGTGGTGCCTTGGTATAACATCACCGGCGGCACGCGAGATGCGGATGACAGCTGGAACCACTACTACACCTATTCCAAAGGCAACGTGACCTACTCCGGTACGGGACATACGCCGACGAAATTCCCGGAATGGGAGCAGAAGCTGTTCGTCAATACGATGTACCGCGCTTTCATGGGATCTAACCATGCGCCGGTCATTACCGTGAATAACCCGACGGACTATTCGTCCGGCATCGACAACTATATTCCGGGTGATCAGAATATTTCGCTTAGCTTCGTGCCGGATGACTACGACTTCAGCGACCGCAAATTGAACGTGGACGTCAAATTCGTCGTGAACGGCGTGGAGAAAGCCGTAACGGGCTTCCCGCGAACGGATGCGCCGAGCGGTACCGCGATCATCGGTTCGTATCCGAACCCGCTGCCGAACGGCGGCGACTTCACCATTAAGATCACCGTGAAGGACCCGAAGAACGCGGTAACGACCAAAATAATCCCGGTGAAAGTGAAGAAGATAGCGTCCAACCTCACGCTGAATCGGACGATCAGCGGGTTGAACAGCAGCAACGCCATTCTCAATAACACCGCCGCGAGACTCACGTACACCATTACGCCGGAGCCGATCGCGAAGTCCGCCAACATGAATACTACGACGTCTTTCAGCATTAGCGACATTCGCTTCGCGGAAACGCTGCCGGACAACTTGAATGTCAGCGGCCTGCCGTCCACGATCCGTAAGAACGGCAACGTCATAAGCGGCAATTTATCGAACATTACGTACACCTATAATTCAACCACGGGCAAGTATGAAGCGAATCCGGTGACGTTCACGTTATCGGTGACGCCTACGAAAGTACAGACGTATTCGTTGAATAACGCGTCATTGTCGTACACGGATACAAGCGACCAGACCCGAAGCTCAAGCTTCCCGGTCATCAACTTTTCGTCCTATAAGGTGCTGGAAAGTCTGAAAATGAGCGTCAATAGCAAGGATCTGCGAGTAGGCGACACCGATAAGCTTGATCTGGTTTACAGCCCGGCAGACGAAACGTTCGTCTTCGAATGGTCGTCCAGCGACGCTAGTACCGTGAGCGTCGATTCAATCGGCAATATCACCGGTTTGAAGCCGGGGACCGCCACGATCACCGTAAGGAGCGGTACGGTGTCTGCAACGGCTACCGTTAACGTATCGCAACTAACGATCAGCGCTAGCGCAACGACGGCTAAAGTCGGCGATAGCCTCACGCTTAGTTCCGTCTTCTCCAAGCTTCCTTCGGAAACCGGCGCGCCAACCGATGTGAGCTGGACCGTGAACGTGAACAATAGCAAGGCGACGATTACCAACATCAACGGCTACCAATCCGCGAAGTTCAATGCCCTTCAAGCGATGGAGACGCCGGTCACCGTGACGTTGGCATTCACGACGAGAGACAGCCAAGGCAACCCGATCAAGTCCTATAGCGCAACGACTACGATTACGATTACGGATCCGCCGCTCAGTATTAGTCTGCCTTCTCAGATTTATCTCGGCGATAAAGTGCCGATGAAAATTCTGGGTCTCCCGCTCACAAGCGGGCTTCTGAATGGCACATTGATCAACACGGTGTGGAATGTAACGCCTGCGGCAATAGCCGCGCCTAACAAGGGGCAAACGTCGAGCAGCGATTCCAACGTGCCGGAGAACAGCTTCAAAGCTCTTGCCATCGGCAAAGCAACCGCATCCGCGTCGGTATCCTTGTTGGGGGCAACGCTTCCTGTAACCGGCAAAGAAGTTACAATTCTGGACCGTCAGCCTTCGATTCTGACCGACACCCTGATCGCGAAAGGACAAGTCCAGGATCTGAATATCGGCTGGACGGGCAAACCGCCTTCCTTCTCCGACTTGCCGATCTGGTCGATTACATCCGGAACGGGCAAAGCGTTCATCGACTCGGACAACGGCCAATTAACGGGCAGCGAAGCCGGAACCATTACCTTGAACCTGTCAGTTCCAACGGACGCCGGATTCTCGCTGCCAGCGCCTAGCAAGACGATTACTATCGTAGACCTGGGCATACTGGAAAGCGTGAAGCTCGACAAAGGAACGTCGTTCCTCCTGTCCCAGCCTAGCTCGCTTACGATTCTGCCGGGCAACTTAAGAACCGATATTCTAAGCCAGCTGACTTGGAAAAGCTCCGACCCTACCAAGGTTTCGGTCAATCCGACAACCGGCTTGATCCTCGGCAAAGCATCGACGAATGCCGGAGAGACCGTCACGGTTACCGCCACGTTCCAACCGCTCAATATCGTGCTGAGCGTGAAAGTCACCGTCCGCGTCAATACGGACAAATATTAAGAACACACAAATAAGCCTCCTTCACCGTCATGGTGAGGAGGCTTATTTGTATGGCAACGTCCGCTTTTATGATCTAGGCTGCAGCTTCTTCTGCCCTAATTCAACGCGAATCTTGCTCACGCGCGGCAGCGAATTCAGCTGTCCTTCGAACACGCTCTTATCGTAATCGATGACGAACCGCGCATCCGTCTCATTCGCCTGGGCTTGATCGGTAAACGTCAGTTGGGCCGCATTGTCCGTCTTGGTCGTATTGCCGAGCGCGGCGTTGATCGTGAGATCGCCCTTGGAGAAGAAACCGCCTCGAATCCAGAACAACGAACCTACGCCGTACAAATTCGCCTCTTTATCGGTATAGAAGAACGCCTCCAGCGCGCTGCTGCTCGCACCGCCGCCTTGGGCATCATACCCTTTGTTACCGTTGCTGTCCGTCAAATTCTGAAAAGAGTCGACACGGTAAATGTCTATAGGACCGTTCGCGATCATTACAAGCTTCTGCATCTTGTTATTGACCTCGAGGCCGTGAATTTCCGCATCGACGATTTGGTTCGGATCGGAAGTCGTGCCGCCTAGCGAAATAAGCGTGGAGTCCATTTGAATCTTGCCGTTCATGACGACGCGTCCGGTGACGAGCAGGTTACCACGGATTTGCAGCGGCGTGTTCTCCGGATTCTGAATCGTCAAGTCCCCGTCAATAATGAGCCAATTGCTCTCCGTCTTGTTGTTATCCGTGAAGTAGATGCCCTTCAGCTCATCTCCAATCAGCAGGTTACCGCTGAATATCGCCGAGGACGTCAGGCTCGTCAGCTTGTCTGACAGTTCCTGGACCGCTTGATCATAGGCCTCGTCCTCTTCGCCGGCAGCCGCTGAACGGACCGGCATGCTGAATTTATGTTTCTCGTCGTAGAAATTTTTAAGCATGTCGATCAGACTTGAGGCACGATTCTTCTCGGTGAACCCCCCATTAATGTAAGCATTCCATAATGTGTCCCGGTTAATCATCGACGAAACCGTCATATGCGCTTTATCCACGAACGTCTCCGGAATATTGATCGAGATAAATTTGCTCGTGTCCGTAAACCGAATGCTGTCTCGCAGTTTCGTTAATTGCTGTGAAGGCAACGTCTCCGATGCATAGAGGGACGTATAATTCCCGTTCACCATGGTAGAATACTGGACATTATTGCTGGATTGCACCTTCACTTTGCCCGACTCGTCGTCGTTCTCCGCCACGGGATCTACGTACAAGAACTGCGACTGCTCTGATAGCTCGTTATTGTTCAGGAAGTATTTGGCATGATTGAGTACCTTGAAGTCTTTGCCCGCATATAGATTTCCTTTGAAATACGGGGCGCCGTTAATGATCACATTGCCCTCGGAACCAGCCGCATAGTTCAAGAAGTCCGGGAGCGTATTCAAGTTCACGTCTTGGATCAAATCTCGCTGCACGTTATTGACCTCCGCCGTGGCGGTAATGCGAATCGTATTGAGTGTTTTATTGAGTGTTTCATCTTGCTGTCCGCCCGTGCTGCAATAAGCAGCGGCTTTGTTAGTATTTGTCGGACCGAGAATGCATATGTTACTGACTAAATACTGCGGATTTTTGTTGTCCTTCAACTCGGACTGCGTGGATGCTTCGGCCGCTGTCCGCCGCTCTTCCAACGAATTGTTATAATCCGTGACGAACTTCTCCAGATTAGCCGTCAGTTCAGCCGGTTTGATCGATTGATTATCGAATCTCGCCATCACGTACGCGACGGCTTCGCTCAACGCTTTATCCGCCAAATGCAGCGTCTGGACGTTGTCCTCGGCCTTCTGAGACCGTGCAGCTCCGCCGATGGTCGCGCTTAGAATGGCCATGCCAAGAATGGTAAAGAGGAGCAGCATAAACACGACCAACAGAAAGGCCGAGCCCTTCTCCTCACGCAACAGAAAACGTTTCACTTCGCCTGCTCCCCTCCCTTAGAAGCCGAATTTACTTTCCAGATCCAAATGATACGACCGATCTCCATACGTTTGCTCCAGTCTCAATTGAATCTCGATCAGCCCGCTGCTGCACATGTTCTGATTCTCGCGGCATACCAACCGAATCGAAGATTGATCCGCCATGATATCCGACACCGTGGATATATCGACGCCGGCAATATATAGGACCGATTGCGGTTGGCCCTCTTCGCGCGGGCGTATCTCGATCGTCTCGACGCCCTGATCGCCGCTGCCCGTAATAGGCGGTTCCAGCGTAATTCGCCTTCTGTTCGTGTCACTCGCATCCTGCGTAATTTCATCCGGTCCATACGTGTACAGCTTTGTAATAATCGACGACATGATCAGATCGCCTTCATCGCGAAGCGAGTTCTCGATCCGGACTTTGTTATACGTGCTCATACCAAAGGTGATTGATGAATAAACGACGCCCAGCACGACCGAGACCAACGACAGCGACGCGATCAGCTCGATCAACGTGACGCCTTGTTCGTCCCCGGCACGGCGTCTAAGCCAAGTTTTAACGGATTGTTTCATTCGTGATGTAACCCTCCACTTCGGTCCACTCCCGGCTGTTCAAGTCCTCGCCGTCCTCCGCGATTTCCGAGACGACGACTTTGATCGGAAGCAGATACCCTTTGATCGAATCCGCGCCGTTCAACGTCGCGGATTCGGTTCCGATTCGCCCGTACAGGTCCGCTTGATACGAAATATCGACCCGATAAGCGACGTCATTGATGACCGGATTCAGTACGGTCTTGAGCGTTGTCGGATCGCTCACAAGGCCCTGATAGTCTGCGCACGTCGCGCTCGTGGCCGGGCAACCGTCCGAATCGATCGTCTCCCGCTCGACCCCTTCCGGCAACGATCCCTGATTGGCTTTGAAGTATGACTGAATAGCGCCGAAATTCGATTCCTTCTGCATATAAAAGAGCGTATTGCGCGCCAGATTCACCATGACCGTCTTGTTTTGGTTCCCCTTCGCGTAAGACATGGCGTTCATAAAATATGCCGTCATCGCAAGCCCGGCAATGGACAAGACAACCAAGCTGGCTAGTATCTCGACTAATGTAAAACCATCCTCGCCGCGGGCGTCTACCGTCCGTTTCCGCAGCAGCTGCAGCAGTTTCATCATGAACCACCTTTCCAACTCGAACAACACCGTTGCCGTTAAGGCAATCTAAATAAATTCGACAAATACGGTCAAAAAACCTCTTAGTTCTAAAGTCCCGCGATAAGGTAATATCCACCGTATAAGATAGAGAATAGCAACATAAACTTCAGGCATACTTGCAATCGCGATCAGAGAAAAGGAAGATCTTCATGCGCCTATTCAACCTACTCGCCAAACCATCCCGCCTCGGCCCAGTTCATTCCTTCTCTATTTATTACGGTATTTCGACACCCGAAATGAAGAGGATGCTGGCCCAGACGGACCTTGCGGTTATCGAACCGAGGCAGTGGCAAGCCGAGGATATAAAGGCGCTCCGCGAAGCGGGAACGGCCGTGTACGGCTACTTGTCGGTGATGGAGACGCCGAAGTGGAACGAGACGCGGTGGGCGGCGGTAAACGACGACATGCGACTGCTCGTGCGCGGGCAACCCGTACGCTTCGAGCAGTGGGACGCAGAGCTGATGGACCTGCGGTCAGCCGCCTATCGCGAGCTGCTGCTGGCGGAGATCGGCGAATTGGCGGCACGCGTGCCGCTGGACGGGATTATGCTGGATACGGTCGGGGACATCGAGGAATACGTACCGGAGGCGCAGCGGCCGGCGATGGGCGAGGCGTATAAGACGTGGCTGGAGGAGGCGGCGCGCCGCAATCCGAAGCTGCGCTGGCTACAGAATCGCGGTTTCGCCCAGCTGGAGGCTTGCGCGCCGCTGCTGAGCGGCATGCTGTGGGAGGGATGGAACGGCCATGAGGCCGGCGGCGAATGGGTTCGCCAGCGCACGGAGCTGCTTCGCCGGCTGCGTAAAGGCGGGCTCGGCCTGCTGGCGTCCTCGACCGACCCGTCGCCGATCCACGGAGAGACGGCGCGCGCGCATGGATTCGTGCACTGGGTAAGCATGTCTGACATGTACGGCGTATAGGGCGCCGCCTGAAGCGCGTCCGGTGCCGCGGATGCGTCCGCACGCAAACAAGACCACGACCGTCCAAGGCCGGACGCGTGGTCTTTCCTATGCTACCGATCCGCCGTGACGCCATCTCTCGCACGCTCCTCCTCCAGCATCTCCGCCAGTCCCTCCCGCAGCGAATAAGACGGACGCCAGTCCAGCGCGGTCGTCGCCAGACCGTTGTCCAGCAGGCTATCGCGGATATCCCCCGGCCGGCCCGACATGTATTTCGGCGCGAACGGTTTGTCGAGCAAGCCGCACATCGTGCGCAGCAGCTGATTGACGCTGGTCGGGATGCACGAGCTCACGTTGATCGTCCGTCCGCCGCCTTGGGTCAACGCGGCGATGTTGGCCGCGACCACGTCCTTCACGTAGACGAAGTCGCGCGTCTGCTGGCCGTCGCCGAAGATGACGCACGGTTCGCCCTTCCGCAGACGCGAGGCGAATATCGACACCACGCCGCCCTCGCCCCGGGTGCCTTGGCGCGAGCCGTACACGTTGCTGTACCGAAGGATGGTGTAGTCCATGCCGCTGGTCTCCGCCGCCACGCGGATGTACTGCTCCGGCGCGTATTTCGAGATGCCGTAATACGACTGCGGCCGAATCGGATGACGTTCGCTCACGAGCGCGCTGACCGGATTGCCGTACACGGCCGCGGAAGACGCGTAGACGAGCTTGCGCGCGCCGCTGGCTTTACAGGCCTCGAGGACGTAGATGGTCCCCGTCACGTTGTTGGCCGCATCCTTGTCCGGCCGCTGCATCGACTGGGCGACGGATACGGACGCAGCTTCGTGGAACACCACCTCCGGGCGGAAGCTGCGGCAGACGTCCGTTAAATTAGGATGCAGCAAATCCAGCTCGACCACTTCCGCCTCCGGGTGAACATTGCGGCGATCGCCCGTGCTCAGGTTGTCGACGACGAGTACGCGATGCCCCTCCGCGATCAACCGGTCCACGAGATGCGAGCCAATGAAGCCCGCCCCTCCGGTTACGATGACGTTACTCATGCTGCCTCATCTCCTTGTCTCGGTCTCCGTATATACAAAACACGTCTCGCATATCTTGCCGTGCGATTTGCAGTTTACGTCTTCCTCTCGCGCGATGACGAAGCAATCCTTGTCGTCCCGCTGATAAGCCGGGCACTGCCGGCATACGTCGGAAGGCGAGCACAGCATGTCCCAGCACGCGCCGAGCGCGCGACCGCCCAGCTGCGGACCGCCGCGCTTCTCCTCGAACCAGCCGACGAACGTCTGCACGATGCCGGCGTCCAGCTGCGAACCGGCGAGCGTCTCGAGCGAGCGGATCGCTTCCCGGAACGGCATCGGCTCCCGGTACTTCCGCCCGTTAATCTTCGCCAGGAACGTCTGCACGACGAACAAAATGCGCGAACCGACCGGAATCCCGTCGCCCCGCAGCCCGGCCGGATACCCATGCCCGTCGATGCGCTCGTGATGATAGCGGATCATGTCCGCGACTCGCTTGCTGCCGAGCGTCATTTCGGCGATGACCGCGCCAACCTCCGAATGCAGCTTCATCGTCTCGAACTCCAGCTCGGTGTAGCGGCCTTCCTTGAGATACAGCTCCTCCGATAAGCCGAGCACGCCGATGTTGCTTAAATAAGCCGCGGTGCCGATGTCGCGCACGTGATCGTCGGACAAGCCCAGCCGCTTGGCGATGACGATCGAATACCGGCTCATCAGCTCGGAGTACCCGACGGTGAACGGGTTCAAATCGTCGATCGTGCCGGCGAGCAGTTTGAGAAACTCGGCGTACGTATGCGCGAACGGCTTCATCCGCTCTTGAATGGCGAGCAGCTGCACGAGCTGGCGCGTCATCGTCGCGAACGTCGTGCGCAGCTGAGCCTCTGAATGTTCGCTCATCGCATGACGGTGCAGCCCGCCGATGAAATACGCCCGCTTGCCCGGCAGCGGCAGCCGTCCGGCAAGCAGGTAGCCTTCGCTTATGCCGCCAAGGAGCGATAACGCCTGATCGAACTCGACGTCATCTTTGCCCCATAGGACAAGCTCATGCGGTTCGATCAATTGAATGAGCAGCGACATGGCGGCAGCTTCGGAGAGACGGTGCTTGACGGTATCCGACCAGCCGAAGAACATCGGGATCGAGGCATTGCCCGCCTCCGTTACAAGCAGACAACCGCCCGTCAGGCCGAGCGCGCTCGCGGACATCCCGAGCGCCTTGCGCACGACGGCTTCGGGGTCCATCGCCATCGTGCTGATCGCCTCGAGCGCGGCGCGCGACGTCTCGACGATGGACGCCTTGCGGTCCATCCGGTCGGACTCGGCCAGCACGTCCAGCAGTTGCGGCAGGTCCGCGCCGACGGCGCCGAGCAGGAACGACTGGCGGCGGGAGATCGAACGCACCGGCCCGATCCGCACCAGTCCCACCGCGCCGACCGGCATGTTGTAGAGGGGCACCGCGCCTTCGCTCACGAGCCCGGCCGTCCGCGAAGCCGCGTCCGCCGCGATCGTCAAGGGAGGATGGTACCGCTCCTTCTTCTCGTAAGGCGCAAGCCCGCTATACGATGGACCGATCTCCCCCGGTCCTTCCCGACGGTAGCGAACGGCTCTCAGCACAAACGTCTCGCTTCCCGCGCCCTCCCGAATGTAGAAGGTGTAGCTGTCCGCTTCGACCATCTGGCTGATCGCTTCCAGGAAGAGGCTCAGGTTGTTGTCCAATCCCGCTTCGGGCTGAATGCGTTTGACCAGCAGCTCGAGATGGGCGGAACGCGCCAGCCGAAGACGCTGGCGATGATTGACGAAGGCGAGCCAGATCAGCAGAAGCAGAGCCGCTCCGAGCAAAATCCACCCTATGATCGATGCGGAGTACCATGCTTGTTCCGATTGTTCCAAAAGGCGCGCCCTCCTTCCCCGTCCGTCCCAACGCCAAAATAGCGCCCTCAGCGTCCGTACGCCGCTTGCATAACGCGCAGAACTCTGATGATTTCATTGGATCAGTCCATAGATATGCGCCTTGCGCTCCTACTGCAGCCACTCCCGCTGCGCCGGCAGCTCGCGCGGAAGAGGAGCCTGTTTGTCGGCATGCGCCAGCTCCTGCTGCTCCAAATCGCTAATCGCGATATGCTGCGCCATCTGCCGGATTTTCTCGTTCATGATCGACAGCTGGATCGAGAGATGCAGCACCATGACGAGCAGCACCAAGGTGGACAGCAAGAACAGCAGCGTCGGCGGATAGTTGATGCCGAGCATCCAGGCCAGATGATTGAACCAGCTCGGATAAGCCGATAAGCCTAAAATGATCGCGGCGCTCAGCAGCCAGACGACCGAATTGCGCGCGCTGATCTTGTGCCGCAGCAGCAGCCGGATAATGATGCCGGAGAACGATAGCCCGCATAAGAGGACGAACCATCGCAGCACATCAGCCATTGGCGTAGGCCACCTCCTCGCGAGTCATTTTGTGTCGGATCAGCACGACCAGGATGCTCAGCAGAATTTGGCACATGTAGATGGCCGGCTTGAACCCCGCGTGCATCGACACGCCAGCTTCCCGCTGCTTCATCCGGGCCGGCACCTCTTTGATGCTGAACTTCATCAGGATTTGCTGGATGAGAATATCCGCGTCCGGAAAGTCGGCCGGGAACCGGTCGCGGACGGAATAATAGCTGAACACCCGGCTGGATACGCCCCGCAGCCCCGAGGTCGGATCCGAGATGCGCTTGCCGGTCAGCCGCCGAATGAGCATGCGGAAGAAGCGAATGCCCGCCCCTTTGATCATCCCCGTCTCGAACGCGCCGTCCTTGGAGACGAAGCGGGAGCCCATGACGATATCCGTGCCGCCCCGCGCAAGCTCCGCCATAATGGCCGGCAAGTCCTGCGGACTGTGCTGTCCGTCGGAGTCGAACTGGATAATGTACGGATAGCCGGTCTTCACCGCGTATTTGTACCCGGTCTGCAGCGCGGCGCCGTAGCCGAGATTGCACGGATGGGACAGGACAACCACCTCCCCGTACCGTCTGGCCCGTTCCTCCGTCCGATCGCGAGAGCCGTCGTTGACGACCAGAATATCGATCGGGAGCTTCGCGGCGAGCAGCCCTTCGAGAACCGTCCCGATATTATCTTCCTCGTTGAAGGCGGGGATGACGATGAGAAAACGGTTGTCCATGTTCCGGCACCTCCTTCAAGCGTATGGCCTCGACTTTCGCATAAGCAGCCAGCCAATCAGCAGCGCATTGAGCGTCCACCCCGCGCAAGCCCCGTAGCCAAGCGCCGGAGCGCCGTAACGCGGGACGAGAAGCAGATCGAACGCCATCGTAAAAGCCGTGGAAACCGCGTAGATCGCCGCGCATCCCCGAAGCCGGCCGATCGCAAGAAAGTAACGCAGCCCGATCGCCGAGACCGCTTGTCCGACGACGCTGAGCGAATACCCCGCGAGCAGATCGGAGGTCATGCGGACGGAGTCCGCTCCGAACGCGCCTCGCCCGAAGAGCAGCTCGACCGCGAAGCCGCGAAGCGCGAACAGCAGCGCGGCGGCCGGCAGCAGCAAGGCGAGCGTTCCTCGGGCGGCGCGCAGCGCTTCCATGCGGGCCACCTCGCCGGCTTGTCCGCGAAGACCGGCGCCATCCGCCTTGCGCGACAGCGAAGGCAGCAGCACCGCCGTCACCGCGGCGACGAACACCCAATTCGGGAATTGGGCGACGCGGTACGCATAGCCGACCGCCGTCACCGTCCCCGGCGCAAGGTTAGCGGCGACGGCGCGCTCGAACGCATAACTTGCCTGCATGCACAGCGTGAGCGCAAGCAACGGCGCCATGCCGGCGTAGACGGCTCGCAATCCTTCCGATCGGATCATCGCGGGAGGGGCCCATACCTGCTCGGGCAATGGCGCGGACGCGCTGGCCGAAGCCTCGATCGGCGGGCGGGGCCGGTCGGCGCGGGCACTTTCGCGGCCGGGCGGCTGTGTCGCTAGACCCGCGCTTATGCTTCCTCTCGACGGCCGGTCAGGTCGGATTTGGGCCGCGTTAAGCATCAACCGAGCATACCGAAGTCGCAGCAAACCCGCCATCCCGACGACCCCCGCCAAGATCGCCCCCGCGTAAACGATCGCCCCGAACGTGCGGTCGACCTGGAGCAGCGCGCATCCGATGACGGCCGCGAGCATCGTCGCGTTCAGCAGCAGCGGAGCGGCCGCGGCGGCGAAGAAGGAGCCCGCGGCCGCAAGCGCGGCGGCGTACGCCGCGAAGATCGGAAAGACGGGCAGCGCCGCGAGCATCAACCGGTAGAGCACCGCCCAAGCGGGATAATCCGAACCGTTGCCCGCGCCATGCCCCAACAGGCGGAACACCGCTTCGCCCCCCGCCCACAGCGCGAGCGCGACCGCCGCAAGCGCGGCTGACGTTTGAACCGTCAGTCGTCTTGCCGCCTTGGCGAACTCGGGGTAACGACCCTGCGCCCACAGCCGGGATAGCGCCGGAACGGCGGCGACCGATACGACGGCGGCGATCAGGTTGTAGCCGATCGTCTCCGGCAGCAGATAGGCGGTGTTCACCAGATCGGCCGCCCTCGTGGTCCCGAAGTAAGCGGCGAACGCCAGGTCCTTGGCGAACGCCAGACCCGCGCCGGCCAGGTTCACCAAGGTGACGCCGCCTATCAGGAAGGCGCCGGCAGGCACTCGCCAGCGAAGACGACCGCCCGCTCCCGCCCCGTTCACGTCGCCGCCCCGGCCGCCGGCGTAACCAGCTCGTGAATCGGATACGTCCGTTCCCGGATAAGCTCGCCGAGCGGCGCGAATTCGAAATCTTGCAGCAGCCGCGTCAACTTCGGCCTCATCGCGGCCAGCCCGTAATATTGCACGAGCCGGATATGCGGCGGAGCGGGAAGACGCGGCTGCCCGAGATCGAACTCCCACGGATGCGAATAGATCATGCCGGGGCGCGAGCGATTGACCCGTTTCAGCGCCCATTTCACGAATCCGTACGGGAGAGCCCGCAGATAGAACCCGCCCGAGAACGGAACGGCGACGCCGTTCACCTCCGCGACCGACGGCGGGAACTCGGTCAGTCCCGTCAGCCTCCCGTTCACGAGCGGCCGGAACGGGGCGCGCGGCGCGCCGGCGACGCCGGACAGCGGCGTGCGGAACGGCTGCAGGCTGGAATCGCAGCGGAACCCCTCCTCCGCGAGAATATGCAGCGCTTCGTACCGCTCCGGCGAGATGGACCACGACGGTGCCCGGTATAGCTCCACTTTGCGTCCGGTAATGCCCTCGAGCACCTCCTTGGAGAAGCGGACGTCCGCCCGGAATTCCTCCAGCGTCTGCGACGTGACGAGACGATGCCAGCCGCCGTGCGAAGCGATTTCGTGACCGCCCCGCGCGATATCCTCCACCAAGGAGGGATGCCGCTGCGCCACGCAGCCGAGGATGAAGAACGTGCCGCGCGCGCCGTGCCGCGCGAACAGCTCCAGCACGTCGGCGGTACTCTGCGCGACGCGGTCCTCGTAGCGGTGCCACTCGGAAGACGGAATGTCGAGCCCGTTCGTCATGTAGTAATCCTCCACGTCCACGGTCAACGCGTTCAGCATGCGTGCTCCCTCCCGTCGTCTCTCATCACGCCGCGTCTTCTTCTGCGTGTCTTCGCTTCGTATCGCCGAGCTTTCGCGAGCCTTGTTCCTAAGTCTGCTTACCTGATAACGGACACGGCTATTCCCCCGAGCGCCGGGAGTCGCGGCTTTACCCGGCGTCAGCCCATATGCTATCGCTTGAACATTTTCCGCCACATCCCGGCGTCGAGCGCATATCTCGCGCAGGCGAGGCCGAACCCCGCGGCCGCCATCGGATCGCGCCAGGACAGCATATCGTCCTCGACCGGCCGGCCCCCTTTGCCGAGCAGCGGCGGATCAAGACCTCGCCAAGCCCCCGTCGAGATCGCCCGCAGCAGATCTCCCGGCAGCAAATTGCGCGTTACTTGCCCGATTCGGTAGGACGTAACCGGTTCGACCCGTTCGCCGAGCGAGAGCCGATAATGCAAATACGGAAAATCGACCCCGGACTGTATCGCCAGATGCAGCGAGTTCCAATAGCGCGGATTGATCTCCATCAGCTTCAGCCGCCCGTCGCGCGGGTCGCGCATCCATTCGGCCTCGGCGATGCCGCGCCAGCCGAGCTTGGCCAGGAGCGCGGCCGCCTGCTCGGCGAGCTCGGGCATGGCGATGCTCTCCTGCACCGTGCTCGGCCCGATGTCCGCCGGATAATGGCGCACCTCCCGCTGGACGAACGAGGCGGCGAGGCGTCCTTGCGCATCCACTAGAATCGCCGCGTCCAGCCGCTCGCCGGGCGGTATGTATTGCTGGATCATCGGCGGCGGGCCGCCGGCCGCCGCTTCTCTATAAGCTGTGCCAAGCGCCTCCGCATTATGAACGAAGCGAATACCTCGCGATCCGGAGGAATGCCGGGGCTTGATGACCAGCGGGAAAGCTTCGCTCGCCGCGATGGCGGCCAGTTCCTTCTCGTCTTGCGGCATCCAAGTAAACGGCGTCTCCATGCCGAGCTCGCGCGCCGCCCGGACGGTCTCGTATTTGTCCGCCGCGCGGCGGAACGGCTCCGCGTCCGGCTGAAGGAAGCGGGCGGATAGGGCTGCCAGACGCTCCCGCTCGGCGATCGTGATCCCGACCGTCGCTTCGTCCATCGGCAGCAGCACGAGACCGGGCATCCGTGCCGCCGTCTCCACCAGCCATGCCGCATAGTCTTCCGGCTGTTCCGACGGGTGCGGGCTGAGCAGACGGCCGGCGCAATGCTTGGAGAACCCGGTCGGCGTGAAGCGCGTCGAATCCGCGGCGTAGACGGGAATGCCCTTGGCCCCGAGCGATCGCACGGCGGCCAGCGACTTGCGCAGCAGCGCGTCGGTGACGAGCACGGGCGCGTTCATGAAGCGCTCCCCCAGAGTCGCCGGTAGTTCTTATCTTTCGCCTCCGGCCGCTCGATATACCGGATTCGGATGAACGCATCCTCGTAGAAGACCGCGGGCGCCCCATGATGGGCCGAATAGACGCGCAGCCAGTCCGCCAGCAGCCGCTGCTCCTCTTCGTGCTTGGCATAGCGTTCCTCAGCCAGCTTCGCATAGATGATCAAATTGTCCGGCACGCGAAACACCTGCTTCTCCTCCACGATGAAGACGGTAGAGGTCAGATTGGGGTCGGGGACGTTCTGCCCGTAACGAGTAAGCGGCGGCAAGGCCGGGTCGTATTCGTCCACCAGCGTCCGCACGTATTGATGCCACCCGATGCCGTACGCGAGCGAATAGCCTTCCTCCTGCGAGAACATCGTCCACGTATGAAGCGGCTCCTCGCCCGCGATGCGCAAATATTGGCGGAACATGCTTTCCCAGTCCATCTTGTACGTGACGATCGGACCGAGCCGAAGGGTACCCGCGACGACGAGCAGACAGACGGCAGCGGCCGCAGCCTCCGCCGCAGGACGGAGACGCCACGCGCCGAGCGTCCGCCACGCCGACCACCAGGCGAACCCGGCCGAGAAGCAGATGCCGAGCGCCCATAACGCCTGCGTGCGGGACGCCAGCACGACGCTCCCCGTCAAATAAGGCGCGATGTAATAGAGCAGGAATGAAGCGGTCCCGATCCCAAGCGCGAACCATTCCGCCAACCTGCGCTCTCGGCGCCTCCAGCCGATGAGCAGAGAGCCCGCCATGATGGCGAGCGCGGCCAAGCCCAGCTTGTCCGCTCCCGTCAGCGCCGGAATGGCGGCGACCGTCGTGCTCGTCAGAAATTCGGCCGCGCTGGTATTCATCGGAACGCCCAGCCAGAGCCCGATCTGGATCGGGGCATACGTGGCGACGGCGGTAGCGGCTGCCGCAAGAGCCGCGATGGCTATTGTCCGCCATCGGCGGGTCTCCTTCATGAGCATGGCCGCGATCAGGCAGACGCCCACGCCCATGCCCGCGTACGCGAACGCCAGCGTATGCGCGAACCCGGCCGCGGCCAGTCCCGCAAGGGCGGTCCGCAGGGCCGGCCGCGCGCCGGTCTTCAAGTAGCGCAGCAGAAAGTACAGCGACGGGAAAACAAACACGAAGGCAAACTCCTGCGAGTTGGTCGCCGCTTGCCGTTCCCAGTCGCCCCCGAATAGGAACGGGCCGCCGAAGCTACAGACCGCCGCCCCGGCGATGCCGGCGAACGCGCTGCCCGTCAGACGCGACAGGACGAAGTAGAACCCGGCCGCCGTCAGCACGCCGCACAGCGGACCGGTGTATTTCAATACGTAGAGCGGATCGATCGCGGCGAACTTGCTCAGCAGCGACAGCGTAATGTGAAAGCCCTGGGGATACAGGCCGTCGTGGAACAGCACCCGGGCGTTAATGTACTTCATCCAGGCCAACGTCACCGCGCCGTCCGAGAGCGCGGGGGCGGCATAGGTTACCGCGTCGTAGAAACGGATATAAGCGCCCGCCGCGAGAACGGCGAGCAGCAGCGCGCTCGGGAGCCAGTCGCGCAGGCCCCTGCGCCAGTATGCGCTCCTCCGCCCGTTGGCCGATTGCCCGGCGCTAGAGGGGATTGCATCGGTATCGCGATCCCGAACAGCCCCCTTCATTGCAGGCCGGATCAAGCGGAAAGCGGTTTGAACATCCGCGTCCCGGCTCTCGCCAACGCGGATGTCCGACGCAGACTCGCGAAGTCCTTCCGAACCCGGTTTCGCCCCGACGGCCGCCGGTGCCTCTCCCCGGTTGTCCGCTCGAAGCCCGTTCGTGCCCGGCCGATGTCTCCACCGCCAAGGCCGCCCCAGCCGCAGCCCGCCGTCGAACAGCGCGTAGAAGCGAAGACGCAGCCGCTGCGCCAAGTCCGCTCTCGCCTGCTTGCCCCCGCGCTGCCACAGCCGCCGCGCGCTCAGCATGACGAGCACCGCCGCGACCGCCATGAACTCGTATAACTTGAGCGCGACCAGCGCATAGACCATGACGATATAGACGCAGGCCGCTTTCATGAACAGCGCATAGACGCCGGCCAGACGGTCGCCCGGCTCCGCTCTCAGGAACAACCGCGGCCACAGCAGGAACAGCACCGCGCAGGCGAACGCGTAGTGCGTTATCGCGTATAATTGGCTGCCAAACGACGAGTAATCCAGACGCACCGCCCTCCTTCGCTTCCCGCCTGCCGGCGCCTACGATATGGCGTACAAGTAATAGTCCAGCTTCCCAAGCACCTGGCGCATCGCGCGGAAGGACAGCGCCGAGAAGACGATCGCGCCCGCCAGCACGCCGAAGACGGCGAACGAGTAGTCGATCCACCGGCTGAGCGCGAAGCCCAGTACGACGTTGACCGCGAGCGCCGGCACGATCGCCCGGTTCACCAGCGACGGCTGCGACAGCGAGAACAGCGTGACCGCGTTCATCAGTCCGGTCGCAAGGATGACGTAAGCCAGCAGCACGACGAGGAATACGAACCGCGTCGTCGCGCTCGCGATGAGGTGCTCGCCCTCCCGGGCGTAGTAGATTCCGTCGAACAGCTGAGCCAAACCGTAGATGAGCAGCGCGCTCAAAGCCGAGGAAACCGCGATCGCCGCCATCATCCGGTTATACACCCGGCGGAAGCGCGCGTTCATCAGCTCCGACTCGAAGCCCCAGTAGCGCTTGTAGCTCGCTTCGATGTCCAGCATCAACTTGTTCACCATGACCTCGCATACGCCAAGCGGGATCATGAGCGACAGCAGCGCGAAATCCAGCCCAAGCTCGTATTCCCCGCGGAACCAGATGAAATACGGCATGTAATCCACGTTCGAGGACCAGGCCATGATCCGATCGACGAACAAGAAGACGAAGTACAGCAGGCCGTAGGCAAAATAAGGCGCCACCGCGTAAACCGTAACGGCCAAACGCGGCATTCTAGGCGCGATCCCCTTCTCCTCCCGCTTGGCCGCCTGCCGGAAATAATAGACGACGAGCGCCATCCCCGCGGCCGACACGACCAGGATGGACAGCAGCTGCGCGAAGATAATGTCCCAGGCCAGCACGCGAAACAGCACGTACACGATGGCGATGCCCGCGAGAATAAGACCGGTGAACGTCAGCTCCCGCCGCAGGATGTACATGACCGTCACGGACAGCCAGATCGACACGAGGAAGAAGAAATACAGCACGATGTACAGGAACATCTCCGGCGGAAACACGTTGAAGACGAGATTGAACGCCAGCAGCAGCGCGCAGGCGACGAGCGCGGCCGCGTAGCCGAGCCGGATGAACAGGAAGGTGACTTTGCGCGCCATGTTGTAGTAGCCCTGCGAAATGTAAAAGAAGCCCCGCCGCGCGATCGCCTGCGTAAATCCGCCCACGACGACGAAGCTGGCGATCGTGCCGATCGCGATGCACGTGGCAATCTCCACGGACAAATGCTCGTACGACCATAGCGAGAATTTCAACGTCAGCATCGAGATGACCGAGATCGCCATCGGCAGCGCGAAGATTACGCCCCGCAGGAAGCTCTTGAGCAGCGCGAGCCCGGTGCGGAGCACGCCCGTCTGTTCATTGACGGCGAACGTGCTCGTCACGACCTTACGGCGGACGGCTTCCCACACTTCGGCGGCGAGTTCGAAAATATCGGTCGTGCCGAACGCCTCCGCGGCCCGGGCATCGTTCCAGCCCATCGATTCCAGCAGCGCGGCGACCGCGTAGCGATCCTCGGGCAGCGCATCCCGGGCGGCGACGTCGCTCGCGAGCCGCTCGAACCGTTCCGCCCGCGCCGTCTCGGCAGGCTGAGACTTCGGATCGGCCGAACGCAATACCGGAAGCGGCGGATTCATCGCGTATCCGCCCCCAAGCCGGGAATGACCATATGTACGACAAGCTCCGCCAGCTTGCCTTCGCGCTCCGCAACCGCCACGATCTCCGCTGTAATAGGTTCGCCCTGGGCGATCAGCAGCCGTCCATCCGCGGCATGGAGCGATTGCCCCGCCGTCTTGCCGACGATGTAGCGTTCCCGCACGAATCGAATCTCTTCGCCGAGCGCCGCGCTGGCGAGACCGGAAAGCTTGGATTGGAGAACAGGCGACTCCTCTGAGGGCGGCATGCTCCCTGTAGGCGCGTCGCCGGGTTGACTTGCGCCGGCCAACGGGGAGCTTGCTTCCGCCGCCCGCACCTCTTCTGCAGATGTATCGGGAGAGGCAGCCGCGTCCCCGAACCGATCGGCACGGCCGCCGATCCTCGATTCGGAGCCGGATTCGTCGAGCGCGGACGCGTCGCCCGAGGTGGCCGATGGGCCGGCTCGGGCCGTCACCGGGGCGGTCTCGGCATTGTTCTGCCGTCCAGCGTGCGGAGCCGCTTTCCCGACTTCTTCAGCCGGAACCCTGGCCGCCCGAACCTGATCGTCTCGATCAAGCGCGGATGCATCTCGGCCCCGGCCCGTACCGGCGACGAGCGGTCCCGCGTGCTGCGGCAGCTGCTCCGGATCGCTGTTATCCTGCATATACGGCTCCAAGTCTCCCCAATAGGCGGAGGACGCCGGTCTCCCGAGCCTGCCGCTCCGGGAGGCGGACACGCCCGCCGCCGCTCTGGCGGCCTTCATCCCCTTGGAGACGTCAAGCGCGAGTCCGGAAGCCGGTCTGGCCCCGGCCGCCAGCGCGACATCCGCCGCGTCCGGCATGGCGCCGCCGGCATCGCGCCATTCGCCGGCCGCCTCCACCCGGTCGAGCATCGCCCTGAGGCGGAATTGAAGGACCTTCGCGCTGCGCGCCGAATCCGCCACGGCGCGGCGGACGCCGTGCTCGCGGGCAGCCGCGGCCTCGTCGCTGAACGCTGCGTCCCCTTCTCCTTCCGGCGGCATGCCGATAGCCGCCTGCAAGGGAACTTGCACGTCCGACAGCGCCGCCTGCAGCAGCGCCAGCTCCTCGCCGTCGCCGGACTCGCGCGAGACATGAGCCCCTCCGAACAGCGAATCCGCTTCGGCTAACAGCCTGGCGATGGCCGCTTCGCATTCGGCGAATTGCCGATCGGCTTCCCGAACTGCCGCCTCATGCTCTGCTTCGCGTTGCTCGTATAGGCGGCGAAGCGCGGCGGCTTCCGCCTCGCCTTGGCGCCGGACCGCCGCGGCGGACCGGGCGATCCGGTCCGCCGCCCAGCCGTCGATGGCCGGGTCCGCACGGTCCGCCCCGTCCGAGCCGCCCGCAACGGTACCGGGCGGCCGCCGGCCATCCCGCCTGCGCCGCAAGTCCTCCGACAGTCGCTCTCCCCGTGCGCGCTCCTTGCGGATAGCCGCTCCCAGCTCCTCCGCTTCGCGTTCGCGCGCGGCTTCGAGCGCCGCGAACCATTGCTCCGTCTCCAAGGGATGATAGCCCCGCCAGGCGCGAGGCAGCTCCTTCGCTGTGCTCAATCGCCATCCTCCTCCCCTCCGCGCCACCTCGCCTGCGCTTCGCCCAGCCTCGTCTCCAGGCGGGCAAGCGCGTCTGCGCGCAGACGCGCTTGATGCGCCTTGTCCGCCTCGTGACGCGCGCGCTGATCCCGCAGTCTTGCCGTCTGCTCCTCCACGAGCACGCTCGCCTCGGCATGCGCGGCCGCTAGTTGCGCGACCTCCCCGAAGTCCCGCGACTCCTCATTGTCATGCGTCTCCCCGACCGACCGGCGGAAGGACGTAATGCGGACTAATTCGCCCGCAAGCCGTTCGTTATCGCTCTGCAGTCGGACCAATTCCTCCTGTAGTCCGTTCATCCGATCCGCATGCCGCGCGGTCAAGTTCTCGTATAGCGCCTTGACCGCGGCCGGATGATAGCCCCGCAGCGTCCGTCTCAAATTGCTCGTCATGTTAACCGATCCTCCGATCCGCCTGCAGACTGGCGTACAGCTCGCTCCGCAGCAGTTCCGCCATCGCATCGTCATGCCGGCCCAGCGCGTTATAGGAGCCGGCCAGCTCCGTTAGAATATACGGAACGCATGGCGCGTCCGGCAGAATCGCGAGCGCGTCCCGATAAGCGGCGATGGCCGGCTCGTGCCGGCCGCGCGCGGCCAGAGACAGTCCCTCTTCGACCGCCGATCGCTGCCTGCGCGCAAGCTCCTCGGGGACATCCAAGTCCTCGAGAGTATCTGCCCCCGGGCCGAAGACGCCTGCGCCCGATGACATTTGGTCGCGCGTATCCCCCCTTTCTCCTAGTGCCGGGGATCCGTCCTTCTCCGCCTCCTCCGCTCCCTGCTGCCGAGCCGGATCTTCCCACGCTTTGCGCGCGACGGGCGGAATCCGTTCGGCGGCGCAAGCGGCAAGCTTAATATAACTCTTCATATGCAGTTCCAATACGCGGCTTAGCGTAAAATAGGAAAGCGCCCGCTCCCTGCCGTCCCGTCCGGCCTCAGCCCGCAGCCCGGGGTTGTCCGCGTAAGCGAGAATCGCTTCGGCCAGCGCCTGCGGATTGCGCGGCTCCACCAGCTTGCCGGTCTCGCCTAGCGCCTCGGAGATGCCGCCGACGTCGGTGGCGACGACCGGCCTGCCCGTCATCATCGCCTCGACGACGGAATACGGGAACGCCTCCGAGATGCTGGAGAGGACGATCACGTCTCCGCTGTTATAAGCGGCGGTCATCTGCGTCGCGTGGCCGGCGAAGACGAACGACCCGCCCAAACGCAGCTCCTCTCTCAGCGCAAGGCACTCTTCGTAATAGGCCGGCACGCTAACCGAGCCGTAGACGACGAACGTAGCGGCCGGTTGCTTGTCCAGCACGATCCGCGCGGCCCGCAGAAACGTCTTAATATCCTTGATCGGATCGATCCGCGCGATCATGGCGATCGTGACCCCGCTCCCCTCGCTTCGGCGGGACTCGTCCGGCTTGAAGACGCGCGTATCGATTCCGTTGTAGATGACCTCGATCCGCCGCTTGGAGATACCCAACTCGCTTTCCCAGCGGGTATTGTACAGACAGACCGGCGATACCTGATCCGCGAACGCGTAGTTCAGGCTGGTGATCGATTGAATCATGCGAATGAGGAATTTGGTCAGGAACGTCGAATAGCCCCGCCCGGAGAGCGACAAATATTGCTCGCGCAAATAGATGCCATGCTCGGTCAGCAGGTAGGGCGTATCGTATATCTTTTTGGCCAGCACGCACGGAATGCCGCAGAACGCCGCCGCGGAGGAATGCGCGACGTGCGCGCGCGGCACCGGCGTGTTGACGATATTGAAGAACCGGTACACCCAGCCCAAGCTTTGAATCAGCCCGTGGATGTCCGGCTGGCTGAATCCGGTCGATTTGTCCGCCGCGATCGCAAGCATCATCGACTTGTAGTAATCCCAGACCAGCTCGTGTTTGAAAGTCGCCTTGTACTCGTAACGCTCGAAGTAGCGGTAAAGGCCGACCAGCGTGTCCGCCAGCCGGTACGGGTCCTTGATCTCCGCCGTCAGCTCTCTTAAGAGCGCCTGCAGCAGCGGCAAGAAATGTTCCCGGATTTCCTTCTCGCCCGTCCGCAGCTTCTGCGCGTAGACGTCCGCGAACGGCGTCTTCAGATGCTCGCTTGGCTCTTCGGTTCCCCAGAGCGGCACGCCATAGAGGCTTGCCCGCCCGGGCAGTTTGAACTTCTGGGTGACGAACGGGTTCATCATGATGCTGTACACGACGAAATCGACCTGCTCCAGGCTGTTCACCAAAATATCGCACCAGGTGCTGACGCCGCCTTGATGGTAAGGGTACGTCCCTTCCGTGGCGAGCATGACCAGCATGTTGTTGTCGTTCACGGGGACCGACCATCCTTTATCGGCTTTTGACTTAATTACCAACTAGGATGGACCGCTTAATGGATATTTATCGAATTTCGACCGTATCCAAACGATGCCAAAGGTCGTCCCGCGCGCCCTCGATCGACAGCCGGACGCCCGGCTTGCCCGTATCCGGGTCGACGATCGCGGCCAGCAGCGTATAGGCGCCCGGCTTCAAAGCGGCCGGTACCGGAATCCGCGCCTCCACCGTCTGGCGGTCGCCCGGCATCCACTTGCGGATGTCCGTCCGCGCCGTTACCGTCGTTCCCGCCGCGAGTCGCCCAGACGGGTCCGCAAGGGCGAACCGAACCGGCCACGGATAATAGAACGGCGCCGCGCCTTTGTTGCTCCACGCGGTCGTCAGCTGAAGCGAGCCGCCGCGCTTGATGACGCTCGCATGCGACGCCTGCTCGATGACGAGCCGATACCCCATGAGCCGCTGCAGGTAATGGACGCCCGCCTGCTCCTGCGTGCTGAGGCCGCTCTTCTCGTGCATGCCGAGCAGGGCGGTCGCGCCGATCCAGGATGCGTGGCTGGCGCGAATCTGAGCCGCCGCCCGCAGCAGCCGTTCTTCGTCCACGTAGACGTCCGGGGCATAGTTGCTGCTGAACTCGCCGCCCGAGTAGTTATAGCGCCACCACTCCGGCATGCGGGAGCCGTCCTTGGCCGCTTGCGCCTGCGCCGGCTGCACGTAATCCGCGATGCCGCCCCAGCCGCTGGCCGCCCACCCCAGCCACGTCGCCGTGGCGTCGGCTTCGCCGAACATGTCGTTGTACAAGCCGAGCCGGTGGGCCGCCGCCAGCGGGAACGGCTTGCGCATGCCGATCCTTTTCTCGCGGAACGCGTCCGTATAAGCTTGCACGTATCGATCGGACACCCCGAGCGACGGGAACGGCTCCTCTAGCAGCGCCGTGTGGAATTCGCCGTAATGGCCGAGGCTCCCGATCTGGATGAACGCGACGCGCGGATCGGCGTCGTAGCGCTTCGCGAGCGCCCGGATGACGCGCGCGTGCTCTTCGATCAGCAGCGGGCTGCCGTAATTCGGACTGAAACCAGCGCCCTCCTTCGTCTTGTAGCGAATGCCCGCTCCCGCCTCGCCTTCCGCCTCCGCGAGCGCCCGATAGAGCCAATCCGGGATATCCAGATGATTCGGATCGTCGCCGGGCACGTCCATGACGAAGCGCAAAATAAACCGGTCGCCGACGGCCGCCCATTTGGCGAAATCGTATTTGCGCTCCAGCCCCGCCCAGTCGAAGCGTCCCCGCTCCGGCTCCAAATCCCGCCAGCGGATGCTCGCCGTCACGAGGGCGTGCGGCTGCTTGTAGTCCCCGCCCCTGGACGACGGCGCCCAACCGATGAACGGATTCGTCAGCGCGCCGAACAGCTGCTTCGGATAATAGAGCCTGGATTCGCCAGCGTCAGGAGATGCGGCGGCTGCCCCCATGCGAGCGCTTGTCATCCGCGCCGCGCCGGCGGCCGGGATGCGGCCCCCGTCCGCGCTTTCGTATGCGAGAAGGAGCGGCTTGGCGGCAGGCAGTCCGACATCCGACAGATAGACGGAGAATCCGGCCGACGTTTCTCCGAGATCCGCATAGGCGGCTCCTTTGTCGAGCCATGCCTGCGCGGCGGAGTCCCAGGCGTACAGCCGGTTGTATTCGATTTTGAACTCGGCGCCGACTTCCGCGGCCGCGCGGCCGGCATAACCGGTCGCGGCATCGCCGTCCGTGCCGAGATAGATCGTATGCCATGGAAGCAGCTGCTCGCCCCGGATAAGGACATAGACCCGGCCCCCGCTTTGCAGCACGGACATGGTCCTCCCCTCCGCTCCGGCGGTCCCGACGAATCGCTCCCCGCGCGACCAGACGTCGACGCCGTCGACCGCCGGAACATCCCCGCCTTGGAGGCCCGAAGCCGAAGGACTGCCGATGAGCCCGAATTCGCCTGCCGGCAAGCTCGATGCGCTCAGGCGATAGGACTGCTTCCCGTAGTCGCCCGCGCCCGCGCCGGCAATCCGGATGAACACGCTCTCCCCGGCTTGGACGGCGACGTCGACTCTCTCGCTCTGGCCGCCTAGCTTGCCCTCGCCGAGCCGCTCGCCATGCGGGCTGCGCGCCTCGAGCTCGTAGTCCAGCCCCGCCGGCACGGTCAGGCCGAAGCGCACCCGTTCCGCGCGCAGCGACGTATACCGGTACCAATCCTCGTCGCCCGGCTTGGACAAATACGAGACCTGTTCGCCCGCCATCAGCGGCACCGCCTGCTCCGCCGCATCGTTCGGCTCGCCGTTATCCGCCATCTTCGCGTCCGTATAACGCAGCCGGACATCGTCGGCCAACAGAACGCCGGAGCCGCCAGCTTCCGTCGCGGACACGCGCAGCGTGACGAAGGCATACGCCGCCTTCGCGGGAACGATCCCCTCGGCGCGCACCGCGGCATATTGGGCGGCCGTCTTGGTCAGCTCGCGGCTCATCTCGCCCGCCCACTTCCCGTCGGCGTCGAAGAAGTCGACGAACAGCACGGCGCGCGCGCCGCTCAGCGACTGCGGCAGCAGGCTGCCTTCCAGCGCGAACGCCTTGCCGCCGGTGACCGCCACGCGCTGATAAGCGCCGATGTTGTCGCCCTTGGCCAGCTTGTCCGCCGTCAGCCGGAAGGCTTTCCGTCCGCCGGAGACGGGACTTGCGACGAGCGCGTACCGTCCGCTGCCGAGCGACCAGCCGTCCGCCTGGCCGTCTGCGTCCTTATCCCGCTCGAACCCGCCGTTCGTCAGCAGATCCCCGCCGTCGGTGCGTCCCCATACCGCCGTGCCAAGCACGGATTGCTTGCCCTCGCTGATCGCCGCCACGGCGAATTTATAGGACGTGGCGGACGCAAGCCCCCGCACTTCCATGTGCCGGGCATCGGTCGCCGCCGCTTGCTTGCCGTTGACGTAGACCGCATAGGTCCACTGCCCGGCGCCGGGCGGCGGCGACCAGGACAACGTCACGGACGCCAGGCTTGTCGCGGCCACCCTCAAGCCGGACGGCGGCAGCACGTACGCGCTCGCGCTCGCCTCATGCGCCGGTTTCTTCGGTTTGGTCGTCGCGGCTTGCGCCCGCTCCGCAGGCGGGAACCAGGGCCCCGCCGTATACAAACCCAGCAGCGTGACGGTTCCCCACATGGCCGCGGCGATCGTTCGCGGTCTCCTCATCTCGATCCCTCTTTCGGTTTCTACATCCGTGTATATCCCTTGTTTCGACAGCCGGGGTGACTTCCATTAGCGGAAAATGGAGGAAAGCGGCCGCCAGCGGCTATGTCTAGCGTTCCCCTCCTTCTCCTCTCCACGATCCGCCAGCGATGCCAATTTCGCTAAAATGACCGTCGATGGCGCATACTAGCCGGGACTAAACGTAGAAAGGCGGACGACGATGGGGAACGAGGGACAACGGGTCGTGTTAATTAACGGGGCCGGGTGCGAGGTCGGCAAAGCGGCCGCGCTGCATTTTGCGCAAGCGGGCGACATCGTGCTGCTGTGCGATCAGGAATCGGACGTGCTGCAGGACATTTCGAACGAAATTTTCCGCCAGGGGCTGCAGTCGGACGTCTACTTCACGAATGTCACGCAGCCGCTGGAGGTCAGCGCCATGGCGCGGCAGATTATCGGGGATTACGGCAAAGTCGACGTGCTGATCAACAACACGACGAATCATGTCCGCAAGGCCGAGAAAGAACGGGCTTTCGAATATTACGAGCAGTTCTTCGAGGATCTGGTCCGCAGCGTGTCGCTCGTCACCGCTTCCGTCCTGCCTGCGATGCGGGAGCGCCGGTACGGGCGGATCGTGCACGTAATGCCCGGCGTCATTCATGTCGGCGAGAACGGCTTTCCTTCGTACGCGGTCGCGCAATCCAACTTGCATCAGATGACGCTGGTGGCCGCCGAGACGGAGCGAGAACACGGCATCCTGATCAACCTGCTCAATCCCGGCGCGATCCGCACCGAGCTGAACCCGTTCTACGGCGAGGAGCCCGACTCGATCCTGCCCATGCTCGATCGTCTGGCGGCGCTCCCGGCGGACGGCGTCAGCGGCCGACTGCACAACGTGAACATCATGGACCATCTGGGCCAAATTTATTTGGATAACCTGTTCGATGAAGAGGAAGTTGCCTATATGGGAACGGGGGCGGGCGAAGACGAGGAAGGACTCGCGCAACGCTGACCTTCGCTTATGGCTGCTCGCGCACTACGCGCTCACGCTCTATGCCGCTCCGCAACCGTGCCCGTCAATGCTGTCAGGTTAAGAGGGCTCCGCCCTTTTGACCCGACTTTATTGCTCCCTCCCCCTTCCCCCTCCGCTGAGGGGAACCAAAGCTATGCTTCCGAAGTGCGTTTTCCTTTGAAAACGCTCTGGACTCCCTTTTTCGTGCTTGCACCTTTGTTCGCGGTCGGCGGATTGCTTCGAGCTGGCACGCTTTTGTCCTAGCGGACAAAGCTTCAGTGGGTGTTGAACTCAATCCTAAGACACAAGCCTGTCAACTATAGGCCCTAGTTGGCTTAATCGGACGTTTTTCCTTAACCTGACAGCATTGCCCTGCCCCTTCAGTAGCTTCGCCTTTATCGCACGCAAAAACGGCGGCGCAGGATTGCATCCCGCACCGCCGCTTATTCTCTCGCTGCCGTTCCAAATCGGAACGCCTGCCTTGTCCCGCCACGGCAGCCGTTGCCTGTTAAGCCAACCCTTTCGCCTTCTTATAAGCGGCGACGTATTGAGCCGAGCGATCCGCGATCAGGTCGTAGTTGCGCTGCTTCACCGCTTCGGTCGTCAGGTCGGAGCCGATGCCGACGGCGACGGCGCCCGCTTTAATCCATTCGCCCAGATTGTCCAGCGTCACGCCGCCGGTCGGCATGATGTTCGCCTGCGGCAGCGGCCCTTTGATCGCCTTGATCATCGACGGCGAATACAGGTTGCCCGGGAACAGCTTGACGATGTCGACGCCGAGTTCGAGCGCTTCCTGAATTTCCTTGACCGTCATGACGCCCGGCATGATCGGGACGCGGTACCGGTTGCACAACGCGACCGTCGCCGGATTAAGCGATGGACCGACGACGAACTCCGCGCCGCTCAGAATCGCCGCGCGCGCCGTCTCGGGGTCAAGCGCCGTGCCGACGCCGATGATCGCGAACTTGGACGGGTCCTGCGTATCGCTCGAATACGTCTTCGCCAGACGCTCGATCGCCTGCAGCGCGAACGGCACCGTCATCGTCACCTCGATGACCTTGATGCCCCCCGCGATGCATTGGCTGGCCATCTCGAACACTTCTTCCGGCGATTCCCCTCGCAGTACCGCTACGACGCCCTCTTCCGATATTTGCTGGAGCAGTCTCAACTTCTTCATAGCTCGTTCATTTCTCCTTTACCCTGGTATGAAATGATTTGCAAATTGACTAACGTCTTTTCTTCTTCACGGAGGAAGCGTTTTCCTCCCCGAGCCCCTAATCTTCGGCCAAGGCGCCTTACAGGAAGAACACCATATGATGGTCGTCGAAATACGTCCCGCCGATTCTCATCGCGCGCGGCTCGGTGCCGTAGACGGCAAAACCCGCTGCCGTATATAGCCTGACGGCCGCCTCGTTCGACGCCATGACGGTCAAATGCAGCTGTTCCACCCCGTCGCATGCCCTCGCCTCCGCGATCAGCGCCTGCATCAACGACATGCCGACCCGTTGCCCCCGCGCTTCGGGCGCCACGTAGACCGCGTATACGTTCGCCTTGTGCGCGACTTTCGGGTTCGTCTCCCGCACGAGCGTCGCGACGCCGGCCAACTCGCCGTGCTCGTCCATCGCGCCGAGCGTGAATTTGCCTGCCTCGGGCGCCAGTTTGCTTCGGGTCATCTCGATCGGTCTGTCGAGCTCCGCCTCATAGGTCGAGAGAAACGCTTCCGGATGTTCCCGCAAAGCCCGAAGCCGCAGCGCTCGATAGCGCTCCGCATCGTCGGACGTCAGTACCCGAATCATCATGAGGTTGCCGTCTCCTTTCCTTTATCCCCCTGATTTTAACACCAAGCCGACGCATTTTTCAGTCAAATGCGATATTTTGCAAAAAAAGTTCAGCTTTTCGGTCAAATCTCGCGTAAATTTCGCATATGGACCTTTGATCCTCGCCGCCGCTCCTTTATAATGGTAGCTAAACATCAAAATTGGTTGCGCTTACAATCGACGGCAAGGTGACTCGCTCCCAGCTCGTTCCCTTCTGGCTTCGGCACTCGCGGCGAGCATAATCGGCATTCGGGTTCCCCATCTTCCCGCTCATACGGCGGCTTACAACGAGGTGATAACGGCCAATCGCCAAATATGGTTTATTTCTAGTTGAATCAACCTATTAATATTTGTATGATTGATTTATAAATATATGAAACTCTCCCGGAGGAACCATGCGAATAGACGTTACCGATAAATGGCTTCCCGTATACGAAGCGCTTGCCAGCAATGTGCGGATCGAAATGATCCAGCTGCTCGCCAAACAGAATATGAACGTGAAAGAACTGGCGCAGGCGCTCGGCCTCAGCAGCGCGATCATGACGATGCACGTGAAGAAGCTGGAGAAAGCCGGCTTAATTCGGTCGACCATGGTTTCGGGCAAGGGCGGGGCGAAGAAAGTGTGCACGCTGATTACCGATTTTATTGAAATCGATTTCCCTAGCCGCGAAGAGTCCAGCCCGCGCGAATATCACCTGACCGAAGTGTCCGTCGGCCATTACACCGACTTCCACGTCGAACCGACCTGCGGCTTGGCGACGACCGAGAGCGTTATCGGCATTTTCGACGAACCCCGGTATTTCCTCGACCCGGAGCGCGTGAACGCCAAGATTCTCTGGTTCGGGCAAGGCTACGTCGAATACCGGGTGCCGAATTTCTTGATGAAAAGCGAGGATCCGCTCGAGCTCGAGGTATCGATGGAAATCTCGTCCGAGGCTCCTTTCGCCAACGAGAACTGGCCATCGGATATCAAGTTCACGCTGAACGGCGTCGATATCGGCACATGGACGAGTCCCGGCGATTTCGGCGGCGGCAACCGGGGCAAGTATACCCCGGAGTGGTGGTGGAACGAGATCAACCAGTACGGCTTGCTGAAAGTGCTGAAGATCAACGACAAAGGCACGTTCATCGACGGCCAGCACCTCTCCAACGTCACGCTCGATCAGCTCGACATCAAGCGGAAGCAGTGGACGTTCCGGATGGCCGTGCTCGAAGAAGCCGAGAACGTCGGCGGACTAACGCTGTTCGGGTCGGGCTTCGGCAACTACAATCAAGACATTCAATTCAAGCTGTACTACAAAAAAGACGTCACCCCGCGCGGCGAAACGGCCGCGGCCCTGAACGCGAAGTCCTAACCGCAAAGCCCCGTAATTCGGCCAAGCGCCGAATGCGGGGCTGTTTCGTTATATGGACGCGGCGACCCTCTCAGTCTCGGTTGCGAGTCTGCTATCTAGGGGTACAGCTCGTCCCTTTGCGGGCATCAGTCTGTCTGCCTCGCAATGGCGGCAATCGGTAACGCGCGCTCTGCTCAATTCGGCACATGGTAAGCGCCCCTTCGTCGCGCCAATAACGACGCTCAAGTCACTATCGTCCCCGCTACGCCCCTTCGTCGCGCAAATAACGACGCCCAAGTCACTATCGACCCTGCTACGCCCCGTCATCGCGCCAATAACGACGCCTAAGTCACTATCGTCCTTGCACGTGTACGATCCGGCGATTACTGGAAGACGCTCGGTTGCAAGGCGAATCCCTCCCATCCAACGCCGCCCCTCTGTCGCCCAACGCGCAGAAGGCACGGCCCCTTCCGGGACCATGCCTTCTGCTTAAACTCCGCGTCTGACAGAACCGCGCGGATGCTACTTCAGCTTCCAAAGGGCCGCCGTCGCGGCCGGCTCCCAGCCGGTCTGCGCCGTGTGCGGCTGGAGGCAGACGTACGTTTTGCCGCCGTACGCGACTTCGTCGCCGGCTTTATACGCCTTGCCGACCGTCCACGCGCCCGCCGTCGTGCCGGTGCCGCCGCCCGTGCCGCTGGCCGTTGTCGTCACGGACAGCGCGCCGCTGGCCGCCGACAAGTTGCCTGCAGCATCCTTCGCTTTGACCGTGAAGCTGTACGCGGCGCCCGCCGTCAAACCGCTGATCGTCGCCGTCGTCCCCGTCACATTGACGCTGGACCCGCCGTAGCTGACCGTGTAGCCCGTTACGCCCACGTTATCCGTGGACGCCGTCCAGCTCAGCGTGACGCTCGACGAGGTCACGCCCGAAGCCGCGAGCCCCGCCGGCGCGCTTGGCGCGGCCGTGTCCGCCGGCGTACCGCCGCCGCCCGCGCTGCCGCAGGTGCCGACCGCTTTCCACGGGCTGCTGTCCCCGCCTTGGCCCGGCTGATTGCCCTGCGTCCACCACTTGGCCTCGTACAGCGTACCGTTATAGGAGACCCGCTGACCGCCCGTGTACACGGCCGTCGCATTCCATGCCGCGACCGTGCAGGCATTGGCCGGCGCCGTCGTCGCCGCGACCGCGCCGCTCGCGGCGGAGACGTTGCCTGCCGCGTCCTTCGCTTTCACCGTGAAGCTGTACGCCGTACCGGCCGTCAAGCCGCCGATCGTCGCCGTCGTGCCCGTTACGTTCACGCTCGACGTCCCATAACCGACCGTGTAGCCCGTAACGCCTACATTGTCCGTCGACGCGATCCAGCTGAGCGACACGCTCGAGGATGTCGCGCCCGTGACCGTCACGCCCGCCGGTACGCTCGGCGCCGCCGTATCCGCCTGCGCGGCGGTTGTCGTACCCGTGACCGCGCCGCTCGCCGCGGAGACGTTGCCCGCCGCGTCCTTCGCCTTCACCGTGAAGCTGTACGCCGTGCCCGCCGTCAGACCGCCGATCGTCGCCGACGTGCCCGTTACGTTCACGCTCGCCCCGCCATAGCTTACCGTGTAACCCGTTACGCCCACGTTATCCGTCGACGCGGTCCAGCTTAGCGACACGCTCGAGGACGTCGCGCCGGTCACCGTCACGCCCGCCGGCGCGCTTGGCGCGGCCGTGTCCGCCGGCGTGCCTCCGCCCCCGCCGCTGACGCCCAGATCGCCCGCGAGCTTGTTCAGCAGCGTTTTGTTGCGGTCGCCGCTGAATTCCCAGAACATCGCGCCGGCCAAATTTTTAGATTTGATGTACGCCGTTTTGTAGCCCGTCGACTCGACGTCGTCGTAGCTGATATACGTTTTGTTCGTCGCGTTATACAGGTAAGGCACCTTCGCGACGTCGTTCCAATAGCGGGCGTAGCCGTTCTTATTAATGTAGTTCGCTTCGAGATCGTAGAAGTCGAAGCTGCCCTTCTCCCACGTGCCGATCTGCGCGGCGCCGCCGCACGGCTGATACTGCCCGCCGCCCGCGCCGGCGCACCCCGCCCAGCCGCGTCCGTAGAACGGCGTGCCCATGACGAGCTTGTCCGCCGGTACGCCCGCCGCGAAATACGCCTGGATCGCCGCGTCGGTATGGAACGTCGCCGAATTCGGCACGCCCGCCGCCGCTGCCGCCGGATCGTTGTAGAGCGGCGCGTTGTGCGCGCTGAGCGTTTGCCAGCCGCCGTTGAAATCGTACGTCATGATGTTGATCCAATCGACGGCCGCGGCGATTTTGTCGAGCTCGGTGTTCTGAATATAGGACGGGCCCGCGCCGGAGGCGATCGTCAGCAGGTACTCCTTGCCGTCCGTCTTCTCGGCGGCATCGAGCTTCTCGCGGATTTTGTTCAGCAGGAGCGTGTAGTTCTGCTTGTCCGCCGGACGAACGCTGTTGCCCGCGAGCCCCCCGCCGACCGGGTACTCCCAATCTAGATCGACGCCGTCGAACTTGTATTTGCGCAGGAACGCGACCGCCGAATTCGCGAACGTCTCGCGCGTCGCCGCGTCCGCCGCCACGTCGGAGAACCGGTTCGACCACGTCCAGCCGCCGACCGAGATGATGGTCTTCAGATGGGGATTCGCCGCCTTGAGCTTGTTCAGCTGGTTGATGTTGCCGCGGATCGGATCGTCCCATTTGTCGCCGGGAAACGTCTTCTGCGCGTCGATGAACGGATCGCCCAGCACGATCGTGCCGTTCGGCGCGTTAATGTTGCCGACTTCGTCCTGACACGCCCAAGTGGTCGGGTTCGGTCCGGTCGGATCGGAGTTGCCGTGGATGCCGTTCCAGCAAATGTCCGCGAACGCGTAGTTGATGTGCGTCACTTTGGAGACGTCCATGTCGGTGACATTGTAGCTGCGCCCGTAAGCGCTCCAGGAAGGATAATAGCCGATGATTTTGTAGGCGGATGCGGCTTCGGCTTCGCCCTGCGGGGCGGCCGGGAGCGGAAGAAGAGAGAACAGCATGGCGGATAACATCGAGAGCGCGTACAGCTTGCGCTTGCGCGGAGATGTTCCGGATTGCGGTTGGTTCATAAATCGAGAGCCTCCTTTGAAGTGGACGAGAATTGAAGCATCAATCCTGGCTTGCGCTCATGCACGTGAAGACTGAACCTGCTGCCGCCATCACCTCCGGAGTCGAATTGATAACGCTTTCATTTGCAGGTGGCATAATGGCGCTTTCCGCATGTTTATGGGGAAAACGCCTTCACGTCCGATCTGCGATGACCGTCCCGGCTCTATGAATCTATCGATTGCCGAACACTTTCATTATGTTGGAAACGCGCATGCGCAGACAGGGGGAATTTTCGCGAGTCCGGGGGAATTTCATTGGCGCTGGAAAATACATCCGGTAAATAAACGCAGAATATGGGCGAATTTTATCTGAATCGGCCCGATTACAAGGGAATCATTTCTATATGCGATTAGGGATGAGAAAAAAGAAAACACGGCCCCTCGCCGGAAGCCGTGCGTCTGATTGGATTGCCCTTCGTTCAGGCCAGGCTCCGATCACGTCCGCCGCCGCTGCGCCATCAGGTCGACGCCCGCGGCAACCGCGATCCCGGCCGCGTACCGGAGCAGATCGACGGCCAAGAAGCCCCGGCCCAGCACGAGGGCGCCCAGCGTCGTCTCCCGCGCCGCGTTGATCCATGGCGCCTGGTAGAGCTGGCTGAATTCGATCGCGGCCGCGAATACCGCGCTGCACGCCGCCGCGACAGCAACCGGCTTCCGAGCCAACAGGAAGCGGAATCCGGCGTACGCCATCGCCGCCCATAAGGCATCGCCGGCATGCGACGCGACGAACGTCGGCAGCGCGTCCGCGAATCGGCGCGAGGCGAGGCCGAGCAGCACGAGGGCAGCGATCGCGGCGGCGTAAGCGAAGCGCGGCCTCATGCCGCCAGCCCGTAGTACCGCCGCAGCGCCTCGATCAGGCCGAGCGGGTTCTTGCGCAGGTCCTTGGCGCTGAAGAACAGATTGCCCTTCACTTCCGCGAACTGCGCGCTGTACCGCAGCTGGTCGACGATCTCCTGCGCGCTCTGCCAGCCCGCTTCCTTCCCGCCGACCTTATGGCCCGCGTGGCCGATGTATAAGTCGACGCCCGTGCCGCGCACCTCCTGCGCCCACCAGTCGACCAGCTTGCCGTAAGGCGCCGCGGTCGTGGCGAAGCTCCAATAAATTTGCGGCGCCACGTAATCGATCCAGCCTTGCTTGATCCACGTCCGCACGTCGGCGTTCATGCTGTCGTACGCGGTGACGCCCGCCTTCGTGTCCGAGCCGCTCGCGTCGACCGCCTTGTTGCGCCATACGCCGAACGGGCTGATGCCGAAGCGAATGGCCGGCTTCTTCGAGTGAACCGCTTCGTCCAGCTGCCGGACGAAGGCGTTGATATTCGCCCGGCGCCAGTCGCCCTTGTTCGATATGCCGTCTGGATTATACTGCGCGAAAGCCGCATCGTCGCCGAACGCGCCGCTTGACGGATAGAAATAATCGTCCAGATGGACGCCGTCGACGTCGTAGCCGTTCGCCACTTCCGCGATCGCGTCGATAATATGCTGCCGCGCCTCGGGAATGCCCGGATTCACGTACAGAATGCCGCCCGCATTCACGATCCACTCCGGATGCAGCTTCGCGACGTGGTTATCCGCGAGATTCTCAAGCTTCGCGTTCACGCTCGCCCGGAACGGATTGAACCACGCGTGGAATTCCATGCCCCGCTTATGCGTCTCCTCGATCATGAACGCCAGCGGGTCGTAATCCGGCGCCGTGCCCTGCTTCCCGCTCAGCGCTACCGACCAAGGCGTAAGCGTCGAAGGATAGAACGCGTCTCCCGCCGGTCGCACCTGAACGAACACCGCGTTCATCCCCATCCCTTGAAGTTCCCCGAGCAGCGCGACGAATTCCTGCTTCTGCAGCTCCGCCTTGCCCGCGGACGCCTTGGTCGGCCAATCCAAATTATAGACGGTCGATATCCAAGCGCCGCGCAGCCCGTTCAACGCATCGGTCCCCGAGCCAGGCGGCGTAATCGGCCCGCCGTCTTGGCCTGGGTCCGGCTCCGAGCCGTCGCCTCCGCCCGGGTTCTCGGCCGCTCCGCTCTGCAACGCGATCGTCCCGTCCGCGGCGTTCCACACCACGGTCAGCCCCAGCTGCTCGCCGACGAAGCGGAGCGGCACCATAATCCGGCCGCCGCGCGCCTGCACGCTCGCGCCCAGCACCACCTCCGCGCCGTTCACGACCGCGCTCTTGGCGCCGCTCGCCATCGTGATAACGGACGGGCCGTCGACGATCGTCACCGTCTTCGTCATGCCATCCCAGCTGACGACCGCGCCCATGCCGCGGCTAATGACCGCCAGCGGCACCATCGTAACGTTCGCCTTTGGCACCACGTACGGCGCGACGTCCGACGCCAGCTCCTCGCCATCCATGTAAATGCGGATGACGCCCGCGGCCTCCGCCGTCTTCGGCCCGCCCGCGCCGCTCGCCATTCCGACGAGCATCGCCGCCAGCAGCAGCCATTTGATTCCTTGCCACGCTTTCACTTGTTCATCTCTCCCATGCTTGTTTCGTTCCCATGACCCGTCGATAGTTAGACGACGCGGCGCGCGCGTTTGTTGCTGTACAAGGGAATATTATCCAAGCGTCGGAGGAGACGGCCGTTCCTCGCCGCGAGCGCGCAAAGAAGCCCGGGCACGCCGCCCGGGCTTCCGTATCACGTATGGAATAATGGCTGTTTACTCTTCGACGCCTTCCCGCAGCGGCAGGTGTTCCACGAAACTGTCGGACAGATGCAGCAACGCAAGCGCGCGGTCGGACTCTTCCTTCGTCGCGATGCCCGCCTTGACGCTGTTATCCAGCACGTCGTAGGCGGTGCCGTCTTCGAACGAGATGCCCGGCAGGAACATCGCCTTGTCGTTAATGAACGTGCCCGTCGGCAGGAAATGCCGCATCGGGACGAGATTCGATTGCGCGTTCAGCAAGTCTTGGCCGAAGTGGATCTGCTGATCCAACGAGACGCCCAGCAGATTGGCCGCGGTCGGCAGGATGTCGATCAGCCCGCCGGTCATGCCGATCTCGGAAGGCGAGGTGACGCCCGGCGCGTGAAGGATGAACGGAATGTTGAACATGTCCGTGTAGCCGTATTCCCGGTCCATCACTTCCTGCATAAGCTCCTTCTCCTTGCCGTCCAGCGCGTACAGCGACACGCCCTGGTGGTCGCCGTAAAACATGACGACGCTGTTCTCCCACAGTCCGCTCGTCTTCAGGTCGTCGATGAACTTGCCGATCGCCCAGTCGGCGTAGTTCTGCGAACGGATGTAGTCGCCGACGAGCGTGCCTTCGAACCGCTCCGGCAGCTGCATTTTGTACTTCTCTTCCGGCAGGTGGAACGGATGGTGGGCGCTCATCGAGATGACCATCGCATAGAACGGCTTCTCCGCCGCGTCCATCTCGATCAGCTTCGGCATCGTCTTCTCGAAGAACACCTCGTCGGAAGCGCCGAAGGCGATGTGGTCCTGATCGCCGTAGAAGGCTTTGTCATAGAAGGTACCCCAGCCGAGCGCCGGATACAGTTCCGTGCGGTTCCAGAACGACACGTCGTTCGTGTGGAACGTCGCCGTATCGTAGCCGCTGGCCGTCAGCAGCTTCGGCAGGCTCGGCAGCTCGTGCTTCACGTAATCCTCGGTCGCCGCGCCGTGCTTCGGAATGTACAGCGACGTGTTCGTCACGAATTCCGCGTCCGACGTCGTCCCTTGGCCGACCATCGTGTAGAAATTGTCGTAGTGCGCGTTCTCCCGGGCCAGCTTGCTCAGATTCGGCATCACTTCCCGGCCGTCGATCTTCAGGTCGATCAGGAAATTCTGCACCGATTCCATCTGAACGATGATCAAGTTCTTGCCCTTGGCCGCTCCGAAATGCGCGGGTGACGCGGACTTCGAGGCGCCCTTGAGCTCGTCGATCCGCGCCTGCGTGATCTCGTTCATCGGCGCGGGCTCCTCGTCGGCGGTCGTGTCCGCGAAGATCGTATACACTTCGTAGTTGAGAATGCCCATCTCTTCGGCTTGTTTGTTCTCGTTCATGCTCGCGCGGTTCGGCCACACGTTGAAGATGCACAAGACGATCGACAGCACGAACATAACGCCAAGGACCGGCTTCGCGACGGGCTTGACGGTGAACGGTTTGTTCGAACGGGCCGAATTCCGCCGGATCCTGTACAGCACGAAGCCGAGCACGATGATATCGACGAATACGAGCAGGTAATACGGATCCATGAGCGAATAGGTGCTGTCGCCGACCTGGGTCACCTTGCCCGCCTGCGTAATGGCGTGATAGGTGACGATAATGCCGTAATATTTGTAGTACATGAGGACGGTAAAATACAGAAGCGTGAACAAGAGATTCGCTAGCGTGTAATAGAGCAGCTTCCGTTTCTTGGCGAACCATTCGATCAGACAGAAGACGATCCAGAAGAACGGAATTTCCGTCCATAGCGTCAGCCACGACGGGCCGTCCTCGAATACGACAAACCAGGCAAGCGCTCCTTTCAACACGAGAATCAGCGTGAATAGCAGGATCCGCCGATTGCCGAGTCGCATCAGTTGCGGCATTGCAAACCTTCCTTTCCGTTCGGGAACGACGAATAAAGGCCGACAGGCTCGTCTCCGCCTTCCCATGCGTTCTTAGTTCTCGGTCGATTTACGTCACGTACGAACAAGGTCTTGCTTCCTTCGCTTCTCTCATCTCTTCATATATTCAATTAACCTAAGAGACGTTCCCGCGAACGTGAAAAATAGTACATACAACTTAACATAACATCAACCTTACTCCCGTTCATTTTGAAAGTCAAGGCGGCGCAACCAATTGTCATAAATTAGAATTAGACACATTGTCTAGCAAGCGAAATCGGCACAAAAAGCCCGGCCGCCCCATTCGGGACGGCCGAGCCGATGCCGGATTTAATCCGACGCATACGTGGATAGCTTGAAGCTCTGGACGGATTCCATCAGCTCCCCAGCCATCTTGGCGAGCATCGCGGAAGCCGCCGCCACCTCTTCCATCGACGCGTTCTGCTGCTGCGCCGACGAAGCGACGGTATGCGTGCCGTCCGCCGATTCGCGCGCGATCTCGGAGACGCCCGCGATCGAGCCGGCCAGCTCGTCCATCTGGGCGCTGACGGCGCGTATGCCGTCTCTGGCCTCGCGCATCCGGGAAGATAACTGCTCGATCGTCTCGCGGATGCCCTGGAACGTCGCGCCCGTCTGACCGACGCGGTTAATCCCTTCGGCCAGCGCCGCGCTTCCGCCCGCGACGGCGTCGACCGCTCGCTTCGTGTCGCGCTGGATGTCCGTAATAATGTCGCGGATCTGCTCGGCCGCCACCGTCGATTCCTCCGCCAGCTTGCGCACCTCGTCCGCCACGACCGCGAACTCCCGCCCATGCTCGCCCGCCCGCGCCGCTTCGATCGCCGCGTTGAGCGCGAGCAGGTGGGTTTGCCCGGAGATGGTCGTAATGAGCGTGATGATGCCGTCGATTTGCTTCGACTTGCTTCCGAGCGTCTGCATGATCGCCGCCATCCCCTGGATCCGCTCGTCGATGACGTTCATCTGATCGACGGCCGAGCGCACGACGTCGCTGCCGCCGACCGCTTCCTCCCGCGAGCGGAGCGACGACTCGCTCGCGGCTTCGACGCTGCCCGCCAGGTCGCGCACCGATGCCGATACTTGGGCCGCGATGCCCGCCCCGTGCGCGGTCATCTCCACCTGGCGGGTCGACCCTTCGGCGATGCGCGAGATCGCGTGGGCGATCTGCTCGGTCGCCCGGCTCGTCTGCTCGGCGCTCGCGGTCAGCTGCTCCGAGGTCGAGGCCACGGTGTGCGCGTTCTGCACGACGCCGGCGAGCGTGCCTTCGAGGGTATCCATGGTGCCGTTGAAGTTGTCCGCCATCCGGCCGAACTCATCCTCCGACTCCTTCTTGATCCGGTACGTGAAGTCGCCTTCGGCAAGCGATCGCGACAGCCGCGTCACGCCCCGCGCCGCCCTCCCGATCGTTCGGCCGAAGAAGAACACCGACGCGGCCAGCACCAGCACCGCAAGCGCGCAGATGACGTACATTTTCCGCTTCAGATCGTTGATCGGGTCAAGCCATTCCGTATCCGGCTCGACGAGCGCGAGCGTCCAGCCCAGCTCGGGGATACGCTGGTAGAATGCCTGGTTATTGCCGTCCTCGTTCTTGAAGTTCGCCGTGCCCGACTCGCCGGCAAGCATGGCTTTGCCCATCTCTGCCAAGGAAGCTTCCGTCTCGTCCTGCACCTTGGTTTTCATCAGCTTGGTCTGGTCCGGATGTCCGAGATACGTACCATTCCTGTCGATCAGGAACGCCCAGCCCGTATTGCCAATGACCATCTTGCCGACATAGGCTTGCAGGCTGTTCAAGCTTATATCTCCCGTCATGACTCCAAGCGGCTTTTTCTCCTCGTCGCGCAGCGGAATGCTGAACGTGATGAGCGTCGACTTCGTCGTCTCGTCATAATAGGGATCGGTGACCACGGCGGCTTTTTCCGAGTTAATCGCGTCTTTGTACCACGGCTGGTTATGGTAATCGTAGGCCGGGTCGTTATAAGCATCCGTGAACGACGCCTTGTCGCCTTCCTTGAAGCCGTACACCGATTCGTATTTCGTTTCGGGATCATAGGCATATGGTTCATAAAAGACGCCTATCCCGAATGTATCTTTGTTGACGGGCAGGCTGCCTTCGAATATCGCTTGAAGCTCGTCTTTGGAGCGAAACGGGTTCGTCTCGATCGTACGGGCGAGCGACTGCACCATTTTACTGTGCGCGTTCAAGTCGACGTTCATCTGATTGATGACCCTATTCAGTCCGTTATTCATGCCGCGTTCAAGCTCAACGTACAGAGTATCGCGCTGCTGCTTGTTGGAATACAACACGAGCCCCAGCAGCGTCAGCACCACGATTGGCAGCATCGTGGCCAGCATTCTCGCATTTATGCTTCTAAACCGCATCGCAAGCCCTCATCTTTCGTCCGTCGTGGCAGACCTGGCGATTGCAGGTCAGTTACCTACATTTTCACCGGAATTCGGCCAAAACATGCAGAACTCCCCTCCCGGCTCGTCCCGCATCCGAACGAAACGAAGGGCGCCCGCCGCATGGACCACGCCGGTCCAATGCGAAAGACGCCCGATTTGCGCGCAGGCGGACCGGTTAAGGCCCTCAGATGCGTTTACAGCTTGAAGTGCTTGGCATGATCCTTCAGCTCTTCGGACAACCGTTCGATCGATTTGACCATATCGGCCAAACCGCCGACCATCGACGACTGCTCTTGCACCGAAGCCGTCACTTCCTCGACCGAGGCGGAGATCTGCTCGCCCGACGCCGACAATTGCTGCGCCGACATGAGGACGACGTCCTTGTCCTTCTCCATCTGATCGAGCGCGCCCGCCATCGACTTGATCTGGTCCACGATGTCCAGCACGTTGCCCAGAATCGTATCGAATGCCTGTTTCGTCTCGCCGACGTACGTATCCTGAAGCGCCGAAATGCCGATAATCTCGTTCACGCTGCGGTTGTTCTCCGCCACGTAGGCAAGCGTCTTCCCGATAATCGAGTCGATCTCGCCGGACTGCTTCGCGCTCTGCTCGGCCAGCTTGCGAATCTCCGAAGCGACGACGGCGAAGCCGCGCCCGTGCTCGCCCGCGCGGGCCGCCTCGATGGAGGCATTAAGCGCCAGCAGGTTCGTCTGGCTGGCCAGCGTCGTAATTGCGCCCGTGATGCTGCCGATGCTGCTTGCGCTCTCCTCCAGCTTCTTCGTTGTGCCGGAGATGCTGCGCACCTGGGTCTCGTTCTGGGCGTTAATATCGCTTAAACGCTCCACCGTTCCCTTGCTCGCATGGAACACGTCCACGATCCGTTCAGCTCGCTCTTTCACCGACCGGGCGTTCTCGCTCACGGAGGCGACGCGGTCGCCGAAGCCGGAGAAGCTGTCCACGATATGCTCGGTGTCGTGCGATTGGGACTCGACCGCGGTCGCGATCTCCATCGTCGTCGCCGACGTCTCGCCGACCAGATGCGCCGTCTGGCGGGAAGCGGCGTCCAGCTTGGACGTGCTGGCGTTCAACACTTCAATGGACTCGTTCATGCTGGCGATAAGCGCCTTGTTATTGTCCGCCATCGCGTTGAAGCTGTCCGCAAGGCCGATCAGCTCGCCTTCGAACTTCCCGTCCGCCCGCGCCGTCAAGTCGCCGTCCGCCAGCTGCTTGAACAGCTCCGAGAGACGGACGATCGGCGCGGCGATCACGCGGGAGATGAGCATGCCGGCCACGATCGCGAGCGCCACCGCGATCGCCGTCGCCGCCACGATGCGGGCGAACAGCGAATCGAGCGGCCGCTTGATGTCGGCATAGCTGTCCTGCACGAACACCGTCCAGTCCGAGTCGGGAATGCGCGAATAACTCAAATACGTCTCGTTCAGGTCGATGCTCGCTTGCACGACCGCATCCTTCACCTTTTCCTTCTGAAGCGCGAGCAGCTCTTGGTCCTCGAGAATCTTGCCGACGGCTTCGGCGTTCATCGAATGGTAAATGACGATACCGGAGCGGCTGGCGATGCTGACCGAGCCTTCCCCGTTAATGCGGATCCCTTTCAGCCGGTCCGTGAAAAATTCACTGCCGACCGTTGCCGCGAACACGCCGACGATCTCGCCCGCTTTGCTCTTGATCGGTTCGGCGAACGCGACGAGCAGCTTGCCCGTCGATTTGGAGATAATCGCGTCGCTGATGAAGGATTTACCTTTGAGCGCTTCTAGGAAATATTCCCTGTCCGCTCTGGACTCGCCTACGCTATCCGGATTGCTGTTCGCTAGAATTGTACCCTTGCTATCCAGCACCATCAGACTGTTCATGCCTTTGGAGCCCGCAAAGCTCTCCGTCAAGATGCCTTGCGCTTTGGCATACAATTTGTTGGCGTCCGAGAAAAAGACCGCATCGCTCATAGCGCCTTCGTCACGCGTCGCGATCAGGTCCTTGAACGTATTGTGAACCGACACCATGTGCACCGATTGCATAACCAGGTCCACCGTCGTCCACATGCCCTCTCCGATTCGGTTGGCATTAACCGTCATTTCGTCCTTCGACTTGCGCAGCAGCAAGTCCGAGCTGATCACGTACGAAGCGATCCGGGATCCGACCACCGCCATCAGCACCAGCACGCTAATTAGAAAAGGAAGCCGGACGCGCAGCGAGATGGCGCTCCAGCGGAACCCCCGCTGCTTCAATTGCTCCTTCATCTGTACTCCTCCTCCCGGCTTCCCATGAACCCGGCTATTATTCTGACTATTCATTTATCGGAATCCGACGGAAGGCAGTGTAGATAAAGGCAGCGTGGGAAATAGCGGGAGCGATTGACAATGCAACCACGTCCGATGACGGACGCGAGTGCGAGCGCGCATGGCTTTATGAGATGAAAAGGCGATCCGCAATAAGAAAGAGACCGGCGATCGCTCGCCGGTCTTATCTCTGGTTCCCCTATAAAAGGCGGTCATCCGCCCAAAGGTATTAGAACGATTGCGCCGCGCTTGTCGCGCGGTTCAGGCCGTCTTCGACGATCGCCGCGGATTGATCCGGGGAAGCGTTGTGGCCTTCGACGATGACGGACGTGATGTCCGTGATGCCGAAGAAGCCGAGCAGCGTCGTGACGAGCTTCGCGGACATTTCAACCGCAGCCGCGGGACCTTCGGAGTATACGCCGCCGCGCGCGTTCAGCACCGCGACTTTCTTGCCGCCTAGCAGACCAACAGGGCCGTTCGCCGTGTAGTTGAACGTTTTGCCCGCTTGGCACAGGTAGTCGAAGTACGTGTGGAGCACGGCCGGAATCGTGAAGTTCCAGAGCGGGAACGCGAACACGACTTTGTCGGCTTCGATGAATTGGTTCAGGTAGCGGTTGACGTACGCCGCGATTTCGACTTCTTCCGGCGACAGCTCGAGGCCTCGGCCGGCTTTGAACATCGCGTTGATGCGGGATGCATCGTAGTAAGGGAGATTTTCAGCGAACAGATCCAGCTCCGTTACTTGGTCTTCCGGATGGGATTGTTTGTACGAAGCCAGGAAGGCGTCGTACAGTTTCACGCTTACCGCTTGGTCGGCGGAGCGGTTATTTGCTTTGACGAAAAGAACGTTTGCCATGAATAATTCCTCCTGTAAGGTCACTTTAGTTTTTTATCCGGCTAAGCAGATATTCATTTGGTATCGATTAAACTTTTACAACCAGCTAACTATTAGTTAGTATATTGTCTTAGTTACGTATTGTCAAGACGAAATCACCACGGAACCGTCGCGCGGTCTCGTCCCCCTTCATCTCTTCCGGAACGAAACCGGGGATGCTCCGGGAGCATCGATTGCACGAGCTTTTGCACGCTTGGATGCTGCAGCCGCATGAATTGCTCTTTGTCCTCGCAATGAACGACCAGCTCGCCCTTCTCCATGACCGCTAACGCATCGCTAATCTGGTAAGCGGCCTTCATATCATGCGTGATAAACAAATACGACAGGGCGAAATTCATCTTTAAATGGCTTAATAAAGCGAGAATGGCGGCTTGCGTCACCATATCCAGGCTGCTTACCGCTTCATCGAGAACGATCAATTTCGGCTTCAACGCAATCGCTCTCGCGATATTGATCCGCTGCAGCTGCCCGCCGCTGAATTCGTGCGGATACTTGGTCCGGTCTTGGGCGGACAGGCCGACGATTTCCAGAAGTTCTTCAACCCGGCGGACGTGCTCCTGTTTGGACAGCTTCTCGAAGTTCAGCAACGGCTCCCCGATAATTTGCTCCGCGTTCATTTTGGGGTTTACGGACGAGTAACAGTCTTGAAAAACAACCTGCAGATCACGGCGAAGCTTTTTGCGTTCGGCTGCGCTTGCCGCATAGAGATCGATGCCTTGAAACCATATCTTCCCATTCCGCGGTTTGTCTAAACCGAGGATGACCTTACCCAGCGTGCTCTTCCCCGCTCCGCTCGTGCCGAGAAGGCCAAGGCATTGACCTGGCTCAATGACGAGAGAAACGTCGGATAGCACGGTTGAACGTTTCGTTCTTCTGAATATAGCGGATCCGTATCCGTGCGTGACATGGCTTACCTGCAGCAGACTCATATTCTAGACCCCATTCTTCGATAACTTACAAGCAGCAAGATGGCCGATGCGCCAATTCCGATACAACCGGAAAACATCGCTTCGTACGAGAAGGCATTCGCCAGCAGGCTTAACGCCCATATCCCGGCGGATGTCCCGAAATCGGCGGCCGCAATAAACCATCCGATGCCTTGGCCTCTAAACCGTTCCGGAACGATAAACGTGACATAGGTAAGCAGCGTCGGATACAGCATGGAAAGCGCCGTCCCGTTACAGATCGCGGCCAGAACGATGAGCGCCAGCGAATCGGAAATAAGCAGTAGGCCAGCGGCAGCCGTCATCAAACCAATAAGCAGCACGACCATTTTAAAAGGAAAACGCGGCTCTGTCGGAATAAGCTTGCGCCCGAAAAAACGAAACAGGATGAGAACGGCGGTTTCCGTCAGAAAGTACAAACCCGCATTAGGCAATCCGCGTTCCTCCAAATAAAGCGGCAGAAATGCGGCTACCGTGCCGATTACGGCATAAGCCAGGAGGATCACGGCCGAGGGGAACAGCAGTTGCGGGTCTCGCCACCCCGCGTAGTTCTCGTTCGAGGTTATGCTCCCGTGCGAAGGGCTATTCGTTCGGCGTTCGGGTACACGAACGTTTGCGCCGATCAACAACGCGGCAAGGCCGAGCGGAATGAGGGCCATGAATAGGGACATCGTCGGCACGCGATCGAAGAAATAGAGGACGAGAAAAGGGCCGTACGTATAAGGCAGCATGGACGAGAGCGAAAACAGGGACAAGCCTTGTCCGCGCGCTTCCTCCGGCAAAGCTTCAATTATCATCAAATGCGACACCATGGAGAAGAAAGAAAGGATCACTCCTTGCATGATCCGAAGCACGGCGAAAAGCCATAATTCCTGAATCGAATACAGCGACAATACGACCGCGTTCAGCAGGAGCGTTGCCAGTAAGATCCGCTTTGCCCCCAGCTTGTCGACGATTGTGCCGGCGACCGGGCGCAAAAACATCGAGGTGAACATGTACGTCCCCATAATAAGCCCGATCTGCGCCGGACTTGCGCCCAGTTTATTGGAGCTAAGCGGCAGCAGGATAAGCAGCATGTGGCTGGTCGTATAGAACAATACCGCCATACCATAAATCTTCAACGCATTCAACCCGAAGAGGGGATTCTTCGCCGTCGATACCACGGCTGCCGCTTTCTCGGAATGTTCCGTTACCTTCATGCCGGTACAAACTCCTTGGATGGTTGGTGAGCCAAGAACGCAGGCCTCGCGTTCAAAAGTCGTTGCGTATATTCATGCTGCGGATGATCGAATAGCCGGAACACGTCCGCTTGCTCGACAATACGGCCGCTCTGCATAACGGCTACTTCATCGGCCATTTCGGCAATGACGCCCAGATCGTGGGTAATCAATAAAATCGACGTGCCATACGCCGAGCGAATACGATCAAGCTGCCTTAACACCCGCAGCTGATTGTCGACATCCAGCGCGGTAGTCGGCTCGTCGGCAATAATAACGGAAGGGCGAAGGCAGACGGCCGTCGCAATCATGACCCGCTGCAGCATCCCGCCGCTCAATTGAAACGGGTACTGCTTCATAACGGCGGCGGGATCCGGCAAATTCACATCGTGCAGCGAAGATACGGCCAGCTCGTAGGCTTGTTTCTTGGACAGCGTCGTATGGGTTCGGATGGTCTCGATACATTGATGGCCGATGGTCAGCACGGGACTAAAGGCGTTCATTGGATTTTGCATAATGAGCGCGATTTCTTTGCCGCGGATGGCCCGCATCGATTCCGAACGCAGTCCGTTCAATTCGCGCCCGTTCAGCCGGATGCTGCCTTCGATTGTCGTGGTCTTCCGGTCCAGCAGCTGCATGATCGACAGGCTCGTAATCGATTTGCCGCATCCGCTTTCGCCAATGAGGCCAACCACGCGCCCGGGCTGAATCTCCAAATCGACGCCATGAACGAGCGGTTTCTCGCCTAGAGGCGTTCTTGCCGTGATTCGTAAACCGCTTACCTGCAATACGGCATCAAGTTGCGCTGTCATCTGGCCCCATCCTTTCCATAACGTCGTTGTACGCCGAAATGCTCCGATAAGGCTTCGCCTAAAATATTGAACGTCATGACGATGATTAAGATCATCATCCCGGGATATAACATAAGCTCGGGATTGCTTCGGATGTAGGATTTGCCCTCATGAATCATCGAACCCCACTCCGGGGATGGCGGTTGAATGCCGAGCCCGAGAAACGACAACGCGGCGATGTCCATAATCGCCCATCCGATTTCTAACGTTCCCATCACGACAATAGGCGGCAGCACGTTCGGAATCATATGACGCCGAATGATCGTCCACTGCGAGGACCCGCTTATTCGGGCCGCGGCGATGAAATTTTTCTCTCGCAAACTGAGCACCATTCCGCGAAACATGCGCGCGTAATACACCCACTGCACCATCACCATCGCCAAGATGACCTGCGGCAAACCGGGACCGAATATGCCGACAAGCCCGAGCACGAGCACGAGCGACGGGAAAGCCATCACGCCTTCGGAAAAACGCATCAGCACTTGATCGGTGATTCCCCCTCGATATCCGGAGAACGTCCCGATCACCAATCCGATCAAAAGCGAGGAAATAAAGATTACAGACGCGAAGCCGAGGGAAATACGCGACCCGTATAACAAGCGGGACAAATTGCATCGTCCCAAATGATCGGTGCCCAGCGGATAATCCCATGAAGGAGACTGCAGCTTGAGCGCCAAGTTCACGTGGATCGGATCATGCGGGGCGATCCAAGGAGCCAGAATGGATAGCAGAAAGAGAATAGCCAGAACAACCGCGCATATCGCTGCGGTCTTCTGGCTTTTAAGGCCGGTACGTATACTCGCGATCAATGGCTGCTTCGTCCTTTCCAAGAAATTCGGGGATCCAAGTACATTTGGAGAAGATCGATAATCAAGTTGCACACGATAAACAGGCAAGCGGAAATGAGTACATACGCCTGGATGACCGGGATGTCCCGATTGAAAATCGCCTCAATAAAATAACGGCCAAAACCCGGCCAAGAGAATACCTCTTCCGTGATAATCGTGCCGGCGAGAAGTTTGCCCAAATTCATCCCAAGACCGGTCAACATCGGCGATATCGCGATTTTCAGCACATGCTTGACCAGAATGATTTTCTCTTTGATTCCTCGGGTTCGCGCATACAGCACGTAGGGTTCTTGAAGTTGCTCCAGAACGCTTGCGCGCAGCAGCCGGGAATAGATCGCGATCAGCCCCAGCGCGAGCGTAAGCGACGGCAGAACAAGATGCGCCCACGAACCTCTGCCTTGCACCGGCAATAAATCCAGTTTGACGGAGAAGAAATAGATCAATAAATAGCCGAGCCAAAACTGCGGAATCGATGCTCCGACATAAGCAAGCACCCGGCTAAGATGATCAAATACGCTGTTCTTGTATACGGCTGCCAAAAAACCGATCGGTATGCTCACGATAACCGCCAGCGCAATACTGCTAAAGGCAAGTTGGAGCGTTGCCGGCATCCGAAGAGCAATTTCTTGCCAAACGGGCTCGTTCGAAATATAAGATGTGCCGAAATCGAGTCGGCACATCTTCATAATGGTTTGAGCGTATTGAACGAACAGCGGCTGATCCAAGCCGAATTCGTGTCTTTTCTGTTCGAGCAGCTCCTCGGTCGGATGGATATGCGCCGCCGTCAGATAAGCTTCGGCGGGATCGACCGGGGAGAGCTGAATCAGCAAAAACGCGAGCAGCGTGGCAAAAAAGAAAATAGGGATGACGGCCAAAAGCCGTTTTCCGATAAAGCCGCCCATAATGCGCCCCCTGAATTACGGATTGATCGCGATGCTGGAGAACGGGTTGTCGTCCCGGCTTCCAGGGAATGCAAAGCCGCTGATCTTGTTGTTGTACACAACGGTCTTCTTAATGTAAGAGACCGGAACGAGCGCGCCTTCTTCATGAAGCGTCGTCTGAATCGCGTCGAACAAGGCTTTGCGCTTATTCTCGTCCGTCGTAACGAGCGCTTCTTCGACCTGCTTGTCGAGTTCGCTCTTCATCGGCAGGTTAGCGAGCGCCTCCGCAATGCCGAAGCTCTTCTCCGCGACGATATGGAAGAACGAGCTCGGATCGTACGGCGCGCCGTAGTTGCTGAAGAAATACAAATCGAATTGTCCCGCGCGGAACCGCTTGACTTGCTCCGTCAGCTCAATGCCCGTAATATTCAATTTCACGCCGATCGCCGCCCATTCCGCTTGAAGGGTTTCGGCCATCGGTTTAATAATTTGATCCGCTTTCTCGTAAATCAATTCGACTTCAAGCGGTTTGCCGTCTTTCTCGCGAACCGACTTGCCGTCCGGCAGCATCCAGCCCGCCTCGTCCAGGTAGGCTTTGGCTTTCTCTACATCATAGCCGAGAGGAGCGGGATTCGACTGCGCATAAGGGAAGTTGGCGGACAATAAGCTGTCCGCTTTCTCTTCCAGTCCCGAAGTGACGCCTTGGACCATCGCTTCTTTGTTGAAACCGTGCTGCAGCGCCAATCGCACGTTTTTATCCGATAAGGCCGCGTTCGTCGTGTTCATCACCAATTGTCTCGTTGCGACAGGACTCGATATTTGCGTTGCATAATCGGGATTCGCCTGTAATTGCAGGAAGGCGTCCATGCTGATGGCGCCCTCGCCATAGATCAAGTCCAGTTCGCCTTTCTCGAAGGCCAGAACGCGCGTGTCGCCGTCCGGGATGATCTTAAATACGACTTTATCGATTTTCGGCTGTTCTCCCCAGTAGTTAGGGTTACGCGTAAACTCCGCATACTCATCGGTTTTATAATCCGACAACATCCATGGGCCTGTTCCGACCGGCTCCTTCACGCCTTTGGAAGTGTCGCCGTCTTCCGGGAAGCCGGCTTCGCCGAGGAAGCGTACCGGACGAATAACCGACAACTCTTGCAAAGTCGGATAATAGGCTTGTTTCAACACGATGTTAAACGTGTACTCGTCAACCGCTTCGGTTTTGTCCAATAAGCTGATGAAACCGAGCCAGCTGTGGTTCTCGACGTGCTTCATGACGGCATCGAAATTTTTCTTGGCAATGGTCGCGTTAAACGCAGTTCCGTCGGAAAATTTTACGTTCTGGCGAATTTTGAACGAGTACGTTTTTCCATCCTCCGAAATCGTCCACGATTCGGCCAAGAACGGAACGACTTCCCCGCCATCGGTATAGTTGACCAGCGGCTCGTAGACCATCGATTGCGCAATGAGCTGGGAAGGATTATAAACATGCGGATTCATCGGGCCGATATCCCGCGGCCACGATACCGTGATCGTTTTATTCTCCGGCGCTTCCGCTTTCGAATTATTCTCCGCGGAAGCGTTGCTTCCGGTATTGCCGTTATTGCCGGAACATGCCGTAATCGCAATGGACAATAGCAGCAGCATGAGCAACGGCGCTTTCTTTCTAAAGTTAAACATGTATTCTTTCCCCTCTCGACCCCTACTTGTCGTTATAACTGATAATGATTATCATTATCCCCTTTTGAAGAATAGTACACTCCTCCGGCACTGTCAATACAATTATCGTTTCTCTCATCGCGGATATACGGATTAAAGGGCTTGTGCTAGACTTTACAAAGCCTTCTCCAGGGACGATTTAGGGAAGGCACCAGAGCGAAGGTACAACGAGTGAGGGTACTCGCAGTGAAGGGAGCATGGCTAGATTGAACGAAACTCGTCCGGTTATGATGAGATTGTTTCCGTTATTTGCATTAACGGTTCTCTTTTTTTCTGCCAATTCGATTTTGACCGTATTGTTGCCCTTACAAGGCGAAAAGTCGGGGATGGATCATGCGGAGATCGGCATCATGATGGGGGCCTATATGTTTGTGTGCATGTTATTTCGTCCCATCGCCGGACAAATGATCGGGTCCTATGGCCCGCTGTTCATCATGCGTCTGCTATTGATTGCGCATGCTGCGTGCATGCTGCTATACACGTTTGCCGATGCCGACTTCTATTTGCCGCTTCGCGCATGGCAAGGCGCCGTCACCGCATTTTTCTCGATGGCCTTGCAAGCGGCGATTGTGGAAGGGCTGGCCGAACGCGACCGGGGACAAGGGATGACGCTTTATAGCCTGTCATCGGTGATTCCTACCTTATTCGGTCCCATGGTGGCCATGCAGATTTGGGGCAGCGCGTCGTTGACCTTGTATGTAACCGTATTAATCGGTTTGGCGCTAGCGCCGGTCCTGATCGGTTTCAACGCGCCGATCGCGAAAGGTCCCCGCGTTCGCGCAGGCGGCGAAACGTTTGCTTTGCGGGACCTTGTGAAATCGGCATCCGGAATCGGGCGAAACCGTCCATTGTTCGTCAGCATGACGGTCATGTTATGCGTTTCCTGCGTATTCGGCGCGACGGCGACATTCGTTCCTTTATTTATCGTCAACGGAGGTACCGGCCATGCGGGATTATACTTAACGTTACAAGGAATCGTCGTCATCGGCTGCCGGTTCATCCTTCGCAAGAAAATTCCTTCCGATGGCCGGTGGCATACCGGATTCATATCGGCGACGTTGCTGTCGGCTTTGGCCGGGTCGATTCTGCTTGCATTGTCGCAGCGATTTGACGGCGTTCTGTACTTGTCCGCTATTTTTAACGGCGTGGCCATCGCGCTGCTATACCCTACGCTAACGACTTACTTGTCGTTTATCCTTCCCGTCCATTCCAAATACGCATGGATGGGATTGTTCATGTGTTCTTATGACCTCGGCTTTTCGTTAGGCGGACTGGTTATGGGCCTAGTCGTAGAAGATTTTTCATACGCCGTTATGTTTTATTGCTGCGCGGCGCTTTCCCTTCTGGCATGGATCGTCATGTTGGCCAATAGGCGTCACATGCAACAATGATGCCCACCCCGCCGGCCCCTATCGAAACGCGAAAAACCGGATGGCGCGAATACCGCACGCCATCCGGTTCATATCGCTCATCCTTCCTCCCGTCCGTCCGTTCCGATCAAGTAGCGCTTCAAGCTTGCGCTGTGCAGCAACCCGATCAGCGCGGCGTCGAACAGCAGCGCTCCTTCGAGCGGGGTGACCGAACCGTCGATCGCCGCGAAGAACGCCCATACCAGCAGCAGGACCAAATTCAAGGTGATGTATTCGCTCAACCTTCTCATGGTCGTGTACCGCTCCCCCTTTGGCATCGTGCATTTAGTTAACCATATGAACAAGGGCCGGATAAGGTTCATGGCTGGCCGTTTCCGATAAGAAAACGACAAGTCTTTTTCACCCGTTACGGCATACTGGGTGGTGGATATGATTACCAACTGCTGATAGGGGCGTGATGTCCAGATGCGTAAAGGAACCGAGAAGGCGAATCAACGAACGGGAGAGCCGGAAACCGAGGGCTACCGGCCAGAGCGTCTGCCAAAGACGCTGCGGTTGATCAAGCGGAAAAGCGTGGAAGAAATCCCCTTTCGGTTCGATGGCGGCGATTGGTCACCGGGCGCCGTCGTCGCGCGCGGCGGCTTCCGGGCGATAGGCATTCGCTGGGAAGGCACGTTCGCCAACAGGTCGGCGAGGACGCGACGGTGCCCGAAGACACGCACGCCTTCTCGCTGGAAGCGGCGGACTACCTCTACCACCGCAAAAACGAGACCCGCGCCGTTGAAGCAATAACGGAAGCGTTAGACGATGATTATCTATTGTATATTGGTCGACACCGGCTAATATTACGCCGCGGCGCAAGAACTAGCCATATACAAGGAAGAGCTTCAATACCCGCCGAAGGTCAAAAAGCGCGGCTCCGACCAAAATCGGAGCATGCGCGCTTCCCATGCCTCGTCCACAACGGCGCCATAGGCTTGCAGCCCCAGCAAATAAGCGCCCGTAACGGGCGGCAGCGGCAGCCGGCTTACGCGCAGCGACGGCAGTGCCGGTCGCAGCCGGGCCGCTGTCATCGCCGCGAACCATTCGCTGCCGAATAGTCCGCCTGACAGAACAAGCGGATCGCCGTCCGCCAGTCCGCCGAATCGATCGAGCTGGCGCGATACGCCCAGGGCCAGCTGCGTCAGCTCATCCGCCGCCTCCGCCGCGATCGCGCGCGCGACGGCATCCCCCTCGCGGGCGGCCAGCAAAGCGGGCGCCGCGAGCGAAGCGATCTCCTTCCGCACGCCGGCCTGTTCGTAGTACAGCTCGATGAATGCCGTCGGAGAAATAAGACCCAGATGCCGCAGCAGCATCGGGGTCAACGCCGTCGGCTCCCCCCGCCCGTCATGCGCGCGAATGACCGCGCCGAGCGCGCGGCGGCCGATATCGTAGCCGCTGCCCTCGTCGCCCAGCACGTGGCCCCAGCCGCCCGACCGCGCCTCCGAGCCGCCCGCCGTTCTGCCCCAGGCGACCGAGCCGGTGCCGGCGATAAGCGCGATGCCCGCGCCCCCGCCGCCTCCCGCGGCCAGGACGTTCTCGGCGTCCGGATACACGCGAATAACCGCGCCGTCGCCCGCATGCGCTTGGAGCAGACGGGCGATCCGCTCACGGTCGCGAGGCTGGACGACGCCGCCCAGACCCGCCGCGATGACGGCGACTTGATCCGTCTCCGCGCCGGCCGACCGAACCGCCTGGCGGATGAGGGAGCCGAACGTCGCCGCCACCTGCGGCCATGGCCGGGACTTGACGTTGCCCGCATCGCCCGCGCAGGCGGCCAGCAGATTGCCTTGCGCGTCCCCGATGACGCAATGCGTCTTCGTCCCGCCGCCGTCAATGCCGATAATATAAGCCGGCGAAGATCCGGTCATCGCGTCTACCCGCCTTCCGTCGGCGAACCGGCGTCCTTCCGCGTCCAACTTACCCAATCGAACGCGGCCCGCTGCCGCCGCGCCTCGTAATGCGGCGACGCCAAGTACGGCTTGCCCGCCTGGCTGACCAGCTCGTCGCCGTCCGTCAGACCGGCCTCGCGCGCTTCGAGCTTGCGGACGAGCCGCCCGCGCCAGCGCAGCAGCTCCGACCGCCACTCCCGCTTGCCGGCCAGGTCCTCCGCTTCCGACAGATCGCCCCGCAGATCGAACAACTGCTCCGTGCCCAGCCGCGGGAACCAAATATATTTGAACGCGCCGTCGGTCAAATACTGCATCTCCTGCTCCTCCGAATAACAAGTCGAATGCTCGCCGTGAATATAGCCGCGCGCCTCCAAGCCGGTGGCGTCGCCTCGCAGCGCGCCGCCAAGGCTCATGCCGTCGACCGCCGCCGGTATCGGCACGCCCGCCTCTTCCAGCATCGTCGGCATGAGATCCTGGAGCACGACCGGCGCCTCGACGACAGCCGGCGCGCCGGCTGTCCGGCCGCCGGGAAGCTTCACGATCAGCGGAATGCGGGCCGAGCCTTCGTAGGCGTACGTTTTGCGCCAGAGGTGATGGTCGCCGAGCATGTCGCCGTGGTCGGAGACGAACAGAATCAGCGACGAGTCGAATAGCTTCTCCTTCTTCAACCGTTCGAACAGCCGGCCGAGCTGGTGGTCGATATGCGTGATCGACCCGTAGTAACCGGCGCGGGCTTGGCGGATATCCGCCTCGCGCTTCACGCCGCGCCAGGCATCGGGCCGCAGCGCCTCCGCAGGGTCGTCGTGCATGGCATCCCAGTCGCCGCGATACGGCGGAGGGAGCTTTTCTTCCTGGCGCAGATAACGGTCGTAATACGGCTGCGGCGCATCGTAAGGCGAATGCGGCCGCGCGAACGACACCTTCAGGAAGAACGGCCGGGACGGGTCCCGCCGGCCGAGGAACGAGATCGCCTCGTTCACCGTCCAGGTGGTCGGATGCATCCACTCCGGCGCGTGATACGGCCTCGCCATCCACGAATTCCAGCCGATGCCGTGATCGACGATGTCGTAGCGGCCGCCGCTCTGCCGACGGAACCAGGACCGGTAATCGGATACGAAGCCCGGGTCCTCCTCGCGCCCCGACTCGTCGAGCGTCGTCTCGTGGAACCCGTTCAGCGCGCGCTGCGGGTAGAAATGCATTTTGCCGACGCCCGCCGCATGATAGCCCGCTTTCGCCAGCTCGCCCGGGAGCGTGTGGGCGAACCCGACGCCCATCGGCCCTTGCCCGCCGCCCATCCCGAGAATGCCCGCATGCCACGGCTCCATCCCGGTCAGCAGCGCGGCCCGCGCGGGCACGCACGAAGGCGAAGGCGTATACGCGTGCGCGAACCTCGTGCCGACGGAGGCCAAGTAATCCAAGTTCGGCGTCTCGACGACGTCGTTGCCGTAGCAGCCTAGCGCGTCGGCCCGGTGCTGGTCGGTCATAATCAGAATCATGTTGGTCATCAGCTCTTCATCCCCGTCAGGGCGATCCCCTGGATAAAATAGCGCTGCAGCGCGGCGAACAAGACGATGAGCGGCAGCACCGCCATGCAGGCGGCCGCCATCATCAGCGGATAATCGGTCGAGAATTCGCCCACGAAGCTGGCGACGGCGAGCGAGAGCGTCCGCATCTCGTCCGAGCTCGTCATGACGAGCGGATTGAGGAAATCGTTCCATGCCGCCATGACGACGAAAATCGAGAGCGACAGCAGCCCCGGCGCGGATAACGGCAAATACACGCGGGCATAGATGCGCGGGAACGACGCGCCGTCCACTCTCGCCGCCTCTCCGAGCTCCGCCGGGATGGAGAGAAAGAACTGCCGCAACAGGAATATGCCGAAGGCGCTCGCCAGTCCCGGCACGGTCAGCGCGTAGTACGTGTCCAGCCAATGCAGCTCCTTCACGAGCAGGAAGGTCGGAATGAGCGAAATTTGGTGGGGCAGCATCATGACCGAGAGCAGCAGCAGGAACAGCGCGTTCTTGCCCGGGAACCGCATCGTCGCGAACGCGAACGCCGCCATCGAGCAGAAGAGCAGCTGCCCGGCCGTCTTCACGACCGTCAGCAGAAGCGTATTGCCGAAATAGCGCAGAAAATCCGTCTCCTCGAACACTTTGGCGTAGTTGCCGAACTGCCAGGAAGCCGGAATGAGCGTCGGCGGCGCCTGCATCGATTCGGCGAACGTCTTCAGCGACGTAAGGACCATCCATAGGAAGGGCAGCGCCATAAGCAGCGCGCCCGCGGCGAGCACGATATGGAGCAGCAGGCGGTACAATCGGGTCATCGTCGGTCGCCTCCTTTCGTTAATAGTGAACCCACCGCTTCTGCAGCTTGAGCTGGACGACGGTGAGCAGCAGAATGACGGCGAACAGCACGACCGCCTGCGCCGAAGCCGTCCCCATGCGGAACAGGACGAACCCTTCCTCGTAGACGTTGAACACGACGCTTCGCGCGGAGCTGAGCAGCGCCGGATTGCCGCCGGTCATGACGAAGACGAGGTCGAACAGCTGCAGCGACGAGATGACCGACGTCGTCACGACGAAGAACAGGCTCGGCGACAGCAGCGGCAGCGTAATCCGGAAGAACGTGCGCAGCTTGCCCGCGCCGTCGATCGAAGCCGCTTCGTAGAAGCTTTGCGGAATGCCCTGCAGGCCCGCGAGCAGAATGATCATATGATGGCCGATCGCCGCCCAGATGCCGACGATCATGATCGAGACGAGCGTGTAGCGGCTGTCCGACAGCCAGTTCGGCTGAGGCAGGTGCAGGAAGCCGAGCGCGGCGTTGATCGGCCCGTATTCGGAGTTGTACAGCCACTTCCAGATCAAGCCGACCGCCGTCGACATCGTCACCACCGGAATGAAGTAGACCGTCCGGTAGAACGCCTGTCCCTTCAGTCCCGCATTCAGCAGCACGGCGACCAGCGTCGCCAGCCCGACCGATATCGGCACGACCGCCAGCGCGTACAGGAACGTGTGCAGCCCCGCCTTGCCGAAGTTGTCGTCCGACAGCAGCACGGCGTAGTTGTCCCATCCCGCGAAATGGATCTCGGACAGGCCGTCCCAATCCGTGAACGAGATGGCCAGCGACGCCGCGGCCGGCAGCAGATGGAACACCCCCAGCACGATAAAAGCCGGCAGCACGAACGCGTACGCCCACCACATCTCCACCGTCCTGCCGCGCGGGGTCCGTCTTGCGGCCCGCGGCGCGGCGGCGGGCGCCGCTTCCGGCGCCCTTATCTGGATTTCCCTCATCGCTCATGCCGCCCCCTCTTTGTCGTTATTCCTTCGCCAAAATATCGTTCATCCGGCTGGCCGCCTTCGCCGCCGCGTCCGGGATCGACTGCTTGCCGAGCAAGCCGTTCGTGATCTCTTCGATAATGGCGTTTTGCCATTCCGCCGTGTTCTTCGATACCGGGTAAGGAGCGGTATGCTCGAGCGACTTCACGAACGCATTCATGTCGAGCGACGGGATGGACTGCATCCACAGCGCGACCGCATCCTTGTACGCCGGGAAATTGATCGCGTTCTTGGCGAGCAGCTCCGCGCCCGGCGCGCCGCTCAGCACCTTCACGAACTCCCATGCCTCCTGCTGATGCTCGGACTTCGCATTAATGACCCAGCTGGAACCGTGCACGAGGAAGCCCGCCTGCTTGCCCGCCGGCAGCGGCGCGACGCCCAGCTTGTCGCCCAGCATGCCGTATAACGTGCTGGCGTCGTACGAACCGCCCGGCACCATCGCCGCTTTGCCCGAGCCGAACAGCTGGATCGGCGCGGTCTCCAACTGCTGCTGCGCGCTCGGGGATACGCCTTCGTCGATGAGCTCCTTCATGAACTGCAGCGCGGCGACGCTCTCCGGCGCATCGAGACCGGACTTCTTGCCGTCCGCGCTAATGACCGAACCGCCTGCCTGATGGATGAGCGGGTAGACGCCGGATTGGTTGTCGTTGGCCGCGATATACCCGTACGTGCTTTGGCTCTTGTCGGTCAGCTTGGCCGCGTTCGCCCGGAGCGTCTCCCACGTCCACGTCTCGTCCGGATACGGCACCTTCGCCGCATCGAACAACGCCTTGTTATAAAACAAGCCGATGGAGCCCAGGTAGTACGGCAGACCGTATTGATGGCCTTCATATTGGTATAGCTTCGTAATGCCCTCCGGGTATGCCGACGTATCGAGCTGCTCTTGTTCAACAAGCGGCTGGAGGTCGGTCAACAGTTTGAGCGAAGCGAACTTGTTGAAGTTCGGTCCGTTCATCATGAACAGGTCCGGGCCGCTGCCGCCGATGAGGGCGGTTTGCAGCTTCGTGTAATATTCCTTGACCGGCGTCACCGTCAGCTTGAAGTCCGCCTCCGGGTGATCCTTCTTGTAAATCTCGAACGTCTGTTGCACCGTCTCCTTCAGCTTCTCGTCCCACACCGCCACCTGCAGCGTGAACGGCTCGGCCTTGGCCGACGTCTCCGCCGCCGCCGCGGGTGCGTCGTTCGCCTTCGCTTCGCCGACCGCCTTCTCCTCCGATTGATTCGCGCCGCCGTTCGATGCGCATCCCGCGAGCGTCAGCGCTGCCGCCAATCCCGCCAGAGCGGCCTTTGCCTGCCATTTTCGATTCATCGTCATTCTCGTTCTCTCCCCCGGATTAAATGTTGAATTCTTCTTCCCCGCGCGTATACCGCACCGCCGCCTTCGTGCGTTCCAGCGTGTCCAGACTATCCGCATATTGGCGGGTCACCAGCCCGACGTACAGCATGTCGACGACGTTCAATTGGGCGATGCGCGACGCCATGGCTCCGTTGCGGAAATTTTGCTCCAGCGAGCTCGTATACAGCGCCACGTCCGCCTCCCCGGCGATCGGACTGTCGCCGACCTGCGTAATCGCGATCGCCTTCGCGCCCTGGCGCTTGGCTACCTGCATCGCGCGCAGCACCGAGCCGGTCGCCCCGGAATACGAGATCGCCAGCACGACGTCCGCAGACGTCAGGTTCGCCGCGATGATCGCCTGCGAATCGCCGCTGTAGCCCGGCTCGCACCACAGCCCGAGCCGCAGCGCCTTCTGCCGGAAATCGTCGGCGACGACCGAGGACGACTCCACCCCGAAGAGCGCGATCTTCCGCGCCGCGCCCAGCAACCCGACCGCCTGCTCCACCGCTTCCTCGGACAGGACGGCGAGCGTATCGCGGATCGACTTGACGTTGTTGTTCGAGATCGACTCCATCATCGCGCCGATCGGACTGCCGACCGGGAACTGCCGGTATTCTTCGCCGCTCTCCCGCTCCCCGGCCAAGTCCGCGGCGATCGCCAGCTTGAGCGCTTTGAAGCCTTCGTACTTCAGCGACTGCGCCAGCCGCACGACCGTCGCCTCGCTGACGCCCGCCGCCGCGGCCAGCTTTTGCACGGACAGCTTGATGGCTTCCTCCGGATGCGCCAGAATATGTCTGGCGATTCGCTCCTCCGCTTGGGTCAGGCTTTGCGCCGCTTCCCGAATGCGGACCAGTCCGCCTTTTAGCACCGCCGCCATCTCCTTCTTCGTTAAAATTTTGTTACAACGTTTTTCTTTTTCGATGAAGAAATGTTACATTTCGGCCATAAAAAAAGACCCTCGTCTCCGCAAACGCTTGGCGCATGCGGAGAATGAGGGCCTCTAGTTGGTCTAGTAGGCTAATATCGTCGGAACAATTGAGCTAATCTTAAACCGCTTAATCACAGCTGTCAAGTGGGGATTAAAAAGGAGTCCGGCCGTCACTCCACTTGTACACCCGCACAATTTCGCAATGAAATCGACCGAATATGCACAAATCCGTTCCCTACGAAATATGATATAGTAAATGTAAGCCTTTTCAATAGAGAGGAGCAATGGCTATGGGACGTAACGTGCTGTTCGGCCAACATGAATTGACGCTCCGGTTAACCGGCTTGAACCGGCTGTTCGCCATCAAATCGAAAGTCGTCATCCCGTATGAAACGGTGCAACATGTGTACGTGGATTACTTCGACGCGCCGAAATGGATGCTGCGCATGCCCGGAACGTCCATCGCCGGTCTCCATTTGTATGAAGGCAGCTTCAAATTCGCCAATCAGTGGTACTTCCTATCCTTCGGCTCCCGCACGCCGCTCGTTCAGCTCGTGCTGGCGGGGCACGAGAAATACCGACACGTTATTTTCCAAACGGACGACCCGGCGCGCACCGCTTCGGACATCCGCCGGCAGCTGCGCCAGGCGGCCGAAGCGTCGCTGTAATATAATTGGCAAGAGAGCAGGCCAAGGGTCTGCTCTCTTCGTTATCTCTCCGTCATCGCCTCGGTATTCGACTCGGTATTCGACTCGACTAGCCGGTTCAGCTTATCCCGCTCCCTCTTCGCCAGCCGGTCTCCGTACAAGAGCGACGCTATCATCGATACGTCATACAAAATATTCATCGCGAACGGATCCGCCAGCGGCTCTCCGATCATCCGGAACGATTCCACGACGCTATATCCGCCGATCGCAATGGCCAAAATCAAGGACTGGTTCCATCTTACCCGTCCCTTCAAGTACGCGTACCTGCCGGTGTAGAAGCCCGCGCACAGCATGCTCAAGATAACAAGCGCCAATCCGAACCAATAGTTGTCGTCATCGATATACGTATCCGCCCAATCCGTTCCCAGCATTCGTGCGGCCGCCATCGCGATAAGCGAGAAGGCATTGGTCGCCAAGATAAACGCAAACAAGCCTACCAGCAAGGCCGGTATGCTGATCCGTTTCGACTTCCCCATGTTGTCGTATTCCCCCAGAAGTGTTCTCTCGCCTACAGATTCGACGCGCGCCGAACCATCTCCTTCCGTAGATAAAAAAGCACCGCCGACGGCGGTGCTCATTCGCGCGGGCTTGTTCCGCGCTCGTCGGCTGCGTGCGCTTACGCCGTCACCAGCCGCATCGTAATCCCCGACGAATCGGTCGCGAACATGGCACCTCCATGCGCTTCCACCGGCGTGCCCGCTTCGCGCAGCCTTGCGGCAACCCGCGCAAGCTCTTCTTGCCCGGACAGCACGACCGTGAAATACGCCAGTCCCACCGCGTTCGCCGGTGCCGGCGGCGCGCCTTGGCCGGCCCATAGATTCAGCCCGATATGATGGTGATAACCGCCGGCCGCGATGAACAACGCGCCCATCTGCCGCCAACCGTCCGTCGCGATCTCGAAGCCGACCGTATCGCAATAATAGGCTTTGGCCGCGGCCAGATCGCCGACGTGGAAGTGGACATGCCCAATGACCGTGCCCGGCGCAAGTCCTTCCCACTCGCTGCCCTCGGCCTCCTTCAGCAAGCCGTCCCAGTCGATCGGATCGGACGCCATCTTCACCTGTCCGTTCGCCTCGCGCGGCCATTCGTTACGGGGGCGATCCCGGTATATCTCGATGCCGTTGTTGTCCGGATCGGCGATATAGAGCGCCTCGCTGACGAGATGGTCCGCCTGGCCGATATGGATGCCGGAGGCGATCAGATTTCGCAGCGCAAGGCCGAGCGCCCGGCGCGTCGGCACCAGTATCGCAAAATGGTACAGCCCGCTCGCCGAACGCCGAGGCAGGACGACGGCATCGCGAATCTCCTCCACAACGAGAAGCGGCGCGCTTCCGTCCACGCCCAGACTTGCCGTATTCCCCTCGCGCGCCAGCAGCTTCAGGCCGACGACCTCTTCATAGAAGCGAATCGAACGCGCCAAATCGCTCACCTTTAATTTTACTTCGCCAAGCCTGAGATCCGGATGCAGTACCGTGCTCATGAGAGTCACAACCTTATCGTTTTAGAATTCAACTCAGTTAGTTACTATATGTAAGTTATTTTATAGTTATAACCACATATCGTCAAGTAAGCATGAACGACTGAACAACTCATAGGATAAGCTCATCCTGGGCATGATGGAACAAGCCGCATTTGGGGTAACATGGAAATAAGAGCACTTGCCTGCACATCTTATGCGCCTGCAAACACCAATACCGATAAATGGAGGGATACCATGAGCAGTATCGACACGTTGTCCGATTGGCTGGAGGATCACAAATCGAAGCCGCTGCTGATTCAGAAGGAGGAACAGGGCGACCTGGACCGCGTCATGATTCAGCTGACCGGCGTGGATTACCGTCCGCAGCAAGAAGGCGGCGACGAGTATACGAACGGCAGCTCCCTGGTGCTGCGCGGCGAAGGCGTCGTCCTGACCGATGCCGAGCAAACCCCGCTCCCGGGCGGCGTCTTCGAAATTCCGCTCGAAGGCTTAAAGAAGGTCGAGACCGACGGCCCGCGCGCCCTGCTCCAAACCGAACGCGGCGTGTACCACATTATGGAGAATCCGTGAGACAAGCATGACCGCGGACAGGAGCGGCAGCAGTCATTATGATGGTCGCTGCCGCTTTTTTTACTTGGTTCGTCAGGAATATTCCTTGACAGGAATATTCCTTAAGAGGTATTCTTCTAAGTAAGTTAACGTAAGAGTTAGGGTTCATCCAACTCGACCCTTCGGCGCGTTCGAGCTTGTCCCGCGCCAATCCCCATTAAGGAGGCCGTTCCATGTCCACCCATTCCGCATCATCGCAAGAGCTTGTCATCACCCGCACGTTCGCCGCCCCCCGCGAGGTTGTCTTCCGCGCGTTCACCGAGGCGGAGCATCTGCTCCGGTGGTGGGGTCCTGAAGGCTTCGACATCCAGGTCGCTTCCTTCGATTTCCGTCCCGGCGGCGCCTTTCATTACAGCCAGCAGGCGCCCGGCGGCGAGCTGATGTGGTGCAAGCTCGCCTATCGCGACATTTCGCCGTTCGACCGGCTCGTCTTCGTCAATTCCTTCTCCGATGCGGAAGGGGGCCTGGCGCGCGCGCCGTTCCTGGCGAGCTGGCCGCTCGAGATCGCCAATACGATCACGTTCGAAGAAGAGGACGGCCGGACAAGCATGACGATGCGCAGCGTGCCCGTCCAGCCGACGGCGGAAGAAGCCGCCGAGTTCGAAACTTCGCGCGAGATGGCCAGAGAAGGCTTCGCGGCCACGTACGAGCGGCTCGCGGCGTACTTAACCACGCTCCAATAGGCCGTGCCGCCTGCAGAAGCGGGTTCGCCGACGTTTTGGTTCGCCGCGCCTTCGTCCGACCGCGTTCTATTGTCGCGTCTCGTCGCGCCGTCCGCCAACGACGACTAACAGGGCTGCCCAACTCGGGCGGCCCTGTTTATTTTTGCCGATATCCGGCCTTTCCTACTCGAATTTCATGAGGAATCCGGTCTTGTTCCCCTTCGCGAACCCGCACCGCTCGTAGAACCGGTGAACCTCTTCCCGCTTCGATCCCGTCAAGAGCATGACCTTGTAGCAGTTTCGCTTCTTGGCCGTCTCCACGGCCAGCCGCAGCGCCTGCCTAGCGTGCCCCTTCTGCCGATGATCCCGATGGGTGACGACGTTCTCGATCAACGCATAAGGCCGGCCGCCGCGCGTCAAATTGCGGATAACGGTCAGCACGCAGGTCGACGCCAGCTTGCCCTCGCTCTCCACCACGATCACGTCCATATTCGGGTCCGACAGGATCTCGCGCACAGCTCCTCCAGCCAAGGCTCTCCTACAATATCCGGATCGTGCTCGTGCATGTGCCGGTAAAGCGCCAACAGCTCCTCCAACTCGTCCTCCCGGACACTTCGGGCGATCGCCTCCGCCATCTTATCGCGCCTCCTCCCGCTTCAATTCCAACACGGCCGCGTCGCGCGAGAACACGTCGAACCCCGAGCGCTTCGACCAGCCCGTCCGCGCCCAGAAGCCTTTTCCGATCTCATTGTCCGACTTGACGAAAATATGGCATTTGCCGATGCCGTCCGCCGCGATGGCGCCCAGGCAGCGCTCCGTCAGTTCCGCGCCGATCCGCTGTCCCCGGCAAGCCGGGTCAACGGCCAAGTGGTTAATGAACCCGCGCCGCCCGTCGTGACCGCCCAGGACCGTGCCGACGATCCGCCCCTCCGCTTCCGCGACGAAGCTCATTCCCGGGTTGCGCGCCAAATACTTCGCGATCCCCTCGCGCGAGTCCGCCCCGCTAAGCTCCAACCCGTCCACGCCGCGCCACAGTTCGATCATCGCGTCGTAATCGTCTTCTTCCATTGCTCTCAATCTGCGCATGCCCGATATCCTCCCTCTGTTCGCCTTGCTCCGATCGTACCGCATTTCGATGCTAGGACCAATATGAATGAGGCAAATGACGGTTCTCGGCATGCGATCGCAGAAGAAAAAGGAGACCGCCAGTTGGAACGTGGCAGCCTCCTTCCGATTCGCGCGTGAAACTCCGTTGCGCAAAGCCCGCGCTTTCATGCTTCACGGATGTTCGGTCTTCTTCCGTCAAGCGGATTCCCTCGATCCTCCCGCCTTAACGGAAATCCGGCGGCACCCGGCGCGAGACGCCGGTCAAGATCGCGGTCTCGATGACCGCCTTGCGCACGTTCTGCACGACCTTCTCGTTGAATATGCTCGGGATGATATATTGCTCGTTCAGCTCGTTCTCCGAAATAACGGCCGCAATCGCGCGGGCCGCCGCCAGCTTCATCGGTTCGTTGATGACCCGCGCGCGGCAGTCGAGCACGCCGCGGAAGATGCCCGGGAACACGAGCACGTTGTTGATCTGGTTCGGGTAATCGCTGCGGCCGGTCGCGAAGACGGCCGTATGCGGCAGCGCTTCCTCCGGCGCGATCTCCGGCACCGGATTGGCCATCGCGAACACGATCGGGTCCGCCGCCATCCGCTTCACGTCATCTCCGTTCAGCAGGTTGCCGCGCGAGACGCCGATGAACACGTCTGCATCCGCGATGAGCTCCTTCAACGTGCCTGGACGATCTTCGACCTGCGGCTGATCCGCCAGCCACTGCCACATCGGGTATTCATATTGGCCGCCGCGCACGATCGCCCCTTCGCGATCGACAGGCACGAGGCGCGTCACGCCGGCGTTCAGCAGCATTTTGCAGATGGAGACGCCCGCCGCGCCGATGCCGTTGACGACGACGCGGATATTGCCGATTCGCTTGCCCGTCACCTTGAGCGCGTTGAGCAGACCCGCGATGACGACGACGGCCGTGCCGTGCTGATCATCGTGGAACACCGGCATGTCCAGCTCTTCGGCCAGCCGCCGCTCGATCTCGAAGCAGCGCGGAGAGCTGATATCCTCGAGGTTAATGCCGCCGAAGATCGGGCTGATCGCCTTGATCGTGCGGATGATCTCTTCGGTATCCTTCGTGTCGAGGCAGATCGGGAAGGCGTCCACGTCGGCCAGCTGCTTGAACAGCATCGCCTTGCCCTCCATGACCGGCGCCGCCGCGTGCGGCCCGATATCGCCAAGGCCCAGCACCGCCGTGCCGTCGCTAATGACCGCGACCGTATTGCGCTTGATCGTCAAAGAGTACGCCTTGTCCGGATTCTCGGCGATCGCGGTGCACACCCTCGCCACGCCCGGCGTATAGACGCGCGAGAGATCGTCGCGGTTCTTGATCGGCAGCTTCGGCGTCACTTCGACCTTCCCGCCCAGATGGACGAGGAACGTCCGGTCGGAGACGTTGATGATCTTGATGCCCGCCTGCGCCTTCAGCGAATCGACGATCGTCGATTCCTTCGTGTCCGCCACGTCGACGGTAATGTCGCGCACGGATGACTCCTTGCCCGGACGGATGACGTCGATCGACGTAATATCGCCGCCGGCGCGGCTGATCGTCGCCGCCACGTCTCCGAAGCTCACCAAGCCGTGGTTCAACTCTACGCGCAAAATAATGCTGGTCTGTGCCATATTGGCTCCCCCTTATTTGCCTACTCGGGTTTAGATGAATGAAATGGTCAACCTTGGGCGGAACAGAGAGAATGCTTCTGAAGAAGTTTAGGCGGAATGCTCGTTCGGTCTGGAAAAGACCGATAACCATGGAGCCTAAACGCTCGCCTTTATTGAAGGATTCCTTCCCTACCTATCTTAAATAAGGGAATCCTGAAATAACAGCGATCGCAAGAACATTCTCGGCCGTGGAGCCCCCCTGGTTGCAGTCTTTTCATCTAAACCCACCCTCTCCATTTGACTGCCTCCGTCATCCTCCGCAGCCCCACGATATACGCGGACAGCCGCATGTTGACGCGCTTGGTCTGCGCGGTCTGATACACCTGGTGGAACGAAGCGGTCAACAGATCCGTCAGCTTGCGATTGACTTCTTCCTCGGACCAATAGTAGCCTTGATTATTTTGCACCCACTCAAAATAGGATACGACTACCCCGCCCGCGCTGGCAAGCACATCCGGCACGAGCATAATCCCCCGATCCGTCAGCATATCCGTCGCCTTCGCCGTCGTCGGCCCGTTCGCCGCCTCCACGACGATGCGCGCCTCGATCTGCCCCGCGTTCGCTTCCGTGATTTGGTTCTCGATCGCCGCTGGAACGAGAATGTCGCACGGCATCGTCAGCAGCTCGGCGTTCGTGATCCGGTTCGGGAACAGGTTGGTCACCGTGCCGAAGGAATCGCGGCGGTCCAGCAGATGGTCGATGTCGAGGCCGTCTTCGTTATACAGCGCGCCGACCGCGTCCGCGATGCCGACGACCTTCGCGCCCGCGTCGTGCAGGAATTTGGCCAGGAAGCTGCCCGCGTTGCCGAAGCCCTGGATAATGACGCGCGAGCCCTCGACCGGAATACCGGCCAGCTTCGCCGCTTCCTTCAGGACGATCGTCACGCCGAGCGCCGTCGACGATTCGCGCCCCTGCGACCCGCCGAGGACGAGCGGCTTGCCCGTGATGAAGCCCGGCGAATCGAATTCGCGAATGCGGCTGTATTCGTCCATCATCCACGCCATCACCTGCGAATTCGTGAACACGTCCGGCGCCGGGATATCCTTCGTCGGGCCGACCAGCTGGCTGATCGCGCGGACGTAGCCGCGGCTGAGTCGCTCCAGCTCGCGGAAGGACATCGATCGCGGATCGCACTGGATGCCGCCCTTTCCGCCGCCGTACGGCAGATTGGTCAGGCCGCATTTGATGCTCATCCACATGGACAGCGCTTTCACTTCATCCTCCGTGACGTCCGGATGGAAGCGCACGCCTCCTTTGGTCGGGCCGACCGCGTCGTTGTGCTGCGCCCGGTAGCCGGTGAACACCTTCACCGAGCCGTCGTCCATCTTCACCGGAATGCGGACGGTCAGGACGCGCAGCGGCGCCTTGAGCAGCTCGTACATCCCTTCGTCGCAGCCCAAATATTGCAAGGCCGTATGTATTGTTTGCTGGGTGCGCGTGAACAAATCCAAGTTCTCGGTCTCCGCCTGCTTCGGCTCCGCCCTAATCGCCGCATTCACCGGCAAGCTGCTTGTCTGGTCCATCATCCGGATATCCCCTTCGACAATCGAGTTAGGTTGGTCAAGGCGAAAGAAGAATTCAAGAAAGAGCCCTTGAATCGCGTAGAAGCAAGGGCTCTTATGGTGACTACAGCTTACGGGATGTCATCTTGGCTTGCGTGAACAGCAGCAGGTAGTCATAGCCGCCCGCCTTGGAATCCGTGCCGGACATGTTGAAGCCGCCGAACGGATGCGCGCCCACGAGCGCGCCGGTGCATTTGCGGTTGATGTACAGATTGCCGCAGTGCATCGTCTGAAGCGCTTCTTCGATGCGGCTCTCATCCTTCGAGAAGAACGCGCCGGTCAAGCCGAACTCGGTATCGTTGTACAGGTCGATCGCCTCGCGCCAGTCTTTCGCTTTGCCCAGCGCCAGCACCGGTCCGAAGATCTCCTCCTGCATGATGCGCGCCTTGCCGTCCACATCGGCGAACACCGTCGGCTGAATGTAGTAGCCGTTGCCTTCGGCTTTGCCGCCGCCGGCGATCAGTCGGCCTTCGCTCTTGCCGATCTCGATGTAGCCGAGGATTTTGTCGTAGGAGCCTTGGTCGATGACCGGGCCTGCCGCATAGTTCTGCTCAGGTAGACCGGATGGAATCTTCTTCGTCAATTCAGCGACCTTCTCCACCACTTCGTCGTACACGGACTCGACGATGAACGCGCGGGAACCCGCGGAGCACTTCTGGCCTTGGAAGCCGAACGCGGAAGCGACGATCGCTTGCGCGGCCGCGTCCAGATCGGCCGTTTCGTCCACGACGATGCCGTCCTTGCCGCCCATCTCGGCGACGAGGCGCTTGATCCAGATCTGGCCGGGCGCCGTATCGGCAGCCAGACGGCTAATGCGCAGGCCGATTTCCTTCGAGCCCGTGAAGCTGATGAAACGCGTCTTCGGATGCGTCGTCAAGTAGTCGCCCACTTCGGCGCCGCTGCCCGGCACGAAGTTGAGGACGCCCGCCGGCAGGCCGACTTCTTCCATCAGCTCGACGAACATGTGCGCGATGACCGGCGTCGTGGAAGCCGGCTTCAGCAGGACCGTGTTGCCCGATACGATCGCGGCCGTCGACATGCCGACGCAGATCGCGAGCGGGAAGTTCCACGGCGGGATCACGATGCCGACGCCAAGCGGAATGTACGTCAGCTTGTTGTCTTCGCCGGCGACCGGCGTCAGCGGCTGGCGCTCGTTCGTTGCCGCAAGACGCAGCATTTCGCGCGCGTAGAATTCCATGAAGTCGATCGCTTCCGCCGTATCGGCATCCGCTTCGGCGTAGTTCTTGCCCGCTTCGAGCACCATCATCGCGGAGAACTCGTGCTTGCGCTCGCGCATGATCGCCGCGGCCTTGAACAAGTATTCGGCGCGCTCGGCGGCCGGTACCTTCTTCCACGTCTCGAACGTTGCGAGCGCCGTTTGCATCGCCTGCTCGGCAAGCGTCTGATCCGCCTTGCTCACGTAACCGATCACTTCGTCCACGTTGCCCGGGTTGATCGATTTGATTTTCGCCTCGGTGACGATCTTCTCCGCGCCGATATGCAGCGGGTAGTCGCGGCCCAGACCTGCTTTCACTTTCGCGATCGCCGCCTCCATCGCCCGCTTGTTCTCTTCGAGGGCGAAGTTGACGAACGGCTCGTTGCGGAACGCTTCGTTTTGCGTGAGGATACTCATGTATGGAACACTCCTTATTTAAACATATTTTTGAGCACGAACCAGACATTGGCGGGACGTTCCGCCAAGCGGCGCATGAAATAGCCGAACCAGTCGTTCCCGTACGGAACGTAGACGCGCACCTTGTAGCCCTCGGCGACCAGCTTCTTCTGCAAATCCTCGCAAATGCCGTAGAGCATCTGGAATTCAAATCGGTCGTTTGGTATACCATATTCCCGAACGATCTCTTTGGCGTATCGGATCATCGCCTCGTCGTGCGTCGCGATCGCGGCGTAATTGCCGTTCGACAGATGCTGGCGAATGATGTTCTTAAAGTTGTTGTCGACGTCCGCTTTCTCGGGGAACGCGACCTTCGGCGACTCCTTGTAGGCGCCCTTCACGAGGCGAAGATTCGCCTTCAGCTCGTTCAGGTCGGCGATATCTTGCTCCGTCCGGTACAAGTACGCTTGAATGACGATGCCTACATTATCGAATTCTTGGCGCAGCTCGCGGTAAATATCGAGCGACATCTGGCAGTGCGCGTAGTCCTCCATGTCGATGCGAACGAAATTGCCATACGACCGCGCGCGAGTCAGGATCTCCCGCATATTGCGCATGCACAGCTCCCGGCTTATATCCAGACCGAGCGACGTCATCTTGAGCGACAGGTTCGCCGTGACGCCCGCCTGATGAATGGCATCCAGCGTCAGCAGACACATCGTCGCGGATTCCTTCGCTTCTTCCTCCGTGAACACGAACTCGCCGAGATGGTCGAGCGTGACCACGCGTCCGGTGGCATTCAGCTGTTTGACCGCTTCGATCGAATGTTTGATCGTCTCGCCGGCCACGAAGCGCTGCGCGCCGAAACGCAAGCCGTATCGTTTCGCCAGCTTGTTCGCCGGGCGGTTCTTCGCCAGCTTCAGAAACATATTGCGCATAACCGTTTCCATGATGTCACCCCTGCCTTAACACGTTATACTCCGATTATACACAATATGTTCACGTTGTACATAAATATTTTGTTATTGAACACATATACCATATTTGTAATCAATATGTTCAATTTTGAACAAATCCCCCTTGAAAGTGGCCGCATTCTTGAGAAAGCACGCTTTCCCAAGCGACACGCGGTTATCGGCACCCGCAGAATGCCAGAGCCAATAACGGCCGCGATCAACTGGTTATCCTCCTCTAGAATCGTAATGCTCCCTTCTGCTCAAATATCCGGCTCGACAACCGGATTTCTTTCATTCCGCAAGGTGTAACGGCTGGAGCCTTCCTTGCGGCGGCGCAACAAGTTTCATTCCGGGGAAGCGGATTGTCGAATTCCGAGCTTGCTTGTTGTAAATGATAAAGGCCGCATGATAAATTTATAGAAATACACATAGATATGAGGTTACCAATGTTCAAGATTGAACAATTACCGATCCATTCTTTCGAGACCGTGCCCCCGCAAGCCGGACTTGAAGCGTTGATCGAGCTGCTCCGTCACGGACAGGACGTCTGCGTAACGACCGAGACGGGTTCCTATGTGTTTACGCCTAGGGACCTCTGCTGCTTCCAAGGCCCTCCGACCGGAAGCATAGGCGAGTATGTGGCGGACAAATCGCACCTTGCTTCGTTCATCCTTCCGTATACGAACGACCTTCGCGCGCTGAACGCGGCGCTTGCCGATATCCCGGACGACGTCTCTCGGCTCATCGTCGTTCAGGATGACGACGGCAAGCTGCTCGGTTCATGCCCGCTCGGCAGCCTCGTGCGCGCGACGCTGGCCGAACTGCAGCGGCTGGATGCGTATTTCGCCACGCTGGCCGAGACGGTGACCGACGCCGTGACCGTCGTCGACCGGAGCGGGTCCGTCATCTGCTGGAACAGCAACGCGGAAGAGATCTACGGCATTCCGAGAGAAGAGATTCTCGGCCGGCGGATCGGCGAGCATTTCGATCCCGAAGCGCTCATGGTGCTGCGCATTCTCGACGAGGGCCGGATGCTGCGCGGCGCTTACCATCGCCCGCGGCCGGATACGCACGTCCTCATTAACGCTTCTCCCATCTACGACATGAACGGTCGCATTATCGCGAGCATCGCGACCGAGCAGGACATTACGCATTTGGTGAAGCTGAACGACGAGCTGACGACCGTGCAGGCCGCGCCGGCGGAGCTGGCAGGCAACAGCGACGATCCGTTCGCCGGCATCAAAGGCAAGGGCGGCGCGATCAACAAGGCGATCGCCCTCGCGCGCAAGGTCGTCGGCGCTTCGGCGCCGTTCCTGCTCGTCGGCGAGTCCGGCACGGGCAAAGAGCAGTTCGCGACGGCGATCCATCAAGCGAGCCCGCGGGCCGGCCAGCCGTTCGTCATCGTCAACTGCGGCTCCATCCCGCCCGGCTTGCTCGACATCGAGCTGTTCGGCTATCAAGGCGGCACCTTCTCGGGCCAAGATACGGGCAAGGCGGGCGCGCTCGAAGCCGCCGGGGGCGGAACGCTGTTCCTCAACGAAATCGACAAGCTCCCGGTGGACATTCAGGCGAAGCTCTATCAAGCGATGCAGACGCGCCTCGTTACCCGCAACGGCGCCGACACGTCTGTCCGAATCGAGGCGCGCGTCGTCGCCGCGACGGATCGGCAGCTGGCCGCCATGGTCGCGGCGCGCGCGTTCCGGGACGATCTGTACTATGCGTTCAACATCGTCTCGATCGCCATCCCGCCGCTGCGCGAGCGCAAGGAAGATATTCCCTCGCTGGCCCAGCTCTATGTCCGCGATTACGCGTTGCAATACCAGAAGCCGATCCCGGTATTCGATCCCGGCGTCATGGTGGCCCTCATTAGCTATCAGTGGCCGGGCAATCTGCGGGAACTGCGCAACGTCATCGAACGCTGCATCATTCTGTGCGACGGCGAGCAGATTACGATGGATCTGCTCCCGGAGGCGCTCCAGCGCGATCAGCTGCAGCGCGATGCCGCGCCGGACGAGGAGTCCGGCTTCTACTACGAACGCAAGGCATTGAAGCCCGCGCTCACGCAGGAGGACGAGATCGCGCTCATCGAGGAGGCGCTCGCCAAGACGTTCGGCAACAAGAGCGCGGCCGCCAAGCTGCTCGGCATCTCGCGGGGCACGCTGTACAATAAGATGAAGGAGTTTCATCTGAGCTAAGTCGCGAACGGGAGACGCAAGCAAAAAGAGTCCGGAGGCATTATTCATGCTGCTCGGACTCTTTTTTGCGTTCGCTCGCTATGCAACGGAATTTCGCATCCGCCTAGGCGCGACAACGCGAAAGTAATTCTTTGGCCTGACCTGCCATATGCCCGGTCTCCAGTTGCGGCCAGCCGTCTATCGCGCCAGCTCCATGAACTCCAGCCGGTTGCCGAACGGATCGCGGACGTAAAATCTCGCGACGCCTTCCTCCGTCCGCGCGTCGTCGTCGATGACGGGCGTCTCCCGCTCCAGCAGCCTATCTCTTAGCTGCATCAATCCTCGGACATGGAAGGCCGGATGCGCCTTGGCCGCCGGGACGAAGTCCTTTTGCACGCCGATGTGCACCTGATGCGCGCCGCATTGGAACCAGACTCCCCCTCGGGCCCGCAGCGGCTCCGGCTTCGGAATTTCCGGCCAGCCGAGCAATCCGCCGAAGAAACGCCGCGCCGCTTCCTCGCAGCCTTCCGGCGCCGCCAACTGCACGTGATCCAGACCGTCGAATTGGAATGCCATCCTATCCGCCTCCGTAGGTAGTTTCAACTAATAAAACTTAGTTTCAATTATACAATTCCATTTTACAATGATATCCAGAACAAAACCACACTCTTCCGATCGTGTTTCGTTCAATCCCATTCATTGAACACGACTTCGCCTACCGTCTTCGGCTTCCAGTACATAATCTGCTCCAGCTCTCCGGAGCGAAGACGATTGTCGTTTACTACGGAACGAGTTCGCCCATCGACAAGCAGCCTCTCATTAAGTTCGGCGGCGGATAACAGCTCGAACTCCCCGGCGAACTCAGCCGCGGCGCTGGCGACGAGCGGGATATCCGCGAGACATCCGCAAACTTTTTTTTAGGCTAGCAGGAAAAAAGGAAGGTTGTACAGAAATGTTAATCTCAAACAACAATTACCATTGAGTTACCTTTACATTTCCACTACAATTGACCTACTAAGCCTTATTACCTAGAACCTAGCAAACTAGTCATTCATGAATAATATATGGCAAACTATGCGAAAGCATAGGACGCAAAGCCACGGATCTGAAATCCAAGTATGATCGCCGGGTTGCTACATCTCTTGAACGAACTTCGAATCAGGGGAATGCCCAAGGCATTCCCCTGATTTTTTCATCTTCAATACTTCACCGTGCAGGAGGACCCATCGTGGAGGGACAAGCTCTTCTTCCCCATCTCAATGCTCGCAAATGGGCCATTTTCATCGCCGTCGTCCTTTTGGCCGTCGCCATCGAGAGCCAGCCGCTGTCCCTCGTCTACGGCATCTCTCTCTCCTTCGGCAGCGTCATGCTGTTTGCCTCGATCGGCCTGCTCCGGCTCCGGTACGTGGCGCTCGGCGCGCTGGCGGTCTATGGCGCGTGCATGATCGCGTTCGGCCACTCCCCCTTCGTGCTCGTACATCTTGGCGAACTGCTGGCCGTCGGGCTGTTAAGCCGCAACAGCGCCAAGCCCCTTTTCTTCTGGGATGCCTGCTTCTGGGCGGTCATCGCCCTCCCGACGGCATTCGTCCTGCACGTCGCCGATCACCAAACATCCGAAATCATTCTGGCGCTGCTCGTCGGCGCGACCAATAGCCTGATCAACGCCACGCTTGCCGGCATCGTCGTCAAATATTTGCCGGTCTGGATTCGCATGACCCCGAAGACGAAGCAGCCGATCCACCTGAAGCAGGCGTTGGCTCACTTCACGCTCTTCATGATTTTCGTTCCCTATTTAATGTACTTGTCTATCGGCAGCACCAATATTACCGACACGTTGGAACGCAATACCCTTCACCAGTCGGAAGGCACGGCCGGCAGCATCAAGGAAGAGCTGAGCCGCTGGACCTCCGAGGAATATCGCTCCGTGAAGCTCGGGTCGGATATCCAGATCGGCTACCTGCAGAACATGATTACCAAATACACGAGCGAAGGCTTGTCGATCATTACGGTGACCGACAACAAGAACCGGATTATCGCCGACAGCCAAGGCTCTCCGTACGGACTGAAGTTCACCCGACTTCAAGCCGACGTCCAGAAGCAATTTAACGACCGGTTCTACTTGACGCTCCCGGCCAATGCCCATACGCGTCAAACCTGGCAGGATGCCGGTTATCTCTACATTCAGGAAGTTCCGCAGGCATCCATGACGATCTACATCGATACGCCGCTCGGTCCGTTCCTCGACTCGATCTACGAGGAATATTTCTACCACTTTCTGAACCTGATGCTGTGCGCGCTCGGGGTCACGGTGCTCGTGCTGCTATTCGGCCGCATGCTGACCGGCACGATTACGGAGCTGGCGGCCACCACCGCGAACTTGCCCGACCGGCTCAAACGAATGGAGGCGCTCGAATGGCCGACTAGCGGCATCATCGAGTTCAACTCGCTCATTCAGAACTTCCAGCATATGTCGCGCGACTTGTTCCGGCTATTCCAGGAATCGTCCGATGCGAACAGCAAATTGAAGGATCAGACCGCCAAGCTGATGATCTCCGAAGAGAAGCTCCAGCATCTGGCGTATTATGACGGTCTGACCGGATTGCCGAATCGGCTTCACTTCTCCAATCACCTGCTGCGCGTGCTGGAGGAGCACGAACAAAGCCAGCAGCGAGTCGGCCAATCGGTGGCGGTCATGTTCGCGGATTTGAACCGCTTCAAGCAGATCAACGACACGTTGGGCCATGCCGCGGGCGACGAGCTGCTGCAGCGGGTTGCGGAGCGGTTCGCCCGCTTCGAGTCCGGACAATGCCGCATTTTCCGCCTTGGCGGCGACGAGTTCGTCTTCGTGCTCGTCTATGAGGACGAGCCGCTGCTGCACGAGACGGCGGACGCGATCTGCCGCACGTTCAACGACGCTATTTTGCTTGCGGGAACCGAGCTTTACGTTTCCGTCAGCTTGGGCATCAGCGTCTATCCGCGGGACAGTCACGATCATGATTCTTTGCTGTCGCATGCGGATATGGCGATGTACCAGGCGAAGGAACAGGGAACCAGCTGTTATCGATTCTTCGATGACGAGATGAACCGATACCTCTCGGAGAAAATGCAGCTGGAAAACGGACTGCGGAGCGCGATCCGCTCCGGCGAGTTCAAGCTTCATTACCAGCCGAAGATGGCGATCGACACCGGGCGCATTAGCGGCGTAGAAGCGCTTATCCGCTGGTATCATCCGAATCTCGGCCTCATCCCGCCGGACCGCTTCATCCCGCTTGCGGAAACCTCCGGCATGATCGCCGAGATCGACGCCTGGGTCATCCGGGAAGCGTGCCGGCAGAACCGCATCTGGACGAGGCAGGGCATGCAGCCGCTGCCGGTCGCCGTCAACATCTCCGGCCGCCATTTCGAGCAGGGCGAGCTCCCGCAGCTCATTCAATCGATCGCCGCCGAGACGGGGATGGATCTCCGTCTGCTGACGCTCGAGATAACGGAGGGCATCTTCATCCGCAACCACGACAAAGTCGTCGCGCAGCTCGAAGCGCTTCGTTCGCTCGGCCTTCGCGTTTCCATCGACGATTTCGGCACCGGCTATTCGTCCTTGAATCAGCTGCAGCGCCTGCCCGTCGACGAGGTCAAGCTCGATCGCACGTTCATGAAAGGGATCGCGAACGATCCGAAGAAGTCCCGCATCGTCGGCGCCATCGCCGAACTGCTGCGCAGTCTGCAGCTGCACGTCGTCGTCGAAGGCATCGAGACTCGGGAGGATTACCGCTATATCGAGAAGCTCCAGTGCGAAGAAGCGCAGGGCTATTGGCTTAGCCGGCCGCTGCCGGCGGAACAATTCATATCCTTCCTGCAAACGCACGCCAAGGAAGATCGGGAGGAAATATCGTGACCAATCGCAAGATGCACCGCTTCGGCTTGACGCTTATCGCCGCTATGCTCGCCGTCGGCCTGACCGGGTGCTTCGCCTCCGGCTCCGGCACGAAGCGGCTCGGCACGGAGAATGAATCCGCATCCGCGCAAACGCCGCCTGCCCAAGAAACGGACAAGACGCAGGAGATTGATCCGAACATTGGCTCGGAGCTTACGCTATGGGTCTACTATAAAGGCTTTGACAAGCTGATCCCGCAGTTCCAGAAGCTCTATCCGAACGTGAAGGTGACCGTGAAGGATTTCCTGTACGCCTCGTACGAGAACGAGTTCCTGCAGGCGCTGGCCGACGGCGACGTGCCGGACGTCATGCTCGTGGACAGCGCGCAGTTCGGCTCTTTCTCCTCGATCAAAGGGGTGGAGAACCTGCTCGATCCGCCTTACAACGCCGGCCAATACGAGAACGATTTCAGCGAAGCGTTATGGCGCAGCAATATGTCGCTGGATCGGAAGCGGCTCGTCGGCTTCCCGCTCTCCAGCTCGCCGATCGTCACTTACTATCGCAAGGACATTATGGACAAATACGGCTTTCCCTCCGACCCGAAGGCGCTCGGCGATTATATGGCCAAACCGGATAACTGGCTGAACATGGCCAAGACGCTGAAGAAGGACGGCATCTATTTGACGCAGTGGGACCCGGAGATCGTCTTGAACTTCGAACGTACGCAAAGCTTCTTCGACGACGAGCTGCGCTTCCAGCGCAACAACGACCTGTTCAAGAATGCAATCGATATCGCCAAAGTCGTCCATGACCTCAACCTGGCCGCGCATCTCGACGTCTGGACTTCCAGCGGCGAAGAAGCCGTGCGTAAAGGCAACATCGCGATGATGTACATGGGCACATGGGGCGGCGATCAAATCAAAGCGTGGGCGCCGGAATCCGCCGGTCTCTGGCGGGAGACGCGGCTTCCGTTCGACCTCTACGGCTGGCAGAACAGCGCCAACTTCATTCTCCCGTCCGAAGGCAAGCACAGAGAGCTCGCCTGGAAGTTCATCGAGTTCTACGTCACCGAGTCGAGCAAGAACGGCATGGCGGGATCGGTCCCGGCTTATTTGCCGGCGCGCGGCAATCCGAAGGAGCTGGCCTCCGTCAATCCGTACATGGGCAACCAGCCGGTATACGCGCTGCACGAGGAACTCGTGGGCAAAATGTCCGAGCTCGTGACGACGCCTCTCGACGCGAAAGCCGCGGCCATCTGGGATAAGATGCTCGCCCAAGGGATCGAACGCAAGATGGACACCGCCACCATGCTCGACGGCATTGAAGAGCGCATTGTCTCGTCGCTGGCTACGGAGCTCGACATTTTGAAGCGCAATCTGGAAGAGTCGTCGCCTTGACCGTCCTCCTGCCGGCGAGCGTCCGCGTCCGTTCATGCCGCTTTCCATAACAAAGAGCCGCAGATTTGAGATCTGCGGCTCTTTGGCGCGGTTACGCGCTTGTATATTCCCTAATTCCGACTGCGGGATACACGGGTGCGGAATAAAGCCAAACCGACCACGATGAGCGCCACGCCTGCTAACTGAATCGGCAAATGACTGCCCTCACCCGTTTTCGGCAAGGTAGCGACAGGTTTTGCCGGTCCCTTCGGATCGTCATTGCCTAGCGGAATCGGGTCCACGGTAATATCGATGAAGATTTCTTCCGTATTTCCATCCGGATCGGTGACGATAATCGAAATTCGGTCTTTCCCCACGAAGCCGGCATCCGGCTTATAGGCCCACGTACCGTCCGGATTGACTTTCACCGTACCATGGTCCGGCTGCTTCGACACGACGGCCGTGCCGCCGAGCGGCACTTCAACCTGTCCCTCGATCGTCTCGTCCTGCGTCGTCGTCTCGCTCACGACAGGAGGATCTACCGGTTTCGGGGTCGGCTTCGTGCCAGGGCTTGTTGTTTCCGGGTCAGTTGTGCCTGGATCGGTTGTGCCTGGGTCAGTTGTGCCAGGCTCCGCAGGTCCTGGGTTAGTCGGATCTGGATCGACAGTTCCCGGATTCGTCGGTCCTGGATCGATTGGTCCCGGACCCGGGCCTGGCGGCGTGTACTTCTTATTGGTCACGGTCAAATCCACGTTCGCCACGCCGGCAATCGTCACCGGATGGTCCGTACCATCCAGCTCGTAGCCCGCAGGCGCCGCTTTCTCCACCGCGACATAGTCGCCTAGCGGAAGCTTCTCGAACTTCGCTTTCCCGTCGGCGCTAGTTGTTTGAGTGGCCACCAACGTGCGAACAGGGCCTGCCACGCTGTATAGTTCGAACGTGGCGCCGCTCAGCGCGACCGCGCTATCCGCGGCGTCCGTCTTCGTGATCGTCAGCGAACCTTCGATCGGCCCCGTCGGCGGAACAACTGTCTTCTTGTTCGTAATCGCTACCTCGAGCGCGGCCTTCGCGGCCAAGGTGACCGGGTGCTCTGTCGCATCCAGCGCATACCCCGTAGGCGCAGCGGTCTCGATCAAGATGTAACTGCCGGACAACAGATTACGGAATACAGCTTTGCCGTCCGCATCCGTCGCGAGCGACTTCACGAACGTCTTCGCGCTGCCCGATACGCGATAAAGCGCGAACGTGGCGCCGCTTAGCTTGACCTGGGTCTCCTCATCCTTCTTCAATACGGTCAGCGAGCCGCGGTCGCCGCTGCCGGTCCCCGAACCGCTGGAGAGACCGATGATGATTTCCTTCGTTGTCTCGGTTACGCCGACTTTGACATTTTCGCCCGTGAATTCCACGTCGTTGAATACTTTGTCGCCGTTATCGGCCGTAATCATCGTCGTTTTGTATTCGAGAATATAGGCGGTCTTGATTTCATGGAGGAACTTCAGTTCGAAGTCCTCGCCGCCGCCCGTCTTCGCGGTGATGACGATCGAATAATCCGTCCCTTCCGTCAACTCCCCGCTTGCTTTCGAAACGCTGCCGTTGGCGCCGATTACCGTCTCGTAGACGTGGAACGAATCCGTCACGTAAATTTGGCCGGCGCTTGCGCTATCCTTCACGGTTGCTTGCTGCACCGTCGACTGGCCGCGGTTGATCGCGACGGTCCATTTCAAATCCCATCCGTCCTGCGCGCCGCTCTTGCTGACATATTCGCCGCCATTCGGGATCGTTACCGTCGCCGTCCAGTTCTTGGACTCGACAATCGACCCGTTGGTCAATTGCGCGGCGTTGGCGATCGAGCCGTCCAGGACGAGACCGTCCACGCTAGTCTTGAACGTCAAGATGTAGCCTGTCGTAATGGCCTTCTTAAAGCTTACTTTCAGCTTTCCGGAGGTCTCGTCATACTCGACCGCGTAATCGCCGGCCGGCACCGAAGCGCCCTTGGCCTGTTCGCCGTTGACCGGGACGATCATTTCATGCAATTCCAGCGAGCCCGGAATCAATTTCTGTCCCTCTTCCAGCGTATCCTCTAACACTGCCTCATTCAACGATTTGCGGTTATAGTTGGCGCCGATTGTCCAAGCGATCGTTTTATCGACCGGGTTGTAGGAGCCGAATTTATAGCCGTTGCCTTTCGTCGCATTGTTCGGCGTGAAGGTCGTCGTGACCGACAACTCTCCCGAAGTAACTTTCTCGTCCCATGTCAAGGCGGCCTTGTTCGGGAATACCGTGCTGCTGCTCGCCAATCTCCAATCGTAAGCGAGCCAATCCTGGCTGTACTTCGTGGTATAAGTAATGATATAAGGCTCATTAATAATGGGCTTAAACGTTACTACCAGGCGTGCGTCCTTGGATGCCGGGTCCAAATTCAAATCCGCCGCCACTGCCGCATCCTCCAACCCGCTTTGGCTTTTCACCGCAATGGAACCCGTTTCGATTTTCATGCCGCCTTGCGTAAACCAATCCGTCAACTTCGCATTCGTCATCGTAGCGCTGTCGCCGTTAACGACGATTTTCCAATTGACGGTTTGGTTCTGATAATCAACCGCCGCAATCGACTTTGTCAGGACGACTTGGCCGATATCGCGGCTGGCGCCTGCCTTCTCCGTTCCCCATGTCACTTCGTTCGCAATCTTATCTTTCGCTTCGACGCGTTCGTTGGCGAACGTATTATATTCGATCCGGTAGGCGGACGAAATGCTGTCTTTGAAGGTGAGTTTGAACGTATTGTTCGTTGCGCCCGCGTTATCGATCTCAACCGTATAGGCGGACGGATCGAGCGCCGCACCCTTGGTCGGATTCCCCGCCATGTCGAACGTTACCGGATAGACGGCGACGGAACCGACGTCATACGACTGCGTTTTCTTGATCGTATCGGTCAATTCCGCGCCCGCGGGGATCGTCGATCCGCGATAGTTGAATTTGATCGCCCAGCTCAGCGTTTGATCGCCGGCGCTGTACCCCGTCGATTCTTTGCCGAGCGACGGTCCGTAGGACGGGGTCACGGTCGCGGTTGCGCTTCGGCTCTCTTGGTTGTCGCCCGAGAACGCAGCCGTGTTCGAGAAGGAGGCTTTTGCAGCGTCCGCAATGGGCGTCGTGAATTTAACGCGATAGGCGGAGGCAATGGCATTTTTGAAACTGACTTTCAGTACGCCTTCTTCCACCAATGCCGTATATTCGCCCGCGACGACTTTCGCTCCTTCCGTAACGGAACCGTCCAACTGGCTGGACAGCTTGTACACCTCGACTCCGGTAGCATCGGCCAACGAGAGTCCATCCGGTATCGGATCCGTCACGATCGCGTTCTCCACCGTTTTCATTACCTTGTTGACATCGATGGACCAGGTAATGCTCTTCGGGTTATATCCGTCGGGCGTACCTTTCTTCTCGATAACGGTCGTTGTATCAGGTTTGAATAATAGGACGAATTTTCGTTCGAAATCTTTAATTTTGATGACGATTTCCTGCTCGACATTGCCTTTAATAATCTGTTTGTCGAATTCGGCCTTCAACTGCATCGTGCCTTTGACGTTGTCGTAATTCTCGATATAGTCGTTGAACGTCATGACGATCCGGTGCTCGCTGGCGTCGACCGTGAATTGACCCACTTTGCCGCCGTCCTCAAGAACCAAATCCGCCGTAAAATCGGTGTAGAGCTTGAACGATTCCGGAATGTCGAACGAGAACGTGTCGTCCGCCTTATAGCCATGTCCGTTCGGAAGTTCCCATTTAAAGTCTAGATTCACCTTGGCGCCCTGCTCGTACACCGCGTCGGTTACCGGCGTGCCACTCGCGTCCAATATCGTGAGGGTTGCATCCGTAATAATATTATTGCTAATCTCGGCCGCGCTGGCATGCCGAAGAAAACCCGCAGAGCCCGTCAATTGCGCCACGATCATGACGAATACGAGGGCGCTCGCAATCTTACTGTACATCATTCTGAATGGCATTTTGCGCAAACCTCTCTTATCTATTGGTTGATTTTGGAGCACTTTCTTGCGAATGCGGTCCTCCTTCTATAAACTATTAAGTGACTAAACCGCAACTATTTTATATGAATATACAAAAATATACAACCATATTCCGCCAATTTCTCAGAAAGGCAGCCGATACCTATGATCAAAAAATTCGTACCTTCTCTATTTATCCTCGTTGGTATATTGGTCTTACTCTATCCTACTTTAGCCGATCGCTATGAAGGCTACCGCCAACAGCGGATTCTGCAGGCCTGGGAGAGCAACCTGCGACAGTTGGATATGCCCGAACCGGAGATGCCGGCAGTATCTTCCCCGACATCGGCCGCCCAACCGGATAAGCCGAAGACGAAGCCCGCGGCCGCGAAGACGCCAACGGCGATCGGGGATGCTCCCGTAGAAGGGCTTCTGGCGATCGAAGCCATCGATTTGAGATTGCCGATCGTTACGGACGCCACGCCGGCGCACTTGAAGCTCTCGGTCGCCAGCATGCTGCATACGGGCAAGCCGGGCCAAGTGGGCAACTATGCGATTGCCGGCCATCGAAATCGTACCTACGGCAAAAATTTCAATCGATTGGATGAAGTGAAGATCGGTGACGTGATCGTGGTAGAAACGAAGGAAGCGACCTATCGCTATGTCGTGGATTCCAAGCAATACGTCTTGCCTACGCAAGTAGAAGTACTAGAGGGCAATGGCCGCGACCGCGAAATTACGCTCATTACCTGCCACCCTATGAAAAATCCGACTCATCGATTGATCGTAAAAGGCAAAATACAAGAAAAATCTACAAAATAGGAATAGCCAACCGCCGTAATATGTAGTAAATTGGTACTAGTTAGTATGAAATCCGGTGCTTTCTACCGATAAAGGCAAACCTAGCGAAAGCTAGCGACGCAAAACTAAAGGGCCTTCCTTGACGCGAGATGACGCGGCCAAGATGGCAGCCAGTTTCCGAAGGGAGAGCTTTTTGTGTTCAACAAGCCACTTGTCGTGCTGCTTCTCATTCTCGCCGCGTTCGTCTATTCGGCGCCAACGGTCAAGGCGGATTCAACCGCCACCGTCATTGATCTCCAACGCTTGGACAAAGGAATCATCAAGGTTCATTACCAGCCACCGGCTAATGTCAAAGCCATCGTTCGGATTACCAAAGACAGTGCAAGCTACGACTATCCGCTGTCCGCCGCTAGCAATTACCCGCTTCAACTCGGCAACGGGAAGTATACGATCCTGATCGCCGAAGCGGCCGGCGGCACCAAATTCAAAGTCGTGCATAAAGAATCGGTGGAACTGAAATTAGCCGATCAGAATGTGGTGTTCAAGCAATCCAGCCCGATCGTGAATTGGAACGCAAACAATCTTGCCGTTCTGAAAGCCAACCAGCTCATCAAGAACGCCAAGACCGACCAAGACAAAATCAAGGCCATTTATGCTCACATTACGAAGACATTCAAATACGACAACGCCAAAGCGGCCAACGTGAAACCGGATTATCTGCCGAGCCTTGACACCGTTTATAAATCCACAAGCGGCATCTGCTACGATTACGCGGCTACCTTCGCAGCCATGGCAAGAAGCGTAGGTCTTCCCACCAAGCTGGTCGTCGGGTACGAGAAGAATCACCCGAACGTCCTGCATGCCTGGAACGAAGTATACCTGGAACAGACCGGCAAATGGGTCACGATCGACACGACTTATGACGCGGGAAAAGTTCAGGCGGGACAAGCTCCTTCGTTGTTTAAATCAGCTGCCGCCTATTCGATGACTAAATTCTACTAAATAATCTTACACCGGCCATTCCCGCATGAAACACAGGGAATGGCCGGTCGTTCGTCCAATCCTCTCTTAATCTAGCGGCATATTCTAAGATGAACGTAACTACAGGAGGTGATTGATAGTGGCAGTATTTTTGGATTCCAAAACCTCGCAGAACGCAAGCTATGCGAACTCCATTGCGATCCCGATCTCCATCCTCGGCACTCCGACGCTCGTCGCGCAGCAGACGCTTGACCTCTCCGCAGGCAACGCCAACCTGACTCGCGTCGCGTTCACGGGCACGCTCGCGCTGCAGCTCGGGCTGCTGCCCGTCGCCACGAACGTGACGATCGGGGTTTATCGCGGACTCGACACGTCCGGCGTGCTCGTCTACTCGGCTACCGAGAATATGAACATCAACCTGCTGGGCGCCCAAATCTTTTCGATCGCGGGCTCGGACTTTAACGCGCCGAACATCGCAGGCGTTGCTTACACCGTGTTCGTCAGCGTCTCCGCTCTCGGCGTTACGCGTGTCGGTCCGGAAAGCTTTAACTTTACGGCCGTCACCGACTAACGCAGCTTGAACGGCCGGGTCCATTCATCCTGGCAGACGAGCTGCTCTATCCCCAAGAAACTTGAAAGGGCAGCCAAGGAGGCTGCCCTTCTGTTTTCGGCTTGCGCCGGATATTTATTCGGTTAACAACAAGGACACTGTCTACACGGCACGCTGCTCTCCTGCTCCGACTCGTAGAGCGCGTACGACAGCTGCCGGAAACCTTTGGCCCGCAAAAATCGCGCCGCCCGGTACACCTCGGAAGGCTTCCCGCCCAGCAGGACGAGCGGCCGCCCCGCTTCCACATGTCTGCGCCAGAACGAGCTAAGCCGGCCGAGCGACAAATTGACCGCCCCATTGTAATGTCCCTCTTCGAACTCCAAGTAGTCCCGCACATCCAGCAACTGCATGTCTTTCCCCGCCGCCATCCCGGATAGGTCCCGCAGCGCATACTGCCGCAGCCCGCGGACGGGCGCGTACTTGCGATACATCCAGTAGCCGATCGCCACTACCATAATTAGACCAAGCAAACGAAACATTGTCGTTCCTCCCTCAGCTCATGTCCCGGATTATTCGATGCATACCGTCATAATCGACTGCGCCAAGCAGCCTTGCATGGATGATGCCATCCGGCGCGATGAATACCGTCGTCGGATACGTGCGGATGCTGTACGCCGCCATCGCGGCCCCTTCTTCATCCAGCACGATGGGGAATGTCGTGCCTTTCTTGTCCGCGAACGCCCATACGGCGTCCGGTCCGCGCTCCGTGGTCGTCATGTTCACCGACAGGAGCACCACCTCTTCATTCTCGTACCGGTCGTACAGCTTTTGCATATGCGGCATCTCCGCTTGGCAAGGCGGACACCAGCTCGCCCAGAAATTCAGGACGACGATCTTCCCCTTGTAATCGGAGAGGGCAACCGGCTTGCCGGCCCGGTCCAGAAACCCGATATCGGGCGCCAACTGGCCTTTCTTCGCCCCGATCTGCACGCTTCCTGACGCGGCTTGCGACACGGCGAGCGGGTCATGCGCAGCCGGGAACCGCACCTGCATAACCGCCGTTAACGCCAAGCTGCCGAGGAGGACGCCCGAAGAGAGCTTGCGCCAATCGGCAGACTCGCGCCGCGCAATGAGCCAGATAGCTAGCAGCAGCGCAAGGAGCGTCGCCAACAGCCAGCGAATGGACCATGTTTCGGTGAACCATGGCTCTACGGCCATGAACGCCCCCGCAGCGCCGAAGGCCACAATACAGTAAGTCTCCGCCGCCGCCAACAGACCACCCTTGGCGCGATGCCTTTTGTACAGCAGATACCCAGCCGATACGACCGACGCCAACACGGCCCCTTTGGATCCGCCGCTAAAATACAACAGCGATCTCCACTCCGCCATAACTGTAACCGGATCGAATACAATTATACTCGCTTTCCAGACGATTAGCCAGAGGAAAACCGCCTGCAGCGCGTCCGATGCTTGCGATTGCGGCAGCGCGACCCGTTTCGATCGGATGCGCACTCCTAGCACCCCGGCCAATCCGGACAACAGGTACACCGCAATTTCCAGGTTCAGCGCCAGTTGACCTGCCTGCACCGTATACATTCCGCCTACATCCCCTTTCGCATGGCAAAGGCCCTACGCTTGAGCAGGCAGGGCCTTTCCGACATGCTTATCGTCCATCTTACATACGCGCCTCCGCGGCGCCGGTCTCGACTTCTCCGGAATGAAACGCCCCGCTATAAGACGGCTTACCCGTTTCACCTTGCTCGTCGATTCCTTGTTACTTGGCTTCCCTTAGCGCGCCTGTTCTCCGTTCCAGGCGGAGATGCCGCCCTTCAAATGCGCGATGCGGCTATACCCCTTCCGCTTCAGCAGCCTTGCCGCACGCTTGCTCCGAACGCCGCTTTGGCAGTAGAGATACACGCTGCGATCCTTCGGAATCTCGCCTAGTCTGCGGCCCAGCGCGGACAACGGAATATTGACCGCCTTCGGAATCGCGCCCCGGCGGAACTCGCCCGCTTCCCGAACGTCGAGCAGCAGCGCTTCCTTGGGCGCTTCCGCAAGCGCCCGGTTGAACTCGCGGGCAGGCAGCGTCCGCAAGCCTCTCACCGGACCGAACTGCAAATACAGCAGCCACAGGACAAGCGCCGCGATCGCGATATCTATGATCGTATTGAGATTAAACGTCATCGTACTTCCTACCTCCGTAACATAAAAAGAAACCGGCATGCGGAGCATCGAGACGGCGCGCCGGGTACGATGGCGGTGTAGCTCAACCGTATCCGGCAGCGAATGGCTGCGTTGTTAATCGCCAACCGGTTCACCGCTCGGCCAGTCTCAACCCGATACACCTATGCCGCCCCGGCAGTCGCGCCTACCGACCGCCGCCGTCCTTCCAGCCGTCCTCGCCCACTATCTGCTCTTCACCAACAGTTCGATCGCCTGCTTCACCTGCTTGCCGGTATCGCCGCCCGCCGCCTGCTCCTCCAGGATGCAGTGCTGCAAGTTTTCCGCGACGATCTGGGCGATCGCCTTATCCGACGCATTGCGCACCGCCGACAGCTGGCTGACGACGTCCTTGCAGGACTGGCCTTCATCCATCAGGCGCAGCACGCCCCGGATTTGGCCTTCGATGCGGCGAAGCCTCGTCTTCATCTCGTCGGTGTATTGGTATTCCATCCTGCTCTTCCCCCTTCCAGGTGTATCACATATACGCGTATGGGTATAGTATAAGGCAAAACGAAGGGTCGTACACCTTAAATAAACAGATTCACGTTGCCGTCCGACGCCTCGCCGAGATACGTCGCGACGCCGCCGAGCTCGAGATCCTCGATCAGCTCTTCCCGCCGCAGGCCGAGCAAATCCATCGTCATCGTGCAGGCGACCAGCTTGACGCCCTGCTCTTGGGCCAGCTCGATCAGCTGCGGCAGCGTGAGCGCGTTATGTTTCCGGATGACGTGCTTGATCATTTTCGGCCCCATGCCGGCCATGTGCATTTTGGAGAGGCCCAGCTTGTTCGCGCCGCGCGGCATCATCCAGCCGAACATCCGCTCCAGCATGCCTTTATTCGTCGGCGCCGAACCGTCCTTGCGCAGCGTGTTCAGCCCCCAGAACGTGAAGAATATCGTTACGTCGTGATCGTAGGCCGCCGCCCCGTTGGCAATGATGAACGCCGCCATCGCCTTGTCGTAATCGCCGCTGAACAGGACGATCGTCGTTTTCTTGTTTGCTTCCATTCCGATCCCCCTTTAGACCTTCCGCACGTAGAACGCGTAGACGCCGCCGTCCTCTTCATGACGCACCAGCTCGTGTCCGGTCTGCTTCACCCAAGCGGTAAAATCGTTCACCGCGCCTTTGTCCGTCGACAGCACCTGCATGATTTGGCCCGCGTTTAAGCCGCTCATCGCTTTCTTCGCCTTAACGATCGGCATCGGACATGCCAACCCTTTCGTATCGACCACCATGCTGATTTCCATAGCCTCGTCCTCCTTAGTTATCGTGAATGGCGCAGCGGCTCGGTCCGCTCTCCATCTCGCGTTGTTCTTCGATCGCGGGCGTTAGGCGCCCCATGTTCGTTTGGCGGATCGCTTCATAGGCATTCGGATGCCGCGGCAACTGTTCCGTCACCATCCGGCGAAATGCCGTCTCGTCCGCCATGTTCAGGCCGGGATTTCCCGCGAACAGATCGCCCAACCGCGCCGCCACGGCGCCGCGCTCCCCAAGCTCCTGCCAGGAGCCGAAATGCGCCGGCAGCACGATCAGTTCCTCCGGCAGCGCCCGATACCGTTCATACAGCGTCTCGTGCAGATCGCCTGCCCAGTCTTCCGCAAGACCCGCGAGGTCCGGGCGTCCGATTGACGCGACGAACAAAATATCGCCCGTCAACAGGTACGTCCCATCCACGAGGAACGACGTACTGCCGATCGTATGACCCGGCGAATGCAGCGCATGAATCTCGATCGTCGCGCCGCCAACGGCAATGCGCGCGCCATCCGCCAGCTCGGCATAGTCGAACATCACCTCTTGCGCATCCTTCGGCGGCAGCCAATACGTCCCGCCCGACTGCAGCGCAAGCTGCCGTCCGCCGCTGATATGGTCCGCGTGCAAATGCGTGTCGAGCGTATGCCGAATGCGCGCGCCGCGTTCCTCCGCCACCCGCAGAAACGTCTCCGTCATGCGCGGCGCGTCGATCACCGCGGCTTCGCCGCTTGCGAAGATCATATAGGAGAGGCAGCCTTTGCCCATCCGCACGAACTGATAGAGCTCGCCTCCGCCGCGAAGATCGCCGATCTTCACCGGGCGCACGTACTCGCTCCACGCCTTCATCCCGCCTTCCAGATAGCGCACGCCGCTTACGCCCGCCTCGGCCAGCTGCCGAGCCACGAATACCGACGAGCCTTCCTTGGCGCAGACGACGAGCACCTCCCGATCCGCCGGCAGTGCCGCAAGCGCCTCATCCACCCCATCCAGCAGCTCGAAATAAGGAATATTGACCGCTTCAACCCGCTTACCTTCGATTTTCCAATCCGCATAATCGGCTTCGTTGCGCACATCCAGGATAAACAACCGCTCCCCGCCGATGATGAGATTAGCCGCCTCCTCTGCTTTCATGCTGCTTATGCTCGCTGACGTTGTCATTCTCTCGTCCTCCTCCTATGCCTTCCGTTCGAGGGGACCGCCCCAAGCGGACATCCCCGGAATCGTGTTGTAGATGATGACAAAACCAAGTCCTTCAAGCTGCCTGCAAGCCAAATCGCTGCGCGTCCCCGTGCGGCAAATGACGTAGATTGGCGCATCCTTCGGCAGTTCGTTCGCGCGCTTCTCCAGCTCGCCCAGCGGAATCGATACCGCGTCGGGTATCCGGCCGAACGCGTGCTCCGCGGGTTCCCGGACGTCCAGCAGCGTCAGCGTCTCCCCGCTGGCCAGCTTCGCCTGCAGTTCCTCGTTCGTCGCCGTCCGCGCGAAGGGCTCCCCGCCGAGCGCGTCATCCGAACTCGCCTTCCGGATAAAATGCCGCAGGTTCTCGCCATCCGCCACCGTCCCCAGATAGTGATGGCCCATGGAGCCGGCCCAGCCTTGCAGATCGGCCAGCGATCCTTTGTCCGTCGCCTGCACTTCGATCACTTGACCGGCCTGAAGCTGATCCATCGCCTTCTTCGTGCGCACGATCGGCATCGGACAGGCAAGCCCTTTGCAGTCCAAAATGAAGTCCGTCGGTATCGATGATGTTCCGGACATTTCCCGTTCTCCCTTTCTGAATCAGTTACATATACCCCTATAGGTATTGTAATAGATAAAAAAATTTGGTCTTCTTCAGGTGAAATGCTGTATGTCCAGCCTTGGCTGTTCACACAAACCAATTCACCTTTCCCATCCCTTCTCGTCATTCCGCTCAGTTACGATTTCCGGTTCGTGCTCGCCACCAAGTTGCCCCGCCATTGGAGCAGCCCGCCGGTCAAGTTGATCACATCGTATCCGAGCGACTCCAACAGCTCGCACGCCAGTCCGCTCCGATTGCCGCTGCGGCATACGACCAGCGTCTCCCGGCCGCCGTCCAATTCGGCATGCCGCCGGCTCAGTTCGCCCAACGGGATGGAGATTGAACCTTCGATATGACCGTCTTCCCATTCCGCAATCTCGCGAACGTCGACGATTTGGAGATGTTCTCCTCCCTGGCCCAACCGTGCTTTCGCTTCTTCCGTTGTCATGGATTTCGCAAATTTCCCTGCCATTCGTGCCCACTCCTTAACGCTGTAAAATGATATCGAGCCATATTTTCAATGCCGTTAACGCAATGAGCGCGGCCAACAACCTTTGCAGCCACACGGCTCTCAGACGCCTTCCGAGCCTCGCGCCCATCGGCGATCCCGCCAAGCTCGCCGCTACCATGACCATCGATGGAATAAGCAGCATATGGCCGCCCAGCGCCTTGCCGATCGTGGAGCCGATCGAAGAGAGGAACGTAATCGCAAGCGAGGACGCGATCGCCATCCGGGTCGGGATCCGAAGCAGGACGAGCATGATCGGCAGCGTAATGAAAGCTCCTCCTGCGCCGACGATACCGGACATCACGCCGACGACCGCCGCGCTGCCTGCCGCGAGCCCTGTGTGGAACTCCGGCTGCGACGCATCTGCGTCCTCTATCTTACGTTTCGGCAGCAACATCATCATGGCGGCTGCGAGCGCCAGCAGCGCATATGCCACGCGGATTCCCGATTCGGGTACGAACGAAGAACTATAGCTGCCCGCCAAACCGCCCACGGCGATCGGTATCCCCATGTATTGCACCAATCGGACGTGGATTAGCCTACTACTCTTCCAGTAAGCTAACGTACCCGATAAGGTGGCGAATAATACTTGCACCGCCCCGATCGCGGACACCTCATGCGCGGAAAATGCCACGAACCCCAGCGCCGGCGGAACATACAGCAACAGCGGAAAATTCACGATCGAACCTCCGATGCCCACTAACCCGGACAGGAAAGCACCGGCCCAACCAATCGTAAACAACACCAATAACCAGCTCACATCCGCATGCATGCATCAAACTCCTTCCAAAGCCAATCAGTCCAGGAGCCCAACCGTTTTATACATATACCCCTATGGGTATTATGATAGTCATACTGATTGTTGTCAACACCGAAGTGGGTTGGGAAATACAGGGGCGTTTCTTGCTGCAAGTAAACCGTCTGCTTAACGTCTATTTACTAGCCGGCCGATTCACCCTTGTTGGACCTGATCTCTACATTCTCTGACGCGGCTCACAACGGAAACGAGCGCACACCGCAGACGGGTACTGCACCAGCGAGACCTGTCCTTAAGGTCCATCCCCTCCAATGTGTTCATTCACGCAAAAAACCGCAAGCCTGATCTCAGGCTTGCGGCACCTCTCCATATCCTTACGTTATTCAGCGGCCTCCGCGATAGCACCATTCGGCAGCTTCGTCGCTTTGACCTTGCCAATGCGTTTGCGTATGACTTCTTCTACTCGGAACAGCACGCCTTCGAGCTCCACCGTAGGTTGTTCGCCTTTGCGCGGAATCGTGCCCAGCTCGCCGATCAGGAATCCGCCCAGCGTGTCGTATTCATCTAGCGGCAATTGAATGTCGAGCAGCTCGTTCACTTCGCGCAGGGAGATGAGACCGTTAATGAGGTAGGTGTCCGCATCCAGCTGTTCGATTTCTTTCTCGTCGTCGTCATGCTCGTCGAAAATATTGCCGACGATTTCTTCGATTAGATCTTCGATCGTAATAATGCCGGCCATGCCGCCGTACTCATCGATCGCGACCGCCATGTGGACCTTCTTCGATTGCAAATCGTGGAATACGTCGTCGATCGGCTTGGATGCCGGTATGAAGTACGGCTTGCGCAGCAGCTTGCTCAACTCGAATTGCTCCGCGCAGCCTACGTTGATGTACGGGATAAGGTCCTTCGTGTGAAGAATACCGACGATATTATCGTGATCCCCTTCATATACCGGGAAACGCGTGTATTTCTCCAAATGCGCAACCTGAATCAATTCCATCAGAGTGATCGTCACCGGAATGCTGACGACGTTCGTCCGGTGCGTGATGATATCCAGCACGTTCTTGTTATCGAACTCGAATATATTGTGAATCATGCGCTTCTCGGTTTCCTGAATCGCGCCGTTCTCGTTGCCCACGTCCAACATCATGCGGATTTCTTCTTCGGTGACCTGCTCCGTATTCGCATTCGGATCGACGCCTAACAGCCGAACGAGCACGTTGGTCGATAACGTCAGCAATTTAACGAAAGGCGACGTCACTTTCGAAATAATCGTCAGCGGCGTAACCGCGAACATCGCGATGCCTTCCGCCTTCGTCATCGCCAGTCGCTTCGGTACCAGCTCGCCGAAAACGAGCGTGAAGTAGGACAGAATAAGCGTAATGATAATGAGCGAGATGGTCTCCAGCATTTCGATCGAAAGCGGTACGCCCGCATCCAACAGCACTTGGGCCAATCCGCCGGCGAACGATTCGCCCGCGAACGCGGAGGCCAGGAACCCCGCTAGCGTAATCCCGATTTGAATGGTCGCCAAGAAACGGCTTGGTTCGCTCAGCAACTGGACGAGCAGCTTGGCTTTCTTATGACCGTTCTCGGCCATGGCTTTGATCTTGTTGTCGTTCAGCGAAATGAGTGCGATTTCTGAAGCGGCAAAAAAGGCATTAAGCACAATAAGCAAAATCAGGACAACAATTTCTATGGACAAAACAATGGACCTCCCAAGATATTTTACAAACAGCTTGCTACAAACAGCTATCTTTGTTTATACGCAGCAAATCGGAAAAGTTGCATGATCTTAATGGGCAGCCGGTTGATTTCCATCGTCAACGCTGCTTTGTTTATCCTTCGCAACATGGCTCGCGTTTACGCAGCACGCAGCGAAAACGTTCGATGCCCGGATACGTCTCGCCCAAGCTGTACACGCGAAACCCGATTTTGGCATAAAATCCGACGGCCTCGGCATCCGTCTCCGCGATCAATTGCGCCGATGGCCGCGTCCGCATCCACTCGGCGATCATGCCGCTGCCGATCCCGTGGCCCCGGTCGCTCGGCCTGACCGCAAGATGGAGAAGCTCATATTCGCCGGTGTTCTCCTCCCGGATTCCAATCAGCCCTGCGAGTTCAGACGAGACGACCCGGCCGAACAACAAGCAACCGTCCTCCCGATAGCGAGCCCACGCGCGGTCTAGGCTAGCTGGGTCAGGCCAGATGCACATGGCCAGCAAGCGCTTGGCCTGTTCCGGATACCCGTAATCCGCTAACGGGATCAAAGCAGACTCCTCGCGAATTGTCACCGTTCGCCTCGCCTTCGATTCGGGATTTGCGCCATGCGCGCTCATGATCTTTATATTGTACCATAATTAGGGATGCCCACCATCATGCAACTTCGCTTGAACCAAAAAAGAAGCCGGCTCCGCGCGTGGCGAAACCGGCTTCTGCGTATGTGAAGCGAATGCTTGATCCGCTGCTTGACATGATGGCGCGCCCTGAGAGATTCGAACTCCCGGCCTTTTGATTCGTAGTCAAACGCTCTAGCCAGCTGAGCTAAGGGCGCATATTCACGTAATTAAAAGCATGAGCCATGTAGGACTCGAACCTACGACACCCTGATTAAAAGTCAGGTGCTCTACCAACTGAGCTAATGGCTCAAAATTGAAGTGGTGCCGCCGAGAGGACTTGAACCCCCAACCTACTGATTACAAGTCAGTTGCTCTACCAGTTGAGCTACAGCGGCAAGTTTATAAATGGCGGAGCCGACGGGATTCGAACCCGCGGTCTCCTGCGTGACAGGCAGGCATGTTAGGCCTCTACACCACGGCTCCGCAGAAAAAGGTAGTTATGAGCGGCAGGATTCGATCAAATGCAGCCTCAGGCCTAGGTTCCTTGAGCAAGCTGCGCATTAGGTCCACTCCGTGTCACTTCATGTTCGTTGGTAGCGGCGGAGGGACTCGAACCCCCGACCCTCCGGGTATGAACCGAATGCTCTAGCCAGCTGAGCTACGCCGCCATAATGGTGACCCGTAGGGGATTCGAACCCCTGTTACCTCCGTGAAAGGGAGGTGTCTTAACCCCTTGACCAACGGGCCTTCTTAAGATGCTCCATGCCCAATAAAAAAAACCACTCACGTTGGGGTGATTTCGTTTATGTGCATTATGAGATGCACCTTCAAAACTGGATACGAAACTTACATCTTCTTCAGCTGGTTTAATCTTTTAGGATAAGCCCTCGACCGATTAGTATTCGTCAGCTGCACGCATTGCTGCGCTTCCACCTCGAACCTATCAACCTGGTCGTCTTCCAGGGG
>NZ_VNHS01000011.1 GCF_008124765.1 Paenibacillus methanolicus | reverse complement strand
TCGATCGCCCCATGATTATTGGGGATTAGCCAAGCGGTAAGGCAACGGACTTTGACTCCGTCATGCCAAGGTTCGAATCCTTGATCCCCAGCCATTTTGCGAGCCATTAGCTCAGTTGGTAGAGCACCTGACTTTTAATCAGGGTGTCGTAGGTTCGAGTCCTACATGGCTCACTTTCTTCATATACTGACCTATAAGGTCGCATCTCGCGCGTATGGCGGAATTGGCAGACGCACCAGACTTAGGATCTGGCGGGCGACCGTGGGGGTTCAAGTCCCTCTACGCGCACCAATATGTTTATGCGGAAGTGGCTCAGCGGTAGAGCATCGCCTTGCCAAGGCGAGGGTCGCGGGTTCGATTCCCGTCTTCCGCTCCATCTTTATGGCGCCATAGCCAAGTGGTAAGGCAGAGCTCTGCAAAAGCTTCACCCCCAGTTCGAATCTGGGTGGCGCCTCCACCTTCATCTCGTCGTTAATACGATGAGATGCCAATTGTATAACGGGATGTAGCTCAGCTTGGTAGAGCACCTGGTTTGGGACCAGGGGGTCGCATGTTCGAATCGTGTCATCCCGACCATCTTTTTCAATCGTAACCGGCGGATTTTCGCCGGTTTTTTGTTTTGTTCAGAAGACGCTAGATGCGCTAATCGAGTTGGTGCGTATCCGTAAAGAACCGATGATCGACGAGAGAGTGTTGGTTTAGGCGTTCTCGACATGTCGGCGCAAACTGCTTTCGGAAATTGAGGTGTGGAGTGCTGAAGGCGCTGGAAGTAGAGAAGGTGGTGATTTCGGCGCTTTATAAGATGCCTAGGCGCAGGTTATGGTAAAAATTAGAGGGTGGTGCAACTTTATCGGGGATTTCGTCGTCAATTGGACAAACTAGGCAACATGAGAATCGAAATGCCGCAGACGACGTCATCTGAATACGAGGAGGATCTACATGCTCTACTGGATTGGCTTTACGCTGTCATTCGTGTTGGTGCTGATGCTTATCCCTCCGCTGCGCAAGCTGGCGGTACGAATCGACTTCGTGGACAAGCCTAGACCGGATGTCGAACGGAAGATTCACCGGGAGCCGATCCCGCTGACGGCGGGAATTGCGATATTCGTCGGATTTTTCGCGGTCTATTATGCATGCAGCGGACCCTTCTCGGCACAGACGTGGGCCATCACCGGCGGAGGGCTGTGCATTCTCGGCATCGGGCTTATCGATGACTGGTACAAAACGCGGGGCAAAGAGTTGGCATCCCTGCCGAAGTTGATCGTACAGGTAGGCGCCGCGGTCATCGTCTATTTATCGGGCATCGCGTTCGAGGGATTTACGAATCCGTTTAACGGGCAGTTCGTGAATTTGCCGACATGGCTGGAGCTCGTGCTTACGATTTTGTGGATCTTCGGCGTTACGACGGTCATTAACTTCTCCGATGGCATCGATGGGCTGGCAGGCGGTTTGTCGGCGATATCGGGCGGGACGCTGTTCGTCGTGGCGCTCACGATGGGGCAGAGCGATTCCGCGCTCATGTCGATCATTCTGGTCGGGGCGGCACTCGGTTATTTGCGCTATAACAAGCCGCCTGCGCGGGTATTCATGGGCGATGCGGGTGCGACGTTCTTAGGCTTCATGCTCGGCATTATCGCGCTCGACGGGGCTTTCAAAGGGGCGACGCTGCTGTCGCTGTTTATTCCGATTTTGGCGCTCGGGGTGCCGATCTTCGATAACGTCATCGTTGTCATCCGCCGGCTGCTGGCCTCCAAGCCGATCTACCAAGCCGATGCGTCTCAAGCGCACTATAAGTTATTGGCTACGGGATTGAATCAGAAGCAGACGCTGGTGTTTCTATGTCTGCTTAACGTCTGCTTCGGGTTGACCGCTATCATAATGGCGCTGCAAATAGGCGCGTAAGCAGTAAGCTGTCCGTTTGGTTGCGGACGGCTTTTTTTGTCGCGGGAAAGCTTTCGGTCAAGGGCGATCGTCTTGGGAATAGAAGGGCATAAAGGCGGAATAACGCGGAGCAAGTTTGGGTGGAGAGAAACGGTATTTGTGAAAGAGGCGAATGCGCTGTGGGATACGTTACGATCGAAATTGTGAGCAGAAGAGGCGTTGTATGACTAAATATCGATTGAGCATGCGGGTGCTGTTAATTATCGTCGCGGTTCTGTTTATCTTATTATCGATTGGACCGGTACAGCGAATGACGGCTCGGGCGTCGGCGGCCATCTATATGACCGTTCATTACGGGGATCGCGATCTAAGATTTCAAACGCTGGAGTATTCAACGGCGTTCGGGACATACATGGTGTCGTATCGGGATCGCGACGGGCAATCGGTCGGGCTGCAGATCAGTTCGAAACGATTTCCCGTCTTCATCATGTTCGATTCGCTCGACCCTGGGGCTTGATGAGAGCATGTCCGGATGAGTTTTCGGGAACGGGGCTATAAGTGAGGGGATGGGTGCTGCCATGCTCCGGGGGCTTGATAAGGGTACGAGAGAAAGTGAGCCGCTGGACGGGGGCATTAGCGGGTTTGTTGCGACCGGCGCAAGCGCTTCGCTTCGTATTGAGACAGGCGAGTGGGGATGCGTAGGAGGTCTTATTCGCGCGGTGGCAACTTGTAGGGGCTCGTCGAAGATTGATTCGCCCCTCAAGTGCCTTAACGGTGAGTGCTGCCGAGACTGTAAAAGACAGTATGATTAGAGCTTCAATCTGGTGAAGTCGTGCTTAACGACCGGCAAAAAAAGCGCGGACGGCTTGCTCGGCGGCGTGTTCCAGCAGTTCGCCGGCGCGCGTCATGGCTTCCTCCAGCGGCATGGGAGCATTGGCGATGCTGAACGCGCAGCTTATGCCGCCTTCGTATAGCGCGCGCAAATCAGGACGCACGGCGCCGGCCAGCGCGATGACGGGGATGCCGAGCGATTGGGCTTCCCGCGCGACGCCCAAAGGCGCTTTGCCGGATGCGGTCTGCACATCGAGACTGCCTTCCCCGGTGATCGCCAAGTCGGCTCCGGGCATATGCCGGCGCAATCCAGCGGAGTCGATGACCACCTCTATGCCTGGGCGGAGGCGAGAAGGGAAGAAGGCGAGAAACGCGCCTGCTAATCCGCCGGCGGCCCCGGCTCCGGGATAATCATGCAGCCGCATGTTTGTTTTCGACTCCACGAGATCGGCCCAGTGTCGCATATTACGCTCCAAGTGCTCGATATCGCCGGGGGTTGCGCCTTTTTGCGGGGCATAAACGGCGGTTGCGCCATGAAGACCGAGCAGGGGATTGGTCACGTCGCAGGCAAGGAGAAAATCGGATTCGGCAATGCGCGAATCGAACGCGTCGTCGTCAACGCGCGCAATCCGATCAAGGTTTCCTCCCGAAGGATGGATGACGCTACCGCTTGCATCATAGAATGCCATTCCGAGCGCCTCCAGCATGCCTGCCCCGCCGTCGTTGGTCGCGCTCCCGCCCAAGGCGAGAATAAAGCGCCTGCAGCCATGGTCCAAAGCGTGTCGGATCAGCTCGCCCGTGCCATAGGTCGACGTCAGCTTCGGATTGCGCAGGGCAGCCGGCACGAGTAGAAGTCCAGATGCGCGCGCCATTTCGACCACGGCGGTCTTACCGTTTTCCAGCAGCCCATATGCGGCATCGACGGGGGAGCCCAGGGGACCGCGTACGGTGTGCGCGACTATTGTGCCTTCCGCGCTGTGAACGATCGGCTCCAGGGAGCCTTCTCCGCCGTCGGCCATCGGGACGAGAACCGTATTCGCTTCGGGGAAGGCGTTGCGGATGCCGCGTTCGATCGCTTGGGCGGCTTCAGTGGCGGTAAGACTCCCCTTGAAGGAGTCGGGGGCGATGACGATTTTCATGTGAGCGTGCCTCCTCTGCGGTATCCCGCGGTGAGCGGGCGTGTTAGATATAGGACGATGCGAAATTGGCATTAGGAGCTTATATCTGATTATATCAGGAGAATGGAAAAAGCAGGACATCGCCTCGGTGAGGCCATGTCCTGCTTTTGTTATACTCGCGTGCTTAAGGCGTGATGATACGGCTTCCCCAAATCGTGATGCCTTCGCCCGACATGGCCGAAAAGGTCATCGTCTGACGCTCTCCGGTCTCGTCGTATTGCCGCAAGAAGACGCCTTTATAGGTCGTACCGTCAATTGTGATCGTCGCGGTATGATCATCGCTTAGCTCCCATGTGCCGCTGACCGAGCCCGCCACTGCGCCGTCCTCGGCAAGGGTGATGATGGTCGATTGCTGGATGTCGGCCGTAATGTCTTTATTATGGTTGACGAATTTGTACTCGCCCGCGATGTCGGCCTTGGCGTATTCGGCAATGTTCTCGCCGCCGTAGCGGTACGGCGCGACGACCGGCCATCCGTCTTCGTTGAAGAACATTTGATGGACGCGGACTTCATGCTGCTCGCCCAGACCCGGGAACCGCGCGTGGAAGATCAGATAATAGCGCTTCGTTTGCTCGTCGTAGTAGGCGGAGTTGTGACCCGGGGATACATAGCCGTATTCGCTGCCATCCGACTCGTCTTCAGCGGGTTGGAAGGCATAGCTGCCCATCAACTTAGCGCCGTATGGCGCGTAGGAAGCATCGTCGAAAGCGGTGCCGAAGGCGCCCATCGCTTCTTCCATCGGCTTGTCCTCGGCGTCGACGAAAGGACCGTCCGGATTTTTGGAACGCGCGACGCGCATGTTGTACCCGCCGTCGGCCGTCAGCCCGCCGTAGGAGAGGAACAGGTAGTAATACTCCGTGTCTGGGCTGTACAGCATGTACGGGCCTTCGATCCGGCTGTGGTTGCCGCCCAGCAGCTTCTTGCCATAGCCTTGGTCCGGGAGAGGGAAGCCGGTCTTCGAATCCATCTTCAGGATGAAAATACCGCCCGAATAGGAGCCGTATACCATCCACAATTGGCCGTCTTTGTCATAGAACACGTCGGGGTCGACGACGTTCGGATGCACGGTCGCGTCGTAAATCTCTCCGTCGGCGCCGGCTTCGCCGACCATGCCGGACTTGAGCATAATGCCCAGATCGCGGTAAGGGCCTTCGATGCTATCGGATACGGCGACGCCCATGGCGGACAACGGCGAATCGCCGCGGCAGGCGTTGTAGTACATGTAATATTTGCCGTCTTCGAGCTGAATGACGTCGGCCGCCCACAGCGTGTCGGTCTCCGCCCAAGCGAACGTCTCGGCGAGCTCTTCCTTGACGCCCGGGATCAGCGGGTTGTCGTCGGATACGCTCGTGGAAATTTGCGTCCACGCCATTAGATCGGATGATTTGGCCGAAGCCAGGTGGGAGCCGAATACGTAATACGTGCCGTCCGATTCGATGATGGACGGATCGTGTACCGAAACATTTTCGAACACCGGCGGTGCGCTCGTCGTTGCATTGGAACCCGTATTATTCGTCGCGCTGCTGCAACCGCTCGACAGCAGGGCCGCGGTAAGTAAAACTAAGGCGAATGCTTTTGCCTTCATCCGTTAGACCTCCTTCATGTATACCCTTACATTGTCGGTATAACGGGCGAAATAGTCAATAGTATTTTTATGAATATATTAATGTTTATGTTTACGTTTGAAGGGAGGGGGGATTTAAACCGGTAGTGGGAACTTGCCGTGTGTTATTGCGCGCGTCGGTTGGCAATGGCATGGACCGAAGTAGTGTGCGTGAAGTTGATGTTTTTAAATCGAAGGAAAGTGAGAATGGTAGAGGGCGTATGAAGTCGTGAAGCCGTGGAGATGGTGGAGGGAACTGCAATTGTCGAGAGTGGCGGCAAGGAGAAATGAACGAGACGAGCAGACGGAAGAATACAACAAGGCGTTAAAGTCGCTGGAGGGGATGAGATCGTTAGCGGGCAACGAGGAGCGACAAGGAGTGCGCGAAATGAGGGGTATATCGTACGGCAGGATGAATGGTAGTTCGCGGCAGCGGAAGGAGAGCATACGAAGGACAAGCGACGGCGTGGGAGTAGAAGGAGATCATACGAAGGACAAGCGACGGCGTGGGAGTAGAAAGAGAGCATACGAAGAGCAAGTGACGGCATGCGAGTAAAAGGAGAGCGTACGAAGGACAAGTGACGGCGTGTGAGTAAAAGGAGAGCGTACGAAGGACAAGTGCGGCGTGTGAGTAAAAGGAGAGCGTACGAAGGAGCAAGCGACGGCATGCGCGTAAAAGAAACGTTCAAGGAGCGTTAGCGCATTGCTTGCGGAGGAACGAGAAGACTAGAAGCGGAGGTGAGTGTTGCAGCTATTGGAGTAGTCGTTAGCTGCGTGTCGGCACCGAAAATCAGAAATCGCGGTCAAGGGGCGAGTGGTTCATTGCCGGGGTATAGGCTGCGCGTCGGCATGCCGCATGACCGCGAAAGAGATTAAATGAAAAAGAAGAGTTGTCGCAGAAAGCTGCGCTTCTTCGGTCGTTGTTTGATCGGAATTGGCGCCAGCTTGTTCGTCGAATCCCAGCCTGCCGCCGCGACCATCTGAAGAGGCATTTGAAGCTGCTCGACCGCCGCGGCCAGCTGGCTTACCGTTCGGCGGAGTTCCTCCAGCTCTTCGCGGTGCTGAAGCAGCTGCACGGAGACGACATCGTCCGCTTTTTGGGCGAGCGCTTGCTCCAGCCGCTGCAGCCGTTCGCGGACCTCATTGGTGATGGGTTCCAGTTGTTCCGGTATTAATTCCGGCATGGATTCCGGCTGCGCCGGTTCGAGTGGCACCACGATGGCTGCCGAGGCGTCTGGCGTCAGCTCCTCCGTCGGCACGGCGCTGCTGGTAATCTCGTTGATTAGCTGCTGCATGGCGGGATCGAACTCATACTCGGGCGGGAGGGCCGACGCGGGCTCTACCTCCAATTGCGGCAGACTCGATGCGACCGCGGCTTCGCGCTGGACGGCTAGCGTAATCTCGCTCATTCCTTTACCGGCCTCGATTTGGTTCTGGATGTCACGCAAATGCCCGAGGTCGCGTTCTTCGAACAGGAAGCTGCCGAAGGCGTCTTTGGCCGGCGCGGACGGGAGAAGGGTCATCCAGCGTCTGATCGTCGTTTGGCTTACCCCTAATTGCCGCGCAACTTCTTTGGTTTTCATCATCATCCCATCACCTCTATCAACGTCTTGGGCACTGTATTCGCCATAAGCACGCCCCCTCCCTGCCGGGTAGACAAAGGTAGTGGGCAATCGCTAAAACTAGTGCTAATGCGGGGAAAACGGCGCTAGCGGCGCATGTGCCTGCGAGGGGTGTCGCTCTCTGTCCGCCGTAATCGCGGCAAGAGCAAAAAGCCCCAGACCCCGGGAAGGGAGCCTAGGGCTAACGGATACGAGCAGACGAGACGTTGGCAGCTGCGCGCAATAAGGGGACCTACAGTCGGACTGGCGCTTTCGTCGGGACGGGCTGCGCAGTCGCCTTCGTAATCCGCGAAGGGACGGAAGCCGCGATGACGTCGAAGGACGTCGGACGGGCGTAGGCATGCGTGGTTTGTCTGCGGACCGAGAGGGCTGCAAAGGGACGCAAGCCGGACGATAGCTTGCTGGGAGTCGAACGTTACGTCTGGCTGACTGTCGCGGCGCTCGTCTTCGCGATGGCTCGCGGCCGGCTGGCAATGCCGTGGATGACGAAAAATCCGATCGACAGCAGCGCCGTGACGACGGCCAGCCAAGCCACGGGACTTAAGCCGCCTTGATCATAATACGCGCCCATCATGTAGGGTCCGATGACACGCCCGGCTGAGCCGATGCCGCCGGAGAGTCCCAGATAGAACGGCATATGTTTGCCGGCCCGCTCGGAGAGGAAGGCGGGCATCGCAGGCGCGATGAGCATCTCGCCGAAGGTGGCCAAAATCATGGCGAGCACCATGCCCGGGTAGCTCTGCATCGTCAGGATGCAGGCATAGCCGGCCATATAGAAGATGGCGCTTGCCGTCATCTGGGCATTAATCGTACGAGCGACCGTTCGTTTGAGCAGCGTCATCAGCGGTTGGGCGACGAAAATGAGAATGCCGTTCAGCGTCCATAGGAAGCCGTACATTCGCTTAGGCATGTCTTCGGCGATGATGAAAGGAGAGACGCCCGTATTCCAGATCGAATTGCCCACGTTCAGCAGCAGGACGGCCACGGACATATAGAGGTAGATGCGAATGTTGCGCATGAGCATCCAGGCGCTTTCGGATCTGGAGACGGTCGTCTTGGAAAGAACCGGCGAGCCCGCAGACTCGTTCTCGGTTCGGCCCAGATAAAAAAAGAAGAAGATGGCGAACGCGCCGGACGTGACGCCGTTCAGCACGAAGCTGAGCGTGTAGGAAACATCGGCCAGGAAGCCGCTCATCGCGGTGCCGACCGCCACCCCGATGTTATTCGCCACGTAGATGACGTTGAACAGCTCGCCGCGGCGTTCGGGAAAGCGAAAGCCGATGAACGCTTGAATCGCGGGCATGGAGAGCGAGTTGAAGACGCCGATGAGGGCCATGAGGGTAATGAAGAGCGGCCAGGATTGGCTGGCGATCGGGAGCGCGAACAGACCGAGCGCGTTCATCCCGAGGGCGCCGACGATCAGTCGTTTGACGCCGACGCGGTGGTACAGCGCCCCGCCCAGCAGTTGGCCGCAAATGCCGCCTAAAGAATGAATCAGAATGACAAGGCCGGCGGCTTTCATGTTGCGGCCCAGCTCGTCGAACACGAACATGGCGATGAGCGGCCACATGAGCGAGCTGCCGGTTGAATTGATCAGACTGGCGCCGAGGAACACGTTGATTTCTTTTGGATACTTGGATAAATAGCGCATGCGTATCGCTCCGATTCGTCGTGAATTAATGGGATATAATGGTTTTATGTATGGGAATATTATTGGTACTGCTTTGAATTGCTCTATTATAACGCAATTATCGGCCTAGTATCGTCAGACTTCTTGCTGATATTACACTAAAACGTTCGGTTTATGGTGAAACATAGCATGATTTTATGTTTAATAATTCCATCGAACGAGTTGGTGGGCTTGCGAGCGGTCGGCGCATATACGAGTTGCTTTCCAAGGAGCACCTTTGTACAATAGATGATGAACGAATGATTATTTTCAAATGTACGTTTGTCAAGAACAATAACGGCGGTGGTCGACATGGAAGAGCGCGCGGAAGAGAAGCTGGCCAAAATGATCGATGCGGCCCGTATGTACTATCAGCTGGATTACAGCCAGCAGGAGATCGCCCGGTTGTTCGGGGTGTCGCGCCCGACGGTGTCTCGTTTTCTGCAGCAGGCCAAGGATGACGGGTATGTCCAGATCACGATTCACGATCCGCGGGAGAGCAGCGTCATGCTGGCGGAGCAGCTGGAGCGGGCATTCGGGCTCAAGAAAGCCATCGTGGTGACGGTCCCGCAATACGAAGATGGGATCGTGAAGAAGTACTTGGGCGAGGCGGCCGCCGATTATGTGCACGACACGGTGAAAGACGGCGATATTATCGCGGCGACATGGGGGACAACGCTGTATGAAGTGGCGTTGAACCTGAAGGACAAGCACGTGAAAGACGTGAAGGTCGTGCAGCTGAACGGCGGCGTCAGCCATTCGGAGACGAATACGTACGCGCACGAAATCATCCACCTGTTCGGCAAGGCATTCCATACCGTGCCTTACTTCATCCCGCTTCCGGCGATCGTGGATCATCCGGTCGTGAAGCAAACGATCGAATCGGACCGGCATATCCAGGGCATTCTGGAGCTGGGCAAACGATCGAATATCGCGGTCGTGACGGTAGGCGCGCCGACGGATGATTCCGTTCTGATTCGCGCGGATTACTTCACGGAAGACGAGCTGGCGCTCATCTACGAGCGGGGAGCGGGCGATATTTGCTCCCGGTATATCGATGCGGAGGGCAAGCTATGCTCCGAAGAGCTGAGCCAGCGCACGATCGGCATCGACCTTGAGGAGCTGCGGTACAAGGAGCAGTCTATTCTCGTGGCCGGCGGCGCCCGCAAAGTAAGCGGCATTCGCGGCGCGCTGCGGGGCGGCTATACGAACGTGCTGATTACCGACCATATTACCGCCGCTTATTTGTTAGATGGCTCGCAGGACGAGTCCAATTCATCCAAAGGAGAAATTTAACCATGACCACTTATTCGCAGCAGGAGCTGGCTTCCTACTTTGACCATACGCTGCTTAAGCCCGAAAGCACGAAAGAAGCCGTCATCGCGCTATGCCAAGAGGCGAAAGAATACGGCTTCGCGACGGTATGCGTGAACCCTTACTGGGTGAGCGCGGCGGCTTCGGAACTATCGGGCACGAACGTAGGCATTACGACCGTAGTCGGCTTCCCGCTCGGCGCCTCCACGACGATCGCCAAGACGCTGGAAGCGAGCGACGCGATCGCGGCAGGCGCAACGGAAGTCGATATGGTGTTGAACGTTGGCGCCCTCAAATCCGGTTTATACGAGGAGGTCAAGCGCGACGTAGCCTCCGTGGCGGCGGCATGCAAAGGTCGCGCGGTGTTGAAGGTTATTCTGGAGACGGGTCTGCTGACCGACGAGGAGAAGGTGAAAGCGTGCGAACTGTGCGTGAAAGCCGGCGCGGACTTCGTGAAGACGTCCACGGGCTTCGGGCCCGGCGGCGCGACGGCGGCCGACATCGCCCTAATGCGCAAGACGGTCGGTCCCGATATTGGCGTCAAAGCATCCGGCGGCGTGCGCAACCTGGAGACGGTGCAGGCGATGATCGAAGCGGGCGCGACGCGTATCGGCGCGAGCGCGAGCGTTGCGATCGTGAAAGGGCTGCAAGGCGAAGGGTACTAAGAAGCGGGAGAATCCGGCGGCGCTGCAGAAGCGTCGCCGGATTTGTTTTCGGACGACGGAAGTGATCATTATGTCGCGTTCCTGGCCGGTATGTTCGAATTTACCATGAAAAACGGCACGCTTGGCCGCATATTCAAGGCCATATTTACGCAAATTTGTTTTGACATCGAATCCGGCGCTCTGCTACACTCGGTCTATCGGACAATTGTCCGATCATTTTTTGCGCGTTGCGGACAATTGTCCGCATTCGGGCGCTACATAGAGGAGGAACCAAGCTTGAACCCTGCAGGCGCAGAATCAACCGCTTCGAATCTCGATTTGAGCGGCATTAAGAGAGGCCCGATCGTCGCGGCCCTCGTTATCGGCGCGTTCGTGGCGATTTTGAACGAAACGCTGCTGAACATCGCCTTCCCGGACCTCATGATCGAATTCGCCGTATCGCCGGCTACGATCCAATGGCTGTCCACGGCCTATATGCTCGTTATCGGTATCCTCGTACCGGTCACGGCGCTGCTGCAGCTGTGGTTTACGACCCGGCAAATGTTTCTATCGGCCATGATTTTGTTCTTGGTCGGCACGGTCATATGCGGCATCGCGCCATCGTTCGAGATGCTGCTGATCGGCCGCATTATCCAGGCGCTCGGTACCGGGCTTATGCTTCCGGTCATGATGAACACGATTCTCGCGATATACCCGCCTGAACAGCGCGGCGGCGCGATGGGCATGATCGGTCTGGTTATCATGTTCGGCCCGGCGATCGGCCCGACGCTGGCCGGCTTGCTCATCGAGCAGCTCGACTGGCGTTGGCTGTTCTACTCCGTTATTCCGCTGGCGGCGTTCTCGATTATTTTTGCCTTCGCGTATTTGAAGAACGTATCCGAACTGACGCGTCCGAAGGTCGACATCCTGTCGATTCTACTCTCGACGATCGGCTTCGGCGGCTTGGTGTACAGCTTCAGTAAATCCGGCGAGGTTGGCTGGCATGAGCAAGAGGTGTATCTGGCGCTCATCGCGGGCATCATCGGCCTCCTGCTGTTCGTCTGGCGTCAGTTGGTGGTCAAGGAGCCGATCCTCGACCTGCGCGCCTTCAAATTCCCGATGTTCTCGCTTGTGACGATCCTCATGCTTGTTATGATGATGACGTTGTTCTCGACGATGATCATCATGCCGCTCTATCTGCAAAACGTGCTGCTCATGTCCGCGTTCGCGGCGGGTCTGACGATGATGCCGGGCGGTATCGTGAACGGGATTATGGCACCGGTATCGGGCAAACTGTTCGATAAATTCGGACCGCGCGTGCTCGTCATCCCGGGTCTGATTCTGATCGTGCTTTCCGTATGGCTGTTCACCGGCATCACGTCCGAATGGAGCCGCGGGCACGTTATCGCCGTCAACATCATCATGATGGTCGGCATTTCGCTGGTCATGATGCCGGCGCAGACGACGGCGCTGAATCAGCTGCCGCGCAGCCTGTATCCGCACGGCACGGCGATCATGAACACGCTGCAGCAGGTAGCCGGCGCGATCGGCACGGCGTTGTTCATCAGCGTCATGACGTCCGGTACGAAAGAGTATCTCGGCGGGGTGGATAACCCTGCGGCTCCGACGCCGCAAGACATCGTCCAAGCGACGGTGGCGGGCATGGACGACGCCTTCACGTTGGCGTTCATCATCTCCATTGCCGCGCTCGTCATCGGATTCTTCATCAAACCGACCAAAGCACCCGAAGAGCAGGCCAAACAGGCAGCTTAAGCGTTTTTCCTTCAAGGAGGAAGTTGGCCTATGACCAGCGGTAACGATGAACTGGGCGCGCAAATTTTGCGGAAGGCCCAAGGGTTATTCGCCGAACATGGCGTTGAGGCGGTGAGCATGCATCAGGTGGCAAAGGCGGCAGGCGTGGGTCAAGGCACGCTGTACCGCCGCTATCCGAGCAAGAGCAACCTGTGCATGTCGATCATGCAGTCGAAGATCGACGGCTTCATTGATGAAGTGAGCGCCTATTTGGCCGCGCACGCCGAAGCGCCGGCATTGGAACGATTATCCGGCATCATGACGAAGCAGATCCTGTTCTGCCATGCCGATGTCGCATGGATGAAGGAGCTGTTCCGCTCCGGCAAGCTGAAGGACATGAAGGTGAACCCGTTCGAGCTGCCGCCGTTCGTCTTTATGGTCGGCGCGATCCGTCAGCTGTTGGAAGAGGCGGCGGCGAAAGGGGAGCTCCTCTCGGTCGATCCGGCCTTCACGGCCAGCTTGATCGCGGCTTCGCTCTCGCCGGAGCTGCTCGTCCATTTCGACGACAAAGGGTATACCGGCGAGCAGATCGCGGCGCATTACGTCCGTTCGTTCATCGCGCCGCTCTTCCCGGCGCGGCCTTCATAAGCAACGCAAAAAGCCGATCCTCCGTGGGATCGGCTTTTTGCCGACCGCTAGCCGACCGCTAGCTGCCTCCGCCGGTCGAAATGCCGATGCAAGTTCCCGTCGAATTACATAGAATAAGTTCTAAATAATAATAATTATAAAAAAGTATTGATATTTCCTTGAGAAGTGTTATCATATCCTCATAAGCCCAACAACACATTATGAGGTGATCTTACGATGACGGCAGACAAGAACTACTTGACGACAAGCACGGGCGCTCCCGTTGGCGACAACCAGAACTCCTTGACAGCGGGACAGCGCGGACCGGTACTCATTCAGGACATCCATCTTCTCGAGAAACTGGCGCATTTCAACCGCGAGCGCGTTCCGGAACGCGTCGTGCACGCGAAAGGCGCAGGAGCGCACGGTTATTTCGATGTAACGAACGATGTTTCCCAATATACGAAAGCCGCATTCCTGTCGGAAGTCGGCAAACGCACGCCGATGTTCATCCGCTTCTCGACGGTAGCGGGCGAACTGGGCTCGGCCGATACGGTTCGCGACCCGCGCGGCTTCGCCGTGAAGTTCTACACCGAAGAAGGCAACTATGACCTGGTAGGCAACAATACGCCGGTGTTCTTCATTCGCGACGCGATCAAGTTCCCGGACTTCATCCACACGCAGAAACGCCACCCGCAGACGCATCTCAAGAACCCGAACGCGGTATGGGACTTCTGGTCGCTCTCGCCGGAATCGCTCCACCAAGTGACGATTCTGATGTCCGACCGCGGTATCCCGGCTACTCTTAGACATATGCACGGTTTCGGCAGCCATACCTTTAAATGGGTGAACGAGCAAGGCGAAGGCGTATGGGTGAAATACCACTTCAAGACGGAGCAAGGCGTCCGCAACCTGGATCCGAAGCTGGCGGCGCAAATTGCAGGCGACAATCCGGACTATCATACGGAAGATCTGTTCCGCGCAATCGAACGCGGCGAATTCCCGGCTTGGAAGCTGTACGTGCAAATCATGCCGCTTGCGGATGCCGATACGTACCGGTTCGATCCGTTCGACGTGACGAAAGTATGGTCGCAGAAGGACTATCCGCTGATCGAAGTCGGCCGCATGGTGCTTGACCGCAATCCGGAGAATTACTTCGCCGAAGTCGAGCAAGTGACGCTGTCGCCGGGCAACTTCGTGCCTGGCATCGAGGCTTCCCCGGACAAAATGCTGCAAGGCCGCCTGTTCGCCTACGCCGATGCGCATCGCTACCGGGTAGGAGCGAACCACAACGCGCTGCCGATCAACAAGCCGCAATGCCCGGTACACAACAACCAGCGCGACGGCGCGATGCGTCCGGACAACAACGGCGGCTCGGGCGTCTACTATGAGCCGAACAGCTTCGGCGGACCGACGGAAGCACCGCAGCACCGCATCTCGGCGTTCCCTGTCACTGGCAACGCGGACAGCGTGGCCTATGATCACAACGACCACTACACGCAAGCAGGCGATCTGTACCGTCTGATGAGCGAGCCGGAGCGCGCGTATCTGATCGACACGATCGTCGGCGCCATGAAGCCGGTTGAGCGCGACGACATCAAGATTCGTCAGATCGGCCACTTCTACAAAGCGGATCCGGAGTACGGACGCCGCGTGGCGGAAGGTCTCGGACTGCCGGCGCCGCAAGGCGAATAAGGCTCGCAGCTTAACTCCCGATTGAACCGAAAAGCCGCGTCAAACTGTACGTACAGGAAGACGCGGCTTTGTCGTTTCAAGGATACCGCTCAAGCGATTGCGCGCGCGTTACGGGCAACATTGACTTTTTGATTATAATTGTTATCAATTGATATTAACTTTACAAATGCGTATACTGAATATAAATCAGGAGAAAGGGGGAGCTGCAATGAACGAGCCGATGGACATGGAAGCCGTTCTCGAACGGCTGAAAGAGAAAGGGCTGCGCCTCACTCCCCAACGGGTTGAGGTCATTACGCTGTTATATCAATTGTCGCATCCGACGGCCGAGCAAGTGTATTCGCTCATGTCGAAGAAATTCCCCTATGTCAGCCAGACGACGGTGTATAGCACGCTGAAGATGCTGAAGGACTTAGGGCTCGTGAACGAGCTTACGTACGGCGATCGGTCCAGCCACTTCGAGCTGACGCAGGAGGAGCATGCGCATTTCAATTGCAAATCGTGCGGGGAGATTTACGACGTGGACGTGAAGGATGCCCATCAGCTGCAGTATATGCTGCATGCGGAGCAGGGCTACCAGGTGGATTTCGTTCGGTTGGAGTTTTATGGGACATGTCCGGCCTGCGCCGCGGGCGGAAAGTCGGAAGCCGATGCGGGTCGAACGAAACAGTAGCAATGAACAGTAAGGGGAACAAAGCCTTCAGCGCCGCGATGATGCGGTCTTGAGGGCTTTAATTTATGGTGAACGAAGAACGCAGGTAAATGAGCATGAAAAAAAGCGGCTATTCCGAATCGTGGCCCGACCGGGCGGATGGAATAGCCGCTTTTTGCCGCTCGTCATTGTCTGCATGATTCTGTGGAGGGCGTGTTCGTGTTTAGGCATAGTTGGCGAACACGCTGTCCGCTACGATCTCCGGCAGTTCGGCGAGATGCGCTTCGTACTGGGCAAGCGAAATGTTGCCGGAAGCGTAGCGCTGGCGGAGCTGTTCCGCTAATTCGCTTAGCTGCAGATCGACGACCTGCTGGGCGTTCGAGCCGCCGCGGGACGCGATCGCAGCCAGCGAGCTTCCGTTATAGAGCGCTTCGCGCACGTCATCACTCGAGGATGCGCCGAGCGCCTGCAGGAAACGCTGCTCGGCTTGCTGCGTCTGCAGCAGCGCGCTCGGCTGGCCGGATTGCTTCGTCTTGAACGGCGTTGGCGTCAAGACGGCGGCGTAACCGCGGTCGGACAGCAAGCCGCTGCTGAGCGTGATGGCGGCTGCTAGAGAGGCGGCCATAATCATTCTTGTGGATTTCATCGGTACAAGCACCTTCTTCTCGATTTATGTAGAACTTGTCGGTTATGGTTCGTGTTCGAGTGTTCAACGCAGGGAACATCTATAGGGAGGCGCAGTGCTTGGTTATACGGCGAGGAGGTCGAACCGTTTCAGTTACGCTGCGGCCATGTATAAAGCATAACCGTCTTCTATTAAACGCAGCTTAAATGCATTTAAACATTCGCTAAAAAATCCCCGCAGGCGACTGGAGTCATCCAGCTTGCCTGCGGGGATTTCGTGCGTTTAGCGTAATGATGCGGCTGTATTAGCCGATTTTGGTAATGCGGCCTTCGGTCTTAGCCGTAATGTCAGCCGTGCCGAATTTGGATTTGAGGTACGCGATCGTCGCGTCCAGGTCCACCGGACCTGCTTCGCGGTTCGTGCCTTTCGTCAGCACCGTGTAGCCGTCGCCGCCCGTCGCCATGAAGTCGTTGACAACGATCGTGTACGTCGCGTCGTCCTTCAGCGCCGTGCCGTCGGCTTTCTTGATGTCGACGATGCGGGAGCCGACCGGCTTGCTCAGGTCATAGCTGTACGTGAAGCCGGACACTTGGCCGATCTTCGCGGACGTGCCTGCCCATTGCTGGTTCATCAGCTCTTTCATTTGGGCGCCGGTGAGCGTCATCTTGATCAGCACGTTGCCGAATGGCTGGATGCTGAACATGTTGCCGTACGTGACGCTGCCTTGCGGCAGGTCGTTGCGGATACCGCCGGAGTTCATGAACGCGAAGTCCGTCTTCATCGTCTCGCGCATGCCGTCCGCGATCAGGTTGCCGAGCGCGGATTCGCCGGCAGCCGTCGCTTCGCGCGTGATTGCGGCTGCAGACTTGCCGACCGGTGCATTCATAACCGGCGCATTCTTCTCTTGGTACGATTTGATCATCGCGGAAATCTCGGCATCCGGCGTTACGCCTTGCTGCTTCACGTCGACGATCTCGGCTTTGGACTTCGCGACGTTGATGTTCTTCGTCGCGCGGTCGATCGACAGGTCGATGTCCGCGAATGCCGTGCCGTAGGAGAAGGCTTCGACGACGATTTTGCCGTCGATGACTTGGTTGAGGCCGCCATGGTTGTGGCCGGCGAAGATGACGTCGACTTCGTCATCTACCGCTTTGGCGAGATCGACGACTTCGCCCGTAGGCGCGTCCGCTTTGCCTTCATACGGGTCGTGCGCCAGGATGACGATCGATTTGATGCCTTGCGCCTTCAGCTCGGCTACCGCTTTGTTCACGACAGGCGCTTGCTCGACGAACGTAATGCCTTTGATGCTCTCGGCTTTTACGATCGTTGGCGTAATGTTCGTTACGACGCCGATGAAGCCGATTTTCACGCCGCCGACTTCTTTCACCACGTACGGATCGAGAAGCGGTTTGCCGTCCGCGCCGATGACGTTCGCGGCGACGTAAGGGAAGTTCGCGCCCGCGAAATCAGCGCCCGTGTCCGGGTTCTTGCCGCCGTTGATCAGACGGAGCGCTTCAGCCGCGCCGCGGTCGAACTCATGGTTGCCGAGCGTGCCCGCGTCGAAACCGAGACGGTTCAGGAAGTCGATCGTCGGCTCGTCGCGCAGCAGCGCCGATACCGGAGCGGAAGCGCCTACCGCGTCGCCCGCGTGCACGAGCAGCGTGTTCGGGTTGGTTGCTTCGCGCTGCTTGAGATACGTCGCCAAGTAATCCGCGCCGCCGAGCGTCGCCGTTACTTTGCCGGCTGCGTCCTTCACGTCCTTCTTGTAGTCCAGCTGGCCGTGGAAGTCGTTGATGCCGAGCAGCTGTACGGAGATGTCCGTCGTCAGCGTGTCGATGACTTTCGCCGCTTCGGCGCGCGTCGTCGAAGCTTGCGGCTTGAATGCGCCTGCGCTGCCGTTCATGACGCCGCGGTCGACGACGAGGTCGATCGCCGATTTCGCCCAAGCGCTGAACGCCTTGCTGTCGGAGATGGAAGCCGCTTTGTCCGCTTTCAGCTCCGACTTCGCTTGCAGCTCGAGCGCGTTCGCGGCCATAACCGCCATTTGCTCGCGCGTGATCGTTTGATCCGGCGCGAATTCCGTCTTGCTTACGCCGCTTACAAGGCCGTTCTCGGCCGCCGCCGTGACGTAAGGCGTGAACCATTTGCCGTCCGCGACGTCTTTGAACGAGGATTTGCCCGTTGCTTTCAGATCGAGCGCTTTGGCCAGCAGGGTGGCGAATTCGGCGCGCGTCACGGATGCGCCCGGATCGAATGTCGTTTCCGTTTTGCCCGTTACGATGCCTTTGCCCGCCAGCTTGTTGATGGAAGCCGATGCCCAGTGGGAAGCCGGCACGTCCGCGAACGATTTGTTCAGGTTGATCGAATAGATGCCGAAGCCCTTCTCGTCGGTCTTGCCCGTGTACGTAATGTTCGTCGTCGCTTTCGCGTAATCCGCGCCTTTCGGCGAAGACGTGAACGTTACGTTGACGTTGCCGGAGATCGGGGCGATCGACCAGTTGTTGTCGGCCGTCGGGTTGATTTCCTTCTGCGCCGTGATGTAGTCCATCAGGATTTGACGGTTCTCGTCCGGCGAGTCGATGATGTATTGGCTTCCCTTGACGCCCGGGAAGTTGCCGCCGCCGCCCGCGCGGTAGTTGTTCGTTACCACGATGAAGTCCTGGTTGGGATCGAGCGCTTTACCTTTGTACTTCAGGTTGACGATCCGGCTCGCGGACGCGTCGCTGATCGTACCGTCGATTTTGTACTTCGCCGGCTTCGTCACGTCGACTTGATACGTCACGCCGTCGATGACGTCGAAGTTGTACACTTGGAACTGCGGGTTAAGCAGCGGTTGCTCTTCCGTCTTCGCCGGGTCGATCTGATTGAATTTGCCCGCGGTCATCTCGAGCCATTCTTTCACGACGGAGCCTTTGACGAGAATCGCCTTCAGCGTGTTGTCGTACAGGTACAGGTCGCCCGCGCTCTTGATCGCCAGCGGACCGGCTTTGATTTCCGTGAATTCCTCGACGCCGTTGCGGCCCGCCTTGAACGGAGCGCCTACGGAGAGGATCGGCGTATCTTTGTATTGCGGGAGGTTCTTCGCCACGTAAGCGGCCACGTACGCCTTCTGGGCGTTCGTCACGATCTGGATCGAAGGGTCGTCCTGCACGAGCGCGAAGTAGCTGTGAATCGGCGCCGTCGTCGTGCCGATCGGGCTGTTCGCGTATTTGATCGTCGCTTCGTGATCGGATTTGACCGCGTCCACGATCGCTTGGTCCAGCTCGACCTTCGGCTTCTTCGCGACCGAATCGTAGATCGCGCGCGTGGACGACTGGGAAGTCGCGACTTTCCATTTGCCGTCCGTCTTCTCGAGCGTCAGGTCGATCAGGCCGAGGTTGTTGCCGCCGTAGCCGGCTTGCACGGCCGGAACGCCGTTGATCGTGCCTTTGGCATTGTCCACGCCCGGAAGCGCGTTGCCGGAAGCGTCCTTGAACAGCGCGTCAAGCGCCTTTACGTCTGCCGCAGGGAACACCTTGTGCGTGTGGGAGAACGTGATGGCGTCGATGCCCGCCACCTTGCTCAGCGGCAGGATCGCGTCTTCGGCCATCGAGTTCGCCGTTGCGCTGGCGTTGAAGCCGGAGTGCGTCATCGCGATGATGATGTCCGCGCCCGCTTCGCGTAGCTTCGGCACGAATTTCTCCGCCGTGGCGACGATGTCTTTGGCGATGACTTTGCCTTCCAGCCAAGTCTTGTCCCATGTCGTGATTTGCGGCGTGACAAGGCCGAGCACGCCGATCTTCACGACTTGCTCTTTGCCGGATTCATCGACGAATTTCTTCTCGATGATTTTATAAGGTTCGAATTTGTTGACGTCATTGTCGGGATTGCTGTCTTTATCGTCAATGTATACGTTTGCATTGACATAAGGGAAGTTAGCGCCTTTGATCGCGTTGCCCAGGTAGTCCAGACCGTAGTTGAACTCATGGTTGCCGAACGTCGCGACGTCGTAGCCCATTTGGTTCATGGCTTTGTAGACGGTGTGCGTCTCGCCAGCCTTCAGGGGAGCGACCGTCGCCTTGTAAGTCCCAAGCGGCGTGCCTTGGATCAAGTCGCCGTTATCGACCAGGAACGAGTTCTTCACTTCGGCCCGAGCGGCTTTGATCACCGTGGACGTTCTCGCCAGACCGACCGTGTCGGCAGCGGCATCCTTGTAATAGTCATAGTTCATGATATTGGTGTGGATGTCCGTCGTCTCCATGATCCGCAGTTTCAGCGTGGAGCCGGCGTCTGCCGCCTCTGCGAACGTGCCGCCGAACGGCAGCGCAAGCAGGCTGAATGTCAGCGAGGTCGCCAACATCGAGCTAAGGCGCTTCTTGATAGGTTGTTGCATGCAAGAACCTTCCCTTCATGTTATCTATGTTTACAAATCTATCATAATTCAGATAGAGGGGAATTGGTATAGTAAACTTTCAGCGAAAATTAAGAAAATAGTCACAATAGCACCTACAAAATGCGACATTATGTAAAATGATGATACATATAAGGGATTAAAAGAGAAAATGACGCTCTTATGAGCGTCATAGAACAACATAAATATAGAAATAAATGGGTGTATTCATTTACGTCATGATGTGAGTAAAGATGACGCATTAATGCGTTGAAGGGGTTACGTCCACAGGTGGGAAAGCAGCAGCGGCGAGAACAGGTTCGTGTCGATCGGGCACGTGTCGGCGTCGCGTCCGTATTGCCAAGCCCATACGTGCGCCTCGCAAGGCGGAGATTGCGGCTTGAATGCAGGCGCTTCGGACGCCTTGGAGACGCCGGGCTCGGGCTCGGCACTCCATAGAATCGTGTGCGCGCGCACCTTCTCGTCTTCGGCTTGCGCCGCGCAGTAAGCCGTGCTGAATCCGCCTTCGATCGGATCGTGATAAATCCCCGGCTTGTAATCGCTGGTGTAGAACGTGTTGACCCATCCGCGAATCCAGGCCGCGTCCACCTCGAAGAAACGCTCGACGTTCGCGAATACGGCCACATTGCGCGGAATGCCTAACCGTCCGGCATGATAGATGGCGTTGCGGGCGGCCGTCTGGCCTTCCCGATAGCCGGTCGCTTGCCGGAAATCGCTGTAGATCGGCAAGATTTTGATTCCGTTTCTTCTAATAAACGATACTTCTTGCGCGGTTAAGCCGTCGGCCGCGCCGGGCACGGTTTTAATATAGCGGCCCCACACTTTCGGAGCGCCGAACTCTCTTTTGACGCAGTCCAGCAGCTGCTGGTTGACGGGCGCGGCGGAATCGACGCCCCATACCGGATTTGCCATGCGTTCTGCTCCTTTTATGAAGTCGGTTCCCATCATATATATGCGGATGCCCAACCGTTCGCGAGTTTTGCCGCAGATCCGGGCCGTTGCCCAGCAATCTGGCGGAGGCGCATCCCTCTTCGCCGCGGAATAACTTTCCTCCCCGCTATTCAAAAAAACGCCGCCGCGTTCGACAATAGATATACAGGCAAGTTGGTTAACTATAGGAGATGAGGACGTGAACATGTACCGCCATCTGGCCTTGCTGGCAGCGGTGTTCCTTACGCTGCTTCTGCTTGGCGAATCGGTCGTTCGCCAATACGAGGACTCGCTGCTTGAAGCCGTCGATAGCGACACGCAGGCAGAGCTGGCCTCCGCGTCCATGACGCTGCAAGCCGTCGCCGACCGTAATTTCGATTTAATGGCGAGTCTGGACGCCTACGTACGTTCGTTCGACGACACCTATCCGAAGGTGGCGATCGAGTCGCTGACGCCGACCTTTCTGCGGACGCTCTACGATTCGTCGGGGAGCACCGCGTTCAATTTCATCATCGCGCCGGACGGAATCGCTTCCTATGTGTATCCCCGGCAAGGGAACGAGGCGATCGTCGGCTGGAACTTCCTGCACGATCCGAGACCGGAAATAAAAAGGCAAATCCGCCATGATTTATCGGACAAAAAGATGCATATTTACGGTCCGATCGAACTGCTTCAGGGAAATACCGCGCTAATCGCCCGCAAGGCGGTGTACAGAGGGAGCCAATTCTGGGGTTTTATATCGGTGTCGCAGGATTTGGAACGATTATTGGCGCAATCCCAAATCGGCGAAGGCGAAGCGACCGTGGCCATACGGCAGACCGGCGAACCGGCCTTCTATGGCGACGACGCGTTGTTCGCGGGCAAGCATTTCGCGCGCGACGTCATCTTCATGGACAGCCGCTGGGAGATGGGTGCCGTCCCGGCGGAGACAAGTTTGCGAGAGGCTAGGCGGCATGCCGATATCGTCCGGGGCATGGGACTATTCGCGCTCATCCTCATCATGCTGCTGTACGTAGGCATTTGGAGACAGCGAGACACGCTCCGCAAGATGGTGGAGCGGCGGACGCGCGAGCTGCGCGAGTCCAACGACGAGCTCGCCGCCATCAACGAGAATTTGGCGCACGGCGAGCGGGAGCTCCGCGAACAATATGTCCTGCTCGATCAGTACGCTGACGCTCTGCGCGAATCCGAACGCAAGCTTAGCCATATGGCTTACCACGATATGCTGACCGATGTATCCAACCGAGCGGCCTTCTTGGAAGAGCTTGGGCGAACGTTGGCCGACGGCGACGATGACGCGGCGGCGGTATTGTTCTTCGACTTGGACCGCTTCAAGTCCATCAACGACAATTACGGTCACCAAAAAGGCGACGACATGTTGATCGAGGTGGTGAGGCGCATTCGGGCAAAAGGACTGAACGCGCGAATGCTGGCCCGGTTCGGAGGCGATGAATTCGCGGTGCTGCTGGCGGGCTTGGCGGAGGAGATAAGCAAGGACGCGATAAAAGCGGCCGCGGAGGCGGTATTAAGCGCGTTCGAGGAGCCGTTCTTCATTCTGGGGCAGTCCATCTACATGTCGCCGAGCATCGGGATCGCCCGCTATCCGGAGGATGGGGACGATCAGGGGACGCTGCTGATGAAGGCGGATATCGCGATGTATCAGGTGAAGCGCGAAGGCGGCGGCCACTACCGGTTTTTCGAGCCGTTCATGGAGACCGAGTCGCTGCTGAAGCTGGAGATGGGCAATCATCTGCGCGAAGCGATGCAACGGGGCGAGCTGGAGGTGCACTATCAGCCGCAGGTGGACTGCGCCGAGGGAAGGGTGTTCGGCATCGAGGCCCTCCTGCGGTGGAATCATACGAGCCGCGGTTACATCTCGCCATCCCAATTCATCCCGCTTGCCGAGGAGCTGAATCTCATATCGGCGATCGGCGAGTGGGTATTGCGCCAGGCGTGCGAATACGCGAATCGCCTGCAGCGGACGTATGGCATTCCGCTTCAAGTATCGGTGAATCTATCGGTGAAGCAGCTGCGAGAGAAGGACATCGTCGCCAAGGTGCGGGAGGCGCTCGCGGCTACCGGGCTTCTTCCCGCGGATCTGGAACTGGAGATTACCGAGAATATGGCGATGAAGGACGAGCAGCTGGAGACGCTGGGCGAACTGCGCCGGCTCGGCGTCGCCATCTCGATCGACGACTTCGGCACGCACTACTCGTCGCTGAGCTACCTGAAGCGGTTCCCCGTCACGAAGATTAAGCTGGATCAGTTCTTCGTCCGCGGGATCGGGACGGATGAACGAGACCGGGCGATGATCCAAGCCGTTATCCTGATGGCGAAGTCGTTCCGGCTGGAGGTGCTGGCCGAAGGCGTGGAGACGCTCGAGCAGGCGAGGTTTCTACGCGCGAGCGGGTGCGAGCTCATTCAGGGCTACTACTTCTACCGCCCGATGGACCCGAGCGCGGTCGAGCGGATTCTGCTTGAACCGATCGATGACAAAATTCCGCCGTTAGCAGACGGATAGAGGAATAAGATGTATTTGGAGTAGACGCAGATATATCCATATAGAAGCACGAAAGGCAGGTCCGCATTGCGGACCTGCCTTTCGTGCTTCATGAGGCTGCTGTCGCCCGGGCTCCATACGGATGGCCGCCTAGCCTTCCTTGGACAAAGGGGGCGGTCCCGACGGGGCAAGATCGGGCGCGGCCGCCAGCTCCATCTTCGCTGCGGATCCCGTATCCGCACGCTCCGCCCTCAAGTACAAGAATAGACCGTAAATAATGAACGCGCCTCCGAACAGCTGCATCCCCGTCACCATCTCGCCGAAGATCAGCATGCCGAGCAGGCTGGCCCCGATGGGTTCGGCCAGCACCGACATGGAGATCGTCGTCGCTTTGACGTACTGCATGAGCCAGTTGAAGACGAGATGTCCGAACACGGTCGGGATGACGGCAAGCAGCAGAAAGACGATCCATTCCTTGCGCGGATAACCGGTCAGCTCGATACCCATCGCCAGATTGTAGGCCAAGAAGCAGAGGAACGTGAAGAAGAACACGATCAGGCTGTATAGAAAAGCGGGCACGCGGGTCAGAATCTGCTTGGCGATGAGCATGTTGACCGCGACGGCCACGGTGCCAAGGAACGATAGCAGGTCGCCGAATACGGCTTCGCGCGAGACGCTCATGTCGCCAGAGCCGACGATGATCGCGCCGGCCAGCGCGATGACCATCCCGATGATGGCCAGCCGGCTTGCCCGGTCTTTAAAGATCAAGAACGTGCCGACCATGACGAACACCGGCTCCAGCGACAGCAGAATCGTCGAGCTGGCGATGGAGGTGTACGAGAGCGAAGCCATCCATAGGATGAAGTGGAGGGCGAGGAAGAACCCGGCCCAGAAGAGCAGCCACCAGTCCTTCAGCGTCAGCCGTCTGACGGCCGGCATCGACTTGACGGCGAATGGCAGCATGAGCAGAAACGTAAACAGCATCCGGTACATGCCTTGGATAGATACGGGCGCATCGGAGAAACGGACTAAGATCGGCGCGAACGAGATGGCGAGCATGCCGACTAGCAGCGGCACGATCGTCGGAATGGGCGGTGCGGTTGGTTTCACTTGAATTACTCTCTCCTAAGGTGCGAATAAACAGACAGTTCATCTATTCTACTGCCGCCGAAGCGAAATGAAAAGAGTAAGCAAGCGATGGTTGCCTCCGAATGGACGGTTCAAGCCCATGATACTTGCGGTTAGCAGCCGCCGCAGCGACCGGACGGGGAACGTGCCAACTCCAGGTCAGGCAGCCGGAATTTGCGCTTTCGTGCGCAGAATTACGGCGTAAATACGCTCCTCGCACGCGGCGACTTGCGCCTTCTGCTCGAGAATTTGGCGGGACAGCTGCAGCGTCGCGGTCAGCCCCGCCAGCGTGCCCGCGGCGTTCTTCTTGCGGGCGGCCGCGGAGAAGTTGCTCCATGCCGTCGACAGATGTTTCTTGGGCGTGCGCATCGCGCTCTTGTACGCTTGGATGCGCGTATTGAGCGGATCGATCTCTTCCAGTACTTCGCGCGCTTGCTTCATCTGCTTCGACGCTTGCGCCTTGGCGGCGGTAAGCGCCTCCTGCTTGGCCTTGATGTCGAGTCTGGCCAGCTGAACGGCCGGCTTCATCGCATCCTGCTGCGCCTTCAGCAGCGAGGATGCGGTCTTGCTGCCAAGCTGCCGGGCGAGCGCCAGCTGCTGGCCGACCGCGCTGTAGCTGGCGAAAAGCGGCTCGTACTGCTTCTTCTTGGCGGCCGTCTCCTGCTCGAGCTTCGCGATGCGCGATTGGCCGATCTCGCGGATCGACTTGCGCACGGCTGCCAGAGCATCCGTATTCCGGTAGTGGAGAGCGTCGATGCGTTCGTCCTGCTGCTCCTGCTGGCGCTCGAGCGAGACGAGTTCGTTCCAGCCGGTCTGCAGCTTGCCGCGGGTGGCCGTATCGGCTTCCGCGGCGGTCTTGTCCAAGGCGGTCTTCACGCTCTCGGTCAGCGAGAGGGCGGAGACGGCAAGCGGAGCGGCAAAGGTGAGCAACAGCAGGATCGAAGCGAACAGAAGCGACAAGTGAAAGGATGGAGCGTAGGGCGCATTGCGATTCATCTAATTAGCCTCCTTGAATAGCCGCGAACGCAAAAAAGCACCGGAATGCAAAGGCCTATGGCCCTTGCGCTCCGGTGCTTCCGTTCGCAGTGGTTTTATATTGGTTTCATAATAGCGAACATACGTGCTTATGTCAAGCGGCGGCATTTCATTTCCGCCATCGCCGTCTCTACGGGTATCGAAATATCCATGCCCGCTGAAGAAAAGTCCATTCCAGCAAACGGAAAAATCGCTAGACTAAATGATAGTGATAATTATTATCAATACAAAAAACATCCGAAGGAAATGTCATGAGAACTCGTTACTTATGGGCGGCACTGATCGTGCTGTCAATCTGTTCGGTCTTTATCGGCGTGAACGATCTCTCGCCGCTGGACCTGTTCCATCTGACCGACGCGCAGGAACAGGTGTTGTTCGTCAGCCGAATTCCGCGGCTGGTCAGCTTGATCATCGCGGGCGTCAGCATGAGCGTCATCGGTCTCATCATGCAGCAGCTGAGCCGCAACAAATTCGTCTCGCCTTCGACTGCGGGCACGATGGACTCGGCGAGTCTCGGCCTCCTGATGGCGATTTTGATTCTGCCCGCCGCGACGCCGCTTCAGAAAATATCGTTCGCGTTCCTTTTCGCGCTTGCCGGCACCTTCGTCTTTATGAAGATTCTGGACCGCGTGAAACTGAAAGATACGATTTTCATCCCGCTCGTCGGCATGATGTTCGGCGGGGTCATCAGCTCCGTGACGACGTTCTTCGCGTACAAGCACGATTTGTTGCAAACGTTGGGTTCCTGGCTGCACGGCGACTTCTCGATGATTCTCAAAGGCCGCTACGAGTTGCTGTATTTGAGCATCCCGCTCGTCATTCTAGCCTACTTGTTCGCCAACAAGTTCACGGTAGCGGGCATGGGCGAGGAATTCGCGGTCAACCTTGGCCTTCATTATAGCCGGGTCGTGAACATCGGACTTGTCCTCGTGTCGCTGGTGTGCGCGGTGGTCATTCTTACGGTCGGCACGATTCCGTTCCTGGGCCTAATCATCCCGAATATCGTCACGATCTACCAGGGCGATCACTTGAAGAAAAATTTGCCGCATACCGCCCTGCTCGGCGCGGTGTTCCTGCTGTTCTGCGATATTCTGGGGCGCATCGTGCTGTACCCGTACGAGGTCTCGATCGGCCTGACGGTCGGCGTTATCGGCAGCGGCGTCTTCCTGTATTTGCTCATGAGGAGAAAGACATATGGGTTATAAATTCAAAATCGGGCTGCTGCTTACGGCCGCGCTGGTGCTGATTCTCGTCTTCATGACGATTCAGTCCGGCGGCAACTGGGAGTACATTCTGCCCAGACGCGCGAAGAAAGTGCTCGCCATCATCCTGACGGGCGGGGCGATCGCCTTCTCGACGATCATTTTCCAGACGATCACGAACAACCGGATTCTGACGCCGAGCATTATCGGCCTGGATTCGCTCTATATGCTGCTGCAGACGTTCATCGTCTACGTGTTCGGTTCGATGGTGCTCACGATGATGAACAAGAATGTTCATTTTCTGCTCACGGTCGGCCTGATGGTGGTATTCGCGGGATTGCTGTATAAGTTGCTATTCCGGCGCGAGGAGCGGGGGATTTACTTCCTGCTGCTGGTTGGCATCATCTTCGGCACGTTCTTCATGAATATCGCGTCGTTCATGCAGATGCTGATCGACCCGAACGAGTTCCTCGTGCTGCAGAACAAAATGTTCGCCAGCTTCAACAACGTGAATTCGGACCTGCTGCTCATCTCTTTCATGATGGCGGGGGCAGCGATCCTTTACTTTCTTAAGTTCGCCAAATATCTCGACGTCCTCGCGCTGGGCAAAGACCACGCGGTCAACCTGGGCATCCATTACGACGGCGTCGTCAAGCGGCTGCTGTTCGTCGTGACGATCCTGGTGGCGATCTCGACGGCGCTCGTCGGGCCGATTACGTTCCTCGGACTGCTCGTCGTGAACATTGCGTACCCGCTCATGCGGACGTACAAGCACAGCGTGCTCATCCCCGGCTCGATTCTGATCAGCGTCGTCACGCTCCTCGGCGGGCAGTTGATCGTCGAACGCGTCTTTACGTTCTCGACGACGCTCGCGGTCATCGTCAATTTCGCCGGCGGACTGTATTTCATCTATCTCGTATTGAAGGAGAATCGGTCGTGGTCGTAGTTCAAGGCGTATCCAAGCGATACGGTAACAAAAATGTCATCGACAACGTCTCGGTGACCATCAAGCGAGGGGTTATTACCTCCTTCATCGGTCCCAACGGCGCGGGCAAAAGCACGCTGCTCTCGATCATCAGCCGGCTTATCCCGAAGGACAGCGGCGAGGTAACGATCGACGGCGTGGACGCGACCGCGGCGAAAAGCGCCGATCTGGCGAAGAAAATTTCGATCCTTAAGCAATCCAACCATATCAATGTCCGCCTCACGGTGCGCGAGCTCGTCAATTTCGGCCGATTCCCGTATTCCCAGGGCAGGCTGACGGCGGAGGACAAACGATTCGTTGACGAGGCGATCGCCTACATGGACTTAGCGGACATGCAGGACAAATACCTCGATCAGCTGAGCGGCGGCCAGAAACAGCGGGCGTTCATCGCGATGGTCGTGGCGCAGAACACGGAGTACGTGCTGCTCGACGAGCCGCTGAACAATCTCGATATGAAGCATTCGGTGCAAATCATGAAAGTGCTCCGGAAGCTGGTCGACGAGCTGGGCAAAACGGTCATTCTCGTTATTCACGACATCAACTTCGCGTCCTGCTATTCCGACTATATCGTCGCGCTCAAGGACGGCCGCGTCGTCAAAGAAGGACCGACGGACGAGATAATCGAGACCGCGGTATTAAAGGACGTTTACGATATGGACATTCCGATCGAGGTAATCGGCGGGCATAAAATCGGCGTTTACTTCGCTTAAATGCGGGCGGCGGCGGCCGGACAGGGCCCGTTCGGGAAGCCGTTCCATGCTTGAGGCGATGAAACATAGAAAACTATAGGCAAAGGTGGACGAATAGAAGTGAAGAAGAAAGCACTGCTCTTGATGATGTCTCTCGTACTGATGTTCGTGCTCGCCGCATGCGGCAGCACGTCCAACTCGAACAATAACGTAAACAGCGGCGCAAGCACGGAAAGCGCCGCGCCGGCCGAAGGCAGCGCGAATGCCGCGGCGGAGACGGAAGGCAACGCAAGCACGGCTGCGGGCACGACGGAAGCAACCGCGCCGGCCGAAGTGACGATCAAGCATCAGCTTGGCGAAGCCACGTTGAAGACGAATCCCGAGAAAGTCGTCGTCTTCGACTTCGGCACGCTCGATACGCTGAATAAACTGGGCGTCAACGTAACGGCATTGCCGAAAGACAGCCTGCCTTCCTACTTGAAAGAGACCTACACCACCGACGCGTACGAGAACGCGGGCACGCTGTTCGAGCCGGACTTCGAGAAGCTGGCTTCCCTGAAGCCGGACGTCATCTTCATCTCCGGACGCGCGTCGGAAGCGTATGAAGAGCTGAGCAAAATCGCGCCGACGATCTACACGGGCGTCGACACGGCGAAATACATGGAATCGTTCAAGCAAAACCTGTCCGTCATCGGTCAAATCTTCAATAAGACGGCCGAAGTCGAAGCGGAACTCGCCGCGCTGGAAGCGTCGATCCAATCGGTGAACGCGGCGGCGACGGCTAGCGGCAAGAAAGGCCTGATCGTCTTGACGACGGGCGGCAAAATGAGCGCGTTCGGCAAAGGTTCCCGTTTCGGCTTCATCCACGACGTGCTCGGCGTGCCTGCAAGCGACGAGAGCATCGAAGTCGGCACCCACGGCATGAGCGTGACGAGCGAGTTCATCGCCGAGAAAAATCCGGATTACCTGTTCGTCGTCGACCGCGACGCGGTAGTCGAGAAGGAAGGCGCCAAAGCCGGCAAAGACGTCATCGAGAACGCCCTCGTGAAAAACACGAACGCGTTCAAAAACGGCAAAATCGCCTACCTTGATCCGAACTACTGGTACCTCTCGGGCGGCGGACTGGAGTCCACGGCCCAAATGATCCAAGCCGTCGAAGCCGTGGTGAAATAAAATAGCGTGGAAGAACTGCTCCCAAGGGGCGCCGAGCGATCGGCGCTGCCGCGGGGGCAGTTTTTTGCGTTTGTCGCGGTTTAGGTAGAATGCTCCGTCCCCTACTATGGACGGAAACCAAGCATCTGGCTGCATGCTGCACGCTCCACCTAGCGTGCAAACCAAGCATCAGGCTGATTGACTATGAGAATGATTATCATTTACAATTCACTAGGAAGGGTATTATCGAAGTAACGGAGTGATGGGATGACACAACATCTGTTGCGGGGGCTCTCGCTTCATTATACGCGTACCGAAGAGGTGCGGATCGCCGGGGGGACGAGGCTGGAACTGCCTGCCGGCGAAGAGGACGCCTTCGGTTTCGTAACGCGCGAGGGCGTCGGCATTACGGCGGATATGGGCGGCGCGAAGCGCAAAGGGAAGGCGCTCGGCGGCGAGTTGTTTCTCATTCCGTCCGGCACGCGCTGCGTGCTTCAGAGCACGGCGAAGCAGGAGTCGCAGGTGCTGCTGATTTATTTTACGAGAGCCTGGCTAACGCCGGAACCGGACGAATTCGCCGCCCAGCGGATTTCGAATATACAGAAGCTCTATATTTTCCGCATGCCTCAGATCCGAAGCTGGATCCCGGATTTTCTCTCCGACGCGGGGGGAACGGACGAGGGGCTGTATTATCAGCTGCAGTCCTATTTGTACGCGATGGCTTCCGCGCTGCTGACAAGCGCGAAGAAGCCCAAAGATCCGGAAGAAGACGTGTTCGATTACGTCGAGCAGACGCGCAAGTTTATGAAGGAGCACTTTCATAAGCCGATCGACGTGGAGCAAATCGCCGCCCAGTCGGGCTGCAGCTCGAGTCGGTTCTATCAATCGTTCCGCCGCTATACCGGCCTTAGTCCGCATAAGTTCATGACGAAGGTGAGGGTGGATGCTTCCTTGCGACTGCTCGCGGGCAGCGGAGGGACAATTATGGAGGTCGCCCACTCGGTCGGCTACACGGATGAATTCTACTTCAGCCGGCTGTTCAAGAAGCATGTCGGTCTTAGCCCGACGGAGTACAGCGCCTTGGCGAAACGACGGGTGGCGACGCTTAGCGCCGTGTTCGACGGCGACATGGCCGTGCTCGGCATGCAGTCCGCGTTTAACGTGAAGCGGGCATGGGCGGAGCAGCTCCGCGACGAGATCGGGGTTGCGGAGAAGCTGGCGGAAGTGGCCGCGGCGCAGCCGGAGCTCATTCTGACCGGTCCCGTCACGACGGGCGTCTATCAAGCGCTGTCGGCGATCGCGCCGACGGTCTCGCTCGATTGGAAGCGATTCTCCTGGAAAGAGCGCCTGCTGCGCATCGCCGGCCAGCTGGGCATGACGTCGGTGGCGGAGCGATGGCTGTCTTATTACGATATGAAGGTGGAGAATGCGCGCTACCATGTCCGCAGAAGACTCGGGGAAGAGCCGCTGCTGCTCGTCTCCGCCGGGCGCGACGATTACCGGGTGTTCGGGACGCGCATGCAGAAGCTGAAGGACCTGTACTATGACGATCTGCAAGTTCGTCCGCCGGCCAAAGCGCGGGAGATCGGCCTCATGCACACGGACAATCTGCAAGAGATCGCGGAATTGGGTTGCGAGAACGTGCTGTTCTTCGTCGACGAGACGGAGCCCGATACGTATATCCGGGAGCTGGAGCAGCGTTGGCGCGAGTTCAAAAGGAGCCGCATGCGCCATCATTGCTTGTTCGTGCGCTATCGGGAGCATATGAATTACAATGCGGCGGTCCATGAGCGGCTGGTGGAAGAGACCGTGTATAAGCTGCTGGAGATCGGATAGCCGGTCCGCTTAAAGGCGTGCATACCGGGGAATCCCGAAGGGTACAATGCTAGCGACAAAGATTGGCAGAAGGCGGGGGTTTTCCGAATGGAGAAAAAGTTTGTGCGCGAAACGAGATGCTTTAAGGTCGCCCGCGTGTTTCCGACGGACGTCAACAATCACGATACGCTGTTCGGCGGCAAATTGATGTCCTATATCGACGATATCGCGTCCATTTCCGCCTCGAAGCTATGCCGGGTTTCCGCGGTCACCGCATCCACCGATTCCGTCGATTTCCTGCAACCGATCCGGCAGACCGATTCCGTGTCGTTGGAGTCGTTCGTCACGTATACGGGCCGCACGTCGATGGAAGTTTTCGTGAAAGTCATTCGCGAAGACTTGCGCAGCGGCGAACGCAAAATCGCGGCGACATCTTTCCTGACGTTCGTCGCGCTCGGCGACGATAACAAGCCGATCGAGGTGCCGCAGATCGTGCCGGAGACGGAAGAGGAGAAGAAGCTGTACGAGACGGCCGACGAGCGGGCCCAAATGCGCAAGCATCGCCGGGCGGAGAGCAAGAAGTTCGCCGATTACCTGCTGACGAAGTATCCGTGGGAGTAAGGCGCGGGGCATAAATGAATCCCGGTTGGCGCACGGTATAGGAGGCAGCAAGCGACAGGTCGATGCTGTACACCACGGGCAAAGGCAGGGAGATACGCATGACATCAAGCAGAGGCCATCAAGGCGCGCTCGGCTTAGGCCAGGCGGAGAAACAGCTGGACCGCCAAATCAAAGCAGGCACCGCCATCCAAGGCCAGAATCCGGTCGACCAGGAGATTCTCGCGGCGAGCCATGAGCATGCCAGCGAGTTGGACGATATTATCGTGAAGTACGAGGAATAGCAGTTGCGGTAAGAACAAAAAATCCCGGCCATCAGGCCGGGATTTTTTGTTTGGGAAGAAACTAGTGGACAATACATGTCGGTATTTGTCTAATCTCATAGATTTTTTCATATTTTTGTTTGTTTTTGTCACTGGATTTATTATACTTTTCCAGTGATAGTTTATTTCTGCTAGTAAAGTGAGCATGTGGGAGCGCACATGGATACGAGCAAAAAGGAGCGGCACTAGAGAATGAAGAAGTGGTTGTCGATGGTAGTCATCGCCGCGATGCTGGCCGGTGGAATTATGCCGGCGGGAGCGGAGGGAGAAGCAGGGGGCGTAAATGACGCGAGCGAGATGCAGCAAGGAGCGCAAAGTCCGCAAAGTTCGGGAATAAGTCAGGATTTGCCGCTGCCGGCAGGAGACGCCGCGCAAGGCCTGGCGGCCGTCCAAACGCCTGGCGTCTTGAAGCTGAACTTGCCGGGAGAATACATTGTCACGGACGTAGACGCGAAGATCAGGCGGTTGAATACGCCCACGGAGGATTACGTCTATGCTGCGTATGATGAGGTGAACGGGCAGATTGATTATGCCTCCCGAATGACGTTGGGGGAAGGGGAGCATTATCGCCTATCGCTAACAGCGAGGTTAGTCGACCGCAACGGCGGCAAAGAATTTCTATACCACGAGAAGATGGACCTAACATACGATCAATTGGTCGCCAAAAGCAGTTGGGAAATGAACGCCGACACGGTCCAGGTTACCGTCGATTCTACGGCATTGGAAGGTTACGGCGAGTTCGACGTTCAATTCCTGGCAGGAGAAGGCAGAGAAAAGGAATGGTTACATAACCGCGGATATCGTGGGGACTTTACGTTATTGATAAACCCGAGTCAAGTGAGTTATGCGTGGAGTACTTGGAAAAATGGAATCGGATATATACATAAGGAGAAGCTCTCGATTGACGGCGACATGACGTTCAAATTGAACGAGCAGGATCTTGGCCGAGAGAAGGCGATCGTATCGCTTCCATTGGCCGCCAGTCAGAGAGCGTACGTCTACACGACCGAAACCACCTTTCAGTTTCCTTCCGGCGTCTCCAAGCTATTTATCAGCCGGGGAAGATATGCCATGGGCATTAATGATGAATTAGGAAGCGGGACGGAGCTGCAATGGCATAGCGACTACCGTGAAATTACCGAGGATACCGCTTACGAATTCGGGCAACCCGGCATGGTCATTGAATCCTTTGAAGCGAGCCGCGACGAAATTAATGCCGATACGCCCGTGAGAAGAGGGGATTTCGAATTGCGGTGGGTTTACGGAGCCAACGCGAGCGAGTATCACGCGGAGTATGAGTTGAAACATGCCAACGGGGCCCGAATCGCGTCCTTCAATGTAACCGAGTCGGAAGACGCGCAGTTACGCTTATACGCGGCTATAGAGCCTTCGCTGAAGTCAGGCAAATACCTGCTGACCGCGACCGTGACCTACCCGGGGTTCAGCGAATCGCTCACCGCGAACCGGTCGTTCGAAATCCTCGGCATGGATTCGAACGAGGTTAACGGATCGTTGATCCGGGCGGAGAACGAGACAGGGGCGCCTCTGCAAAACGGGCAGTTATTCGTATACGAAGCATTCCCTTATACCTATGAATTGGAAACGCCGCAATACTATTATTCGCCGATCTTTGTCGGCGAGCCGGTAGAGCCGGGCGCATTCTTCGTGCCGAACGCTTATTTGCTGGCCGGACGCAGATATGAGGTTATGATCATAGGTCAAGCCTCGAACTCGCGTCAACGGGTGGTCTATCATAAAACGATTACCGGTGGGCAAGGCGAAGTGTCGTTTCATGCGGCTTCGTTATCCAAAACGATCTTCGCGTCGTCCCATGCGACCGTTTCGGATCGCCTTTTATTAAGCGTGATGAGCGAGCAAAACGGTTATATTAGCTGGCCGATGCTGCTTCCATTCGAACAAAACGGCCAAGCCGTTGCCTATGTCCAGACGAGCAACGCGATTCAGGCGACGGCGGTTTTGCACGATTCGTCGACGGACCGGGGCTACTATCTGGAGCGCGCGCTTCGGGTAAACCAAGGGACGCCTCAGCTGGTTAACTTAGAAGGCGCATTAATGCGGCTAACCCCGCCAGCGGGATTCCAGGACGGCACGATAGCGATTAGCAGCAGCAAAATCGCCGAGACGTCCGACGCGTCGGAATACTACGTCAACCAAGGGACGACCGCGGATGTTCGCTATGCGATTACGAAAGACGGCTACCGGTATACGTTCCGATCCGCCATCTCGGACATTCAACAGAACGTCGCGTTTTCCGTCGGCAGCCGCGAAGTCTATATGAACGATGCGGACGTGATCAGCGCTGGCCGAATTAATCAGAAGGTATACACGGATTTTTACGAGGGAAGCGAGAAAGCCAACCTGGTTAAAGTGGAGCCTCTCAGCGCCGAGAAGCCGGCTGCATCCGAGGGCAGCTTGACATTCAAATCCATGACGGCCGAGGGTCCGAGGACAATCACCGTGGAAGAGGAGCAGGAGGGGCTGCGCTATCCGAACCCGGCATCTGCTGCCGTGGCGTCTCTCCCGACGGATGAGGAGAACGGCGAATCCGTACTGGAATATCAGCTGGTCGATAAAGACAACCGCGAGGTAGGCGAGCGGATTCGAACCAGCAGCTTCGATTCCGTGGAAATCGATGCGCCGAGGGACGAGGGAGAATACCGGCTTCAACTAGTGAATCAGTTGTTCCCGGACGACCTGAAGTCCTACAGCGGGCAGACTCTTCTTACGAACATCGGACAAGCAAGACAAGAAAAGCGTATCCAGTTGACAGGCTCCGCCAAATATCCTGTGCTCAGTTGGGGAGGCTCCGGCGAACTATGGAGCATCGGGAAGGAATCGCAGCGTTTCTTATTGGAAGAGGACCACTCCATTGTGCTCGACGCAGCGTTGATTAAGCCCGACGCGAATTATGTCCTGCATATTCAAGGCGGGGTTCTTGTTACGGGGGTCCGTATTCCCTTCTACACCCAGCTTCATCTAACGGGCGAGGAGTTGCTGCGATCGTCCAGCCTGACCGTAGCGGAAGGACAAGCGCCGATTACTATCATTTTACCGACGAATTTGAAAAATTCGGCTCGCGGATAAAAAGCGAGATGATCATGCCAACCGCAGGCTATTCCGATCCGTTTACGTTTACGACGTATCCGGGCAATGGAATCATTCTGAATATTCCGCGGTTCGAATGGATGGTAGCGGGCAGGGCGCGCAACCAAACCGAGGGCCTTGCGATCTACAAAGAAGGCGTTCGCGACGCGGTATCAGGAAGATACAACTTCCCGCTCAAGCCAAGCTATTACGTGAGTTTGCAGGGGGACAAGGCATTCAGCGATTTTGCTTCCGAACGCTATCCTTCGTCATCCCAGGTCGTGTCCATGTACGTCGATTTAAAGCTGATGAACCGGATACGCGTGTCGGAGGGCAAGCAGCGGCTGGCTTTCGATACGGCAAGAGTCGATAAGAATGAATCGCCATGGCGTTATGCTTGGCGGACGGCGGAGATGGATATTAAGCGACAGACGACGATTCCGTTTACAGGCCAAATCGACCCCACGGCATCATCGTTACGACTGAGTCAGCGTGCGGTGAAGAATGAAGGGGGTTACTTGAAAGTAGAACCCGACGTCAAGAGCGGCGACTTGCGTCTTCATGCTGCATTCGTAGCGCGAGATTACCCGGTTCTGACGGAAGAAACGTTGGGTCTAAGGACCGCTTCCCAAGTTACGTATCCCTACGAGGGGACATTCTACGGCTATGAGCGGGTATTCGGTACGATTCGGGTCGAGAACGAGAAGGGGATCGCGGTGTTCGAGCAAGGCGTGGAGAATTTGGACCGGGCGTATGAAATTCCGCATGCGCTTCCGGGCGGTAACTACACCGTCAAATTCATGCTTCCTACAGGACCCAATGAAGCGATAGAGCTGAAACAAACCGTCGTTGTAACCGCAGTTGCCGGCGGAGGCGGCGGAACCGGAGGCGGCGGAACCGGAGGCGGTGGCGCTGGCGGGGGAACCGGCGGTGGCATTGGCGGAGGGTCTGGCGGAAGCGCAGGCGGCGGAAGCGGCGGCGGGGCCGGAGGTTTCGGCGGCGCGACAACGCCGATGCCAGGCGGCACCGACATACCGGCGCATAAAATCGTCGAGTTCACGGATGCTACGCTCCCGACCCCTAAGGAAGGCCAACTTAAGCTGGACGCAGGCGATGCGGAGCGGGTCAAGCTGCCAGCCGGCGTGGCGCGGAAGAGCGGCATCGAACAAGGTGTTGCCGTGAGAATAGCGGACGCCGAAGTCACGATACCTGCAGCCGTCTTGAAGCAGCTAGAAGCGTTAATTCCCGCCGGGGCGGAAACGGGGGCCGTTATCGCGCTTGACGTGAAGTCCTTATCGGCGGGCGAGGTATTGCGGCGCATGACGAAAGGCGGAGTCGGATTCTCTGTCGCCGGCGCCGCATACGATCTGAGCCTGTCCATTACCGGCAAGGACGGCAAGACGGCAACCTTAAAGGACTTCGACGAACCGATCACGCTGACGCTGCCGATAAAGCCCGGGGCTAATATGGATGTAACGAATGTGTATTACATTGCGGACGACGGCACGGCGGCATATATAAAAGGGCGCCCGAGCGGTGACGCGCTCCTTGTCGAAGTTCATCACTTCAGCACCTACGGCGTCCTGGCTTGGAAGAAGACGTTCGCGGATGTATCCGCTAAGCACTGGGCGTACGGCGTCATCCAGCAGCTGGCGGCCCGTCAGGTCGTGCAAGGGGTAACCGATACCGCGTTCGCGCCGGAGAAGAAGCTGACGCGCGCGGAGTTCATCGCGATGGTCGTGAAGGCGCTTGACCTCAAAGCGGATGGCGCGGCGCCGTTCAGCGACGTGGCGTCCAGGGCGTGGTACGCGGATGAGGCGGCCGCCGCCTATGAAGCCGGTCTGATCAAGGGCGATCAAGCGAAGCGCTTGCGGCCGCTGAGCACGATTACGCGAGAAGAGATGGTCGTTGTGTTGGTCCAGGCGCTTAAGCTGAGCGGGGCGGAGAACGCCGCGCAGCAGGGTAACGCGGCGTTCAAGGACCAGCAGCGAATTAGCGGATGGGCCAAAGAGGCCGCTGTTCAGGCGCGCCAAGCCGGCCTAGTCCAAGGCGACGCGCAGGGCAACTTCCGTCCGCAAGGCTTGGCTACGCGAGCCGAGGCGGTTCAGATGGTGTGGAATCTTCTGTAGCGTTCTTCGTAAATGATGTACACTCGAGAGACCCGTGCAAGCGGGTCTCTCGTTTTTTAGGTCCGAATGGAAAAGGATGTATGACTTCATGGAGACGAAAGGCAAACCGGCGGCTTCGCCCGCCATGACGGAACGCGTCGCGTTCTGGGCGATTGCGGCGTTCCTGGTTTCAGGGGCGCTGTTTCACGGGTTCCTGCTGGAACGCGAATATTTGATGGCATCGGCTGCGGGGGCTATCCTACTGCTGATTATGGCTGTGAGCGGCCAGTTCAAGTTGCGCCAACAAGCGCTGTTCTGGGCGCTGGTAGCCTTGGCGGTTAGTTATGGGATCGCCGTCCTGTATGCGGTCACGCCCGGTCGTGCCGTGCATGAGGCGTTGAAAAGCTTCATCCCGTTGCCGATAGCTGTGCTCGGGGGCTTCCTCTCCGCCTCGGCGTACCGGAAGCTCGTTTGCATTTTACTGGCGTCCGCCTCGCTGACGACGATACTCGGGCTTGCGCTGGGATTATTTTATGAGGGGCGACTGGCGGGGTTATTGGATTATGCGAACGGCCTAGGCATACTTCTGTTCGCATGTGCTGCTCTTGGCTTCCCGTTGTATGCGGTGGGAAGGCAGTGGATATATTTGCCGGCCGCATTCTTGTTCGCGCTCGGCATCGGACTCACCCAATCCAGAACGGTATTCGCGCTTGGCGTCCTTGGCGCTTTCGTGAGCCTGTTAGGCTCACGAAAGCATGATCGGGCAGCTTGGATGAACTATGCGACCGTATCGCTGATGGGCGTCGCTGGGGCAGTTAGTTATGGGAATTCGGTATGGGTATTCGCGATAACGGTTCTACTCGTTGGATTGCTCATTTGGTATCTGCCGCGCATCACGGGTCGAAAACTGACATTAGCGGCCGCGGTCGGCGGCGCCTTCGCTTTGGTCTTCGCCGTAATATCTCTCTCAAGCGGGCACTTATTCAGATGGGCGTCGCTTTCCTCCAACCTGACCGACCTGCGTACCCGGCTGGTTTATTATGAGGACGGTCTGGCGATGATCCGTGATTCCGTCTTGACAGGATATGGAGGAGGGGCTTGGGCCGAGTGGCAATATCGGTACCAGAGCGCGGATTATTATGTAGCTTATCTTCACAACCATGCGCTGCAAACCTGGCTGGATGCGGGGCTCCTCGGGATCGGGGCGTTCCTAGCGGTCGCGATGCTCGTCGCGGTTAATGGAATTCGGGCCATTAAGCGAAGCGAGGACGAGTTGCGTTCGTTCGAGATTGCCCGCTTGGCCGCTTGCATCGCGCTCTGGCTGCAAAGTCTGCTCGACTTTACGTTCTCCTCTCCTTATCTATTCGCGCTCTTCGTCTTTCTGGGACTTCGGCTGAAAAAGGACGAGCGACAGAAGGGGCCTGCGACTAAGGCGAGTTTGGGATGGGGGAGATTTCCGCTAGCGGCCTGCTGCGCGATAATCGCTATGCTGGCCGGCACTGCCATGCTGTCGCAGTTGTATTACGAGCGGGCAATCCGGGCCGCGGGCGAGGAACGTCTGGCCGATGCCGTCGCCTATCTGGATCGGAGCATGGCAGCGGGAATTTACGATGACGCCGCGCATGAGCGTAAAGCCCGACTTTATTACGAGGGGTACATGGACCGGCGCGATCGAGCTTACTTGAGCGTCGCCAGTACGGAGATTAACGCGGCGCTGGCGGTGAATCCGGATCAAATCTGGTACCGAAAGCTGCGCAGCGATATCGATTGGGAGCTGGGGAACCGGGAGCAGGCGCTAGCGGAGCTGGAGCGACTGGCTCGCGACAATCCTTTTCGAACTAATTGGCTGGAAGAGCTGAACGCGAAGCGTCCCCCTCCTGATTGAACATGCCGACGCGCCAAAGCCGCAGACGGGCGATCCTGTCCGCGGCTTTTCTTATTTCGTACAACGTTTGATCGTGCCCAGATTGTGACATCCTACGGAGTAGAACTTACCGGGATGCGGCATGGGGAAGGAGAGCGAGGCGGTGGACGATCCGACGTTACTGAATTTTAACTATTGGTCCCGGCGCATTCTGCTCTTCTACCTGTTCATCGTCATGCTGTCGGTGACGGGAGAAGTGCTGGCCTGGGTGATCACGCGTACGATCCATGATGGGACGCAAATGCAGTTTTTCGTCAAAATCATCGTGCGGCCGACGCTTATGCAGCTGACGGTGATCGGTCTCACGTACGCGATCATTCTCGTGATTCGGCGATCGCTGGCGATATACGCGCTGGTGCTGTGCGGAATCGGGATCACGATGGCGCTTACGCTCACGATGCCGAACGTGCACGGACTGGAGCTGGCGCTGCTGCTGCCGATGGCGGTATCGCTTATTTTCTTTCGGCTCGGCGTGCTCATGTTTAGCTTCGTGGCCAGCTTGTTCTGCTACATGCTGGCGTACGTGTTTCTTCCAGTGTACCGGGATCGGGTGCTGCAATATGAATCGATGGCGTATACCGCCCTGTTGTGCGCGGGGTACATCATTTATTATGCGGTGCTGCAGCGGGAGGTCGAGGTCATGGGGTCGCTTCGGAAGGCGATCGATACCGAGCAAGAACTCGACAAGTTGGCCCGAACCGATTCGCTGACCGGTCTCTACAATCACCGCACGTTTCAAGAAGAGCTGGACCGCTTGGTGGCACAGGGCAACCGCGGGGAAGGCGAAGTACAGCTGGCGATCGTGGACATCGATCATTTTAAGCGCATTAACGATAACTACGGCCATCACGCGGGGGATGCCATCCTGCGGCGAGTAGCCCGGGCGATCGCGGAATCGGTGACGGCGTCGGAGTTCGTCGCGCGTTACGGCGGGGAGGAGTTCGCGATTCTGTTCAGCGGCAAAACGATGGAGGAGGCGTTCCGGCTCATGGAGCACATGCGCGTTACGATCGGCCGTCTGCGCCATCCGGAGATGGAAGGGAGAACGGCCACGATCAGCGGCGGTTTGCAGGCGCTTCGGCCCGGCGTAGGGAAGGCCGCCTTCTTCGCGCAAGCGGATGCGCTGTTATATGAGGCGAAGCGGGGCGGTCGCAATCGGATCGAGGCGTCGTCGGCGTCCGCGGCGGCGGGGCGATAACGGCGAACGCCCTTCGGGAGGAAGGGCGTTCGTCTCAAGCGGGGCTATCTTTTTTTCATTGCGAAAAATTCGCAGCCGCGCCGCGAGTGATAGGCAACGTCGCTGACGGAGGATTGGATGACGACCGTATCGGCATCGAATCGAATAATGACGCCGCCGGAATCGATGACATGATCGTCCTGGAACACGCGAAGGCGGGCCCCTTTGTCCATCGCCTCGGTGAAATCTTGATCGGTCAGCAGCTTCTGGTTCTGCATGCAAGCTCCTCCCTTCCCGGTGTGAATACGGATGCTCCTATTGTAACGTCTTGCCGGGAAGACGACAAACGCCGCTTAGGCGGGAGGACGACGAAGGACACGAACGACGCAAGAGGCGCGCGAGAGCTGGAGGTCAGAAGGCTTGAAGATATCCAAAACGAATAGACGGATCTTGTTATTATTGTTCGCTATTGCGGGCTATACGGGACTACATGTTCTCTTTATAAATACGCCGTCCATTCTGGACCGGGCGGCGCCGCTGGCTGTTGCGCTGCCTTTGATGCCGCCGCTGGCGGCATGGGTAATTTTGCGCCGCATCGCTGCCGGGCACGAAGGAGGGGCGCGCCGTTTCTGGCAGCTGCTAGGCTTAAGCTGCTTGTTTTGCACAGGGGCTCAGCTCGTATGGGGTGTGCTGTATTTGGAGGCGGATGGCGTCGTGCATTCCCCCAATTACGCGGATTTTCTCTGGAATCTGCAAAGTTTCACCTTGGTTGCGGCATTCGTTTATTTATTCGGCAAGCATCGGAACAAGTATCGCGGCATACGTTATTTGCTCGACACGATGACCGTTATTATGGTAGGCGGCACGTTGTTCTGGGTCTATGTGGTTTCTCCGGGGTTATGGGTATTTTGGGAAACGAAAACCGTCTTCGAATTTTTGATTACGGCGCTGTACCCCGTCTACGACTTCTTGGCCCTCGCCGGCTTGGCAGCGCTGTTCTTCGGCTACCGCACCTTCCTGTCGACGGGCGCATGGCTGGCCCTGGCCGTCGCGCTCCTGCTGTTCGGCATCGCAGACGGCATCTACGCGCTGCTGACACACCGAGGAGGGAACTTCTCCGAAAGCTGGACCGCGTCGCTCCTCGGCATCGGCTTGTTGTTGTTCCCGCTGGCCGGGATGCTCCCCCGCGGACGTCCAGAGTCTCCCCCCGTCATGGACGAAGAGCTGTATTCCCCGGCTCGCTCGCAGGCGCGAACGTTTCTGCCGGCGGTCTCGATCGTCGTCTTGATCGGCTGTGCGCTGGACCAGATCGAGCAATGGAACGGGGTCATGATCGGCGGAGCTCTGACGGTCGCCATCATCGTGATCCGCCAAATGGTCGTGCTACGCGAAAACGAAGCCTTGGTCCAGCAATCACGACATCTGCTGGAGCGCTACGAATACTTGGCCAATCACGATCCATTATCCAACTTGCCGAACCGGCGGTACTTCGAGCTGCGGGTGGAGGAGACGTTGGCGAGACGGGAGGAGCAGGAGGCGGAAGCGAGGACGGTGGTCATCATCGTCGACCTCGACCGCTTCAAATACGCCAACGATACGTACGGGCATGCGGCAGGCGACCGGATCATCTGTCAGGTGGCGGAGCGGCTGTCCGCCGTCGTCGGCAACCGGGGCGTCGTCGCGCGGCAGAGCGGCGACGAGTTCGCGATCTTGCTGGAAGGGCGGTACGACCGCTTGGATCTGCAGGAATGGGCGCAGCGCCTGCAGCGTTCCCTATCGAGGCCGTTTCATCTGGCGGAGCGGGTCGAATTCCTCATGACGGCCAGCCTCGGCATCACGGTGGCGGAGCCTGGGGAGGCAGCGTCCGATCTGATGCGCAACGTCGATTTGGCTTTGGACAAGGCGAAGAGTCAGGGCGGGGGGAAGGCGGTCTTCTATACAGAGGAGCTGTCGGAGGCGGTAACGCGGAAGCTGGAGATGGAGCAGGCGCTGCGCAGAGCGCTCGAGCAGGACGAGCTGCGGTTGCATTACCAGCCGCAAGTGAGCGCGCAGACGGAGCGAATCGTAGGCGCCGAAGCGCTTATCCGCTGGCAGCCGAGAAGCGGCGCGATGATCTCGCCCGCCGCGTTCATTCCCATCGCCGAAGAGACGGGGTTGATCGTGCCGATCGGCGAATGGGTCATCCGGACCGCGTGTCTGCAGGCGCTGCAGTGGTTCGGGGAGGGGCTGGACGCGTTTCAAATTTCGGTTAACGTCTCGTCGCGTCAATTCCAGGAGGCGGACTTCGCCGCGGGCGTGCTGCGCATCGTCGAGGAGACCGGACTGCCGCCGGACCGGCTCGTGCTGGAGATCACCGAGAGCATTGCCATTCAGGACGAGGGGGATGCCATTGTCAAGCTGCTGGCCATCAAGAACGCGGGCATTCAAATCGCGATGGACGACTTCGGCACCGGTTATTCGTCGCTCGGCGTGCTGAAGCGATTCAAGGTCGACAAGCTGAAGATCGACCAGACGTTCGTTCGCGACATCGGGGGGAACGAAGAGCAGGCGACGATCGTCGAAGCGATCCTCGCCATGGCGTCTAGCCTGAAGATGGAGGTCATCGCCGAAGGCGTCGAGACGGCGGAACAGTACCGTTTCCTGCAGGCGCGAGGCTGCGGCTGGATCCAAGGCTATTATTTCAGCAAGCCGCTGCCGGCGGATCAGTTCGGCAGCGCGTATGTGCGGAAACGGTAACGACGACGGGGGCGAACAAGAGGAAACCCGGTCGGCGCGTCGAAAACGTATTCAACCTCGGTTAAATGCGAAAACGCGCAGCCTCAAACACGGGATGTGCTCCAACGATTGACGATGGAAGCGAACGGGAAGGGAGGAGCCGATGTTTAACCGATTGTATATACCGAGGCACCGATTCGGCCGCAGCATCTACATCGCGGTGCTGACGGGCGGATTGCTGCTCATATTGCTCGTATCGACGGGCTTGTACTGGATCAACCAGGATTTCAAGGAATCCGTCCGCGTGCAAGGCGGGCTGCATCGTTACACGCAACATCTGGATAAGCTGCGCTCCTCCCTGATCGATCAGGAGACCGGCCAGCGCGGGTTCGAACTGACGGGCGAGGATACCTTCCTCGAGCCGTACGAGACGGGGACGTTGGAATTCTACCGACTGATCGCCGTGATGGACGTGGAAGGCGATACGTATTTGAAAGCCTCGGTCTCGATCCAGGAAGCGATCAAGCAAGGGTTGTACTGGCACGATTATGCGGAAGAACAGATCTCGGCCAAGCGGCTGGGCCACAGCGCGACGACGGCGCAGCTGGAGGAAGGCAGACAGCTGTTCAACGAGTTCCGGCGGAAAATCGATTTTGCGGCGAGCGTGCTGCAGGAGGAGAAGGATATCGCCTTCACCGAGCTGCAGCGCAGCATCGGGATCAAGCTGCTCGGGTTCGGGATCGGCGCGGCGGCGATTATCGTGCTGTTGATTACGCTGTTGGCGCGCAAGCTTCACCGGGATACGACCGTGCTTCACCAGTTATCCGAGGTGGTCCGCGGGTTCGGCGACCGACAATTCGACGAGCGGCTGCCGGCCCGCAGGGAACAAGACGACCTCTACCGACTGATCGCGGGGATCGACGTCATGCGCATGGAATTGAAGCTGAAGTTCGGCAAAATCGAGGAGCTTGCCTTGCTGGACGGCCTAACGGGCATACCGAACCGGCGGCAGCTGGACGTGCATCTGGCGGCGATGGCCGAGGCTGCGCAATCCAGCGGCATGCCGCTCAGCTTATTGTTATGCGATATCGACCACTTCAAGCAGTTCAACGACCGATTCGGTCACTTGGAGGGCGACCGCGTGCTGCGCCATACGGCTCGCGTGCTTCAAGGCGGAGAAGCGGGCAGCCGCTTTGCCTTCCGTTACGGGGGAGAAGAGTTCTGCATTTTGCTGCCCGGCTGCGATCGCCAAGCGGCCGCTGAAGAGGCGGAGCGGCTTCGGGTGGCGGTCATGGAACAATCGCTGCCTCCCTATAGGCTGACCATGAGTTTCGGCGCGGCACAGTTGAGCATCGGAGACGATGGATCCGGCGAAGCGCTTATCGCAAGGGCGGATAAGGCGCTCTATTCGGCTAAGAAAAACGGTCGTAACCGCGTGGAAAGTTGATCAAACGGCCAGGATGTTATATTAACTAACATTTTTGCAAATCTTGCATTGTATACCTGTCAGATTCCTGCTACTATTTTGATAAATCCATCAAATAGTAAAGGGTGTTCCTATGAAAAAATTGAAGTTATTGTCAATTATTGCGTTACTTGTCGTTGTTTTGGCAGCTTGTGGCTCGAAAAATGACGAAGGCACGAACAATGCGGCTAACGGCGGCAGCGGCGGCGAAGACGCGAAGACCTACGTAATCGCGAGCGATGCTTCCTATGCGCCGATGGAGTACATGGACAAAGAAGATCTCGTCGGCTTCGACATCGACTTCCTCAAGGCGGTCATGGAAGAAGCGGGACTGAAGTACGAAGTGAAGAACGTCGCGTGGGAAACGATGCTCGGCAGCGTGCAGCAGGGCAAAGATTACGACGGGGCGATCTCGGCCGTGACGATTACGGACAAACGCCAAGAGACCTACGATTTCACCCTGCCTTACTTCGAATCGACGAACATGATCCTCGTCAAGGAAGGCAGCGGCATCAAGTCCGCTCAAGATCTGAAGGATAAGACGGTCGCGGTGCAAATTTCCACGACGGCCGACGAGATCATGACCGGCATCATGGGCAACGGCAACACGAAGCTGAAGCGGTTCGAGAGCAACACGCTGGCGTTCATGGACATGGACCAAGGCGGTGCGGACGCGGTCGTCGCGGATATCGCGATCGTGCAGGAATACTTGAAGAACAACCCGGACAAGAAATACGAGAGCGTGACGGATGCCTCGTTCGCCTCCGAATATTACGGGATCCTGCTTCCGAAGGACAGCGAACTGAAGGCGAAGCTCGATCCGGCCGTGAAGGCGGTAATCGAGAACGGCAAATACGCCGAAGTGTACAAAACCTGGTTCGGCGACGAGCCGGACACCACGAACCTGCTCGCCGAGCTGAAGAAGCACGAAGAAGCGAAGTAGGCGGAAGCATTCCGGAGCATGCGTCCAGCGGCAGCGACACGCATGCTTTTTGTTTGAAAAGCGCATTGGTTTGCGTTCACAATCGGAAGATTGGGAATGCAGCATTGCGCTAATAAGGCTGATTGGTTTGCGTTCACGGTCGAAAGACCGGGAATGCAGCATTCAGCCCAAGCGCATTGGCTTGCGTTCACGATCCTTGGACCGGGAATGCAGCATTCAGCCCGAGCCGAAGTCGTAAATAAAGCGGAAAGGACGACATACATGGATTTTAGGTTCGATATCATTATAGATTACTTACCGCTTCTTATGAAAGGAACCTTGTACACGATCGGCATCTCGCTCGCGGGAATCGTCATCGGTTCGATATTGGGCCTCATCATCAGTCTGGGCAAAATGTCCGCACGCTGGTATTTCAATTATCCCGCCAGCATCTACATCAACTTCTTCCGCGGCACGCCGCTACTGGTGCAAATCTTCCTCGTCTATTACGGCCTCGTGCCGTTCATTCTGGACACGACGGACGCCATCATCGCGGCCATCGTCGCGCTGGCGTTGAATGCAGCCGCTTACACGGCGGAAATTTACCGGGCCGGCATCCAATCGATCGACCGCGGACAGAGCGAGGCGGCGTATTCGCTCGGCATGACGCACGCGCAGGCGATGCGGCTGGTCATCCTGCCGCAGGCGATCCGGCGGATGGTACCGGCGTTCAGCAACGAGTTCATTACGCTCATTAAGGATTCGTCGCTCGTCGCGGTCATCACGGCGCCGGAGATCATGTATTGGAGCAAGGCGATGGCGGCGCAATACTCCCGCGTATGGGAGCCGTATTTGGCGGCGGCGCTCATCTACTTCATCCTGACGTACGTGCTCGGCAAGGTGCTCAGCTACGTAGAGAGGAAGGTGTAACGCATGGCGGCTGTCATTGAAGTAAGCCAATTGAGAAAAGCCTACGGCGCGAATGTCGTCCTGGAGAACGTCAGCGTGAACGTGCAAGAAGGCGAGGTCATGGTCGTCATCGGACCGTCCGGCTCCGGCAAATCAACGCTGCTTCGCTGCTTGAACGGACTGGAGACCGCGCAGAGCGGGGATATTCGGATCGAAGGCCGTTCGCTGATGGACAAGGCGACGAAGCTGACCGACATTCGGACCGAAGTCGGGATGGTATTTCAACAGTTCAATCTGTTCCCGCATTTGACGGTTCTTGATAACATCACGCTTTCCCCTATTAAAGTAAGAAAGCAAAATCCCGAGCAAGCAAAGGCCAAGGCGATAGAACTGCTCGGCAAGGTCGGGCTATCGGAGAAAGCGGGCGCTTATCCGAATTCGCTATCCGGAGGCCAGTCGCAGCGGGTGGCGATCGCGCGGGCGCTGGCGATGGAGCCGAAGATCATGCTGTTCGACGAGCCGACCTCCGCGCTCGACCCGGAGATGGTCGGCGAAGTGCTGGCGGTCATGAAGCAGCTGGCGAAGGAAGGCATGACGATGGTCGTCGTGACGCACGAGATGGGCTTTGCCCGGGAAGTCGCGGATCGCGTCGTCTTTATGGAGCAGGGCGGTATCGTGGAGATGGGATCGCCGGCGGATATTTTCGAGCAACCGAAGCAGGAGCGCACGCGCGCCTTCTTGTCCAAGGTGCTGTAAGGAAGGAGCGGCCTCCGAGCGGCGCGGGAAGAACCTGCGGGGGGCGGCCAAACATAAGGTTTTGAGAGACGAGACCCACGGCAGCGTGGGTCTTTTTGTCGCGCGGATGGGTCGGCTGCAGCCCGAAATCGCGGTGCAGGCGGCAGCCAGAAGGTGAATCAGGGCGGAAGGGCGAGGGTAATCTAAGAGGGATTTCTACGATAACGCAAAATTACCATTGACCTTGGGCGAGGATATAAGGTATATTACTAAATGTTTTAGAGCTAAAGTTTTAGAGCTAAACAATTGAGTGGTAAATGAAAAGAAGGTGGAAGCCGATGCAGGCGAATGCCCGGTTGCTGGAGCTACCTGCGCTATTCAAGTGTTTTATGAAAAAAGCGACGCAAGAGTGGAAAGAGACGATGGAGCACGACTTATCCATCTCCCAGTTCCGCATGCTCTATGCGTTGTACGCCGAAGGGCCGGGGAAGTCGGCCGACTTGGCAGAACTGCTCGGCGTCACGCCGGGCGCGGTGACGGGATTAGCCGACCGGCTCATGCAGAAGCGGTACGTGACGCGAACCCGCGACGGCCAGGATCGACGGGTGGCGCTGCTTGCGATCACGGATGAAGGGCGCGAGTTCGTGGAAGGGGTCAAGAACCGGCAACAGGATGCGCTCGAGACGATTTTCGACCGGCTGGACGACGAGGATATCGAGCATTTGTGCAGGATCTTCACCTTGCTGCTGGATCGCCCGCAGCAGGCTTCGCAAGCGAACGCGCGAGCGGCCAATAGAGGCGGAAGACATACATTAAACAGAGAGTGAAAGAGGGAACAAACATGAGTCAAGCTATCACGCAAACATTGCGGAAGGGACCGATCGTGGCTTCCTTGCTGATCGGGGCATTCGTCGCCCTGCTCGCGCAAACGCTGCTGAACGTCGCGCTTCCGAAAATCATGGAAGACTTGAACGTCAGCGCCAATACGGTGCAATGGCTGTCCAACGGCTATCTGCTCGTCAACGGGGTTCTGATCCCTATTAGCGCCTACCTCATTAGCAGATTTACGACGCGGAATTTATTTATTACGTCCGTCTCCTTATTCGTTCTGGGCACGATCCTGTGCGCGATCGCGCCGGGCTTCGAAACGCTGCTGGCCGGCCGTCTCGTGCAAGCCGCGGGCGCGGGCATTCTGATGCCGCTCATGTCGATCGTCTTCTTGACCATCTTCCCGGTCGAAGAACGCGGCAAGGCGATGGGCATGATGGGTCTGGCGATGATCTTCGCCCCGGCGATCGGTCCGACGCTGTCGGGCTGGGTCGTCGAGCACTACTCGTGGCGCGTTCTCTTCTACATCGTGCTTCCGCTTTCGCTGTTCGCGCTGATCTACGGCGCCATCTCGATGAAGAACGTCACGCGTAACAGCGATTCGAAGCTCGATATGCTGGGCGTGGTCTTCTCGACGCTCGGCTTTGGCGGCCTCTTGTACGGCTTTAGCGACGCCGGCAAAGACGGCTGGGACAGCGCGATCGTGCTGACCTGTCTGATCGTGGGCGTCATCTCGCTGGCGCTCTTCATCTGGCGCGAGCTGACGGTCGACAAGCCGCTTCTGGAAATTCGCGTGTTCAAGTACAGCATGTTTTCGTTAACGACGGTCATTAACGTCATCATCACGATGGCGATGTTCTCGGGCATGATTTTGCTGCCGATCTACTTGCAGACGATCCGCGGCTTCACGCCGCTCGAATCCGGCTTGCTGCTGCTGCCGGGCGCCATCCTGATGGGCATCATGTCGCCGATTACGGGCATTATCTTCGATAAAGTCGGCGCGCGCTGGCTGGCCGTCGTCGGTCTGATCATTACGACGATCACGACGTACGAATTCAGCAAGCTGACGGTCGATACGACGTACAATCACATGCTCTTCATGTATACGGCGCGCATGTTCGGCATGTCGATGCTGATGATGCCGATCCAGACGGCGGGCATGAACCAACTGCCTGCACGCCTGAACGCGCATGGCTCGGCGATGTCGCAGACGCTCCGCAACGTGGCGGGCGCGCTCGGCACCGCGCTGCTGGTGACGATTATGTCCAACCGCGCCGCCGACCGGGTGAAAGAACTCGTCATCGCCGGCCAAGTGGACCAAACGGACAAAGTCAAAATGGGCGCGATCGTTCAGCAGGCGACGGTGGACGGCATCAACCACTCTTTCGTCGTCGCGACATGGATTACGATTGCCGCGCTCGTGCTGGCCTTCTTCATCCGGAAGGTGAAGCCGCACGAGGAGACGAACGCCGTTCCGACGCCTGCGCCAACGCCGGCCAAATAACGCAATTCATAAGCCCGAACCTCGGACGCGATCGCGCGTCCGAGGTTTTTTTGATTACAAAAATGTGTAGATTTGCGCTTATCATTCATCTAGTATTTCTGCGGAAATGAAACGGTTGTTGGCCGCATCAAGACGGCGACAACCGCTTCGACTTGCGAAAAAATTTTAGCCATTAAATTCCTATATGCTTATTTAAAGGTTGGTTTCATGATAGAATAATAGTCGAAACTACCTAATTCGACATACATAGTCATAGGTTGACATTCTACTTGTATCGACATGACATTTTGCAATGTTAAGTTTTATGACATCGGAGTAACGGGAAAGACACTGCTTGTAGCCTGGCATGATGATGAATAAAGGATGGGGTGGCGCAATTGCGGTTGAAGGAGCGGCTTAACGCAGGGAAGCAGTTGAAGGTACTGAAGTCATGGGGGAACAAAGTCTCGGCGAAGGCGCGCCCGCTCATGCGCGCGGCGGTCCGCAAGTGGAAAGAAGCGAACGTGGGCCAGAAGATCAAGGACGTGGAATTCAAAGGCGGGCTCAAGTTTTTGCACTCGGTCGGCTTTAAGCTGTTTACGACGATTTTCGTCGCGATCGTCGCCTTCGTGCTCATCGTCGGGTCGTTCTCGTACTCGATCGCGAAGAACATGCTGGAGGACAACGTATCTTCCGCGAGTCAGCAGAGCATTATGCTGACCGGCGACAAGGTCGACGCGACGCTGATGCGCTATGAATCGCTCGTCTCGTCCATTCTGATGGAGTCGGACATCATCCAGCAGGCGCAGGGCATGATCGCGGCGAAAGGGGACGCGCAGCGGATGGCCGCCGGCCTTGTGCTGAAGCAGCGTCTGCAGGAACGTCTGCTCTCGGATGGGGATGTGCTGGGCGTATCGCTCTACACGCTGCAGGGCAATCAATTCCTGCATATGGGGGACACGGCCAATAACGTGAAGTACGTCGCGGGCGAGAACTGGTTCATGTCCGCGCTCAAGAACAAGGATAAAATGGCGTGGAGCGCCTCGAAGAACGGCGAGGTGCCGGTCGTCACGATGACGCGTCTGATCAAGAATCCGGCGACGGGGTCCGATATGTATGTCATTCAGCTGGAGATGAAGGCGGAAGCGCTGGCCAAGCAGCTGGACGTGAAGCTCGGCGAGACCGGCGGGCTGAAGCGCATCGTGCGCGAAGATATGATGGTCATTACCTCGACCGATCTGGCGGAAGTCGGCAAGCGCGCCGATATCGAGATGCCGAAGGAGAAAGAGGCGGCGGGTTCCTTCCAGGACAAGGTGCAGGGCGAGGAGATGATCGTGCTCTACCAAAGCCTGTCGTCGGTGGAAGGGTGGACGGTCGTCGGCAGCTTCAGCGCCGAGGAACTGGTCGCGCAAGCGGACAAGATCTTCAACTTCGTCGCGATTATGGCGGTGCTCGCCGCGGTATTGGCCATCGGCATCGGCTTGTTCATCGTGCACAAGGTCGCCCGGCCGCTCGTGCAGCTCAGCATGCTGATGAACGAAGGCGAGCAAGGCAATCTGACGGTACGCTCCGATATTAAAGGCAAGGATGAGATCGGGCGTCTCGGAGTCAGCTTTAACGTGATGATGGACAATATCACGAAGCTGGTGACGCGCACGAACGAATCGGCGGCGCACGTGCTGAAGACCGCGCAGGAGTTGGCCGAGTCGTCCAAGCGAACCGCCCAGGCGGCCAAAGAAATCTCCACGGCGACCGAAGAGATCGCCGGAGGGGCGTCCACGCTTGCAATTGAGGCGGAGCGCGGGCAGTCGTTGACCGATGCGATCAACGAACGCGTCGTGCGGACGATCCATGCCAACGACGAGATGGGCGCGTCCGCCGAGGAAGTGCGGGCGGCCAGCGCGCGCGGCACCGACGCGATGAAGGTGCTGATCGTGCAGACGGACAAGACCGAGGAGATGACGCGTTCGCTCGTGGAGAAGGTCGGCAAGCTCGGGGACAGCGCGAAGGCGGTCGACCAGATTTCGGTGCTGCTGAACGATATTACGAAGCAGACGAACGTCCTCTCGCTCAATGCGACGATCGAAGCGTCCCGCGCCGGCGAGGCCGGTCGCGGCTTCATGGTCGTGGCGGGCGAGATCCGCAAGCTGGCCGAGCAGTCCAAGACGTCGATCCAGACGGTCAGCAAGATGGCCAAGCAAATTCAGCAAGAGGTCGGCGAAACGGTGGCTTCGCTCTCCGAGGTGTACCCGATGTTCCGTCAGCAAGCGGTATCCGTGCAGGAGGCGGACGTGATCTTCGGCAGCGTGCAGGCGCGCATGAGCGGTCTCTCCGCGAAACTGACGGAAGTGACGTCCTCGGTCCAGGAGCTGGAGCATACGCAGCGTCAGCTGTCCGAGACGATGAGCGGCGTCAGCGCCGTCGCCCAGCAGTCGTCGGCTTCTTCGGAGGAAGTGGCGTCGCTTGGCGGCGAACAGCTCGGCGTCAGCAATAACCTGGTCGAGCTGGCCGATCGCTTGCAGGATCTCTCCGGCGAGCTGAAGGCGATCATCGGCGAATTTAAATTCTAGATCACAGGGGCGGCGATTATGGCCGTCATCCATGCACCATAGGCGAAAGCCGCTGTCCGGAGGATATCCGGCAGCGGCTTTTTGTTGCCCCGACGAGCGTATTCGGTTACCGCTATACCTTGCGGCAGGCGAAATTCGTCAGGCGATCGACGTGCGGCTAAGCAGACGCTTGATCGCGCGGTCCGACTCGCGCAGGACGATGTCTTTGTCGAGGGTGACCATAATGCCTTGATGCATGAGGATCTTGCCATCGATGATCGTCGTCTCGACGTCGGCGCGGGTCGCGGAATACACGATGCGCGAGATCGGATCGACGTCGAACGAAGGGAACGTGTGGAAGTTGTACAGATTCAAAATGGCGAGATCCGCCTTCTTGCCGACCTCGAGACTGCCGATCTGATCCGCGAGGCCGACCGCCCGGGCGCCGCCAATCGTCGCCATCCGGAAGACGGTGCGCGCATCCATCGACGTCGGGCCGTGAACCGGCTTCTGAATAAGGGCGGCCAGGCGCATTTCGTTAAACATATCCAGGTTGTTGTTGCACGGCGCGCCGTCCGCGCCCAAGCTGACGGAGACGTTCGTATGCAGCAATTCCGGCGTCTCCGCGATGCCGGAAGCGAGCTTCAGATTGGAGCCGGGGCAGTGGCTGACGTGCACGCCGCGTTCCCGAAGGATGCGCTTCTCCTCGGCATCGAGCCAGATCGCATGGGCGAGGATAAGCCGTTCGTTCGCAAGCCCGATATGATCCAGATAGACAACGTTGCGCATGCCGGTCTCCGCCTGCACGATCTCGATCTCGCCCCGGTTCTCCGAAGCGTGGGTATGCACCTTCACATTATAAGAAGCGGACAGATCGCGCACTTCCGTCAGCAGCTGCTTCGTACAGGAGATGACGAAGCGCGGCGAGAACGCGTATTGGATGCGGCCGTTGTCGTGTCCGTGCCACTTTTCCAGCAGATCGACGCTCTCCTGAATCGAGTCGGCCGTCTCCTCCTGCAAGGCGGCGGGGATGTCGCTGCTCTTGCGGTCCATCATCACTTTGCCCGATAGGGCGCGGATCCCGCTCTTCGCGATCGCCTGGAACGCCGAGTCGGTATGGCGGACGGTCTCCATGTCGACGATCGTCGTCGTGCCGCTGGCGATGAGCTCGCCGATGCCGAGCATCGCCGAGTAATAGAGCGATTCCTCGTCGTGCGACGCCTCGAGCGGCCATATCCGTTTGCGCAGCCAGTCCATCAGCTCGAGATCGTCCCCTTTGCCGCGGAACAGCGTTTGGCACAGGTGAATGTGGGTCTGGACGAAGCCGGGAATGACGGTGCGATTCGTCGCATCGATGACGCGGTCGACGGGGCCCGGGTCGAGGTCGGGACCGATGGCGGCGATGCGGTCGCGCTCGATGAGAATATCGCCGTGGATAATCTCTTCCGCGTTGTTCATCGTGACGATCTGCGCGTTTTTGATCAGCAATTTGGACATGGGCGGTTCCTCCTTTAATGAGCGGCTCCCGGCCGGCGGGCACGAAAAAAGCCACGAAAAAATACGCTGGCGAGCATATTTTTTCGTAGCTAGAAATTTACGGTTTCTAAGTAGAGACCCTTAATCCGATTATTAAGGTTATACGAAAAAGACATATTCAGTTTGCCGTTGTTGATGTCATAATAATCCAAATTCGAATTCGCGTCAATAATGAGTGAGAAAACATACCATTATGGAGAGAGAGTTTGGGATTATTCGAGGATTCCGCTGCGATTTCTTGCGCTTGATAGGATATGTTGGTAGGTAAAATGACGTAAAATACCGATAGTTGGTTTCATTTGCGGATGCATGGGGATGCGAGAGGGTGGTCGATTTTATTGGGCGGGGCGCAAAAAAATCCCGCGCGCCGCGGTAGAAGCGGCGAAACGGGATTAGCGGCGAACCGGCGCTGGTTAACTGACGGCGGTCTAGGACGGCGGCAGCATATACAGCAGCACCGAGAAGAAGTGCAGTATGGAGCCGGCCAGCACGAATAGATGCCATACCGCGTGGTGGTATGGGAAGCCGCGCCAGACGTAGAAGACGGTACCGACAGTATAGCAAATGCCGCCCGCTATGAGCAGGTTCAGTCCTCCGGCCGGCAGGCTTTCGGTGAGCGGCCCCCAGGCGAACACGATCAGCCAGCCCATCAGAATGTAGAAGAGCGTGGACGTGAAGAGGAATCGTTTGGTGAAGAACGATTTGAACACGACGCCGACGAGCGCGATGCCCCAGACGAGTCCGAACAGCGTCCAGCCGAGCGGGCCGCGCAGAATGCCGAACAGGATCGGGGTGTACGTCCCGGCGATGAACAAGTAAATGGACGAGTGGTCCATGATTTCGAAGAAGTCTTTCAGCCGTCCCTCCGGGAAACTGTGCACGAGGGTGGAGGCCGTGTAGAGCAGCAGCATGGTGGAGCCGAAAATGGTAAAGCTGACGACATGCCAGGCCGTGCCGTGCAGGCTGGCGTAGACGATGAGCAGCACGAGCGCCGCGACGCTCAGAAGCGCGCCGATGCCATGGGTGATGGCGTTGGCGACCTCTTCCCGGCGGCTGTAGGTATACGTATTGGCCATCCGATTCACTCCGCTTCCTTCATAATTAACAAGGGACATGTACAAGGCGAGGCAGCCCGTCCGGGCGCCTTCTTTCCGTCTATTATATCATATGGGCGCCCCGTTGCCGATGTGCGGATCGTCCGTCTCGACAGCGGAAGGCGAGATTGTTCGTAATAAGGGGAAACGGTGGGAGGACAGGCAGCGTTTTATGATTATGAGGAGTAACCCATAGTGTAGCGAATGAACGTTTACTAGCGGGAAAGGAAAACTCCGTTCTATGGCGTAATTCAGCGTTGGCCCGTGCACCCTCGACCTCGACGGGTCCTCGACGGGGAGGAGGCTATCGTTCATAATAAGAACAAAACAGCTGGAGGACAAGCAATATGCTTATTATGAACGAGAAAATCAAAGCGTCGGAGGTACATCTCACCGGCGTAGACGGCGAAGATCTCGGCGTGGTCTCCCGCGAGGAGGCGCTTGCGCTGGCGAAGAAGCTGAAGGTCGACTTGGTGTGCACGTCGCTGATGAGCAGCCCTCCGCCGTGCAAGCTGGTCGGAGCGGGCGCGGCCAAGGCGCAAGCGCAGAAGGACAAGCAGGCGGGGCGCCGGCAGGAGCAAGGCGCGAAGGTGAAGGAGCTGCGCCTGACGCCTCATATCGAGGAGCATGATTACGACACGAAGAAGCGGCAGGCCGAGAAACTCCTCGGGTCCGGCGATGCCGTGCAGTTCGTCGTGAAGCTATCCGGCAGCAAGGAAGGACAGCAGGCGCGCGAACTGCTGGAGCGGCTGACCAAGGAGCTGGCCGCGTTCGGCACGCGCGAGAGCGGCATCCAAGTAAGCGGCAAGCAGGCGGCCGTGAAAGTGAATCCGAAGTAAGGCGAAAAGAAGTAAAGAAGAAGGCCGATTCCGCGTCGCAGGTGTGGGAATCGGCCTTTGTGTTCATGCTGTAGGCTTGCCGTACATGCTTCCCGAAGCTTGCGACCCAACGAGGGGAGCTAGATCGAATACGAGAGGCTAGGACTATCCGCCACGGGCCTGTCCGAGCGGGAAGCGGGCTAATGGCTCATACATCGGCTTGCGGTTCAGATGACTGCGGTAGAGCATGATATCCGCGGCCTCCCAAACGAACGGCCGACCGCGCGGGTCGGCGGGAGATCCGAAGCGTTCAAGCGCCTCTGCCTGCAAGGGCGTTTCGCCTCGATATTCGCGAGCCACGGTCAGATGCGGGTGGAAAGGCCGGTTGTCGGGCGCGAATCCGATGCTCTTCATGGCGTCTGCCACGCGGCGCTGAATGCCGTGCAGCGGAACGGCGCCTTCCCCGCCGATACCCGCCCATAGAATGGCTGGCGTTGTCGGTCGGCCGAAGGTGCCGAGCGACTCGATCGTCAGCGAGAGCGCGGGACCTTCGTGCAAGGCCACGACGGCGGCGAGCTTTCGCGATACCTGGTCCAAGCGGTCAGTCTCCGTGTTGCCAAGAAACTGCAGCGTTATATGCAGGTCCTCCGGATGCGTCCATTTGCGAAAAGGCAGCTCGCGCGCGATCGGCGAGCACCAATCGGCGATGCCCGATTTGATCGGCTTGGGTATCGAGACCGCGACGAACAGACGGTGCGATTCCGTCATGCGCATCACCTCCTTCTCAGGATAGGATACCCCGTCAACGGTTATTCAGGCGTGCAAGGTTGCAACCATTCATAGACGAAAGTCGTTTAACCTATAGAAGGGAATGGTAAAATAAGGCATGTACGCCGTTCCTGCAGAACGGGTTCGAGGAGGCGAATGGAAGGGATGGAACTTTTCCTCATGCATCCGACGCAGCCGTCGGAACAAGTCGGACAAAACCTGCTGGATGAAGCGCATGCGTTGGAGCAACTGAGGGACAGCCAGCGGATCGAGGGCGGCGGACCGCCGCGCCCGGTCGATTGGCAGGCGATGCCGGGCCCCGTCCGCCTGTTCGGCTACTTTTTTATCGCCGCTTTCGCCGCGTCGATGGCGGGCGTGCTCATCGTGACGGTATGGAAGTAGGGAGCGCAAAAGACCGTGTCCTCGCGGGAGGAACACGGTCTTCCTTGTCAAAAACGCTCTCGCCGACAGCTCGGCGACAATCGTTTGGCCCTATTAACGGTTAATGTACCGCTCGAACACGTGAGTATAATCCTTCACCTTATATTGCTTCTGCGCCGCGGACAGCCAGTCGAACGCGGATTGGTTGATCGCATTGAACTGCTCGGCGACGTTGATGTCGGCTTTCTGGATGTTGCTGACCGTCGAGGCGGCCATGTCCAGGCTTTGGCGGGCGAAGTCGAGCGCGATTTCGTTCTCATGCGTAATCTCGGCGATGCGGAGCAGCGCCTTGTACAGGTCTTTCACTTCTTCGATATGTTTCTTATGGACGTCGATCGAGAGCGTCGTGCTGCCGATCGTGAATTTGATCTCGACGTCGAGGTCGACCGTGCCGGCCGTCTCCAGCGTGACGTTGGAGATGCGGTGCGTGGCGTACGGATGTCGCTCCAGCGTCCGTTTCTTGCTCATGGCGCTTGTGCCGTTCAGATGAATAAGAGCCAGGTTCGTGAAGCAGTATTCGTCGGCTTTGGACTTGATCAGGAAGAAAATTTTCTCGTTGTCTTCGTGGAAGACGTAATCGTCCGCATCCACCTTGTCGTAGTTCTCGGGGCGAATGACCGCGCCTACATCGCTTAGGCCGAGCATATCGGCAGCTACTTTTCCAAACATCTACCCGTTCCTCCTTGGTTGACCCATGAGTGGTGTGCATTGCTTATTGTAGCATACGGGCAGGAGGCGAAGGCGTTTCGTTCCCTTTAGATTTGTATAAGGTTGGATGGAACGCGCACTCCGGAGCTTCTATTGTGCGGGCAGCATGGCCAGTTCTCTCAGGCGCTCGCTGGCATTGCCGGCGTATAAGCCTCCGTGGTAGCAAATGACGGTCTCGATGTCGTAGCGGCACAGCTCGCGGACGGACTGGATGGCGGCTTGCATATCCCACGTCAGCGACGGCGGGGAGATTTGCAGCTCTCCGTCTTCGATGATCAGGGCATCGACGGCGATTAGTGTTTTACTGACGGGATGATACAAGCTAATGTGACCTGGCGTGTGACCCGGCGTTGGAATCACGGTGACGCCCCCTCCGTAGGGAAGCGTCTCGCCGCCAAGCAGAAGCCCGGTGACATCGGCGCGCGGCGGATTGGCGAGCAGCCGTTTGAACGGGGCACTCATTTCTTCAGGCCAGCTGTCGATGTCTTTCAATGCATCGCCGCTAAACTTGAGCAGCGTCTGACGGCCTTCGATGAACGGTTGTTCGAACGGATGGGCCAGCACCTCGAGCGGATTCGGCGCGGCCTGCAGCAGCCCTGGTAAACCGCCGATATGATCGATATCTTGGTGCGTGACGATGACCGCGGTTAACTGTTGGAGCGATACGCCGGAGTCTCGGAGCGCTTGCTCCAATAGCGGGAGCTGGCCGGGATAACCGGCGTCGACAAGCGCGGCGGAATCGCCGTCCCGAAGCAGCACGGGATGGATCGTGCGCTCTTCGCCGAGCAAGTGAGCAGTGAGGGTAAGCATGGTGACTGGATTGGAATGATGCATATAATCGCCTCCAATAGTCGGAATGGGTGTTCTCAGACTATAAGGATACCGGCAAAACTTCATCTTGTAAACAAAATATTTTATTATAACATACATATTTAAATTTGTCAATAGTTATTTTACGAGGGGATCGAGCTACTGTCTAATAAGTCGGTTGAGCGGGATATTGGCGTAGTGTTTTTCTTGCGGCTAAATGACCTAGCTGCGCATAGTTGAGCGTTCTCCCTCATCGCGCGATCGTGGGTTACTTCTCTCGCATTGATGCCGAAGCTCTCGTGGAAAGAACCAGCTACCCAATGCGGGATGTTCATGAATACCCCGGGGGTGTACCGGAAACCTGTCTTTTTCCACGCCTGCCAATCCTCTATAGACCGAGATAGCAGGTAGTCGTTGCGATCAAGCTGCTAGTTCTCCTGCGGCTGTTCAACTGATAAGGCACGAAAGCACGGCGCTTGCGAGGCGAATAACCGACTGAACGAATCCATATACATAACCGGGGCGGGGAACGGACAGCGTATATGGAAATAGGCTTGAAAAAGTTCATTTCGCCCGTTGACATACCCTTGGGGGGTATTGTATATTTGATTCACGAGGTGAGCATGCTATGAACATGGAAGATAACAACGAAGTCACTGCGGAGTGCGTGCACGAGGCGTGCGATCACGGCTCCGGCGGCGAGCGCAAGAGCCATCATTCGGACAAAACGAAGTCGAATTTGATCTCGCGTCTGAACCGGATCGAAGGGCAAATTCGCGGGGTGAAAGGCTTGATCGACCGGGATGCCTACTGCGACGACGTGCTGAACCAGATCGCGGCGATTCAATCGGCGCTCAACAGCGTCGGCAAGCTGCTGCTGGAAGGTCACATGAAGAGCTGCGTCATCGAGCGGATTCAAGCGGGCGACGACGATGTTATCGACGAGCTGCTCATTACCGTGAAGAAATTGATGAAATAAGAAGCGGAGGGCTGTACGATGCAGCGAGAAACGTTGAAAGTGGAAGGCATGTCCTGCGGACATTGCGTAAACTCGGTCGAGGGCGCCGTGAAGAAGCTGGGCAACGCGGAAGCGAAGGTCGATCTGGCCGGCAAATCCGTCACCGTCGAATTCGACGCGTCGAAAGTGTCGCTTAGCGCGATCAAGGAAGCGATTGAGGATCAAGGTTACGACGTGGTGTAACCGGCTTTGGCATAGGGAGCTGGCCTCGGAAGAGGCGGCTCCTACATTTAGCCCGAATTTATACCCTACAGGGGTATGGTTCGTTACTATAGATACGGAAGGTGATCCCGATGGGCGAAAGAGCGATGCCGCACGCTGGCGGCGAGCAGTTGAATCCGGATGTCGAGCAAATGACCTTGGCAATCGAGGGAATGACGTGCGCGGCGTGCGCGAACCGGATCGAGAAAGGTTTGAATAAACTGCCGGGGATGCAGCAGGCGACGGTCAATTTTGCGATGGAGACGGCTCACGTGGCTTTCGCGCCATCGGGACTAACGATCGATCAAGTCGTGAATAAAGTGGAGCAGCTGGGCTATCACGCCAAGCCGAAGGCCGAGCAGGAAGATAGCGGAGATGCGCGGCAGGCGGCGATCCGCAAGCAGCAGCTCATGTTCGCGATCTCCGCGCTGCTGTCGCTCCCGCTGCTCTGGGCGATGGCGGGCCACTTCTCCTTTACGTCGTGGCTGTGGGTGCCGGAGCTGTTCATGAACCCGTGGTTCCAGTTGGCCTTGGCCACGCCGGTGCAGTTCGCGGTCGGCGCGCGCTTCTACTCCGGAGCGTACAAGGCGCTCCGCAGCCGCAGCGCGAACATGGATGTACTCGTCGCGCTCGGGACGTCGGCGGCGTATTTCTACAGCTTGTATTTGACGCTCGAAGCGGCGTCGAACCCGCATCATCATGGCGGCGTGGAGATGTATTACGAGACGAGCGCCGTGCTGATCACGCTGATTCTGCTCGGCAAACTGTTCGAGTCGCTGGCGAAGGGCCGCTCCTCCGAAGCGATCAAGAAGTTGATGGGCTTGCAGGCGAAGACGGCGCGCGTGCTGCGCGACGGTCAAGAAGTAGATATCCCGGTCGAGCAGGTTCTGGCGGGCGATATGTGCCTCGTTCGTCCGGGCGAGAAGATCCCGGTCGACGGCGTCGTGTTCGAAGGCGCGTCCGCGGTCGACGAGTCGATGCTGACCGGAGAGAGCATCCCGGTCGATAAGCGGGCCGGCGACTCCGTCATCGGCGCGACGCTGAACAAGAACGGCGTGCTGACCGTGCAAGCGACCAAAGTCGGCAAAGCGACGGCGCTGGCCCAAATTATCCGCGTCGTGGAGGAAGCGCAAGGGTCCAAAGCGCCGATCCAGCGCGTGGCGGATGCCATCTCCGGCATCTTCGTGCCGATCGTCGTTGCGATCGCGGCCGCCGTGTTCCTGCTCTGGTACTTCGGCATCGATGCCGGCAATTTATCCGGCGCGCTCGAGAAAGCGATCGCGGTGCTCGTCATTGCGTGCCCATGCGCCTTGGGGCTCGCGACGCCGACGTCGATCATGGCCGGTTCCGGCCGGGCTGCGGAGCTGGGCATTCTGTTCAAAGGCGGCGAGCATCTCGAATCCGCGCATCGGCTGACGACGGTCGTTCTCGATAAGACGGGCACGATCACGCACGGCAAGCCCGTACTGACGAACGTGAAGCTCGAGAACCGTTGGGAGGCCGGCGAGCTGCTGTCCTGGATCGGCGCGGCCGAGCGCAACTCGGAGCACCCGCTGGCCGAAGCGATCGTGGAGGGCATTAAGGAGAGAGGCATTGCGCTTCCGGCCGTCGAGCATTTCGAAGCGATTCCGGGTCATGGCGTCCGGGCGAAAGTTGAAGGACATGATCTGCTCATCGGCACTCGCAAGTTGATGACCGAAGAAGGCGTCGATGCATCGGCGCTGCTGGCGGACATGACCGGATTGGAAGAAGCGGGACGGACGGCGATGCTCGTCGCGGTGGACGGACGGCTGGCCGGGCTGCTCGCCGTAGCCGATACGATCCGCGAGACGTCTCGGGAAGCGGTCTCCCGCCTGAAGGCGATGGGCATCGAGGTCGTCATGATCACCGGCGACAACGAGCGGACGGCTCGCGCCATTGCCATGGAAGCGGGCGTGGACCGCGTGCTGGCGGAAGTGCTGCCAGAGGGCAAGGCGGCGGAAGTGAAGAAGCTGCAGCAGAGCGGCGCGGTCGTGGCAATGGTCGGCGACGGGATCAACGATGCCCCGGCGCTGGCGACGGCGGACGTCGGCATCGCGATCGGCGGCGGGACGGACGTGGCGATCGAAGCCGCGGACGTGACGCTGATGCGCGGTGATTTAAACGGCATCGCGGATGCCATACTGATGAGTAGGAAGACAATGGCAAATATTAAGCAAAATCTGTTCTGGGCGCTGGCCTATAACGTCATCGGCATCCCGATCGCCGCCAGCGGCTTCCTCGCTCCATGGCTGGCAGGCGCGGCGATGGCGCTCAGTTCGGTGTCGGTCGTGCTCAACGCGCTGCGGCTGCAGCGGGTCAAATTTTGATCGAGAAGGAGATGGATCATGGTACGCAAGTGGTTGGTCACCGCGCTTGCTGCGGCGCTCGTATTGGGTGCCGCGACGGGCTGCGCGAAGAAGGAAGAGGGTGATGCGAAGCCGGCGGCCGCGACGGAAAGCGGCCATGGCGGTCATGACACCGGGCAGGAAGAGACGAGCGCGGCGGATAACGGCCATGAAGCTCATGACGGCGCGGAGGGCGGCGGAGCGGAGGCGGCCGAAAGCGGCGAGCAAGGCGCAGACGAGGCGGCGTCGGCGGAGGCAGGCGGTCATAGCGGCCATGGCAGCTCCGCGGGCGGCGGTCATGAGGAATCCGCGGGTTCGGCGGTCCAGACGGAAGCGACCTGGTCGTATTCCAGCGACAAACCGGCGCCGGGCGCGGATACCGTCGCGACGATTCGGGTGACGGACGCGGCGGGCAAGGCGGTCGAGAAGTTCGACATCAACCATGAGAAAGAGATGCACCTTATCGTCGTGAGCAAGGACTTGAGCTTCTTCAACCACATCCATCCGGTCTACAAAGGCAAGGGGCAGTTCGAGGTCAAGACGGCATTCCCGGAAGCGGGCGAATATAAGCTGATTGCGGACTACATTCCATCCGGCGGCGGGGACACGACGAAGAGCGACTGGTTGACCGTAGACGGGACGCCGGCGGCGCCGGCGAAGATCGAGCCGGACCAGCAGCTGACGCGTACGGTGGACGGCGTGGAAGTCGCGCTGGAAGCGCCGCATTTGATGGCGGACATGGAAGTGGAACTGAATTTCGCAATGAAGGATGCGGCGACGAAACAACCCATTACCGACCTGCAGCCGTATCTCGGCGCCGTGGGGCACGTCGTCATCCTGAGCGCGGACGCCGAACACTATCTCCACGTGCATCCGGTCGACGAGAAGGCCAAAGGCCCGGACGCGACGTTCATGACGACGTTCCCGCATAGCGGCGTGCACAAAATTTGGGGCCAATTCCAACGCGGCGGCGAGACGTTCGTCGTGCCGTTCACGGTGAACGTGCCGGAGTGACGGGGATGGCGGGGGTTCGCGTCTGCGGCGGCAAGGTTGCTGTTGGCGACCACCGAGCGCTAAGAAGTTGAGGGGGCCGATTGCCGGGAGGCGATCGGTTTTTCTGTGTCTGGGCGGGAGAAGTTTCGGGGGACGCAGCAAAAGCCGGGAAGCGGGCGATAGCGACTTGAGGAGCGTTAATGGGCGAGGTGGCATCGGGTAACGGGCAATAGCGACTTGAGGAGCGTTAATGGGCGAGGTAACGATCGGGTGGTGGGCGATAGCGACTTGAGGAGCGTTAATGGGCGAGGTGGCGATCGGGTAGCGGGCGATAGCGACGTGAGGAGCGTTAAGGAGTGCGAGAAAGTCGCCATGCCGCACATGAACGCCACCGCCGCATCCCGAAGAACGCAAAAAGCCCGGCTCAGCCGTCCCGTGCACGCATGCGCGGGGGACGAACGGTAACCGGGCTATCCGAAGCTTACGCTTCCTCTTCTTCTGCCGTTTCTTGTTGTGCGCCTCTTCCCGCGATGAGGAAGATCGTAATCAGGATGAAAGCGATGAGCGCCAAGAACGGGATCGTGACGATGCCGCCGAACCAGTCGAGATAATCCTGATTGCACGGAATGCCCTGCGTGCACGGGAGCACTTTGGCCAGCGCGGGGATTTTCTGCTCCAAGTAATGGTAGAGCGAGAATCCGGCGCCGAGGATGCTGAAGGGGAGCGCGTAGCCGATGATTCCGCGGTCGTTGCGGTACGCGGCCCGCCCGAGCAGGATCACGAGCGGGTACATCAGGATGCGCTGGTACCAGCACAGCGTGCAGGGCATGAAATCCATCACTTCGCTGAGAAACAGGCTGCCGCCGGTGGCGACAAGCGACACGACCCAGGCAAAATAGAGCGCGTACGACTTGATCATGCGGCGTCCTTCGCGGCTTTCGCTTCGCTCAGCGCCTTCTCGATCGCGGATTTGATCGCGCCGTAATCCATCACGTTGTCGAACTTCTCGCCGTTAATGAAGATCGAAGGCGTGCCCGTGACTTTGGAAGAGCGGGCCAGTCCGTTATGGTCTTCGACCTCGTCGGCATACGTGGCGTTCTCGATGTCGCTGCGGAGCGTGTCGTAATTGACGTCGATTTTGTTGTCCTGCGCCAGTTTGACGAGGAAATCGGCCGTTGCCCATTGCTCGGCCTCGGGGCCTTGGTTTTTGTAGATCGCATCGTAGTACTTCCAGAACTCGTCCGGGTTCTGATGGTAGACCGACTGAGCGGCATAGGCGGCGGTAAAGGAATCCGGGCCGATGAATTGGAAGTTGGCGAAGTAGAGGCCCACGTCGCCGGAATCGACGAAGTCTTTCTCGATCTGCGGCACGATCGTCTGGCTGAACGTCTGGCAGACCGGGCATTTGTAATCGCCGAATTCGACGATCTTGACGGGGGCGTCGGCTTGGCCGCTCAGCGGCAATGCCTCGTAATCGAAAGCGACGATATTGCTCGGCCTGAACATGACGGCAAGCGCGATCAGGCCGACGAATACGACGGCGGTTAGTCCCATGATCCAACGCATCCGATTTTTCTTCTTCAATGCCTCTTGTTGGCGGATCGCCTTATAGTTGGCCTTATGTTCGGCCTTGGCTGTAGCTTTTTGCAACGGAATAACCTCCAGTATAAAGGATGATGTGAGGGAAGACGGGCCGTTCGCCAAAAGCGGGGTTATGCCGCATCTGCTCGCACTACAAATTGTAGTGTTTGAACGGAGTTTCGTCAATTGACAGACTGGCGAACAATCCCGAAGGCTTGCGAGCGGTTCAAGCCCGAGTACGGTGGCATGAAAATAGGGCGCGAAATCCCGCCTTGCCGAATAGATCGGTTCGCATTCGCAGCTTCCGGTTCAGGGGAGTTCTTCATGCCGCCGGCGCGGCGTTCCCTTACGAACCGCGATTTCTACGGGGATATTCGGACGAGCTTTTGCGATCAAAGGGTGCGTTTAATGGCATTAGCCTTTGACGCGGGAAATTATTTTCCCTCCTTCCGGAAGTGGTTTCGGCCCAAGACAACCGCCTATTTGTATCATACTAAATTCAAATGGAAAGCGGATTCATTTTATACAAAAAATTAAAGAAACTGGCTAGCTGTGTACGGAGACGCATTGCCCGTTTACGAGTAGGCTTGGTTGGAAGGGGTTTTGGCCTGCGAAGCGCGAAGGGGGCGAATAACGGGTAAGGGCACCGGCGGAGGAGCGCTATTGCGTCGAGGTCTTTGCCGGCATTGCGTGGTACCGAGTCGAAGTGTCTTGGGCTTGCAGCGCGGAAATTCTCGAGGCTGCGCATGGAACTTAAGCGGAGGTGCGATTGGGGAAAACCGCGGGGTTATAAATTCGGGCACGCCGGCGCAGACCCGGGAGACCGATATTCGATCCTCCCGAGTCGCATACGTTTCACCGGGTTAACGTTTCACGACGTTGAAATTATCCTGGATTAACAGCCAGTTCTGCGGGAAGCTGAGGCCCAGTTTCCAATAGCTGATGCCGCGCAAACCGAGCTCTTTGAGCAGATCGAACTTGGCTTGGATGGAACGGGCATCCTCGAACCAGACGATATGCTCTTTGCGGTTGTCGTCCCAATAGCGGAAGGTCGGCGCCTGCGCGGTATAGTCGTATTCGATCCGGGCGTTCTCGCGGCGGGCGATGTTGATCGCTTCCTGCGGGCTGACGGCGCGCGCGTACTGGCCGCCTTGGACGAACGGCAGCGTCCAGTCGTAGCCGTACAGATTTTGGCCCATCATGATTTTGCTGCCGGGCATCTCGGTTAGGGCGTATTCGAGCACTCGCCGCACCGGCCCGATCGGAGACACGGGCATTGCGGGGCCGCCGCTATAGCCCCACTCGTACGTCATGATGATGACGAAATCGACGATTTCGCCGTGCGCTTTGTAATCGTGGGCCGTGTACCATTCGCCGGTTTGGGAGGCGCTGGTCTTGGGCGCGAGCGCCGTCGAGATGAGATAGCCTTGGGCGTGCAGACGGTCGGCGGCCTTGCGCAGGAACCGGTTATACGCTTCGCGGTCGGCCGGGCGCAGATGCTCGATGTCGAAATGAATGTCGCGGAACCCGAGCCGCCGCGCGGTGGCGATGATGTTGTCCAGCAGCGTATTTTGGAGCGCTTCGTTGTTCAGGATGATTTCGCCCAGCTCCGCGCTGAATTGGTCGTTCTCCAGATTGGTGACGACCATCATCAAGGTGACGCCGTTCTGATCCGCGATGGCGCGGAAGTTGTTCAGCTCCGGCTGCGCGAGCGTGCCGTCCCGGTTGATGCGAAAGCTGAACGGAGCTAGATACGTCAGGTTCGGCGCCGTATCGCGGACGGACTGCTCGAGCTCGGGCGTGACGCCGGTCGCGCGCGGTTCGACGTAGGCGTTGACCTCCGCGTTCGGTTTGGGCCGCGGCGGGATATACAGGCGAAGGCCGACGACGAGCTGGTTGCCCGCGCCGATGTTGTTGACGCGCGCGAGCGTGGCGGCGTCGGTGCCGAAGCGTCCCGCGATCGTCGTCAGCGTATCGCCCGGCTGCACGAAGTAGTACCGGCCGACGATCGGAATGACCAGCGCCTGGCCGATGACCAGCGCCAGGGCGGGATTGATTTCGTTGGCCTCGGCGAGCTCCTGCACCGAGGTGCCGTACGCTTGCGCGATGCCAAACAGCGATTGGCCCGGCTGCACGACATGGATTTGCATGATTCGTTGTCCCCCTTATGCGGCGTTCGCCGCTTCGTTTCCCGTTACGCAAAAAACTGCCGTCAAAGCTAGCGTATTCGGGCGGCGTGCTCCGCATGACATTATCGCTCCCCCAACCCCTCCGCCGAGGGGGGTTCAAAGGGCCGCTGCCCTCTGGGCTCCTGCTTTAATCCCTCCTCCCACCTCCTCCGCCGAGGAGGCCCCAAAGGGCTCTGCCCTCTGGACTCCCGCTTTCGCGCGGATCCGTTGGAGCGGTGGTAGGCGGATGCTTTCGAGTGGGGCGCGCTTTTGTCTTTGGGGACAAAGCTTACGTCGTTGCCGCTTTCCGCGCTTTTTTGCCCGGCTTCCGCAGCGTGCGGAATTTAAATACAAAAAAACGGGTCGGACTCGTTAGCGTCCGACCCGCCTAAAGGCGTTTGTATTCTATTCCGGGTGGTTCTGCGTCGCGCTTCCGACCGTGTACGGGGCTAGAACGCCTTCGTACATCAGATGCATCGACATGCCGGCTTTGGCATGCAGCAGGTTGTGGCAATGATCCATCCACAAGCCGGGGTTGTCGGCGCGGAAGGCGATCTCGTACGTTTCGCCGGGCAGGACGTCGAGCGTGTCGGTCCACCACGGACTGCCGTCCGCCGCTTCGCCGTTGCGAGAGAGCACGAGGGCGTGATGGCCGTGGAGATGCATCGGATGATCGACCAAGGATCGGTTGACGATCGTGATTTTCACAAGCTCCCCTTCGCGGACCATGTACATCGGCGTGTTCGGGAACGACTCGCCGTTCATCGTGTACAGCTGGTCGAAGGCGCCGTTGTAAAAGCCGAGCTTGTTGTCGATGATCATGTCGAAGGAGCGGTCGAACGCGCTTGCGGCATCGAAGGGCGTAGTTGCCGGCTGGCCGTAATGCAGCGGGTCGAACTCCTCCATCGCCGGGATGGCGGGGAGCTCGCCTTGACCGTCCGGACTGAGGAAGATCCCGAGGTCCTTCCGCCCGCCGATGCTTAGGAACACGGGGCCTTCCGGCATGTCGAACGTCAGGTCGTACCTTGCGCCGGTCGTCAATGTTACTTTCACGTCGCGCAGCTCGCTTGGTTCGTTCACGCTCCCGCCGTCGATCGCGTCGACCCGGAAGGCGGTGCCGGTCAGCATATACGACTGGCGAATCCAATCGTCGGTGTTGATGAGCCGCAGGCGGACGGGCGTCCCGGGCGGCACGTCGAACCGCTGTATGCCGTCGTTCGCGCCGATCGCGAAGGTGCTTCCCCATAGATGGGTCATGACGGTGAAATCCCGCTCGTCTTCGATTTCCTCCGTCGTTGTCGACATGAGAGCGGCGTCGCTGCTGCTGCTTGCGTCGTCCGCGTTGCCCTGGAGGCTATCCGCCGGAGTTGTTTCCTCGCCTGCCGGATCGGTAACCGCCGCTTCCGCTGCGAACGATGGCTGATATGGGGCCGAAGCAAAACCGCCTTCGGACGAAGGCGCGTTGGCGGAAGCGAGCGTTGCGCCATCTCCGGTCTCCAGATCAAACGACGGCGTTCCCGCCTCTAGTTGATTCTGCGTATCCCCCGTTTTCTGCTTTGGAGCGCTTGGTTGCGGGTTGGTTGGCTGCGCGACGCCGGCATCGTCCGTATCGCTTGGATTCGGAACGCTAGGCAGTGCCTTGCCGCCTGGCTGCGCCCCGGCCGAGCCGTCTTCGGTCTTCGGGCGAGCGAGGTCGAGCAGACCTTCTTCGTCCAAGTCGAAATCGGCGTCGGAGCCGGTGCCGTGGTCGGCGAACCCGTCTGCCGGGGCGTCCGGCGTGCCGATTGGCGCCGTCCCTTCCGCAGGGAGCGTCGGTTCGGCGTTCGGAACGGTGGTTGTTCCCGTCCCGCCATCCGTGTTCCCGTCCGGCTGTTCTGTCGCGGCTGCTTCATCGGAAGGCGCATTCTGCTCCGTGCCTTGCTCGATATCCGATCCGTCCGTGACGACGCCGGTATCCGGGAATGTTTCAGATCCTCGTTCGCTAACCTCGGCACTCGAAGCGGGATCGACGATCAAGGAGCCGAACAATCCTTTGGCGACCGCTTCTCGCGAATGCTGGTGCGAGTGGTACCAATACGTGCCGGTCTGCTCGGCGATAAAACGATACGTATGCGACTCGCCCGGCATGACCGCATTCTGAGTAGCGCCGGCGACGCCGTCTTCGGCGTTAGGCACGTCGAGGCCGTGCCAATGGATCGTGGCGCCGCCTTCGATGTCTTTGTTCACGAGCGTGACTTCGATTAGCTCGCCTTGTTTCATCCGCAGCTGCGGGCCGGGGATCTGGCCGTTGAACGTCCAGGCTTCCACGGACTTGCCGGAGCTGAGCTGGACGGTCTTCTTCTCGGCGGTCAGCGTGAAGCGCTGGTCCGGTTCGCCGTCCCGAGGGCCGGTCAAGTCGGAGACCGAGACGGCGCCCGGCGCGGCCGCTTCCGTGCCGTGGGCATGGGCGAGCGCGGTGCCGCCGCCCAAATCGGCCGGACCGCTAGCCATGTCGACCGTGACCGGCAATAAGCTGGTCTCCCGGGCGAGATAGCCCAGCGGCGCGGCGATGGCCGCGAGCAGGAGCGCAACGCCGAACCCGGCGGCCGCGCTGCGCCATGGACGCGATACGACGGGCGCCTCCGTCACGGCGATTTTGCGCGAACGGCGGCGATGTTTGGCCCACAGGCCATACCAAACCAGCAGCACGGCCGCGACGGGGATCCCCGCGTCTACCCAATCGAACGGAGCGGCCATCGTCATGGAGAGCAAGAAGACGGCCGTCCCGCTCCAGGCCAACGCTTGGAATGGCGCGACGATGCCCGGCTGCGAAGCGCGTCCGAGCGTCTCGCCGGACAGCGGCGCTTCCGCTTCATGCCGGGACAGCTCCCGCCGGAGCAGAAGCAGCTTCGGCACCGCGACGAACCAGGCGGCCAACAGCGGCAGCGCGGTCATCGGCGCCAGAATGAACGCGCGATCCTGCCAATAGACGGGTTCGAACCGCTGCATAAGCAGGACGGCCCCCGTCGCTTGCGCCGCGACGGGCAGCGTCAGGATGAACGTCCATGTTATGAGCTTGCGCGCCTTGCGGCGCATGCGCGGCGCGGAGCCGCTGTATACGAGCCGGGATGCTTTCGTCCCGGCGATCCAGCCGAGCGCCAGCAGCAAGAGTGGCGCTCCGAGCGTGAGTCCAACGAATAAACTGTACAACCCAAACAACCTCCCTAGTGATGTAAGAACGCATCTGGCGTTCATCTCTAGTCCTCAGTTTACCGGGAGGGGGGAGGGGGCGGAACGGACGCGGGAATGGTTTGCGACCTAGACCTTGGCCCGGGGAGCGAAACGCGACAGTTATTTATTTACAGTTGCGTAATGCCGATCGTTTTTCTTACAATATACGCTGGTTAAAATTTGCGTATCAGAAGCAAGCTAGAGGCAAGTATGCCGTTATTTGGGCGATTGCCTACTCCTGCAGACTTCAACGATATACGTAATCTTCAGGGAGTGTGAACGTACAGCGTGGATCAGCAACACGACAATCGCAACACAAGCGCAGCCGAAGGCGCCGGCCGTCTGCGCAGAGGTTTGAAAGCCCGGCATATGACGATGATTTCGTTGGGCGGCTCCATCGGGACCGGCTTGTTCCTGGCCAGCGGCGGGGCCATCCATTCCGCGGGACCGGGCGGCGCGCTGCTCGCGTACCTGCTTATCGGCATTATGGTGTATTTTCTCATGACCAGCTTAGGCGAAATGGCGACGTATATGCCGGTATCCGGCACGTTCAGCACGTACGCGTCGCGTTTCGTCGACCCGTCGTTCGGTTTCGCGATCGGCTGGAACTATTGGTATAACTGGGCGATCACGATCGCGGCCGAGCTGTCGGCCGCGACGATGATCATGAAATTCTGGTTCCCGGACAGCCCGTCCTTCCTCTGGTGCGCGCTGTTCCTGATCGTGATGGTCGGCCTGAACTTGCTGTCGGTCAAAGGGTTCGGCGAATCCGAGTATTGGTTCGCCATGATCAAAATCGTAACGGTCATCGTGTTCATCGGCGTCGGCCTGCTGATGCTGATCGGCATCTGGGGCGGGGAGACGGTCGGTTTCACGGCCTTCCGCGACACGCCGTTCCCGGGCGGATTCCTCGCCGTGCTCGGCGTGTTCATGGCGGCGGGGTTCTCCTTCCAAGGGACGGAGCTGATCGGCGTCGCGGCGGGCGAGAGCGAGAACCCGCGCGAGTCGATTCCGCGGGCGATCCGCTCGATTTTCTGGCGCATCCTGTTGTTCTACATTCTCGCGATTCTCGTCATCGGCCTGATCATTCCGTATGCGGACGAGCGGCTGGCGAGCGATGCGATCGCGACGAGTCCGTTCACGATTATTTTCGAGAAAGCGGGCCTCAGCATCGCGGCTTCCGTCATGAACGCCGTCATCTTGACGTCGGTGCTGTCGGCGGGCAACTCCGGCATGTACGCGTCGACCCGGATGTTGTGGACGCTGGCGAAGGAAGGCAAGGCGCCGCGGTTCCTTGCTCGTCTGTCCAAGAACGGCGTTCCGGTGTTCGCGTTGATCATCACGGCGGCGCTTGGCACGATCGCCTTCTTCTCGTCCTTGTTCGGCGACGGGGCCGTGTACGTGTGGCTGCTGAACGCCTCCGGCATGTCCGGCTTTATCGTATGGCTCGGCATCGCGATCAGCCATTACCGGTTCCGCAAAGCTTACGTCGCGCAAGGCCGTTCGCTGTCCGACCTGCCGTATCGCGCCAAATGGTTCCCGTTCGGACCGATCCTCGCCATGGTGCTCTGCATCGTCGTCATTATCGGCCAAAGCTACGGCGCCTTGTCGGACGGCGAGGTGGACTGGCCGTATCTGTTCGCTTCGTACGTCGGCATCCCGCTGTTTCTGGCGCTCTGGCTCGGACATAAGTGGAAGCACCGCACCCAGCTGCTCAAGCTGAGCGAGTGCAAGTTGGATGGTTCGCAAGAGTAATATAGTGGAGAAGTCCGTTATCGCCGGAAGGCGGTGGCGGGCTTTTTTCGCATGAGCGTCGGTAGGATAAGGGGCGCAAATAGCGGCATGAGGGCGTGAGACCGACTATTGCGAGTTAGAAGGCAGAAGACTTGCAACTTGCGGCATACAGCCGTGCATGGAACCGCTATTTTTCACATCCCGAACCGACCGCCGCAAGGTACGCCGCACACAAAAAAGTCCGCCATCCCTCTCGGAGTTGGCGGACTTTCTATTATTACTCGGAAGCTTGCTTCTTGCGCAGCAATTCCAGCTGCTCGGCGATGAGCGCTTCTTTGGCCGGGTCGGTTACCGTCGGTACGCCCGCGCTTGCCGGCGTGCCGTACGCGCCTTGGCTGCCGTGAGGCGTGCCGGCGTAAGGCGCTTGCTTGCCGGACAATTCGAGGCGAGCCTCGAGCTGATGGATTTTCTCCTCCATCCGCTGGAAGCCGCGCGCCGCGGAGCCGCCTTCGAGGTAGGAACTAGGGCCGCTGCTGAAGCTAGGCATCGATGTACGCGACTTCGCTTCGGCCTGCTCGACGCGGGCGACGAGCTCCGTCCGTTTCTTCACCATGACCTCCAGCTCGGCTTTCGCGTTGTCGAGCTTATAAGTAAGTTCGTCCTTGCGCGCCAACGCGTGGTGATGCCACTCGAGCTGCAGGGCGGCTTTCTCGGCATAGTGCAGCTTCGCGGCGAGCGCTTCGCGCGCTTCGGCTTCGCGGCCCGCGGCGAGCGACTCGGCGGCTTTCGCTTCGTAGTGATCCGCCAGGCGGGCATGCTCGGCATGCTGCTGCTTGAAGCCGCGCGCCGCCGCCTCTTGGCGGGCGATCTCGGCTTGTACTTGGCCGATTTCCTGCTCGGCGTCGCGGATGTATTGATTCATCATAAGCACGGGGCTTTCCAGTTTCTCCAGCACCTCATGCGCGGCGGCTTTCGTCAAGTTTACGATACGTTCGAATACTCCCATCGTTCAAACACTCCTTTAGGTGGTATAAGCATAGTTTGGTTGGACAAATCGCGGGGCATCCCGCGCGGCATGGCGACTGTGGATGGCGGCTGATCGAAGCGCGGCTTCAACTCCGGTGCAAAAACCCGGTTAACGATTAGCGCTTTGTATTAGAACCGGTGGTACATCGCTTCGTCGTAGAAGCCCGTCATTTCCGGCTCTTTCGGGATGACGACCGCGGCCAGGGCGTAGACCAGCAGCACGCTGCCGAAGCTGAAGAAGGCCGTGACGATCAGCGCCAGACGAAGAATCGTGGCATCGAAGCCGAGGTACTGGGCGAACCCGCCGCACACGCCGGCCAGCTTGCTGTCTGTTCTAGAACGGAATAAACGTTTCATATTCGCATCGCTCCTCTTTTAATTGAGAACCGTTTGTTGCATTGCGGTTCGTCGGTGTTTCGTTTGCGTTGTTCTTATGGCTTAATTGTAGACCGAATGGCAACCGGCGATAACAGTCCCGCGACGGTTTTTGGCACTGGTCTCGAGGCGGGGGAAGGCTGGGACCCCGGCACGGTTGGGCGGTCGGATAGACGTCGGCCGCGCGAGAACTCCGGCGGGGCGTTTTTGACATACAAGAATTTATAAGCGGAATGCTGCATTCTCAATCTTCCGATTGCGAACGCAAACCAATCAGCTGTGGCTGAATGCTGCATTCTCAATCTTCCGATTGCGAACGCAAACCAATCAGCTGTGGCTGAATGCTGCATTCTCAATCTTCCGATTGCGAACGCAAACCAATCAGCTGTGGCTGAATGCTGCATTCTCAATCTTCCGATTGCGAACGCAAACCAATCAGCTGTGGCTGAATGCTGCATTCTCAATCTTCCGATTGCGAACGCAAACCAATCAGCTGTGGCTGAATGCTGCATTCTCAATCTTCCGATTGCGAACGCAAACCAATCAGCTGTGGCTGAATGCTGCATTCCCAATCTTCCGATTGCGAACGCAAACCAATCAGCCTATCTAGAATGAAACTTGCTGCGCCGCCAATGGACGCCGACAGTCGGTTCGTCTTGACATGCCTAATAGGGGGCATGCGGCCGACCGCGCTGCGCCGCCACGAAATGTTCTTATTAGGAAACCTCGCCCTTGTCCTCCCTCATTTAAATCGATCTAATGCGAATCGGATGTCAGCTTTCCATGAATGTTCGGGCTTTTTGCGTCTTGTGGGCACGAACTTCGTTTTCAGAAATCGAATCGCTCAAATTCCCTCGTTTTTTCGTAAAAATTCACTAATTGACCGTTTGGCTTCGCGACACCCGTCTATCTTTTGTGAAAGGTTCACAATGATGTTAGGGAACTTCACGTAAGAATCGGCGGACAAAAGGATAAACATTGGTATTAACGTTTCGAATTGTAAGGGGTTACATCCGAACAATAGGCCGCACTTCACCTAATCGCGAACGTTTACTAGGCACGTAAGGTATAACGTACGCTTACAACCCGGGGTCTAGGCGATAAAAAATAATTATTTCGTTAATTGTTGCCAAAATCGCAACTCTGAGCTAAAGTATGAATAATTAATGTTAGATAACATTACACAAGCGGAAGAAAATAGGGTTGGTCAACGCGAGGGTTAGGTTATGAGGGTCGATAGTAACATATCATGTTAGATATTTGGGTAGGAGTGTGGAGCTCACATGAAAAAGAAACTTGTGTTGGTAGGCAACGGGATGGCCGGCGTGAACTGCATCGAGCAGCTGCTGAAGCTGGCGCCGAACCGGTATGACATTACGATTTTCGGCAGCGAGCCGCATCCGAACTACAACCGCATTCTGCTCTCATCGGTGCTGGCGGGCGACGCGGACATGAAAGATATCGTGATCAACGAGCGCTCTTGGTACGCGGAGAACGGCATTGCTCTTCATACGAGCCACACGGTAACCGGTATCGACCCGGTCAAGAAGACGGTCACGACGGATAAAGGACTGAGCACGGAATACGACGAGCTGATCATCGCGACGGGGTCCAACGCGTTCATGCTTCCGGTGCCGGGAGCGGATAAAGAAGGCGTCATCGCGTTCCGCGACATCAAGGATTGCGAGACGATGATGGACGCGGCCAAACAATATAAGAAAGCGGTCGTTATCGGCGGCGGCTTGCTCGGTCTCGAAGCGGCGCGCGGCTTGCTGAACCTCAACATGGACGTGACGGTCGTGCACAAGCACCCGTTCCTCATGGAGCGCCAGCTCGACCAGACGGCTTCCATCCTGCTGCGCAAGGAGCTGGAAGGACAGGGCATGCGGTTCCTGATGAGCAAGAACACGGAGCAGATTTTAGGCAAAAAGCGCGTAGGCGCCATCCGGTTCAGCGACGGAACGAGCGAAGAAGCGGACCTGGTCGTCATGGCGATCGGCATCCGGCCGAACATCGCGCTGGCCCGCAGCACGGGCATCACGATCAATCAAGGCATTGTGGTCAACGACTTCATGGAGACGAACATCCCGCATATCCATGCGGTCGGCGAGTGCGCCGAGCATAACGGGGTCGCATACGGCCTGGTAGCGCCGCTCTACGAGCAAGGCGCGGTTATTGCCAAGCGGCTGTCGGGCGTCGAGACGGATGGCTACCATGGCTCGATCGTCTCCACGAAGCTGAAAGTATCGGGCGTCGACGTGTTCTCCGCCGGCGTGTACGCCGACCGGCCGGATACGCGCTCGGTGCGGGTGCAGGACGATTTCGCGGGCATCTACAAGAAGGCGGTCATCCAGGACGGCAAGGTGATCGGCGCGGTGCTCTTCGGCGATATCGGGGACGGTTCGAGATTGTTCAAAATGATCCGCACCGGCGAGGACGTCACCGGCCGCGAACGCGAGGTATTGCTTCCCGCCTCCGGCGCTCCGGCGAAATCCGGCGCCGACCTGGTCGCGGAGATGCCGGACGACGAGGTCGTGTGCGGCTGTAACGGCGTCACGAAGGGCGCGATCGTAAGCGCCATTAAAGAGAAGGGCTGCTCGAGCATCGGCGAAATCAAAGCGTGCACGAAGGCTTCCGCTTCCTGCGGCGGCTGCAAACCGCTCGTCGGCGACGTGCTGACGTACGTGCTCGGCGCCGACGGCGTCAAGACGGTGAAGGAAGGCATGTGCGGATGCACGACGCTCGGCCGGGACGAAGTGGTCGAGGCGATTCGAGACATGCACCTGACGACGTCCAAAGAAGTGATGAACGTGCTCGGCTGGACGAACGAGGAAGGCTGCTCCAAATGCCGCCCGGCGCTCAACTACTACCTCGGCATGGCATGGCCGGATGAGCACGAGGACGAGCGGGAATCGCGCTTCGTCAACGAGCGAAACCACGCCAACATCCAGAAGGACGGCACCTACTCCGTCGTGCCGCGGATGTACGGCGGCGTGACGACGCCGGAAGACCTGAAGAAGATCGCGGACATCGCGCTGAAATACAACGTGCCGCTCGTGAAGATGACCGGCGGCCAGCGGATCGACTTGCTTGGGGTGAAGAAGGAAGACTTGCCGGGCATGTGGGCCGACCTGGATATGCCGTCGGGTTACGCGTACGGCAAGACGCTGCGCACGGTCAAGACGTGCGTCGGCGAGACGTTCTGCCGCTTCGGCACGCAGGACGCGATGGGCATGGGCATCAAGCTCGAGAAGAAGTTCGAGCGCCTGAGCGCGCCGGCGAAGGTGAAGATGGCGGTCTCCGGCTGCCCGCGGAACTGCGCCGAGGCGACGATCAAGGACTTCGGCGTCGTGGCGATCGACGGCGGCTGGGAGCTGTACGTCGGCGGCAACGGCGGCACGAAGCTGCGCGGCTGCGACCTCCTCACGAAGGTGAAGACCGAGGATGAGGTCATCGAATGGAGCGGCGCTTACGTCCAATATTACCGGGAGACCGGCAAATATAACGAACGCACAAGCGAGTGGGTCGAGCGTGTAGGTCTCGATACGATCAAGGCGGCGCTGGAGAAGAAGGAAGACCGGCTGGCGCTCATGGAACGCATCGAGCACGCGCTTTCCCTGACGAAAGATCCATGGAAAGAAATTATCGAGAAACGCGAGCTGAACGAAACGTTCGTGCCGATGATCGAAGAGACGCCTGCGTCCGCAGGGTAAGGAGAGGGGCCAAGATGACCATGACGATGAAACGAATCCATATCGGCAACGTGGGCGACATTGCGGAGAAACGGGCGCGGGTCGTCCGGATCGGGGAATTGGAGATTGCGATATTCAAAATGACGGGCGGCGAGCTGAAGGCGATCGAGAATCGCTGCCCCCATAAGGGCGGCAAGCTGTCGGAAGGCATCGTGTGCGACCATCACGTCTTCTGCCCGCTGCACGACTGGAAAATCAGCCTGCGCGACGGCCTCGCGCAGGCGCCGGACGAAGGCTGCGTGACGACCTTCCCGATTGAGATCGACGCGGCAAGCGGCGAGCTGTGGCTCAGCCTGCCGGAGGAAAGCACGATCGCTTCTTAGAGACGTAAGAGGCAAGCGAAAGCGGAGGAGAAAGCATATGGGGAAGAAACAGGGCACTCAGGCACAGGCATTGTGGTATTCGACCATCGCGATGGCGGCGTCCTTCGTGATTTGGAATATGCTCGCGCCTCTCGCGGCGCAGCTTAGCGAGCTGTACCGGCTGAACGGCTTTCAGAAGAGCGCGCTCATCGCGGCGCCGGTGCTGCTCGGTTCAATCATGCGGATTCCGATGGGGATCCTGACGGACCGATACGGCGGTCGCAGGGTATTTTCGCTGACGATGCTGTTTCTAATCCTTCCGCTCTTGGCGGCCAGCTTCGCGAATTCCTTCTCGGCGATGCTGCTGTGCGCCCTGTTTCTGGGCATGGGCGGATCGACGTTCGCGATTTCGCTGACGTACGTATCCCGCTGGTACCCGCCGGAGAAGCAGGGGTTCGTCCTCGGCCTTGCCGGACTCGGGAACCTCGGGGTCGCGGCGGCGAGCTACGGCGTGCCGGTGCTGCACGGCGTCATCGGGCTGGACGGCGTGTTCTATAGCTTAGCGGCGATGATCGCGATCGTGGCGGCGCTGTTCTGGGTGTTCGCGTCCGATGCGCCGAAGCCGGCCAAACCGAAGACGCTCCTGCAATCGATGCAAGTGCTCAAGGTGAAATCGACGTGGACGCTGTCCTTCTATTATTCGTTAACGTTCGGCGGCTTCGTGGCGTTCAGCGTCTACTTGCCGACCTTCATGAAGGAATTGTTCGGATTGTCCGCGGCGGAAGCGGGGCTGCGGACGGCGGCGTTCGTGCTGGCCGCGACGCTCATCCGTCCGTGCGGCGGCTATCTGGCCGACCGGTTCGGGTCGCGCCGGGTGCTGACGGCGGTATTCGCGGGCATCGCCCTCTCGGGACTTGCGCTCGCGCTGTCCTTGAATCAATCGGCGTGGTTCACGGCGTACTTCCTGATCATCGCGCTGTTCTTAGGGATCGGGAACGGAGCGGTATTCAAGATGGTGCCGGAAGTGTCGCCGGCCGACACCGGCGCTGTGACGGGCATCGTCGGCGCGGCCGGCGGCCTCGGCGGGTTCTTCCCGCCGCTGGCGCTCGGCGTCATCAAAGACATGAGCGGCTCCTATACGCTCGGCTTCGCGCTGCTGATCGCGTTCGCCTGCATTTGCCTGGGGGTCAATCAGCTGGCCCTTCGAATTAGACAAGAGAAAACGGCGGTCACGGCTCCCTAAGACGGAGACAGGGAGCCGTGACCGCCCAGCTGGGGAACGTGGAGGGGAACCGGGATGGAGAAGAAGAAGCTGGTGGTCATCGGCAACGGCATGGCCGGCGTGCGATGCGTGGAGGAGATCCTCAAGCAGGATCCGGATCAGTTCGAGATCACGATATTCGGCGGCGAGCCGCATCCGAACTACAACCGGATCATGCTCTCCAAGGTGCTGCAGGGCGATACGCAGATTGCGGATATTACGATCAACGACTGGCAGTGGTACAAGGATCACGGCATCCGGCTGTACGCGGGCGATCCGGTCGTCCGGATCGATATCGCGCAGCGTCAAGTGTGGAGCCAAGGCGGCGTGCGCGTCCCCTACGACAAGCTCATTCTGGCAACGGGTTCGCTGCCGTTCATGCTGCCGCTGCCAGGGTCGGAGCTGCCTGGCGTCACGGCGTTCCGGGATATCAAGGACTGCAATACGATGATGGAAGCTTCGAAAAAATTTCGTCGCGCGGCCGTCATCGGCGGCGGCCTGCTCGGGCTCGAGGCGGCGCGCGGCCTGCTCAATCTGGGCATGGAAGTCGACGTCATTCATATTAACGAATACCTGATGGAGCGGCAGCTGGACCGGGAATCGGCCATCATGCTGCGCACGGAGCTGGAGAAGCAGGGCATGCGTTTCCTGCTTGCCAAGCATACCGAGCGGATCGTCGGGAAGAAGCGGGTCGAGGGGCTGCTGTTCAAGGACGGCAGCAAGATCGCCGTCGACCTGGTCGTCGTGGCCGTCGGCGTCCGTCCCAACATCAGACTGGCGGCTGACAGCGGCATCGAGGTCGACCGCGCGATTCTGGTCAACGACTATATGCAGACGAACGTGCCGGACGTCTACGCCGTCGGCGAATGCGCGGAGCACCGGGGCATGGTCTACGGCATGGTGTCGCCGTTATACGAGCAGGGCAAAGTGCTGGCGGCTCATCTGTGCGGCGTCCGTACGCCGGGTTACGAAGGGTCGATTCTCGCTTCCCACTTGAAAGTATCGGGCGTCGACGTCTTCTCCGCGGGCGAGATCCGCGAGAGCGAGATCGATGCTTCGCTTAAAGTCGTCAACGGCATTAAAGGCACGTATAAGCGCGTCATGGTGCGCGGCGGCAAAGTCGTCGGCGCCGTCTTGTTCGGCGACAGCGCCGAAGGCAACAAGCTGCTCGGCCATATCAAGCAGGGGGCCGATTCGGCGGTGCTGGAACAAGAAGGGGCAGGCGCGGCAGGGGGTTCGGACGACGAGCTCGTCTGCGCGATGTCGGACAAAGAGACGGTCTGCTCTTGCAACGGCGTCAGCAAAGGCGCGATCGTCTCCGCGATTCGCCAAGAGGGACTGGAGACGTTCGAGGAAGTGCGCGGCTGCACCAAGGCGTCCAGCTCGTGCGGCGGCTGCAAGCCGCTCGTCTCCGCGATTCTGGCGTATACGCTCGCGAACGAGCCGGAGCCGGAACCGGCGAAGGTGACGGTATGCGGCTGTACGTCGCTGAGCCACGAAGAGCTGCGCGCCGCGGTCATGCAAGGCGGCTATGCCGATGCGCGGACGGCGATGCAGGCGCTCGGCTGGCAGAGCGCGGACGGGTGCCGCGCCTGCCGTCCGGCGGTGCGGTACTACGCGGGACTCGCCGCTTCGATGGCCGCGAGCGCAGCGGATGCGAAAGCCGTCGAGCCTTCGGTCGCGCTGCTGGCCGACGGCACCTGTTCGGTCACCCCTCGCCTGTACGGCGGCGTGGCGACGGGCGATCAGCTGAAGCGCATCGCCGAGGTGGCGGAGCGCTTCGGCATTCCGCAGGTGAAGCTCGGCGTCTCGGGCGGCATCGAACTTCGGGGCGTCGATCCGCTTCGGCTGACCGAAGTGAAGGCTGCGCTTGGGATGCAGGAGGCTTCCGCGCGATACGGCAAGCCGGTCAGTCCCGTCGCGACCTGCGGCGCGCCTCGCTATGACGGCGGCGCCGTGCGCGATTCGGTCGCGCTCGGCGAGCGGCTGGAGCGGCTGCTCGAGCCGATGCAGCTGCCGGCGGAATTCGCGGCGGCGGTCTCGGCGAGTCCGCTGCATCAGGCAGGAACGCTGACGGCCGATCTTGGGCTTACGGCAGCCCCGGCCGGCTGGGAGATCTACGTCGGCGGCAGCCGGGTGAAGGAATTGAAGCGGGCGGAGCTGCTCGGCGTCGCGGACGGCGAGGAGACGGCGCTCGAGATTGCCGCGGCATTCACGCAGTGGTACCGCGAGGAAGCGGAATACGGCCAGCGGGTCTGGCAGTGGATCGAGCAGGTCGGCATCGTGCAACTGCGCGAAGGGCTGTTCGACCCCGTGAGGCGGGCGGATCTGCTCGGCCGGTGCCCGAGCGGGGCGGTCGGCGGAATTTTGGCAGGTACGGCGGGGAGAGGGATCGGATGAGACTAGAGACCAGAGAACAGGCCGGCCTGACGCCGGCCGTGAAAGTCTTGGATACGCAATGCCCGTTCTGCAGCGTGCAGTGCAAGGCGCTCGTGACGGAGACGTGGGCGCCGGGCGCGTCCCGGCCCGTCTACACGGTCGAGCCGAAGATGAACGCGGCTTCGGAAGGGCGGTTGTGCATCAAAGGCATGAACGCCTACCAGCACGCGCTAAGCGGCGAGCGGATCATGCAGCCGCTGCGCCGGGAAGGCGCTGGCTTCGTGCCGATCTCGTGGGACGAAGCGCTGGACATGATCGGCAAGCGAGTCGAGCGGCTGCAGGGCATCTACGGCCGCGACGCGGTCGGCGTCTACGGCGGCGGCTCGCTCACGAACGAGTCCGCTTACCTGCTGGGCAAATTCGCGCGGGTCGCGCTGCGCACCAAATATATCGACTATAACGGCAGGTTCTGCATGTCGGCCGCGGCTTCCGCGGGCAACAAGGCGTTCGGCGTCGACCGGGGATTAACCAATCCGCTGTCGGATATCGAGCTGGCCAAGTGCATCATTCTCGCGGGCACGAACATCGCGGAGTGCCAGCCGACGCTCATGCCGTATTTCACGCGGGCGAAGGAGAACGGCGCTTATCTGATCGTCATCGATCCGCGCGAGACGGGCACGTCGAAGCTGGCCGATTTGCATCTCAAGGTGAAGCCGGGCATGGACGCGGCGCTCGCCAACGGATTGCAGAAGGTATTGCTCGAGGAAGGACTGCTCGACGAGAAGTTCCTGCGCGAGCGGACCAATGGTTTCGACGCGCTGCGGGCGCATCTGACCGCGCTCGATCTGGAGGAGATCGCCGGGCTGACCGGCGTCTCCGCGGCGGATATCCGCAAGGCGGCGCTCGCGTTCGGCCAGGCGCCGACCGGCATGGTGTTCACGGCCCGCGGCGTCGAGCAGCAGACCGACGGCTATATGGCGGTGCGCGCCTTCCTGAACTTGGTGCTCATGAATGGCAAAATCGGCAAGCCCGGCTCCGGCTACGGCGCCGTCACGGGCCAAGGCAACGGACAGGGCGGCCGGGAGCACGGCCAGAAGGCCGATCAGCTGCCGGGCTACCGGCTGATCGAGAACCCTGCGGACAGAGCGTACATCGCCGACGTATGGGATATCGAACCGGAGGAGCTGCCGGGCAAAGGCGTCTCCGCCTATGAAATGATGGAGAAGATCCACGCACAAGAGATTCGCGCGTTGATCGTCATGGGTTCCAACCCGATCGTCTCGAATCCGAACGCGAATCTCGTGGAAGAGGGACTGCGCAAGCTCGATTTCCTCGTCGTCGCCGACATGTTCCTCTCCGAGACGGCGCGGCTGGCCGATCTCGTCCTGCCTTGCACCTCGTATATCGAGAACGCCGGCACGCTGACGAACCTCGAAGGCCGCGTACTGCTGCGAGAAGCAAGTCGCGCGCCGATCGGAGAGTCGCGGCACGACTGGCGCATCATGGGCGATATTGCCGAGAAGCTGGGCCGGGGACGGTATTTCCGGTTCGAGACGGCGGAGGATATATTCGAAGAGCTTCGGGTGGCAAGCCGAGGCGGCATCGCCGACTACTATGGCATCACGTACGACCGGCTCCGCCGCGAAGAAGGCGTCTACTGGCCGTGTCCGTCGACGGGCTCGGCGGGCGAAGGGCGCTTGTTCGCAGACCGGTTCGCGCATGAGGACGGCCGGGCGCAGCTCATTCCGGTCAACAATCACGAACTGCCGGAGCCGGCAGACGACGCGTATCCGCTGTATTTGACGACCGGCCGCGTGCTGACCCAGTACCTGACGGGCGTGCAGACGCGGCGCAGCCACACGCTGGCGGCGAGGGATTTCGAGTCGTTCGTCCAGCTCCATCCGAAGGCGGCCCGCGCGTATCGCATCGCCGACGGCGAGCTGGTGCGCGTCACGTCGCGGCGGGGAAGCATCGTCGTGCGGGCGCGCGTGAACACCGACATTCGGCCGGATTCCGTGTTCGTGCCGATGCACTGGGGCGATACGCAGAACGTCAACAAGCTGACGCTGCCGGAACTCGACCCGACTTGCCGGATGCCGGGCTTCAAAGCCTGCGCGGTGCGTATCGAGTCTTATATCAGCGAATCGGCCGTCGGCGATTATTAATATCGCGGCGGCCGGGAGTCGGCGGCGGCAAACAAGCCCGGGAATCGAGAGATTCCCGGGCTTGTTTTAAATGCTGCGCATTTTTGGGTTTTTCGATTATATACGATCTTAGAATTGTCCGGAATGAAACGCGCTGCGCCGAGAAAAGACGGAGCCAACCGTTTCGCCTTGTTTGCCGAAAGGGAGTTTGAAGAGCGTCATAGGACGTACGCGCGTATAGACGTCGGGCCGGAATAACGAGGTAACGGGAGGCTAGTCGGTCGTCGTAATCTTCGGGTCCTCGTTCGTGATCTTCAGGATGTCCGCGCCATACTTGGCCGTCAGCTCGGAGACCTGCGCCTCCGTTAACTCCGCCATAATGTGCACGGCCTCGTGTTGAACCTCGTAACCGACGCTGTAGGATTTGGCGGTCATCTTGCCTATGTCTTCCGCGATCTCGTCGGCCTTGTCTCGCAGCCATTGCGGCGAATATTTCGCCTGCTTAAATACGACCGCATCGCCGAGCTTCGCTCCCAGCTCTTGGCGGAAGGCGACGATGGCCGGTTCCTCGAGATCGGTGGCGTGAACGACGATGCGTTCGCCCTGCGCGGCATCGTTGTCGTAATACAAATCCGCTTGCTTCGCGTAATCTGCATAAACCGGGAAATGCCGGTGGATGGCATCCTTGACGATCGGGATCGCTTTCTTCTGAAAGGCGACCGTCTTGTCTTCTTGCGGCTTCGTCGCCGCGTTCTGCCGTTCTCCGGGTACGTTCGGCGGCGTCGCCGGAGGCTGATTGTTCGCGCACGACGTTAGCAGGAGACAAGCGGCTAGGCTTGCTGCTTTTCCTATCATGATCATGTGCCCTCCTTATCGACATGGGCCGAAGGCGATGGGGTGACAATCGCGTTAGTTCTAAGATAACCATCGCGGCATGCGCACAAACTTCAGCAAACGCCGGAGTGGAATATTTTAACTTGGTACGCCTGCCGCGGCCGGACTACAATGGGGTATTAACCGTTAGAGAGAGAAGGGACGGATAGGAAGCAATGAGTCACTCGGAAGTCATACTGGAGAGACCGGCCGCCAAAGAGAGATTGCCGATCTCGATCTACTCCCTGACCGTCGGCGCGTTCGCGATCGGCATGACGGAGTTCGTCATCATGGGCATCCTGCCGGACGTGGCGACCGCGCTCGACGTGAGCATATCGCGGGCGGGCCAATTGATCACCGGATACGCCCTTGGCGTCGCGTTCGGGGCTCCGATTCTGGCGATGCTGACGCACCGGCTGCCGCAGAAGGCGCTGCTCCTGCTGCTGATGGCGATCTTCGTGCTCGGCAACCTGATCGCGGTCGCCGCGCCGAACTACGCGGTCGTGATGACCGCGCGGCTCGTGACGGCGCTGGCGCACGGCACGTTCTTCGGCGTCGGCTCGGTCATCGCGGCGAGCCTCGTGCGGCCGGAGAAGCGGGCGGGCGCGGTGTCGATCATGATGGCGGGGCTCGCGATCGCGAACATTATCGGGGTACCGCTCGGCACGTTCATCGGCCAGCATCTCGGCTGGCGGGCTTCGTTCGGGGCGGTGGCGATCATGGGCGTTATTTCGCTCATCGGCATCATTATTTTCATTCCGCGGGTGGAGAACAAGTCCGAGGTAAGCTTAGCCCAGCAGGTGCGGGCGCTGCTGCAGCCGAAGCTGCTGCTCGTGCTGCTCATCGGCGCGCTCGGGTGCAGCAGTTTGTTCGCGGTATTCACGTACATTACGCCGATTCTGACCGATATTACCGGCATCTCGGAGAAAGCCGTCTCGTGGGTGCTCGTGCTGTTCGGCGTGGGCGTGACGGTCGGCAACATCGTCGGCGGGAAGTTGGCGGACTGGAAGCTGCTGCCTTCGCTGATCGTGAACTTCGCGGTGCTCGCGGGCGTTCTGGCGCTGTTCGCCGTGACGGACAAGGTGCCTGCCGCGGCGATCGTCACCGTGTTCGTCTGGGGCGTCGCGGCGTTCGGCATATTACCGGGGCTGCAGCTGCGCATCATGAACCTGGCCAAGGAAGCGCCGGAGCTGGCCGCGACGTCGACGCACTCCGCGCTGAACCTCGGCAACGCGAGCGGCGCCTTCATCGGCGGGGCGGTCATTACGCATTGGGGGCTGGAGAAGCTGCCGCTCGTGGGCGCGGGATTGACGGCGGCGGGTTTGGTACTGCTCGTCGCGAGCTATGCGTATGAGCGTCGGAAAGCGAAGTAATGGGTTGGGAATGAAGAGGAAGCAGTCCGGAAGGACTGCTTTTTCTTATGGAGGTAAAGCGCATTGTTTCCTGCACGTGTGGCAGGTCTTCAGGCAGTCCGATGAGTCGTGAGTTGGGCGGAGATTGGTGGAGGTGCGGCAGATGGAGGAGGAGAGAAGCTCGTATCGAAAGTTCGGCGCAATGTCGTAAAAGGAGAAAATAACCATTTTTTCTCATGACTGGCGGTTGTTCGGCGTGGTATGGTGGGGGTGAGGTGAAGCGTCATGCGCAAACGGATGTTGGCCATCGTTCTGCTGCTTGCCGCCGCGGTGCTGGCAGGCTGCATGGAGAAAATCGATAAGCTGAAGATTGAAGCTCCGGCGTACATGTACGGCGATCAGGCAAAGTCCGTCGACGTGATGATCGAGGGGCCTTTCTCGCACGCGGACAATTTGTTTACCGGTTCGATGCGGATCGGGGGCAAAAAGCTGGAGACGATTGTCTTTACTCCCGGTACGGGGCTGATCCATTATGATGAGAGGAACCTGGCGAACGGAGAGGGGCCCAAGCGGACGGATTTAGGCCTCATTTATTACGACAAGGAAACAATGGCCTACGCCATCGAGGTTACAGATGCCGCATTGTATGCGTCGTTAACGGGCAAGAAGCAGGAAGACCAGTCCAAGCTGATCATCAGTTCGCCGGCGAATAATGAAGAGGAAGCGAACGCGGTGCACGATCGGTTGACGAAGCTGGATTATTTCGAGGACTAACAAGCGGCCTATTAGTGAAAAGCGGAAGGGCATCGAGCCCTTCCGCTTTTTGCGTGCTTATACACCGCTATCTTGCGCCGCGATCCGCTCCGAATGCGTGTACACGTTCATCGACCCGTCCCGAATGAAGCCGACGCACGTGATGCCGAGATCCTGCCCGAGTTGGAGCGCGAGATCGGTCGGCGCGGACTTGGAAAGGATTACGCCGACGCCGAGCTTCGCGGCCTTCAGCACGACCTCCGAGGAGAGGCGGCCGCTGAACGCGACGATCAGGTCGCGCGTATTCAGCTTGCCGAGCAGGCTGTAGCCGAGCAGCTTGTCGAGCGCGTTGTGCCGCCCGATGTCCGAGCGGACGGCGAGCAGGGCGTCCGGCGCGCAGAGCGCGGCGTTGTGCAGGCCGCCCGTCGCCTGGAAGTCGGCGGAGCGCTCCTGCAGCTGCCGCATGAGCGACAGGCATTGCGCGGGCGTGAGCCGGATGCGGGAGGTGGATGTTCGCGCCGTCGCCCGGTCGCTCGCCAGATAGAACTGGCGGCTCTTGCCGCAGCAGGAGCCGATGACCCGCTTGGACGTATCGGCCACCGCCGATTCGGGCAGCTCGCCCGCCAGCTCCGCGTAGATGAATCCGCGGTCTACGTCGATATCGAGCCGCCGGACGTCGGCTGCCGCGCGGATCACGCCCTCGGAGGCGAGGAAGCCGTACGCCATCTCCTCCAGATCGGCCGGCGTGCAGACGATCGTCGCGAATTCCCGTCCGTTCACCCGGAAGGTGAACGGCGTCTCGGCCGCGATCGCATCCTCGTATTCGAGGCGGGTGCCGCCGTCCGTATCTACGCTGAACTTCACGACCGGCCAGCTCGCGATCGGCTGCCGGTTCATGATCCCGGCGCCTCCGTCTCGAGCTCTTCGATCCGCTTCTCCACGTAGCGGGTATCCTTGAAGGCGTGGTACGTATCGGCCTTCTCCAGCACGACGGCGATGTTGTATTCGGGGATGCCGGCCATCGGTTCATAGCGTCCTCGCGCAAGCAGAATATTCCCCTCCGGCCAGAACAGCTCCAGGTTGCCCGGCGCCACGTCGCCGATTCTCGCCCGGCCGTGGAAGACGCCGTGCCGGTTGTAGGCGACGACCGCGTCGCCGTCTTGGATGCCGATGTCGCCGGCATCCTTCCCGCTCACGATAATATCGTCGCGGTGCGCGTCGTTGAACGGATCGACCGCGCCGTACACCATCGAGTTGAACTGCTTGCCGCGCCGCGTCGTCGCGTAGAAGTGACCCTCCGGCTTGCGCAGCTCCGGCAGCTCGACCGGAATCAGGTTGCCGCGGCCGTCCGGCGTCGGACAGACGCCGTCCTCGCACAGCCACGCGTTGCCCCATTGGAACACGTCGCCCTGGCGCTTCAAGTGTTGGATGCCGTCATAGTTCGGCGCGGCGACGGCAATCTCCGCGCGGATCGCGTCCGCATCCTTAAACTGCACGAGCGCCGCTCGCTCTGGATCGACTTTGGCGGCGAGCTCCGTATAGATGCGCCATTCCGGACGCGCTTCGGGCATGCGCGGACCGTCGATCTCCGGCGAGAAGTACACCATCCGCTCGGTCGAGGTCGACGTGCCGCCGCCGGGCTGCTCGTAGCGGGTCATGGCCGGCAGGACGATGACCGCCTCGCGGGCATCCGCCAGCGTCGACGTGTTGAGCAGGATATCCTGGTGGACGCGGATGTCGACTGCCTCCAGGCAGCGCCGTACGAAATCCGGGTCCGGCATCGTCTCGATGAAGTTGCCGCCGGAGGTATAGAATAGCTTCAGCCTGCGCTCGTGCGCGTCCGGCAGCAGCGCGTTCTCCAGCGAGACGCCGACGATGTCGCCTTGCCATCTCGGAAGCGCGAATCCCCACGTCTTCTCGATGCGCGGAATATCCTCGCCCTTGAATTCGCCGCCGGGCAGGCTGAACGGATCGGCGCCCATCTCGCCGGAGCCCTGCACGCCGCTGTGCCCGCGGATCGGCATGAGGCCGCAATGCTCGCGCCCGAGGAATCCGCGCAGCAGCGCCAGATTGGCCACCTGCGAAATATTGTCCGTGCCGAAACGGTGCTGCGTCAGCCCCATGCTCCAGACGAAGACGGCCGACTTCGAGCGGGCGAGCAGCTCGGCGAATTCGGCGATGCGCTCGCGGGAGAGGCCGGATGAGGAGACGAGCTGCGCCCAATCCTGCTTCCGCGCGTGCTCGCGGAGCGCTTCGTACCCGTTCGCGTGCGCGGCCACGAAGTCGTGATCGATCGCGGAGCCCGGCTCCCGCTGCTCCATCTCGAACCAGTGCTTCATAACGCCGTGCATGAAGGCGATGTCGCCGCCGATATTGACCTGATAGAAGTCGTCGGCCAGCTTCGTGCCGAATAGGGCGGACTCGGGAATCGACGGCACCCAGTAGCCGTCCATTGCCGGCTCGCGGTATGGGTTGATGACGATGATCTTCGTCCCTTTGCGCTTGGCGGCGTACATATATTTGGTCGAGACCGGCTGATTGTTGGCCGCGACGCTGCCCCAGAACACGAGCACGTCGGTGCCGATCCAGTCCTTATAGCTGCAGCTCGACGCCCCGATGCCGACCGACCGCTTGAGCGCCGTCTTCGACGGGGAGTGGCAGATGCGGGAGGCGTTGTCGATGTTGTTCGTGCCGAGGAAGCGGGCGACCTTGGCGGCGGCGTAATACGATTCGTTCGTGATGCCGCGCGCCGTCAGGTAGAAGGCGAGCTGCTTCGGATCGATGGACTTGATTTTCGACGCGATCGTCTCAAGCGCCTCATCCCACGAGATGCGGCTGAACGCGCGCTCGCCTTTGCGGCGGATGAGCGGGTACGGGAGACGTCCGAGTTTGCGCAGCTCGGTGCTGTCCATTCGCCGGAGCTCCTCGATATCCGCGTGCAGCATGTGCGGTTTGATCGCGGGCATCGTGTTCAGGCGCAGCAAGTTCAGCCGCGTCGTGCACAGGTGCGGGCCGGCCAGCGTCTGGTCGTACAGTCCGGAGACGCCGAGCGCGCAACCGTCGCAGACGCCTTGGGTCAGAATGCGCAGCGCGTAGGGCAGATTATCGCGGTTGTCCGCCATTACTTTCATCGTCTCGCGGATATGACGGGGCTTCACGCGTCCGAGGCCGAACGGCATTTTGCTCACCCACAGCTTCGGGTCGGGCTTCGACGGCAGCTTGATCGGGCCGGTATGTTTGGTGCGTCCCATAGGATCTACCTCTTTCTTGAAATACGGGAATGAATGGAATAAAAAAACCGCTCAAGAGGAATATTTTTCAGGAATGAAAAATGTCTCTTAGCGGTTCGTCTCCGGCAGGTTCGCTGCCGAGCGCGGACTAGCTTCGTATGCATATAAGCTTAGGATTGCGGCAAAACGCGGTCGAACACGAAGATCGACATGCCGAAGTCCTTATCGATATCGATGTCGACGTATAGGTCGAGGAAACGCGCGCCGAGCAGCTCCTCCATCTCGACGGGCGGGTTGTTGCGGTAAATCTCCTTCACCCACTGCGTGCGGGCTTCGCGGAGCATCTGCTTGCCGTCCTCTGCGCCCGCGATGAATTTCTCCACGGGGGACAGATTGCCTTCCATCTCGCAGATCGCCCAGTTCTTGCAGAACGTCGTCGTGATGCGGCCGGGCCCCTTGCCCATATGCCGCTTGCGGTACGCCTTCACGAGGTTGCTGAATTCGGCTTCCAATTTGTTCATCGCGATCATCCTAACGGGCACATGCCGCAAACCGGTGGCAGGAACGCTGCTTCCGTATCCCGCGGACGTGACCAAATCTTCCCCCATCTTAGCAAGAAAGCGGCATCATGACAAGAATCGTAAAAGCAGGGGCCGGATAGGGAGAGAGAACGATGTGTGGACGATTGGCAGAGCGGACAGGCTGACGTTGGCATCCGAGCAATCGGCGATTTCTTTTGGGCAAGGGGTTTTCAAAACAAATTAAATTGTGTACAATATAATTGCGAACAATATAAATGAGGTGGCGAGACCATGAGCGTATATGATTTCGAGGTAACGACGATTCGCGGCGAGAAGAAGAAGCTGTCCGATTATCGCGGGCAGGTGCTGGTCATTGTGAATACGGCGACGAAATGCGGGTTCGCGCCCCAATTCGACGGCTTGCAGGAGCTGTACGAGAAATATAAGGACAAAGGCTTCGCGGTACTCGGGTTCCCGTCGGGCCAGTTCATGAATCAGGAGCCGGGCGACAACGGCCAAGTCGAAGAGGCGTGCAAAATCAATTTCGGCGTGACTTTCCCGCTGTTCGCCAAAATCGACGTGAACGGGGCGGATGCGGATCCGCTGTACAATCATTTGAAGAAAGAGGCGGGCGGCTTGCTGGGCTCCGCGATCAAATGGAATTTCACGAAGTTCCTCATCGATCGCGACGGCAACGTCGTGAAGCGGATCGCCCCGGCGACGGCGCCGGCGAAATTCGAGAACGACATTGTGAAGCTGCTGGATAAGGCGCCGTCGGCGGTGTAAGCCAAGGGACTCGATTTCATAGAAGGAGCGAAGCAGACCTGCGCGGGTCTGCTTTTTTGCGTGCCGGGGCTCGTACCGAGGGTTGCGCGAGAAAGACTTCCCGCGGCGTCGGCTGGACGGGTGGCACGGCTCGGCTTACGGACGCGCGACCGCCTGCAATGGCCGAGCGCCAACGTTCGACCGCGCCTATTTTCCGCTTGCCGTTCATCCGCCCTGTGCTATAATGATCCAAGCTCCGAGACGGGGCCGCGGTTCGCAAACTCCCGCGTTATCAAAACTAGGAGGAAGAAAGAGATGTTTAATTTCGGGTGGGGCGTTCTGTTCGTCCTGGTCAACTTCGCGCTGTTCCTGATCTGCTACCGGGCGTTCGGCAAGTCCGGCATGTACGCGTGGATCGGGTTCGCGACGGTGCTGGCCAACATTCAAGTCGTCAAGACGATCGACATGTTCGGGCTCGTCATGACGCTCGGCAATACCGCGTACGGCACGATCTATCTCGCGAGCGATCTGCTCAACGAGAAATACGGCGAGCGCGACGCGAAGAAAGCGGTCTGGTTCGGCTTCTTCTCGCTGATCGCCTCGACGATTATCATGCAGATGGCGCTGAAGTTCGAACGCGGAGAGTCGGACTTCGGGCACGATCCGATGGCGGTTATTTTCGGCCTGCTGCCGGAAATCGCGATCGGCAGTCTGTTGGCGTATTTCGTCAGCCAGTTCCTCGACGTGCGCATCTACACGTATTTGAAGCGGCGATTCCCGAAGCCGAACCAGCTGTGGATTCGCAACAACGGCAGCACGCTGGTCAGCCAATTCGTAGATTCGCTCATCTTCTGCACGATCGCGTTCGGACTGAACGGGGACTATCCGTTCGACGTGTGGATCCAAATTTTCTTTACGACGTATTTATTCAAGTTCATTATTTCCGCGGCGTCGACGCCGGTGCTGTATATCGCGCGCACGTTCAAGTTCAAGCCGGAGGCGTAACTCGGGCCGGGCCGGACGGACTACGGTAACAATCGAATTCGGCAATCATCCGGGCGGCTTATGCATACGTATTGCATGAGCCGCTTTGTCGTACAAGAAGAGGGGGGAAACGCATGATCGCTCGGGGAATAAAAGGCGTTATTTTCGATATGGACAATACGGTGCTGCGCTCGCGCATCGATTTCGCGGCAATGAAAAGGGCGGTGGCGGACTATTTGGCGCGCATCGGCTCGCTGCCGGCGAACGTGGCCGTGCAGGAGCACACGACGGCGACGCTGCTGGCGCTTGCGGCGGCAGAAGCGGGTTTGACGCCGGAAGGGTACGAGGGCGCGATGCGGATCTGCGCCGAGCACGAGAAGGCGGGGATGCTTGATGCCGATTTGGAGGAAGGAGCGATCGAGCTGCTGGAGGCGCTGAGGACGCGCGGACTGCGGCTGGCGATCGTGACCAACAACGCGCATGAAGCAGCCGTGGAAGCGCTGGAACGAACGGGAATTTTGCCTTACTTCGGGCTGGTTGTCGGCCGCGAGCAGATGACGTCGATGAAGCCGCATCCGTCGGGTTATCTGGCGGCGAAAGCGCATTACGCCGATGTTCCGGCGCAGGGTTGGCTCTCGGTCGGCGACTCCTGGATCGACGCGCGGGCGGCCTGCGAGGCGAACGTGCCGTTCGTGCATTATGGCGCGTCTTCGGAGGCGCTGGATAGCAGGGGGATCCCGTATGCGGGGCGGATTGGGCATTTACGGGAGTTGCTGGGTTATGTGGAGGGCGAGTGAGGATACGAAAACGCAGACTAGCCGCAGTTTTGCTCGTTGCATTCAGTTTGGCGCTAAACGCATGCACGGGGCAAGAGGCCGACACGCTTGTGGATGATTCGTACTCCGTCGTTCGGATGGATATGGACGTCAATGATGCTTCCAATTTGGTTGCGGGTACGAATGCGTCGAAGCTTACGGAAGCCGTGGTACGTCGGATTAACGGCGCTGCCCGGCAGGACGCCGGAGACTTCGAATGGGAGAAGGGGCCGGAAGCCGAGCTCATTTTATGCCGCGAGGATGGCGAGGAGCCCGCGCTGCATGTTCTCTATTTCAAAGAGAGCGGCGATCTGCTGTTAGCGAATGGTTACGTCGCGTGGTCCCTTGGCGGACGTTCGTAAGGACTCTGTTCATCGCCTACCCCCAGCAATATCCGCCCTGCCCGTCTTCGTTTCCGCGCCGCCCGCTCCCGGTTAAGGAAACTTAAGTTTCCGATGGACGGGGGGAGGACGCTTGGATTACACCTATATCGCAATCAAGCTGGCGGCCGGGTTCTTCGGCTTGTGGGTAATGACGCGCTTACTGGGCAAAAAAGAAATTTCGCAGCTCACGCCCTTCGACTTCGTCACGTCGCTCATGTTGAGCGAGCTGGTGGGCAACACGGTGTACGATCGCGAGGTGAAACTCGCCGAACTCGTCTTCGCCCTCGCGGTGTGGATGGCGCTGTCGCTCGCGCTCGAGAAGGCGATGCAGCGGTTCCCGTGGCTGTCGCGTCCGCTGAGCGGCCGGCCGGATATCGTCATCCGGAACGGACGGATCGACGAAGCGGCCATGAAGCGCAACAAGCTGGACATGCATCAGCTGGGCATGCTGCTGCGCGAGCAGAACGTGTTCAGCGTGCAGGACGTCGCGTACGCGGTATTCGAGACGAACGGAAAATTGAGCGTGATGCGCAGCGCGAAGACGGACGAGGTGAGCCGCGAGGATCTCGGTTTGCCGGAGAAGCAGATCCATATGACGTACATTCTGGTCGACCACGGCTGCGTGGAACGCGCGCTGTTGAAGGAGATCGGCCGCGACGAGCCGTGGCTGATGAAGGAGCTGCAGGCGCGCGGCGTCGAGCGGGCGGAGGACGTGCTGTACGCGGAATGGTCGGCGGGGAGCGGACTGCACGTGCAGACGAGGGGCTAGCGGGCAGGCGGCGGATGTATCGGCGAAAACGCGGTCGTCTTGCGCATGGCTGGCGCATCCGGCGCGGCTCGGATGGGGGCTGACGGTCGGCGGTCGGTTCTCGTTGAACGGGAATCGAATCGCTTAAGGGCATCGAGACGCTTCGGCCAGCAACAAAGCGCGCGGCGCATCCGATTCGAGTCGGATGCGCCGCACGCTTTCTTTTACCTGCTTAATAATGTACGCCATGAAAGGTTAACGCCCGTGCATGCTTATCATGCTGCCGCCCGCTGCTTAGACGCCCGAATCCCTCGCCGTCTCCGCGCCCGGGAACGGATACGTAATCTCCACCTGCGGATAGGCTAGCTCCAGCTTCTCCATGACCGACACCAGAATGCGGAGGACGAGATAGTCGCGGAACCACCGGTTGTTGGCCGGCACGATATACCACGGGCTGCGTTTCGAGGCGGTGGCGGCGAAGGCGGTCTCGTAGGCCTCTTGGTACTCGTCCCAGAAGCGCCGCTCCTCCAGGTCGTTCGGATCGAACTTCCACAGCTTCTCCGGATTTTCCATGCGCTCCTGAATTCTGCGCAGCTGAAAGTCCGCCGAAATATGAAGGAAAATCTTCACCACGACGATCCCGCTGTCCGTCAAATGCTTCTCGAAGTGGCGGATATGCTTCAGCCGCCTCTTGGCTTCGTCCTTGTCGATGTCCCCATGCACGCGCGTAATGAGCGCCTCTTCATAATAAGAACGGTTGAACGCGGTAATGAAGCCTTTCGCGGGTGCCAGCCGGTGGGTGCGCCACAGAAAATCGTGGGCGGCCTCTTCGCTCGTCGGCTGCTTGAAGCTCTCCGCCCGGAAGCCCTGCGGATTGAGGCCGGCGAGCGTCTTCTTAATGACGCCGTCCTTCCCGCTGCAGTCCATCCCCTGAAAAATAACGAGGACGCCGTTCGTCTTGCTCGCGAACAGCTTCTCCTGCTCCTCTTGCAAACGCGCCTTCAGCTGCTTCATCTCCTCGGCGACGGCCTCCTTGGAGGCGATATCCGCCGTATCGCCCGGATCGAAATCCGTGAGCGCGATGTCTTCCTTGCCGGTTCTTCGGTATCGGTTCAGCATGTAGCCAGGTCTCCTTTCGTCCAAGCCGGATGTTCTTCTTCTTCACCGGAAACCCGCGGCGGCCAATCAGGCAGGGCGCGCGCGCATCTGGTACAATGTAAAGCATGACGCTTAGCGATGAAGGAGAATAGATTCGATGAAATTCGGTTTCGATATTGACGATACGCTCATTAATTTGCGGGAGTTCGCGTTCGAGCTCTATGCCAAAAAACTGAACAAACAAGTGGACATCGCGGAGTTCCACAAGCTGACCGACGTGCCGATCCATTCGCTGTTCGGGCTGACGCGCGAGGAAGGAGGGCAGATGTGGAACGACAACCGGAGCGAGATTTATTTTACCGCCTGTCCGCCGTTTCCGAACGCGATCGAGGTGCTGCAGCGGCTGGTGCAAGACGGCCACGAGGTATATTACATCACCGCGCGGGCGCCGGAGTTCTGCGAGCAGACCCGGGATTGGATGCTCGCGGCCGGGTTCCCGGTCGATCCGGACAAGTTCTACTGCGGCATGAGCGATACGGAGAAGGTGCACATCATCCGCAAGCTCGAGCTGGATTACTACTTCGACGACAAGCCGGCCGTGCTGGAGACGCTGGCGGAGCTGCCGCTGCTCAAGGCGTACGTGAAAGACACGTCGTACAACCGGCAGCTTACTATTCCCCGGATTACCGACTGGCATGAATTGCTAGCGGTGCTGCAGGCGGCGGATACGGGCGAGGTTGAGGGGCAGGGGAAGGTAAACTGAGGTCCGGCGCAGAGCAGCTACCCGGGGCGCGAGTTTCGACAGCCGGAGTATATCATCATGCGCTCGACGAGGCTTATCGCTTAGATTCACTGGGATTGGTACTGGACGCTGCTCGGCGTGCTGGGCGTGCTGGTCCTCTCCCGCACAAGCCTTAAGTCCCTTGACAGTCCGAAATTGGAAACACTACAATCAGTAGTGTGAGGTGCTCCCATGAAAATCCCCAATTTTAAGACTAACGAAAGCGGACTGAACCGCTTCTTCGGCCCGCTCGAGGCGAAAGTGATGAACATTCTGTGGGCCGGCGACGAAATGCCGATCAAGGACGTGCAACAGCGGCTGGAGCGGGAGAAGGCGATGAATTTCAACACCGTCATGACCGTCATGAACCGGCTGGTGGAGAAGGGCATCCTGCGCAAGCGCACGGAAGGCCGCAGCTCCTACTATCGTCCGGTGCAGAGCCGAGAAGAGTTTCTGCAGACGCAATCGAAGGAATTGACCAACGAGCTGATGGAGGAATTCGGCCCGCTCGTCGTCAGCCATATGCTCGACGCGCTCGACGAAGCGGACGAGGACTTGATCCAGAAACTGGAACAAAAAATCCAAAAGTGGAAAAAAGGACAATAGCCGATGTGGAATAAACATTCGAAACGTTTATTTTGGACATGCGCGCTGCCCGCGGCGCTGCTGCTGTCCCAGATGGTGATCTACGCCCTGCATCTTGCGATCGGCTTCGAGCTCCGCTTCAATCTGTTCCAATTGTGCAGCAGCGTCGTGCGCAAGTTCGGCTACATGCTGGCCGTCTATTCGCTCGATGCCGTCGTCGTCTCGACGCTCGTCATGGCGCTCGCGATGATGGTCCGGGAGCTGGTCGTCGCCCGCCGAACGCGCCGGAAGCTGTACGCGGCCATGGACGTGCGGGCTAGCGCCAAGTACAACAGGCTGTACGGTAGCGGCGCGGGCAAGATCATCGTCGTGCGCTGCGAGGAGCCGATCGCCTTCACGTTCGGATTCCGCCGCCCGCTTATCGTGCTGTCGACGGGACTGCTGAAGCTGCTGGATATCGGCGAGCTGGCGGCCGTCATTCATCACGAACGGTTCCATCAGCGCTACCACGATCCGGTGAAGACGTATTTGCTGCATTTTTTCGGCGCCGTTCTGTGGTATATCCCGATCTTGAGATGGGGCCACGCGCGTTATAAGCTGACCCGCGAAATTCTCGCCGACCGGTATGCGATCGAGCGTCAAGGCACGCCGGCTTCGCTGTCGGGCGCGCTCGTCAAGATGCTGCGTTACGGCCAAACGGGGCGAGTGGCGGTGGCGCATGTCTCGTTCGCGGATACGGGGGTCAACCAGCGCATCCGGCAATTGTTAGAGCCGAGCGATCGGGCTCAACTGAAGGTACCGCTTATCCAGGCCGCGATTTCCGCCCATGTGATGGCCGTATTAGGAGCATTGTTCATGCTTGCGTGCTCCTAATCTTTTTTTGTCATTATGCACTACACGATGTAGTGTTAATGAACTATATAGGCGGCTATGTCCGCGACTTTGGAGGGAGATGAATGATGGTGAACAAGATTCAAGCCGACGTCGGGGTGCTGGTGATGCGGGTGCTGCTCGGGATCACGTTCTTCGCGCATGGCCTGAGCAAGTTCCAGAACGGAATCGAGGGCACGGGGGGCTTCTTCGCGAGTCTGGGCATCCCGCTGCCGGAAGTGATGGCGTACGTCGTGGCGATCGTGGAGGCCGTGGGCGGTATTTTGCTGGCGGTCGGTATCGGTTCGCGTCTGATCGGGGCGGCGTTCGTCGTCATTATGACCGTCGTCATGATCACCTTGGGGTACCAAAAGCCGTTCATGGGCGGTTACGAGTTCGACCTGATGCTGATCGCGGTATCGCTGTTCTTCACGCTGAGCGGAGACGGAACGTATTCGGTCCGGCAGTTCCTCGCGGGACGGAAGCGGCCGGCGGACGACGGGCGCAAGGTACGGCGCATCGCCGGATGACGCATCGGCCGTTCGGCGAGCCATCATAGGTTGGGGCTAAGACCAGGTACTAGATGAAGTTGGTACTGTGAGGCCTGCGACTATCCTCCTATAATGTGGTTATGAAGCTTAACCACAACCCATTACATGGAGGACAATACAATGAACATGACCCGCAAACGCAACACTTCCGCTTTTACCTTTATGGCTTACGTCGCTTTCGCCTGCGCCTTCGCCGGCATGTTCGTCGGCATCTACACGCTCGACGAGGCGCTTAGCGTCAAAGGCTACTACGCCGTTACCGCCTTGTTCCTGACGATGTCCGCGTTCGTGCTGCAGAAGGTCGTGCGCGACAACATGGAGGATGCGCAGGAAGGCAAGAAGCGCAATACGTCCGCGTTCACGTTCATGGCTTGGGCGGCGTTCGGCTGCGCGATGCTGGCGATGTTCATCGGGATCTACACGCTGAAGCAGGACCTGCCGGTGAAAGGCTACTACGCCGTGACGGCGCTGTTCCTGACGATGTCCTCGTTCGTGCTCCAGAAGACGATCCGCGATAACAGCGAAGATAGGCATCTGGACGGCGGCAACCGTACGGAAGAATAAGCGGCAGCGGCTCGAAAGCGAATAGGCGCCGAATGTCCCAATAGGGGGCATTCGGCGCCTTTCTGTATCTGGAGCGGATGTCTGCGGCCTCTCATCGCGAGCCCGGCCGCTTCTTCTTCAGTTGCTTGATCTCGAGCCAATGAAGGACGACCAGCAGCGCGCCGCCGAGACAGAGGAACAGCTTGCCGTAGCGAATATCCTCTTCCCCGATCCATTTTGTAAAGAAATCGTACCCATTGACGACGCAGATGACGGCGCCGAATATCATCCAGAACCGGGCGATGGCCATAGCCATAGCAAACCTCCTTAAAGTATGGATTCCATTATTATCCATACGAGAGAAGGGGCCCGGCGTTTCTCCCAAAAAGAAACCGCCGCAACCGCGGCTGGCGCGGTTACGGCGGCTCCCCGCCCTGCTTGAGCCAAGCGGCTTCATGCAGAGCGTGCCTATTATGGGGTAGAACGAGTTCGCGCCGGAAGGCGACCGATGCCGATCGCGCGGCGTTTCGCTACTTCGACAGCGTTTCTTTCGCTTCGCCGATGGCTTCCTGGCCCTTGCCCTTCAGCTTGTCCAGCTTGCCTTCGGCCTGCAGGGACGCGTTATCGGTGGCGTTGCCCCATTGATCCTTGAGCTCGCCTTTGACTTGCGACACCTTACCTTTCACTTTATCGCCAAGCCCGTTGTCATGATTGCTCATGTCAATCGCTCCTTTCGATGTAAAGGCTGTACGTTTCTTTACACGTCCGGGGGCTTGTTCAAACATGCTCGGCTTTCCATAGGTCGATAGGGAAGGAGGCGTCCGGCAATGGGCGTCTCCTTCTTGTCGTCATCCTTCGCTCCTTCTTGCGTAATGATTGCGCCTTACAGCTTGAGCCCCAGGCTTTTCACCAGTTCGTCTTGGGTGAACGGCTTCTTCCTTCCCCAGCGGACCACGCGGACGAGAAACGGCCGGTCCGGATTTTTCATATGGTAGAAGCCCGGCACGCGCATGACGCGGGACAGATTGGTGATGTGGGGATCGGAGCCGAATTTCTTGGTCAGGGCGTTCTGGATCGGCACGAATTTGGCGATCGCGCCGCCGTGGACGGGCCAATACGCGTGATAGCCGTTCTTGGTTTCCACGATCATGGCCTGCCGCAGCAGCCCGCCGTATTTCTTCAGGAAGCGCTCCTTCAGTTGGGCGACGCGGGCTTCGGTCCGCTGTGCCTTCAACACGAATTGCCCGCGCGCATCCCGGCTAACCGCAACCATCCGGAGCTGCTCGGCCGGGTTGGCTCTCAGGGCGCGGACGCGCCGGTCGAGCTCGGCTTTCGTCGGGAACGACTCCGCGATTTTGTTCAAATCCACGTCGATGAATTGGGCGTTGACGCGCCGAATGTCGCGATCCTTGACGCCGCCCTGATTGATCCCCATAAACACGGCGTACCCTTGCGCGTTCCGCGCGAGCAAATGAACGGCGCGCCGGCGGCCGGACGCCAGCTTGATCTGAGTCACGGATTTGGACAAGCGGGCGGCTGGCGGCTGCAGCAGGATCGCGCCTTGATCCGAGGAGGAGCCGGAGGAATGGGAGTCGGACCAAGCGGATGCCGAGGAGGCGCGGAACCCATTTGCGTTTGGGGGCGCTTTCAATCGGCTGCCATTGCGTTCGACGTCGTACACGAGGAGGAAGCGCAGCTTCTCCTCGCGCTTGTAGCGCAGCTTGCGGATAAAGCGATGCAGCTGTTCGGAGCTCTTCTTCATGACTGGAGAATACGAAGCGTGCCGGTCGTTCATCGCGTCACTTCCTTTTCTATCGGATATGCCGTTGCTAGATTTCGAGATGCTAGATTATCGTATTCCGCGCGGTTCGCGCGCGTGTGGGAGGCGGCGTCTATTTTCGGGACCGGACGGCGGTTGTTTATAACTCGTTCACAACTTTTTGTTACGGTATCTTCATTCAAATCCGAATGGAGGAATGAACGATGTCCGGTTACGAATACGCGCTGGCGGCGACCGTGCTGGCGGCGATCCTCGTCCGCTTCCGGCCATTAGGCGGGAGTCGGGGAATACGGCTTGCGGTGGCGGCGAGTTTGGCCATGGTTGGGGCTGGCGCCGCGCAGCTGCTGGCGGAAGGGGTGGAGTGGAAGTGGGTGCCTCTATATGCGCTCGTGCCGACGTTGTGCCTGCTGAACGCGATCGGCGTCTACCGCCATCGGAAAGGGACTTACCGTCCGGAGAACCGATGGGCGAGGATCATCGCGGGCGGGCTGGCGCTATTGTACGCCGGCAGCGCGCTCGCCATCGGCGGCTACGCGTTCCCGGCCGTCCAGATCGAGCGGCCGACCGGCCCTTATGCGGTGGGCACGGTCCTCCATCATTGGGTGGATGAGGACCGAGAGGAGACGTACACGGCAAGCGCCGGCGACCGCCGAGAGGTGCTGGTGCGGCTGTGGTACCCTGCGGAGCCCGCGAGCGGCGCGGAGCGGGCGAATTACGGCTTCGGCGGCGAAGAGACGGACCGCGCCGGCGCGGCGCCGTTCTTGTACAAGGTGATCGCGGAATCCAATCGGAAGGCGAAGGGTAACGCCTATGAGGAGGCGCCCGTCTCGAAAGCGTCCGCGACGTATCCGGTTCTGCTGTTCTCGCCCGGCTTCGGCGGATCGAGCTTCATGTACGCGTCCGTCCTTGAAGAGCTGGCGAGCCGGGGGTATATCGTCGCCGCGATTCAACATCCGCACTTCAGCTATTTCTCGACCCGGTTCCCGGACGGAAGAGTCGCGCGCGGCATGTTCGACCCGGGCGCCTCGGACGACTGGCAGCGGTCCGAGGACTTAATTGAAGAGGTACTCGTCCCCGACGTACGGTTCGTGACGGATAAGCTGGAGGAACTGGCGGGCGGCGCTTCGGGCGGCGAGCTGGGCGGCAAATTGGATTTGTCCCGGCTCGGCATGCTCGGCCATTCCTTCGGCGGGGCGGTAACCGCGCAGGCGATGGCGGCGGATAGCCGGATCCAAGCCGGTCTCGGCATGGATGGGTTCCTGTACGGCAAGAAGCTGACCGAAGGCTTGAAGCAGCCCTATCTGTACATGATCACGGACGATACGGTGACGTTCGAGAGCGGTAAGTTGGACCGCAGCGTATGGCGCGACAAGCGGGCTTTCGCGATTCCGACGCTGGCGGAATACGAGCGGTTTGCCGGCGAGCAAGCGGAGCGGCATCAGCTCGCGGTGCGGAACGGCGGCTATACGGTCGCGATGCACGGGGCCAATCACTACGATTTCTCGGATGGCTATCTGTATTCGCCGCTAATCGGCAGCGGGAGCGGGAAGGCGCTCTACGACAAAATCGACCGGATCGTGCTGTCGTTCTTCGATCAGCACCTGCTGGGCCTGTCGAATCCGCTGCTGTCGCCATCCGCGCCGAAGGATCCCGATTATGCGATCGAAGCGGTGCCGCCGCGAAAGGAGGTTGCGTCGGATGGTTAAGGGAATGGATTATCGGCGGGTGCTGAGCTGCCTGCTGCTCGTCGCGGCGCTCGTCCTGCTGCCTTCGCAGCTTGCGCGGGCCGCGGGAGGAGAAGCGGCCGCAGTCGCGGACTTCTCCGAGCGGGTGAAGGCCGCCGGAGCGTATGCCGCAGCGCAGCTGGAGCGGGCCGGCGTCGTCGGCGGCGTCTACGGCATCGTGCATAAGGATCGGTTGGTGTTGGCCAATGGGATGGGGACGACGGACTTGCGCGCGCACAAGACGCCCGACGCGCGCACCGTGTACAACGCGGCTTCCGTCACCAAGGCAGTAACGGCGGCCGCCGTCCTGCAGCTGGAGGCGCAGGGGTTGCTCCATCTCGATGACCCGGTGCGACACTATCTGCCGTGGTTTCGCTTCAAGGACGAAGCGCTGTCCGCCAAAGTCACGCTGCGCCATCTGCTTCTCCATGCGGCGGGCGGCGTCGACTCCTGGGCGACCGACGGTCTTCTGTTCGATACCCCGGATACGCGGCACCGCCTGGAGGATTACGTCCGATCGCTGCGTAAAGCGGACATGAGCAGCAAACCTGGAACGAAAGCCGCTTATTGCAACGGCTGCTACAACGTGCTGGGGCTGGTCATCGAGCAGGCGAAGGGCATGGATTACGCGGATTACTTGGCGGAGAACCTCTTCCGTCCGCTTGGCATGACGCGCTCTTTCTATGGGAAGCCGCCGCAAGATCTGCCGGAGATGGATCTGGCCAGAGAATATTTCTGGCTGTTCACCCGCAAGACGGAGCTGGCGCGTTCCTACGCGGCCTACGGGGCAAGCGCGAATCCGGAAGGCGGTATGTATACCACGCTGGAAGACCTGGCGAAGTTTGCATCCTGGCAGCTGGGCTACGCCAAGGCGGCCTCGCTGCAGCCATCGCCCATCGAGAGCGAGGAGGCGTTGATAGCATCGGTCGCATCTGGCGGCGGTTCGAGCTATACGGTCGGCGGCTATGAATCGGAGCTGCTGTATGGCAGCCGGGTCGTCCACAAAGGCGGCGACGGCATCGGCACGGCGACCTTTCTCATGCTGCTGCCCGAGCAGGAGCTCGGCGTTCTCTTGCTCATCGGCGAGCACCGCCCGGAGATCCAGAAGCCGATCGCGATGGGCATGGCCGGCATTTTGCTGGGGGAGGAAGCCGAGCCGATCGCCGTCCGCGGCACGTTCGGCTATCTGATGGGCTGGGCGGCGATCGCGCTCGCCGGGGGAGGCGCCATGCTCCTCTTGTTTTTAATCCGAAGCTTGAGCAGGTTCGGCTTGCGCGACCGTCACCCTCGGCGCTCCTTATTCTTCGTCATGCTCTCCGGGCTGCCCGCCGCTTGCATCTGGTACGCGTTCGCCTTCATCCGGCCCTCCGGCGTGTTCTTTTACGGCTACCCGTACGATATCGCGATCGGAGGCGCGCTGCTGGGCTTCGGATTGACGCTTTGGAGTTTCTATCTTTCGATGAAAGTTATCGTTTCGCTATCCAGAAGAAGGAAGCGAGTCGAGGGCGGCCTTGCTATAATGATGGAAAATGAAACCTAGCAATCTGCATAGAGGTGAACGCTTGTGCCGAGCATTTTGGCCGTGGATGACGATGGCAATATCCGCGATTTGATCCGGATGTCTTTGCATCGGGAGGGATTTACGGTGTACGCCGCGGAGGACGGCTTAGCCGCGCTGGAGACGATGGACCGGGCGAAGGTCGACCTGGCGGTCGTCGATCTGATGATGCCGCGGATGAACGGGTACGCGCTGTGCGACGAAATCAAACGTTACGGGGACATCCCGGTGCTCATGCTGACGGCGCTCGGGTCGACCGAGGATATCGTCAAAGGGTTCCGCCAAGGCGCCGACGATTACTTGGTGAAGCCGTTCGAGCCGGCGGAACTGGTCGTGCGCATCCAGGCGCTGCTGAAGCGGTACCGGATCAACGCTTCCCAGACCATCGAGCTGGGCGCGACGGTCATCGACCGGCTGCGTTATTCGGTCGCGGTGAACGGCGCCGGCGTGCACGTGCCGCCGAAGGAATTCGAGCTGCTGTTCTGCCTTGCGGGCTCTCCGGACCGGACCTTCACCCGGCAGCAGCTGGTGGAGCAATGCTGGGGCTACGACTACGAAGGCGGGGAGCGGACCGTGGACGTGCATATCGGGCGGCTGCGGGAGAGGCTTGTGCCGCTCGGGTGCGGGTTCGCGATCGCGACGGTTCACGGGCTGGGCTACAAGCTGGTGGTCCGCCCATGATCCGGACGCTTCGGGCGCGTGTCGTCTTCACGTATATTGGCGTCGTCACGGTCAGCGTCATCGCGGCGTTCCTCGTCTACAACTTCGCCTTCTCGGGTCCCGAGACGAGGCGGTACGAGCGGGAAGCGAAGGCGGCCTTGCATGCGGCCGTTCAGCTGTACGAGCGGGTTCAGCCCGCGGACGAGGACGCCTTCTGGGACGGGATCGCCCGTACGCGAGGCGCCGCGCTGCGGCTCTATGAAGCAGATGGCGCCTATCGCGAATATGGGGACGCGGTCGGCATGGGGGACGCGGTCGTTAGCCGAGGCGACATCGCCGCCATGCTGGACGGCAACGAACCGGCGATCGCGGCCGACCCGTCTTGCGGCTGCGAGCTCGTCGTCGGTACCCGGTTAAGCAGAGACAGCGGCGCGGCGGCGCTTGTTATGTTTCCGCGCGCGATCGAGGGAGAGTATGGGGTATTGGTCATTCTGGGCGTGGTATTCGCGGTCGGGAGCGGTCTCTTCCTGCTCGTCTCGGGGCGTCTCGTCGGACCGATCCGGAGCTTGACCGCCGCCGCGGCGCGGATGTCGGAGGGCGACCTGCGCATCCGCCTGCCGGATACGCGGAGCAAAGACGAGCTCGGCGACCTGTCCCGGGCGTTCAATCATATGGCCGGGCAGCTCGAGCGGCAGGATCGGATGCGGCAACAGTTCGTCGCCGACGTCTCGCACGAGCTGCAGTCGCCGCTGACGTCGATAAGAGGCTTCGCTTCCATGCTCCGCTCCCCGGGGATGCCGGAGGCGGACCGGGAGCGGGCGCTGCGCGCGATCCATGAAGAGAGCGAGCGGCTGTCGAAGTTGAACGGCCATCTGCTCGTGCTGGCGACGCTGGATGCGGGACATTGTCCGTTCGACCCTCAGCCGGTGCGGGTGGACGAGCAGATGCGTCGAAGCATGCTGCTGCTGGAGCCGCAGTGGTCCTCCAAGGAAATCGAGGTCGTCTGCGATCTTCCGGCGCTCGCCGCGGCGGGGAATCACGCCCTCCTGGAGCAGCTCTGGGTGAATTTGCTCGGCAATGCGATCAAATATACGCCCGCCAAAGGGCGGATCACGGCGACCGGCGAACGCGGGGCGAACGAGATAACGATTACGATCGCCGACACGGGCATCGGCATTGCCCCGGCGGATCTCGAGCACATTTTCGAGCGGTTCTACAAGGCGGACGAAGCGCGTAACCGCAATGTCGAAGGCAGCGGATTGGGGCTATCGATCGCGAAGCAAATCGTTCTGCTGCACGAGGGGCGCATCGAAGCGGCTAGCGTGCCGGGCGGCGGCAGCGCGTTTATGGTCCGTCTTCCGTTGGCGCGGCGGGCGGCGGGAGCGAACGCGCCCGTCGTCGAGAACGGTATCGCGTAGTAAGCATCAGCCGTTGCGGTAATACGCTGCGAGGGGCTACGGTTTCAAGACGAGTCTATTGCATCCGCCGGGGAGCTGCGCTCCGGCGGATGCTTTTTGTCAGGCGAGCTGGAGATTGTGTGGGAAAACAGGGCGGAAGGCTATGGGAGTCGTCGGACAAGTCCCCATAATTAGCGGTTGACGCATCGGACTACGGGGAGTAGAATGGTCAATGGTCGGGATTAACCTGACACAACATGTTACAATGGAGTGTTGGCCGAACATGTTTCATTTCAATTTGCGCGTATGGGCCATTTGCGGTTACGTCGCGCTTATTTATTGGGTTGCCCATCATATTCCTTCGCTCCGGATGCTCTTCTATCCGACCCTCGGGGCGTTCTGCTTCCTGTTCATGTCCCGTACCGATTACCGCGGCATCGCGCGGATTGCGCTCGGCGCGTTTATCGCCACGCTGGTCGGCACGGTTATCTTCAACTACATACCCGGCATCGCGGCGCTGTTCTTGAATACGCTGATCGTCATTCAGCTCAAGCATCTCATGAAGCTGAACGCGCCGCCGGTGCTCGCCGTCTCGTTCATCCCGTTCTTCTCCGGGGCGGTCGCGGCCTGGCATGTGCCCGTGCTCGTGGGCTGCTCGCTGGCGGGGCTGACGCTCTTGCTGATGGGCGTCCATTGGCTGGAGAAGCGGTTGCCCGCGCTTCAGGGGTTGGCCGCGCGACAACCGAATAGCATGGAAGCCGATTAACCTTCGCGCCTGACAACGGGCGCGGAGGTTTCTTCTTTTTGTCGGGCAGGCCGGATCGTGCTATGCTGGCAATAGCTAGGGAGAGGGAGAGATAGGGATGGCAGGGAACCGGATTAGAGTAGGGATCGTCGGGATCGGCGATATCGCCCGCAAAGCATATTTGCCGATTCTCGGCGTTCATCCGCAGGCAGAGGTGGTCGGCCTGATGAGCAGGACGCTTGTCTCGGTGCAGGCCGCGGCCGATCCGTATCGGATCGAAGGCCGGTATGATCGGCTGGAGGCGCTGCTGGATAGACGGCCGGAGCTTATCTTCGTCCACAGCGCGACGGAGACGCATTACGACATCGTCATGCGCTGTTTGGCCGAAGGAATTCACGTCTACGTGGACAAGCCGCTGTCTTGCGATATCGGGCAATCGGAGGAGATGGCGGCCGAGGCGAAGCGACAGGGCTTGCTGCTGGCCGTCGGCTTCAACCGCCGGTTCGCGCCGATGGTCGCCGAAGCGCGGAGCTGGCTGGCGGAAGCGGGCGGCGCGGGGACGGTCATCGTCCAGAAGAACCGCACGAAGCCGCAGAAGCGCTCCGTGAAGGAGACGCTCTATGACGACGCGATTCACGGCATCGACTTGGCGATGTGGCTGTGCGGCGACGGCGAAGCTGATCCGGAACTGGCCGCCGCTTCGGTCGCGGCGGATGGCGACGGATATTTGCGCTCCGTCTTCGGCATGCTGCAGAGTACGGCCGGCCGGAGCTGCGCGGGCGCGTTCTCGATGGACCGCGCGGCCGGCGCGGACGCCGAGCGGGTCGAGCTGCACGGCGGCGGACGAACGGCGATTGTCGAAGACTTGGAACGCGCGGTCCTCTACGGAGCGGCGGAAGGCAGCCGGACGCTGGCGTTCGGCGGCTGGGACTCGCATCTGAAGCGCCGCGGCTTCGAGGGCGTCGTCCAGCATACGCTGGATTCGCTCGCCGATCCGTCCCGCTGCGCGATCCGCGCGGACAAGGTGCTGGGCAGCCACTACATGGTGGAGCGGCTGGCGGCGAAGCTGGCGAACGGTTAAGGGCGCGAAGGATTAACCGCGAGAACCGTTACTCACATGAAAACATGAAAAACCACGGTTTGCTTCGGCTGTATCGAAGCTCCGTGGTTTTTTGATTATGCCGATAGGAATATTACCCCTCCGCCTTCAACGGTTCCGTCCGTACGCCGGGCAGTTTCAGTTCCGCTTGGGCTTGGGCGGCTCGTCTGGCGAGAAACTCCAGCACGACCGAGGCGAGGATGCCGACGACGAGCCCGTTGCCGACGAGAGGACGCAGGAACAGCGGCAGCTCGGCGAACACGGCGGCCGGCGTGTTCATGATGCTGATGCCCAGCAGCAGCGGCACGGCGATCCGGTAGAAGCCGCGGGCGTCGATGCCTTGGCTTTGGATGGCGCGGAACGCGGTGCCGAACATTTGCAGGTAGGCGACGAACAAGACGGCGCTGCCGACGCTGATCGGCAGGGCGGCGAACCATTGGCCCAGCTGCGGCACGAGGCCAAGGGCCAGGAACAGCGCGCCGCCGATCGCCAGCGCCTGACGGTGCAGGATGCGCGTGCTCTCGAGCAGCCCAAGCGAGGAGACGAACGTGCCGAAGGGCAACTGGCCGAACAGCGGCGCGATGATCGATGATACCCCCGTGATAAGGAAGGAACGTCTGTGCTGTCCTTCCGTCGGCGCTTGGCCATACAGTTGGCCGGCCGTATGCAGCGCCGTGACGGTGTTGGACATATTGATCAGACCGACGATGAACGCGGCGATCAGAATGCCGGCATCCAGACGGGGCGCTCCCCACGGGAACAGCGGCGTCGCGCTCGCTTCGTGGACGGCCGCCTTGCCGCCGGCGGAAGGGAACAGCAGGTCGAACGCGATCCAGCCGGCCGTAATGCCGATGAGCATCGAGAAGTTGGCGAGCGGGCCGCGGCCTTTGACGGTCAGGATACCGACGAGAACCGCGATGCCGACGGATAACGCGGCGACCGGTCCGTTCATATGGCCGCTGGGCTGAATGTCGAGCATGCCCTCGAAGAAGTGCATGATGAGCTGCACGGCGAGCAGGAACAGCGAAATGCTCATGACGACCGGCGTGAACCACTTCGTCAGCTGACGGCTGAATCCGAGACCGCCGAGCACGGCCATGAGCAGACCCGCGAGCATGAAGCCGGCCGCAAGGCCGCCGCCGATCTCGGCGACCGGGGTGCCGCTCGCGGAAGCGGCGGCAACCAGGCTGAGCGTGATGCCCCACCAGACGCCCGACGGACCGTCCATGACCGCGAAGCGGTGGCCCGCCAGCGCCTGCAAGATGCAGACGGCGCCAGTCAAGATGCACGATATCTGCAGCGTGAAGGCGATCTGCCCGGGCGGCAGCCCGAACAGCTGGCCAAGCGTAATCGGCACGACGATGGTATTGGCGAGGATGAAGAACATCCATTGGACGCCGGCTAACGCGACTTTCGGCGTTATTCGCCCGCTATTCATGGCGATTCCTCCTAAAATAAGTTCTTCTTGATGTCAGCCAACATGGTAACATGGGGTGTGAGATATAGAAAGTATGAAAATCATCTGTTTACCATATCTTTTTCATATGGATCGAATTGGGAGGAGGGGGCGGCATGGACATCAAGCAGCTGCGGTATTTCGTGGCGATCGTGGAGGAAGGACAGATTACCGCGGCGGCCAAGCGGCTTCACATGGCGCAGCCGCCGCTCTCGCAGCAGCTCAAGGCAATGGAGCAGGAGCTGGGCGCGACGCTGTTCGAACGGGAAGGCAGAGGGATGCAGCTGACCGACGAGGGCCGCGCGTTGTACCGGCATGCGGTCCGGATTATCGCTTCCCTGCAGGAAGCGGAGGAAGAAATCCAGGCGATCCGCCAAGGCTGGACCGGGCGGTTGTCGATCGGCGTGAACACGCTGTCGGACGAGCGGCTGCCGCGCATCCTGCGGCTCTTCCAGCAGAGCTACCCGCAGTTCACGTTCAGCATCCAGCAGAACGACTCGTCCCAGTTGTGTCATCTGGTCCGGGAGCGGGCGCTGGATCTTGCGATCGTGCGGCTGCCGCTCGAACTAAGCGGATTCGCGCTGCACTACGTCAAGTCGGAGCCCTATTATTTCGTCGGGGGCTACGATATCGCGGAGCCGGGCGGCTCCATCTCGTTCAGCCGGATCGAGCAGTATCCGCTCATCGTCCCCAGCACGGAAGGACTCGGCATCAACCAAATGATCCGCGACGAGTTCGTCAAGCGCGGGCTGTCGCCGAACATCGTCTGCGAGTGCTCGGACATGACGACCCTCATGCAGCTCGTCTCGACGGGATTCGGCGCGACGATCGTGCCCGAGACGGTCGTCAAGCTCCATCGGGGCGTCCCGATCCGCAAATTCGAGCTTGAAGGCGATCCGTCGCCCGCGCTGAGCGGGCTGATCGGCCTGCAGAACGGCAGGTTATCCAAAGCATCGCAGGCGTTCATCGACGCTTACCGCGAGGTGGGACGGGCGGGCGAGTAGACCGGGGCCGGATAAGGGATATGCACGGTGCTTGTCTCTCTCATACAAGGCGGCCTCGTTCGGCTCTGCACCGAATCGCCGGGATAGGAGCGGACCTGCGCGGAGTTCTGGGCTGGAGCGGAGACGATTCACCCATACAAGCTAATGGGCGTACACCTGTATGGAGTGAATTTTACGATGAAGGGAACGATTTGCTTGTCGATCATGCCGCAGTTCATTAACCCGCAAGTCATCAATCAACAAATTTTGAACGGGCGCGTAGGCCATTTCTTCCGCTCCAGCATTCCGGGCTTCGGCCTCGTGACGTGGCAGCTGATTGCCTTTACGCCGCCGGCGCCGGGCGCTGACCTTGGCAGCGGCACCGTCTCGATTAATATCGTCAATCCCGACGGCAGCTTCCAATTCATGCAGGTGAGCAACCAGGATCTAGTCGGCATCCAATACTTGGGGCCGACGCTCCCGCAGCAGCCCCAGCCGCAGCCCCCGCAACCTCCGTTCCCGCCATTCCCGGGCGGCGGCGGCACGCAGAAACCGCCTTGGTGCGCGTTCACGCCATGGCATCCGTCTTGCTGGCGATCCGAAGATTATGCCGCCCAGAGCGGCTACCGCGGATATGTAACGTATTTCGTGCCGGTGCATTACCCGCTGTAATCGGTCGCCCACGAATCGCTGCATTCGAGCGGATCGATCGCGTCGGCGCCAATCGCAAGCCGCGCTGAAGACCCGATTGCGACGCGGCCATAAGTTCAGTCTCCCTGCCCATAGCCTCCCTCGGTCTCGCGCCGGAGGGGGCTTTTTGTCATGCGGCTTGTACGGCGATTTGGCTCGCCCCGTTGCACGAGTCCTATCATCCGCGGTCGCCTTGATGATTTGCAATTCGTCGCTCCGGCTCGCGCTCCGTCTTCCGTTCCCCTGCGCTCCATCCCGGGGCGGAGCGGCGAGACGTCACCTAAGTCCAGCTTCCGCTCCGCCCGCCGCCCGTCGTGCCTATCCATATCCTTCCACTAGAATGAGGGTATCGAATCGATGAAGGGTGGTTGAAAGATTATGATCGGCAAGCAGGCGGTAACGGCATCGAACGGCGCGGCGAATCCGACGTTTTTCGCAGGGGAGCGATGGCTGGTCGGGATGGGGCTGCTGGGCTTCGCGCTGGCGGCATTCTGCGGCATATGGACACTGGCTTACGGGGCGGAAGTCGGGGCGGAGGGCAACATGATGAACGCGTTCTCGTTCGATGCGGCGCTCGGCATATTCATTCTGTCGACCGCTGCGGTCTTGCCGCTGGCCGGCATGGGGACGAGGGCGCGCGCGTTCTTTCGATGGTCGTATATCGTGCTGGCGCTGTATTCGTACGCGGCGGAGACGGTGCAGAACGCGCGGGGCTTCAATCCCCGATTCACGCAAAGCGCGAATGCTTTCGATGCCATGGTCGGCAATGTGTTCGGTCTGGTCGCCATGCTGCTGGTGCTTTTTTATGTGGTATTCGCCACGTACTTCTTCCGGCGCAAGACATATGAGAGTCATCAGGAGCTAACGCTGGCGCTTCGATATACGATGGCGGCGATCATGATCTCCTTCGGGGCGGGCATCTGGATCTCGCTCAATTTCGGCCGCCACATCGGGGCGGAGGGCAACATTATTTGGCTGCACGGCATCGGCTTCCATGCGCTGCAGGCGCATCCGATACTTGCTTGGCTGACGCTGCGGACGCCTTGGACGGCCCGCGTTCGCCGCGGCGTCGTGCATGCCGCGGGAATATCGTACGGGCTCGGCTTGCTCCTAATCGGCTGGCAAACGATACTCGGCCGTCCGATCTTGGAGTGGTCGGCGATGCCTGTCGCGGCTGGGTTCTGCTTCTTGATCGGGCTTGGGGTCGGGGCGGCCGCGCTTTCGGCTGCCCTGGGGAGCAAAGGCAGACCGGCGAGCGTCGGCCGGGGCGCGTGAGAAGAGTATGGCCATGAAAATTAGACGACCCTCGTTTCGCGAAGAAACGAGGGTCTTTGTGCATTTACGCGCTTGCTTGCGCCATATATGGTAGCGTAACCGCTCATGTTTTCCGTAATGTCATGTCTTGCACGAAAACAACGAAAGCCCTAACCTCTCAATCGTCCTTGCGGTTCCGAAGACCGCGCCAGTGTGAATCCGTGTTCCTTCTTGCAGCCGTTTGAATAAAAAGGAAATGGTGTTCGGATGTGAGGAAGTGTGAGATAAATCCAAATAATCCTGATCGAGGAAATAATAAGGGGTTACTTGCACTACGAATCAATAGTCTACAGGAAACGCGAAGAAAACGCAACTTCAAGTTTCAGGAAGCTCAAGGATTTGCCGATCGAGGAGCTGGGCTCGGCGCCGCGGTCGGTGCACGAGGGCGGCCGAGCGGTCGGTCCGGAGCTGGCCTTGACGTTCAGGGAGGCGGAGAATTCGCTGAAGGAGCGGGAGCGGAAGGTGCTCAAGCAGGCAGCCGAAGGTCTGAGCGCCGGCGACATCGCCAAGCGGTTGTATTTGAGCCCGGGAACGGTGCGCAACTACTTATCCGAGGCGATCCAGAAGCTCGAAGCGAAGAATCGGATCGACGCGATCGGCATCGCGGAGAAGAACGGCTGGCTGGACTGACGAGCGAGTTCCGGGAAGCGATCGGCGCGGCGTTCTCGGGACTACAGAGCGGAAGACGGCTTGATGGGCCGTCTTTTTTTATTTATGCATCGCGGCTGCGCCATGGGAGAAGATGGTACTAATTTTTGTAAAAAAGTTCCTGTTAAGCGCGAAACTTCTTGCTCCTGCCGGCGTTTAACTTAAGGCGCGGGGACGGCAGGGAACGTGCTTGACGGAGCTAGCCTCCGCGCGGAGTGATCATGGGAGTTGGGAAGCGGGAATATGGGACGCATGCGCAAGACAACGATGCTAATGGGGCTGCTGCTCGCCATTGCGGGCGGCGCGGCGTTTGGGCCATGGGGAGCGGAACGACCGCAAGCGGCAGCCGCGGGACGAGAACCTAGCCAATGGGCGGCCGACGATATACGGGAAGCGAGCGCGCATAATTTGATGCCGTCCTGGGCGACCGGCCGTTATGGCAGCATCATCACGAGGGAGCAGTTTGCGGAGCTCGCCGTGCTGCTCTATGAGACCTTGACCGATCAGCATCTGGACGATCCGGTTACGAATCCGTTCAAGGATACGCGCAACTTCTACGCGGCGCTCGGATATAAGCTGGGCTTCGTGAACGGCGCGAGCAGCGGACGGTTCGACCCGAAGTCGCCGGTCACGCGCGAGCAGATGGCGCTCGTGCTCTACAATGCGATCGGCAAGGCCGGCATTCGGGACCAAATGAAGGCGGAACCGATCGAATCTTTCGCGGACGCGGACAAGATCGCCGGCTGGTCGAGGAAGGCCGTCGGCGCGATGGCCGCGAGCGGGCTCATGCAGGGCAGCATCCGGTCGAATGCGGTGTACTTCACGCCCCAAGGCGAGGCGACGGTCGAGCAGGCGGCCGTGCTCGTGAATCGCATCCGCGAGCAGTACGGCGCGATCCGCGCGTCCAGCGAGGAGGAACTGCTCGAGGCGGTGAGACGGGGCTACGCGCCGGTCGTGTCGGATGAACGGATGGCCGAGACTTACCGCGCCGCCCAATTGGCGCTGCGGCATGTCGTCGAACCTGGCATGAGCGATTACGAGAAAGAGTTGGCCATCCATGATTACCTCGTGCTGCATACCGCATACGACGAAGCGAATTATAGACAGGGGACGGTCCCCGATGATTCTTACAGCGCTTACGGCGCGCTGGTGAAAGGCATTGCGGTGTGTCAAGGCTATGCCAACGCGGCCAATCTGCTGCTGAATATGGCCGGGATCGAAGCGCATATCGTGACGGGGACGGTCGGCGGCGAACCGCATGCCTGGAACAAAATCCGGCTGGAGGGCGATTACTACAACCTGGACGTCACGTGGGACGATCCGGTGCCCGACAAGCAGGGACGTGTCTACTACGGGTATTTCAACGTTACGGACGAGGAATTGCGGCAGGATCACGAATGGATCGATAACGGGCTGCCCGCGGCTACCGGAACGATGTTTAACTATTATCGAGTTAACCAGCTGATGGCGGCGGATCCGCTCCAATTCGAAACGAAGGTGGAGGAAGCCATCGCCAATCGCGACCCGATGTTGACGGTGAAGCGAGCTTTTACGTCGGCCAAAGACATCGAGCCGCTCAAAGCCGCCGTATTCCGGAGCGGGGCGGTGCAATCCTTCGAATGCGCCTTCGGCAGCGGGGGCGTCGTGACGCTCACCTTCCGCTACTTCTAGCATAGAGGCGGGCTTTCCCGGGCACGATAAGGGCACATCCTTTCAGATAAGGGCAGGTGCAGCGAAGATGGCGCGAAGAAACCGGAGAAGACACGTCGTGCCCGGCGCCGAGCAGGGACTGGCCGCGTTCAAGGCGGAAGTGATGCGCCGCCAAGGATACGCGGTCGATCCCAGCCGGCCGGACGACGTCAAATACGAGGTGGCCAAATCGCTTGGCGTGCCGCTGTCTCGCGAAGGCGACAACGGCAATCTAACGACCGAGGCGGCCGGTCACATCGGCGGCCAAATCGGCGGCACGATGGTCCGCGAGATGATTCGTCTCGCGCAAGAGCAGCTGGTCAAGCAGCGGCAGCCGTAGACCCATTCCACGATATGAAAGCCCCGTCCGATCCCGGACGGGGCTTTCATATCGTCGTTCTCTTCGTCTGCCGCCCCGGTCGTTCATTAACTGATCGCGATCGCGGCGTATGCCGCGAAGCCCACGGCTGCCAGCGCAGCCGTTGCCAGCAGCAACACGAGTATGCGCGTCCGGGCAGGGAGGGCGCTCCAGTCGGTCACCTTCATCGGGCCGCCGGCTTCCAGCCGCTCCAAGCTTTGCAGGTTGGGGTCTACTTGAACCTCGGCGCCGCGCGCCAGACCGGTCGATTCCGCCTGAGTGTCGCCCGCCGCCCGCGTCTTGGTTAATCCGCTCATCGTGGCATGCACGCTCCTTTTCTCCTCAAAATGGTCAAGCCCTCGCTTCTATTCCATATAATGCGGCGCGTCCGCGGGATAGTCTTGTCATTTGAATCGGACGACCGGATACATGGGACAACGTCCTTGTTGAATAAGCTGAGGAGTAGAAGACTGGCCCATCGTTCGGGGCAAACGGATAAGGGAGGATAACGTGAGCATCGCAAGCAAACGCAAGCGGAGCCGGTTCGTCATGTTCGTCATACCGGTGTCGGTGCTGAAACAAATGATGGTCTATGATCTGATCGGCGGCACGGCTTGCTATTGGCTGATGAAGGAAGGACATTGGTCCGAAGTGGCGGCGTTCATCGGGAGTTCGTTCGCGCCGGCCGTTCTGAAGCGAGCCGTCTCGGCGGGTACGGGACTGACGCGGGTGAAGACGCTGCCTTCGCCGTGGCAGGAGCCGCCGGCGGCGGAAGCGAGAGCCGAGGTTCAGCGGCCCAAGCGCGGCGGCACGGTGAGAATCGTGCGGCTGCGCGGCCGAAAGTAACGGCGGCGCAAGCCGGCTTATCGCAACACGAGAAGCGCCCGCGGGAGAGACCCCCGCGGGCGCTTTTCAAAATACAAGAACTTATAAGTTTCACGTTTATTCATGCATCTTGTATTTCTCCATCGCGGAACGAAACGCGCCGCGCCGCTAAAAGGCGGCGACAGCCGTTTCGCCTTGACTTGCCGGATTAACCGAGTTTCACGCGAACGACGTTCCAAGACGCCTTCGAGAGCGACGCTTCGATCTTGCTGCCGTCCACGCGAGCGTTGCCGTTCGTATGCGGCTTCACGCGATCCGGCGCTTCCAGCGTGTTCGCCGCTTTCAGATCGTCGTTCTCCAGCACGATGTGCTCGATCAGGGTGCAGCCGCCGAAGCTGCGCAGATCGACCTCGAGGCCGAGCGACTCCTCCAGGTTGCGGTTGACCGCGAAGATCGTCACTTCGCCCTTCTCTTCGTTATGCACGGCGACCGACTCCAGATAAGGGACGTCGGTGTAATCCTTGGCGTCGTATTTCGGCGATTGGATCAAAGGCACGAGCGCCGTGCCGCGGCCGAACAGGCTCGCGTGCATGTACGGGTAGTAGATCGTCTGCTTCCAAGCCGCGCCGCCGTTCGCCGTCATGATCGGCGCGATGACGTTGACGAGCTGGGCGATGCACGCCATTTTGACCCGGTCGGCGCGCTTCAGTAAGCTAATGAGCATGCAGCCGACGACGAGCGCGTCCTCGTGGTTGTAGATGTCTTCCAGCTGCGGCGGCGCGATCTGCCATGGATCGAGCTTGCGATCCGCCTCGTTGGAATGGAACCAGACGTTCCACTCGTCGAACGAGAGGTTGATTTTCTTCTTGCTCCGCTTCTTGGCCTGCACATAGTCGGCGGTGGAGATGACCGTGTTGATGAAACTGTCCATGCCGAGCGAGAGCGCCAGGAAGTTCGCGGAATCGTTGGACGGGTTGCCGTAGTATTGGTGCAGCGAGATGAAATCGACGTTGTCATAGGTCAGATCGAGCACGGTCGCTTCCCACTCCGGGAACGACGGCATGTGGAGAGACGAGCTGCCGCAGGCGACCAGTTCGATCGTCGGGTCAACCCAGCGCATCACTTTGGCCGTCTCGTTGGCGATGCGTCCGTATTCGACCGCCGTCTTCGCGCCGATCTGCCAAGGGCCGTCCATTTCGTTGCCGAGGCACCACGTCTTGATCGCGTGCGGCTGCTCATACCCGTGCTTGCGGCGCAGGTCGCTGAACAGCGTGCCGGACGGATGGTTGGCGTATTCGATCAGGTCGCGCGCTTCCGCGGGTCCGCGGGTGCCGAGGTTGACGGCCATCATCGCTTCCGTGTTTGCCTTCTTGCACCAGTCCATGAATTCGTTCAGGCCGACCCAGTTCGGCTCGATCGTGCGCCACGCGAGCTCTAGGCGGCTTGGACGCTGCTCGACAGGGCCGACGCCGTCTTCCCAGTTGTAGCCGGAGACGAAATTACCGCCCGGATAGCGGACGATCGGCACGTCCAAACCCTTCACCAGTTCCAGCACGTCGCCGCGGAAACCCTGCGGATCCGCCGTCGAATGGTCCTTTTCGTAGATGCCGCCGTAGACGGCGCGTCCGAGATGCTCGACGAACGAGCCGTAGATGCGTTTGTCGACTTCGCCGATCTTGAAATCTTTATCCACGATCATGGTTGCTTTGATTGACATGAAGGTCACCTCAACTTAGAATTAATTATATTGTTAACTGATTAATGAATTAATGCTTTCAACAACATTAAACACGATCATAAAAGCGATTTCAAGCTTTTCTTTTCCGTCTTTTTGAATTAATATTTCTGTTAATGCAGTTATTGATGAAGGAGAACGAAAATGACGATTATACAATCCAACACGGACCGCAAGTGGCTACCGCTCTACGAAGCGCTCGCCAGCGACGTCCGTCTGCGCATACTCGACCTGCTCGCGGAAGGGCCGATGAACGTGAAGGAGCTGGCGCAGGCGCTAGGTCTCTCTAGCGCGATCGTGACCATGCATACGAAGAAGCTGGAGACCGGCGGGCTGATCCGCTCCGAGCTGATCAGACGTGGAGGGGGCACGCACAAGATGTGCTCGCTCGCCGCTAGCCGGGTCGAGATGGCGCTTCCCGAGCCGGGCGGCGCCGAGAGGACCAGCCGCGACTGCCAGGAGGTGGCGATTCCGATCGGCCATTATACGCGCTGCGACGTGCACCCGACTTGCGGGTTGGCGACGACGGACAGCGTCATCGGCCAGTTCGACGATCCGCGGTACTTCTTCGAGCCGGGACGGATGAACGCCCAAATTCTATGGTTCGGGCACGGGTTCGTCGAATACCGCATTCCCAATTACGTGCTGCCCGGACAGGCGCTCGAGGAGATCGAGCTGTCGCTGGAGATCGGGTCGGAGGCGCCGGGCACGCGGGAGAACTGGCCATCGGATATTCATTTCTACTTGAACGATACGCTGCTCGGCGTCTGGACGAGCCCGGGCGATCCGGGCGACGGGCGCGGCCTGCTAACGCCGAAGTGGTGGACGGTCAACCAGTACGGGTGGCTCAAAATGGTGCGCGTCACCGAAGAGGGGACGTTCATCGACGGGCAGCGGTTGTCGGACGTGACGCTGGCAGATATCGTTATGACGCGCAACGACTGGACGCTGCGGCTCGAAGTACCGGCCGGCGCGGCCCATGTCGGCGGCATGACGCTGTACGGCGAAGGCTTCGGCAACTATAATCAGGATATCGTGTTCCGGACCTATCGGCGGGTAGGCGGTCAGTAAGGCGTTCGGGACAGCAATTGGCAAGGCCGGAAGAACCAAAGGAGTGTTCGCATTATGAACGAGGCCGGCTTGGCCCCCATATACCTTTATCCCGTCGTCTGCCATGAGGACGAGACGGAGTTGTGCGCGATGGAGATGCGCGCGCTGTTCGGACAAGACCCGCTCGCGGGCTGCGTTCGCGCGGCCGTTGCGCTCCCGCCGTCGCGCAGCCCGTTCGTCCGCGGCCGACTGCGGGTCATGCTGGAAGCCGCCGGTCTCGACGATCTGGCGGCTTCGGCCGCGCGGGTGGACCTCGGCGATGGCACCTATAAGGTGGTCTTCGTGGAGACGGACGGCGCCGTCGCTTACGAGGAGCGGCTGGCCGCCGCGCGTCGAATCGGCGGCGCGATCCGCGGTCGCGCGGACATGAAGCGGCCTGAACGTCTGATCGGGCTCGCCTATGCGGGCGGCCGCTGGCTGCTCGGCGACTACGAGCAGGCCGAAGCGGCCTGGCTGACGCACAATAAGAAGCCGCATCCGTATTCGACGGCGCTCGGTACCCGGGTCGCTCGGGCGGTCGCCAACATCGCCATCCCTCGCATTGAGGGCGCGAAGGCGATCGATCCGTGCTGCGGCATCGGCACGGTCGTCATCGAGGCGCTGTCGATGGGCATCGATATCGTCGGCCGGGATATCAACCCGCTCGCGGTGCGGGGCGCGCGAGCGAATCTCGCCCATTACGGGATGCCGGACGTCGTGAAGCTGGGCGATCTGCTCGAGACGGAGGGCGAAGGAGCTTATGATGCGGCCGTCCTCGATTTGCCGTATAATTTATGTTCGGTGCTGCTTGCGGAGACGCGGATCGCGATGCTTCGGGCGGCCGTGCGCTTGGCGCCCCGCGTCGCGATCGTGACGACGGAGACGATCGACGAGGAGCTGCCTTTGGCGGGCATGGCCGTCATGGACCGGTGCGTCGTGCGCAAGGGGCGGTTCGAGCGGCACGTGCTGCTCTGCGGCAAATACAAGAATTTATAAGCTTCGCGCATATAAATCTTCTTGTGTTTCACGACCGCGGATTGGTTTGCATTCCCGGTCTTATTTATGACCGTGAACGCAAACCAATCTGCTCTGGCTCCGGCTGAATGCTGCATTCTCAATCTTTGGATTGCGAACGCAAACCAATCAGCCTTGAATGCTGCATTCTCAATCTTTGGATTGCGAACGCAAACCAATCAGCCTTGAATGCTGCATTCTCAATCTTTGGATTGCGAACGCAAACCAATCCGCTCGGGCTGATTGGTTTGCATTCCCGGTCTTATGACCGTGAACGCAAACCAATCAGCCTGCGAATTAAGGTTTTACGGCGAGAGTCATGATCGGGCGGCATTGCGTCATAAGGTGAGGTATACGCAAGCAACTAACATAAGCTGGTGAGGTTGTATGAAAAAAATCATGTTCACGGGGGGCGGTTCGGCCGGACACGTTACGGTGAACCTCGCCCTCATTCCGCGTTTTCAGGAGGAAGGCTGGAAGATCGATTACGTCGGTTCGGAGAACGGGATCGAGAAGCAGCTGGCCGGCTCGCTGCCGGGCGTCCGCTATCATGCGATCGCGACGGGCAAGCTAAGACGCTACTTCGATTGGCAGAACGTCAAGGACCCGTTCAAGGTGGTCAAAGGCGCGATGCAGGCGTATCGGCTCATCCGCCGCGCGAAGCCGGACGTTCTGTTCTCCAAAGGCGGGTTCGTCTCGGTGCCCGTCGTGCTCGGCGCCTGGCTGAACCGGGTGCCGGTGCTGCTGCACGAATCGGATTTGACGCCTGGCCTTGCGAACCGGATCGCAATTCGCTTCGCGACGGGCGTCTGCACGACGTTCCCGGAGACCGAATCGCATTTGCCCGAAGGCAAGGCGCATCATGTGGGCGCGGTCGTCCGCGAGGAGCTGCTGCAGGGAGATGCCGCGCGCGGGCGCGCGTTCTGCGGCTTCAAGCCGGGCAAACCGGTGCTGCTCGTCATGGGCGGCAGCTTGGGCGCGCGGCGGATCAACGAGGCGGTGCGGGCGGCCTTGGGCATGCTGACGCGCGACTTCCGGATCGTTCATCTGTGCGGCAAAGGCAACGTGCTGCCGGAGCTGGAATCGCCGGACTATCGGCAGTACGAGTACGTGCAGGCGGAGCTGCCGGACGTGTTGGCGATGGCGGATCTCGTGATCTCGCGCGCGGGATCGAACTCCATCTTCGAATTTTTGGCGCTCCGCAAGCCGATGCTGCTTATTCCGCTCAGCCGCCAGCAGAGCCGGGGCGATCAGATTCTGAACGCGGAATCGTTCGAGGCCGCCGGGTTCTGCGAGGTGCTGCAGGAGGAATCGCTGACGGCGGGCACGCTGCTCGATCGCGTCGGCACGCTGTTCCGGGACCGGGAGACGTATATCGCGAAGATGAACGAAAGCGACGGGCGGGATGCCTTGAACGCGGTATTTAAGCTCATTAAACAAACGGCGAAGCGCGCGCAATCGCGCTGAGCAGGCACAAGGAAGGGCCGTATTTCCGGGCATGGCGGGCGCCATGCGGGAAATACGGCCCTTTGTTCGCGTGCTTAAATATCGGTTCGGCTGACGGACGCGAACGGCAATTCGCCCGTTCGCGCCGCCGTATCGGCCATCCCGGCTTAAGCCTTGGCGTAAGCGATGCTAAGCTCCAGCCGCAGCTCTTCGCCGGCGGCCACCATCGGCAGCTCTTCGCGCCTGTTCAGTTCGGTCGTCAGCGCCATCCACGGCTCGACGCAGATGAACGGCTTGCCGTCCACCTGCCAGAGGACGACGTATTTGAACGCGTCGTTGTAGCGGAGCGTGACGGCGCCGCTGCCGTCCGGACCCGGGAAGCCGATCTGGCTGCGTCCGGCGTCCAGCAGGGCGATCGATTCTTTCAAGCCCTCCAGTTCGACCGCGCCTTCCAGCGGCTTGATTTCGTTGTCGTTGTAGTCCAGATAGCGGGTCGCGTCGGTATCGTACGCGATCGCCTTCGACGAGATGCGGAAGTACGGGTGGAAGCCGGCGTACATCGGCATGGCGGTGTCCGACAGGTTGCGGTAGGTCTGGCGGATGTGAAGCTCGCCGTTCTTCAGCGCGTACGTGAACAGCAGCTCGAAGTGCCACGGATATTCGCCGAAGGTGCCTTCTCCGCTAACGAGACGAACGGTCAGCGCCGCTTCGTCCTCCGCGGTAGACGAGACGACTTCCCAAGGGCGGTTGCGCGCGACGCCGTGATTGCGCATGGGATACGTCACGCCGTCCCATTCGTAGCGTCCGTTCACGAGCTGGCCGCAGATCGGGAACAGGATCGGGTTGCCGCCGCGGATGTTCGCCTCCGGATCCGCGAACGTATCCCGGTCCAGGTAGAACAGCTCTTCGCCGTTCAGCCGGCAGCTGATGGCGATGGCGCCCCGCTCGGGACAGACGATGACCGAGGAATCGGTGGAAGTGTCGGATAACGTGTACAGCGTGTAGACGTCTTCATGCTGCGTGACCGCATAATGGCTCATTCTTATACCTCCGCTTTATTGTACTTGGCGTGTTTCTCTGGGTTAGCATACCATATCTTGTCTTAACAGAAGAACCGGGCGAACGGCGAAAAAGGGGGCGTACGCGTATATTCCCATTTTTTTCTTTAGCTATATTGCATTATTGAATAGTAAGTCATATACTATAGCTGTAGGGAACAACTGGAATCCCGATTTTTTTTAAGAAGCTATTCATCATTGTTGAATACCAAGCCATATAGCATAGGGAGCGGTTGCATGAATGTTCAATTCAAGAAAGGTGTTCTCGATTTGTGCGTCCTCGCGCTGACCGCTTGGGAAGACCGTTACGGATACGAGCTGGCGGTGGCGATGTCGTCCAAGTTCGAGGTTGCGGTCGGCAGCGTCTACCCGCTGCTCAACCGGCTGACGCAAGAGGGTTACTTCTCCACGTATTTGCGGGAATCGCCGGAAGGGCCGCCGCGCAAATATTACAAGTTGACGCCGCAGGGGCACTCGCACCTGATGGCGCTCATTACGGAATGGCGTTCGTTCTCCATTGCCGTAGACGAAATCATTAAGGAAGGTGTGGAACGATGAGCACGAATCGCGCGCAGTATTTGCAGCAGCTGTGGGATTTGCTGGCACCGGTGCCGGAAGGGCTGCGGAAGGAATGGATGTACGATTACGAGGAACATTTTCGGATGGCGGCCGCGCAAGGGCGGAGCGATGCCGAGGCGGCGAGCGAGCTCGGGGACCCGCGGCAGATCGCCAGAGAGCTGCTGCTCGGCTACCGGGTGGAGGAAGCGGCGCGCAGCGGCCGGATCTCTTCGGTGTCGCGGGCGGTGCTCACGACGGTCAGCATGGGCTTCTTTAACCTGATTTTCGTCCTCGGCCCGTACGTGGCGCTGCTTGCGGTCATCATTGCGCTGTGGGCGGTCGTCGCGGCGCTCGCGGTTTCCTCGCTTTTCGCGATTTATGAAGGCTTGTTCGGCGAAGCGTTCAACCGGGTGCAGGGCGCCTTCATTGCGATGACGCTGATCGGTCTGTCGATGCTTGCCGGGGCGGGCATGAAGGTCGTGACGCGCGGATTCATGCGGATGACGGTGAACTATCTGAAATTCAATTCGAGAATTATCGGGGGGCGGGCGAAATGAGAAACTGGGTCATAGCCGGATTGACGTTGTTCGCGGCCGGGGCGATCGGCACGGCCGTTTCGCTCGGCTCCGAAGGCGACTTCTCCTTCGGCACCGTGGAAGTGGCGAAGGAAGCGAGCGCGAGCGCCGCGGGCATCGAGCGGATCAAGCTGGGCGCAAGCGCCGCCGATATCGATATCGTGCGGGGGACGAGCGACGAATTCAAGGCGACGCTGACGGGCCGAGCGAGCAAGAAGTTCCTGGATCGCATCGAAGTGAAGCTCGTGCCGAGCGGCGGCGAGCTGCTCGTCGACGTCAAGGCGAGCACGGGCTTCACCATCGGGTTTAACATCCTGGACGTGGACCTGCGGCTCGAAGTGCCCGATCGCCAGTGGAGCAAATTTGCGATCGATGGCGGGAGCGGCAACGTGGAACTGTCGGATTTGAAGATCGACGAGCTTGTCGCCAGCATCGGCTCGGGTAACGTGCACGTGAAAAATCTGACTTCGCGGAAGCTTGAGCTGGAAGCGGGATCGGGCAACATCCATGCGGAATCGTCCAAGGCGAACCAAGTAGAGATGGACGTCAGCAGCGGGAACCTGAGGCTCACGGACGTCGAAGCCGCTACGGTGGATGCCGACACCGGCAGCGGGAATATCTATGTGACCGCGGATCAATTGAGCGGCAGCGTCAAGGCGGAGACGGGCAGCGGCAACGTGACGATCGCGACGCTCGCGCCGCCGGAATCGGCGACCATCCAGTTCGCAAGCGGATCGGGCGATCTGAAGAACGAGTGGGAGGACGGCCGGGAATCGGATGAAGAAGGGGTGCAGGAACAGATCGTTTTCGGCGGCGGGGACGTGCGCGTCGAGGTCGAGACCGGGTCGGGCAATCTGTATTTGGAGCGACGATAAGCCGAGACTTGCGGCGTGGTGCGCCGGCAGCGGGGAAGCGCCGCAAGCGGGACGTGCGACCCGGCCGGTTCGGAACATGGAATGGGCAATAGGGGCCAAGGCCGATAAGCCGGTTGACCAGGGTAATTACTCTGGAACAGCCGGCTATTTCCTATTATTAGGAAGTTATGCAGCCGTTCATGTTGTGGATAAAACAGAGAAAAGCGTGTCCACGAGAGCACCCCATACGCATGAAGCTTTGTCCGCTAGGACAAGAACGTGCCAGCTCGAAGCAACCCGCCAACCGCGAACAAACGTAATAGCACGAAAGGGAGTCCTGAAGTTTTCCGGTGTAAAACTCACTTCGGAAGCAAGAGCTGGGCAAGGTCCTCTGGTTCCCCTGGGCGGAGGGCAATGCTGTCAGGTTAAGGAAAAACGTCCGAAGAAGCGAACTAGGGCCTATAGTTGACAGGCTTAAGTCTTATGACGGACTTCAAAACCTACTGAAGCTTTGTCCGTCAGGACAAAAGCGTGCCCCGCCCAAGCCTTCCCGCCGACCGCGAACAAACATGTCAGCACGAAATAGGGAGTCCAGAAGGCAAAGCCCTTTGGAGCCTCCTCGGCGGAGGAGGTGGGAGGAGGGAGCAACAAAAGTCGGGTAAATAGGGCGGAGCCCTCTTAACCTGACAGCATTGCGGAGGGGGAAGGGGGAGGGAGAATGGGGATCTGAAGGGCGGAGCCCTTTTGCTTGTTTCCGTTGACGGACTAGGACCGGTGCGCTTATTCTGAAATGAGAGACTGGCAAGGTATATCGGCCTACGAATAACAGGAGGAATCTCCATGCGCGTGAAAGAGAGAACGGCGCTTCTTCTCGGCCCGCTGCTCGCGACAACGATCCCTTTATTTTGCTACGAATGGCTGCGTTCGGCCCATACGGCCGACGTTTCGATTCATTCCCCGTCGGGGCACTTCTATATCGTCAGCATCATCGCCGCGCTCGCGACGCTGTTCGCCGTGGCGGTCGGTATAACCGGGTACCGGCTGCGCAATATCAAGATCGAGTTTCTGGCGCTCGCCTACCTTTCCCTCGCGGAGCTGTTCATCCTGCACGGACTGTCGACCCCGGGACTGCTGATCCACGCCTCGACGCTGCCGGGCATCGCGTCCCAGCTGAGCATCCTGCTCGCGGTCGGCTGGCTCTGTCTGTCGGCGGCGCCGACGGACCTGCCGCTCGTTCGCTGGCTGGCGCGGCGGCGGCGCTTCCTGATGCCGGTGTGGGGCTCGGTGCTCGCCCTGATCTGCGTCCTGGCCTTCCTGATGCCGGATGCGGTCGAGTCGCTCCATATTAACCAGCATCCGTACAAATGGGTCGCGGCCGCGCTAACGTGCGCTGGCTGCCTATGGACGATGTTCCATTATCGTCAATCTTATCTCGCCGCCGGATTTCCGGTTCAACGGGCGATCGTCTACAGTACCGGTCTGCTGATCGCCTCCCAGTATATTATGATTACCGGGGAGGCATGGATGCTGAGCTGGTGGTTATATCACGTGCTGGTGCTCGCTTCGATGGTCATCATGCTGAACGGGCTGGCGCGTCAATATTTCTCGCAGGGCTCCTTCAGCACCTCGCTGAAAGTACTGTTCAAATCCGATCCGCGCGCTTGGCTCGAAGCCTGTATAACGCCGAGCGTGCGGGCGCTGATCATGGCGACCGAGGTTCGGGACGCGTACACGGCCGGCCATAACATGCGGGTGGCGCTGTACGCGCTGCGGCTCGCCGAAGAGATGGGCCGCTCGTCCGAGGAGCTGCGCGCGATCGCGCAGGGCGGCGTCGTGCACGACGTCGGGAAGATCAAGGTGCCGGACGCGGTGTTGAACAAGCCCGGCAAGCTGAGCCCGGAGGAGCGGAACATGATCGAGCGCCATCCGGTATGGGGCTATGACATGTGCAAGCGGCTCGGCTTCTTCGCCGACGAGCTGTCCATTATCCGCTCCCATCATGAGAAATGGGACGGAACGGGCTATCCAGACCGGCTGGCCGGCGAACGCATACCGGTGCTCGCCCGCATTACGGCCGTTGCCGACGTGTACGACGCGCTGACGTCCTCGCGTTCGTATCGCAATGCGATGTCGCACGAGGACGCGATGGCCATCATTTTGGAGGGCAACGGCACGCACTTCGACCCGGCTTGCGTGGAAGCTTGGACGCGACTCGCTTCGAGCGATTCGCGCTTCCTCTTGGAGACGGCCGCTTCGGACCGAACGCTGCGTTTGGTGCCGAACGACGCGGAGAGAACGTCGATCGTTTCTTGAAATACAAGCTTGTATAAGCTGCGCGCTTATGGATATTGGCGCCTTACACGATAAAGGGCTGTTCCTCGTCGAGGTCGACGAAGAACAGCCCTCTTTGCTTGCCGCCGGAGCGGCTAACGAGCAGTCCGCTCAGCTCCAAATTTCCTGCGGCTTGACCCCCAGCTCCGTGGCGATCAGCTCGGCCGTCAGGCGCTGCGGCTTGCGAATCTTGCCGTTGCGCAGCTTCGAGATCGTCTGCACGGAGATGCCGGTCGTCTCCGAGAGCTGTTGGGCCGACATGTTGCAGCGGGCCATCACGATCTTCAGCTTCACGGCCGGATCGATCGGCTCCGCGTTCGGGCGCAGGTCCGTGACGACGAACGCGTATTGCTTCAGCTCTCCGCTCCCGTCATAGAAGGGATGGAAGAGGAGACGAATCTCCAAATCCACCGCGTCGGCCAGCCGTTTGGTGCGGATGGTCAAATGGCCGGATCTGCGGAAGCGGGCCGCCTCCTGAATCGCCGCGATGGTGCGCTCTTGCTCGTCCGGGTGAATAATGGAGAGGATGGACTTCTGCAAATATTCCAGTTCCTGCAGCGGCGGATCTTGCACCGCGGCCAAAGGGGTCTTCTCCAGCCGGCTAATGACGTAATTCGCCTCGACGATGCCCGACATGAGCACCGGCTGGGCGCTGGATTGGCGCTCGATCCATTGCGCGGCGCTGACGTCTTCCGCCGTGAGCAGCCAGACCGAATCCACGGCGATGTCGAGCTTGCGGCAGGAGAGCTTGATCCGCGTGGGTTGTTCGTGGCGGCCCTGTAGGGGGGCAACGCGCGCGCCTTCGCTCAGTTCCTCTACCCGGCAGCCGGGGAATAGGGCGGCAAGCGCGTTGCCGTCCAGCTCCTGCCGGGACAAGCCGACGAGCTGGACGAACGCTTCGTTTACCCGGTCGAAGAGCGGTCTGGCGGCGCCGCCTTTCAGCAGGGCCATCGGGGTATCCATCGTATCGAATATCGTTTTGAAAACAGGCATGCTTCTTTCACCTCGTTCTATCCGGTCACGCGATTGTTAGACAAAGTATAGTCAATAAGGCGATTAAAATTCAACTAGATAAATCGTTTTGATCGAATTCATTTTACCAGCTGATTCCATAACTGTCTGTGACGCATTTGTGGAATTTGTTTCCAACTAGGCGCTCGCGGAGGCGATCGTTATAATGAAAACGATCCCTTCCCATAAAGAGGGGGAATCGGTACATAAAGTTACGCGGGAGGGCGAACAATGGGATGAGTCATGTCTCGATCCGTACGAAATTTCTCGTATTCGTCATCTTGATCACGCTGCTGCCTCTCGTCTTGGTCGGCATTAGCAATTATCGGACGGCGAAAGCCACGATCAAGGAGGCGCTGATCGAGAAGGCTTACGCCAAGGTCCGCGGCAGCGCGGACGGTATGTCCGTCTGGCTGGACGAGCGCCGGGCCGAAGTGACGGCGATGAGCCGGTCCGAAATCGTCCGCTTCGGCAGCGAGACCGAGCGCATTGCTTATCTTCATATCGAAACGTCGCGCAAAGACTCGCCTTACTTTGCGCTCTCCTATACGGACGGGGACGGCTACACGCATTTTGCGAGCGGGACGCAAGCCGGGCCGAATTGGCGGCCCTGGACGGAGTCGACGAGCATCGGCAATTCGGCGATCACCGATCCGTTCATCGGCCCGCGGACGGGCGAGCGGCTGTTCTTGATCCGCATTCCGGTGCCGGACGGGGAGAACGAGCCGGCCGGCTACTTGAACGCGGCGATTCGAACGGACACGCTGGCGGAGCAGTTTCTGGATTTTCGCGTCGGACTGCGGGATATCGTCCTCATGTACAATCGCGAAGGCAATATTCTGTACTATCCGGATATTAAAAAGGAGCTCGTCTATAACTTGCGCTCGCCCGAGCTGCCCTTCGCGGCGGCGGCCGACGACATGCTGGCGGGCGAACAGGGCTATGCTGAGACGGGCTCGGGCAAAGGGCGGTCGATCGTGTTCCATGCGGACGTCGCCCAGACCGGCTGGCAAGTGGGCATGCAGGTGGCGATGAAGGAGTTCGAGGAGCCGCTGACGCCGCTGATTTGGCGGACGGTGCTGAGGATCGCGGCCGCGGAGATCGTCATGGCGCTGCTGCTGTGGGCCTACATTAACCGGCTGCTTGCCCGCCTTCAGCGGGTCACCGACGTGACGGAGGCGGCGTCGGCCGGCCAATTCGACGTCATCCCGGTACCGGAGACGGGCCGGGACGAGATTACGCGGCTGTCGCATTCGGTCAACGAGATGACGGTCCATCTGCGCGAGATGTTCGACCAACTGGAAGCCATCATTAATCAAAATCAATATTCGATCATCGTCGTGGATCAGGAATACCGGATCACGTATTTCAGCAAAGCCGCGGAGCGGCTGCTGGGCTACCGCGCGGAGGAGGTCATCGGCTTTCACACGCCGCTTCTGTTCATCGCGCCGGACTCGCTGGCAGAGGCTGCGGAGCAGCTCTCCGCGAAGCTCGGGCGGCCGGTCGCCCCCGATATATCGGTGCTGCGCGAACATCGCTTAGACAACAGGAACTACGAACGGGAGTGGGTGCTCGTGCACAAAGACGGTACGCGGATTCCGGTGTCGCACAGCTCAAGCGCGATTACGGACCGGGACGGCAAGGTGGTCGGCGTCGTCGGGATTTCGCGCGATATTACGAAGCAGCGGCAGGAGGAGAAGACGCGCAGCCGCCAGCTGGCCGTATTGGAGGCCGCGCACGACCTGATCGCGACGTTCGACGCCGATCATAAGCTCATCTATCTCAATCCGGCCGGAAGGGAGATGCTGGGCTTGGCCGGATCTGGCGAAGTGTCGCTCGCCGAGGAGGTGCCGGCGCGGTTCGTCGAGACGCTGCTGATGGGGATCGATCACGCCGTGGCCCACGGCTTCACGGAGAATATGGCAGAGCTGCACACGCCGGACGGGCGGATCGTGAACGTGTCCAAAATCTTGGTCGCTCATCAGGACGAGGGCACCGGCGAACGCTTCTTCTCCTGCATCGCGCGCGACGTGACGGAGAACACCCGGGTGAACGAGATGCTGGCGGAAGCCAAGCGGGAGGCCGACGAGGCGAGCCAGGCGAAGACGCTGTTCTTGGCGCGGATGAGCCACGAGATCCGCACGCCGCTGGCGGGCATCATCGGCTTGACTCGGCTCATGCAGAAGACGGAGCTGACGCAGCTGCAGCGGGATTACGCGGATAAAATGCAGGCGTCTTCGGAGGCGCTCCTGCGCATCATCAACGATATTCTCGACTTCTCGAAGGTGGAGGCGGGCAAAATCGAGCTGAACGCGGTTTCCTTCAACCTGGAGGAGATGCTGCAGAAGCTCGCGGATATTCTAAGCGTGTTCGTCGGCGGCAAGGAGCAGTTCGAATTCCTCATCGAGACGCCGGAGCAGCTGCCGTCGGCGCTGATCGGCGATCCCCTGCGGATCGAGCAAGTACTCTTGAACCTGTGCGGCAATGCCGTGAAGTTTACGAACCGGGGGCACGTCAAGCTGCAGGTGCAGCTCCTCGTCTTCGAGCCGGGCGAAGACGTAGTCGTGCGGTTCAGCGTGGAGGATACCGGCATCGGCATCTCGGAGGAGCAGCAGACGCGCCTGTTCGAGTCGTTCACGCAGGCGGGCCCCGCCACGCAGCGTAAATACGGCGGGACGGGCCTGGGACTTGTCATCGCGAAGAGTCTCGTCGAGATGATGGGCGGCGCGATTTCGTACGAGAGCACGGCCGGCGTCGGCAGCCGCTTCGAATTCACGCTGCAGTTCGCGGCCCAGTCCGATGCGATGAACGAGCCTTATCAGGTCGGCGAGCACGCGATCTGGGTCGTGGAAGATTACATGCTTATGGAGCAGCATTGGTCGGGCATGCTGGAGGACATGGGTCTGCTGCCGATCGGGCACGGCTCGTGGCGTTCGGCGCAGGAGCGTCTGGCGCGGGCGGGAATCGGCGCGCTGCCGGCCGCCGTGCTGCTCGACTTCGAGATGCCGGATATGTTCGGCGACGATACGTGGCAGTCGTTCCACGAAACGGCGCTGGCGACCGGCGTGCGGACGATCGCGCTGACGACGGCGTTCGGGCGCGAGGAACTGTTGAAGCTGCCGTCGGAGGAGCGGCCGGACGCGATCCTCGTGAAGCCGGTCACCCGCATGGCGCTCTATCAGACGCTGGTGCCCGTGATGGGCATGGTCAGCGCGGGAGCGGCCGCCCTGGCGGAATCCGCGGCGGCCGAAGAGCAGGACTTCCCGCGGCGGGGGACGATTCTGCTCGCCGAGGATAACGCGATTAACCAGCTCGTGGCGGTCGAGCAGCTGAGCGAATGGGGATTTGCGGTCGAGGTGGCGGAGACGGGCCATGAAGTGCTCCAGAAGCTCGACAGCGGCGAGGCGTACGATCTGATTCTGATGGATATTCATATGCCGGAGATGGACGGCGACGAGGCGGCTTCGATTATCCGTTCGGAGCCGAAATTCGACATGCTGCCGATCATCGCGCTGACCGCGAACGTCATTAAGAAGGATCACGAACGCTATTACAAGCTCGGCATGAACGACGTGCTGACGAAGCCGATCCAAGCGGAGAAAATGCGCCAGACCGTGCTGAAGTGGCTGAATGCCGGCGAGGAGGAGCATGCGGCCGCCGCGGCCGCCGAATCGCCGCTGCACGCCAGCGACGAAGGAATGGCGCTGCTCAGCGTGCCCGGCATCGACATGGCCTCCGCGCTCGCCCGGGTAGGCGGCAAGCGGGAGATTTTGCGCCATATGCTGCACGTCTTCGCCGCGGAAAGCACGCAGTTCGGCGACCGTCTCCGCCAGGCGCTCGTCGCGAGCGACTATCAGACGGCGCGCAGGCTGGCCCATACGCTCAAAGGGTCGGCCGGCAATCTGTCGGCGGCCGAGCTCGCCGCCATGGCCGATCAGTTGGAATCGCTGCTGAAGCAGCCGATCGAGCGCATCGACGTTCAAGCGATCAACAGCGCCGCCGCGTGCGTGCAGCTGGTGCTGCGTCCGATGCTGAAGGCGCTTGCGGGCAGCGACAAGTAGTTGCACAATACTTACCAAATCGACACACTTTTCTAACAAAGTTCTAACAATCTATTGTTGGACCGTGCCGGCTATTGTATATTGATAGTAGACGCAGTCAACGCCAATCTTCAATTCGCTTCGAGGTGACCGCAATGTATAAAATATTAGTCGTTGAAGATGACGTCATGATGAGCGATATGCTATCGATGTATTTGTCGGGCGAAGGATACGAGGTTCATCAGGCGTTCGACGGCGCGACGGGAGTTAAGCTGCTGGAATCGGTTACGCCGGATCTGGTGCTGCTTGATCTCATGCTGCCCGACGGGGACGGCACGGACCTCTGTAAGCGGATTCGGCAATTCTCCAGCGTGCCGATAATGGTGGTATCCATGAAGACGGACGTGAGCGAGCGGGTTCAAGCGCTCCGGGCCGGGGCGGACGATTATTTGTGCAAACCGTTCAGTATGCATGAGCTGAGCGCGCGTTCGGAGGCGCTAATCCGGCGTGCTCAGTTAATTCATTCGCAAATGGGGGCCGCGGCGGCCAAAGCCCCGCAGGAGACCGGTAAGGAAGCCGATACGGCGATTCGGCTGGACACGGAGCGCAGATTGCTGCTCGTCCGGGGACAGCTGGTCGAGACGACCTTCTCGGAATTCGAACTGATGAAGCTGTTTCTCGCCCATCCGGGCAAAGTATTCAGCCGTGAAGACCTCATTAACGCCATCCGCGGCTTCGATTCGTTCGTCACCGACCGAGCCATCGATGTTCATATTGTGAATTTGAGGCGTAAAGTAGAGAACAATCCCAAGGAGCCGAAGTACATCCGCACCGTATGGGGCGTGGGCTACAAGTACGTGCAGGAGAATAGTGCGCGATCCGGCTTGTAAGACAACCTAATTCGAAACCGTTCGATGCGCGAACCGCGTGAAGGACGGTTTTTTTTGATCTATATCTAGGTCTAAAGACTTCTTGTATTTTAAAGGAAATCCGCCTAGAATCCCCTTTAACGGAATTCTAATCATTATCGTCTAACTTTCCTAATGAATCTGTGTGAGAATCGGACTATCACACAAGGTCATCGCAAGGGTTAGCATGACTACCATCATGATGAAGCGGAGAGGAAACATGAAAGGAATGGACGCAGGTTATCCGGTATGGGGATGGCTTCGGAACGAGCAGGAGCAGGCGGGAGTCGCGCCGGGAGAGCGCGATCTATTGACCGGGCTCCCGGGCAGGCTGGCCGCCTTCACGCTGCTGGAGCAGGTCATCGCCCGCGCGAAAAGCGCGAGAACGGACGTCGTCGTCGCGGTCGTCGATTTTGACCGGTTCCATCTGATTAACGAATCGAAGGGGACGGTATTCGGCGACCAGACGCTGCGCCTCTTGGCGGAGCGGTTCAAGACCGAGGAGTTAGCCGATTTCACGGCCTGCCGCATCGGCGGGAACACGTTCGTGCTGTTCAAGCCATGCCTTCTGCGAGAGGAGTCGAATTGCATCGCCAGGCTCAAGACGCAGGCGGAGGCGCCGCTTGTCGTCGAAGGCCACGTGCTGTACCCGACCTGCAGCATCGGCATTGCGGAGTATCCGAAGAACGGACGGAGCGCGGAGCGGCTGCTTCGCCACGCGGACACGGCGATGCAGCAGGCAAAGGCGGCGGGCGGCAACCGGATCGGCGCGTATACCGAAGCGGACGCGACTCGGGCGGGGCGGAGATTGAAGCTGGAGGGAGAGCTGCGCGGGGCGCTCGAACGGCATGAGCTGTCTCTGCGCTATCAGCCGATCTATGCGGCGTCCGGGCGGCTGCGGGGCTTCGAGGCGCTGCTGCGTTGGAACCACCCGGAGCTTGGCGCTGTATCGCCGGCGGAGTTCGTGCCGCTCGCGGAGCAGACCGGCCTGATCGTGCCGATCGGCGAATGGGTGATCCGGGAAGCGTGCCGCATGCAACGCGAGACGACCGCCAAGGGACACGCGGACATCGTCATGGCGGTGAATCTATCGCCGGTGCAGCTGCGCGTTCCCTCGTTCGTGGACGGCATGCTGCGGCTGCTCGAGGAATGCGGGGTGCCTGCAAGCGGGTTGGAGCTCGAAATTACGGAGAGCATCATGCTCGAGGCGGGCGAGACGACGATCGCTTCGCTTGACCGGCTGCGCCAAGCGGGCGTGCGCATCGCGCTGGATGATTTCGGCACCGGCTACGCTTCGCTGACTTACTTAAGAGAGCTGCCGATTCATACGCTGAAGCTCGATCGTTCCTTTATCCATCCGATTTGCCATCAGCATACGGAACGGGTCATCGTCGAATCGATGATCTCGCTCGTGCACCGGCTTGGTCTGGAAGTGGTGGCGGAAGGCATCGAGGACGAGGATCAGCTGGCTCTCCTGCGGGAGTGGGGCTGCGATTTGCTGCAAGGGTATTTGCTCGGCCGGCCAATCGAGGCGCGCGGGATGGACGTCCATTTGCCGAAGCTGGCTTAATTACATTTCGAATCCGAGGATGGGCGCCGCCGGCGTCCTCCTTTTTTTGTGGTGTGCCCGGGCGAAACGCAAAAAAACGCGTGACGGCCGTTTAGGGCCGCGCACGCGTTGGATCCGCTCCGGCCCCTCTCGTCTAGGCGCCGCATGATTAAGACACTTCCATGTACAATTTCGTGCCGTCGTTATACTGCAGGATGGCGACGTCGCGCACCATCTCGACGGAAGCGATGCGTTTCCACTTCCGGCGGAAATCAAAGTTGAATTCCATTTCGCGCAATTTGTTGTGCAACATTTGGATGGCTGTTTTATGCTCGGTAGGATAGTGGACGGGTACTTTGCGGTTTTTAAAGGTAATGACTTTCGTCATTGTCATGCACCTCCGGTTGGATTGGTTACTCCGATTATAGTCCCGAGTTTTTAGCCGCTTATAAAGGCTGCGTCAGACGCATGTTTAATTTGCTCAATCATTTCTAACAAATTTCGCGGCGATTCGAGTTTTGCGGGCATTGTTGCCCTAGTGTGCTTCCATTTGAGGAAGCTTATGCCTGGCGTGGAACATTTTCGAACAGCAAAAGCCGCCCATCGAGAAAAGCAGGCGGCCCACTGTTGAATCGGCTCCTCCGGCCGTTAGCTGGAGAAGCTGCTGTATTTACGTTTGTAATGGCCGTGACCGTAATGATGGTTCGGCGGCGGCGGCGGATAATGCGGCTGCCGCGGCGGCCGGTGGTACCCGTGCTTGTAATCGCTGCTGCTGTAGTGGTGACGATGTCCGTGTTGACCGTAATGCTTATTACCCATAAGGGAATAGACGAAACGTTTCAGCATATGCTTCAGCATGGCGAATCCCTCCTTGTGATCATACGTAAACCTTGTGTATGCTCTTACTATTTCATACGAATATTGCGCGAAAAGGTTTCTGTTCTGCGCGCAAATAGGCGAGGCGGTAGATATGGTGCGGAAATTAATGGAACGGTGGCGGAGGATCGTCCAGCAATGGCGGGATTATCCGCTGCGCGAGGGAGCGGTAATCGCCAAGCGGTATCGCGTAGAGCGGTTCATGGGCATGGGCAGTTATGGACTAGCCTATGCAGCCGTCGATGCGGAGCGCGGCGACCGGGTGCTCGTCAAGGTAAGCAAGCCGAGCAAGGGAGAGACGTCGCGAACGCTGCTGCGGCGGGAGAGCGATATTATGCAGGCGCTTGATCATCCGCAAATTCCGCGGTGGCTGAATTATATTGAGGAGCGGCGCCGGTCGGTGCTGGCGATGGAGCTTATTGAGGGCGTTAATCTCGAAGCGAGGATGATGGAAGAAGGCGAGGTCTATGGCGAGCGTGCCGCGGCTAGAACGGTGCGCGAGTTGCTCGCGCCGCTCGGGCACCTGCATGAGCGAGGGTTCGTCCATCGCGACGTTCGCATTCCGAATGTACTCGAATGCCGGCGGGCAGGGATGGATGCGCCAATGATCTATTTGATCGACTTCGGTCTGGCCTGCCGCATCGGGGAACGCCTGCCCGAGGCGCTTCGACTGGCGCTCGGAGAAGAAGGCGATCCGGCGGGCAGCGGCGGCGAATGGGGAGACGTGAAGCGGCGGATGCGGCGGCCGGAGCCGGACAGCGATTTGTACGGGGCGGGGCATTTTGCCTTATTCATGCTCTATTCCGGTTACGCGCCGCAAGAAGGCGCGGACGAAGGGGATTGGCGGAGCGAGCTTGCGCTGTCCGCGCCGATGCGCGAATGGATCGAGCGGTCGCTGGGCGGGGATAGGCCGTTCCGGGATGCGCTCGAATGCGCGGCCGCATTGGATGTCGTCATCGAATCGCTATCCCCGGAGACGGCCGATCTCGGTCAGGCTCCCAGGCCGGATTCATGATCCGGCGAGCAGGGTAATAACCAGCAACTCGTATAGCACGAGCGGCAGCACCGTACTGTATGGCGCCGCGAAGCCCCGCCCGTCGGGGATCGCCGCGCTGCATTGCAAATACAAGAAACAACGGTCGACATGAACGATGATGCCCTCGTAAACGACGCCGTCGACGCTTTCGACCCGAACGGCGCGATGCAGGTAGGTCGCGGATAGATCATGCAGCCTTTTGCGAATTTGCTGCACCGTTAACGGTAGTCCGGGCTCGGCTTGATACACGATCGGGGTCCCCGGATGGGGACTTGGTTTCCCGTACATCCTCTTCCTCCTCACGGCAGCGTACGCTGCAAATGCCTCTGGCTTAACGCCATTAGTTTATGGGATTAGTTTATGCGCGAATGGTCTCTGGTAAGAACAAACAAGCCTATTGTACAATGGGGGTGGCAGCGTTTTCCTGCACCGATGCCTCGTCGTGGATCGGGTCGCTCTGCCAGTTGGGAGGCGTCACCTTGACCTTAGCCAAAACGTTTTTTGCCAGCATCAGCATGATGATTACGATTGCCTATTTATTCAATATCGGCTACAAATATTTGTTCGAGCACGCTTCGGCCCGCATGAAATATGGGCTTGCGATTGTGTGTTTCATCGTCAGCGGATGGCTGGCGATGGTTTTTGGCGTTCGGGTCGGCGCGATTACGATGCTCGACCTGCGATTTGTCCCCACGCTCGTCGCGGTGCTCGTGCTGCCCAGCCCCTGGATGGCGTTGGTCATAGGCGCGGGCATCGGGCTCGGACGCTTCTTCTTCAGCTGGGATTTGACCGCGGTCCTCGGCTGCGTGACGATGGTCATCATCGGCGCGGCGTGCGCGGGTTTGCATATCGCGATGAAGCGCGTCGCCTGGCGTTACCTGTGGAAAAGCGTCTTCCTTATCGTCGCCGTCAATTTGCTGAACTCGGCGCTCGCTACCGGTACCGTGCTGATTAACGGGTCGATGACGCCGTGGGCATACTGGACGGAAGTGACGCCATATGCGCTTCCAAGCCGTTTGCTCATGTGCGCGCTGTTCTTGTTCATCTTCCGGGACTTCCAGAAGGAACAGCAGCGGACCGACGAGCTGCGCACGATGAATAAGCTGCTGCGCCGCCAGACGCGTCAGCTGCGCGATGCGAAGCGGGACATCGAGGCGAAGGCGAAGGAGCTGGAGCTGGCCTCTACGTACAAATCCGAGTTTCTGGCCAACATGTCGCACGAGCTGAAGACGCCGCTGAACAGCATTATTCTGCTGGCGCAGCTCATTCGTGATAACGAGGAAGATCGCTATAACGCGGAGGATACGGTGTACGCAGAGCTGATTCAGACCGCGGGCAACGATCTGTTGCAGCTCATTAACGATATTCTCGACCTCTCGAAGGTAGAGGCCGGCCGAATGGACATCGTGATCGACCGCGTGTCGACTCACGATATGGTCCAGAATCTGCATCACCAGTTCCTGCCGCTGGCGCAGCAGAAGGGCTTGCGTTTCGAGGCGGACGTCCATGCGAACGTGCCCTGCACGATTATGACCGACGCGCTCCGTACGAACCAAATCCTGCGCAATTTGCTCGTGAACGCGTTCAAATTCACGAGCGAGGGCAGCGTAAGGCTGGCGGTCCGCCTGGAAGCGCCGGCCATGCCGAAGGACGCGCCGAAGCGGGGCAGAGGACGCGTGCGGCACGGAGCCGTTTGGGATAGGCAGCCCCAAGCGGAAGCGGAGATTGCCGCCGCGGGAGGCGAGACGCCTTCCGTCGCTCGGCCAAGACTCGCGTTCACCGTCACGGATACGGGCATCGGCATCGACAAGGAGAAGCAGGAGCTGATCTTCGAGGCATTCCGGCAGGAGAACGGGGCGATCAACCGCATGTACGGCGGGACGGGCCTCGGCCTCTCGATCAGCCGCCAGCTCGCCACGCTGCTCGGCGGGAAGCTCGGACTACGGAGCGAGAAGCACAAGGGGAGCGAGTTCACGCTCTACCTGCCGCTTCAGCCGCCGGGCGGCGCGCAGCCGGACGGAACGGACCAGTCGGGCGGAACGGACGAATCGCGCTCCGGCACGCAGCCGGAGTTAGCGCGATCGGCGGCCACATGAGCGAATGTTTGATCACGCGAATTCAATGAGGGCGCTCCCGAGATCATTCGTAGACGACATCGGGAGTGCCCTTGTTGGCCCGCAAGGGAAAAAAGACGCCGCAGGAGTGCTCTCCTGCGGCGTCTTTTGCGTTCTCGGGCAGCCCGCTGGGCAGCCGAGATCTCGTTATGGTTGGATCGTGATTGCTTTCGTCATCGTATCCGGCGCGGTCGTCTCGGTCTTCCAGCCCAGCGTCTCGGCGAAGAAGACGAACGGTACCATGGAGCGGCCGCCGACGATTTCGACCGGCGTGCGGACCGTCACCGCGTCGCCGTTCAGCGTCGCTTCGTTCCTGCCTGCCGTGATGACCAGCTCGCGGTCGCCGCGGACGAGGGTCATCGTCTTCGACGCCGCATCGTACGTCATCTCGGCGCCGAGCGCGCTTGCCGCTTCTTTGCCCGGGACGAGCAGCTCGTTCGTCTGGCCGCGCAGCACCTTGGCGGAGAAGGTCACCGGCTTGGACGGGGCGTCGGCGAGGCGGACGGGCACGCGCAGCAGATCGCCGGCGGCGTTGACCGCGACGTCTTCGACTTGCTCGCGCAGGTCGGTCACGAATTGATCGACATTGGCGTCCGTCACGCGGTATTTGGCATCGTCCGCGCCGATCGCCCGCGTAATCCACGTGTTGACGTTCATGTTGTGGTGGGACAGATCCTTGAACAAGTCGAGGTTGAACGTCCATTCCGCTTCGGACTGGAAATCGTACACCTTTACGTTCGGATATTGCTTGAACCGTTCGAACATCCACTTCTTCATCGTTAGCTGCTGCTCGTAGCGCGGGATGTTCAGATCGCGCCAGACGGCTTGGCGAAGAATGGAATACGGCGGGTAATAAATATAGAATTCCGTCTCCGGATGCGCTTTGACGACCGACTCCACGTAAGTGGCAAAGTTGTTCTGCACGACCTCGAGCGGTTCTTCGTTGTTGCCAAAGCCGGCCTCGTCCGTGAGCGCCTTTTGGTACGTTTTCATCGCGTATTTCTTGCCGTACACGACGTAATAGTTCCAGTTGTACAAATATTCAAGGCTCATCAGCCGCTTCGCGTTATCGGTCGCGGACGAACGCTTGTAGAGGCCCTCCGCCAGCTCCCGGTACGGCGTAACGTTGAACCAGTACTTGTAGTCGTTCCAGAACTTGTCGTCGTACAAATAATGCGGGTAAGGGCCTTGCGCGTCGAGATCGGCGGGCTTGAGAGCGAAATAATCGAGTCCCCAGAGCACTTTCTTGACCTTGCCGGTCTGGAACGCCACTTGCGCGATATCGTTCTGCTCTTGCGCGTAGGAGCCCCGGATGGACAGCTTCAGCGTCTTGCCGCCAAGTTCTTCGTCGACGACGGTAGGCAGGAAATTCTCGGTCATCGACGAGCCAAGAATGATCGTGTCGTAATCGTAATTCCGGGCCAGCCCCGGGTTCTGGTAACGCTGCTCGTTCGAGAATACCGGCGTATACCACGATTTATGGTAGAACTGAAGCGGATCTATGAAAACCATGAACGCCACGGCGACCGCCGCGAATACGAGCGAGCCGCTGACGAAGCCGGCCAGCATGCGTTGGCTGGCGCGGATCGATACGGTGCGGCGCGGCTTCGGAAAGCGCGATCGCTTCGGCAAAATCTCTTCGGAGGCCATGTTCCTCTCGCCGCCTTTCTAGAAATTGAAGTACAGGAACTCGCTGATTTGGTTGAAATACAGCAGCGACATAATAAACAAGAACGCGATGACGAAGCCGATCTTCCAGGTCGGGCGGAACGTCTCCATCCGCTCGGAGGAATTGCGCGTGAACAGTACGATCGGGAAGAAGAGCACGAGCAACAGGATCGGCGGCAGCAGCGCGTCCATCGTGACGCGGTTGAAGTCGAAGCCCTGCAGGCCGCTCATGCCTTTGAGAATGCGAATCGCTTGGTCCCACGACGTCGCCCGGAAGAACACCCACGCGATGACGACGTAGACGAACGTGATGAGCCACGCGGTCCACTTCGGCAGTTGGAAGCCGAGTTTCTTGCACAGCTTGCCCCATAGCCGATGGACGATTTGGCCGAAGCCGTGCAGGAAGCCCCAGAACAGGAACGTCCAGCCCGCGCCGTGCCAGAGGCCGCCGACGAGAAACACGATCATGTTGTTGGCGAGCATGCGAGCCTCGCCTTTGCGGTTGCCGCCGAGCGGGATATAGATGTAGTCGCGCAGCCAGCGGCTGAGCGTCATATGCCAACGGCGCCAGAAATCCTGCAGGTTGAGCGCCTTGTACGGCGAGTTGAAGTTCTGCGGCAGCCGGATGTTGAAGAGCAGCGCCGCGCCGATCGCCATGTCCGTATACCCGCTGAAGTCGAAGTACAGCTGGAACGTATACGAGAGGGCCGCGACCCAGGAATCGACGAATTGCGTCGCCGTCTCGAAGCCGGAGCTGGCGTAGCCCGCGAACGTATCGGCGATGACGACCTTCTTGAATAAGCCCATGCCAAAAACGAAGACGCCGAGCGAGGCGTTTTTCCAATTCCACACTTTGCTGCGCATGCGATCGAACTGCGGCATCATCTCGCCATGATGGAGAATCGGACCGGCGATCAGATGCGGATAGAACGTAACGAACAGCACGTAGCTGACGATGTTCGCCTCTCGCGCCTTGCGCTTGTACGCGTCCACGAGGAAGGCGATCTGCGTGAAGGTGAAGAAGCTGATGCCGAGCGGGAGGATGAGCTTCAGCAGCGCGAAGTTCGTGCCGGCGATCTCGTTCAGGTTCGACAGGAAAAAGTCGGCGTATTTATAGTAGATCAGCAGCAGCACGTTGCTGACGATCGCGAAGCCGAGCAGCGCTTTCCGCTTGCCGGTGCCGGGCTCGGTCTGATACGCGAGCGGCTGGCCATCAGGAGGCTTGTACCCCGCAGGCAGCCGCATGAGCAGCCGACCCATGATGTAGTTGAAGGCAATGGAGCCGAGGATGAGCGGCACGTATTTGACGTCCCACCATCCGTAGAAGAACAAGGAGGAGAGCGCCAGCCACGTCTTGGCGACGTACGACAAACGGAACCGGTTCAGAAGAAAATAGACGATTACCGTTATGGGAAGAAACGCGAAAATAAACACATACGAGTTAAACAGCATAACCGGCCGAACACTCCTAACTTCAAGGTAACGGTTTTGAGTTCATAACTTCTTAACTTATACCATATTTGCCCGGTTTCGTCGAATTTCTACACGGACGGACAAAGCTCGCGAAAACCGCCTGCGGAGCCATTTTTATGGACGAATGAGCGATGGTTTTGGTTTCCTTTTTCGTAAGTTGCGGCGGCGCGGCGGGTTAGTGGAGGCGATAAAAAGGCGGGAATTTTTTGCGAGAAGGGGATTGACTTGGGTGGCTTGGACATTATATATTATAAGAGTCGCTTGATGCGATTTGCTAATATGCTGATGTAGCTCAGGGGTAGAGCAACGCACTCGTAATGCGTAGGCCGGGGGTTCAATTCCCTTCATCAGCACCATTTACGCCCATAACGGCGCGGATCCGAAGTTTCGGATTCGCGCCTTTTTTGTGTTTCTTGGTACCCACAACGTCGGTCGCGAGGAAGGAATTGGTAATATGGGCGGCGAACTTTCTCGTAACAATGACTTCAGCGACGAGGAGGACAATGATGCAATCGCTATTTCGCTACAACTGGATCGTGCGCGACGAATGGTTCGAGCTGCTGCGGCAGCTGCCGGAGGAGGAATTAACGAGAACCCGGATGGGCGGCGTGGGGAGCTTCCTGCGTACGATGGCGCATATCGTGGACGTTGAAGATTCCTGGCTCAGAGGGCTCCGTGGCTTGCCGGACGAGCCGTTCGACTATGATCGCTACCCGACGCTCGAAGACGCGAAAGCGTTCTCCGACATGTGCCGCCCGGGCGTGGAGGATTTCGTGAACGCGTGGATGGACGAAATGGAGAACGAGATGTTGGAGCAATTCGCTTTCGGCGAAGTCATGCGGCACGTGATCGCTCACGAAATCCACCACATCGGCCAGCTGTCGATCTGGGCGAGGGAGATCGGGCTGAAGCCGCCTTCGGCGAATTTCATCGGCCGCGGCTTGGCGAAGAACGGCTAAGGCTGCATCAATCGCCCCAAAGACCGATCCTTCGAAGGGGATGGCACGTGAACCGAGCCGGACGGCATAGCGGCATAGAATTGCGCGGCATGGCCTGCCGTAACGAGAAAAGGCGGCAATCCCGGATGACATGCATCCAGCGACTGCCGCTGTTTTAGGAAATGTATAAGTTTCACGTCTATTATTCATCTTGTATTTCATTGTCGCTGAATGCTGCATTCCCGATCTTCGGATTGTGAACGCAAACCAATCGGCTTCTCCGGAATGAAACGCGCATCGCCGCAAAAAAGGCGCCAGCCGTTTCGCCTTGAAGTTCGAGCTTATTGTCGTGCTGCCAAATATTCGTCCAAACGGTCGTACGTCTCGCCGATGCCTTGCTCCATGCCCATGTCCAGCACCGTCTGGAGCGCTTCGGCGGAAGCGTAGGTGGCGCGGTTGACGAGCTTCGTCTTGCCGCCTTCGAGCGTCTCGAATGTCATGACGATGTGGGAAGGCGGCATCGTCTCGGACAGCGTGCCTTCCGCGTCGGAGAAGTAGTCGGTGTAGACGATCCGCTCCGGCGTCTCGATTTCGCCGTAGACCGCTTTGCCCCACGATTCCATGCCGTAGAAGTCGCCTTGACTCTGGTCCATGCACTTGAAACAGTAGTGCCAGCTGCCGCCCGGGCGGAAATCCATGTCGCTGACGGTCACTTCCCAGCCGCGCGGCCCCCACCAATGCTTCAAATGCTCGGATTGCGTGAACGCTTGGAATACGAGCTCCCGCGGCGCGTTGAACACCCGCTCAAGCGTCAGTTCCTGTCCTTCGGCCTTCGTCACCAATTGATTCGCCATTCTTCCATTCCTCCTCGAAAAGTGGTTACTCGTCTTGCTCGTTCGTTCGCCCGCGGCGGCAAGCGCCGGGATGAAGTCCGCCCACGTAGTCCGCGAGACGGGCCATCCGGTCGTCCTCCAGGCGCAGATAGGCTGCAAGCCATCCGTCCAGCGCGCGAAAAGCCTCGCCCCGCAGCAAATAACGCCTGCGATTCGCATCCGCTTCCACATTCACGACCCCGGCGTCCAGCAGCACCCGCAAATGCTTGGAAGCCTGCGGCTGCCGCAGCGCCAGTCGCGCCGCGATCTCGCCTACCGTCAGCGGACCGTGCCGCAGCAGCTCCACCATGCGAAGCCGGCTGGCGTCCGCCAACGCGCCGAAAAGGATCGTTTCCATTGCCATGGCCGGTTGTTCCTTTGTCCCTTGCGAAGGGGTTCTTGCTTGCAAACTGAATATACCATTAAGGGAATATTCCTGTCAAGGAATGTTTATGGTGGAATTTGGTCGAGCGGCGAATAGCGCCCCGGGACATTTCGAGGGGGGAGTTCGTGCAGTTTCACGTTCCCCAACAAAATCGCCCCGCAACAGGTATCGCCATCGATTCCTGCCGCGGGGCGGCGATGGGCGTCGCGCTCGCGTCGCCGGCTGCTTTGCTATCGCCGTCAACGTTTCTCCGCCGTCAGCGTGAACGTCTTCGGGATGCCTTTGTCGAACACGTCCGACGATAGGTTCGGGAGTTCCTCCAGCACGCGCACGGTGAGCTCTTCGCCGGCAACCGCGGTGACGACCTCGCCGAGCGTCCAGTTGCGCAGCCGCACCTTCGGCGCTTCGGCGGCGCTGCCCGCCGGCAGGAACTTCGCGAACGCGACTTCCTTCTCTTCCAGCTCCGCGCTGAAATAATCGCCGTCCACCTTATGCTTGCGGATATTGGCCGTCGTGCCGCGGGAGGAGATCAGCTTGGTCGTCACGGGATGGAAATCCTGGAGAACCAACTGTCCGCCTTGGCGCAACAGGCGACGCACGACCCGGAAGAGCGGACGCAAATCTTGAAAATAATGAAGGATGCCGTGTTCCATGTAGACGAGATCGAATTCGCCCGCGAACCGCTCCTCCGGCAGCTGCAGCACATCCGACAGCACGTAGCGGATCTCCACGCCCGCGGCCTCGGCCAATTCCAGCGCATAGCGCCGATTGTCGTCGGAGAAATCGACGACGGTCACCTCGGCGCCAAGCAAAGCCAGGGGAACCGCCTTCGTGCCGTTCGAGCCGAGCAGGTTGGCGATTCGCTTCCCGCGCACTTCGCCCAGATGCGTCATTGCCGCGCCGAGCCGTTTGGCCGGGTCGTCCGTCATTTTGCAGGCGGCTTCCGCGGGCGTCCCGAATCGGCTCACCCAAGCCGCGTATGCGCCCGTATTCCATGATTGTTGATTGCTTTCTATGGATGCCAACGTATTTGTCCCTCCGCCGGAGCGTATATTTGTCTTTCTTCGTCGCTTCCATTTTACCTTACAACCGGGCTCGCCACCAAATCTATCGAATCACCGTCAAACGCTCAATTGTGCGATTCTCCCGCGTCTTACGTCTATACCATTCTCTAGCGCCCTACATAAACTGCAGTATGTTCGGTAGGGAGGAGGAATAAACGAATGTCTTCCAGACTAAAAGTGAAAAACGTGAACATGTCGATGGGCGCCAAATCCAAGCGCGCTCGGGTGTCCGACTGCTGCGGCCATGGACACAAAGACAACGCGGTAGCCGGCATCCAGGAAGCAGGCAGGGAGCTGTCCAACTTTTTCGATAAGCTGCAAATGGAGGCGAACGCCGCGCGTCTGGTCCGCGCCATCCGCTGTAGAAGTAAACGGGTGATCGAGGATTTGCTTGGACCGGACTGCCAGGTGGTCTGCTTCTTCCGTCAAGGCCGCTATTCCTGCGTGCGGATCGCGTGCGTATTCGGCAGCTGCTGCGACGTCCGCATTACGTTCGATATTTGCGTCTCCAACGGACCTTGCGGTCCGAACCTGACGTTCAACTAAACGACTTTAAGCGTAAACGAGGAGGGGAAGTCTGCGCCGGAATGCCGGCGGACGGCTTTCCCTTTTTGGCGCGCTAACGGGCGGGGCGGTTGCCGCATACACTGATAGAAGCAACGACAAACGCGTAGAAAGGAGGACACGGCATGTCGACGATTCCGAATTTCCCGCAGGGGCTGCTCGCCGAGCACGCCCGCTGGCATCACGCGAATCATCATGATAACCCGTCGGTGCTGCCGCCGGGGTACGGCGAATTGTTCTTGCGTTTCCACCGGGATTACATCCGCCGCGCGCTGCAGTGGTATCACCAGGCAGGGTACGACCCCAGACTTGTCGCGGCCTGGCAGGAAGTGCCCGAGCCGATCCGGCGGTCGGCCTGCTATCCGATGCAGGCGGAGCTGCGCATTCGCAACGCGCCGCAATCGTTCGCCTCGATCGACGAACTGGGGCGTTTCATCGAAGGTTCCAACTTGCACGGCTGCATCCATCAGGAGGCGGCCCGCGTCTTCGGCGAACCGGATTTGAACGATTTCGACGTGGCGCCGCGCAATACGATCTTCTATAACATACACGGCATGATCGACAACTGGTACCGTCAATGGGAGATGGCCATGGGCAGCGGCCGGAGCGGCGGAGAGGAAGGGACGGCTTCGGCCGGGGCGAGAGAAGGGAACGCATCGGGTCCGGCGGCGTCGAGCCGTTCGCGCCAGGCGAGCGTGCGCTCGCGGCCTACGGCGCTCCAGCGTCCGGCCGCTGGCCGGGGCAGCGCGCGGAAGAAGAGCGCGGCTCGGCCTACGCAGCAGAACGCGCGGCGGGGGCGGCGGACGGCGCCGCTCCTCTCGGGCACGGCGAAGCCTCGCAAGAGCGGGCGTTGAACGCTTCTAGGCGGATGTGCGGGCGGAGCTGGCGGGGCGCGGCTCAATCCGGCGGACGCCGCGAGGTTCTGCGCTTCTAAGCGGTTCTCAGATCGCTCCGGTCAGCTGGTCCAACCGCGAACAAAGGGCGGTTCGCCATCCGCGATTCGATGCTTGCCTAGAATAAGCGCAGCTTCAACGCAAAACGCGAAAAACCTCTATCTCGCACGAAAGCGAGCGCTAGAGGTTTCTTCGCGTTGTCATCCCCGGGGAACTATTCAGGCGAGTTCCCGGGTTCGAGCATATGAAGCAGCTGCCGGAATACGCCGGCATAATAGGAAGCGGGGCGCGTGACGAATTGAGAAGCGGCGACCTGCGCGGAAGCGGGAACGAGCGCGCCTTCGCCGTTCAACCGCACGCCTTGCGCTTCGATCTGCGCGCGTCGCCCTTCGAACAAGTCGATCATCGCGGACAGTTCGGCTTCGTATACCCCGGCGACCTCGTCCGCCTGCAGGCGCAGATCGGTCAGCTCGCCAGCGAACGGCAGGCCGTACATGCGGCTAATCTCCCGGTCCACGAACGATACGCCTTGCGCCGATCCGCTCATCTCCCTGCGGGTCTCGCCCAGCGGCACGAGCGCCTCGAAAGGGGCGGGCACGCCCAGCTCCTCCTCGATCTCTCGCGAGGCCTCCTCGTAGGTTTCGCCGGCCGACAGATGCCCCGCCGCCGTAATATCGTAATGGAGCGGGAACGTGTCTTTGTCCGGGTGCCGCAGCTGGAACAGCGCGAGCTTCCGGCCCTGCTCGTCGGCGCGCGCCAGCCAGCAATGAATGGAATGATGCCAGTAGCCGTGTTTATGTACGTCGCTGCGCGTCGCGGTGCCGATCCAATCGCCGGCCTCGTCGTAAATATCGAAGCGCTCCTCCGCCCGATCGTCGGACATGCCGTGGATCATGGCTTACGTCACCACGCTTCCTTCGGGACCCTGCTCGTCCGCATCGTGAAGATGAGACGTGCAGTGCTTGCATCGCTTCGCCCGGATGGGCACGAGCGACAGACATTGCGGACATTCCTTCTCCGTCGGCTCGGCGGACGGCGGCGCCTCTTCCTTCGTATTCAGGCGGCGCAGCGCGTTCGCGCCCTTGACGATCATGAAGACGCAGAACGCGACGATCGCGAAGTCGAGAATGACGTTGATGAAGCTGCCGTAGGCGATGACCGCCGATCCTAGCGCTTTAGCTTCGGCAAGGGTGTGCGGTTTGTCTCCGTTCGGCATTAGCTTCTCGGGATCCAAGTTGATGAAGAGGTCGACGAAACTCTTCTCTCCCAGTATTTTGCCGATCGGCGGCATAATGATATCGTTCACGACCGACGTGACGATTTTGCCGAAGGCGGCGCCGATAATAACGCCGACCGCGAGGTCGAGCACGTTGCCTTTGACCGCGAACTCCCTAAATTCTTTTAATACTTTCCACATACGTCCAAGCTCCTTCTATGCGTTCTTGATCTGGATCCATTATAGCGCGGGCGGACGCGCCTTGCATTATAGACGAGGGGCATGAGCCGAAAGTCTTACGCGGCATTTTGTTCCCGCGGAAAAAAGGATTATGTGTAAAAATGTCGAAATTTACCTACGATTGTCAAACCAATGAGGATCGGAGTTTGTGTAGAATGACCCAGCTGATCCGCTCGGATATGTGGATGTTTCCTCTCTTGGCGCTCGCGATCAACGTGTTCTCGTCGTTCACGATGTGCTATATGCTCGGCCATCTCCGGATGACGCGGACGCTGCGCCGTTATTGGCTGCTCAGCGGGGCGGTCGTATACGGACTGGGATTGTGGGTATCGCAGTTCATCATGCTGTTCGCCACGGATACGATGCTGCTGATGGATTGGACGTCGGTCGCGAAGTTGATCGTCATGGTGACGGCATACTTCGCCTTCCGGCTGATGAGGGGGAGGGCGAACCCTTATTTGCGGCTCGCGGCGGCGGGGCTCTTGATCGCGCTGGGGCAGGCGTTCTTGAATTACGGATCGCTCCTGAGCAACCAGGTGAATCAGGTGGAACTCAACATCGGCATGATGACGGTCGGCGGCGCGCTCAGCTTCGTCGGCACGGTCGTCGCCTTCGCCTTGTTCGAGCGGAACCGCGGCGCGTTTCCGCTGCTGCCGGGCATTATTTTCGGAATGGTCAGCTTCGCGGTCCAGCTCTTCAGCGTAGAATCGGTCGCCGCGGAGTACAGCGTCGTGCTGACGACCGACAAGCTGAACGAATATATGCAGCTGCTGGCCGTCGTGCTGGGGATGGCGACGTCGCTCATATTCATCTTCAGCCTGCTGGCCAATTTCGTCGATCAGCGTTTCAGCACGATGAACGAGCGGTACCGCCTGCTCGTGGAGAATTCCATCGACATGATCGCGATGATTCGCGATGACCGCTGGGAATACGTCAACCGCTCGGGTCTTGCGCTGTTCGAGGCGGAGAACGATCGGGCGCTCCTGGATCGCTCGATCTACCAGTTCCTGCACCCGGATTGTCATGAATCGATGCGGAATTTGCTGAATACAATGTCTGGCAGGCGGTTTCCGCAGCCGATCGAGATGCAGTGGTACACGGCTCAAGGCAAACTGTTCCACTCGGAGGTCGTGCAGACCCGAACGAAATTCGCCGGCAAGCCCGCTTACCAGGTCATCATCCGCGATATATCGGAGCGCAAGAAGAATGAAGAATTGCTCATCAATTCGGAGAAACTGTACGTGGCGGGCCAGCTCGCGGCCGGCATCGCCCACGAAATCCGCAATCCGCTCACCTCGCTGAAAGGATTTATCCAGCTCATCTCCACGGGTCGGGCGAACAACCGCAATTACTTCGATATTATGAAGTCCGAGCTGACCCGCATCGAATCGATCGTCAGCGAACTGCTCATGCTGTCGAAGCCGCAGGTGTACGAATTGGCCTACCGGGACATCCGCCATATTATGCGCGACACGGTCGTGTTGATGGAGGCGCAGGCGCTGCTGCACGGCATCGAGCTGGAATCGGAGCTTAGCGAAGAGGCGCTGTGGATTCACGGGGTGGAGGATCAGCTGAAGCAGGTGTTCATCAACGTGCTGAAGAACGCGATCGAAGTGATGAGCGACGGGGGCAAAATTCAAATCAGCTGCCGACGGGAAGCGGACGACATCTATATTCGCATCCAGGATTGCGGCCCGGGCATCCCCGAAGAGACGCTCTCCAAAATCGGGCAGCCGTTCTATACGACGAAGGAGAAAGGGACGGGGCTCGGGCTCATGGTCAGCTACAAAATCGTCGACAACCACCAGGGTCGCGTCGAAGTCCGGTCGGAGCTTGGCGTCGGCACGATGTTCGCGATTATTTTCCCGTATGTCGACCCGCCGGAAGAAGCGATGCCGCAGCAGGCGGAAGGCAAGGTGACGCCGATCAGGCTCGGTTGAAGGTCCGGGGGCGCGGCGAAACCTTCGGCGCGTTCTTCGCGTACATAACGAATAGCATAACGAAATACAGCTGTAATCGGACCGCGAATACCATATCGGGATCAGTTGAGAGGAGCGTTTTTCAATGTTCAATCGTTTTCTTGCGAGTATCGGCATCGGATCGGCCACGCTGGACACCCTGCTGGAGAAGGCGCGTTACACGCCGGGCGAGGAAGTACGCGGCGTCGTGCGGATGAAGGGCGGCAGCGTCGAGCAGGACGTCGACACGATCGAAGTATCGGTCATGACGGAATATATCAAGGAAAGCAATGACCACAAGCATAACGTAACGGTCGCGTTGGCCCGGTTCCACGTGAGCAGCCCGTTCAAGCTGCGCGCCGGCGAACAGAAAGAAGTGCCGTTCTCGTTCGTCCTGCCGCTCGAGACGCCGTTGACGATCGGCCGCGCGCCGGTATGGGTGAAGACGGAGCTGGCGATCCGCGGCGCGCTCGACCCGGGCGACAACGACCGCATCGAGGTCGTGCCGACGCAGGGCATGGCGACCGTGCTCGAAGCGGTGGAGCAGCTGGGCTTCCGTCTGCGCAAGGCGGAATGCGAGTACGCGTCCCGGATCGGCGGGCGGTTCCCGTTCGTGCAGGAGTTCGAATTCGTGCCGACCTCGGGCAGCTACCGCGGCCGTCTCGACGAACTGGAAGTGATCTTCTACAACCGCGGCCAGGAGCTGGAAGTACTGCTTCAGATCGACCGCAAGGCGCGCGGGCTCGCGGGGCTGTTCGCCGAAGCGATGGATATGGACGAAACGTTCGTGCGCGTTCGTTTCTCGAATAGCGAGTTGGCGGCGGGTCCGTATTCGATCTCGCAGGAGCTGGCGAACGTCATTTCCCGTTACGCATAAGCGATGAACGGTCCGCTACAATAACATAAAGCCAAAGCGCGGGGAGCGTCGTTTCAGGAGAGACGCCCTCGCGCTTTTTTTACGTGCTCTTATTCTCCCCCGGATCCAATGCTGTCTGGTTAAGGAAAACGGTTGGTACGGCTGGTGAAGGCAGCCGTGGGCATAGTCGATCGGCTTACGCACAGGCATAAGTCTTAGGATGGACTTCAAAACCCACTGAAGCTTTGTCCGTCAGGACAAAAGCGTGCCCCATTCAAGCCTTCCCGCCGACCGCGAACAAACATGCCAGCACGAAAAAGGGAGTCTGAGCGTTTTCAAAGGAAAACGCACTTCGGAAGCATAGACTTTGGAGCCTCCTCGGCGGAGGAGGTGGGAGGAGGGAGCAACAAAAGTGGGGTCAACGGGGCGCAGCCCTTCTTAACCTGACAGCATTGGCGGAGGGGAAGGGGGAGGGAGGCCTCTGTTTGCCCGCCGAAATAGACGTGTAAAGGTTGGCAGAGCCAGGGCCGCCCGGATGCGGACGTTAGGCGGATCGGCTATAATAGCGGGAGGAGGCGATGCGAAGATGGCCGAGCCATTAAAAGCGATGTATAACGAGCCGTTCCTGCGGCAATTCGCGGCGCTCGTCCATTCGGCATGGACGCCGTTCGACCAAGAACGGTTCGTGGCGCTCGCGCTGGCCGGAGATTGGAAGCAGCTGGAGCTGAAGGCGAGAATGCGGCGGATTACGGTGTCGTTGGGCGCCAGTCTGCCTGAGGCATATAGCGAGGCGCTGGGTATTATGTACGCGATCGACGAGCAATGCAGGGGGTTCCCGTATTTGTTCTTCCCGGACTTCGTCGAGGTGTACGGGAGGGACGATTGGGCGCGGTCGATGGACGCGCTCGCCCGATTCACGGGCAAATCGTCGGCGGAATTCGCGATCCGTCCGTTCATCTTGGCGGAGCCGGAGAAAACGATGGCGCGGATGCTCGAATGGGCGGACGGCGAGGATGAGCATATCCGGCGATTGGCGAGCGAAGGCTGCCGGCCGAGATTGCCCTGGGCGCCGGCGCTGCCCGATTTCAAGCGCGATCCGTCCCCGATTCTGCCGATTCTGGAGAAGCTGAAAGCGGACCCGTCGCTCTACGTGCGCAAGAGCGTGGCCAACAATTTGAACGATATCGCCAAGGATCATCCGGAGCTGGTGCTGGCGGTCGCGCGGCGCTGGATCGGGCATGACGAACGAACAGATTGGATCGTGCGGCGGGGCTGCCGGTCGCTTATTAAAGCGGCCGATCCGGTCGTGATGGCGCTATTCGGCTATGCGGACGAGGCGGCTGCCGCGAACGTGACGCACGCCGCGGTGGACGTGTCGCCAGGCGAGGCGCGCATCGGCGAGACGACGGAGATCCGCTATGCCGCGCAAGTGGGTACGACCGAGGCCGAGGGAACGGAACAGGGGGCGATCAAGCTGCGGCTGGAGCTGGGCGTCGACTACGTCAAAGCAAACGGCAGCGTATCGCGCAAGAAGTTCCTGCTCAAGGAGACGCTGGCCGAGCCCGGGACGCGGATTGCCGGCGTTAAGCGGCTGAGCTGGGCGGACCTTACGACGCGCAAACATTACCCCGGCGCGCACCGGTTATGGCTGCTCGTGAACGGGCGCGAGGTAGCGCAGACGGTGATGCGGCTGCGCGGCGCGGAAGAGGGGGCGGTACCATGACGATCGGGGCGCGCGTCCTGAAGACGGGCCTTGCCGTGGCGCTGGCGATCTATCTCAGCGAGCTGCTGGGTTTCCCGTCGCCGATCATTTCGGCCATTGCGGCCATATCCATTCAACCGTCCATATCGCGGTCGTGGCAAAACACGGTCGATCAGCTGCAGACGAACGTGCTGGGCGCGATTCTGGGCATAGCGGCCATCAAGCTGTTCGGCCAAACGGCGATATCCGTCGGTCTTGTTTGCATCATCGTCATTATGATCTGTATTAAGCTTCGCATGGAAGCGACGATCGCGCTGACGCTCGTAACGGTCGTCGTCATTATGGAGACGGACGGCCAAGGCTGGTGGTTCGCGGTCGAGCGGTTCTTCCAGGTGCTCACCGGGATGGGCGCCGCCTTCGCGGTCAATCTGCTCATCTTCCCGCCGCGCCCGCGCAAGCAGTTCAACGAACAGGTACACGAGGCGTTCAACGAGCTGTCGCTCCTCTTGCGGATGGCGATCTCCAACGAGCTGAAGGAGGACGTCCACCGGAAGGAGAAGGGGAAGCTCACCGGCACGCTGCGCAAGCTGGAGGAGCGCTACACGCTGTTCGAGGAGGAGCGCTCGCTGCTGCCGAGCCGCCGCCTGGCCAGAGCCAGGCAGCTGCTCATCTCCAAGCAGCATATCAAGGCGCTGCAGCAGGGGGCGGATTTGCTGGAGGCGGTCGAGGAGCATTACTTCGCCGCGCCGGAAGCCGGCAAGTGGGCGAAGCAGTTCGACGACCAGATCGAAGATTTGACCAAATACCACGAGCAGATTCTGCTCAAGCTCGAGGGCAAGCTGAAGAACGGCGCTTCCTTCGAGCCGCCGGAGGAACGGGAGGCGCGGCTCGCCATGCAGCTGACCGAATACCTGGTGCAGGACCCGGACGAGCGCAAGCGGCTCGTCTTCGTCGGCTCCGCCGTGTTCGAATATGCCTTCCATCTGCGCAGGCTGGAGCGCCTGGCGGATCAGGTGATGCAGCGGGATGCGGAAGACGCGGAACGCGGCGCCGATTAACGGCATGAATAATCAAGGTCCTTAAGCGACGAACGCCCGCTAGCCGGTTCCGGCAGCGGGCGTTCTCTGTATAGGGCACAGTTAATGTGGAGAATTGAACCGACAACGTACGGTCGTCTAGACGCGGTCTTCCGCGACGATGGCCTCCGGAAAATCCGCCTCGTCCAGCTCGATCCACTCATGCGACCAATGCTCCAGCTCCTTGAAGAGCGGACCAAGGGCAAGTCCCTTGCCTGTCAGCGAATATTCGATGCGAACCGGCGTCTCGGGATATACGTCCCGGCGGACGATCCGCTCCTGTTCCAGCTCCTTCAGCCGCTCGGACAACAGCCGGCCGCTAATGGGCATGGCGGATTCAATGTTGCAAAATCGCTTGGGGCCGTTCAGCAGCTGATGAATGATCAAGCCGGTCCAGCGTTTGCTGATCAGCTGCATCGCTTTATCGAATTTGGGACACATTGAATCATGCATTGTCATCACCTCGTTGACTCTATTATAGCCGTTAATGACGCAAATGAATAGGTGCTAAAGAAATAATAGTTACTTGACATATAACCGCTTTCGATATAAATTTGATTACATTAAGTAACTTGTTAGTGAATGATAAGTAACGGAAGGGGATGTATTTATGCTGCCGGCTTTATTTTTGGCGCACGGATCGCCGATGCTGGCGATCGAACAAACCGATTACGCCGCGTTCCTCGGGGAACTGGGGAAGCAGTTTCAACCGAAAGCGATCGTCGTCTTCACCGCGCACTGGGAGACCGAGACGCTCGCGATGACCTATACGGACGACGTGTACGAGACGATTTACGACTTCGGCGGATTCCCGGATGAGTTGTACCAAATCAAGTATCCGGCAAGAGGATCGAAGATCGTGGCGGACATGTTGGAAGCGAAGTTTGCGAAGCAGGGTATTGCGGTAAGGCGAGACGCCGAGCGAGGACTGGACCATGGCACGTGGACGCTGCTGCACCGGATGTACCCGAAAGCGGACATCCCGCTCGTGCAGCTGTCGGTCAATCCGTATCGTTCGCCCGAGGAGCATTATCGGATCGGAGAAGCGCTGCGGGGACTCGGCGAGCAGGGGATTCTGGTGATCGGCAGCGGCGTGACGGTGCATAACCTGCGCATGATCAAATGGGGACAGCGGGAACCGGAGGACTGGGCCGTCGCATTTGACGACTGGCTCATCGAACGGATGGGAAGCGGCGACGTAGATTCGTTGTTCCGCTACGAGGAGCTGGCGCCCGGTGCTCGGATGGCGGTGCCGCGCGCGGAGCATTTCGTTCCGCTGTACGTCGCGCTCGGGAGCGGATCGAAGAAGACGCCGGAGATCCTATTCCGCGGCTATGACATGGGGACGCTGAGCTATTTGTCGTTCGCGCTTTAACGCCGTCTATTATTAAAAAGCGAAACCCCGTTGAATGGACAAAGACGTCCTTCGGCGGGGTTTCGCGCTTTTATTTCTTGGAGGCTTGGCGATGGCGAATCTTGTGCGGGCTGTGCGAACGTTCGTGACCGCCGGCGTCGTTGCCAAGGGAATCGTCTTTGGGCACTAGGCGCGGATCGGTCTCGCCGTTGTGATGGTTCTCGAAGTCAAGTTCGACCAGCTGCCATTCGCTCGTTCCCATCTGCGGATCGGCCGGGAACGTCTCTCCGCGCTTCAGCTTCTCTTCGCGGCCCCACTCGTTGCGGTAGACGCCGTCGACCTCGACATGCTCGTCGGACATCGGCTGCATCTCGTAATGGTTCTGCTCTTCGCTCATGATTGCGTTTCCTCCTTAACGGACAATGGCGTTCTTGCTTAAGCCGGCAGCTTAAGCCGGCAGCTTAAACCGACTGTCATCGCTTAGCATGCCCGGCTTGCGGAAGGGTTATAAGCCGTGCTTGCGCACCGCCGCGCTGTCCGCTTTGGACTGCATGGCGCTCGCCTTCGCTTTGCTTTTGCCGGAACGGTCGGCTTCGGATTGCGCTTGGCTGGCTTGGTTTTGCGCTTCGGACGGGAATTCGCCTGACATGGTGCAAACCTCCTTATCGTGGGTAAGCTGCATCGCAATGAATTGCTTCTACAGTGTGCGCGGAAGCGGGCAAACTATGTATCGATCCCGGCGGAAAACGATGCGCCCCGATAACGGCAAATAAGCCATGAACGTCCCGGCGAGGACGCGCATGGCTTCTTGTTATTGCAGGCGAAGACCGCAGGATGGGCAGTCCGCGTGCGCCTGCGTGACCGTCTCGCCGCATCCCGGGCACGGCTCCGAATAAGCGTGACCGTTCGCGGCGGGCGCTGGCCGTTCTTCCTTGCCGGCCGCCGTCTCCTCCGCGGCTCCGCTCCCGGGCCGCAGATGGGCGGGCGTGCCGAATAAAGTCTCGACGAAATCCCGAATTTCCCGATGCTTATCCGAATCGCTCGTCGTGATCCGAATGATCGCGAACATCGCGCCGACCAACCCGAGGGCGAGCAGCAGCACGCCGCCGGTGGCCAAGCCGCTGATCCATCCGGCCAGCGGGAGCGGATTCAGGCCGTTCCCCCACGTCAGCAAGTTTCATTCCCCCCGCATCGTCCGTTATTTCAACTGATAGCGCGACTCAAGCTTCTTGCCGCCGAACCACATGACGACGATCATGACGACCGCGACCACGATGCGCCACGGCTCCTCCGCCAAGTCCGCGATGTCGAAGCTGAGGACGGAGACGCCGAAAATCATGACGGCCTTGCCGAGCAGAACGGCCAACAGGAAGGAGCGGAACGGCACGTTGCCGATGCCCGATACGATATTGATGAGAGCCGAAGGGGAAAACGGAAAGCAGGCGAAGAGGAAAATCGGCGTGAATCCGCGGTGCTCGACCCAGTCGAAGAACTTCTCCATCTTGGGAAACCGGCGCTGCAGCCAGGGACGGAACCGCCTGCCGAGCTTGCGGGCCAGAATGAAGACGATAAGGGAACCGGCGCTGACGCCGATCCAGGAGTAGAGCGAGCCGAGCCATAGGCCGTAAATGTTCGCGTTCGCCGCGACGAAGACGAGCAGGGGCAGGATCGGCAGGAACGACTCGACCATCGTCAGCGCGATGCCCGGCAGGGGGCCGAGCACCGAATAGCTCTGGAGCGTTCGCTGAAGATGATCGAGGTCGAGCTGCTTCAGTTCGTGAATCCACTGATTGATTTGACTCATGGGTTAGGCGATCTCCTTAAAATAAGCGAAGGCGCGTAAGGCCTCTCTACGTAAACGAGCGGAACGGGAACCAAATGTAGAAGAAACCGATCACGCCGTACAGCACGGCGCTGTACAAGACGACGGACGGCTCGCCCATCGAGGCGGCCAGCACGCCGCCGACGACCGGACCCAGCATGCCGCCGATGCCCTCCACCGTGGAGAAGATGCCCCAGCCGAGGCCGGCCTGCTGAGGCGGGACATAGTTGGCGATGAGGGCGTTCCACGCGGGCAGCAGCGCGGCGTACGAAAGGCCGAGCAGACCCGCGAGCGCCATGCTGACGCCGATCGAGGGCTCCGTCGACAGCAGATAGAGCGCTACGCCGATGAAGACGAAGCCGAACACGAGGAACCACTTCTTGCCGCCCAGCCGGTCGGACAGCCGGCCGAACGGGATCAGGCCGGCCGCCGTGCAGGCGCCGCCGGCGAGCAGCAGCAGGGAATATTGAGCCCCGCTCAAACCCAGCCGGTTCTCCGCGAAGCTCGGCAGAATCGGCACGAGCATGCCCGCGCCGCCGGTCTGCAGGATCATGCCGGGCAGGAGCAGCTTCGTGTGCCGCAGCCGCTCGCCCAGCACCTTGAACTGCTCCCGGATCGGCAACGACACGACATTCGTCGCCTTGGCCCCCGAGATCAGCAGCGAGAGCAGCCAGCAGAGCGCGGACAGCCCCAGCAGAATGTAGTACGTCGCGCTAATGCTGTGATCGATGACGAAGTTGCACACGACCGGGCCAGCGCCGAGTCCGACCAGCCAGATGGTGTACAGGAAACCCATCTGAGTCGCGCGTTTCTCTTCGCTTACCCGCGTCAGGCAGACGATCCAGATCGGCGAGATCCCGACGCCGTACAAGGCGGAAGCGACGATGAACAGCCACGGCGAAGAGGCGAACTGCAGCAGCGCGATGCCGGCGAGCGAGGTCAAGAGGCCCACATGGACGACGAACCGGATGGAGAACCGGTCGAGCAAGGCGCCGATTCCCATTTTGAGCGCCGTATCGGTTAAGTAATGGGCGGTGATGGCGATGCCGATGACGTCGAAATTCAAGCCCAGCGTCTTCTGCCCGAAGACGGGCAGAAAGCTGACGAGCGCGGCGCCGCGGACGAATTCGACGAGAAACAGAATCACGGAGAACAAGGCGATCTCCGGCATGAACAATCGCTTCGAAATTTCCCTCACGTCCTTGGGTAGTCAGGTCAGAAGCCTCCGAGAGCCGCATCGTCCGCATGGGTGGTAACGGATGCGGCGGCCGGACGCGCTTCTTCCATTATATTCAAGCTGGATAAAAAGTCTAATGCGATCGTGTCCGCGGCGTACCGGCGGCCAAGCCGCGCGAGCGCCTGCTGCATGTTCTTTAAACGAAGCGGATCGCCCAGGAGTTTCAAGATTTCTCCTGCAAGCTCTTCCGTATCGTTCGTCAGGACGGCCGCGCCGCAGCGCGCCAAGTAGCGGGCGTTGCGCAGCTCCTGCCCGGGCACGGGCGAAGGGGTGAACAACGGCAATCCGCTGGCGAGCCCTTCGGCGAGCGTCAGCCCGCCGGGCTTCGTGACCATGCAGGCGGAGAGCGCCATCAATTCGTGCATATGCTCGACGTAGCCGAACACGCGCAGCCGTTCGGCCGCGGGAGGCGCTGCGAACGTCTCCCGCAGCGAGGCCGCCAGCTTGGCGTTGCGGCCGCACACGACCGCCACGAGCGGCCCCGGGCAAGCCAGCAGCGCCTCGCATAGGCCGATGACGTCGCTCATCTGGCCTTGGGCGCCCGCCATGACGAGGACCGCCTGCGAGCCGGCGGGAATGCCGTACTTCGATCGCAGCGGGGGACTGACGGTCACGCTGCCGAAGCCGCGCCGCAGCGGGATGCCGCTGACGCAAATCCGCGGATACGGAATGCGCCGTGCAATGAGCTCCGCGCGCATATCCTCGGTCGGCACATAGTAACGGTCGATATCGGGGTGTACCCATCGGCCGTGAAGATCGAAGTCGGTGACGACCGTGTACGTCGGCACCTGGAGACCGAGCTGCTTCCTGATTTCGGGCATCGCCAGCAGCGGGAACGTGTGGAATACGGCATCCGGCCGGTGCGTTTGAAGCAAGCTTCGCAGCTTGGCCCGGCCGAAGGAATGGAGCCATTGCGCGAAGAGGGAGTCATGACGCATCGGGCGGGTGGCGTCATAGACGAAGCCATATAACTCCGGCAGCAGCGTGAAGCTTTTGGCGTAGAGCTGTTTGGTCACCGCGTTCATCCAGGGATGCGCTTCGGCCAGCAGATCGACGAGGATCATGCGGCCGGCGCCGCGACTCTCGAACGCTTCCTGAAGCGCGCGCGCGGCCTGCAGATGCCCGTCGCCGAAGGATGCGTACAACAGCAGCACCTTCGGGCCGCGTCCTGGCATTGATTTCTCGATGCTCATGGGGAAAACACCTCCTGAGCCGATCGTAAACCGTCTTTGTCATGCGAATGTGAACGCGGCGTGAAACGTTTGTTAGCCTCGGGCATGCCTTCTAGTTCTGGTATAACCTAGGCGGCGGCGAATATACGCCCGAACCGGGCGGCGGGCGAAACTTTTAGACTTTCTTTAAAATACAAGCATTTATAAGTTTCACGTTTATAAATCCTCTTGTATTTTTCCGGAACGAAACTTTCGTCCCCGCAAAAGACGGGGCTAGTCGTTTCGCCTTATTGCTGGTTTAAAGGAAGTGGAAATAAAATGAAGATGCGAGAGTGAACGGTAATGATAGAGGAGGGCGATTCCATCGTGCGATTGCGTCGTCGTTTGCGCATGCCGGGCGATACGAACCCGGTCAAGCGATCCGCGCTGCGCCTGGCGGCGGGGAAGCGGTATTTTACATGGAAAAGACGGTTGTACTGGTGGTTCGGGGGCGTAACCTACGCGAAGCGGCGGGAGGCGGGTCCTCTGCCGTACCCGGTCTTCCGCCATGACACGCCGACGCTGCGGAAGCTGAAGGACGTGGAGATGTGGATGCAGCATAACAAAGAGATCAATCTGGCGCTCGCGGCGCGGCGGCTAAGCGGCATCGTCATCCGACCGGGGGAGACGTTGTCCTATTGGCGGACGATCGGCAAACCGACGAAGCGGAAAGGCTACGTGCCCGGCATGGTGCTGTTCTACGGCGGCTTCAAGGCCGGCGTCGGCGGCGGGCTCTGCCAGCTGTCGAACCTCATCTATTGGATGACGCTGCACTCGCCGCTGACCGTAACGGAGCGGCACCGGCACAGCTACGACGTGTTCCCGGACGCGGGACGGACGCAGCCGTTCGGGAGCGGGGCGACGTGCGCGTATAACTATTTGGATCTGATGATCCGCAACGACACGGAAGCCGACTTTCAGCTGGTACTGGAGCTTCGCGACCACCGCCTGTACGGGGAGTGGCGGTCGACGGCGGCGCCGGTGCTGCGTTACGAGATTTACGAGCGGGAGCACAGGATCGCGCAGGCATACTGGGGCGGGTACGAACGCAGCAACCGAATCGGGCGCCGAACGTGGAACGCGGCGGGCGAGCTGGTCGCCGACGAGCCGATCGCCGAGAACCGCGCGCTCATGATGTACGCGCCGCTGCTGAAGGCGGAAGGGAGCGAATAGCGGGCGTTCGCTATTGGCGCTCGGCGCGGCAACAAGGCGCGCATCCCCTACGGTCGAAGGAATGCGCGCCTTGTCGGCTTGCCGCCGCTCTAAATCAGCAGATTAAAGAGCAGCGGGTCTTTGTTCAGCTCGAGGAACTGGTACCCTTTCGCCCGCATGCGGGCTACCAGCGGCTCGTAGTCCTGACGGTGCTTCAGCTCGATGCCGACGAGCGCCGGGCCGTTGTCCTTGTTATGCTTCTTCGTATATTCGAATCGGGCGATGTCGTCGTCCGGACCGAGCACTTCGTCGAGGAATTCGCGGAGCGCGCCGGCCCGCTGCGGGAAATTCAGCATGAAATAATGCTTGAGCCCCTCGTAGACGAGCGAGCGCTCCTTGATCTCCTGCATCCGGTCGACGTCGTTGTTGCCGCCGGAGATGACGCAGACGACCGTCTTGCCGGCGATCTGCTCGCGGTACAGGTCGAGCGCGGCGACGGTGAGCGCGCCGGCGGGCTCGGCCACGATCGCGTTCTCGTTGTACAGGTCGAGCAGCGCCGTGCACGCTTTGCCTTCCGGCACGACGACGATATCGTCGAGCAGCTCTCGGCACATGCGGAACGTAAGATCGCCGACGCGCTTGACGGCCGCGCCGTCGACGAACTTGTCGATGGTCTCGAGCGGCTGGACGCTGCCGGCTTCGAGCGATGCCTTCATCGACGGCGCGCCTTCGGGCTCCACGCCGATCAGCTTCGTCGACGGCGACACCGCCTTCACGTACGCGCCGACGCCCGCGGCCAAGCCGCCGCCGCCGATCGTGACGAAGACGTAGTCCGGCATGGACTCGACGGCTTCCATGATCTCCTTGCCGATCGTGCCGTTGCCCGCGATGATCTTCGGATCGTCGAACGGGTGGACGAACTCCATGTCGTATTTCTCGCTGGCCGCGATCGCCTGCGCGTATGCGTCGTCGAACGTATCGCCGGTCAGGATGATCTCGACGTCCGGTCCGCCGAAGAACGCGACTTGATTGACCTTCTGGCGCGGCGTCGTGCTCGGCATGTAAATTTTGCCGGGGATGCCGAGCGTCTGGCACGAATATGCGACCCCTTGGGCGTGATTGCCGGCGCTGGCGCACACGACGCCGCGGGCCAGCCGGTCGGCCGGGAGCGACTTCATCAGATGGTACGCGCCTCTGAGTTTGAACGAACGGACGACCTGCAAGTCTTCGCGCTTGAGCAGCACGTCGCAGCCGTACCGCGCCGACAGCACCCGGTTATGTTGCAGCGGCGTGCGGACGACCGCGTCCTTCACGTGAATTTGCGCCTGCGCGATTTCGGCCATCCCGATTCGGCCGTATTCCTCCTGCGGCTTGAAGCCGCCTCGTTCCTTCTCCATCCCGATCGCCATCCTTCTCTATATTGTTGGTCTGCCAAATAAAAAATCCCGCCCCCGTTCAGGGGCGAGATGTGCTCGCGTTACCACCCTTGTTCATTGCCGCCGCCTGATAGAAGACCGGGCGACCCATGCGCTCTGCCGCGTACCACCATACGCGCTCCTTGTAACGGCGGATACCGTCCGAGCTTACTTCGCGTTCCCCGCGTTACGCAGGTTCGGCGGTTCGGCCGGGCTTCTCGGGGAGGATGCGAAGGATGAGGTTCATCCGCGTCCGGCGGCAAACATCGGCTTTCAGCGCAAGGCCGATTCTCTGGGGATTGCCTATGGCGGACGTGCGTGTTCCCGTCTACGAATGTGGACTATCGTCTGATTAGTTTTGTTATACTCCCGCCTGTTGCGAAAGTCAAGGATTGTTTCCTTCGGCATCCGCAAGCGCGGGCCGGGCGCTTTTGGGTTGCGGCTCCGGGGTAAACAGAAGGAAGGATGATTATTTTTCATAAGCAGCACGTTCGTTTTATACCATAAGGAGGGATTGCGATGGCGATTCGCGATACGATGGATATACGGATGAAAGCCAAGGGCGCCATGACCGAGGAGATTCGGCTCGTAGGCTTCCGGGGCATCCAGCCGCACGAGACCGAGCAGGTGCTGTTCGGGCAGTTGAAGGAGCGAGGCGGCGAAATTCCGCATATGCTCGGAACGGAGACCTACCTCGTCACGCTTCGCGACGGGCTGGTCGCGGCGAGGCGGGTGTCGGCGTTCGGCGAGCTGCCGCCGGGCATGATCCCGTTCACGCTTCACCCCGCGGAGCATCTGGTCTTCCGGTTCGAGGAGCGGCAGATTCCGGCGTTCTGGCGGCATTTTAACGAAGAGGCTCATCGGGAGGCGTACAATCTCGATTTCGATCAGCCGAGATTCGAGGTGTTCACGGATGCGCTGCAGCCCCGGGGGATGACCGAGATCTACGTGCCGGTCCGGAAGCGGGAAGTTCGGGTGGTGGCGCGCGGCGAGATGCTGCTGGCGGGCATCCGGATTCCGGCGGCGTATCGGGACGGGGCGGCTTTCCTGGACTGGGCGCGTAGCGAAGGCGCGGCTCGGCTTGAACGCATTACGGGCAGGATCGGGGCGGACGGCTGGATCCGGCTCTTCACGCCGGCGGGCGCGGAAGGCGCCGAGGAAGAAGGCTGGCTGTGCGCGCAGGTCGACCGGGAAGGCGACGCGCCCGAGGCGGAGACGGTGCACGCGATTCCGGCGCAGTCCTACGCGGTGACGGAGCACATCGGTCCGGCAGCGGCGGCGGATTTCGCGTACGCGCTCCTTCGAAATTGGGTCGCGGCCCACGAGTACGAGCGCATCGGGCGCATTCAGCAGCTGGAGATGTACGAGACGATCGATTTCGAAGCCGGGCTGGTTCGGGCGTGCGTGTACGAACCGATCACGGTTTAGGGCGATCGAGGGATAAGAATCAAGACGAGCAGAGATAGAATCGGGGGTCGTATAGATGCCGGAACTTTCGCAACGTAATGATGATGCGTCCGCGCACGCATGGGGAGTCAAGCCTTTCCGCGACAACCGGACCCTGCAAGCGGCGCTGATCGCGTTCGCGCTATTCTGGTTATGGATGGGCTATGATCCTTACCGCATATTCAACTGGTGGCTGGAAAATCTGCTGACGTTGCTGGCCGCGGCGGGGCTCGTCGCGACGAGGCGCTGGTTCGCCTGGAGCAACGCCTCGTATTTGCTGATCCTCGCCTTTATTGCGCTGCATACGGTGGGCGCCCATTATTCGTACAACGAGACGCCGCTGGACCGCTGGCTGGACGCGCTGTTCGATTTCGAGCGCAACCACTTCGACCGGGTCGTGCATTTCGCGTTCGGCCTGCTGACCGCTTACCCGGCCTATGAGTTTCTGCGGCGCGTCGCCGGCGTTCGGCATGGCTGGGCCTGCGCGATCGTCCCTTGCGTCGTTTTGGCGTTCGGCGCTTTCTACGAGCTGATCGAAATGTGGGTGACGTCCGTTCTCGATCCGGAACGCGGCGCGCTGTTTCTCGGCTCGCAGGGCGATCCGTGGGATGCGCATCACGACATGGAAGTCGCCCTCTACGGCGCGATCATCGCCATGCTTGCCACCGCCTGGATAAAGGGTAAAAAGCACCATTGACGGTAGGGCCTTCGATCCGTTAATCTAGCATCGATTGATCGATAGACTATATTAACTATTAGGAGCTGTTCTCTTGAAATCTTCCCTGATGAAGCGTAGTTCCGCATTATTGGTTGGCGCCGCATTGACCTTGTCGTTCGCCCAGCCGGGCATGGCCGCTCAGGCCGCCGCGCCGAGCCCGATCAAAGTCGTCCTCGCCGGCGAAGAGCTGGCGATGAAGGTCGCGCCGGTCGTGCAGTCGAACACGGTGTACGTCGAGTTCCGCACGTTGTTCCAAGCGCTCGGCTACGAGGTCGGCTATGATGCGAAGACGAAGAAAATCGTCGGCGAATCCGAATCGACGCGCATCCAGATGCAGCTCGGCACGACGAACACGCTCGTGAACGGCAAGGCGACTCAAGGCGCGGTGAAGCCGATCGCGGTTAACGGCAGCACGCTCGTGCCGCTGCGCTTCGTCGGAGAAGCTTCGGGACTGGACGTGACTTGGAATAATAAAACGCGGGTCGTCGAGCTGAACTACCCGGTGCCGACGGAGAAGGAATACGCGGCGCTGACCGAAGTGCTCGCCAAGCTGGAGACGGCGTCGAGCAGCGCGGAAAAAACGGGTTATCTGGCGCTCTTCGCCGCGAACTCGCCGCAGCTGGCCGATCTGAAAGCGCAGCTGGAGGCGGCGGACGAAGACGACATCCGCACCGATACCGTATTCGACGACGTGGAGCTGCTTGCATTCGACCGCAAGACGGCAGTGCTGTCCGTGGAAGCGACCACAACCAAAGAAGCGGGCGAGACGCGTTTCTATCTGGAGCAGAACGATCTGCTGACGATTACGGTCGACTTGCAGGCGGACGGTTCCTGGAAGATCTACGATCTGACGGTGGACGACACGATCTATCCGGGCGCGGAGGAAGCGGTTAAGCAAAAACCGGCCGTGCCGGACGCGGATAAGGCGGCGATCCTCGCCGTGCTCGAAGCGAACGTGAAGGCGCTGAACGACGAGAACGCCGAGGCGTTGGCGGCGACGTACAGTTTGAACGCGGCCGAGAAAACCGACTTCGTCGATTACTACAAGGAGTTCTTCGCCGATTACGACGATACGTTCTCGCATGACGCGATCAACATTTTCGTCTACGAAGAAGGCGTGGCGCACGTCTCGTTCATCGAGCACGAGCAGGGCGACGATGCCCACTACAGCACGCATTATATCTACACGATCGAGAAGTCGGCCGACGGCAAATGGCTGATCAACCCGGACGTGAAGCTGATCAGCTCCGAGGAGCTGGAATAGGATCGCAGGCGCAGCCCCTTTGGGGCTGCGTTTTTTTGTGCGCGGAGAGAGAAGCGCTGCGGCGGGTGGCCAATGAAAACGCGAAGAACCGCAACTTTTCTCTTCATCCCGGGACAACAAGCGCGGGGCCGCATAAGATGCGGAGGAGAACTAAATAAGGCTCCGGCAGACAATGGAGCGGTCGGCGATTGGCATTACGCCCGCCGGGCGGACATAGATATAAATACTTAACGATTCATGTAAGCGCTTACCGCTTGTCCTGGCTGTTCTTCTCCCCGCAGCGCAGCGCGTTGGAGACAACGGAAAGTCTGACACGGGAAGCTTCAGAAATGCAGAAGCGCGGAAAGGGGCATCCGTATGGCAAACAACGGGACGAACCGATGGGGCGGACGCTTCGTGGTCGACGATATGCCGCCGGAATTGACGACGACGCCCGAGGACTTGACGGAGGAACAGCTGGCGTACGGCAAGACGGCCGCCGCTTTCGCGGCTGCCGAAGCGTCCCGAACGCCCGATCCCGCCGCGTTCGATGCGGCCGCGACGAAGGCGAGTCTGCGCGCGGCCGGCGATCTAGGCCTGCTTGGCGCGGACGTGCCGGAGGTCTTCGGCGGTCTCGGCTTAGACTGGGCGAGCTCGACGCTGCTCGCCGAGAAGCTCGCGGCGGCGGGCTCGCTGGGCTTGACGATGAACGCGCACGCCGGAATCGGCACGCTGCCGATCGTCTTATTCGGCACCGCGGAGCAGAAGGCGCGGTACTTGCCGGATCTCGCGGCCGGCAAGCGGATCGCGGCGTACGCGTTAACCGAGCCGGGGGCGGGTTCGGACGCGCTGCGGATGAAGACGACGGCCAGGCTGTCGCCGGACGGGACGCATTACGTCCTGCGGGGCGCGAAGCAGTTCGTCAGCAATGCCGGGGCGGCCGACGTGTTCGTCGTCTTCGCCAAGGTGGACGGGGATTATATCACGGCCTTCATCGTCGAGCGGGGGATGGACGGATTCGAGATCGGTCCGGAAGAGCGCAAGATGGGCATTAACGGAACGTCGACCTGCTCCCTGCACTTCGACGATACCCCCGTGCCGGCGGACAATGTGCTGGGCGAGGCGGGTTACGGGCATGCGATCGCCTTCAACGTGCTTAATATCGGACGCTTTAAATTGGCGGCGCACTGCGTCGGCGGCGCGAAGGAAGCGCTGGCGGCGGCTGTCCGTCATGCGGGCAAGCGCAAGCAGTTCGGCCGGACGCTAACCGCGTTCCCGCTTGTCGGGGCCAAGCTCGCGGACATGAATATCGCGGCGTACGCGGCGGAAAGCATGGCGTACCGGACGGCGGGACGGCTTGAGGACGCGCTGCGGGGAATGCGCGCCGAGCACGCCGAAGCGGACGGGAACTGGGAGGCCGTCTCCGCGATGCTGGAAGAGTATGCGATCGAATGCTCGGCGAACAAAATATTCGCCACGGAAGCGCTAGACCGGATCGTCGACGAAGCGTTGCAAATCCACGGCGGATACGGGTATATGCAGGGCAGCGCGGCGGAGCAAATGTACCGGGACGCGCGGGTTCACCGGATCGTCGAGGGCACGAACGAAATCAACCGGCTGCTCATCCCGACCGCGCTGATGAGGAAGGCGCTCCGCGGCGAGCTGCCGCTGCTCCGCAAGGCGCGCGCCCTCCAGCACAAGCTGCATCAGCCAATGCCGCTGCCCGCTTTTACCGAGCCGCTGGCGAAGGAGACGTACCGGATCGGCCAGGCGAAGACCGCATTCCTGGCGGTGGGCGGACTGGCGGTGCAGAAGTACGGGCTCGGGCTGGAGCAGCAACAGGAGGTCATGTGCGCGCTCGCGGACATGATGATTCAGATCTACGCGATGGAGAGCGCCTGCCTGCGCGCGCGCAAAAGGCTGCTCAGCGCGGAGGGCGCGTCCGGATCGCAGCTGGCTGCCGAGATGACGGCCGTGTTCGTGCAGGAGGCGATGGACCGTATCGATGCCGAAGCCAAGCGGGTGCTCGCGACGCTGGAGAGCGGCGACGCGCTGCAGAGCCAGCTGGGGATTCTGCGCAAATTGATGCGGGCGCCGCTCTCCGACACGATCGGGCTCAAACGCGGTATCGCGGCGGCCGTGATCCGCACGGGCGGCTACATCAGCTAACGCGATCGATCCGGCCGCGCCCGGCGCCAGGCAAGCGGCCGATCCTGAAGTGGGGGGAATCGTCGATGGAGCAAGAGAGGGAGAAAGAACGGCTATGGTACAGGCACTATCCGGTGGAGGTGCCGCCCGCGGTCGACATACCGGACGACGCGGTCCACGAACTGCTGATCCGCGCGGCGGAGAAGTATCCGCATCATGACGCGCTCGATTTCTTCGGCAAGCGCACGACGTACGCCAAGCTATGCGCGGATGCCCGCCGGATCGCGGCCGGCCTGCAGGCGGCGGGCGTGGCCAAGGGCGATCGGGTGGCGATCATGCTGCCGAACTGTCCGCAGGCCGTCGCGGGATATTTCGGCGCGCTGCTGGCGGGCGCGATCGTCGTCATGACGAATCCGCTGTACGTCGAGCGCGAGCTCGTCCATCAATTGCGGGACAGCGGGGCCAAGGCGATTCTGACGCTCGATCTGTTATATCCGAGGTTAGCGGCGGCCCGCGGGGAAGACCCGGAGCGAGGCCCGCTTCCCGGGCTGAAGCACGTCATCGTCGCCACGATGCAGGAGGCGCTGCCTTTCCCGAAGAACGTCCTCTTCCCGCTGACGAAGCGCGGGACGAAGCGCGCGCCGATTCCGTACGGCAGCCATGGCGTGATCGCCTACGGGCGGTTTCTGGCCAGCCCGACCTCGGAGCCGGCTCCGTTCTCGCCGAATTCCGGCGGCGACGTCGCGCTGCTGCAGTATACGGGCGGGACGACCGGCTTGCCCAAAGGGGTCATGCTCACGCACCGCAATTTGATCGCGAACGCGCTGCAGACGGCGGCCTGGTGTTACCGGCTGGGAGACGGGAAGGAGCGCTTCCTCGCCGCGCTGCCGCTGTTTCACGTGTTCGGATTGACGGTATTAATGAATCAGGCGGTTCTGCGCGGCGGGCTGCTTATTTTGCTGCCGCGATTCGAGCCGACGGCGGTGTTGAAAGCGATTCACAAGAATCGGGCGACCGTATTCCCGGGGGCGCCGACGATGTACATCGCGATCATGAACGCGGCGAAGCTGCATAAATATGATTTATCGTCGATTGAAGCATGCGTCAGCGGCGCGGCGGCGCTTCCGCTGGATGTTCAGCAGCGATTCGAAGCGATCACCGGGGGCAAGCTGACCGAAGGCTACGGCATGACCGAGTCTTCGCCGGTCACCCATGCCAATCCGCTCTGGGGCAAACGCAAAACCGGCTCGATCGGGGTGCCCCTTCCGAACACGGAAGCCAGAATCGTCGATCCGGACACCGGCGAAGAGCAGTCCATCGGCGCCGTCGGCGAGCTGCTCGTCCGGGGGCCGCAGGTGATGCTCGGCTATTGGAACAACACGGAGGCGACGGCCGCCGCGCTGAAGGACGGATGGCTTCATACGGGCGATCTGGCGGTGATGGACGAGGAGGGCTATTTCGCCATCGTCGGCAGGCGGAAGGACGTCATCATCGCCGGCGGATTCAATATCTATCCCCGCGAAATCGAAGAAGTGCTGCACGAGCACCCGGCGGTTCGGGAGGCGGCGGTCATCGGCATTAACGATCCCTACCGGGGCGAGAGCGTGAAGGCGTTCGTCGTCGCGGTCCAGGACGCGTCCGTGACCGAGGATGAGTTGAACCGCTGGTGCAGGGAACGTCTGGCCGCCTTCAAGGTCCCGCATCAATACGAGTTCCGCGCCGCGCTGCCGATGTCGATGATCGGTAAAGTGCTGCACCGCAAGCTGTACGAGGAAGAGGCGGCGAAGAGCTGTACGCGGCCGGAGGACGGGGCGAGCGGACAACCGCCCGGCTAACGCCGGCATGGGCGATTTTCGCCCCGGCGGCCTAGGCTGCCGGCGAGACGGTTACGCGAGGAGGAGTGCGGATGAGCGAGCGCGGGAAATCCGGCAAGCAGGCGGCTCCGTCCGGGGGCGTCTTTCGCCTGATTGCGCCGGAGGGCGTCGACTTCGGCGGCTCCATCCGCTGCGGCCTGGTCCGCGCGGAAGCGGGCAAGGCCGGACTGTGCCTGGCGATCGGCCCCGAGCATATGAACTTGTACGGCATCGTGCACGGCGGGGTGCTCGCGACGTTTATGGACAACACGATGGGGATGGCGGCGATGCTGGCTTGTCCGGGCGAGAAGGTCGTCACGGCGCAATTGAACATCCATTATTTGCAAAGCGCGTCCGGGGGCGTGTTGACGTGCCAGGCGGAGCTCATTCACCGGGCGGGACGGACGCTGACGCTCGAAGGCCATATCTATGCCGAAGACGGGCAGCGGCTCGCCTGGGGCGGAGCGTCCTTTCGAAAAGTAACGTAATCGTTACAATGTTACAATTTTGTAGCGGGTTGGCCACCGCATTGAAAGCGTTCTCCCTTTCGCCTATACTTAGCCTATAACTGGAAAAACGGGCAGGGCGAAAGGGGAGCAAGATAATGGTTCATCCATGGGTAACGACGATGGTCATCGCATTCGGAATTCTGGTCGCCATTATCGGCGTCATCGCGTATCTGCGCATGTACAAGAACAGCGCCTGGTCGCCCGCCGGCGGCAAGCAAGCCGCCAATCGCCCCGCGCAAGCGGTTCCCCCGGAAGAGGAGGCCGTAAGCGCGGCGAAAAACGACAAAATGTGAGTTTCAAGGAAAATATAGGCCGTGTTCGCTTTTCAATCGCTAATTATAAATGTTATAATTAACTGACTAATAAGAATAGTCGTTCGTTTATGAGCAGCATGAAGTCGCCTAATTCAGTCGGCATGTTCTTTCTTCAGAGGTACCTAAGCGGCGCACACTTAACTCCGTCAGATAGCTCTCGTACTTGGATTGTTAGGACCGCCATCCGATGCTAGGAGGGGATTTCATGGCGAAACGAAGCCATAATGAAGTCAAAGAAAGCCTTAAGGAACTGACGAGAATTTTCCAACCGAAGGACTCACGCAAATTCGTACGCGATTACATCCGCAAATACCGCATCACCGGAGGCTATGAGGACGAGCTGACCATGCTGGTCGATCACGAGATGGGCCGTCTGAAATCTTCGGTAAGTTAAATACGCACAGGCAAAGCCTTGTCCGCTCTTTTTGGGACGAGGCTTTTTTATCGTTCAGGAAATTATGGTGCTCTTGAATATGTGGATAAAAGGAACGTAAAGCGTGTCCGCGCAAGCGGACGAAAGCGAGGATTAGAACCGCATCCCACTGATGGCTCGAATAAGCAGGTTTACGTCCGAGGCACACAGCCGCGAACGAAGCTCGATCAAGAGCTTTGTCCAAGCAACCTCCCCATAAACCAACTTCAGGACAACGCGGGCTCCGCGCGAAAGGACACATCGAAGACGGCCGCGTAGAAGGCGAGTTTATTTCGGGAGTCCAGAGGGACGAATCCCTCTGGTTCCCCTCAGCGGAGGGCAATGCTGTCAGGTTAAGGAAAAGCGTACGGTGAGGCCACCGGCTGCTAGCAGTTACCAGGCTTCAACACGCTTATGTCTAAGTAGGACTTAAGCCCACTGAAGCTTTGTCCGTCAGGACAAAAGCGTGCCCCACTCAGGCCCAGTCGCCTACCGCGAACAAGCGCGCCATCACGAAAAAGGGTGTCCAGAGGGCGAAGCCCTTTGCTTCCCCTCGGAGGAGGGGGAAGGGGGAAGGGGGAGGGAGAAAGGGGATCTGAAGGGGCGATGCCCTTTTGTTATATGTTCCGCGGACATCGATGGGCAGCAGGAGGGAGAACGGATGGCGGAATTGAAGACGGCGGCGGAGATCGGCCGCATTCGCAAGGCGGGCGCGATTATCGCCTCGTGTCACAAGGAAATCGCCAAGCGGTTGGCGCCCGGCGTCACGACGGCGGAGATCGACGCGTTCGCCGAGGCCTACATGGTCCGGCGCGGGGCCAGGCCTGCCCAGAAGGGCTACAAAGGCTACCGGTACGCGACGTGCGCATCGGTCAACGACGTCTGCTGCCATGGCGCGCCGACGAACAAGCCGCTTCGCGGCGGCGACATCGTGACGATCGACATGGTGGCGGAGTTGGACGGCTGGATGGCCGATTCGGCCTGGACGTACGCGGTCGGCGTCCCTTCGGCCGAAGCCGCGCGCCTGATGCGCGCGACGAAGCAGGCGCTGATGGCGGGCATTGCCGCGGCGGTTCCGGGGAACCGCGTCGGCGACATCGGCTTCGCGGCGGGAATGGCGGCGGAGCGGGCCGGCCTTGCGGTCGTCGAGAGCTTCGTCGGCCACGGCATCGGCCGTCAGATGCACGAGCAACCGCAGGTGGCGCACCGCGCGAGGCCCGGCACGGGCAAGAAACTGCGCGCCGGCATGGTGCTGACGGTCGAGCCGATTCTGACGCTGGGCACGCCGTATATCCGGCTGGATCCGGACGGCTGGACGGCGCGCAGCTTCGACGGCAAGTGGTCGGCCCAGTACGAGCACACGATCGCGATCACGGAGCGCGGGCCCGTTATTTTGACCGAATAAATCGATGATCGCCCCTCTCGCTCCGCGCGTCCCGGCAAGGCAAGATTCACGCTTCGGACATGGCACCCTGCCCCGTTCATCGTTTATAATGCGGGGAGAAATGTTTTACCACTATAAGACGGGGCAGGGAGCGGAAATGCAAAGTCGGTTACGTTTCGGCATTCGGGCGAAAATATTGACGGGCTATCTGGCTATCATCATGTGTTTACTGACATCGATCGTCGTCTTAGGCGATCGGCTGAATACGCAACAGGAGGAAGTCGCGTTCATAACCGAGCATGATTTCTCGGTTCAGGAGAAGACGAGCCGGATCGAGAAGGCGATGCTGGACATGGAGACGGGGCAGCGGGGGTTCGTCATCACCGGCAACCCGAGCTATCTGGTTCCCTACGATGACGGACATGCGAGTTGGGAGAAGGATTTGCACGAGCTGTACGACTTGATGGAGGACAATCCGGCGCAGCAGCGGCGGCTGGATTCGATCGAAGCCTCCATCCGGAAGTGGATCGAGACGGCGGGCGATCCGATCGTCGCGCTGCAGAAGGAAGGCCGCGACGAGCAGGTGAAGGCCTTTTTCCAACGGGACGCCGGCAAAACGGTATTCGACGAGGTGCGCAAAAAGTTCGAGGATTTCCGTCTTGTCCAGCAGCAACTGTCCGATGCTCGCGTCGCCGAGCTCGAGGAGCAGAGCCTTATGCTGCGCTGGGTGCTGCTGTTGGCCATCGGTCTGACCGTATGCGTGGCGGTGGCGCTGGGTCTGTTCACCGCCGGCGCGATCACGCGGACGATTCGGGACGTGAAGGAGGCCATCGACGAAATCGCCGTCTCGAACAGCGCGAGCGGGCGGCGCATCGTCGTACATACCAATGATGAGATCCGCGACCTGGGCGAGGCGACGAACCGGCTGCTGGAGAGCAAGGAACGCGAAGCTTGGCTGCAGACGACGCAGACCGAGATCGTCAGCGCCCATCAGGGAGTTACGGACATGGATCGGCTCGGGCGGTCCTTCCTTGGCATGATGGTACGGCAGACGGGCGCCGACTGCGGGGTGCTGTACCACCGGAGCGACGATCGCAAACGGCGGCGGCTCGAGCGGCTGGCGGTCTTCGCGGTCAGCGGGGAAGCGGATGCGGCGCCGGCTTACCGGCTCGGCGAAGGACTGGTCGGCCAATGCGCGCTCGAGCAGCGAATCTTGGAGCTGAAGGGGACGCCGCCGTCTTACTTGCGGATCGCCTCCGCGCTCGGGGAAGCCGACCCGCAGCATGTGCTGGTCGCGCCGGTCGTGTTCGAGGGCGAGACGATCGCCGTGCTGGAGCTGGCCGCCTTCCGGCCGTTCGCGGCGACGGAGCGGTCGCTGCTCGAGAAGGTGATCGGCACGTTCGGCGCGACGATGAACGGCGTGGAGAGCCGCGACCGCATCGAGCGGCTGCTGCGCGAATCGCAGACGATGATGGAGGAGTTGCAAACGCAGCAGGAAGAGCTTCGGGCCACGAACGAGCAGCTCGAGGACCGAACCCGGTTCGCGGAGGAGAAATCGCGGGAGCTGTCGCTGATCCAGACCGAGCTGGAGAATTACGCGTCGGAGCTGCAGCAGAGTTCGCAGTACAAATCCGAGTTCCTCGCCAACATGTCGCACGAGCTCCGCACGCCGCTGAACAGCATGCTCATCCTGTCTCAGATGCTGGCGGAGAACGCGCACGGCACGCTGCAGCCGGAGGAGCAGAACTACGCCCGCGTCATCCACGAGGCCGGCGGCGATCTGTTGCTGCTGATCAACGACATTCTCGATCTTTCGAAAGTAGAAGCCGGCAAGCTGGATATTCACGTCGACCAAATGGACACGACGGAGCTGCCGTTCGTCATGGAGCATCATTTCCGCCCGCTGGCGGAGAAGAAGAGGCTGGCCTTCGCCGTCGAGCGGGACCCGGCCATACCGGACTTTATCTATAGCGATGGACTGCGCGTCCATCAGATCATCAAAAACTTATTATCCAATGCGATCAAATTCACGGAGCGGGGCGAAGTGCGGCTGACGCTGCGGCCGTTCGATCCGGAGCGGGATGCGGACGCGGCTAGACGCCTCCCGGGACCGGTCTCGCTCGTCGTTTCCGTCGCCGACACGGGGATCGGCATCCCGCCCCATATGCACGAAGCGGTCTTCGATCCGTTCCGCCAGGCGGACGGGACGACCAACCGCAAATACGGGGGCACCGGGCTCGGGCTGTCGATCTCCAGGGAGCTGTCGAAGCTGCTGCGCGGCCATATCGCGCTCCGCAGCGCCGAGGGAAGCGGATCGACGTTCACGCTGTATTTGCCGTCGTTGACGGATGGCGCGGGCGAAGGGACGGGCTTGGCGAACATCGCGATCCGGCACGTCGGCGGCGCGGGCGGGTATGGGGGATCGACAAAGCCGAGGCCGAGCGCAAGCGAAGCGGAGACGGCGGCGGCCGCCCTGCAGCCCGCGGAAGCGGCGCGCGGGCAGTTCGCCGGGCGAAGCGTGCTCATCGTCGACGACGACGTGCGCAACGTCTTCGCGCTGACGAGCGCCCTGGAGAAGACCGGCTTCGCGGTTAAGGCCGCCCATGACGGGGAGGAGTGCTTGGCGCTGCTTCGGCAGGGGATATCCGTCGATCTCGTGCTCATGGACATTATGATGCCGGTTATGGACGGCTACGACGCGATGCGGGCTATCCGCTCGCAGCCGCAATTCGCGCGGCTGCCGATCATCGCGCTGACGGCGAAGGCGATGAAGCAGGACCGCGAGCAGTGCTTGGCGGCCGGGGCCTCCGACTATATCAGCAAGCCGATCGACATGTCCCAGCTGCTCTCGCTTATTCAAGTGTGGCTGGTCAAATAGGCAAGGCGGAAGTCCGCGCGCCCGGCAACGGGGGCGCGGACTTTTTGGTTGCTTAGAAACTTATGCAACTGAGGGGCGAGGATGAAAAGAGGGATTTGGAGGGCGAAGCCCTTTTTGTTAGCGCGAATTTCGGTTTGTAACGGCCGCGCCATTCGGTATAATGGGGCATGACTGTATGAGGGAGGGCGGCGCTCGCGTCGTTCTTCGCTCGTTCTAGCCATTGCCGTCATATATCCGCCAACGATACAAGGAGGAAACATAGATGTTGTACAAGCTGCTGCTTGTCGATGATGAAATTGATGTTCGGGAAGGGCTGCTGCAGGAGATCGACTGGGCGGCTCATGGCTTCGAGGTCGTGGCCACCGCCGAGAACGGCCGGGAGGCGTCCGAGCTCGTCGAACGGCTGATCCCGGACGTCGTGCTGACCGATATCAGCATGCCGTTCATGGACGGGCTCGCGCTGTCGGAGTGGATTCGGCGCGAGTATCCGAATACGCGCATCGTCCTGCTCTCGGGCTTCGACGAATTCGAATACGCCCAGCGCGCCATCAAGCTGGAGGTCGACGAATACGTGCTCAAGCCGTTCGACGGCGCGCAGATCGCGGCGACGCTGGCCAAGGTGAAGGCTCGCATCGACGCGGAGATCGCGCGCCGCGAAGACATGGAGCTGCTGCGCGAGCATTACCGGACGAGTCTGCCCGTGCTGCGGGAGACGTTCCTCGCCTCGCTGCTCTCGCGGAAGCTGCCGGGCAGCCAGATCGCGGAGAAGGCGCGCACCTACGGCCTCCAGCTGGCCGGATCCGGCTATCTCGTCTCGGTCATCAGCCTGCAGACGGGCCAGGAGGCGGCATCGGCCAAGCCGGGCGGCGGGCGAATGAGTTCGCTGCTGGCCTCGGACGACCTGGACCTGCAGCTGTTCGCGGTGCTTAATATCGCCGAGGAACTGTGGAACAAGCAGGGGCTCGGACGGGCGTTCATCCACCAGGATCATATCGTGCTGCTCTCCATCTCGGCCGAGGCGGATCATGAAGCGCTGCTGCGCGCGACGCTCGCGGTGCTGCAGGACACGATCGATCAGATCGAGCGTTTCCTGCAGCTGCCCGTCACGGTCGGCGTCGGCGAGCCGGTCTCCGGCCTAGCCGAGCTGAAGCGCGGCTACGAAGGGGCGCTTCAGGCGATCGATTACCGGGTGCTCGAGGGCAGCAACCGGATTATCTATATCGGCGACGTGGAGCGGCGGTTCGTGAACCGGCTCCGCTTCGACGAGCTGAAGGAGCAGGAGCTCGTCCGCTCCCTGAAGCTAGGGACCGGCGACGAGGTGCGCCAGGTCGTGCACGAACTGTTCGAGGAGATCGCGCGGACCGAGACGTCGTACAAGGACTATCAGGTGTACGTCATCGAGCTGCTGACCGCCGTGCTGAAGGCGGCCAAGGACGCGGATGCCGATCTCGAAGGCCTGTTCGGCGGCAGCGGCAAAATTTTCGCCGAGATCGAGAAGCAGGGCAGCATCGAAGCGACCCGGGAGTGGTTCGGCAACCTGTGCGTCAAGCTCGCGCAGACGATCTCCAGCAGCCGGCAGCATTCGTACAGGCAGCTCGTACAGCAGGCGATCGACTTCACGCGGGCCAATTATGCGGACAGCAACATTTCCGTCAACCAGGTGTGCGGGCATTTGCACATTAGCGCGGGCTACTTCAGCAGCGTGTTCAAGAAGGAGACGAAGCTGACGTTCGTCGCCTACCTGATGAACATTCGGATGGAAGCGGCGAAGGAACTGCTGCGCGCGACGGATCTGAAGGCGTTCGAGATCGCGGAGCGGGTCGGCTTCTCCGATCCGAACTACTTCAGCTTCTGCTTCAAGAAGCAGGTCGGCATCTCGCCGAAAGAATATCGCAACCGCTCCCAGGAGGAGTGAGGCCGCCCATGCGCAGGAGCATTCAATTTATCCTGACGGTCTCGTTCTCGCTCCTCTCCGTCGCGATCATCGCGTTGTTCGGACTACTTCTCTACGATAAATTCTCGCAGACGGAAGAGCAGAGCGCCATTCTCAGCACGCAGCAGATCGTCGAGCAGGTCAGCTACAACCTCGAAGATTACGTCGGCAGCATTACCGAAGTATTCCGCGTCATCGACCAGACCGTCGCCAACGCCCAGGGACGTCCGGGGGAGACGGTGGCCAGCGAGCTGAACGCGATTCTCCGCACGCGCGAGGACATCGTGTCGCTAGCGCTGTTCACCGAGAGCGGGGAGCTGATCGAGAGCAACCCGAGACAGACGGTGCGCGACTCGATCACGCTCAGCGAGCAGAGCTGGTTCCGCTCGGCGGTCGACACGCCGAACCATCTCAGCTTCTCGCTGCCGCATATTCAGAATATTTATCACGGCTCGTACCGGTGGGTCGTCTCGATGAGCAAAGGCATCACGATCAAGCGCGGCGGCGTCACCCAGAACGCCGTGCTGCTCGTCGACGTCAATTTCAAGCAGATCGACGAATTGAGCCAGCGCGTCAGCCTGGGCCAGAAGGGCTATGTATACATCATCGACGACTCGGCGGGCAACATCGTGTACCATCCGCAGCAGCAGCTCATCTATATCGGACTGAAGTACGAGAACGTCGAGCAGGCGCTGAAGTATGCCTATGGCTCCTACATGGACGACTCGACCGGCGAGGACCGCCTGATTACGATCAAGACGGTCAACAACATCGGCTGGAAAGTCGTCGGCGTCTCCTACATGGACGAGGTGATGACGAGCAAGCAAGAGGTCGGGGATTACACGCTCCGCATTCTGGCGCTCGTGCTGCTGCTCGTCCTCATTATCTCCGCATTCATGTCCGCGCGCATTTCGCGTCCGATCAAACAGCTCGAGAAGGCGATGAAGTCGGTCGAACGGGGCGAATTCGGCACGCCGGTGCAGGTGAAGGGGGCGCTCGAGGTAGAACGATTGTCCCAGCGGTACAACATGATGATGGGGACGATCAAAGGACTCATGAACCAGATCGTGCGGGAGCAGGAGGCTAAGCGCAAATACGAGCTCGAGGTACTTCAGGCGCAGATCAATCCGCATTTTTTGTACAACACGCTTAATTCGGTCGTCCGCATGGTCGGCATGAGCAAGAACGAGGAGATCGTGCGCACGATTACGTCGCTCTCCAAGCTGTTCCGCATCAGCCTGAGCAAAGGGCAGGCGATCATCACCGTGCAGGAGGAGATGGAGCATGCCCGCAACTACCTGACCATTCAGGAGATCCGGTTCAAAAATAAATTCCGCTTCACCGTCGAAGCCGACGACGACGTGCCGCACGACCGGACGCTGAAGCTCATCCTGCAGCCGATTATCGAGAACGCGATCGTGCATGGCATCGAGCGGATGGTCGACGAAGGCGAGATCGAGGTGCGGGCGATTGCGGCGGGCGATCGGGTCCGCTTCACGATCCGCGATAACGGCCTGGGTATTCCGCCGGCCAAGCTGGCCGCGTTGAACGCGGGACGCGAGATCGCGCCGGAGCCGTCGCCGGCCGGCGGCGCGCAGCCGGTCAGCTCGGGATCGGGGGTCGGCGTGCACAACGTGCGCGAGCGCATCCGGTTGTATTACGGCGAAGAATACGGGCTGACGTACGAGAGCGAGCTGGAAGAGGGGACGACGGTGACGATCGAGATTCCGAGAAATACGGACGGCGCGGACCGCGCATTGCGAGAGGAGGAAGCCGAATGACCCGGAACGAGAAATTCGGCTACGCGCTGCTGGCGGTCATCGCGGCCTTCGCGATCGCGGGCATTCTCTATTCCCTTCTGCCGACGGGCGAAGCCGAGGAGCGGGTCGGTCTGCAGGGCGAAGCGCTCAATCAGCCGACCATCACCCTCGTCCTGCGCGAGCAGGAGAGCGACTTCTGGGAGACGGTGCGCATGGGAGCCGAAGCGGCGGCCAAAGAGTTCGGCGCGAACCTGACCGTGACGGCGATGCCCGACAGCGACGATTCCGCCGGCCAGATCAAGCTCGTCCGCCAGGCGCTGGCGGATAAGACGCGGGCGCTCGTCGTCGCGGCGGCCGACGACGGCGACATGGCCAATGCCATCACCGGCGTGCGGATTCCCGTTATCGCCATCGACACCGACATTAATGCGGGGGCGGTCCGCTCCTATATCGGCATCGACAACTATGACGCGGGCAAGAAGGCTGGCGAACGCATCATCGAGCAGCTTGGCGAGCAGGGACACGTCGTCATCCTAAGCTCGGTGAAGGACGACCGGAACATGGAGCAGCGCATCCGCGGCATTCTGGATACGTTCAAGCAGGCGTCGTTCATCACGGTGCTGGACAACCGCTACTGCATGGCGGGCATCGAGGCATGCGAGAGCGTAACGCGCTCCCTGATGGACGCGACGCTCGTGGACGGCATCGTCGCGCTGAACGCCGACGCGGCGATCGGCGCGGGGCGGGAACTCATCCGCCGCGGGGAAGAAGACCGAGTGAAGGTGGTGGCGTTCGAGAGCGCCCACGAGGAGCTGGAGATGCTGCAGGACGGGGTGCTCGAGGCGACGATCGTGCAGAATCCGTTCAGCATGGGCTACCTCGGCGTCAAGCATGCGATGCAGGCGATGGAGGGCGAGACGATTCCGCCGCGCGTCGATATCCATACGAAGATCATCGACCGCGACAATATGTTTTGGATGGACAACCAGAAGATTCTATTTCCGTTCGTCAAATAAAACATTGAATATTCCATCAATTCCGACATGTTTCGACATGTCTTTTTTTTATGAAAACAGATGAGAATTTCGATAGAAAACAGGAGAATATTGAATTCGTTTTCCTCTCACAATCGCGCATAATAAATTCAGCAGGCGAGAGAAACACTACGAACGCAGGCATCCAAAAAGAACATGAACGATTTAAAGGGAGGTTGTTCTTCTTGAAAAAGACAAAAATGACGGCCATTGTACTCGCTAGCGTATTGGCGGTTGGCGCGCTGGCAGGCTGTGGCGGCAACAACGAAGGCACCAACAACGCGGGTAACACGGGCACGAACGCGGGAACGAACGCAGGCACGAACGCGGGCGACAGCGCAGAACTTCCGAAAGTCGGCGTGGCCATCTACAAATTTGACGATACATTCATGACGGGCGTTCGCAACGCATTGAAAGACGCGGCGGCGGGCAAAGCGGAAGTCGACATCGTCGATTCCCAGAACTCCCAACCGACGCAGAACGATAAAGTAGACCTGTTCCTCAACAAAGGCTACAAAGCGCTGGCGATCAACGCGGTTGACCGTACGGCGGCAGGCGTTCTGATCGACAAAGCAAAAGCAAAAGACGTACCGATCGTGTTCCTGAACCGCGAGCCAATGGCAGACGACATGAACAAATGGGATAAAGTATACTACGTCGGCGCGAAAGCCGAAGAGTCCGGCACCATCTCCGGCCAACTGATCGTCGACTACTGGAAAGCAAACCCGAAAGCCGACAAGAACGGCGACGGCAAGCTTCAATACGTTATGCTCAAAGGCGAGCCGGGACACCAAGATGCCGAGCTGCGCACGAAATTCTCGGTTAAAGCCGTAGAAGACGCGGGCATTCCGGTTGAGAAGCTGGCTGAAGATACGGCCATGTGGGACCGCGTTAAAGGCCAAGAGAAAATGGCGGCATTCCTCGCTTCCCAAGGCGACAAAATCGAAGCGGTCTTCGCGAACAACGACGACATGGCGCTCGGCGCGGTCGAAGCGCTCAAAGCGGCTGGCTACTTCACAGGCGACAAATTCATGCCGGTTGTCGGCGTAGACGCAACGGCGCCTGCGATCCAAGCGCTGCAAGACGGCACGCTGCTCGGTACGGTTCTGAACGACGCGAAGAACCAAGGTAAAGCTACGCTTGAGCTGGCAGCGGTTCTGGCGAAAGGCGAAACGCCTACGAAAGAAAACACGGGCTATGACCTGACAGACGGCAAATACGTCTGGATCGCATACAAGAAAATCACGAAAGACAACATTGCCGACGCTCAATAATCCAAGTTTTACGCAGATTCAACGCGATGAAGCGTGCTGCGCCCCAGGGCGCAGCCGTTTCATCTAAATATAGGAATTTATAAGTTTCACGGTTATAAATCAACCTCTATTTCACCGGAACGAAACACGCGTCGCCGCTAAAAGACGGCGATGCCGTTTCGCCTTGTGTATATAGGTTTCAAGGCACAGGAGGCGTATCAAAGTGGCGAATACCCCGTTCATCCTAGAGATGAATCACATTTCCAAATCGTTCCCGGGCGTTAAAGCGCTCGACAATGTGACGCTGAAGGTGCGTCCCGGCACCGTCCACGCGCTTATGGGCGAGAATGGCGCGGGCAAATCGACGCTGATGAAGTGTTTGTTTGGCATCTACACGCCGGATGACGGCGAAATTATTTTCGACGGACAGTCCGTCAAGATTGCAGATTCGAAAGATGCACTTAATCGCGGTATCTCGATGATTCACCAGGAGCTTCACCCCGTTCCGCACCGGAACGTCATGGATAATCTCTGGCTAGGCCGTTATCCGATGAAAGGCTTCGGCCCATTCCGCTTTATCGACGAGCGCAAGATGCTGCAAGAAACGAAAGCGGTGCTCGCCGAGCTCGAAATGACCCTAGACCCGCACGTCAAAGTCGGTTCCTTGTCCGTCTCCAACGTGCAGTCCATTGAAATCGCCAAAGCCGTGTCGTACCGCGCCAAAGTCATCGTTATGGACGAGCCGACTTCCTCGCTTACGGGCAACGAGGTCGAGCAGCTGTTCAAGATCATCAACAAGCTTCGCGCGCGGGGCGTCTCGATCATTTATATTTCGCACAAAATGGAAGAAATTCTGCGCATCTCCGACGACATCACGATCATGCGCGACGGCAAGCTGATCGGCACGTGGCCGTCCGCGGAAATGACGATGGACCTCATCATCTCCCGGATGGTCGGCCGCGAACTGAAAGAGCGGTTCCCGGAGCGTACGAACGTGCCTGGAGAGCCGATCCTGAAGGTCAACAATCTGACGTCCACGCAGGCGCTGTCCTTCAAGGACGTGTCCTTCGAGCTTCGCAAAGGCGAAATTCTCGGCGTCGGCGGTCTCGTCGGCTCCCAGCGGACCGAGCTGATCGAAGCGCTGTTCGGCCTTCGCGGCGTCGCATCCGGCACGATCGCCATCAACGGCAAGGAAGTCAAGATCAAGTCGCCGGTGGAAGCGATTGACCACAAGATCGCGCTGCTGACCGAGGAACGCCGCGTAACCGGTATTTTCCCGGTACTATCGATTAAGGAAAACACGGCTATCGCAAGCCTGAAGCAGTACCGCAACAAATTCGGGCTGCTGAGCGACCGCAAGATGCGCAAGGATGCCGCGGACAACGTCACGCGGTTCCGCACGAAGACGCCTACGATCGACACGCCGATCAAGAACCTCTCCGGGGGTAACCAGCAGAAGGTATTGCTCGCGCGTTGGCTCCTGACCAACCCGGACATTCTCATGCTGGACGAACCGACCCGGGGCATTGACGTCGGCGCCAAATACGAAATTTACATGTTCATGACCGAACTTGCGAAGCAAGGGAAAAGCATCATTATGATCTCGTCCGAGATGCCCGAGCTGCTCGGCATGTCCGATCGGGTCATGGTTATGTGTGAAGGACGTATGACGGGCATCGTCGATGGGGCGACTGCTACCGAAGAAGATATTATGCGGCTTGCCGCCCAACGCGGCTGATCGAAGGAGGATTTTTGCGCATGAACGCAGCTAGTATTCGAAATTTCACATCGCAAAACGCGATCTACATCGTTCTGGTGTTACTGATCGTCGGGATTGCGGTTTATGACCCAAGCTTCATCGCGATCACGACGCTTCGCGATATCCTGCTCCAATCGTCGACCCGCGCCATTATCGCGCTGGGCATGGCGTTCATTCTCATCACGGGCGGCACCGACTTGTCCGCCGGCCGTATCGTCGGCCTGACGGCGGTCATCTCGGCGTCCATGCTGCAGATGGATACGTACGCGAACCGGTTCTTCCCGGATCTCGGCCACCTGAACATGTTTATCCCGATCATCCTGGCGATCATCGCCGGCTTGCTCGTCGGCTTGCTGAACGGCTTCATCGTCGCGAAGCTGAACGTTCCGCCGTTCATCGCGACGCTCGGCACCATGGTCGGCGTATACGGTCTGAACTCCTTGTACTTCGACCTGCCTCCGAACTCCTCGCAGCCGATCGGCGGTCTGCGCGAGGACTTTACGAATCTCGGCACGGGCTACATCGGCGTGGACGGCACGTACTCGGTTCCGTATATCGTCATTATCGCGATCGTCGTCGCCCTTATCGTCTGGGTCATCTTCAACAAGACGCAATTGGGCAAGAACATGTACGCGATCGGCGGCAACATCCAAGCGGCGAACGTATCCGGTATCCGCGTATCCCGCAACATCATGTACATCTACATGATCGCCGGCGCCCTCTACGGTCTGGCAGGCGTGCTCGAAGCAGCCCGCACCGGCGGCGCGACGAACAACTACGGCAACATGTACGAGCTTGACGCCATCGCGGCGTGCGTCGTCGGCGGCGTATCCACCGCAGGCGGTATCGGTACCGTACCGGGCGTTATGGCCGGCGTCGTCATCTTCGGCGTTATCAACTACGGTCTGACGTTCATCGGCATCAGCCCGTACTACCAGCTCATCATCAAAGGTCTCATCATCGTCGCGGCGGTTGCGTTCGACATCCGCAAATACGTGGCGAAGAAATAGGATTTTCGAAGCTGCTCCGCTTTGGCGGGGCGGCTTTTTTGTTATATGGGAAAATTCTCCTTTTTTTGCGTTTCCTCGTCTAGATCGCGGACTATGGCCTAGCGCGGACGTCCTTAACCATTCTTCAGAAAACCTTCAGAATTTCATTGACTCCCTGCTCAGATTTGCGTCGTATGCTTATAACAGGCGTTAAGGAACGTTATGATCAAGCGGTAAAGGGGAATGATCCTTCATGTTGGATATGCTTGCGCAGCTCGTGGCGCAATATGGATACGGCTTATTCTTCGTGGCGTTCGGCCTGGGACCGATCGGCATTCCGATTCCGAACGAGGCGACGATGCTGCTTGGCGGTTCGTTGGCCGGGCAGGGATCGCTCGATCCAGGGCGGATCTATCTATATAGCCTTGCGGGGCTCATTGTGGCGTACACCGTCGCATTCTTCATCGGCCGGCTGTTCGGGCACATGCTGCTGCGGAAACTTAGGGCGAACGAGCGATTCCGGCGTCCGCTGGCCAAGGTGGATGCGATGACCGCCCGTTATGGGGCCAAGGCGCTGATCGTCAGCTGCTTCCTGCCGGGCGTCCGATACTTGATGCCGTTCGTCGCGGGCGCGACGGGCGTCCCCTTCCGCAAGCTGGCGCTGTTTGCCTACACGGGAGCGGTGGCGTGGATTTTTATTTATTTCATGCTCGGGTTTCATTGGGGCGACGAAGCCTTCGAGCTGATGGAGGGAACGGGGATGGCGAGCAAAATTTTCTTCTTGGCGAGTACGCTGCTGCTGTATTTCGCCACGCGCATTATCGTCCGCCGCCGGAAGACGAAATCCGGCTTGGCCGGGTAACCGGCAGCGGCGCGACGCGCGACGGATAGCGGCAGGGAAAGGCGCCTTTAACGGCGTATACGTATAGCGGCATGAAACATTGACAGACTTAACCATTAAGGGCGGCGAGAAGGCGATGAGTCAAACAAGCTTCACCGTGCTGGTGACGGACGACGATCCGGAGATTCGGGACGTGATTCATATTTATTTGCGCAACGAGGGCTATCGGGTGCTGGAGGCGGGGGATGGGCTGCAGGCGCTGGAGCTGCTGCGGCAGGAGGCCGTGGACCTCGTCATTCTGGACGTGATGATGCCGGTGCTGGACGGGATCAAGACGTGCCTGCGCATTCGCGAGCAGTGGGACGTGCCGGTCATCATGCTGTCCGCGAAGGGCGAGGACCTGGATAAAATCACGGGGCTGACGACGGGCGCCGACGATTACGTCACGAAGCCGTTCAACCCGCTCGAGCTGTTGGCCCGCGCGAAGGCGCAGTTGCGCCGGATGGAGCGGCTGCGCGCGCGGATGCAGGAAGAGACGCGCATCATCATCGGGGATCTGGTCGTGGACGCCGAACGTCACCGCGTCACGTCCGGCGACCGGGAGGTGGCGCTGACGCCGCTCGAATTCGGCATTCTGCAGCTGCTCGCCAGCCATCGCGGGCATGTGTTCAGCGCGGACCGCATCTATCAGAGCGTATGGAAGGAGCAGTCGGGCTACTCGGACAACACGGTCATGGTTCATATCCGCAATCTCCGCGAGAAGCTCGAGCGCAATCCGAGGGAGCCGCTCTACATTAAGACGGTCTGGGGAGTGGGGTACCGCATTGAATAACCGCCCGTTCTCCCTGCGCATCCACCTGGTTGTCACCTTCGCCCTCAGCCTGCTGGCGAGCACGCTGGCCGTCATGCAGATCGACGTGCTGTTCCGCGCGGCGCATAAAGTCCCTTACACGAGCTACGAAGCGAGCGTCAACGAGATGGATAACCGTCTGGCTTGGCTGCGGGACGAGGTGCCCGGCCGCGCGAACGAATTCTCGATGCGGGCGGCGGTCGAGGAAGCCGGCGGCGGCCAATACGCGGTTTACGTCACGGATGCGGACGGCACGGTTCGCTTCCGCTCGGAGGAAGCGGGCAAGAAGGAACGTCTGAACCTGGAGCAGCTGTACGAGCGGGCAGGCAACGCGCATGATCCGTACGAAGGCATGCCGTACGTGAAGATCGAGCCTGCCACGTGGCAGGAGGAAGAGGTCATCCTCGTCATTCAAGGCCGGCTGCACGGGAAGGACGGCTACTTCTACGTCCCGCAGAGCGGCCGCAACATGGTGCTGTTCGTCCTGTTCTTCGTCATCACCTTCTACCTGTTGAACTATCGCAAAATGCGGCGGTTCCAGCTCATCAACGCGAGCTTGAGCGAACTGGCCAAAGGCAATCTGTCCGTGCGGCTGAACACGCGCGGCAAGGACGAGCTGGGGCTAATCGCCGGCAATATCAATGCGATGGCGGAGCAGCTGGAGCGCCAGCTTCGCCAGGAGAGGCAGACGGAGCGGGCGAAGATGGAGCTGATCACGGGCGTCTCGCACGATCTGCGCACCCCGCTGACGAGCATTATCGGCTACCTTGATCTGCTGCGGAGCCGTTCCTACCGGGACGAAGCCGAGCATGACCGGTTCGTGCAAAATACGTACAACAAGACGCTTCAGTTGAAGAAACTGATCGACGACCTGTTCGACTACACGCGGCTGTCTTCGGGCGATATTCAGCTCGATATCCGGCGCGTGGATATGAAGGCGCTGCTCGGGCAGCTGCTGACCGAATACGAGCCGCTCGCCATCGAGCGGGGGCTAACGCTTCAGGCAAGACTTCAGGCCGAGAGCGTGCCCGCGGATGTCGATCCGGAGAAAATCGTGCGGGCGATCGATAATTTGCTCATGAACGCGCTGAAGTTCTCGGTCGTGCCGGGCGAAGTAAGGGTGACGCTGGCGGCCGAGCCCGAGCGGATATGCATCGTCGTCGAGAACGAAGGCGAGCCGATTACGAAGGAGCAAGAGCGGAAGCTGTTCGAGCGGTTCTATAAGGCGGACGAAGCCCGTTCGGGCGCGGCCAACCGGGAGGGGTCCGGCCTTGGCTTGTCCATCGCGAGGCAGATCGCCGCGCTGCACGGCGGGGAGATCGCGCTGACGCACCGGGCCGGACACTTTGCGTTCGCCCTCGCGTTGAATCGCGCGCGCGAGTAGATGTCCTGCGTATTCAGGCGGTTTCGCGGCGAAAGACGAGGAAATTACGGCTTCGGCGAACGTTTTTTGCGCCGAGGCTGTTTCTTATTTGGCCGGATTGTTTTAAGCTTGAAGAAACAGACCTGAAAGCGGGGGATGAGCTAGTGTCGGATGAAGACCAAAGGTATGATTTTCGCATTGTCTCCGCGGACGGCGAATCGACGATATCCTTTCTGCTGGAGAAGTACGTTCCCGGCGAGCTGCCGAGCATATCCTGCGCGATCGAGATCAAGGATCACAAATTCACGGGACGGGGCAGCAACGTGTGGTTCACGCTGCGGGAGTTCGAGTCGTTCGTCCGTCGGCTGAAGGAAGGGAAGGTCGAGAACCGAATCGAATTGGCGTCGAGGTTCCCCGAGGATTTCGAGATGAGCGTCGAGACGCTGCGCATCCGCAAAGAACAGCTGGCGATCCGTTACTTCTTATCGACGGGGAAATACGGGGCCAATGCCGACCGGATCGAGGTCAAGCTATCGGGCGGCTTCGAGATCGACCAGGCTTGTTATGCCTCGATGATCGAGCGGTTCGGCCGGTTGTCGTCGATGGCGAAGGCCAAGTCAGGGGATATTAAGCTCGATTAACAATAAACGGCATTAATAAATCGTATCGCTGCGAACTCATGCGTATTGAATGCGGCAAAAGAAATAGCGCCCCCGCCAAGCCAACCAGGCAAGGAGGGGGCGCTATTCATATTGCGGCGATTAGAACGCCCAGTTGCCGCCGCGGAAGATCGGCTCGATCGTGCCGTCTTCGGTAATGCCGTCGATGTCCATCTCGGCGGAGCCGACCATGAAATCAACGTGCGTGATGCTGTTGTTCACGCCGTACTCGGCCAGCTCCTCGCGGCTCATCTGCTTGCCGCCTTGGAGGTTGAACGCATAGCCGCTGCCGATAGCGAAGTGGTTCGACGCGTTCTCGTCGAACAGCGTGTTGTAGAACAGGATGTTCGATTGCGAGATCGGCGACTGGTGCGGCACGAGCGCGACTTCGCCGAGGTAATGCGAGCCTTCGTCGGTGTCGACGAGCTGCTGCAGAATCTCTTGGCCTTGGCTAGCTTCGACCTTCACGATGCGGCCCTTCTCGAACGTCAGCTTGAAGCCGTCGATGATGTTGCCCGCGTAGCTGAGCGGCTTCGTGCTGGAGACGTAGCCTTCCGTGCCGTCCTTGAACGGAACGGTGAACACTTCCTCGGTCGGCATGTTCGCCATGAACGCGTTGCCCTTCGGATCGGTGCTGCTCGCCCCGAGCCACAGGTGCTTCTCCGGCAGCTCGACCGTCAGGTCGGTGCCCGGCGCGCGGTAATGAAGCTTCTTGTATCGCTTCGCGTTCAGGTAATCCGCTTTCTGGTGCAGGTTGTCGTTGTGCGCCGCCCAAGCCGCCACCGGATCTTCCGCGTGCAGGCGCACGGAGGAGAAGATCGCGTCCCACAGCCGATCGACCGCTTCGTCCGGCGTGCCGGCGTTCGGGAATACTTTGACCGCCCAATCCTTGTTCGCCGCCGCGACGACCGTCCAAGGCACTTTGTCCGATTGCACCGCTTGACGGTAGCCCGCCAGCGCCGTGCCGGACGCCTTCTGGAAGTTCGCGATGCGCTGCGAATCGATGCCCTTCAGCAGATCCGGGTTGGAGGAGACGATGGCGATGAACGCCGAGCCGTTCTCGACGAACGACATCCGTTTGTCCTTCTCCCAATCGGGGAATACGGTGAACACCTCGTCCGCCGCTTTCTCGTATTTCAGGCGCGAGAGCGTATCGTCCGTCCAGTCGATGTGCACGTTGCGCGCGCCGGCCTCGTAGGCCGAAGCCGCGACGAGACGCGCGAGCGGCGCCATCTCGATCGTCGTCGTGACGAATACGTCCTGCCCTTGCTGCACGTTCACGCCGGTTCTGACGATCAGCTCGGCGTATTTCGCCAAGTTTTGTTCCGATACAGCCATGATTAAGCGCTCCCTTCAAATATGGGTATGTAAAGTAAGTACCTTTATTAGTATACCGTTATTTAGGCATATTCGCACATGAATGAGGATTGTTTGGTAAATAATAACCAAATCAACCAAAACCATCAAAGCGAGGAGTACTAAGGATGTGCGAAGCGATTGCCATTACGGCCGAACGAGCGGAACTCGAGCAGCGATACCAGATAGAAAAGGTACTAACCTATAATGCGAACCGGCTGCAAATTAGTCCGACCGAGACGGTATCCGCCATCTTCGACCACCCGCACCAAGGACGCCTGCTGGACGATTTCCGCTGGGGGCTGCTGCCGTATTGGGCCAAGGATTCCGTGCTGATGGAGACGCGCACGATGCTGTGGAAGCCGATTTTCGATCGTATCCTCAAGAAGCAGCGCTGCATCGTGCCGTGCACCGGCTTCTATGTAACGAAGACCGAAGGCAAAGAGACCGTTCGCGCCAAAATGACGATGCGCGGCGGCTCCTTCGCCATCGCGGGGCTGTACGACGTCTTCCGCTCGAACTCCGGCGAGGAGCTGCGCACGTGCACGCTGATGACGACGCAGGCGAACGGACTCGTCTCCCCGTACCAGCGGACGATGCCGGCGATTCTCGAAGAAGAGCACATCGAGCAGTGGCTGGCCGGCCGATTCGCCGACCCGTTCGAGCTGCACGCGATGCTGGGGCCGATGGACGTGCTTCGGATGGAGAAGATCGAGCTGGAGACGACGATCGAGGGCAAAGTGCCGTTCGAGCTGCGCCGGCCGAAGATGGTGTAGGGTCGACAGGGCGAAGCGTCTCGCGGCTGACGTTCGAGTACCGAAGAAGCTCCGGTTCCGGGTAGGAACGGGAGCTTTTTGGCATGCCTTGCGGGGTCCTGTTGGCGGGAGGGCTGGGCTGGAGCGGGGAGTGGGGAGTGAACGCGGCTTAGATAATGAATGACATTCATTCACTAAATCCCGTACGGACCTGCATATCGCCGAACCCGCATTCATAGTCATGAACGGACGATGCCTTTACATCGACTCGTCGATCTTGTTCGTACCGGACAAATTCAAGTCGGCCGGCAGGATGCGGAACCCTTTGGTCGAGTAGATGAGACTGATGAATCCGACGACGGCCCAGCCGATGCCGAGATAGATCGAGTGCATATCCAGGTTGACCCATAGGACGATCATGGAGGCGGCCCCGATGGTCGGAATGATCAAGTAGGAGAGCACTTCCTTGGCGCTGCGGAGCATCTTGCGGCGAACGACGTAGTGGGCGATGACCGACAAATTGACGAACGTGAACGCGGTGAGCGCGCCGAAGTTAATGAACGACGTGGCCGTATCGAGACTGAAGAATACGGCGGTCAGCGATACGACGCCGACGAATAGCGTGTTGAAAATCGGCGTATGGGTCCGCGGCGAGAGATGGCGGAACCAGCGGGTCGGCAGCATTCGGTCGCGGCCCATCGCGTACATGAGACGGGATACGCTCGCCTGCGAGGAGATCGCCGATGCGATCGTGCCGGCGAAACCGGCGGTCAGGAAGATCGCCTTGAACACGACGCCTCCTAGATAGAGCGCCATCTCGGGCGTAGAAGCTTCGGGATCGTTGAAGTCCGATACGTTCGGGAACAACGCCTGCGCGAAATAAGAAGCGACGATGAACATCAGGCCGCCCACGAGCGCGGTCAGGAAGAGGGCGCGCGGAATCGTACGCGTCGGGTTGTCCGTCTCTTCGGCGAAGCCCGCGACGGCATCGAAGCCGAGGTACGAGAAGCAAAGCAGCGTCGCGCCGGAGATTAAGGTCGACGTCTCGATATCGCCGGAGAAGAACGCGTCCGGGTACCACACCGAACCGACGCCTTTGCCGCTGAGCAGCGCCCATACGGAGATGCCGACGAAGACGATGACCATGCCGATCTGGAAGAGCACGAGGTAGCTGTTCATGTTGGCGGTGCCTTTGACGGAGAGCAGGTTGATGGCGGTCACGAGCGCGACGAAGACGACGACGAAAATCCAGGCCGGCGCGTTCGGGAACCAGGAGGTCATGTAAATTTGGGCGATGAGCGCGTTGACCATCGGGAGGAACATGTAGTCCATGAGCGCGAGCCAGCCGACCATGAAGCCGAGATTCGGGTGGATCGACTTTTGGGTATACGTGTAGGCCGAGCCGGCGTTCGGGAAAGCTTTGATCATAAAGGCGTAGCTCCCGGCGGTGAACAACAGCGCGACCAGCGCGATGACGTACGAAGCCGGCACGTGGCCGCCCGTCTCTTCGGACGCGATGCCGAACGTGTCGAATACAACCATCGGGGTCATGAAGCCCAACCCCAGGAGAACGAGCTGCCACATGCTAAGCGAGCGTTTCAGTGTCGTGGACTCTCCGTGCATACCATGCCTCCTTGTCTGCGAGACGCAGACTTACGTGGATATGTTCTTGTAAGCGTTACCCGTCACTATTCCTTCCGCAACGGAAGGATATAATCACTCCCCACCCACATATTGGCGTTATGCGACCTAGTATACAACGCGCATTTTTCATCTTTCAAGCGGAATTTTAAGAGGGGTGTCACATAAGATAACATGTATGGCGAAAATAAAGGTTGCGCCGTTTTTCGGCCTGAGCTATGATAATTCTCACCAAGCAAAAATGAATGAGAGTCAGTCATTGGAGGGCGATTCGTGTCAGCAACTACCGTCAACGACAAATATAATGCCATTTTGCAAGCGGCCATCGAGATCATTTCCGAGAAGGGGCTGTACAGTACGTCCATCTCCGACATCGTCAAGAAAGCCGGCGTCGCGCAGGGGACGTTCTACCTGTATTTCCGGTCGAAGAACGCGCTCATTCCGGCCATCGCCCAGAACCTGATCTCGATCACGCTCGAGAAGAGCCGGGAGAAGACGAAGGGCCGCGCGAACTTCATGGAGTTCCTGCAGACGTTCATCGACGAGATCTACAACATCACCGACGAGTATAAGGACGTCATCGTGCTTGTGTACTCGGGACTGGCGATCGATCATTCGATGGAAATTTGGGAGACGATCTACAAGCCGTATTACGAGTGGTTCGAGGACGAGCTGAAGCGGGCGATCGTAAGCGGCGAGATCATTGGCGAGCTCAACGTCGGCTGGACGGCCAAAATGATCGTCAACATGGTCGAGAACGCCGCCGAACGGTTCTTCATCGGCCGCGATCAGGATATCACGCGCGAGGAATCCCAGCACGAGGTGTTCCAGTTCCTAAAGCGCTCGATGGCGCCGGCGAAGTAGCCGGAGCCGTACGTCCCTCGGAAGGACTGCGGCGAAACTCGGCGGATAGGGCATCTAGGGTGGACCTTCGCAGGACGCGCCGCTCATCCGATTCACGCCGAAGTGCCGAGTTCCACGATTCCGGGAGGCAAGGGTGCGCAACTACTGTCGCCGAGAATCACCGACGTTAGCCGTCGAATCGCGCGCTATGTCTCACATGCACGGCCTTCGCGGCCGTCATTTATTCTATAATGACTGACGTTCATTCAATTTATCTAAAAGGAGCTGCAGCCGATGCACCAATCCGATGCGACCCTGGCCCTCATCCAACTTTCCTGCGATCCCGACGCCGCCCTCAACGTCCGGCGGACGATCGCGCATATCGAGGAGGCCGCGGCGAAAGGCGCGCAAATCATCTGTCTCCAGGAGTTGTTCGCGAATCCATACGTCGCGCAGCGCGTCACCCCGCGCGGCTACGAGCTGGCGGAATCCCCGGACAGCGACGTGCTGCGGGCGATGGCCGATCTGGCCGGCAAGCTCGGCGTCGTGCTCATCGTCCCTTACTACGAGAAGGCCGGCCGCGGCCTTTACTACAACAGCGCCGCCGTCTACGACGCGGACGGCACTTGTCTTGGGACGACGCGCAAAAACCACATTCCCGACGGCCCGCAGTATCACGAGAAATATTATTTCATTCCCGGCAACACCGGCTACCCGGTCTATAAGACGGCGTTCGGCACGATCGGCATCGGCATCTGCTGGGACGAATGGTTCCCGGAGACGGCCCGCCTACTGGCGCTGCAGGGCGCGGAAATCTTGTTTTTCCCGTCGGCCATCGGCTCCGAGCCGGACCATCCCGAGCTGTCGACGCGCCGGACGTGGGAGAAGGCGATCTCCGCGCACGGCATTCACAACGGCGTATTCATCGCCGCGGTCAACCGCGTCGGCCGGGAGGACGACATGACGTTCTACGGCGGCTCGTTCGTCAGCAATCCGATGGGCGATATCGTGCAGTCGCTGGATGACGAGGAAGGCATCCTCATCCAGAAGGTCGAGCTCGGCGAAATCGATTTTGCCCGCAATCTGCTGCAGTTCATGCGCGACCGCCGGCCGGAGACGTACGGCATGCTGATGACGCGCGATTCGCGGAGCTAAGGAAGTTCACCCCGATATTCAAATTCAAGGAGGCAATCACATGGCCATCGATCATACGCAAGTAACGCAGCAGCACGGCGGCGAGGACGAGACGAAGTCGTATATCAAGAAAGTGCTCGGCCTGATCGCGAAGAAGGAAGTGACGAGCGAAGAGGCGGCGTGGATTACGAAGGAGACCGTCGACGGCTTCCGCGAGAACGTCAACCCGGGCTTCCTCGAATACCGCAAAACGGTGACGCAAGGCGGCCAGTTCGCCGCGGTCGAGTGGTCGGACGAAGGCTCCTGCTTCAAGGACGTCAGCGGCAAGGAGTACATCGATTGTCTGGGAGGCTTCGGCATCTATAACGTCGGCCACCGGCATCCGAAGGTCGTCGAGGCGGTCGAGAACCAGCTGAAGCGCCAAGCGCTGCACAGCCAGGATCTGCTCGACCCGCTGCGCGCCATGCTCGCGAAGATTCTCGAGCGGATCACGCCGGGCGACCTGAAGTATTCGTTCTTCACCAACAGCGGCACGGAGAGCGTCGAAGCGGCGCTCAAGCTGGTCAAAATGTACAGCGAGCGCACGACGATCATCTCCACGACGCGCGCGTTCCACGGCAAAAGCCTCGGTTCGCTCTCCGGTACGGCCAAAGGGATGTTCCGCAAGCCGTTCCTGCCGCTCATCCCGGGCTTCCGCCACATTCCGTTCGGCGACATCGAGATGATGCGCAAGACGTTCGAGACGTGCGCGATGGTCGGCGAGGACGTCGCGGCCGTGCTGCTCGAGCCGGTGCAAGGGGAGGGCGGCATCATCCTGCCTCCGCCGAACTACCTGCGCGAAGTGCGCGAGCTGTGCGATGAGTACGGCGCGCTGCTCGTGTTCGACGAGGTGCAGACCGGCATAGGCCGCACGGGCCGCATGTTCGCTTCGGAAGTATACGGCGTTACCCCGGATATCCTCTGTCTGGCCAAAGCGTTTGGCGGCGGCGTCATGCCGGCCGGCGCGGTCGTCGCGAACGAGCGCGTGTTCAAGAGCTTCTTCCCGAACCCGTTCATGCACACGACGACGTTCGGCGGCAACCCGCTCGCCTGCGCGGCGGCGATCGCCACGATCGACGTGCTGCTGGAAGAGAACCTTCCGGCCCGCGCGGACGAAGTCGGGCGCTACTTCCTGAACGGCCTGCGCGAAGCGGCTGCGGGTCATGAAGACAAAGTGATGGAGATTCGCGGCATCGGCCTCATGATCGGCATCGAGTTCCACCGCGATGAAGTCGGCTATGAAGTATCGAAGGGCATGTTCGACGAGGGCATCCTTGTGGCGGGCACGCTCATCAATTCCAAGACGATCCGGATCGAGCCGCCGCTGACGATCGGCATGGACGAAGTCGACCGCGTCATCGCGATGTTCCGCAAGGTGCTCGCGCAAACGAAAGCTTAATTCTCGCCGAGGTGAAGCCGCATGCCAAGAACGATCAATAGCACACCAAGACAGGACGGCTACCGGATGCCGGCCGAATACGAACCCCATCGCGGCACATGGATGTTGTGGCCGACGAGAACCGATACATGGCGCCTCGGCGCCAAGCCGGCGCAGGACGCGTTCGTGGAGGTGGCGCTCGCCATCTCCCGGTTCGAGCCCGTGACGGTCGGCGTCGGCTCCTCGCAGTATGAGCATGTGCGCGCTATTTTCCCCGACCCGATCCGGGTCGTGGAGATGTCCTCCAACGACGCATGGATGCGCGACGTCGGCCCCACGTTCGTGAAGAATGGCGCCGGCGACGTGCGCGGCGTCGACTGGGGCTTCAACGCCTGGGGCGGCTTGCAGGGCGGACTCTACTTCCCATGGGACCAGGATATGCTCGTGAAGCAGAAGGTGCTGGAGATGGAGTACAAGGACCGGTATGACGCCCAGCATTTCATCCTCGAAGGCGGCGGGATTCACGTCGACGGGGAAGGGACGCTGCTGACGACCGAGCAATGCCTGCTCAACCCGAACCGCAATCCCGACTTAACGAAAGAACAGGTCGAGGAGCTGCTGCGGGAGTACCTGAACATCGAGAAGATCATCTGGATCACGGACGGCATGCTGTTCGACGAGACGGATGGCCATATCGACGAGGTTGCGGCGTTCATCCGGCCGGGCGTCGTGGCGATGAGCTGGACCGACGATCCCGCGGACCCGCAGTACGAGGTGCTGCAGGCGGCGTACAAGACGCTCAGCGAAGCGGTCGACGCGCGCGGCCGGAAGCTGGACATTCACCGCATCCACATTCCGTCGCCGCTGACGATCTCCGACGAGGAAGCGCGCCGGATCGACCGGGCGCGCCGCAGCTACAGCCGGGCGACGGGGACGTGTTTCGCCGCGACGTACGTGAACTTCTACATCTGCAACGGCGGCGTCGTCATCCCGGCGTTCGACGATCCGCGCGACGGCGAGGCGCTGACGCAAATCCGGGCGCTGTTCCCGGACCGCGAGGTCGTGCAGGTGAACACGCGCGAAATCGCCCTCGGGGGCGGCAACATCCACTGCATCACGCAGCAGCAGCCGATGTGCGGCAAGTAGCGAGCCGAGAGGGTCGAGCTATGAGTGCCGTGCTTGATTAGCCGCTCTCTGTGCGAGAAACAGGGCGGCCATTCACCAAACCATGAGAGCAGGAGGAGCCAACGAATGAGCGAACAACTGCAAATGTATATCGACGGTCAATGGGTGGACGCCTTGTCGGGCGAAACGCGGGAGATCGTCAATCCGGCCAGCGGCGCGGTCATCGCGGTAGCGGCCGAAGGGAACGCGGACGACGCGCGCCGGGCGATCGCGGCGGCGCGTACCGCCTTCGACGAGGGCGAGTGGAGCACGACGCCGGCGGCCGAACGGGCAAGGCTCATCTTCGAGCTAGCCCGGCTGCTCGAGGCGGAGAAGGACGAATTCGCGCGGCTCGAGGTGCTCGACAGCGGCAAGCCGCTGCGCGAGGCGGCGGGCGACGTGAACGACGCGGTGGCCTGCTTCCGTTACTATGCCGGACTTGCGACGAAGCCGCACGGCCAGACGTACGAGGTCGCCGATCCGATGCAGGCGATCGTCGTCCGCGAGCCGATCGGCGTGTGCGGCCAGATCATTCCGTGGAATTATCCGCTGCTCATGGCGGCGTGGAAGCTCGCGCCGGCGCTGGCCGCCGGCAACACCGTCGTCTTCAAGCCGGCGGAGATCACCCCGGCGACGGCGGTGAAGCTGTTCGGTCTCATCGAGCGCGCGGGCTTCCCGGCGGGCGTGGCGAATCTCGTGCTCGGCGCGGGCGCGACGGTCGGCCATGAACTGGCGGAGAGCGACCAGGTCGACAAAATCGCCTTCACCGGCGGCACGGCGACCGGACGCAGCATCATGCGGGTCGCGGCGGGCAACATGAAGAAAATATCGCTCGAGCTCGGCGGCAAGTCGCCGAATATCGTGTTTGCCGACGCGGATTTCGAGACGGCGGTCGAATACGCGATGTTCGCGATCTTCGCCGGGCAAGGCCAAATTTGCGCGGCGGGTTCTCGGTTGCTGCTCGAGGAGAGCATTTACGACCGGTTCATGGAACGGCTGACGGAACGGACGAGGGCGATCGTCGTCGGCGAAGGGCTGTCCGAAGATACCGAGATGGGACCGCTCGTCTCCGAGGCGCATTTGCGCAAGGTGCTGGACTACGTAGAGATCGGCAAGTCCGAGGGCGCGCGGCTCGTCTGCGGCGGCAATCGGCTGACGGAAGGCAAGTACGCCGGCGGTTATTTTATGGAGCCGACGATCTTCGCCGATACGACGCCGGATATGCGCATCGTGCGCGAGGAAATTTTCGGACCGGTGCTCGTCGTGCAGACGTTCAAGGACGAGGCGGAGGCGATCCGCTTGGCGAACGACACGATCTACGGACTTGCGGGGGCGGTGTTCACGAACAACGGCGCGAAGGCGCAGCGGGTCGCCCGCAAGCTCCGCGCCGGCATCACGTGGATCAATACGTACCACCCGACTTATAACGAAGCGCCGTGGGGCGGCTACAAGCAGAGCGGCATCGGCCGCGAGCTCGGCACCTTCGGCTATGAAGCCTATACGGAAGTGAAGCAGATCAATACGAATCTACAGGTCGAGCCGCTCGGCTGGTACCGCGGGTAAGGAGTATGAGATAATATGGCGACAGAACGCAAATTCGCGTCCATTAAAGGTCCCTTGCCGGGACCGCGCACGGCCGTGCTGCTCGAGCGCCGCTCGGCGGCCGTCTCGCTCGGCGTCGGCAATAATTTCCCGCTGTTCGTGGAACGGGCGAGCGGCGCGCTGCTGACCGACGTCGACGGCAACACGTTCCTCGATTTCGTCGGCGCGATCGGCACGATCAACGCCGGGCATTGTCCGCCGGAGGTCGTGAAGGCCGTTCAGGAGCAAGCGGAGAAGTTCCTTCATACGAGCTTCCACGTCGGCATGTACGAATCGTACGTCGCGCTGGCCGAGAAGCTGGCGGCGATCACGCCGGGCGACTTTCCGAAGAAGGCGCTGCTGCTGAACAGCGGGGCGGAGGCGGTCGAGAACGCGGTGAAGATCGCGCGGAAGTACACCGGCAAGCCGGGCATCGTCTCCTTCACGCGCGGCTTCCATGGCCGGACGCTGCTCGGGATGAGCCTAACGAGCAAGGTGAAGCCGTACAAGTTCAAAATGGGCCCGTTCGCGCCCGCGACCTACAAAGCGATGTACCCGTATCCGTATCACCGGCCGGCGGCGATGACGGAAGAGGAATATGCGCGCTTCTGCGTGCGGCAGTTCGAGGACTTCCTCCTGACCGAGGCGGCCCCGGAAGAGATCGCGGCGGTCATCATGGAGCCGGTGCAGGGCGAGGGCGGATTCATCGTACCGCCGAAGCTGTTCGTCCAAGGCGTGTTCGAGGTATGCAAACGGAACAACATCTTGTTCATCGCCGACGAGATTCAGACCGGCTTCGGCCGGACGGGGCGGATGTTCGCGAGCAGCCATTTCGGCATCGAGCCGGATCTGATCACGGTGTCGAAGTCGCTTGCGGCGGGACTTCCGATCAGCGGCGTCGTCGGCCGGGCGGAGCTGCTGGACGCGGCCAGCCCGGGCGAACTGGGCGGCACCTACGGCGGCAGCCCGCTCGGCTGCGTCGCGGCGCTCGCGGTCATCGAGCAGATGGAGCGGGAAGGGCTTAGCGACCGCTCGGAGGTCATCGGCGAGCGCATTCGCGGGTATTTCGAGGCGCTGCAGGAACAGTATCCGATCATCGGCGACGTCCGCGGTCTCGGCGCGATGTGCGCGGTGGAGTTCGTCGAGCCCGCGACCGGCGAGCCGGCGAAGGCGTTCGTCGCGAGTTTGCTGCGGGCCTGCTACGAGAAGGGGATCATCCTGCTCAGCGCGGGCGTGCACGGCAACGTGGTTCGCTTCTTGACGCCGCTCGTCATAACTGACGAGCAGCTGGCCGAGGGACTTGATATCATTAGCGAAGCGTTATCGGAGATGTACGCGAAAGCTATATAATAAGCGATGCTGGCCAGCCATGGCCCGGACAGCCCTGTTACGGCGCGTCGGGATCGGCTGGCCGCTGTCGTTGGCAGCAGGGGCAATCGAACGAGAGAGGCAAGGAGGAATCATTCTTATGAAGAAACAGTTGCTCATCGGCGGCGCTCAGGTCGAGACGGCCGACTATACGATCCTTTATGCGCCTTATTCCGGCGAAGCGATCGCCGAGATCGCGAATGCCGGTCTTGCCGAGGCGGACCAGGCGATCGAAGCGGCCGTCGCGGCGCGCCCGGCCATGCGCCGGATGCCCGCGCATCAGCGTGCGGCGATCTTGTACCGCGTCGCCCAACTGCTCGGCGAGCGCAAGGAGGAAGCGGCGCGGTTGATCGCGCTCGAAGCGGCCAAGCCGCTGAAGGCGGCATATGCCGAGGTCGATCGCACGGTGCAGACGTACTTGTTCGCGGCCGAGGAAGCGAAGCGGCTGCACGGCGAGACGATCCCGCTCGACGCCGCGCCGGGCGGGGAAGGCCGCCTCGCGTATACGACGCGCGAGCCGATCGGCGTCGTCGGCGCGATCACGCCGTTCAACTTCCCGATGAACCTCGTCGCGCATAAGCTCGGTCCGGCGTTCGCCTCCGGCAACGCGGTCGTGCTGAAGCCCGCGCCGCAGACGCCGCTGTCCGCGTTCTACATTGCGGGGCTGTTCGCCGAAGCGGGGCTGCCGGCAGGCGCGCTGAACGTCATTACCGGCGACGGCAAGCTGCTCGGCGAGAAGATCACGACCGACCCGCGCGTCGGCGCGATCAGCTTCACCGGCAGCGCCGCCGTTGGCGCCTCGATCCGCGCGATGGCCGGGTTGAAGAAGGTCACCCTCGAGTTGGGTTCCAACGCGGCGGTCATCATCGACAAAGACGCCAATCTGGATGCGGTCGCGGCGCGCTGCGCGGTCGGCGCGTTCTCGAACCAAGGGCAGGTGTGCATTTCGCTGCAGCGGATTTACGTGGTGGAGGAGCTGTACGAGGCGTTCGTCGCGAAACTCGTCGCGGCGGTCGGCCAGCTGAAGGTCGGCGATCCGCTCGATCCGGCGACCGACGTCTCGGCGCTTATCGCCGGACGCGAAGTGACGCGCACGCTCGGCTGGATCGCCGAAGCGGCGGAGCGCGGGGCGACGGTCGCCTGCGGCGGAACGGCGGAAGGCGGCGTCCTGCTGCCGACCGTGCTGTTGAACGTGCCGCCGGACGCGCAGGTGTCGTGCAAGGAAGCGTTCGCGCCGATCGTGCTGGTCGGGAAGGTCGGCTCGATCGACGAGGCGATCGCGCTCGTGAACGACTCGCCGTACGGCTTGCAGGCGGGCATTTACACGAACGATCTGCGCACCGCGCTCGACGCGGCGGACGCGCTGCACGTCGGCGGCGTCATGATCAACGACATCCCGACGTTCCGCGTCGACCACATGCCGTACGGCGGCGTGAAGGAGAGCGGCCTCGGACGCGAGGGCATCAAATACGCGATCGAGGACATGACCGAGCTGAAGCTTGTCGTTATTAACCGGAATTAGCGGTGGTGGGGAGAAGCCATCCAGGGGCGATTGCCTTGGGGTGGCTTTTTGGCGCGCAATAGAGGTGCTCATCCCACTATAGCGGGGGATCGACTGGGGTCTCATGCAACAGCGGCCTCCCGCCGACCGTTGCGCCACCGCTACCCAACGCGCGCCGCTTCATGATACGATGGTGCCGATAAAGGTGGCGACGGAAGGAAGGCAGCAGCTGATATGAACAATGAAGCAAGCCGTAATATAGGCCGGTTCGAAGCGGTCTTTTTTGATTTGGACGATACGATGTACGATTCGCTCTCCCCGTTCCGCAAGGCGGCCTTGGCGGTGCTGGCGCTGCCGGCGGATTTCCCGCTGGAGACGGCGTACCGGCGGGTGCGCTACCACAGCGACCGGCTCTGGGAGATTTACGCGGAGGGACACATGGAGCTGGAGGAGATGCGGGTACAGCGCGTCATTTTGGCGTTCCACGAATTTGGCCTTACGGTGTCACGCGAGCAGTCGGCGGCGGTGCAAGCCCGTTATATCGAGGAGCAGGGGCGGATCGAGTTGTCGGACGGCGTACTCGAGGCAATCGCGCTCGTGCGCGAAGCCGGGCTGGGGCTGGGCATGATTACGAACGGACCGGTCGAGCATCAGATGGCCAAGATCCGCGCGCTCGGATTGGACCGCATCGTGGCGGCCGACCGGATTTTCATCTCGGACGGCGTGGGGATCGCGAAGCCCGACCCGCGGATTTTCAAGCATGTCAGCGACGTGACCGGGCACGCGCAGGCGGTATGCCTATACATCGGCGACTCGTGGCGCAACGACATCGCAGGGGCGATGGAAGCCGGTTGGCGTTCGGTCTGGCTGAACCGCCGCGGCGCCGCGCCGGATACGGATCATGCGCCGCATGCGGAGATTCGCGACATCAGCGAACTGCCCACGCTGCTGAAGACGTGGCTGTAATCGCTTTAATTAAACAACGAGACGAACCGGCCGCGAGCGTGAGCCGGTTTTTCGCGGGTTTAGGCAAAAAATGACCCGCATCGCTGCGGGTCCAAGTCTTACTCTATTATAAAGGGGGGTCGTTGGAATTAAGTATAGGCGCCGAACCTTAAACGAAGCTGAAGTCGGGCTTATGATAACCTTAAAGATTGGTTACAGAAATGTGACCCGCGGTAGACGAGATACGGAACCGTCTGCAACAACGGTTGCTCGGCAAGCAATTGAGAGCAAGAAGGGCAATTCACGGATGAGAGGGAAGTGTGTGAAAGGATGAAAATGTGGGCAGCGTGGATCGTAGTCCTTCTCATTCTGTCGGGTTGTCTTGCAAATAAGACGAACGCAGCATCCCGCAACGACAACATGACGGGTATGAGTACCGATAACATTTCTTTCGACCGGGTAGTAGAAGCATTAAATGAGGAGGGAGTAGAGCTGCTGCCCTTCGGCATAGCTCGTGAAAGTGCCGATCATGAAACGATGTCCCCGGCAGACCCGTCCTTCACGGGCGATCGGGAACTTGAACTGCATCAGGTCAAGCCCAACCGATTCACGGTGGGAAGACCCGAGGTGGATCAAAACAATGTGGAAGAATTGTATATTTATATCTATGACTCTGCCCAATCGCGTGAAAAAGGCCAGCTTGAACTAACCCAAGCAGCCCCGTCGAACGGTTCCCCCAGGTGTTCGCGAACAAGAATATATTGATGTTATATTGGCCGCATTCCACTGAAATCAGCTTCAATGATGCTCTAGATGAGGCTGTGCATTCATTCCGATAACGCTACCTTGCAAGAGGATTCAGCTCCGCGTATCTCAAGCCGTCCGATCTCTAACCGTGATACCGCGAAGAAACGCTCGTACAATTAAAGGGGAGCCAGCCTTCGGCCGGACTCCCCCTTCGTTATTACGCTTGCTCGCCGCTCTTCTCCTTCTCCAGCGCATCCAGCGCCGCGTCGATCAGCGTATCGAACAATTCGTCGTTTTCCTCGATCTGCTCTTCCACCTTGTTGATCTGGACTTCTTTGCCCGGGCCGCTCAGGAAATTCAGGCTGTACATCCAGTCCTCGCAGTTTTTGCTCTTGAGCGTCAGCTCGTAATCCGATTTGTGGCCTTCCACGGCAAAATGGACGAAGCCCAGGTAGCCGTCCTCTTTCCCGGTGTATTTCAATTCCGCTTTCAAAATCGTGATGTTCATCGCCATCATCCTCTCCGTATTGTCGGGCCGCTTAAGGCCAATATGAACTACATTCGTCGTTTACCTGTCGTTTCCGCCCGTCGGCATGCAACTCGAACGCCTCTTATTCCCGCTGGCTCCGCTCCGCGATCAGCTCCGACGGCAGCCTTCCGACCGTCCGCTTGAACGTCCGGTTGAAATAAGACGGGTCGTTGTAGCCGAGATGCTCGGAAATTTCCTGCACGGTCAGCTGCGAGTGGCGGAGCAAGTATTGTGCCGTCTTCATCCGCTTACGATGGACGAAATCGCTGATCGTCAGCCCCGTCACGCTGCGGAACAGCGCGGCGGCGTAGTTCGGGCTGACGCCGACGCAGCGGCCGAGCTCCAGCTTCGTGATTTTCTCCCGGTAATGTTCGTCGATATACCGCTTCATCCGCTCGGCATGCTGGACGGTCGACGGCATCCTAGCCCCGGAATCGACTTCCCGGTTAATCAGGACGAGCACTTCCGCCAGCAAGGCGCTGCATAGCACGGAATAGTAAGGAGCGCGCTCGTTCCAGTGTCCGGTCAGCTGCAGCAGTTTCTCGTCGATGAGCTCGGGCATGCGGGTTGTCCACGCAAGCGGCGCAAGCGCCCCGAGCAGCGGCAATTGGCTGGCTACCTCGGCGGTCGCGGGGCTGAACCGGACGGCGATCGCGTCGCGTATGCCGCCTTCGCCGCTGAGCTCGTACAACGTCCGGCCGGGCGGCGCGAGCATAAGCTCGTTCTTGCCGCAGACGTAGGCTTTGCCGGCGATCTCGAGCGTCACGCGTCCGAACCGGACCCACAAGAAGAGGTAACTATCATTACCCAACCGGCGCCGGTCCTGACGAAGAACGCCTCGTTCTTCGCCGATATGAAAAATACTGAACAATAGCGTCGCCTCAATTATTATCGGACTATAGTATAACTACTGTACTATAGTTCATCGATCTTGAACAGCCGCTCCTATACAATTGAACTAACGATAGACAAAGAACGATAGCATTTGACAGGAGTGGACAACGCAATGAAAAAAACACAGATCGTTTGTACGATGGGACCGGCTTGTCTGAGCCCGGAGATGCTGGAGAATATGATCGATGCAGGCATGAACATCGCCCGCATGAACCTGGCGCACGGCGAGCTGGACGATCACCGGAACCGGATCGTACTCGTGCGCGAAGCCGCTCGCAAGAAGAATACCACAATTGAAATCATGCTGGATATCAAAGGACCGGAAATTCGCACGGGCAATTTGGCGGAACCGTCGTACCTGCTGCAAAGCGGCGCTACGCTGACGCTGACGACGGAGCAAATTGCAGGGACGATCGACCGGATTTCGGTATCCTACGATTTGTCGAAAGACGTTCAAGTCGGCTCGCGCATCATGATCGACGACGGTCTGATCGAGCTGGCCGTCGAGCGCATCGAAGGGACGGACGTCGTCTGCACGATCTTGAACGGCGGCATCATCAAATCGCGCAAAGGCGTCAACCTGCCGGGCATTCGCACATCGCTGCCGGGCGTAACCGAGCGCGATAAGCAGCATATCCGATTCGGCATCGAGAACAACGTCGAGATCATCGCGATGTCGTTCGTGCGCCGCGCGGAGGACGTGCTCGAAGTAAAGAAGATGCTGGCCGACGCGGGCGCTTCCCACATTAAAGTCATGTCCAAAATCGAGAACCAAGAAGGCCTCGACGAGCTGGAAGCGATCATCGCGGCGTCCGACTCCATCATGGTCGCGCGCGGCGATCTCGGCGTCGAGATTCCGATCCAAGACGTGCCGATCGCGCAGAAGCAAATGATCGCCGCGTGCAACAAAGCCGGCAAATTCGTCGTAACGGCGACCCAAATGCTCGAGTCGATGCAGCAGCAGCCGCGCCCGACGCGCGCCGAAGCGGGCGACGTCGCTAACGCGATCTGGGACGGCACGGACGCGGTCATGCTCTCCGGCGAGACGGCGGCCGGGAAATATCCGCTCGAAGCGGTTCGCACGATGGCCGCGATCGCGGTACGCGCCGAGGAAGTCCGGTACGCGCGCGCCGAGCGCGAAGCCGTGCTGGCTTAATCGCCGGCGGGTTACCTCGAACGATCGAACTATAGAAGCAAGTAGGCAACAGCGCTGCAGGTCGTGCGAATAGCACCCTGCGGCGCTGTTTTTTTGCATGCAAGCATGTATGCGTTTCCCATTCCGCGCAAGGTACCCCGGCAAAATGCCGCATTCGGTCCGGTTGCCCCGGCAAGCCTCTTCGTATAAAGTTAAAGCGAAGGGTTTGCAGGAGAAGAGACGGACCTCTTTACAATTAGAAGATAGGCGGTTGAAGCATGCACGTACTAACGGTTGATCATATAACGAAAAGCTATGGCGAGAAAATGCTGTTCGAAGACGTCACGTTCGGCATCGAGGCCGGCGATAAAATCGGCATTATCGGCGTCAACGGAACGGGCAAGTCCACGTTTATGAAAGTCGTGGCGGGGCTGGAGCAGCCGGATTCCGGCTCGATCATGACCGCCGGCGGCGTCACCGTGCAGCTGCTTGCGCAGGATCCTCCTTTCGATCCCGAAGCGACGGTGCTTGCGCACGTGCTCGCGGGCGATTCCGAACCGATGAAGGCGGTGCGCGCGTATGCCGAAGCGCTCGCCGCGCTGGAACTGAACAGCGGCGACCCGTCGCTGCAGGAGAAGCTTGTCCGCGCCAACCAGCGGATGGACGAGCTGGACGCGTGGACGATCGAGAACGAGGCGAAGACGGCGCTGACGAAGCTGGGCATCTTGCGCTTCGACGCCAAGCTCGGCACGTTGTCGGGCGGCCAGCGCAAGCGGGTCGCGATGGCCGCGGCGCTGATTCAGCCGGCCGACGTGCTGCTGCTGGACGAGCCGACCAACCATATCGACAACGAGTCGGTCGCCTGGCTGGAGCAAATGCTGGCCAAGCGCAAAGGCGCTTTGCTTATGATTACGCATGACCGGTATTTTCTAGACCGGGTGACGAACCGGACGCTTGAATTGGACCGGGGCAAGGCGTATTTCTATACGGCGAACTACACCCGCTTCCTGGAGCTCAAGCTGGAGCGGGAGGAGCGGGATGCGGCTTCGGAGGCGAAGCGGCAGAACCTGTTCCGCAATGAGCTGGCCTGGATGCGGCGCGGGGCGAAGGCGCGGACGACCAAGCAGAAGGCGCGCATCGAGCGGTTCGAATCGCTGAAGGACGCGGCGCCCGAGAAGGCATCCGGCAAGCTGGAATTGTCGGTGGCATCCGCGCGGCTGGGTAAGAAGATCGTGGAGATCGAAGCGCTGACGAAAGCGTTCGAAGGACGCGCGGTTATTCGCGACTTCAGCTATATTGCCGTGCCGGAAGATCGCGTCGGCATCGTCGGGCGCAACGGGCTCGGCAAGTCGACGCTGCTCAAGCTGATCGCGGGCCAACTGGCGCCGGACGCGGGCACCGTGGAGCTGGGGCCGACCGTCCGGCTGGGCGTTTTCTCGCAGGAGCGGGAAGAGATGGACGACACCGTACGGGTGATCGACTATATCAAGGAGGGCGCGGAACGGATCGCGACGGCGGACGGCTCCTCGGTATCGGCGGGCCAAATGCTGGAGCGCTTCCTATTCTCGCCGACGATGCAGTGGTCGCCGATCGGCAAACTCTCCGGCGGCGAGAAACGCCGGGTGCAGCTGCTGCGCGTGCTGATGGATGCCCCGAACGTACTGCTGCTCGACGAGCCGACGAACGATCTGGACATTCAGACGTTGACCGTGCTCGAGGACTATCTGGACGACTTCCCGGGCGTCGTCTTCGTCGTCTCCCACGACCGGTACTTCCTGGACCGGACGGTCGACCGGATTCTCGCCTTCGAGGGCGAGGGCGTCGTGACGCATCATGTCGGCAATTATACGGAATATGCCGATCACAAGGCGGAGGAGTCCGTCCGCAAGGCGCAGGCCGAGACCGCCGCCAAACCGGCGGCGGCGCCAGCGGCTTCGACCCGTTCGGCGGAGAATGCCGGACCGACGAAGATGTCGTACAAGGAACAGAAGGAATTCGAGACGATCGACGATACGATCGCGAAGACCGAAGAGGCGCTCGCGGCGGTCGCCAAGCGGATGGACGAATCGGGCAGCGACTCGATGCTGCTGCAGCAGTTGGTGGCCGAGCAGGAGCAGCTCGAAGCGAAGCTGGAGGAGCTCATGGACCGCTGGGCGTATTTGAATGAGCTGGCTGAGCAAATCGCGGCAAACAAGCAACGGTAACCGCCGCTAAAACAAGCGGCGGATGCCGTGGCTAACAACGGTAACCACGTCAAACAAGCGGCGGATGCCGTGGCTAACAACGGTAACCGCGGCAAACAAGCAACGGTAACCGTGGCTGCAGCGTTAACGGCGCGAAATTTTAACGCAACGAACGATTCATGCGGCGAACGGCCGCGATGGACGGCGAAAGGGGAGAGCCGCGTGCCCGGCGACGGGATGCGGCTCTTTTCCGTGTGCGCCGTGGCGGAGATCGGCTTGCGGACGAGGCTGTTAGGCAGACGCGTCCCCGGCCAGAAAATGATTGACGCCTAAAGGAAAAAAGTGCTAAACTACGCTAAAACCAAGTAAATTAATGTGAATTATTTGAATTTAGCGCAAGCAGGGATTTGCAACCGGTCGAAGAATACCAATATGGAAGTCGCATCCAAGAATCGGCACAATCGCGTTCCTAATTTCAAGACGAAAAGGGGATTACACGATGAGCGACAAACCGAATTACGAATTGGAAACGCTGGCTGTACACGCAGGGCAGGATTTTGATCCGACGACGTTGTCCCGGGCGGTTCCGATCTATCAAACGACTTCGTATGGCTTCCGCGATACGGATCATGCGGCTAACCTGTTCGCGCTGAAGGAATTCGGCAATATCTACTCCCGCATCATGAACCCGACGACGGACGTGTTCGAACAGCGGATCGCGGCGCTGGAAGGCGGCGTCGGAGCGCTCGGTCTCGCATCCGGTCAGGCCGCGATTACGTTCTCGATTCTCAATATCGCCGAGGCCGGGGATGAGATCGTCTCTTCTTCCAGTCTCTACGGCGGGACTTATAATTTATTCGCGCATACGCTCAAGAAGCTCGGCATTAAAGTGACGTTCGTCGATTCGAGCGATCCGGAGAACTTCCGCCAGGCGATCACCGACAAAACGAAGGCGCTCTACGGCGAGACGATCGGCAATCCGAAAGGCGACGTGCTCGACATCGAGGCGGTGGCGGCCATCGCCCACGAGAACGGCATTCCGCTAATCGTCGACAACACGTTCCCAAGTCCGTATTTGCTGCAGCCGATCAAGCACGGAGCGGACGTCGTCGTCCATTCCGCGACGAAATTCATCGGCGGCCACGGCACGTCGATCGGCGGGGTCATCGTGGACGGCGGCACGTTCGATTGGGCGGCGAGCGGCAAGTTCCCGGGCTTGACCGAGCCTGATCCAAGTTACAACGGCGTCGTCTATACCGAAGCGGTCGGTCCGCTAGCGTATATTATCAAGGCGCGCGTCCAACTGCTACGCGACCTCGGCTCCGCGTTGTCGCCGTTCAATTCCTTCCTGCTGCTGCAGGGGCTGGAGACGCTGCATCTGCGGCTGGAGCGCCACAGCCAGAACGCGCTCGAGGTCGCCAAGTTCCTGGAGAACCATGCCGACGTAGCGTGGGTTAGCTACCCGGGCCTCGCGAGCCATCCTTCGCACGCGCTGGCGCAGAAGTATTTGCCGAATGGCCAAGGCGCGATTCTTGCCTTCGAGATCAAAGGCGGCATCGAGGCGGGCAAGAAGTTGATCCATGCGACGAAGCTGTTCTCGCATTTGGCCAACGTCGGCGATTCGAAGTCGCTGGTCATCCATCCGGCGAGCACGACGCACGCGCAGCTGAAGCCGGACGAACAGCTGGCCGCAGGCGTTACGCCGGGGCTGATCCGCTTGTCGATCGGCACGGAATCGATCCGCGATATTCTAGCCGATCTGGAACAGGCGATCGCGCTCAGTCAGCAGGCGCCTCAGCCGGTATAATCGCGTCGCCACTGCCGTTACGGAATCGGCAGGCGGAGCAAGCCCGTTTATCCTCGCTTGAGGATAAGCGGGCTTATTTCGCGCGTCCAGAGGCGAGAGCGTCTGCGACACGCCTATAAATCATCTTGTATTTCTCCGGAATGAAACTTGCTGCCGGTAGGCGTCATGCTGTTCAAGGCGTTTTAGTCTTGTATCTCGTGCCACCGCCAAACGAGCATGTCGGGCTTCAAGCCGTTGCAGTAACGACAGTCCATCTTGCGATTACGATCAAAAGCCCATTCGGCGCTCCTCTCGGACCGCGAATGGGCTACAGGCATTCATGGCGTCAACTGCGGGGCGGAGAGAGGCGATGCTTCGGCCGATTAGCGGCCGTTGAACGCCGACAGCATCCACACGTGCTTCTCCAGCGTGCTGTGGATCGCGAGCAGCATGTCGGCCGTCGTTTCGTCTCCGGCTTTCTCGGCTTTCTCCATGCCGTCCTTCAGCTCGTCGATGACGGTGCCGAAGTCGGCGATCAGCGTATCGACCATTTGCTCCGCGCTTTCGGTGCCCTTGGCTTCCTTGATGCTGGCGGTGTCGAGGTACTGCTTCATCGTCGCCTCCGGCTTGCCGCCGATCGCCAGCAGGCGCTCGGCCAGCTCGTCGACGTGCAGCGCCGCTTCCTCGTAGAATTCTTGGAATTTCACGTGCAGGGTGAAGAACTGCGACCCTTTCACATACCAGTGGAAGTTGTGCAGTTTTACATAGAGAACGCTCCAGTTCGCTACCTGTTTATTCAGAATTTCTTGCACGCTTTTCGTCGCCGTTGCTGTTGCCATAACTCAACACTCCTTTATCGATAGGTTGGACTACTTTTCATTTACACCGGCGCCGCGGCCTTGAATCGTTAGACGGCGGTCGCTTTTCGTTCGAGGTAATGCTCGCAGCGGATTGCGGCCAGACAACCCGCCGCCGCGGCCCGGAGCGGGTGGATGTCGCGGGATGCTTGACTGCCGTAACCAACGAAAATGGCCGGATGGCAGACTGTCGGCGTTCCCGGCGTCGCCAAGAAGATACTCTTCCCGACGAACGGGGGCCGTCCCTCGACCGGCATGCCGCCGCCGATGCGCCGCGGATGCGGTGAAGAACTGCTTAACGTTGGTTGCGGCCTCATGGTGTCGGCTTTCATGCGAACCTTCAAGCCGTGCAGGCCCAACTCGCCCGGGATGACTTCGATCGGCGTCATGTCCATCGCCCATCGCGTGGTTGGATTGGCATATGCGCGTTGTTTCATGCGGCGTTGAACGAGACGGGCTTCGGAGGCGAAGCGCGTCAGGAATAACGCGTCATCGCTGGCGTCATCGCCGCCGCCGGCGACGAACAGCTGATGCCCCTGTATGAAAAAGCCGTCGCCGCCCGCGAAAGCTGTTTCGCCGAGCTCCTCCTGCGGACGCCCGCCAAGGATATCCATATCGTGCGCCAATTCGGCGTCGGATATGATGACCGTTCGCGAAGATATTGTAATGCCCGGCTCCAGCTGGAACCGCAAGGGAGCGCCTGACGTCATCGCCGCGCGTCCGGCGCGAAACCGAACGCCCATTCTAATGGCCTGCGCGCGCATCATGGCGAGCGTGTTGTTGCTCGTCACGGGCTTGTCGAATTCGGAGGAGTCGCTACCCGTTGTCGGCAGGGACCGTCCATCGGGATGCGCGCTCTCTAAGATAAGGGGCTTGCAGCCGATTTGGGCAAGGTATATGGCGGCGGCCAGGCCGGAAGGGCCGGAGCCGAGTATGACGACGTTTTCCATCAGGTGATTCCTCCAATCATGCTGCTCGACGGTATGTTCGCTTATAACCGAATAGTATCTAAAATAAATCCTAAATTAAAATTATTATAAATAAGTAAAAATGTCAACAATAAAAACGCCTCGCTCTTCAGCCCTCACGCACACGTCGCATAGGGAGAAAAGGAGGCGCTATGAGAGGAGGATGCAGGCTGAATTCGGAAGGGGAATTAGCCTTTGACTAGCTTGACGACGTATTCGCGCGTTCTTGGGCCGTCGAATTCGCAGAAGTAGATTCCTTGCCATCTGCCGAGCAGCAGCTTGCCGTCTTGAATAATAATCGTTTGCGAAGAACCGGTCGTGATCGCTTTCAGATGAGAGGCGGTATTGCCTTCGGCATGGCGATATTTGGGATGCTCCCACGGATAGACTTCGTCCAGCCGCATCAGCACGTCGTGTTTGACGTCGGGATCGGCGTTCTCTTGGATCGTGATGCCGCCCGTCGTATGCGGGCAATAGACGACCGCGATGCCCTCGCGGACGTTCTCCTTGGCGATGATCGAAGCGACCTCGCGCGTAATGTCGATCATTTCATCGCGGCGGGATGTTCGCAGGTTACGGGTAATCAGCATAGCAAGACACTCCTTCGCAGGTTGAGATTGTTCAATCAAGCGCGTAATGGCGAGCACTCCCACAAGTTTGTCACGATTTGGGAACGGAAGTCAAATGACGGCGCTTGCGGCGGGGAAGCTTTGAAACTTTGAAAATGGGGCGGCTGCCGGCCGGCGGCGGGTTGAGCGGCTATGGATGTTGGGTTCGGAGAAGAGTAGAATGGAGGTTAAGCGAATTACCTTTTGCGGGGAGGACAAGAAGTTGAGCAAACGCGTACGCAAAGCGATCATACCGGCCGGGGGACTCGGCACCCGGTTCCTGCCGGCGACGAAGGCGCAGCCCAAAGAGATGCTGCCGCTGATCGACAAGCCGGCCATCCAATATATCGTCGAGGAAGCCGTCGCCTCGGGCATCGAGCGCATCATGATCGTGTCGGGACGGAACAAACGGGCGATCGAAGACCATTTCGACAAATCGTACGAGCTGGAGGCGGAGCTTGAAGCGCATGGGAAAGCCGAGCTGTTGGAGCTCGTGCGCGGCATCTCGCATCTGGCCGATATCTGCTATATCCGCCAGCGGGAGCCGCTCGGTCTCGGACATGCCGTGCTGAGCGCGCGCAGCTTCGTGGAGAACGAGCCGTTCGCCGTCCTGCTCGGCGACGATATTCTGCAATCCGATCCGCCGTGCCTGAAGGCGATGATCGATCTGCATCGCGAGCGCGAGACGTCGGTCGTGGCGCTAATGGAAGTGCCGTGGGATCAAACGCATAAATACGGGATTGCCGAGCTGCACCCGCATTCCACCGCGCTCATCCGCTCGCTCGTCGAGAAGCCGGCGCCGGGCGAAGCGCCGTCGAACCTCGCCGTCGTCGGCCGCTACGTGCTCGAACCTGCGATCTTCGAACTGCTCGAGAAAGCTCGGCCGGGCAAGGGCGGAGAGATTCAGCTGACGGACAGCCTGCAGCAGCTGGGCTTGGCGAATCCGCTAGCCGCTTACCGGTTCGGAGGCACGCGGTACGACGTCGGCGACAAGCTTGGCTTCGTGCAGGCGACGATCGATCTGGCGCTGAAGCGCGATGATCTGGCGGACGATGTCCGCGCCTACTTGCTGGAGAGGCTGAAAGCTTAGCTGGAACCCGCCGCCTGCTCGGAAGCGGGCGCTTGAATTGTCGGCGGGCGAATTGAGTCTGAATGGTTACAAGAGCCGTGGCATTGCCGCGGCTCTTGTCTGTTTTGGGGCAGAGAGCGGGTCAACTCGACATGAGAAGCATGAAGCAGATGAAGCGTTTATCGGCCCAATCGTGTTGGTTAGGCTTTTACAATTATGTACGTACAAGTTGGCGGCATGATATACTTCAATCATACAAGTTGGATTATGCGAACTGTGAGGTGCCACGTGAAGGAACAGCTACCCCCTAAGTATAGGCAGTTGAAGGAACAAATCATTTCGTGGATCGCCGCTGGACAGTTCCGCCCGCACGACAAGCTGCCGTCCGAGCATGAGATTGCCGCCCAATCCGGGATGAGCCGGCAGACGGTGCGCCAGTCGCTCGGCGACCTCGAGGCGGAGGGTTGGCTGTACCGGGTGCAGGGAAAAGGGACGTTCGTCGCCGACGCCATGCCCGAGAACAACCGGAAGACGGCGGAGCCGCTGGGCTTGACGGTCGGCCTGATGACGACCCATATCTCGGATTATATCTTCCCGACGATCGTACGCGGCGTGGAATCCGCGCTGCGCGCGCAGGGTGCCCGGCTGCTGCTCGCCAGCACCGACAACGAGAAGGAGAAGGAGCGCGAAAGCCTGGAGTCCATGCTGCGCGAGCCGCTCGGCGGGCTGATTATCGAGCCGACCAAGAGCGCCGAAGGCAACCCGAACTTCGACTATTTTCTGGCCTTGGAAGCCCGAGGCATCCCGTACGTCATGCTTAACGAACGCTATAGCGACGTCGACGCGCCTTGCCTGAAGGTGGACGACGAGCTGGGCGGTTACCGCGCCGCCGAACATCTCGCGGAGCTTGGCCACAAGCGGATTGCCGGCTTCTTCAAGACCGACGACTTCCAAGGCGTCCACCGGATGCGCGGCTTCATGCGCAGCCTGCGGGAGCGGGGGCTGCCGCTCACGTCGGGAAGCCTGCTCCGCTATACGACCGAGGAGAAACTGACGAAGCCGGCCGAATCGCTCGAGTCGCTGCTGGCCCTGGGGCCGGGCGAGCGGCCGACGGCGATCGTCTGCTACAATGACGAACTGGCGGTGCGCCTGCTCGATATCGTGCGCCGCAGCGGGCTCTCCGTGCCGGGCGACCTGTCGATCGTCGGCTTCGACGACGCGACCCTGGCGACCGCGACGGAAGTGAAGCTGACGACGATCGAGCATCCGAAGACGCGAATGGGCGAGGACGCGGTGGCGGTGCTCATGCGGCTGATCGGCGGCAAGCACGGGCGCGGCGCGCCTTCCGACGTCGTATATGAGCCGAAGCTGATTATGCGGGAATCGACGGCAACCGTCCGGGAGGACGAGCTTGCAAATAAGTAATGACACACTTGTACGTACAAGTTATAATAGGACCAGCAGTCAACGAGAAGCATGTCCGATCAAGTTAGCGGAAATTGAAGGAGGCATGGCAATGTTGGAATCTTTGAAACAAGCCGTATGGGAAGCGAATATGGAGCTGCCGAAATACGGGCTGGTCACGTTTACTTGGGGGAACGTAAGCGGCATCGACCGCGAGAGCGGCTTCGTCGTCATTAAGCCGAGCGGCGTGCCTTACGAGGAGCTGCGGGCGGAGCAGATGGTCGTCGTGGATTTGGAAGGCAGAGTCGTTGAAGGCAATCTCCGTCCTTCCTCGGATACGCCGACGCACGTCGCGCTGTACCGCGCGTTCGAATCGATCGGCGGCATCGTGCACACGCACTCGCCTTGGGCGACGAGCTGGGCGCAGGCGGGACGCGCCATTCCGGCGCTCGGCACGACGCACGGCGATTATTTCTACGGGGAAATCCCGTGCACCCGGGCGATGACCGAGGCGGAGATCAAAGGCGCCTACGAGCTTGAGACCGGCAATGTCATTATCGAAACGTTCCGCGAGCGCGGCATTGATCCGGCCGAAGTGCCGGCGGTGCTGGTGAACAGCCATGCGCCGTTCGTATGGGGCAAAGATCCGCACAACGCGGTTCATAATGCCGTCGTCGTGGAGGAAGTGGCGAAGATGGGCGTCCACACGTTCGCGCTGAACCCGAACATTCAGCCGATGGACCAGCATCTGCTGGACCGTCATTACCTGCGCAAGCACGGCAAGAACGCTTACTACGGGCAGAAGTAAGCCGCGGTCGTTGCGGCGCGCGCTGACGGCTGGCGTTTAATGGATGGAAGCTCTCGAGCCACATTGGCTCGGGGGCTTTTTTTGGCATATAAGCATATAGGAAAGTATACGTTTCACGTTTATACAAAGCCTGTATGTCCCCGATATGAAACGCGCATCGCCGCAAGAGACGGCGCAGCCGTTTCACCTCGCTTCACGGGGGTTGGGATGCTGTCGGAAGCGAAAGAAAGCATTTACATGCTCAAGATTTAAATGGTAGGGTTTAGTTAAATTATATCCGGGTTGGATGTTGCGTAAGGCAGCTTTGCATGCGATAGGCACGCAGGGAGGGACGCAATGACGAAATATAGGCGATATCTCGTTCGCGGCTTAGGCGTCTTGCTTGCGGCGATGTTCCTGATGCGGGCGGCAGGGCAGGAGGCGCGGTTAACGTCCGACGAGATCCAGGCGCTGCGCGCAGTATACCCTTTATATACGAACGATCCGCCTCATGCGTTGGTCGGCAACATGCCCTTCCGGGTAGCCGTAGCGCTCGATGCGGGGACTTTCGCGGAAGTCGAAATCATAAACGCCCGACGTACCCCGTCCGTATATGGCTATGATGCCATTGTGCATTGGCATATCCGTGGGCCGCGGCTTCCGGAGCGAGTTGAACTGTTCTCAATCGAATACGGGTGGGAGCCTCCGCTGAAGCCGGGCATGCGTATCATCGCCGTGCTGCTCGAATCGAACGCCAAGCGGCTTGCCGGGCAATATCCGATCGTATGGCACCTGGCGTATTACGTCACGGATGATGGCTATGTTCTCTCGACGAGAGACGATGATTTCTCGGCCGCGATGAACGGGCGGCGAGCGGGCCGACTGGTGGACGAGATTCGCCGGATACCGCCCAAGCCATAACCCGTTGTAATTTGACGTGGAAAGGGGATGGACGATGGGGAGTAGACGGGGAGCGATGTATGCGATTGCGGCGGTTTGCCTCGTCATTACGATCGGCGTTATCTTCTATGGCATTCGGCCAGAATATAGGCTGTCGCCGGAGGAGATGCGAGCGCTTCGGGCCGAATATCCGGTCAACGCCTAATGCCCGAGCTTATTGAGATCCGGGAGCCGGCGTTCAAGGACGACGTGGTCAAGAGGGCGCAGACCTTTGTAGAAGCCGAGGTGATCGCGCTTCCGCCAGTTCTCGAGACGAACGTGTTCTGGATTCAAGCCTGCAATGTGTATAAGGTAAAGGTGCTTAGCCACCTCCGAGGGCAGACTTTGGAGGAGGAGCATCTTAATCTGATTACATCCGCTATGGCCGAAGGCGCCGGTCCCATCCTGCGTCCGGGCACGCGCATTATCGCCGGAATCGCGAAGGCCGGAGAAGACGCGGGGAGACTTGCGGGCAAATACCATGTGTCCCGGTATTCGATCTTTTACGTGACGAATGAAGGCTACGTGCTCTCCTTGGCCGGGGACGACTATGCGGAGGAAGTAAACGGCCGCCGGGCGGCGTGGTTCAGGAAGTGGCTTCGCCTTCTTGCGCCGGAGGGGCAGGAGGCGAAGCAGTGGGGCTAGACGAGACGGAACGGCAAAAAGAAGCTGCGCGGATTGTCGCACCCGCGCAGCCTCTTCCCGTTGCTGTCGGCTAGTCGCTAGCCTTCATTAGCCTCTTCGTTCTCCGTCCTGTATTCGCCATATGCGCCGGGCAGCAGCGGATTCGTGTAGGCTTCGTTGCTGATCGGCTGCGCGTAGTCTTCGCGCGGCAGGGGGCCCGGTCCGCCCAAGTAGAGCTGGACGGCTACCGCATCGCCGGCTTGAACCGGGAAGCTAAGCAGCGATTGCGGGATGCGCCGTCCGTTCAGCAGCAGCTGGACGAGCACGCCCTCGCCGGTGGATACTCTGCCGACGGCCACGATGCGCCCGGACGGACCGAATCGAACCGCGCCGGTCGCCGCCAGCGCCTGATAGACCGTCTGGCCCCGGAAGTGCGGCACGCGGTACGAGTTCGTCACCCACGGGAAGGCGTTGCCGCCGTTCAATACGACGGTGACGAAGTTGCCCGGGAACGGCGGCAACGGCGTAGGAATCGGCAGAGGAATCGGGATCGGCCAAGGTCCCGGTCCCGGCGGCCAAGGTCCCGGTCCTGGCGGCCAAGGTCCAGGCCCCGGCGGAGGCGGGAATGGTCCGGGTCCAGGCGGCCAAGGTCCCGGCCCCGGCGGCGGTGGGAACGGTCCGGGTCCAGGCGGCCAAGGTCCCGGCCCTGGCGGCGCCGGGAACGGTCCCGGTCCAGGCGGCCAAGGTCCCGGCCCCGGCGGCGGTGGGAACGGTCCTGGTCCAGGCGGCCAAGGTCCCGGCCCTGGCGGCGCCGGGAACGGTCCCGGTCCAGGCGGCCAAGGTCCCGGCCCCGGCGGCGGCGGGAACGGTCCGGGTCCAGGCGGCCAAGGTCCCGGCCCTGGCGGAGGCGGGAACGGCCCTGGTCCGTGTTGCGGCGGGAACAGCCCCGGACTATGACCCGGAGCAATCAGGCCAGGTCCCGGACCGGGAGGCACGGGATGCTGCGTGAGGGCGCGAGGCCCTCCGCAGCCGCAATCGCCGCCCGCGCGCGCCAAGGGCGCGCCGGCGCTGCCGTCCGGCGCGTAGCCGGAGGCATACGGATCATACCACATAGTTCGGTCTCCTTTTGCACATGCGAATAGGCGAATGCCTTTAGCGTAATATATGCGGCAGGAGCCTATCCCGTGTACGAATTATTGGGCGCGGGAGACGAAGGGCGCGGGGCCGGAACCGTACGCCTCCGATCAGGCTTGGCGTTAGTCGGTTCAATTGGCAAGGTGTGAAAATATTGCTATCTTGCCCGCGGAGGGCAATCAACAGGAAAATGGCGGCGCGATGTGGAATACAATAGCTGTACGGCGGTTTTACGGCGTAATTCCCGTCCTTGACGCTGCGATTTCAGCATGATCCAATCGTTCATTATAGGTACGGCGAAGGAGGCGTTTCCTATGGCAGGACCGTTTATATTCGTCTTTACGGGCACGAGCGGGTCCGGGCGCAAGACGATCGCGCACCGAATCGGCAGCGAGCTGGGCATCGACCATGTGCTTTCTTATACGACAAGGCCGCCCCGCGCGCTTGAGCCCCCGGATCTGGATTATCATTTTATCGGCAAAGAGACGTTCGACGCGATGGAGCGCCGCGGCGAATTCATCCAGACGGCGGTGATCGGCCGGGAGCGCTACGGCATTCGGACGAAGGAGCTGCTGCAGCCGCTCGAGGAAGGACGTCACGCGTACGTCATAGTGGACAGCGAAGCGGCTTCGCTGCTGAAGAAACTGTACGGCGATCGGGTTGTCCGCTTGTTCATTTACGTGGATAAGCGCACGGTCAAGGAACGGCTGGAGACGAAGGCGATGCCCGTTGACGTCATCGACCGCTATTTGGGTTTGTACACCGAGGAAGTCGTCTATCGCAAGCAATGCGAGCATGTGATCGAGAACGTTACGCTCAACCGGTCGTTGGAGCAAATCCGCACGGCGATCCAGTCGCATCTATGACTTATGCATACGCAAGGCGAAACGGCTGACGCCGCCTTTTAGCGGAGCTGCGCGTTTCGTTCCGCGATAGAGAAATACAAAACACCCCCGAAAGCCGGCCGTAGGCCGCTTCGGGGGTGTTTCGTTTCGCGGGACGCGAATTATTTCGCGGCTGCTTCGTAACGTTTGCCAACTTCAGACCAGTTGACGACGTTCCAGAACGCGCCGATGTAGTCAGGGCGTTTGTTTTGGTATTTCAGGTAGTACGCGTGCTCCCAAACGTCCAGGCCGAGGAGCGGCGTTTCGCCTTCCATGATCGGACTGTCTTGGTTTGGCAGGCTGTACACTTTGAGTTTGCCGTCTTTCGTAACCGCCAGGAATGCCCAGCCGCTGCCGAAACGAGTCGTAGCCGCTTTCGCGAAATCGGCTTTGAACGTGTCGAAGCCGCCGAGTTCGGCGTCGATTGCCGCTGCCAGTGCGCCGGTAGGCGCGCCGCCCGCGTTCGGGCCGATCGTTTCCCAGAAGAGGGTGTGGTTCGCGTGGCCGCCGCCGTTGTTGCGGACAGCCGTGCGGATCGCTTCAGGAACGCTATTCAGGTCGGCGATCAGATCTTCGACGGATTTGGATTGCAGCTCAGGAGCGGACTCCAGCGCGGCGTTCAAGTTCGTCACGTATGCGTTATGGTGACGGTCGTGGTGGATCTCCATCGTCAGCGCGTCGATATGCGGCTCGAGCGCGTCGTTTGCGTAAGGCAGTGCAGGCAATTGGTGTGCCATGGATGAACAACCTCCTTGAAATATGTATGGATTCATTTCCCATTATCCCTGATTTACGATAATAAATCAACGTTTATGTTTCGAAAGTCGGGTGGGTCGAAGCCCTAGACTAGCGTCTCCAGGCAGCGTCGTTTTATGCAAGGCTGGGAGATTGGACATGCAGCATTCCGCGATCATGAAATGCAAGATGATTTATAAGCGTGAAACAAAATAGATTGGTTTGCGTTCACGGTCGTAAGACCGGGAATGCGGCATTCTGCATATAAACGGTTGTAGTTAAAAGAGCGGACAAGCCTATAGTTATTACCCGCCTGGCAGCGCCTGCAAACAGCGTTGGGAAGCGGCGAGAAAACGGCAACGGAAAGCGATTCAAGCGGCGGAATGAGTGGTAAGGAAAAGCACATCAACCACGCTTGTCCCGCTAGCCGGGAGAGGCCAAGGAGGGAATTAGGATGAGCAACAATCGTAAAATTGTCGGTGTGTTTAATACGTATGAAGCGGCGGTAGACGCCATTGACGAGCTGAAGCGCAAAGGGTACAGGTCCGATGAGATCTCGGTCGTCGCCAAAGATCGGGACGACGTGGAGGACGTGACGGACGAGACGGGTACGAAGGCGCCGGAAGGGCTGGCGACGGGCGCGGCAACCGGCGGCATTCTCGGCGGCACGGCGGGGCTGCTCGCCGGGCTCGGGGCGCTTGCGATCCCGGGCATCGGTCCGATTCTCGCGGCCGGCCCGATCGCGGCGACGCTGACGGGCGCGGCGGTCGGCGCAAGCGCCGGCGGCTTGGTGGGCGGTCTCATCGGCCTGGGCATTCCGGAAGACGAGGCGAAGCGTTACGACGACTACATCGATAACGGCCGAATTCTGGTGTTGGTCGATGCGGACGCCAAACGCGACCATGACGCCTACGATACGTTCAGACGCTACAACTCGGAGAACGCGGATCTGTATGACACGCGCGACGTAACGACGCCGCTCTCTAGCCGCCCGCTCTAAGAGGCATGCGCCGATAGAGGAGGTGGGAGCCATGCCTTGGCGAAAAGGAGATTACCCGCCGTCGCTCAAAAACTTCGAGCCTCGCTTGCGGAACAAGGCGGTCGAAATCGCCAATGCCCTGCTGCGCGACGGCTACAACGAAGGCCGCGCGATCGCGATCGCGACCTCGCAGGCCAAAGAATGGAACGAGCATCATTCCGCAGAGGGGAAACGCTGACGGGATACGCATACGAAAGCCCGGCGCTTGCAAGCGCCGGGCTTTTAAACATGCCCGCCTCCGCCAAGCGCTCCGCCAAGCGCTCCGCCAAGCGCTCCGCCAGCGTAATCGGACGCGCCAAGCATATTTCCGTCCCAACCCTCATATTGGTTTAACATCATGGCTGTACAAGGAACGCCTCAAGGCGCAAGCGGTTGAGCGGGCTGCGGATGTAGGTTGGCTTGAACGCGATGAAGCGTGCGGTTGCCTGGCGACGGAAGGAACGATATCTTACATACTACCGGCGTCGTTAACAAAAAGGTTTGTGAATAATCACTAAGTTAATATGGAAACAGGTGGCAAATATTGTGCTGGCATCGCAGTGAGCATCTAGGGCGTCACCATATTTTGTCGATAATCCAAGTAAAACCGAGGAAAGTAAACAAATCCGAACTTTAGCCCCGTGAAAGCGCTTCATAGTAAGCGTTTTCAGCACTATTCCGCGGATTTTGCACTTTTTTTAAGAGATTTTAAAGAAATCAGCAGGATTTGATTTCATTTTGTCGTATTATTAACTTTATCCAAAACTATGTTATCGATTGAGAGGTTGAATGATGCACGTTCGTTCCTTCCAACTGTCGGATTACCGGCCTGTAACCCAGCTCCTCGAAACCGTTCTATCGGAAGAGTGTTATGAGCTGACCATGGAAGCCTTTGCCCGTCAACTGTCCTGGGATAGCGAGCTTGTGCTCGTTGCCGCGGAAGAAGATGAGATTATCGGAATGATTATCGGTACGATCGACAACAACAGAGGGTACTACTATCGCATCGCGGTTCATCCGAATTACCAGCGTCAAGGCGTCGGCAAGAAGCTGATCCAATCGCTGCGCGGACGGTTCGAACAGCGGAATGTTGCGAAGATTTTGATTACGGCGGACGAACATAACGAGCCCATTCTCTCTTTATACGAATCGCTCGGTTACGCAACGACGGATTTCTTCCGTTCCTTCCAGAAGCTCAGCATCGTGGCGGGATAAGAAGAGAATCATACGGTGCGCTTTATGAAGCATATCTGGCATGGCCATTGATTTTGGCGTGCAGATATGCTTTTCTTATAGGTAAGAACTTCTCTGGGAGTTAGCGTATGGAACAATTTCAGCCTTGCATCATCAAGAGCTTCAAACACGACGGCCATCTCCATCGGATGTGGCTGGAGAATTGGCTCGTTCCGGATACGCTGTTGCTGCCGGAGCACGCTGCGGAATCGATGCGGGTGCTCATCAACGAGCAGACCCCGATCCAGGAATCCGACGGCAAACAGTGGATCAGCCGGGTGCCGGCGGTTTCTTTTTTTATTCCGGGACAATGGTTTAACGTGGTGGCGCTCATGGAGGAGCACGGCGTCCGGTATTACTGCAACGTGGCATCGCCTCCGTTCTATAATGGGAGCGTGCTCACGTATATTGATTATGATCTTGACGTAATCTTGACGACGGATGGGCGGGCCCAGATCGTCGACCGCGAGGAGTACGAACAGCACAAGGCGATTTACCATTATTCCGCGGAGGTGCAGCGCAAGGTCCAGGACGGGCTGCGCGCGCTGATCGGACGGGTGGAATCGAAGGTCGCGCCCTTCCATCATGAAGGCGTCGCTCATTATTACGAGGCGTGGCAGAAACAGACGGGCGGAGGGAAGCGGCAAAGATGAGTCAACTATCGGACACCCCCCAGCAGACGGAGACTGTCGGGCTTTCGCGCAGCCGCAGAGCGCAGGAGAAGCGGGCTTCGTCCCCGAAGTCGCCCAAGCCGCCCAAGCCGGACAAATCCGGCAGAGAGCTTCCGCGGTGGGCATCCGAGCTGATCGATTGGGGAAGGACGCTCTCGATCGCGCTGATCGTGGTGCTGCTGCTCCATTTCTTCGTGTTCAACCTCTCCACCGTGGAAGGGCATTCGATGGAGCCGACGCTGTACGAGAAGGAGTGGCTGTTCGTCAACAAATTCTCGTATTACGTCGGCGATCCGCAACGCGAAGACGTGGTCATTTTGAAGGACCCGTCGGACCGTCCCGATCGCAAGGAGTTTCTCGTCAAACGGATCATCGGCTTGCCGGGCGACACGATCGAGGTGCGCGGCGGGCAGCTGTACCGCAATGGAGAGCTCATCGTCGAAGCCTATACCGATACTTCTATCGAGGATTTGGATTACGGGCCGTACAAGGTCGAGGCGGATACGTATTTCGTCATGGGGGATAACCGGCACGCCAGAGCGAGTCTGGACAGCCGTTCGTTCGGCGCGGTGCCGCGCAAGCTGATCCAAGGGCGCGCCGACTTCATCCTGTGGCCGATCGCCAAATTGAACGCTTTATAATCGGCGCTTCGCGCGGCGCGCCTTATGGCGCATGCCGGGCTGATGCCGGGAGCGGAGTGAATGAACGAGTGAAGGAAGTCATGATCTATACCGATGGCGCGTGCTCTGGCAACCCGGGACCGGGGGGCTGGGGCGCTGTGCTTTTCTATGGGAAGCATCGGAAGGAAATATCCGGCGCGGAGCCGATGTCCACGAACAACCGGATGGAGATCCGGGCGGTCATCGAGGCGCTGGCGCTGCTTAAGGAGCCGTGCCAAGCGGTTGTGTACAGCGACTCGGCTTACGTCGTGAACTGTTTTCAGAACAATTGGATACGCGGCTGGCTGCGCAACGGGTGGAAGAACAGCAAGGGCCAGCCGGTGGAGAACCAAGATTTATGGCAGGCGCTATGGTCGCATATGCAGCGGCATCAGGTGAGCTACGTGAAGGTCAAAGGCCACAGCGACAACGAATGGAACAATCGCTGCGACGAGCTTGCCCGCGAGGCGATCAAACGGCTGTAACGGCGCCGCCCCGGAGGATAACGAGATGAACCAGACGACATCATGGGACAAGCTGAAGGAAGAGATGAAGGCGGCGGCGGCCGAACTCGGCATCGATAAGATCGGCGTCGCCGCGGCCGACCCGTTCACCGAAATGAAGAGCCGGCTGATCCGCCACCGGGAGCTCGGGCGGGAGTCGGGCTTCGAGGAGAAGAATCTCGACAAACGCACCGAACCGGCGCTGTTGTTCGACGACCCGCAGTCCATCATCGCGATCGCGGTCGCGTATCCGTCCAAGCTGCAGGACGCGCCGAAGTCCGAGCCGGGGGCAAGACGCGGCATTCTGTCGCGTTCGGCCTGGGGAACGGATTACCACGTCGTGCTGCGGGACCGCCTTGCCAGACTGGAGGCATGGCTGCGGGAGCGGGTGCCGGGCTTCCGCGCCGAGAGCATGGTCGATACCGGTGCGCTCGTGGATCGGGCCGTCGCCGAGCGGGCCGGCATCGGCTGGAGCGCGAAGAACTGCGCGACGCTGACGCCGGAGTGGGGCTCGTGGGTGTATCTCGGCGAGATGATCACGAACCTGCCGCTTCCGCCCGACACGCCGGTCACCGAAGGCTGCGGCGATTGCACGGCCTGCATCGACGCCTGTCCGACGGGCGCGCTCGTCGGGCCGGGCGAGCTCGACGCCCAGCGCTGCATCTCCTTCGTCACGCAGACGAAAGGCGTCGTCTCCGACGAATTCATGCGCAAGATCGGCAATCGGCTGTACGGCTGCGATACGTGCCAGGTCGTCTGTCCGGTGAACAAAGGGAAGAATTGGACGCACCAGCCGGAGCTTGCGCCCGATCCGGAGACGGCGAAGCCGCTGCTGCTGCCGATCTTGAAGATGGGCAATCGGGAATTCAAGGAGACGTTCGGGAAGTCGTCCTCCGCTTGGCGCGGCCGCAAGCCGATCCAACGCAACGCGGTTATCGCGCTGGGCAATTTCAAGGACGAGACGGCCATCCCCGCGCTGATCGACGTGCTGCGGGACGATCCGCGCTTCGAGCTGCGCGCGACGGCGGCCTGGTCGCTCGGCCGCATCGGCGGGGAGGCGTCGCGGCAAGCGTTGTTGGACGCCAAGGGCAGGGAGCAAGACGAGCAGGTGCTCGCCGCCGTCGACCGCGCGCTCGAAGCGAGCGGCTCGCCGCGGACGGAACAGCAGGCCGAGGAGGCAGGAAGATGAACGAACAGACAATCTACTACGACGAGGTCGGCTCGCCGATAGGTCCGCTGCTGCTCGCGGCGACCGACAAGGGACTATGCCGCATCGATTTCGGCGGGTATGCGGACCATGCGGAAGAACTAACGGCTTGGACCGAGCGGTATTGTCCGGGAGCGGGATGGATGCACGCGCCGCAGCATCCCGTCGTGAGCGCCGCCGCCGAACAGCTTGCGGAATATTTCGCGGGCGGCCGGGAATCGTTCGAGCTGCCGTTGGACCTATGGGGCACGCCGTTCCAGACCAAAGTATGGCAGGCGCTGACCGAGGTGCCGTTCGGCGCGGTTTGTTCCTACAAGCACATCGCGGAGGCGATCGGTCAGCCGAAGGCCGTCCGGGCGGTGGGCGGCGCGAACAACCGCAATCCGGTTCCCGTCATCGTGCCGTGCCACCGGGTGATCGGGGCTTCCGGCGAGATGGTCGGATACGGCGGCGGGCTGTCGATCAAGCGGCATTTGCTGGACTTGGAGAAGGGGCGGCCGGAGCCCACCGCAGGCGGCGTTTAACGTTTGCTCCGCGGCGGGCGGACATGCTATGATAAGGTGCAAAGTTGACACAATTCACTAAAATATAAGGTATGGTGATAGATGCATGTGGACGGTCATTATTTCGATCATTACCCTCATCGTGGGCGCCGTGGGCGGCTTCTTCGCGGGCGTGTTCTATTTGCGCAAACAGCTGGAGAAGATGCAGAGCGACCCGGATATGCTGCAGAAGATGGCGAAGCAGATGGGCTACAATATGAACAAGCAGCAGCTAAACAAAGCACAGCAAATGATGAGCAAACAGCAACAAGGCATGCGCCGTCCAGGCGGCCGCAAGTAGTTCGCGGCTGCGCCCGGAGGGCATGAAAGGGGGCTTCGCCGTATGGCGGGCATGAAAGATTACGTGAACGCGAACGTCGGCCGCAATCGGGAGCAGATCGAGCATCACGTACGGGAAATTCTGAAATTGATCGGCGAGGACGTCGAACGCGAAGGGCTGCTCGAGACGCCGGCGCGCGTGACGCGCATGTACGAGGAGATTTTCGCCGGCTACGAGGTCAATCCGAGAGACGTGCTCGGCGTGACGTTCGACGAGCAGCACGAGGAGCTCGTGATCGTGCGCGACATCGTTTACTACAGCCAATGCGAGCACCACATGGCGCCGTTCTTCGGCAAAGCGCACATCGGTTATTTGCCGAGCGGCAAGATCGCGGGGTTGTCCAAGCTCGCGCGTCTGGTCGAGGCCGTGACGAGGCGGCTGCAGGTGCAGGAGCGGATTACGACGCAGATCGCCAACATTTTGGACGATACGCTGGAGCCGCATGGCGTCATGGTCGTCGTCGAAGGCGAGCATCTGTGCATGTGCGCGCGCGGCGTGAAGAAGCCGGGCAGCAAGACGGTCACGTCGGCGGTACGCGGCGAATTCCGCACCAGTCCGGCGCTTCGCTCGGAGTTTCTATCGCTCCTGAAGCAATAAGCGCGCGAAGAGCGGCTTGAATAACGGCATTCAATGAGAGAGGTCTTTTCCGATCAGGGAGAGGACCTCTTTTTTTGTTGCCGCGACGCTGGAACGGGTGAGATCGGGACTATTCGACTACCTAATTTGGACAAATCAAGGATAATGCTAGAAAACGTCCAAAAATTTCTATGGAATGCATTGACAAAATAATTGAGAATGATTATCATATTCCTCGGACGTAATGAGATTCATTATCAATAGAGACGATCAGGAGGGTTTGCATCCATGAGATTGCGAGCAGCCACGATTGCTCTTCTGGCGGCGTCCGCGGTGCTGTTAAGCGCATGCGGCGGCGGGACGGTCACGCCGGCGGGAGCGGGATCCGGAAGCGAGAGCGCGGCGATTAACGAGAGCAAAGCCGTGGACGAGAACAAGGCGGCGGACAGCCCGAAGATCGAAGCGGCGCCGGTGGAAGTGGCGGATACGCTCGACGGGGTGAACCAGCTCGGTTCGCTGACGAAGGATTTCAAACAGGCGATCGAAGCCGGGGACGATGCGAAATGGCAGGAGCTTAGCCGGCAAATCGCGGGCGTCTGGGAAGCGATCAAGAGCGACGTGCAGGCCAAGAGCGGCGATAGTTTTCCGGAATTGGAGCAGAAGGTGAACGAGTTTCTCGCTGCCGCGGCAGCCTCCAAGGCCGATAAGGATTTGTTAATTCAGCAGGACTACGAACTCTACCAGCAGTTCCGGGATCTGGGGAAGGTACTGACGGGAGAAGCCGTACAAGCGAATTAAATACATACATAAGGGAAAGGGTTGGAACAAACAGATGCAATCATTTACACGTATTCGCGCATTCATCGTCATGCTCGCCTTGACGATCGTCCTGGCGGCGGTGCCGCTCACGGCGACCGCGGCAGGCAAGTCGATCGGCGTCACGCTGGACGGCAAATCGGTCTCCTTCGATTCGAAACCGCAAATCGTCGGCGGCTCGACGCTGGTGCCATACCGGGCGCTTGCCGAGAAGCTCGGCGCCAAAGTCAAATGGGATCAGAATAGCGGCAAGATCAGTCTTACGAAAGGCTCGAAAACCGTTGAACTGACAATCGGCAGCAAGACGGCCAAGATCGCCGGCAAATCGGTCGCGCTGGACGCGGCTCCGGTGACGAAGAACGGCGCGACGCTCGTGCCGCTTCGCTTCCTGGGCGAGTCGCTTGGCGTATGGGTATCGTGGAAAGCTTCCACGAGCACGGTCGTGCTCGAGACGAAGAAGACGTTCACCCACGCCATGGGCAAAACGACGCTGAACAAAGTTCCCGAGCGCGTCGTCGTCCTGTTCAACGGCGGGGTAGACATCTCCGTCCTGCTTAAAGTCAAGCCGGTCGGCGCGGTCGAATCGTACGTCGAGCAGCCGTGGTACAAATATCTTCGCGCCGGCATGAGCAACGTGAAAAACCTCGGCGACGAAACGCAGCCTAGCGTGGAATCGATCGTCGCGCTGAAACCGGACGTCATCATCGGCTCCAAGATGCGCCACGAGAAAATCTACAGTCAGCTGTCCGCTATCGCGCCTACGATCATGACCGAGGACATCTACTCCTGGAAAACGAACCTGCAAACGATCGCGGAAGTGTTGAACAAAGAGTCGATCTCGACCGCGTTCATCAAAGACTGGAATAACCGCGTGGCGGATTTCAAATCGAAAATCGGCACGAAAGCAAGAAACACGGAAGTGTCGATCATCCGCTTCAACCCGGACGGCTCGGCTCGCGCCTACATGGAGGGCTTCGCCTACAACATCCTCGACGAGCTCGGCTTCGCGCATCCGGCAGCCCAGAAGGCAACCGGCAAAGGCTTCATCGGCGTGACGACGAAGGAGCAGATCAACCTGCTGGACGGCGATTACATCTTCGACTTCACGACGGACTGGGTCGGCGACGGCGGCGTCTACAAGGTGCAGCAGGACTGGACGGGCAGCGACCTGTGGAAGAACCTCGATGCGGTGAAGAACAAGAAATACTACAAAGTCGACGTGGTATCCTGGAACATGTCCGGCGGCGCGATGGCAGCCAAAATGATGCTCGACGACCTGTATTTCTACTTCGACCTGGACTAATATCATACCTTGCGAGAGAATGGGCGCCTGCGCGCTCATTCTTTTCGCGTATTAAGGAGAGGATCGTTTGATTGCCAAGGGACTACCCGGCAACGGGTGGAAAACCGCGGGTCTTGCGGCCGGCATCTTGCTTATGTTGGCGTGCCTTGCGCTAAGCGTCATCCTCGGCGCGACGCCGATCCGGCTCGCGGACGCGGTGCGGGCCGTGACGGATTACGACAGCAGCGTCAACGAACAAATCATCGTCCGCACGACCCGGGTTCCCCGCGCGCTCATCGCGGCGGCGATCGGCGCTTGCCTTGCGGTCGCCGGTGCCCTAATGCAGGCGATGACGCGCAATCCGCTCGCGTCGCCGGGCGTGCTGGGCATTAACGCGGCGGCGACGCTCGCCGTCGTATTGGCCATTACGGTCGTCGGCGTCGGCTCGATGACGGCCCAAGCTTGGGTCTGCTTCGCGGGCGCGGCCGTTGGCGCGGCCATCGTCTATGCGCTCGGATCGCTCGGCGCGGGCGGGCTGTCGCCCATGCGCATCGTGCTGGCGGGATCGGCGATGACGGCGCTCTTCGCGTCGATGACGCAGTGGCTGCTCGTCTTGAACGAGAACGGGCTGAACGACGTGCTGTACTGGCTTATGGGCTCGATCGCCGGACGACCGATCGCAATGCTGGAGGCGGTAAGCCCCTACATGCTGATCGGGCTGCTGGGCTCGTTCCTGCTTGCCCGGCAGATCAATATCCTCGTCTTGGGCGAGACGGCAGCCAGCGGCCTCGGCCAGCGGACGACGGCGATCAGGCTGATCTGCGGCCTCATCATCGTGCTGCTCGCGGGGAGCTCCGTCGCGGTGGCGGGGCCGATTGGCTTCATCGGCATCGTCATTCCGCACGTCGCGCGCCATCTCTCGGGCATGGATTATCGCTGGCTGCTTCCTTATTCGGCGGTGCTGGGCGCGGTATTGCTGCTGCTGGCCGACCTGGCGGCCCGGTTCGTCATCATGCCGCTCGAAGTGCCGGCCGGCGTCTTGACGGCCGTGATCGGCACGCCGTTCTTCGTCTACGTGGCCCGTCGGGCAAGAGGGGAGGCGGCGGCATGAAGATCGAAGCACCTAAGGTTCACCCCGCGCAAGCATTGGAGCAGGCCGCACCCCGGACTGGAGTCCGGTTCCACAGACGCTCGCTGCTGTGGTTCCTCGGACTGTTCTTCTTCCTGCTCGCGTCGGCCGTCGTTAGCGCGGGACTGGGGGAAATTCGCATCCCGCCGCTCGACGTGCTCCGCGCCGCTGGGGGAGCTGGACTTGCCGACCACGTCTTGGTCGTGCAGTCGCTGCGGCTGCCGCGAATCGCGATCTCCGTGCTGGTCGGCGCTTCGCTGGCCGTGGCGGGCGCGATTCTGCAGGGCGTCGTCCGCAATCCGCTGGCCGCGCCGGACGTCGTCGGGATCAGCGGCGGCGCTTCGCTGGCCGCGGCGGCCTTCCTGACGCTCATTCCCGGCGCTTACAGCATCCAGCTGCTGCCGGTGGCCGCGATGATCGGGGCGGTGCTCGTATCGTCGATCGTATACTTGCTTGCTTGGAAGCGCGGCGTGCAGACGTTCCGCCTCGTGCTCATCGGCATCGGGGTGGCAATGCTGATGAACGCCTTGACGACGTTCATGATCATGATGGCGCCTTCGACGTATACGGCCGGAGCGGCCTACCTGTGGCTGACGGGGACGGTATATGGCACGAGCTGGACGAACGTGGTCACGCTTCTGCCGTGGACGGTTTTCTTCCTCCTTCTGGCGGCAGGGCATGTGCGCCACCTGAACGCTCAGCTGCTGGGCGACGAGCTGGCGGCGGGCATCGGCAGCGCGGTGCAGCGCGGGCGAATCTCGCTTCTCTTGATCAGCGTCGGCCTGGCCGGCTCCGCGATCTCGATGGCGGGTCCGATCGGCTTCGTCGGCCTGCTGGCGCCGCATATGGCGAGAAGACTGGTCGGCTCCTTGTCCGGCCGCTTGCTGCCGGTCGCCGGCGTGATCGGCGCGTTGATCGTGCTGATCGCGGATACGGTCGCCCGCACCGTGTTCCTGCCGCACGACATTCCGGCAGGCATACTGACGTCGGGGATCGGCGCGCCGTTCTTCGTCTATTTGCTGTATCGCACGCGCAAGTCGCGTTGATCGGCATCCAACTCCGCGTGTTTCGACGACTTCGAAACGCGCGGAGTTTTTTGTATATATAGCAAGAAAAAAGTCGAATCGGTTATTTCTTTCAAAAGTTTTACAAGAAAAGGCGAAAAGACTCTTGTAATGAGAATGATAATCATTTACAATATCGTTCGAGCGAGTACTGATAATTATTCTCAATTGAACACGGAGGGAATTCATGTGAGCGTAGGCAATGGGCCCTACTTAGATAGTCAACGACGCAGAGAGTCGAACGCGCGGACCTACCCGCGCAAAATCCCTGCGGCTTTCATCTCGGCGAGAGGTCTTCGCGTGAAGGACGCGGACGGCAAGACGTATCTGGATTGCCTCCAAGGGGCGGGGACGCTGGCGCTCGGCCACAATCATCCGGTCGTGCTGGAGGCGATGCAGGATGTGCTGGCGAGCGGTCTGCCGCTACATACGCTGGACCTGACGACGCCGGTGAAGGAGAAGTTCGTCGATGAGCTGTTCGGCCTGCTGCCGGCGCCGCTCGCCGGCAGAGCGAAGATTCAATTCTGCGGCCCGTCGGGCGCGGACGCGGTGGAGGCGGCCGTGAAGCTGGTGAAGACGGCGACCGGGCGGCGGACGATGTTCTCCTTCCACGGGGGCTACCACGGCATGACGCACGGCGCGCTCGGGCTGACCGGCAATCTGGGGCCGAAGCGTCGCGTATCGGGATTGATGGCGGACGTGCATTTTCTCCCTTACCCGTATTCGTACCGGTGCCCGTTCGGCGTCGGGCATGCGGAGGGGACGCGAATCGGCTCGCAGTTCATCGAGCGGCTGCTGGACGATCCGGAGAGCGGGATCGTCGAAGGAGCCGGCATGATTCTGGAGGCGGTGCAGGGCGAAGGCGGCGTTATCCCGGCCCCGGATGAATGGATGCGCGAGCTGCGCCGCATTACGGCGAAGCACGGCGTACCGCTCATGCTGGACGAGGTACAGACGGGAATCGGCCGCACGGGCGCCATGTTCGCTTTCGAGCATGCGGGCATCTCGCCGGACGTCGTCGTTCTCTCGAAGGCGATCGGCGGCGGATTGCCGCTCGCGGTCGTCGTGTACGACGAGGCGCTGGACGTCTGGGAGCCGGGCTCGCATGCCGGCACGTTCCGCGGCAACCAGCTGGCGATGGCGGCGGGTACGGCGGTTCTCCGTTATGTGCGCGAGAACGAGCTCGCAGCGCGCGCGGCCGCGTTGGGCGCGGGCATGACGGAACGGCTGCGGCGGGTCCAGGCGGATGTCGGCTGCATCGGCGACGTGCGCGGAAGAGGACTCATGATCGGCGCAGAGATCGTCGATCCGCGCGGCGGCCAGGATTCGCTCGGCAGCTATCCGGCGCATCCCGAGCTCGCGAAGGCGATTCAGCAGGGCTGCCTGCGGCGCGGACTCATTCTGGAGCTGGGCGGTCGCCACGGCAGCGTCGTCCGCTTCCTCCCGCCGCTCATCGTGACGGACGAGGAACTGGAGACGATCGCGGAGATTTTCCATGACGCGGTAAGGGAAGCGGAGCGCGTCTATATCGGACGATTGGAAGAGGTGCAAGCGTAAATGCCCGGACAAGAAGACAGCCGCGCCGGCGGGGCAACCCGCGGCTCGGCCGATTGGGAGCATACATACCGCGAGCAAGAAGAGGCTGCGAAGGGCGCAGGACCGGAAGACCGCTTGGATTCCGGGGAGCAAGAGGAAGAGGCGGGACGATTCGAAGGTCTATTCCTGAACGACTCCCCCTACAGCCAACATCTATATCGGGACGTCATGCGCAAGGCGGGCGACGTGCTTATTCGCGAATTCGCGGCGAGACGGCAGCCGTATAGCGGCGAGAAGCCGCATCGGCTGCGCGAGCTGTTCGAGGGACGGGAGATCGCACCGGAAGAGCCGGCCGAGGACTGGAAGGCGCTGTTCGAGGAGATCGGCGCCGAAGTGCTTCGCCACTCCGCGGTCGTCACCGACCCTGCGTGCGCGGCTCATCTGCATTGTCCGCCGCTGATGGCGTCGCTTGCCGCCGAAGCTTGGATCTCGGGGACGAACCAATCCATGGATTCGTGGGATCAGAGCATGTCGGGGACGATGCTCGAGGAGGCGGTCGTCGCGTGGTTGTGCAGCTTGTTCCGCTTCCCGGAAGGCGCGGACGGCGTGTTCACGAGCGGAGGCACGCAGTCGAACTTCATGGGGCTGCTGCTGGCGCGCAATCATTTCGCCAGCGCGCGCTGGGGCTGGAACGTGCAGCATCGGGGGCTGCCGCTCGCGGCCGGGCGAATGTGCATCCTGTGCTCGGAGGCGGCGCACTTCACGGTGAAGCAGTCCGCCGCCCTGCTGGGGCTCGGGGAGCAAGCGGTCGTCACCGTCCCTTGCGACGAGCGGCGCCGGATGAGTCCGGAGGCGCTGCTCGGCCGGCTGGCTCAGATGAAAGCGGCCGATCTCATTCCGATCGCGATCGTGGCGACGGCGGGCACGACCGATTACGGGAGCATCGATCCGCTGCCGGAGATTGCGGCCATTGCCGAGGAACACGGGTTATGGTTCCACGTCGATGCGGCCTACGGCGGCGCGCTCGCGCTGAGCGACCGGCATGCCGGCCGGCTTGAAGGGCTGGAACGCGCCGACTCGGTGACGGTCGATTTCCATAAAGGCTTCTATCAGCCGGTCAGCTGCGGGGCCTTCCTCGTTCGCGAGGGGGAGCGGCTGCAGACGATCCGGCTTCATGCGGACTACTTGAATCCCGAGGAAGACGAAGAGGAAGGCGTGCCGAACTTGGTCGTCAAATCGCTGCAGACGACCAGGCGCTTCGACGCGCTGAAGCTGTACGTCTCGCTCCGATATTATGGGCGCCGGGTCTTCGGCGATATGGTCGATCAGACGATCCGAGTCGCCGCCGGCACGGCCCGCCTAATCGAACGGGAGCCGAAGCTTGAACTCATGGCCGAGCCGGAGCTTGGCACCGTCGTCTTCCAGTATAATCCGGCTGATGGGGAGGGCGCGCATGCGGATACGGTGAATGCGGGGATCCGCGCCGCTCTACAAGAGGAAGGCGCATGCATACTCGCTAGGACGCGGGTGAATGGACGTCTGTGCTTGAAGCTGACGATTCTGAATCCGCTGACCACCCTTGCGCACACGGCGCGGATGCTTCGATGGGTCGTTCTCGCCGGAGAGCGGCTGGAGAGCGATTCGCCGGAGGCCGAGCTGGCCGGACCCGCGGAGCTGACCGATACCGTTAGCAGATAATTTGATTGGTTCGAATACAAGCACGTATACGTTTCTTACGAGGTGACTTATGAAATTATCGAAGCTGCAAGCGAAAGAAGCGGCTGGCAACGCCGCGATGCAAACGCTGCTGAATTGTTATATCCGGGAGACCGGGCAGGGGGAGTTCCACTTACGGGCCGACAACGGCCCGGCGGAGCTTGAGGATCAAGCAGCGGAAGCCGCGAAGACGCGGGCGGAGGACGGCCGCCGCGAGATGCTGGCGCTGCGGCTGGCGCGTCAAGCGGTCACGATCCAGGCGGGCGTAACATACAAATCGCCAACGGCCCGGCATCTGTTCGCGTTTCCGGTCCGGATCGCGGCGGACGGCGCGGAGTCCTATCCGGCGGATTACGTGACGCTGTCCGCGCTGCTGGCGAAGGAGATCGCGCTCGAGTTCGGCCAAGCGGGCCACGCCGACGAGCTGATGCTGCGCATTATTCAGAGCTGCCGCAACGTCGAGGAATTCGTCTTGGCGCGTTCTGGCGACCGCGATAAGCTGTACGGGCCGGACGCCGATTACATCGACGCGGAGCAAGCGCTCGTCTTCGGCCATTTGCTTCATCCGACGCCGAAGAGCCGCCAAGGCATCCCCGAGGCGGACAACGCGATTTATTCGCCCGAGCTCGGCGGCGCGTTCCAGCTGCATTATTTCCGCGCGCATCGTTCGCTGGTCGTGCAGGGTTCGGCGCTCGTCGCTCCGGCGGCGGAGCTGATTCTCTCCGAGCTGCGGGGGGATCCGCAGGTAAGCAGAGCGTGGCTGGATACGCATGCGTCCTCCGACGAGTGGGCGCTGCTGCCCGTCCATCCGCTGCAGGCGGATTGGCTGCTGGCGCAGGCGAACGTGCAGCACGCGATCGCGGAAGGCAAACTCCAATACCTGGGCGCGGCGGGCAGTCCGTATCAGGCGACCTCGTCGCTGCGCACGGTCTACCGGAACGATGCGCGCTTCATGTATAAGCTGTCGATCCCGGTCAAGGTGACGAACTCGCTGCGGGTGAACAAGTACAAGGAGCTGGAGCGGGGCGTGGAAGTGAAGCGGCTGCTCGAGACGGAAGTCGGCCGCGTCCGGGAGGAATACGAGGGCTTCGATATCATCGCCGATCCGGCGTTCATCACGCTGTGCCTGACGGACGGCGAGGACGAATCGGGCTTCGAGCTCGTCCTGCGCGATAACCCGTTCCGCTGGCAGGCATCGCGGGGCGCGTCGCCGGTAGCGGCGCTCGTGCAGGATCCGCTGCCGGGCGAGCGCTCGAAGCTGGCCGCGATCATCGGCGGCATCGCGCAGCGCGAAGGGCGCGCGCTCGAAGAGGTGAGCGCCGACTGGTTCGACCGCTATCTCGATATTTCGCTCAAGCCGATGGTGCGGCTGTACATGAAGTGGGGCATCGCGCTGGAAGCGCACCAGCAGAACAGCGTCGTCCAGCTCGAGGACGGGTATCCGAAGCGGTTCTATTACCGGGATAACCAAGGCTATTACTTCTGCAAGTCGACGGAAGCGCTACTTGCGCAGCAGCTGCCGGGCATCGGGGAAGCGAGCCAGACGGTGTGCGACGACGCGATCGCCGACGAGAGATTCCGCTACTATTTGATCTTCAACCATATGTTCGGGCTGATCAACGGCTTCGGCGCCGCCGGGCTGATCGACGAGCGAGTGCTGCTCGGCAAGCTGCGCGCCGCGCTCGTGTCGTTCGTGCCGGATAACCGGGAGCCGTCGGTGTTCCTGGCCACGCTGCTCCATGACGAGCAGCTGCCGTGCAAGGCGAACCTGTTGACGCGTCTGCACGACATGGACGAATTGGTCGGCTCGCTCGATACGCAGTCCGTCTACGTCATCGTGCCGAACCCGCTCGTGAAGGAGGTGGCCGACCATGCCGAGCAAGGAGGCGCAGCTGCCGCAATCACCGTCTAATCAGGCGGATGGGCAGGTTCGGCCGTCTGTACCCGCCGGGGGCGCGACGGTCTACGAGGAGTGGCATGCCGGCATTGGCCGGACGATAGGCTTTCGCAAGGTGACGTTGGAGGCGGATTTCGAACGGCTGCATGCGTGGCATCGCGAGCCGCATGTCGTGCCTTTCTGGCAGCTGGCCATTCCGGCCGACAAGTATCGCGCCCATCTGGAGGCGTTCCTGGCGGATTCCCACCAGACGCTGTACATCGGCATGTTGGACGGCGAGCCGATGAGCTATTTCGAATCGTATTGGGCGGAACGCGACGTGTTGGCCGGCGCCTATGAAGCCGAGCCGGGCGATCAGGGTATTCATCTGCTGATCGGGCCGTCTGCTTATTTGGGCAAAGGGTACGCCGCTCCGCTCTTGCAGGCGATGATGCGGCTGCAGCTTCGCGAAGGCGGGACCCGCCGCCTTGTCGCGGAGCCGGATGCGCGCAACGCCAAGATGATTCATATTTTCGAACAATGCGGGTATGCGTTCCAGCGCCATATCGAGCTGCCGGACAAAACGGCCGCCCTTATGATCGCGGCGCGAAACCGGGCGGAGGAGTTGTTGAACCGATGAACGGGAGGACGCAGATTTATGACATCGTGGGTATCGGCATCGGACCGTTCAATCTCGGTCTCGCGGCGCTGCTGGACCCGCTGCCGGACGTGAAGGCGCTGTTCCTGGACCGCAAGCCGGCGTTCTCTTGGCATCCGGGGATGCTGTTGGACGGCACGACGCTGCAGGTTCCGTTCTTGGCCGATCTGGTCACGATGGCCGACCCGACGAATCCGTACAGCTTCTTGAACTACTTGAAGGAGCAGGGCCGGCTGTACGCCTTCTACTTCTTCGAGCGGTTCCACATTCCTCGCAAGGAGTACGACGCGTACTGCCGATGGGCGGCGGAGCGAATCGCTTCATGCCGGTTCGGCGTCGAGGTGACGCAAGTGAGCGGCGTATCGGAAGCGGAAGCGCTTGGTCGCATGAGCGATCATGGCGACGCTGATGTTTCGGCTGCTAGCCGGGCTTCGATTCCCGCATTGGCGATCGCTGGCGGAGGCATCGATCAGGGCGGCGCGGATGCGGACCCCGCCGCCTTCGGGCATCGTGTCGAACCGATCTCGCCGGGCGAGCTGTACCGCATCGAAGCAGTCGGCAGCGACGGGCAGCTATGCGTATACTACGCGCGCAACCTGGCCCTCGGCGTCGGCAGCGTGCCGCATGTCGGGGAGACGTTCAAGCAGCATTTGGCCGAAGGGAACGTGTTCCATTCGGCGCAGTTCGGCGAGCGGCTGGAGCAGTGCAAGCATGCGCGGTCGATCACGGTCGTCGGCTCCGGCCAGAGCGCGGCCGAGGTGTTCCTGCACCTGCTGAACGGGCAGGCCGAAGGCGGCTATCGGCTCGACTGGCTGACCCGGTCGCCGGGCTTTTTCCCGATGGAATATTCGAAGCTGGGGCTGGAGCACTTCTCGCCGGATTACACGTCGTATTTCTACAATCTCCCGCCGGAGCGGAAGGACGAGGTGCGAAGCAAGCAGCATCTGCTGTACAAGGGGATCAGCGCGGGCACGATCGCGGATATTTACGACCGGCTCTATGAGTTGACCGTGGACGGGGGAAGCCCGGACGTGAGGCTGCTCGCCCAAGTCGACGTTCAGGCGATCGAATCGCTGGCCGACGGGGAAAAGGGCTACCGTTTGACCTGCCGTCATGCGGAGCAGGACCGCGCGTTCGAGCACGAGACGGAACTAGTCATTCTGGCGACCGGCTACGCTCACCCGGTGCCAAGCTTCCTGGGGCCGCTGCGGGAACGGGTACGCTGGGATGCCCAAGGCCGTTACGAGGTCGAGCCGGATTACCGGCTGCGGCTGAACGGGGAAGGCGGCGGGCGAATCTACGTCCAGAACGGCGAACTGCATTCGCACGGCGTCGGCGCGCCGGATTTGGGGCTGGGCGCGCACCGCAGCAGCGTCATTATCAATAGCTTGGCAGGCCGGGACGTCTATCCGGTCCGGGAGCGCAACGTCTTCCAACAATTCGGTATCGGAAGCGGGAGGGGAGAAGGATGACGGAACACGCGGAGGGAATCGATCTCCGGCTGGCGGAAGCCGTGAACTCGGAGGTCTATGCGCAGGTAAGGACGCGGATCTTCCGGCAATTGCTCGAATCCTTCATCTTCGAGCGGATCGCGCCGGTGGAGTCGATCCAGCTGCGCGAGGAGACGCTGTTCATCTTGCACGGCCGCGACGAGGCGGGAATGCCGGTCACGTACAACTGCAGGGGCGAGCGTCGTCCGACGTTCGGCCGCGTTCGGCTGAACGCGTCGCCGCTGCAGCGCATATCCCGGGAAGGCAAGCGGGAAGCGGTCTGCCTAAGGCGATTCCTGCGCGAGGTCGCGGCCGGAGCGGGCGCCGATCCGGCGAAGCTGGGCGCGTTCGCCGAGGAGCTGGAGCGGACGCTGCTTCATGACGCGATCGCCCAATATGAGCGGCTGCGCGCAGAGCAGACGATGGAAGGAAGCTACGACGAGCTGGAGACGGCGGCGATGGATGGCCATCCGTATCATCCGAGCTACAAATCCCGCATAGGCTTCTCGCCCGAGGACCAGCTGGCTTACGGTCCGGAGTTCGGCCCGCTGCTGCGTCCGGTGTGGATCGCGGTTCGCAGGGCGGACGCCGCTTTCGCCATCGGGGATGGCGAGTCGTTCGAAGCGCTGTGGCGTTCGGAGCTTGGCGAGGAGCGGTTAGCCGCTTTCGAGGCGACGCTTGCGGGCAAAGGGCTGGCGCTCGCGGACGTCGCGCTGCTGCCGGTTCATCCGTGGCAATGGCGCAACGCCGTCATCCCGCGGATGCAGGAGGAGCTGCGCGACGGGCGGATCATCCCGCTCGGGCCGGGCGGCGATCTGTACCGCCCGCAGCAGTCGATCCGGACGCTGCATAACGCGTCAAGTCCGGCGAAGCCGTCCGTGAAGATGGCGATGACGCTGCTCAATACGTCGGCTTACCGGCATATCGAGCCGTATTATGCCAAAGTCGCGCCGGCGATCTCCGAGTGGCTGCAGCGGACCGTCGATCGCGATCCGTATTTGCGTGACGAAGCCGAGGTCATTCTGCTCCGCGAATTCGCGGGTATCGGCTACGAGCCGAAGGCGGCGAAAGACGGCGGGTCGTCGCCAAGCGGCAGGGACGCCGCGGCCGAAGGCATGCTGGCCTGTATCTGGCGCGACAGCCTCGCGGGTTATCTGCGCGCGGGCGAGAGCGGCGCGCCATTCCACGCGCTATCCGCCTTCGATCCGGTCGCGGGCCGTCTCTTCATCGCGCCGTGGCTGGAGCGGCATGGCGCGGAGCGCTGGCTGCGGGCGCTGTTCGAGCGGTGCGTGCTGCCTGTGGCTCACCTGGCATTGGCGCATGGCATCGGGCTCGAATCCCACGCGCAGAATATGGCGCTCGTCCACCGGGACGGCTGGCCGTCGCGGGTGGCGCTGAAGGATTTCCACGAGGATGCGATGTTTTACCGCCCGCTGCTGTCCGCCGATGACGCGCCGGATTTCGAGGCGATCCATCCGGCGTTCGGCGAGGGCGTCTGGTTCGAACAGCGGGAGGCCGCGCCGATCCGGTATTTGCTGCTCGGCGCGCTGTACGGCATCAACCTGGGCGAGCTGGCGATGGTGCTCGCCGATCACGGCGTCCTGACCGAAGCGCGCTTCTGGACGCTTGCGGCCGAGACGATGGACGACCACATCCGGCGACATCCGGAGCTCGGTCCGCGGCTCGCGCTGTTGGACCCGTTCGCCGAGACGACCCGGTTGGAGCAGCTGACGAAGAAGCGGCTGTTCCGCGCGGAGCCGGGCACGCTGATGCACGAGGTGTCCAATCCGCTGCATGCGGCGGTGCAGGCGATCCGAGACGGCGCGCGGGCTGGCGTCACTTAGAGACTATGGCGAGCGAAACGCGAAAGAGGAGAGAACAACGGATGTTAACCATAAATCGGGAGGAAGTGGGCCGGGCCGGTCTGGAAGCGCGAATGGGCGATATCCGGGCGCTCGTACCGCTGGCCGGGATGCAGGGAAGGGGCGCGGCGGTTTGTCTGCGGGACCCGCTCGACGTGCTCGCCGCGGTCGAAGCGCTCCGCGCGGCGGACGTCTCCGTGCTGCTCATGCATGGGGACACGCCGCTCGCGACGGCATCCCAAGCCGCGGCGAACGCGGGCTGCGAGCTGCTGCTGTGGGGCTCGCTGGAAGATTCGCGGCGGATCCGGCCGACGGCGCACGATCCGGGAGCGAGCGGCGAGGAGCTTGGCTTGCATGAGCCGTCGCTGCTGCAGTACAGCTCGGGCACGACGGGCGGGCCGAAGCTCATTCGCCGCGCTTGGACGGACATCGACCGGGAGATCGAGGCTTACAACGCGGCGCTCGGCGAGGCGGCCGGATGCCGGCCGGTGGTACTGGCCCCGGTGTCCCATTCGTACGGCTTACTCTGCGGAGTGCTCGCCGCGATGCGTCGCGGGATCGTCCCGAGCGTCGTCACGAACGCGAATCCGAAATTCGCGCTCAAGGTCATCGAAGAAACGCCGGAGCACCTCGTTTACGCCGTTCCGCTGCTGTTTCACGTCATGACCGGACTCATGGCGCCGGGCAGCCGGTTCCACCGCGTCATCAGCTCGGGCGCGCCGCTGCCGGGCCCCTTGTTCGAGACGCTGCGCGAGCGTTCGGCGCACGTCATGCAGCAGTATGGATGCACGGAGGCTGGCTGCATCTCGGTCGCCCGCTCGATGCAATCGGGCTCGGATCTGGGCGAGCTGCTGGGCTATTGGCGGCTGGAAGGCGACGCGGGCCGCGCGTCCATGGCCGACCCGGCGGAGATCGTCGTCGTCCGAGAGCCGGACGGCCGCCGAATCGCGACCGGAGACTTGGGCAGCGCGCAGGACGGCCATCTGTTCTACGCCGCGCGCATGGACGACGTGATTAACGTCGGCGGTCTGAAGGTGTTTCCGCTCGAGGTGGAGGAGCGGATCGCTTCGTTCCCGGGCGTGCAGGAAGCGGTCGTCTACCGCGGCGTCCACCCCGTCATGGGCGAGACGGTGCGGGCGAAGGCCGTCTGGGCGCCGTCCGGCGCAGGCAGCCAGACGAGCGCGCAGGGGTTGGCGGACGATATCCGCGCCTGGTGCCGCGAAGGACTGCCAGCTTACAAGGTGCCGTCGGCGATCGAACTCGTCGAGGCGCTGCCGCGTACGCCGACGGGCAAGATCAGCCGCCGGTATATCGAACAGTCAGAAGGGAGAGTCCATAATGAACAACGCGCGTGAACAGCTGCGCGGCCGGTTGGCCGAACTAATGCGCGAGAAGCTGGAACTTCGGCTTCCGCAGGCGCTTGAGGATACGCTGCGTATAAACGAAGATTTGCGGATCGACTCGATCTCGTTGCTGCAGTTGATCGTCCATATCGAAGCGACGCTCGGGCTCCGGGTGCCGGAGGAGGAAGTGGACGCGAAGGCGTTCGCGACGGTCGGCTCGCTGCTCGATTTCATCGGCCGCCTTGCGCCCGCGGCCGAGGAGGCGGCGCGATCATGATCAAGGTGCACTGTCTGGTTAGCTGCTTGTGCGAGATCGTCAAGCGCCGCGGCAAGATCGATCAGCCGCCGCAAGGGTTAAGCGTCGACCACCGGCCCTATTACTTCGGCGTCTGGGATTCGGCTTTCGACGTGACGGAGCAAGGCGCGATTACGTACTATTCCGCGCGCACGAGCCATGACCATTTTATCGATTGGTACCGGAAGTTCTTCGGCGTCGCGATCACGGAATGGTACGATTACGACCGGCCGAAGGCGGATAATCTGGCGACGTTCACGGAGCTGGTGGACAATTCGGGCCCGCATCAGCACGTCATCGTCCAGATCGACATGTCGCTCATGCCCGAGCGCGAGAACAAATTCGCGCAGAAGCCGTTCCCTCACTTCCTCATGATCTACAAGACGGATAACCCCGACGAGTGGTTCATGTTCGATCCGGATTTCCGCTGGGAGGGCGTGATGCCCCGAGCGCGGGTCATGGAGGCGTTCGCGGGCAATGCCGACGGCGGCGGGTATCTCGTCGATTCCTCGCGCATCCAGCAGCCGACCCCGCAGATCATCGCCGCGCTGTACGAGGAGACGATGCGCAAGGATGCGAACGAGCTGACGGCGCGGCTGCGCGACATCGTCATCAGCATGGCGGAGGGGGCGGGCGGCCGCGACATCTCCATGCTGCTGCCGGCGGTCAAGCAGCTCAACATTATCGTCATCCGCAAATACAGCTACGACTACGCGCTCATGTTCTTCCGCGACCAACTCGGCCTGTCGGAAGAAAACTACGAGGCGTGGTGTCAGCAAATCCGGGATCTGATTCAGGTGTTTAACTCGCTTCAATATTTAGCCGTTAAATGTTCGATGACCGGCAACCGGGAGCATCTGACGCAAATCATGGCGTATCTGGATCAGGCCGACGCGATCGAATTCGAGATCAAGGCGGAGATCGACCGGCAGTACCGGCTCTGGAAAACGACGGTTTTGCGCCCGGCCGAAGAGGCAGGTACGCGATGAAGCTCTCCTTCTGCACGATTGCGTTCCGCCATCAGCTCGTCTCCTTCGAGCGTCTGGTCGAGTTCGCCTGCCGTCAGCGGTTCGACGGCATCGAGCTGTGGGGCGCGCATGCGGTCGCCTTGGCGGGCAGCGAACGCGAACGCACGAGCCGCCAGCTGGCGATCATGCACAGCCGGGGCCTGCGCGTGACGATGCTGAGCGATTACCTGGACATCGCGGACGACGCGCGCTTCGAAGCGACCGTGCGAAAGTTGCGCCAGCTGGCCCAGCTCGCCCGCTGGTACGGGACCGACCGGATCCGCACTTTCGCGGGCTCGAAGCCGAGCGCGGACGTCGCGGATGGGGAGCGGGAGGCGTACGCGGCCAGACTGCGCGCGCTTAGCGGCATCTGCGCCGATTACGGCTTGCAGCTGCTGACCGAGACGCATCCGAACACGCTATCGGATAACCTGGCGTCGACGCGGCGGCTGCTGGAGGAGGTAGAGCATCCGAACTTCGGCGTCAACCTCGATTTCCTCCATCTATGGGAGGCGGGCGACGATCCGCTGACGTCCTATGCGGCGCTCAAGCCGAAGGTCGGCCACTTTCATATGAAAAACGTCGCCGCCGCCGACCGCCTGACCGTCTTCGCGCCCGATCAGGTGTACGCGCCGAGCGGCAGCCGCGAAGGCATGGTGCCGCTCTCGCAAGGGGTCCTGGATTACGCTCCGATCTTGGCGGCGATCCGCGATTCGGACCTGTTCGCATCGCTGGAGTGGTTCGGCGGCGAGCCGTTCCGAGTGCTGGAAGAGGATCGGAACTGGATCGAAGCGTCGGGCGGCATCGAAGCCGCGCCCACCCTGTATTGGACGGCAGCCGGAGCCGGCGCGGGCGTCTAGACGGGGCTCGCGCCGGAACGGAGCGGGAACGGGGATGGGCAATCGGATGATGGCCCGCCACCGTGAAAGGTGAGCGCCGGTCACCGAGCGCAGGACGTCCGGTACCGAGCTGCAGGACGTCGAGTAAGAGCAGCAAGTACCAAACTCCAAACGCTCACCGGGCGTAGGATTCCCAAGCGGGGAGTCGCGCGTGCTGAAGGCTAGCGACAATAAGCCCCTCGGCTGCTGCCGGGGGGCCATAGAAGAAGAGCTGCTTTCCCGTATTGGACGGAGAAGCAGCTCTTTTTGCCGTTTATTTTTGCAAGCCGTAAATATCGTAAAGCTCGTCCAGCATCAGGTTGGCCGCTTTGATGCCGCCCGCCGTGTTCCAGATCGCGTCGCTAACTTTGTACGCCTGGCCGTTCTTCACGGCGCCGAGACCTTTCCAGAGCGGATCGTTCGTCCATTCGGTTTCGGTCTGGCTTGCTTTGCCGTCGCCCGTCTCGTACGTGAAGTAGAAGATTCGGGTCGCGTCGGCTTCGGGCAGACGCTCTTTCGTGATTTCGTCGACGAACGCGTCTTCTTTCGCGTTCTTCGTCATTTCGTTGCGGGCGAGCCCCAATTTGCCGAACAGCAGACCGGAGAACGTATTCGTGTGGTATACGCGAGTCTTGCCGTCCATGAAGCGGACCACGGATACCGTCTCGTTCACTTTGTCGCCGGCTTTCGTCTTGAAGTCCGCAATGCGCGTATCGAACGTCGCCAGCAGCGCGTCGCCTTCCGCCGTCTTGCCGAGCGCTTCGGCGTAGAGCTTGAAGTTATTCTGCCATTCGCCGCGCAGATCCTCGGACATGACCGTCGGCGCGATCGCCTTCAGCTGCTCGTAAACTTTCTCTTGGCGCATTTTGTTGCCGATAATCAGATCCGGCTGCAGGCCCGCGATGACTTCGAGGTTCGGCTGGCTTTCTTCGCCGACTTCGGTGACGCCTTCCATTTCGGCTTTGATGTGATCGTACCACGGGGAGCCCGTCCACGATTTCACCGCGCCGACCGGTTTGACGCCGAGCGCGAGCAGCGCTTCCGTGCCTTCGTTCGTCAGGATGACGACTTTTACCGGCGTGCCCGTGATCGGCGTCTCGCCCATCGCGTGCTTGACGATGCGCGCTTCGGAATTGCCCGCGGCTGCGTTCGTAGTTTCTTCTCCGCTAGCCGCGTTCTCGCCGCTTGCGGTCGTATTATTGGCCGCCGCGTTATTCGCGAGCGCCGCGTTCGTGCCGCCGTTGTCGTTTTTGGAACCGCAACCGGCCAGCACGACGACGAGAATAAGCGCCATGAGCGCGAAAAGAAGCGTGCGGTTGCGTTTTGGGGTGGTTACCATGGTGAAAGTCAACTCCTAGTTAGGTAGTGTGAGAATCGTTATCAGACAGTACCCTACTATAACTGGCCGTTATGCCGGTGTCAACGGAAAAATGAGAACGATTCTCAAAATCGTTGACACCCGTAAGCGCCTTCCACTACAATTCTACATGAACCTTGCGGGCTTCCTACTGTCGCACAACTCTAACTTCTATAGGTGGAAAAGCATGAATGTGATCAAAGCGGTTGGCCTCATCGGTTCCACGATCATTCTGGCATGCGCGGTCATCGCGAGCATCGCGCTCGGCGTGACGGACATTCCGCTTGGGACCGTATGGGATTCGTTCATTCATAATAACGGCGGCACGGAGCATCTGATCATCCGGACGGCCCGGGTACCGCGGGCGCTCATCGCCGCTTCCGTCGGCGCGTCGCTGGCCGTGGCCGGCGCCGTCATGCAGGTGATGACGCGCAATCCGATCGCCTCGCCCAGTACGCTCGGCGTCAACTCGGGCGCGGCGTTCTTCGTTATTCTGGCCTCGGGCTGGCTGGGGGTCTCCGGCTTGCAGGCCACGACCTGGGTCGCGCTCATCGGGGCGACCGTGAGCGGGGGGATTGTATTCTTCCTCGGGAGCATCGGCCGCGACGGCATGACGCCGGTCAAAATCACGCTCGCGGGCGCGGCGATGGCCGCCTTCTTCGCCTCGCTTACCCAAGGGCTGATGCTCTCCGACGGCCGCATGTTCGACCAGGTGCTCGTCTGGCTCGTCGGTTCGGTCGCGGGGCGCGAGCTTCCGCAGCTTCAGGCGGTATGGCCCTACATGGGCGCGGGCATGGCGATCGCGCTGCTGCTCGGACGGCATCTGAACGCGCTGGCCATGGGCGAAGACGTCGCGCGCGGACTCGGCCAGCGGATTGCCCATATTAAGCTGTCCTCGGCGGCGGCGGTCATTCTGCTGGCCGGCGCGTCGGTCGCGGTCGCGGGGCCGATCGCGTTCGTCGGCATTATCATTCCGCACATCGTCCGGTATTTGGTCGGCACGGACCATCGATGGATTCTGCCATATAGCGCCGTCCTTGGCGCGATCCTGCTGGTGGCCGCAGACCTCGGCTCGCGGTATATCGCGATGCCGAAGGAAGTGCCCGTCGGGGTCATGACTGCGATCATCGGCGTTCCGTTCTTCGTGTATATCGCCCGGAAAGGCAGACGAACTTAATCATGAGCAACCATCAATCGATACGGGCAGGCAAAATGTCCATTCTGCTGGAACGCCGAACGATCTGGGTCGGCGCGGCGCTGGCGGCGCTGGTCGCGGCGGCCATGGTCTTGAGCACGGGCATGGGCAGCCAATATATTTCCCCGGCGCGCGTTCTGAGCACGATTTTCGGCCAAGGCACGCCGATGGACGAGGTCATCATCCTGAAGCTGCGGCTGCCGCGCGTCGTCATCGCGGTGCTGGTCGGTGCTTCGCTGGCGGTGGCGGGCGCAATTCTGCAAGGCGTCATCCGCAATCCGCTCGCTTCGCCGGATGTCACGGGCGTGACGGAAGGCGCGACGTTCGGCGCGGTTCTGTTCATTTTCTTCTTCACCGACACGATGTCGATTCACTGGATGCCGGTCGCGGCGATCGCGGGGGCGTTCATCGTCAGCGGACTGCTCTATGCGCTGGCTTGGAAAAACGGCGTTTCCCCGTTGCGGCTCGTGCTGATCGGCATCGGCGTCTCGGCCGCGGTCAAGTCGGTCTCTTACATGCTCATTATCGCGGGGCCCTTGCAGCTAGCCGATCGGTCGCTGACGTTCATGACGGGCAGCATCTACGGGGCTTCGTGGGATAAAGACGTCATGACGCTGCTGCCTTGGGTGGCGGTGCTGCTGCCGCTTACGTGGCTGCAGGCGCGCAACGTGAATATTCAAGCGCTCGGCGACGACGTCGCCCGCAGCGCGGGGGCGCATGTCGAGCGGCAGCGTCTGATCCTGCTCGCGCTCAGCGTGGCGCTGGCCGGGTCGGCGGTCGCGATCGGCGGGGCGATCGGCTTCATCGGGCTCATGGCGCCGCACATGGCGCGCAAGCTGGTCGGCTCTTCGTTCGGCAGCGTGCTGCCGGTGAGCGCGCTGCTCGGCGCGTTGCTGCTGCTGGCCGCGGATTTGATCGCGCGGACGGCTTTCGTGCCGAGAGACGTGCCGGCCGGCGTGCTTACGGCGGCGATCGGCGCGCCGTTCTTCATGTATTTGCTGTACCGGAACCGGAATCGGTTCTAAGACGGAAGGGAGATGCGCGGGTGAGTACGCTTGAAGCAAGAGGGCTCGGCCTGTCATATGGCGGCGCCTATATATTCGAAGATTTGAACCTCACGCTGCCGAAGGGGGAAATCACGGTGTTCATCGGTAGCAACGGCTGCGGCAAATCGACGCTGCTTCGTTCGATGGCGCGGCTGCTGAAGCCGCAGCGCGGCTCGGTCATTCTCGAGGGCAGCGACATTGCCGCCTTGTCGACGAAAGACGTGGCGCGGAAGCTCGCGATTTTGCCGCAGGGACCGACCGCGCCGGAGGGGCTGACCGTGCTCCAGCTCGTCAAGCAGGGGCGTTATCCGTACCAAAGCTGGCTGAAGCAGTGGTCAGCCGAGGACGAGGCGGCCGTGCGGGACGCGCTGGCCGCGACCGGTATGAGCGAGCTGGCGGATCGTTCCGTCGACTCGCTCTCCGGCGGACAGCGCCAGCGCGCCTGGATCGCGATGACGCTCGCGCAGGAGACGCCGGTCATTCTGCTCGACGAGCCGACGACCTACCTGGACCTGACGCATCAGATCGAAGTTCTGGATCTCCTCTACGACATGAACGAGCGCCATCGGCATACGATCGTCATGGTGCTGCACGACATTAATCTTGCCTGCCGGTATGCCGATCATATCGTCGCGATCCGAGGAGGCAAGGTGGAGGCGCAGGGGCGTCCGGAAGACGTGGTGAATGCGGCGCTGATCGAGTCGGTGTTCCAGCTGAAATGCGAGATCATGCCCGACCCGCTGTACGGGACGCCGATGATCGTGCCTCATGCGAAAGGCCTTCTTCGCGCCGCGCGGAAGACGGACGGCGATCGGGCGTCCGGGCAGCGACCGGTCGGGGCTGCCCGCTAATAACAATGTGGGCCAAGCGGTGCCGTGCCGCCCGATTTTGCTCACCGGACGGGGAAGCGGAATACGCATGCCGAAGGACCTTGTCATAGCCAACCGATAGCGAAAGCGAAAGCCCTCCGTTACGATGACGGAGGGCTTTATTGCGTTTCGACGGGGCGGGGCGCCAGTCGCAATGCCTCGCTCTTTAAGCTCGCTCAGGCTGATGGGCGCCGGATTCTCTCGCGGCCGTTATCTTATCGGCTCAATACGGATCCCAAATCAGCTTGCTCGCTTTCTTGAACCGATCGTTCGCATACGGCCAATTGACGACGTTCCACCAGCTTTTAATGTAATCGCCGCGCTTGTTCTGATGCTTTAAGTAATAGGCATGCTCCCAGACGTCGAGCGGCAGCACCGGAACGACGTCCCATTGCGAGAGGTTCTGGTGCTTCTCGGCGGTCAGAATTTCAAGTCTGCGGCTGCGCGGACTCCAGACGAGAATGGCCCAGCCGCCGCCCTCGACCTTCTCGGCCGCTTGGCTGAACTGGTTTTTGAACGCGTCGAAGCTGCCGAAGTCGCGGGTGATCTGAGCGGCCAATTCGCCTGCAGGCTGACCGCCGCCTTTGGGCGACATTGTCGGCCAGAATAAGGTGTGCAGATAGTGCCCCGCGCCGTTAAAAGCGAGCTCGCGCTCCCAATGCTTCACGAGCGCGAAATCGCCGGTTTGCCGCGCTTGCCGGAGCTCTTTCTCGGCTTTGTTCAACCCGTCGACGTAGCTTTGATGATGCTTGTCATGGTGAATGCGCATCGTGGCCGCATCGATATGGGGCTCCAGCGCGTCGTAAGCGTAAGGGAGCGGGGGGAGCTTGTGTTCCCCGATCGGCACCGGCGCGGCAGGGGCGCGAAGCTGGCCTGCGTTATCGTCCTCCTTAGACGCTGCGCTCGGCGATGCGCCAGAAGCCCGCGCCGACGAAGCTTCGCGTTCTGCCGCCGCGGCGGATTCGGCCGAAGATGCCGGGATAGGCGGACGCGAATCCGGCTGCATCCGCGTGTCATGCGCTTCGTTCGCGGTCTCGGCGCCGGTCCCGTCGGGACGCGGCGATACCAGCGTCGCCAGCACGCACAAGAAATAGTCCGATTCCCGGATAATATGGTGCACGACCGTGACGGCGACCGGGCTGGATGCGATCGCCGCGCTTTCCTTGATCATCCGGTGGAGCTGTTCGATGAAGCGCTTGGATTGCTCGGCCGATACGCGCAGCAGCGCGTCGACCTGCTCCCGGCAGACCGGAGGCAGATGGGCCGATTGCGGCACGAGCGCCGCGAGCAGCTTGTCGGCCATCTGCGCCGTGCGCGCGAACACCGGCTCCCACGCCTGCAGCAGGGCGACGTAGGGCGGCTCCAGGTTCGGCGCGATCTCGCGGATGACGACGGTATGCTCTTCCTCCTGCGTCTTCCAGAAGCGGATTTCCTCCAGCAGCCTTAATGGCATGTACGGGCCGTAAACAAACAGCAACGGTATCGTCCTCCTCGTTATGTAGGTGGCTCGCGCCGCATGCGAAAAAGCCGCCCGGGAGAGCCGGACGGCTTAAGATGAACGTACTTGTTGCGGCGTGCCGAATGCATCCTTTAACCAGCGTATTCGGTCGTTGTCCGCGATATGACATCAGGAGGCGGATTGCGCGAGCAGCTGCTCGGCTTGCTTGGTCTTGAACGCGGCATCGACTTGGCTGAGGAACAACGCTGCGCGCCCGATGTATTCTTTGGGCCGGGTCTGGAACAGCAGCTCGTGCTTGCCGCCTTCGACGATCCACTCTCTGGAGAGCGAGTTCGACTGAGTGCCGGCGATCAGCTCGGCCGTGGCTACCGGCGCCTTGACGTCTTCGGTACCGTGCATGACGAAGATCGGCATCTCGTAGGAGGTGCTGAGCACCTGTCCCGAAGGGATATGGTTGAAGTTCGTTCCGGTGAAAAACGGCAGCATCCACTGGATGAGCGGCAGCGACGGGAATTTCGGCAGGTCCAAATACTGCCGAACGTTGCCATACAGCGCTTCCGGCGTCGGAAGGAACAAGCTGTCGAGAATCATGGCGTCGATCTGATCCGTCTGCAGAGCGGCTTGGAGCGCCGTGCCGGCGCCCATCGAGAATCCCCAGACGACGAGCTCGTCGGTGCCTTGGGAGCGGGCGTAGTTCACGGCGGCCAGCAGCTGCTGGGATTCTTCGAAGCCTCCGGTCGCCGGCGAGCGGTCAACCGAGGAGGCGTATCCGTAATCGAACATAAGGACGTTATAATGCAAACGGTGGAGGAGCGCGGCCAAATCATACATCGGCACCCAGGTTTCTTCCCGGTTCGCCCCGTAGCCATGGCTGAAAATGACGGTTCGGGTCGTTGTCTGAGCAAGGTCGGTCGAGGAAGCGCCGGCGAGCTGGGGGTCGTCCCCGGCTCCGGCCGCGGCCGGAACGAACCAGCCGTGCACGGTCGTGCGTCCGCTGGCGCTCGGGAAGGAGACGTCCTGGTACGCGAGACCTTTGGCCTCCATCGGATTGGAAGTGAGCGGCGCGACGTACGGATGGGCGATGACCCACGCGACGTAGCCGTGAAAAACAAGAACGGCGAACATCAGCATCGCGATCAGCGCGGAGCAGATCGCGATCGCCGCGTGCATGCGGCGCGAACGGGAAGCGAGCTTCCCGGACGAAGACTCGGGGGACGGAAACAAACCGGGAGTCAAACTCCCGCCGGCGGGCAGCAATGGTGCGATCGAAGTGCTCATGGAGACTCCCCCTTTACCCAATCTTGTAAGCGCTTAAACTAGTTCTGTACTCCTATCGTATGCTGGGCTGCGCAAGCCTGTCAATGTATGTCGACGTAATGTTAACGGCTTGTAACGAAGCTGAAATATTCGCGCGCGTGCTGTCATAATGCTTTACGAGAATAGTTCTCATTTGATATACTGGGCGTAACGGAGTTTCATTACGTGAAACAAAATGAAGGGTGGTGCGGCATCATGAGCGAAGAAGGCAAATCGAACGTTCGCGCCGTCGAGCGCGCATTGGATCTGCTGCTCTGTTTTACGATTCGAAGCGAGTGGGCGATGGGCGAGCTGGCCGAACAGACGGGTTTGCACAAAAGCACGGTACACCGGATGCTCGCCACGCTTGAGGATAAAGGATTCGTCTCCCGCGACCGGCTGACGGAGCGCTACCGGCTCGGCCTGCGGGTATGGGAGCTGTCCGCGAACATGCCGCAGACGGACGATCCGGGTATTATCAGCCTGCCTGAGATGGAGCGGCTGCGGGATACGCTGGGGGAGACGGTCAGTCTCTATATCCGGGACGGAGGCGAGCGGATACGCATTCAGGCGGTCCAGAGCAACCAGGCCGTGAGAAGGGTTGCTCCCGTCGGGGCCCGCTTGCCGCTGTACGTGGGCGCGTCCAGCAAAGTGCTGATCGCCTTCGAGAGTCCCGGCAAACGAGAGGAGCTATTGCGGGAATCGACATGGCCGGAATCGATCGATCGGAACCAGTTCCGTCGCATGATGTCGGAAATTCGCGCCAGCGGCTATGCGACGAGCTTCGAGGAACGGGAAGCCGGCGCCGCGGCCGTGGCCGCGCCGGTGTACAACCGGGCAGGCATCCTGATCGCCGCGCTGTCCGTATCGGGACCGTCGAACCGGCTGACGATGGACGCCATGGGCGAATACGTCCCGGCGATCATGGAGGCGGCCAGACGGATCGGCGCGCTGCTCCGCTAATGAGGATCGGATGAGAAGAACGTTCGAATCAGGGCAACCTGGTCCGGACGTTTTTTTGTTGGCATACAAGCGTTTCTAGCGAAATGCCGCATTCCCGGTCTTATGACCGTGAACGCAACCCAATCCGCTTCGACGTTTCGAGACGCGCGTCGCCGCTTCAAGACGTCGCCAGCCGTTTCACTTTGCACTCCCAGGTTAATGACAACTAATTAAGGAAACATATGGTTGCCCGTGACCGTCAAAGAATGCAAAGGGGGAGATAGGATGAGAACACGCATCGTATTATTGCCGCTGGTGCTCGCGCTTGCGCTAGTCAGCTTGACCGGGTGCGGTCCGGGAGCGACCTCGGGCGGAGCGTCGGGAGATTGGAGCATGGCTTTCGTGATATGGGAGGGCGATAAGTATAAACGAGTCGGAATTGAGGGTGAAACGATCCTCGAAGTCGGAGACAAGCTCGGAGAAGTGACGACATACAGCGATGATGAAGCGAAGCGGGTCAAACGGGGCGACGTCATCTCCAACTTTTTGCCCGAAGGCACGGGACTGTACGCCATCGACGGCATCGACCAGATGGAAGCGATCGCGGCCAAAATCGAGGCGGAGGGCCGCTATATGAAGCTGGTCAACGCCGGATCGTATCCGTACTGAGCCGGAAACGCGAGGATGAATAAACGCGCGAAGGCGGGACATTGGCAAGGCCGGCGACTACCGCAAGGATCGAAGACGGCATTCGTTAACGGCGGCCGGCTGTGCTCTCTACGAAAGCTGCCAGCCGCATTTTCAGCCGGACAGGGCATGAAATCGCCGACCAAACATGCGTTAGCACACCATTCTCGACGCTTCTTGAGGTCTGGAAATGCTTGTGCAGGCGCATGTTTTTTCTTTTTGCCCCCGTCACTTTCGTAAAAATTCGGGTATCAATCGCTAATTTCCGGCATGTTCCCGGGTTGGATACGGACGGTATACTTGGCATGCGAACGAGATCGTCTCGTTATCCGATTCGCTAAAGGAGGGGAGCGCGCGACTTCGGCAGCCGCCCGCGCAAGCGACATCACGAACGGTCAGCAAGAGCGAGGGGGCCGCGGCCAACAGCTTTCACGAAGCATCGCCATTTTCAGACCATTGGGGAGGTAACATGATGAACACCGCAAGCCAAACGGCGATGCAGCGGATGAAGAAACCGCTCATCTACGCCGTCACCGCAGCCATGCTGCTATCGATGCTGTCCTCGCTGCTCATCCGGGAAGCGCAGGCGGCACCGGGTTCTTACCTGCTATCGCAAGGCAGAACCGCTTACGCATCTTCGTCGGAGGGCGCGAACGCCGCCAATCTGGCGGTGGACGGCAATACGGCGACCCGCTGGGGCAGCACGTGGGGTACGGATCCGCAATGGATCTACATCGACCTCGGCGCGACGGCGGCGATCGACCGCGTCAAGATTCAATGGGAAGGCGCGTACGCCAAAGCGTACAACGTGCAGGTCTCGAACGACGAAATGACGTGGACCGACGTGTACGGCACGACGACGAGCGACGGCGGCGTCGACGATCTGACGTTGAGCGGCTCGGGCCGGTACGTACGCGTATACGGCACGCAGCGCGCGCTGGCGGCCTACGGCTATTCGATCCTCGAGCTTGAAGTGTACGGCACGGGGGGCGTGAACCAGCCGCCTGTCCAGTACGGCCCGAACATCGCCCTGAACAAGCCGGTGACCGTCTCCTCCTACGAGCAGTCGGGCTACCTGCCTCCGGACGCGACGCTCCCCGCCAACGCGGTGGACGGCAACACGGGCACCCGTTGGGGCTCCAATCATACGGACAACGAATGGATCAGCGTCGACCTCGGCTCGTCCCTGACGATCGGCCGCGTCGTGCTGAACTGGGAGGCGGCGGCAGGACGCGCCTTCGATCTGCAGGTGTCCGCGAACGGCACGCAGTGGACGACCGTGTACCGCGAGCTGCGCGGGGCCGGCGGCAAGCAGGACATTCCGTTGTATACGACGGGCCGTTACATTCGCATGAACGGCATCGGCCGCGCGACGACGTTCGGCTACTCGCTGCTGGAATTCGAGGCGTACGATTACGTGGCGGGTCAGCCGCAGCCGACGCATACGATTCCGCCGCTTCCGACGCCGACGAAGGTGTCGCTGGGCGCAGGCAGCTATTTGACCAACGACATCCGCATGCCGCAGCCGAAGTATCCGGAGAACAAAACGAGCGGCGTCAACGCGCCGATCGCCTCTAATGACTGGTGGCAGTCGATTCTGATCAAGCCGTTCGGCGACTACTTGATCACGCTGCCGCTGAAGTCGAAGTTCTTCCCGCAAGGACTCGGCGTCCTGAACCCGGGCGCGGGCTGGGCGAACGCCGACGGCAGCGTCGTCAGCGCGGATGGCAATCCGGACCTGTATCTGATGGCGAGCAACATCAACAGCGCCAACATGAAGCCGCGCGTCTCGGGCTACGGCGACTGGTCGGTCAACACCGTGCTGAGCGACGACGCCACGGACAAAATGAAGGTGACGCTCTCCAAAGGCTCGCCGTACGTATACAGCACGTTCAGCGATCCGAACGCGGTCGAAATTTATTCGCCGCTCATTAACCAACTGTTCAACGACGCGGGTACCGCCGTGCTTGCGACGGACGGCGCGACGCTTGCGACCGACCGTCTCGGCGTGCGGGTCGCCAACGTGGACAACCGGCCGAACGCGACCCCGCAGACGCGGTACTACGGGATTTTCGCGCCTCCGGGAACGGTATTCAAGAAGGCGGGCGCGAAGATCAAAATCCAGCTCGGAAGCGGCCAGAACTACCTGGCGATCGCGGCGCTGCCTTCGGCGGCGGATCTGAACAAGTTCTATCAGCACGCCTACGCGTTCGTGACGGACACGAAGGTGAGCTACAACTATAGTGAAGCGACCGCGCAGGTGACGACGAACTTCAACATCACGACGGAGCTGAAGCGCGCCGGTTTCTCCAACCAGACGCTGACGGCGCTCTATCCGCATCAATGGAAAATCGCGACGTCGCCGCTGACGGCCTATACGTATCCGTCGATTCGCGGCGCGCTCAAAGTGCGCGAAGGCAATGCTTTCACGACGGTCGACCGCTTCTACGGCATGGTGCCGCAGTTCACGGAGCCGACGAATCCGGAGTACAGCAAGACGAAGATGAAGGCGTATCTCCAGACGCTCGACGAAGAGACGGCGACCAACCTGATGGCGGCCGACGCCTACTGGCAGGGCAAACGGCTTCATCCGCTCGCGATGGGGGTGCTGGCGGCCAACGAGATGGGCGAGACCGCGTACCGCGACAAGTTCCTCGCGCGGATGAAGACGATCTTGACCGACTGGTACACGTACACCGAAGGCGAGCCGGACTACTTCTTCTATTACAACTCGGACTGGGGCACGACGTACTATCGCGCCAGCGAATTCGGCGCCAACGTCGGCATTACGGACCACCATTTCACGTACGGCTACTATGTATTCGCGTCCGCGGTGCTCGCGACGTTCGACGATACGTTCCGTACGCAATACGGACCGATGGTCGACAACCTGATTCGCGATTATGCGAATCCGTCGCGCACGGATGGCATGTATCCGTTCTTCCGCAGCTTCGATCCGTTCCAAGGCCACTCGTGGGCGGGCGGTTACGCGGACAACGACAGCGGCAACAACCAAGAGGCGGCCGGCGAATCGCTGTTCGGCTGGGTCGGCCAATACATGTGGAGCCTGCTGACGGGCGATCAAGCGAACCGCGACGCGTCGATCTACGGCTTCACGACCGAACTCAAGGCGATCGAACAATACTGGTTCAACTACGACGGCGACAACTGGCTTCCGCAATGGCAGCATAAGTCGGTCGGTCAAGTGTATGGTTCGTCTTACTTCTACGGCACGTTCTTCAGCGGATTGCCGGTGCACATCTACGGCATCCACTGGTTGCCGACGGCGGAGTATCTGACCAGCTACGGTCTCGATCCGGCCAAAGCGGCGGGGCTGTACGACGGCTTCGTGACCGACAACGGCGGTCCGGAGACCGAATGGCAGCATATCGTATGGCCGATCCAAGCGCTCAGCGATCCGCAAGGCGCGCTGGCCAAATGGGATGCAACGAAGCTGCAAAAGAACGAAATTTTCAACACCTACTGGTTCGTGAACAACATGGCGACGCTCGGCACGCGCACGAAAGAGGTGTACGCGACGGGCTGGAGCAGCGCAACCGTGTATAAGAAAGGCAGCGCGTATTCCGCGCTCGTCTGGAATCCGACGTCCGCGCCGGTTACGGTTACGTTCAAGAACGCGGCCGGGGCCACGACGGGCACGGCGGTCATCGCGGCGAAGTCGCTCGTCAAGGTGAACCCGATGACGAACTCGAACGCCGGCGACAACTGGACGAATCCTGGCAACGGCGGCGACAACGGGGGAGGCACGGGCGATACGACGAACATCGCGCTGGGCAAGACCGTAACCGTCTCTTCGATCGAGACGCCGTTCGCGGGCGCGAACGCGGTTGACGGCAACGCGCAGACGCGCTGGGCATCCGCAAGCGGTGCGGATCCGCAGTGGCTGGCGATCGACTTCGGCTCCCCGCAGCAAATTAGCCGCGTGAAGCTGAATTGGGAAGCGGCCTACGGGAAATCGTACAAAATCCAGATGTCCGATAACGGCACGGCGTGGACGGACATCTACAGCACGACAACCGGCGATGGCGGCATCGACGAAATTACGGCGGCGGGCACCGGGCGTTATCTGCGCGTCTACGGCACCGAGCGCGGCACGGTCTACGGCTACTCGTTGTTCGAAGCCGAGGTATATGGGAAGCCGGCCGCGGCTCAGAATTCGACGCTGCTGTCATTGAACCAAACGGCGACGGCGTCCTCCGTACAGGATGCGTTCGCAGCCGCGGCAGCGGTCGACGGCGATAACGGCACGCGTTGGGGCTCGGCAACCGGCGTCGATCCGCAGTGGATCACCGTCGATCTCGGCCAATCGCGCACGATTACGAGCGTGAAGCTGAACTGGGAGGCCGCCTATGCCAAGTCGTTCAAGCTTCAGGCGTCGGCGGACGGCACGAACTGGACGGACGTCTATAGCACGACGGCCGGCGCCGGCGGACAGCAGGATTTGACGGTGAGCGGCACGGGACGGTACGTCCGGATGTACGGCACGGAGCGGGCGACGCAGTACGGCTACTCGCTCTGGAACTTCGAAGTTTACGGGTATTAAGGTTTAGGAGAATGCGGCATGCGCGGGAAGGAGCGCGTGCCGCTTTTTTGATTGCGTTGTTGTCGGCAAAAGGTAAGGCGTGTCCGCGGGAGCGGACGAAAGCGAAGGTGAGCACGAAAGCACCATGAAGGACGAAACGAAACAGGAAACCGCCCTAAGGCAAAGCGTTGCGAACGAAGCTCGAACAAAAGCTTTGTCCCTAGGACAACGCGGGTTCATCGCGAAAGAACACATTGAAGACGGCCGCTTAACGAGTCACGCTAATTAGCAGAGTCCAGAGGGTGCTAACCTTCTGGTTCCCCTCGGCGGAGGGGGACAATGCTGTCAGGTTAAGGAAAAACGTCCGAAGAAGCGAACTAGGGCCTATAGTTGACAGGCTTAAGTCTTATAACGGACTTCAAAACCTACTGAAGCTTTGTCCGTCAGGACAAAAGCGTGCCCCGCTCAAGCCTTCCCGCCGACCGCGAATAAACATGTCAGCACGAAATAGGGAGTCCAGAGGGCAAAGCCCTTTGGAGCCTCCTCGGCGGAGGAGGTGGGAGGAGGGAGCAACAAAAGTCGGGTCAAAAGGGCGGAGCCCTCTTAACCTGGCAGCATTGGGCGAGGGGGCTTGGGGGCGGAAAAAGAGAGGGATCTAAAGGGCGAAGCCCGTTTATTCTTCGGCAGAAGCGGTCGTCCACGCGGTACCGATTGGTTCACGTTGACAATCAGTCACGTTCATACTACACTCTGTAGTACGAGGTGTGATGACAATGCCCATTAAACGAATGAATATCGGCGGCGAAGGACTGAATCGTTTCTTCGGACCGCTGGAGGCCCGCATTATGGATGCGCTGTGGTCTTCCCCCGGCTCGAGCATTAAGGAAGTCCGGACGATTCTGAACGGAGAAAGCCCGATCACGGTGAATGCGGTCATGACGGTCATGAACCGGCTGCTGGATAAAGGTCACCTGACTAAGGTCCAGACCGGAACCGGACGGACGCGGGTGGCGAAGTTCAGCCCGGTGCAGACGCGGGAGCAGTTCCTAACCGAGCAGACGCGGGAAGTATCCGTAGGCTTAATCCAGGAGTATGGCGATCTGGTCGTCACCCATATGATCGATGCGTTGGACGATGCCGACCCCGACATCATTGCGAAGCTTGAACGCAAGCTCAGCGACTTGAAGAACGGGCGCCGGCGATGAGATCCGAGACGAAGCTTCGAGGGATTTACGGGCTGATGATCCTTTTCGTCACGGCTATTGTCGCGCAAATGGGCTTCTTCCTCGCTCACCAGTTCCGTCATGGAGCTGTCCATGGCGTCCAGTTCCATTACGTTCTGATCGATCTCGTCATCGCGTATACAATTGGCCGGATCATCTGGCGGTTCGTCCGGCAGTGGCATCTATCGAGAAAGTGGCTCGCTCGATTCGGCGCGATGAAGCATGACAAACACACTAAGCGTCTGCGTTACAAGTATCGCGTGTGGGGAACGGAACTCATCGTCGTTCAAAGCGAGGCGTTCGTTGCGCTGACGATCGGGCTGCTGCGGCCCCGGATCGTCGTCTCGACCGCGGTGCTCGGCATGTTCGACGACAAGGAGATCCAAGCGATTCTGTTGCACGAAAGGCATCACTGCCGCAACCGCGACAATATGAAGCTGTTCGTGTCGACGTTGCTGATGGACGGGTTTCGCTATTTGCCCATCGTGAAGCCGATTCTAACCTACTATAAAACGTGGCAGGAGCTGTTTGCCGATCGAGCGGTTATCCGGGGCATGGGTACGACGCTGCATCTCGGTCAAGTGCTGATCAAGCTGGCCAAGCACGGACGAACGATGCATGTCGAGCCGGCCGTGCATTTTGAAGCGAGCGCGATGCATTACCGGATGCTGCAGGTGCTGGAACCGGATCGGCCGGTCAAGGTTCCGATCGCCTTACTGCGCCCGCTGCTGGCCTCCTGTTCGATCGTGATGCTCCTGATGCTAGGCGGGGATTCCTAATCCCTTTTTTTGAGCAACGATACTACAATGTGTAGTATGAATCTAGGAGGACGTGAGGACGGGGACACAAAAGGATTGGGGGAATGAAAACGATGCACAATGAGTTGATCCATTTAGGGCCGATCACGATTTACGGCTACGGTTTGATGATCGCGATCGGCGTTCTACTGGCCTATCGGGTGTTAGCTTATCGGGCGGAGAAGCAGCGGTTTGCGCTGAACCATGTCACTGCTTTGACGATGTGGAGTTTGCTGGGAGGCGCTGCGGGCGCCAAGCTGCTGTATTGGATGACCATCATCCCGGACATTCGGAACAATCCCCGCATCCTGCTCGACTTCTCGCAAGGGTTCGTCGTGTACGGCGGTATTGTCGGCGGCCTGCTGGCCGGATATATGTATTGTCGCAGGAACAACCTCAAGTTTCTGCAATACGCGGATCTGTTCGTGCCTTCCGTGGCTTTGGCGCAGGGCTTCGGCAGAATCGGATGCTTTCTTGCCGGCTGCTGCTACGGGGAAGAGACGCACCATTGGTACGGCGTAACGTTTCACGACTCCGCCTATGCGCCGAACGGCGTGCCGCTCGTGCCGACGCAGCTGCTGGAGAGCGCGTTGAACTTCGGCCTCTTCTTCCTGCTGATCCGGTGGGGGAGAGGGGCGAAGGCGGACGGTCTTATCGCGGGGATCTATCTGACTCTCTATGCGCTAGGGAGGTTCTTGATCGAATTTGTCCGGGGCGATGTCGTGCGGGGGCATGTCGGCGTCCTCTCCACCTCGCAATGGATCGCGCTCGGTATGGTCGCGCTGGCGGGGCTCATCCTATTCATTCAGCTGCGTGATCGCAAAGGCGCGTCTGCTGCCCGGAGCTAGTCGAGGTTTGGCGGCCGGTTCCTGTTGGCATCGTCTAAAAAAGGCTCTCCCACCGTCATTCCATGACGTAGGAGAGCCCTTTTTTTATGGGACGATCCAAGGACATGAGATTCCCTGAATCGAATCGCCGTACTCTTAAGCCGCAAAAAAAATTAGCGGGATGAAAGTTCATCCCGCTAATGACTGCTAAGCTTAATGACTTATTACGCGTTGTTGTTCGCGATCATTTGGCGAAGTACCGTTTGGAGGATACCTCCGTTACGGTAGTAGTCGACGTCGACCATGGAGTCGAGGCGGACGCGTACCGGGAATTCGAACGTCGTGCCGTCTTCGCGCGTCGCGATGACTTGAACCGCTTGGCCTGGCTGTACGTCGTTCGTCAAGCCGACGATGTCGAATTTCTCGCGGCCCGTGATGTTCAGCGTTTTCCAGCCGTTGCCCTCTTGGAACTGAAGCGGCAGAACGCCCATGCCCACGAGGTTGGAACGGTGGATCCGCTCGAAGCTCTCGGCGATAACCGCTTTGACGCCGAGCAGGTACGTGCCTTTCGCCGCCCAGTCGCGGGAGCTGCCTGTACCGTATTCTTTGCCTGCGATAACGACGAGGTTCTGGCCATCGGCTTGGTATTTCATCGAAGCGTCATAGATGGACATGACTTCTTCCGTCGGCAGGTGAGTCGTTACGCCGCCTTCCGTACCTGGAGCCACTTGGTTACGGATACGGATGTTCGCGAACGTACCGCGCATCATGACCTCGTGGTTGCCGCGGCGGGAACCGTACGAGTTGAAGTCGACTTTGCTTACGCCGTTCGCTTGCAGGTATTCGCCCGCAGGGCTGTCGCCTTTGATGTTACCCGCCGGCGAGATGTGGTCCGTCGTAACGGAATCGCCGAGCAGGGCAAGCACGCTTGCGCCTTTGATATCGGCCATGTCGCTGATGCCTTGGCCGATGTTCTCGAAGAACGGCGGGTTCTGGATGTACGTCGATTTCGCGTCCCACTCGTAGCTTTCGCCTTGTGGCACATCGATCGCGTTCCAACGCTCGTTCTGCGTAAATACGTTCGCGTATTTCGCGCGGAACGTATCCGGGCTCATCGCGATGCCGATCGCGTCCGCGATCTCTTGGTTCGTCGGCCAGATGTCTTTCAGGTAAACCGGAACATTGTCCGCATCGTAGCCGATCGGATCTTTCGTCAGGTCGATGTTCACGGTGCCGGCCAGCGCGTAAGCGACGACGAGCGGCGGGGAAGCGAGGTAGTTCGCTTTTACCTGCGCGTGAACGCGGCCTTCGAAGTTACGGTTACCGGACAGTACAGCCGCAACCGTCATGTCGTTGTCGGCAATCGCTTTGCTGACTTCATCCGGCAGCGGACCGGAGTTACCGATGCATGTCGCGCAGCCGTAACCCGCAACATGGAAGCCGAGCGCTTCGAGCGATTCGAGCAGGCCGGCTTTCTCCAGGTAGTCCGTAACGACCAGGGAGCCTGGCGTCAGGGAACTCTTCACGTAAGCCGGTTTCTTCAGACCGCGCTCGACCGCTTTCTTCGCCACGAGGCCCGCGCCCAGCATAACGCTCGGGTTGGACGTGTTCGTGCAAGACGTGATCGCCGCGATCACGACGGCGCCCGTGCCCATTTTGCTCAACGCGCCGTTCGGGTGCTTCACTTCGACGACTTCTTCGATTTTGTTATCGGAGAGGCCGTAGCCGCCTTTGTCGATCGGCGTGCGAATGATGTCGTTGAACGAATCTTTCATGCTCGTCAGCTCGACGCGGTCTTGCGGACGTTTCGGGCCGGCCAGCGACGGCACAACCGTCGACAGGTCAAGCTCGAGGATGTCGGTGAAGACCGGATCCGGCGTCGCGTCCGTACGGAACATGCCTTGTGCTTTATAGTACGCTTCGACAAGCGCGATTTGCTCTTCGGTGCGGCCCGTGTTGCGCAGGAAGCGGAGCGCTTCGTCGTCGACCGGGAAGAAACCGATCGTCGCGCCGTATTCCGGAGCCATGTTGGCAACCGTCGCGCGGTCTTCGAGGCCGATATTGGAGAGGCCTGGGCCGAAGAACTCGACGAATTTGCCGACAACGCCCTTCTTGCGAAGAATTTGGGTTACGGTCAGCGCCAAGTCGGTTGCCGTCGCGCCTTCCGCCAGGTTGCCCGTCAGGCGGAAGCCGATAACTTCCGGCGTGACGAAGTACAGCGGTTGGCCGAGCATGCCGGCTTCCGCCTCGATGCCGCCGACGCCCCAGCCGACTACGCCAAGACCGTTGATCATCGTCGTATGGGAGTCCGTGCCGACGAGGGAATCCGGATATACGACCGTCTCGCCGCCGACTGTCTTCGTTGCCGCTACGGATGCCAGGTACTCCAAGTTAACTTGGTGAACGATACCCGTGCCCGGCGGTACCGCGCGGAAGTTGTCGAACGCCGTTTGCGCCCAGCGCAGGAAACGGTAGCGTTCTTCGTTGCGTTGGAATTCGACGTTCATGTTGTACTCGAGCGCTTCCGGGCTGCCGAACGCGTCAACCATGACCGAGTGGTCGATAACGAGATCGACCGGCACGAGCGGGTTGATTTGTTTCGGGTCGCCGCCCGATTTCTTCACGGTGTCGCGCATGGCCGCCAAGTCGACGACGACCGGTACGCCGGTGAAGTCCTGCAGGACGATACGGGCAGGAATGAACGGAATTTCTTTGTCTTCGCGGCCGTCGGCCCACGTTGCCAGTTGTTTCACGTGTTCCTTCGTGATCGCGCGGCCGTCGAATTGGCGAACGGCAGCCTCGAGCAGTACTTTAATGGAGAAAGGCAGTTTCGAGATGTCGCCGAGACCTTGTTTCTCAAGCTCTGGCAGCTGGTAGTAAGCGTACGACTTTCCGCCAACTTCCAGCGTGGAACGAACGGAGTACTCGTTTTGTTGGGACATGGTTGGGTGAGACCTCCTAAATATAATAATGTAAGTGCATCTATGGCCAACTTCCGAATCGCGCCCTTGGGCGGCGGAAGCATGGGCGTCGTGGGGAAGCGCGCGAATAACCGGACAACCGCACGGGCTACCGTCATGAAGAACGATAGACAGCAATTTCATCCAGCTAGTTTCACTACGCAAAACATGATTTCAAAATTTCCTCGTTCTTAGTATACCGCGAATCCGTACGTTTCGTAAAGATGATTCCTTGGATTTCCGCCGCTTGCGGGCAGAATTACGACCGCCGCAACCATTCCTCATGATTTTGCCCGAAAGCTCATATAATGAACCAACTTTGCCCGCCAGAAAAAATGGTCGCAGGGAGGTTGTCGTCATGCCGCGAGCAGGAAACAGAACGAAGAGAACGGTCAAACGCCCCGCATCGCCCAAGCCGCAAGCGTCCATCAGTTCGACGGATCGCCGCGCAGCCGCGGCGGCGATCGAGCCGGAAGGATGGAAGGGCGCGCTGCGCCAGTATGTCCAGCTGTACAATCAGGCCGAGATCGACCGATACGCCCCGGCATTCGAAACGCTGCTCCGGGATCCCGACCATTTGGCCCGCTATGGCTCCAAGCTGGCAAGGTTGAAGGAAGCGGAGCTGCTGCGGGGCGCGATTCCCGGCAAAAGCGAGACGAAGGTGGAGATCGAGCGGGTCAGCGAATCCGCCTCCGGACGCGAGGTGATCGTGCTGCTCAAGCTGCACATCTCCCGCGCGGTCGAGCAGCTCGGCCGGACGTATACCGAATACCGCGCCGAACGCGAGCGCATCTGGCTCTCCCGCGAAGGCGGCGAGTATCGGATTACGCGCATCGAGCCGAGTTTGTCCGAGCGTCGCCCGCGGTACGCGCTGCGCGACCCGCTGAGCGCAGCCGCGGACGCGTTCTTCGAAGAGGACGTCGACGGAGCCGCTTTCGCAACGGGGTCGAAGCCTTTCATAAATTACGATGTCTTATCGGGCTTCAAGCCTTCGCGCGGCATTCGTTACCGCCGGGATCTAGCCGCGGAATATGCCGATCGGTGGTGGAACGAAGCGAATCCCGCGTACGAGAATTTCGAGGTAAACTGCACGAATTATGTATCCCAGTGCCTCTTTGCAGGCCAAGCGCCGATGAACTATACTGGTAAAAGGGATTCCGGCTGGTGGTACAAGGGCCGCGCCGGAGGCCGCGAATCGTGGAGCTACAGCTGGGCGGTGTCGAACGCGCTGCAGATATATTTGGGCGCGACGAGACGCGTCGGCCTGAGGGCGGAAGCTGTCGAATCGGCGTCGGAGCTGGCGCTCGGCGACGTCATTATGTACGACTGGAGCGGCGACGGCCGGTTCCAGCATTCGACGATCGTGACGGCATTCGACGCCAGCGGCATGCCGCTGGTGAACGCGAACACGGTTCCAAGCCGGCACCGCTATTGGGACTACAAGGATTCCTACGCGTGGACGGAACAGACGCGGTACCGATTCTTTCATATAGCCGATGAGTTTTGACGCGCATGCGCTTGGAATTGAAGCCGATCTGCATGGAGGTCAGTGAAAGAGGGAAATTATACGTAACCGGAGGATTAGCTCATGGGGAAGAAAGTGCGCGTTGGACTCGTTTACGGGGGACGCTCGGGCGAACATGAAGTTTCGCTGCAAACCGCGCTCGCGGTCATGAAAGCCTTTAACTACGATAAGTACGAAATCAAACCTTTCTATATTGGAAAGACCGGGGAATGGCGCTCCGGACAGACGCTGCTGGCAGCGCCGACGGAGCTCGAGCTGCTTCGCCTCGCGGGCGGCGACTCCGCTTCGGGCACGGAAGCGCTCATGCCGGTATTCGACAGCGCCCCGGCGTTGGCGGACGGCGCGGACGCGAAGCCGCTGGACGTGATCTTCCCGCTGCTGCACGGCACGTTCGGGGAGGACGGCACGATTCAAGGACTGTTCGAGATGGCTAATATTCCTTATGTGGGCGCCGGCGTTCTGGCTTCGGCCGTCGGCATGGACAAGATTCTCATGAAGAAGGTGTTCGCTCAGGAAGGCCTCCCGCAATGCGTGTTCCGGTATTTCAACCGGACCCAGTGGGAGAAGGACCGCGCGTTCTTTATCATGGAGATTGAAGTGGCGCTCGGTTATCCGTGCTTCATCAAGCCGGCCAACCTCGGATCGAGCGTCGGCATCTCGAAGGCGCGCAACCGCGAAGAACTGATCGAGGCCGTCGATTACGCGTTCCGCTTCGACCGCAAAGTCATCGTGGAGGAGTTCGTCGACGCCCGCGAGATCGAGGTCAGCGTGCTCGGCAACGACGAACCGCGCGCTTCCGTGCCGGGCGAGATCGCGTCCTCCAACGAGTTCTACGATTATAAGGCGAAGTACGTCGACGGCAAGTCGCAGATGCATATTCCGGCCAACATTCCGGCCGAGACCGCGCAGGCGGTGCGCGAGATGGCGATCCGTGCGTTCCAGGCGATCGACGGCTCCGGACTGTCCCGCGTCGACTTCTTCATGCGCAAAGACGACGGCGCGCTGTTCATCAACGAGGTCAACACGATGCCGGGCTTTACGCCGTACAGCATGTATCCGCTGATGTGGAAAGAAACGGGCGTCTCCTATCAGGAGCTCCTCGACACGTTGATCGAGCTGGCCGTCGCCCGCCATGCGGAGAAGCAGCGCATCGATTACGGCGGCGGCAATTAAGGGTAGCTGCACTTATTACGTACACCATGCTGGCGGCGGATATTCCGCCGCCGCTTCATTATGCGCCCCGCTTCGGGGCATCCTTGTACATAACGGCATCGACAGGACAAGCCGTCCGGCCTCGACCGCGCTTAACATGCCGGGAGAGGGACGGCGCATGCAAAATCGAACACATGGAGGTTGGACGATGGGATTCCAAACGGAGTTTAATTCGGTCTGCAAATTCAAGTCCGCGCAAGAGCTGTACGAGCTGCTCGAGTACGGCAAGGGCAAAATGATGAAAAGCGGCTTCCGCGTCTTCCCGGCCGGTCAGAAAGTCATCGCCTACACGCCGGAGAACGAAGCGATCGCGATCGTGCGCATTCTGGCCTCCATCGCGGAGATTAATTTTCAGGGCGAGGAAGTCACCCAAGTGGAGATGGAGCTCGTCCGCAAGCTGACGGAGGAGGAAGCGCGCGTGCAGACGGCGCTCGCCTACGAGATGTTCTTCGGGGAGCAGGGCGCATGATTGTCCGCTTCGGCTTCGTCGCCATGACCACGCTGCTGCCGAACAAGTCGCCGTCCAAGACGATGACGTACGCCAATTTCACGAAACTGGCCGATAGGGAGGCCGGCCTCCGCAAGCTTACGCGGATCGCCGAAGAGAATTTACACAATACGCTCAAGGTCATGCGGCACGCCGTGGCTCACGATATCAAGATGTACCGTTTCTCGTCCAAACTCATACCGCTCGTCACGCATGAAGAATTCGCGGATTGGTCGCCTTGGCCGGATCTGCGCCCGTCGTTCCAAGCGATCGGCGCGTTCGCGAAAGAGAAGGGAATGCGCGTCTCGTTCCATCCGGACCACTTCTGCGTCTTCAGCACGCCGCGGCCGGAAGTGCTGGCCAAGTCGAAGGAAGACATGGAGTACCATGTGCGGATGCTGGAGGAGATGGGGCTGGACGAGTCGACCAAATGCAACATCCACGTGGGCGGCGCCTATGGCGACAAGGCGAAGTCGCTAGCCCGGTTCATCGAGCAGTTCGGCGCGCTGCCGGACCGGCTCCGCAACCGCATCACGCTCGAGAACGACGACAAGACGTTCACGCTCCGCGAGACGATCGAAGCGGCAGAAGCGGTGCGCACGCCGGCCGTGCTCGACCTGCATCATCACGCCGTCAACAACGGCGGCGAGAGCGACGCCGCGCTGTACGGGGAGCTGTGGCCGCGCATTCTCCGCACGTGGGATTGGCAGGGCGGAGCGGCGAAACCCGGGCGCGAGCTGGTCGCCGCGGGAGCGTCGCGAGCCGGAGACGGCGGAAGCGCGAATCGTCAGGGTGCCGAAGAGGCGGCCGGCGCGCCGGTCAGCTCCGAAGGCCGCTTGGCGCCGAAGCTGCATCTCTCGAGCCCCAAGAGCGAGCGCGAACCGCGCGGACATGCGGACAACGTCGAGGCCGAGCCGGTGCTTCGATTCCTCCGGGAGGTGGCGGGCTCCGTCAATCAGCTGGACTGCATGCTCGAAGCGAAAAACAAGGACGGAGCGGTCATTGCCCTCATGGAGGATATGAAGCGGCTCGCGGCGGCGGGCCAAGGCATTCGCATTCTCGACGGGGCTACGATCGAGGTCGTGTGAATGACGCCGAAGGACATTGCGAGTTGCGGACGAGGACGTTCGGCGACGCGCAATGTCTTTTTTCATGCGCGCCGCAGGGTAGCGGACTGGCGGGCGGTTGGAGTAAAATGAAATACGCGGAGGAGAAGATGCCGCCGCTTGCGCGCGATCCGGGACCGGTTGTCCGCCGGATAGGACGAAACTTTGCGCCATGGGGGGCGTATAGTAGTAAAAGCTTCGAAAGCGTTTGAGGCCTGCGAGAGCAGAGCCGAACTTTGAGGAAAGTGGTGTAGGCCGTGAGTGATCAGCAGCAACCCGCCGTGGGAAGCAAAAGCTTTACCGCCGTGGCCATCAATTGCGCCGCGAAAGCGGGCGAATGGATCAAGACGAAACTCGGTAATCATACAAGCTTATCGTTGAAATATTCCGCGCAGGACTTGGTGACGGAGGTCGACAAAGGTTCGGAGAAATTGATCCGCAGCCTGATCCAGACGCATTTTCCGCATCATTCGTTCCTGGGCGAAGAAGGCGTCCAGCCGGGACCGGAAGCGTCCGCGAAGGCGCTGCAGAGCGTGCGGGACGCCGAATATCTGTGGATCGTCGATCCGCTCGACGGCACGACGAATTTCGTGCACGGCTTCCCGTTCTTCTCGGTGTCCATCGCGCTCGCTCATCGAGGCGAAGTCATCGTCGGCGTCGTCTACGACCCGATGCGTGACGAGCTGTTCGTCGCCGAGAAGGGCAAAGGCGCGTACGTGCACGGCAAACGGATGACGGTCGCCAACGACGATGCGATGAAGCAGAGCTTGATCGCGACCGGCTTCCCGGCCGACCCATCGTTCGCGCTGCCGCTCAATATGCGCGGATTAGCGGCTGTGGCGCCGGAAGTCCGCAACATCCGCTCGGGGGGCTCGGCCGCGCTGCACCTGGCTTACGTGGCGGCCGGCCGGCTGAGCGGCTTCTGGGAGATCGGCTTGAACGCCTGGGATTTGGCGGCCGGCGCGCTGTTGGTGACCGAATCCGGCGGACAAGTGACCGATACGAAGGGCAACGCGTACGACCTGGGCGTGCGCCACGTGGTAGCGTCGAACGGGCATATTCACGAGGAGTTCCTCGGTATCTTGGCCAAGGCGGACGCGGCGGGATAGAAGAAGAGCGTCTGCACCGTCTTAACGGCGGTGCAGACGCTCTTTCGTCTCTTCGGCTGAGATGCTCTCTCGCGCGAGTGATTAGGATGGGCGGCGATTAACGCGCCAGCTGACGGAGCGCGTTGTCGGCCGCTTCGATCGTGAGATCGATATCGGCTTCCGCGTGCGCGGTCGTCAGGAACCACGCCTCGTACTTGGACGGCGCGAGGCAGATGCCTTGCTCCAGCATAAGCCGGAAGAATTGCGCGAATGCTTTGCCGTCCGTATCCTGCGCTTCGTCGTAGTTCGTGATCGGATGCGCGCAGAAGTGCGTCGAGAACGAGCCGCGGATGCGATTGACCGTCAGCGGGACGCCGTGGCGGTCGGCCGAATCCTTGATCGCATCCGCCAGCTTCGCGGCAAGCAGATCCATCCGTTCGTAGACGCCTGGCTGCTCCAGCACCTCGAGGCAGGCAATGCCGGAGGAGATCGAAGCCGGGTTGCCGGCCATCGTGCCCGCCTGGTAAGCCGGTCCGAGCGGCGCGACCTGCTCCATCACGTCCTTACGGCCGCCGTAAGCGCCGATTGGCAGACCGCCGCCGATGATTTTGCCGAGCGCGGTCAGATCGGGCTCGATCGCGGCATGGTCCGGGAACGCGCCGAACGTCTGGGACGTGCCGTAATGGAAGCGGAAGCCCGTTATGACTTCATCGTAAATGACGAGCGCGCCGGCTTCGCGAGCCATGGCGCATAGGCCTTCGAGGAAACCCGGCTTCGGCATAACCATGCCGAAGTTGCCGACGATCGGCTCGACCATGACGGCCGCGACGTCGTCGCCCCAGCGCTCGAGCGCCTGCTTTAAGCCGTCCAGATCGTTGAACGGCACGGTGATAACTTCGCTGGCGATGCTCGTCGGGATGCCGGCGCTGTCCGGAATGCCGAGCGTGGAAGGACCGGAACCTGCCGCGACGAGCACGAGATCGGAGTGACCGTGGTAACAGCCGGCGAACTTGATGATCTTGTTGCGCTTCGTATAGGCGCGGGCGACGCGGATCGTCGTCATGACCGCCTCGGTGCCGGAGTTGACGAAGCGGACCTTGTCGAGGGACGGGATCGCCGACTTCAGCTTCTTGGCGAGCGTAATCTCGAGCTCGGTCGGCGTGCCGTACAGCACGCCGCTCTCGGCCGCGCGCGTAATGGCCGCCGTAATGTGCGGATGGGCATGTCCGGTGATGATCGGGCCGTACGCGCATAGGTAGTCGATGTAGCGGTTATCGTCGACGTCGTAGAAGTAGGCGCCTTGCGCGCGCTTCATGAAGACGGGCGCGCCGCCGCCGACCGCCTTGAACGAGCGGGACGGGCTGTTGACGCCGCCGACGATATGCTGCAGCGCCTCGGCGTACAGCTGTTCGGAACGTGGTCGTGAAGTAGTCATAGGTTGAGGAACCTCCTTGGATAGATGTATAGTACCGGCGGAACAAGCGAGCCGGACGTTGAACGGGCATAAGATGCCGATTGGTGCCGGTGATGAAGCGCGGTCCGCGCCAGCACACGGAAGATAGGCAAGCGCGCCGCCGGCGGTCATGATTGCATTTATCAGTGTACCTCATTCGGAAGCGGAACGGAAAGCGCGCCCGTTAACGCATGAAAGAAGGGACGGCCCGCGTTGGCGGACCGTCCCTCGACCTGCTATTATTGACTGGCATGCCGTATCCCGCAAAGGGATTAGTTGCTCGTACCGTTCTCCGCCGCTGCCGGCTCTTCCGTGCCGTTCGTCGTGGTGGCGCCGTCCGTGCCTTCAACCGGGACGGCCGGCGTCTTGGTCTTCATGAGCTCATCCTGCACGAACTGGTGTAGGGCGTCTTCGTCGCGCACCGAGAGGACCGAAGCGCCGCTAACTTTGCGGTCGCCGATCAGATCCATCGGCGGCACCTGCGCGGAACCTTCCATCGAGATGCCAATGCCGAGCTGGCCGAGTTTCATCATGTCGGATACGTCCAGGTTCGACTTCACATAAGGCGCCACGCTCTCGACGATCTCCTTCATCTTGAGCAGGCTCCAGCCGGACTTCAGCTTGTCGGCGACGGCCGAGAGCAGATTGCGCTGGCGTTCGGTACGGGTGAAGTCGCTCATCGCGTCGTGGCGGAAGCGGACGTACTGCAGCGCTTTGTCGCCGTCGAGATGCTGCTGCCCCTTCTCCAAGTGGATATCGTACCGATTGCCGTCCGCGTTATCGACGTAATTCATGTTCTTCTCGACGTAGAAGTCGATGCCGTCGATCGCGTCGATGAGCGATTTGAATCCTTCGAAATCGGTATACACATAATATTGAATATTGAGATCGAGCAGATCGCCGATCGTCTTCATCGCCAGGTTCGGGCCGCCGAGCGCGAGCGCCGTATTAATGCGGCCTTCGCCGTGGCCTTCGATCTCGACGTACGTATCGCGCAGCACCGAGAACAGATGGCCTTTCTTCGTGACCGGGTCGATGGAGGCGACGAGCATGGAGTCGGAACGGGCTTGGTCGTTCTCCTTCAAGCCGCGGTTGTCGCCGCCCATTAGCAGGATGTTGACGCGCTCGGTGCCTTCCCATTCGTCGGGCTTGAGCGTCTCGTCTTCGACATGGTCGCCGATCGGAATTTGCGGTTTGTCGTTATTGAGGCTGTCCAGTCCCCGGTAGGCGCCGAAAGCTTGGTAGCCCATATAGCCGGCGAACACGAGAATCAAGAGGCCGATCGTCAGAAGAGGCCATTTCCAAGGCCGTTTCTTCTTGGCCTTCGCCTTCTTTTCTTTCATAGCTTCAACGCGAGACATAAGGTATCTCCCACTCCATTCGTTTCTTTTAGAGGTTGTACATAAAGTCGGCAATTGATCACGTAGCAGAGCAAGGCGTAACTCAGCGTCGAATCTTGCGTTTCAGGCTTGAAGTCCGGTGCTCATTTAGGTTGGCCTAAACTCCGCTCCTCCTTCTTCGCCTTCACGCATCCTTCTCGGTGCTGAATTGTCGACTTTCTGTACTCGCACTTATAGATAAGGATATGATGATTTCGGCTGCATTTACCTTCTATCAAAACTATTGTAGTATTACATATCATAAAATTATAGATGGCCTTATCGGATGGAATCAAGTTTTATATATTAACAACGAAATCGGTAGATATTTCCCAGGAAATGTCGAAAGCGGAAAAGAGGGATGGAATCCACATGCTTGCGATTGATGTGCAGGATTTACGCAAGGAGTTCAGCGTGCAGCGCAACCGCGAAGGTCTCGGCGGCGCGCTCAAGGATTTGTTCAAGCGGGAGTACAATCAGATTCGCGCGGTCAAAGATATTTCGTTCCAAATCCCGCAGGGCGAAATTTGCGGCTACATCGGCGAGAACGGGGCGGGCAAGTCGACGACGATCAAAATGCTGACCGGCATTCTCGTGCCGACTGCGGGCCGTATACAGGTCAACGGATTCGTTCCCTATAAGGAAAGAGAAAAATTCGTGCGCGGCATCGGCGTCGTCTTCGGGCAGCGAAGCCAGCTGTGGTGGGACATTGGCGTCATCGAGTCGTTCCAGCTGCTGCGCAAAGTGTACCGCGTGTCGGAAGCCGATTACCGCAAGCGGCTGGACGAACTGGTCGAACGGCTGCAGCTGGCCGAGCTGCTGAACCGTCCGGTGCGGAAGCTGAGCCTCGGCCAAAGGATGCGCTGCGAGCTGGTCGCTTCGCTGCTGCACAACCCGTCGATTCTGTTCCTCGACGAGCCGACGATCGGTCTCGACATCGTCGTGAAGACGGAAATCCGGGATTTCCTGAAGCAGATGAACAAGGAGCACGGCACGACTATTTTGCTGACGACCCACGATCTGCAGGATATCGAAGCGCTCTGCTCGCGGGTTATCATGCTCGACGACGGCCGGATCATCTACGACGGCGGGCTCGACGAACTGAAGGCGCGCTGGAGCAAAGGACGGGAGATCCACTTCCAGTTCGGCAACCAGCCGGAGCTGGCCAAGCTGCGCGAGCGGACGAACGATCTGGACGGCATCGTCTGGTCGATCGACAACGAGCTGACGGCCAAGATGTGGCTGCCGCACGCGGTCAACGTGTCGGACGCGCTGTCGCGCGTCGTCGGCGGAGGCTCGGACATTCGCGATATTAAGATCGTCGAGACGAACACGGACGAAATCGTGCGCGAAATTTACCAGTCGGGCTCCGCGTCGAAGGAGGCGACCGAGAAGCTGGCGCAGGCGTCGGACGAAGGCGCATCGGGAAGCGGCAAGGCGGACGGAACGGCGGCGGAGGGCGAGAAGGAGCCGGTGAACCATGCTTAGCGCCTATATGGACCTTATCCGGATCCGGTTCATCATGATGCTGGCGTACCGGGTCAACTACTATAGCGGTATACTCATCTATACGCTGAACATCGGCGCGTATTATTTCCTCTGGCAGGCGATCTACAATAACCAGACCGAGCTTGGCGGCTTCACGCTGGCCCAGATGACGACGTACGTCGCGGTATCGTGGATGGCGCGGGCATTCTATTTCAACAATCTCGATCGGGAGATCGCGAACGAAATCCGCGACGGCAGCGTGGCGATCCAGTTTATCCGGCCGTATTCCTACTTGATGGTCAAAATGATGCAGGGCTTCGGCGAGGGGATCTTCCGGCTGGTGCTGTTCATGGCGCCGGGCATGGTGCTCGCGTGCCTGTTGTTCCCGGTCAGTCTGCCGACCGATCCGGGCACATGGGCGCTCTATCTGGTCATGCTGGCGTTCAGCTTCCTCATTAACTCGCAGATCAACATGCTGACCGGCCTGTTCGCGTTCTTCGTCGAGAACAACGAGGGGATGCTGCGGATGAAGCGGGTGCTCGTCGACTTGTTCACCGGCGTCGTCGTTCCGATTTCGCTGTTCCCGGGTTGGCTGGAAGTGCTCATGAAATGGCTGCCGTTCCAGGCGATCACGTATTTGCCGAGCTCGGTCTTCACCGGGCGGACGACCGGCGTCGACGCCTGGCACGTGCTGCTGCTGCAGGCGATCTGGTTCCTCGTGCTGATCGTTCCGATTCTGTGGGTATGGCGAAAGGCGCGGACGCGGCTGTTCGTGCAAGGAGGTTAAACGAAGCTCATGTTCTATGCGACCCTGCTATGGGAATATATGAAGAATTACGCGAAGACGCGGCTCACCTACCGGGCGGATTTTTGGCTCGAGGTGCTGTCGGACCTGATGTTCCAAGGACTTAATCTGATTTTCATCCTGATCGTGTTCCAGCATACGCCGACGCTCGGCGGCTGGTCGGAGGCCGAAGTCGTGTTCGTGTACGGATTCTTCATGGTGCCGTACGGCATCTTCACGACGTTCTTCAACCTGTGGAACTTCAGCGAGCGGTATATCGTCAAGGGCGAGATGGACCGGGTACTGACGCGGCCGGCGCACAATCTGTATCAGATTCTGCTCGAAAATATCGACCCGCCGTCCTTGATCGGCTCGGCGGTCGGCCTCGTCATCATGGGGCTGAGCTGGTCGCAGCTGGGTCTTCCGTTCGAGGTGCTCGATCTGGTCATGCTGCTCGTGTTCGTCATCGGCGCGGTTATGATCTATGCGGGGCTGTACACGGCGCTGACGGCGATCTCGTTCTATTCGGACGCGCCGACGGGCATCCTGCCGCTCATGTACAACATCCAAGGGTACGGGCGTTACCCGATCAATATTTATAATAAAGCGATCCGTTTCCTGCTGACCTGGCTGCTGCCGTTCGCATTCGTAGGCGTCATTCCGGCGTCGTATTTCCTGGGCCGCAACGAGGACGGCTTGTCGACGCTCGCGCTGTACACGCCGCTCGTCGGCGCGATCGTGCTGGTCATCGGGCTGACCATTTGGAACCGGGGGATCAAGCGGTACCGGGGCGCGGGCTCGTAGGTAGGATAAGCGCGAGCGACGCTCGGACGCGCAGATGCGGATGATGCACGGTACGCGAATAACGGAGAACCCGCGGGCGTTGGCGATCCGGTTTTAGTTTTGGGGCAAGAGGAGAAAGAGGTTGTGGATGATGGGAGCAAACAAGGCGAAGGCGGCGCTCGGCAAGAAGGCGCCGAATTTCACGCTGCCGGCCGCGAGCGGCGGGAACGTGTCGCTGAAGGATTATCTTGGGCGGAAGGTCGTGCTGTTCTTCTACCCGAAGGATTTGACGACGGCGTGCACGACGGAAGCGTGCGACTTCCGCGACGCGATGCCGGATTTCACGGAGCAGGGCGCGGTGCTGCTCGGCATCAGCATCGACGATGTCGCGACGCACGAGCGTTTTATCGCGAAATACGAGCTGCCGTACGAGCTGTTGGCCGACACGGACCATAAGGCGTGCGAGCTGTACGGCGTCTGGCAGCTGAAGAAGCTGTACGGGCGGGAGTATATGGGGCTCGTGCGCTCGACGTTCCTGATCGACGAGAAGGGTAAGCTCGTCCGCGAGTGGCGCAACCTGCGCGTAAAAGGCCATGTGGACAACGTGCTGCAGGCGGTGCGCGGGGAATAGAGGAATAGGCGGAGAGGGCTGTCTCTTAAGAGGCGGCTCTTTTTGTCATGCAGGAAAGTAAGGGTTTCGCCTCTATACAACAGCAGCCTCTTTGTCTCCGGAATGTATCGCGCATCGCCGCAAAAGGCAGCGCAGCCGTTTCACCTTGTCGTGCTTCCTCCTAATCTACCTTTCTAGCAGGTGTAAACCGCGCCGGATATGGCGAGACTGGTAGAAAAGGAAACTAGCGAAAGGGATGTGGGTAGAGATGATACCGCAGCCATGGAAGAACGACACGGAAGCGCAGCAGGTCGGAGACGGACGGGGGACGGACAATTGGCCGGAGGCGTCGGGGCAGCTGTTGCGTCTGATGATGAACAGAGTGAACACGGTGCTGCTGGGCAAAAGCGAGGTCGTCGCGCAGACGTTCGCGGCGCTGCTGGCCGGCGGCCACGTGCTGCTGGAGGACGTGCCGGGCGTCGGCAAAACGATGCTCGCCCGCGCGATCGCGCGCGTGATGGGCGGGGACTTCCGTCGCATTCAGTTTACGGCGGATTTGCTCCCTGCGGACGTCGTGGGCGGACTGATCTGGGACGGCAAGCGCGGGGAGCTGGTGTTCCGCCAAGGCCCGCTCATGGCGAACATCGTGCTGGCCGACGAGATCAACCGGACGCCGCCGCGGACGCAATCGGCGCTGCTGGAGGCGATGGAGGAGCGCAGCATTACGGCCGACGGAGAGACGATGCCGCTGCCGGATCCGTTCATGCTGATCGCCACGCAAAATCCGCTGCGCGACGACGGCACGTATCCGCTGCCGGAGGCGCAGCTGGACCGCTTCCTTATGCGGCTGTCGATCGGCTACCCGTCGCCGGAGCACGAGGTGCAAATGCTGGAGAACGCGCCGCCGCGTCCCGCGCCCGAGCAGCTGCGTCCGGTCATCGTGCCGCAGGAATGGGTGCGCATGCAGCGGGACGCGCAGTCGGTGCACGTGCACCCGGCGCTGCTCGGGTATGCGGTGCAAATCGCGAACGCGACTCGTTCGGCGAAGGAACTGGCGCTCGGCGCAAGTCCGCGCGCGTCGCGGGATTGGGTGCGCGCCGCGCAGGCGACCGCCTATATGGAGGGGCGGCGGTTCGCGCTGCCGGACGATTTCAAGCGGACGGCCGAGGCTGTGCTGGCGCACCGCCTCGTGCTGCGCGACGAGGCCGCCGCGTCCGGCATGAACGCGGGCGAGGCGCTCGGACGCCTGCTTGCCGCGGTGCCGGTGCCGGCTCCCGGCGCGGAAGGCGGTCGGCGCCGATGAGCGGGCGGTCGGCGAAGGGCGGAGTTCGCGGTTCCGCAGGGTCGGGCGGTGGAGATAGGGTCGTCGCGGGGAACGGAGCCGGGAGGGGGGCGGCAGGCAGCGGAGGAGCACGGGGTCATGGAGAAGCGCGGGTAAGGGGCGCGGGACAACGCGATCTTCGTCGGGAACGGCCGGTTCGCACCCGGCACGGCGCCCGGTTCATGCTGCTCGCGTTCGCTGCCGTCGCCGGCTGGGCGGCGCAGGGGCGGGGAGGCGCGGCGGAATGGCTGCTGTTCGCGGCCGCTGCCGCCGCTGCGGCCGTCGCCTGGGTCGTCCCTTACCTGGGGGCCGGACGGATAACGGCGGAACGCAGCGTGGAATCGGGCCGGCCGGAGGATGGCGGCCAGCTGACGGTTCGGCTGACGATTCGCGCCAGTCTGCCGATGCCGCTGATGTGGGTGGCGGTCGGCGAAGAGATTCGGAATTTATCGGCTTCCGGCGAGAACGGCTTGGAGGCCCGATTCGTCTATGTGCCCTGGTTCAGCCGTACCCGGACGTTGACGTATACGGTCAGCGGCCTGCGGCGCGGGGAGCTGGCGTTCGACGGGCCGACCGTCGCGTGCGGCGACTTGCTCGGCATGACGGCGAGAACCTTCTACCCGGCCTGCTCCGGCAGCGTAACGGTACGTCCCCGACCGCCTCGGGGCGAGAATGCGAATCCGCCGGGCGGGGCGATGCCGGGCGGCGTCGATGCCGGGGGCGCCGGCGCCGCTGCAGGCGCGGCCGCCTGGCAGCGGGACAGCCGCGTCCGGCTTCAGCCGGGCGCGAGCCCGCAGACGCGCATCTACCGGCCGGGCGATCCGCTGCGGCTCGTCAGCTGGCGGGCGATGGCCCGGGGGCTCGGCATGCAGACGCGCGTCGGCAGCCCGGAGCCGCCGGGCGAGATCGCGCTGCTGCTCGATATTTCGGCCGCGTCCTATGCGGGGAGCGACCGGCAGTTCGACGCCGCCGCCGGGCGGGCCGCCGCCGCGCTGCGGGAAACGGTCGCCGCGGGGCGCAGCGCGACGCTGCTGGCCGGCGGACGCCGGTGGCGCGTGCGCGCCGGAGACGGGGCGGCCCTGCTGGCCGCCGAGGAAGCGCTGGGGCAGCTGCGCGTAAGCGGCGAGATCCGCTTGGACGAGTGGCTGCCGGCCGCGTTGGCCGGCCTGCCGCGCGGAGCGGACGTCGTCTGCGTGACCGCCGACCCGCGCTCGATCAACCCGGCGGCGGGATACGGGGCGCGCGCCGGGCGAGCGGCCCGGAGGGCCGCCCGGAATGAAGCGGCGGGGCACGCGGCGGACGGCAGACCGGCGATGCCGGGAAGCCTGGGAGCGGGGTTTGTCCGCGGTGCGGACTTGAAGGCGGGCGATGCCGCGGGATTGGCGGGAGGCTCGGGAGCGATGGCGGACGTAGGGCCGGGCTTTGCGGCTGATCGGGAAGCAAAGCCGGGGATCGTGCGGGCAGGGACTGTTGAGGATTGGGAAGCGGGAGCGAACACGGTGGCTGGGCATGCGGAGGCTGACGCGTGGGCAGTGGCGATGGCAGGTCGGGAGGCCGTCGCGCAAGCGGAGGCTGCTGAGAAAGCGGGCATGGCGGGCGGCGTTGAGGCGAATGCGAGCGCGCGGCTGCCGCGAGAGGCGGAAGCGAAGATGACGGACGCGCCGATGGGTAGCGCGGAGAAGAATGCGGCGCTCGATGCGCGGCTAGAAGGAAGCTCGGAACGTCAAGCGGGCGACCCGCCTGTAGCCGCTGGAGAGACGGCGTTCAAGCCGGATCGGGGCGGGGAGTACGCGCGCGGCCTTGACCGCGAATTCGCGCAGATGCGCTCGGCAAGCGATGTGGGTCGCAAAGCGAAACGCCGGCGGGATGCGAAGGCCGACGCTGCCGCTATCGAAGGCATGGAACGGATGGCGGCTTCCGCCAAATGGGTGCAGTCGCGAGGCGGCACGTTCCACCTCTGGCTGGGGATCGGCAGCGCCGCAGGGCAGTCGGAGGCGTGGATGCAGACCGCGGGCGGCGCAGGGATGCGGGTAGTGCCGCTCAAGCTGACGGATTCTTATTTAGCTGAACCGGTCGTAACGGCGGTTCGGGAGGAAGGAGCGGCGGGACATGGACGAACATAGCATGCGGCAGATGCCGGCAGCGGGCGGTATTCGCGGGCGGCGCTCGCGCGCTCGCGCGGAGAAGCTGGAGCTGATCGCGTTCTTCGGCCCGATGACGCGGCGGCTGCTCACGACGGCGCTGTTGTTCGGGCTGTTCATGGAATGGCTGCTGCCGCTCGCGCAGCTGAGCGAATACACGGAGCTGTACCGGATCGGCCCGGTTGCCGCCGCGATCGGGGGCTTCTTGGCGGTCGGCCTGTTCATGCCGCCCGTCGCGATTTCGTTCGCGGCTAACGCGCTGGTCGTCGTACTATCGGTCAGTCTGATCTACGCTTCGCATGCAGGTTCGCCCGCGGCCGCGCTGCTGCGCATCGCCAATGCGGTACAGTCGGATGCGCTGCTGCTCGCGCAGGGTTCGCTCGCGTTCAGCGGGGAGACGCGCACGCTGCTGCTCGTCAGCGGGCTCGGGATGATGGCCGCGGCGATCCAGTCGCTGGTCTGGCTCCGCCAGTGGGGCCTGGGCTTGACGGGCATTACGCTTGTCTATTTGATGCTGCTGCACAGCTTCCTCGGATTTGACGTGTTGGCCGCCGTCGTACGCACGCTGGCGGAAGGCTTGCTGCTGCACGGTCTGCTGCTCGCGCCCCGGCTGGAGCGGCTGATGGGCGCGCCGACGCCGGTCCGAGGCGATGATAGCGGCGAGGTGCTAGGCTGGTCCGCCCGTTGGTGGCTGGGGGCGTGCGGGATGACCGTCCTGCTGCTGGCGGCCGGCGGAGCGGCGGCGTTCGGCCGGCCGTCCGAGAACGTCGCCGCTCCTTGGGCGCGCGAGACGATCGCGTGGGGACAGACGCATCTGACGGAAGAGGCGATCGCGGTCGCGATCCGGGATCGAAGCCTCGAAGCGTTCCTGACGTCGCCGAAAGGCGGGGCTAACGGCTCGACGGGGTATGGCTTCGACGATGGCGAGCTGGGCGCGCCGATCCGGACGAAGCAGGAGGCGCTCTTCATGGTTCGGGCGGAGGAAGCGGTCTATCTGCGCGGCGAGAGCAAGAGCCGTTACGACGGGCGAGGCTGGCTGGCGGAGCCGGATCGGCTGGAGACGCGGTCCGTCGGGCAGTCGTACGCGGAAGGCGAGGCGGTCTCGGCCCTTGTGGGCGATAGGATGGGGACGATGGCTTCCGGCGCGGCGGATGCGGGATCGGCGGCTGCCGACGCGGTCGAGATCGCGGTTCGCGCCCTGCGGCCGGAGCCGGGCTGGCCGCTGATGAGCGCCGGTCCCTCTTCGATCGTAACGGCGATGGCGCTGGACGGCACGGGCGATGAAGCCGGGACGTATCGATTCGATCCGGAGTCGGGCGCGCTGTTCCCGGCCGGAGTCGCGGCGATCGCGTCGTATACGGTCGAATCGCGCGTGCCGAAGGAAGATCCGCGGTTGCTGCGCGAAGCGCAGATCGGCGCGGACGATCCGGAGGCGATCCGCCGGGTATACACGGCGCTGCCGGCCACGCTTCCGAAGCGGATCGCGGAGCTGGCGGATTATGCGGCGACCGGCGGCGGTGGCGTTCGCTACGACACGGTGAAGGCGATCGAATCGTTCTTGAAGAGCACGTACGCATATACCCGCCGCGAAACGGACGTGCCGCCGGCCGGCGCGGATTTCGTGGACGACTTCCTGTTCAATCAAAAGCAGGGGTACTGCGTTCATTTCGCCACGGCGATGACGGTGCTGCTGCGGGCCGAGGGGATTCCGGCCCGCTACGTGAAAGGATTCGCGCCGGGCCAGCCGGCTTCGGCGGAGGCGCAGACCCCGGCCGAGGCGGCGGGACTTGGCGCCGAGGGCCGGTTGTACATCGTGCGGGCGAGCGACGCGCACGCATGGGTGGAGGTGTATTTCGGCGGCGTCGGCTGGGTGGCGTTCGACCCGACGCCGGGCATTACGGCGGCGGGCATCGAAGCCGCCGCGGTCGCCCGCGCCGAAGCCTCGGCCGCCGCGCTGCGCGGGCCTGACGCGGCGGCGGGCGAAGCTGCCGCCGCGCAGGGCGCTTCGCGCGTCGCGGGCATCGCCGCGCGCGCGGAGCAGTGGGGGGCGGCGGTGGCGGACGCCGCCCGAGGGGTTACGCGCGAGGCGGGCACGCTCGCGCGGGAAGCCGCCGGCGCAGCCGCGGCGCGGCCGTGGGCCGCGGCCGGGCTGGCCGCAGGCGCCATCGCCGCCGCCATCGCGGCGGCGGCGGCATGGCGCGGACGCGAACGCGCGGCGTTCGCGGGGGCGCTGCGCCGGTACGGCAGCGCGCTTGGCGCGGGCCGGCATCTCGCGGCCCGCGGGCACTTCCTCGCGCTCGCCGACCGGCTCTGGCGCGAGCTGGGCGAGCGCTGCGGCCCCCGGCCAAGCACCGGGACCGCGCGCGAGTACGCGGCGGCGCTTCGCCTGCCGCCGGAGGCCGCCGGCCTGCTCGCCGAGTTCGTCCGGCTCGACGAGCAGGCGCGGTACGCCGCCGATTGGACGCGGCTCCCGGCGGCGGACGAGCTTGGCCGGCTCGTCGTCGCGATTCAGGCGATCGGCCGGCAATAAAACAGAGGAGGCGGCTCGATTCAGAGCCGCCTCCTCTTCGTCATTCTAATGTTCCGCCGTGCCTCGCGGCCCTTCGCGTAACAGATTGTTCACGATCCGCCGCCGTGCCGTTCGTTCGGGCCATTCGCGCCGCGGCGTTCTCGCGCATCAGCGCGTCGCGTGCGGCGTTATCGCTTTAAACCCGCGCCGTTGCTGGATTATTACGCGACCGGACAGCATCCGGGAGACGAATTCCAACCGCGGACAAGGGCCGCTTTTCCCGTTCGACAAGAGCCGCCTTTCTTCCTTGACTGTGTCGGAATCGCAAAGGTATAATTGTCCCAATGATTTGAGGGAGGCTCGGGTGAGCGAATGAATAAGCCAAATGAAATGATCGTTGTCCTCGATTTCGGCGGACAATACAACCAGTTGATTGCGCGTCGGATTCGGGATTTGGGCGTCTATAGCGAGCTGCTGCCGTACAACACGTCGGCGGAACGGATCCGCGAACTTCAGCCGAAAGGCATCGTGTTCTCGGGCGGACCGGCAAGCGTGTACGAAGAGAATTCGCCGCTCGTCGATCCTGCCGTGTATGAGCTTGGACTGCCGATCTTCGGCATTTGCTACGGCATGCAGATGATGTCCCACCAGCTCGAAGGCAAAGTCGAGCGCGCCGGCAAGCGCGAATACGGCAAAGCGGAAGTGGATTTCGTCGCCGATTCCCATCTGGTGCAAGGGCTTGAATCCCGTCAGACGGTATGGATGAGCCACAGCGACCTCGTCGTCGAGCTGCCAAAAGGCTTCCGCGTCGATGCAAGCACGGAGCACGCGCCAGTCGCGGCGATGAGCCATCCGGAGCGCAAATTCTACGCGGTTCAATTCCATCCGGAAGTGCGCCACTCCGTCTACGGCAACGAGATGCTTCGCAACTTCCTGTTCAACGTCTGCGGCTGCGTAGGCGACTGGAGCATGAGCACGTTCATCGACGACACGATCAAGGACATCCGGGAGCAAGTCGGCGACAAGAAAGTGCTGTGCGCCCTGTCCGGGGGCGTGGATTCGTCCGTCGTGGCAATCCTGCTGCACAAGGCGATCGGCGACCAGCTGACTTGTATGTTCATCGACCACGGCCTGCTCCGCAAGGGCGAAGCCGAGAGCGTAATGGAGACGTTCGTCGGCAAGTTCGACATGCACGTGGTCAAGATCGACGCGAGCGAACGGTTCCTCGGCAAGCTCAAGGGCGTCGACGATCCGGAGCAGAAGCGCAAAATCATCGGCAACGAGTTCATCTACGTGTTCCAGGAAGAATCGTCCAAATTCGCGGACTTCGAATTCCTCGCGCAAGGCACGCTGTACACCGACATCGTCGAGAGCGGCACGGCCACGGCGCAAACGATCAAATCGCATCATAACGTCGGCGGTTTGCCGGAGGACATCAAATTCAAACTCGTCGAGCCGCTGAAGGCGCTGTTCAAAGACGAAGTGCGCAAAGTCGGCGAAGAGTGCGGCCTGCCGGAAGCGATCGTATGGCGTCAGCCGTTTCCGGGCCCGGGTCTTGCGATCCGCGTGCTGGGCGAAGTGACGGAAGAGAAGCTGACGATCGTTCGCGAGTCCGATGCGATCCTGCGCGACGAAATCGCCAAAGCCGGTCTCGACCGCGAGATCTGGCAGTACTTCACGGCGCTGCCGAACATGAAGAGCGTCGGCGTTATGGGCGACGCGCGCACGTATTCCTACACCGTAGGCATCCGTGCCGTAACGTCCATCGACGGCATGACCGCAGACTGGGCGCGTATTCCTTGGGATGTGCTCGAGAAAATCTCCGTTCGTATCGTGAACGAAGTCGACAACGTCAACCGTATCGTGTACGACGTGACGTCGAAGCCGCCGGCAACGATCGAGTGGGAATAGGCTAGTACTAGGAGGTTTGGCAGCTAGCATGCTGCCGAACCTCTCTTTTTGCATGGTGGCGTATCTTCGCGGTAGGCGCGCCTAATGACAAGAGCGGTCGCTCCTTGGCCATCCCTATATCTCGCGGCTGTTTCGGAAGCCGGCCCGATGCGGCATTTATGCGCCATCCCGAACATTACCCGTCCGCCAGTCGCAGGCGTTGGTATGCAATTATTTTCAGAAAGTTCGCATAAACCGCCGCTTTTCGCATTTCGCCGGATGATGTGTCCACCAATCTCTGTAAATGGCGAATGATGCCGTCGATATGAAAGAAGAACGTTCGTAGTAATTTGTTGACAAATGTCGCTTATTCCTCGTATGATGAGGACAGCTAAGAACACAAATGTGCATATTTTCGTATAATCTTGAGAATCGGCTCAAGAGTCTCTACGAGGTCACCGTAAATGATCTATCTACGAAAAGCAGCAAGACATCGCGTGGAATCGTGCCCGACCGGGCCGCTCCTCGCATGCTTTTGCTGTTTTGCGGGAACCTAGAGAACATGCCGCCTGGCATTATTTTCTAGGTTCTTTTGTTTGTTCTGACATATTACCCTGGGAGGGCAATACAATCATGAATGGTTTCTTTCGGTTGAAGGAACACGGAACAAATGTTAGAACAGAGATTTTGGCAGGCCTCACGACTTTCATGACGATGGCGTACATACTGGCGCTGAATCCGAACATTCTCGGCGCATCGGGCCTTAGCGCGTACTCGGTCTTCCTCGCGACGGCGCTTGCGGCGGGGATCTTCACGATCGTGCTCGGGTTGTTCGTCAACTTCCCGGTGGCGCTCGCGCCAGGGATGGGTTTGAACGCGTATTTTGCCTCGACGGTACTGGCTTCCAAGGCGACCGATTCGCCGATTACGCCGGAGATGGCGTTGACCGCGGTGTTCATGTCGGGGATCATCTTCCTCATTCTGACGATTACGCGAGTCCGCCAAATGCTGATCGTGGCGGTTCCGGACAGCTTGAAGCATGCGATTACGGTCGGCATCGGCCTTTTCATTACGATTATCGGTCTGAAGAACAGCGGCATCATGACGATCGGCGTCGAGAACACGGTCACGGACATTCCGAAAGGCGTGTTCACGAACGTACTTGGATTTGAAACGGTTATTCATATGGGCGACCTGGCCAACCCGAGCGTATATCTCACCTTTATCGGCCTCGCGCTCATCGCGATCATGATGGTGCTGCGCGTGCCGGGCGCCATCCTGTGGGGCATCCTGGCGACGACGGTCGTGGCGCTCGTGACGGGTAACGTGAAGATCGGCGACACGCTGAGCAATGGCGACTGGGTGCCGGACTTCAGCCAGCTGAACTTCTGGAACTTCGATTTCGCGGGCGTCTGGGAGACGGGCCTCGTCTCGGTCATCGTGACGTTCACGTTCGTGGAACTGTTCGATACGTTCGGCACGCTGATCGGTACGGCGAACCGCGCGGGCATCATGAAAGATCCGGTTGAAGGCAAGAAGCGTATCGGCAAAGCAATGTTCGTCGATGCGGTTGCGGTAAGCGGCGGCGCCATGATGGGCACGAGCACGGTAACGGCATACGTGGAAAGCTCCGCGGGTATCGCGCAAGGCGGACGCACGGGTCTGACGGCCGTCTCGACGGGCGTTGCGTTCCTCGCCGCGCTGTTCCTGTGGCCGCTGATCTCCCTCATTCCGGGTTCGGCTACGGCCGCGGCGCTGATCATCGTCGGCGTGCTGATGGTGCAGTCCGTCAAGGAAATCGACTTCCAAGACATGGTGTACGCGATTCCGGCGTTCTTCATCATCGCGTTCATGCCTTTCACGTACAACATCGCGAACGGCATCTCGCTTGGTATCGTGTCCTATGTTCTGCTCGCCGTGTTCGGCAACCTGCGGGACAAAGGCAAATACAAGATCCACTGGCTCATGTGGATTCTGGCGATATTGATCGTCCTGCGCTACGTGCTGGTCGGCAGCCAAGGTTAATACGAAGTTTGGAAAGCAGCGTCCGAGAGGGCGCTGCTTTTTATATGCTGGGGGCGGAAAAGAAGAGGGCTTATGGGGGTTGCAGGCGTGGAAGAGCTGGGCCTCTGCCGAAGAGGACGTGCGCACTATAGGGACACGCGTGATACGCGACACAGAAATGCGGTGGATGAGCCCCCGTCAACCGGTGCGATAGTGATTGGATCGCCCCTCGCATACTATGGATACTAAAAATTCACCCTATCGCAAACCCGCCCCAACAGTGGCACCCACGCGACTATCGCACCTCAATCACCGCAAACCCGCCCCAACAGTGGCACCCACGCGACTATCGCACCTCATTCACCGCAATCCCGCCCCAACAGCGGCACCCACGCGACTATCGCACCTCAATCACCGCAAATCCGCCCCAACAGTGGCACCCACGCGACTATCGCACCTCAATCACCGCAAACCCGCCCCAACAGCGGCACCCACGCGACTATCGCACCTCAATCACCGCAAATCCGCCCCAACAGTGGCACCCACGCGACTATCGCACCTCATTCACCGCAATCCCGCCCGACCAGCACGTTTTCTCTCTAATTACTCTCACCGCCCTGGCCCGTCCGCCATGAGCTTCACATTCCCCCTCCGCCCTGACCCGTCCGCTTCGCACCGCTCGCATTCCCCCCAAGCCGCGCTCCAGCTCATCCCCACCGCCACCTTTTCGACATTCTTCGACAATCGCTCGTTGTCCCCCGAACCGCTTGCCGAATCCCGCGAAAACTGTTGTAAAACCGCATGTTTCGTTTATTATAGAACCAATGGCTATTGCCAACATTCGAGGTTCTTCGGGAAAGAAGGAAGGGGGAGAGAGCGGACATGTCCGATCAAACGATTATCCGCTTCGAGCACGTCACCAAGCGGTACGATCAGGACGCGCCGGTGCTCGACAATGTCAGCTTCGAGATTGAACGGGGCAAGTTCTACACGCTGCTCGGTCCGTCGGGCTGCGGCAAAACGACGATCCTGCGCCTGATCGCGGGGTTCATCGAACCTTCGCAGGGCAATATTTATTTCAACGGACGCATCATCAACAACGTGCCCGCCAACAAACGGCAGGTGAACACGGTGTTTCAGGACTACGCGCTGTTCCCGCATCTGAACGTGTTCGAGAACGTCGCCTTCGGCCTGCGGGTCAAGAAGGTATCCAAGTCCGAGATTCAGAAGAAGGTGACCGAAGCGCTCCGCTTCGTCAACCTGGCCGGCTACGAGAATCGCGAAATTACGGAAATGTCCGGCGGCCAGCGCCAGCGCGTCGCGATCGCCCGGGCGATCGTGAACGAGCCGGAGATCATCCTGCTCGACGAGCCGTTATCCGCGCTTGACCTGAAGCTGCGCACGGAGATGCAGTACGAGCTGCGGGAGCTGCAGCGTCGGCTCGGCATCACGTTCATCTTCGTCACGCACGACCAGGAGGAAGCGTTGGCGATGTCGGACGAGATTTTCGTCCTCAACCAAGGGCGCATTCAACAGTCCGGTACGCCGATCGACATCTACGACGAGCCGATCAACCGGTTCGTGGCGGATTTTATCGGGGAATCGAACATCGTGCCGGCGCGGATGAAGGCGGATTACGTCGTCGAATTCGCGGGCCGCACGTTCGAGTGCGTCGACAAAGGGCTCCAGCCGAACGAGGCGGTCGAGATTGTCATCCGTCCGGAGGACTTGGAGATTACGGCGAGCGGCAAAGGCAAGATGCAGGTGCGCGTCGACTCCCAGCTATTCCGCGGCGTCCATTACGAGATTAAAGGCATCGATGACGCGGGCAACGCATGGCTCGTTCACTCGACCAAACGGGCGGACGTCGGCGCGCAGATCGGCCTCGACTTCGATCCGGAAGCGATCCACGTCATGCGGTTCGGCGAAACGGAGGAAGAGTTCGATAAGCGGCTGGAGTCGTACGAGGGCAGCGAGACCGGCGGTGGCGGCCATGGTCACTAAAGCGCGCAACCTCTACTTAATCCCGTACGCGATGTGGATCGCGCTGTTCGTGATCGCGCCGATCGTGCTTATCGTGTACTATTCGTTCTTCGACGTGAACGGGGCGTTCACGTTCGACAACTATGCGAAATTTTTCACGCCGGTCTACCTGCGGATGACGTTCAATTCGTTCTGGTATGCGCTGCTCATCACGTTCTTCTCGCTGCTGGTGGCGTATCCGACCGCGTATTTGCTCACCCGCACGAAACATAAGCAGCTGTGGCTGCTGCTCATTATTTTGCCGAGCTGGATCAACCTGCTGCTGAAAGCCTACGCCTTCATCGGCCTGTTCGGCACGTACGGCTTGACGAACGCGGTGCTGGAGACGCTCGGCATCGGGACGCAGCAGATTCTATTCACCGACTTCAGCTTCGTGTTCGTGTCGGTGTATATTTTCATCCCGTTCATGGTGCTGCCGATCTACAACGCGCTCGAAGAGCTGAACCCGACGCTCGTGTACGCGTCGCGCGACCTGGGCGCTTCCTGGTGGACGACGTTCCGCCGGGTCGTGTTCCCGCTGACGCTGGACGGGGTCAAGTCGGGGGCGCAGGCGGTGTTTATCCCCGCGCTGTCGCTGTTTATGATTACGCGACTCATTGCCGGCAACCGGGTCATTACGCTCGGCACGGCGATCGAGCAGCATTTTCTCGTCACGCAGGATTGGGGCATGGGGGCGACGATCGCCGTCTTCCTGATCATCGCGATGGCGCTCATTATGCTTGTGACCGGGAATCGGAGGTGAGAGCGGCGGGATGAACAAGAAAGGTGCTCGCTTGGCTAACCTGTATTTAATCGCGGTATTCGCGATCCTTTATGCGCCGATCGCTTACTTGATGGCGTATTCGTTCAACAGCGGCGGTACGATGCACGGCTGGGACGGTTTTACGCTGGAGTGGTACGGAGAGGTGTTCGCGGATACGCGTCTGCTCATTATCGTATTGAACACGTTCGTCATCGCGCTGCTGTCGTCGGCGATCTCCACGATCCTCGGCGTCATCGGGGCGCTGGCCATCCGCCACGTCCGCAGAAGGCAGCCGCGCAACGCGCTGCTGTCGCTCAATAACGTGCTCATCGTCAGCCCGGACGTCATCATCGGGGCGTCGTTCCTCATCCTGTTCACGATGATCGGGATCAAGCTCGGGTTCACGTCCGTGCTGCTGTCGCATATCGCGTTCAGCGTGCCGATCGTCGTGCTGATGGTGCTGCCGAAGCTGCAGGAGATGAGCCCGTCGCTCATCGACGCGGCCCGCGACCTCGGCGCAAGCGGCTGGGACGTGCTGACGAAGGTGGTGCTGCCTTATATCAAACCGGGCATCTTCGCCGGCTTCTTCATGGCGCTCACCTACTCGCTGGACGACTTCGCCGTCACGTTCTTCGTAACGGGCAACGGCTTCTCCACGCTGTCGGTCGAGATCTACTCGCGCGCCCGCCAGGGCGTGTCGCTGTCGATCAATGCGCTGTCGACGCTGCTGTTCCTGTTCACGGTGCTGCTCGTCATCGGCTACTACTTCATTAATCAGCGCGCGAGCCGTTCGCAGGCACGCGGCGCCGAAGGGGGGCGGGCGGTGCGATGAGACAGCTGGTTCAAATGTTCGCCGCAGTCTTTATCGTCGCCTTCGGTCTCATGTACGCGACGTCGCTGCTCAATTCCTCGCAAGGGTATTCGGGCGGCAACACGCTGACGATTTACAACTGGGGCGATTATATCGATCCGGACCTGCTCGCGGAGTTCGAAGAGGAGAGCGGCGTCAAGGTCATCTACCAGACATTCGATTCCAACGAGGCGATGATGACGAAGATCGAGCAGGGCGGGACGACGTTCGACATCTCCGTGCCTTCCGAATACGCGATCAGCAAAATGAAAGAAGAGAACCTGCTGCTGCCGATCGACCACAGCAAACTGCCGAATTTAAAGCATATCGACGAGCGGTTCATGAATCTCTCGTTCGACCCGGACAACGAATATTCGGTGCCGTATTTCTGGGGAACGGTCGGCATCGTGTACAATCCGGATCTGCTCGAGGGCGAGGCGCCGACAAGCTGGAACGACCTGTGGGACCCGTCGCTGCGCAACAATATTTTGCTCGTGGACGGCGCGCGGGAAGTGATCGGCTTCGGGCTAAACAGCCTGCGTTATTCGCTCAACGATACGAACGAGGACCATCTGCAGGAGGCGAAGCGCAAGCTCGACGCGCTCACTCCGAACGTGAAGGCGATCGTCGGCGACGAAATCAAAATGCTGCTGGCCAACGAGGAAGCGGCCGTCGGCGTCGTCTGGTCGGGCGACGCGTCGGAGATCATGACCGAGAACGAGAAACTCGACTACGTCGTGCCGGAGGAAGGCTCGAACCTGTGGTTCGATAACATGGTCATTCCGAAGACGGCGCGCAACATCGAGGGCGCGTACGCGTTCATGAACTTCATGCTCGAACCGGAGCACGCGGCCCGGAACGCCGAATACGTCGGCTACTCGACGCCGAACAAGGAGGCGCTCGCGCTCCTGCCGGAGGACATCTCGGGCGATACGCGGTTCTATCCGAGCCCCGAGCTGACGGAGAAGCTGGAAGTGTACGACAACCTCGGGAAGAAAATGCTCGCGCATTACAACGAGCTGTTCCTCGAGTTCAAGATGCATCGCAAATAGAACGAAATGGGCTATACTGGGGTAAAGAGGGCTGGCATGATGCGCTTCGCGGTCGTGCCGGCTTTGTTTTTTACGCGGAAAGGCCGAAGTAGGGAAGCGGAGGAATGAACAGATGACTACGTTGCGACAACAATTCGAGCAAGCGGGCATTGCCCTGCGAAAAGAGGTGCCGGCGGATATCCGGGAAGCGACGGATACGATCGACGACGCGGAGACGCTGCTGATCGTCATGGGCGGCACGGTAGAGGAAGGCGTGCCGATGTCGGACCAGATCTGGCATTTCGACATGGCCAGCATTCACGGTCCCGGCGATTACGCGGCGATCGCGGCCGAGCTGTGCCGGCTGTCGGGCGGCGTGCTGGCGATCACGGATATCGCCGACGAGTTCGACTCGGAGAACGAACGCGCTTATCTATCGTTTACCTACCAGGAGCAGCGGCATATGTGGGAGTTCGCGGTGGATGGCGATTGGACCGACACGAACATATTCGTCGGATTCGAGCATCTGCTGGCACAGGCGGGCACGGGGCTTCGGTTCACGTGCTATGCGTGGGAAGGCTCGGACGGGCTGATCGGCTGCGCGACGCCGGAGCAGGTCGAGCGGATCGCGGAGCTGACGGGCGTACGGTTCGAATGGCTGATCGCGGACTAAGCTTGTCCAAGGAGGGCTCGCCATGGCGCGTCAAGACGAAGGAGAACCGATATTTTTCGAATCGCCCGCCGCATTCAAGCAATGGCTGGAGAGTTATCATGACCGGCAGCGGGTGCAGTGGGTCGGGTATTATAAGCGAGGGACCGGCAAGCCGACCATGACGTGGCCGGAGTCGGTCGACGAGGCGCTGTGCATCGGCTGGATCGACGGGCTGCGCAAAAGCATCGACGCCGAGCGGTACATGATCCGCTTCACCCCGCGCAAACAAGGCAGCATCTGGAGCTCGGTCAACATCAAGCGGGTGGCGGAGCTGACGGAGGAAGGCCGCATGCGGCCGGAAGGGCTTCGGGCGTACGGGCTGCGCAAGGAAGCGAAGTCCTCTATCTACGCGCACGAGCAGGAAATCCCAGCCTCGTTGACGGAGGAAGAGGAAAGGGAGTTCCGCGCCAGCGACGAGGCGTGGACGCAGTTCGAGAATATGGCGGCTTCGTACCGCAAAATAGCGCTGTGGTGGGTAGCCGGCGCCAAACGGGAGGCGACCCGCAGCAAGCGGCTGGCAGAGCTGATCGAAGCATGCGGCCGCGGCGAGAAGCTTGCCCAACTGCAGTGGGGGACCAAGTCGAAGAAGGACGCGGCGGAGTAGCGGCAATCCATCGGTTCTTCGGTTGGGGCGGAATATCTATCGAGGCGATCACGGGGGCTCGGCGGCGTCGACGGAGCGTATGCAGGCGGCGTTGGCGGTCGGCTGGTCCGAATCGCTGCAGGATGGATGGCCTTCAACCGGACGCGCTCGGGCGGACCTCGGGCCGATGCTCGCCTTGCGACAAGTTCGCGGCGGTGCTTGTTCTCCAATGGCGCACTGTTCGTCGCCTCGAATCACCCTGCGCCTATTTACTCCATGGATTTTTCCGCAAAAGTTATATATACTTTATTTTCGTGAGTTATATATAAGGTTGTTATCGATGCGAGGGAGGTGCGATGGTCATGCTGCGCCTGAGCGTATTGGACCAAACGCCCGTGCCGGAGGGCAAGTCGGCGGCGGAAGCACTACAGGATACGATTGAATTGGCGAAATTGACGGAGAGGCTGGGCTACCACCGATTCTGGATGTCGGAGCACCACAGCACGAAGGGGCTCGGACATTCGTCGCCGGAGGTCATGATCGCGGCGGTTGCGGCGCATACGTCGACGATTCGCGTCGGCTCGGGCGGCGTTATGCTGCCGCATTATAGCGCGTACAAGGTGGCCGAGAACTTCCGGCTGCTCGAGGCGCTCTATCCGGGACGGATTGATCTGGGGCTAGGCCGGGCGCCTGGCGGCATGCCGGTAGCGACTCGCGCGCTCCAGGAAGGACGGATGGGCGGCATAGACCGTTATCCGCAGCAGGTGGACGATCTGCTCCATTACTTCGGCATTGCGCCTCAGGAGAACCATCGTTTTCCCGGCCTGATCGCTTCGCCGGTCATCGAGAACGCGCCCGAAATTTGGCTGCTCGGCTCCAGCGGCGACAGCGCGGGGCTGGCCGCGGAGAAGGGCGTCTCCTTCTCGTTCGCGCAATTCATTAACGGCGCCGGCGGCGCGTACGCGGTGAAGGCGTACCGGGACCACTTCCAGCCGAACGTCTCGGGACAGGCTTCGCAGGCGATGGTGAGCATATTCGCCGTGTGCGCCGAGACGGACGAGGAAGCCGAGCGATTGGCGGCGAGCTTCGACTACCAGTTCCTGCAGCTGGAGCAGGGCCGTCTGTCCGAGGGCGTCGTGCCGCCGGAGAAGGCGCTGGCATATCCATATACCGCGGTCGAATTGATGCGCGTGCGCGAGAACCGCAAGCGGGTCGTCGTCGGCTCGCCGGAGACGGTCAAGTACGAGCTGCTGCGGCTGGCGGACGCGTACGGGACAAGCGAGATGATGGTCGCCACGATCGTATACGATTTCGAGGCGAAGCGCCGTTCCTACGAGCTGCTGGCGGACGCGTTCTGCTTGCAGGGAGCGGCTTCTGGGTTGTAACGCGTTTACCGAACCAAGCCAAACTAAAACCACCGCAAGTCTGCGCATATGTCGCAGGCTTGCGGTGGTTTTTGGCATTTGCGTGTTTAGGATGACGGATTGGCCGACTCGGGGACGATCGCGATTTTGCGAATGACGCCCTGTGCGGGGAACGAATCCTGGATGATGCCGGTCGTCCAGATGCGAACGGACTGGCCGACTTGAAAATCGTCGAACCGAACCGCCGCACCCTGACCATCGACGAGAAGCGACCGGTCGTCGAACGAGAACCAATAGTTCGGTTCCGCCGAGCCTTGCTCCTGCACGAGAATCCGCGAACTTTGCGCGTCGATCTCGGCAATCGTCGCTTTGATTTGGGGTTCGCCTAGCGGCATGACTTGTATGTCGGCGATCTCCTTGCCAACGATCTTCTCGATCCTGGCCACGCTGTCCGCGGCTTCTTCGGGCAGGGTGATTTCCAGCCGGTTGCCGATGACGTCGACGCTCGTGCCATAAATCCCGAGCTCGTTGTCGGGGTCTGCGTCGTGAAGCGCCTGCTGCGCTTCCTCCAGCTGCTGGATGGAGAAGTCGACGTCGTGCAGCGCATAGGAGCCGGCCGTGAAACGCGCCGAGAACTGCCGCTCGATGTCCGCGTCCAGTCCGACCACGTTGATATGAACGTTGCCGCCGTCTAGATAAATATCGCCGTTCTTGAAGCTTGCTTCCGCGAGGAATGCCTTGGCCTTCTCCGGATCCGCGGGGACCGGCGAGGCATTCTGCGCGGCGCCCCTGTCCGAAGACGTTGACGACTGGGCCGGCTGCTCGCCTTCGATCGGCTGCTCGTCGCCGGTTGACGACTTGGCGCCGCATCCCGCGAGCAGAACGCTTGCCAGCAGGGCGGCCGCGCATACACGTGCGATTCGCATTGCGTCACTCCTCCCGAAGCTTACTCCGTGGCAATCGTGTTCAGCGAAGCGAACGCGTGCGGACCGAAGCCATCCGACGCTTCGCCGACGGGCATCGTCACGTTGAATTGATACCCGATGCCGTCGATGTCTTTCACGATCACTTCCTTCGTTTCCTTATCGGAGCTGGCAAGCAGGAATAGATCGGCATCGCGCATCGTCGAATTGATCTCGTCGCCCTTCAGCTCGCGCACTTCGCCGGTCTTGGACAAGGCCGCTTCCGCTTCTTCGCGGAGCATATCCAGGTTGTAGTCGACCGGGAATTGAACGATCTCGACCTTGTAATCCGGGAAATGCTTCATCGACAGCGTGGCCGTCTTGGCGTCGAAGTCGAACAGCTCGTCGAAGACATACAGCGAGTAACCTTCGCCGTGCGCGAGCTTGGCGGTTTTTTTCTCGGGGTTGCCCTCGATCTCGAGCGAAAGCTCGGTCGTCTCCGCGCGCTCCGCGCCCTCTTCCGCGCCGCCGCCTTGGCTGGTCTCGGCTTTCTCGATTTTGGTCAGCACCCGCTGTTTCGTCGTCGCGTCGCCTTCTATAGCAATCTCTTGATACTCGAATGTAACGGGATCTTTCTCCTGCAGCTGTTCAAGCACGGCCGGATCGATCGATTCGCCCAGTTGGAAGGCGGTCGGGCCGTCCGGCGTCTCGATTTCGACCGTATGCGAGTCGGCCGCGCCGTTATACGTGCCGGTTCCTTGCATGACAGGATTGTCGGCCGGAGCCGGATCGGTTACGCCGCTCGCGTTGCCGGGCGCGGTTCCTTCGTTATTCGCGGCATTGCCGCTATCGGGCTGATTATTCGCGTTATTGCCGCCGCCGCTGCATGCCGCGAGCGACGCGGCCAGCAAGGCCGTCATCAGGATGGCTGCCAGTTGTTTGGGTTTGTTCATCGTTAAGCACCTCCAATGGTATAAACGAATCGGCGGGGGGAATAGTTGCATAGCTTCCCGGTGGCCTTCGGCCAGGCCTAATTCTGGACCATCGTCCTTTCCTATTCTTACCCATTCGTACCCGCGATTTTGTCCCGCAGCCGCCTTTGCGAGAAATAGGCGGGAGGCTCGTTCTTTTTTCCGACTAATTCGATTGACATTTACGTATATTGGTTTAAGATGGAAGTAACCCTACAGGGCATCCGAACCAAATGAACGGGAGGCGTAATTGATGAGCAAAACACGGGTCGCGATTATCGGCGGGAGCCAGACGGAGACGTTCAAGAAGCTCGGCGACAAACTGGGGTTCATCGTGGAGCATCATGACGGGAAGACCGGCGGCGGATCGGTGGAAAATTATTTTCAGCGGATCATCAACAAGGCGGACGTGATTATCATCCTGCGCGGGGCGATCAAGCATACGTCGATGTGGGCGGTGCGCGAACTCGCGGAGAAGAAAGGGAAGAAGATCGATTATCATGACGGCTTCGGCGCGACCGGCGCGCTCGAGAAGGCGCTTCGCCTCGTTGGTTAACTTCATACAGAACCGTAATAGCTAACACCCCACGCGGGGATCACGATGAAGAGGCTGGTGGCCGCAATTATACCTTGTATGCAGCAATAGACCCTATCCCGGGCAAGACGGGATGAGGGTCTATTTGGTTGTTCGCTTACTTCAACCCGACCGCCTTGCCGTCGAGATTCCAGGACGTCTGCACCGGCACGCCGAGATGCTTGAGCGCCGTCACCATGACGTCGGTCTGATTCGTCGCGGTGCTAATCGGGCCTTTGGCCGCGGCATCGCCGCTCGCGATGAAGAAGATCGTGCGTTCCTCGACGCTGCTGCCGCCGTGGTTGGTGCCTTTGCCGCCATGGTCGGTCGACAGCAGGATCAGCCAATCTTCCTGCGCGTAAGCGGCGCGGTTCTTGATGGCGCTGACGATCGTGCCGATCTGGCCGTCGACCGTCTGGAACGCGCTGATATATTGCGGGACTGAAGGGCCGAATCCGTAGGTATGGCCCGCATGGTCGACATCGTCGAATTGAAGGAACAAGAAGTCCGGACTGCCGGTCTGCAGCAAATTGACGGTCTCGGTGACGACGGCCGCGTCGGTGGCGACGTTCTTCTCCAGATCGACGCCGTCGACGAGCGTCGTATTGATCGGCGACCAGTGCACGATGGAAGCGGTGGATAGGGCGGATTGATATTGCTCCGCGCGCTTCATGAGCGATGGATATTGCGTGAAATTGGCGTTCGTCCACGAATTGTCGGTCACGCCGTGCTTGGCGAACCAGACGCCGTTATGCAGCGTGGACCAGCCGGTCGCGCTCCACGTATAGTTCGAGTTGGCGTTAGCCGTCCACGTATAGGCGCCGCTCGCGACGAGCGCGTCGATCGCCGGCGTGTTGGCCGCTTGGAGCGCATCCGGACGAGCGCCGTCAATGCCGATGACGATGACTTTCTTCTTCTTCGGCAGCGCCGGCGCGGACTGGTACAGCGCGGCGATCTCGTCTGCGGACAGCTCGCGCTTGAACAGTTGGAACTCGTCCAGCTTGGCATACAGCGCGTAGCCGTACGACCCCGTGCCGTCTTGCGCGACGTTCGTGCCCGCCGTCGTATCGATGCTGCCCGGCTTGGCCGAGATGCTGACCGAATTGACCAACTGGCCATCCTTGTAAAATTTCGCCGACCCGTCGCGGTTGTGGGTCACGGCGATATAGTGCCAAGCGCCGTCGGCGACGCCGGAGATCGTCACGTCCGTGCGCGTCTGGCCGGCGGGCGTGTAGTTCCATTTGATCGAACCGTTCGACTGCAACGACATAATCCAGCCTGCGTTCGCCCCGGAGTTCCAGTTCTTGTTGCCGATAATGACGGGATCGCCGGATACGCCGGACGATTGGATCCAGAAGGCGACCGTGTAGTCCGTCGACGCGCCGAACGTCGTGCTCGCCGTCCGGCCGAGATTGAGATACTGTCCGGCGGCGGTGAACGAAATCGCGCTGCCGACGCGCCCGGCCGCATAAGAAGGCGAGCCGCTCACGATGACCGGCGTCTGGGACGCGGAGGAATCGGACGCGTTGCCCTCGAATTTGAGCTGGAGGGAAGCATCGGTCGGGACGGCGGCCGCGGCCGATGCCGTCCGGAAGGCGGCATACGAAGGCAGCGTCAGCATGGCGGCGAGCAAAGCAACGGTGGATAGGCGAAGCGTTTTGTTCATCATTCTCTCTCCTTTAACTTTGTTTTTTGCAACATAATACACTCTTAATTAATGTTTTATCTTGATTTTATATGTATTTATGTTGCTTATTCGGTATCATACAAACCTTTGATTATCGGATTGTTAGCTTCGCGTGAAGAGATCGTGGAGATCGTTTGGCGGCCATTTGGTGCGGGTATGCATGGAAAGGGTTGGAGGGAACCTATTTCTGTGGGAGAATAAGTGAAGCGCGGCGGCGTGGCGCATGGTGCGCGTTTGGTGACACCTTGCCTGACCGTTCGCCGTATTAAGCACATCGTCTTCATGGGCATAAGAAAGGAGTTCGGAGCATTGGAAGCAGCTCTTATCGGAAGTTTCATTTCCGCGATGGCGACCGTCCTCGGCGCTGCCCCGATTTTCTTCATTCGCAAGCTATCGGAGAAGTGGAAGGACATTCTGATCGCGTTCACGGCCGGCATTATGGTCTCGGCCTCCACGTTCGGACTGATGCCGCAGGCGATCGAGGAATCGGGTATCCTGGCGCTGACGATCGGCATCGGGCTCGGCATTTTCATCCTGGACATGATCGAGAAGAACATCCCCCACGTGGACGCCTGGGAAGGCAGCCGGATGGGCTCGTTCGACAGCAAGTCGCTGCTGGTCATCATCGCGCTGTTCATTCACAACATTCCGGAAGGACTCAGCACCGGATTCAGCTATGCGAGCGAGGATGCGGGACTCGGTCCGCTCGTGGCGATCTCGATCGGCGCTCAGAATATGCCGGAGGGTCTGATCCTGGCCGTGTTCTTGATCAATTCCAAGGTGAGTAAGCTGAAGTCGCTGGCTATCGTCACGCTGACCGGTCTGATGGAAGCGGTGGCCGCGTCGGCCGGCTACGGGCTGGCGAGCTACATCGAGAATTTGATCGGCGTCGGCCTCGCGTTCGCGGCAGGGGCGATGATGTTCATCGTGTACAAGGAGCTCATCCCGGAAAGCCATGGCCACGGGTTCGAGCGCTCGTCGACCTATTCGTTCATCGGCGGTCTGCTGGTGATGGTCTACATTACTTATTGGTTCGGGTGAGTCAAAAGGCCGTCCCCGCCATGCGCGCGCATGGAGCGGAGACGGCCTTTTTGCCGTTTGTTTACGTCGTCTTCTGGCCTTGCTCCCGCACCAGTTCGATAAAGTGACGGGTGACGGGATCGAGCCATTTGCGTTTATGGTGGATAATTTGCGTGTAGAACGTAATGTCGGGGTGCCGGAACGCGAGCGGCACGAGCCTGCCTTCGTCGAGTTCCCGGCTGACGGCGATGTGGGGCATGAGACCGATGCCAAGGCCGAAGCCGACGCACTGCTTGATCGCTTCGAGCGAGCCGAATTCGTTGTGGATGTGGTAATCGACGCCGTGCTTGGCAAGCAGGCGTTCGAAAGCACAGCGGTAGACGCAGTTTTTCTCGGTGGCGATATAGGACTGGCCGAACAGCTCCGCGACCTCCAGCCGTTCTTGGCCGTGCAGCGCATGGCCCGGCGCGGAGACGAGCACGAGCGGCTCTTCGCGCACGATAATGTGGGTCAGGTCGTCATCGTCGTACGGGAAATCGAGCGTGACGCCGACGTCGAGCTCGCCGGTCTTGACGCCCTGCATGACCTGCTGCTCGCTTAGGGGCCGCACCTGCAAATTGATTTGCGGGTAGCACTGCCGGAACCGGTGGAAGACGGGCGGGAGGAAGAAGGCGACCATCGACTCGATCGTGCCGATAATGAGATTGCCTTTCGTCTGCCGGGAGATTACATGCTTGGAATCGTCGTACAGGGTCAGAATTTGCTCGAAAATGGTATGGAGCTGTTCGCCCGCCGAGGTCAGCCGCATGGAGCGGCCGAACCGTTCGAACAGGACGACGCCGTATTCGTTCTCGAGCTTCTGGATGTGGCTCGTTACGCTGGATTGCACATAACCGAGGTTTTCCGCCGCCTTCGTGAAGCTGTGGCAGCGGGCGACCTCCATGAACGTTTTCAAATACGTGAAGTCCACTTGCATCACCGCCGTACGTCGTCGTTAGAGGATTTTGGAGAAGAGCCGGGTGAAGGGAAGATAGGAAGCAAGCACGCGGGCACGCGTCTTGAAGTCGTGCGCGAACTCGCCGCGCTTGCGCATGAGCTCGAGCCTCCGTTCCACTTCTCGCCGTTCGTATTCCCATAGTTTATAGGTTAGATATTCTTCGTTCAACATCTTTTTCGCCCCCTATTTCGAAAGTGGTGGTGTCAGGTTAAGAGGGCTCTGCCCTTTTGACCCGACTTTTGATGCTCCCTCCTCCCACCTCCTCCGCCAAGGAGGCTCCAAAGGGCTTTGCCCTCTGGACTCCCTCTTCGTGCTGACACATTTGTTTGCGGTAGGCGGGTGGTATGAGGTTGGCACGCTTTTGTCCTGGCGGACAAGGCTCCAGTGGGTTTTGAAGTTCGTCCTAAGACATTGCAAGTGCGTAGGCCGTTCAACTTTAGCCACGACTGGCTTCATCAGCCGTTTTTCCTTAACCTATCAGCATTGCCTTCGAAAGTGGTGGTGCAGCGGCCGATCTTCTCGTGATGGGGGATGGATGGGCTTGCGTTCGGTTAGCCGGGTGAGCCGCTTGGAATTTGGTGATGCCATCGTACCACCGGATCGGCTGGGAGCGTTATCCATAGTTTTGAATGGCTGAAATCGGAAAAACCGATGGAAACGGTTACGAAAAGACAATCATCTTGACGACGGACCAGGAAGGATTTAACATATGGCTAATTTCATGAGAAGCAGCACGACAGACGGCGATGCGAGCGCGGCGAGAAAACCGCATGAAATCAGATCGGGTTGAGGGGGAGCGCGGTATGCTGGAGACGTTCGCTTCGTCGGAGGACGTATTGACCGGACGGTTTCTGAAGGACGAGGTCGCGTATAATTTGCTGCATCTTATTGCGGGTTCGGAGACGTCCGTTCGTTGGGTGTCGCCGGGCGGGTCGCTCATTTACGCGCAGACGCCCGGATTTAACGGCTGGCTATGGGGCGCGCAAGACAGCGCGGAGCTGGAGGAGCTGCTGGCTGCGTTGGCGGACGCGATAGCAGCGGGAGAGCCGCTGCCGGGCGTCACGGGCGAGCCGCGCATTGCGGAGCGATTCGCCAAGCTGTATGCGGCGCGGACCGGGGGAAGCTATCGGCACTATATGAGCATGGAAGCGTACAGCTGTCCAAAAGCGAAGCCGCCGGCCGGCGTGCCGGGCTATGCGCGTTCGGCGGTATGGGACGACGTCGATACGGTCGCGAGGTGGCTGGTCGGGTTCGTCGCCGACGCCTTCGGCCGACAGTCCGATGCGGAGAGCCAGCGGCCGGCCGCGGAATCGATCATTCGCCGCGGCGAACTGTACTTGTGGATGGCGGACGACGAGCCGGTCGCCATGGCGAACATCGCGCACCGTTCGCCGCGGCACGCGCGGCTGAATTACGTATATACGGAGACGAGTTGCCGGGGGCAGGGCTTCGCCAGCGCCGTCGTGAGCGAGCTGTGCAGCCTGCTCGAGATGGAAGGACTGACGCCGATGCTCTACGCGGACGTCGCCAATCCGGCGTCCAACAAGGTGTACCGGAACGTGGGGTTCGTCGCCTGCGGACAGGTGGCGGAATATAAGTTCGAAGCCGATTCTCGTATTTCCAAATAAAGAAGGAGCAGCGTTGGCGGCGCTGCTCCTTCTTCGTTATCTATCGGGGACAATAAACGGGACTAAATATTCATAACCTTACGCTTTCCGCAGCAGCAAATAAACGAAATACGACCCGCCCAGTATGGACACGACCAGTCCGACCGGGACTTCCATCGGGGCGAGGATGACCCGTCCGAGCGTATCGGCCGCCAGCAGCAGCAGCGCGCCGATCCCGGCCGTGACCGGCAGCACCTGGGCATGGCCGGCGCCGACGAGCCGCTTGGCGATATGCGGCGCGATCAGGCCGAGGAACGTGATGCCGCCGCCCGCCGCGACGCAGGCGCCCGCCAAGGCGACGGCGATGATCGCGATCCGGCGGCGTTCCCGCTCGACCGGAAGGCCGACGCTCGTGGCGCTCGCTTCGTTCAGCCGCAGCAGGTCGAGCGGTCTGGACTTGTACCAGGCGAGCGGCAGCAGGATGAGGATCCAAGGCAGCAGCGCGCCGACGAAGAGCCAGTTCGTGCCCCAGATCGTGCCGGACAGCCAGATGATCGCTTTCATGAAGTCGACCGGCTCCATTTTCATCTGGAAAATGATCAGGCCCGAGCCGAACGCGGCGTTGATGCCAATGCCCACGAGCAGCAGCCGCACGGGCGTCACCTTGCCGCGCTTCCAAGACAGCGCGTAGATGAGGAAGGCCGCGAGGAACGCGCCCGCAAGCGCAATGGCCGGCATCAGGAAGACCGAAGCCCAGCCGTTCAGGAACGTCGTGCCTTGGAAGAAGAACATGTAGATGACGACCGCGAAGCCGGCGCCGGAGTTGATGCCCAGGATGCCGGGGTCCGCCAGGTCGTTCTGGGAAATCCCCTGCAGGAGCGCGCCGGAGACGGCGATGCCCATGCCGATCAGGATCGCCAGCGCGATGCGGGGCAGCCGGAATTGGAACAGCGTTAGCTCGTTCTCCGGCGTACCGTTGCCCAGCAGCGTCGCGATCACGTCGCCCAGCGGAATCCGGATCTGGCCGGCGTTCACGCTGATCGCCGCCATGGCGATGGTCAGGAAGAATAATAAGACCAGGAGCAGCCGGAACCGAGCGGCCGGATTCATCCAACGCGTGCGCATTACAGTCCCCTCCCTTCGCGGCGGGCGAGATATAGGAAGAACGGCACGCCGATAAGCGAGGTGATGGCGCCGAGGGGCGTCTCGAACGGCGGATTGACAAGCCGTCCGGCCATGTCGGCCACGATCAGCAGCGCGCCGCCGAGCACGGCCGAATACGGCACGATCCAGCGGTAATCCTGTCCGATCAGCATGCGCGTAATATGCGGAATGACGAGTCCGACGAAGGCGACCATGCCGACGACCGATACGGCCGCGCCGGTCAACACCAGCACCGTCACCGTGCCCATGAGCCGAACGAGCCCGACGCGCTGGCCCAGATTGCGGGCGATGTCGTCGCCGAGGCTGAGGATCGTCACCGAGCGGGCGATCAGCAGCGCCAGCACGAGTCCGATCGCGATGAACGGCACGGCGAAGTACACATGCTGCGGCTGCACGCCGGAGACGCTCCCCGCGAACCAGTAGCTCAAGTTCTTGGAGACGTTGAACCGCAAGGCGATGACCGTCGATAGCGAACTCAGCAGGGAGGCGATCGCCGAGCCGGCCAGCGCCAGCTTGACGGGCGTCATGCCGCCTCTGGCCATCGCCGCGGCGCCGAAGACGAGCGCGGTTCCGATGCCGGCCCCGATGAACGAGAACGTCATCATCCCTTTATAGGAGATCGCGGGCATGACGGCCAGCGCGATGGCGATGAAGAACGTCGAGCCTGCGGTGACGCCCATCGTGGACGGCGACGCGAGCGGGTTGTTGGTCAAGCCTTGCATGATCGCGCCAGCGACGGCGAGGGCGGCGCCGACGGCGACCGCGGCGATGGCGCGGGGGAGCCGGAGCTCCCGGACGATGACGTGCGCGGGGTTGCCTTGGTCATAAGCGAATAGCGCCCGGCCGACGTCCCGGAAGCTCAAATTGGACGCTCCGAGATGGATCGAGGCCATCACGAGAAGAAAAAGTCCCCCTGCGAAGAGCAGCAGCAAGCTTGCGCTGAATAGCGGGTTGCGGCCGCCGGGAGCAGGCGCGGGGGCGGAGTGCGCGTTAGTCATGTTGGAATTAATCCCCTTAACAATAAATGTACGCAATGAAAAGTAACTTGACTTTCATGGAATAAACGATTTAAATGGTGATAATGAGAATCGTTATCACCATTTTTCGACATTAATATTAACATACTTCTAGGGGGATTTAAATTGTTTCATGTTATGAATAAGAAAAACATGCTGCAGCTGATTGGAATCGGCGCGTTCGCCGTCGTCCTGGCGGGATGCGGCCAAGAGAATAACAACCAAGCGGCGAAGCAGCCAACCAATCAGGCGGCGGAGCAAACGCAAAATAACGGCGCTAGCGGCGCAGGCAATGCAGCAGCTAATAACGCTGCTTCCGAAAACGCGGCGGCTGAAGGCGAAGCGAGAACGCTGACCGACGCCATGGGCAATCAAGTGAACGTGCCGGCGAACCCGCAGCGCGTCATCGCGACTTACCTCGAAGACAACCTGGTCGCCCTCGGCATCAAGCCGATCGCGCAGTGGAGCGTCAAAGACGGCAAGAACGTCCAAGGCTACCTGCAAAAAGAGCTGAGCGACATCCCGACGATTCCGCACGATCTGCCGTTCGAGGCGGTGCAAAGCTTCAGCCCGGATCTGATCATCATGGACTCGGCGAGCATGGTGGAAGGCGGCAAATACGCGCAGTATAACCAAATCGCGCCGACGTACGTCATCGGCACCGAAGTGAACAACGACTGGCGCGACGAGCTGACCCGCGTCGGACAAGTGTTCGGCAAGGAAGAAGAAGCGAAGAAAGCGCTGGCCGATTACGACGCGAAAGCGGCGGAAGCGAAAACGACGATCGCGGATAAGGTCGGCAATCCGTCCGCGGCGGCGATCTGGCTCGTCGGCGGCAAGTTCTTCATGGTGAGCGAGACGCTCTCCAGCGGCGCCGTCCTGTATGGCGACCTCGGCCTGAAAGTACCGGCCGTCGTCAAAGAAATCTCCGCGAGCGCAACGGGCAACTGGAGCGAAGTCTCGCTCGAGAAGTTGGTCGAGCTCGACGCCGACCACCTGTTCCTGATCAACAGCGAAGGCGAAGGCGCCGCTGCCCTGAGCGACGCGCTCTGGAAGAGCATCCCTGCCGTGAAGGCCGGCCAAGTGCACGAGTTCGGTCCGAACGAAAGCTGGTTGTACACGGGCGCGATCGCCAACTCGCAGATGATCGACAACATTCTCAAGAGCATCGTGAAGTAATTAACGGACTAAATCGTTATGAGGATTAACTAATCCTGCGTAACATCAAAAGGCCATCGCTGGGCAGCGATGGCTTCTTGATGTTTTGTTATAAGTAAAAAAGTAAAGCATGTCCGCCAGAGCGGACGAAAGCGAAGGTCAGTACGATGTCCCGCCAAGTGCTCGAACAACCAGGTCACCACCCAAGGCATACCGCCGCGAGCGAAGCTCGAACAAAAGCTTTGTCCCTTAGGACAACGCGGGCTTCCCTCGAAAGGACACATCGATGACGGCCGCGAACCGAGCCACGCTAGTTCCGGGTGTCTAGAGGGACGGGTCCCTGGGTTCCCCTCGGCGGAGGGGGAAGGGGGATGAGACGCGCGCATGAAGCTTTGTCCGCAAGGACAAGAGCGTACCCAGCTCGAAGCGAACCGCCAACCGCGAACAATCGAACTAGCACGAAGAACGGGTGTCCAGAGGGCGAAGCCATTTGGTTCCCCTCGGCGGAGGGGGAAGGGGCGAGGGGAAGAAGAACGGGTTCTCCAAGGGCAGCAGCCCTTTGGCTACACCCCGATTTTGTTCCGATACTCCTGCGGCGTCAGCCCGTAATGCTTCTTGAACAACTGGATGAAATAACTCGGCTTCTGGTAGCCGAGCATGACCGAAATCTCGTAAATTTTGTCCGGCGACTGGGCGAGCAGCGTGGCCGCCTTCTCCATGCGCACGCGCAGCATGTATTCGCTGATGCCTTCGCCCGTCTCGAGCTTGTAGATCTTCGAGAGGTAGGAGGGATTCAGGAAGACGCTGGCCGAGATCGTGTGCAGCGAAGCCGTGTCCAGATGCTGCTGAATGTACTCTTGCACCTGCCGGATGATCGCGGAGCGGGAATCCTGCTCGACGCTGCTGACCGAGCGGCGGTAGCTGGCGACCACGCGCCCCGTCCAGCTGCGCAATTCGTCGACGGTGTCCATCGGACGGCCGCTCGCCACCGTGTAGAAGTCGTCGCCGATCGTATCCGCCAGCCACTTTTTGTTCTTGTGAATGAGCGCGGCGATGGCGGCGGCGATCGAGAAATACGTCTCCAGAATATGCTCCTGCGACGCCTGCCACTGCTCCTCCAGCTCGCGGAAGATCGCCTCGAGCTTCTCCTCGGCCGCTTCCCAATGCCCGATCTCCAACAGCGCGCCGACGCCCGGCATGCGATACAATTCCCCGAGCTGCTGCGGCTCGCCGCGCGTCGGCTCCTTGGCGAGGGAGACGAACAGCTCGGTATCGCGGCCGATGAAATGGCGGAAGTTCGCCAGCGACGACTGATACATCGATCCGATCTCATCCGGGAATGCGCCCCTTTTGCTGGTGAGCACGGAGATGCCGACGCGCAAATACGACTTGGCCGCGTGCTGCAGCTGGAACGCGCGGCTCTCGATCCAATCCTCGAGCGTCTGCCCGGATGATTCGGCAGGCGCCGAGAGGGCAGGCGTATCCGCCTGAACATTCGAGCCGCGCGACGTCTTCTCGGCCAGCAGGCAGACGATGAAGCCGTGCGCGTCCTTGCAGGACCATACTTCCATCCGGTCCCCGAACAGCTCGGCGGCCATGTTCGTCAGGGCGTAATCGATCAGCGTCTCGCTCTGCGCGTCGTACCGCTGCGCCGTGTCGTCGATCCGCAGCAGCATGAGATGCGAAGGGGAGCCGAGCGCCAAAGGCACCTCGTACATGTCCAGTTTGCGGGCGAGCCGGGCGTTCGTCGGGGCTTTGCCGGTAATGAGATCGAGCAGCAGATATTCCCGCAGCTTCGGCAGCTGCTCCCGGAGCGCATACATCGCCCGCTGGGTCGAGGCGATCTCCTTCCACTCCTTCTCTAGGTCCTCCAACGCCTTGCGGACCGCCTGCATCAGCTCCTCGTCGGCGACCGGCTTCAGCAGATAGTCGCTGGACTTCAGCTGCAGCGCCTGCTTCGTATATTCGAAATCCGCGTAGCCCGTCAGCAGGATGCACTTCGTATGCTTCCACGTCTTCTTGATCTCCGCGATCAGCTCCAGTCCCGACATGCCCGGCATGCGAATGTCCGTGACGACGACGTCGATCGAATGCTCGCGCATCAGCTCGAGCGCTTCTCGCCCGGAGTAGGCTTTGTGCACGACGTCGACGCCGATCGTCTCCCAGGGCAGCATGTCCGCCAAGTCGTCGGCCAAGACCGATTGATCGTCGATAATGAGCAGTTGGTGCATGTTGCGTCACGTCCCTCGTCGTTGAATTCGGTTGTACATACGCCGGGCCGGCTACGACGCGGCGAGACTCTCCTCCGCCTTGTTCGGCCAATACAGCTCGGCGGTCAGCCCGCCTTGCTCGCGCCGCATAATGCGCAAGCCCGCCTCGGCGCCGAACTGCAGCTGCATCCGCTGGCGGGTGTTCCATAGCGCGCAGCCCTTGTCCTCGGTCGGCGGCATCGAGATCTGTTGCTGCAGCTGGGCGAGCTGTTCTTCGGTAACGCCGACGCCATCGTCTTCGACGGTGATGACGTTGTACCGGTCGTTGCGCGCGCCGGCGACGCGGATCATCCCGCAGCCCGCGGGCTCGATGCCGTGCAGCACGGCGTTCTCGACGAGCGGCTGCAGAATGAGGCGCGGAAGCTCCAGTTCCCGCATCGTCTCCGGGATGTCGATCTCGTATTGCAAATCCTGGACCTTGATCGCTTGGATCGCCAGATAGCTGCCGACCAGATCCAGCTCCTCGCGCAGCTCGGCGCTCATCCGCTCGGAGCGGGTCGTGTACCGGTAATATTTGCTCAGGTGCATAGCCAACTCCATGACCGTCTCCTTCTCGCCGAGCCGGGCGAGGCTGCGGATGAGCGTAAAGCAGTTGTACAGGAAGTGCGGGTTGATCTGCGACTGCAGCTGCTTCAGATTCGCGTCCCGCGAACGGATCGTCTCCAGATAGACGTTCTGGATGAGCTGCTCGATCTGCCGCGCCATGTCGTTGAAGCTGACGAGCAGGAAGTGGAACTCGTTGTTCGGGTGGAACACGTTCAGCGTCGGGTAGTCGCCGCGCTTCAGCTTCCGCACGCCGCGCACGAGCTCGCGGATCGGCACCTGCACGTTCGTATACAGGAAATACGCGCCGATCGTGCTGCCGACGAGCAGGAAGAAAATCGCCCCATAGAACAGGTAGCTGTTCAGCGTGATCGGCCGAACGACGTCTTGGATCGGCAGGTAGTCGACCAAATAAAGGCCGAGCTCCCGCATCCAGACGCAGCTGACCGCGTATTCGCTGCCGGTCACGGCGAAGCGGGTGAACGGCTTCTTGGACAGCTGGCCGAGGTCGAGCGAGGCGGTCAACTCCCGCTGCAGGTCCCGGTTCGCGCTGTTCGACGCGATCACCTCGCCCTCGGAGGTGATGAAGAACGGGTCGCCTTTGCCGCCGGCCTTGAACCGGTCGAGCGACTTCACGAGCTCCGTCGCGGGGAAGCTCATCTCGACGATGAGCGTCGCTTGGGGCAGGGGCGCATCGAACGGCTCGGTAATATAGCGGACGAACCGAGGCTGCTTCCGGAAGTACGCGTGCACGTCGGTCGTGTAATTCCACACCCGAGAGAAGCCCCGGTCCAGCACGGCCGGATCGTACTGCAGCGAAGCGTTCGAGGAGACGAACGTCTTCGTGTCGGGCGCGTAAATGCTGAGCGTCGTATCCCACGTGGAGGAGGCGATAAGCAGCTTCAGCTTGTCGTCGATGCGCAGCTTCTCGGCGGTCTGTTCGTAGAGGCTCGCGATCTCGATGAACTCCAGCGCACGCACGTTAATGTCCTCGCTGATGACGAGGCCGCTCTTGGACAGCTGCAGCGCGACGTTGTCGGTCTGGGCGGCGAAGAAGCCGAGGTCCTTGTACATCGATTTCTCGACCTCGTCGGAGACGACCTGCAGGCTTGTCTTATACGAGAACCAGTACAGCCCGATGATCGGGATGACCAGCATGAGGATCAGGCCGACGATTTTTGTAAACGTATTCATACGCAAAGTGAACGTGGCGCATCGCCTCCGGATGAAGGGATCAGGAAACAAAATTTCGGGCATCGTTCCAAAATTATTGGCGCAGACGCGCTATTTTTGCCATTGCTATACTTACTATTGCAGGATGACGGCGCAGATGTCAATCCGCAATAAAGAGTGGAGAGGGTATGGGCATGAGTACGACAACGGAGGCGCTTACGCCGGTTAGAAGCGGCGTTAAGGCCAAGGCGGGGAGCTTTCTCCGGCGGACGTGGCCGCTGCACCTGATGCTGCTGCCGGCCGTGATTTTGCAATTTCTGTTCGGTTATTTGCCGCTCGGGGGTCTCGTAATCGCGTTCAAGGATTTCAAGCCGTACGACGGCATTTGGGGATCGAAATGGGTGGGACTGGAACACTTCAAGTTCATGTTCGAGTATCCCGACAGCAAACAGGTCATCATCAATACGGCGCTCATCGCCGGGTTCAAAATCGTCTGCAGCATCATCGTGCCGTTCGTGTTCGCGCTGTTGCTGAACGAAGTTCGGCGCAGTTCGGTCAAGCGGACCGTGCAGACGCTCGTCTATTTGCCGTATTTCATCTCCTGGGTGTTCCTGGGCGGCATCTTGAACGACATGCTCGCTTCGGACGGCATCGTGAACAGCGTGCTGAAGAGCTGGTTCGGCCTCGAGCCGATTCTGTTCCTCGGCGACGGCACCTGGTTCCGCATCGTCGTCGTCGTGAGCGACGTCTGGCAGCAGTTCGGCTTCGGCACGATCGTCTATTTGGCGGCGCTGGCGGGGGTCAACCCGTCGCTATACGAAGCGGCCGAGGTGGACGGGGCGACGCGCTGGCAGCAGACGCTGCACGTGACGATTCCGTCGCTGGCGCCGATCGTCATCGTGGTCGGGACGCTCGCGCTCGGCAACATTTTGAACGCCGGCTTCGACCAGATTTTCAACCTGTACAACCCGCTCGTGTACGACAAGGGCGATATTATCGACACGTTCGTGTACCGCACCGGCATTTTGAACGGCCAGTACAGCTTCGGCACAGCGGTCGGCATTTTCAAATCGGTCGTCGGGTTCGTGCTCATTGTGATCGGCTACCGGATCGCATACAAGCTGGCGGACTACAAAATTTTCTAAGGGGCGGGCGTCATGTATTACAAATCGACAAGCTACCGGTTGTTCACGGGGTTGAACTATTTCATTCTGCTGGTGGCCTCCGTGCTGTGCGTGCTGCCGATCGTGCATATTCTCGCCGTCAGCTTCAGCGCCAGCGCCGCCGCCAACGCGCATCTGGTGGGGCTGTGGCCGGTCGACTTCAACATGGAGTCGTATACCAAGACGATGAACAACCCGAACTTCGGGCGAGCCTTCCTCGTGGCGATCGAGCGGACGCTGCTCGGCACGTTCATTACGATGGCCGTCATCACGCTGGCGGGGTACGCGCTGTCCAAGGAGAACGCGGCGTTCAAGAGCCGCAACGCGTACGCGTGGTATTTCGTGTTCACGATGCTGTTCACGGGCGGGGTCATTCCGTCGTATATCGTCGTGCGCAACCTCCATCTGATGGACACGCTGTGGGCGCTCGTGCTGCCGGGGGCGGTGCAGGTGTTCAACATGATCCTGCTCATGAACTTCTTCAAGGCGACGCCGAAGGAACTGGAGGAAGCGGCGTTCATGGACGGGGCCGGGCACTTCACGATTCTGTTCCGCGTCTACCTGCCGCTGGCGATGCCGGCGATCGCGACGCTGTCGCTGTTCTCGATCGTGGGCAATTGGAATGCCTGGTTCGACGGGTTGTTGTATATTAACGATTACCGGAACTATCCGCTCGCCACCTTCCTGCAGACGATCATCGTCCAGCAGGATTTCAGCAAGCTGAATCCGGACGTGAACGAGCTGAAGAACATTTCGCAGCGCACGGTGAAGGCGGCCCAAATTTTCATCGGGATTCTGCCGGTGCTGCTCGTCTATCCGCTGCTTCAGGGGTATTTCGTCAAAGGGATCGTGCTCGGCGCGGTGAAAGAATAGGCTGCCGGGGATTCGCTTGGGCTAGACGGAGAAACGGAAAAAGATAACAAATTGGCATCGTCCTCGAAATCGTGGTATTTCGGACGGGACCCAAACGGATTTATAGTGTTCGTGGGAGAAGTCGGTAAGCGTTCTCACAGTTCTCAAACAACGTATCGGGGGGATACACAACATGGTTTTCAGATGGCAGCGGATGTTGAGCGTATCGCTGGTGGCGGCTTTGTCGCTGAGCCTGGCGGCATGCGCGGGCAACAACAACGGCGGCAACGAGCCGGCGAATAACGGAGGGAATAGCGGCGGCAATGCGGGCGCGGAGGCGAATGCGGGGAGCGGCGAAGCGGCATCGAACGCGAACGTGGACGAGACCGGCTGGGACGGCAAGAAATACGCGGAGCCGGTCACGCTGACGACGGTCAAAGGCGTCGGCACGAATTATTACTTCAAATCCGGCGAAACGATGGAGAACAACGTCCTGCAGAAATACATGAAGGACAACCTGGGCATCGACGTCAAGTACGACTGGATCGTGACGGACACGAACGACGCGTACAAAACAAAGCTGCGCCTCATGCTCTCCTCCGGGGAGAAAATGCCGGACGTCATCACGTACCGCGGCGACATGGAGACGGTCAACATGCTGATCGACTCCGGCCAGTTCATGGACGTAGGCGAACTGTTCGACAAGTACGCGGGCGAGGCGTACAAAACGGGCGTGGCGCTCAATCCGGACACGTGGCTGCCGGTGACGCGCGACGGCCAGCGGATGGCGCTGCCGGTGCTGGATTACGCGTACAACGACGACATGCTGCTGTGGCTGCGCCAAGACTGGATGGACAAACTCGGCCTGCAGGCGCCGAAGACGGTCGCGGATTTCGAGGCGATCATGGACGCGTTCGTGAACAAGGACCCGGACGGCAACGGCAAGTCGGATACGATCGGCCTCGCGACCGGCTTCAAGAATACGTATCTCGGCTGGATGAGCGACATCTCTTGGTTGTTCGGCGCGTATGGCACGCTGCCGGGCCAATGGAACAAAGGCGCGGACGGCGCGCTGTCGTACGGCTCGGTCGACCCGGCGGCGAAGCAGGCGCTGTCGACGCTGAAGACGTGGATGGACAAAGGCTATATCTCCAAAGATTCCGGCATCAAGGACGAAGTGTCCGGTTCCGAGCTGTTCACGAAGGGCCAGGCGGGCGCGATCGTCGGCCGCAACTGGTTGCCGGATTGGCCGTTCGGCGATCTGCTGAACAACGTGCCGGGCGCGAAATACAAAGGCTATCCGCTACCGGCGGGTCCGGACGGCAAGATCGGCGCGCAGAGCGGCAACCCGTCGGTTAACGGCTGGATGCTCATCAACAAGGACGCGAAGAACCCGGAAGCGCTCCTGCGCTACTACAACTTCTTCTTCGAGAACTGGGCGAACCCGCAAGCGGGCAGCGAGTTCGAGAACGGCTTCGCGGAAGGCTACGACTGGGCGAAGCTGCCGGACGGCACGATCACGAAGGACCCGGCCAAGGACCCGGATTTGTTCCCGGACTACGCGGACCGCACGCATTTGGTCGAACCGATCTACTACTCGCTGACGTTCGAAGGCGCGCGCATCCCGTCGCTGTACGCGGATACGATGATTAAGCTGGCCAGCGGCGGCACGCCGGAGACGCCGTACGAGAAGCAGACGGCCGGCGTTCGCAAGCCGGAGAACATTGAAGCGATGAAGATCGTACTCGACCAGAAGGACATCCGGATGAAGAACTACTTCCAAGGGCCGCTGACCGAGACGATGAAGCAGAAGAACGAGCTGCTGAACAAACTGATTAACCAGGCGTACTCCAAGATTATTTACGGCCAATCGCCGATCGACGAGTTCGACACGATGGTCGCGAACTGGAAGAAGTCCGGCGGCGATCAGATCACGACGGAAGTCAACGAGTGGTTCCAATCGGCATCTGGCAAGTAAGAGGCTGAGCGGAGGGGATGGTGCGGGGCGGCTAGCGGCTAGCTGGCTGGCATCGTTTGACTTAAGCTCGGCTCGACTAAATTCGCCTAGCTTGGGTCCGGTAAGCTTACGGCAGGCCAAGTCGTACTGCTAACAACATGTACGCCGGAAGCACACCATCGGCACGTCGTCACCAGGGAAGGAACGCTGCAGCACAAGAGATTGTGGCGTTCCTTTTTTGCGCCTCAACCTAACGGGCGGCAAAGTTTTTCTTCATTAATATATGTAAGCGGATACAAGCCTCGGAGGCAGTCAAGGTAAACGCGGAGCGTACGATAAGATTCGCAATGAACCGTAACGATCCGCAACAAATCGCAAGCGAACCGAAACGACATCCATCGGACAGAAGGAGCGATCACGAGATATGGCAAATCATGCGGGTAAGAAAAGACGGCAATGGACGGCGCTGCTGCTTAGCGCGGCGCTCATGACGGGACCGGCCGCGATGGGCTGGGCGGCGGACCCGGGAGCGGGCGCGACCGGCCAAGGCGCCTCGGATACCGCCGGAGCAACGACGGCCGGCAGCGCGGGAGGCCCGACTTTCCGCGACATCGCGGGCAATTGGAGCGAGAAGCAGATCGCGAAGTGGGCGACGCTCGGCCTCGCGACCGGCAGCGACGGGAATTTCCGTCCCAACGACGGCGTCAGCCGCGCGGAATTCGCCAAGCTGCTCAATACGCTGTTCGGCTTCCGGGCGAAGGCGGCCGCCGCGTTCGGCGACGTGGCGGCGACCAAGGGGTACGCGGATACGGTCGCGGTCGCGAAGCAGGCGGGGTATATCGCCGGATATCCGGACGGCCAGTTCAAGCCGGAACAAGTCGTCACCCGGCAAGAAGCGGCCAAGATGGCGGCGGCGCTCTTCCCGCTGAAGGCCGTATCGGCGGATACGCTCGCCGCGTTCGCCGACCAGGCGCAAATTAGCGCGTTCGCGAAGGAGCCGATGGCGGCCCTCGTGGAGGGCGGCTACCTGAAGGGTTTCGCCGACGGCACGATCCGTCCGCTCGCCCCGATCTCCAGAGCGGAAGCGGTCGTCCTTCTGGATCGCCTTGCGGGCGAAATCGCGAACCAGCCTTCTCAACGGACCGGCCTCCATCTCCCGGGCGGATTGTTCATCAGCAGCCCGGACGTGACGATCGGGGAGAGTACAATCGACGGCAGCGTCATCCTCGCGCCTGGCATCGGCGAAGGCGACGTCACGCTCGATGGGGTCGAAATTGCCGGCACGCTGGTCATTAGCGGCGGGGGCGCCAACTCCGTGCATATTCGAAATTCGCAAATCGGCACGCTTATCGTCGACAAACAGGACGGGGCGGTGCGCGTCGTGCTCGAAGGGGACACGTCCGTTGGCCAACTGGATGTCGCGAGCGGCGCCAAAGTCGAAGTCGGCGCGGATGCGTCCGTCGACAAGTTAACCATTACGGACGGCGCGGACGGCACCAACCTGCAAGTGAAAGGCACGATCGGCGAGCTGCAATCGAAGACGGACGGCGCCAAGCTTAACGATCAGCCGGTGCAAAAGGGCGGCGGCTACGAAGTCAATAAAGGCGAGGTCAAGACCGCTCCGCCTCAGGGGAACACCGGCAACGCTGGCAATCCCAACAACAACGGCAATCCCGGGAACAATGGCAACCCGGGCAATGGCGGCGGTCAGACGCCGACGCCGCCGGCGCTCGCGGCCGACACGACCGACAATGTGGTCGGCAAAGACTTGACCATCACCTTCCCCGACAACGTCCAGTGGCGCGCGGCGATCACGAAGGTGAAGCTGGGAGCGAAGGAGCTCGCCCCTGCGCAGTATACCATCGCAGCCGGCCAGATCACGATTGCCGCCGCTGCGGTAACGGAGAAGGGCAGCCTAGCGGTCACGATCTCGGCCAGCGGCTATCCCGACGCGACGCTCGCGCAGCCGGTCGGGCAATGGGACCTCGTCTGGAACGACGAATTCGACGGCGGCACGGGCGGCAATTTCGATACGAACGGCGTCGACAAGTCCAAGTGGGGCTACCAGAACGGCACGGGCGCGGAGTACGGTCTGGACGGCTGGGGCAACGGCGAGCAGCAGTATTACACGAAGGACAACATCGAAGTCAAAGACGGCAAGCTGGTCATCACGGCCAAGAAGGAGACGATGTCCGGCAAACCGTACACGTCCGGCCGGCTGTGGACGTCGCCGACGTACAGCAAGGCGTACGGCAAATTCGAGGCGCGCATGAAGCTGCCGGAAGGCCAAGGCTTGTGGCCGGCGTTTTGGATGATGCCCAAAGACAGCGAGTACGGCGTATGGGCGTCCTCCGGCGAGCTCGATATTATGGAAGCGCGCGGCCGGCTGCCGCACGAGGTAGGCGGCACGATCCATTACGGCAAGCCGTGGCCGAACAACAAGGCGACCGGCAGCTCGTACGCGTTCCCCGAGGGCGAATCCATCACGGGTTACCATACGTACGGCGTCGAGTGGGAGCCGGGCGAGATCCGCTGGTACGTGGACGGGAAGCTGTATCAGACGCTGAACAACTGGAACAGCCAAGGGGCGGATCAGCCGGACCAATACGCCTATCCGGCGCCGTTCGATAAGCCGTTCTATATGATCTTGAACCTGGCGGTCGGCGGCCAATACGACGGCAACCGTCTCCCGAACGACTCGATGCTCCCGGCGACGATGGAGGTCGACTACGTGCGGGCGTACGAATTGACGGGCAAGCCGTACCGCGCGCCGATCGAGCCGCAGACGGAGAAGGAGCCGATTCCGGCCAACGCCAAGGCGGCGATCGACGGCAGCTATATTTACGATCCGGCCTATACGAAAGGGCTCAAAGATATTGCCGCGCTGGACCAGACGCTCGATCCGCTCTACTGGAACTTCCTGCACGCGCCGGATTTCGGCGGGGCGGGCAGCGGAACGATCGAGACGCTGGACGGCAAGCCGTTCGCGAAAGCGACGGTTCAAAGTCCGGGCAACGCGGTGCATGCGCTGCAGCTGATCCAATATGCGACGTTGGTCAAAGGCCGCGCGTACAAACTGAGCTTCGACGCCAAAGCTTCGGCGAACCGCACGATCGCGGCTAAGCTAGGCGGCGATGCCGACAACGGCTGGGGCGCGTATTCCGATCAATTCCAGGTGGCGCTCGGCACGGACGTGAAGCATTATGAGTACCGCTTCCAGATGACGAACGAGACGGACCTTGCGGCGCGGCTGGAGCTGAATCTCGGTCTGAACGCGAATACGGTCTGGATCGGCGGCGTCCGGTTGGAGGAAGTCGAGAGCGCCGAGGAACCGAATGGCCCCAAAGCGCCGCTGGCGGACGGCAACCACGTCTACAACGGCACGTTCGATCTCGGCACGATGGACCGCATGAAGTATTGGAACGTCCAGACGGCAAGCGCGCCGGTTAGCGCCGCCGCGAGCGTGAATGCGGAGCGACGCGCGTTGGAGGTCGCAATCGCAAGCGGCGGAACGGATCCGAAGGCGGTTACGGTCACGCAAAAAGGCATCAATTTGCTGCAAACCGATACGTATCAGCTCACCTTCGACGCCAAGGCAGAAGCGGCCTGTACGATCGGCGTCCGATTCGTCAGTAAGGACGGAGCTACCCAATACGGCGCGAAGACCAACATCGCCCTCGGCGCCGACGCGTCCAGCCAGACGTTCATGTTCACGATGCCGGCGCAAGTAACGGATACCGAAGGCCAGCTCGTCTTCGACTTAGGCGGCAGCAACGCCGACGTCGCGCTCGACAACGTGAAGCTGATCCGCACGACGAACAACAACGTCGATTACGGCGGCGTCAATCTGTTCCCGCTCGTCAACGGCGACTTCTCCGGCGGCTTGTCCGGCTGGGAGCCGTTCACGCAAGGCGCGTCCGCGCAATTCGGCGCCGAAGGCGGGGTGGCCAAAGTCGCCGTCGCCAGCGTCGGTACCGAGGCATGGAACGTCATGCTGAACCAGTCCGGTCTGGAGTTGAAGAAAGGATTGACCTACAACCTCTCCTTCGAAGCGAAAGCTTCGGTCGCCCGCGATATCGAAGCGGCGCTCGAGGATGCGGGATACAACCGCCACTTCTACTCCGGGTCGCTCGCGATCGGCAACGAATGGAAGACGTTCTCGTACACCGTCAAACCGACGGCCGACGCGAATCTTGCGCTTAAGCTGCTGCTTGGCAAGACGGCGCAAAGTCCGGCGGGCGCGCACGACGTCTTCTTCCGCAACATGGTGCTGGAAGTGAAGGACGCGCCGGTCAAACGCCCGCCGCTGCTGCTGGCGGATACGACCGATAACCGGCTGGGCCAACCGGTCGGGCTGACGTTCGCGGATAACGCGGCTTGGCGAGATGCGATCGCGTCGGTCAGCGTGGACGGCCAGGCCCTGGCGGCGGAGCAGTATACGGTCCAGTCGGGGGTCCTTCAGCTCAAAAGCGGCGCGTTCGCGACGGAAGGCGCCCATACCGTGACGGTGAAAGCAGCCGGCTACGGCGACGCGTCGGTCAAACAAAGCCTGATCGCCAGCGACGGCAACCTGCTGCGCAACGGCAGCTTCGCCGGGGGCAAGGACGGCTGGACGCACTGGGCGGGCGACGGCGGCGTGTCGGAGTTCGATGCGGCTGGCGGCGCGGCGAAAGTATCGATCCATTATCACGGCGGCATCCATGAGCAGTGGAAGGTTCCGATCAGCTGGTCGACGCAGCTCGTACAGGAGGGCGTGAAGCTGGAAGCGGGCAAGACGTACGAGCTGAGCTTCAAGGCGTCGGCGACGAAGAGCCGTCCGATTATGGTCGAGTTCACCAAGTTCAACAACGACCAGAAGACGGCATTTGCGATCAAGGAAACCGCCGCGGTGTACCGGACGACGATTCAACCCGCTGCTCCGGTCGCCTTCGACCTGAAGTTTTTGCTGGGCAATGTCGTTGACGGCGTGAACGCGACGCCGAGCGAGCCGCATGTCATCACGCTCGACGACGTTCTGCTGAAGGAAGTAAAGGCCGCGCCTGCGATGATCGCCGATAGCACGGACAACAAGGTCGGCAGCCCGATCGAGCTGACGTTCGCCGACGCGCCTGCTTGGCGCGAAGCGATCACGGCCATCACGGTGAACGGCGCAGCCGTGCCAAGCGAGCAAGCCATCGTCGAAGCGGGGCGCATCCGGCTGGCGGCAGACTCGTTCCCGGCGATGGGCGCGTACAAGATCGGCATCGAAGCGGAAGGCTACGGCATCGTCGGCCTGACGCAGGACGTGAAGACGAACGCGCCTAACGTGGCGCTCGGCAAGACGGCGACCGCTTCGACCGCCGGGCAGCCGGCCGCTAGCGCCGTGGACGGCAACGGCGCAACCCGCTGGGAATCGGCTGCGGCCGATCCGCAGTGGATCAGCGTCGATCTAGGGAAGGTCTATAAGCTCGACGCGGTCGTCTTGAACTGGGAAGGCGCATACGGCAAAACGTATAAGCTCCAGGCCGCGACGACGGCCGCGCCGGTCGAGGCGGATTGGACGGACGTCTATGCGGAAGCAGCCGGCAACGGCGGGATCGACACGATTGCGCTGGGCGATTCCGAGGCGCGGCATTTACGGCTGACGGGAACAGCTAGAGGCACGACGTACGGCTACTCGCTATGGGAGCTTGAAGCCTACGGCGTACCGGCTGACGGCGGAGCGGACCCGGGCGAAGAAGAGCCGGCGCCGCTTGATCCGCCGGCGCTCTCGGCCGATGCGTCGCAGAACAAGGTCGGCCAGGACATGACGCTGACGTTCCCGGCGAACGCCGCTTGGACCGGCGCCGTGAACGGCGTCAGCGTGGAAGGACGAGCGCTCGCGAAGGATGCCGAGTATTTGCTAGCGGACGGCAGCCTGACCATTCGCGCGTCCGTGTTCGACGCGGCAGGCAGCTACACGGTGAGCGTAAGCGCGCCAGGCTACAAGCCATCCGAGACCGAGCAGATCGTCGCGGCGACAGACGCCAACCTGGCGCTGGGCAAGAGCGTAACCGTATCGAGCGAGAACGCGCCGTTCGCGCCGGGACTGCTGACCGACGGACGGGCTGACACGCGCTGGGAAGCGAATTGGCAGGCGAACAACGCGGCGGAGTGGGTCGTGATCGATCTGGGCGCCGAGCAGGCGATCGAGAAGTTGAAGCTGCTCTGGGAGCGCGCTTACGCGTCGGCGCTGCTCGTGCAGGTCGCGGCCGATGGAGCCGATGCGACCGCGGGCAGCGACGATTGGCAGACCGTCGCGACGCTCGACCGGACGCTCGACGAGAGCGGCTTCGCGGAGACGGTCGACCTCGGCGCGCAAGAGGTCCATGGCCGTTATGTCCGTCTCTATATGACAGGCCGAGGCTTTGCGCCGTATGGCCCTTCTATGTACGAAGTCGAAGTCTATTAACCGGACGACTAGCCCTTCTACAAGCATCCCTTTGCTGCCGCTGCGGCAGAGGGATGCTTTTTGCTTTTCATTAGGGAATAAAAGGATATCTGCCTTAGGGGATCGAAATGAATAAGGCCGTTAATCGTTAATCGAATGAACAACAACGGACGCGACGATCGGCACAACAGTTGCTCGCATACTCCAATCCGCTCATGGATCTGAGGTCGAGAACTTTTGCCATCCCTTTCGCGTCAGGAATACAACGGCGATCTACCCGCGCGCAAGCGACATGCAGCCGAGGCACAGGAGGTTTTCTACGGGATGAATATTAAAGGCGTGAATCATTTTTGCTTCTCCGTTTCGGATCTGGAACGGTCCGTGGCGTTCTATCAGGACGTATTCGGGGCGAAGCTGCTGGTGACCGGCCGCAAGCTCGCTTATTTCGACCTGCAGGGGATGTGGATCGCGCTCAACCAAGAGGATATCGAGCGATCCACGGAGCCGGGGACTTATACGCATATCGCGTTCACGCTGGACGAAGAAGAGTTCGACGCCGCCGTCGAGCGGCTGAACGAGCTGAACGTCTGCGTGCTGCCGGGCCGGCTGCGCGACGAGCGGGACAAGCGGTCGGTCTACTTCCTCGATCCGGACGGCCACCGGTTCGAATTCCATACGGGGTCGCTGGCCGACCGCATGGCCTACTATCGGGAAGAGAAGTCGCATATGGTTTTTTATGATTGAAGTAGGATGGAGGGACGCAGATGCTCTACCATTTCAGCGAGAATCCGAACATCCCGTTGTTCGAGCCGAGACAGAAGGCGAACCGGACGAACATGCCGCCCGTCGTCTGGGCGATCGACGAGGAGCATGAATATACGTTCTATTGCCCGCGTAATTGTCCGCGCATCGCCTACCGCCGCACGGGACCGATGAGCGCGGAAGCCGAGCGGCTGCTGTTCGGGGCGTCCGGCGCGGACAGCGTCCTCGCCATGGAGAGCCGATGGCATGCGGAGCTGGATCGCTGCACGATCTACCGCTACGTCTTCGAACCGGATGGTTTCGAACCGTTCGATGCGACGGCCGGCTACTATATCGCCGAGCAGACGGTCCGCCCCGTGCGCGTCGAGGCGTATGGCGGACTTGTCGGGCGGCTGCTCGCCACAGGGATCGAGCTGCGGTTCATGCCCGATTTGCATCCGCTGCGCGACGCCGTGCTCTCGTCGGGGATACGGGATTTCGGCATCCACCGGTTTGAATTCGCCGGGAGAGCGTGAAGCGGCGATGATTGAATGATTATGGAAGGAACGAATACGGCTGGATGGAATGCGATGGATCGGAGGCGACGCGTTTGAGAAGAGCATTGGCGGGCGGCTTCATGCTGCTCGGCGGCATTGGGTTGTACATGGGAACGAGACTGGCGGCGCTGAAGTTCACGGAATTAATGATCGGATCGCAGCACACGTATGCGGAAGACGGGGTTCGGATGTTATACGATTCGGCCCTCCGCGGCAACGGCTTCATGACCGTCGGTATCCTCGGCATTGTACTAGCCGTGCTGGGTTTCCTCTTGCTTCTCATGGATTTGGGTCTGGGCGGATTTATTCGCAGGCAGCGGGACCGGATACGAGAGAACAACCGGGCTTTCGAAGCGGAGTATTGGGAAGCCAAGCGAAAACGCGACGCCGACGAGGGGAGCTAGGCTCGTTCGCCGGGGGCGGCGTTCATACGAATATCGGCCTCCCGTTGATCGGGAACGGCATGGCGGGTAAGATGAACGTATAGGCGCGTCAAGGAAGGAGGAATAGATCCATGCTGGACCGGATATTCGAATTCGCAAAGGGATACGTCGTGTCGTTTATCGTCTGTTTCCTATTGGCTCTCCTTCTCGTCGGCGCGATAAGCTTCGTCGCGAACGGAAGTTGACGGGAGGATCGGCGCGGACATGAAGGAACTGGCAGAGTTGACGGAGAAAGAGTTGTTGGGCCGGCTGGCGGAACCGGGCAACCGGGAGGCCGTCCTGTTCTTCACCCCGCTGTGCGGCACGTGCAAAGTCGCCGAACGGATGCTGCAGGTCGTCGAAGCGTCGGGCAAAGCCATCCCGCTGCACAAGCTCAACATTAATTACGCGCGGGAGCTGCGACAGCGCTGGCAGATCGCGAGCGTGCCTTGCCTGGTCGTGGTCGAGGCGGGCGAAGTGCAGGCGCGGGAATACGCGATGCATGGCGTCGACTTTTTATTCGACTTATTAAAGGAGGCATGAGGGATGGATTATCGTTATCCGATCGGACCGTTCGCGCATGAGGGAGCGGTCGCGCCGGAGCAACGGGAGTTATGGATTCGGGAGATCGAGAAGCTGCCCGCCAAGCTGCGCCTGGCGGTAGAGGGGCTCAGCGAGGAACAGCTGGACACGCCGTACCGCGACGGCGGTTGGACCGTGCGGCAAGTGGTGCATCATGTGGCGGACAGCCATATGAACAGCTTGACGCGCTTCAAGCTCGCGCTGACGGAAGAGCGCCCGACGATCAAGCCTTACGCGGAAGAACGTTGGGCCGAGCTCGCCGATGCGAAGACGGCCCCGATCGAGATATCGCTGCATCTGCTCGAGGCGCTGCACGAGCGCTGGGTGCTGCTGCTCGAATCGTTGACGGAGGCGGAGTACGCGCGCGCGTTCTACCATCCGGAGTCGGGGGAGACCGTGGCGCTCGATTGGAACCTCGGATTCTATGCGTGGCATGGCAATCACCACGCGGCGCATATTACGACGCTTCGGGCGCGCAAGGGCTGGTAATCGTTTGTTCAATGCTGCATAACATGCGCGTTCAGACCGCCGGCAACGGCGGTTTTGTTGTTTTGTCGGTGCCGCAAGCAGGTAGGCTCGGGCTGGATGCGCGGGGTGAAAAGGAAATTCAGCTTCCTCCCTCGCATAGTTTTTGGGCCATGGGTCAAGCTATCCTCGAAATCGAAAACGAGGGCGAGGGAGCGCAAGAAATTATGATGACATCCAAACGCGTGTTATTGGCCGGGACGGCGCTGATGCTGGCCTTGGCCGCTTCGGGCTGCGCGGGGCAGCAGCAAGAGAACCCGTCCGGCGCGGAGAACGGCAAGAGCGCGCCGAAGAACGAATCGAAGGCGCAGCAAGCCGGCGAAGGCAGACCGATGCTGCAGGGCGGCAACGAAACCCAAAGCAAGAGCAAGGCGCAACCCGGAGGTCGCATGCAAGCCAAAACGAACGAATCGCAGCCGAGCAAGCTGCAAGTGAACGATAACGAAGCGACCATCGGACTTCAGCAAATCGACGGGAAGCCGTACGTGTCGCTTCGCGATCTGCTGGGACCGGTCGGCTATCAGATGCGGCTCTCCGACGACGGCCGCGAAGTGATGATCGGCGGCACCGACCCGCTGTACAAGGTAGGTCTGGACTCCGTCAAAGCCGAGCGCGACGGTCAAACCATCATGCTGGCCGAGCCGGCCAAACGGAAGGGCGACGACGTGCTTATTCCGGAGTCGGCGCTCGGCGATTTGTTCCAAGAAGACATCCGCTATACCAACGGCGGCTCGGATATTAAGCTGAGTCCGCTATCCGATGACCGCGAGAGCATGCGCGATCTGGAGAAGGGCGACGTCAGCGAGCAGCCGGGCGGCCAGCAGCAGAGCGAGGCGAAGCAAGGCGGCGGCGGACCGATGATTATCGAGGGCGAAGAGGATGGCGGCGGCGGAATGAAAATGCAGGCGGCCGGGCTGCCGAACGTCGATATCGACGCGCTGATCCAAACGGCCATGAAATACCGCGGCGTGCCGTATTTGTTCGGCGCGGGCCCTTACTCGCGGACGAAGCGCTTCGATTGTTCGTCCTTCACGCAGTACGTATTCGCGAAGTACGGCATCAAATTGAAGCGAGTATCCTATAATCAAGCGGTACAGGGCATATTCGTCAGCAAGGCGAACCTGCGGCGGGGCGACTTGGTGTTCTTCTCGGTGCCGGGTCGGTTCAAATCCGACAAGAAAGTCGGGCACGTCGGCATTTATATCGGCAGCGGCCAAATGATTCACACGTTCTCGACGAATAGCGGCGGGGTGCATATCAGCTCGATCAAGTCCGGAACCTGGGCTAGACGCTATTTGCGCGCAAGACGCGTGGCAACGTAATCGTCGACGCGAGACGCCGGTGTCGATACCGGCACGAATACAGCGCGGGTGCCAGACGGCCTCGCGTTTTTTGCGCTTATCAAGTTGACGCTCCTCTCCCATCGAGAGACCCGATCGAGACGAACAGTCTGATAACCGGGGGCCGGCGAGCAGTTCGTTTCTCTTCGTCCGCTTTTGCGTTATGAAGAGGATATGTGCGTTTCGCGGAAGGAGAGAGACGAATGACCGAATGGATGAACGGCGCCTTGTGGTGGGACCGTCTGAACGTCATCGGAAGCAAGATAGCCGTTATCGTCGTCATACTGGGCATCACATGGCTCATTCTAAAGGTGCGCCGCACGGTGATCCGGCGCGTCTTCACGCTAACCCGGCTGGACGAGAAGCAGCGCGCGACGCTGGAATCGCTGCTCATGTCGCTGACCCGTTATATTCTATATATCGTGGCGGGGCTGATGTGCATCGGCAACATTGGCATCAATATCGGCCCGATCATCGCGAGCGCGGGGGTCGTGGGGCTGGCGGTCGGCTTCGGCGCCCAGACGTTGGTGAAGGATCTGATCACGGGGTTTTTCATTATTTTCGAGGATCAATTCTCGGTCGGCGATTACGTGTCGATCAACGGGGGACAAATCAACGGCACCGTGACGAGCGTCGGCCTGCGGGCGACCAAAATCCGCACGTGGGCGCAGCACGTCGTCGTGATCCAGAACTCGGAAATTAAAATCAGCCAGAACTTCAACCGCGAGCGGATGCGCGCCATCGTCAACGTCTCCGTCCCGTTCGATACGGACCCGGCGATGATCGAAGAAGCGGTTGCGGCCGTATCCGAGCGGCTGACGGAATCGATGCCGTATTTGTTCTTGCGCGACGGTCACGATCAGCCGGTGGAGCCGCCGCAGCTCTACGGGTTGGCGGATCTGGCGGACAATCAGCTGGTGGCCAAATACACGATCACCTGCTTGGTGAAAGACGTGCATTATTGGCGGGCCGGGCGCGAGCTGCGCAAGGCGCTCGCCGAAGAGTTGATGGGCCGCGGCGTGGCCCTTGCGTAAACGAGAAGCTTCCTTCCGCTGCCGGTGCAGGGAAGGAGGCTTTGCTTCATTTCGCGCGCCCGGCGGCTCGATTGAGCGGGGCTTGGGCCGGCTTCTTACATCGCTTGCAGACCGGCTTGGTTGAGCAGGTTCCAAGGCTTGTTGTAGTGAGGCTGGAAGAAGAAGTCGACGTAGCCGAGCTCATCCATCGTCATGCCGTTCTGGATGCACACCGACAGCGTGTTGATCGCTTGCGTCAAATCGGCTTTCGAGAGAACCTGCGCGCCGATGATCCGGCCCGTTTGTTCGAGGTAGACGACTTTCAGCAGCACGTTCTCGAACGTCGGCATGAATTCGGGACGGTAGTTCTCGTTCAGGGTCACCGCTTTGACCTTCATGTCCGCGGCAATCGCGGCCGCTTCGGTCATGCCGGTCGACGCGATGTTGTAGTCGTAAATTTTGATGCCCGACGTGCCTTGGGTACCCATGTAACGGACCGTCGGCGTCACGAGATTGCGGGCGACGAGCGTGCCCATCCGGACGGCGTTGGTCGCCAGCGGGATATAGGCATGGGTGCCGGTCGGGTTGTAATGAATGGCGCAGCTGTCGCCGGCCGCGAACACATCCGGGTTGCTCGTGCGCATATATTCGTCCACGATGATCGCGCCGTTCGGCAGCATATCGACCTGTCCTTGGAGCAGCTCGGTATTCGGGCGGAAGCCGATGCACAGAATAACGAGGTCGGCTTCGAATTCGCCGTTCGTCGTCAGTACCTTGCGCACGCGGCCGTCTTGGCCTTCGAAGCCGGTGACGGTGCGGCCGAGCGCAAGCCGGATGCCGCGCTCTTCCAACGCGCTTTCGGCGACGGCCGTAAATTCGGGATCGAGGTATTTGAACATCGTGCGATCCATGTTATCGATCAGCGTCACGTCCTTGCCGAGCTGCTCGAACGCCTCGACGAGCTCGATGCCGATGTAGCCGGCGCCGACGACCGTGACGCGTTTCGCATCCTTGGCTTTCGCGATGATCGTCTGCGAGTGGGCGTAGTTTTTGCACAGCTGGATGTTCTCCATGCCGATGCCGGGCAGCTGCGGAATAATCGGCCACGAGCCGGTCGTCATGACGAGCTTGTCGTACGCGTCGGTGAATTCTTCGCCGGTGTCGAGATTGCGGACGCGCACCGTTTTGGCGGCCGTATCGACGTTCAGCACGTCATGTTTCATGCGGGTGTCGACCCCAAGCTCGGCAAGTTGGGCGGGCGACGCGTAGAAGAGCTTCTCGGCTTGCTTGACGACGCCGCTCACGTGGAGCGCGATGCCGCACGAGAGGAAGGAAATGTTGTCGTTCCGTTCATACACCGTAATCTGAGCCTCGGGATGATGTTGAACCATTTGCGTAATAGCTGCGGTTCCGGCATGGGTGCATCCAATCACGATCACTTTCATAGTCGTTTCCTCCTCGGATATGGTTGTGATTAAATTCACAATGTTAGCTATTTATTATGGCTGTGATTATTTTCACAACCCTCGATATCCTTATGTGATTATTTTCACAACCTCTTGATGGCTTAATCATACGGCGGCCGAGCCGGAATTGCAATAGGCGTTTTGACCGTTCGCGAATTGTTCACAATAGGTGCGGGGTATGGCTGACTGGCGCAGCGGTCGTACGTTCTCGCTGCGCCGCCGTGTGCAGGGCGTTAGTCTCTTCGTACCCCGTCTCCCGATGCTTGAGCAACCACGGTGCTTGGCCGCACAAGCGGAACAGCCTCATGATGCTCAATAAGCGAGACCGACCCGCGCGTTCGCGTACAACATGCTGTCAATTTGGCGGAAAGCGAATTCGGCCGTGTCCGGCACCGAAATTCTCACGCCGTCCTCCGGCAAATAATCGCGCTCCGCCCGGTAGACGCCCGTGTATTCGCCGTCCGGCAAATACGTCGGACAGACGATCGTCCACGCCAGTCCCGAATTCGCGAGCGTTCGATAGAACGCGTGATGCTCCTCGGCCGCTCTTGTGAGCGTGCGCTTCGATTCGCTGGACTGATACCGCAGCAGACCGGGTTCCGCGCGGCTGTTCAGAATGCCCGCCGTTCCGATCGCGATGATGCGTTCGATGCCGGCTTTTTGCATGGCATTCACGATCAGCGGCGCGCTCTCGCTCAGCACGCTGCCGCCGTCCGTGCTCAAGGCGCTGAGCACGACATCCGCTCCCTCCATCGCGGCGCGAAGCGCGACCGGATCGCACGCGCTCCCGGCGCACACGCGAAGTCTCTCGTCCGTCAGCGCCACGCGCTGCGGATCACGCGCCAGCATCGTTACGGCATGTCCGGCTTCAAGCGCGCGCGCCGCCAACTCGCGGCCGACTCGTCCGGTACCGCCCAATATGCATATGTTCATGGCTGTCTCCTCTTTCTCTATCGCGGAATGTAACGCGCTGCGCCGCTAAAAGACGGCGACAGCCGGTTCACCTTGTCTATCGGCATGCCCTGATTATACACAACTACGGGCAGGTTGGGACAAGGCCGGGGCGGATTTGAGGCGCGAGAATGAAACATGATATAGTAATGGAGCCGAAACACATCAGGATTTTATAGGGGCGATCACAGTGAGAATAGCGCAAAATTTAACGGACTTAATCGGAAATACGCCGCTTCTGGAGCTGCGAAACTATAGCAAGGCGAACGGACTTACGGCGAAACTTGTGGCGAAGCTGGAATATTTCAACCCGGCGGGCAGCGTGAAGGACCGCATCGGCTTCGCCATGATCAAGGATGCCGAAGAACGCGGCCTGCTCAAGCCGGATTCGGTCATTATCGAACCGACGAGCGGCAATACCGGCATTGGCTTGGCATTCGCGGCCGCGGCCATGGGGTATAAGCTGATCATTACGCTGCCGGAGTCGTTCAGCGTGGAGCGCCGCAAGCTGTTGCGCGCGCTCGGCGTGGAGCTCGTGCTGACGCCGGCGCAGGAGGGGATGGGGGGCGCGATCCGCAAGGCGGAAGAGCTCGCGGCCGAGCTGCCGAACGCGTTCATTCCGCAGCAATTCGAGAACCCGGCCAACCCGGCGATTCACCGGCAGACGACGGCGGAGGAGATTTGGCGCGATACGGAAGGCACCGTCGATTTATTCGTCGCTGGCGTCGGTACGGGCGGCACGATCAGCGGCGCGGGCAGTCGCTTGAAGGAGCTGAAGCCGACTCTTGCGGTAATCGCGGTCGAGCCATCCGACTCGCCGGTCCTCTCCGGCGGCGCGCGCGGCGCGCACCAGATTCAGGGCATCGGCGCCGGCTTCGTGCCGGGGAACTTCAACCGCGACGTCGTCGACGAGATCGTGCAAGTCGGCAATGAGCAGGCGCTCGAGACCGCGCGCCAGCTGAGCCGGCGCGAAGGGCTGCTGGTGGGGATTTCCTCCGGCGCTGCCGTCTTCGCCGCGGCCGAGCTTGCGAAGCGGCCGGAGAACGCGGGCAAGACGATCGTCGTCATGCTGCCGGATACGGGCGAGCGATACTTGTCGACGCCGCTCTTTTCGGAGGACTAAATGGAATAAGCAATGGGGCGTTTCCGCTTGCGGGAGCGCCTTTTTTGCGTTCGGGGGAGCGCGTGGATATGTACGCCCTGATTTGTTCCTATTCAGCTTTAGATGGCCATAGCTCGAGTCGACCTCGACGGTTCTGCACATTCGCGTTCCCGGGCGGTCTTGCGATCCATGTCTTATCGACGTTGCTTCCCCGTTTGCTTACCGCGCGTTTGCCTGGAGCGAGGGGAGTTGATGCGTTGCCACGGTGCGTTCGGCATTCGCCGCGCCGACGCCGAGCGCCGTGGCGATCAGGACCGTGAGCGCGAGGGCTGCCGCGGCAGCGTCGAGCTTTTTCATAGGTGAGAGATTCTCCTTTATGCAAGTTCGCTTGATTTGGTTCTCGTCTTATCATGGTAATCGATTAGGATGAGGCGCAAATGAACGGTAAGAACCAAATTGAACTGGAAATAATTCCAATGCATTATGCGACGAAATGTCGTATACAGGCGGCGTGCAATAGGAAGGGGATACTAGGTTGCCGATGAAGGATCCTCGTTTTCTGTTCCATTCGACAAAAGAAGAAGATACTTCTAGAGGAGAAGGGCCGGGGTAATCCCGGAAGATCAAAATGGCGCCGCGGGGAACAGTCCCCGGGACGCCATCGTCATTGACGGAGCGCGGCTTGGGCCAGCGCGCTGTCGGTTAAATTTCGATCGGGATTTTGCCGCCTACCGGCTCGAACGGTTCGGCTTCTGCTTCATACGCTTCGTAAGTCCGCGTATCGAGGAACAACGGCAGCCCTTCGGCCACATGAAAGGTCGTGCCGGAGAAGGAGCAACGGTCAAATCCGAAATCCATCGACGTTATGAGTACGGTGCAGTCCTTGAAGGAACACCCGATATAGTGAAAGCCATCGAATTGAATGGTTTCGTTCTCGAATACCTGGTTCATGACAAAGCGCATGCAAAGTTCAGCTCCTTTTGGGGTTGGTTCGGTGCAAATAGGGGCGACGCAACTTGTCCCTATGTTATCAGGAGCGGCGTGCGCAATTTGTCGGATTATGATGCGGATGGGTACGAAACACCTTAAGTTTTATTAAAACTTCGGGGTTAAAAAAGTAAGCGTTTTCTTCTTCGGATGGGCGGACCGGTTGCTATCCCCGCCTCTTGATTTAAGTCAATGCCGCTTCCGCAGGAGGCGTATTACACTACAATCAAGAACCAATATCGGGAGGGAATAGAATGATCGCACAGGATAGCAGAGGGGAGCGCCGCATGTTAGCGTTGACGGCCGGCGTCGCGCTGCTTGCGATGGCGGCAGCCGCGGCTTTTGCGTATGGTTACGCGCATGGGCGTCTGCTTGCGGAAGGAGACGGGGCAGCGACCTTGCATAATCTACAGGCGCATTCATGGCTGCTGCGGGCAGAGCTATTCGGCTGGCTCATCATTCTCGTCTGCGACATCGTGGCGGCGTGGGCGCTGTATCTGTTTCTGAAGCCGGTTCATCCCGGGCTCGCGCTGCTTGGCGCTTGGCTGCGGCTGGCCTACGCGTCGATGCTCGGGATCGCGGTGGCCTGCTTGATCGGCGTGCTGGTTCTGACGAGCGGAGAGGTAGATTTCGCGGACGTTCAGACGCCTTCGCTGGCGCTTGCGGGGATGCGCGCCTTCGATACGGTCTGGTCGACGGGGCTGATCGTATTCGGCGTCCACCTGCTTGTCGTCGGCGCGCTCGCGCTGAGGTCGGCGGATATTCCCCGCGTCTGGGGAATTCTGCTGCTTATCGCCAGCGCCGGCTATATCGCGACGCATGCGTGCGGCGTCTTCTTCCCGCAATACGCCGGGATCGCGGCAGGTTTGGAGGCGGCGTTCACCGTGCCGATGGCGGCGGGGGAGTTGGGCTTTGCCCTATGGCTGCTGCTGCGAGGCGGCCGTATTGGACAGCGCCCGACCGCATTATGAGCGAGCCTCGCTCGCATCGCTCATGTCAACGTTCGCCTTCCCGCACCCTTTTCTTGATCCGGCTGAGCGATTCCGGCGTCATGCCGAGGTAGCTGGCCAGCTGATGCTGAGGGACCCGATCCGCGAGGCCGGGCCTTCGCCGCAGCATGGAACGATAGCGCTCTTCCGGCGTGGCGGCGATGAAGGCGGCGAACTCTTCCTGCATCTGCCCGAAGTTCGCCTCCATCATCCGGCGCGTCAACGTCTCGAGCTGCGCGTGCTTGCCGTACATGTCCTGCTCGATCGCAAGCTCGCCGACGACCAGCACGCAGTCTTCGAGGCAGGTCAGCGCATGCTCGGACGCGCGGTCCGGTCGATGCTCGTTGAATAACGCGATGGTCTGCTCCTCCGTGTAGAAATTGGAGGTGATGTCTCGGCCGGCCTCGTCGACCGCGTGCTGCCGGACGCAGCCCTTCAGCACGAAATAACACGAGGTCGTCTTCTCGCCCTGACGCAGGAGGATGGTGCCTCTCCCGAATTGCTCCACCCGAATATCGCCGGCGATCGCCTGCTGCTCCTCCGCGCTCAAGGTCGTGTACCGGCTCATATAGCGGAACAAAATGTCTTTCATCCGTCATGCCTCCCGTCGTCCGTCGGCTTCTGCTCTCATTATAAACCGGGCGAACGATTAGGGGCGTGAGTCATTCGTATCCTAAATCGTCTGCCCGGTAAAAAGCTGTCAAACCAATCCGCTTTGGCTGAATGCTGCATTCCCGCTCTTACGACCGTGAACGCAAACCAATCCGCTGTGTGGCGTCTAATTTTCGAACTCGACAAACTTCGCGGCCGCCTGTTCCGTCGTAACGATATAACGGCGGAGGGGATGGAGCGATGATTATTTTTATTTCTTCCAAATTGACCGGCAAAGTGAACCGGCTGGTCCGGCAGCGCCAGACCCGTCTGCTCATCAGGAGATTGCAGCCCGAGTTCGATAAACTGAAGGCGAGCCGGCGTCCGAGCGGACAGGACGCTTGACGCGGGCAGGCCGCGGCGCATACGATCGTGTGAAGAGACTCCCGCGGCGAGCGGGAGAGAGCGGAGGACAGGACCGATGCCAAGCAACATGACGGTGCGCGCGTTCAAATACGGCGCGCGCCCGCATTACGAGTGGGAGACGACGCTGCTCGAGCGGGGCGACGCGCATGTTTTCGTACTGAGCGCGCTAGGGCGGCGGTTGCGCCATTTTACGAAGAACGCCGTGTTTACGATCGACCGCTGGACGGTAGAGTATTTCGCGGCGGACTGCTGGTTCACGGTGAGCGCCGACGTGGTTGACGGTCGGATCGTGCATTATTATTGCAATGTGAACGAACCGGCCCGCATAAGCGAAGACGAGGTGTCGTTCGTCGATCTCGATCTGGATTTGTTGGGCGCGGACGGGCTGTGGCGAGTCGTCGACGAAGACGAATTCGCTCAGAACTCAGTCGCCTTCGGTTATCCGGAAGCGTTGATCGCGCGGGTGAGAGAAGAGCTTGCCGCCTTGCGGCGGCGCATCGAAGAAGGCGGGTTTCCGTTCGACGGGACGCTAGAGCGGCTGGCGGCGAAGGTGCCTCGGAATATGTAAAGATGCGGCTTGGCCATCTCGTCAACCGTTCTGCCGGCGGCGGGAACGAGAACAAGCCTGCGGGCGCTCCGCATTGCACGCGGAGCGCCCGCAGGCTTGTCTATTGCAGGGCAGGCCGAAAGAGCGGCCGCGCGGATCAGCGCTGAGGCTGCTCCGAAGCTTGCGCGATACGAAGTTCGACGTCGATATTGCCCCGGGTCGCGTTAGAGTATGGACACATCTGGTGTGCCGCCTCTGCCAGCTCGCGGGCTTGCGTCTCGTCCAGGCTGGGAATCGCGATCTCCAGCACGACCGACAGCTTATATGTATGGCGCTCGTCCTTGTTCAGCGCGACATGGGCGGTGACTTGGGAGTCCGCCGCTTCAATTCCTTTGCCGCGGGCGATCATCTTCAGCGCGCTGTGGAAGCAGGCGCCGTAGCCGGCCGCGAACAGCTGCTCCGGGTTCGTCCCGTTCTGCGCGCCTTCTTGCGGCATGCCGAGCTTCACGTTCAATTGGCCGTCATCGGAGCGCACGAAGCCTTCGCGGCCCCCGTGGGAAGTGACATGGGCGGTATAGACCGTTTTCAATAACATCCTTCTCCTTTCGCTATGACGCTTACGAGCTTCTTTACCCGCTTGGCCCGCGGCGTGAATCGCGGCGTCGTTCCGCCGGGCCGCGGAGGAGACGTTCGTGCTATAATGACAGGAGAGCTAACGAACCCGAGGTGATCATCCTATGGCGAAAAAAAGAAAACCCGCCGCGCCGTCCGCGCCCTCCGCGCAGGACAAACCGGCGACGCTGGCGGACCTGCTTCGTCCCGAGATGGTGCAGAAGCTAAAGGCGCAATCCGACCAGCTGAAGGCGGCCGAGGCGCAGCAGCGGGAAGACGCGCGCGTCCGGGCCGAAGAAGCGCGCAAAGCCGAGCAGAAGCGGCTGGATAACGATTTCGAACATTTGCTGAACAACAGCAAGCTCGACTGGCGCAAGCACAAGTAGCGCGGCGTACCGCGCGAACGGGAGCTGCCGAGCGGCGAACCAATCAAGACCGGCGGTAACCCCGCCGGTCTTATTCGCGTTGCTGCCCCACTCGACTTGCGTATACCAGCCACGAAGCGTGGATGACCGCGAATAGGGGTATACCATATTCAACTTGGCATTAGGCGGGCTTAAGTACCAGGTACCAGACGAAGATGGTACTTATTCGACCTTCGTTCGGCCGCTATACTGAGAGCATCGGCAGCGAGTGCGGTCGTACAAGGCTGCTCGCAGCTGCCGATCTTTGACCGAAGCCATGACTTCAACTAGGAGGGTTCTTCCGATGCAGAAGACCTATGTCATCCGAACGGGATACGCGCTCGGGGCGGCCATGATCGCCGCCGCGGCGATTTACTTTTTTGCTTCGGGATGGGGGGCGTTCGGCCGCGCAACCCGGATTGCGCTTAGCGTGCTGCTGACCGCCGCGTTGTACGGCGCCTCCTATGCGCTCTGGCGCCGTCCCCGCACCGCTTGGCTCGGGCGGATCGCGGCGGTGACGGGCTGCGTCGCGTTCGGCGTCAGCGTCGTCTTGCTGGGGAGGATCTATAATTCGCACGCGGACAGCTACGGGCTGTTTCTGATGTGGAGCGTGCCCACGCTGCTCTTCGCTTGGTTCGCCGGGTATTGGCCGTTCAAGCTGCTCGCCTACGCGCTGCTGCACCTGGCGTTCTACGCCTACGTCGACGCGGCCGGATGGCGGAGTCCGGACGAGACGCTGGACTTTATCGTCGGCGCGCTGGTCGCCGCGGCGAATCTCGCGCTGTTCCTGCTGCTGGCGAAATACCGCGGCGAGGAGAAACTGCTGCGCACGCTCGCTTTTCTGATGACGGGTTTCCAGCTTGTCTATCTGTCGAACTCCTTGAGCTTCGATTCGGCAGGACTGCTGATGAATGCGGGATTCGTCGTATGGGTCGCCGCCGTTACCCGTTCCGCGCTGCGCCACCGCCGGGACGGCAAGCAGCTATTGGCGATGGCCGGCCTGCACGCGGCGTGTTTTCTCATTCTGAAATATATCGAGCTGGTCGTCCATTACCCGAACGTCCTGTTCTTCGCGCTTGGCGTCGCCTTCGTAATCGGGCTGCTCGCCGCGAGCGCCGTCTTCATCCGCTTCTTGAACCGGTTGGATGCGGATGAGCCGGGTGCCTACGGGGAGGAGGGCCTGCAGCGGGAGCATGAACTTGCGCAACCTGCGGATGCGCCGACTTCGGCGGGAGCGGGGCGGAAGCGCGCAAGCCGCAGAACGGTGGCGGCGCTCGATATTCAACGCGTGCTGTGGGCCGTCGTCAGCGGCGTTGGCGTCGTGATCGGCGCGGCCTGCATCGTCGGGCTGACCGTGCTGGCGGCGGAGGACGCCACGCCCGAGGCGCTGGCGGTTATCAGCGTCCTGCTGCTGCTCGCGGCGGCATTCGCGATGAAGGCCGTGCCGGCGCCGATCCGGTTCACGGTGCTGATGACCGCCGTCCTGCTCGGCCTCGTGACGGCCGCGTGGGCCGGCAAGCCGATGTACGCGCTGCTCTATGTCGCGCTGTCGCTGATCGCGTGGGCGCTAACCAAGGGAATCGCGAAGCCGCTCCTCTTCTATGCATTGGCGAACGTGTATGCCTTCTGGCTGATGGATGCGGCGCTGCCCGACTCGCTGCGGGGCGGGTGGAACCAGCTGGCTGCCCTGTTCGCGGTCAACGCGCTGGCTTGGGCGGCGGGCTCGCTCGTACGGGACGCCGACCGGAAGCGGTCGCTGCGCTATGCCGCCTATTTGGCGCTGCTGACGCTTGGCCTGCTGCTCACGTGGGAAGAAGCCGGCCAGATGACGCGTTTCATCGCCGCCAGCTTGATTTATTTCGGCGCGCTGACGGCGCTGCTGCTGACGCAAGCGCACGGGGCGAACCGCTTTTACTATCGTTGGGGCGCGGCCGCATGGGCGGTCTTCCTGGCCGTCAAATATTACGATACCGCGTGGAAGCTGCTGCACAAATCGTTCAGTCTCGCCTTAGCCGGCGTGCTCGCCATCGCCTTGACGGCGCTTTACGACCGCAGATTCGGCAGCCGGGAAGCCGCGGAAGCGCCTTCTGTAACGAGTCTAGGCGCCAAAGCATTCGTGTCGATTCTGCTGCTCCAAGGTTTGCTGCTGGGCGGTACGATCACGGTCAACGAGACGGCGCTGGCAGGCGGGACGACGGTCAAGCTGGAGCTGGCTCCGCTGGATCCGCGCTCGCTGCTGCAGGGGGATTACGTCGAGCTGAATTACGGGATTTCAACGCCTCCCGATCGGGCGGCCAGCGCCTTCGAGCAGCTCGAATACGGCGCCAAGATCAAGGTTGTGCTCGCGCCGGACGCTTCGGGCGTGTATCGGTTCAACCGCTTGCACCATAGCGGAGAGAAGCTCGGGGCCGGCGAGGTCGCGTTGAACGGCCGATGGGAAGGGTTCCGGATCGAATACGGCATCGAGCACTTCTTCATTCCGGAGGGAACGGGAGGCGAGGTCGAGCGAACGGCCAAGTTCGCGGAAGTCGTCGTCGGCCTTTCGGGCAACGGCATGATCGTCGGCCTGCTCCCTCGTTAAGATGCGGGACCGGATAGATTGCGGGCGGCGTCCGATAGGCGCCGCTTTTTGGCGCGAGCGTTGCCGTGGCGCGGCGGACGCAGGTATATTCGCTAGCTCGGCGGGGTACAATAAATTGACAACAAGAGGTGTAACACGCTATGCTATTTTACATAAAAATCTTGAAAATAGGCGGTCTGAACAATGGCATTCAACCCGAAAATTACGGACATGGAAGTGTCGGATATCAATGACAAGACGCAACTGTACCAGTACGTTGTGACCCTTAATGACAAGTCAAAATATCGGTTGTTCCTTAGCAAAAACCCGGAGTGGAACCTGCAAGCGGCCAATCGCCTGCTGAACATTCCATGCCCGATGTGCCGCAAGGACTACTACTGCAAGTGCATGGATAAGCACCTCGACAAGCTCGAGGCCGAGTTCCTTACCAAGATCGAAGCGCAAGCGTAAGTGTCCCAGCCCAAACATAAGCCGCGCCCGCCGAGCAGCATGCTGCCAGGCGGGCGCGGCTTTTCGTTTCGGGACAGGCAGGCCCTTATCCGCGATAGTAGATGTGTACTTTCTTCGTCTCGCCGTCCCAATACGCGTTGCCGCCGAGCAAATTGGCCGCCGTTCGCACCGGCACGTACGTCGTGGAATCGATCACGGAGAAATTAGTGACGGCGGTCTCGCCGAATTGCGGCTGTTTGTCGACGTTGTCCCACGTGACCGGGTTGCTCGTCGCCGCGCCGATCTGGCGAAGCGGGGCGTACACGTGACCGTCGATGCTGCGTCCATACCCGGCCAGTTTGTCGTTGATGACGATTTTGATCGTGTCCGGCTTCGTCGTATCGTCGTCTTCGACCTCGGTATGCGTGCCGGTATACTGGTCGAAGAAAGCGCGTTCCATCACGTTCAGGTCGACGTTGCCGCTAATGCCGTCCGTCTGTCCGCTCTGGGAATATTGAAAGACGGCCCATCGGCTCCACGTGCTGTTGGCCATCGGCTTGTTCACGCCGTAGTGGGCGATCCAGAGCGGATACTCTCCCAGCTCCTTGCCAAGATAAGACCGCGCGAAGCTCGCGCCCGAGTAGATCATGACGGGATGTCCGGTCTGCCTGCGCACGTCCTCCAGCCAAGCGTCGACCCAGTCGGTGAGGGCCGCCGCGCCAATGGAAGACGCGGCGCCTTCCACGTCGAGAACATGAGGGAAGTCGGCGTCGTAGCCGCTGATCGTGCCGACGAAGTGCGCCGCTTCGGCGGCCGGGGTATTGCGCTCCGGATGCGCGTAGTGATAGAATCCGATTTTTACGTCTGCCGCCTTGGCGCCCGTGACGTTGCGTTCGAACCGAGGGTCGGTCGAACTGTTGCCCTCCGAAGACTTGATGAAGGCGAACAATTTGCCAGCCGCTTTGACCCGGCTCCAATTCACGTCGCCTTGATACCTGCTTACGTCAATGCCATCGACATTGCTATCGCTTCTCGCCTGCATATCGCCATCCTCCTTATTATGATCAGTCTATGCGGCTCGTCGCGCCTCCGACACGGCCAGGCTGCCGGAGGTAAGGAATGTTACGGACGGATTTCATACTTGCGGGCGCTTGGCCTATAATAAATATTTGTAAACGTTCCGGCTGGATCCGGACCCGGATACATAAATCGGCTTGGGGGTTCTTATCATTATGCTATGGTGGGTGTATTTGATTTTGGCGGCAGCGGGGTTTCAAGGGCTTGCGATGCTCGTGTCGCGCGAGAAATTGCTGCGGTTCGACTTGGCGGTCATCGATTTCATTCAAGGATGGGAATCCGAGGGATTTACGGCGTTCGCCAAGACCGTGACGACGATCGGCTCGGGCAAGGTCGTCATACCGCTCGTGCTGGCGACGGCGGCCGTGCTCTTCGTCGTGCTGAAGCACCGGAAAGAGTTATATTTGCTCATCGGCGGCATGCTCGGTTCGACGCTGCTGAACGAAGGGTTGAAGCAGCTCTACGAGCGCGCGCGGCCGGATATTCACCGAATTATCGAGGAGACGGGCTACAGTTTTCCGAGCGGGCATTCGATGGCGTCGTTCACGTTCTACGGCCTGCTCACGTATTTGCTGTGGCGCCATATGCCGTCGAAGCGCTGGCGCGGCGCGCTGGTCGCGTTCAGCGTGTTCATGATCGTCTGCATCGGCACCTCCCGCGTCTACCTCGGCGTGCATTATACATCCGACGTGCTCGGCGGGTATTGGGTCAGCGCCTGTTGGCTGGCCGTCTGCGTCAAATTATTCCGCCGCCTGGCGCATGTGCGCCGATAGCGAAATCCTGACCTGCACAAAGCCGTAGCACACCCGGCTTCCAGCGATGAAAGCGAGTGTGCCTACTTTACCTTATGGGGGTATGCGCTTGGATTATGACCGCTTCCGAACGGGGCGGTCATTTTTTATGCCCGATTGGCCGGAGAGGAGGCGATTTGGCCCGGAATAACGCGCGACGGGAGAGGGTGAATGACCGAATATTCGTTTGACAATTCTGACAGATGGGGGTACACTTAGCGTACGCTTAATTCCCGTGACGCTAAGGATCGGGAAGCGGGGGAACCAATTTCGGCCCCGTTGGCGCTTCGCTTGCCACGCGCAAGAGGAACGCTGCGGCCGGAACGCTTGCAGGCTTAATCGTCTGCGGGCAGGGGCGAATCGTTACGCCGGTAACGTAGGGAACCATCTATCCCGAGTCCGTCAGCTAACCTCGTCAGCAGAAGATGGGTCCCGTGATCAGCACCAACTTCGCTCACATTCAGGAGACCCGAACGAACGGGTCTTTTTGTTGTTTCATGAAGACCCGGTTGCAGTCCGAAGGCTTGTCGCGCCGTGCGCGCGTGAGGCTTTCGGGCGAAAGCGCTGGTCTTTTTTTTCTCCGGAACGAAACGCGCCGCCGACGCTTCATGAAGAGGCCTTTATCCATCATCTTACCCGATCATTATACGAGAAGGAGGTTTCTGCCATGCCAAGCCAGGACCCTATGAATCCGGCCGTCATCCAGGAGTCTGCCGCCCTAGCCGGCGGCCATCCGCGGACAGACGACGTCTTGCCCCACCTTCCCGAGGAAGCGGAATATTACGCGACGCTGATCGATTGGAACGACCCGCATGATCCGCTCCGCCTGTTGCATGATCCGCAGAATCGGCTGAACGGACGCGCCGGGGCGATTACGCCGCACGACGGGCTGCTGGACACCGTGCCGGGCTGCCAGCATGCGTTCGGCTCGAACGCGCTGCTGAACATCGCGCCGGAATGGTTGACCGATACGGCCAATCTTGAACCGGGACTCGCGTACATTGCCGGCCATCCGGAGATTAACCACGTGCTGCTGAGCGGATTCGACGGCTTTGGCCTCTCGATGCAGCAGCTGTCGATTCTGCTTGGTCGGCTTCGCGCGATCAGCCACGTGCAGATCATTCGGCTGACGACGGAGCTTCCCGTTCGCCAGCCGCGGCGCATTTACGAGAATGAGCAGCTGCTGGAACTGCTGCGGGCGCATTCGACGCCCGAGCGACGGATCTACGTGACGGCGCATATTACGCATCCGCGCGAACTGACCGCCGAAGCGAAACTGAGCTTGGAAGCGCTGCAGCAAGCGGGCGCGATCGTCGTCAACCGGACGCTGTTGATGCGCGGGATCAACGACGACGCCGCGGTGTTGGGCGAGCTGCTCGATAAGCTCGTTTGGGCGGGCGTGGCGCCGTATTATTTGGCCATGACGAACCCGAACGGCGCGCATGAGGCGCATGCCATTCCGCTCGTCCGCGCCTATGAATTGGTCGAGGAGGCGAAGGCGCTTACGACCGGTCTCGGCAAACGGGTACGGTTGTCGATGAATCATGCTTCCGGCATCGTCGAAGTGCTGGCGGTCGAGGATGGCCGCGCATACATGAAGCTGTACCGGGCGGGCGACGCGCGGCAGGGGCGTTTCGTCATGCGGGATTGCGGACCGGAGCTGACGTGGTTCGACGAGCTGCACGTGACGGAATCGGAAGCTCGCGCCGCGGCGGAATCCGAAGCCAGCGCCGCTCTGGAGACGGGCGGCGATCTCTGGCTGGAGCCTGCCCCGGACGTACGCATCGACTGGAAACAAGGCGAGCTCAGCGAGGAGATCGTCTCGATCAACATGATGCCGATCGGAGACTAAGCGGTTGATCCGACTTGCGTAGCGTTCCATATAGCGACGAACGACCGACAGGCGAATGCGGCCTGCCGGTTGTTTGGCGTTCAAATCGTTGCGACGCGCGCCAAAAAGCCCGGGACCGACTCGCGGTTCCGGGCCTTTCATAATTGCAACGTCAGTGCGATGCCGCGTACTCGGCTTCTTCGGCTGCCGGGTCCATGCGTTCCTTGCTCATGATCCATGCGGAGACGAAGGCGAGGGCGGCAGGAATAACGCCGATCGCGAACGTGAACGTGATCGAAGAGGATAGCCCCTCCGTGACTTTGTCCAGCACGTCGCCCGGGATGTTCTGACGGACGGCCGGGTTCAGCAGCGCATGCGGATCGCTGAAGTCGAGTCCTTCCGGCACGGTCTGGCCGGTGCCGGCGAACGAGTCGGACAGCTTGCGCGTCAGCGCGTGGCTCTGCAGAATGCCGAAGATCGTGATGCCGAGCGTCATGCCGAGCGAACGCAGGAAGTTAAGCGTCGAGCTTGCCGCTCCCCGCTGCTTGGCGGAGAAGGAGTGAATGGCGGCGTTGCTCAGGACGGAGAACGAAGCGCCGATGCCAAGACCGACCAATACCATGTACGCCGTCACCGTGACCCGGGACGAATCCGGCGACAGCGTCGTCAGCAGGGCAAGACCGACGACGAGTATGAGCAGTGTCGGGAGCATGATCGAGCGGTACGGCAGCTTAGTGAGCAGGAAGCCGCCGCCGGTAGCGGTGACGACGGAGCCGAGCATCATCGGCAGCAGCACCAGGCCGGAATTCGTCGCGCTGCCCCCCAGCACGCCTTGTATAAAGATCGGGATGTAGACCGACGCCGTAATGAATGCCGCGCCGCTTAGCATCGCGATGAGGTTGCTCGACGCGTACAGGCGGTTCTTGAACATGCTGAACGAGATGATCGGCTCCGCCGCGCGAGCTTCGATGAACAAGAACGCGATGCCGAACGCCGCGAAGCCCGCGAACAGGCCGAGTATCTGGCCGGAGCTCCATGCGTACTCTTTGCCGCCGAGTTCCAGCGCGAAGATGAGACAGACGATCGCGCCGATGAGCGTGACGGCGCCGAACCAGTCGATCGGTTGTTTGCTGTGCTCGTGCGATTCCTTATAGAAGAACGCGATCATCGCGAAGGAAAGCAGGCCGAGCGGCAAGTTGATGTAGAAGATCCATTCCCAGCCGATGTAGTCGGTGATGTACGCGCCGAGCAGCGGGCCGAATATGCTCGACATGCCGAAGACGGCGCCGAACAGGCCGCCGAGCTTGCCGCGGTCTTGCGGCGGGACGGCATCGAACATGATCGTGAAGGTGATCGGAATTAGCGCGCCCCCGCCGATGCCTTGGATGACCCGGTAGAGCGACAGCTCGACGATCGAGTCCGCGGTGCCGCACATAATCGAGCCGATCATGAAGACGATGATGCCGAAGACGAAGAAGCGTTTGCGCCCGTACATATCGGACAGTTTGCCGAAGATCGGCATGCCGGCCATTTCGGCGACCATGTAGGCGGAGGTGACCCAGACGAATTTGTCCAAGCCGCCCATCTCGCCGATGATCGTGCCCATCGAGGTCGCGACGATCGTGTTGTCCATCGATGCCATCAAGATGGCAAGGAGGAGGCCGGCGATGACGACGCCGGAGGATTTAGGTTTGGTGCTTATTTTCGTGCTCATGTAAGGGTAGATTCCTTTCTCGCTTGGATTGGTCCACGTGCGTCGGTCGTGGAAGTTTCCATAATTGACCTTCACATATGATACCTTGGCGCCGCGTAATTTAAAACAGTTGTTTTTCGGCTAGTTTTAGTATAGCCATCTATTCCTGACAGCAGTTTGTCAGGGTTCGAACGAGGGGACTTCTTTTTATTTCGGGGAGCCGGCGCCCCGCTTGGACGGGAACGAGCGCGGGCGGGTATACTAATGAGAGAAGGTCCATCTGCGAGTTTGGAAAAAAGGAGGCGGATCGCATGATCCACAAGGAACTCGTTTGGAAGGCAGCGGACGGCACCCGCATGTTCGGCTGCGAATGGACGCCGGAGCCGGGCGCGTTCGTCAAAGGCGTCGTCTGCATCGTGCACGGCATGGGCGAGCATGCAGGGCGCTACGAGCACGTAGCGGGCATGCTGACGGTCGACGGCTGGGCGGTGCTCGCGTTCGATCAGCGTGGGCATGGGCGCACGGAAGGCAAGCGCGGCCATACGCCGACGTACGAGGCGCTGCTTGAAGGCGTGGATTGGCTGCTAAAGCAGGCGGCCGAGCGCTATCCGGGCTTGCCGTGCTTTTTGTTCGGACACAGCATGGGCGGCAACGTGGCGATCAATTATCTGCTGCGCCGCAAGCCGGAGCTGGCGGGAGCCATTATCACGGGTCCCTGGCTGAAGCTGGCCTTTCAACCGCCGAAGTTGTCGGTCGTCGTGGGCCGGATCGTGGAGAAGGTATACCCGGCCTTCTCGAACGCGCGCCCGCTGGCCGTGCAGAACTTGACGACCGACCCGGAGATGGCCAAACGGTATATCGAGGATCCGCTCGGGCACGGGAATATTACGGCGGCGTTCTTCTTCGGCGTGCAGCGGGCGGGGCTGTGGGCGCTTGCGCACGCGTCCGGGCTGACCGTGCCGACGCTGCTTATGCACGGCGGGGATGACAAGGTGACCTCGCTTGCGGCCAGCCGACAGTTCGCCGAATACGCGGGCGAGACGTGCGAATTCATGGCCTGGCCGGGCTTCAAGCACGAGCTGCACAACGAGCGGGGCCGAAGCGAGGTGTTCGCCAGCATGTTGTTATGGCTGAATGCGCGGCGCATCGCCGTTGAAGCATAAACAACGCGGCCATCCTCGGCGGCCCGCGCGGACATCGGTTGTTCACATTGCGCTGGTACACTGGTAGCAGACGAACTTGCGACCGGGAGGGAAAGAGCGATGCCGCCGTGGACGACCGAGTTCGAGGATGCCGTGACGCCGCATTTTGCGCATCTTCGGACGTACTGCCGCTATTTGACGGCGAATGCATGGGAAGCCGAGGATTTATTTCAAGACGTTATGCTGCGAGCTTACCAGCATTTCCGCAAAGCCGGCGAGTTTCGGCATCCGCGTTCGCTGCTGTACAAGATCGCCCGCAATCTGACGATCGACGCCCACCGCAGACGGCGAAGCGTGCACGTCCCGGTGGATGAAGCGATGCAGCATCCGACCCACGACCCGAATTACGCGACCGTGCGGGGGATGATGGAATGGATGGCCGAGACGCTGTCGGAGCGGGAAGTCGAGATGCTTATGCTGGCCGAGGTGCTCGGGTATTCTTATCTGGATATCGCGCAGCGGCTAGGCTGCACGGTGCCCGCGGTCAAAATGGTGCTGCATCGCTCCAAATCCACGCTCCGCAAGCGAACGGCCGCATCGTACGAGACCGGCTTCAGGCCGGAGCGCCCGGGTCCCGTACGCCAAGCGGGCGAACGAGCGCTTGCCGTGGACCGCTGGACGGATGCGTTGATGCGGCTAGGGTAGCCGGAATAACCGCAGTCCGCGATAACAAGGGAAGCCGGAGCGGAATCCGACTTTCCCGGGCGCGACGGGAAGCAACGCGTTCCGTAACGCTTCATAATAACCTCTGTTTCCCCGTTCTTTCGCCAAAGCCGGTCAAGGGCCGGCCTTAATCCTCGATCCTCTCGGCTTCCGCCGCCGACGAGCGAAACCCGAAACCCGAAACCCGAAACCAAATTAAATCCGATATAAAGGCACGGCCTTCGCTTGCATGGTCCAGCTAAATTAGAATAGGCCATAGTCGTCGTAACCTGCGTCATTGAGAAAATTTACAATTAATTGGAAAATAACTCGTATGAGGGCGGGAGAAAGCGTCCATAATGTTGGGAAATCCTGTAATTCGAAAGAGGTAACCGAGGTATGATGCATATCGGCGTCGTCGCGGCGCTGCTCGTCATCAATTGGAAGCAAGCCGCGTTCGCGAAATGGAGGAGCTATCATGCCACCATCCTGTACATTATCGTTTGCGATTTGACCTACCACTATCTCTGCTCGCGCTATCCGTTATGGGTGTATGAGCTGCATAGACCGATAGGCAGCCGCTTCGCGACCGAATTGCTGTACACGCTGCTGTTTCTGCCGCTAACGGCGCTGCTGTATTTGGCGCGTTATCCGTGGGAAAGAAATTGGGCGGCGAAGGGGCGGTATATGTTGGGCTGGATCGCGGCGTACGCGTCGTGGGAGTGGTTGTTCCTCTCGCTGAAGGGGATTTCGCATCATAACGGGTGGAGCATGACGTGGTCGCTTCTCTTCTATTGCGAAATGTTCCCGATGCTGGCGCTGCACAGCAAGCGACCAAGGACGGCCTATGCGCTGAGCGTCGTTTGCGCGGGCGTATGGCTGGTCCTCTTCCGGGTGCCGCTTCTATGACCGTCCGACGGTCGGAGGACGTCGCGCGGCCTCTCCTGGACGCGGCTCTGGCGAGCTTCGCAACGACCGCATATCGCGAACCGCGCGCGACACGGCCAGCAGCATGGCGCTGACGGCGGCCAGATCGACCGCGATCAGCAGGCAGAGTCTAGCGAAGAAGCCGAGCGGGGGACCGGGCTCCGGCAGCCGCGTGCCCATGATCCTCTCCGCAACCGCGGATTTGACGTGAGCGTGCAGCGCCGGACCGCCAGGCGCTCCGGCCGTTCGTGCCGTCCCGGCGAACCAGCGGTCCGCGGACGCCAGGGCGGCCGCGCCGGAGGCGAACAGAACCAGCGAGAGGATGAGGTTAAGGGCGAGCCTGGCGCGTCGTCGCGTGGTGGTCATCGGCGGGCGTTCCTCCTTTAGCGTGCTTGCGGCATCATGCCATTGTTTCCCACTATAGCGCGGCAAGCTGAAGCCTTCCTAAAGCGTAGCTGAAAATTATCTTAAAAAGAGGTTCGCTCGCGCAGCCGCCTTAACAAGCGGTTCGCCCCCGTCGCGACTCCCCGATTTTCAAAGTCCTGCAATCGACCGTATCAACTCCGTCCTCCGGTACCGTACTCGCCTCCGACCCAACCATAGGCAGGCAACACTATATCTAGTGTCGGACTGTTGATAAATGTCGCGCGCAACGAAACCGCTCCAATGTTTTCCTCCCCGCATTCGACAATCGTCCACACGCCATCCACACCCCGTCCACAACCGCTTCGCATCCCGTCCACAAGCTGTCCACAAGGGCAAAAAAAATTCCGGAATAACGGAATTTCGGGCAGGAATTCCAGAAGTGCCGCAGTGAAAAGGCTTACCGCCGATTGCTACGAAACGGCGCTTTTTTTGTCGAAAAATTTTTAGAATCTAGCAAAGGCGCGCAGTTGCTGGGCAGAGGGCTTTCCATGCGAGATTCTGAGGGGGAGAACGATTGACAAACACTATATATTGATATAGATTTAGTTTCGGCCGACTACATATGGTTGAAGTCGAGGCAGACTGTGTATAGCATACTTACGAACGCGTTTCGTAGTATCTGTGTATAAGGAGAGAGAATGGCCATGTTGATCGCTTATGATTCCCGTACAGGAAACGTACGAAGATTTGTCGAAAAGGTCAAAGCCCGCGCGGTTCAAATCGATGAAACGATGACGGTGGACGAGCCTTTCGTGCTGATCACCTATACGACCGGATTCGGCCAAGTGCCGGATAAGGTGCAATCTTTCCTGCACCGGAATCATGAGCGCCTCAAGGGCGTTTGCGCAAGCGGGAACCGGAACTGGGGAGAAGGGTTCGCCAAGAGCGCGGACACTATATCTCGTATGTACGGGGTACCGGTCTTGCATAAATTCGAGCTCGCCGGCACGGCGAGAGACGTAGAGCGATTTGAACAGGGGGTGCGGGCAGTTGAAGCATATTGAATTGAACAATTTGCTCATGCAGCGCGACGCGGACGGATTTTTTCAGCTGGAACGCGATCAAGAAGCCGTAGAGGCGTTTATGGAAGAGGTCTACCGGAAGAGCGTGGTGTTCACGAGCACGGCGGACAAAGTTCGATATATGATTGATAACGACTATTACGAGGACCTGTACGAGAAGTATACGGCCGAAGAAGTCGAGGACGTATATCGCATCACGCACGATTACAATTTCCGCTTCCCGTCGTATATGGCCGCATCGAAGTTCTATACGGACTATGCCGTGAAGAGCAACGACCACTCCCTATACCTCGAGCATTACCCGGACCGCGTGGCGATCGTCGCCCTGCATCTGGGACGCGGCAACGGCGCGACGGCGCGCACGCTGGCGGCTTCCATGATGGAGCAGCGGCTGCAGCCGGCGACCCCGACGTTCCTGAACGCGGGCAAGAGCCGCCGCGGCGAGATGGTATCCTGCTTCTTGCTCGAAGCGGACGATTCGCTTAACTCGATCAACTACGTGCTGGCGACGTGCATGCAGCTGTCCAAGATCGGCGGCGGCGTAGCCGTCAACCTGTCCAAGCTGCGCGGGCGCGGCGAATCCATCAAGGGCGTCGAAGGCGCGGCGAAGGGCATCATGCCGGTGCTGAAGCTGATGGAAGACGCGTTCTCCTACGCGGACCAGATGGGCCAGCGTAAAGGCTCCGGCGCGGCGTACTACAACATTTTCGGCTGGGACGTCATGGAGTTCCTCGACAGCAAGAAGATCAACGCGGACGAGAAGTCCCGCATCAAGACGCTGTCGATCGGCCTGATCGTGCCGAACCGCTTCTACAAGCTGGCGGAAGCCAACGAGATGCTGCACGTGTTCGCGCCGTACACGGTGTATAAGGCGTACGGCCGGCATCTGGACGACCTGAACATGGACGAGATGTACGACACGCTGCTCGCGGACGACCGCGTCAAGAAGAAAGCGGTTATGAGCGCGCGCGACATGCTCGTGAAGATTGCGACCATCCAGCTCGAATCGGGCTATCCATATATTATGAACAAGACGAACGCAAACGCGGCGCATGCGCTCTCCGGGATCGGACAGATTAAGATGTCCAACCTGTGCACGGAGATCTTCCAGCTGCAGGAGACGTCGGAGATCGGCGACTACGGCATCGAGGACAAGATTCTGCGGGACATCAGCTGCAACCTGGCTTCGCTCAACATCGCGAACGTCATGGAGCACAAGAAGCTGCGCGAGTCGGTATTCGAAGGCATGATCGCGCTGACGGCCGTCAGCGACATGACGACGATCGCGAACGCGCCGGGCGTGGCGAAAGCGAACCGCGAGCTGCACTCGGTCGGTCTTGGCGCGATGAACCTGCACGGCTACCTCGCCAAGAACAAGATCGCGTACGAGAGCGACGAAGCGAAGGAATTCGCCCGCACGTTCTTCATGATGATGAACTTCTATTCCATCGAGAAAAGCATGGAGATCGCGCGCGACGCGGGCATCACGTTCGAAGGTTTCGAGAAGTCCGACTACGCGAGCGGCACGTACTTCGACCGTTACGTGGCGACGGATTACCGTCCGGCGAGCGAGAAGGTCAAAGGGCTGTTCGACGGCATGGACGTTCCGGGACCGGAGCAATGGGCGGCGCTGCGCGAGCAAGTGAAGACGCACGGCCTGTACCATGCTTACCGGATGGCGATCGCGCCGACGCAGAGCATCTCGTACATTCAGAACGCGACGAGCAGCGTTATGCCGATCGTCGAGCAGATCGAGACGCGCACGTACGCGAACTCGACGACGTACTACCCGATGCCGTTCATGAACAAGGAGAACTTCTTCTTCTACAAGTCGGCCTACCAAATGGACCAGCTGAAGGTGCTGGACCTGATCGCGGAGATCCAACCGCACGTCGATCAAGGCATCTCCACGGTGCTTCACGTCAACAGCGACGTGACGACGCGCCAATTGGCCCGTTACTATATCTACGCGGCAAGCAAAGGGCTCAAATCGCTCTACTATACGCGCACGAACCGCCTTTCGGTGGAAGAGTGCATCAGCTGCGCGGTGTAAACCGCGCAGTTTTACCGATGGGAAGGGGAAACACGCATGAGCATGAGAGCTGTCAATTGGAACCGACCGGACGATGATTTTACGATCACGTTCTGGAATCAGAATATTATGCAATTCTGGACCGACGAGGAAATTCCGCTCTCCGACGACAAAATGTCGTGGTTGACGCTGAACGACGCGGAGCGCGAGCTGTACATGAAGGTGCTGGGCGGCCTGACGCTGCTCGATACCGTACAAGGCGGCGTAGGCATGCCGAAGATTCTCGAGCATGTCGACGGCCTGCAGCGTAAAGCGGTGCTTGGCTTCATGGGCATGATGGAGCAGATCCACGCGAAGTCGTACTCCAGCATCTTCACGACGCTGGCGTCCACGGAAGAGATCGACGGCGTGTTCCGCTGGGTCGAGAACAATGAACATCTGCAGCTCAAGGCGGAGACCATTTCCCAGTACTACAAGGACATCGACTCGCCGAAGAGCCTCTATTTGGCGATGGCGGCATCGGTGCTGCTGGAGAGCTACCTGTTCTACAGCGGCTTCTTCTACCCGCTCTACCTGGCCGGCCAAGGCAAAATGACGAGCAGCGGCGAAATCATCGACCTTATCCTGCGCGACGAGAGCATTCACGGCTTGTACGTCGGCGTCCTGGCGCAGGAAGTGTTCGCGAAGCTGGACGCGGAAGAGCAGCGAGAGGCGCTCGAGACGTTCCACGGCTTGCTGCAGCTGCTGCACGCGAATGAAGAGAAGTACACGGAGTCGCTCTATGACTCCGTCGGCTTGACCGAGGATGTGAAGAAGTTCGTGCGCTACAATGCGAACAAAGCGCTCATGAACCTTGGCCTTGATCCGATCTTCCCGGAAGAGGACGTTAACCCAATCGTGTTCAACGGCATCAGCACGCGCACGAAGCAGCATGACTTCTTCTCGAAGAAGGGCAACGGCTATGTGCGCACGATCCACGTCGAGCCGCTGACGGACGACGATTTCCGGTTCTAACGATAATGATCGCATAAGCGGGACCGGTTTCGGCTGGCCCCGCCTTCAGACGCTTTCTCCGAATCGGAGGAAGCGTCTTTATTTTTTGTAATTGAAACTAGTTCTCAGTTCGCAAATCGGCTATAATGAATTGAGAATGAGAATCAATAATGGTGGGATACGATTCCCGATATCGGAATATTCATGCTGCGTATAGGTTGTTGGCGGACTGCAGAGGATCCCAAGCCTATCGCTGCTAAGCATATAGAAGAGCGAACGATGAGAATGAGATCTGGACCGTAACCGGTCGGGAACCAAGGAGGCGCGCGAGGATGGAGAACACGATCGATTACGGCAAGCTGGAGCAGACGTTCGGCATACGCACGAGCTTGCAGGAGCAGGCGCTCATGACGGTGCCGGCGGCGGATTTGCTCCGTCCGGAAGTCGTCCGCCAAGTGCTGGACACGTACGTGCCGCTGCTCAAGGCGGAAGGCCTCGATACGGTGGGCGCGATTTTCGGCAGCACGTTCGGCAGCTTCGCCCAAGGCTTTCAAGCGGCGTTGTCGCTCTGGAATCGCCGGCTGCCGGCTTCGCTCGATCAGATAACGCTTCAACTCATCTCCATGGGCACCTATTATAAAATCTCGTTCGTCATCGGCACGGATTGCCCGGCAGGCCCGATCGGCGAAGCGGAGCGGGAAGAGTGGGTAACGGATGCGCTGGGCGAATTCTACAACGAGACGATTCTGCCGATCTTCCGCTCGATCGAGACGGTCTCCGGCATCAACATCGGCCACCTGTGGGGCCAAATGCCGACCTACTCGAACTACTACGTGGACTATCTCCTGACTACGCTGGAAGACGAATCGGCGAAGAACCGGCTTACCCAAGACTACGAGCTGCTGAAGCAGCTGGATCCGGCGCTTCTGGACCGCGCGAAGAACCCGTTCACGGCCAAGCCGAGATACATTGAAGATATGCGCGACTGCAACAAACAGATGCGAATGAAGAACGTCTGCTGCATGTATTACAAGACCGGTTCGAAGGAATATTGCTACTCGTGTCCGAAGCTGAAGGAGAGCGATCGCGAGGCGAAGCGCGAGGCTTACCGCCAAGCGAACGCGGTTGCGGCGAAGTAATCGGCACGCGATTACCAATAGGAAGTAACTAATGAAAATGCTTGACTGCATCATCCTAAAGAGGGTATCATAACCGAAGCGAATCACCCCCGGCTGGGACGGTATGGTACGGGATCTTCTTTCAGGACGAGGTGGACTATGGCTTTAATGGCAACTTCATGGCGCGAGCAGTGGACGACGGATGTGAAAGGCAATGTGCTGGCGGGGATGACCGCCACGCTTGCCCTCATCCCGGACTCGCTCGCGTTTTCGTTCATGGCGGGCGTACCGCCGCAGGTCGGTATTTACGCGACGATCTGCATTTTGATTTTGATTACGTTCTTGGGCGGCAGGCCTGGCATGATCTCGGCGGCGGCAGGGTCGATGGCGGTGCTGATGCTGACGCTGGTGGAAGAGCACGGCATTCAGTATTTGTTCGCGGCCACGGTGCTGACGGGCGTCATTCAGTATTTAATGGGCGTCTTCAAGCTGGGGAAGCTAATGAATTTCGTGCCGCAAGGCGTACTGATCGGCTTCGTCAACGCGCTGGCGATCCTGATTTTCATGTCGCAGCTGCGCTATTTCAAGGATGCGTCGTGGACGATGTACGCGCTTGCTGCGGCCGCGCTGGCAATCATTTATATTTTGCCGCGTTATTTCAAGGCGATCCCATCGCCGCTCGTCGCGGTCGTGCTGCTCACGTTCGCGGTGTGGGCGAGCGGGATGGACGGCGTGGCCCGCGTCGGCGACATCGACGCGTCGCTGCCGGCTTTCCTGTTCCCGGATGTGCCATTCACATGGGAGACGCTGATGATAATATTGCCGACGTCGTTCTCGCTTGCGATCGTCGGGTTCACCGAGACGCTGTTGACGCATAACCTGTTGGACGAGATGACGGGGGAACGGACGGACAAGAACCGCGAGATGCGGGGACAAGGCATCGCGAACTTCGTCGCGGGCTTCTTCGGCGGCATGGCCGGCTGCGCGCTCGTGGCGGAATCCGTGCTGAACGTGAAGATGGGCGGGCGGAACCGGTTGTCCACGCTCGTGGCGGCGCTCTTCCTGCTGCTGCTCGTGCTCGTGCTTGGCGACGTGCTGGCGATGGTGCCGATGGCGGCGCTCGTCGGCATTATGCTCATGGTGTGCATCTCGATTTTCGACTGGAAGTCGATCTTCAAGATGAACGAGGTGCCGGCCAGCGAGACGATCGTCATGCTAATTACGGTCGGGGCCGTGGTGGCCACGCATGATCTGGCGATTGGCGTCCTCATCGGCGTGCTCATCAGCTTCATCCTTTTCGCCGTGAACGCATCGCGGATGCAGATTGGCAGCGAATGGGAAGGGAAGAAGCGGACGTATCGCATCCAAGGCCAATTGTTCTTCGCCTCGGCTGCCGAACTGGAGACGCGCATCGAACATGCGTGCGAAGCGGAAGAGGTTCACATCGACCTGACCGGCACGAAGGTATGGGATCATACGGCCGAACTGGCGCTCGCGAAGACCGTGGATCGATTGACGAAGGCGGGCAAGCGGGTAACCGTCAGCCGGACGGATCGCGGCGCCGCGCAGACGGCGCAATAAGAGAACGCGGACCAAGACAAGCACATCATGACTCGGATGACGAGGTGGATGTGCTTTTTTATTTGGGCGACGCATCATTGTCACGAACGGACGTCGCCGTTCGTCGTATTGGGTAAGGGAATAGTTATGCGGATCGGAGCGTGAGGCGGATATGGAGACAGAACAATTATACCGCGAGCATCGGAGCATGCTCATTGGGCTTGCCTATCGGATGCTGGGGAGCGCGGCGGACGCGGAGGATATCGTGCAGGATACGTTCATTGCCTTCGCCCAGGTGTCGGAGGAGAACGTGCGCAGCGCCAAATCGTATTTGTGCAAAATGGTCGCTAACCGCTGCATCGACAAGCTGCGCGGCAGCGCGAGCAAGCGTGAGACCTACATCGGGCCGTGGCTGCCCGAGCCGGTCATCACGGACGATGGCGGAAGCTTGGAGGGCGATCCGTTGAGCCGGTATGTGCACAAAGAGTCGCTGTCCACCGCCTATTTGCTGCTGCTGCAGCAGCTGACGTGGACGGAGCGGGCCGTGTTCCTGCTGCGGGAGGTGCTGGACTTCGAATACGACGAGATCGCGGAAGTCGTGGGGAAAAGCAGCGTGAATTGCCGTCAAATTTTCCGCCGGGCCAAGCGCGGCATCGGCGAGGCGCCGCTCGCCACGCCGTCGCTGCAGGGGAAGACGATGGAGCTGGTGCAGCGGTTCGCGGAAGCGATGCAGAGCGGCAGCGTGCCGAAGCTGCTCGAGGTGCTGGCCGCGGATGCGGTCATGCGCAATGACGGCGGGGGCAAAATTCTCGCCGCGACGAAGCCGATTTTGGGGGCGGACCGGATTATTCGCTTCTTCATGGGCATCCAGGCCAAGTCGGAGGGCGCGTACAGTTTCGCGTTCACCGAAGTGAACGGGCTGAGCGGCATCGTGACGCTCAAGAACGGGCGGCCGCACGGCGTCATGTCGTTCGAGGTGCGCGACGATCAGATCGTCAACTTGTTTTACGTCGTCAATCCGGAGAAATTGACGCTGCTGCAAGCCGATCGCATTCGCCCCATCGCCTAGCGCATGGGGCTTTTTTGCGCCCGGCTAATCATTTGAACGGGCAATGCTGTCAGGTTAAGGAAAAACGTCCGATGAAGCAAACAAGGGCCTATAATTGACAGGCTTAAGTCTTAGGACGAACTTCAAAACCCACTGAAGCTTTGACCGTCAGGACAAAAGCGTGCCTCGCTGAAGCCCAATCGCCGACCGCGAACAAGTGCGTCAGCACGAAAAAGGGAGTCCAGAGGGCAAAGCCCTTTGGAGCCTCCTCGGCGGAGGAGGTGGGAGGAGGGAGCAACAAAAGTGGTGGGGTCAAAGGGGCGGAGCCCTTCTTCACCTGACAGCATTGTTTGAACGGGGCGGCTCATTATCCGTTGGTCGTCCGTTCACAGGTGTTTCGGACGGCGACGCATCCAATGAATCGCTCCTGTCACAAACGAACGTGCGCGAACCGTCTTGTTAGCAAAGCCCGATCAGCAACGCAAGTGGCAAACGGGCGATTACGAAGGGACGGATGAGCGATGACAGGGTATGGCGGGCAGCCGGGAAAAACAATCGTGATTGGCGGCGGGTTGGCGGGATTAATGGCGGCGGGTCGTTTGGCGAAAGCGGGTGAATCGGTCGTGCTGCTAGAGCGGTCGGCCGTGCTGGGCGGCAGGGGACAGTCCGTACGCAGAGGGGAGGCATGGTTGAATCTCGGCGGGCATGCGTTCTACAAAGGCGGCGCCTTCGACCAGGTGCTGACCGGCTTGAACGTCAAGGTGACGGGCGCTGCGCCGCCTTCGAACCGGGCGCGGTTGATGTGGGGCGGCCGGCTCGTTAGCCTGCCGAAGCTGCTTGCCTCGGGCAGCTGCTTGTCTCTCTCCGGGAAGGCGAGTTTGGCCGGGATGCTGCTCAGAATGGGGCGTCCGGCATCCATGCCGGATGCGCAGATGACGCTGCGCGAATATGCCGAGCGGATGGCCGGCGATCCGGCGGCCCGGCATATGCTGTATGCGCTGCTCCGGACGGCGTCGTATACGCTGGACCCGGATCATCAGCTGGCGCGCCCGGTCGTTCGCACGCTGCTGCGCTCGTTCAAAGACGGACTTCTGTACGTGGACGGCGGTTGGCAGCAAATCGTGGATCAGCTTGCAACGGCTGCCGTTCAAGGCGGCGCGGACCTTCGAACCGGCCAGCCGATCGCGGAAGTCGTCCGGGGCGCTGAAGGCGAAGGCGTCAGAGGGGTCAGGCTGCAGGATGGAACGATCGTGGAAGCCGACCGGGTGATCATGGCGGTATCGCCGTCGGAATGCATGCGCCTTGTGCCGGGGGCAGAGCTGACCGTGCTGCGCCGGTGGAAGGAGGAGGCGCGGCCCTCCGCGGTGGCCAGCTTGGATCTATGCCTGCGCAAGCTGCCCGTGCCGGGACGTCCGTTCGTGCTCGGCATCGACCAACCGCTGTTCTTCTCGAATCATTCGGCTTCGGCGCGGCTGAGCGATGACGGTTCGGTCGTCGTGCATGTGACGAAATACCACGGAACGGAGCCATCCGATCCGAAGGCGGACGAACGGATGCTGGAAGGGTTTGTGGACCTTGCCCAACCCGGCTGGCGCAAGGAGCTGATTGCCAGACAGTTTTTGCCCCGTATTACGGTCGTCCCCGACTATATGCATACGCGCCGTACAGAGATTAATGTTGGACCTTGCGTGCCGGAAGTGGACGGATTGTTCGTTGCCGGCGATTGGGCCAGTCATGATGACGAGCTGCTCGCGGACGCCGCGGCGGGGAGCGCGATCCGTGCATCGGACGCGATTATCGCGGGCAGGCGAGCGGCGGGTGCGCTGCAAGCGATCGTATAGCAAGTCGGACATCGGTATGCGGCGATGGCGGGGACATGATTAATCATGGCGGCTCCGCGGGAAGTCGGTTCGGCGAAATAAAAGAAGGTCGTTCTGCCCATGCGGCGGAGAACGGCCTTCTTATTACGCGTATCCAACCATGCCGCAACGCGTTCAGCGTCTCGGGTACAGCGGATAATCGACTTTGGAGGGGACTTCGATCAGCAGCAGGCGAAGCGGCTCTTCCGCACTGGCCGTGAAGGCCACCTCGTGCGTCCGTTCGGCGCGTTGGATGAGAAAATCGCGATGGGCAAAGACGGAGGGCTCTCTGTCTTCGTCGACAATGTCGACCCGACCGCCGCCCCGGATGGCCAAGGTCGTGAGCGTCCGGTCTTTCGGCACGATATGGCGAATTGTACGACCCGGCTGAACCTCGATGTCCCACATGCGCGCGTCGGCCACCAATTCAATCGGCGAAGCCTCGCCGAGCACCGTTTTTCTCGTGTATCCGTCGCCTTCCTCCAGCGGAAACCGATCGGGCTCGACTTGGGTATACGTAGGCTGGCGAAGAAGCGCAAGACGCATGTGGGGCTCGAACCAGATCTGGAACGCCTCCATCTCGGGACCGAGGAAACGCTCCTCGTGGCTGACGCCGGAGCCGGTCTGCATCACTTGGACGCCGCCCGCGCCGACCGTGCTTTGCGTGCCGAGCGTATCGCCGTGCTGCGCTTGGCCTTTCGTCACGTACGTCATAATTTCAAAGCCTTGGTGGGGGTGGAGCGGAATCGCGCCTTCGCCGGATGCGGTCGCCCACGCCCAGTAGAAGAGCGGGCCGATTCCTTTATTTACAGAGCCTTCGCCCGGGAAGCCAATCGGCTTTTGTTCCAAAATTTTGCCGTTATCGAACGCGCCCTTCCCCTGCAGCGCCGGTCCATAGATCATCGTTTGCATATCGTACGCCTCCTCATTCAGATCGATTATGACCAGGATACCTTACAAGACCGAATAGCTGCCAGCGCCGATCAAGGCCAGGCCGAGCAGAGCGGCAATCAGCACGAGGTTGTATTCCATCCCGTTCTGTGTCGCCCACAGTCCGTTCTTGCCATGGACGGTCGCGATGGCGCCGATCATCGTGGCGATGAGGATGGCCGATCCGAGCGGAAGCCATAAGCCCGATGCGACGAGCAGGCCGCCGACGAGTTCCGCCAGACCAACCGCGACAGCCATGAGCACGCCCGGTTTGACGCCGATCGAATCGAGCCAGCCGCCGGTGCCTTTAATGCCGTAACCGCCGAACCAGCCGAATAGCTTTTGAGCGCCATGCCCGACGAAGAGAATGCCGATTACCAGACGAATAAGAAGAAGACCAAGATCCATGTTCATCGTGAAAACCTCCATATTTTTAAGTTAAGTTTCTTTAAATCAAGATATTAGTTGGAATAAAAGCTGCCGCTTGTGGCGCTATGGCAGCTGTTGTTCTTGCGCTGCGCGACCCAGCTTCTTCAGCAAGGCGGCGGCTTGGAGCCGTTCTTCGTGCGTCAATCCGCTTACCGCCCGTTCAAGGACGCGTTCGTGTTTCGGAAAAACCTCGTCTAAGAAAGCGCGGCCTTGCGCGGTAATCTCCGCGTAGATGACGCGACGGTCGGAAGGACTGGATTTGCGCCGGACGTATTCCTTTTTCTCGAGCTTGTCGACGACGTAAGTAATATTCCCGCTGGACATGAGCACCTTCTCGCCGATCTGCTGCAAGGGCATTTCGCCTTTATGATAAAGTACGTCGAGCACGCCGAATTCGGTCGTATTCAAGCCGTAGCTACGGATATCCGCGGCCGCATGAGCGCTTACCGACTGGAACGACCGAGAGAGAACGATGAATAAGTGAAGCGCGCTGTCCAGTTCCGCATCCCGTTGTTCGTTCATGATGGTCACCTGCCTCGTGAATCTTTACATCGAATATCTTGATTTAAAGATAAAGTATTTCGGCAGCAATGTCAATCGTTTATTTCAAAAAAAGTTCATCTCGATCTAGGTCAGTATGACCGAATCCGACTTGAGCCATGTATTCGGGCTTGCGTATGCTTGTCTACAACGGCGAATAGGAGCCAGCCTCTCGGCCAGCTCCGCGTTCCTTCTAATAAATATGATGCACGATATCTTCGAAGTTCGGCTCCTCCATATGGATGTCCTCGATTTCGCCGAGCGTCTCGAGTAAACGCAGCGCTTCCATCGCGCTCATCTTAGCCCGGTTGCATGTGGCGATGACGGTACGGCCGTCGATTTCTTTAATGCTCAGGGCATCAAAGACGCCGGAATCGACGATTACCTCGCCTCGGTATGTAACGGACATCAACGTTGGCAGCCCGATCCGGCGGCGCAGCTCGGGAATCGTGCCGTCGAAGCTAAGCGCGCCTTCATTAATCACGATCACGCGGGTGCACAACTGCTCGATATCATCCATGTCGTGGGTGGTGAGCAGAATCGTTTTGCCGAGCTCGCGGTTGATTTGCCGCAGAAACTCCCGAATGTTTTTCTTGGCGGTCACGTCCAGCCCGATCGTCGGTTCATCGAAGAACAGAATGTCCGGGTCGTGCAGCAGCGCGGCGGCGATGTCGGCCCGCATGCGCTGGCCGAGCGAGAGCTTGCGGACCGGCGTCGCCATAAACGGATCCAGCTCAAGAAGCTCGGCCAGCATCCCGATGCGCTCCCGTTTGCGCTGCGGCTCTAAGCCGTACATTGCCGCGAGTATGTCGAACGAGTCCGCCGTCGGCAAATCCCACCAGAGCTGCGTGCGCTGTCCGAAGAGCACGCCCAACTTGCGGGCGACGGCGCGTCTGTGGCGATGCGGACTTAGCCCGTCGATCTGGACGGTGCCGGATGTCGGATGCAGAATGCCGGCCAGCATTTTGATCGTCGTGGACTTGCCGGCGCCGTTAGGACCGATATAGCCGACGAATTCGCCTTCCGGAATCGTGAAAGAGATGTCCGAAACGGCATATTTGACCCGGTAGTCCCGCGACAGCAGCGTTCGAATGCCGCTAAATCGACCTTCTTTGGGTACGGTCTGTCGGAATTGCTTCGTTAAGTTCGATACGGTTATCATGCGGTGGCCTCCTTGATCTTTCATTCGCTCGGTATGGAATCCGGCTAGCTGCCGGTGCTCTGGTAACGGGATAGTCCGACGCGCCATAAGGCCATGCCTGCCGCTAGCGCGAGCAGAGCGATTAAGGCGGATGCCGCCACGAGCCACCAGCCGCCTTGACCTCGGAGAATATAGAGCGCCGGCATATAGTTGGCGAAGGCGATCGGAATGATGCCAAGCAGCAGACCTTGCATCCATTTGGGGTAAATCGTCAGCGGGTATTGCGCGGCCGTTCGAGCGGCGTCTTCCGTAATGTTCTGGAGCACTTCGATGCGCGTAATCCAAAATCCGACCGAAGCGGTCGCAAGGCCGATGCCGAACATCAACGCCGCGCCTGATACGATGGCGATGAACGTAAGCGGCAGGGCGGCGAACCCGATTTGTCCGCTGGCGATCAGCCCGTGCAGCGACCAGATGAGGATGGCTAATCCTTGCACAAGCTCGCCGATGCGGATGGAGACATTGAGCGTCATTAACCCGAGCAGCACGGGGATGGGTCGGAGCAGCAAGCCGTCGAGATCGCCGCTGACCAAATATTTCTCGAGATGATGCACATCGGAGGCAAAGGTGCGGTATATCGTTCTGCCCAGATGCAGCACCGCGTACAAATACCCCGATTCCGTAAGACTCCACCCTTGAATGTGGCCGAATTTGTGGAGGATGACGGCCAGCATGGCGAATTCGACGGCGCTGATGAAGGCGGACATCGCCGAGGAGAACCAGAAATTGAATTTATACTGCATTCGGCTGCGTATGCTGGAAGCGACTAGTAGACGATATATGCGCAAAGTTTTCATCCGCCTTGCACCTCGACATTCCGCCTCATCAATCCGGTCACGGCCAGGCATAGCAACGTAAGTCCCGCGGCCCAAGCATACGCGGCGAAGAGCGCGTCCGCCCGTTCGAGTCCGAGGTAGATTTTTGCGGGTATATAATGAAGGAACGGATAGAAGGAGGCGCCGCTCGCCGACTGCAGCCAGCCGGGCAGCCAGTCGACCGGGATCAGGAAACCGGATAACAGCTGGCTGAACGCAATGTTCACCCAATACAGCCAATGCGATTCCGTTGTCCACAGCGCCGCGGCGCCGATCAGGTAATTGACGCAGATCGAGATGTACGCGCCCGCGAGGAGCGCGGCAGCCGTCCATGCGACTGTCGCCCAAGAACCGGGCACGTGAAGCGGGAACACGATGAAGTAGAGGAGATAGATAGGGACGAATTTGTACGTGAACTGGTAGGCGATTTGCCCCCATTCCTTGCTCATGGACTGGTAGAATAAATGAGCGGGGCGCGTCAAATCCGTGGCGATCTGCCCGGTCCGGACGGATTGGCCGATCCCCAAGCCGTGCGTCAGGAATGTGGTGACCCAGAGACTGCATTGATTGAACGCGACGTAGCTGATCATCCCGTTAACGCCGTATTCGCCAAGCGAGTTGTCGTCGGCTATGCCCACCCAGATATAGATGTAGATGAAGCCGAATAAGCAGCTGGCGATATTGTGAATCATGTGGGAGCTTCGGTACTGCAGGTTGCGCAAATACGATTTGCGCGCCAATACGAGGAACAGCATGGTCCACCTCTTTCATCGGGTGCTGCGGGGAGCGGCGGTAACGGCGCCGGTGCCCTGCGCGGATGCGGTGGTGAAATGCGTAAATTCAGCGGAACGTTATCATAACCTAATGCGGCGATGGGTTCAACCCTTATTTTTACAATCGTCATGCGTGTACGTTCCTATATTTAATAGAAGAGATTTTTCTGGGGGATTGCCGCGCGGATATAAGCGGAGGGGAGAACGGTCGCATGCGGGGGGCAAGTAGCGCGAATAAGGCCGCTTCGTTCGAAGCGGCCTTGAAGGTGAACAGGCGATCTCCTAATGGCTCAATGCTGTGGGTTCGGGCGGATCGTGCCGTCAGCTCCACCCGCGTGCTGAAGCTTCTGGACGTTAATCGGCGTGGGCACTTCATTGCCGGCTTCGAACTGATGCTTCACTAGCTGATTGAACGAATCGTGCCACGGCGCAAGCGGCCGGCCAGCCCACGCTTCCTGCGCGTACTGGACGAGATGGTTGACGAACTCCTGGTTGGCCGAGATGTGTACCTCTTGCACGGTCGGCGCGATGCGCCGGATCTGAACGGCGATCGTTTGCTTCAGCTCGCTCGATATTTGATTGTGGTCGTTGACCGTGAAGTACGAGTTATATGGCCCCGCTATGCGCTGGTTATTCCAATAAGGACTTCCGTTATCTACATTATAGACGCCTTCGTTGGAGCCGGTATTGTCTTGTTCCCTCGATCCCGCGCCGCCCGTCTTCTTGGTGCCTGTCGCGGTCCAATCGAGCGTCATGCCGACATAAGCGTTCTTATCGGTCAAGAAGACGAGCGCCCCGGCAACTCCGTTAATATTGGAGACGTTGGCGGAGAGGATGGAGCTGTATTCGATCCAGTTGTTGTCGTGCTGGTACGGATTGGCGGTAGCTGTGCCGTACATTCGGCTGCCGAGCATTTTCGGATCGCTCTTCTGCTTCGTCCCGTAATCGTAGGTGCTGTTTTGCACATATCGCTTGTACCCGCAGCCGCTCAAGCCCGGACCGAACGCGAGGGCAAGGACGATCAGAGGCACGAGCGCCCTCCGCAAATATCCCCTGGTCATGATCAGTTACTCCTTCCGTATCGGATTGGTCTTATCATGAGCCAGTCCGATCGAAATATGCGCCAAGGCCCGATACATAAAGAACCATGGTTTTGGAGCACAATGAAGGATAGAGATGGCGGATTTTTGAGGTGCAAAGCCTTTGAAAAGAGTCAAATTTCAAATATGACAGCTTTGAGAACAATGTGTGAACTCACATTGACAAAAAGCACCTCCAACTTTATATTAATTAAAGTGATTAGATTGCGGAAGTTGTCTACACAGCTAGGTATTTCACGCAGTAGGTCGTTTTTTTTTGCCATCACGGCCGAAGCGAAAACGTCAAAAGTGGGGTTGATTGATGATGAATCGGTGGCACGTTCTAAAACGGCTCATGCCGCTTCTTGCCGGAATGGTGTTGCTGCTGTCAGCATGCGGACGAGCTGACCTGTCGACGCTAAGACCGCAGGGACCGGTAGCCGAAGAACAATTCGGACTAATGAAACTGTCCATCACGATCATGATTTTGGTTGTCATTGTCGTGTTTGCAATCGCGCTCTACGTAATTATTCGATTCCGCCGTCGCCCAGGCGACAAAACGGTTCCGGTCCAGGTGGAGGGCAACCATAAGTTAGAGGTCATTTGGACGGTCATTCCGATTATCCTGCTGATCATCCTCGGTGTGCCTACGATCAAGACCGTTTTCGGCCTTGCAGAAGATTACACCAAAGATCCTAACGCGGTACAAGTCAAAGTGACGGCTCACCAATACTGGTGGGAGTTCGAGTATCCTACATATGAAATCAAGACGGCCCAAGAATTGCTCATTCCGGATGACGCGGTCATCTCGATCGAAGCGAAGACGGCTGACGTGCTTCACTCGTTCTGGATTCCGTCGCTGGCGGGCAAGATAGATACGAACCCGGGCGGCAACGTGAACATCATGTACTTCGAAGCACCGAAACAAGGCGTATATCTTGGTAAGTGCGCCGAGCTTTGCGGACCTTCCCACTCCTTGATGGACTTCAAAGTCAAGGTCGTGGATCGCGCATCGTTCGAACGGTGGGTAGTCGCTCAGAAATCCCCGGTAGCGCTTCCGGCCGACCAAGAAATCGCAGATGTGCTCACGAATCAGTGCTTGTCCTGCCATGCGGTAGGCGCGAACGGCGGTCTCATGTATCCGAACCTGACGGGTATCGGCAGCCGCGAATCGGTAGCAGGCATTTTGATCAACACGGACCAACCTGAGTATGCCAACGAAGGCTCGGTTGAAGAGAACCTGAAGAAGTGGATCAAAGATCCGGAAGCAATTAAACCGGGAACGTTGATGCCGAAGGTCGATCTGTCCGAGCAGCAATTGGATGCGATTTCGAAATACTTGGCCGATCTGAAGCTTGACTATTAATACTGGCGGATTAAGGGGGTACCTACTTTGGCTCATGGACATGCGGTCAAACGTTACAGCGGTCTGATGGACTGGCTGACGACGGTTGACCATAAGAAAATAGGCATTCTGTATTTGATCTCCGGCGGTTTCTTCTTCCTGGTCGGCGGCCTGGAAGCACTCCTGATCCGGATTCAATTGTGGAAGCCGCTCAACGACTTCGTTGGCGCCGATACTTACAACGAGCTGCTTACGATGCACGGCACGACGATGATCTTCTTGGCGGCGATGCCGCTCTTGTTCGCGCTTATGAACGCGATCGTACCGCTCCAGATCGGCGCGCGCGACGTCGCATTCCCATTCGTGAACGCGCTTGGATTCTGGACGTTCTTCTTCGGCGGCGTGCTGCTGAACGTCAGCTGGTTTACGGGCGGAGCGCCGGATGCCGGTTGGACGTCGTACGCACCGCTTTCGACAACAACATTCAGCTCCGACCATGGCGTCGACTACTACGTGCTCGGTCTTCAGATCGCGGGTATCGGTACGCTCGTCGGCGGCATCAACTTCTTGGCGACGATCATTAACATGCGCGCGCCAGGCATGAGCTTCATGCGCATGCCGATGTTCACTTGGACGGCGTTCATCACATCCGCGCTAATCCTGTTCGCTTTCCCGGCACTGACCGTTGGTCTGGTTGCCTTGATGTTCGACCGTCTCTTTAGCGGTAACTTCTTCGAAGTTTCCAATGGCGGTAACGCGGTTTTATGGGAACACATTTTCTGGATTTTCGGTCACCCTGAGGTTTACATTCTCATCTTGCCGGCTTTCGGCGTGATTTCCGAGGTTATCAGTACGTTCTCCCGCAAGCGTCTGTTCGGTTACAGCTCGATGGTGTTTGCAACCGTGCTGATCGGCTTCCTCGGCTTCATGGTATGGGCGCATCACATGTTCACCGTCGGTCTCGGACCGGTAGCGAACGCGTTGTTCTCCATCGCCACGATGTTGATCGCGGTACCGACCGGTATCAAAATCTTCAACTGGCTGTTCACGATGTGGGGCGGTTCGATCCGTTATACGACGGCCAACCTGTTCGCAGTAGGCTTCGTGCCTACGTTCGTTATGGGTGGCGTAACGGGCGTCATGCTCGCGGCTGCGCCTGCGGACTTCCAGTACCATGATTCGTATTTCGTCGTTGCCCACTTCCACTACGTCATCGTAGGCGGCTTGATTCTGGGTATCTTCTCGGGTCTGTTCTACTGGTGGCCGAAAATGTTCGGTCGCATGCTGCATGAAGGATGGGGCAAACTTTGCTTCTGGACATTCTTCATCGGCTTCCACTTGACGTTCTTCGTCCAGCATTTCCTTGGTCTGATGGGGATGCCGCGCCGCGTATGGCAATACTTGGACGGCCTGGGCTTCAACAACTTGAACTTGATCAGTACGATCGGCGCGATGCTGATGGGTCTTGGTACCGTGTTCTTCATCATCAACGTAATCATCACGGCGTTCAAACCGCGCGATGCGGCGAACGATCCGTGGGAAGACGGCCGTACGCTGGAGTGGACGATTTCCTCGCCAGCGCCGGAGTACAACTTTGCACAGACTCCGCTCGTACGCGGTTACGATGCATACTGGAAAGAGAAAATGGAAGGCAAGAAGGCCATGACGCCGGCAGAACCGCTCGGACCGATCCATATGCCTTCGCCATCGATTCTTCCTTTCGTTATGTCGGTGGGACTATTCATTGCAGGTTTCGGCTTGATGTATCACTGGCACATAGTTACGATCGCAGGTCTGGGCATTACGCTGCTCTGCATGTTCCTCCGCTCGGTGTACGATGACCATGGCTTCCATATCGAGCCAGACGAGCTGCAAGATAAGGGGGTAAAAGGATGAGCGCATCGCACGTAGAAGGCAAACTGCCTCATGAGCCTGAGAAGGCGACCCTGGAAGGCCGTAATAAAGTACTTGGCTTCTGGTTGTTCCTTGGCGGCGAGACGGTCCTGTTCGGTACCCTGTTCTCCGCTTTCCTAGCCCTTCGCCATCAAGTCGGCGACGGCAACCCAACGGCCGATGAGCTCTTCAAGCTCTCGACCGTCGCGATCGCGACGGCTATACTGCTTGTGTCCTCGCTTACGAGCGTGTTCGCGATTCAAGCGATGCACCGCAACCAAGTGAAAGCGATGCTGAACTGGTTGATCATTACCGTAATTTTGGGCTTTGGCTTCCTTGGCCTCGAGATTTACGAGTTCTATGAGTACGTGCACGAGGGACATAAGTTCTCGACTAGCGCATTCAGTACCTCGTTCTACACGCTGGTCGGTTTCCACGGCGCGCACGTCTTGTTCGGCGTATTGTGGATCACCTTGCTGATTATCCAGATTTCGACTAAGAAAGGTCTAACGGTCGTTACCGCGCCGAAAGTATATGTCGCCGGTATGTACTGGCACTTTATCGACGTCGTATGGGTATTCATCTTCACCGTCGTGTACCTGATGGGAAAGGTGGGCTAATCAATGGCAAATCATCATTCCGCTGCGGAAGAGCATGGCAAACGCCATAAGCATGAAGGCCCGCAGAAGCATATCGTAGCGTTTATCTTCTCGGTCGTGCTGACGGTCATCGCATTCGCGATGGTCGCAGCCGGCGAGATCAACTCGACATTTGTCTATATCATGCTGCTGGTCATGGCCGTCATTCAAGTGTTTATTCAGATGTCGTTCTGGATGCACATGAAGGACCGCGGACATTTGTATCCGATTATCGCGATTCTAACCGGCGTGTTCGTCGTTTTGACAATTGTCGTTATGGCCGAGTATTGGACTTGGTGGTAAAATCGAATGAGGGAGAGGGAGGTCTTTTCGACTCCCTCTTTTGTCGTACGTAACGTTTGTTTCCGAAAGGGGAGTCCAACTGGGCGTGCTAGGCTTACAATATTTCAGCTTTGAAGAGTTGTGGAGTCCCATGTTCTTCTTCTTTATGGCTGCGCTGGTGCTGCTTTATTTCTATATCGCCGGTCCATGGCGATTGAAGCATCAATCCGACGCGCCGCCTGTAACGGCCGGGCAGAAGACATGGTTTGTCGGCGGCGCGATCTTGTTCTATTTGGCGCAGGGAGGACCGATCGATTTGCTGGGCCACATGATGTTTTCGTTCCATATGGCTAGCATGTCCCTCTCTTACCTCATTGTGCCTCCAATGATGATGCTCGGCGTGCCGGTGTTCATGTGGCGATTACTATTCGGGGCTTCGTTCTGGAAGCGGTTGAGTCTGTTGATGAATCCGATTTTGACGCTGCTGGCGTTTAACGTGCTATTCTCTGTCTATCACTTCCCGGTCGTGCACGACTATGTCATGACGCACTTCTTCGTGCATCGCGTCTATTACGTTGTCCTGCTCATCTCGGCGTTCATGATGTGGTGGCAGATCGCGGGACCGGTACCGGAATGGAATCGTCTGGCGGATGTACGCAAGATGGCTTACATATTCGCGAACGGTCTTCTGCTGACGCCTGCGTGCGCGTTGATCATCTTTGCCGGAGCGCCGATGTACGCCACCTATAACGATCCCGAGATTTGGGCATACGCCATGGGCTATTGCGTCGGCGGCGATGTTTCCACCTTGTTGAGCCAGTTCAGCGGGCCGACGTTCTTTAATCTCATGGGCGCGCTCGAAGACCAGCAGACGGGCGGGATTATTATGAAGCTCGTGCAGGAATTCATGTATGGCGGCATTTTGATTTATGTGTTTAAACAATGGTACAAGCGCGAGCATGCCGATGACGTGGATACCGATGATACGGGAAGCGGCAGGTTGGATCCGGCCGGAGCGAACACGTAGAGCTCGAATTTTCGGCATCGGTCGCAGATGGGTGTGTTCGCCGCTCTCCGCACGCAGCGTCGATGCAAGCATTCGGCGGATGAGAAGGGCTCGTCCGCCCGTAGGAAGATTATAGGATTGATCAATGAATTGGTGGGATGCGCAAGTGTCGATTTATACGTTATTTCCGACGATCAGCACGACGTTCATCGTGATTAGCGCCGTGCTCGTCGCGATCGGGTGGAATCTGGCGATCAAGCGCAAGCTGGATGCGCACAAGAAAGTCATGATTGCGGGCGCCGTGTTCGCGACTTTGTTCTTTATCGTGTATTCGTCGCGGACGATTTTCGTCGGCAACACGGTGTGGGGCGGTCCGGACAGCTTGGAGCCGTACTACAGAGTGTTCCTCATCTTCCACATCGTCTTGGCCACGGTTGCCGCCGTGTTCGGAATATCGACCCTCGTGTTGGGATTCAAAGAGCGGTTCGCCAAGCACCGGAAGATCGGACGCGTGACGTCGATCATGTGGTTTTTTACGGCCATTACGGGCGTGGCCGTCTACGTTCTGCTGTACGTGATGTATCCGGGCGGCCATACAAAGCCGATGCTGGACGCCATATTTGGCTTATCATAGTTAGACAAGCAGTGCCCCTATGGGGGCGCTGCTTTTTTGATATATAGGAACGTATAAGATTCACCTTACCGCTCTATATAGACATGCGTTCCGCCCGCAGTATGCCCCTAACGCCGTTAATCGTTTAGGGCGCTAATATTCAATCCGCTGTAGCATCTCAAAATGACACCGTTTACATTATAGGGCTGCTCATGCTAACATAGTAGTAAGAATTTGTGCAAACGTTTGTACAACATAGAACCTTGGAATTCGACAAGCGACAATATTAAACGCTAAATGCGACAAAACGAGCCAGAAATGCATGGGTTTTTGTCGAATTTTGTGCAAACGTTTGTGCAAACCGTAAAGGATAAGCCATGAGAGGGGGCTATCGGATCCGGAGGAGAGGTGTCGCTAGGGAGAAATGCAATCGTAGGTTGTAACGGCGGAAAGACCGCTGAGCTTGAATGACGAGCATTGATAATAGCTAATTATGAAATCGCTTGCAATAGCTACATAGGAGGTTACGCGAACATGAAATTCAGGGGAAATGTGCGGCGTGCTTTTGCGTATGTGATGATTGCCGCGCTGCTGATATCCAGTATCGGGCTGTATCCGAACGGTGCGGGGGCGGCGAACCGAACAGCCTATCTCGTGGGCGATCTGCAGTCGAAGTTAATACTTGGCAGCGGACAGACGCCGCCGACCGATTGGAAGCAGGATGCGGAAGCAACTCGTATGACGGATCTTGGCGGCGGCTATTATGCGTTTACCGGGGAACTGCCGGCGGGAACGTATCAGTATAAAGTCGCTTTGGACGGCAAGTGGGACGAAAGCTACGGGTTCGGGAGCTACACGAATCCGCAAGGAACGAACAAAGACGGCAATATCCAATTCACGTTGACCGAACCCAAAACGGTCACGTTCTACTACAACGACACCACGAAGAAAATCGCGGATTCCACCTTCTACGCGCCGGTAGCGGCCGATAAGCTGCCTTTCGTGGCAGGGAATGTAAAGGTGGTCGATGACGCTTCGGATACGACGCCGTCGGATGCGGCGATCGCGCTGTCCGATCCGGATTTTGACAACGTTTACACGAGTCAAGTCTACGTACCGCAAGGCAGCTACGGCTACCAAGTGTCGGTACCTGGCGCGGATGGAGCGGACAATGCGCTATATCCTGCTCAGGCGGCGAGTCTGACGCTGCCGTCGACCTTGCAGGTCACGTTCAAATTCAACGCGGTTACGCACGATGTGAACGCCGATTTCACGGTACCGCCGGTTGAAGTTCCGGAGGAAGAGAAGCCGGAAGCGGAAGTGCCGCAAGTCGAGGCTCCGCCGGTGCCGGAAGGCCATATGCGCGTGCATTATCAGCGGACCAACCATGACTATGCCGATCAAGGCCTTTGGACATGGGACGACGTGCAAACGCCTACGTCCGGCTGGCCGAACGGCGCTATGCCATTCCCGGCAGGGCAGATGGACGATTATGGAGCTTATATCGACGTGCCGTTGAAGGCAGGAGCGAAGAAGATCTCCTTCTTGGTGGTCGATCGCGTATCGGGATCCAAGGACGGCGGCGACAAAATCTACACAATCCCGAACGCGCAAACGAACGAGTTCTGGATCAAGCAGGGCTCGGACGTGGTAACGCCGTATCCGCCGGCTGCCGATCTGGCAGAGGGCTCGGTGCGAATTCACTATACCCGTTCGGACGATAAGGAAACCGACTACGGCCTCTGGCTGTGGGACGATGTCGCGAAGACATCCGATGCGAACGGCGGGCAATGGCCGACCGCCGCGACGCCATTCGCGAAGACGGACCGGTTCGGCGCTTACGTCGACGTGCCGCTGAAGGCGAACGCGCAGAAGATCGGCTTGATCGTCATGAAGCCGGTCGGCGGGGACAAAGACAACGAGAACCGCACGTTCGCGATGCTCAGCCGCTACAATCAGCTGTGGCTGAAAGAGAACGATACGAAGGTGTACGTATCTCCGTTCGGCGAAACCGCGGACATTTTCCAATCGGCCGAAGTGCTGTCGACGAGCAAGCTGCTGCTCGGATTCGCGCTCACGAGCGGTTTGAACGAAGCTGCGCTGCTTCAAGACCTGACCGTCAAAGACAAGGATGGAGCGGCCATCAAAGCGACGGGTGCGACCATTCTTGACGGGACGCAGGTGCAAGCCGTGACCGAGCCGTTCGAACTAGCGAAGCTGCCGCTCAGCATCAGCTACGAGGGCAAGACGGTAAGCGCCGCATCGGGCTGGCGTCTGCTGGATGAGATGTACCGCTACACGGGCGACGACTTGGGTGCCGCCTATGATGCCGCGAACAAGACTGCGACGCTTAAACTATGGGCTCCGCTTGCGACCCGGGTCGTCGCGAAAGTCTATGACAAGGCGGACGCTTCGAAGCTGGTCGGCAGCGTCGATCTCGCCAAAGGCGAGCAAGGCGTCTGGTCCGTCGATTTGAAGCCGGCCGACTTGACGGACGCGCTGGATGTGCGCGGCTACTACTATCAGTATGAGGTCACCAACAACGGCGTCACGAAGCAAGTGCTCGACCCGTATGCGAAGTCGATGGCCGCGTTCACCGTCAACACGAAGGACGAGGCGGGCGCGGACGGCGACAACGTGGGCAAAGCCGCGATCGTCGACCTGAGCGGGACCGATCCGGAAGGTTTCGGGTATGCCGACATCGCAGGATACGAGAAACGCGAGGATGCGATCATGTACGAGGTGCATGTACGGGACTTTACGTCCGATCCTTCCGTCGAAATCAGCTTGAACGGCGAAAGATGGGGCTCGTACGATGCGTTCATTCAGAAGCTCGACTATATTAAGTCGCTCGGCGTGACGCATATTCAGCTGCTCCCCGTCATGGCCTGGTACTATGGCGACGAGACGAAGATGGGCGAACGCGAACTGGACTATTCCGCAAAGGACAACGAGTTCAACTGGGGCTACGACCCGCACAGCTATTTTTCGCCGGACGGCGCGTACTCCCAAGATCCAACCGATCCGGAGCTGCGGATCCAAGAGTTGAAGCGTCTGATCGATGCCGTGCACGAGGCGGGAATGGGCGTTGTCCTGGACGTCGTCTACACGCATATGTCGAAGCAGTCGCTGCTTGGCGATATCGTGCCGAACTACTATGCGTTCCAGGATGCGAACGGTAACTTCCTCGGCGATTTCCATAACAATCTGGCGACCAGCCACAAGATGGCCGAGAAGCTGATGATCGATTCCGTGAAATATTGGTTCGAGGAATACAAAATTGACGGCATGCGTTGGGACATGATGGGCGACGCGACGCAGCAATCGGTGCAGAACGCGTATAACGCGGCGATCGCGATTAACCCGAAAGCGCTGTTCATCGGCGAAGGCTGGAAAACATTCAAGGGCGCGATCGCCGATCCGTCGCTGGCAGGCCAAGGCGCCGATCAGGCTTGGATGGACAAAACGAACGACGTGGGCGTGTTCTCCGACGAGATTCGCAACGAGCTGAAATCCGGATACGGCTCGGAAGGGGAGCCGCGGTTCATTACGGGAGGCGCGCGTCCGATCGCGACGATCCTGAACAATATCAAGGCACAACCAGCCAATACGCCGGCTGACGATCCGGGCGATATGGTGAACTATATCGAAGCGCATGACAACTTGACGCTGCACGACGTCATCGCGCAGTCGATCAAGAAGGATCCATCGGTACCGGCGAACGAGCTGGAGATCCAGAAGCGGATTCGTCTGGGCAATACGCTGATCATGACCTCGCAAGGAACGGCGTTCATGCAGGCGGGCCAGGAGTACGGCCGCACGAAGCAGTGGAAGAGCGAAGGGGTGCCGGAACACAAGCACACCGAGCTGAAAGACGCGAGCGGCAAATCCTTCGGGTATTTCATCCATGATTCGTACGATTCCTCGGACGCGGTCAACATGTTCGACTGGTCCAAAGTCACGGATGCGTCCGCCTATCCGGTACAGAATCAAACCAAAGACTACACGGCGGGATTGATCGAGCTCCGCAAGTCGACGAACGCGTTCCGCCTCGGCGACCAAGCGGCGGTGGACCAAAACGTCACGCTGGTTACGGGGCCGGAGATCAAAAGCAGCGATCTGCTGATCGCGTACAAGAACCGGTCGACCGATGGCACGGGCAGCTACTACGTGTTCATGAATGCGGACAGCACGCCGAGAACGCTCACGCTGCCGGAGGATTTGACGGCGGGGCAAGTGCTGGCCGATAACGACCAAGCAGGCGTGGAAGCGATCCCGGCCGCGCAGCAATCGGGCTTTGCGCTGACGGCGACTACGCTGACGCTTGATCCGCTGACATCCGTCGTTATTCGGATGGAACCGAACGCGGAACTGCTTACGCTCGAGATCGACAGCGAGGCCTACGCGCTTCAAGTCGGCAAGACGCACCAAACGACGGTAACGGCGAAGTATGCCGATGGCAGCAAGCGCGCGGTAACGGGGGCAGCGGTCTATGCGTCGAACAAACCGGGCGTGGCCACGGTAACGAGCGCGGGCGTCGTACAGGGCGTTAGCGCGGGCACGGCTAAGATTACGGCGTCCTATGGCGGCGTAACGAAGACGCTGCTGGTGAACGTAACGAACGAAGCGGCCGACAACAAGCGTTACGTGCTTTTCACGTACGTTCGTCCGGACCGCGATTACACCGATTGGAACATGTGGGTGTGGGGAACGGGCGCCAAGAACGATCAAATCGACTTCACGATGTTCGAGAACGGTAACGCAAGCGTCCTGATCGAGGTGCATCCGCAAGCGACAAGCGTCGGATTCGTGCTTCGCAAAGGGACGGACTGGAATACCGCGAAGCAGGATTTTCCGGATGACCGCAACATCCCGCTGACGGCCGGCCAAGCGCTGACCAAGGTCGTCGTCACGAGCATGGAGCGTGAGATCAACCTCGTGCCGGCCAACAACGGTCCGATCTACGAGGACGGCGGCATCACGCTCGTCTATCGGGACGAGGCGCTGTTCAAGAGCGGCGACATGGCCGAGATTACCGACGTCAAACTCAAAATCGGCGGCCAAACGTATCCGATGGTCTACGACGCGGCCAAGGAATGGTTCGCATATAAACTGACCGGCGTGCAGGAAGGCGATCACCCGTACTCGTTTCTCGTGACGAAGAACGGCGAGACGACCGAAATCGCCGATCCGAAGAACGGCGACACGGCCCTGGTTTACCGTAATCCGGAGGTAACGATTACTTCGGCCGCGGCACCGAACGTCATGAACGCCAACACGAACGCAGTATTGACGGTGAGTGCGAAGACAGAAGAAGGCATCCTATTCACGAAAGGGTACTTGGATCTGACCGCACTCGGCGGACCGTCCAACGTAAGCATCGATACGACGCTGATGAAGCATACGATCGCGGTGAAAGATACAGTCGGCGCAGGCGCGAAGACGATTCCGGTCGTGCTCGTCGATCAGTACGGCAATGTGCACCGCCATAACGCGACGGTTACGGTGCAAGCCCGCACGTATACGGGCAGCGAGCTTGATTTCGACTGGGATGAAGCACGGATTTACTTCGCGCTGACCGACCGGTTCAACGACGGCGACGCGACGAACAACAAGAACGTGGACAAAACGCATCTGGAAGCGTACCACGGCGGAGACTTCAAGGGCATGATCGACAAGCTGGACTACTTGGAGGAGCTTGGCATCAACACCCTCTGGATTACGCCGATCGTCGACAACATCGACTTCAACCAAGGCGCAGGCGAGAAGTGGGGCACACAATATGGCTACCACGGCTACTGGGCGAAGGATTTCACCCAGCTCGACGAACATCTGGGCGACATGGACACCTTCAAGGAATTGATCGACAAGGCGCATGACCGCGGCATCAAAATCATGGTCGACGTCGTGCTGAACCATACTGGTTACGGGCTGAAGCCGGGCGATAAGCAAGACGTGGCGATTGAGGATAAGCAGCGCTTCAACGGCATGCTCCGCACGGACGGCTTGAGCGCGGACGTGAATCCGATCAAAGGCGAGCTGGCTTTCTTGCCAGACTTCATCACCGAGGATGAAGCGGTTCGGAATCAGGTCATCGAGTGGCAGACCGGCTGGCTAGAAAACGTTAGTACGGACCGCGGCGACACGATCGATTACTTCCGCGTCGATACCGTCAAGCACGTCGAGGACACGACGTGGAAGGCGTTCAAGAATGCCTTGACCGCGATCGATCCAAGCTTCAAGCTGGTCGGCGAGTATTTCGGCGGCACCGTCAATAACGACGGCGGCATGCTGCAGTCCGGTCAAATGGATAGCTTGCTCGATTTCGGCTTCAAGGAGCGGGCGAAGCAATTTACGGATGGCCAAATCGATGCGGTCGATACGTATCTGCAAGATCGCGAGAACAGCATCGACAATACGAAGATGATGGCGCAATTCCTGAGCAGCCATGACGAGAACGGCTTCCTCTCCGATTACGTAGGCGGGGACAAAGGCAAGCTGAAGATCGCGGCAGCGCTCCAAATTACGGCGAAAGGCCAGCCTGTCGTCTACTACGGCGAGGAGCTGGGCAACTCGGGCAAGAACGCCAATATGCAGAACGGATTGTTGAGCGAGAACCGCAAGGATATGCCGTGGAACAAGCTCGAGGAAGAGAAAGCGCTTCATGATCATTACGAGAAGCTGCTGAACATCCGCGCCGAGTATTCCAAAGTGTTCGCCAAAGGAACGCGCACGAAGCTGGCGGGTTCGGATGCCCTCGGCTACCTGGCCTTCAACAAGCATTATGGCAATGTCGACATCGTCACGGCCATCAATACGAAGGCGGAAGCCGTAAAGGCGACGATTCCGGTGCCTTTCGGGGCATACGCAATCATTAAGGACATCTACGGCGGTTCGGCCTACACGGTATCTTACGACGGTACGGTAGCGGTTGACCTGCCAAGCCGGAGCGACGGAGGCACCGCGATTTTGACCTTCGTAGCGAATGGTTCCGGCTATGTGCCTGCGCCAACCGCGCCGAACGCATCGGCAGACGCGCAGGTCGTTACGGAAGCCGAACTCAAGAACGGCAAGGATGGCCAAGCGGAAGTGACGCTTTCGGCAGGCAAAACCGAGGCCTTGCTGCCGATCGACGCGGCGAAGACGCTCGGCGCGAGCGACCTGCTCGTGAAGTCGGGCGACATGACGGCCGTCGTGCCGAACGAAGTATTGAGCGCCATTAGCCAGCTCGTATCCGGCGCGGAGGCGGCCGGAGCGCGCATCGCGTTCGCGGCGAATCCGCTGCCGAATAGCGAAGCGCAAGCCCTTGTGCAAGGACTCTCGAAGGGCAGCACATCGGCGAACGCCGTCTCCGAGGTGGTCGATTTCACGCTCGCCGTCGTGAAGAAGGACGGCACCCGCCAGAACGTGAGCGCATTCGAGCAGCCGATTACGCTTTCGTTCCGTCTGAAGGACGGCGCGAACCCGGATCTGCTGGGCGTGTATTTCATCGGCGCGGACGGGAAGCTGGAATGGATGGGCGGCACGGTGAAAGACGGCATCGTCACCGCGCAAGTGACGCATTTCAGCACGTATGCGGCTCTTGAAATCCGCAAATCGTTCGCCGATGTGCCGGCGGGCTTCTGGGCGCAAGATGCCATCCAGTCGCTTGCGGCGAAGCAGATCGCGACCGGCGTGACGGCAGATGCCTTCAAACCGGGGCAAGCGATCAGCCGCGCGGAATTCACGGCGCTGCTCGCGCGGGCGCTCGGCCTTGCGGCCGAAGGTCAAGCGGCCTACGCGGATACGCCTGCCGGCGCTTGGTACTCGGCCTACGTCGCGGCAGCCGTGAAAGCGGGCATCGTCGATGGCGTCGGCGGCGACAAGTTCGCGCCGAACTGGGCGATCAGCCGCGAAGAGATGGCGGTCATGCTCGTGCGCGCGCTGGAAGCCAAGCAAGGCAAAAGCGCGGAGCCGGCAGCCGCCAGCGGGTTCGCCGATCGTACCGCGATTAGCGGATGGGCGGCGGTATCGGTCGATACGGCCGCGCAGCTCGGGCTCGTGCAGGGCCAAAGCGGTAATCGCTTTGCTCCGCAAGCCAAGCTGACCCGCGCGGAAGCCGCGCAAGTCGTATATACGTTGCTCGGCAAGCTGCAGCCGTAATAAGCTGTCGCATGCCATGAAGATTCGTCCCGGACGGCCTGACTCAGGCTGTCCGGGGCGTTTCTTGTTTTCGTAAGCTTTGGCTGGGCATTCATGGTAATATAGAGATACGGAAAAGGATTAGCGCGCATGGGGGGACATGCAGGATGCAGCAGGGGAAACCGATTATTATCGGCATAGGAGGCGGCTCGGGCAGCGGCAAGACGACGTTGTGCGCGCGGCTGGAAACGGAGCTGGAAGGGTACCGGGTCAAGAGCATCCATGCCGACAAGTATTATTTCCGCACGCGGATGAAGACGACGGCGCCGTTCACCGGCAAGACGTACGATGATTTCAACCACCCGGACTCGCTCGATTTTCCGAAAATGCTGGAGGATCTCCTTCGCGCGGCCAACGACGGGGAGACGGAGATCGTCATCGTGGAAGGCATATTGGTGCTGCACCACGCCTATTTGCGCGAGTGGATGGACGTCAAGCTGTACGTCGAATGCCCGGCCGACGAGCGGCTGCTGCGGCGGACGGCTCGTTTTCTGCAGAAGGGCTATGCGTACGAAGACATCGTGAACGAATATTTGGAACTGGTCCGCTATCGCCACGACGAATTCGTCGAACCGACCAAGTGGCACGCCGATCTTTTCGTGAACGGATCGCAAGGGCCGGAGACCGGCGTCAAAATCGTGCTCGAATGGATTCGCCAAGCGGCGCGCAGCCGCAAGTCGTTCGAGACGGTGCGGGACTTCAACGGGAAACGATAGGCGGAGCGGGAACTCGTCACAGCCTGCCAAGCGATTGGCTTTGGCCATAATATCGATGTGATTCAAGCGAAACGCCGCAAGGAATAAGGGGTCCCGACGTCATGAGCGATGACGGCGGGATCCTTCTTTTATTTGTGCTATAGGAACGTATAAGTTGCACATCTATACTGCAGCCTCTATGTCTCCGCAATGACGCGTTCATCCCCGCAATAGACGGCCTAGCCGTTTCGCCTTGCATGGGGGAGGGATGCCATCCATCGCGCCGCGCTCGGGCAGGGTTGCTTTCCTATCCCTTTTTCCCATTCCGCCGGGAACCGCTCTCTATAACCGGGAATACGCCTCCGGTATGCTGAAGACAAAGAAATGCTTCAAAACACGATAACGGAGGCGTACAATGAAAACGGACAACAGTACAAACAAAGCTTGGCTCGGCGCGGTGTTTCGGTTTTTCGCGGTCGTATTCGCGGGCGCGGGCTTGATCATGCTTCAAGGCTTATCGGAAGGGCTGGAACCTTGGATTCGAGGCTTCATGGCATCCTCGCCGCTGCCGGATGAGCTGCGATTCCACGCGGCGTCGCATGGCGCGCTCATCGGCATTCTGTTCAGCGCAAGCTTGCTGGCGATGCTCCGCGCGCCGCTGGCCAAGCCGCTCGTGCTCCGGTTTTATTTTATTGGCCATCTGATCTTCCTCGGCACGCTGCTGCTGACGGATCCGGCGCTTGCCAAGCAATCGTTTTTCGTCTTTATTCTATTCACGGCGGTGCTTGGCATTTTATTCGCCGTGTATCCGATGCGGCGCGACATTTTCCGACCGCGCGAACCGAAGGCGATGAATCGCGCGCTGCTCGTCATGACGGGCGTGGCGCTGCTCGGCCTGCTTCCTTTCATGATCTACGGCATAACGGGACAGATCGGCGACGCCGACATGCAATTTCGTTGGGGCGAAGGGACGGCCCTCGGCCTCGCGCTCGTCTACGCCGGTTACTTGACGGCAACGTCCCGCACGGGGGCGCGCACGATCGGCATCCTTCAAAGCGCGACGTATGTATATATGGGCGCAGCCTCGATCGCCTTGCCGGATCACCCGGGAAGTTGGGGCATCGTTGGCGGCGCCTCAGCCATCGCGTACGGGGTCGTCTATGCCGTTGTCGTGCTCAGACAACTGGCTCCCCGGGCTTCCGTCGCGAAGCCGAATGCTATTCAATCCTGAACTGAACGCAAAGGTGGAACCTCATGACATCCGTCCACATCCAGACGCAGCGCGAACCTAGAGCCGGCCGCTACCCTAAGGGGTGGCGGTCTGCCGCGCGTTGGTGCGCCTTCCTCCTATGCGCGGCCTACGCGGGACTTTTTTTGACGAAAATTCCGTCGTACTATGTTTATCTTAGGGACAGCTGCTTGCAGTCGACCTGCGAATTTGCCGCGCTTACGCCCCTCCCGGCCGACGTCGTCGACCGGTGGGGACTTTCGAACGGCGGGTATGCCGCTTTGTATACATGCATCGCCCTGTTCGACTTCGCCGTTTATTTCGCGGTCGCGCTGCTCGTCTTGCGGAAGCGGCCGAACGAGCCCATGTCGTGGATCGCGGCGACGGCCTTGATTTCCTTTCACAGCGCGAGCTTCATCGTCATTCAATGGACGGCCTTGCCATGGCTGACCCGGCTTTTGGAGGAACTGTCTTCGCTATCGTTCATGCTCTTCCTGCTGCTGTTCCCGAACGGGCGAATCGTGGTCAAACCGATGTTCTGGGCGGCAATTGGGCTTGTCGCGGTCCGCAATGCGTCCTGGTACGCCCCCGATCCGTGGGGAGCGTCGCATTGGCCGATCTGGCTGACGCTGCTATGGATGGCGCTGCTCTATGGCGCGATCGTATGGAATCAGCTCATCCGTTATCGCCGCTACGCCGAAGTCACCGAGAAGCAGCAGACCAAGTGGGTGCTGTACGGCTTGCTGGTAGCGATCGCCGGCATGTTCATCGTGTCGGTTGCCCCGTTAATACAGAACATCGATTTTTATCAATCGCCCGATCCCGCGGTCTTGTTCGCGGTGGACGTGGCGGTCATGCTCGTCATGCTGCCGATCCCGATTACGCTCGGCATCTCGATGCTGCGCAGACGTCTGTGGGATATCGATCCGCTCGTGAACCGCACGATCGTATACGGCTGCCTGAGCGCCGTCATTATCGCGCTGTATTCGGTCACGGTGTGGTATCTGTCGGTGCTGTTCCGATCCGGACCGAACATGATCTTCTCGATTATCGGCGCCGCGCTGGTCGCCTTCGCGTTCGCCCCGCTCAAGGAGCGGCTCCAGCGAATCGTCAACCGGATGATTTACGGCGTGCACAATGACCCGTTCTCCGTCTTGGAGAAGCTGGGCAACCGGCTCAAGGAGCCGTCTTCCCCGGCGGCCGTGCTGGAGATCGTAGTCCGGACCGTCAAAGATTCGCTTCGGCTGCCCTATGCGGCCATCCAGTTGATGCGCGGCGGCGAACCGCTCGGCGCGATATCGGTTGGCGAAGAGCAAGAGAACGCGATTACGATTCCGCTGATCGCCGGAGGGGAAGAGATCGGCCGTCTGCTCGTATGCGCGCGCGCGCCGGAGGAGAGCTTCAGCGAAGCCGACTGGAAGCTGCTTCGCTTGCTTGCCCGGCAGGCGGGCACGGTCGCGCAAGGCGTGAAGCAGGCGACGGAGATCGAGCGGCTGCTCGGCGATCTCCAGGATACGCGGGAGCAGCTCGTCTTCGCCCGGGAGGAGGAGCGGCGCTCGATGCGCAAGAACCTGCATGACGATATCGCGCCGAGATTGGCGGCCATGCGTCTGACGTCCAGCCTCGTGGTGGACTGGATTCAGAAGGACCCGAACAGAGCGATCGACATCATGAACAAATTCAAGCAGGACATCGGAGACACCGTCGACGAAATAAGAGGGATCGTCTATGACTTAAGGCCTCAGGCGCTCGACGAGCTGGGCTTGAACGGCGCGATCCGCCAGCGCGTGGAGCAAATCGCGCAGATTAATCAGGTCAGGGACATCGCGGCCAGCAGCCCGCCGCTGCAGATCGAGCTCGCGCTGCCCGATCAGCTTCCGATACTGCCCGCGGCGATCGAAGTGGGCGCTTACCGGATCGTGACGGAGGCTTTTCTTAACGTCGTGAAACATGCTCGGGCGAGCCGGTGCCTCATCCGGATGACGCTGGGCGAAGAGGAAGACGCGATGGAGATCGAAGTGACGGATAACGGGATCGGATTCGGGCGCAATCCGATTCCGACCGAAGGCGGACTCGGCCTTTATTCCCTTCGGGAGCGGGCTGAGGAGCTGGGCGGCAGCTGCGGCATTCGGGAAGTCGCCGGCGGCGGCACGCAAGTCGTGGCGCGGCTGCCGCTTCGCACCACGCTAAGAGGAGGGAGATATTAGATGCTGCGAGTTTTGCTTGCCGATGACCACCCGATGTTCCGGGAAGGGGTCAGAAGCATCATGGAGAGCGCGCCGGATTTGACGGTCGTCGGCGAAGCGGCCACGGGAGAGGAAGTGGTCCGGCTTGCGCTGGAGCTTGCGCCGGACGTCGTGCTCATGGATATCCGCATGCCCGGCTTGAACGGTATTGAAGCAACCGCTCGCATACGGGCGGCCAATCCGCAGATCGGGGTGCTCATTTGTACCATGTTCAAAGACGACGCCTCCGTCATTACCGCCATGAAGGCCGGCGCGAGAGGCTACATTCTCAAGGATGCGGACCGGGATGACATTATCCGGGCGATCTGGGCGGTGGCTTCCGGGGAAGCGATCTTCAGCGGGGACGTGGCCGCGCGCATGATCGATTTTGCGACGAAGCCGATGCAGCCGCTCGAGATGTTCACCGAGCTCACCTACCGGGAGCGGGAAGTGCTCAGCATGGTCGTGGAGGGCCATGCCAACGCCGAGATTTCCAAGCGGCTGGAGCTTAGCGCCAAGACCGTTTCGAACTACATGACGAACATTTTCAACAAGCTGCAAGTCGCCGATAGAGCGGGCGCGATCGCCAAGGCGAAGGAAGCGACCGGGCATTAGCCATGCGAATCATTCATGGTATGAATCACCTTCATTTGACCATGGCAAACATTCACGACGTTAATCGAAAGACCATCGCCGAGCTTGCGGCGATGGTCTTTTGTGCGCTTGGCAGCTTTCGACTAAATGCTTACATAGCTATACCGTAGCTATGCGTATAAATTTATCTCCGTCTCGCCAGGCGGATTTCTCTCGCGATGCAGCTTCCGAGCAAATTACGCAACCTGTATCGGCAGCTCGGCGTGCTTGAGAATGCGCCGGTTTGAAGGGAGTTTTCCTTTCCGTGCTCGGACACGGGTCAGGGATTATTTTACTGGAAGGTGTTGACTGTTAGGCGTCATTGTGATTATACTGTATATAAAGATATACACAGTAAACACACTAAACACAGTGAGCACAGATAAGAACTGGAGGAAACGCATATGTCAAGCTGGCAAGGGGCGCTCAGGTTGTTCCGGCACGAAATGCGAAGGTCGTGGGTAGGCGTGCTGATTACGATCGGTTTTTTCACTTATATCGGCTTCGTCTTGACCATGGTGCTCGGCGATATGCTGGACGGTATGGAATCCGGCGAGGAGTTGATTGTATTCCCGGCCGATTTTCTGATGCTGACGCTGCTGCCGAATATGGGCTTCGTGATGAACCGCACGTTGTTCCACTATTGGAAGACCAATTCCTTCACGCGCAGAATCGCCTACTGGCGCACGATGCCGATCGGGTTTCAATCGATCGTCGTCTCCCGAATGCTTCAATTGGTGGTTATGCTAGCCATCGTAGGCGTGTACTTCTTCAGTCTCGAATATGCGCTGGTAGCGGAATTGCGCGAGACGCTATCCTTCGGGCAATACATGATCTTCGCTCTCTTCTGGATGGGCTACGCGCTGATATTTGCGTCGGGTTACATGTTTGCCGAGCAGTGCTATAGCGGCCGAACGTACCTACTCGTATGTTGGGGCTACGTCATGCTGTTCGCTTTGATCGTGGTGGGGTTATGGTATTTGGACTTCTCGCCGACGCTGCTGTCCATGGAACTCGCGGAGGCAGGCAACCCGGCTGGCGCGCTGATCATGGTGGCGGTCGGCATCGGCGCGCTGCTGATATCGGGGCACTATATTCGGCAGAAACTCGAAAGACGCAGTTTATTTAACGAATGACGATTCCGGCAGCGGCGTACGCGTTTCACGACCATGGCGCGGCCGCAGCCGATACGATAGAAGGTGTGCACGGTGTGGATTCCGATACAAATTAACGAACTGAGCGCAGAGCCGTTATACCACCAGATTGAAGTGCAGCTGCGGGCGCTGATCGTCAGCGGCCAGCTGGCGGAAGGAACGCTGCTGCCTTCCATCCGCGAACTGGCGTCGATGGTCAAATGCAGCGTCATCACGGTGCGGCGAGTCTATCAGGATTTGGAGAATGAAGGGCTGCTGCGTACCCGGCAAGGGACCGGGACGTTCGTCGCGAAAGTAGGGGATGAGATGCGGGACGTTCACCGCCGAAGCGCGGTAATCGAGGCGTTCGAGTCGGCCGTAGAGGCGGGCGTTCGGGTGCAATGCGGCGAGGATGAGATGCGGGAGATACTCGAAGAGATATTGCGCAAGCGGCGAGAAGGGTAAGCGGGGGGAGATGGCGGTGATGTTTACGGAAGAGACAGTGATTGAAGTGAGAGGCGTTGTGCAGCGGCACAAGCATTTTCAACTGGGGCCGGTCGAGCTGTCGGTGCCCAAGGGATACGTGACGGCGATCGTCGGGCCCAACGGCTCCGGCAAAAGTTCGCTGTTCCGGCTGCTGCTCGATTTGAGCAAGCCGGACGAGGGCGAGATGACAGTGCTCGGCGAGCGCGTCGGCGGCGACGACCGGCAGCTCAAGGCGCGAATCGGCTACGTGCCGGACCAGGCGATCGACATCGAGGATCATCTGCGCGCCGAGGAGAAAGCGGCTTTCGCGAGCATGTGGTATCCGGGCTGGGAGCTGAACCGTTACCAGGAGTTGCTGAGGCGCTTCGAGATCGACCCGTCGATCAAGCTTGGCAAGATGTCCAAAGGGATGCGGCGCAAGTTCGACATCGCGCTGGCCATGGCGCACAATCCGGAACTGCTGCTGCTCGACGAGCCATCCTCGGGGCTTGATCCAATCGCCTGGAAAACGATGATCGATGTGCTCCACCGCTACATGGAACGAGGCGACCGCACGGTGCTGATGGCTTCGCACATCGTCGATGAGGTGAAGCGGCTAGCCGATTACATCGTGTTCATCGTGCATGGCCGGGTACTCGGCATGTTCGAGAAAGATGCGTTGCTGGAATCTTGGTATGCCCTTTATATCGAAGCCGGGAGCATGATGGCGAGCTGGAAGACGATGCCCGGCTATCGTAAGCACGAGCAGGTCGGCGCGCAGTTCAAGGTCGTTACGGGCGACGTGCCGGAGGCGGAACGATGGTGCGCCGAGCAAGGGCTTCGCATCACGGGAAGGCAGAAACTGGAACTTGACGACATTTTGACCGTACTCATCGAACAAGAACGCCTGCGAATGCACTCATAGCGTACGAGATGGATAGCCATATTTCGAAAAAGGAGCTAAACGGGATGAATCCACTGAAAGTAGACCGAATTTTCAAGCAATACGGCGACAAGACGGCGGTGAACGGCATCAGCTTCGAGGTAGGCGAAGGCGAGATTTACGGGCTGCTCGGCGGGAACGGAGCGGGCAAGACGACGACGATGCGGATGGTGCTCGGCTTGATTTATCCGGATGGCGGTTCGATCCAGTACCACGGCAAACCCTATAGCGCGGAACAGCTTCGCGGACTTGGGTATTTGCCGGAGGAGCGCGGGCTGTACGCGAAGGTCAAAGTAAGCGATCAAATTCTCTACCTGGCCCAGCTGCGCGGCATGAGCCGCAAGGACGCGGACGCCAACCTGAAGCGGTGGCTCGATCGGTTCGGGGTGCCGGAGTATTACGGGAAACGAGTCGAAGAGCTGTCCAAGGGCAATCAGCAGAAAATCCAATTCATCGCGGCGGTCATCCATCAGCCGAAAATCATCATCATGGACGAAGCGTTCAGCGGACTTGATCCGGTTAACGTCGAGCTATTGAAAGGCACCGTCAAGGAGCTGCGCGATTCGGGCACGACGATCCTGTTCTCCACCCACCGGATGGAGCATGTCGAAGAGCTGTGCCGGAACATCACGATTCTGCACAAATCGAATCCGGTGCTGCAAGGCAATTTGAAGGCGATCAAGAAGCAATTTCCTCGCGAACGCGTTAAGCTGCACACGGACGGAGATGTCAGCGGATTGGAAGCGATCGGCGGCGTATTGCGAGTAGACCGCCGCGAGAACGGCTACGAGCTGCTCATCGACCGGGAAGAAGCGGCGCGGCCGATCTTGGAGCTGGCGCTTGCGCAGACGAACGTCCAACGCTTTGAAGTGATGGAACCCACGCTCAATGAAATCTTTATTAAGACGGTAGGTGAGAGCCATGAGTAATAGTTTTTGGACAGTCGTCGGCTTCACGGTTCGCAATAAATTCAGAGGCAAGGCGTTCGTCATTACGACGCTCGTAATCGCCCTCATACTAAGCATCGGCATCAACTTGCCTTATATCATTCAGAAGTTCAGCAGCGACGATAACGAGGCAGTCTCGATCGGCTACCTTCAGAAAACGGAAGATATGCTCAAATCGTCGACATTCAATAACGCGACCTTGGCACAAGCGCTCAATAAGCACTTCGAGGCGTCGCCGGAACCGGCGCTCAAACTCGTGCCGTTCCAAGAAACAGGAACGCCGCAGGGCGACGAGAAGGCGCTGAAGCAAGCGATCGATGACGGCAAAATCAAAGGCTATATCGAGTTCCAAGCCGGCGCGACGGGCGCTTTCCCGGATGGCTTCCCCGACGTGGTCTATAAATCCGAGAAGCTGATGGACACGAACGTGACCGAATCGCTCGCCGGCGCCCTGCAGGCCGTGAAGACCGAGATGGTGCTGCAGGACTCCAACTTGTCGCAAGCCAAGCGCGATCTGCTGCTGGCGCAGGTGGACGTCCAGACGCTGCAGATTACGACGACCGCCGGCGCCGGGAACGTAGGCGAGGGCAAGACGTCTTCCGAGCAAGCGATGGATATGGGCCTGGTCTATGTCATTCTCATTCTGCTGGTAATGGCCATTATGGTCACCGGCCAGATGATCGCCAGCGAGATTACAGCCGAGAAAAGCTCGCGCGTCATGGAGATTCTGATTACGAGCGTTGCGCCCGTCACAAGCATGTTCGGCAAAATTTTCGGCATGTTCCTCGTCGGCTTGGCTCAAATGCTCGTGTTCGTAGGCGTTATCCTGCTGAACATGGCGCTGCCGCACAATAGAGAGCCGCTGGCCGACCTGAACATTCGTTTGGCCGACATCGATCCCGTTCTCTTGGTCTACGCGCTCGTGTTCTACTTGATGGGCTACTTCCTGTTCGCGACGCTGTTCGCCGCGGTCGGCTCGCTCGTCAGCCGCACCGAGGATCTGGGCCAGGCGGTCATGCCGATCACGGTCGTGTCGCTCATCGGATTCTACGTGTGTATGTTCGGCGGCCTGAGCAATCCGGACACGACGGTCATGAAAGTGTTCTCGTTCATCCCGCTGTTCTCGCCTTATGCGATGGTCGTTCGGCTGGGGCTCGCCAATCCGGCCGCTTGGGAAGTGTGGGTCTCGATCGGCTTGCTGCTGATCACGATTCTGGTCGCCGGTTGGCTGTCGGCTCGCATTTATCGCGCGGGGGTGCTTATGTACGGCAAACGCCCGACGATCAAAGAACTGCGCAAGGCGATGAAAGCTTACAAAGTATAAGGCGTCGCATGCAGCAAGAGTTCTGAAACAAAGTAATCCACATTGTGGAAAACCATCGAAAAATATCGAAAAGTATTTGGGAGGTTTTTCAATTGAAAACGTATATTCCAATGTTAGGCTTGCTGCTGTTGGTCGCTTACTCACTGGTGACGCGTTCTGAAGCGCCGATTCACGATGCGGTGACAGGCGGCATGCTGGGTTTGTCCGTTGCGTTCAACGTCTACGCGTTGGCGACATTCAGAAGAAAACCGTCCGTCGCCTAGTCTAAAGCCCGAACTACCGCAAGGCCCGCTCTCGGACAAATCCTCCTCTGCGAAAAAATCAGCATGGGAGCGGGAAGCTTCTTATTTATAGGGAGGAACGAACCACGATGACAAGAAAGAAGAAAACCGCGCTATTATCCGTCGCATTATCCGCCGCCATGCTCGCATCCGCCTTCCCGGCAATCGCCGCGCCGAGCAATCCGAACGTCGAGGTGAATGGCAAGAAGCTCGAATTCGCGTCGAACGCGCCGATCGCCCAAGACGGGACGACGCTCGTTCCGCTGGAAACCACGTTCAAAGCGCTTAATATTTCGCTCAAGGATACGAAGAACGGCACGATCACGGCCGTGATCAACGGTAAACAGGTGACCCTTCAGGCGAAGGCGAAGACGATCGACGGCGTGAGCTACGTTCCCGTTCGCGTCATCGGCGAGGCGGCCGGTTACGAGGTGCGTTGGGACGCTACCTTCAATCGGGTCGAACTGACGTCGAAGATCGTTAAAGAAGGCGGCAAGGGCTTCCTTTGGGAAGTGAAGAACGGCGGCAATACCGTCTACCTCGTCGGCTCCATGCACATCGCGGACGACAGCTTCTATCCGCTGCATCCTTCCTTTGAGGAGGCGTTCGCGGAAGCGGATTACCTCGGCGTCGAGGTGGACGTATCCAAAGCGGCCGACCCGGATATCCAGAAGTTGATCTTGCAGATGGGCACGTATCAGGACGGTACGACGCTCAAGGATCACATCTCGGCGGATACCTATAAGCAGGTAGGCGAGATTCTGACGAAGAACGGATTGAAGGCCGACGCGCTGGATACGTTCAAGCCGTGGGTCGTCGAGACGACGCTTGCTTCCTTGAAGTCGATGGAAGCCGGTTACGAGGGCAGCGTAGGCATCGACCTCTACTTCGTGCAGAAGGCCATGGAGCGCAAAATTCCGGTGATCGAGCTGGAATCATATGAATCCCAGTTGACGATGTTCAACGACTTCTCGAAGGAGCTTCAAGAGACGAATCTCAAAAATACGCTGACCAATTTCGAAATGGTGGACGACAGCGTCGACCAAATGGCGGACATGTGGAAGAAAGGCGACGATGCCGCGCTGCTTGAGCTGACCAAGAGCTTCTCGCAGAACGAGGAATATCGCAAAGCGATGCTCGACGACCGCAACAAGGTTATGGCAGATAAGATCGACGGCTACCTGAAAGGAACGGAGAAAGCCGAATACTTCATCGTCGTCGGCGCCGCCCATTACCTCGGCGACACCGGAATCGTGAAACTGCTGCAGGACAAAGGCTACACGGTCACGCGGAAATAATGGTTCTACAAAGATGGTGGTCTCCCCGGTAATGGGGAGGCCTTTATTGATTTATGCGAATGGGATATTTTACAACTTGCTTTTGGGTGCCGGTGCGGTGTATTCTATAAATCCGCCCGCTGAACAAGCGGACAAGCGGATAATGCAACTGAATGTTTTTACGCCGGTTCATCCGGTAACGCAAAATAAAAACAAAAAAACAGTTGCAAAGTATGAAGGAAGTATGATATATTCTAATTCCGGTCGCGAGAGCGAAACGGAAAAGTGAGTAACTAACTTGTTCCTTGAAAACTGAACAATGAGCGATATATGTCAACGTAAGAAATGAGCTAAACAAAGCTCTGTAGTTAAGACAAAATGCTGCTCGTAACCTCCGGTTACGGCAATCCAATTTGTCTTTTATGGAGAGTTTGATCCTGGCTCAGGACGAACGCTGGCGGCGTGCC
>NZ_VNHS01000010.1 GCF_008124765.1 Paenibacillus methanolicus | reverse complement strand
CTCCGTTGCATAAAAAATCCCCTCCACTGGTTCTGCTTCTAGCTTACTACGTTAAGTAGTCTAGACTCAAATCCAATTTCGGGGCTTAAGAGTTATAACATCGGCATGCTGTGGCCATCGGAGTTTGTGAATTTAGTGGTATAACCTCCGCATTGTCTATTAAAATATACTTATAAGGGGAGGGGATAATTTGCTGATAAAACGGATGGCATTATCGATGTTACTTGGATGCTCTACACTAGTTTTCATTCCGGTTGCTACAAGTGCTAACTTAGAACCTGGGTGGAGCGAAGTACATTTCATAAGCAACTCAGCTTTTAATTTTGGGAAGGTTTACTCCATTCGGCCAGGTGACTCGCGTGCTACAATAATGGCATGGAAAAATAACACTGGTAAGACTGTGAATATAAGTGAAATAAGGTTGATTACACCACCTGGGATGAATCTCCGTTTAGTGATAAACCGTTTAAATATGGACTTTACCCCATCCGCAACAACCATTATTGAATCCTTTGGAACTGGGAATCCGGAATTGTATCATGACATGATTGTTTTGCCTGGAGGGATGATTGAGATTGGATATCGGTTTTCTGGCTTTTCTCAAAATTTTAATTTAGGTAACATGGGAGCTCTGATTATTCACGGGAGAACTGATTAGTGTCATAATATTAAAGATATTTCATTGATTTTCTTCCACAGTATTATTGGTGACAATAGACCTGTCCACCAAATGATTGGGAACTTCTAAGTTGATTGCAACTCGAGTTCATTCTTGCCAACCCGTATTATTGCTTTGAACGCGTGGAACACTTGCGGCATGGTAGCAAGTGCTTTCGTAATTTATTGGCTAGTGTATGAAGTTCATCGTCATAGCCGCGTTTCCGTATGCCGTTTGGTTGCTCCGACGGACCTGAAGAAGGTTACCGCTAATCTAAAGCCGACCTACAAAGTGGTTACGGAAGAAACAGTCTTGTTGGAACTGGACCGATTTATTGTCACCTGGGGCAGTAAATACCCTCATTGTGCGTTCCAGGCGCAACAATCGGGAGAAGCGCTCCACCTTCTTTAAATACCCGCCTGAAATTCGTAAGTTGCTCTACACGACGAACATGATTAAGGGCTATCATCGCCAGCTTCGCAAGGTCACCAAAGGAAAAAGCATTTTCCCAAGTGACAACTCTGCTGAAAATGCTCTACTTTAGCTACGATGGGATGCCACTCGCAATTGGACAGGGCGTGTGCAAAACTGGGGCCAAATGCTCCTTCAGCTCTTCGTCTTTCTCCCCCGGCTATCCTGTAACACATCTGGTCCGACAGACCCATTGCTCAACTTGCGGAGATACTTGAAATGCTTCTGCTGTCTTATAGTACTGCTGATTAGCCAGGCAAAGGTAGACTTCCGATCTTAACGTGCGACCCTTTGTCATAGCTTTCACGTCCTTTCGTAGGCTTTAAGCTACTATGACCTGTGTTCTTCCGATTCCTTTGCAATACTTTGGTTAAAACACAAATGACCCACAAGAGGGTCACTTTTTACAAGTGTCCTTCTTGGGGTCACAGTTCGTATTATACAGGTTGTTAGTATTTCACCTGTCTACCCGAAAGGGGGAGCATTTCATCAAGGGAAATGATTTGTTTTACAGTAATTTGTATCATTGAGAACTATTTAGTTATGATATAATTTGTAAACTTTTGAGACCTTTGTGGAATGACGTTAATTCCTGCAAGCGAAAGTTGCGGTGAATTTGCCTAGCAGCGGGTCATTTTGTACAGTAGTCCTTCTTGAGGGACACAGCCCAGCGCGTTCTATAGACTATATCAAAGTGTATTCACTTTTGCAGTAGTTGTTTGCTCTAGAGGAGGGGAGGCGTTTAGCGATGTTATTCTGTCACGGTACTTCATTATTGGCAATTCGAAGTATCTATGGATATAAAAACCAAATGTGATAGTTATCACAACCGCAATTAACCATGCTCCTACAGAAATTAAAGCGATGTCATCTAAGTTAAGTGCTTCCGTTGCTTTAACTGTTACCGCAAAAACAAACCCATGTAATAAATATACGCTGTAACTGGTCAAGCTTAGAGTTAATATTAGTTTTGTACCCCTTATATTTGGAGAAGATTTTAGTCTCTGACTTGCTTCGAGACTTGCAATAATAAAAGTGATGAACAAAGAATTCAAACTGAAGTAAGCTGTTTTAAAGAAGTACGAGTTATCCAAGTTGTCGCTAAAGCCGAGATAATAAACGTAGAGGCAGCACGCCATAAACCCAGAGAAGGCTAATGAAAATAAAGTTTTTGATCTTGAAATTCTTTGATAAATATGGGGATGGTAATGTTTGATCCCGGCTAATGTGACACCGAACATTAAGCTGTCTAGTCTTAAAAATATTTGTTTTCTCACGCCGAAATCGTAAGTAGGTTCAAAAGCTAAGGTGTAAATAAATCTAACGATTAGCTCTCCAACTATAAAGAGCCCACATATTGTAAAAACCACCGTTCTAGCATTCCCTTTAAAAAACTTAATGCCAATTAAAAAAATAACAGGTACTATCAGATAAAACCATTCTTCGATGGACAAACTCCATGTTAAAGAGTAAAAGTCTAAGTGCACTTCATTAAAATTCTGCAAAAACAAGAAGTAATCCCAATAGAAAGTTCGATGCATTAAAAACAACCCTATTACTATCACAAAATAAATCGGCAATGTTCGCAACCAACGACGGATGAAGAAGTTTTTTAGAGAATTCCATCTGCCAGTCTCAATGACTTCTTTAATTATTATTCTACCAATGAGGAAACCGCTTAAAACGAAAAAAAGTTCCACACCCACAATTCCAGTCATGAGCATGATACCACTCATTTCTGTTGATTCATGGTTTTTAAGGAGAAAATTAGAAATACCGTGACAAAGCAAAACCATCGCTATTGCTGAGGCTCTAATAATATCTAGACCCAAATTTCTACTCATTTTCTTTACCCCACCTATATTATATATAGTTTTATATATAGATTAAAATCGGTTTTCGGCATTTGCTGATGCCACTTTAATCGTATTCTTTTTGGATTGTAGTGCTTTAACTATCTTATTGCCAATCTTTATGGACGGCTCTTCAACCCAATAATATGCCGCTGAAGCTAATACTACCGAGATAACCGCCGTTATAAGCCAGATCAAACTGACAGGCAATTTCCCGTATAACTGGTTTAACATTCCAAGCAACACAATAGTATGGATGAGGTATAAACTATAAGAAATCTTGCCTAGGAATACGATTGGTCTTATATTCAGTATCTTTGAGAGTGTTTTAGAGTTCAAAGAAAACCAAATCATAAGACAAGATCCCATAAGAACGACAAAATTATCGCCAACCCAAAGATGTAATATGTTGGTATCAGGTAAGAACCAGTATGGATAAGTATAAGTTAGAACAAGGAAGGCAAATAGTGCCCACTTGCTGAAAGGGTTAATCATAGTGTAGAGGCGCCCCAAATGATCCCTATGTTTTGCCAGCAATGCACCTGCCATGAAGATAAACGAATAATGTAGTGTATCGGCGAAGCCAGTTTGGTAGTCGTTGTAAGATGTATAGTTATTTAATACGTAACGCACAGCATATGCGAGCATTGATACAAACACACCGATCGCAATATTGGTTTTCCAATTGAGGCGAATGATCAAAATGATTAGTAGTGGGAAAATTATGGATATGCGCATTTCGTGAATCAGCGACCAATAAACAGGATCGAAAATATTGTGGTGAAAGTCACCAATAAGAAAAATATGGTTAATAATTATTCCTGGCGTGAGCTCATTTGCCCACTTCTCATTGAACCAACTGCTAAGTTCTGGATTTGCTCCGGTCTTAAGTAAAGTCATTGCGAGTATTCCCAGACCCACAGAGAAGATGTATGGCAACCATATTCTACAAATTCTCTTTACTAAGTACTGACCGTAAGGTAAATTCTTGTTTTTGTAAAACGGCAGTGACAATACAAATCCACTAAGCAAAAAGAACAGTAGAACACCGGAATGTCCGCTCCAAAAGAAATGCAAAGGTGTGTTTTCTACTTTTGAAATCCAGAGAATCGCAGGCCCTGCCAGTAAAAAGTGATGAAGCATTACGCTAAATGAAGCGAGTCCTCTAAGTGAATCAAGCTCGATAAATCTTTCCTTCTGCATACGACCAATCCCCCAAATAAGGCATTCATTTGATACGAATTGTATCATAGGCCTGCTTTATTTGGAATGCACAATAATTAAATCTTTGCCAAATGTGGATACTATGAGATCGCTTTGAGCGGGCGGAGGAGTTTAATTGGCTCATCCCTCTTTCTAGGGACGGTCAATGAGGGGATCGGTAAAATAGCGAAGTTAGAAAAGTGCTATATTCCTAAAGCTTAACTCAGGCAGTAGGCGGAGGTCGCCTGAGCGGTGTGTGCTCAGTTCGGGCGTCTGCGCTAGTTCCTTCACAACGTTGTCACTTTTGTGAGCGAAGCGCTTAGGGTCTCTCTCCAGTTTTGGAACAACGATAAGAACACGACAAGCGAACTAACTCTAAAATCGCTTGTCGTTTTTTTATTGGACACTTCCCGTCTACTCAAACATCTCCGCCACGCCCAACGGGTCGAAATAGATCATATACTTCTCCTCGTATACGGTCAGCCGGCCGTACTTCTCCTGATAATGCTTGATGGCCTGCTCCAGAAAATCCTCGATGACGCCGAGATATTCCGCGAGTTCGAATCGCCCCTTCACGCCGGCTTGGTAGGCGAGCACGATGCCGGATAGCGGGACGAGTTTCTCGTAAGCCCAGTTGCGGGCCCGCTTCTCCTGCTTGCGGTTCTCGAGCCGCCGCTGGTCCAGGATATCGCCGCTGGTCGTGTGGTAATGTCCAAGTTCCTCGGCGAGGATGCACCCCTTCTCGGTCATCGTCGGAATGGCGCGATTGATCCAAATGACGCGGTCGCCGTAGAGACCTTTGATGGCAGGAGGCATGAAGCGCTCATAGACGTCGACGCCTTCTCGTTCCGCCCTTCGCAGCAGAAATTCGTATCCCACAGGCATCACCCCCGGCGGTTTCGTTTCGATCGGACAAATGCCTTGAACTGACGAATCTCCTCCAATTCCTCTTCCGTCCAATCCTCGCTCTCGTGATGGGCCGCAACCGTCTCCAAATCGTCATAGGCCTGCGTTAGGCCCGCGGACTCCGTCTTTCCGTTCCCGTTCTCGCCTTGTATCGGCCTCGAAACCGCGACCGTGGCTTGCAGCGAGTCGCTATCCAACGTCATGCCGCCCTGCATGAGCTTGTCTTCGACGAGCGCGTGGTCGGGCTGGCCGAGCAGGTAATCGAGCGATACGCCGAACAGCTCCGCTAGCTTTACGGCATGCTCGGCGCTCAGTTTCCTTCTGCCGCGCTCGATGTTGTAGTAATACTGGGTCGAGATGCCGAGCTTCTCCGCCACCTCGGCGCCGGTCAAGTCTTTGACGCGCCGGGTGATCCGTATGCGATCGTGTGAGGAATGCATGATACCCACCTTCCGTTCAGGCTAGTAGTCTTAACTTAGCATCTATTTGGATAGAAAACAAATGAGATACCGAGAAGAAACGAGAGGATTGTAACGAAATGAGAGGAAAAATGGAGTTTTTGTCCATTAATGCGAACGATATTCGATTTTTTGGATCATAAGTATCCTTGATAAAAGTATCCAAATGGAATAGTATCTACTCAAGGCCATCTTGTAGCTCGGTAAGCTTACCGTGCATAATGGAAGTCGCTAGAGGTGATAACGCTACTTACCTATGAGTGATTGGCAAATATCGGTTGTATGGCGCAGCTCGGCGCGAGAGACTCGACAGACGCCGGTTGGATGGCGCGGCTTAGGTACGTGAGAATTGGCGGATGATAGCTTATTGGTGCCGCTTAGGAACAAGACTTTCGAACAGGCTTGTGGCAGCAGAACCGGTTTTGAGTAAGAGAAGAGATATCGACGCAATTGCACAGTTGGGCGTGGAATGGACAGGCATGCGAGCCGCGATGAGCGGCGCATTAGCAGGCTTCTTCCAGGAGCGCGGCAGCGATTGACGCATCCATATGAAGAATAGAATTTCGTAGATGGAGGGATGACGCAATGAGCGACAAGCGTGCCATCGAACAGTTGTCCAGTTATAAAGCGATCGTCGCCCGAATGAAAATACTAGAGAAATACCCGGTAGGATCCGGGATATACTTAAGCGCGATGAGTCGGGACGATCATTTGCGGGAGCTGCACGGCCGGCTTCGCAAGCTGCCGAGTTATATGTATTTGTCCAAGCATGAGCAGAAGCTGGAGACGGCGGCGCACGCGTATTTGTCCCATTATCCGGCGGGAACGAAGAGTCAGCTCGCCGAGGTGCGCAAGGCAAGAGGAGCGGACGAGGAGGACGAGCGGCTGCTAAGCGAGCTTCGGGCACGAATCGAAACGATCATCGAGGCGCGCGCGGGCAAGTTGGACGGCTTCGAATCGGTGATCGAACGGCTCGGCGAGCTGCAGGAGTTGGAGCAGCGGAAGAAGCAGATCGAATGGGCGCTCGAGGTGCTGGAAGAATTCAAGCCGGAATACGGCCGGTTGCTGCGCCTGCAGTATGTGGAAGGCAAGACGGCCGTGGCGATTGCGATGGAGCTTCAGATTGCGGAACGGACGTTTCGCAGATGGAAGCAGGAGGCGTTGACGCTGTACGGGAAATTCATGGCGGTGTGAGAAGGCCTCTTGCGGATTAAGGACGGCATTCCGTTCGCCATGTCCATCCATTGCCGCGTACTGTGGGAAGAACGAGCGACCGAGCGTGGGGCCGGTTGCCATTAGATAAGGGTTCATGAGAAAGGGACAATCCAGAGGCATCCCCTCGTTATCTTCGGCGGCGGGGACGGCCTCTATTTGCCGTTCAAGCCGGTTGTTCCGGTAGGTGAAGCATGGCCGAAAATTGACCGGGCATTGGCCGCATATCAGCCGCGTGAAGGCCGTTTTGATCAGAATGGCCGTGCTACCATCTTAGTATCAAACATCTGACAGAGAGCAGCTGATCGCGATCGCGGAGCAAACCCGCATAGGAGTTGGCCGCACGTGAGGCTGCCGGAAGAGGGAGAGGGGGATGCATAAGCGGATAGGTGTAATGGGGAGGTGGTATGCCGCAGATTCGTAATCCTTGCAAGTGTTGGTGAGAGTAATGTCATGTAGTCCATAATGTTGCACCCTAATCTTGCACCCTACTAAGGAGGTTTTATATTATGCAATGGCTATTGAACGGCATCATCGGTTTCACGGGCGCCTCGGCATCCTACCTGTACGGAGGTTGGAGCGGGCTGCTCGAAATTTTCTTTCTCGCGATGGCATTCGAATACGTAACGGGATTGGCCGTCTCCATTAAGGAGCGGCGCGGGCTGGTCGGACAAGCGGGGGGATGGGGGTTGCTCAAAAAGGTGCTGATGGCGGGCGCGGTTTGGTTTGCGCATCGGATCGATCTCGCGTTCGAGATCGATTATGTGATGATCGGAGTCTTGTACGGCTTCATGATGCACGAGCTCATCTCGCTTGCGGACAATTACGGCAGGCTGGGGCTGCCGTTCAGCCAGTACATGACCCCGGTCATCGGGCTGCTGAAGAGCAAACTGGAGAAGGGGGAGATGAAATAGATGCCGGAAAAAGAAAAACACCCGCTATCCGGGTGTTCGCGGCGAAACGGGCATTCCGATCAAGAGATCGGCGTGCCTTTCTTCAAAGCCTTCATGTCCTTGTTCGTGTTCACGAGCGTAGGCAGCAGCTTGACGCCGGCGGTCATGGCATTCGAGCAAAGATGGCAGGTGGGCAATGTGGCGAACGCGAACTCATCCCGGATCCATCCGACGCACCCCTCGGTCATGCAGGTCCAGATGGCGGTCTCTTCATGCGGCAGATCTTCGATCGGTTTTTTACGGTAATACATGAACTACCCCTCTCTTCTTGCCGTAGCGAAGGCGGAAAACAAAAAAAATTCACATGCCGCAAAAGGTAACGTCAACTCGGGTAACCTTTCGCAATATGTGAATCTGCCGACTCGTTTTATATCGTGTGTTAATTATAGCACAATAAGCCGTCATATACAAACGATGCCGATCGGAGAGCGAAGGGGCTAGCTACTCTCCATAGCCCCTCGGCAGCTCGACCGTAAACACCGTGCCGACGCCGGGCTGGCTCCGAACCGTCAAGATTCCGCCATGGTCCTCGATGATTTTGCGGCAGATCGAGAGGCCAAGGCCGGTACCGCGTTCCTTCGTCGTGAAGAACGGGTCGAATATTCGGGCCGCGTCGGCTTCCGAGATGCCGCAGCCCGTGTCTTCGATGTCGATGATCACATCGCTCGCGGTTACGCGCGTGCGCACGACGATATGGCCGGGCTCGTCCATCGCTTCGATCGCGTTGCGCAGCAGATTGAGGAGCACCTGCACGATTTTGTCGCGGTCCATGAAAATAAGCACGAGGTCGTCGACCGGATCCACGTCCAGCGTATGGCCCTTGGAGGTGACGGCCGATTCGGTCAAATGCCGCACCCGGTCGATGCACGCGCCGATCGGCTCGAGCCGCATGTTGCTGATGTGCGGCTTGGAGAACTGCAGGAATTCGCCGGTCAGCTCGCTCATGCGCGTGATTTCCTGCGTGATGACGTCGAACCACCGCTCGATGTTGTAGCCATGCGAACGGGAGAGGTCGATGAAGCCCCGCAGCGTCGTCAGCGGATTGCGGATTTCGTGGGCCATCCCGGCGGCAAGCTCCCCGACCGCACGCAGCTTCTCCGAGCGGAAGAAATCTTCTTCGTTCTTCAGCCACCGCTGCCGCTTCTTCTGGAACAATCGTTCTTCCGCCGCGTTGACGAGCTCCTGCATCTGAGCGCCTTCGTCGGGGAATACCGCGAAGCTGTAAAGCACCTCGTAGCCGAGCCGGTTCGATTCAATCACTTGCTTGATGGCGACCAGCGGCTGCGCGGACTGCGGAATGAACAGCGCGAACCGGTCTCCGGCATAGCGGGCGATGATGTTGGCGTGCGCGAAATTCTGCTGCAGCGCGTGCGAGAAGGCGGGCAAAATCTCCTGCTTATTGTCGATCGTGCCGATGCTCCGGAATCCTTGCAAATCCAGCAGCAGCAGCGTATAGCGTTCATCGGGGCGGGAAGTCAGATTACGCATGGCCTCCATCCAACCCTCGTAATTCAGCAAGCCCGTCAGCGGGTCGTGCGTAGACAGGTAATCGTTCCGTTCGCGGAGCTGGCGCTTCTCCCGCTCGGCCGCGAACAAGTAGCGCATGAGCACGATCAGCAGGACGAACGAGACGATGTCGTAGAACGAGACGAGCAGGTTATACATCGTGTGCGGCTGGTAAGACAGCCGAACGGCGGTGTAGCCCAGCGAATAAAGCAGCGAGACGGCGAGGGTATATCCGCGCTTCGGATAATCGAGTACAGCGAGCACCGTTAGGAGGTAGTACAAAATCTGCGTCCAGTTCAGCTGGCTGTGCCAATGGAAGAGGGCCAGCGTGACTAATTGCAAGAAGAAGGCGTACGGTACCCGTTTCTCGGCCATGACGAGGCCGAGGAAGAGGACGGAGGAGACGAAAAGAAGCGGCTCCGAGGCGCTCTTGCCCAACACGATCGAGCAGATGGCGATAATGACCGTAAACATCGGCACGACGACGTAACGCGTATATCGAATTATGGGCATAGGGCATCTCCAAATGGGCGAATGAAAGCGGATTGTTCTTTTATTATACGAGGGCTTGGCATGAATTGTTAGACCAAAAATGTTATCGGAATGTAAATTTGTCCAGGTGGCGGCAGATTAGCTGACATAGAGTTGCGTATAGAGAATGCGTGTATCCTGTCGCGTTCCCGCGATTGCATCCCGCCCTCGATCTCTCTTCTCCCCTCGGGCATTGTTTAGTATGATAGGGGCAGGAAAAAGGAGGTGCCGCACATCGATGGCAGCGATAACGGTGGATGTGAATTGCGACCTGGGCGAAAGTTTCGGCGCATATCGAATGGGCATGGACGCGGAAATTATGCCCTATATTACGTCGGCGAATATCGCGTGCGGATTTCATGCCGGGGACCCGGCCGTCATGCGGGCGACGGTCCGGCTTGCGATGCGGCACGGCGTCGGCATCGGCGCCCATCCTGGTCTGCAGGATCTGGCGGGCTTCGGCCGGCGTGCCATGCGGATCGATGCGAAGGAGGCGTATGAACTAACCCTTTATCAGATCGGCGCGTTAGGGGCGTTCGTCAAATCCGAAGGCGGAGCGATGCGGCATGTGAAGCCGCACGGCGCTTTGTATAATATGGCGGCCGCGGATGCGGCCATCGCGGAGGGCATCGCCGAGGCGGTCTATCGGATCGATCCGGAGCTGATGCTGTTCGGGCTGGCGGGCAGCGAGCTGATCCGGGCGGCCGAGCGTCTCGGACTTCGGGCGGCGAACGAGGCGTTCGCGGACCGGCGCTACGAAGCGGACGGATCGCTGACGCCGAGGCACCTGGCCGTGGCGGTCATTCACGACGCCGGCGAAGCGTGCGCGCAAGCGGTCGGGATGGCCCGAGGAGGAGGCGTCGTCACGCGACAAGGAACGGTACTCGCCGTCCAGGCGGACACGATCTGCATCCATGGCGATACGCCGGGCGCGCTCGAATATGCGACGGCGCTGCGTGCCGCCCTCGAGTCGGCGGGCATCGGCATCGCGTTGGCGGGGAGCGACGAATGATGACGGAGCGGGAGAGCGCCGAACGGTCGGCAGCCGATATCCGTCTGGAGCCGCTCGGCGATTCGGCGGCGGTCGTCCGGTTCGGCGAGACGATCGATCCGCTGGTACACCGCCGGGTGATCGGGCTGGCCGAACGACTCGCGCATTCGCCCGTTCCGGGCATGACGGATGTCGTGCCGGCGTTCGCGAGCTTGACGGTGCATTATGATCCGATCGCGCTTCACGCTCGGCATGGAACGGCCGTGCGGGAAGCGGGCGGCAGCTTCGGCTATGTGAGCCGCTGCTTAGCCGAGCTGATTCAAGCCGGCGGGCACGCGGCCGTTGCGCAGGCGCGAATCGTCGATATACCGGTCTGTTACGGCGCGGAGCTGGGGCCTGATCTCGGCGAGGTGGCGGCTCATAGCGCCTTAACCGAAGAGGAGGTCATCGCGATTCATGCAGCTGGCGACTATACGGTATACATGATCGGATTCGCGCCGGGCTTCCCGTATCTGGGCGGCTTGTCTCCGCGTATCGCAACGCCCAGGCAGGCAACCCCGCGGCTTGCGATACCGGCCGGAAGCGTCGCCATCGGCGGCGGCCAGACGGGCGTCTATCCGCTGGCGACGCCGGGCGGATGGCGGATTATCGGACGCACGCCGATCCGGTTGTTTCGGCCGGAGGAGCCGATCCCGAGCTTCCTGCGCGCAGGCGACCGCGTGCGGTTCCGTCCTATTACGCGGAAGGAGTACGACCGTTATGAGGAGGGGGCGACATGATCATGAGCATGAGCATCGAGGTCATCCGGCCTGGTCTCTTGACGACGGTGCAGGATCTCGGCCGGCCCGGCTTGCAGCGGTTCGGCGTGACCCCGGGCGGAGCGATGGACACGCTTGCGATGCGTATGGCGAATGTGCTGGCAGGGAACAACGAGAGGGAAGCGGTGCTGGAGGCGACGATGGCCGGTCCATCGCTGGCGTTCGAGCGAGATACGCTGCTCGCGATCGCAGGCGGGGATCTGTCGCCCGCGATCGACGGCGAGCCGGCGCCGATGAACCGTCCGTTGTACGTGCCCGCAGGGCGCACGCTCGCCTTCGGACGGCCGCGGCGGGGATGCCGGGCTTACGTGGCGGTATCCGGCGGCTTCGACGTGCCGGAAGCGATGGGCAGCCGAAGCACCTACCTGCGAGGCGGTCTCGGCGGCTATGAAGGCAGGGCGCTGCAGGCGGGCGACAGGCTGGCGATCCGGGCGCCGGACGACCTTGGCTCCCGCATGGCGGCGCATATGAGCCGAGAGCTGTCCGCTTCGGAGCGGCCGTTCCTCGCCGCGACGTGGTCGGCGGTCGGGCTTCATCCGTGGGAGCGGCTCGTGCGCGCGGCGGGAGCGGAGCCGATTGCGGCGGGACGTCCCGGGCAAGGGCGATCGGCGTTAGCCGGCGCAAGCGGGTCCTCGCATGCGGCGACCGCAATCATTCGCGTCCTGCCGGCGACGCACGAAGCGCTATTCGCCGATGAGAGTTTGAACGCAATCTATGGCGAAGCGTTCGCGGTCGCGCCGCAATCCGACCGGATGGGCTACCGGCTGACCGGGACGCCGCTTCGGCTTCGGCAGCCGGCCGAGCTGCTCTCCGAAGCCGTAGCCTTCGGCACGGTGCAGGTGCCGCCGGACGGCCAGCCGATCGTGCTGATGGCGGACCGACAGACGACGGGCGGCTACCCGCGCATCGCGCAGGTCGCAAGCGTCGATCTTCCGCTGCTTGCGCAGTTGAAGCCGGGTGACCGGGTCGTGTTCGAGGCGATAACCGCAAGCGAAGCGGAGCGGTTGCTGCTCGCGCGCGAACGGGAGCTGGCGCGTTTGCGCGCCGGAATCCGATTGAAGTTCAGGTAGAGAGGCGGAGATGACGATGAAAGTAACGGTGCTCGGCCCGTGGGGCGCTTTCCCGAAGGCGGGAGAGGCGACGGCGGGGTATTTGCTCGAGACGGGCGGCGGCAAACGATATTTGATCGACTGCGGCAGCGGCGTGCTGTCCGCGCTGCAGCGGATCATTCCGCTCCATGCGCTGGACGGCGCGTTCGTCTCGCACCGCCATTACGACCATACGGCCGATCTGGGGTGCTTGCAGTACGGCTGTCTCATCGAGTCGGACCTTGCGCTGCGCCAAGGCAATTTGCCGATTTATTTCGCGGGCGAATCCGAGGCGGAGATCGCGTACAAGTCGATGAAAGGATCGGTTATTTATCCGGTCGGGGCGGGCCGCAAGCTGAAGTTGGACGATCTGACGGTGACCTTCTTCAAGACGTATCACGGCGTCTATTGCCTCGGCATGGCATTCGAAGCCGGCGGGCGCAAGCTCGTATACACGGCCGACACGACGTTCGATGAACGGCTGATCCCGCACTGCGCGGATGCGGACGTGCTGATCGCGGAGACGTCGTTCTACGCCGATATGGAGGCGTCCGAGTATGGTCACATGAATGCGGCCGAAGTCGCGACACTCGCGAAGGAAGCAGGCGCGCGCAAGCTCGTGCTGACGCATTTGCCGCATTTCGGCGAGCTGCCGAAGCTGGCGGAAGAAGCGGCGGCGGGGTTCGAAGGGGAGATCGTGCTGGCGACGTGCGGGTTGGACATAAGCCTCGGCTAACGAATCGTACTGCCAATCGAGCATGGCTCTGCGTTAGCCGCGAACGCAACAAAAAAACAGCCGGTCGTCCCTTGCGGTCAACCGGCTGTTCGCATGCCGTCCAAGCTTATTAATCGAAGAACAAAAAGTGCGTCGGGAGCGGCCGCAGCCGGCCGTCCGAAGGATGATTGACGATGCGTCCGTCGAACACGAGCGACGAGGATCCGCCGCCGTCGAGGTTATACCCGTCGATGACGCCGAAGCGGCTGAGCAGCAGCTGCATCTCGAACAGCGTCGCGCCGGATCCGCCGTTCTCGTTATACCCGTCGACGACGAGGAAGAGCAGCTGATTGTCCTTGTAATTGCCGATGACCGTGCGCGGCGCCCTCGCCGGACTGGTCTGCCATTTGGATGGAATCGGCTGGATGACGCGGTTCTTCATGAGCACCGGGACGAACGTGGCGCCGAATTTCGGCTGCAGCCGGTCGAGCTGCGCCTGACTCGCGAACTTGCCGCCGACGAGCTCCAATTCGTCGTTCAACCCGACGAAGAACAAGTCTTTGCGCGTCGGCTCGAAGCCGCCGGCGTATTTGCCGTTCACCATCGTCGTGCCGAGCGGATATCGCTTGCTGCCGCTGTCCGCGAAGCCGCCCGCGTTGACGCCGGCGATCGCCTTGGTGCGCCGGACCGCCGCGAGCGTCGTCTCCGCGCCGCCGAGCTTGTCTTTGCCGAGCACCATGCGCATCGCTTCGGGACTCTTCAGCTTCACTTTCAACGCGTAGCCGTTGAAGTTCTGCGCATGGATCGCGAACAGCTGCGCCGTAATATTGCCGGACTGAATCGTCTTGGATGGGGCGCCGATCCGGCGCGTAATGCGGCGGTCGTAAATATACGCCGGTCTCCCCGCCTGGGCGGCCGCCGTCTTGGCGATCGCGTTCATGCTTTCGTTCGTTTTCGTATATAACTGCACCGTGCGCTTGATGGACTGCGCCGTATGAATGGCCGTTTGCTTGGCGGTATCGAGCGAGCCGATGAGCGTCTGCGTATTCTCCGGCGCCAAGGCCGACGGGCTTTCGGGCACGGACGGGTACGCGCTGCCGGGCAGCGTGACGGACACCTGGGCGAGCATGAGCCAGAGCAGCGCCCCGAAGAACGGACCGGTGACGAGCAGGCCGAACCGGTTCATTTGTTTGACGGTCATGTTCATTTCAGCAAATCCAGCTCTTTCTTCAACTGATCCAGCTGTTTCTTGACGTCGCTCAGCTGCGTATACAGCTTGTTGCTGTTGTCGGTCTTCGAGCTCATGTTGTCCTTGGAGAACTGAAGCAGCTCGTTGAGCGCGTCCACCTTGCCCTGCAGCTTGGTCAAATCGTCCATATACTGCGCGGTGAGCGCGGTCAGCTTGGCGTCATACTGCTGCTGCATCGCCGTGATCTGGCCGGACGTCTGCGCGCCGACGTCTTGGGCGATATCGGCTTTGATTTTGCCGGTATACCAGATCGCGCCCAAGACGCCGGTGCCGATCAACAGCACCCAGACGAGCAGAAACGCAAGCGGCGACGGGCCCGCCTTGCGTTTGGTTTTGCGCTCCATCATCGCGTGCGGAGCGGTTTGATACTCGGTATTCATCTTGCATCTCTCCTCCTGCCTGTTCTTTAGACGAATCTAGGCTGGTTTTGTTTCAGGACGGCTAGTAGGAGAATACATTGTATCATAGATTGCCAGAAAGATTTAGACTCGCGCGCTAGATTTTCAAAAAAATGTCAAGAAATAAGTTTGTTTCCCGACCCGCCGGCCGTGGTAATACACCATAAGCAGCCTGACAGTAGGGCGCTAACTTTTGAGATAGACGAAAGGAAGTGGACCGCATGACAGGGCAGCCGAAGAAGGTCGCGTTTCTGCTAGCAAACGAATTCGAAGATTCCGAGATGGTCAATCCGTTCGAGGCGATAACGAAAAACGGCCATGAAGCCGTTATTATCGGACTGGAGAAGAAGGCCGAATTGAAGGGGAAAAACGGTACCGCCTACACGACCCATTTGGGCATCGGAGAGGCGAAAGCCGAAGATTATTCGGCGCTCATCATTCCGGGCGGCCATTCGCCCGAACAGCTGATGAACGATTCGCGCGTGCTGGATTTCGTGCGGGAGGTAGACAAGCAGGGCATCACGATCGCGGCGATCTGCCACGGTCCGCTGCTGCTCGAGAAAGCGGGGCTCATCCAAGGGCGGAACATTACCGCCTATCCGGAGCTGCACGCGGAATTGAACGACGCCGGGGCCCGGTTCATCGACAAGCAAGTCGTCGTCGACCGCAACTGGATCACGTCGCGCACGCCGGATGACGAGCCGTACTTTATTGAAGAGACGATCAACGCGCTGGGGGTCAACGCTTACTAAGCGGATGCCGCCATAGAAGGACGCTCCGTCCGAATAGAACGAAAAACGGTCAAACAGGCTGCTCCTGTCTGACCGTTTTTTGCATTGTTCGAGCAAGCTGCGCTCGCTCAAGGCTTGATGAACATTTGCGTCCAATAAACGCGCATGCTGCCGCCGGTGCAGTAACCGACGCCGATCTCGGTGAAGTTCGGGCTGAGGATGTTCGCTTTGTGGCCGGGGCTGTTCATCCAGGACGTCATGACCGCCTGCGCCGTCGACTGGCCGGCCGCGATGTTCTCGCCCGCGTAGGAATAGCCGATCCGGAACGCCTTCATCATATCGAACGGGCTGCCGTACGTCGGGGAGTTGTGCGAGAAATAGACTTTGTCGCGCATATCCTCCGATTTGATGCGGGCCACGCGGGAGAGCTGCCAATTGAGCGAGAGCGGGTTGAGACCTGCCTTCGCCCGCTCGGCGTTAACTAGCTTGGCGACCTGGGCTTCGAACGATTTGGTCGCGGTGAGCAGCGGGATCGTCAGCTTCTGGCCGGGATAGATGAGCGCCGGGTTACGGATTTGCGGATTGGCTTGAATAATCTCCGACAAGCCGATTTGGTAGCGGACGGAAATAAACCACATTGTGTCGCCGGGCTTGACGGTATACGTGTCCGTATCCGCCGCGTTCGCCACGCCGATCGCTACCGGGAATGCGGCGGCCGAGCCGAAGGCCAGCAGCGCAGCGAGCAGCAGTTTTTTCATGGGCAAGCTCCTCTTCGCTTGAGTTTGTTCACGCCCTAATATGTACAATCGGAGGGGGACTTATCCGTCTTCTCCAGAAGTTCGGCGATGCCGGCTTTGACGCGCCCATGTGCACAACGAACAAAATAAAGAGGGCGTGTTAGAATAAAGGACAAAATCGTTTCGGAGCCGTTGATGGTCCAAACCTCGCCGCACTACAATGAGAGCACTTATTCAGGCAAGCTTGCCGCGTGCGCCTTTGTCGCGAGCCAAGGAGGGGACCAGGATGCAAAATAGGATGCCGAAAGTATACGGGGCCATGGTAGCGACGCCTCATTATTTGGCCAGCTCGGTCGGCGCGGCGGTGCTGCGGCAGGGCGGCAACGCCTTCGACGCGGCGGTGGCGATCAGCGCGGCGCTGGCCGTCGTCTATCCGCATATGACCGGACTCGGCGGAGACGCGTTCTTCATGTCCTATCATGCGGATACGAAGCAGTTCGAAGGCTATAACGGAAGCGGCCGCTCCGCGAAGCTGGCGTCGGCGGAGCGCTATACCTCGCGCGGGATGAGCGGCATTCCCCAGCGGGGCGCGGAGAGCGCGATTACGGTGCCGGGCATGGTCGACGCCTGGTGGAGCGTATGGAGCCGCTACGGCAAGCTGCCGTGGGCGAATCTCCTCGCGCCGGCGATCGGCTATGCGGAGCAAGGCTTCCCGGTGTCGCGGCATTTGCGGGCATGGATCGAGAAGGATGAAGGGCTCATTCGCGCGCATCCGCCGCTTGCCAAGCTGTACGTGACGGACGACGGCGAGCTGATCGGGGAAGGAGAGCGTCTCGCGCAGCCGGAGCTTGCGGCGACGCTGCGGCTCTTGCAGAGCGGCGGGCGCGACGCGTTCTATGCGAGCGACTTCACGGCGCGCATGGCCGAGGCGATCGAGCGGGACGGCGGCCTGCTGCGCGAGGCGGATTTTCGCGAGCACGCGGGCGAGTGGGTGACGCCGCTGTCCGTCTCGTACAGGGGCTACGAGCTGTACCAGATGCCGCCGAATTCCCAGGGCTTCTCAATGCTGCTTATGATGAACATGCTGGAGCATACGGAGCTTGCGCGCATTCCGCGCGATTCCGCGGACTTCTACCATCTGGCCGCCGAAGCGGTGAAGAAGGCGTTCCGCGAGCGGGACGCGGTGCTGACCGATCCGGATTTCAACGCCATTCCGATGGGGCGGTTGCTGTCGAAGGACTTCGCGCGGGGGCTGTGGGACCAGATCGCCGAAGCCTGGCCCGCGCCGGCGCCGTTCCTCTCGAACGCGATGGGGCAGGACACCGCTTACGCGGCCGTGGTGGACGAAGCGGGCAACGCGGTCTCGTTCATCCAAAGCCTCTACTTCGACTTCGGCGCGGCCTATGTGCCGGGAGATACCGGGGTTATTTTGCAGAACCGGGGCTCGTTCTTCAGTCTCGACCCGTCGTCGCCGAACGTGCTGGAGCCGCGCAAACGCTCCTTTCATACGCTTATGCCGGCCATGGTCGCGCGCGGCGGCAAGCCTTGCCTGCTCTACGGCACGCAAGGCGGGGAAGGCCAGCCGCAAACGCAGCTGTCCGTCGTCACCGGCGTGCTCGATTACGGCCTGACGATTCAAGAGGCGATCGGGCTGCCGCGCTGGATATACGGGCGCACTTGGGGCGAGGACAGCGATACGCTCAAACTCGAGAGCCGGTGCGGCGAAGCGACGGCGGAACGGCTGCGGGCGATGGGCCACCAGGTCGAGATATTGGACGCGTGGGACGGTCGGACGGGACAGTCGCAGGGCATCGCGATCGGCGAAGACGGCGTCATCAGCGGGGCGGCCGACCCGCGTAGCGACGGCTCGGTGATCGGGTGGTAGAGGAGCGCGGGCTGCAACCATGGCCCAGCCTCTTCGTCGTGAGGATATGCACGATAAACAACAAAACGGCTTCGCTTCCCGAGACGGGATGCGAAGCCGTATTTGCTACACCGATCGGTTACCGCCGCGCCGCCAGCGCGAAACGCTCGCGCAGCAGCTCGCTCTCGCGCTTCCAGCGGGCGCGGTCCTCTTGGATCGCCTGAGCGGCCTGCTTGGAGGGAGCGAACAATAACGCGTCTTTGGGCTGCGCGCCGACGGCAAGCGATACTTTGCCTTCCTTCAGGACGAATACGCTCATGACTGCAAGCCTCCTAAGACCATTTTGATAAATTCGATCATGTACGGATTTTTATTGATTATACCATCGATTACACTCTCTTGGTAGAGCATGAAGCGCTCCGCGTTCCAGCTCGGGCCGGACGGGATATGCAAGGTGAGCACGTAGCGTCCGCTGCGGATGCAGCAGTAGAACATGCGCTTGGCGTCCGTGAAGTAGACCGCCTGCGCGCCGTGGCCCATATTATAGGTCAGCACGACGTAGGAATCCTTGCGGCTCAGCGAATAAAAGGCCGGCCCCGCCTCGGAGCCGGAACCGCCCGCGTACAGCAGCCGGTTCTGCTCGTCGTCGTACCGGTAGAGCGTGGCGGCGACGCACGCCTCGTACGTCCCGGCCGTCTCGGTCATGAAACCGCCGTACCGGTGCTCGATCCGCCCGCCGTCCATTCGTCCCACGATATGGCGCAGGAAAACGGTCCAATCCGCCAGCGGCGCCATCCGCAGCATCGGCACGAGGTCCGAGACCACCTGGTACGCCTCGTCCAGCAGCTCGACCCGTCTTTGGTTCGCGAGGAAGGAGCTTTCCATCGGCAGCAAAATCGTCCCCCGCCGCAGCAAATCGCTCAAGTACGTCCGCCAGTCGACCGGCACGCCATGCCGCAAATCGTCCATGAACACGCCGCGCGTCATCATGTCGTGCAGGAAGAACCACACGTACGGGTCGATGTGCTTCGGCAAATCGTCGTGGCCGGCCAGCATCGCCAGCAGCTCCTCCGGCTCCGGATATCGCCGCGCCTCCAGCTTCATATGCTCGCGGTAGGCGTCGATCCGAGGCTTCGCTTTGCCGAAAAAGAGCGCTTTCACTTCAATGTCCGCGAATACGAGCACCGTTTTGCCGCGGTCGCATGCTTTGATGAATTCCAGATGCGTCACCGTGCGTTTGGCGTCGGGATAGTATGTTCCGGCTTTGGTCGCAATAAATAATAAATAAATATCCGATTCTGCAACGGCCTCCAAACACTTGACGACCGGATTGACGTGCATCGGCCAAGGCCCGAGATTCTCCTCCCACATGAGCGGTTCGTGCCCGAGACCATGCAGCTCGCGGAACGTATGCTGGCGAAGCGGCCGGAGGCCGTCTTCGTTGACGGAGCTCAGGAAGATTTTCGTTTTCGGCAAGCGCAGCACTCCCGTTTCCAAATGAAGGTAGATCCATTATAGCGCATGGCCGATGGCTTGACTGTGAAACCAGAGGCTCAATTTGAGATTTTGTGAACCCTTTCCAAAATAACGAGGCTGACTTGAAAGTTTGGTTAACGTTTGGTCTTGAAGTTCAGCACCTCTTCGCATAATGTAAGGTTATATAACACGAAGAAAAGCTTGTCATTTGCGGAGGTGCGTGCAATGTATATGACGGTGGAACAAGCGCTGTCGGTCTATCCGTTGTCGGAGGCGAAACTGATCGCGGGCGAGGCGGGCAAGCGAAGGATCGTGAAATCGGTCAATGTGATGGATGCGCCGGACATTACGGATTGGATCAAGGAAGGCGAGATGCTGTTCACGACCGCTTATCTCATCAAAGACGAGCCGGAGGACGCCGAGGCGCTGCTGTATAAGTTGAACCAATGCGGCTCCGCGGGGCTCGGCATCAAGCTCGGGCGGTTCTGGACCGAAATTCCGGCCAATCTCGTCCGCAAGGCGAACGAGCTCGGGTTTCCGCTCATCCAGCTGCCGTACCAATTCACCTTCTCCGATCAAATGAACGGGTTGTTCCGCGACGAGATGAAACGCAGCACCGGCGCGATGCAGGACGTCATGGGCAAGCAGGTGAGGCTCATGCGCTTCGCGCTGCGGGCGGAGCCGATCGGCAGTCTGTTCGATTCGGTCGCCGAGGTGATCGGACATCCGCTCGCCGTCGTCGGCTCGCGCGGCCAAATGATGCACAATGACTCCGGCGTTCCCGACGAACAGCTGCTCGCCAAGCGCCCGTGGCCGATCCATGCGCAGTGGATGAAGACGCCGGGGTGGCAGGCGTACCGGATTCCGCTCATGCGGCAGGAGAGGTGCACCGGGTTTGCGCTGTTTTTCAGTCCGCAGCCGTTCCTCTCCGCGATGGAGGAAGGACTCTATTCGCAGGCGGCGGAGCTGATCGCGCATCATACGAATTTGCGGCTCGAGGATTATTTCGCGATCTCGGTGCAAAAGGATTTCGCGCAGCTCGTCAAGCGCTGCTTGAAGCACGGTCTTCCGCTTGTCACGCTGCAGTCGTACGCCGAACGTTGGGAGATCGAACTGCTCCGGCAGCCGTATCGGGCGGTACTGACGGATCTTCCGGCCGCGCCGGTCCCCAAGCAGCGGTTGGAACAGATCGAAGGGCTGAAGGACGCCTTCCTCAGCCATGCGCGCATCCAGGAGCTGCAGGGTATTCACGTCGCGCTCGAAGAGGGGCTGCTCACGATCGTGCCGGACGAGGAAGGCGGAGCGGAGGAGCGGATTCACTCCGCGTTCGGGGCTTTCTTCGCCGATTGGCAGCGGGGCGGCCGAGAGCCGCAGTCGATCGTGAGCAGCCGCAAGCGCCAGGGGGAGCAGCTGTTCGAGGCGTTCGACGAATGCTGCCGCGCCCGCAAGCTGGCGGTCGACTGGGAGCTAAGCGGCGCGATCATCGCCTACGAATCGCTGGATTTGGCGCTCGTGTTCGAGCAGGTATCGGAGAAACGGATGAAGACGTTCTGCGATCGCTGGCTCGGCGCGCTGCTGGAGAAGGAGCCGGACTACGCGCAGGAGATGCTGCGCACGCTCGAGACGTATTTGGAGTGCGACGGTCAGCTCGGCGAGACGGCGAAACGGCTGTTCATCCACCGCAACACGGCGACGTACCGGATCGAGAAGCTGAGCGAGCTGCTGCAGGTCGATTTCAAGAAGATGAACGACCTGATGCGGTTGAAGCTCGCGTTCACGTTCCGCAAGCGGCTGGAGCGTCAGTAGTCTTGTCGGGTGGCTGGCGTCGGAGGGGATCGTTTTCGAACCGTATCGGGTCAGGGCCGCTTTTTACGAGAACCGTCCTCACGCCTCGTGGCGGCATGGTGCACAAATTCGCTTCATGCCTTTCATCACCTTCCCCAAATGGGGCGTGAGCTTAATTGACGCATGATGCGCCTGAACCTATAGTTTGGATAACGAAGCGGCTGCCGCGTACAATGGAGGGCGGCGCGTGATTTGGAGGAGGCGCGGGGAACGGGGAGACGACGTTAATGGAAGCCGCCTCCAAGCGCTATGCCATAGAACAATTGCGGGACTGCACGCTGTATACGTCCGACGAGCCTTGCGCGATGCGCGCGGGTTCGATCTATTGGGGCACGTCGGGCGCGCCGTATACGCGATTTCGGGGGAAAGACTGGCGCAGCTGACGGGAACGACGAGCAGAATCCGACGCTCGATCTCCCTTGCCGCGAGGTGTTCGCCAGAGGACGCAAACCGGTCGTGATCGGGCCTTTCCCGGAGGTCGAAGCGGAAGCGGTCGCCGCGCATGAGGGGGATTGGACATGAAGCTGTCAATCGAACAAGTAAACGAACTAAGCAAGGAAGCGTTCCTCGAGACGTTCAACGCGATATTCGAGCATTCGCCTTGGGTGACGGAGCAGGCGGAGAAGGGACGTCCTTACCGTTCGGGCGCGGAGCTGCACGAGACGATGCTGCGGATCGTGCGGCAGGCGCCGGACGACGCGGAGCTGCATTTTATACGGAAGCATCCGGACTTGGCGACGCGCATGGCGATGGGCGAGTATTCGGTCAAGGAGCAGCAGGGCGCGGGACTCGATCGACTCTCGCCGGAAGAGTACGAGCGCTTTACGACGATGAATCGCATGTATATGGAGAAGTTCGGTTTCCCGTTCATATTCTCGGTACGGGGGAGAACGAAGGCGGATATCGAGGCGTCCATGGCGGCGCGCATCGGCAACACGGCGGAGCAGGAGCGCGAGGAGGCGATGCGGCAGATCGGCCGGATCACGCGGTTGCGGCTGGAGGATCTGATCGCGTTCGGGGAGTAGGATGAGCGGCCAGGGCGAAAGCATGAGGAGGCGCTGGGGATGAGCGGTCGGTTGACGACGCATGTGCTGGATATGTCGGTTGGCGGCCCTGCCGTCGGGTTTCGGATCGAGCTGTGGCGGCTTGGCGGCGGGCAGGAGGCTTCCGTGCGGCTCAAGGAAATCCGCACGAACGGCGACGGCCGCGCGGACGCGCCGCTGCTGCAGGGCGAGGAGCTGCAAGCCGGCTTGTACGAGCTGATATTCGCGGCTGGCGAGTATTTCACGGCGCGGCGGGGCGTGGCCGAGAGCGAGTTGTTCCTCGATGCGGTGCCGGTCCGCTTCCGCGTGGGCGATACGCAGGCGCATTATCATGTGCCGCTGCTCGTCGCGCCGGGCGGCTACAGCACCTATCGCGGAAGCTGAGAAGGAGGGGTTCGCATGGGAGAGGGCTTTGATTTGCTCATTCGCGGCGCGGAGGTCGTCACTTCGCAGGCTGTGCGCAGATTGGATATCGGCATTCGGGACGGACGGATCTCCGCGTTGGAAGCGGGCTTGTCGGCGCTGGCCGCGGACCGCGTCATCGAGGCGCGGGGCAAACTCGCGCTGCCGGGCATGATCGATATGCACGTTCACTTCAACGAACCGAATTACGGTCATTGGGAAGGCTTCCAGGCCGGCTCCGCCGCGCTCGCGGCCGGCGGCGTTACCGTCTACGCGGATATGCCCCTCAACGGCAACCCGCCGACGGTCACGCTCGAAGCGCTGCGGCTCAAGCAGTCGCTCGCGGCCGGCCGCTCGGCGGTCGATTACGCGATATGGGGCGGTCTCGTGCCGGGCAACGCAGAGGAGCTGGCCGGTCTGCACGCGGAAGGGGTCATCGGCTTCAAGGCGTTCATGTCCAATCCGGGCGGGGAAGGCGAAGGGCGCTTCCGCGAGGTGGACGACGCGACTTTGTATGAAGGGATGAAGCGGATCGCATCTCTCGGCGGCATGGTCGCCCTGCACGCGGAGAGCGAAGCGATGACGAACGCGCTGCACGCGCAAGCGGCGGCGGAAGGAAGGCTGGACGCGCGGGCGTTCATCGAGGCCCGGCCGGTCGCGGCGGAGCTTGCCGCGGTGTCGCAGGCGATCGCGATGGCCGAAGATACCGGCTGCAGCCTGCATTTCGTGCATATCAGCAGCGCGGACGCGGTCGAGCTGATCGAGCAGGCGAAGTGGCGGGGACTCGACGTGACGGTCGAGACTTGTCCGCATTACCTGACGCTCACGGCGGACGACATGGAGCGTCTCGGCCCGGTGGCCAAGTGCGCGCCGCCGCTGCGGGATGCGGAGCAGGTCGAGCGGTTGTGGAGCCATCTGGCCAAAGGACGCATCGATATCGTCGCGTCGGATCATTCGCCGAGTCCTTGGTCGATGAAGAGCATGGAGGGCCGAACCTTCGCCGACGCGTGGGGAGGTATCGCCGGCGCGCAAAGCAGCTTGGAGCTGATGGTGCATGAAGCGCTCGCGCGGGGCATTCCGCTCGCGCGGATCGCGGCGGTCACGGCAGCCGAGCCGGCCAAGCGGCTGGGGCTGTACCCGCGCAAAGGCGAGATCGCGGTCGGGTTCGACGCCGACATCGCGATCCTCGATCCCGAAGCGGGCTATACGCTGCGCGAGGAAGACTTGCTGCAGCTGCATAAGCACAGCCCGTATATCGGCAGAACGTTCTCCTGTCGGGTCGACGCGACGCTCGTGCGCGGGATGACGGTGTACGACCGGCGCGAAGGGGTGCTGCTACCCGGATGCGGCGAGCTCGTGCGCCCCTCGATACGCTTCTAAAAATAGCTAAGATAAGGGGAGATCGGCATTGAATCCACTCGAACATCGCGAAGCCTCCGCCGGTCTCCTGCCGTTATTGGAGGAGCTGGCCGCCTTCGGCGCCGACCCGGAGGGGGGCGTGACCCGGCTGCTGTATACGAAGCCGTGGGCGGAGGCGCAGCATTTTTTGGCCGGGCGGATGCGGCAGGCGGGCTTGTCCGCGCGCTTCGACCGGGCGGGCAATCTGTTCGGCCGGCTGGAAGGGACGGAAGCCGGCGCGGACGTCATTCTAACCGGTTCGCACGTCGATACTGTCGTCCGCGGCGGCAAGTACGACGGCGCCTACGGGATTGCCGCGGGCATCGCTGCGCTGGCGTATCTGTCCCGGACGTTCGGCGCGCCGAAGCGGACGCTGGAGGTCGTCTCGTTCTGCGAAGAAGAGGGAAGCCGCTTCCCGGTTGCGTATTGGGGCTCTGGGCATGTGTGCGGCCGTCAGGATTGGACGCTCGCGGACGCGGCATCGGACCCGGACGGCATCACGCTGCGCGAAGCGATGGAGACGGTCGGCTTCGGCGCTCCGGAACAACCGGATTGCCGAAGGTCGGATCTGGCCGCTTACGTGGAGCTGCATATCGAGCAGGGCATCGTGCTGGAGCGGGGCGGCGAGCGGATCGGCATCGTCGAGACGATCGTCGGCCAGCGGCGCTACGCGGTGACGCTCGCGGGCGAGAGCAATCATGCGGGGACGACGCCGATGGGGCTGCGCAAGGACGCGCTCGCCGGCGCGGCCGAGATGATCGCCGCGTTGGAGGCGATGGCGCTCGAGCAGGGCGATCCGCTCGTCGCGACCGTCGGGCGGCTGGATGCCGAGCCGAACACGCCGAACGTCGTCGCGGGCCGCGTCCGCTTCACGCTGGACATTCGCTTGGACCGCGAAGAGAAGCTTGCGCGCTTCTGCACGCTTGCGCTCGCGCGGTTCGAGTCGATCGCCGCGCGGCGGGGGCTGGCGTTCGAAGCGGTCAACTGGCTGGCCACGGCGCCTGCGCCGATGGACGCTTCGCTCGCGGCGCTGCTCGAGCGCGCGGGCGAAGCGGCGGGCTTGACGCATCGCCGGATGGTCAGCGGCGCGGGGCACGACGCCCAGTTGATGGGCGGCCTATGTCCGTCGGCGATGCTGTTCGTCCCGAGCCGGGGCGGCATTAGCCACTCGCCCGACGAGTACACGACGCCCGCGCAATTGGAGGATGGCGTCCGCGTGTTGGCCGCCGCCTTGTACGAGCTGGCCTACCGCTGACCCGCTTTCGAATTGACCATTAAAAGGAGCTTTTGATCATGAACGCATATCCAGAATTGTCGCCGTCGCCGCGCACGATCATGACGCCCGGGCCCGTGGAGGTCGACCCGCGCGTGCTTCGGGCGATGTCGTATCCGATATTGGGCCAGTTCGATCCGGAATTCACGGCGCTGATGAACAACACGATGGGGATGCTGCGGGAGCTGTTCCAGACGGGCAACCAGTGGGCGTACCCGGTCGACGGCACGTCGCGTTCCGGCATCGAGGCGGTGCTGACCGGGCTGATCGAGCCGGGGGACCGCGTGCTCGTGCCGATCTACGGCCGATTCGGTCATCTGCTGGTCGAGATCGCCGAGCGCTGCGGCGCCGAGGTGTCGATCATCGAGCGCGCGTGGGGCGAGGTGTTCGATCCGCAGGAGGTTATCGACGCCATCCATCGGGAGAAGCCGAAGCTGGTCGCGTTGGTGCACGGCGAGACGTCGACCGGCCGGCTGCAGCCGCTGGCGGATATCGGACGCGCCTGCCGGGAGGCGGACGTGCTGCTCGCGGTGGACGCGGTGGCGACGATCGGCGGCGTTCCCGTCGAGAGCGACGCCTGGTTCCTCGACGCGGTCATCGGCGGGACGCAGAAGTGTCTCTCCGTGCCGTCCGGCATGTCGCCGATTACGTACAACGAGCGGGCGGAGAGGAAGATACTCACCCGCAAGCGGGTCGAGCGCGGACTTCGTTCCGGCGATGCGGACGAGAACGCGGCGACCGGCTTCCGCATTCAGAGCAACTACCTGGATTTAAGCCAGCTGCAGGACTATTGGAGCCCGGCTAGGTTGAATCATCATACCGAGATGACCTCGATGCTGTACGGGCTGCACGAAGGGCTTCGCATCCTGCTGGCGGAAGGGCTTACGGCGCGGTTCGCCCGCCATCGGCTGCACGAGGAGGCGCTCGTCGCCGGCATTACGGCGATGGAGTTGCCGCTCTACGGCGATCCGTCGTGCAAACTGCCGGTCGTCACGTGCGTCGCGATCCCGGACGGCATCGACGGCGAGTCGGTCCGCTCGATGCTGCTGCATCGGTTCGGTATCGAGATCGCCAGCTCCTTCGGCCCGTTGAAGGGTCGAATTTGGCGCATCGGCACGATGGGCTACAGCTGCAGCCGCAAAAACGTGCTGCACACGCTCGGCGCGTTCGAAGCGGTGCTGGCGCGCCACGGGCTCAAGCTGCCGGCCGGCGAAGCCGTGCAGGCGGCGCTGGACGTGTACGATCGGCACGGCGCGCCGGTGTAACGCGGCGCGCCGGTTGGAAGTTCTTCCCGATGCTCTCGAATCCGCTCATCGGGCCCGGCCGAACGTCGCCGCGACAAATAAAAGAAGCTCCTTTTTCGCCCGTGCGAAAGGGGAGCTTCTTTGACTTTTTGCGCCGTCGCCGCATGAAGCGGGCGACGCGAATGGCAATCGTTCGCTTGCACCCAAATAGCGGTCCGGCTCGTCTGGTAGACAATAGACCTTATCCCGCGCTAGCGCTTAACGCGCTTCCTCCACGATCAAGACGCCGCGGCCCGCGATCTCGCTGACGCCCGAGAGGGATGCGCCCGTCAACAGATCGGTGCCCCCGTGCTTCAGGTCGATGCTGGCGGCTTCGGCGTTGTGGTTCAGCACGAACAAATACGAGCGTCCGTCCTTCACGCGGCGCGTCGCCTCCACGCCTTGGGCGACGCCGGGCAGCGGCGCGATGCCGCGCCGCGCGCATAGCTCGCCGAGGAAGCCCTGCAGGAAGCTCGCTTCCGGACTCGACGCCACGTAATACGCTTCGCCCGAGCCGAACCGGTTGCGCGTCAGTACCGGCATGCCTTGATAGAAATCTTGCCCGTATGCGGCCAGCACGTCCGCCGTCTCGGCATGGATCAGGTCGCACAGGATCGAGCAATCGTATTCGCCTTGCAGAGATCCGAACGTTTCGTTCATGACGATCCGGTTCGTATGGCCGGGGAAAAGCGCGTCGATCTCTTCGGCCCAGATGCCGAGCAGGCCGCGCAGTTCGCCTGGATAACCGCCGAGCGTGACGATATCGTTCTCGTTGACGATGCCGCTGAAGAACGTCGTGACGAACGTGCCGCCGTTCTGCGTATACGCTTCGATTCGCTTGGCAAGGCCGGGCTTCACCATGTACATGACCGGCGCGATGACGACGTCGTACCCGCTCAGGTCGCTCTCGAAGCTGACCATGTCGACGCTGATGCCGAGCTGATAGAGCGCGTCGTAATATTTGTGCACCTCGTCCACGTATTTGAGCGCGACGGTCGGGCCGCTGGAATATTCGATCGCCCACCGGTTCTCCCAGTCGTACATGATCGCGACCTTGCTGTCCGCCCGCGCGCCGAGGAACGCGTCGCCGAGCTTCGAGAGCTCCGCGCCGAGCTCCGCGCATTCGCGGAAGACGCGCGTGTGCTCGTGGCCGACGTGCTCGATCAGCGCGCCATGGTATTTCTCGCAGGCGCCGACGGAGCGGCGGAGCTGGAAGAACATGACCGAGTCCGCGCCGTGGGCCACGGCCTGATAACTCCACAACCGCATGACGCCGGGACGCTTGAGCGTGTTGTACGCTTGCCAGTTCTGTTGACTCGGCGTCTGCTCCATCAGAAGGAACGGCGCGCCGTCCTTCAGGCCGCGCATCAGGTCGTGCGTCATCGCCGTGAAGCTGACCGGCGTGTCCGCCGACGGGTAGTTGTCCCACGAGACGATGTCCATATGCTTCGCCCACTTGAAATAATCGAGCGGCTTGTACGTGCCCATCAGATTCGTCGTCACCGGCACGTCCGGCGTGTGCGCCTTCAGCGCGTCGTATTCGAGCTTGTAGCACTCCAGCATACCGTCCGAATTGAAGCGGGCATAGTCGAGGGAGATGCCTTGGAAGTTCGTTCTGTCGCCTTCCCAAGCCTCGGAGAGGACGTTCGGCGGGACGATCTCTTCCCAGTCGTAGAACGTGTGGCCCCAGAAGCGGGTGTTCCACTGCTCGTTCAGCTTGTCCAGCGTGCCGTATTTGCGCTGCAGCCACAGCCGGAAGCGAGCGGCGCAGTTGTCGCAGTAGCAGTCGCCGCCGTATTCGTTCGACACGTGCCACAGCAAGAGGGCGGGGTGATCCTTATAGCGCTCCGCAAGTTTGCTTGCGAGGCGGACGGAATGCGCGCGGTACGCTTCGCTGCTCGGGCAGGAGTTGTGACGACCGCCGAATTTGCGCTTGCGTCCTTCGAAATCGACGCGCAGAATTTCCGGGTATTGGCGCGCCATCCATGCCGGATGAGCGCCCGTGCCGGTCGCCAGACAAGCATGGATGCCGTTCTCTTGAAGCATGTCCATAATGCGGTCGAGCGTCTCGAAGTTATAGGTATTCTCGTCTGGCTGCAAGAGCGCCCAGGAGAAGACGTTGACGGTGGCGATGTCCATGCCGGCAAGGCGGATCAGGCGCATATCCTCCGGCCAGACCGATTCGTCCCATTGTTCCGGGTTATAATCTCCGCCATATAACATTTTGGGCAGTTTCGATGTATCCAAGCGAACAGCTCCTTTTTTCGTCGCATTGATGTATGTAAGCACTTTCCCATAGGCAATACTAGGATGTTGCCTTTATTTTATGCTATGATGCTAGCAAGAGAAATATAATATAAGAACAGGCGGTATATGAGAATATGGAACAGAATGTCCGCCGAACGGAGTATGTGGTGAACGGACAGCTCCGCCGGTTTTTGTTCGCGCTGGGCGAGCAGGACCTTCCGCTATACGTCGAGAGCATCGGCATGAACCCGGAACAGGAGCCGATCGAGCGCCGCTCCGGCTATCCCGTGTTCCACTGGCTGCAGACGATGGCCGGCGAAGGCGAGTTCGAGCTGTCGGGCCGCAGCTTCACCCTTACGCCCGGCAACGGGGCGCTGCTGTTCCCCGGCGTGCCGCATGCGTACGCGAAGAAAGGCAAAACATGGACGACGCTGTATTTGACCTTCGGCGGCACGCTGGCCGAGGCGATGTTGGCGGCGCTTGATATCCGGCATACGGAATGGTTTCATTGGAATGAAGACGCCCCGATCACGAAGCAGTTGTTCGAGATGATCGATTCGGCGGAGCACGACGAGGATCGTACGGGTCTTGATGCCTCCGCGCAGCTCTATCGTTTCATCACGACGCTCAAGAAATACGGCCAGACGGGCGGGCGCTCGTCGTTGTTTCATCATCTGGAGAAGCTGGACCCGCTGCTGCAGTGGCTGGAAGAGCGCTTCGGCGACCCCGAGATCGGACTCACGGACATGGCGGACCGGCTGCAGATCAGCCCGCGGTACTTGAACGCGCTGTTCCGGCAGGCATTCGGCATTACCGCCTACGCGTACCTGATCCGGCTGCGCATCCGCAAATCAAAGGAGATCATGAGCCGGGCCGAAAGGCGGACGGTGAAGGAAATCGCCCTTGCTTGCGGATACCGGGATCCGAGCCATTTCATCGCCGCCTTCGGCAAGACCGAGGGGATGACGCCCGAGCAGTTTCGTAAGCTGCAGGGATGGGCGGCCCCATGACTTAGTTTTGCGTTTATCAATCACCTTGTACTTCTCCGGAACGAAACGCGCCGCGCCGCCAAACACGGCGCCGTCGTTTCGCCTTGAACTACAAGATTTTATAAGTTTCACGCTTATTAATCACCTTGTACTTCTCCGGAACGAAACGCGCCGCGCCGCCAAACACGGCGCTGTCGTTTCGCCTTGGCAAGACAAGGTTAAAACCGGATAGAATTCAATCGGAACGAAAGAACGGAGCGAACGGAAATGGAAGCGAAACGATGCGGAGCGTGCGGCTTGGAGAAGCCGATCACCTCCTTCACGAAGCGTTCCGGCCGAAGCGGCCGGCGCGGGACGTGCCGTTCCTGCCAGCGTAAGCGAGGGCGGGAAGCCGATACGGGGCCGACGCCGGGCGACGAGGCAACGCGACTTAGCGCCGGAGAAGACGAGCTAGGCCATGCGGCGGAAGCGGCCAATCAGAAGCAGGATCCTCCTGGGCCAAGCGCGGGCGCGGATGCGGCGCGGAGCGGTACGGGCCGGAACGTCGCAATGCCGGCGACCTCGACACGGGATGAACGCTTGGACGCCGATCATCCGACGTCCTTTAACGCGGATATCGACGCGGACATGGACGGCGCGTCGACTCACATAGACGCCGAGCGACCGCGCAAACGCAAACGGAGAAGACGGAAGAAGCGCGCGGCCGCGCCGGTTGAGCCGGCTCAGCTCGTTCAACTGCCGTCCGAAGCAGAGGCGCGCGGTCAAGACGAGCAGTCGGGAGATGGGGAAAGCGGATTAATCCCGCTGTTGTCGGAGAGCGAAAGTTCCGCCGGCGAGAGCGACGTCGCGATGGCGCTTGTCGAAGTCGCCGCGCCGGAGGCGGACGGGGAAGCCCCGGCGCGCAAGAGGAAGCGCCGGCGGCGGCGCAAATCCAAGGCGAAGCCGGTTCAGACGAGCGCCCTGCCAAGCGGCGAAGAGCGAGCGGAAGCCCAATGGCTGCTTCCGGACGAGGAAGATGACGATGCCTTCGCAGGCGATGCCGAGTGGCAGGAAGCGCCGGCAGATGGCGACGAAGGCGACGGGGCGCCGACGCGCAAGCGCAAACGGAGGCGGCGGCGCAAGCGCAAATCGGGCGCAGACCAAGCGATCGCGCCGGCAAGGCCGCAGATCAGGCCGCCTTACAAGCGGATCTTGCCGATCAAAGGGCCGTTCAAATTCGACGTTGCCCTGCTGAATGACCGGGGAACCGGCTTGATTCGGCTGCGCGGACGGCGAGAGACGGGCAAGCGGTGGTCAACGGAGATTCCGACCGAGATGGCGATCCGCATGGTGTCGGAAGGAGCGGCCGGAATTATCAATCCTTCGCTCATCCACAAATTGTACACGAAGACGGATTTCAGGCTGCTCATTCTGCAGCGGGACGATTATATATGCAAGTACTGCGGCAGGTTCGGCGATACGATCGACCACGTCATGCCCAAATCCAAGGGCGGATTGTCCACGCCGGATAACTGCGTATGCGCCTGCGCGGAATGCAACCTGAAGAAGGCCGATCATTTGGATTTCGTCTTTGACGACTTCTGAGCCGCGAACCGTCTTGCCGCCGCACCAAACCATAAACATACAAACACCGCTTGGGCCAGAGAGTCTCCCGCAACGGGACTCTTAGGCTTTGGCGGTGTTTTTTGAAATACAAGCATTCCAAATCCTCGGATTATGAACGCAACCCAATCCGCTTATCCGGAACGAAAGGCGCCTCTCCGCTAAAAGACGGCGAGGCGCCTTTCGCCTTGCATTAACGCATCGGCCGGTTGGAGGGCCCTAGGAAAGGCGCCGTAACCGCATGCATGCGGCTGAACCAATTGGCGAAAGTGCGTCTATAGCGGCTCGCCTCCATGGCGATCTCCGATTTGGCTTCTTCTCGTCCTTCCCGCAGCGTGCGGATGGCCTGTCTTCTGTACTCCGATTCGAACGTCATCATAAGCGATTCCTCCTTGGCTGTGAATGAGCCATTTGAATTGCAAGCGCTTACACATTTATTATACATAATATTCTGAAAACTTAAAAGGCGTTCAAGTATTTCGTATAATATGCCTTGGCCTGCGGGGAGTTATGCCTGCCTGCCTAAGGTGTACGATAATTTGTTTACAACTTGGAAACAAGGTAGAAATGCGGCGGCAATTGGGAACTACTACAATATCGCCTTAGGGAGATGGGAATCATGGAACAGAAAATACTGGTGGTCGACGATGAGCAGAGTATCGCGAGCGCCATCGCCTACGCGTTCCGGCGCGAGGGTTACATCGTCGAGACGGCGAGCGACGGAGAGGAAGCGCTGGCCAAAGCGGCCTCCTTCCGTCCGCACGTCATGGTGCTCGACGTCATGATGCCGAAGATGAACGGTTACGACGTATGCCGCAAGCTCGAGAACCGCAGCGGACTGGGCATCATCTTGCTGACGGTGAAGAACGATATCGTCGACAAAGTGCTGGGGCTGGAGCTTGGCGCGGACGACTACATGACGAAGCCGTTCGATTTGAGGGAGCTGATCGCCCGCGCGAAGGCGCTGCTTAGACGGCTGGAGAGCAAGCCCGCGGAGGAGCAGGGGGCGGAGATCGGGGAGCTGCGGCTGCACGTCCCGAGCCGGGCCCTTACGGTCGCCGGCGCGTCCGTGGAGTTAACGCCGAAGGAATTCGATCTGCTCGCGCTGCTCCTGCTGCATCCGGAACGGGTCTATACGCGCGACGAGCTGCTCGATCTCGTCTGGAGCATCGATTACGCCGGGGGCACGCGCACGGTCGACATTCACGTGCAGCGGCTGCGCAAGAAGCTCGGCGAGCCTTATCAAGGGCTGCTGCAGACCGTGTACGGCGTCGGATATAAAGCGCTTCGGGGGCTTCCTTCGTGAGGGAGGCCGTCTCCGCTTCTTCTTACCGGTCGCCTCAAGGCAGCGTACGCGGTCGGCTGCGCTTCGGGCTGACCTGGCGCTTCTCGCTTGCGCTGGCGGCGCTGCTGCTCCTCGCCGTCGGTTCGCTCAGCCTGCTCGTCCTGCGGGAGATCGAAGTGAACCAGCGCGACCGGGTCGAAGCGCTGCTCAAGCAGCGCGGCGAGTTGGCCAATCTCCGCGTGCAGCAGACTTATCTCGGCAATCCGGTCGTGGACGCGCAGACGTTCCTGCGCCGCTCCGGACCGCAGCTGGCGGCGGATTTGAGCAGTCTGCTTAGCGGCGCGCACGTGGTGCTGTACGATGCGAACGGACGCGAGGCCGGCAACTCGCTGCCGCTCTCTCGTACGGATGCCGCGCGGGATACGCTCGATTACGCGATACAAGGCAAAATCGCGTACGAGGTAGCCGGAGACAGCCTTATCTATATGGCGCCCCTGACATGGACGATCGGACAAGTCGGCGTCGTCCAGATCCACTATTCGCTTCAGGCCGACCGGCTCTTCTATGAATCCGTCGCCGCCGGCTTGCGCAACATCGGCCTCGGCGCGCTGACGGTCAGCTTCCTGCTCGGGTTTCTGTACGTGCGGCGGGTCGTAATCGCCATTCGTAAGCTGCATCGGGCGGCCGGCGACATACGGGAAGGCCGCTATTTGACCGAGCCGCCGGTCATGCGGCGGGATGAGCTAGGCGAACTGAGCGAAGGCATCGCCTATATGAGCCGGGAAATCAAGAGCAGCTTCGACCGGCAGAAGCAGTTCATCGGCAGCGTCAGCCACGAGTTCAAAACGCCGTTAACCTCGATTATCGCTTACACGGATTTGCTCGATATGTACCGCGACGATCCGCAGCTGCTGGAAGAGGCGAGGGCCAGCATGCGCAAGGAAGCGGACCGGCTGCTCGAGATGGTCGAGAAGGTACTGCGCCTCTCCGAGCTGGAGCAGTATGAATTCAGTCAACGCGCGGAACCGGTCGCGCTGCGGCCGCTGCTCGAAGAATCGGCCAGCCGCCTGCAGGCCAAAGCGACGCAACTGGGCATCGCGATTCATGCGGAAGCGGAAGATTTGACGGTCATGGCCGACCGGGAAAGTCTGGTCCATATTTTCATGAACGTGCTGGACAACGCGGTCAAATACAACGAACCCGGCGGGCGCGTCGACGTCACCGGCTCCGCAAGAGGTACCTATGCGGTCGTGCGCGTCCGGGATACGGGCATGGGGATTCCAGAGGAAGCGCGAGCGAAGCTGTTCGAGCCCTTCTATACGGTCAGCAAGGACAGGGCTCGCTTGAGCGGCGGCACGGGGCTGGGCTTGTCGCTCGTGAAGCGGCTCGTGCTGCTGCAGGGAGGCACGATCGAGCTGCTGCCGGCGGTAACCGGCGAGCGCGGGGCGACGTTCGAAATTACGCTGCCGCTCGTGCAATCGGCGCCGCGCGACAAACGTTTACATCGTTGAAACAAAGCGGAGACGTTCAAGATACCGAAGCAGGGTAACGTTTAGACATCATGATGAATGGAGGCACAGACAATGAGAAAAGCATCAACGCTCGCGCAGGGCAGGCGTTACAGAACCGCGGGTATTACGGGGTTGGTCGCGTTGTTGCTGCTTGCCGGCTGCTCGGCGCGCGATGCGGCGCCGGACCGCGAGGTGATTCAGAAGGAAGAGAAGACGATCACGGTGGTGGGCAGCGAGCCCGTTCAGAAGCCCGCCGGCATCGTCGTGGCCAAGATCGACACGCTGCAAGGCGTGCGGGGGATGGATTGGATCGGGGAAGAGCAGCTCATCGTCGCCAAGCCGAACGAGCAGGCCGCCCCGATCGCGGTCGAAGGCGGCACGCGGTATCCATTCAACCTGTTCGTGCGCGATCTGGCCGCGGGAACCGACGAAATATTGAAGCAGGCGAACGAAGACCAGGGCGGGGCGATCGTCTCGCCGGATCAGAAGCATGTGTTCTACAAGCAGTATGAAGGAGAGACGGCGAAAGGGCTTATATTGAACCTGGACACGGGCGAGGCGGTGCCCGCCGGCGACACGCCGATCGGCATCTCCGACGGCGAATGGGCCGATAACGAGCGGATCGTCTTTACGACGGAGGACGGCTCCCTAGCAAGAGCGGACGTGACGGGCAAGACGGAGCTGCTGTACCGGACGGGCGATTTCGCGGCCGCGAATCCGCGGCAACGTGGCGACATCGTGTATTACGTAGGTCGCAACTATTCGCTGAACGCCTATAATACGCAGACGAAAAAGAACGAGAGAATCGCTTCCGACGTGATTTGGTTCATTCCGTCGCCCGACGGCAAGCATTTCGCCGTCGTCAAACGGGTGAGCAAAGACGGGCAGCCGCTGCAAATGGAACTGGTGCTCACCGATACCGCGCTGAAAGCGAAGAAAACGATCGCCAAAGGCAATCAAATCTTCGGCGCCAGCTGGTCGCCGGACGGCGCGCGCATCGGGTACACCGTTACCTCGGAGGGAGGCGGCACGCAAGGCGTGTTCGTGGCGGACGCCGTATCGGGCGGGGCGACGCCGGTATCGGTCGACGTGCAGTACGCGTCCGATCCGCTGCGATGGAGTCCGTCCGGCGGCAAGCTGATCACCGGCACGTCGGAGATGAAAGACAATCGCATGACGTTCAAGACGTTCGTCACCACGTTCAAATGAGGCTATTGCGCAGTCAGTATCCTTCCCTCTCGGGATGTCCATCGCTCTTCATTGAAGATGGAGGGGAAGCCGCATGAAATCGCTGGCCGAGGCGAACGTCAAAGCGAAGCATCGCGGACGGTAAAACCGGGACAGCCGGTACGGTGAAGATTGCACACGTAAAGCGGATCGGCGAACAACAAGAAGCGGGTTTCCTGTCGGACAGGGAACCCGCTTCTTGACGTCTAACGCGGCGTTCGGGCGCCTTGATAGCCGTTAGCTCACCCGGTTCCAGATCGCGCCCACCCCGAGCACAACCGCGCTCGCGGCGGCGACCCAGCCGGCCGCCTTCACTAATTGCAACACGTTCGTTATCCGCGCGGCACAATCTTCTTACTACAACTATCGGCCCCGATGCGCGAAAGATAAATACTGCCAAGCCCTTCCGGTCGACCGTTAACTTCTGGCATCCTCCATAGCCGAGTAGGTTCCGCCCAACGAAATGCCTCCTCCCTCGCTTTGCATAGGTGAGTTTCTTGCTCATCCCGCTTCTGATTTCTGCAAACTACGTCTATCCGCTCGTCTTGGTCATAAAAAGTTTTCGCGCGCAAACGTTTATGAACACAGTGTTTATACCTGACATCGCAACCGATGCCGCAATTTACCGGTAGGAATCGGGCTGTGGACACTGTAACCTTTTACACGAGCCGAAACTTAATGTACGGGGGAACTTCGGGAACTATCGCTGGCCGATATTTTCCGCCGTGTTCGCATGGCGACATGGATTCTGCGATTCATCCACGGATGTCCGGAAGACCGCGAACGGTCGACTGAACGACCCGATGGATGCAAAAGCTTGGGGTGAATCGCGAGCGGCGAAAGCCGGGTGCGCGCGAAGGGTCGAACTCCTCGATCCGAATCCGACAACTAACCTCGTAGGCCACATGCTGGAGCGGATCGTTTGCGGGCTGTATCGGGCCGCGGTTCCGTTCGCGTTGACGAGAGCGAGCGTCGCGAATGACGGCGCGTTTCTCGTAAATAAAGGAGGATGTCCATTGTTAACATTCAAGTCTTGGAAAAAAACCGCGGCAGCCGCTGTTCTCGGGCTTGCGCTGCTGGCCTCGGCTGGCGCCGCAAGCGCGGAAGCAGCGTCGCACAAAGCAACGGACGACGATACGTTCTGGAGTTTGTCCAAGCGGTACGGCATGTCGGTGGCAGAGCTCATGGAAGCCAACCCGACCGTCAATCCGCTGAACATCTACGCGGGACTTACGATCGCGATCCCGGATGGCGACAGCAAGCCGCAGCAACCTGTTGCAAAAGCGAAAGCCAAGCCGGTCATGAAAATGATGGCGGCCGAACTGCCGACAAACGAGTCCGAGCCGACGCTGACAGTGAACGGCAAAGCCGTGGCATACACGGACGCGCTGCAGGTGAAAGCGAGCGCCTATACGGCGGCGGCGAGCGAGAACGGCCAATGGGGCGCCGTCGATTACTTCGGCAACCCGCTTAAGGTCGGGACCGTCGCGGTCGATCCGAATCTCATTCCGCTTGGCACCAAACTGTTCGTGACCGGCTATGATTATAACGGTCTGCCGATGGGCGGTATGTTTGCCGTCGCGTCCGACATGGGCGGGGCGATCAAAGGCAACCGCATCGACATCTTCGTCTCGTCGTCGCAGCAGCAAGCGCGCACGTTCGGGTATCAATATGTCCATGTCTATGTGCTGAAATAAGCATGGGAAGAAGGAGGTCTGCGCCCATCGGCGCGGTCCGCCGCAAGCGCTGCGCCGTTATGGGGCAGCGCTTTTTGTGTTTGGCTACCGCTTCGGACGCGGCGACCGGGCAACCGGGCGGCCAAGAAGCTCGGGCAGCGGCACGATGTCGTACCCCTTCTTCCGCAAAAATTGAATGAGCTGCGGGAGCGCTTGTACCGTGCCGGATAAATCCTGCGTCGGTCCGCCGCCCGCATGCTGCAAAATAATCGAACCCGGCTGGAGCGTGCTTTTGATATTGGTCATAATGCGCCCGCTGCCGATGCTGCGCCAGTCCTCCGAGTCCACGTCCCAGTTGACGACGGTGTAGCCGTTCGCCTGCGCCCATTCGATCTGTCTCGGCGTAATGGCGCCGTAAGGCGGACGGACAAAACGCGGGCTGTACCCGGCAAGCGAGCGCAGCAGTCGATCCGTCTGAGTTACCTGTTGACCGAACTGATACACCGATATTTTCGTGAAGACCGGGTGGTCGTAGGAATGATTGGCGATCATATGGCCTTCCTTGCGCATCCTCGCGACGATGGCCGGATACGCCTTAGCTTTGGAACCGAGTACGAAGAACGTCGCGCGAACCCGGTATTTCGCCAGCAGATCGAGCACCTTCGGCGTATACCGGGGATCGGGGACGTCGTCGAACGTCAGCGCGACTTTCATGCTGCCCCGCGAGCCCCGGACGAAGAACGTCCCCGGATACCGCCGCTGCAGCTCGAGCCACGAGTATGAGCCCGCCGAACGCTTGCCTTGGCGCGAATCGGTCAGTTCTTGGAAGGCGGGGGAGTCCGACGGGAGCGCGGTTGCATGAATGCCCGGCGTGGCGTGAGGGGGGGCGGAATCGCGGATCGGGAGGGCGCAAGCCGCACACGCCTGCATGGCCACAAGGAGGGCGGGAACGGTAAGCCATCGTCCTGCAGCCGATTTCCGGTTGCCGTCTGCGTTAGCCATTTGTCTCCCTCCATTCCGGTGGCGAGTTACTGTGTGATCATTTTTCCGCTAATGCGGCGCGAACATGCACCGGCAATCTTGATTAATTGCAGGGAAATGCGCATTTTTATACTTTACATGACCTCGTCGGCAGGCGTAACATGAGAAAATCAGGAAACCAATCCACCACCGTAAAGGAGAATGGAAATGCCGCAAATCGATATGCCGTACGCGCAGCTGCAAACGTATTCAGGAATCAACCCGAAGCCAGCGGACTTCGAACATTACTGGGACCAGGCGCTTGCAGAGATGCGCGCGACGGACCCGAAGGTCGAGCTGATTCCAAGCTCGTTCCAAACGCCGGCGGCCGAATGCTTCGACTTGTACTTCACGGGCGTAGGGGGCGCACGCGTCCATGCCAAATACGCGCGTCCGCGCGGCGCGTCCGAACCGCATCCGGCCGTCCTGCAATTCCACGGCTATACCGGCAGCGCCGGCGACTGGAACGAGCGCCTGGCTTACGTATCGCTGGGCTTCTCCGTCTTCGCCATGGACTGCAGAGGGCAGGGAGGTTCGTCGGAGGACGCGGGCGGCGTGAAGGGCAACACGCATCACGGTCATATTATCCGGGGGCTTGACGATAAACCGGAGAATCTGCTGTTCCGCGGCATTTTCCTCGATACCGCCCAGCTGGCCTCGATCGCCATGGACATGAAGGAAGTTGACGAAACCCGCGTATACGCGACGGGCTGGTCGCAAGGGGGGGCGCTGACGATTGCTTGCGCGGCGCTGGAGCCTCGCATCCGCAAAGCGGCGCCGGTCTATCCGTTCTTGAGCGACTACAAACGAGTCTGGCAGATGGACTTGGCGAAGGATGCGTACGAGGAACTGCGCGGATACTTCCGCCGGTTCGATCCGCAGCACAAGCGGGAGGACGAGGTGTTCACCCGACTGGGCTACATCGACATCCAGCACTTGGCGAATCGCATTCGGGCCGACGTGGTCATGGGCGTGGGCTTGATGGATACGATCTGTCCGCCGTCGACCCAATTCGCGGCGTACAACAAGATTCAATCCCGCAAGCGGCTGGAAGTGTATCCGGATTTCGGCCATGAAGGACTGCCGGGTCTGCATGACACGATCATTCAATTTTTCTTGAGCGAAGAATAAGAGAGCGGCATGAACGCCAAAAAAAGCGCCTCCCAGGATGTCCTGGCGGCGCTTTTTGCTTTAGGTTGCTTACACTTTAAAGACGGACATCGTGCGCTGGAGCTGATTGACGTGCTGCTGCATGCGCTCGGTCTCTTGAATGACGGATTGGACGGACGCGATCTGTTCGTTCATCGAGGCGGCTACCTCTTCGGTGCCGGCCGCCGACTGCTCCGTGATCGCCGAGATGTTCTGGATCGTCGACGAGATGCGTCTCGTGCTCTCCAGCATCGCCGCGCTGTCGCGCGCGAACTGGGAAATTTGTTCGGAGATGAATTTCACGCTGCCGATGATTTCCGCGAACGATTGCTCGGTTTGGTGAAGCGCTTCGGTCTGCGTCTTCACGACCTCTCCGTTCACCTGAATACCGGTGATCGCTTGCTTGACGGCGGCGTCGATGCTCTTCACGAGCGTGAATACTTCCTTGGTCGCCGCGTTCGATTCCTCGGCAAGCTTGCGGACCTCCTGCGCGACGACCGCGAAGCCGCGTCCGTGCTCGCCCGCGCGGGCCGCTTCGATGGAGGCGTTGAGCGAGAGCAGGTTGGTCTGTTCCGCGATTTCGGAGATCGTGTGCGTAATCGCGGAGATGCCGTCCGCTTTATGCGCCAAATCTTCAATGGAAGCGGCTACATTTGCGGTCGCGTCGACGTTGCGTTTCATCCCTTCGGCCTGGCTTTCGACCGCTTGGCGGCCTTTGTCCACGAGCGTCAGCGCCAGCTCCGAACGTTCGTTCATCTGCTTGGTCGCGTCGGCGTAGCTTGCGAAGCTCGCTTCGATCTCGCGGATCGAGTCGGCCATCACGTTGATGTCGGCCGAAATTTCGGCCGCCCCAGTAGCCAACTCCGTGGCGGACGTCGTGACCTGATCCATCATTTGCTTCAGGTCGGTGTTCTTGTAGTAGATCGTGCGGCTTGAATCGTTGACGACGTTCGAGATGCCGGATGTTTCTTTCAAGATGTCGCGGATCTTGCCGACCATGCTGTTGAAGGAATGACCCAGCTCCCCGGTCGAGGAGGCATCCAGCGTCTGCGTGAAGTCGCCTTTGGACACGGAGTAGGCGGCGTTCCTGAGCTCTTCGAACGAATGCGAGAGCGTCTTCTCGAAGAATAGAACGACCGGATAAGTAACCGCGGCCATGACGGCGATAATGACGAGACCGGCCCATACATTGCCGCCGAAGACGAGAAGCGCGATAAGCAGAAGAACGGCGAAGAGGACTACGTTCGAATAAAATCCAACCATCAGCTTCTTGCGGACGGATAAAGCGTGCAGCCATTTCATAGACCGACCCTTGCCCCTTTCGTTTGTCACCTGTATAGGTATCTTTTCCCTTATTATATCACCGGTACGGGGATTGTCTATATTTGTCTAAAAAGTGGCGAATGGGTCGAATGATCTGGTCGGAATCGCTCGAACGAGAGCTTTTTGCGAAGAAATTGAATGTATATGTAAGTATATTGTAAAAAATGATTGAAATATGTAAGTCTTTCGTCTTATAATGAGTCCGAAGTACTAATATGGTAACTTTATGAAAAAATGTGATGAGGTGTAGATGATGGGAATGGAAGCAACGCCGCTTGCGCGGCAAATGGATTATGTGTTTCGGCAGATGGAGCCGGAATTGATCCATGCGGCAGCAGGAACAGTCACAATTCAAATTCGCAATGACGTGATCGGGAAGTATGGCGTTTGCCATAATCCGATCGAAAGCCGCGACGGCAGCATCGATGCGGCATCCGCCGAACCCGGCCTGAAGCCCGATCAAGTGCTCGCGTTCCGTAAGCTGGCGCTCGACTCGTTGAACTATAAGCGGGGCTGGACGCACGGCGAGATCCGCTTTGATTTCAGCGTTCGCAAAGGATCGTGGTCGGCCGGCATCACTTTTGAATCGAATTATAATATGGCGAACATCGCCAACGGCATGTTCCGTCTGCAGCCGAAGTACGGCGCGCCGCACGCGCTGCGGGATGCGCCTTAAGCAGGGTGCAGGCCAGTTTGACGAACAACGAAAAGACCTGGGCAGGTTAGCCTGCTCAGGTCTTTTCGTCTTGATCGTAACTCCCATCGCCGCTCAAAGCCGGCGATAGCCGTTTCGCCTTGCTATGACGGCTGCACTCCGTTCGATGCGATCTAGAAGTTGCAGACCGTTGCCGTATTAGCGGCTATATGTACCTGCGATTTGCTGTTCCGCGATTTGCACGAGCTTGCGCGTGATGTAGCCGCCGATCGCGCCCGTGTCGCGCGTCGCCATGTAGCCGTAGTAACCGTCCTGCGGGATTTGGATGCCAAGCTCTTGCGCCACCTCGTATTTCATTTGATCCAGCGCTTGCGAAGCTTGAGGCACCACGAGTGTATTGCTGCTGCGGGATTGACCTTGTCCTGCCATCTGAATTCACCTCCCTTGTGTAAGGATAGTATGGCTAGATTGGGAGGGGGATTATACGAAAACGGATACAGAGACATTACATGTATTTATTTCCAATTTACTCGAACTGTTTGTCGAAGTTGTAATCGGGATACACATACGGAGAATCCGGCGTTCGGATGGATTCGATGTGCGTAACGAGCAGCTGCAAGATGGTGCCTCCGTCATATTGACCTTCTTCCAGCGTTCCGGAGACTTTCACCCAAGAATCTTTGCGAAGCGCGGCGGCGTTATCGAAAGTGGCGACAAGGCCGTAAGGCAGCGAGTCGGCCGAACAGCAGTTCATGGCGAATCGGCTGACGGCGAATTGGTCGGCTCCCATCGCTTCGTCGCGGTAGACGAACCCGCTGAGCTCGACTTGTTTGCCAATGAAGTTCTTGCGGTATAGATCGAGCGTGGTCAACGTCTCGATGAACCATTGGTCCGGCACCGCGATCGCGGGCTGGGCATAGAGCTGCTTCCCGTAAACGGCGTAGCTGGCCGTATACTCATCGGAGGGGAACATCGCTTCCGACGCGGAGGCGTTCGCGTCCCCGCCGCCGTTGCCCGAGGCGGGCAGGGATGGCGCCGCGCGTTCGCCGGAGCGGGCGTTCGCCAGCGTCTCCGCGCCGGCGAACGTCATGCCTTTCTTGGCGGCGAGGGAGCTTCCGAGCGTCGCCTCCGGAAGCAGGAAGCCGAGCGCGAGCGGCAGCACGAACATGCCGTAGACGATAACGTTCTTCGGAATAGACACCGGCGGTTCGTGGTCGCATCCGCAGTCGGCGGCTTGTTGTCCCTTCGAAGCCCGGAAGGCCGCATAGACCTGGTAGATGGCGGACGCGTAGAGCGCGAGCGCGGACAGTTTGACGAACGGCTCCATCCGGGGAGCGATATAGAGCGACAAGCCGTCGCCTCGGGCCAACTGGACGATAAACAGCGCGAAGCCGCCGAGCAGGACGGCTCTTATCAAATAATGGACCATGCGCCTGCGGTCGGAACCGGCCATCGTTATTCCTCCTTCATCAAGTAGGTTGACTGGCTATAACCATAGCTGCGCCGTCAGCAAGGAACCGCCCAGCACGAGCGCGAACAGCAGCAGGACGATGGCGGCGACGATCTTCGTGCGGAACGTGCCGAGCAGCATGAGCACGCTTTTGAGATCGACCATCGGCCCGAAGACGAGGAAGGCGAGCAGCGCCGACGGCGCGAAGATGCCGTTGAACGAAGCGGCGACGAACGCGTCGGAGGTGGAACACAGCGACAATAGGAACGCAAGGCCCATCATGAACGCGCTGCCGGACCACGTGCCGCCGCCGATGCCGGCGAGCACTTCGCGGTCGACGGACGTCTGCACGACCGCCGTCAGGAACGCGCCGAGAATGACGTATTTGCCGATGTCGAACAATTCGTCGGAGGCGTGCGCGAGCGTCGCGGCCATGCGGCCCCAGAAGCCTTTGGCCCCCTGCGAGTGGTCATGCTCGTAGATCGAAGTCGCGCCGTTGTTCGCCGCCGCCAGCTCGTAAGCGTCTCGCTTGAGCGGATTGCGCTTTAGGAACCGGCTCAGCAGCAGGCCGAGCACGACGCATATCGCCAGCGCCAGCCCAAGCCGGGCATACGCCATCCCGGGCTGGCCGCGGAAGGCCGTATACGTCGAGGTGAAGACGACCGGATTGACGATCGGTCCCGCGAAGATGAACACCATGCCGATGTACGGCGGCATGCCTTTGCGGATCAGCCGGCGGACGACCGGGATCATGCCGCATTCGCACAGCGGGAAGAGCAGGCCGAGCAGGCTGCCGAACAGCACGCCGGCCACCGGATGCTTCGGCGTCAGGCGCGCGATGGTCGCATCGGATACGAACACCTGCAGGAGCGCGGACACGAACACCCCGAGAAGGATGAACGGGAACGTCTCGAGAATGATGCCGAGCAGCAGCAGCTTGAACGATTGCACCGTGGCGGGATCGAGCGAGGCGAGGGCGCTCAGCCAGCCGTTGTCCGCGAGGATCAGCGCCAGCATCGCCAAGCAGCCGGCGGTCAGCAGCGGCATGCCGACCCGGTAAACGACGGTCATAAGAATAACGCTCCTTTCGGGTTGGACTAGTCTATAGAAAGAATATGCGGAGCTTGGCCGCGGCAGGACTCGAGGGACTTTCTTTTTTTAAGGAACCGGCAGGCGAAAATGGGAGGGATGGCCATATTGAAATGTGGCGGGCGTGCGAGTATAATCATCCTAAATGCGAGGAAGGGAACAAGTACGCGCGCGCGGAAGCGTCAGAGAGCCGGTGGTCGGTGCGAACCGGTGCGGACGAGCGAGGCGGAATGGATCCCGGAGCAGGGCCGAGGAAACCCGAGCAAGAAGGCGGGCAAGTATGCGGCATACGCGTCGTTCCGCGTTAAGGAACTTGAGGTTCGTCCCGTTTGCTGCGCATTCGGAAGCGAACGAATTAGGGTGGCACCACGGTCCTTCGTCCCTTTGCGGGCGGAGGGCCTTTTTGCGTTTTTTTTTGAGGCTCATCAACGACGTCCGCGTCACGAGCGACAACTCACGTAAGCTTTGTCCGGCAGGACAAAAGCGTGCCCCGCTCAAAAGCAACCGCCGTCCGTCAGCTCGACTCGCCAGCACGAAAGCGGGAGTCCAGAGGGCGGAGCCCTTGGAGCCCCCTCGGCGGAGGGGGTTGGGGGAGGCGGAGTGTAAGGCGAACTTAAAAGAAGCGTATTGAAAAAAGGAGGATATCATCCAATGAAAAGAGTACTATCCGGCATCCAGCCGAGCGGCCAGCTCACGCTGGGCAACTACATCGGCGCGATGCAAAATTTCGTCAGGCTGCAAGAAACGCACGAATGCTTCTTCATGGTCGTCGACCTGCATGCCATCACGGTGCCGCAGGAGCCGGCCGCGCTGCGCGAGCAGTCCGAGGCGGTTGCCGCGCTGTTCATCGCCGCGGGCATCGATCCGGCCAAAGCGAGCGTCTTCATGCAATCGCACGTGCCGGCGCACGCCGAGCTCGGCTGGTTGTTCACCACGTTGGCCTATATGGGCGAGTTGGAGCGCATGACGCAGTTCAAGGATAAATCGTCCGGCAAAGATTCGGTCGGCGCGGGCTTGTTCGTCTACCCGACGCTCATGGCGGCGGATATTCTCCTCTACAACGCGGATCTGGTGCCGGTCGGCGACGACCAGAAACAGCATCTGGAGCTGACGCGCGATCTGGGACACCGGTTCAACGCGCGGTTCGGCGACTACTTTACGATTCCGGAGCCGTATATTCCGAAGGTCGGCGCGAGAATCATGTCGCTGGACGACGCTTCGAAGAAAATGAGCAAGAGCAATCCGAATCCGGCGAGCTACATCGCGCTGCTGGACCCGCCGGACGTAATCCGCAAGAAGCTCAGTCGGGCGACGACCGATTCGGGCCGCGACGTGATCTACAACCCGGCGGAGAAGCCGGAGATCAGCAACCTGATGAGCATCTATTCGCATTGTTCGGGTCTATCGCTGGAGGAGATTCAGGCGAAGTACGAGGGGCAAGGCTACGGGGCGTTCAAGAAAGACCTCGCCGAGCATGTCGTCGCGACGCTCGAGCCGCTGCAGCAGCGGTACCGCGAGATCCGCGAATCGGGCGAGATCCACGCGATCCTGAAGCAGGGCGCGGAGCGGGTCGCCGAGGTGGCGAACAAGACGGTGCGCGACGTCAAGGAGCGGATGGGCTTCTTGCCGGCGCGATAGGGCCGGTAGGGCATAGAGCAAGAATTCAAACCAAACGCCGCGGGAAGGGGATTACCCCTGACCGCGGCGTCTTAGTTTGGCCTTTACGATAAATCCCGCGCCGATGCAGCCCATCGTCAGGATGAAGAGCAGAAGAGTCAGCCAAGCGCTGTGCGCGATGGCGATCGCCGTGGCGGTCATGAGGATGACGGAGACGACGGCGAACAGCAGGGAGAGAGTCTTGGACATGGGGCGAAAGCTCCTTTGAAAAGTTTTTAAAAATGAACGAAATCTTAAGCATATTCTTTCGGCCAACGTATCATAATAAGCTTGCAAGCTTGCAACACATACAACGTGAAGAGGATGAAAGGAGAAATTCCACATGGCAGGACAATCTCGCAGCAGCAATACGCTGGTCGTACCTCAAGCAAGCGCGGCACTTAACCAACTGAAATACGAGGCTGCACAGGAACTGGGCATCCAAATTCCTGCTGACGGTTACTACGGCAACTTCGCAACTCGCGACGCCGGTTCGCTTGGTGGCTACATCACGCGCAAACTGGTGCAAATCGCCGAGCAACAACTGTCGGGTTCGCAGTTCCGTTAATTCGGACATGCAAGACCACAAGGCTCAAGGGAAACCTTGAGCCTTTTGCATGCGCGCGGGCAAGGCGTGACGGCGATCAACGTCCATATCGGACGGAGCGAGCGCGATTCATGCCGGCGACATGCAAAAATCCCTTCTTCATTGTGCAAGAAGGGATCGCATAGGTCAAGCGCGAACCGCTGGCATCGGCGAAGCCTCATGCTCAGTAGGTGTTCATGCGCAGCCGTTTCTGGAGCCGTTCGTCGCTCAGCCAACCGACGTAGGAGCCCAGCGTTTTATAGTCGCTGTCCATTAGCAGCACGCCGACGAACGGGTATTGCTTGCGGTGACGGTAACGCACGTCGCACCAGCGGACCTCGTATCCCCACGAATGCTCGCGCACTTCGGCGCAGGCGAACGAGGTGAAGGAGAGGAACGAACGGATCGAGATATCCTGCTTGGACCGTTCCACGGCCGGATGGCTGGAGCAGCGGGCGCTGTCGATCCAGCGCAGCCGTCCCTGTTTCAAGTCGCCGATGACGTACGAGCCGTCTCCGCGCTGCTTGACCACGTTCCAGTCATAGAGGGAGATGGTCGGAATGATCATATAGTCGTCTTCGGGCTCGTGCTGATCGTCCAGTTTCGGCAGCCGCCTCAGAATCATGCGGTGGGAGATCGTCCGCCAAACGTAGTACACGATCAGCAGCGCGTACAGAGCCGGAAACAGCGCGGCGGGATCGAAGGCGCGCAGCGCCCAGAGGGCGATCGCGATGACATGCGCCGTGAAGATGACGGGATCGAAAATATGGATGATGTTCCACGAAATCCATTTTTTCGTGAAGGGCCGCATTGCCTGCGTTCCGTAAGTGTTGAACAAATCGGTAAAGACGTGAATGACGACGGCCAACAGCACCCATCCGGCGATATGCGCCCAGGGTAGTCCGAAATTGAAGCCGAGTTGAAGCAGCAGCGTGATCAAAAGGGTCCAAATTGCGATAGCAGGCAAGGAGTGCGACATGCCGCGGTGATTGCGGATATATATCGCATTGCCTTTGAACCGAAGCAGCGTATCCAAATCCGGGGCCTGGGAGCCGACTACGGTACCGATGAGCACCGCCGCGTACACCGTCTGATCGGAAGCGACCACCGGGTCGACGGAGGCGAGACCGGCGAGTCCGAGTCCCATGACCAAATGCGTTCCGCTATCCATAATAAGAAGCACCTGCCCGTGAAATGTTATACTTCTATATTGTACGTTTCAGTATCTTCTGAATCGCGGGTTATTATAACGGAAGGGAAGTTTTCGCCCATGGTGATCTGTTTCGTCGAATACCGGATTTTGCCGGAGCATGAACAACAATTTCGATCGTGGATCGCGGGGCGGTCGGCGGATCCCGGCGGATTTAAGCTGTATGAAGGCACCGACCAGCCGCTGTTGTTCGTCGAGGTATGGGAGGCGGGGAGCGTAGAAGCCGCCGAAGCGATAAAAAAAGAACGCTGCGGAGAGCGTTCTTCATGGCGCATCATGTCCGATTGGATTCCGGGCGGCGCCGCCAAGCTTCATGCATGGACGTTTCGTCCCGCTCTTTAGCGCCCGTTCATCGCGGGCAGCGTCGTCGCGGCGTGCGTACCGCCGTTGACCGGCGTCGTGTTCGTGATCGTCACGCCTTGGAACGTGTACTCGTAGTTGATCGGACCTTCGAATTCCACGTAATCCAGGTTCAGCATCAGCAGCAAGAAGCGCTTGCCCGTCGTCGGGTCGCTGATAATGATATGGTCGCGGCCGGCCGCCTCGATGATGCCTTTGAAAATTTTGGCGTTCCATTCGCGGTTGTTCTCGTACGTCATGTAGAACGTCGCCATTTTGCCGCGGTTCAGGCGAATGATGTTCTCGACGTAGGATTCCTCGACGACCGGGACCGTAACGATATTGCCGCCTTGCGGCGTGACGAACGCGCCGCTAGGTACGCCGGCGGGAACGCCGGCTTGCGGGGATTGGACGCCGGCAACGGCCGTTTGCGGCATGGCGGGCATACCCATCATTGGACCCGCGCCCATACCCATCGCGGGAGCTGCGCCCATCCCCATCGCCGGAGCCGCGCCCATTCCCATTCCAGGGTATGGAGCCCCATAACCGTAACCGCCCCAACCAGCCGTATTCGCCGGACTTACTGCACCTTTGTACCCGTAACCGTTAGACATGATTCGATTTCCTCGCTTTCTGATCATGAACATAAATTCGCCTTGCGCTTGTCGGCCTCTCGTCGCTTGCTTTGATTCCCTCAACTAATACACGTTCGGGCAGTCCGCACTGGTCGGCCGGAAGAAACAGTGCGATTTAAACCGGCCCGCGTTCCATTGGTCGAACCATTGGCTCGGGCAGGCGCCCGCGGGCTTGAAGAACCAGAGCGAGTTGGACGCGGGGTGCTGGCGTTCGCCGTTGATCATCCGTTTGGCCAGCCGAATTTCCCGATCGCGCGCGCCTTGATAAAAATAGCCCTTCTGCGTTGCCTCGAATCCCCCCGGACTTTGGAACACCATCTGCGGGATCGTTCGGATATTCTTGAAATCGAGACAGCCGCTTCTGACGCGGTTGACGCCGACGTTGCCAACCATCAGCATGCCGAGGTCGCCTTCGCCTTCCGCCTCCGCCCGCATTAGCCGGGCTAGCATCTTGATGTCCTCCGAATTCGCTTTTATGACGGCCATGCTGGGGAATCTCACTTCCTTTGCGTTCGGTTGGGCGATGATCCACAAGACATCATATTAGGCAGGAGCTGAAATTGTTCCACAAGTTTTTGCGAAGGAATGAACGGGGGCCTTCGCGCGTTCCGGGCTAAACCAACAAATTCTTGAACAACGACCGCGAAGATTGTCAAAGGATTGCGGGATGAGGTATGATTAACTACGATTTATTACCATGAGGCGCCAGGCGCGTCTCTTGCGGTATCGGAACAGGGAGGCTCGCTGTGTGTTAAAAGAATATGTGGCCCTGACCAAGCCGGGACTGCTTCGGCTGAATGCGTTCGCGGCGTTCGGCGGTTTCTGGGTTGCTTCCAAATGGGATATCGACTGGCTGCTGCTTCTCTATATGCTGATCGGCACCACGTTCACGATGGCTTCCGCGTGCGTCATCAACAATTATTGGGACCGCGAACTGGACAAGAAGATGGAGCGGACCCAGAAGCGGGCGTTGGCCGAAGGGCGGCTGAAGCCGGGCGCCGTGCTGGCGTACGGGATCGCGCTCGGCGTCGTCGGGCTTGCGATCTTGTTCGCGCTCGACGCGTTGCTGGGGTGGCTGGGCGTGTTGGGCATTTTCGTCTACGTCGTCATCTACACGATGTGGCTGAAGCGCTCGTCGACGTGGAGCACGTCGATCGGCGGCGTCTCCGGCGCCATGCCGCCGGTGATCGGGTATTGCTCGGTAACGGGAGAAGTCGATATGGGCGCTTGGCTGCTGTTCGCGCTGTTGTTCCTCTGGCAGCCGCCGCACTTCTGGTCGCTGGCGATTCGCCGGGTGGAGGAATACCGCGCCGCGGGGTTCCCGCTGCTGCCCGTCGTGAAGGGCGTGCGCCGGACGAAGCTGCAGATGGTGCCGTATATCGTGCTGCTCGTGCCGAACGTCGTGTTGCTCTATACATACGGTTATGTAGGAGTCGTCTTCTTGATCGTGGGCGCGCTATGCGGCATCGCCTGGCTCGTCCAGACGGCGATGGGGTTCGGGAAGGAAGGCGAGCGGGAGACGAAGTGGGCGAAGGTCAACTTTTTCTTCTCGATTAATTACTTGATGGTCGTCTTTTTGCTTATGATCGTCAACACAACGTGGTCTTAAAAATTCGTGAAGCGGCACCTTCGATCGAGAATGGCGCCGTTTTTGCTTGGGGGGAACGACACGCATGGCATTCGTACGCAAACATGCATTCAAAATCGCGCTGTTCGCGCTTTGCGCGGCGATGGGGATTTATTTGCTGGTCTCGATGCAGGAGAAGAGCACGGTTAATTTCGAAATGGACAAGCCGGCGCCGAACTATACGATGACCGATCTGGACGGCAACCAGGTGCAGCTGTCCGATTCCGACGGCAAAGTGCGCCTGATCTATTTCTACTACGCGAATTGCCCGGATATTTGTCCGCCGACGACGTTCTTGATGAGCGAGCTGCAGAACGAGCTGAAGGCGGACGGCACGTTCGGCAAGGACGTCGAGTTCCATTCGGTCACGTTCGATCCGGAGCGGGACAAGCCGGATGCGGTGCGCCAGTTCATCGCCAATATTCCGAACGAGATCGATCAGACGGGCTGGAAATTCCTCAATATGGCGACCGAGCAGGAGACGACCAAGCTGATGACCGAATTCGGGCTCATGCTGCAGAAGGATCCGGCGACCAAGCTGTACACCCACAGCGACTTGATCTTCTTCGTGGACAAGAAGGGGAATATTCGCAAATACGTGCGCGGCTCGCTGGATGAACTGATGACGGCCGACAAGCTGAAAGAAATTACCGACGCGCTGTTGGACGACTAACGCGGCATGAGCGTCCTGACTACGATCGTCTGGAACAACGTCCTGCCGCTATCGGTCATGATCGCGCTCGGCATCGTGCTTCAGCGCGCGTTCACGCTCGATATTCGCACGCTCAGCAAGCTTAACTTTTATTTGTTCTCGCCGGCCATGATTTTTCAGCTCTTATACACGACATCCATATCGGCCGGCGTGGCGCTTCAGGTGCTGCTGTTTCTGTTGATCTTCATGGTGCTTCAGTATGGGGCGGCGGAAGCGTTCGTCCGCCTTCGCGGTCACCGCGGCGGCATGCGGGCCGCGATGCGCAACAGCGTGTTGTTCTATAACAGCGCCAACTACGCCATCCCGCTGAACGGCCTTGTCTTCGCGAACAATCCGTTCACGCTCTCGGTCCAGATCCTCGTCATGATGACGCAGTCGCTGCTCCCCAACACGTACGGGATCTACAGCGTCAACGCGCACAAAAGCAGTCTTCGCGGCGTGATGCGCACCATTATTCAGCAGCCCGTCATCTATGCGATTCCGCTTGGGTTCGCGCTGCATCAATGGGGGATCGAGCTGCCCAAGGCGGTGGAGGCGCCGCTCGGATATTTGGCTAATGCATTCATCGGGACGGCGCTTATTACGCTCGGCGTGCAGCTGGGGAACATGAAGTGGTCGATGAAGGCGCTCCTGCATGCGGACGTCTGGCTGGCCAGCGGTCTGCGGCTGGTTGCCGGCCCGCTGCTCGCGGCGGCCGTCGTCTGGGCGATGGGGCTGGACGGGCTGATGGCGCAGGCGCTCATCGTCTCGTCCGCCGTGCCAACCTCGCTGTCGAGCGTGCTCCTGGCGGTCGAGTTCGACAACGAGCCCGAATACGCCTCGCAGGCGGTGCTGCTCTCGACGGTGCTGAGCATCGCTACCGTCACGTTCGTTATTTTCGCGCTCGATATTCAAATTTGATCGTCTTTGCTCCAGGGAGCGGGATCTTGCGGCGGGTACACGATGTACGCCTCAAGGCCCGCTTTTTCTAATTGTTCGATCAAGTAATCTTCCGGCGTCTTCTCGACGCCCGGATAGCCGCGTCTCGTGTAGATGTGCTCGGCATCCGGGAACGCGTCGCGCAGCATGCCGCGGATGCGCTTGCCCGACGAATCGTTGTCGGTGAACAGGTAAGCCTGCTTGTCCCCGACCTGCTTGCGCAGCGTCTCGATCTGATTCGCGCTCGGCGTGCCGTACGTGCAGAAGATCGGCACTTCTTCCGCAAGGACGCGGCGCAGCCGGCTGCGGTCGTTTTTGCCTTCGACGATAATGGCGATATCCATCCAATTTTCACCTCACCCGCTTATTGTAGCCGATTTTCGCGGATTGATTAAGGCACGGCCTGCGGATGGGATCGAGTGTCGGCACGAGACCGGAGGGGCTGATACTTTTCGGCGCGTCGCGTCGTCTAAATAAAAGCAGGCGGCCTGCTCGGGCAGGCCGCCTAGTGGAAGCGGGTGATGCGGTCCTAGTAACAGAAACCGCCGATTACGATGACGAGCAGGATGAAGAGTACGAGGATGATGCCGGCCGATGTAAAACCGCCGTGTTTGTGGCCGTGTTCTACGCATTGAGACATGGTATTTCACCCCTCTTTCAACTTATCTGTCTTTGGCAAAGGCCTGCTGATTTCGTGTTTGCCTTGCTAGCTGTTTGCCACACTGTATCTTATGTCTTGGAGGGGTAGCGGCCCTGTGCATTCACCCAGTTTTCGAAAAATGGGCGCTGCCGCCGGCCGTGCGGATCGCATGAAAGGGCAAGATCGAGACGGCAAGCATGAGCGCGAGGAACGCGATGTAATACGGCGAGACGTAATCCCGAAGCTGGCCGGCCAGCATCGGTCCCATGAACGAGCCGATGGAGAAGGCGATCGACAGCACCGAGAACGTTCGGCCGTAGCGTGCGCCTCCGCTCAGCTCGATCAGCAGGGAAGAGAGCGCCGGGAATATGATTCCTTTGGCCATGCCGATCACGAAGAGGAGTACATAGAACGGCGCCGGCACTTCGGCGGCAATCGCGAAGTACGTGATCGCCAGCATGAACGCCCCCCACAACGTTCGCAAGTAAGGCGACATTCGGTTCAAGAACAGCAGGCTGAGCGTGAACAGCGCGCCTAGGCTCACGACGGAGAACAGCAGGCCGGTCGTCATCATGGCCGCCTGGGTCTTGGCCATAAGCGGCAGCTCGAAGGACAGAATGCCTTGCGCGCAGCTCATCGCGATCGGAACGAGAAAGACGAGCCACGGAATCGACTTCGCGGTTCCCTCGTGCAGCCCGACGTCGTCGTTCCGCTCGCCCGCCGGGGCGCCGAAGCCGTCCGCGTCGGAGTCGCCGGCTTCGGCGAGCGCTTTCCTCGGCGCTTCGCGGATGAAGAACAGCGCGCAGGCGGCCGTGGCGATCAGGACCCAGCCGAGAATGAGGAAGGCGGTCGTGAAGCCGATTTGGGCGACCATGTACGCGCCGGCCGCCGGCGAGACGACGGAGGCCAGCGTATGGACCAGTCCGTTGCCGGCCATCAGCTTGCGCTGCTGCACCTGGTTTTGGGCGATGCGGGCGAGCAGCGACATGCATGCCGGCGACAGGAAGGCGAGCACGAATCCGCTGATCGAGCGGAGCACGAGCAGCTGCCACGGGTTCGTGATGCCGGCCTGGATGACGAGAATGATGCCCGCGGCCGCCAGCGACAGGACGATGAAGAGCCGGCTGCCGAACCGGTCGACGCCGAAGCCGGCGATCAGATTGCCCGGCAAGTGCGTGATGGAGTAGATGCCCATCATCAGCCCGATGAACGAAGGCGCCGCGCCGAGCGAGATGGCGAACGGCGTCAGGATCGGGTACTGCGCGTGCAAATCGAAGAACGCGACGAACAGAAACAAGTACAGCCATACTGCGGTTTTCAACGAAATTCCTCCCAGGCGTCGGCGCTCGCGCTCGGCGTGCGCCGGGTAGTTCGCTGTTCCGCCTGCGGCAATGCGGTCCGGTCGCCGCCGCAGGGCTTGTGCTGTTACTACTTGTACGCTTGGAAGGGCTTGGATATGTATGCTCCGATTTCCCGCGGGCCGCTCGGGCTCCGATTTCCCGCAACCGCTCCCGTTGTAGACGTGTTCCCTGATTTGGTGACTTAAGAGGTGGTGGGAACACGTCTACAAAAGTCGCTTGTTGGCGGGAAATCTCCGCTGCAGGGTGTGGGTGGTGCTTCGAAGAGGATCGCAAGCCGCTAAAGGGCTCCGATTGCGCCCGATTGCTCCCGTTGGGGCTCCGATCCCGCAACCGCTCCCGTTGTAGACGTGTTCCTGGATTAGATGACTGATGAAGAGGTGGGAACACGTCTACAAAAGTCGCTTGCCGTGCGCAATCTCCGCCGCAAAAGTCGCTTGTTGCGGGAAATCTCCGCTGTAGGTGAGGGTAATGCTTCGAAGAGGATCGCTAGCCGCGCAAGGGCTCCGATTTCCCGCAACCGCTCCCGTTGTAGAGATGTTCCCAGATAAGGTGGGGAACTGGTCTACAATAGTCGCCAATCACGGGCAATTCCGCCATCCAAACCCGCCAAAACCCGCGCATTTCCGGCCGTTTACGGGCATAAGGGGTTCGGGTATAATGTTTTGTATTCAAAGTAAGCAAGCGGTATAATGGAGGAGACTATCGGATGGGGTTTGATTTGAACGCGAATTGGGACACGTGGGCCCAGTTTTTCCAAGACAATTGGTTCGTGCTGGTGATTGCGCTGGTCGTGCTATGGCTCGTCATTCGCATCGTGAGGACGGTCGTGAAGTGGCTGATCGTCGCGGTCATCATCGTGGGCATCATCGTATACAGCGGGTACACGCTCGACGACCTGAAGAGCATCGATCTGAAGGAAATCGGATCGACGATTACTGATAAATTTAAGGAACAAGCCATCTCCGCGATGGCCGGCGAAGCGAAGGAAGCGACGTTCACGAACAATGCCGACGGCACCTTCACGGTGAAGTCGAAGAACGTGGAGCTGACCGGCACGCCGGGCGCGGGCGAAGTGAAAGTGAAATTTCAAGGCAACGCGCTCGGCACCTGGAAGATTGACGATGCGATTCAAGCATTGATTACGCAAGCGAAGACGAACGGCTAGTTGGCCGAGGCGACCCGTTCGGGAGGTCTGGGCGGCATAGCTACAAGGAGGAGAAGCCATGAACGGATGGGTACAGGCGCTGCTGAAGCCGGAGCCTGTGGCGCTTCTCGTGCTGGTTGTCCTGCTGGTGTCGCTCATTCAAGGGGTGAGGAGAGGTGCGTCGGGTTCTGCGAAGCACCTTTTCTTTTTTGTGTGGGAGACCGCAAGCACGGTCCTATCGCTCGTATTGGCCGGCAAATTCGCCTCGCGAATGTCGCCCTATGTAAGAGATTGGCTTATTGCGCGGGAAATAACGGTGCCTCGCGAAGAGTTGGGGCCGATCAAGCAGCTCTGGTACACGTTCGCGACGAGCTTGCGCGATTTCGAACTGCTGAGGTTCGGCGTGTTGTTCCTGCTGCTCTATATGCTGATACGTCTCGTGCTCGGCCAGCTATATCCGCTCGCGGCGGTCTTGTTCGAGCGTCTGTCGGTTCGTCCCGCGGATGCCGGCCTGCGGCGCGGGCAGGTGAAGACGGGCAGTCGCGCGGCCGGCGCGTTGCTCGGGGCGATGCTCGGGGCGGGACGATCGTTCGTGGCGCTCGCGGTGTTGTTCATTTATGTCACCTTGCTGCCCTCGGGTCCTTTAGTGGACGAGATTCGCGGCTCCTCGTTCTACGCCAAGACGGCCGACGAGCTGCTGGAGCCGGTGGCGGGCGACGCGCTTGCCAAGCGGGGGCCGGTACTAACCGAGGCGGTGCAGACGGAGTTCAAGCGGGTGCTGCAGCGCAAGTACGAGGTCATCGACGCGGCCGTGCCCGCCGATATCGAGGAAGCGGCCGAGACCGTGACGGCCAAAGCGCGCGGCGATGAAGCCAAGGCAAGGGCGCTGTACGACTGGTTGGGCTCCCGGATCGCCTACGATTGGGAGAAAGCCCGCAATTACGAGGAGCGCGGCGTATGGAAGGAGCAGACGCCCGCCGATACGTTCGCTTCCCGGAAGGGCGTCTGCATCGACGTCGCCCGCCTCTATGCCGTGATGGCGCGGACGGTCGGCTTGGAGGTCCGGGTCGTGACCGGACAGGGCGCGGACGGCCGGGGCGGATACGGTCCTCATGCATGGAACGAGGTGCGGCTTGCGGACCAAGGCGGCCAATGGATCCCGCTGGATGCGACGTGGGCGGCGTCGGGCAACTGGTTCAACCCGGCCGATTTCGACCGGACGCATATTCGCGAATCATAAGGCCCTTTCGCAAGGGCGTTTGTATAGACTACACGAATGAAGGAGGCAGCGGGCGTGCAGGATGATCCGAAGAAACGGGAGATTAGCATTCGCAGGCATTTCTCGTTTCGGTTGAACCTGTTTTTTTTCGTGACGTTTTTCGTATTCAGCGTATTGATCGTCAGATTGGCGATCTTGCAGTTCGTGGAGGGGCCTCAGCTGAAGGAGGAGGAGGCGTCGCGCGGCTCGAAGGACGTGCTTATCCCGCCGATTCGGGGCAATATTTACGATTCCAGCGGCAAGGCGATCGCGTATTCGACCTCGACGCAGTCGCTCTACTACACGATCGAGCCGGGCTCGAAGGAAGACGATTCGAAGGCGCTGGCGGCGCGGCTGCACGGCGTGTTCCAGAAGTACGGCGATTCGAAGCAAGCGCTGACGCTCGATAAGATCATCAAGAATATGGACCTGGAGTACCGCAAAAACACGATCTCCGTGCCGCGCCGGATCAAAAGCGGGCTGACGAACAAGGAGATCGCGTACTTTATGGAGCACCGCGATTTATATAAAGGCATCGAAATCGTCGAGGAAAGCATCCGTTATTATGACGACGACACGGTCTCGGTGCAGCTGGTCGGTTATCTGAAGAAGTTCGAGAACGGCGCCGACCAGACGAAGACGTACAAAGGCCGGGACGACAACGAAGATCCGCTCATGCGCTATCTGGGCCAGGAGGACGTCGGCTTCGACGGACTCGAGATGATGTACCAAGACGTGCTGCGCGGCAAGAACGGCCTGAAGACGTACCCGATCAATTCCGGCGGCCGGATTATCGGACCGCCCGTCGTGACGAAGCCGGAGAAAGGCGACAGCCTGTACTTGACGATCAACCGCGAAGTGCAGCTGGCGACGGAACAGGCGATCCTGGATCAAATCGATTACCTGCAGCATACGTCCGATTCTTCCAAGCGGCAGCCAATGGCCCGTTCCGGGTACGCGGTCGCGATGGAGGTCAACACGGGCAAAGTGATCGCGATGGCAAGCATGCCCGACTACGACCCGAACGTCTGGGAAGGCGGGCGGATCAGTCCGGACGATTACGATGCGATCCAGGGCATCTCGTTGAACGGGACGATTCGCCAAATCCCAGGCCCGTATAAAGACGACAAGGAAGTCAGCAAACTCCCCTCGTCCCTGGTGCCGCTCGGTTCCACGCAGAAGCCGCTCACGGTGCTGATCGGGTTGAATGAGAAGCTGTTCACCACGAGCACGACCTGGAACGACAACGGCTCGTTCTATTACGGCAAAGAAGGCGTGCATCGGGTGCGGATCGGCAACGCCAAGGGGCATGCTTACGGCTTGCTCGATCCGGCCAAGGCGATCGCCAAATCCTCCAACCCGTGGATGGCGAAGATGGTCGGCAACGAGCTCTACATTCGTCACGGCGACGAGGGCGTCGACATTTGGGATAAGTACGAGAAGATGTTCGGGCTCGGCGTCTTGACCGAGAGCGGACTGCCGGGCGAGAGCGCCGGATTCATCAACTATTATGAAGAAATGAAGGCCGGCAGCTCCCAGTCGGCCCTCGTGCAAGCGTCGTTCGGCCAGCAGGGCCGCTACACGACGCTGCAGCTGGCGCAATATACGTCGATGCTCGCCAACAAGGGCAAGCGCATGAAGCCGCAGTTCGTCAGCATGATCAAGGACGCGGAAGGGAATGTCGTGCAGACGTTCAAACCCGAGGTGCTGAACACCGTGGACTTCCCGGAAGCGTATTGGAACGAATTGAAGCGGGGCATGTCGCAGGTCAACGTGGCCGTGCTCAACGGCGCGGCTTACACCGTAGAACGCAAGACGGGTACGTCGCAGCAGGTCGTCGGCGGCAAGACCATCGATAACTCGGTGTTCATCGCGTATGCCCCGGCGAACAATCCGCGCATTGCCGTCGCGGTCGTCATGCCTTACGGCGGCTTCGGCGCGGATGCGGCAGCGCCCGTCGCGCGCAAAATTCTCGATGCGTACGATTACGAGATCGGGATGAACGGCGTGCCGAAGAAGCCGAAGACGTCCGCGAACGCCAATGCTAACCAAGCGGATGGCACGGACAACGGGACGAACGCGGCCAATTCGGGAGCAGCGAACGAGTAATCGCACAGACGAAGAATTTGTAAAACCAAAAGACCAGCAAAGACGGGAATCGCCCGTCCTTGCTGGTCTTTTTGGCATTTTGTCGAACGCAAGGCAGACGAATATACGAAAAAGCTCGGACTAAATGTTGCACTGTGGAAACTTTTTTGTATAATAATAAAAAAGAGGCATAAGGTAAAATAGTATGTACAAAGGAAATAATATTGGTCTGGTGTAAAAGTTGTCCGACGACATGCGGCGCCGATCGCGCGGCCGTGAACCAATTCAGGCAAAGGCAGGGATGAGAAATGCGAAAGAAAACGAATTCGGCCATCCGGCGGTGGATGTATGCCATGGCGTATACGGCGGTGAGCGCGGTCGTGCTTGCGGGCTGCGGAAATGGCGGCAACGAGCCGGCCGCGGGCGACGGGAAGTTGACGGTCACGGCGACGACGGGAATGATCGCCGACGCGGCGGCCGAAGTGGGCGGCGAACATGCGGAAGTAACCGGACTCATGGGATCGGGCGTCGACCCGCATTTATACAAAGCGTCGCAAGGGGATATCAAGAAGCTGGATAACGCCGATATCATCTTCTACAACGGCCTTCATCTGGAAGGGAAGATGGCCGAGATGTTCGAGAAGATGGAGGATAAGAAGCCGACGGTCGCGGTCGCGCGCGATCTGCCGGAATCCGCGCTGCGCACCGATCCTTCGGGCGCGCATGATCCGCATATTTGGTTCGACGTGGAGAATTGGATTTCGGCGACCGAGGTCATCCGCGACACGTTCATCGAGAAGGATCCGGCCAACGAGGGCGACTACCGCGCGCAGGCGGACGCCTATATCGCGGAGCTCAAGAAGCTGGATGACTACGCCGCGGAGCAAATCGCTTCCATTCCGGAAGCAAGCCGCGTGCTCGTCACCGCGCACGACGCGTTCGGTTACTTCGGCGACGCGTACGGCATCAAGGTGATGGGGCTGCAGGGCATCAGCACGGCTTCGGAATACGGCTCGAAGGACGTATCGGCGCTGCGCGATTTTCTCGTGCAGAACCAGATCAAGGCGGTATTCGTGGAATCGAGCGTGCCGAAGAAGTCGATCGAGGCGGTAATTGAAGGCGCAAGCAAGATGGGACACGAAGTCGCGATCGGCGGAGAGCTGTTCTCGGATGCATTGGGGAAAGCAGGGACGAGCGAAGGTACGTATATTGGCATGGTGAAGCATAACGTCGATACCATTGTCAGCGCGCTCAAATAAGAAATCGGCGAGGAGAGTGACGAAATGCCAAGCAGCACAAAGCTAACGAAACAGCCGCCGCTTGCGATCCGCGGCTTAAGCGTGGCCTACCAGAAGAAGCCGGTCTTGCGCGACGTGTCGTTCGAGATCGGGGATGGAGAGCTCGTCGGCGTCATCGGTCCGAACGGCGCGGGCAAATCGACTTTGATCAAAGCGGCGCTTGGACTGATTCCTAAGCTGACGGGCGAAGTCGCGGTGTACGGCAAGCCTTGCGCCGAGCAGCGGAAGCTCATCGGCTACGTGCCGCAGCGCGAGTCGGTCGACTGGGATTTCCCGACGAACGCGCTCGACGTCGTCATGATGGGCCGCTACGGACGGCTGGGCTGGTTCCGGCGGCCAGGCGCCAAGGAGAAGGCGATCGCGCTGGAGTGTCTGGCGAAGGTCGGCATGGCCGATTACGCGAACCGACAGATTAGCCAGTTGTCCGGCGGACAGCAGCAGCGCGTCTTCCTCGCCAGGGCGCTGGCGCAGGACGCGAGCCTGTACGTCATGGACGAACCGTTCGCGGGCGTGGACGCCGCGACGGAGAAAGCGATCATCAATCTGCTGCAAGAGCTGAAGCGCGAAGGCAAAACGGTGATGGTCGTTCATCACGATCTGGCGACGGTGAAGGAATATTTCGACTCCGTGCTGCTGCTGAACGTGGAAGTGCAGGCGTACGGCAAGACGGAGGACGCGTTCACGCAGGAGAACCTGCAGCGGACGTACGGCGGCCGCTTCGCGTTCCTGAACCGGCATGCCGAATCGGCCGATACCGCCGCGGCGGCCGAAGGGAGAGGGTAAGCATGCTGGAATCGTTCTGGGCGATGGTCACCGACCCGAACGCCCAATGGATTCTGCTCGGCTGCATGCTGCTCGGGCTGTGCAGCGGCGTCATCGGCTGCTTCGCCTACTTGCGCAAGCAAAGCTTGATGGGCGATACGCTCGCCCATGCGGCGCTTCCCGGCATCTGCATCGCCTTCATGCTGACGGGCACGAAGTCGATCGGGTTGTTCCTGCTCGGCGCGGGCGCGGCCGGGCTGCTGGCCACCTTCGGCATCGGACTCATTACCCGCTATTCGCGGATCAAGACGGACGCGGCGATGGGCATCGTACTCTCCAGCTTCTTCGGTCTTGGCATCGTGCTGCTGACGAAAATCCAACATAGCGACTATGGCAACCAGAGCGGCCTCGATAAGTTCCTGTTCGGCCAAGCGGCGTCGATGATCGGCTCGGACGTGAACGCCATGCTGATCGTGAGCTTGGTCATTATCGCGGCGTGCACGCTGCTCTTCAAGGAGTTCAAGCTGCTCGCTTTCGATCCCGGCTTCGCTCGCGGGCTCGGCTTCCCGGTGGCGTTCCTGGATCAGCTGCTCATGTTCTTCATCGTCGTGGCGGTCGTCGCCGGCATCCAGGCGGTCGGGGTCGTCCTCGTCGCCGCGCTGCTGATCACGCCCGCCGTATCGGCCCGCTATTGGACGGACCGGCTGGGCACGATGGTTGTTCTCGCCGGCGTATTCGGCCTGCTGAGCGGCGCGGTCGGCACGTGGCTGAGCTCGACGACGGCGAGCCTGCCCACGGGACCGGTGAGCGTGCTGGCGCAGACGCTGTTGTTCGGCGTGTCGCTGCTGTTCGGACCACGGCGCGGCCTGCTTGCGAAGCGGCTGTCCCATACCAGAGCGCGAAGAACGCTCATTCATGAGCAGACCATGCAGTTAAACGTAAGCGGGAAGGAGGAGCGGCCGTTATGACGGATTTCTGGATATTGCTGACGGGCTCGCTGGTGGCAGCCTGCTGTTCGATACTCGGCTGCTTCCTCGTCCTGCGGCGCATGTCGCTCATCGGCGACGCGATCAGCCACTCCGTGCTGCCCGGCATCGTTATCGCCTTCATGGTAAGCGGCTCTCGCGACTCGATCGTTATGCTGCTCGGCGCTTCGGTGTTGGGACTCGTGACGGTGTTCCTTATCCAGCTGTTCCAGCAAAGCGGCGTCCAAGCGGACGCTTCGATCGGCGTCGTGTTCACCGCGCTGTTCGCCGCGGGCGTCGTGCTCGTCAGCTTGAATTTGCGCAATGTCGACCTGGATCTCGACTGCGTCTTGTACGGCGAGATCGCGCACGTGCACTGGAACACGTGGACGCTGCACGGCGCCGACATGGGGCCGAAGGCCGTCTGGATGCTTGGCTTTACGCTGCTGGTCATCGTGCTCGTCATCGGTTTGTTCTTCAAGCAGTTCAAGTTGTGCGCCTTCGATCCGATGCTGGCGGCCGCCGTCGGTATTCCCGTCGCGCTGTTCCATTATCTGTTGATGGGACTCGTATCCATGGCGACGGTCAGCTCGTTCGAGAGCGTTGGGGCGATCCTCGTCGTCGGCATGCTGATCATCCCGGCGTCCGCAGCCTACCTGCTGACGGACCGGCTCGGCCGGATGATCCTGATCAGCGTCGCGATCGGCATTGCCAGCACGGTGCTCGGCTACTTCGCCGCGGTCGTGCTTGACGCTTCGATCGCGGGCTGCATGGTGTGCGCGGCCGCGCTGCTGTTCGTGCTCGCCTTCGTCTTCTCGCCGACCCACGGCCTGTTGGCCCGCCGTCTATGGCGCAGATTGCACAGCCGCAGCGTGTAAGGTTATTCAAAAAGCCGCCATTTGATCACGAAGCAGTTCAAGAAGTAACGCGGCATCGAATCTGGCGTTCAGTCTTGAAGTCCGGTGCTCATTTAGGTTGGCCTAAACTCAGCTCCTCCTTCTTCGCCTTCTCGCCACCTTCTCGGTGCTGAATTGCCGTCCGTAGCAGCGAAATGCTGTATGTCCAGCCTTGGCTGTACACACAAACCAATTGCCGTCCGTAGTAGCGAAATGCTGTATGTCCAGCCTTGGCTGTACACACAAACCAATTCGCTTGCCGGGCGGCATTTGCCTTTTCCGAATCTTTATTTTCGGGAACAAAATCAGACACAAATTGCCCAAGATCCGGTAGGGCGCGGCAAGACGGAAGATTCTATAATGAATGAGTCCCGGCGGAGGCGCGCCGCGGACGGCTGGTTTGGTTTGGAATCAGCGCGAATTGTGCTAAAATTCTTCTAGTGAACGTCAGAACGGTCCCTTGTCATGCGCGCTTGCCGTACGGCGGCATATAAGGCGCGCGGGCGCAGGGCAGCCGCAAACGTAAGGGGGCACGAGAATCAATGCGACGAATCAAACTGGTTGCGCTCGACATGGACGGCACGCTGCTGAACGACGTGCAGGAAGTGAGCGAGCAGAACGCGCTGTGGATCCGCAAGGCGCTGGATGCCGGCGTGCTGGTCTGCTTCGCGACCGGGCGCGGCTTTCGGAGCGCGCTGCCGTATGCGGAGCAGCTAGGACTCGATACGCCGATGATCACGGTCAACGGCGGCGAAATTTGGCGCAAGCCGCATGTGCTGCACCGGCGCTCGCTGATGCCGGCGGCCACGATCAAGCGGCTGCACGAGGTGGCGCTGAAGCATGGGAGCGCTTGGTACTGGGCGTATACGGTGGACGGGATTTTCAATAAGGAGAAGTGGATCGCGCCGGCGAACGATTACGAGTCGCATCATTGGCTCAAGTTCGGGTATTACACGGAGGACGACGCGATTCGGCAGAGCATTTACGAAGAGACGAGCGGCTGGGGCGGCATCGAAATCACGAATTCTTCTCCGTGGAACTGGGAGATGAATCCCGAAGGCGTGTCGAAGGCGAGCGCGATTCGCGAGCTGTGCGGCGTGCTGGGCATCGACATGAGCGAGGTCGCGACGATGGGCGACAGCTTGAACGACATCGCGATGATTCGCGAAGCGGGTCTCGGCGTCGCGGTCGGCAACGCGCAAGAGGCCGTGAAGCGGGCGGCGGACGCGGTCATCGTGAAGAATACGGAGCATGCGGTGGCGCACTTGATCGAGCATTACGTGCTGAAAGGGTGATGGGATCATGGTCATAGCCGGATGGATTATCGTCGCGTTATTGTTCCTCGTCGGGATGGCGGGAGCGGTGTACCCGATTTTGCCGGGCGCGCTCGCGATCTATGCCGCGTTCTTCGTCTACGGCTTCTTCGTGTCGTTCGAGCATTTCGGCTTCTGGTTCTGGTCGATCCAGACGGCGACGGTCGCCGTGCTGTTCATCGCGGACTACGCGGTCAACGCCTGGGGCGTCAAAAAATTCGGCGGTTCCAAGGCCTCGATCATCGGAAGCACGATCGGCGTGGTGGTCGGCTTGTTTATTCCGTTCGGGCTGCTGATCGGGCCGCTCCTCGGCGCGATTATCGGCGAGCTGTTCGCGGGCTCGGATTTCCAGAAGTCGCTGAAGGTCGGCTTTGGTTCGGTCGTCGGCCTGTTCTCGAGCATCGTCGTCAAAATCGTGCTTCAAGCCTTCATGATCGTCATCTTCTTCATCTGGATTTTTAACTAAGGCATCATCTTTCAAGCACCATTTACTTTGTAGGAGGCGGCGGCAAGCATGATCAAGGTCACGGTATGGAACGAATTTCTGCACGAGAACGTGCACGAGGAAGTCAAGAAGGTGTACCCGGAAGGCATACATAAAGTAATCGCGGAAGGCATCGGCACGGATGGCTTCATGGTGCGCACGGCGACGCTGGATCAGCCGGAGCACGGCTTGAGCGAAGACGTGCTCGCCAACACGGACGTGCTCATCTGGTGGGGCCACATGGGCCACGACAAGGTCGAGGACGAGATCGTCGAGCGCGTGCACGCGCGCGTCATGAACGGCATGGGCTTGGTCGTGCTGCACTCCGGCCATTTCTCGAAGATTTTCAAGAAGCTGATGGGCACGGGCTGCGACCTGAAGTGGCGCGAAGCGGGCGAGAAAGAGCGGATCTGGACGGTCAACCCGGCGCATCCGATCGCCGGCGGCCTGCCGGAGTTCTTCGAGCTTCCGCAAGAGGAAATGTACGGCGAGCACTTCGACATTCCGTCCCCGGACGAGACGATCTTCATCAGCTGGTTCGAAGGCGGCGAAGTATTCCGCAGCGGCGTGACGTTCTTCCGCGGCCAGGGCAAAATCTTCTACTTCCGTCCGGGCCACGAGACGTATCCGACGTACTACAACGAGAACGTGCGTCAAGTTCTCCGCAACGGCATCCGCTGGGCGGCCCCGTCGGGCGCGGCGGCGCCGGTTCGCGGCAATCACCAGCCGCTTGAGGCAATCCAGCCGAAATCATAAGGCAGAAGGCGGTAGGTTGTTCGCATGGTTAAGAAGGATTCGCTGATTAAAGGCACGATAATATTAGCGGCGGCAGCGCTGGTAGCCCGGGTTCTCGGGCTCTTCCAGCGCATTCCGCTCGATTATATGATGGGAAGCAGCGGCGGCGTCTATTTTGGCATCGCCAATTCGCTGTATCTGCTGCTATTGCTCGTCGCGACGGGGGGCATTCCGAGCGCGATCAGCAAAATGGTGTCCGAACGTTACGCCCTCGGCAAGCCGCGCGAGGCGCAGCGCATCTATGGCGCGGCGCTTCGCTTCGGCATGCTCGCCGGCGTGATCATGGCCTTATTGATGTTCCTGCTTGCGCCGCTGTACGCGGAATATATCTCCAAGGAAGAAAACGCCGACCTGTCCATTATGGCGATCGCGCCGGCGCTGCTCCTCTTCCCCCTCATCGCGATGATGCGGGGTTACTTCCAAGGACGCCAAATGATGGCTGCCGGCGGCATCTCGCAGATTATCGAGCAGATCGCGCGCGTGCTGACGGCCGTAGGCTTGGCGCTGATCGTGCTGAATTTGGGCTGGGGCGACCGTTGGATCGCCGCCGCCGCGACGTTCGGATCCGTCTTCGGCAGCATAGGAGCATTCGCGGTCATGGTCTATTACGCGCGCAAACTGCGTCGTCAGGACGCCGCCGAGCCGCCCGTCTCCAAGGAGATTCCGGGTGCAGCTTCGGCGCTTCCTTACCGTTCGATCTACCGGGAAATGTTCTCCATCTCGGTGCCGATCGTCGTGGCGGCCATCACGGTACAGTTCATGTACAACTTCGACACGAACCTGTTCCATATGCTGACCGACAGCTTCTACGGCGGCAAGGACGCCGCGCGCGAGGCGCTCGACTGGCTGGCGATCCGGGCGCAGTCGCTGGCGGGCATTCCGCCGATTCTGGCGATCGCGCTCAGCACGTCGATCATCCCGGTCATATCCGCGGCCTTCTCCGTGCGGAATATGGACGAGGTGGAACGCCAGACGTCGCTCGTCATGCGGATCGTCGTCTTCACCGGGGTGCCGGCCGCGCTGACGCTCACCGTGGCTGCCGTCTCCGTCACCGGCTTCTTCTTCGAGGGGACGGGCGGGAGCGGACTCGTCGCCGCCTTAACGGCGGGCACGATCTTCCAGATCACGATGATGACGAGTAACTCGGTGCTGTTCGGGATGGGCAAAGCGCGCATTCCGATGCGCCACACGATCATCGGATTGGTCGTCAAGGTCATCGGCAGTCTGGCGCTCGCGCCGCTGCTCGGCGCATACGGGCTCATCATCGCGTCCACGCTCTGCTTCATCGCCATCTCCACGCTCAATCTGCGCGCGGTCGGCCGGGAAGTGAGCCATACGGTGCTCGGCAGCCGTTGGGGCGGTTATCTCGTCACGATCGTCGCTTCGGCCGGCGCGGGTTACGCGGTAGATCTGCTGGCGCGCTCGGCGCTCGACGGTCTGCCGGCCAAGGTAACGTATTTCTTCGCCGCGGCGGCGACCGGCATCGCGGCGCTGGCCGTGTATGCCGTGTTGCTCGTCCTGCTTCGCGTCATAAGGCCGGAGGAGGTCAAGCAATTCCCCGGACCGCTCCGCAAGCTGCTCGGACCGCTTATGCGCTTGGCGCCGAAGCGTGCCGCGAGCCGAGATTAATCTAGCGTAAAAGCGCTATTCACGCATCCCCTCCTCATGATAGAATAGACCTTGGTCTTTTTTATCCGAGGAGGGGATTTCTTATGAAACTGTTTATAAAAGGAAAAAGAGCGCTGCTGCTGGCCGCGCTCGCGGTCGTCATGGTCATCGTCGCGGGCTGCCAAGCCGTAGGCGGCGTCGATCTGAACCAAATGCTCAAGCAATCGCTGAAGGTCGACTCCTACGAGGGAACGGAATCGGTCGAGATTAAGCTCGTGCCGAGCGATAGCGAGGACGTATCGGAAGAAGACGCCGAGATTGCGCGCATGCTATCCAGCACGAAGCTTGAGCTGACAAGCGTTAAGATGAAGGATGCCGAGAACGGCTCCGTGAAGGGGAACCTGGAGTTCAACGGCAAGAGCATCGGCTTTGAAGCTTCGATCGACGAGAAGCAGGCGGTCATCGCGCTCGAAGGCGCCAAGCAGCCGTTCGTATTGGACCTGAGCGTCCTCTCCGAAGCAACGGCGGAGACGGACAGCATCACGGCCGCGGCTGAGAAGCTCGTCGATACGGTTTCCGGCTTCGTCATCGACCATTTACCGAATCCGTCGTCCATCAGCGCGACGCCGGCCTCCGTCACGATCGGCGGCGAGACGGTGAACGCAATGCACGTCGTGGCCGAGATCGACGGCGAGCAGCTGTTCGGCTGGATCAATTCGTTCCTGGACGCGCTGATGGCCGATAAGGCGGGGCTTACGGCGGTGACGACCGAGCTGATCAAGCTGTTCGAGGAACAAGCCGGCGCGCTGGAAGAACTGGGCGGTGCCGAAGAGCTGTTCGGCACGACCGTCGAAGAGACGTCCGAGGCGGACATCGAAGAAGCGGTTACCGAGATGCTCGACGGCCTGAAAGAAGCCAAAGACGAGCTCGCCAAGGCGAAGACGGAAGACGTTGAAGCGTTCAACGCGATCTTCAACAAGAACAACAAAGCCAAGTTCGGCTTGTACGTCGATACGAAGCTGAACATCCGCAAATCCGAATTCGAAGCAACGATCGACTTCGGCGCGGCGGCCGAGGAAGAAGGCGTGCCGTTCACCGGCATCACCGTCAAGGCCGTATCCGAGAAGTCCAAGGTGAACGAGACGGTCGTACCGGATGCCGTGCAAGCAGGCGACGACGCCCTCGCGTTCGAGGAGCTTGTCGAGCTGCAAGGTTATGAAGCGCTGGAGCTGTTCAACAAGGAATCCGACCTTTACTCGCTGCTGCGCAATGACCTGCACATCACGCGTCAAGAGGTGTACCTGATGCCGGATTACGACGTGTACGGACCGATCGTAACGGCTTCGGGCATTACGCTTATCCCGCTCCGAGATACCGCCCGTCAACTGGGCGCGACGATCAAATCCGACGCGAAAGGCAAGAAGATCGAGCTGAAGGACGGCGCGACGGGCACGAAGCTGGCGCTTACGGTCGGCAGCAGCTGGGCGTCCGTGAACGGGAAGAACGTCAAATGGTCGTATCCGACGACCTCGATCAACGGCGCGACGTACGTGCCGGCGCGCGACTTTGTCAAAGCGCTTCAAGGTACGTTATACTGGGAGACGGAAAGCGACGATTACAGCTACCTCGTCATCACGCGCGAGCCGTAAGACAGCTGGACCCGCGTTTTAACGAGCGCTTAAGGAGGTGAAGACGGATGGAGAAAATCCGCGATGACGCGTCGTTTCGCGAAGCGACCGCGCCCGAGGATCTAACCGTGGTCGTATTCAAGACAACATGGTGCAAGGACTGCCATTTCATCGATCCGTTCATGCCCGAGGTGGAGAAGCAGTACGCGGGACGCATCCGTTTCTACGAGATCGACCGCGACGATCTGCCGGATCTGTGCAGCGAGCTGAACATACTGGGCATTCCAAGCTTCATCGCCTTCCGCGGCGGCAGCGAAGTCGTCCGTTTCGTCAGCAAGCTCCGCAAGTCGCGGGACGAGATCGAGCAGTTCCTCGATCGCGCCCTTGAAGTCGCCGGCGCCCTGGGCAAGTAAGCGATAAGCGGCGCGAAGCGCCAGAATAGACCCGTTTGTTTTCCTGCCCGCCATCCGGCGGTAAGAGAAAACAGCGGGTCTGTTTTTTATTTGAAATACAAGAAAGTATAAGTTTCACGTTTATTCATCCATCTTGTATTTCTCCGGAACGTAACTCCCATCGCCGCAAAAAGACGGCAATAGCCGTTTCGCCTTTGTCCAAACGTGATTCTGGTTATGCTATATAAGATGAAGAGGCAATCGGAACGCGCGGCAGGGATAGCGCTCGAAAATCGTCACAACTTCAGACTTTGTGATTGAGTTCACATTTTCAACATGGTATTTGACAAACCGACTCGCTATAATTGAGAAGAATTATACGGAAACAGGTGATGACAATGATCTCTAAACGCTATCGGGCGCTTGCGCTTGCCGCCTGTATCGGAATGCTGCTGGTGCTGCTCGCGGGCGCGCTCGTGACGAACACCGAGTCCGGGCGAGGCTGCGGCGACGACTGGCCGCTCTGCCATGGCAAATTTATTCCCGCATATACGATCGAATCGATGATTGAATATTCCCACCGTCTCGTGACGGGCATTGTCGGACTCATCGTCCTTGCCGTCTTTATCCTGACAATCAAAGACTATCGGCAGCACAAAGAGGCGGTGCTTTATTCCGCAGGAACGGGCTTCTTTACGATCCTTCAGGCGCTGCTTGGAGCCGCCGCGGTCATGTGGCCTACATCCCCGCCGGTTATGGCGCTGCACTTCGGTTTTTCCATTATGGCTTTTACCTGTACGCTGCTGCTCGTCATCTGGGTAAGGCGAATGCGGAACGGCGTCGAGGCGGACCGACCGTCCAAGGCCGTTCATCCGCAAATATTCTCGCTGACGGTTGCCGCGCTCGTTTTTACGTACGTCGTCATCTACTTGGGCGCGTTCATTCGCCACACGGACTCTTCCGGCGGCTGTCTCGGCTGGCCGCTCTGTAACGGGGAAATCGTGCCGGTATTGGAGGGCGCCACCGAAATCGTCTTCTACCACCGGATCGGCGCGGTCATCCTAACCGTGCTGCTCGGCCTGATATGGGCGAAGGCGGTCCGCTACGCGCAGGAGCAGCCGGCCATCCGTCGCGGCGCCCGGCTCGTGTTCGTGCTCGTCGTCTGCCAAGTGTTCAGCGGGGCCATCTTGACCGCGACGCTGACGAACGAGGACTGGTTCTTGTTCACGAGCCTCATTCATAACACGATCATCTCGGTCTTATTCGCCTTCATGTGCGATTTGGCCATCCGTTCCTGGAAGTGGCGGGAAGGTCGTTACCGGCCTTAACAGACAAGGCGGGCGCTTCGAATATTACCACGATTGACGCGCCGGCCGCATGGGTAATCTAGATGACAAGCCGATAAGCCAGGGCGCGAAGGAGGTGGGCATCGTTTCATGCTTCGGATGATGTTTGGCGAGAAACCGCGCGAGCTGCAGGGCGATATGTACGAGACGATCCGCACGATGGAGCAATTCGCCCAGACGGTGCACAAACGCATCGCCGCCGGGCGAGATCGCGACCACAAGCTTCGCAAATACGAGGTGTGGACGCATGGACTGATCGCCTCGCTCGACGAATTAGAGCAGACGCATTATGCGGCCAAGAAGTTCGCCGAGATGGTGAAGAGCGAATCGCTGGAAGCGATGTCGCCGGCCGAACGGCTGAACTATCAGCGCCACGTGTTTTTCGATAAGAACGGATTCATCCGCATGTTCGCCATACTGGACAAGATGGGCAATATGCTGAATGATTTTCTCGGTCTCGAGACAGAGCGGATCAAGCCGCATTTCTCGTATTTCACCGTGCTGCGCAACATGCGCCAGCGCAAGCTGCATCCCGAGCTGTCCGTCCGGCTGGACGAGCTGAAGGAGAAGCATAAGGATGCGACCAACCGGCTGCGCCGGCGCCGCAATGTCGAGATCCATCATATGAACTCCGAGCTGCAGGATGATTTGAAGCAGAACCATGAGCATTACGGCGAAGCGCATCGGATCGAGGATTTGAAGGGGCAGCTGGCGGACGCGCAGCAAGGACTCGATCTTGCGACGCGCAGCCTTCGGATCATGTTCGAGTACGCGATTCGCCAGATGAGGAAATGGGAATCATAATATGCTATACTCTTCGATGAGCGCCAGGCTTAAGCGGCCGCCGGATTCCGGCCCGCTTTAAGTCTTTTTTCTTTGCTCTCATACAGGGATTCATAAGTTCTCGCATATAAATCTATGCAACCGCTATCGAAGGTCAGCACCGAACCAAGTAGACAACCTACTGGATTGGATACCACCCCAAAGCTAAACGTAACGAACGAAGCTCGAACAAGAGCCAGTCCGAAGGACTGGCGAGCGGGCTCCCTTCGAGAGGACACATCGAAGACGGCTGCGAAGTAGATCCAGAGATGAACGTTTTTCGGAGGAAAACGACTTCGGAAGCATATGCTTAACCTTCTGGTTCCCCTTATGCACATGCCTATGTCTTAGGACGAACTTCAAAACCCACTGAAGCTTTGTCCGACAGGACAAAAGCGTGCCACACTCAAGCCTTCCCGCCGACCGCGAACAAACATGCCAGCACGAAATAGGGAGTCCTGAGCGTTTTCAAAGGAAAGCGCACTTCGGAAGCATAGGCTTTGGAGCCTCCTCGGCGGAGGAGGTGGGAGGAGGGAGCACCAAAAGTCGGGTCAAAAGGGCGGAGCCCTCTTATCCTGACAGCATTGCGGCGGAGGGGAAAGGGGGAGCCAGAACGGAAGATTTGAAGGGCGAAGCCCTTTTGTTCATGCGAGGGAGGAACGAGGATGGAGCTGCAAGGGAGAACGGCATTCATTACGGGCAGCGCCAAGGGACTTGGCAAAATGACGGCGCTCGCGCTGGCGAAGATGGGCTGCGATATCGTGCTGAACTATGTGAGCAGCAAGGAAGAAGCGGAGCGGCTCGCCGAGGACATTCGGGGCATGGGCGTGCAATCGATCGCCATTCGAGGTGACGTCGCCAAGCCAGAGGACGTGGCGGCGATGGCCGATCAGGCGCTGGCATGGTCCCGTACCGGAGCGATCGACATTCTGATCAATAACGCTGGGCCGTTCCGAAGGGAACGCGAGCTCTTCGCCGATTATGGGGAAGCGGAGATCATCGGCCTCGTGAACGGGAATCTGCTCGGCGTCATGCTGCTCGACCGCCGGATGCTGCCGGGCATGCGCGCCCAGCAGTGGGGCCGCATCTTTCACTTCGGCTTCGGCCACGCGGGCGAAGGGCGCGCTTGGCCGCACCGGGCCGTCTACGCGGCGGCGAAGACGGGGCTCGTCTCCTTCACGAAGACGCTGGCCGTCGAGGAAGCGGCTTCGGGCATTACGGTACATATGATTTGTCCCGGCGATATTAGAGGCAAGAACAAGGAGCGTTCGATCGCGGACGTCATGAACGAGCAGGAAGACGAGGCGCCGACCGCTCGGCCGGGAAGCGGAGAGGACGTCGCGCGCGTGATCGCGTTTCTGTGTCTGCCGCATTCGGATTATTTGACCGGCAACGTCGTCGACGTCAACGGCGGATTCGATCCGATCAAGACGTCCATTCGATAATCGCCGCCGCATCGGGGCAATAAGAAAAAGAGTCTTGCTTCCTTCGCGCTAATCGCGAAAGGGCAAGACTCTTCGTGCACACGAACGTCCTGACGTCAGGACACGATTAGAATACTTGAACTACCTCTTGTACGCCTTCGACCTCTTCCAGCAGGGCGCGTTCGATGCCCGCCTTGAGCGTGATCGTGGAGCTTGGGCAGCTGCCGCATGCGCCCATCAGACGCAGCTTGACGATACCGTCTTCCACATCCACGAGCTCAACGTCGCCGCCGTCGCGTTGCAGGAACGGACGAAGCTTATCGAGGACATCCAATACCTCATCATACATCGTTGCCGTATTTTCGCTCATTGCAATCAACTCCTTTCTTACTCTATTATAGTACAAAGACGCGCAAATGAAAATGGATATCAACGTAAGGCCGGTGATCAAACATGTTAAAACCGATTATTGAGTTCTGCGCCAGCAATATGCACCACGGCACGGATCAAGTCATGAAACGACTGGAAGAAAACCCGGATTATGATGTGATCGAATATGGCTGTCTGGGCAATTGCGGCGAATGTTATTTGTTCCCGTTCGGCATGGTGAACGGCGAGATCGTCGCCGGCGAAACCGCCGAAGAGCTGGAACAACGCATTATGGAAGCCATTAAGGAACAGCAGGCGGAGCGAGAAGCGCTCGACCGTATTATCGACGACCTATAGCGTCGACGCCCGCGATTAGCCGATATGGTGCTTGGATTTCCATAGCACGCCGCTCTTCAACATGCGCGGCACGCGTCCCATGAGCGTCGTTTTGCCCATAAGACCGAAGCCGGCTTTTTTGCCGAGCGAACCGAGAACGCCCTTGAGCTTCATTGGACCAAGCCGGGGCGTTTTGTTATGCCAAATCGCCTGCATCACCTGCGCGACCTGCTTGCCCTGGGCGCCGGCGGCTTGCCCGCTCGGCGCGAACGGCACGGAGGCGCAATCGCCGACGATGAATACTTCCGGGTAGTCCGGGAGTTGGTGGTATTCGTTAATGACGAGACGTCCTTGTTTGTCCTTCGGCAGCGACATGCGTTGCACGAGCGAGACCGGCTGAATGCCGGCCGTCCAGACGGTGACGTCCGTATAGATCGGATCCGGCGAGTTGGCGTCGTGCAGAATGCCTTCCTCGACGCGGTTCAGCGAGACGTGGCTGCGCATCTCGACGTCGTGCTCGAGGAACCAGGAAGCGACGTATTCTTGCACCTTGCCCGGGAACGCGGACATGACGGAGCCGCCGCGGTCGATGATGCGGACGTTGAGGTCTGGCCGGCTCTCGCGAAGTTCCGCCGCCACTTCGACGCCGCTCAATCCGCCGCCGATGATCGAGATTTGTCCGTAAGGCTTGACGTCGTTGAGCCGTTGATACGTCTTGCGCGCGGAAGAGAAGGTCTGGATGCTGTTGGAATACAGCTCCGCGCCTTCGATGCCGTGATATTTGTCCGTGCAGCCCAGCGCGATGACCAAGCGCTCGTATTCGAGCGGCTCTTGTCCGGCCAGGATGACTTGCTTCGCGTCGAGATTGACGTCGGTCACCTCGCCGTACGTGACGATTAGACGAGGGTCGGAAGGGAACTGCACCCGAAGGTCGAGATCCGAGACTGTCCCGGCCGCGAGCGCGTAATACTCGGTTTTCAATCCTTGGTGGGGCATCCGGTCAATTAGGACGATGACGGTATCGTCCGGAAGCTCGCCTTCGAGCAGCTCGTGCACGACGGTCAACCCGCCGTATCCGCCGCCTAATACTACAAAACGTTTCATCTGAATCCCAACCTTTGTTTCAGCGATTGTGTGTAAACCAGGTGATACGCCGCAACATACGCGTAGTATGCGCGAATGCGCATCCGATCAGTCGTAGACCTTCACTTCGTTGTAGAAGGTGTCGCGCTCGACGGGAATGCGGCCCGCGCCTTTCACGAGCCAGATGAGATCCTCGCGCGTAATGCCTTCCGGCGTGAGCGCCCCCGCCGAGTGGCTGATCCGTTCCTTGACGATCGTGCCGTGAACGTCGTCCGCGCCCATCGTGAGCGAAACTTGGGTCAGCTGGGTTCCGATGTTGATGAAGTACGCCTTGATATGCTGGAAGTTATCGAGCATGAGACGGCTGATGGCGATCGTCTTCAAATCCTCGTAGGCCGAGTTGCGTCTGCGAATGCCGGCTTTCGGGCTGATCGGCTGCATGGACAACGGAATAAAGACGAGGAAACCGTTCGTCTCGTCCTGCAGCTCGCGTATTTGCGTCATATGGTCGATGCGGTCTTCGTGCTTCTCGACCGAACCGTATAACATCGTCGTATGCGTGCGCAAGCCAAGCTCGTGCGCGTTGCGGTGAACGTCGAGGTACTGGGAGACGTCCGCTTTGGTTACTTTCATCTTGCGGCGGTATTCGTCGGAGAGAATCTCGGCGCCGCCGCCGGTCAGGCTCTTCAAGCCGACCTTCATCAGCTCCTGCAGCACTTCGCGGTAGCTGAGGCCGCTGATCCGGGAGAAGAAGTCGATCTCCGCTGCCGTGTAGGCTTTCAGCGTGACGTCCGGATAGCGCTCATGTAATGCTTTTAACGAATCCACATAATATTGAAACGGCACGTGCGGGTTGTGGCCGCCGACGATATGGAATTCGCGGACGCCGGGGTGGATGTGCTGCTCGACGTATTCGATCATCTGCTCGCCGCTGAGGGTATACGACCCGGGCTGGCCTTCGTCCTTGCGGAAGTTGCAGAAGGCGCAGTGCGCTTCGCAGACGTTCGTGAAGTAGAGGCTCATGTTCTCGATGAAGTACACCTTGCGGCCGTTCTTGCGCAGGTTGACCTCGTTGGCCATCTGGCCGATCGTGAGCAGGTCGTCGGATTTGTACAGGAATATGCCATCCTCGCGGGTAAGGCGTTCGCCGGCGCGTACTTTCTCGATAATGGCCTGCATTTGTTTGTCTTCTGTCGGTATTGCGACGTTCATGAAGGGTTCCTCCTTGTCCGCCGGGCGCTTCTGGTCCGGTCAATGGGTAGTGTTAGAGCGGGAAATGCTACGCGCACGGGCGTTCTTCAGCCAAAGGGAGCAATAAATTCAACTATGTGAAAAAAATAACATGCGCAGCCTGTTGATGCTGCATCCGATCGTCCGAGCAAAGCTACCCCCTATTATAAACCTTCACTTCGCGAGGCGGCAACTACAAAAGTCGAACGGTGCCGAACGCTTCGAGAGCGCCATCGTGCATGTATGCGCGTCCCTTGAGGGATAGCCGGAAGCGGTGTATACTATAAATTATAAAGCGTCGTTCGACCCGGGGACCTGCTCTGGCGGGAGCTCCGCCGACGGCCGGACGCCGCAGTCAGGGAGGGAAAACGTATGATAACCATTAGCGAAAGCGCAAATGAGAAAATAAAAGAAATGCTCGCGGCGGAAGAATCGCCGGATCTGTTCCTTCGCATCGGGGTCAAGGAAGGCGGCTGCAGCGGCTTCTCCTACGGCATGGGCTTCGACGACGAACAGAAGGACGAGGACAACGTGATGGAGCTGGACGGGCTTAAAGTCGTCGTCGACGGCGAGAGCCTCCGCTACCTTAACGGTCTCCAGATCGATTTCAAGGAATCGGCGATGGGCGGCGGGTTCACGATCGAGAACCCGAACGCATCCGCGACTTGCGGCTGCGGCTCCAGCTTCCGTACCGCGGCTGCGGCCGGCAAACCGAGCGCGCCGGGCGAATGCTAATCCGCAATTGAGTAAAGTCGCGATAAGTCCCCTCTACGGTAGAATGCGCAGTTTCGCGCCGTGGCAGGGGGCTTTTTGCGTTGGGAATAAGCGGGGCGCGGGGGAATTGATCGCGAGCGCGCGCCGAAAACGCCGCAGCCAGTGAGCTGCGGCGTTTCGAATTCAAGCGTATTGGTATTACGAGGACTCGAACAGCTCGAACGCATGCTCGACGCCGTGGATGGCTCCCGCGAGAAGCACTTCGCGAACCAGATCGAATAGCGCGATCATCGGTTAGACGCTTCCTTTTTCGGCTGAGCGGTCGTCCTTCTCGTACGCGATCAACACGATATTCGGGTTAGAAGCCGACCGGAGATGCGCTTCGGTCTGCCGCAGCTCGTCCAGCTGCTCGGCGTTCAGTTGGGCGGGGCGATACTCGTCGTTCATGCTGATCCTCCTCGGAATAGTCGCGGCCATCGATTCGACCGCCTTCAACGGAAAAGAGAGCCCGCTTCAGGGGCTCTCTTCCGACGGTGATACGTAGAATGAGACAACTTCTGTTGCACATCTGTTAGAAATCCGGTTTACCCGATGGTAAAGTGTCCCTCAGAATGCTCTGCGGCACAACCCCTCGCTTCTATGCAAAATGTGTTTACTTCCGTTTACCTCCAGTGAGTCCGTGCACGATGCCGTCCAATGGAACCACACCTCTCTTCTCACCGTCGATATTATCATGTCCGGGGAAGGACGGTTTTATGCGGGGGAAAAAGGGCGGAGGCGACGCAGGTTGGATGCAAAACGCGGATGACGTTGCGACGCAACGAAAAAAGAGCCCGTTTTAAGGGCTCTTTTCCGACGGTGATCGTAGAATGAGACAACATCTGTTTCACATCCGTTAGAAATCCGGTTTACCTGATGGTAAAGTGTCCCTCAGAATGCTCTGCGGCACAACCCCTCGCTTCTATGCAAAATGTGTTACTTCCGTTTACCTCTAGTGAGTCCTTGCACTATGCCGTCCAATGGAACCGCACCTCGCTTCTCACCGTCGAGATTATGATGTCCGGGCAAGGACGGTTCTATGCGGGATGTTTCAACAAGTCGGAAAAGGTAACAAGGGGGAGCAAACCAAAAGACGCTCCATAGTCCCCTGTCATTGCAGGGTAACGAAAAAAGAGCCCGTTTTAAGGGCTCTTCTCCGACGGCGATACGTAGAATGAGACAACTTCTGCTGCACATCCGTTAGAAATCCGGTTTACCTGATGGTAAAGTGTCCCTCAGAATGCTCTGCGGCACAACCCCTCGCTTCTATGCAAAATGTGTTTACTTCCGTGTACCTCGCGTGTCGAGTCCTTTCACCATTCGGCTCAATGGAACCACACCTCTCTTCACGCCGTCGATCATATAATGCCCCGCGCCGGTCCGTCCTATGCACGCCTTGCCGTAAACCACGACACGATGGGCGAAACCTACGAAGGGCGCAACGAAAAAAGAGCCCGTTTTAAGGGCTCTTCTCCGACGGCGATGCGTAGAATGAGACAACATCTGTTTCACATCCGTTAGAAATCCGGTTTACCTGATGGTAAAGTGTCCCTCAGAATGCTCTGCGGCACAACCCCTCGCTTCTATGCAAAATGTGTTTACTTCCGTATACCTCGCGTGTCGAGTCCTTTCACCGTTCGGCTCAATGGAACCACACCTCTCTTCACGCCGTCGAGAATAGGATGGCCGGATCGATCGTATGTTATGCGCCGGGAACGGGAAAAGATTAGCGGCCGGCCATCGAACCATTATTTTCATAGACAGATTATGGCGGGCTCTTGTATGATGATCGAGACAATTGCATATCGGGAACAGGTGCCAAGTCGTCAGTCATGGCGATTATGGCTTAATAGGGAAGTTCGGTGCAAAACCGACACGGACCCGCCACTGTAAGAAGCTTGTCCGCCGGCCGATCGATGGCCGCGGACGGATGCGCCGCCAACCGAAGTCACTGGGAGACTGCCTCCCGGGAAGACCGCCGCCGCATCGCTTTAAGTCAGGAGACCTGCCTGTTTCAACAGCACTGTTAACCTACGCGGAATTAGGGTGGTGTTAGAGATCGGACAAGCAGGAACGATACCGCCCTATGCGCATGCGCGAGGGACGGTCGTTTGGATTCGTTTGCGAGCCACGGGCATTTCTAACACATTGTTGTGTTGGGAATGTCCTTTTTTGCGTGGACAAGGAAGGAGCGGCGGAATCGCATGGAGAGGACAACGGGCAAGCTGCTGATCGTCGGGTTCGGCCCGGGCAGCTTCGAACATATCACGAAACGGGCGAAGGAAGCGATACAGGAAAGCGATATCGTCATCGGCTACAACACGTACGTCGATTTGATCCGCGGGCTGTTGAGCGAGCAGCAGGTCGTGCGGACCGGGATGACCGAGGAGGTCAGCCGGGCGCAGGAAGCGGTGCGACAGGCGGAGGCCGGCCGCAAGGTGGCGGTCATCTCGAGCGGGGACGCGGGCGTCTACGGCATGGCCGGCCTTGTGTACGAGGTGCTCATGGAGCGGGGCTGGCGGCGGGAGACGGGGGTCGAGGTGGAAATAATCCCGGGCATCTCGGCGATCAATTCGACGGCGTCGCTGCTCGGGGCGCCCGTCATGCACGACGCGTGCACGATCAGCCTGAGCGATCATTTGACGCCGTGGCGGGTCATCGAGCGGCGCGTCGAAGCGGCCGCCTCCGCGGACTTCGTCATCGCGCTGTACAATCCGCGCAGCGGGCGGCGGACGCGCCAGATCGTCGAGACGCAGCGGATCGCGCTCAAGTACCGTTCGGCGCAGACGCCGGTCGGCATCGTTAAGAGCGCCTACCGCGATCGGCAGGACGTCGTGATCACGACGCTCGGGGAGATGCTGGAGCACGATATCGGCATGCTGACGACGGTCATCATCGGCAATTCGGCCACGAGCGTCTATGAAGGGCTCATGATTACGCCGCGCGGTTATCAGCGGAAGTATACGCTCGGCGCGGACGTGCAGCCGCTGCGTCCGCATGAGCGGCTGCGGACCGAGGCGGAGCCTTGGGCGTTGGAGGCCGTCGGCGCGACAGGACAAGACGGCGGATCGGAAGAAGCATGGGGTGAGGACGACGGGGCGCTTGAGCAGCTCGCGGCCGGCCGCTCGGGAAGCGAGCAAGGGGCGGCGACGGTTACGCTCGGGGCTGCGGCGGCGGAGGAGCCGGCAGGTCACGGCGTGCCGCGAAGGCAGGAAGTCGAGATGGCGATGGCGACTTCGCGGGCGGCTGCGGTTGTCGGGACCGCTTCGCCATTATCGCTTGCGCTGGAGGCGCTGCGACGGGTGGATGCCAGCCGCGGCGTCGCGCCGGCTGAACGAGGGCCGAGCGCCGATGGCGGGAGCGCGGGGGCCGCGTTCCGACGTGAGGCGATATTCGAATTCACGGTCAGTCCCGGGCTGGCGAACAAGAAGCTGAGCGCGGCGCAAATGATGCTGCTGGCCGAGATCGTCGGCGACGCGGGCGAGCTGGAATATACGCCGCACCATCAATTCATCGTTCGCCTGCGGACGGATGATCCGGATTCGGCGACGGGCCGCCTTCGCGAGGCGGGATTCGCGCTGGCGCCGATCGGCGACGTCGTTCAGATCAAGGCATGCGACTTTTGCAATATGGAGAAAGCCGAATCGGTGCCGTATTTGGAGCGGCTCGGCGAGGGACTCGGCGGCGCGAAGGTGCCCAAGGAGATGCGCATCGGCTTCAACGGCTGCGGGATGGCGTGCTACGGCGCGGTGAACGAAGATATCGGCATCGTGTACAGACGGGGGAAATTCGATTTGTTTCTGGGCGGGAAGACGGTCGGGCGCAACGCGCACGCCGCCCAGCCCGTCGCGGAGGGGATCGAGCCGGAGGCGCTGGTGCCGACGGTGGAGCGGATCGTGGCGCGCTTTCGGCAGGAGGGTCATCCGAACGAACGATTCCATAAGTTTTTCAAACGGGTGAAGGAGCTGGAAGGTTACCGGCAGCAGGACCTGCCCGTGTTTGCGATCGATAACGCGGTGTGCGGCGACTGAGGGATCGACGGTCGACGGCGCGCCGGGATTTTCATAGGGAAGAGGAGCGGACGAAAGATGGATGCAGTATTGTTTGTCGGCCACGGCAGCCGGGATGCCGAAGGAAATGACGAGGTCCGGGCGTTCGTGAGCGCGGTTGCGGACCGGCTGGAAGGCCTGCTGGTCGAGACGTGCTTTCTCGAGTTCGAGAAACCGACGCTTGATCAGGGGCTCGACAAGTGCGCCGCGCTAGGCGCGAAGCGGGTGGCGGTCATTCCGATCACGCTGTTCTCCGCCGGCCACGCGAAGCTGCATATTCCGGCTGCGATCGACGAGGCGCGGGAGCGGCACCGGAGCGTTCGGTTCATCTACGGCCGCCCGATCGGCGTGCATGACCAGGTGCTGGAGATTCTCTCGGCCCGGCTGCGCGAGTCCGGGCTCGATCCGGAAGCGGAGCTGCGCGACACGGCGGTGCTCGTCGTCGGGCGGGGCAGCAGCGATCCGGACGCGAACAGCGACCTGTTCAAAATTGCGCGGCTGTTCTGGGAGCGGCTGAAGGTCGGCTACGTCGAGACCGCCTTCATGGGCGTGACCGATCCGCTTGTCGAAGCCGGCGCGGAGCGGTGTCTGAAGCTGGGAGCGAAGCATGTTATCGTGCTGCCTTATTTCCTGTTCACGGGCGTGCTGATTAAGCGGATGGAGGATATGTTGGAAGGCTTGAAGGCGCGCTATCCGGAGCATGATTTCACGCTCGCGCGGTATTTCGGCTTCCACCCGACGCTGCAGACGATTCTGCTCGAGCGGGCGCGAGAGGCGCTCGGGGAAGAAGTGAAGATGAACTGCGACATGTGCCAATACCGGCTGGCGGCGGCCGCGGAGCATGGGCATCACCACCATCATCACGACGATGGCGGTCACCATCACCACCATGACCACGATCACGGGCATCATGACGGGCACGATCATCATCACGATCATGACCATCATGACGGACACGATCATCATCACAATCATGACCATCATGACGGACACGATCATGAGCATCATCGCCATGATCATGATCACCGCCACGACGGACATGGTCATGAGCGCGACAAATCGGACCGTCCCGCCGCGCTCGCATCGGAGGGGCTGCAATGATCCTCATGCTGTGCGGGACGAGCGACGCGCGCGAGCTGGCGGTGCGGGTTAAGGCGAGCGGTTACGAGCCGCTCGCTTCGGTCGTGACCGAGAGCGCGGCGGCGAGCCTTGCTTCGGCAGGGCTTGCCGTCCGGACCGGCCGGCTGACGGCAGCGGAGATGGCGGCGCTCATTCGGGAGCAGGGCATGACGGCCGTCGTCGACGCGAGCCATCCGTTCGCGGAGGAGGCGCACCGCAACGCGATCGCCGCGGCGGCGGAAGCGGGCGTGCCTTACATCCGCTACGAGCGGGAGCGCGAGAGCGGCGAGGGGCGGGGCAGCCTCGTCGCGTACGCGGCGGATTACGAGGAAGCGGCGGCGGAGGCGGCCCGGCGCGGCGGCGTCGTCATGCTGACGACGGGCAGCAAGACGCTGCACATTTTCGCCGCGAGGCTGCAGGGGCTGCCGGACGTCACGCTGATCGCCCGCATGCTGCCGCGCACGGACAACATGGTCAAGTGCGAGGAGCTCGGCATTCCGCAGCGGAACATCGTGGCCATGCAGGGGCCGTTCTCGAAGGAGCTGAACAAGGCGCTCTACGCCCATTACGGCGTCACGCTCATGATTACGAAGGAGAGCGGCAAAGCCGGCGCGGTCGACGAGAAGCTCGAGGCGGCGGCGGAGATGGGCATCGAGACGATCGTCATCGGCCGGCCGGACATCGAGTTCGGCACGGCGTATTCGGATTACGGCGCGGTCATCGCGCATTTGGACGGGCTGCACGGACGATAGGTCCGCAGCGATTGCTAAGAAGGAGGCATAGCGAAGAGATGGAGATGGATTTCAAGACGGCGTTCAAACCGCTGACGGTGCAGCCGCAGGAGATCGAGGAGAAGAGCTTCGAGATGATTACCGAGGAGCTCGGGACGCATCCGTTCACGGAGGAGCAGTACCCGGTCGTGCAGCGCGTCATCCACGCGTCGGCCGATTTCGAGCTGGGCCGCAGCTTGTTGTTCCACAAGGACGCGATCCGCGCGGGCATCGAGGCGATCCGCCAAGGGCGCAAGGTCGTCGCGGACGTGCAGATGGTGCAGGTCGGCATCAGCAAGCCGCGCATCGAGAAGTTCGGCGGCGAAGTGAAGGTGTACATCTCCGATCCGGACGTCATGGCGGAGGCCAAGCGGCTGAACACGACGCGCGCGATCATCTCGATCCGCAAGGCGATCCGCGAGGCGGAGGGCGGCATCTACGCGATCGGCAACGCGCCGACGGCGCTGCTCGAGCTGATCCGGCTCGTGAAGGAAGGCGAAGCGAAGCCCGGTCTCGTCGTCGGCGTGCCGGTCGGCTTCGTCTCGGCGGCGGAATCGAAGGAAGAGCTCGCGAAGCTGGACATTCCGTATATTACGAACCTCGGGCGCAAGGGCGGCAGTCCGGTGGCGGTCGCGGCGGTCAACGCGATCTCGCTCATGGCGGAACGCCTCGGATAGGAGCGGCGGATGGCGATGGAGGAGAAGGAGGCCAAGCCGCTGCGGCACGGATATACGACGGGTTCCTGCGCGGCGGCGGCGGCCAAGGCGGCGGTAACGGCGCTTATTCTCCAGGAGCCGCAGCCGGAATCCGTCATTAAGCTGCCGATCGGGGAGGAAGTGACGTTCTTGATGCATGCTTGCGAATATGATGCGGAACGCGCGTTGTGCGAGGTCATCAAGGACGGCGGCGACGATCCGGACGCGACGCATGGCGCGCGCATCGTGGCCGAAGTCCGGTGGCGGGACGGCGAAGGCATCGAGATCGACGGCGGCATCGGCGTCGGCCGCGTGACGAAGCCGGGATTGCCGGTCGACATCGGGGAGGCGGCGATCAATCCCGTCCCGCGCCGAATGATCCGCGAATCGGTGCAGGCCGCGCTCGACAGCTTCGAGCTGGAGCGGGGCGTCCGCGTCGTCGTCTCGGTCCCGGACGGGGAAGAAATCGCGAAGAAGACGCTGAACGGCAGGCTCGGCATTATCGGGGGCATCTCGATCCTGGGGACGCGCGGCATCGTCGTGCCGTTCTCCACGGCCGCGTACAAGGCGAGCGTCGCGCAGGCCATTCGCGTCGCGGTGAAGAGCGGCTGCACGCATATCGTGCTGTCGACCGGCGGGCGAAGCGAGAAGGTCGCGATGGGGCTTTATCCGGATTTGCCGGAGGAGGCGTTCGTCGAGATGGGCGATTTCGTCGGCTTCGCGCTGACGATGTGCGCCAGACAAGGCGTCCGGAAGGTGACGCTCTCCGGCATGATGGGCAAGTTCTCGAAGGTAGCCCAAGGCGTCATGATGGTGCATTCGAAGAGCGCGCCGGTCGACTTCGGCTTCCTGGCGTCCGCGGCCGAGGAGGCGGGGGCCGATCCCGGGACGGTCGAGGAAATCCGGGGCGCCAACACGGCGGCGCAGGTCGGGGACATGATGCAGGAGCGCGGGATGCTGGCGTTCTTCGAGCGGCTGTGCGCCGCTTGCTGCGAGAGCGGTTTGCGCGAAGCGAAGGCGGCGTATGCGCTCGAGACGGTCATCATGTCGATGAAGGGCGTCATTTTGGGACGCGTGGAGAAGCAAGGGGAAGCGCAAGGGAGATGAGGACATGGAACGGTCGTTGAGAATCATCGGCATCGGCGACGAAGGGCCGGCCAGCCTGCCGCTGCAGTCGCTGGCCTGGATCAATGCCAGCGGGCTGCTCGTCGGCGGCGAGCGGCAGCTGGATTTCTTCCCGGGCTACGAGGGAGAGAAACGGATTATCAAAGGCGGACTCGCGCAGCTGGCGGACGAGCTGGACCGGGAGACGCGCGATACGGTCGTGCTGGCGTCGGGCGACCCGCTCTTCTACGGCATCGGCGGCTATCTCGCCGGTAAGCTGCAAGCGGAGATTTACCCGAACGTCAGCTCGGTGCAGCATGCCTTCGCGCGGATCGGCGAAAGCTGGCAGGACGCCGAGCTGCTCAGCGTGCACGGCAGAAGCTTGCGCGGCTTGGCTCAGCGGCTCGACGGGAAGGCGAAGGCGGCGCTCCTCACGGATGCGGACAATCATCCGGGGGCGATCGCGCGGTATTTGCTCGATTTCGGCATGACGGAATACCGGGCATTCGTGGCGGAGAACTTGGGCGGCGAGACGGAGAAGACCGGCTGGCATGATTTGGCCGAGCTGGCCGAACAGCCGCCGGAAGCGTTCTCTCCGCTTAACGTCGTCATTCTGAAGCGGGATGCCGGAGCCGTCGCGCCGGTCTGGCCGCTTGGCATACCGGATGAGGAATTCGCCCAGCGCAAGCCGGACAAGGGGCTGATCACGAAGCGCGAGGTGCGCGTGCTGAGTCTGGCCGAACTCGCGCTGCGTCCGGATAGCGTCGTATGGGACATCGGCTGCTGCACCGGCTCGGTCGCGATCGAAGCGGCGAAGCTGGCGCCGCGCGGCGCCGTGTACGCCATCGAGAAGAACGAGGGCGATCTCGCGAACTGTCAGGCGAACATGCGTAAATTCCGCGTCGATCTTACGGCCGTTCACGGCCGGGCGCCGGAAGGACTGGAGACGTTCGCCGCTCCCGACGCGGTGTTCATCGGGGGCACGGGCGGAGAGATGCGCGAGCTGCTGGCCGTCTGCTGCGCGAGGCTGAACGCCGGCGGACGCATCGTGCTGAACGCGGTCACGCTCGAGAACTTGCACGAGGCGGCGCAGGCGTTCGAGGCGGAAGGGTTCGAGACGCGAATGACGCTCGCGCAGCTGTCGCGCAGCAAGCCGATTCTCGATCTGACCCGGTTCGAAGCGCTCAATCCGGTATTTATCGTGACGGCATGGCGAAGAGAGGAAGAGGAGGCGAACCCACGATGAACGGAGGAGCAACCCAAGTAGCGTCCGCGCAAGCGCCGGCCAAACTTGGCCGATTATATGGCGTTGGCGTCGGCCCCGGCGATCCGGAGCTGATTACGATCAAGGCGTTCCGGCTCATGAAGGAATCGCCGGTCATCGCTTATCCGCGCAAAAAGATGGGAGCAAAGAGCTACGCGCTGGCGATCGTCGAGCTGTACGTCGACACGGCGGAGAAGGATATGCTCGGCCTGACGTTCCCGATGACGAAGGACACCGAAGCGCTGGCGCTTCAGTGGGGCAAGACGGTGGAGGCGGTCTGGGAGCGGCTGCGGGCCGGGAAGGACGTCGTATTCGTCACGGAAGGCGATCCGATGATCTATAGCACCTACATTCATCTCATGCGGCTCATGGCGGAGCGCCATCCCGAGGTCGAGATGGTCGCGGTGCCGGGCATCTCGTCCGTGAACGCTTCGGCTTCGCGGCTTGGCGTTCCGCTGGCGGACGGGGACGAGCAGGTCGCGATCGTGCCGGCGACGGGCGATTACGAGACGATGCGCCGCGCGATCGAATCGCACGCGTGCGTCGTGTTCATCAAGGTGGCGAAGGTGATCGACCTCATGCTGCAGGTGCTGCGCGATCTGGATCTTGTGCACAAGGCGGCGGTGCTGACGAAAGTCACCTCGGGCGAGGAGCAAATTTGGAGGCGCGTCGAGGAGCTGGAAGGGCGCGAGCTGGAATATTTGACGCTGATGGTGGTGCGAAAATGAACGGAAACATGAAAGTATATCTCATCGGTGCGGGGCCTGGCGATCCGGACCTGATTACCGTCAAAGGGCTGCGCCTGCTGCAGGAGGCGGACGTGGTCATGTACACGGATTCGCTCGTCAGCGAGGCGCTCGTCGCGAAGGCGAAGCCGGAGGCCGAGGTCATCAAGAGCGCGGGACTCGAGCTGCACGAGATGGTCGGCATCATGGTCGACCGCGTGCGGGCCGGGAAAATGGTCGCGCGCGTCCATACGGGCGATCCGTCCGTCTTCGGGGCGATCATGGAGCAGGTCGCGCTGCTGAAGAAGGAGGGGGTCGGCGCGGAAGTCGTGCCGGGCGTCAGCTCCGTGTTCGCGGCGGCGGCGGCGATCGGGGCGGAGCTGACGATTCCTGAATTGACGCAGACGCTTATACTGACGCGCGCCGAAGGGCGCACGCCGGTGCCGGAATTGGAGAAGCTGCGCGACCTGGCGGCGCACCATACGACGATCGCGCTGTTCCTGAGCGCGACGCTCGTCCGGAAGGTCGTCTCCGAGCTGCGCGAGGCAGGCTGGAGCATTGATACGCCGGTCGCCGTCGTGCAGCGGGCGACGTGGCCGGACCAGCTCGTGATCCGGACGACCGTGGGCGAGCTGGAGGCCCAAATGCGGGAGCACGGCATTCGCTCGCATGCGATGATTCTCGCCGGCTGGGCGCTCGATCCGGATATTCACGGCAAGGAGCAGTACCGCTCCAAGCTGTACGACAAGACGTTCACTCACCGGTTCCGCCGAGGGGTGAAAGAATGATTGCGCTTGTCGAGGGCGTAATCCCGGATATCGACGTGAACGGGGACGTCGCCGTCGTGGCGATCACCAAGCACGGCGTCGAGCTGGCCAGGCGGATGCAACAGCTATTCGGCAATTCGGATATGTACTATATGGGCAAATTCGCGCGCGGCGACGAGGAAGCGCGGGGCATCCAGCTGTTCGAAGGCAGCGTGCGGCTATTGTTCCCGGCGCTGTTCCCCCGGTACAAAGGGATCGTCTGCATCATCTCGCTCGGCGCGGTCGTGCGCATGATCGCGCCGCTGCTCAAAGATAAGAAGGAAGATCCCGGCATCGTCGTCATCGACGACAAAGGCGAGCACGTCATCAGCGTGTTGTCCGGGCATCTTGGCGGCGCCAACGAGCTGACGCAGGAAGTGGCGGCGGCCATCGGAGCGCGCGCCGTCGTCACGACCGCCTCGGACGTGCAGAAGACGATCGCCGTCGATCTGTTCGGCCGCCGGTTCGGCTGGAGCTGGGAGTCGGCGGACAAGCTGACGCCGGTCAGCGCGTCGGTCGTGAACGAGGAGCGGGTCGCGGTCGTGCAGGAGTCGGGCGAGCCGGACTGGTGGACGCGCGAAGCGCCGCTGCCGGCGACGATCCGCGTCTATGGCACGATCGCGGAAGCGTTGGCGGACGAGCCGGAGGCGGCGCTCGTCGTGACGCACCGGCTGCTCGCGCAGGAGGAAGAAGCGATTTTGCGCAATGGGGTGTTGTACAGGCCGAAGGTGATTGCCCTCGGCATCGGCTGCAACCGGGGCACTTCAGCCGAGGAGATCGAGGCGATCATCGAGGAGACATTGGCCGAGCTGCGGATGTCGCGCAAGAGCGTCAAAGCCGTATGCACGATCGATCTGAAGCAGGACGAAGAAGGACTGCTCGCCGTATGCGAGCGGCACGGCTGGCCGCTGCATGTCTATTCGGCCGCGGAACTGAACGAGATGCCGATGGATTCGCCGTCGGATACGGTGTTCCGATTCACCGGGGCCTACGGCGTCAGCGAGCCGGCCGTCAAGCGGTACACCGGCGCGAGCGAGCTCGCGCTCGTGAAGAAGAAGTCCGGCAACGTGACGATCTCGGTCGGCATCGTGCCGTTCCCTTCGGCGAAGGAGGCGATATCGCGATGACGGACCGAAGACTGGTCATCGCCGGTACGGGCAGCGGCGTTGGCAAGACGACGGCCGCGATCGGGCTGATGGCGGCGTTCGCGCGCCGAGGATTGGCCGTGCAGGGCTTCAAGTGCGGGCCGGACTACATCGATCCGACCTTCCATGCCGCCGTCACCGGGCGGCAGTCGCGCAACTTGGACGGCTGGATGTTCCCGGCCGACACGGTTAAGGAGATTTACGCGCGAGGCAGCGCGGAGGCGGACGTCTCGATCATCGAGGGGGTTATGGGCTTCTATGACGGCCGCGATCCGCTCTCGAACGAAGGCAGCACGGCGGAGATCGCCATGCTGCTGGACGCGCCGGTGCTGCTCGTCGTCAACTGCCGGAGCATGGCGCGCAGCGCGGCCGCGATCGTGCGGGGCTTCCAGCTGCTGGAGCCGCGGGTCCGGATCGCCGGCGTCGTCGCCAATCAGGTCGGCAGCGACAATCACTACCGTCTCGTCGCCGCGGCGATCGAGCAGGAATGCGGCATACCGGTCGTGGGCTACTTGAAGCGCGACGAGGCGCTGAATATGCCGGAACGTCATCTCGGACTGGTGCCGGCCATCGAGCGCGGGGAATTGTCGGGGCTGTTCGGAGGGTTGGCCGAGCAGATCGAAGCGAGCTTCGATCTGGACCGCATTCTCGCGCTCGCCGAATCGTCGGCGATCGAGGCTGAGGCCCGGCTGTTCGCGGCGGCCGGCGTGCCGCGCGCGGGCGGTCCAGTGCGCATCGCCGTCGCCAAGGACGCGGCATTCCATTTCTACTACCCGGAGAATCTCGAGCTGCTCGAGGCGAACGGGGCGGAGCTTGCGTATTTCTCGCCGCTGGCCGGACAGCCGGTGCCGTGGGATGCGGACGGCCTCTATATCGGGGGCGGCTTCCCGGAGCAGTTCGCGGCCGAGCTGTCCGCGAACGAAGCGGTCAAAGCTTCCGTGCGATCGGCGGCGGAGAGCGGCATGCCGGTTATGGCCGAATGCGGCGGCTTCATGTATTTGACCGAAGCGATCACCGATACGGAGGGACGCCGCTATCCGATGGCCGGCGTGCTGCCCGGCGAGGTGCGGATGCAGCGCAAGCTGGCCGCGCTCGGCTATCGGGAGCTGACCGGCACGGCGGTCAACGCGCTGCTCGGCGAAGGCGGGCAGGCGAAGGGGCACGAGTTTCATTACTCGGTGTACGAGCCGCCTGCCGGCGAAGCCGAAGCGGGAGACCCGTCGAACGCGCCGCAACCGGCCTACCTGTCCAAAGGCATGCGCGGCGCCAAGCCGGACGGCATGGCGCGGGGGAATCTGGTGGCGGGTTACGCGCATCTGCATTTCGCCTCGAATCCGTCGCTCGCCGGCAAGTGGCTCGATCTGTGCGAAGCTCAGCGGGAGAAGCGGAAGCGGAGAACACGCTAGCTCGCAATCATAAGCGGAGGAGGGATCTCTTATGTCCATTACAATCGCGCTGCGCAAGCGGCGGGCGGTCAGACAACTGCTGCCGACCGAAGTGGAAGAAGCGAAAATTCGCGCCCTGCTGGAGGCCGCCGTCTGGGCGCCCAACGACCGGCTGCGCGAGCCGTGGCATTTCTACGTCCTGCGGGGCGAATCGAAGCGTCGTTACGAGGAAGCGGCCGCGGCCTACCTGCAGGCGCGTTTCCCGACGAAGCCGAAGCTCGTCGAAGAATCGATGAAGGTACTGCTTGGGACGCCGGTCGTCATCGCGGTCACCGCCGACATCGTGGAGGGCGACGCGGCGGCGACGCACGATAACGAATACGCCGCGGCTTGCGCGATCCACGCCATGTGGCTGACCGCTTCCGAGCTCGGGCTCGGTCTCGTGTGGCGAACGCGCGGCATCGGTCTCGTGCACGACGGCGGGATGCACGCGCTGATCGGCGCGCCGGAAGGCCGCAACGTGATCGGCACGCTGTTCGTCGGCTACCCGGCGGAGGAGACGCCGGAGACGAAGCGGACGGAAGCGGCTGCGAAGACGACATGGCTGAATTGAAGCGGCACGAATCTGACAGGGAAGAAGCCGTTTTTCACGGGAGAGCGCTCTCGTTGAAGGCGGCTTTTTCGCAATCCGGGAATTGTAAGGAGCTGCGTTGAACGTTGACATTCCGACTGTTTCCTTCGGCCGATTGCTGAGTGCTCGCCTGCTGTTACCGCCTTGTTACGTTTTCGTTACGGGTTTGTAACCCCCTTGCCCCCGGACGGGCGTATGATGAATCCATCAGCCATTGTGGCAACGACAATCAACCGGAGGAACCTTCATCATGACAACTACACGCATTCCAGCTTCGTTCCAGATCGCAACCATCGCGTTGCTTGGCGCGGCGCTGATCGCCGGAGGCAGCGCTTCGGCGCTGGCGGCGGGCAAACCCGTCCATACCTATACGGCGGCGCCTTCGCAAACCGCGAAGACGACCGTTACCGCCCAAAGCCTAAACTACGAATCGAGCCTCGTCAGCGTCAAGGCGCGAATCCCGGTCATCCGCGGGATGAAGGACGCCCGCTATCAGGCCGAGCTGAACGATATCATCGCGCGCCATGCCGCCGAGGACATCGAGCTGCTGAAGCAAGTCGCGCGCGTCGATTACGCCAAGGCGAAGAAGGGCGGTTATCCTTTCCATAAATACGAGCTGGTCATCGACTATGCCGTGCACGCCAATACTTCCGGCATCCTGTCATTCGAGCTCGAGACGTACCGCTCCTACGACCGGGGCGACCGCATCGACGCCTATAACGTGAAGGACGGCGCAGCGGCATCGCGCATGACGCTGGCCGATCTGTTCGGCGAGAACTACGAAACGGTCGTGAACGAAGCGATTCGCGCCCAGATCGCGAAGAAGGCGAACGCCGCCGTCTACGCGTTCGAAGGCATTTCGGCGGAACCGACTTTTTATATTGAGGGAAAACAAGCCATCGTCGTATTCCAGAAATACGAGATCGCCCCGGGCTCGGAAGGCGCGCAGTCGTTCGCAATCGCGATTCCGCAGGGGGAATAACGAAGTAGATCGCGAAGCATCCGGGTAGCCTTTGCCAGCCTTTCGTTTCTTGTCTTTAGAGGGCTGCCCCAAGAGCCATCGGCGGGCGGATAGCCTGCATTCCGACCGACATGGTATACTGGCGGAAAAAGGAAACGAGGATTCCTCATGCAGATCTATATCGCGCTGCTGCGCGGCATCAACGTCAGCGGGCATAACAAAATCCCGATGGCCGAGCTTCGAATGATGTTTCAAGCGATGGGGCACGGCCGCGCGCAAACATATATCCAGAGCGGCAACGTCGTCTTCGAGGCGAAAGCGGGAGAGGCGGCGGCGCTTGCGGGCCGCATCGAGGATGCGATCGAGAGCCGGTTCGGCTTTCGCGTTCGGGTCATGGTCCGCACGGCCGAGGAGTGGGACGCGATCATCCGCGATTGTCCGTACGACGCGGCAGGCCTCGGCGAAGAGGAGAGCATCCAGATGTCGCTGCTCGCGGACGACGCGCCGGGGCCGGAGGAAATCGCGCGCAAGCTCGATCCCGGGAACGAGAAGGACGAATACCGCGTCATGGGGCGGGAGCTCTATCTGCTGCTGCGCCAGCGCATGTCGGAATCGAAGCTGGCGGACAATTTGGCCAAGCTGCGCCATACCGTCACGACGCGCAACTGGCGCACGACGCTAAAGCTTGCGGAGATGGCTCGCGCGATGCGGGAGGGCTAGGCCGGCATGTCCGCATGCGGTGACCCCAATCCGCGCGCATGTCAAAGAACCGCCGGGAGACGGGAGTCCCCGGCGGTCTTTTCGCGTTGAAATACACGCATGCATAGCACGTTTATCCATCAACCGCACGAATACCAATCCGCTTCATGTTCGCCGCGCTTACTCTGCCGCGATGCCGCGAATCTCGACGAGCGTGGCGTCGTCCAGCGCGACGTCCGCGGCGGGCAGCACCCCCGTAATGTGCGACGGCTTGCGGACGCCGACGATCGCGCTCGTGAGCGCCGGATGGGCGAGCACGTAGGCGACCGCGAGCTGCGGCAGCGTCAAGCCGTGCCGCTCGGCGATCGCCTTCAGCCGCTCGGCTTTGTCGACGTTCTGCCGAAGCCCTTCGCCGGTGTGGGCCTTATTGCGGGAGCGCCAGTCGTCGTCGCTGAATTTGGTCTCGTACGTGTAGGTGCCCGACAGCAGCCCCGACGTGAGCGGACTGTAGGCGACGACGCCGATGCCGTTCTGCTGGCAGAACGGAAGCAGCTGAGCTTCGACCGCGGGACGGAGAATCGAATACGGCGGCTGAAGCGAATCGACATGGGCGACCGTGAGCGAACGCTCCAGCTGCTCGATGTTGTAGTTGGAGACGCCGATGCAGCGGATTTTGCCGTCCTGCGCAAGCTTCTCGAGCGCGCGCATCGTCTCTTCCTGCGGCGCGTCTTCGGCCGGCCAATGCATTTGGTACAAGTCGATATAGTCGGTGCCTAAGCGGCGCAGCGAGGCTTCCGCCTCGCGGAGAATCGACTCGTAGGCGCCGCTGCGCGCGATCGCGCCGGCGTCGTCCCAGACGAGGCCGCACTTGGTGGCGACGACCGCGTTCGGCCGGTCGCTTCCGAGCGCCTTGCCGAGCACCTCCTCGGAATGGCCGAGCCCGTAGACGGCCGCCGTGTCGTAGAACGTCACGCCCGCGTCGAGGGCGGCGCGCACGCTTTCAATCGACAGCGCGTCGTCCTGCTCGCCCCATGCGCTCGCCCAGCCGCCTCCGCCGATGGCCCATGATCCGAAGCCGATGACCGAGATTTTCGGTCCGTTCTTGCCAAGCTTGCGGTATTTCATCTTTCTCGCACGCTCCTTCATCCTTCAAATTCATTGAAACGCGGGTGCGCTGCTGCATGTCCTCTTACCCCGAAGCGGGTTCATTTTAACATAAGGCGCGCCGGGATGGAAACGATTTCCTAGCCCCGGTTGCCAAAGCTCGAATCGATCGGAAAATGCGCCTGTTTCGTGAACGATCGGCCGGCGTTGTACTAGTCCGGCGAACGGCGCGTATGGATAGACGTATGGGCTTGGGCAAGCATCCGCGAATAATTGGCAGCCGGCCAACGCGTCCCAAATCCGCCGATTGATGCTAGAATGAGAGAGACACCCTAAGACATGGATGCGAGGAGGAACGGCAGATGAAGTTGGTTAAAGGCATGCTGGCGGCGGCAATGCTGCTAGGCGCCGCGCCTGCGGCGGCCGTGCTCGGACCGGTGCGGCCGGCAGAAGCGGCCGCGGCGCAGGCGACGGCCGTCCAAGCCAACATGAGCGAAACGCTCGTGGCGGCGATCGAGAAACGGGCAAGCACCGTCACCCTTTCCTATACGGGCACGAAGACCGCGCTCAAGAATGATCTGAACCGGGCGATCGCCGCCGCTCTGGCGTCGGACGATTATTTGCATTATATCGTGAAAAGCTATGCGACCTCGGCCGTCATCTCCGGCACGAGCGCCAAAATAACGGTGAAATTGACCTACTGGGAATCGCTTGCCCAGACGAAGCAGGTGCGGCAGAAAGTCGCGCAGGCGCTGGACGAGATTTTGACCGCCGGCATGAACGATCATCAGAAAGCGAAAACCATTCACGACTGGATCGTGACGAATATCGCCTACGATACGACGCTGGTGTCGCATTCGGCGTTCGACGGGCTGAGCAAGGGCAGGACCGTCTGCCAAGGTTACGCGCTGCTAACGTACGAGATGATGAGGCAGGCCGGCATTCCGGTTCGCATCGTGGAGGGCAGCTCGCGCGGCCAATCCCATGCGTGGAACCTGGTCCGGCTCGGCGGCCAGTGGTACCATATGGATACGACCTGGGACGATCCGGTGCCGGACGTGAAGGGGCGCGTCGTCTACAATTATTACAACGTCACCGATGCGCAGCTGCGGGCCGACCACAGCTGGAAGGCGGCGAATTATCCGAAGGCGGTCACGGCCTACGACGCCACGCTGAGGGCGCTGGCGAAGACGGACGCAAGCCGCGTCGCATTCTACGACAGACTCTATTTGGACATGGGCTTTGCGTATATGAACGAAGATTACACGGTGACGACCTTGCAGGCGCTGAAGGATAAAATCTCCGCGGCAATCGAGCAGGGCGAGACGTCCGTGGTGCTCCGTTACACCCGCGGCGCGACGCTCGCGTCGGATATGAAGAAGGCTCTCGCGGCGCAGACCGGCATTACGCGGTACAGCTACACGTACGAATCGTTCGCGCGGACGACCCTGAACGACAAGCTGGTACGGCTGACGCTCGTGTACTAAAATCGTCTCGATATCGCGTCATCAGACCGCGGCTGCATCGTTGCAGCCGCGGTTTTTATGATGCCCTCCCCAACCCCTCCGCCGAGGGGCTCCATAGCCCATGCTTCCGAAGCGCGTTTTCCGTTGGAAATCGCTCAGACTCCGCCCTCTGGACACCCGTTTCATGCTTGACGTGAGGTCAGTGGTCGGCGGATGGTTTCGTGCGGGCACGCTTTGTCCTGGCGGACAAGGCTTACTTGGGAGTTTCCCTACACCCCTCCGCCGAGGGCAATGCTGTCAGGTTAAGGAAAAACGTCCGCTGAAGCTAACTAGGGCCTATAGTTGACGGCTTAAGTCTTAGGACGGACTTCAAAACCGACTGAAGCTTTGTCCGACAGGACAAAAGCGTGCCACACTCAAGCCTTTCCGCCGACCGCGAACAAACATGCCAGCACGAAGACGGGAGTCCAGAGGGCAAAGCCCTTGGAGCCTCCTCGGCGGAGGAGGTGGGAGGAGGGAGCAATAAAACTCGGGTCAAAAGGGCGGAGCCCTCTTAAACTGACAGCATTGCGGCGGAGGGGGAAGGGGCGAGGGAGAAAGGGGGATCTGAAGGGGCAAAGTCCTTTGGTTCCCCTCGGCGGAGGGGGAAGGGGGAGGGAGCCGGGATTGAGAGAAGCTGGAAAAGCGGCTAGAATAAAGTTCGACAAGCGGCGACGGATTCAACAAGGCGGACACGCGGAATGCGCGAGATGTCCGGAACCGCGCACGGGAGGAGAGGACCGGGATGTACCGCATATTTATCGTGGAGGATGACGACAAGATCGGCGAGCTGCTGCGCAGGTCGCTCGTCAAATACGGCTTCGAAGCGCGCGTCGCGGCGCGCATGCATGAACTGAAGAAGGAAATGGAAGAGTGGGAACCGCATCTCATTTTGCTGGACATCCATTTGCCTCACTATGACGGCTACTACTGGTGCAGACAGTTCCGCACGGCGACCAGCGCCCCGATCATCTTCGTCTCGGCCCGTTCGGGCGAGATGGATCAGGTGATGGCGATCGAGAACGGCGGCGACGATTACGTGACGAAGCCGATCCCGCTCGATCTGCTGCTCGCGAAGATCAAAGGCCTGCTGCGCCGGGCATACGGCGAATACGCGGCCGTCCCCGCGCAGCAGGCTCCGGGGGAAGGAGAGCTCCATGAGAGCGGGCTGCGCCTCCATCCGGCGCGCAGCGAGCTGGAATGGGACGGACGGCTAATGGCGCTGACGAAGAACGAATGCCTGCTCGCCGAGTGTCTGCTGAAGCACGAGGGACGCGTCGTCGGCCGGGAGCGGCTGCTCGAGACGCTGTGGGACGACGTGCAGTTCGTGGATGACAACACGCTCACCGTCAACGTCACGCGGCTGCGCCGGAAGCTGGAGGAGCTCGGACTGCCGGGCGTCATCGAGACGGTGCGGGGGTCAGGCTACAAGCTGAACATGAAGGAGGCCGGAGCATGAACGGCCATACGGAACGAGCGGGCCGGGAAGCCGAGAACGGCGCTGGCATAGGTTTAGCGGCTAGGGCGCCATTCGAAGCATCGGACCTCTCGCTGACGTTCGCGCGTTATGTGGCGGACAAGGCCTGGTACATCGCGGCTTTCCTGCTGGCGCTTGCGCTCTCGGAGACGGCGCTCGTGCTCGCCCTCGCGACCCAAGGCTTGAAGCTGGACGCGGCGAGCATCGTCTATGCGTTCATGCTCGCGCTGTTCTTCCTTCTCGTCTGGCTGCTGGCGGATTATGTGCGCCAGCGGTCTTATTTCCGCGAGCTTGGCGAGGCGCTGCGCGCGGGCAAGCTCGAAGCCGCGCTGCAGATCCGCTCGGGCGTCACGCGCGACCAGCGCGCCGTGCAGCGGCTGATCGCCCGCCAGCACGAAGCCTATATGGACGAGCTCGGCCGCTATCGGCGGCAGCAGGAGGTGCATCAGCATTTTACCCATCAATGGGTGCATCAGATGAAGACGCCGGTATCGGTCATCGACCTGCTCGGCCAGCAAGGGGCGGAGGAGCCGGATGCGGGCGACGTCTTTGCCAGCATCCGCGAGGAGGCGGACCGGCTGACGCAGGGACTCGATCTGATGCTGTATACGGCGAGGTTGTCCAAATTCGAGCTGGACATGCATGTGCGAGGAGTGCGTCTGGAGGCGCTGGCGCGCGAGGTGGTCAACCGCCATAAGCGGCTGTGCATCAAACACGGCATCTATCCGCAGATCGAAGGGAGCGCTTCGGCCGAGACCGACGAGAAGTGGATGTCGTTCGCGATCGGGCAGCTCGTGACGAACGCGATCAAATACAGCGCGCCCAAGCCGGGCGCCAAGCGGCTGTATATCCGAATCGCGCAGGAGCCGGACGGAGGAGCGAGCATCGGCGTTCGCGACGAAGGCATCGGCATCCCCGCCCACGAGCTTGCGCGCGTATTCGATCCGTTCTTCACGGGGGAGAACGGGCGCATCGTCGGGGAATCGACCGGCATGGGGCTGTACTTGGCCAAGCTGGTATGCCGGCAGCTGGGGCACGCCATAACGGCCGAATCCGAGCAGGGGAGCGGCACGACCGTCACGATCGCCTTCCGTTCGCGAACCTTGCACCGCATCGAGGAGAGGTGACAATATTGTAAGGTTTCTCCTGCCGTTTGCAAGTTGAATCGATGAGGGGGACGGCTTCCCTCACGGTATACTGGTCCCATAAGAACCAAGCGAAGGGAAGGAATCGTCATGACCGTATTACGCACGCAAGCGCTGTGCAAGACGTACGCCAGCAAAGGCAGCGTCGCCTACAAGGCGCTGGAAGACATCGACCTCGAAGTGGGGGCAGGGGAATTCGTCGGCATTATGGGACCGTCGGGCAGCGGGAAGACGACGCTGCTGAACCTGCTGGCGACGATCGACAAGCCGACCTCGGGCGGCATCTGGATTAACGGCACGGAGCCGGCCCGCCTGCACGAGAAGCAGTTGGCGCTGTTCCGCAGGCGAGAGCTCGGCTTCGTCTTCCAGGACTTCAATCTGCTCGACACGCTGTCGATCAAGGAGAACATCGTGCTTCCGCTCGTCCTCGAAGGGACGCCGGTGAAGGAGATCGAGGCGCGCCTGATTCCGTTTGCGCAGCTCCTGGGCATCGACCAGATTTTGAACAAGCGCACCTACGAAGTATCCGGCGGGCAGAAGCAGCGGGCGGCGATCGCGCGGGCGATGATTCACAAGCCGTCGATTCTGCTGGCCGACGAGCTGACCGGCAACCTCGATTCCAAGGCGGCCAAGGACGTCATGGAATCGCTCAAGCAGATGAACGAGCGCTTCGCGGCGACGATCGCGATGGTGACGCACGACCCGTTCGCCGCCAGCTACTGCCAGCGCATCGTGTTCATCAAGGACGGCCGATTGTTCTCGGAGATTCGTCGCGGATCGAGCCGCCAGCTGTTCTTCCAGCAAATTTTGGACGGCCTTAGCGTGTTGGGAGGGAATTTCGATGACATTCCGTTCGCTCGCGCTTAGCAGCATCCGCGGCAATTGGCGCGCTTACGGCGCCTTCTTCCTGAGCAGCGTGTTCTCCGTGCTCGTCTTCTACATGTACGGCGCGTTCCTGTTCCATCCGGACGTCATTAACGGCCATATCGAGCAGGCGGAGAAGGTGCGCAGAGGGATGGAGGCGTGCGAATATATCGTCGTCGTCTTCTCGTTCTTCTTCGTGCTGTACGCCAACTCGGCCTTCCTGAAGACGCGCAAGAAGGAGTTCGGGCTCTATGCCCTGTTCGGCATGACCCGCCCCCAACTGCGGCGAATGCTCATGTTGGAGAGCTTGTTCATCGCCCTGCTCGCGATCGCGGTCGGCATCGGCATCGGCATTCTGCTCAGCAAGCTGTTCTTCATGGCGATGGCGCTGCTGCTCGGCGTCGAGAATCCGATCCGGTTCTCGGTGCCGGTGAAGGCGGTGCTGCTCACCGTCGGCGGCTTCCTGCTGCTGTTCAACGCGCTCAACTGGATCGGCGCGCTGCGGGTCGGGCGGACGGAAATCGTCGATTTGCTGAAGGAGGCGAGCAAGCCGAAGAAGGAGCCGGCGTTCAGCATCTGGCTCGCGCTGTTGGGCTTGACCACGCTCGCCGGCGGTTATACGTTGGCCACGTTCATGAACTTGGGAACGTTCCTTATGCTGACGCTGCCGATTCTGTTCCTTGTCTTGGTCGGCACGTACTTCCTGTTCACGCAGAGCAGCGTGGCGATTCTGCGCCTGCTGAAGCGGAACAAAGGCATCTTCTACAATCGCACGAACATGATCGCGCTCGCCCAGATGGCGTTCAAGCTGAAGGACAACGCGCGCATCCTGTTCATGGTGACGATTCTGAGCGCCGTCATCATGACCGCGTCGGGCACGTTGTACGTCTTCAAAGAAAACGGCCGCGCCCAGCTCATGTCGCACGCCCCGCATACGATTGGCTACGTGGAGAAGGGGCTGGACGTTCACGAGGTCATCGAGCCGGACAAATTGAGGCAAATCCTGCTCGCCGACGGGCGGAAGATCGCCTACGAGATCAAGGTGGCCGGCATCGCGACCGAAGCGACGCGGGGCGCCAAGGGCGGCGCGTTCCGCTCCGGCGTTGGGGAGATCAACGCGGCCGTCATCGGCATCTCGGAATATAACCGGGCCGCCGCGCTGACCGGACGCGACCAAGCGACCGTGGGCGAAGGCAAGGCTTTCCTCGTGTACCCGTACGTCGAAATGAAAGATACCGGCTTGTACAAGGGGAAGGCGATCGAGGCGAAGCTGAACGGCATCTGGACGACGTTCGATCTGGAGCCGACGCGGGCGGGAGCCGTGCTGACGCCGGTGGGCATCTACACGTATCTGCTGGTGGTGGACGACAAGACGTACGAATCGCAGTTGTCGCGGACGCCGCCGGAGAAGCGGGTCGTCAGCTACGGCGTGGAGCTGGAGCAATGGGAAGACGCGCTCTCCACGATGGTGAAGGTGAAAGCCGCCATTCCGGAGGAGATGCGCAACCAGGCGATGACCAACCGGGTCGAAGGTTATCTGTCCATCAAAGAAACGAGCTCGCTCACGCTGTTCGTCGGCCTGTTCGTCAGCCTGCTCTTCTTCATCGCCTCCGGCAGCATGCTGTACTTCAAGATGTACACGGAGATGAAGGACGACGAGGCGCAGTTCAGGGCGCTCACGCGCATCGGGATGACGGCCGGCGAAATCCGGCGGGTCGTAATGGCACAGGTGTCGGTCATCTTCTACGTGCCGGTGGCCGTCGGCATCCTGCATACGCTGTTCGCGATGAAGGCGCTGGATAATCTATTGAGCGGCCGAATCTATCTCTATGTCGGCATCGTCATCGCGATCTATATCATCATGCAGTCGGTCTACTTCATGGTCGCCTATCGGACGTACATGAACAATATGCTCAAAGCCGCGGTTTAACGTCGCTTCGCGCGGCGGCGGACTCTACCAACCTTTCGAATCAGGCGGGTTGCCGGCGGCAATCATCCAAGAGATTCCTATCTCCGCGGCATATGCTATTCCATGTCAACAGACGGGAGGAGCGAGTGAGATGGAAGAGCTCGGAAGACAGTTGGCCAGCAAATGGGACAAAACGGCGGCGCTGTTATCGCATCCGCGGATCGCGCCGCATATCCCGCCGACGCGTCTGCTAACGGAGGCGAACTTGAGGAACATGCTCGCCGCGCACGGCATGGTCGTCGTGAAGCCGGTCAAAGGCGCGGGCGGCCATGGCGTGATCAAGGTTACCAAGAGCGGAAGCGGTTACGCGTACGCCTACTATGCGAAGAAGAAGCATTTCGCGTCGTTCGGCGAGATGTACCGGTCGCTGGACCGGATGCGCAAGGGCCGTCGTTATTTGATCCAGAAGGGCATTCGGCTGGCGACGATCCAAGGGAGGCCGGTCGATTACCGAGTGAAATACGTGAAGGAGAACGGGGCCTGGCAGATCAGGGCGATCGTGGGCAGGTGGGCCAAGCCCGGGTTGTTCGTCACGAATCTGTGCCGGGGCGGGCAGCTGCTATCCGGCTCCGAAGGGATCCGCCGTTCGTTCTCCGGGGCGGCCGTTGCCGGCAAGAAACGCAAAATGCGCGAGCTGACCCGCCTCGGGACGGAAGTGTTGGAGTCGCGATTCCCGGGCCTTGGTCAACTGGGATTTGATTTCGGCATCGATCAGAGCGGGAAGATGTGGATATTCGAGGTGAACACGCGGCCGCAGTAAGCGAAGGTAATAGATTACGTTAATGGGAGGAAGAATATTCATTAAAGTTTTTTATTGAGAAGTGGTCCTCGGCAGCTGTGCATAACCGTATCCACATTATCCTCGTTGCTATTCCTGTTTTTTCCTCTAATACCCACAATATACACACACGCTGTCCACATGATGTTGTGGATATCTCGAACGCTTGTTCTGCTTAATCGGGACATGCTAAGATGAGTCAGGAAGAAACAGGAAGGGAGTGTGGAACCATGGAGATTCTGTCTGACGAGCTGCTCATGGATGCTTATCAAGCGGCCATGCAGTTCAACCTGGAGCCCGAATTTATCCAACTGCTCGCTGCCGAAATCAAGCGCAGGCAGATCAACACGGACAACTTGCGTCGAATTACCGCCTAGAGATACAACCGCTAGCGAATGCACTCGGTACGCTAGAATCAATGCTCGCTTGCACGCCATTGCTTAACTGCCGTCTCCTCGCTCATTCCGCATACGGGGCAGCTAACGAGATGTTTGCAAGTTAGCTCCGCGGAGAAGACGCTAGTTGCCGCCGCATCGGTGTTATGCAAGTCGGGATCCGGCTCGTACGGCGAATACGGACCGCTATAATCCGAGAGCCGTCCGCAGTCCGCAGCAGGCTGGCCGCATGAGCGGCATAGCGCAAATAAGGATTCCAGACCATTGCATACCGGACATAACATAAAGGGTATCCTCCTTGTTCTGCCGCCTCTTCGGGAAGCGGCGCCCAAGCGGTAGGATACCCTCTTTCGTTTCCCTTCATTTATAATTTCATGTTGCTGCTATGGCCGGGCGAAAGCTTGGCTGACGGATCGATATATACCTTGGCGTTATTAACCGCGGTGGGCGCTTCGCCGAAGCCGACGGCAATCAGCTTCAGCTTGCCGGGATATGCGGTAATGTCGCCTGCGGCGAATATGCCGGCGATACTCGTTTCCATTCGGGAATCGACGAGAATGGAACCGCCTTCGATGGCGATTCCCCACTCCGCGATCGGTCCGAGCGAAGAGACGAAGCCGAAACTGACGATGACCGCATCCGCCTCAAGCTCGGTCGTCTCGCCCGTCTTGACGTCCCGCAAGGTCACGCGTTCGATCGCGTCCTCGCCGTGCAGGGCGGCAATCTCGCAAGGCGTGATCACGCGCACGCCCGATTGCTTGAGCAGCTGGACGCTGTGCTCATGCGCGCGAAATTTATCGCGGCGGTGGATTAGCGTCACGCTGGCGGCGATCGGCTCGAGCATAAGCGACCAGTCGACGGCCGAATCGCCGCCGCCGCTGACGAGCACGCGCTTGCCGCGGAACCGGCTGGCATCCTGCACATAATAATGCAAGCAGCGCCCCTCGAACCGGTCCGCTTCGGCCAGCTCGAGGCGGCGCGGTTCGAACGCCCCGACGCCCGCCGTCACGATCACCGCCTTGGCGCGGTGGACGCCGCGGTCGGTCCGGATTTCGAAATGACGCTCCCCGCGTTTGATCACATCCAGCACCTTCTCTTCCAGACAAACCTCGGGGCGGAAATGCGCCAGCTGCGCCTTGAGCCGGTCGACGAGCTCCCGGGCCGTCACTTTAGGGAAGCCCGCGACGTCGTAGATGTACTTCTCGGGATAGAGGGCCGCCAGCTGGCCGCCCAATTCGGGCATGCTATCAATCAGCTTCACCGAAGCCTGCCGCATGCCGCCGTAGAAGGCGGCGAACATGCCGGCCGTACCGCCGCCGATAATGGCCAGGTCGACCGTATTGCTGTCATTCGCGTTGTCGGACAAAGAGCAGCACCTCCGCGATTTTAAATATACTACCATTACGCCCCGATGAAGTTGTTCAGAAGGGGTTGATGAAAATTACGAAATTGGATATAATTCTAAAGTTTTTCGTATATTTTTACCCTTGAAACTTAACTGAAAAATTTGTATCATGTGTGATATTAAATATAGGGTGTATAATTGCGTCTTTATGCGGTTTTTGACGACATTTTACAATTTCCCGTACAGAGAGAAACCCCATAAACAACTGTATATGTGTAATTTTTCACAAAGGATAAAGTAATAGGAATGGATGGGATTCTAAACATGAGCAACATACCGAAAATCGTCATTCTGGGAGCGGGCTACGGCGGCATCCTGACCGCGCTGCGCCTGCAGAAAGAATTGAACTATAATGAAGCCGACGTGACGCTGGTCAACAAGCACGATTACCACTACATTACGACGCATCTTCACATGCCGGCCGCCGGCACGGACAAAGCCGAGAACGCGCGCGTGAGCATCTCCAAGCTGATCGACGAGTTCAAGATCGATTTCGTCAAGTCGACGGTCGTCCAAATCCGCACGCAGGACAAGAAAGTCATCTTGGAGGACGGCACGCTCTCCTATGACTATCTCGTCATCGGCGTCGGCGGCGAGCCGGAGACGTTCGGCATTCCGGGCATGAGCGAGTACGCGATGAACATTCGCAGCATCAACTCGGTCCGTCTGATTCGCGAACATATCGAATACCAATTCGCGCGCTACAAGCGGGAGCCGCATCGTACGGACTACTTGACGTTCGTCGTGGGCGGAGCGGGCTTCACCGGCATCGAATTCGTCGGCGAGCTGGCCGACCGCGTGCCGGAGCTGTGCAAACAGTTCGACGTGGATCCGCAGCTCGTGCGGATCGTCAACGTCGAGGCGGCGCCGAGCGCGCTGCCGGGCTTCGATCCGGAGTTGGTCGAATACGCCATGCAGGTGCTGACCAAGAAGGGCGTCACGTTCCGCATCGGCACGGCGATCAAGGAATGCACGCCGGACGGCGTCATCGTCGGCGACGGCGAAGAGATTCGCTCCGCGACGGTCATCTGGGCGGCGGGCGTTCGCGGCAACCGTCTCATCGACGAGGCGGGCTTCGAGACGATGCGCGGCCGCGTGAAGGTCGACGAGTTCCTCCGCGCGCCGAGCAACGAGAACATCTACATCGTCGGCGACAACTCGCTCATCTTGAATCCGGAAGGGCGCCCATACCCGCCTACCGCGCAGATCGCGATGCAGCAAGGCGTCACGTGCGCGCATAACCTGGTCGCCTCGATCCGCAACCAGCCGCTGCGCAAATTCGAGTTCAAGAACAAAGGCACGGTGGCGTCTCTCGGCAAAGGCGAGGCGATCGGCCTTGCGTTCGGCAAGACGTACAAGGGCCGCGTGGCCGCCTGGCTGAAGAAGCTGATCGATCTTCGCTACCTGTTCATCATCGGCGGCATTCCGCTCGTGCTGCGCAAAGGGAAGTTCTTCTAATGCGCCACTGCAGCGTTCAGGTACGCGGCTTGCTGACCCGGGATGAACTGGACCGGTATAACGCGCTGATGGAAGTCGGCTCGTTCTTGGAGTCGCAGAGCCGGTACGATCTGTCGGCCGTGGTTCAGAAGGAAGTCGACATTCTGATTCTTCCCGCGATCGAGCGTCTGAAGGAAAAGGGGCGCGAGCGCGATCGGCAGACGGAGCTATACTTGGAGATGAAACGAATCATGGCGGAGGATGACGAGGACTAAACTCGGATTCCTCTCTGTCTTTGCAATGCCCGGTGTCCGGAATGGACGCCGGGCATTTTTGCGTGTTCGACCGCATGTAAAAACGGGCCTATTGCAATTCGTCGAAGGTAAAAACAACCCTGTTCGCGGTCATTCGGAAGTAAAAACCGTCCTCTAGATGCGCTTTTGGGAGAGCGATTATAATGAGTTCAACATCAAGAAAGCGCATACATATCGGGCGACAGCTTGCAGAAAGAAGGACCGCTCAAGTATCGGTTTAGATGGGCACGATTCTATAACGAAGGGGAGATGAACAATGAGGATGAGAAAATGGCTGCCGTATGTCTTGGTGTTTTTGCTCGGAGCGAGCGTCATCGCCAGCGCGGATGCGCACACGGTCGGGACGGTCAACGTCAATGCCAGCCAGAAGACGAAGGATACGCTGAACTGGCTCGCGCATCTGCCGAATCGAACGGCGAACAAGACGGTGTCCGGTTTTTTCGGCGGGTATAGCGGACATACCTTCTCCACGCAGCAGCTGGAGGAGCTGCGGACGGCAACCGGACAGCACCCCGGCATCTTCGGGTGCGATTACGGGGCGGGTTGGGCGAGCGCATCGGATCCGACGACGCTCATTAACTACGATTGCAACAGCGGGCTGAAATCCTACGCCGCCGCGGGCGGACTGGCGACGGTCAACGTCCATTATCCAAGTCCTGGGGTGGCGACCGGCGGCAACCTGAACACGAAGCTCGCCAATTTCGGCGACCTGCTGAACCCAAGCACGGATACGGGCGCGCGTTGGCGGGCGTATCTGGACAAGACGGCGGTCGGTCTGCAGGATCTAGAGAATGCGGGCGTCACTGTGCTGTGGCGGCCGTTCCACGAGATGAACGGCGATTGGTTCTGGTGGGGCAATCAAGACGCGGCCGCGTTCAAGAACGCGTGGATCCAGATGTACAATTATTTCACGGTGACGAAGGGGCTCGACAATCTGATCTGGATTTACGCGCCTGACTTCAGCCGGGGCAATCGCACAGCGTATTACCCAGGCGCGAATTACGTGGATATTGTCGGCCTAGATGCGTATGATGATAACCCGGCGTCCAGCGTGACCGGGTATGACGAGCTGGTCGCTCTCGGGAAGCCGTTCGCCTTCACCGAGATCGGACCCGACTCGCAAGGGACGTTCGACTATGCGAAGTGGATCAACGCGATCAAGACGAATTTCCCGAAGACGGTCTACTTCTTCGCCTGGAACGACGGCTGGGCGCCGCACCGCAACCAGAACGCCTCGGCGCTTCTGAACGACGCGTGGACGGTCAATCGCGGCGAGATTGCGCTCTCGTCCATTACCGAAGCGGGCGGAAGCGGAGGCGGAGGCGGTTCGGCGACGACCTTGTACGATTTCGAAGGCTCGACCCAGTCCTGGGCGGGCGGCAACGTAACGGGCGGCCCATGGACCGTCTCCGAATGGAAGGCCGGCGGCGCAAGCGGGCTGAAGGCGGACATCAATTTGGGAGCCGCCACGAAGAGCTACACGTTATATCGGGCCGCCGCGCACAACTTGTCGGGCAAATCGCTGCTCAAGGCGCGCGTCGCTACGGCGTCGTGGGGTTCGTTCGGCAGCGGGATGACCGCGAAGCTGTACATCAAGACCGGGAGCGGCTATCAGTGGTACGACAGCGGCGCCGTGTCCGTCACGTCCGCGGGAACGACGCTAAGTCTGTCCTTGGCCGGCAAAGCGAATCTGGGCGACGTGCGGGAGATCGGCGTCGAGTTCGGCGGGGCGGCTAACGGCAGCGGGACTTCGTCGATCTATGCGGATTCGGTGACCGTGGAGTAGGTTGGCACAAAATAAGCAACACAAAAACGCGCGCCTTCGCAGGCACGCGTTTTTGTGTTCTATTCGACGTCGATTATACGCCCAGCATCTGACCCAGCTTCTCTTCCGTCAGCAGGTTGCCCACGTAGAAGTCGCCGAAATCGCCGAAGCGCGCGCTCACTTCGTCAAAGCGCATCTCATAGACGAGCTTCTTGAATTGAAGCGCGTCTTCCGCGAACAGCGTCACGCCCCACTCCCAGTTGTCGAAGCCGACGGAGCCGGTGATGATCTGCTTGACCTTGCCCGCGTACTGGCGGCCGATCATGCCGTGGCTGCGCATCATGCCGCGGCGATCGTCCATGCCGAGCATATACCAGTTGTCGTTGCCTTCGCGACGCTTGTTCATCGGGTAGAAGCAGATGTGCGCCGCTTTCGGCAGCGTCGGCTTCAGACGCGCGACGATTTCCGGATTTTGCATCGGGTCGGAGCCCGGCGCGGCCATGTAATTGCTCAGTTCGACGATCGATACGTAGGAGTACGTTTTGACCGTGAACTGCGCGAACGTCGATTTATTGAAAGCCGTCTCGATCTCGTTCAGCTCTTCCAGCGTCTCGCGCAGATGCATCTGCACGAAGTCCGCCTTCTGTCCGACGATCGCGTAGAAAGCCGTGCTGCCCGTCTTGGCATCCTCGGCCGCCTGCCATTGCTTCAGGAACGCGTGAAGCTCGTCCAGCGCCGCGGCGCGTACGCCCTCGTCCGCCTGCTTCCAAGCGGTCCAATCGATGGAACGGAAGTCGTGCAAGGCATACCAGCCTTCTAGGGTTTGTGCTGCTTCGCTCATTGAAGAATCGCTCCTTATATCAACAAAATGGTTGCCATTGATTGTCGCCTTCATTGTATCGTAACGGCGGCGGCTAGAGCAAATGGCGGACTTGTGACAACCGTCTTCTTCAAATTGACTTCCATTCGGCCATCTACTAAACTAATTTGTAGTGAAAGGGGTATAACGGATATGAATACGGATGTTAACTTTTTGCAGCTGATCATCGCGACCGTGCTCTTCTTCGTCATGATGTTCGGGATCGGCTTTATTCTGAACATGCTGCTAAAGACGACGTGGTTCCCGATTTATCTGCTCGTCCTCATCCTCGTCCCGGTCTATATATGGCAAACCTGGGATGACAGCCGGACGTTCGCGGGCAACTTCACGGCGTTCACCTTCGTGGACATTCTGCCGATCATCGGCGCCGGCATCGGCGCATATGTAAGCGGAGCCACGATTCGCGCCCTTCGGCGCGGCGGATACAAAATGTTCTAATTATGAAAGCGGCACAGGCACGGCAATACTAGGGAAAACCATTGCGCTCGCTCTATGATGCGGGAGGCAAGGAAGATCCGAGGTGTTGCAAGTGCCTTTTTTACAAGTTGGCGACGTATCGATCCATTACCGAAGCGAAGGGCATGGCGTGCCGATATTGTGCGTCCACCCGCCTTGTACGACAAGCCGTTTATTTACGTACGTGAAATCCGAGCTGTGGGACCGCCGCCGCGTGCTGACGATGGACGCTCGCGGTCATGGACGCAGCCAAGCGGGAGCGGCCAAGCTGTCGCTGCCGCTGCTGGCCGAAGATATGCGCCGCGTGCTCGATCAATGCGAGATCTCGTCGGCGTACGTGTGCGGCTACGGGCCGGGGGCGATGGCGGCGATCGCGGCGCTGCTGGCGTATCCAACCCGGTTCCGCGGGGGGATTCTGCTGTCCGGCGCGGCGGCCTATCACGACATGATTAGCCGCGGGAAGCTGAGGGCCTCGCTCTTGGCCAGCCGGCTGGGCGCCAAGCGTCCGATCGCTTGGGCCAGCGCCTGGCAGGAAGCGGACAACCGCACCGCCTTCGACGGCATGCTAGACGACGCGCACGGCGCGAACGTGCAGCGGTGGCGGGATTATACGTCCGTCTGCCTCGAAGCGAACTTCGAGCGGCAGCTGCACGCGATTCATCAGCCGATGCTGCTGCTCTACGGCACGAAGGATCAAATCGGACACCACTATGCGAACTCGATGTTCAGGCTGCTGCCGCACGCGGAGCTATACGGCGTGAAGGACGCGGACCGGCATCTGCTGATGAAATCTTCGCGTCAAGTCGGACTCGTCATGCGACAATGGGTGGATAAGCACGAGGACGACTCGTTGACCGATACGCTGCAGGAGCGGGACGCGCTGATGGAAGAGTTGGCCGCGAACGGGATCGTCGGCGGCCAAGACGGGGCCAGTTGGCCGACTCTTTAAACGATAACGAACCACTCGCGCCTTTGCCCTGACCTTCTCCATCGCTGAATGCTGCATTCCAATCCTTGGATTGTGGACGCAAACCAATCAGCTTATGATCAGCTTATGAACGTGCATCGCCCACTTTGATGCAAATTATTCGGTTGCTTCGGCTCCCGGCGCAGGGTGGCGAACAGCATGCGAACGCGCACGGAAAATTCCCTCAATCGAGGGAATTTTCTTTTTTTCGACTTTCGGCAAAGTGTGATAGAATAGGAGAACAATACGAGCGGATTGGAGTCGATCGATTAACATGCGAATCCGCAATTTGCATCAATTTACGGAACATCACCGTTTCTACGTGTTTCGCGATTTTGCCATGAGCGCGTTGAACCGTCGGATGCTGGCCCATGTCTATCAGCCGATGATAGGCGCATTCGCGGCTGGATTATACGAACTGCTGTATCACCAGCTTGCAGACGACCGGATCGGGTATTCCGCGCTGGACCCGCAGCGCAAGCTGTTCCTCGGACTCGGCTTGGACATGAACGAACGCGGGCGCCAAGAGTTGGCCGACCAGTGCTCGCGCCTAGAGGCGGTCGGGCTGCTGCAATCCTCCCGGCTTAGCGTAACGGATAGCGACGACTACGTGTACGAATACGAGTTGGCGGCGCCGCTGTCGCCGGACGAATTCTTCGGCAGTCCGCACCTGACGATGCTGCTGCGGGATAAGGTCGGCAAGTATGCCGTTATCTCGCTTCGCGAGATGTTCTATGCGAAGGAGTCCGACGAGCTTGCGGGCGCGGCCGGCCTCCACCGCGAGAATTTGACCGTGCCGTTCTACGAGTTGTTCCGGCTGAACGCGCAGGCCATCGATCCGGAGCTGGACCAGGCGCTTGCCGAGGTTGCGCCTGCGCGCGCGGCCGAGCCGAAGCCGAAGCTGGCGTCGGCCGGCATCCAATACGCCGAGATCATTACGCGCTTCCCGCGCAACTCGGCGAACCGCGTCTATGTCGAACGTCTGCGCGGCGACGAAGAACAGCTGGCGCAGCTTAATTACGTGGCGTATAAATACGGTCTCTCCGTCGTCGACTTGTGCAGGCTGCTTGATGAAGACGGGATATTCGGCGCCCGCGGCGAGCTGATGTACGACGAGCTGCAGCTGCGCGCCAACTTGACGTTCCGGCAAGGGCGCAAGCGTCAGGACGATCGCGAGCGAATTATGGCGCGGACGGCCGCGGCCGCGGAGCCGGCGATGGAATCGCAGGACGACCAGCTCGAGGAAATCGGCGTGCTGGAGGAATTCTATATGGAGGTGCCGCTGCAGCTCGCGGGCCGCTGCGACATTCACCAGTACAATATGCTGATGCGCAATGAGCCGCATACCCGGTTCATCGCCCGTTTCTTCCCGGGGACGGTGCCGGAATGGATCGTGCGCGTGTTCGAAGTGATCGATCTCAATTATAAGCTGAACGGTTCCGTCATTAACGTTCTCATTCATTATGTATTAGGCATGAACGACGCCCAGCGCGTCACGAAGACCTATATCGACGCGGTCGCCTCCAATATGCTCATGAAAGGGATCGATTCATATGAGAAGGCGATCCGCTACGTGAGGGAACAAGCCCGTCTCGAGAAGGAGCGCGAGTCGCGGCAATCCGGCGGCGGGTATCCGGCGGCCGGTTCGGCCACGAAGCGTGCTGCCGGCGCAGGTCGCGGACCCGCGGCCGCCGCGCGCGGCGGCCGGAAGAAGCCGGACATCGTGCAGGAGATGCCGAAGGGGCCGCAAGTGTCGGCGGAAAAGCTGGAGGAGCTGCGCAGGCTCGCGCAGCGGCTGGACGGCAAGGCGTAACGATAGACGGCACTTTGGGCAATCATCTTAAGATTAGGACGGAAGGGGAGGATCAACGATGGCGATGATGGAATCGCTCGGCGACGTGCTGAAGCGGATGCCAAGCGGCAGGGACGCATTGAAGCAAGCCGATTCGATGCTGCAGAAGCTGCTTGCCGACCCGCTCGTCGAGAAGCTGCGCGCCAAGCACCCCGAACTGGACGTAGACACCATCCGGCTCAATTTGAACCGCGTGTACCAGCATGTGAAGGAATACCGCGCGTGCACGAATTGCCCGGGACTGGACAACTGCCCGAACGATTTCGAAGGCCATTACACGATGCTCTCCTGCGAGACGATCGCCGGCCAAGTGCAGCTCGACGATCGGAGAGTGCCGTGCAAGAAGCTGTTGGCCAGACAGCGGGAGAATCAAATTCGCGGCCGCATCCGCAGCTTCTATGTCGACGAACGCGCATTGGAGCAGGGCTACTCGGCGGAGGAGATTTTGTTCAACGACACCGAACGGTTGGAGGCGGCCGGCCAGGTGATGGAATATATCGGGCGGACCAAGGAATCGGGATTGCAGAAGCAGGGCTTGCTCTTGAGCGGTTCGTTCGGCACGGGCAAGACGTTCCTCATGTGCTACATGCTGCACGAGCTCGCCAAGGAAGGCTATACGGGCGCGATCGTCTACATGCCGGATTTCGTCGAGGATTTGAAGGCGCTCATGCACGAGCCGGGCAAGCTGAAGGAGACGGTCGATCTGATGAAAGACACCGACCTGCTCGTCTTCGACGACATGGGCGCGGAGAATTTGAACCCTTGGGTGCGCGATCACGTGCTGGGGGCGATCCTGAATTACCGGATGAATCGCAAGCCGACGTTCTACACGTCGAACTACGACATGGATATGCTGGAGCAGCATTTCAGCTTCACGAACAAGGAAGGCGAAGAGTTGCACAAGGGACGTCGGCTAATGGACCGCGTCCGCCCGTTCGTGGACACTGTCGTCGTGACGGGGCATAACAAACGCGGCGGCCGCGGATAGGCAATCGGCGGCATCGGCGAATTAATTCCTTCATTAATATGCGTAATTCTTATTTCAAATCAAACAACCTCCAAACGTACGCATCCCGCGTCGTTTGGAGGTTGTTCTTTTATCTTACAAGAAAGTCCGTTTTTTCCGGAATGATCGAAACCGGTTAGCCCTCGTAAATTTTATCGAACAGACCGCCGTCCGCGAAGTGCTTCTTCTGCGCCGCGTTCCAGCCGCCGAAGGCGCGGATGTTGGTCAGCGTCAGCGTAGGGAATTGCTTCGCGTATTGCTTGGCGATTTTCGGATTCGTCGGACGGTAGAAGTTCTCGGCGACGATTTTCTGGCCTTCTTCGGTGTAGAGGTAGTCCAGGTACGCTTTCGCCACGTCGCGCGTGCCGTGTTTCTCCGCGTTTTTGTTTACGACCGCCACCGGAGGTTCGGCCAGAATGCTGTAGGATGGCGTTACGATTTCGAAATCTTTGCCGTGTTCTTTGAGCGCCAGATACGCTTCGTTCTCCCAGGCGAGGAGCACGTCGCCGATGCCGCGCTCGACGAACGTCGTCGTGGAACCGCGCGCGCCGGAGTCGAGAACCGGTACGTTCTTATACAGTTTTTTCAGAAACTCGGCCGCCTTCTTTTCATCGTGGCCATAAGTCTTCAGGGCGTAGCCGTAAGCGGCAAGATGATTCCAGCGCGCGCCGCCGCTCGTTTTCGGATTCGGCGTGATGACGGAGACGTCTTTCTTCACCAGGTCGCCCCAGTCTTTGATCTTCTTCGGATTGCCTTTGCGGACGAGGAAGACGATCGTCGACGTGTACGGCGAGCTGTTGGAGGCGAAGCGCTTCTCCCAGCCCGAGTTGATGAGGCCGGCTTCTTCGATGGCCGAGATGTCGTAGGCGAGCGCGAGCGTCACCACGTCGGCTTCGAGACCGTCGATGACCGAGCGGGCTTGCTTGCCGGAGCCGCCGTGCGACTGCTTGATCGTCACCTTTTGCCCCGTCTTCTTCTTCCAGTAGTCGGCGAACGACTTGTTGAAGCTTTCGTACAGCTCGCGCGTCGGGTCGTACGACACGTTCAGCAGCGTAACGTCCTTCGGCTTCGCCTTCGTCGCGGCATAAGCGCCGGAGCTTGTCGTGAACGCCAAGACCAGAATGGTGAGCGCGATCAGCCATTTTTTGTTCATTTCTCATCTCTCCCCGGAGTGATAGATAGTTGGGCTTGGACCAACACGAAGAGGCCCCGGATCGAGCGGACGACGGAGCATGGATAAACCGCATAAACGCGGCATTCACATTCCGAAATCGGTTCGATATCAGGGCCTCTGGCGGTCCAGTGGGCTCAATGGAATTCATCATAGCCAGACAATTCCAAGCTGTCAACTATGAATTTTAGGTTAGTACGACTAACGTTATTAATGACGTCCGAGGAATCGTTCGATACCGTTGATCGCTGCCGTACCTTATGAGCTATGCGCATGACCGCCAATGTTCTCGACGCTAGCAATCGCAAAAGAAGCCTTCATCTAAGGGCATGAAAAAGCATAATGAATTCTTATTAATTCGATAAGAATTGTGAAATTAATCGTTGACAGGAAACTTTGTCCACTGCTAATATTGCACTCATAACAAAGTAAACAGGTAGGATTAATTCGATAACGCCGCTGGCGTCGACGTTTGATCGTCTGCCTGTAACCGATGAGGGGTGCTTTAACATGTCGAACATGACAAAGAAATTCTCGTTTCGCTCACTACTCGTATTCACGGCATTTGGTCTTGCGCTGGCCGGCTGCGGCGGCGGAGGCAACAACGGCACGAACAACGCGGGCGGCACGAACGCAGCGGGGAATGCGGCGAACGCAGCCGCGGGCAACGAATCGGCCCCCAAGCCGGCCGTCGAACTATTGAACGTTTCCTACGATCCGACGAGAGAGCTCTATGACGCTTACAATAAATTGTTCATCGATTACTGGAAGACCGAACACAACCAAGACGTGACGATCAAGCAGTCGCACGGCGGCTCCGGCAAGCAAAGCAGGGCGGTCATCGACGGCATCAAGGCAGACGTGGTGACGCTTGCGCTCGGTTACGACATCGACGCCATCGCCGAGAAAGGGCTCGTGAACGAAGATTGGCAGCAGAAGTTCGAGAACAACAGCTCGCCGTATACGTCCACGATCGTCTTCCTCGTCCGTAAGGGCAACCCGAAGGGCATCAAGGATTGGGGCGACCTGGTGAAGGACGACGTCTCGGTTATTACGCCGAATCCGAAGACGAGCGGCGGCGCGCGCTGGAATTACCTCGCGGCATGGGGCTACGCGCTGAAGCAAAGCGGCGGCGACGAGCAGAAGGCGCAGGCGTTCGTGGGCGACCTGTTCAAGAATGTGCCGGTCCTCGATTCCGGGGCGCGCGGATCGACGACGACGTTCGTCGAGCGCGGCATCGGCGACGTGCTCCTCGCCTGGGAGAATGAAGCGTATCTGTCCGTCAACGAACTAGGCAAGGACAAATTCGAAATCGTGTATCCGTCGATCAGCATTCTGGCGGAGCCGCCCGTCGCGGTCGTCGACAAGGTCGTGGACGACAAGGGTACGCGCGAAGTCGCGGAAGGCTACCTCGATTTCCTCTATACCGAAGAAGCGCAGAAGGTCATCGCGGAGAACTACTACCGTCCGCAGCTGACTTCCGTGGCCGAGCAGTACAAGGATCGGTTCCCCGAACTCGAATTGCTGACGATCGATAATGACTTCGGCGGTTGGAAAGAAGCGCAGACGAAGCATTTCGCCGATGGCGGCATTTTCGATCAAATTTACACGCCGGGTTCTTAAGGAATGCGGGGTTAACGGGGGCTGACTTCACATGAAAGGTTCCAAAGCTCGCAGCGTTCTGCCAGGTTTTGGGTTGTCGATGGGGTTTACGGTGTTTTATCTGTGCGTGCTCGTGCTGATCCCGCTTGCGGGCCTCGTCGTCAAGACGACGGGCCTCACCTGGGAGCAGTTCTGGAATACGGTGACGAGCGGGCGCGTGTTGGCTTCCTATCGGATTAGTTTCCTGACCGCTTTCTTCGCGGCGCTGATCAATCTCGCGTTCGGTCTGCTGGTTGCATGGGTGCTCGTCCGTTACCGGTTCCCCGGCAAGAAGCTGATCGACAGTCTCGTCGATCTGCCGTTCGCGCTGCCGACGGCGGTGGCGGGCATCGCGCTGACCGCGATCTACGCGCCGAACGGCTGGATCGGCTCGCTGCTGGATCCGCTCGGCATTAAGATCGCGTTCACGCCGCTGGGCATTACGATCGCGCTCATCTTCATCGGACTTCCGTTCGTGGTCCGCACGGTTCAGCCGGTGCTGCAAGATTTCGAACGCGAGACGGAAGAGGCGGCCGTCATGCTGGGCGCCTACCGGTGGCGCACCTTCCGGCGCGTCATCCTGCCGGAGCTGGTACCGGCGCTGCTCACCGGCTTCGCGTTGGCGTTCGCCCGCGGGCTCGGCGAGTACGGCTCGGTCGTCTTCATCTCGGGCAACATGCCGCTGAAGACGGAGATCACGCCGCTTCTCATCATGACCAAGCTGGAGCAGTACGATTACAGCGGAGCTACGGCAATCGCCCTCGTCATGCTGCTCGCCTCGTTCCTGATGCTCTTGTTCATTAACTACTTGCAGTGGCGCAGCAACCGTCGCGCCATCGCCGATTAAGGAGGTTACCGTCTATGGCAGGAGCCGTAACCGCTCATTTGTCCGATAGCGCCTCCGTTCGGCCGAAGCATGTCACGGAGAAGCCGATCGTCCGCTGGCTGCTAACCGGCATCGCGCTGCTCTTCCTCGGATTCGTCGTACTGCTGCCGCTCGTCGCGGTGTTCGTCGAGGCGTTCCAGCAGGGCGTGAACTTGTACTGGGCATCGATTACCGATCCCGACGCCGTGGCGGCGCTGAAGCTGACGCTCATAACCGCGCTGATCTCGGTGCCGCTGAATACGGTGTTCGGCATCGCGGCCGCTTGGGCAATAACGAAGTTTCGATTCAGAGGTAAGAACTTCCTCATAACGCTTATCGATCTGCCGTTCTCGATTTCGCCGGTCATATCGGGTCTCATCTTCGTGCTGCTGTTCGGCGCGCAGGGCTGGTTCGGCCCTTGGCTGGACTCGCATGATATTCAAATCTTGTTCGCGCTGCCCGGCATCGTGCTGGCAACCACCTTCGTCACGTTCCCGTTCGTGGCCCGCGAGTTGATTCCGCTCATGCAGGCTCAAGGGGTGCAGGAGGAGGAAGCGGCGGCGAGTCTCGGCGCGAAGGGCTGGCAAATTTTCTTCCGTGTCACGCTGCCGAACATCAAGTGGGGCCTCCTGTACGGCATCATTCTGTGCAACGCCCGGGCTATGGGCGAGTTCGGCGCCGTCTCGGTCGTCTCCGGCCACATCCGGGGCGAGACGAATACGCTGCCGCTGCACGTCGAAATTTTGTATAACGAGTATCAATTCTCCGCGTCGTTTGCGGTCGCGTCGCTGCTCGTGTTTTTGGCGCTGATCACGCTCGGCGTCAAGAGCTTCGTCGAATGGAAATCCGCGCAGAGAGCCAAGGGGGGCGAGGCTAATGGGACTGCATCTTGAGCTGCGAAACGTCTCCAAAGCATACGGCGGACACTTGGCGGCGTCGGACGTCAGCTTCGGGATCGAACGCGGCAAGCTGATCGGCTTGCTCGGTCCGAGCGGCGGCGGAAAATCCACGCTGCTGCGCATCTTGGCCGGCCTGGAGACGCCGGATACCGGCGATATCTTGATTAACGGCAAACGCGTCAACGACGTCGCGCCGCAGGAGCGCGGCATCGGCTTCGTCTTCCAGAACTATGCGCTCTTCAAACATATGAACGTGTTCGACAACATCGCGTTCGGCCTGACGATTCGGAAGGCGAAGAAAGCCGAAATCGCGGAGCGGGTGAACGAGCTGCTCGATCTAACCGGGCTGCGCGGCTTCGAGAAACGCTACCCGCATCAGCTCTCCGGCGGACAGCGGCAGCGCGTCGCCTTCGCCAGGGCGCTGGCGCCAAGACCCGAGCTGCTGCTGCTCGACGAGCCGTTCGCGGCCATCGACGCCAAGGTGCGCAAGGAGCTCCGGACTTGGTTGAAGCAGCTGATCGAGACGATCGGCATCACGTCCATCTTCGTCACCCACGACCAAGACGAAGCGGTCGAAGTCGCGGACGAAATGCTCATCGTACAGCAGGGACGGCTCGAGCAGCAGGGTACGCCGGTCGACGTCTATACGGCGCCGAAGACCGCGTTCGTCGCCGGGTTCATCGGGCAGTCCCAGATCATCGCGCAGCCCAGGGAACTCGTCGGCTTCGGCGACATTGCCCTTCCCGAGACAGGGAGGGCGATTATCCGGCCGGAGTTCGTCGAGGCGGGAAGGCCGCACGAAATGACGACGCCGTCCGCTTCGGCGAAAGGGACCGTACGTCGCGTCTTCTTCCGCGGCGCTCATCTGGAGCTGGAGATCGACCTCGGGGGCAACCGACTCGCCGCCCATCGCTCGCTTGACCAGGAGCCGATCCAGCCGGGCGAAGAAGTGTCCGTCCTTATACATCGCATCTACGTGGTTACCGATCATAACGCGGTCATGGTGGAGAATCCGCTTAAAGTCGATCCGCTGCCGGTGCACATTTGACCGTAAATTACAAATTGGAGGGATATACAATGGCAAAGCCTTTGGTACTCGATCAAGAGTGGTTGGAGCGTATTTCGTCGCAAGTAAACGGCCTGGAGTACGGTTCGGTTCTCATTACGGTGCATGATGGCCGCGTCGTGCAGATCGACCGCACGGAGCGCAAACGCTTCGATGCCGCCAGTAGCCGCCAGCAGCCGCAATCGCAAGCCGAGAAGCTGAAGGCCGTCAATGGCTAGCGATTGTCCCTGCGTTTTGCTTGCCTAGCGCCCGAGCTTCGTCCAAATACAAGAATTTATAAGTTTCGTGCTTATAATCACCTTGTATTTCTCCGGAATGAAACGCACATCGCCGCGATAGACGGCGCTAGTCGTTTCACCTTGATGGAGACGATAGCCGGGCGTTTTTTGGCGTGCGTTCGAAAGTTCTCCCGCGGCCAGGGCGACATCTGGACCGAAGGGCGGCTGCAAACCGCAAACAGACGCCTCGTTCCTTCGCCAAAACGGCCCGCGAGAGCACGGCCAGCGTATCCGGCCATGCTCCTTATGGGCGTAGAGGATCATTCCTCCCATGCAACCGGTCCTCGCGATCTCGGCGCGGCTGCGCGCTTGGACGCGGTCTTCTGCTGGCGCTTGCTCGCGCTGTTCTCTTTGCGGGCCAGATGCGCCAGCTCCCGGCTCGTCTTGCGGTAGCTAGCCAGCCGCTTGGCGTCTAGCGCGCCTTCGTCCGCGGCTTGGCGGACGGCGCATCCGGATTCGCCTTCGTGCCGGCAATCGCGGAACCGGCAATCCGCCGCGAGCGCCTCGATGTCGGCGAAGGCCTCCTGCAGCCCGTCCTCGGCTTCCCACAGCGCCAGCTCGCGCATGCCCGGCGTATCCATCATGACGGCGCCGCCCGGGATCGGGAACAGCTCGCGATGGGTCGTCGTATGACGTCCTCGGGCGTCGCTCTCGCGAATGCCCTGCACGCGCATCCGATCGCCGCCGGCCAAGCTGTTCAGCAGCGTCGATTTGCCGACGCCGGAAGATCCCGTGACGGCAATGGTGCCGCCCGGCGTCAAATAGCCGACCAGTTGTTCGATGCCTTGCCCTTGCAGGGCGCTGACGGCATGGACGGGTACGCCGGGCGCGGAGGCTTCGACGGCGGCGATCCGCGCTTCGACCTCGTCGCACAGGTCCGCTTTGGTCAGCAGCACGACGGGCGATGCGCCGCTGTCCCAGGCCGCGATCAGATAGCGTTCGATCTTGCGGAGGTTGAAGTCGTCGTTGAGCGCGCAGACGACGAACAGCGTGTCGATGTTGGCGCCAATGATCTGCTCGTGCACGCTGGGACCCGCCGCTTTGCGCATCATCGCGGAGCGTCTAGGCAGGACGGCATGAATGATCGCGCGCGCCTCGCCCGCAAGTGGCTGAACGAGCACCCAGTCGCCGACGGCCGGGAAGTCTCCGCGCGAAGCGGCGTCGTACTGGAACTTGCCGCTGACCTCGGCCGAGCGTTCGCCGTCTTCGGCGATGATCCGGTATTGGTGCGAATATTGGGCGATGACGCGAGCGGGGACGAGCCCGGCTTCGCGCGGGAACGACTCGATTTGATGCTGCCAGTGAGCGCTCCAGCCATAGGTTTTCAGCGTCTGCCGCGCATTCGTTGGATCGTTCGGTTGATTCGTATTAGGGTTCACGTGGATGGCTCCTTTAATTGGGTGGTTTGGGTTTGGAAAAAGACAAAAAGCCGCAGGAAAAATCTCCTGCGGCTTGTAGGCGCACCATGCTAGGGTACGCCGTCTGCTGATGCTGCGGTAACGCTTCTGCTCGCCACTTGGCAGGGCGCGTGATCGGACCATGGGATGGCCGTACGCCCGGCAGATGCCCGGAACAACAACAAAAAAGCCGCAAGATACCGGGTCGGCGGTCTCCTGCGGCTTCATGGACTGACGCGCGTTAAGCCGTCATGCCGCCAATGAATGTAGGCATGACAAATAAACGTTAGCCAATCGAGTTGTTCCGTAGAGACTGCTGCCCGGAGCGTCCAACCGACAGAAACATGGCAATCGATGGTTTTCTCATATGACATCAGCCTCCTTCGTTTAATAGTTGCATTGTATGCCAGCTTCGGGCGGTTTGTCAACGTCTGGAAAGACCAAACGTCATCGGCGCGCTCGAAGCCGCATTAAAAAAGGCCCGCCGAGCGCGCAAGCGCCGGGAGCCTTGTCCTAATCGGGCGATTAGGAGATGACAAACTTGATGATGACCATGACCGCAAAGACGAGCGTCATGAAACCCAAGAAGCCGCCGAATCCGAACATGAGGTCGAACAGGTCGTTGCGCGGTTCTTCATTGTAGTGCTCGCGCGGATCTCTTACGTTCTCCATTGCTAACTTCCTCCTCGCGCAAAGATTGCTTTCCCTAGTATACCCAACAATCAAATTAAAAGTAAAGCCGAACCTGCCAATTATTCTCGGCCGAAATGCGAAACTTTACCGGCCCGGAAGGCCTTCCCGCAGGAGCAAACAACCGTTCGGTATGGTACAATAATGGACGATGGTTGTGAGGGAGAGAAGTCATAAGTCATACGTTCCGGGAGGGGGAGACCGATGGAGCATCACGAGGGAACCGTTAGCCAGAAGCAGTCGAGCAGGAAGCAGGCGGAGGAACACATTCGCAGCAAGCTGGCGCTGCTGCCCGATCAGCCGGGCTGTTACCTGATGAAGAACGCGGACGGCACCATTATTTACGTGGGCAAGGCGAAAGTGCTGAAGAACCGCGTCCGCTCTTATTTCAACGGCAGCCATAACGGCAAGACGCAGCGCCTCGTCTCGGAAATCCGCGATTTCGAATATATCGTCACCTCGAGCAACATGGAAGCGCTCATTCTGGAGTGCAATCTGATCAAGCAGTACCATCCGCGGTACAACGTGCTGCTCAAGGACGACAAGACGTTCCCGTATATCAAGATCACGAGCGAGAAGCACCCGAAGCTGGAGGTTACGCGGCGAGTGATCAAGGACAAAGGCAAATATTTCGGTCCGTATCCGAACGCATACGCCGCCCAGCAGACGATGAAGCTGCTCGAACGCCTCTATCCGCTGCGCAAATGCGGCACGCTGCCCGACAAGGTGTGCTTGTATTATCATCTGGGCCAGTGCGTCGCGCCGTGCGAATTCGACGTCGAGCCGGGGACGTACGAGGCGATGACGCAGGAGATCGCGAAATTCCTTAACGGCGGGCACGACGAGGTGCGACGCATGCTGCAAGGGAAGATGGAGTCGTCCGCCGAATCGCTCGAATTCGAGCGGGCCAAGGAATTCCGCGACCAGATCATGGCGATCGACGCGATCATGGAGAAACAGAAAATCACGCTCAACGACGCGATGGACCGCGACGTGTTCGGCTTCGCGGTGGACAAAGGCTGGATGTGCGTGCAAATCATGTACATGCGCGGCGGCAAGCTCATCGAGCGGCGCGTCTCGATGTTCCCGTATTACGGCGAAGCGTACGATGATTTCATGACGTTCGTCACCCAATATTACAGCGAGAATCCGGCGCTCCCGAGGGAAATTCTGCTGCCGTCCGCGCCGGAGACGCCCGAATCCGCAATCGCGGACGGCCAACAAGCGGACGGGACGGCGGAGGCCGAAGCCGAAGCGGCGGTTACGGCGGAAGCGGGCGATGCCGCGCCGTATTCGGACGTTCCTTCTCCTTCCGCGGAGGCGGACGAAGAAGACGAGGCGCCTGCCGGCAGCCCGGCGGACGAGATCCGCGGGGCATTGCAGAAGTGGCTCAAGGTGAAGGTGTTCATGCCGCAGCGGGGCAAGAAGCGCGATGTCGTCCAGATGGCGAGCAACAACGCGAAGGTCGGCCTGGACGAGAAATTCCGTCTCATCGAACGCGACGAGGAGCGCACGAGCAAGGCGGCCGAAGGGCTCGCCGACGCGCTCGGCCTGCCGCATGTCCGCCGAATAGAGGCATTCGATAACTCCAACATCCAAGGGACGAATCCGGTCTCGGCGATGGTCGTCTTCATCGACGGGAAGCCGGACAAGAACGAATACCGCAAGTACAAGGTGAAGACGGTTCAAGGGCCGGACGATTACGAAACGATGCGCGAGGTCATCCGCCGGCGTTACGAACGGGTGCTGAAGGAAGGACTTGCGTTGCCGGACCTGATCGTCGTCGACGGCGGCCGCGGCCAGATATCCGCGGCGCTGGAGATTTTGGAGCACGAACTCGGCTTGTCGGTTCCGGTCTGCGGCATCGTCAAGGACGACAAGCATAAGACGGCGCAGCTGATGACCGGCGAACCGCCGCAGATCGTGCCGATGGCGCGCGACAGCCAGGAATTTTATCTGCTGCAGCGCATTCAGGACGAGGTGCACCGGTTCGCGATTTCGTTCCATCGCGAGCAGCGGGCCAAGTCGATGATCGCCTCCAGGCTGGACGCGATCCCGGGCATCGGGGAGAAGCGGCGCAAGGCGCTGCTGAAGCATTTCGGCTCGATCAAGAAAATCAAAGAGGCCGGAATCGAAGATTTCCGGCCGCTGTCGATCGGCGAGAAGCTCGCCGCCCAAATCATTGAAGCGTTGAGGGAGGAACCGTGAGGGGCGGTTTCCTCCCTTTTCGCGCGCCCATTCTCCGCAATACGGCAGCGACGCCGATAGGGAGCACGATGTAGAAGATGCCAAGCGCGATGTTAACCGGCTGGCCAAGGAACATAAGCGAGATCGCCATCATGACGGAGTCGAAGATCGCGTGCGCGAAGATGACCGCGGCCAAGCCGAAACGCAGGAAGAAATAACTGAATAGAAGACCGAGAAGCGTAAGCTCGATAAGTCTTGTCGTCGAAGGGTAGATCGCGTACGTCACGTGGCCAAGCGCCCAGATGACCGTCGGGATCAGCGCCGCGACGAACGTGCTGCGCAGCCACTTCTTCAGCAGGCCGATCGCGAAGAAGCGAAACACGGCTTCCTCGGAGATGGCCGCGCACCACGCCAACAGCGGGAACAGCCACGGCGCGCCGAAGTTGTAGGGCGACTGCATGACATCGGTCGTGGACCACGCATCCGTCGCGTTTTCGAGAATGAGCAGAATGACCGTCTGCACCGCAAGCAGAATAAACGCGAGCAGGTAGCCGAGCTTCATGCTGTTCCACATATGCTCGCCGTAGCCTTGCTCCCTGCTTCTGGGCCACAGCTGCCATCCCATGGAACGCCACAGGCCGTCTCCGCCCACGAGCGAGAAGTAGACCGACGCGGCCATGACGACGGTGATGAAGCTTTGGATCACCATGCCAACCAGCGCGACGGTGCGGGCGTTCTCCATCTCGCCGAAGCTTGCCGCCAGTCCGTCGGTCATGTTGAAGTTATTGATCAAATAAAACCCGAGGAAGATCGCGGCCAGCAGCCACCCTCGAACGAACGACGTATGCTTGCGATAGAGCGCGGCATAGATAACGGCCAGTATGAACAAGACGAGCGACATGAGCGTGCTGCCGAACAGCGATAACGAAGAAGCGAGCGAATCCTGTTTATCCACGTACGTTTCATAATCGGCCGGCACCTGGAAAGCGGGGGAGTACCTGGTTACCAGAATGCCGCCATTACCGTTCGATTCGGTGCCGATCAGGAGCGACAGCTTCGCCTCGCCGATCGCTTCGCCGGCGACGTCCAGCCGAACATCGCCCTCCCGGGTCAGCTGCTTCTGCGCTTTGAGCGAATCGCGCTTGAAGCCTTGCTCGATGGCGAATTCGACCGCCGCCGCAATGCGCTGCTCCGGTTCCGGAAGCCCCGCGTCGGCCGCGTGCGGCTTGTGCCAGCCCACCACTTTACCGCTCTCCATATGGATGTAGACGTACAAGTCGCCGCCATCCCCGCCCGACAAGGTCGACGTCACTTGATACGTATCCGTCGGAAAATCGCGGTCGTACCGGTCCCCGTAATCATCCATTAGCTTTTCTTTGGCCAAATAGCCGTAGAGCAGCTTATCGGATTGATGGTACGCGTGCGCGGAGTTCGGCGTTTGGCCGAACTGTTCCGTCAGGAAGGCTGCGGCTCGCCGTTCGGCCTCCGATTTGGCGATGACCTGCTCGGATCCGGTACCGAAGAAGGCGCCCGCGGTGGCCGGCACGATTTGGACCAGCACATAGATGATCGCGCTTACGGCCGCAAGCCAGCTGTATCGCTTCCAATTCAGTGTGACTTCGATTCGATTCAATGCGAGCAACCCGCCTTTCGGACATGAAATCTTTTCTTGAAATACAGGGACGTATAAGTTTCACTCCATCCTGTATTTCTCCATCGCTGAATGCTGCATTCCCAATCCCGGATTGTGAACGCAAACCAATCAGCTTCACTACTTGTACCCTATCATAAGTAAGCGCTAAATTGTCAGTTAATACATTAAAAAAGAAATGCGCGCGAGATAATCGGCCGATAATGCAACAGCGGGAACGATTTCTCGTCCGCCCATACGTATTTTGCCGCAATACGGTTCAATATCTGCGCGTACGGCGCTTGGTGTTTTTGTCAGGCGGATTTATAATGAGGAGCAATTGAAGATTATAGCCGAATTTCGTATGAAAACGGGGGAACCATAAAGCTGTCCGGCAATGCGCGCTTCGCGGCTTGCATAAGGATGGCATGGGGTGAATTTCGCGTCTTGGACCGCAAAGTCCGGGGTGTAGCGCGAATAGGGCCGCCTTTCCAGGCCCGAATCCGTCAGCTAACCTCGTAGGCGAATGTGGAATGGGACCGACGGCGCAAGCATTGGGGATCCAGTGCTTTTTTTTGTGCCCAAAAACGGGTAAACGCTCTTATATCACGTAAAGGCAAGGTACCGGAATGGCCGAGTATTTCAAAATCTCCAAGTGGTCGCCGCCGCGAATTCTCGTGACCGGGTTTGCGCTCATTATTTTGCTGGGCGGCTTTCTGCTTACGCTGCCTTTCGCTTCGCGGGACGGGACGTACACGCCGTTCATCGACGCGGTGTTCACGGCCACTTCGGCGACCTGCGTAACCGGGCTCGTTACGGTGGACACCGGCAGCCACTGGTCCGTCGCCGGGCAGATCATCATCGTGGCGCTCATTCAGGTGGGGGGCCTCGGATTCATGACGATGGCGACGCTGTTCGCGATCGTGCTTCGCAAGCGGATATCGCTTAAGGAGCGGCTCATATTGCAGGAGGCGATGAACCAGAGCAGCATGGAAGGCATCGTGCGTCTCATCCGTAAAGTGATCTTCTACTCGCTGGCGATCGAGCTGGTTGGGGCGACGTTGTTCGCGCTCCGCTGGTCGTTCGATATGCCGGTCGGTCAAGCGATATACTTCGGCATCTGGCATGGGATCTCGATGTTCAACAATGCGGGCTTCGACCTGTTCGGGCAGTTCGGCACGCAATATGTCAGTCTTACGGGCTACGTGAACGACCCGATCGTCAACTTGACGGCGATGATGCTCATTATCTTGGGCGGTATCGGATTTATCGTTATGTCGGATGTTATCGAGTATAAGCAGCGTAAGCGTCTGTCCCTTCATAGTAAAGTCGTGCTGTCCATGACCGGCGCATTGCTGGCTGTCGGCGCGATCGTGATCTTTATCTTCGAGTTCACCAATCTGAAGACGCTTGGCGCGCTAAGCTGGGACGGCAAGATTTGGGCGGCGATGTTCCAATCCGTCGCGCCGCGCACGGCCGGGCCGAACACCGTCGATCTCGTGGCGCTCCGGCAAGCGACGCAGTTCTTCATCGTGCTGCTCATGTTCATCGGTGCATCGCCGGGCTCGACCGGCGGCGGGATCAAGACGACGACGTTCACGACGCTCATCGCCGCCGTCATCGCCATGATCCGGGGCAAAGAAGACATCGTTCTCTTCAATATGAGGCTGGCCCGCGAGCGCGTGCTCAAGGCGCTGACGATTACGGTGCTGTCGCTGGCGCTCGTCCTCGCGGTCACGATGGTGCTGTCCACGACGGAGGATCAGGCATTCCTGAAGATTTTATTCGAGACGACCTCCGCCTTCGGCACCGTCGGGCTGTCGCTCGGCGTAACGCCCGAGTTGACGTTGATCGGCAAGATCCTTATCAGCTTGACGATGTTCGCCGGCCGGCTAGGCCCGCTAACGCTCGCATACGCGGTCGGTCCGCGCGCGGAGAAAGAGCTGTACAGGTACCCGGAAGGGAAAATTACGATAGGTTAGGGGAAACCATGAAATGAAAAAAAGTCAGTTTGTCATCATTGGTCTGGGACGTTTCGGCTCGAGCTTGGCGAAGGAGCTGGTCGAGTTGGGCTACGAGGTGCTAGGCGTCGATAAAGACGAGGAAGCGGTGCAGGATTTGAGTCAAGTTCTCACGCATGCCGTCGTGGCGGAAGCGACCGATGAAGACGTGCTCCGCTCGATCGGCGTCCGCAATTTCGACTGCGGCGTCGTGGCGATCGGCGACGATATTCAAGCGAGCATCCTGACGACGATCCTGCTCAAGGATCTGGGCGTCAAAAAGGTGGTCGCCAAGGCGATGACCGAGCTGCACGGCCGCGTGCTGGAGAAAATCGGCGTCGACCGCGTCGTCTATCCGGAACGGGACATGGGCATCCGCGTCGCGCATCAGCTCGTGTCGCCGAATTTGCTCGACTACATCGAGCTGTCCAAGGACTATACGATCGCCGAATTGACGGTCCCCAAATGCCTGAACGGCAAGTCGCTGCAGGAGCTGAATCCGCGCGGACGCTTCGGTTGCAGCATCGTGGCGATCAACAAGCCGCAGGGCGTTATTATCGCCCCCGTCGCGACCGAGGTGCTCGCCGAGAAGGACGTCATGGTTATCATCGGCACGAACGAGGGCATCGAGCAGTTCGAGGATACCATTATCCGCTAGGGCGGCGACTGATGAGCGGATAAGGACGGGAGCGCACATGGAAAATAGTACGACGGATACGATTCACCATCTGTTGATTTTGCTGCTCATTATACTAGGGGCGGGCATGACGGCAGGTATTATTGCGGGCAAGCTTCGGCTGCCGGACGTGGCGCTGTTCATTGGCGCGGGCATGCTGCTAGGACAAGGCGTGCACTGGATCAACGAGTCCAGCGCATCGCTCACGAACCAGCTGATCTTGTCGGTAGGTTCGGCTATCATCCTATTCGACGGCGGCCGGAACATCCGGCTGCACGGTTTGAAGAAAGTCGGCTTGACGGTCGGTCTGCTCAGCGTGCCGGGCGTGCTGATCACGGTGGCGATCGTCGGGGCAGCCATCCGTTATTTGTTCGATATCGATTGGATGTACGCGCTGCTCGCGGCGGCGATTATCGCTTCGACGGATCCGGCCTCCATTATCCCGGTATTCCGGCAAGTGCGCATTCGCGAGCGCGTGCGCGAGACGGTCGAGAGCGAGTCGGCGTTCAACGACGCGACGGGTTCCATCATCACCTTTGCGCTGCTCGGCGCGATTACGGCAGGCAGCGAGCTTGCGGCCGGCACGTTGATGTGGGATTTCGTCCGTACGGCCGTAGGCGGCATTGTCGTCGGTCTCGTCGTGTCGTTCGTGATCGTTTACTTTGTTGCGCATCTTCGCTATGGCGTGCTTCGGGATTTCTCGACCATCGCCATGATCGGGACGGCGCTTGCAGCCTATCTGATCGGCGATCTCCTTCATGTCAGCGGGTTCATGGCGACGTTCGTGGCCGGATTGATCTGGGGCAACTCCGAACGGTTCGGGCTTTCGATGAAGGAGAAGGAAGCGGAGATGGCCCATTTTACGGACAATATTACGGTGCTGCTGCGCATGCTGATCTTCATCCTGCTCGGCAGCCAGGTGGATTTCTCGCTGCTGGCCGAATATTGGTGGCAAAGTCTCCTCGCCGTCATCGTGCTGATGCTGATCGCGCGACCGGCGTCGGTGTTCGCCTCCGCCTTGCCGGATCGCGTCTCCAAGTGGTCGCTGCGCGAGATGCTCTTCATGGTCTGGGTGAGAGAGACGGGCGTTATCCCCGCCGCGTTATCGGGCATGATCGCCGGCATGGGCGTCAAGCATGCGGATATTATCGCGTCCGTCACGTTCATGGCCATCATGCTGACGATTCTGCTGCAGGCGAGCACGACCGGCTGGATGGCCAAGAAGCTCGGGATGGATTTAGACGCCGAAATTGGCAAACAATAAAGGACAGGGCCGTTAAGGCCGCTGTCCTTTTGTTCTCCATCGCGGAATGCTGCATCCCCATCCTTGGATTGCGAACGCAAACCAATCCGCTAATCCGGAACGAAACGCGCCTCGCCGCAAAGACGGCGCTGGCCGTTTCGCCTTGTTTAAGCGCAGGAGGTTGTTGGCGAGAATGAATAGACGGGCCTCGTTCGTCAGGAGCCTTTGTACAGTTTGGAAATTTCGTCGATCCATTGGCGCAGCAACGGCGTCATGCTTTCTGTACCTGCGTGGATGAGCGCGGTAGTCCGTTTGGTTTCCTCGAGCTCCGCGATCGAAGCGACGACGAGGTCATTGTCGGCGAGCAGCTGCGGACGCAGGTACGATTTGGGCAGCAGCGTGCAGGCGCGGCACGTATGGAGCAGGCGGAGAATCGCCTCGAACGAATCGATCTCCATGCGCACGTCCGGCAGCAGATGGTACTTGTCGAATAGCTCGTCCGTCAGGATGCGATACCATGTGCCTTTGGAGAACAAGATCATCGGCATGCCGTTCAGATCCTGGATTTCGGGCTTGCCCTTCTCCATCATGAAATGGTTGCGGGGCAGCACGAGCTCCAAGTGGTCGTCGAACAGCGGCACGCAGGTCAACGATGCGTCGTCGATGCGGGAGGCGACGATGCCGATATCGGCCCGGCGTTCGCGGACGAGCGTGACGATCTCGTGCGTCTTGCCCGTGATCGCCTTAATATCGAGCTCCGGGTTGCGCAGCGTGAGCGCCCAAATCATATCCGGCAGCGTCGTCTGCAACGTGGTCAAGCTTGCGCCGATCGTCATGGTGCTCCGCCCGATGTCTTTGTAGTCGGCGACCATCTGCATGAAGCGCAAATGCTGCTGCCGCGTCTCGACCGCGTATTCGTACGTCAGCTGGCCGATGCGCGTCAGCTCAAGCCGTTTGCCGACGCGCCGGAATAGCTCGACGCCCAACTGCTCTTCGAGCTTGGCGATTTTGCGAGATAGCGCGGGCTGCGACAGATTGAGCAGCGCCGACGCCTTGTTCATGCTCGACTGATCGACGACCGCGGCAAACATGTTCAGTTCTTCCAGCAAGGCAACTCGTCCTTTCGCGGCGCGGGTAATAATGATGTGGAGGGGCTGCCGCTCCTATCGGAGTCGGCAATCCAATCGTCTAGCCGAATGCTGGTGCTCCTACCGGAGCCGGCAATCCAATCGTCTAGCCGAATGCTGGTGCTTCTAAACCTAACACCAAACCAATCGGCTTATGCAAATTAGTTATAACTTTTAATGAAAAATACGCAATACCATTATAAGTGTAAAAAGAGTATGATGTGAAGTGTGAATAAACTGTGTCAAGTCTTAATTGACGCTGTTTAGGGGCGGGGTTACAATAATTATTGGTGTTTTTGGCGAAATGTAGCGAAAAAGAAGCTTAAAGTCGTGAAAGGAGAACGCAAAAGTTATGAATGATCGAAACTCTTATTTCCCGCGCAAGCTTCACTCCCTTCTCGGAGTGATCCCGCTCGGCTTGTTCATTGTTGAACACATGCTGACGAACTTCTCGGCATACGAGGGCGGGCCCGAAGGATTCAAGGACAGCGTTGCTTTCTTGAACGGTTTGCCGCTCGTGTTTTTCCTTGAGCTGTTCGGCATCTGGCTGCCGCTGTTATTCCACGGCGTGTACGGCCTGTACGTCGCTTATCAATCCAACCTGAATACGGGCCGCTTCCAATACGGCCGCAACTGGGCGTTTACGATGCAGCGGATTACCGGCGTCGTTACGTTTATTTTCGTGGTTTGGCATTTGTACCAAACCCGTTATCAGGTCATGGTCGGCAACGTTACCCATGAGGAGCTTGGCGGCGTGATGCATGATGTCGCGAACTCGCCGTTCTACCTGGTTCTCTACATTATTGGCGTAATCGCGGCGACGTTCCACTTCAGCAACGGCATGTGGGCGTTCCTCGTCAGCTGGGGCATTACGATCGGCCCTCGCGCGCAGCGCATCTCCTCTTACATCTGGATGGGCGTGTTCGTGATCTGCAGCGTCATGTTCCTGATGTCGCTGTTCGCTTTCCGCGGCGATGAGTTTAAAGAAGCGGCTTCCGCAGCGCTGGCATGGGCGAATCTCGTTTAGGCTTTAGGACAAGGAGCGAATTGAAATGGCTAAAAGAAAAGTAATCGTCATCGGCGGCGGCCTTGCCGGTCTGATGGCTACGATAAAAGCGGCGGAAGCGGGCGTTCACGTCGATTTGTTCTCGCTTGTGCCGGTTAAACGTTCTCACTCCGTATGCGCCCAGGGCGGCATCAACGGCGCGGTTAACACGAAGGGCGAAGGCGACTCCCCGTGGGAGCACTTCGACGATACGGTATACGGCGGCGACTTCCTCGCGAACCAACCGCCGGTCAAGGCGATGTGCGAAGCAGCGCCGGGCATTATCCACTTGATGGACCGAATGGGCGTTATGTTCAACCGGACGCCGGAAGGCTTGCTGGACTTCCGCCGTTTCGGCGGCACGCAGTATCACCGGACGGCGTTCGCGGGCGCGACGACGGGCCAACAGCTGTTGTACGCCCTGGACGAGCAGGTTCGCCGTTGGGAGACAGCGGGTCTCGTCACCAAGTACGAGCACTGGGAGTTCCTCGGCGCGGTGCTGGACGACGACGGCGTTTGCCGCGGCGTATCCGCGCAGGATCTGCGCACGATGGAAATCCAAACGGTATCGGCCGACGCGGTTATTCTCGCATCCGGCGGTCCCGGCATCATTTTCGGCAAAACGACGAACTCCGTCATCAACACGGGCACGGCGGCGAGCGCGGTGTACCAACAAGGCGTTCACTACGCGAACGGCGAGTTCATTCAGATTCACCCGACGGCCATCCCGGGCGACGACAAGAACCGTCTCATGAGCGAATCCGCGCGCGGCGAAGGCGGACGGATCTGGACGTACAAAGACGGCAAGCCTTGGTATTTCCTTGAAGAGAAATACCCGGCTTACGGCAACTTGGTTCCGCGCGATATCGCGACCCGCGAGATTTTCTCGGTCTGCGTGGACGAGAAGCTCGGCATCAACGGCGAGAACATGGTTTACCTCGATCTGTCGCATAAAGATCCGAAGGAGCTTGACGTCAAGCTCGGCGGCATTATCGAAATTTACGAGAAATTCACGGGCGACGACCCGCGGAAGATCCCGATGAAGATTTTCCCTGCGGTTCACTATTCGATGGGTGGCATGTGGGTCGATTATAACCAAATGACCAACATTCCGGGCTTGTTCGCCTGCGGCGAATGCGAATACCAATACCACGGCGCGAACCGTCTGGGCGCGAACTCGCTCCTCTCCGCGATCTACGGCGGCATGATCACCGGCCCGAAAGCGGTTGAATATATCAAAGGCTTGAAGAAATCGGCCGACGACATCTCCTCCACGGTATTCGACCGCGAGAAGAAGCGCCAAGTCGAGAAGCATAACAGCATCATCAAAATGAACGGCACCGAGAACGCGTACGTGATTCAAAAAGAGCTCGGCGAGTGGATGACGAACAACATGACCGTCGTTCGGTTCAACAAAAAGCTCGAAGAGACGCTCGGCAAAATCAAAGAGCTAAAACAGCGTTACACCAACATTAACATCAACGACGTGTCCAACTGGAACAACTCCGGCGTGGCGTTCACGCGTCAGCTGTGGAACATGCTCGAGCTGGCCGACGCCATGACGCTGAGCGCCCTGCTGCGCAACGAGAGCCGCGGCGCGCACTACAAGCCGGAGTTCCCGGACCGCAACGACGACGAGTTCCTGAAGACGACCAAGGCGACTTGGACGCCGGAAGGACCGGAAATCTCGTACGAAGACGTCGACGTCTCGCTGATCAAGCCGCGTAAACGCGACTACTCGAAGGATAAATCTTAAAAAGCTGATTGGTTTGCGTTCACAATCCAAGGATTGGGAATGCAGCATTCAGCGAGGAAAGCTGATTGGTTTGCGTTCACAATCCAAGGATTAGGAATGTAGCATTCAGCGAGGAGAAGGAAGGAGACGATGATCATGGCTGAAACGACTACGGCTCAGAAATCAGTCAAGTTTATTATTGAACGTCAGGATGCGCCGGATAAGCCATCCTATACGGAAGAGTTCGAAATTCCATACCGTCCGAATATGAACGTAATCGGCGCGTTGATGGAGATTCAGCGGAATCCGAAGAAAAGCGACGGTTCGTCGACGGCTCCGGTATGCTGGGAATCGAACTGCCTGGAGGAAGTGTGCGGCGCATGTTCGATGGTCATCAACGGCAAGCCTCGCCAAGCATGCAGCGCGCTGATCGATCAGCTGCAGCAGCCGATTCGCCTGCAGCCGATGCGGACGTTCCCGGTCGTGCGCGACCTGGTCATCAACCGCGAGCGCATGTTCAACGCGCTGAAGAAGGTCAAGGCATGGATTCCGATCGACGGCACGTACGATCTCGGTCCGGGCCCGCGCATGGCGGAGACGAAGCGCCAATGGGCTTACGAGCTGTCCAAGTGCATGACGTGCGGCGTCTGCTTGGAATCGTGCCCGAACGTCAACGACCGCAACAGCTTCATCGGTCCGGCGGCTATCTCGCAGGTGCGTCTGTTCAATGCGCATCCGACGGGCGAGATGAACCAAGAAGAGCGTCTCGACGCGCTGATGACCGACGGCGGCATCGAGGGCTGCGGCAACTCGCAGAACTGCGTGCGTTCCTGCCCGAAAGGCATTCCGCTCACGACGTCGATCGCGGCGATCAACAAAGACACGACCAAGCATATGTTCAAAAAGTGGCTCGGCATTTAAGCTGCCGCGAGCTTGCGAAAGCGACTTCCATTCGGAGGTCGCTTTTTTCGATTGGATGCTCATGCATACGCACTGATTTTAATCGAACTGGCAACAAAATGGGAGAGATTCGCGTTAGGTAGTGGAGGGGTTGCAGGAGCAAGCGGGATGAAGGATAAGAAAACCAAACAAGGTAAAGAGACGGACCTGCCTTATAGCGGTGACCTGCGAACGACGGCGAAAATGAAAAAACTGCCGTTCGCATGACGGCAGTTTAGCACCAGTTTTCGCCCCAGTCCTGGATCGATTGAATAACCGGCTCCAGCCCGCGGCCTTTCTCGGTTAATTCATATTCAATGCGCACAGGCATCTCGGGATACACATTACGCTTGACTAGCTGACAAGCCTCCAGTTCTTTCATCCGGTCGGTCAGCATTTTGTCGCTCATCTCTGGAATTTGCTCTTTAATTTCTTTGAAGCGCTTAGGGCCTCCAAGCAAGACGCGGATAATCATGCCCGTCCATTTCTTGCCAAGCAGCTCGGCAGCGCTTTCGTATTTTGGGCACATTTTCGAATAGTCCATTCGTATCACCTCTTTGTAGGTACCTTCATTGTAGCACATTGCCATTTTAAAAGGGAGAGGGTAAGCTTAATATCTGCAATAACCCGAGAAATTATATATACTAATTATAGGTAAGCGAAGAGATAATCAGACAAGCTATTTGGGGTAAAAAGATTATACGTTCACCGCGTCGATTCGTCTTCTGGAAGATATTCGCACGGCGCGAATGTCGATTTTTCTTGCGAAAGCATTAGTATAACGGCTGCCGTAAACGTTATAATGATAGATATACTAGCTATCGGTCTTAAATCTATGAGGACATGGGGTGGACATCATGACGGACGAATGGGGATTTTATGAGCGGCTGACGGAATCGGAGCAAATGCGCATTCTCGTAAACATCGGCTATAAGTCCGAAATGCCGCTTGCCGAACATAGCGACCTGTTGTCCGTGACCTTGAATTTATACACGGTAAGACAGACGACGCAAACGAAGAAAGCGCTGATCGTCCAACTTGAGCTGTTCGAATCGAAGCTCGAGAAGTGGGCTTCCGGAACGTTCGGCGCCAAGTATGTCGGCCGGATCAACACGTCGACGCGATTGGAGTTTTATTACTATATGCCAAAAGGCGCCTTCTCCGCGACTGCTTTCCAGGAATGGATGCAGCAGGAATGGACGTTTCGGGCGCAGCACTACGTGAAGGATGACGCGGTATGGGAGTTTTACGGTTTCCTGCTGCCGAATCGGCTAGAGGAGCTGTTCGTGCATAACGCGCATATGATCTACGCGCTGCTTCATAAGGGCGATAATATCGGGCAGCCTCGCAACGTGTACCACTGGCTGCTGTTCGCGCAAGCGGAGGATCGGACGGCCGTCGAGCCGACGCTCCGCCAGCTGGGCTACCGGATCGAGAAGGAGCGTCCGGGCGAGCCGGACGAGGGCTATCCGTTCCCGCTCGTTATCAGCCGGTTCGACGACGTCAAGCTCGATACGGTGAACGAGCGGGTGCGTGAGCTGTACGGCGTCATCTCCGGCTATGACAGCCGGTACGACGGTTGGGGCTCGACGATGCGCATTTCGTCGACGGGGCGCTTCCGTCAGAACGTGAAACGGCTGCTGAATACGACGCTCCGGAGATTCCATCTGGGACGCAGATAGACGCCCGCAGGGCGCCATGGTTACAGCCTGATGCAAATCAAGCCCGCGAACAAGCAGGCGAAGGCGAGCCATTGGCGCCCTGTTAGCCGTTCCCGGTAAAGCACGATCGAGCCGATCGCCACGATAAGGCTGTTGGAGGCGAAGATCGGCCCGGCGATGTTGGCTTGTCCGGTTTGCAACGACAAGGTGTACAGCTGAAGTCCGCCATACGAGAACAGGCCGGCGGCCAGCCCGAGACGGTAGCCGATCCGGGGCGCCCGGAAGGCGCGCGCCAGTACTTGGCCGGCATCCGGGCGAATCGGTCCTGCGCCGTGGATTGCCCGTCTCTCCCGCAGCGCGGGTACGCCGAACCATGCGATCGACAGCGCATAGGCGACGAATAGAACCGAGGCGCCCGACAACGATAACTCTTCCGTCACCTTCAGCCCGCCGTTGCGAACGGCGAAGAGGAGCATGCTGACCCCCACGTAGCCGAACCATCGACGGCTCCGGATGCTTGCGTGATCCTGTATGCGAACCGAGATCAAGAGAACGGCGAGCAGCAGCAGAAGTACGCCGAGCAGCTCGGTACCCGTGAAAGGTTCATGATAAACGAATGTGCCGAGCAGCACGACGAGCACGATGTTCATATTCGTTAAAGGCGAGGCGAGGCTGGCGGGGCCGCATTCAAGCGCCTTCATGAACAGAGCATTGCCAAGCGCGGAGCCGGCTCCGATCAGCACGCCCGCGCACCAGACGCGCCAATCCGTGAGCGAGTCGGCAAGCTTGCCCACGGCGATGGCATGGATGCCGAATCCGAGCGTGCCGGACACGTAAAGGCCCAGCAGCAAGTAAGCGGATGAACCGCCCCGCATCTGGGACACCTTCATCCACCACCCGGCTAGGCCGAACAGCAGCGCGCTGAGCGCCGCTTCGGTAAACCACATGATGATGACAACTCCTTCTATGATTGCTGCGATCGCTGCAGGAAGCGCCGGCCGTATTCGCCGTGCGGATGAAGCCGCGCGTGCTCGGTCTGAATGGTCGCGTGCTCGATGCCGTAGCGCTCGCGCAGCGACTCATGGATCGCGAGGATGACGCAGTATGGCTGGATTTCCTCGCGGACGAACACATGCGCGGTCAGCGAATAGTGATCGGTGGAGATCGCCCACAGATGCATCTCGTGGACATCCTCGACGCCTTCGACTTCCATCAGCGATGCCCGCATTTCGTCCAAATTAAACTTAGCCGGCACGGCCTCCATCAGAATCGAATAGGCTTCACGCATGATGCGCCAGCCGCCGGCGAATATAATTCCGCCGATGACGATGCTGATCAGCGGGTCGACGAACAGCCAGCCCGTGAACAAAATGATGACGGCCGAGACGATGACGCCGATCGAGCTGAGCAGATCGCCGATGAAATGCCATAGCGCGCTCTGGACGTTCAAGTTCGGCTCCTCCTTGACGCTGCGGCTCAGAATGACGGTCAGGACGATATTGACGATGAGTCCGATCGCGGCGATCGCGAGCATGAGCGGGAAGTCGATCGCTTGCGGATGGACGAACCGGCGGATGCCGGCGATGAAGATGCCGACCGCGATGACGGCCAGCGCCAATCCGTTCAGGAACGAGGCCAGAATCTCAAAACGCAAATAACCGAACGTGTACTTCGCGTTCGGTTCCCTTCGGGCAAAATAAATGGCCGTCATGCTGAGGCCGAGCGCGATGACGTCGGACACCATATGCGCGGAGTCCGAGAGCAGCGCGAGCGAATTGCTGAGCAGGCCGCCGACGAGCTCCACGACCGTGAAGAACAAAGTGAGGATTAGCGTTGTCCATAACGACCGCCGGGAAACCGCCTGGTGTTTCACATGCCCAAGATGATGGTAGTCGTACATGGCCATCCGCTCCTTTATTTGTTACACAAATGAAATAGTTCTGTTACCGTCCTTTCATACAAAGGGGCTATTATAATAAACAAGACCCCCTTTTAATAATATATGGTTTGGGACCTGCAGCGTGCAGGTCCATTTTTTTTTGCCCTTGTCGGCGAGCCGTCCCTTACGGGATCGGCACGACGATCGGCTGCTTTTGCTTGTAGTACACCCATTCTTTAAAGCCGATTTCCTTCAGCCGCTTCTGCACGAGCTCCCACTCGTCGCCTACGCGGGACGGCTTGTGCGCGTCGGAGCCGAAGGTGACCGGAACGCCGTAGAAACGCGCGCGCTCCAGAATGGCGTCGGATGGATACCAGCCGCCGCATTCCTTCGTGCTGCCGGACGTGTTGATCTCGATGGCGACGTTGTAGCCGGCAATCGCCTGCAGCGTCCCGTCTATCGCTTCGTTGGCCGGAATATGGGAGAAGGCCGGAAAATAGCCTTTCATGGCATCGATATGGCCGAGGATCTGAAACACGCCGCTTGCTGCCGACTGGCGGATCAAGTCGTAGTAGTGGGCTTTCTCCTCGATCTGTTTCGTTTGCGTGACGCCTTTCCACCGGTTGCGGTTGAAAATGCTGATGCCGCGCGTTTGGTGCACCGAGCCGATGATGTAATCGAACGGATGCTTGTCGTACATGCTGCGGTACAAGTCGATATGCTCCGGATAGAAGTCGGACTCGATGCCGAGCAGGACGTCGATTTTGCCCTCGTATTTGGCTTTGAGGCGCAGCACTTCGCTTATGTAATTCTCGAAATCGCTCTTCGCCATGGCGATGCCCGGTTGGGGTTGATCCTCTTCGCTCGCGAAGTATGGGGAATGGTCGGAGATGCCGATCGCGGTCAACCCCGCTTCGATGCCCGCTTGGATGTATTCCTCGATATTGCCGTCGGCATGGCCGCATCTGAAATGGTGCGTGTGCAAATCGAATTTGATGGTCGTCATGGTATCTACCTCCGGGTTATGGATTGAGCAAAAGGGGCTGCGCGGGTCGGGTGGTAGCTGCGATCGCTGTTGTTGCCGGATTCCATTGAACAATTTATCGAGGTGGGAATCCGTCAACAAAGGCGAACGCAGGCGCTTCTTCGCTAACCACCGTCCCCGCTTCGCGGTTTTGCTCTTGGTTTGTAAGCAGGACAATCGCGTGCCTTGTTTGCGCGATTCGATTTTTTCTCCAGCACAATGCTGCCCGCTGCTGTCGCAACGTTCAATCCAATGTGTCTTGTCATAATGCTGCCGATACTACCGTACCGGCAAACCAATATTCCTCTAGCACAATGCTGCCCGCTGCTATCGCAGCGTTCAATCCAATGTGCTACTCACTACTAATAAACTGCGCCTCCGGCATGCCTTTTAGATCGCTGAGAAACTGGTGCATCGCCGAGTTGAGGTACCGCCCCGACTTGTAGATGACGCCGACGGGGTGGAACATTTCGAGCTCGGCGACTTTGATCATCTTGAGGGTGCCGAGTTTGACTTCGTTGGCGACGGCGAGCTTGGACACGACGGCCGCGCCGAGGTTGAGCTCCGCCATCCGCTTCACTTCCTCGCTGCTCGACAGCTCCATGACGACGTTCGGCTGGATGTTGTACCGGCGGAAGATCTGGTCGATGAACTTACGGCCGAGCGCGTCGGGCGAGAGCATGATCATCGGGATATCCTTGAGCGATTCGACGGTGGTATGGGTCAGTCCGCTCATCGGATGATTCGGCGCGACGACAAGCTCATACGTATCATAGTACAAAATAGAGGATTCAATGTTAGGATTGCGTTCGGACAAATAATTAATGCCGATATCGACCGTCCCGTTCTCGACGGCGGTCGTCACTTGCGAAGATGGCATGGATTGAATGGTGGTCTTGATAAGCGGGAACTGATCCTGAAAATACGACAGGACGCGCGGTAAAATCTGAATGGCGATCGACGTTGTCGTTCCGAGCACGATATGCCCCTGCGGATTCTGATTGAGATCCGACAGCCTGGATTTCATCTCCTCGACGATCGCGAGAATTTTCTCGGCATGCTCCAGAAAAACTTGCCCGCGGTCGGTCAGCGTGACCGGCTGGTTGCGGTCGATCAGCACGGTGCCGAATTCGTCCTCCAAGCTTTTAATCTGGGCGGAGACGGCAGGCTGGGTCAGATTGAGAAGCTCGCCGGCTTTCCGAAAACTCATCGTTTTCGAAATCGTCTGCAGCGTTTCCAGTTGGCTAATGTTCACGGAATCCCTCCTTTGTCGATTAAACTTTTTTATCACCGTATACCTCTATTATAAAGGAACATGCCATTATGGGCAAAACCGGAAAGCAGCCCCTTTCTGAAGATTTGCTGAATACGCGGCGGCGGCGGGCAACGGACGTTATTTCTTTACAGGAACTTTAGGAGGAAATATCCGGTACATGTCGAAAGGATGGCTAGCGCGGTAAAACCCGGCGATGATCTGCCCGATCTTCTTGGAGGAGGACTAACACGTGAACCGTAAATCGATCAGGAGCTGGCTAATGTACGACTGGGCGAATTCCGCGTTCGCCACGACGATGCTGGCGGCGGTCATGCCCATCTATTACAAGAGCGTAGCGGGCCAAGGGCTCGAAGGCAATATGGCGGAAAATTATTGGGGGTATACGCAGTCGGCCGGCATGCTGCTGGTGGCGGTGCTGTCGCCGGTGCTCGGCGCGATCGCGGATGCCTCCGGCTCGAAGGTGAAGTTTCTGGCCGTCTTCGCGTTCATGGGGGCGCTGGCCAGCTCGGGGATGGCGCTTGCGGGCGAAGGCGATTGGCTGCTGGCCTCGATACTCGTTATTCTGGGCACCCTCGGCTTCTCGGGAGGCAATACGTTCTACGACGGGCTGTTGACCGATATTGCGGGACCGGAAGAGCGTTCGGCGATCAGCTCGAGGGGTTATGCGATCGGCTACTTGGGCGGCGGCGTGCTGCTCGCGGTGAACGTGGCGATGATCATGGGACACGACATGTTCGGTTTCCCGGACGAGACGACCGGCATGCGCGCGGCGTTCCTGACGGTGGGCATCTGGTGGCTGCTCTTCTCGATCCCGCTCTTCCGGCACGTGAAGGAGCGTTCGAGACCGCATGTGCAAGGCGGAATCGGCGTCCATATCCGCGCCGGCTTCGGCCGGATCGCGCACACGTTCAAGACGGCGCGGCGTTATCCGGAGCTGTTGAAGTACATGATCGCGTACTGGTTCTTTAACGACGGGATCAACACCATCATTACGATGGCGACGATCTACGGGGCCGGCATCGGGATCGGCACGAGCCATTTGATTATCGCGCTGCTCATCACGCAGTTCGTGGGCTACCCGAGCACGCTGCTCTTCATCCCGCTTGCCCGCCGGATGGGCGATAAGCGCGCGCTTTACCTGTCGCTCTCGATCTACTTGGTCATCGTCGTGCTCGGCTACTTCATGACGAGCGCGCTTCACTTCTATATTCTCGCGTTCATGGTCGGTCTCGTGCAGGGCGGCAGCCAGGCAATTTCACGCTCGCTGTACGCGAACTTGACGCCGCCTTCGCGGTCGGCGGAGTTTTTCGGCTTCTTGAGCCTCTCGAGCAAGTTCTCGTCCGTGGCCGGTCCGCTGATCTTCGCGGTCGTCGGGACGCTAACCGGGTCCAGTCGCATCGCGATCGTCTCGGTTGCGGCGTTCTTCATCATCGGCATGGTGCTGCTGCGCTTCGTCGATCTGGAGAAGGGCGCGCGGGAGGCGCTGGCCGGCGAAGCTTGATGCATCGTTCATGACCGCAATCCATGTACGCCAAAAAATCCGGCTTGCGCTACTCCGATCCGATCGGAATGGCGCAAGCCGGATTTTCGTTTAAAGGCCGTAGCGGCGATTCGTTGCCTCAGAGCCAATCTTTCTTTTTGAACAGATAGAACATCCCGAGCCCCAGCGTCACCATGATCGACAGCAAGATATACGAGCCGCCGTGGATATGCGCGCCGGGCAAATAATCGAAGTTCATCCCGTACACGCCCGTGAGGAACGTCAGCGGCATGAAGATGACCGTAATCGCGGTGAAGACGCGCATGATTTCGTTCGCCCGGTTGGACAGGCTGGACTGGTACGCTTCTCGCAAGTTGCCCATCAGATCGCGGTACGTCTCGAACGTCTCGGTAATCTTCACGGCATTCTCGTAAATGTCGCCGAAATACTTCTGCAGCTGATCGTCGACAAGCCGCAGATCTTTCTTGTTCAGCGTGCCGATCACGTCGCGCTGCGGGCCGAGCATTTTCTTCAGCCACAGGATTTCGCTTCGCAGACCGATAATTTCGTTCAGATGCGATTTCTTCGTATGCATCAGAATATCTTCTTCCAGCGACTCGATCCGGTTCTCGATCCGGTCGCCGACGGCGAAGTAGTTATCGACGACGATGTCGATCAGATGATAGAGGAAGCGGTCGGGCCGCGTCACTTCTTCCTCCCATAGAATCGGCTTCAGGACGCGCAGCTCGTGAATCTTCTGTTTCGTAACCGTCAAGATGAAATGCCGTCCGAGAAAAATGTTGAGGGCGCGCAGGAAAATTTCTTCGTCGTCGAAGCGGATGCTGTTAATAACGATAAAATAATGCCCTTCGTAAATCTCGATCTTCGGACGCTGATCCTCTTCGCTGAGGCAGTCCTCGACGGCCAAGTCGTGCAGCGCGAACAGCGGCTGCAGGATGGCCAAATCTTCGGTGTCCGCATCGATCCAATAGAAACCGTCGGCCGGCGCGACGAGCGTGGTATTAATATCTTCAACCGGCGTAAACACGCCTTGAGTGACATGTCGGATCTTCATTCGTGCTCTCTCCCTTCATCCATGTTGCTTTCGTTCCCGGATGCCGGATCTCGAAGAGAGCCCGCTGTATACTTCCACGCCATGCTTCTGGTCGAAGCCGTCTATGAAAAACTAGGCGGCGCTGAGCGAACATAGTTGGAGCCTTGAGCGGACCGCTTGCTTCGGTTCCGGTCGTTCACGCGGTTGCCCGCAGGCCTCGGGTCGCCTTCCATATTCGTCAACACCCCTTTGTCGTCGTCTTTGAAAATGAGTCTTATTTTGCGCATAATCCTTGTCTAGTATACTCTGCCCGCGACATTCCATACAAGCGTTAAAAAGGCGAGCGAAACGCCCTTCCTGTACGATATGCGGCGGCATATTTTCGGTTCGCGGACGGGTCGGGTTTTTCGCGCAAATCCCGCTTGACGGCAATAGACGTTTGCATTAAAGTAAAGCTTGTAATCGCGAAACGTACAATTAAATACGTATTAGCTTTCTTATCAAGAGCAGGCGGAGGGACTAGCCCGATGAAGCCCGGCAACCGGCCAAGAGCACGGTGCTAATTCTTGCGGAGACTTATTTAGGTTTCTGGGAGATGAGAGGCGCATGAGTGTACCCATTATGCCCCTTCTTATCCAGAAGGGGCTATTTGCCTTATCATTTTCCCGGTACTCCTCTCACCCGCACCCTTCATGACGATCGTTAGAGCCGTAATTTCAAAGGAGTGATCGAGATGCCAATTAAAGTACCGGACAATTTGCCAGCCAAAGAAATTTTAGCGCGAGAGAATATCTTCGTCATGGACGAAAGCGTCGCCTACCATCAGGACATTCGCCCGCTGCGAATCGCGATTTTGAACCTGATGCCGACGAAGGAAACGACCGAGACTCAGCTGCTGCGCCTGATCGGCAACACGCCGCTGCAGGTGGAGGCGGTGCTGCTCCATCCGAAGACGCACACGTCCAAGAACACGTCCAGCGAGCATCTGGAATCGTTCTACAAGACGTTCGACGATATTAAGCACGAATACTACGACGGCTTGATCATCACCGGAGCGCCCGTCGAACAGATGCCGTTCGAGGACGTGAATTATTGGGAAGAATTGAAGGATATCATGGACTGGAGCGCGCGCTGCGTGACCTCCACGCTTCACATCTGTTGGGCGTCCCAAGCGGGACTCTACCACCACTTCGGCGTGCCGAAGTATAATTTGGACGAGAAGATTTTCGGCGTCTACCCGCACACGATCCACAAGCGCAACGTGCCGTTGACGCGCGGTTTCGACGAATTGTTCTTCGTGCCGCAGTCGCGACATACGGAGGTGCGCGCCGAAGACATCGAGGGCATCGAGGATTTGGAGATACTCTCCACATCCGAAGAAGCGGGGGTCTACCTCGTCGCCTCCAGGGACGGCAAGCAGGTATTCGTGACCGGCCACTCGGAATACGATCCGCAGACGCTGAAGTGGGAGTACGACCGCGACAAGGCCAAGGGTCTTGCGATCGGCGTGCCGAAGAATTATTTTCCGAAAGACGATCCGACGCTCGCGCCGCTCTCCAGCTGGCGGGCGCATGCGAATTTGCTATTCTCCAACTGGCTGAACTATTACGTCTACCAGCAAACGCCGTACGAACTCGGAGCAGGCATCTAAACTTATTCCCCGCCCAGGCAGCAGGATGAAACAACGATGAAGGGGAGCCGCGCTCGCATCCTATCCGAACCTAACCAAAGGAGCCCGAGACTTATGAAAATTGAAAGCCGCTTAGCCCAAATCGGATCGGTACAAGAGCCGGTTACCGGATCCGTCAGCTACCCGATCTACTTGGCCACCGCCTTCCGTCATCCGAAGCTTGGGGAGAGCACGGGATTCGATTACGCCCGCACGACGAACCCGACCCGCAAGGTGCTCGAAGAGGCCGCCGCCGAACTCGAATCCGGCGACCGCGGATTCGCTTGCAGCTCCGGCATGGCCGCGCTGCAAACGGTGTTCTCGCTGTTCGGACAGGGCGATCATCTGATCGTGTCCCTGGATCTGTACGGCGGCACGTACCGATTGCTGGAGCGGATCATGAGCCGATTCGGCGTGACCGCATCGTACGTGGATACGAACGACCTTGATGGCATCGCGCAGCTCTGTACGCCGAATACGAAGGCGGTGCTGATCGAAACGCCGACCAATCCGCTCATGATGATAACGGATATCGAGCGTATCAGCGCGTGGGCAAAGTCAAAGGGACTGCTGACGATCGTCGACAATACGCTGCTGACTCCGTTCTTCCAACGGCCGATCGAGCTGGGCGCGGACATCGTCGTGCACAGCGCGACCAAGTATTTGGGCGGCCATAACGACGTGTTGGCCGGACTGATCGTGACGAAAGGCAAGGAGCTGTCCGATCAGATGGCGTTCCTGCACAACTCGATCGGCGCCGTGCTCGGCGCGCAGGATTCCTGGCTGCTCATGCGCGGCATGAAGACGCTCGCCCTGCGGATGGAACGCCACCAGGCGAACGCCACCGCGGTAGCCGAGTGGCTGCTGACGCACGAGGCGATCGACGAGGTGTATTACCCGGCGCTTGCGCATCATCCGGGTCATGATATTCAGTCCCGCCAATCGTCGGGCAATACGGGCATTTTCTCCTTCCGCCTGAAGGATGCCCGTTATGTCGAGCCGATTCTGCGTCACATCAAGTTGATCGCGTTCGCGGAAAGCCTCGGCGGCTGCGAGTCGCTCATGACGTATCCTGCGGTGCAGACGCATGCGGACATTCCGGAGGAAATTCGCCGTCAGATCGGCGTCGACGACCGTCTGCTCCGATTCTCCGTCGGCATCGAGCACGCGGACGACATCATCGCCGATCTCGGCCAGGCGCTGGAAGCCGCGAAGCGCGAGATCGGGGAGGCGTAAGCATCCATGGCGCATCAGTACGATTTCGACCGCAGAATTAACCGGACGGGCAAAGGCACGTACAAGTGGGATCAATCGGAGAAGCTGTTCGGGCGCAAGGACATTTTGCCGCTTTGGGTGGCGGATATGGATTTCGAGCCGCCGAAGGAAGTCGTGGAGGCTATCGTGGAGCGGGCGCAGGAGGGCATCTACGGTTATACGATCCGCACCGAGGCTTATTATGAAGCGATTGCGGGCTGGATGTCCCGCCGGCACGGCTGGAACGTGGCGCACGAGTGGATAACGTCCAGCCCCGGCGTCGTGCCGGCGCTCAGCTTGATCGTCATGGCGTTCACCGAGCCGGGAGACGGCGTCATCTTGCAATCGCCGGTCTACTATCCGTTCTACGACGTCATTAAGATGAACGGACGCAACGTGCTCGATAACGCGCTTATCTTGAACGAGGAACGCTTCGAGATCGACTTCGACCTGCTGGAAGAGCAGGCGAAGGAAGCGAAGCTGATGCTGCTCTGTTCGCCGCACAATCCGGGCGGACGCGTCTGGACGCGCGAGGAGCTGACGCGCATCGGCGAGATCTGTCTGAAGCACGGCGTATTGATCGTAGCCGACGAGATTCATCACGACCTCGTCTTCTCCGGACATAAGCATACGGCGTTCGCGTCGATCTCCGAGGCGTTCGCGCAGCAGTCGTTCACTTGCGTCGCGACGAGCAAGACGTTCAATCTAGCCGGCCTGCAAGCGGCTTCCGTGATTATTCCGAACGCCGAGCTGCGCCGCAAGTATAACTACCTGCTTAAGACGCTGTCGATCCATATGGAGAGCTTCTTCGGCCAGACGGCCGTCGTGGCCGCGTATAACCACGGCGACGAGTGGCTGGATCAGCTGCTCGTGTATCTCGAGGACAACCGCGACTTCCTGATCGATTACGTCACCCGCGAGATTCCGCAGGTGAAGCCGATGAAGCCGGAAGGCACCTACATGGTATGGCTGGACTGTCGGGCGATATCGGAGAACCCGCAGGAGCTGAAGAAGCTCATGTTCGAGCGGGCCGGCGTGGCGTTCAGCGAGGGCTCGGTATTCGGCCGGCAAGGACAAGGCTATCTGCGCGTGAACCTCGCGTGCCCGCGATCGCTGCTGGCCGAGGCGCTCGATAAGTTCGCGCAAGCCGTGCGCGAGACGGTAGCCGCGCAATAAATCTAAAATCGTTTTGGTTTAAACTTCCAAGCGAAGGTTTCTCGAATGACAGCGACTTTTGTAGGCTTGTTTTCACCGCTAAATAAGTTACACAATAAAGGAAACAAGTCTACAACGGGAGCGTCATCGAGAAACCGGAGCCACCAACGGGAGCGTCATCGAGAAACCGGAGCCACCAACGGGAGCGCCACCCGAGACAACCGGAGCCACTTATCCGCCGCAGTTGCCTTTTTGTCCAAGGTGACTGAGGCGGGCTTTTTGTGTTACGATGGATAGGAAGGTTAAGGAGCGAGCGCGAGCTCGAACGGAAGAGGAGGGTCCCTACTATATGAACCAAGTGGACCGTATTTTACAACAAGCGCTGAACGGTCAGCGCCTCATGCAAGAGGACATCATTACGCTTTTCGAATCCGACGAGATCGAGAAAATGGGGCATGCCGCCAATCAGATTATGATCCGCAAGCATCCCGAGCCGATTACGACGTTCGTAGTGGGGCGGAACATTAACTATACGAACGTCTGCGACGTGTACTGCCGCTTCTGCGCGTTCTATCGCGCGCCGGGCAACGCGGAAGGATATGTCCTCTCGGACGAGACGATTTTGCAGAAAATTCAGGAAACCATAAATGTCGGCGGTACGGAAATTCTGATGCAGGGCGGGACGAACCCGAACCTGCCGTTCCAATATTATGTGGACATTTTGCGCAAAATCAAACAGCATTTCCCGCAGATTACGATGCATTCCTTCTCGCCGGCGGAGATCCACAAGATGAAAGAAGTATCAAACGGCTTGTCGCTGGAGGAGGTCATTCGTCAAATCCACGAGGCCGGACTCGACTCGCTGCCGGGCGGCGGCGCAGAGATTCTCGACGACCGGACGCGCCGGAAGATCAGCCGGTTGAAGGGCTCGTGGACCGACTGGATGGACGTAATGAAGATCGCCCACCGCATCGGGATGAACACGACCGCGACGATGGTCATCGGCTTCGGCGAATCGATGGAAGAGCGCGCGCTGCATCTGCTTCGCGTCCGCGACGCGCAGGATGAGTGCATCGCCAATGGCTACGACTCTAAAGGCTTCCTGGCCTTTATCCCGTGGACGTTCCAGCCGGACAATACGAACATGAAGCGCGAGAAGGCGACGCCGGAAGAATACTTGAAGACGCTGGCGATTAGCCGATTGACGCTCGATAATATCGACAACTTCCAGTCGTCGTGGGTCACGATGGGACCGGAGATCGGCAAGCTGACGCTGAGCTACGGCTGCAACGACTTCGGCTCGACGATGATCGAGGAGAACGTCGTCTCCGCCGCGGGCACGACGCACAAGGTCAACATCAGCTCGACGCTGGACATTATTCGCGAAGCGGGCAAGATCCCGGCGCAGCGCAACACGCGCTACGAGATTCTACGGGTATTCGACGACGTCAACGCGAAGGTCGAGAACGATTTCGTCATGCAAAACTAAATCCGACGCATTCGGAACGCATACCAAAAAGCTGCACACCCGCCATGGCGGATGTGCAGCTTTTTTTGCAGTCAGCCCGCTTAAGCGAGCTGACTGGCATGCATCGTATCTTTCGACGGCACGACCGTCTTGTTCTTGCCCGTATGCTTGGCTTCGTACAGCGCTTCGTCGACAAGATGGAAGAAGCGTTCTTTGCCATCGTTCCGGGCGTAGTCCCCGATCCCGATGCTGACGGTGACCGAACGTCCGCCCAGTTGTTCGTGCGGTAAGCGAGAGACGTGGTTTCGGATGCTCTCCACCGCTTCGTACGCTTCCTCGAACGTAATGTCCGTGAACAACACCGCGAACTCCTCGCCGCCGTATCGGGCCACGAACGCGTTGACGTTGACGTTCGCGCGAATCGTCTCCGCGACGCGGGTCAGCACGGCGTCGCCGGCGCGGTGGCCGTACGTATCGTTGATTTGCTTGAAGTTATCGATGTCGATGAGCGCCAGCTGTACGGGTACTTCATTGCATTCGTGCTGTTCAATCAGCCGTTCAAAAAATTCGTGAAACGTGATGTGATTGTACAGGTCGGTTAAGGCGTCGGTCTTCGACAGCTTGTCCATCCAGACGTTCTTGACCAACAGGTCCCGGTTCGTTTCGAAATACGTCTGCAAATTCGCCATCAACTCGCGTCCGCGCATGAGAATGCCCCCGGCGATCAGCGTGAAGAGCAGGAACATGATGCTGATCGTCGTCAAGCTGACGGCCGTCAAGTAAGCGTTCATCGCCGGCATCACCGCGTAAAGCGTATAAAGCGTGGCGATCGTGACACAGAAGGCGAACACGAGCTTCCGCATGTGGAAGTAGAAGATGGACACCATGACGGGCAGGAAGAGCGCCAGCAGCAGGTAGTTGATGGTATCGTGTATGTAGACGATCGCCGCCGACAGCAGGGAGGAAGTAATAATCATGATGTAGTCCTGGTATTTGCCTCGCAGCAGCTTAATCCCGGTCTCGGCCGCAAGTAGGATCCCGAGCAGGATAATCGTGGGTCTAACGATGTATTCCGTAATGAAAGTGGTTCTGGCTACCCCGGCCACCGTTAGCAAATACAGGCATTCCAAGAAGAACGTAATGATCAATATGGACCAGAACCCGTTGAGGAGCATGCGGTTCCAACGTGCTCGGTTATAGTCCAGGTTCTCATAATTCATTGGATTCACTCCAGCAATATACGACTATAGACAATAATCATACCACGAATACGCTTTAATTCCAATCAATATCCAGCAGTCCCACCGCTTGTATCGTATATCTGCTTTTGCGCAGCCATATACTGATTAAGGAAGGAGGAATGATCGTATGGAACTACTCACGGTTTCGCTCATGTCCGCATCGGATGAGACGATGGAGAAGTTGGAGCAAAACTTGCACGATGAATTCGCCGCTTTACATAGCACGACTAACCGAAAGCCCCGTTCCGCCGTTCGCATGGAGCGGGAAGAGCAGGCGATCCGCTTTTTCGCGGACCTGCACGATTTTCATCTGGAGAAGGATGGCCCTCCCGTATACCGTAAGACGGCGTCGGCGCTTGCTGGCTATATCGTCGCCGAACTGGAGCCGCTGCTCATCAAGGCGATCATTCGGAAGCAGTTTCACTACGAGGATCCTCAAGAGGCCGAAGCAATCGAGCGGTATTGCCGAAATTTGCTCGATGGCGCGCAATTCGCGGGCGAGGAGAGCGAGCCTGCCGGCGCGGAAGCGGATCGGCTGCGAAGGAAGCAGAAGGTCGCCTCCGAGATCGAAGCCTTTCTCGCGGAGAATACCCGCATCCATTTGGACGGATTCGTCACATTCCGACTAGCCCCTTATTGGGAAGAACTCCGGGAGATTACCGCTTACGCCATCGATGAATACGTCATGGATAAGCAATATCAGGAATTTATATCGCTGCTAAAATATTTCGTTCGCATGCAGGAAGTCAAACTTCCGATCGTTCACGTGTTACATAAAGGCGGCAGCGAATTCGCGCTGTACGACGAGCACTTCGAGCTGCTCGATGCCGCGCCGGCGGACCGGATCGTCGTCGACATGCTGGAATCCGAGATGAACATGGAAGATATGATCGTCAGCACGCTCATTACCGTATCGCCGAAGCAGATCGTCATCCACACGAGGCAGCCGGAGCTGGCCGTCATGCGCACGCTGGAATCGATCTTCGAGAACCGCGTCCGCTTATGCGTAGAATGCGGCCATTGCGGCACTTATTTCGGCGAAGGCGAGCAGGAACAGCTGCCGGATCTCCCGCGCGCGCAGCGAATCCGGACTTGACCGGCATAATTGCGGTTGATTATAATACGCTTAAGAACAGCATTGACAAAGACATGTATCCGCGGATGCGCCCGTTCCAGAGAGAGGAAACCCGGCTGAAATTTCCTTACGCCGGCGGCTGTGGATGTACCCCTTTGTAGCTGTCTGGTTGAAAGGCCGAACGCCGAAGTAAGCCAGACCGGGACATTCCCGTTACAGAATGCCGAAAGGACCAGCATACAAGCGTACGCACGGTCGAACTAGGGTGGAACCACGGGTCTGACAAGCACTCGTCCCTTCTGCGGGATGAGTGCTTTTTTGCGTGCATTCCATCCCGCGCATGGCTTGAACCAAGTCGAAAAGGAGATCAAACAGTCATGGCGATTCAAGTAAAACTGCCGGACGGCGCCGTCCGGGAATACGAGCAGGGCGCGACGATCGAAGACGTAGCCGCCTCCATCAGCAGCGGACTGAAGAAGAATGCGGTGGCGGGCAAACTGAACGGAAAGGTGGTCGATCTCTATACGCCGGTCGTGCAAGACGCGACGGTCGAGATCGTGACGCTGGACTCAGCGGACGGACTGGAAGTCTACCGCCACAGTACGGCTCATCTCATGGCCCAGGCGATCAAGCGCCTGTTCGGCAAGACGGACGTCAAGCTCGGCATCGGACCGGTGATCGAGGACGGCTTCTATTATGATATCGATCTTGAGAACCCGATCAGTTCCGATGATCTGGCGAAAATCGAGAAGGAAATGGAACGCATCGTTCAGGAGGATCTGCCGATCCGCCGCCGCGTCATCGGCCGCCAAGAAGCGATCGCGACGTTCACCGAGCTTGGCGACCCGCTAAAGCTGGAGTTGATTCGCGATTTGCCCGAAGACGCGGAGCTGACGATTTACGATCAGGGCGAATTTTTCGACCTGTGCCGCGGGCCGCATTTGCCATCTACCGGCCGCATCAAGGCGTTCAAGCTGCTTAGCGTGGCGGGCGCGTATTGGCGCGGCGATTCGAAGAATAAAATGCTGCAGCGGATTTACGGCACGGCGTTCCCGAAGAAAGCGCAGCTGGACGAGCATTTGCATTTCCTCGAGGAAGCGAAGAAGCGCGATCACCGCAAGCTCGGCCGCGAGTTGAAGACGTTCACGTTCGCCAGCGAAGTAGGCCAAGGGCTGCCGATCTGGCTGCCGAACGGCGCGACGATCCGCCGCACGATGGAGCGTTATATCGTCGACCTGGAAGAGAGACTCGGCTATCAGCACGTGTATACGCCGGTCCTGGCGAACGTGGAGCTGTACAAAACCAGCGGACACTGGGAGCACTATCAGGAAGACATGTTTCCGAAGATGGAGCTCGATAACGAAGAGCTTGTGCTCCGTCCGATGAACTGTCCGCACCATATGATGGTCTATAAGAGCGATCTGCGCTCTTACCGCGATCTGCCGATCCGCGTCGCCGAACTTGGCACGATGCACCGCTACGAAATGTCCGGCGCCTTGACGGGTCTGCACCGCGTGCGGGCAATGACGCTCAACGACGCGCATATTTTCTGCCGTCTGGACCAAATCAAGGAAGAGTTCGCGCGCGTTGTCAATCTGATCCGCCAAGTCTACGAAGACTTCGGCATCAAAGACTATCGTTTCCGTCTCTCGTACCGGGACCCTAACGACACCGAGAAGTACTGGCCGGACGACGAGATGTGGGAGACGACGCAGCGCATGCTGCGCGAGGTCGTCGAAGAGCTCGGTCTGCCATTCTATGAGGCGGAAGGCGAAGCGGCGTTCTACGGACCGAAGCTCGACGTGCAAATCAAGACCGCTCTTGGCAAAGAGGAGACGCTCTCGACCGCTCAGATCGACGTGCTGCTGCCGGAGCGCTTCCAGCTGGAATATATCGGCGCCGACGGCAAGAAACACCGTCCGGTCGTTATCCATCGCGGCATTATCAGCACGATGGAGCGGATGACGGCGTTCCTGCTCGAGAATTTCGCGGGCGCCCTGCCGCTCTGGCTGTCTCCGCTGCAGGCCAAAATCATCCCGGTCTCCATCGCGTACGAAGGCTACGCGCGCGAGCTGGAGGAGAAGCTGAGACTGGCGGGCATTCGCGTCGAATCCGATCTGCGCAACGAGAAGCTCGGCTACAAGATTCGCGAGGCGCAGCTGGAGAAAGCGCCTTATATGCTCGTCGTGGGCGAGAACGAAGCGAGCTCCGGCATGGCTTCCGTGCGCAAACGCGGCGAAGGCGATATCGGCGCCAAATCCGTCGATGAGATCGTATCGCTCCTGCAGGATGAAATCCGGACCAAGCGCATCTAATCGCATCACCATCTAACGTTCGTTTTTGCATAAAGCTTGTCGCAATGGGGGAACCTTCGTCTTAAGGAGGAGTACACCCAGATGTTGACAAGCTTTTTGTCGTTCAAACGCTTGATCGCGGCGTGCGCGGCGGCGGCGGTCGTCCTGTCGGCGGCCGGCGTTAACGGGGTTCGGGCGATGGCGCAGGGCATGCCCGCCGGCACGGCCGTCAAAGCGGATCAGCCGGATAAGAAGCCCAAGCAGAGCGGAGCCAAGGACGCTGTCGCAAAGCACCAAGCCAAGGCGGCAAAAATAAGCGGAACGACCAAGACGAAAACGGTCAAGGCGAAGGCTGCCAAAGCGAGCAAAAAGAAAAAAGCGAGCCGCTCGGCTCACACGATAAAATCGACGCGATCGGCCAAGAAGTCCAGCGCCCATAAAGCGGCCAAAGGAAAACAAGCGGGGAAGACCGCCAAATCGAAAAGGACAAAAGCGGGCAAAAGCAACAAGACCCGGAGTAAAAGAACGGCGAAGACGAAACAAACGAAAATAACCAAAATACCGGTTCAAAAGAATACGTCGAAAAAGAAAGCGCAGCAGCCGGCCTCTGCCAAAACGTCGCGAAAAGCGAAAGAGCCGCGGAAACGCGCCTCCGGGCATTCCGCTGCGGCAGGAGCGCGCGTCGGGGCGGACAAATCCGCGAGAGCGGTCCCGGCGTGGAGTGGCAAAGCGCTTAAGCATGTCAAAGTGATCGCGACAGGCTATACGGCTGGCGTTGAATCGACAGGCAAGCGGCCAGGGCACCCCCAATACGGGATTACTTATTCCGGGGTCAAAGTACGGCGTGACCTCGTCTCGACCATCGCGGCGGATCCGAAGGTGTTTCCTATCGGAACGCTTCTTTACGTGCCGGGATACGGCTATGCCGTCGTCGCCGACACCGGCTCGAAAATAAAAGGGAAAAAGATCGATTTGTACTTCGAAACGAAGAAGCAGGTTTATAAACAGTGGGGCAAACGAACGGTCACGGTGCAGGTGCTGCGTCGTGGCGGAGGTAAGCTGACGGAGGCTTGGCTGAGGTCATTGAACGACGCGGTAATCGCAGAAAAGCCCATTCCGTCGGAGCTTTTGGAATCCTAGGAAGAACATGGAAAAAGCGCGGAACAACAAGGGGTTGACCGCGTTTTTTTCTTTTTTTTGTCATATTGTTGTGGTAGAATAACTTCTGCAAAACGTTGTCATCAATCAGATGGAGCGGATCAGAATGGATTTGATCGGTGAAGACGATGGAGCGGCCTTTGAACTGTACGAAGCGAAGCTGCGGGAGTTGTACAACCAGATGATCCGGGTCGCCTATGCCAGGCTCAGCAACAAGTCCGACGCGCAGGATGCGGTTCAAGAGGCTTGGCTGCGCATGCTGCAGAGCAGGGATTCGCTGCGGGAGGCGAGCAAGCTGGACGCTTGGGCGAAGACGATCACGGCGAACGTGGCGCTCAATATGAATCGTCATACCGCCAGGATGCTGACGGTGGCTGACAACGAAGAGCTGTTGTCCTCGGCGGGCGATACGCCATCCGCCTACGAGGCCGAGCTTCTGCTGGAGATTTCCGAGCTGCTTGGCGAACTTGATCCACGGTCCCGAACGATGCTGCTTTATAAATTCTATTATGGGTTTAAAGACCAAGAGATCGCCGAGGCGCTGCAGCTTCCGGTCGGCACAGTGAAGGCTAGAATTCATCGTACGAAAGCACTTCTTAAACGAATGATGCTGGAGCAAACGAACGTCTGATTGACAAGCTTTTCCGTACATACAGTAGTGGGCCCCCTGCCATACTATGTCATGTACGGGAGGTGATCAAAGTGGCGAAGAAGAACAAGCAAGTGAATGCATCCAATCAATACAACGCCGAGTTTGCGGAAGAGAACGCGGCGAACACGGCCAATTCCGCTGGCAAATCCGCTCAGCAGAAAGCGGACAAATAAGCGCGGCCGGATACTTAGCGAACGAACGAATCATACCTAAACAAGAGGAACCGTTGTCGGTTCCTCTTTCTTTTTGTCGAATGGAGGCTTATAATGTAGCATTATCTGACATGTCAAATAAAGGGTGGCGAAACCGGTGAAATTACGATGGAAACGGGACGCGGCAAATCACAAGAAAGCGTCTAACCAGGATGAGCGTGTGCATGTGCTTCGTCAGCTAACGAACGAGTCGATGGTCATCTCGGATCAGTTGGCCGCGGCCGTGGAGGAGGTCAACCAGTCCATCGGAAGTCTCGGCTCTATCGCGGACCGCTCTTCTTTGCGGGAAGGCGATTTGCGGGCGAGCAGCCAACTCGCGGCCGAGCGAATCGAGCAGGCGTTCTCGGTCCTTCAGGAAGTGACGTCCTCGGCGGAAGAAATCAGCGCGTCGGCCGTGCGGCTGGACGGGGCTAGCAAGACGACAGGTGACATCGCGCGGGAAGTGGAGCAGTCTCTCGAGGCGACCGACGGCGTCATGCAGGAGCTGAACGCGCAGACGTTGTCGATGGAGCGCAATATTCAACACCTGCAAGAGCAGACGTCCAATATTGAAGAAATCAACGCGTTCATACAAGAGATCGTGGAGCAGACGTCCCTCCTCGCCCTCAACGCTTCCATCGAAGCGGCGCACGCGGGCGAATACGGACGGGGTTTCAGCATCGTCGCGCAAGAAATCAAGAAGCTGGCCGAACAGAGCAACGAGGCGGTCAAACGCTCGTCCGCGATGGTGCGGCAAATCGAGGCGGGCGTCGTCGAAGTCGTCCGTTCGGTTGAGCTGGAGAAGGCGGCGGTCGAACGCGGCGCCTTGGAGATGAACCGGACGCAGGCGAGGATGGAGCGCATCGTCGCTCAAATTCGCCAGGTTGACGACTTGGCGGCGATAAGCAGCGAAGCCAGCCTGCGCCAATCGGATCATATGGCAAGGGCAACCCTTCTGCTAAGCGAAGCGGTGGAGTCGGTACAGGACACAATGCATAGCGTGGACGGCACGTTGGAGCTGACCCGGCAGCAGCGGCAGCAGATCGGCAAGCTGGACCGGGTTCGCGATGATCTGAACCGCTCTTCGGGCGCGTTAAGCGCGGCGATTCAGCGTGTCGGGCTGAATCGCGACTATGACGGCGAGGTCGATACGTCCGCGACGCGGGCGAAGCTGACTAGGCTTGCGGCCGATTCGGCTTTGGCCGAACTGGGGGAGGCGGAGCACGAACGGAGGTTGACGGCCATGCTGCGCGCGGAAGCGGAGATCGAGGCGGTCTGGTCGAACCGCTCTGACGGATCGTTCGTATTTTCGCTGCCGGCCGCGGGGCTCCTTAACGCGAAAGGGCGCATTTGGTGGAAGAAAGCGATGGAAGGCGTCTCGTATCAGTCCGAGCCGTACATATCGGCGATTACGAAACAGCCTTGCGTTACGGTGGCCGTGCCGATCCGGGGACAGGATGGCGCCGTGGTCGGCGTCATGGGAGCTGACATCGCCATTCATCCGGAAGGGAATTAATGTGGATTTAGGTATTCTCAAACGGGAATCGTTCGTGTATGATTGTTGGTGTGAATATTAATAACATGGACGGATAGGGGAATTGTCATGACGGATCCCATCATGTATACAGCGCCAGCCCGTTTCAAGCAGCGGAAGGCTGCCGAAGTGCTGCCGTTTCTGAATGCCTATATCGCCAAGAAGGAACAAGAGATCGCCGAGATCGAGCAGATGGTCCAGCGCTACGAGAAGCGCCGCCTGCTTGAAGAGCGCGCCTATCAGTCGATGTCCGCGCTGCGCCGCTTGTTGTCCGGCAAGAAGCCCGATCATCATCTCGCGGTGGAATACATTCATTACGTCAAGAAGCCAATGGAGAAGGTCAGAATGCTTCGCCAGGAGATCGAGCATGCCAGAGCGATCCAGCATTCCGAGCCGACCGATGTCGTGGCGCTGTCGCAAGATCTGGAAGCCGAGATGAACTAATTCGCTCCTTTATATGAATATAGAAAAGACCGAATCCGCTCGCGGATTCGGTCTTTTGTTATTTAGGAAATTATGCAACCGTTCATGTTTTGGATAAAACGTAGAGCGTGTCCGCGGAAGCGGACGAAAGCGAAGGTCAGCACGATGTCCCGCCAAGAGCTCGAATTGACAGGATTCAGCCCAAGGCAAATCGTCTCGAACGAAGCTCGAACAAAAGCTTTGTCCCTTAGGACAACGCGGGCTCATCGCGAAAGGACGCATCAACGCCGGCCGCGAACCGAGTCACGCTAATTAGCAGAGTCCAGAGGGTGCTAACCTTTTGGTTCCCCTCGGCGGAGGGGGAAGGGGGAGCGACAATAGCGTTATTTGCCGGCCGTAAGCCGTTCGACGTCCAGGAAATCGTGCTCCTGGTTGTAGGCGGGCACGCCGTGGATGCCGACGTCGAGTCCGATCAATTCCTCGTCCTTGGATACGCGTACCGGCGTGATTTTGCGGATGAGCCAGAACGCTGCCCAGGTGAGCGCGAAGCCCCATACGCTAATAAGCGCGAGTCCAAGCGCCTGAATGCCCAGCAGGTTCCAGCCGCCGCCGTAGAAGAGGCCGTAGTATCCTTGGCCGATGCCCTCGGTCAGTTCCGGCTTGGCGAACAAGCCGACCGCGAGCGTGCCGAGACTGCCGCTGATGCCGTGGACGGCGAAGGCGCCGACCGGATCGTCGATTTGCTTACTCTCGAGGTACTCGGTCACGAGCACCATCGCGATGCCGCATACCGCGCCGATTAGAATCGCCGCGCCGTCGGAGACGAACGAGCAGCCGGCGGTGATGCCGACGAGGCCGGCCAGCGAGCCGTTGATGACCATCGGCGGATCGGCTTTCTTGTAGCGGAACATCGTGAACAGAATGCAGGTCGCGCCGCCGGCAGCGGCCGAGAGCATGGTGGTTACGGCGATATGGCCGATCGAACCGTTCGTGGCGCTAAGCGTACTGCCGGAGTTGAAGCCGAACCAGCCGAACCATAGAATGAACGCGCCGACCGAAGCGAGCGGCAGGTTGGACGGCGGCACGATGTTCGCCTTGCCGTCCGCCGCGAATTTCCCGATGCGCGGTCCGATGAAGATCGCCGCGGCCAAAGCCGAGAAGCCGCCCAAGGCGTGAATGACCGCGGAGCCGGCGAAGTCGATCATGCCGAGCTTGCCCAGCCAACCGCCGACCGCCCATACCCAGTGCCCGGCCAGCGGGTAGATGAGACCGGTCATGATGATCGTGTATAGTATGTAGGCTTTGAAATGAATCCGTTCCGCCACCGCGCCCGAGACGATCGAGATGACGGCGATGACGAACGCGCATTGGAATAACCAGTACGTGTCATGCGTAATATTGAGGTTGATATGCGACAAGTCGCCGCCCATCATAAACCCGCTTGAACCGATGAAGCCGCCGACGTCTTTGCCGTACATCAGCGCAAAACCGACGAAATAAAAGATAAGCGCCCCGAACGTGATGTCGACAAATACCTTCATAATGATGCTGACCGCGTTTTTCTGCCGGACGAAGCCCGCCTCGAGCAGCGCGAAACCGCCTTCCATCAGCAAGATCATGGCTGCGGTCAGGACGACCCAGATCGTGTCCAACCCTCGGGAAAGTGCCGCTAAATCCATGTTTTTCATCCCCTGTCTCGTTCTGAAAGATTACATGTCAGGTTAACTATCGCCATATAGCTCGTCCACCATTATATAAGCGCCATGTAAACGATGTCAACGTGGTGAAGGCATAAGATGTGACATCGCTTTCATGTTTTTGGAAAGACGTTCCGCGCAAGCTCGGTCTGCAGACGGAGACGTTTTCAATCGGCAGACCCTTTATGCTCCTAGCGGCCTGGGGTATACTTGGAGTACAAACCTTAGCAAGAGCAATTGGGAGCTGGTGAATCGAATGAACGGACATTTTGCGAACCGTTTAATGTGGGGCCTGTTTATTATAGGAATCGGCGCTTTTCTCATGCTGCGGCAAACCGGCTTGATCGAATACGATCTTGGCGATCTCATCTCCGTCTTCTGGCCCGTGATCCTGCTGTTCCTGGGTATCAAAGAAGCGGTAAGACGAATCGCTAGCGGCTACGGCTCCTGGTGGAGCTCGGGAATTTTGCTGGCCGTGGGCATTGTATTCCTTGGCCGCAATCTGGATCTGTTCGACTGGTCGGTAGGCGACCTGGCGCAATTCGCCGGTCCGCTCGTCATTATCCTGATCGGGATGCGCATGATGGTGAAGCCGAAGCCGAAGGAGAAGATCGAGAAGCCGCCGGGCGAAGAGTGGAGCGCATATCCGTCTTTCCACCCCGACGAGCCGGTGCCGCCGGCGCCGCCGCTGCACCCAGACCCGACGAAGGCGTCCGGGGAACCGTCGGATTTCGGGAAGGATTCGTTTCCGGCCCCTCCCGTTCCGCCGGTCGCGCCCTCGTCTCCGACCTCCGGACAGCCCGGAGCGGACGGTCGCGACTGGAAGCGCCGCGCGCATAACGAGCGGATGCAAGAGGAATGGAATCGCAAGGCGGAGAAGCTGCAGCGCCGAGCGGAACGGATGCGGGAGCGTATCGAACACCGCGCCGATAAGTTCAAAGACCGGCATGCCTGCGGCCGTCACGACCGGATGGAGTGGTGGAACAGCGATCCGAACGTACAGACGCGCTCCGGTTTCATTGGAGACATTTACGTGGGTCACGATTATTGGGAGCTCAAGCCGATGAACATTTCCCATTTTATCGGGGATACGGTGCTCGACCTGACGAAGGCGCAAATTCCTTACGGGGAGACGCGCATTCACATCTCCTCCTTCATCGGCGACGTAAAGGTGTTTCTGCCCAACGATTTCGAGACGGGCGTCAACGTGGTGACAAGCGCGTTCGTCGGCGACGTGGCCGTGTTGGACCGCAAGGAAGGCGGGATTTTCAAGAACATGAACGTCGAAACGCCGTACTTTCAGGAGAACGAGAAGAAAATCAAGCTGATCGTCAGCACCTTCATCGGTGATGTGCGCGTCACCAAGGTAGGGTGAGCCGCCTATATGATGGTACGACTTCTGAGGAGCAGCAAGTTCGAGATGATGCTGCTGTTCGCGGCATCGTCGGTTCTATCGGTAGCGGTGTGGGTATTCGGAGGGCGATACGTCGGTTCGCAGGTCGGCAAAGACGACCTGTGGATCGGCGTCGCCGCCGTTTTTTTGCTTGTTAGCGGAGCTTTCGGCTATTGGGCCGCTCAGCGCTATCAGCGGCGCATCGACCTCCTTCATCTGGGGTTGAAGCAGGCGGCGCACGGCAATTACGCGATCCGGCTGCCGGAGGAGGGCGCGCGCTCCTTCGCCGCCGCGATCCGCGAGTTCAACGAGCTGCAGGCCGCGCTTGAAGAGCGGGTCAAGCTGATCGAGCGCACAGGCGAGCAGCAGGTAATGCGGGAAGCCGCGCTGAACGAGGAAGCGGTCCAGGAAGAACGCAAGCGGCTTGCGCGCGACTTGCACGACACGGTCAGTCAGCAATTATTCGCGATTCATATGTCGGCCTCCTCGCTGCCGAAGTTGCTCGAGTTGAACCACGAGAAGGCGGAGTCGGTCATGGAGCAGCTGATCAGCATGTCCTCGATGGCGCAGAAGCAGATGCGCGGATTTATCGCCCAGTTAAGGCCGCTGGAGCTGGAGGGGCGTTCGCTGCGCGAAGCGCTGGATAAGTGGTTTCCCGATTATTGCCGCCAGAATAACTTGCAGGGCGTGCTGGAATGGCGCGTGAAGGAGAAGCTGTCCGAGGCCAAGGAACATCAATTGTTCTTAATCATTCAAGAGTCGATGGCCAATGTCGTCAAGCATGCCGGCGCGCAGACGGCGCTACTGACGATCGCGGAGACCGAGCACCAGATTATTATGACGCTTCAGGACGACGGCGCCGGCTTCCGGGCCGATCAAGTGAAGCGGGGCTCGTACGGGCTGTCGACGATGCGCGAGCGCGCGAGCAAGTTGGGCGGAGACGCCTCGATTATTAGCAAGCCGGGCAGCGGGACGCGCGTGCGCGTTACCCTACCGAATTACAGCCATAAAGGAGCCGAGGAACGCGATGAGCGGGAATGACCTGTGGAGAATAATGATCGTAGACGATCACGATATGGTGCGCGCGGGGCTGCGGACGTATTTGATGCTGGAGCCGAAATTCGACGTCGTGGCGGAAGCGGGCGACGGGGAAGAGGCGATTCGTATGCTGCAGAGCGGCAGTATTCCGGGCGGCCCGCCGCATTTGATCCTCATGGACCTTATGATGCCGCGGATGGATGGCGTCGAGGCGACGAGAGCGATTATGCAGCTGTTCCCGGACGTCAAGATCGTCATGCTCACGAGTTTCCTCGAGGACGAGAAAGTGGTCGCGGCCGTAGAGGCCGGAGCGGTAAGCTACGTCTTGAAGACGGTATCCGCCGAAGAGCTCATTTACGCGCTGAACGGCGCGGCCAAAGGGATGCCGGTTATGACCGCGGACGTCTCGCAGGCGCTCACCCGGGGGCTTCGCCAACGCACGGCCCAAGGCGCGGATGAAGGTCTCACCGATCGCGAGAAGGAAGTGCTTCTGCTCATCGCGGAGGGTCGCTCCAACAAAGAAATCGCCGAAGAACTGCATATCAGCATCAAAACGGTGAAGACCCACGTCAGCAATCTGCTGATGAAGTGCGAGCTTGAAGACCGGACGCAACTGGCCGTATTCGCTCACCGCAAAGGTTGGGTCAAGACGGGTTAACGGCCTCAAGCGCGGATAACGCGGGAAATAAAGGGCATCCTAGGCGCAGGACAATTTGCAGCAAGGAGAGTGCCGATTTTATGGTTCCGTTATCGTCACCGCTCGAATCGACCGAGCAGGAGTTCAGCGAACTGAAGAATGAGCTGTATAAGCATGAATTCGCCCTGGGCGGCGACTGGGATTACGAGCATGGCATGTTCGACCGGTACTTGGACGAGGCGCACAAAGTATGGCTGCGCATCCCGTTCCAAGTCGTGTCCGGCAACTTCGACGGAGAGAACGACAACAACGATGCGATGATTCGCCTCGGCCAGCCGTTCGTGTTGAAGCATCTTTACAATGAAGGCATCGATCATTCCCAGTCCGTGCCGACGATGGCCGCCGTCTTGAACCAGTTTCAGAAGCCGGTCGATCCCGACGCGAAGATCGAATCCAAGTGGGTCGACCAAGCGAAGAAGCTGCTGCAAGAGGTAGAGCAGTCGATCGTTCATTAATAGGCACCCGCGTCAACCGACCAAGCGCCGATCTGGCGCCGCGTCGGTTTTTTTATTTTCGTTTATACATTTTTTAAGTTTGATTTAAGGTAGATCGTGCAAGATAGAAACATAAGCAACGCCGATAACAATGGGAAAAACAAAGAGCGCGCAGCGCTCGACGAGGAGGAGAACTACCGTGGACGACAACAACAAAAAACATCCTTTCGACGATTTCTTTCACAATAACGCAGAGCAGAACCAAAACGACGAGCCGAAAGAAAAGACGGCGAGCGCCGATCATACGCGATCTGATCAAGAAGAGAAGCCATCCTATTATTACTCCTACGGTCCGTTCAAGCAAAACAGCGTAGAGGCCGGCGAGACGACCCGCGCCGCAAGCGATGCTCCGCCATCCGACTACGCGAGGGCGGAAGCGGTCGAAGTGACGCCGCCGACGCAGCTTCGTCCGTACGCGCCGACCCAGCAGGCCCGCAATGGCTGGCAGGTGAAAGAGAAGCGCCGGACGTCGTTCAAGACGGTATTCGGGTCGTTCATGGCCGGCGTGGTGGCGGTCGGCGGATTGATGGTCTACGCGGACAAATCGGACATGTTCGGCGGCGCCGAAGCGCTGACGAGCCAGTCGGCGATGAAGCAAGTATCGACGGCGGCGAGCGGCACGACGGACGCGAAGGTGACGAACGCGGCCGACGTCGTGCGCCCGAACAACATCGCCCAGATCTTTGAGAGCGCAAGCCCGGCGGTCGTCAAAATCGAAACGTACGTGCGCCAGCAAAGCAGCGGAAGCAGCAACAGCATGCTGAACGATCCGTTCTTCCGCCAGTTCTTCGGCGATGATTTCGGTCAAGGGGACGGCAGTCAAGGCGATTCGGGCCAAAGCTCGGGCGAACTGACGCTGAGCGGCCTCGGAACGGGCTTCTTCTTCGATGCGAGCGGCTACATCTTGACGAACCAGCACGTGCTGGGCGACGCCGACGAAATCCGGGTTACCGTGGAAGGGTACGACGAGCCGCTTGTGGCGAAGAAGCTCGGCACGAGCTTCGATCTTGACCTGGCGGTGCTCAAAGTCGAAGGCACGGGCTTCCCGACGCTTCCGATCGGCAACGCCGACAATACGAATATCGGCGACTGGGTCGTCGCGATCGGCAACCCGGTCGGCTTCGATCATACCGTAACGGTGGGCGTGCTGAGCGCGAAGGAGCGTCCGATCAGCATCTCCGATACGGAAGGCGACCGCAACTACGAGCATTTGCTCCAGACGGACGCGTCGATCAACCCGGGCAACTCCGGCGGCCCGCTCCTGAATCTGCAGGGCGAAGTCATCGGCATCAATACCGCGGTGAGCTCGCAGGCGCAAGGCATCGGCTTCGCGATCCCGACGAGCACGATCATGGAGAATCTGGAAGCGTTGAAGGCGAATAAAGAAATTCCGAAGAAGCCGGCTCCGTTCATCGGCGCGACGCTGACCAATATCACGGCAGACGCGCAGAAGGAACTCGGTCTGTCCAGCACGGAAGGCTCGATCGTCATGAACGTGGCGTACAAATCGCCGGCCTACATGGCCGATCTGCGTCAATACGACGTCATTACGGGCATCGGCGGCACGGCGTACAAGACGAAAGAAGAGCTGATCGCGGAAATCCAGAAGAAAGCCGTCGGCGACAAAGCGGTGCTGAACGTCATCCGCGGCGGCCAGAAAATCGATATCACCGTCGAAATCGGCAACAGGAACGATTTCCCGCAGCTTCAGCAATAACGAACGCCTCTTAATAGCGCCATGCGAGAGCGCGGGCAGCGTCTGCTGCCCGCGCTCTCGCTGCGTTGATGGGCCATGTGGCCGTATGGACAACTTATCCAATCGGACGAGAGATCGGGTATAATAGCTGCATGAACATTTGATGGGTGGAGGGAACCCGATGAGACCGCATATTCTCGTTATCGACGACGATGACAAAATTACATCCTTGCTCAGACGCAGCCTTGCGTTCGAGGGATACGAAGTGACGACGGCCAACAACGGGCTCGAGGGGCTCAAGCAGATGCTGACAAGCGATCCGAACCTGCTCATCTGCGACGTGATGATGCCGAACGTCGACGGCTGGGAAGTCGTGCGCCGGGTGCGGGAAGGCGGCAGCTCCGTGCCGGTTCTCATGCTGACGGCCAAGGACGACGTGCAGGACCGGGTGAAAGGGCTCGATATCGGCGCGGACGATTACCTCGTGAAGCCATTCGCGCTCGAGGAGCTGCTTGCGCGGGTTCGCGCCTTGCTGCGGCGCAAGACGGACAAGCTCGAGGACAACGGCAACCGCCTCGTCTTCGAGGAGTTGACGCTCGACCTCGATTCCCGCGAGGCGATTCGCGCCGGACGGCGGATCGAGCTGACGGCGAAGGAATTCGACCTGCTGCATCTGTTCATGCAGAATCCGCGGCGCGTCCTGACGCGCGACTCCATCATGGACAAAATTTGGGGCTACGACTATAGCGGGGAATCGAACGTGCTGGAGGTTTACATCGCCATGCTTCGCCAAAAAACCGAGGAAGGCGGAGCCAAGCGGCTTATTCAAACGGTTCGCGGCACCGGATACGTGCTGCGGGGGGAGAACTGACATCATGCCCATACGACTTAAGCTAACGCTATGGTATTCGGGCCTGCTGGCCGTGACGCTGCTCGTGCTGGGCGTCTCTATTTATACGTTCGTCAACCTTAATACCTACCGGGATGCCAAGGCGGCGGCGTTGGAAGGCTTGAATAACAACGTCGCGATCAGCATGCCGACCAACCGGGATCCGAGAGGCATTTGGATCGACTTCGGTCTTGGCGCGCGGTTCGATCGCAGTATTTTCCTGCAAGCGTATAATTACGAGAACGAGCAGCTGGTGCGTTCGCAAAATCTCGTCGACAACAAAGTAAAGCTTCCTTATCCGAAGCAGTCGAACGAAATCAAGGAAGGATACGTCACGATGAAAGTAGGCGACACGTCGCTGCTCGCGTATCAATTCCCGATTCTGATCGACGGCAAGGTCGCGGCGGTCATCCACAGCGCGGTGATCACGCGCCAGGAAGCACAGTACTTGACCGATCTGAGAACGATTCTGATCTTCTCTTCCATCGGCGTCGTGCTGCTGACGTTCGTGGCGGGCCTTATTATTTCCCGCCAGGCGCTACGGCCGCTGCAGGGCATCATCCAGGCGGCGGATTTGGTTCGGGATGGATCGAACCTAAGCGTGCGCATCGATCGCAAGGGACCCAACGATGAGCTGGGACAGCTGACCGATACGTTGAACGGCATGCTGGAGCGGATCGAGACGACGTACAACGAGCTGGACGAAGCGTACAATGCGCAGCGCCGGTTCGTGTCGGATGCCTCGCACGAGCTGCGGACGCCGCTGACGACGATTCGCGGCAACATCGAGCTGATGGAGAAAGTGTGGCGCCCTTCGCTCATGGCGGCCGCCGACGACGGCGGAGACGGCGCGATGCCGGTTATTTCGCCTCAGCACGCCGAACTGACGCGCGAAGCGATGCAGGATATCGCGGACGAAGCGAGGCGAATGACGCGGCTCGTGAACGACCTGCTGTCGCTCGCGAGGGCGGACGCCGGCTCCGTCATGGAGAAGCGCGATCAGCCGCTGAGGCCGCTCGTCGAAGACGTCGCGCGCAGGGCGCAGATGCTGCCGCGCCAGGCGGAGTTTCGAATCGGCGACTTGTCGGCGCTCGATGGCGCGGATGTGAACGCGAACGCCGATTATATCCGGCAGCTGCTGTTTATTTTCATTGAGAACGCGTTCAAGTACACGCCGTCGGGCTACGTGGATCTAAACGCGAAGCGCGCCTCGAATCAAGCGGGGATCGTCATCAAGGATACCGGCATTGGCATGAACAGCGATGAAATCCCGCATATATTCGATCGCTTCTATCGAGCGGACGTGTCTCGCGGCAAGACGAGCGGCACCGGCCTCGGATTGTCCATCGCCAAGTGGATTATCGACGAGCACGGCGGTTCCGTCGAAGTGTCCACCCGGGAAACGGAAGGTTCGACATTTATTGTGTGGCTGCCGCTTGCTTTCCCTGACCAATCGAATCAGGTATAATAGTCTTCAGGAATCATTCAGGCATTGGTTAAGGAAGCAGGTGCAGGAAATGGAAATCGTGAAAATATCGCCGCGAGGCTATTGTTACGGCGTCGTCGACGCCATGGTCTTGACGCTGCAGGCCGTCAAAGATCAGGATTTGCCGCGGCCGATTTATATTTTGGGCATGATCGTGCACAACGCGCACGTCACGGAAGCGTTCAAGCAAGAGGGGGTTATTACCCTCGACGGCGAGAATCGACTGGAAATATTGGAGCAGGTTGACAAAGGGACCGTTATCTTCACCGCCCACGGAGTATCCCCCGAGGTGCGCCGCCGCGCGCAGGAGAAGGGACTTACGGTCGTCGACGCGACATGTCCGGACGTGACGAAGACGCATGACCTTATCCGCGAGAAGACGGCCGAGGGCTATGACATCATCTATATCGGCAAGAAAGGGCATCCGGAGCCGGAAGGCGCGATCGGCGTCGCGCCGGAGCGCGTCCACTTGATCGAGCGGGAAGCGGAGATCGACGTGCTCGAGCTGGATTCGGAGCGTATCATCATCACGAACCAGACGACGATGTCGCAATGGGATATTCGCCATCTGATGCAGCGGTTGCAGGAGAAATTCCCGCATGCCGAAGTGCACAACGAGATTTGTCTGGCGACTCAAGTGCGCCAGGAGGCGGTCGCGGGGCAGGCGGGCCAGGCCGAGCTCGTTATCGTGGTCGGCGACCCGCGCAGCAACAACTCCAACCGGCTTGCGCAAGTGTCCGAGGAGATCGCGGGCGTGACGGCGTATCGGGTGTCCGACGTATCGGAGATCGACATCGAGTGGCTGAAGGGCAAGACCCGCGTCGCGGTCACGTCGGGCGCTTCCACGCCGACGCCGATCACCAAGGAAGTCATCGCCTATCTCGAACAGTTCGACGATGCGAATCCGGCGACGTGGGAAATCAAGAGAACGGTGAACATGAACAAACTGCTGCCGACCCTTCGCACGAAGACGACAGGTTAGGGAAGGGGGCGCCGGGCGATGTCCAAGCAGAAGAAGTCTCCCTCTTGGAAGCGATGGATCAAATTAAAATACACGCAGCTCATGCGCGCCCCCGGAGGAGCGGCCTTCGTGGCGCTGGGCTTCTCCATCGGCATGGCGATCGAGATGTTTACGCTGCCCACGTACGGGCTCGCGTTCTTTCTCATCTTCCCGCTCATCTACTGGATGGGCGGCAGCCTGGCCGGCGCGCTGATCGGGTTCGTCGTGGGCAAGATCATCTTTATCCCGGTGGCGTTCATCAATAACCGGGTCGGCGGGTGGGTGCTCCCGAACAACATGAAGATTCATGTTCCCTTCGGGCCGGACTGGTTCGCCGAGCGGCTCGACCATATCTTGCTCGTGAATTTGAAGCTGATCGTCGGCGGCATCATCGACGGGGTTATACTCGGCTTTATCTTCTACTTCCCGGTGAAATATTGCATTCAGGCGGTAGCTAACCGGCGCAAGGAGAAACGCAAGCTGCGGCGCGTCCACCTCGAGACGAGCGCGGCAAGGCTGCCGGCCACGGAATAACGATAACCGGTCTCTTGACGGAGCCGGTTTTTTTATGTAGAATTACTTTAACGAATAAAAGCATAAAAGCTTAAAAGCGTATAAGCGTTGAAGCGAGAAAAGGAGTTGGCCATCATGATCGTCATTACTAATAATAGCGTCACGGAAGAAAGAATCGCGGAAATCGTCCAGCAAATCGAGAAAGCGGGCGTGCAGGCGCACGTATCGCGGGGCACGGACCGCACGGTCATCGGCATTATCGGCAAGGCGGAGCCGACGCTTGCGGAGCATCTGCGTTCCATGAAGGGCGTGGAGAACGTCATTAAGATCTCCAAGTCGTACAAATTGGCCAGCCGGGACTTCCATCCGGATGATACGGTTATTGATATTAAAGGCGTCAAAATCGGCGGCGAGAATCTCGTTATTATGGGCGGTCCATGCGCCGTCGAATCGCCGGAGCAGATCGACGAGATCGCGCGCCTCGTGAAGGCGGCCGGCGGCCAAGTGCTCCGAGGCGGCGCCTTCAAGCCGCGCACGGGTCCGTACAGCTTCCAGGGCGTCGGCGTGGAAGGTCTGATCATGATGGCCGAAGCGGGACGCAAGCACGGGCTGCTGACCATTACCGAGGTCATGACGCCGGAATATGTCGACATCTGCTCGGAGTACGCGGACATCCTGCAGGTCGGCACGCGCAATATGCAGAACTTCGACCTGCTTCGCAAATTGGGCACAATCAAGACGCCGGTCCTATTGAAGCGGGGCTTCAGCTCCACATACGACGAGTTTCTCAATGCCGCCGAGTACATCTTGGCGGGCGGCAATCCGAACGTCATGCTCTGCGAACGCGGAATCCGAACGTTCGAATCTTACACGCGCAACACGCTCGATCTGGCCGCCATTCCGGTGCTCCAGCAGTTGAGCCATCTTCCGGTCATCTCCGATCCGAGTCACGGCACCGGCCGGCGCGAGCTGGTAGAGCCAATGTCCAAAGCTTCGGTGGCTGCAGGCGCCAACGGACTGATCATCGAGATGCATACCGACCCCGATAATTCCATGACGGGCGACGGCGTTCAATCGCTATTCCCGGACCAATTCGCCAACCTGCTGAAGGAGCTCGAGCAGCTCGCATCGCTTGTGGGCAAACGGTTTGACACCTCCAAGGAGCCGGCGGAAGCGTTCGCGACTTGGACCAAATAAAGCGATCGGCCTCAGGCCGAAAGCACCATCCAGGAAGCCGCAAAATCCTTGCATGGCAAGGAAGCGGTTTCCTGTTTTTTTGTGAACCGTTCACAAATAAGCTTTATAGCAAATGTGTGAAGATAGCTAACACTTCATTCAAAAAATACCTTACATAGCTATTGACGATTGTTTGCGTAGAATTCTATAATAACAATCATAGTTTAGAGAAAAACTTGAACGTTCAACGTTCAACACATCGCTAATGTTCGGAAATGGAGGAAACAACCCAATGTCAGTTCAAAATGTTTTGAACAAAATTGCTGAAAACAACATCCAGTTTGTCGATTTCCGCTTCGTGGATCTCGCAGGCCGCGCGCACCACATCACCCTTCCTTCGACAGAAGTCGACGCAGAGACGTTCGTAAACGGCGTAGCATTCGACGGCTCCTCGATCGAAGGCTTCCGTGGAATCGAACAGTCCGACATGGTCATGATGCCGGATACGGAATCTGTGTTCATCGATCCTTTCACAGATCATCCAACATTGAACGTTATGTGTAACATCCATACGCCAGACGGCGAGCGTTATGACCGCGACCCGCGTTCGATCGCTCAGAAGGCAGAAGAACTTCTGCAACAGTCCGGCGTGGGCACTTCCGCATTCTTCGCGCCTGAGTCCGAATTCTTCATCTTCGACGACGTTCGTTACGAGTCCGGCATGAACAAATCGTACTACGAAGTCGACTCCGAAGAAGCAGCTTGGAATACGGGCCGCAAAGAAGAAGGCGGCAACCTTGGTTTCAAAGTCGGCGTTAAAGGCGGCTATGTACCGGTTGCTCCTACGGATACGCAGCAAGACATCCGCAGCGAAATGGTTCGCGTTATGCAAGAAGCGGGTCTTCGCGTTGAGCGTCACCACCACGAAGTTGCAACGGCTGGTCAAGCTGAAATCAACTTCCGTTTCTCGACCCTGACGAAAACAGCTGACAACCTCATGCTGTACAAATACATCGTTCACAACGTTGCTCGCCAATACGGCAAAGTAGCAACGTTCATGCCGAAGCCGCTCTTCGGCGACAACGGTAGCGGCATGCACGTCCATATGTCGATCTTCAACGGCGACGAGCCGCTGTTCTACGACAAAGGCGCTTACGCGAACCTGAGCCCGCTGGCTATGCACTACATCGGCGGTATCCTGCACCATGCACCAGCGCTGATCGCCCTGACGAACCCGTCGACGAACTCGTTCAAACGTCTGGTTCCAGGCTACGAAGCACCGGTTAACCTCGTATTCTCGAAAGGTAACCGTTCCGCAGCGGTTCGTATTCCAATCGCGGCGGTTACGCCGAAAGGCTGCCGCATCGAGTTCCGTACGCCGGACTCCACGGCTAACCCTTACCTGTCGTTCGCGGCGATGCTGCTTGCAGGTCTGGACGGCATCAAGCGCAAAATCGATCCAACCGCACTGGGCTATGGTCCTTTCGACACGAACATCTACGAGCTGTCCGACGAAGAGAAGAAAGAAATCCGTTCCGTACCAGGCACGCTGGACGAAGCGCTTGACGCTCTCGAGGCAGACTATGAGTTCCTGACAGAAGGCGGCGTATTCACGGCTGACTTCATCGAGAACTACGTTGCGATCAAACGTAACGAAGCTAAAGCGGTTGCTACTCGCATCCACCCGCACGAATACAGCCTGTACTTCGGCTGCTAATCGACGCACTTATCATTCGGATCAACGAGCTCTCCCGATCGGGGGAGCTCGTTTTTTATAAGCGTCCGCCGATATAGCGAATGGACTGCGGATAAAGTCAAATTGGATCATAGTTGGCCGTAATTTGGGTAGATATTGTCGTTTTCGGGCGAAAAGACGAATGTTTGATTATCTACAGTGTGAGGATGTTCGACTTTTTGACACTTGAAGGCGAAGAGTAATCTTGCTATAGTAGCCATAGGCAAATAGAAGACGGGAGTGGATCACGGTGACGAAACGGGCATATAACTTTAATGCGGGACCGGCCGCGCTGCCGCTGGAAGTGCTACAACAGGCGCAGGAGCAGTTGGTCGATTACGCGAGCGCGGGCATGTCGATTATGGAGATGTCGCACCGCAGCGCGATTTACGAGCAAATGAACGAGGAGACGCAATCGCTGCTTCGGGAGCTATTCGGCATTCCGTCGAACTACAAAGTAATGTTCCTGCAAGGCGGCGCCAGCACGCAGTTCGCGATGATTCCGATGAACCTGCTGCCAGCGGGCAAAGTTGGCGCGTACGTCGCGACCGGCAGCTGGGCGGACAAGGCGCTGAAGGAAGCGAAGCTGTTCGGCGAGACGACGGTTGTCGCATCTTCGGAAGCGGACAAGTTCAACCGGATCCCGGATTTGTCGAATGTCGAAATTCCGTCGAACGCGGCTTATTTGCATGTTACCTCCAACGAAACCATCGAGGGCACGCAATATAAGCAGTTCCCGGTGGCCGGCGATATTCCGCTGATCGGCGATATGTCCAGCGACATCCTGAGTCGTCCGGTCGATGTCAGCCAGTTCGGCCTTATCTATGCGGGCGCGCAGAAGAACCTGGGTCCATCCGGCGTGACGATCGTCATCGCCCGCGAGGATCTCGTGCAGGAGAGCCCGAAATCGATCGCGACGATGATGCGATACGATACGCACGTGAAGAACAACTCGCTGTACAATACGCCGCCATCCTTCTCGGTTTATCTCGTGAACTTGATGCTCAAATGGGTGCAAAGCCGCGGCGGCGTTGCGGCCATGGAGCAGTACAACCGCGACAAGACGCAGCTGATCTACGACACGATCGACCAGAGCGGCGGCTTCTATCGCGGGTTCGCGGATGCGGGCAGCCGTTCGGCGATGAACTTAACGTTCCGCATTCATAGCGAAGAGCTGGAGAAGCAATTCGTGAAGGAATCCGAAGCGAATGGATTCGTCGGCTTGAAAGGACACCGCAGCGTCGGCGGTCTTCGCGCCTCGACGTATAACGCGGTACCGTTGGAGAGCTGTAAGGCGCTTGCTGAATTTATGGTTGATTTCCAGAAGCGCAACGGTTAAACGCCGGAGAAATGATGACCGCCCCGCACCTGATCCACAGGCGCGGGGCGGTCTTCTGTCGTGCTTATAATGAGGCGTTTTGCATAGCAGATTCAGTTGCGGCCGGGCCGGAAAGCTTGTATCCTACATTTCGAACGGTCATAATATACTCGGGCGCCCTTGCGTTACGCTCGATTTTGTCGCGCAGATGACTGATGTGGACGTCGACGATGCGCGTATCGCCGAGGAAGTGGTAATCCCATACCCCGTGCAGCAGCTGCTGACGGCTGAGCACTTTGCCGCGGTGACGGCAGAGGAAGAGCAGCAGCTCGAATTCCTTCGGCGTCAGATCCACCGCTTTGCCATCGACGCGAACCTCGCGCTGTTCGGCGAATACCGTCAGACGGCCGATTTCATGCACAACGTTGCCGCCCGATCCGGGCAACGCCTGCGTCCGGCGGAAGATCGCCTGAATGCGGGAGAGCAGCTCCTGCGGGGAGAACGGCTTCGTCATATAATCGTCGGCGCCGTTGTCGAGGCCGGTTATTTTGTCGGTGACGTCCTGAAGGGCGGTCAGCATGACGATCGGCACGGCGTTATTCTGTTTGCGAAGCTCGCGGCACACCTGAATCCCGTCCATTTTGGGCAGCATGAGATCAAGAACAATGAGGTCGGGACGGAACGGCTTTAACATATCGAATACAGCTTCGCCGTCATGGACGCAGCGCACGTCATACCCGGCGAGTTTCAAGTTGAACTCGATTAACATGGAAATAGAGGGCTCGTCATCGACGACCAAAATCTTCTTTTTCATCGTTCCCGAAAACTCCTTTTTAGGTGGGTTCGATGTCTATTATGAAGCCCTTCGTTATTCCCCAGATTAAGGTAACGTTAACCGGATGTAAAATGTAGCAGAGGAGACGAACAAAATATGGCTTTTCATATCGTACTGGTAGAGCCGGAAATCCCGGCAAACACGGGCAATATCGCGCGCACGTGCGCGGCGACGGGGACGCATCTTCATTTGGTCCGCCCGCTCGGTTTTAACACGGATGACAAAACGCTGAAACGGGCCGGTCTCGACTATTGGTATGCCGTTCAGGTGCATTACCACGATTCGTTCGACGAGTTGAAGGCGTTGTACCCCGAAGGGCGATTCTTCTGCGCGAGCACCCGTTCCTCCCGGCCTTATACGGAATATCAATTCCAAGATGGCGATTTTTTCGTGTTCGGCAAAGAGACGAAAGGGCTCCCGCAATCGATCCTTGATGCCCACCCGGACACTTGCCTTCGGGTGCCGATGACGGACAAGGTGCGTTCGCTCAATCTGTCCAACTCTGCGGCCATCGTCATTTACGAAGCGTTCCGCCAAATCGGCTTCGCCGGTTTGGAATAAACAAGCGGCTGTTTTTCATTTCCTCTTCTGGCTGAGGTTATATCGTTGAGAAGTATTTGCATGATACTAAGAAAAAATGTGAAATGGGCAGGAAATACCCGGCTCAGGGCGAACGTTATACATGCGATATTCTCGTGACATAGCTTGCAAACCTAGACTGCAGAAGAGGTGAACGGCATTGAAACCGGCTGGTGTTGTGCGCAAGGTCGATCAACTGGGCCGCATTGTGCTGCCTAAATCGCTGCGTAAGCGATATCAAATGAACGAAGGCGATCCTGTTGAGATTTTAGTACAGGGTGACCATATCATTTTGGAGCGTTACCGCCCGAGATGTGTATTTTGCGGTAACATGGAAGAAGTGCGCGAATTCAAAGAGCGTTATTTGTGCGCGCAATGCATTACGGAAATGTCACATCTTAAACGCGACTAAACGCTTTAGCGCGGTGAACGAAAAGAAGCTTCCAGCACAAGATCGGGTGATCTCAAGCGGGAAGCTTCTTTGTCTTGCATGCAATTAGAGGCCTTTGGTCTTGTCGTCATTGTATGACGCAGTCATCATGGCGGTCAAGAACAATACCGATACGGTCAGTACGATCAAAAATCCAATCGTCATCCTGCACACCCCCAGTAATTCTGCCTTCAAATGAACATGGCTTGGCCATGTTAGCTCATGGTGAAGCCTATCTTATTATACCCAACCCCCTGGAAAAAGAAAATGCGTGAAGAGGCGGGAAAATGTGAACGAAGTGTGAAACACCCAGATTGGTTTGCGTCCAGATAGAGGGACGCAGCATTCTGGTAATCGCATTTGGTTTGCATGGCCTTCCCGATTAAGCAATCACGCGCAGTTCATTCCGCCCCTGCCCCCGCGTATGATGAAAGAAGACGATACAAGGAGGCGGGCGCGATGCAATATCGGTTTTCCGAACGAGTGGCGGGGATGCAATCCTCCGTCATTCGCGACATGCTGAAGCTGGCGCAGGGGAAAGACATGTTGTCGTTCGCGGGCGGACTGCCGGATGCGAAGCTGTTCCCGGTGGAGGCGATCCGGGAGGCGGCGGCACGCGTATTAACGGATCGGGCGGCGGAAGCGCTGCAATACGGGCCGACGGAAGGCGATCGGCAGCTGCGCGAATGGCTGTGCGCGCAAGCGGCGGCGGCGGGCACGGGCGCGACGCCGGAGGAGACGCTGCTGACGACCGGTTCGCAGCAGGCGCTGGACTTGGCCGTGCGCGCATTGACCGAGCCCGGCGATATCGTGCTGGTCGAAGACCCCACGTATCTCGCGGCGCTGCAGCTGTTCGGCGTTTATGGGTTGACGGTCGTGCCGGTCGCGAGCGACGCGGACGGACCGCTGCCGGACGAGGTGAAGCGGCTCATCCAAGCGAAGCGCCCGCGCCTGCTGTATGCGGTGCCGACGTTCGGCAATCCGACCGGACGCACGTGGAGCACGGAACGCCGGAGGGTAATCGTACAGCTGTGCGGGGCGGAAGGAGTACCGATCCTGGAAGATGATCCGTACGGCGCGCTGCGCTTCGAGGACGGCGAGCGGGAGCCGAGTTTATTCACGCTCGCGGGGAGCTGCAAGGGGAGTCCGGTTGTCTACTTGGGCACGTTTTCCAAGACGATCGCGCCGGGACTTCGAACGGGCTGGGCGATGGGGGACGCGACGGTGATCCGCATGATGGCCAAAGCCAAACAGGCATCGGATTTGCATTCGAGCGCGCTGGATCAGCGGATTATCGTACAATTGCTGGCTGATTTTCCGCTCGTCGATTACCTTCGCGACGTCGCGCGAGAGTATGGGCGCCGAATGGACCTGATGCAGCGCGAACTGGCTTCGCATCGCATCGAGGGGCTGCGTTGGGAGGAGCCGCGCGGCGGCATGTTCTTGTGGCTGACGCTGCCGGAGGCGCTGGATGCGGAGGCGCTGCTTCGCGCGTCGCTTCGCCAAGGCGTCGCGTTCGTGCCCGGCGCGCCGTTCTTCGCGGGCGTGCAGGAGCGAAATACGGCGCGGCTTAATTTTACGGGGTTGGACGACGAACGCATGGTGAAGGGGATCGGGCTGTTCGCGGAGGCGATCAACGAATTTCTCGCGAGATCGTGATGCTCGTGCCAACTAAAAACCTCCGCGCGCCCGAGAGGAAGCGCGAATTCGCGGACATTGGCCTTGCGGGCCAAGCTTCGAATCCGTCTGCCCTCAAGGGAGGCGGAGGTATCGGTTTCGTTCGTTAGGCGTTCGTTCGAATCGTATAATGTCCGTCCCGCACTTCGACGGGCTGGCATTCCAGCCGCTCGCCGGGCACGTTGGTCGATTCGCCGGTCAGCGGATCGAACGCCCAGAAGTGAAGCGGGCAGATCAGCTCGTTCTCGTGCTGCCGCACCAGCCCGCCGGCATGCGGGCATATGGCGGAGACGAGCCGGTAGCCTTCGGCGTCCTCGCCGGTTTGAACGAGAAAGAAAGGGTCGCGATCGATCGTAATGGTAGCCGGGAATGAGGTGATTTCGTCTACGCTCGCAATAATGCGATAGGCGTGCTCATCGTGGTCGTTCATGTCTCCAACGTCTCCTTTGGCAGCGTTTGCTTGGTGCGGAGCCAGGCGTCGAGTATGTCGGCATGCTCGGCGACCGCTTGCGCACCGCTCTCCTTTAACCGATATACCCCGCGTTCGACGCGTTCGAACCATCCGTAATAATCTTTATGCAAAATCTCGCGCGCGCGGACGACTTCCGTTAACTCGGCTGCCCTGCGCGGTTGTAGATCCCCGTGCAACTGCAGCGCCCATGCGATGCGCAGCGCTTTCTCCCGGTAGGCGGTCACGAGCTTGCGCTTCGTGCTGCCGCCTGTATTATAGTCGCCGCTGCGTTCGCGGAATTCGGTCAACAGCCGGCTTTCGCGCCGTCTGCGACGACCGCGGATCGGCGTATCGCCGGGTTCGCAGAGCATCTCGATGACGGGCGCTTTCGTTTTGAAGAAGGTGATCGTCATAAGGCCGATTCCGAGCATCCGGCACAGCTCGGCGAGATCGCCGAACCGCTGATTGTGCGCGCCGCTCTTCTTGCGATTGCGTTCGACCGCCAGAATGACGCGATCGGTGAGGCGCAGGCGCTCGATACCCTGCAGCAGCAGGGCGAGATTGAACGTTTTTTTCATCTCGACGATGACGGTCTCGCCGCTCGCCGGATGGATGGCCACGAGGTCGCAGTGCATCACCTCGCTCTTCACGTCGTAGCCTTGTGATTCGAAATAACGTTTGACCGGAGGGTACAGCTCCGTTTCATGCTGAACGGCCATGGGGTCATGCGCTCCTCTCTTGGCGACCATTATATCATAAGTTGAGCAAGCGCTTCACCGCCGGGGAGGTTGTCGAATGCGCGGCTTCGGTTCGATAAGCGGACAAGTCGAAGACGAGTATATGCGTGCCGGGCAGGAGGCGATGCGAGGTGCGCGTACTCGCTGCGGGAATAGCTTTCGAGGCATGTCAGGTGTTGGCGGCCGTATTTTGCGATAAGCGCTTACATTGAACGGGATTCAGAGTTTGAGGGAGGTTAAGCTTGTGTGAAAAAGGTCGGATTTTGCTAGATCGGCAATTAAAATATAGGGCAACTTCCCTCGGTTTAGCGCATAGGATTATAACACTTCAACCAATCGCTGAATTGAAGCCTGGCAGCCAAGATTCCAAACGCATAACGGCCTTCGGTAGTAGCCTGACTTGGGACCGCATCGGAAGGGACGAGAGGGAGGTAAGGCATGGATATTTTAAAACGGATATCCGCCTACAAGGCGGAGAGCGATAAGCTCGCGTGGACTGGATCGTTCAAGGAGTACCTGGAGCTGTTGAAGGAAGACCCTACGCCTGCCATGACTGCGCACGCTCGTGTCTACGAAATGATCAAGTCCTACGGGGTTGAAGAAGAAAACGGCCGCAAGTCGTACAAATTTTTCGAGCAGGAGATTTTCGGCTTGGACCGCGCGCTCGAGAAGCTGGTAGAGGAATATTTCCACTCCGCCGCCCGCAGGCTCGACGTACGCAAACGGATTTTGCTGCTCATGGGACCGGTCAGCGGCGGCAAATCGACGCTGGTCACGATGCTCAAGCGGGGCTTGGAACAATTCTCCCGCACGGAGCGCGGGGCGGTCTACGCGATCAAAGGATGCCCGATGCACGAGGATCCGCTGCATCTCATCCCGAACGAACTTCGGGCGGAGGCGGAGAAAGAGCTGGGCGTCCGCATTGAAGGCAATCTGTGCCCTTCCTGCCAAATGAGGCTCCGGACCGAGTTCGAAAGCGATATCGAGAACGTTCTTGTCGAGCGCGTGTTCGTCTCGGAAGAGAACCGCGTCGGTATCGGCACTTTCAGCCCGTCGGACCCCAAATCGCAGGATATTGCCGACTTGACGGGCAGCATCGACTTCTCGACGATTACGGAGTTCGGTTCGGAATCCGATCCGCGCGCGTATCGGTTCGACGGCGAGCTGAACAAGGCCAATCGCGGTCTGATGGAGTTCCAAGAGATGCTCAAGTGCGACGAGAAGTTCCTGTGGAACCTGCTCTCGCTGACGCAAGAAGGGAATTTCAAGGCCGGCCGGTTCGCGTTAATCAGCGCCGATGAGCTCATCATCGCGCACACGAACGAGACGGAGTACAAAGCGTTCATCGCCAACAAGAAGAACGAAGCGCTCCAGTCGCGGATGATCGTCATGCCGGTGCCGTACAACCTGAAGGTGTCGGAGGAAGAGAAAATTTACGCCAAGCTGATCAGCCAGAGCGATATGAAGCATATCCATATCGCGCCGCACGCGCTGCGCTCGGCCGCCATTTTCTCGATCTTGACTCGCCTGAAGGAGACCAAGAAGCAGGGCATGGACCTGATCAAGAAAATGCGCATGTACGACGGCGAAGAGGTGGAAGGCTACAAGGAAGCGGACTTGAAGGAGATGCAGAACGAGTATCTGGAGGAAGGCATGAGCGGGATCGACCCGCGCTACGTCATCAACCGGATCTCGAGCGCGCTCATCAAGCAGAACTTGGAGTTCATCAGCGCGCTTGACGTGCTGCGGGCGCTCAAGGACGGTCTGGACCAGCATCCGTCCATTACGAAAGAAGAGCGCGAAAGATACTTAAACTTCATTTCGGTCGCACGCAAAGAGTACGACACGCTGGCGAAGAAAGAAGTGCAGAAGGCGTTCGTCTACTCCTTCGAGGAGTCGGCCCGGACGTTGTTCGAAAACTATCTCGATAACATCGAGGCTTATTGCAACTGGTCCAAAATCCGCGATCCGCTCACGGGCGAAGAGATGGATCCGGATGAGCGTCTCATGCGCTCGATCGAGGAGCAGATCGGCGTCTCCGAGAACGCGAAGAAGGCGTTCCGCGAGGAAATTCTGATCCGCATCTCCTCGTACTCGCGCAAAGGCAAGAAATTCGACTACGCAAGCCACGACCGGCTGCGCGAAGCGATCGAGAAGAAGCTGTTCAATGATCTGAAGGACATCGTCAAAATCACGACGTCGACGAAAACGCCGGACGAGAAGCAGCTCAAGCGCATCAACGAGGTCATCAACCGTCTCGTCGAGGAGCATGGGTATACGCCGGTCAGCGCCAATGAACTCCTCCGCTACGTCGGCAGTCTGTTGAACCGTTAATCGTAAGCCGAAGATTTGGACTCCCGCCTAAGCCGGCGTGCGCAGCAATGCGCACGCCGGCTTAGGCGCGTTTGCCTGCCTGGGCGACGCTGGGAGAGCTGCGGCTGTATTGTTGCATAGTTATAGTTAATAACTATAAATAATATCATCTTTATATATTTCAACATATGTTCCTCGGCGTGATATAACTGGCTTACCAAACATTGGATGGAGGCGGTTGGCATGACGCAGCGTTGGCATGCGCAAGGTTACGACAAATCGATGGCGTTCGTATCCCGTTACGGCGAGGAACTGGTGGAATGGCTAGAGTTGAAGGCAGGAGAGCGAGTGCTGGATTGGGGCTGCGGGACGGGAGACTTGGCGGCGGAGCTGGCGCGCAGAGGCGCGGTCGTGACCGGCATCGACGGTTCGGCGGACATGATCGCGCAGGCACGGGCCAAGTATACGCAGCTGGACTGGCGCGTGGCGGACGGTCAGTCCTATATCAGCGAAGATGCGGCCGACGCGATCTTCAGCAACGCGGCGCTGCACTGGATGACCGACGCGGAAGGGGCTGCGGGCAGCATGAGCGCTTCGCTGCGGCCGGGCGGTCGGCTCGTCGCGGAGTTCGGCGCGGCGGGCAATATCCGTCTCATACGGGAAGCGCTCGGCGCGGCGTGGCCGGCGGCCTTGGCGCCGGGCGCGCCGGCGTGGCCGTGGTATTTTCCGACGGTGGGCGAGTACGCGGCACTGCTGGAGAGGGCCGGCCTAGAGGTGCGAATGGCGGTACGCGTGGATCGTCCGACGCCGCTGTCGGACGGGGAACAGGGGATGCGAGTATGGCTGGCGACTTTCGCGAACGGCATCTTGTCCGGACTTGAGGAAGACGTTCGGGAGGCGGTCGTCGCGGAGACGGAGCGCGGGTTGAAAGCGACCGCATTATGGGATGGCGCCCGGTGGACGGCGGATTATGAGAGGCTGCGGGTCGTCGCGGTGAAACGATAATCGGGATCTGCAGGCGAGAAATTTTCACAGGTGTAAATATTTACAACCCTTTGGTCGATGATAATAAGGAAGGAAGTGACATGGGGATCGATTCATAAGGGGGACATCTGCATCATGATCAACGTAACGGCGGAGCGGAGACGCCAGCTTGATTTTACGGGAATTACCGAGGAAGATATACAGCTGCTAGGCAGCCAGAAGGAGTTATTCGCCAAGGTGGTGAAGGAGGTCGTCGATCGCTTCTACGACCGGATCGGCCGGGAGTCGGAGCTGAATGCGATCATCAAGAGATTCAGCACGATCGATCGGTTGAAAGAGACGATGCGTATCTATTGGATGTCCATTACCGAAGGCAAGATCGATGAAGCCTTTATCGAGAACAGGGTTAGAATCGGGCTCGTTCACTCCAAGATCGGGTTGACGACGGACTGGTATCTCGGGGCTTACGCCATCTACATGGATATTGCCATTCAGGTGCTGCAGCGCACGGTGCCGGATAATTGGCAGCGCATCTATCATTCGCTGACGAAGGTGTTCAGCTTCGATTCGCAGCTCGTGCTTGAAGCCTACCAGCGCACGGAGCAAGAACGGGTTCAGAAGATGGCCGACGAGCGGGCGGAGTCGCTGAGACTGATTACGAAAGCGGTGCAGGATCTCGCGGGGATGATCGTCGAGCTGGACGACAACGCGCGGGTTATCGCCGATTCGGCCGTGTCGACGGCGGAATCCCAAGAGCAGGCGGGGCAGACGCTCGGTCAGCTGATGAAGGATGTCGAGAGCATCGGCGAGGTTGGACTGCTTATCAAAGGGGTTGCGGAGCAAACCCATCTGCTCGGTTTGAATGCGGCGATCGAAGCGGCGCGGGCGGGCGAGCATGGACGCGGCTTCGACATCGTCGCCGGCGAGATCCGCAAGGCGGCGGCTTCCTCCCAGCAGGCGATGGAGGCGATCACAACGCGTCTGCGCGACATCGAGAAGAAGGTCGTGCTCGTGCGCAAAGATTCCGAGCAAACTTCGGTGCAGGCCCGCGAACAGGCGGCGCGCTCGGAGGAGTTGGCGTCATTCGTGGCGATGATCGAGCAGGTCACGGAGGATTTGAAGGCGCTGAACAAACGGTAATCGGCCATATCGAAAGCCATCTGCGGACAGCGATAGACCGGGCATGCTGCCGTAGAGGCGGCAATAGATCCCGCACGCGTTCGCAACCGCGCGGCTAACTTGACAGGCCACAAGAGAGAGACTATAAGGGGAAAACACGGATGAATGCCGAAGCAGTCTAACGGGTGCCAGGCTTCACGGCGGGCGAGAAGAGGGACCGATTCTATTATTGAATCGGTCCTTTGACGTTGGTTTCGGCAGCGGTATCCGCATTGTCCGCTTAGCGCGCCTATTGACTTGCCAAGGGCCGGGTAACTATAATGATGGCACATCATTTTGCGGCTGGGGCCGAGGAGGAGGAAGCAGAAGCATGTCGATCAACAGCCGATTCGCCGTCGCCGTGCATATTCTGACGCTTCTCGAATACGCTTCGGACCAGCGCATGAGTTCCGAGATGATCGCCGGCAGCGTCAATACGAATCCCGTCGTCATCCGACGCATCATAGGGCAGCTGAACCGTGCCGGTCTGATCGCGACGAGTCCCGGCGTGGCGGGCGCTTCGCTCACCCGCAATGCTTCGGCGATCACGCTGCTGGACGTCTATGCCGCGGTGCAGCAGGAGAATCGGGATGACCTGTTCGCGATTCACGATAATCCGAATCCGGCTTGCCAGGTCGGCCGCAACATTCAAGGCGCGTTAGAGCGTTCGTTCAAGGAGGCGCAGACCGCCATGGAGCAGGAGCTGGCGCGCACGACGATCGCGGATTTGTCGGCCCGGATGGGCCAAGACGGAGAGAACGCCTGACCTGTTCCCGAAGAGGGAGCGGGGCGGGCGTTTTGCGTTGTCATGTATTCAAACAAGCCCGCCAGCCATCACGGCCAGCGGGCTTTCGCATTTTCGCTACTAAATAAACTTTCGGCTCGTCTTCTTCCCGTCGCAGCTGAACACGATCTTCTTATCCTCGACGACCGTCTCCAGATGGACCGATTTGCCCCACAACTGGACGACGTACGGGAGGGTACGCTCCACGTATTTGAGATCGAGCTCGACGCCCTCGTACTGGTGGGTCAAGTACATTTCGCCCACGCGGTTGTGGTCGCCGTCGGTGACGACGAGGTTCGGGAAGCCGCCGTTCACCTTGGAGGTGACGAGTTGGTCCCGGATGTGCTCCCAGCTCTTGTCGGTAATCTTCCACTCGGCGCCTTTCTTCTCGAATATGTAGAGATCCAGGTCGTCGACCAGCTTCTTGGTTAGATAATTGCGCAGGAAGGAGATGTCCCCGTCCAGCTCGCGCACCTCGAAAATTTTCTCCCGTCCCTTGCCCGGTTGGCGGCCAAACCGGTCGCGCTCCTCCTGCGTCGGGTTATCCCAGCGCTTCTCGATGTCCTCGAAGATCTTCAGACCGAGGTAATACGGGTTCAGGCTATGCCGAGACGGCTGTACGACGGAGGCGTTCAGCGCGGAGAATTCGATCGTCTCCGCGCTCGTCAGGTCGAGCTCGCGGAGGATGCGCTGATGCCAGTAGGAAGCCCAGCCTTCGTTCATGATTTTGGTCTCGATCTGAGGCCAGAAGTAGAGCATCTCGTCGCGCAGCATCGACATGATGTCGCGCTGCCAGTCTTCCAGCACGGACGAGTATTCCTCAATGAACCAGACGAGATCCTTCTCCGGTTTCGGCGGGAAGCGCTTCGGCTCGTTGGCGGATTTGCTCGCCTCATCTTCATTCCTCTGCCTGTCGAGATCCCACAGATCCTCGTAGCCATACGTGGCCGGCTGGCTGGACGAGCGTCCTTGTTCCTTGGTCAGCAGCTCGATGTAGCGGGTTTTGTCTAATTGGTAGGGCAGGCGAAGCGTCGGATCGACATGCTCCTGGATCGCCAGCACGGCGTCGATGAACGTTTCCACCCGCTCGGTGCCGTATTGCATCTCGTAGTGGCTGACCCGCTCGGCCGTGGCGGACATGCTCTCGACCATGTTGCGGTTGGTGGCGCTGAAGCGGGCGTTGTTCTTGAAGAAATCGCAGTGGGCGAGCACGTGCGCGACGATCAGTTTGTTCTGGATGAGCGAGTTGCCGTCCAAGAGGAAGGCGTAGCAGGGATTGGAGTTGATGACGAGCTCGTATATTTTGCTTAGGCCAAAGTCGTATTGCATTTTCATTTTATTGAAAGTTTTTCCGAACGACCAATGACTAAAGCGGGTCGGCATGCCGTAAGCGCCGAACGTGTAGATAATCTCTGAGGGGCATATTTCGTAGCGCATGGGATAGAAGTCCAGATTGAACCCTTTGGCAACTTCCGTTATCTCGTCAATGGCTCGCTCGAGCGCCTTGATTTCGTCCTGATGCACGATGCGGTTCCCCCTTCGGCAGGCGTAAAGCCCGGATTTTCCTCTTCCTTCATCTTATGGGGGGAGGGGGGCCGATATGTCGATTGCGGCGGGACATGGACCATGTCAGGTATCGGTTGACGCGGAAGCGGAGGCGAATGGGCGGACTTCGCGAAGGAAGCCATGCATATGACCAACGCGACTAGTCCAAGCTATATGTACGATAGGCGAGCTCCACCTTACGCGAAAAAACTCCGCACCGGCGTCCATACGCCAGTGCGGAGCGATGCCGCGGGATTGCCGGCGAAGTCCGTAGTCGAATATTAGTACACGCGGCGCGCGCCCAGGTAGCGCGGCGTCCAGTACGAGTTGTTCTCCATTTTTTGAATATAGATGCCTTTGGAGCTCAGCGCCGAGATGAATTCGCCGTTGCCCAAGTAGAAGCCGACGTGGTCGACCTTGCCGTTGCCGGCGATGCTGAAGAAGACGAGGTCGCCTGGGCGCAGCATCGTTTTGGATACGGACGTGCCTTGCGTATAGAGGCTCGCGGACGTGTAACGCGGCATCGTCACGCCGAACTTATTGAACATGAAGTAGACGAAGCCCGAGCAGTCGAAGCCGGCCGTCGTCGTGCCGCCCCATAGATACGGTACGCCGATGTACGATTTGCTGTCCGCCAGCAGCGATTGCTTGAGCACCGCGCGCGCGATCGCCGTCTGCGTCATCGTGCCCGCCATGCCGTCCGCCGCAAGACCATAGTCGAGCTGGAAAGCCATGACGGCGTCGCGCGTCACCGTGCCGTAATAATTGGTGATCGTCGGATAGGTAAAGTAACCCAGCTGTTTCAGATCGGTCTGAAGTTTCATGACCGCATCGCCGGTCGAGCCGACTTTGAGCAGCGTGGAAGTTGTTGTCGTTGTTGTTGTCGTGCTGGTCGTCGAGGTTGGTGCCGTCGTCGTCCCAGTAGTTGTCGTGGTCGTACCAGTCGTTGGCGCTGTTGTACCCGTAGTCGTCGTAGTCGTGCCGGTCGTCGGCGTAGTCGTGCCGGTCGTTGGCGCCGTGGTGCTAGTTGTCGTCGTACCCGACGTTGTGCTGGTCGCCGGTTCCGTCGTCGTTGTCGGACTGGTCGTCGTCGTGCTTGTCGCGGCCATGGTCGTAACCGCCGGATCCGCCGTCGCGGCAAAGGTTTCAGTCACCATGCCGTTAGCGGATATAAGGATGGATGCGCTAAGAATAACTGCGGCTTTCTTCTTCATAATTAAATCCCCCTGTCGTCATTGTGAGTGTCATTTGTCGTGCCGGACCTCGTTGGCCCGCGACTTCCTCGTAAGCATATCAATCTCGCAGATGATCAATCATCCATCAATAGCTGGAAAATGCGCGCCGTGCTGGCATGAAACTCGTCGTATCCTTGAATCAACGCGGGCTTCCTCCTCGCGAGGGAATGTATGGCGATGCCGGAATGCCGGAATAACGTCCGGAATCCGGGCGAATAATTTGAAAACGCTGCAATGCGATTTCTGCAATGCGATTTCTGCAATGCGATTGGAAGGAGGCGAACGTAAGATGGGTATGCGCCTATCCGGCCGCTTCGAAGAAAGGCTGCGCCGTACGCTGTTCCTCGCCTGCCTGCTCGCGATCGCGCTGGTGGCGGCTTACCGGATCGCCGTCTTCGAGCCGAGCGACAAAGCGATCTTGGCGCTGATGAGCGATAACCGGGTACGCGTCTCCTCGTCGTCGGGATGGTGGCTGCTTGAACCTGTACAAGGCGTCCGAAAATCCCCCGGCGTCATCGTGTACCCCGGTCTGCTGGCGGATGCGGCGGGGTATTCGCCGTGGGCGCGTATGCTGGCAGAGCGCGGCTACCCCGTCTATTTGGTCAAAATGCCGCTCAACTTCTCGCCGCTCGCAACCGAACGAGCGACGCGAATTTTGAACGAGCATCCGCAAGAATCTTTCGTGATCGGCGGCCATTCCTTGGGCGGCGCGGTAGCGGCCCGTTACGCGGCAGCGCATCGCGAGCGGGTGAAAGGTTTGTTTCTGATCGCTTCCTTCATCGACCGCGAAGCGGGGGAGGACGTCGGCGGAATGCCCGTGCTGCAGGTGGCGGCGACGAAAGACGGCATCGTCACGTTGAACGTCTCGGACCGCGAACGCGAGCAACTGCCGGGTACGACCGAGTATGTCAATATCCGCGGCGGCAACCACCAGCAGTTCGCTTCCTATGCGGAAGAATGGCAGGACTACCCGCCCGCCATCTCGGAAGCCGAGCAGCTCTCGTTAACGGCAGGCGCGTTGGAACAGTGGCTCTCGCGTTTGGGTCCTACTCTATCTTTCGACAAGATGCGATTATTTCGTAAGTGATTCCGTGAGAAAAATGTAAAAAGATCGCAAAAAAACGAGAATTTCATAGTTTCCCGATGTATAATGGGAGAAAGTAGGAGAGGACGTGGCGAGGGAGCGTCGGACGCATGGGCGAACAGAGTTGGATTTCCTTATTGACCCATGAGGTTCATGGGCTGCTTTATATATTCGGGGCTTGTCTTCTGTCTCTGGTCGTGAGGGTGAAGCTGTTCGGGGAGACGCGAAGAAGTTTGGCCTATATGGTTATTTTGGCGCTGCTGTCCGGCCTGTATTTCGCGACGGAGACGGTGGACCCGCTCGTATATGCCGTGCATTTGACCCCGATTTCGATCGCGCTCACGATCTTATTCGAGGGGCTTGTGCCGGGCGTTGCCGTATGGGCGGCTTTTACGCTAGGCGGCACGTTGATCGTCGGCAACGACTGGCTGCCTACGATCGCCGGCACGTCCGCGCTGATGCTGCTCGGCGCGTATTTTAACCGTAGCGATTCGGGGTGCATCCCGTATACCCGGTACTTGCGGCGGTATATCCTCCTTGTGGCGACGCACGTCGCCATTTACCTGGCGGGCGCTTACGCGATCGGGAACGGATCGGTCGATGTCGTGGCCGCGCTTGGGGCGCTTGCGGGTACGGTCGTCTCCGCGCTGCTCGTCAGCGCCGTGTACCATCGGGTGAAACACCAGGAGTATTTGCAGACGGAGCTGATGGATGCGGAGAAGTATCAGGTGATCGGGCAGATGGCCGCTTCGATTTCGCACGAGATCCGCAACCCGCTGACGACGGCGAAGGGCTTCCTGCAGCTGATGGGCAAGGAAGGCATTAACGAGGAGACGCGCGAGCGCTATCGGGAATATGCCGCGCAGGGCATCAATCACGCGAACGCCATCATTTCGGATTATTTGAATTACGCCAAGCCAACCCGCGAGCCGCAGCAGCCGATCGATATCCGGGCCGAGCTGGACGGCTTGATGCCGTGGGTAACGCCGCTGTCGACGATGGCGGACGTGGAGATTCGGATTCAGCATATGAAGGACGGGCCGCTCATGATGCTCGGAGAGCCGAAGAAATTTCAGCAGTGCATGCTGAACATTCTCAAGAACGGGATCGAATCGATGCCGTCCGGCGGCACGATGACGGTCATGACGTGGACGGAAGGCGGCAAGCTGTGCATCCAAGTGTCGGATACGGGAGTCGGCATGAGCGAAGAACAGCTAAGGCAGATCGGCAAGCCGTTCTTCACGACGAAGGAAGCGGGGACGGGGCTCGGCATGCTCGTCGTCGTGCAGCTGATTCAGCTGATGTCCGGCACGATCCGGTACAAGAGCAAGCCCGGCCAGGGAACCGTGTGCGATATCCGGTTCAAACGGTATGAGCCGGTGAGGCTGAACCGCACCTCGTGACCTGGTTTAGGGCTGGTTTAATAACGTAACGCAAAAAGCACCGCGCGAGCTCGAAGTTGAGCGTCGGCGGTGCTTTTTTATTATGCAACCGTTCATGTTGTGGATAAAAACGTAAAGCGTGTCCGCGGGAGCGGACGAAAGCAGAGGGTGCAAACCCTTTGGTTCCCCTCCGCTGGAGGGGGCAATGCTGTCAGGTTAAGAAGGGCTGCGCCCCGATGACCCCACTTTTGTTGCTCCCTCCTCCCACCTCCTCCGCCGAGGAGGCTCCAAAGCCTATGCTTCCGAAGTGCGCTTTCCGTTGGAAAGCGTTCAGGGCTTTGCCCAAGCGTATGCTTCCGAAGTGCGTTTTCCTTTGAAAACGCTCAGGACTCCCTATTTCGTGCTGACATGTTTGTTCGCGGTCGGCGGGAGGGCTTGAGTGTGGCACGCTTTTGTCCTGACGGACAAAGCTTCAGTGGGTTTTGAAGTTCGTCCTAAGACATAGGCATGTGCGTAAGCCGATCAACTATAGCCACGGCTGGCTTCACCAGCCGTTTTTCCTTAACCTGACAGCTTGCGCTTGAGGGGGAAGGGGCGAGGGTGAAAAGATCGGGTTCTCGAAGGGCGAAGCCCTTTTATTCTTGCGGTCTCGCGCGTTAATGCCGCGGTTGTCGTTATCCGTGATGAGAGTCGCTTTTCCCGGAAATCGCGACCGTTGGCTGGCCGACGTAATCGTCCTCGTCGTCCTTGCGGTTCATGAACGGCCACCAGTTCGCTTCGCCGAACACCCGGACCATGACCGGAATGAACAGCGGCAGCATGACGAGCGCGTACATGAACAGGCCGCAGAGCACGATCGTCGCGATCTGGAGCAGCGACATAACGCCGGATGGCAGCATGGCCGCGAACGTGCCGCCCAGGATGAGCGCGGCGGACATGATAACCGTGCCCATGTTCTCCATGGAGCGGAGAATCGCTTCCTTCGGCGACAGATGGCGGTACTCCTTGAACCGGTCCATCAGGAAGATGCTGTAGTCGATGCCGAGCGCCATCAGCATGACGAAGCCGAAGAACGGCACCGCCCAGCTGATGCCCGACAAGCCCATGATGCGGACGAAGATCACTTCCGCGATCGCCATCGACGTGTAGAACGTGATGAGCAGCGACAGAATCAGGTAGATCGGCATGACGATCGAGCGGAACAGCACGATCAGAATGATCCCGATGCCGATGAGCATGAGCACGACGGTGCGCGAGTAATCCTCGGCGGAAATATTGCGCAGGTCGTTGTTGATGCTCGATACGCCGCCGACGGCGTATTCGGCGTCCGCGAACGCGGTGCCTTTCAGCGCGCGGGTAATCGCGGCATCCAGATCCGAGACCTTCTCGAGCGTCTCGATCTCGTAAGGGTTGCCGCCGAAGACGACGTCGAACTTCACCGTCTGGCGATCTTCCGAGAGATAGACGTCGAGCGCGGCTTGGAATTCCTCGCCGTCGATCGCTTCCTGCGGGATGTACCAGCCGGCCAGCTGCTTATCCGGCGCGGAAGCAAGGCCGGTCAAGTAGTCGCCCGCGGAGCCCAGCCCGTCGGACACTTGCGACAAGCCGTCGACGCTTTGGTTCAACCCGTCGGTCAGTTGGCCCAGCTGGCCGCTAATTTGGGCGAAGCCGTCCTGCAGCTCCTTCTGTCCTGCCGCGAGCCGGTCGAATCCGCCGGTAAGGGCCGGCAGTTTCGCGACGATTTGTCCCTGGCCGTCCGCCGCCTTGGCGACGCCGGCTTGCAGCTGTCCGATGCCGGCGGCCAGCTTGCCGAGCCCTTGCGTAAGCTGGGACTGACCGGCGTAAGCTTGCGAGAAGCCGGCGTTGGCTTGATTGAGGCCGCCGACGATCGTGGCGAGCTGGCCGTTCAGCTGCGACATGCCGCCGCTCAGCTGCTTCGCGCCGTCCGCCAGCGCGGAGACGGAGCCCTGCGCGCGCTGGAACTCGGGATCGGCGGCAAGATCCGGGTATTTGGACGCCAGCCCGGAGAGACTTTGGCCGAGTCCGTCCAGTCCGGCCGCGATCGACGCCTGCTGCTTCGTAAGCGTGCCGTAAGCATTCGATACTTGACCGAGCCCGCCGGCCATTTTCTTGTAATTGCCGAGCAGCTGCTCGCTGGCCTTGGTCAGCTGGTCCGCGCTCGACTTGGCTTGCGCGAGGCCGGCCTTCAGCTCGGCCGCGCCGGCCGCGCCGCTCGCAAGTCCTTGCTGCAGCTGCTTCAGACCGCCGCCGAGCTGCTCGACGCCTTGCTTGAGCGCGTTCGTGCCGGCGATCAGGTCGCCGACGCCGTCGACGGCTTCATTGAGCTTCGGGGCGTTCGCCGCGAGCGAGCTGCTCGCTTCGGCGAGGCCGTCCGTGATTTGGCCGATGCCTTCTTCGCTCTTGCCGATGCCGTCTTCGAGCTGGGTCACCTGGTCGGTCACCTGCATGTCTTCGAGCGCTTCGCCGGTCGGGCGCGTCGCGCTGCGGACCGTCTTCACGCCGTCGACCTTGGCGAGCTCGCGGCTGAGCTGCTCGATCGCCGCCAGACCCTCCGAGTTGTCGAGCGGCTTATCCGTCTTCACGACGACCGTGGACGGGAGGGAATCCCCGGGGCCGAAGCTGTCCGCGATGATGTTGAAGCCTTTGACGGAGTCGTACTTCTCGCCGATCTCGTCCAGGGAGTTGAAGGACGTCGATCCTTGGTAGGCGATGAGGAACGGAATCGTCAGCACGGCCAGGATGGCGATCGCCCAGAGCGGGCGCTTCAGCGAGAAACGTCCGACCGAGCCCCACAAGCGGCTTGGCTTGTGGCCCGCCGCCGCCTTGGACGGCCAGAAGATCGCGTTGCCAAGTACCGCCATGAAGAACGGTACGATCGTCACGAGCGCGATCAGCATGACGGCGACGCCGACCGCGACGGCGACGGCCGAGCGGTACAGGACGAACGTCGAGAAGCCGATGGACGCGAAGCCGACGAGCACCGCGAGTCCGGAGAAGATGACCGTGCGTCCGGCGGTGCGATAGGTCGTCACGATCGCTTCGGTACGATCGTTCGTATGCGCGAGTTCCTCCTTATAGCGGCTGATCAGCAGGATGCAATAGTCGGTGCCGATGCCGAAGAGCACGGCGACCATGAAGATCTGCGTGAAGTTCGACAACGGGAAATCCGCGTACTTCACGAGGAACGCGACGACCGACTGCGAGACGAGGTAGCTGAAGCCGACCGTCAGCAGCGGAATGAACGGCGCGACGACCGAACGGAAGACGAGGAACAGAATCGCGATAATGAACACCGCCGTGATCAGCTCCGTCTTCTTCAGCCCTTCCTGCGAGCTCTGGACGACGTCCTCGGAGATGAGCCAGTTGCCGGTGTAATAATGCTCCACCTTGACGTCCTTGACCGCATCGTGGATCGCATCGGCGGCTTCGACCGGCGTGCGGCCGTCCAGCTGGACGTTCAGCAGCGCGAGCACCGTCTTGCCGTCCTTGGCGACCATCTGCTCCGCCAGCTCGGGGGTATCGACGTGGGACGTGACGCCGCCGATGCCGTATTGCGCCTTCTCCTGCTTGAGGCGCTCGATAGTCGCCTTGATCTCGGCATTGTCGGCTTCGCTCAAGCCTTGGTCGTTGTGAAAGACGAGCACCGTGGAAGCGCCGCTGCTCTCGCCGCCCTGCTCCTCCATCGCTTCGATGAGCTGGCCGGCGTTGGACGACGAGTATCCGTCCGGGACGTCGACTTGGCCCTTCTCGCGCACGAGGTCCGCCATATTGGGAGCGGTCGCCATCAAACCTGCGGCGAGGGCGATCCAAAGGACGATCATGACCCATCGGAGTTTCAATATCGTTCTCATCCGTGAATCTCTCTCCTATCATTTATAAAATAATGAGCTGCTTCGCCTGGCGGGCGAGGCTAGCCATGCAGTACGCGGGCCAGTTTCTCGAACGTGTTAATGAACGCCATCGCTTCCTCGGCTTCGAACTGGTCCAAATAAGGCGCGAGCGCGCGCTGAATGCGCTCTTCCATATCGTTCGTGACCCGGCTGCCTTCCTCGGTCAGGTTCAAATGGGTCACGCGCCGGTCTTTCTTGTGCGGCACGCGCTCAATCAGCTCCTTCTCGAAGAGGCGGTTCACAATCGCGGTAATCGAGCTCTTCCCGACGCAGAAAATATCGGCGAGCTCCGACGACGTGCATGGGCCGTTATCTCGAATGTAGCGCAGCGTCGCGTATTGATCGATCGTCAAGCCGTCCGGCATGTGATCCTTCAGCACCGCGTCGAGTTTGCTGTTGACGGAGAAGAACACGTCCTGGTAGCGGACGATCAGTTCCCTCAAGAATTGCGGTTCCAACAGGTACAAACCTCCTTTCTCTCTACTAATCGGTTTTATTCTCGTAATATTCGACAGTGAAATAGTTCTACAATAAAACTATATAAAATCGGACGTCTCCTCGTCAATCCGGGGACGGCCCCCTATTTGTGAAGATTCGGTGTCGGAATCGGTCGTTCACATTGCATAAATAATTCTAGATTAAGAGGAAGATATTCGATGGTTGGCCCAGGGGGCTCCCGGTATAGTGGAGGTAGGGAACGGTACGAATCGTCACTTCACCTTCAAGGGAGGTCCTGCCATGCGCAGCGTAGTCAGAGAGAAACAGGCCGCACGTCAGCCGGTATGGAGGCGTATATTTCAGTCCATCGGGTTCAAGATCGGTCTCATCATGGTCGCGTCCATCGTCGCGTTCGTCGCGGCATCCGGCATGATTTCATACGGGATCGCCAAGCGCGCGCTGGAGAAAAAGGTGGTCGCCGCATACGGCCAGACGGCCCAGCAGACGTCCCAGAAACTCGATTTCCTGTATAAAACGTATGATGGGCTCCTGCTCAAAATGATGGTCGACGAGAAGCTCGCCGATTCGGTGACCGCGCTTGCGGACCACGCGTCCGATTCGTCAGCATACGCGGCGATCGCGGACGACATCGACCTGCTGCTGCAGGATTATATGTATTCGGATCAAAGCATCACTTCCATCGAGCTGCTGCGCATGGACGGCACGCTCATCCCGACCAAATCGGGGCTGCTCAAAAACCGGTCCTACGGGGAGGATGCCTGGTTCCAATCGATCGTCCGGCAAGACGGTCAATCGGCGTGGCTTGGTTCCAACCTGCCGGACAACCGGAATACGAACCCGACGTTCTCGGTCGGACGCGTCATCCGGAGCGCCGGGCAGACGGGCGGTTACTGCGTCATTCTGATCGACGTCGATCTCTCCGCCATGGGCGAGCAGATCAACGGCGTCGAGATGGGCGAAGGCACCGTGCAGGTAATTAGCCCAGACGGCAGCGTCGTGTACGACAAGAAGGTGGGTGGCAACGGAGGGCCGTCTCAGCTGACGATGCCGGCCGAGTTGAAGGAGAAGACGGAGGGCAGCTACGCGGATTCGGCAGGACGGCAACAGATCGTCTTCGCGCAGTCGGCCATCAACGGCTGGCAGATCGCCGGCTACATCCCGTTCGCGGACCTGTACAAGGAAACGGAAGACATGTTCGGCGCCATCGCGATCGTACTGGCGACCGCGTGCGCGGCTTCGATCATAATCGCGGCCTTGACGGCGCGCTTCATCGGACGGCCGCTCGCGCGGATGCGGGACTTGATGCGCCAAGGCGCGGAAGGCGACCTGAGCGTGCGCACGCAAGCCAAAGCCGCTGACGAGATCGGCCAGCTGGGCGCGAGCTTCGACCGGATGATGAGCAACATCGGCGCGCTCGTCGAGCAGACGCGCATGTCCGCGCAGGAGGTGCTGACGACGGCGCACTCGCTCGCGTCGGCGTCGGCGTCGACCGAGCTGGCCGCCAAGGACGTCGCGGCGGCGACCGCGGACATCGCCAAGGGCGGGGAGGAGCTCGCGCTCGGCGCGGAACGAGGCAAGGAGCTGACGGACGAAGCGATGCGCCAGACGGACGACATGATGGCGGCGAGCGGGCAGATGTCCGCGGCGGCGGAGGGCGTCATGGAGGCGAGCGAGCGGGGCACGGCGTCGATGCGCAAACTGCGCGAGAAGACCGCCCATTCCGAGGAAGTCATCCACGCCGTCACGGAGAAGGCCGAATCGCTCAACGCCGCGGCCGCCTCGATCGGCAAAGTGCTCGGCTTGTTGAACGACATCATGAAGCAGACCAACATCCTCTCGCTGAACGCGGCGATCGAAGCGTCGCGCGCCGGCTCGGCGGGCAAAGGCTTCATGGTCGTGGCGGACGAGGTGCGGCAGCTGGCGGAGCGCTCGCGTCTGTCGATCGAGGAGATTCGCGGCTTGACCGGCACGATCGAGCACGGCGTAGCGGAGACGGCGGCGATGCTGTCGGCCGCGCAGCCGGTGTTCCGCGAGCAGCTCGCGGCCGTGCATGAAGCGGACGAGCTGTTCCGCCAGACCGGCGGCAGCATGGAAGCGTTCCGCCGCCAGCTGCACCGCGTGAGCACCTCGGCCGAGGTGCTGGAACAGATCCAGCATTCGCTCGTCGAGGCGATGATGAACGTAAGCGCGATTTCGGAGCAGTCGCTGGCCTCCTCGGAGGAAGTCGCGTCCCAGAGCGCCGAGCAGCTGGGCATCAGCGCCGATCTGGTCGCCCTGTCGGAGCGGCTGCAGAAACTATCGAACGAATTACAGGACTCGCTGAACCGGTTTGCTTGACAGCCGGGGAGGCGAGTCCTCTCTTTTGGCTCCCGACGCCGCCATCCAAAGGAGCAATTCGGAAGAAATCCGCCGAGACCGGATATGGTAGCATGGTAGCGGAGACGGCAGAGAAGAGAGGAGCGATACGGCATGAGCGAATATCGGCTGATCGAAGAATACCGGAGACAATTGCGGCGTTACACGCTGGAGCAGCTGAGGAAGATTCCGGAGGCGGGCGTATGGTCGCTCGGCCAAATGTACGATCATCTTATCGCGGTCGCGCACGAGTATATGGATCACGTGGAAGCTTGCGCGGAGGCGGAGACGGAGCAGCCGCTCGGCAAGACGGCCGCGGGCGAGGACGCGTTCCGAATCGGCGGATTCCCGCCCGTTAAGATCGAACTGCCCGAAGACATGAACCAGGCTGACAACCCGGACAGCATCGATGGCCTCGAGGAGCGGCTTCGGCAGGTCATGAGCCGGATGCGGGAGCTGGAAGTGAGGGCGGCCGCGGCGAACGCGAATGCCAAAGTCGAGCATGGCGGCTTCGGCTGGCTGAACGCGCGCGAGTGGCATGCGCTGATCGGCATGCACTTCCGCCACCATTTAAGACAGAAGCGCGAGCTGGAAGAGCGGCTGGGGCTGTAGACCCCGCAGAGCCGGGGAAGTTTTCGATGCTGTGCAACCTTTCGTCGTCCCGTGCAGTCGTAGATAGTACATATTTACGGAGGGGCTGGACGCGAATGAAACGATTGCGCGCCTTAGGCGTGAGCTTCTTGCTAATTTGGCTGATCGGTTGTCGGCAGTCGGGGAGCGCGGCGCTGCCTGGACTCGAGCAGGTAGAAGCCGCTCGCATCGCGTCGATTACCGCTCAGGAGCAGGACGGACCGGGGCGGCGGATCGACGATCCCAAGACGTTCCAGTCGTTCGTAGAAGCGATGAACGATGCCGAATACGACTCGGCTATATTCGATATCAGGCCGCCGGATTTCGCGGCGACGGTGCGGATGGAAGACGATGCGTTACACGTCTTCTCGTTCTGGCTCAAGGGCGACGAGCCCGGCTTGGCGACGAAGGAGACGTACTCGGGCCACTACAAGCTGACGGACGCGGCCAAGGCGATACTGTCGGAACTGTTCCGGAACGCGGCGCCTCTAGAACGGGAGAAGGATGGGGACGCAGTCGGCCCGCTGCCGCCCGAGCTGCGCGTGGTCGTCGGCGATCGAATTTTCGCGGCTTCGCTCGGCGGGTATTGTTGGAAGGATGCATGCGCGGACGTACCGTCTAACGAAGAATTGGCGGAGAAGCAGAAGTTCCACGTGCTGGGCACGAGCGGCGAGAACGTTCGGCTGGCATTCGGAACGGAGCCGGACGAAGTGAGCGTTATGGTCTCGTTCCCTGACGAGGAGCGCCCGAATGAGAGCTTGAAATACGACGGGTCTTATTTCCGTTTGGCGGCGGGCGCCGGCGAGCATCTGTATATTGTGCAGGCCAAATGGCCGCAAGGAAGCGCGAGCTACGTGTTCAAAGTCGAGGTCGAGCCGTCCGCGAAGCGGTAATCGGCGAGCGTGCGAGAGAGTCGAACTCTCGTCAAGCCGCGTTGCAAAAAGGCCGTCTCGGGGAGTTCAAGCCCCGAACGGCCTTTTGTTTATGCAGTGCAGCTTACGCCGACGCTTCCACGGCCTCCGCGCGCGTCCCGCTCTGGCGAAGGGCGCGCAGCTGGAACAACGGCATCGCCAGCAGGCAGACGAGCGTGACGACGATGAGCGAGATGAACAGGGCGCCCCGCAGCTCGGTCAGCGAGAAGGTGAGCGTCAGCAGCAAGCAGCGCGTGACGATGAGCAGCGTCTCGCGCCAGACGAGGAAGGAAGCCCGCTGGGCGGCGCCGAGCGGCTGGATGCAGCGGAACTGCTGCGACGTCCAGACGGTGTTGAAGTAGAACATGCCGATCGCCGTCAGCAGGTTGGAGGCGATCATCGTTCCCTTATACGGGAACATGACGACGATGAAGCCCGCCGCGAGCAGCAACGTCCCGATCCAGAGCCAGCGCGATTCGTTGATCCGGATGCGGCGGTACAGCCAGAGGCCGAGCAGCGACACGAGCGTATACGTCACGTTCAGCAGCGCGATCCACAGCTTGTTCTGCGTCACGGAGAACGTGAAGAGCAGCGTGAACAGGTTCTGGAACTGGAGGAATACGCCGCCGGCGAGCAGGGAGAGCAGCATCCACTTGGCGCCCGGGAAATTGAACGCGGCGCGGAATCGGAAGCGACCCAGCTCCGCCTGCTCCTTCGTATCGGACAACTTCGGCATGCGGATCGGCGGCATCCGCAGCGAGAAGACGAGCATGACGCCGAGGGCGACTAGCATGAGGACGAACGAGCCGCCGTAACCGCTCCAGTCGATGACCTTGGCAGAGGCGATCGGCACCGCCACCGACAGCACTTGGCCGATAATGCTGACGGCCGCGAAATAGCTCGAGAATTCGCTCGCCTTGCCCTGCAGCGACATGCCGAGGTTCTGGGCGGCCGACGTGAAGCCGAACATGGCGCCTACGGGGAGACCCAGCAGCGCGATCCAGAGCAGGCGGTTGTCGAGGGTGACGGTCATGAGATACGTGAAGGCGATTCCGCCGAACCCGGCGGCGCAGCTGTAGAGCAGCCGGACCGAGAAGCGGGTCAACAGCTTGGCTGCGATCCAGAAGGCGAGGCCCCAGCCGATGAACATGACCATGTTGTAGAAGGAAACGTCGGCGATCCGCTGTCCGTCTTCCCATAGATACAGATTGACGTAAATGCCGATATAGATGGCGATGACGGAGCTGACCGAGTTCATGACGAGCAGCTTGCGTATGTCGGTAGACACGAGGCATAACTTCCTTTGCGTCGAATTGGCCAATGTAACAAATTATGGCATTTTTAACGTACTCCAGACCAAGGCGGGCATACAACCGCCCCGGAGGGGGAAATTCATCCGATGGAATGAACCGCCGCCCTACGCCGTTACAGGACGGCGCTAGCCGTTTCATTGCGGACAAAAAGATAACCTTAGCCGGGCGGCAGCCCAAGCTAAGGTTAGGTCGCCTTGACAGGCGGCTTACTTGACCGCGCCCGCCGTGATGCCGCTGGCGATTTGGCGCTGGAAGATGATGTAGAGGATGAGCACCGGAACGATCGTGAACATGAGCGCCGCGAACAGCGGACCCCATTCCGTGCGGTACTGCATCTCGGCTTGCATGACGCCGATCTCGATCGGCAGCGTGTATTGCTCGGGATCGGACACGAGTACGGTACCGACGATATATTCGTTCCAAATGTTCAATACGTTGATGATGCCCACCGCGATCAGACCCGGCTGCGAGAGCGGGAGCATGACGCGGAAGAACGTGCCGTAATAACCTGCGCCGTCGATGTTCGCGGCTTCCTCGAGTTCTTTCGGCAATCCTTTGAAGAAGCCGACGAGGACGAAAATGCCGAAGGCGAGCACGCTGGACGTGTACACCAGAATGAGGCCGATCTTCGTGTTCGTCAGGTGCAGCGAGTTGAGCAGGAAGAACAGCGGGATGAGCGCCAGGATGAACGGCACCATCATCGACGAGATATACAGGCCGTAGATCGCGCCGCTGCCCTTGAACTTGAAGCGGGCGAGCACGTAAGCGGTCATCGCGGCCAGCAGCAGGCCGAGCAGCGTAGCGCCGCCCGTGACGAGCAGCGAGTTCACGAAATACTTATCGAAGTGGTACTTCTCCCACACGTAGGAGTAGTTCTCCCACAGCAGCGGGAAGTTCGGAAGCGCCCACGGCTTGTTGAAGAAGAACTGCTGGTTGTCCTTTAGCGAGTCCAGCAGCGTCCAGATGAGCGGATAAATAACGGACACGCTCCATAGGAGCAGAATCGCGAGAAAGATGATTTTGGCGATCGGGTTTTTGATCCCCTGATTCATGTAGGTCTCCTCCTAATCCAAATCTAGCCGAGCTCGACGGTTTCCTGGCGCATCAGGCGCTGCAGGACGACGGTCGTCAAGAGCGACAACACGAGGATAAGCACGCCGATCGCGGATGCAAAGCCGAAGTGGTATTGACGGAACGCCATTTGGTACAAATACGTGCCCATAACCTGCGTGGAATTGTCCGGACCGCCCTCGGTCATGATCCAGACGATAACGAACGAGCCGTTCAGCGTCGTCATCATGATGTTCAGGATGGATACCTTCATTTGCTCCCAAATGAGCGGAAGCGTGATCGTCCAGAATTGGCGCCATTGACCAGAGCCTTCGAGGCTTGCGGCCTCATAGTAGGATTCCGGAATATTTTGAATGGCGGCGATCAACAGCAGCATGTAGAAGCCGATACCGGCCCAGATGGCCGGCGGCAAGAGCATCCAGATCGTATGATCCGCGAAGCCGAGCCACGTGATCGTCACCTGATCTTTCGTAAATAGGGACAAGAAGGAGTTCAGGAAGCCGATTTGCGGGTTGTAGATAAAGTTCCACAGGACGCCGATGACGACGACCGAGATGACGTTCGGGATGAAGAAGATCGAACGGAAGAAGCCCGCCAGCTTGAAGTTGAAGCGCGTCAGCGCGACCGCGAAGAACGTCGCCAGCGCCATGATGCCGATGATTTTGCCGAGAACCAGGAAGTAGTCGTTGCCGATCGCGCGCCAGATGATCGGATCTTTGAACATCTCGATGTAGTTGTCGAAGCCGATAAAGTCTTTCGTTTGGGACATGCCGGACCAGTCGAAGAACGAGAAGTAGAGCGCCTTGATCGTCGGGTAAATCGTGAACACGCTGAAGAACAGGAGCGTAGGCACGATGAAGGAGGCGATAAACACCGTCCGTTGCAGCTTGGCTGATCCTGAGTTCATAACGTTCACCTTCCTTTCATGTAAATTCGGAGGATGGCCGGTCGCCCGCGCCATCCTCCGCTTGTGCCTAAGATGAACCGATTATTTCGCTGCTTTCTTCACGGCGTCCGTGACGCGTTTCACCCAGTCGGCTGGCTCGATCGTGCCGGCCGCGAGCGCCGCGGAAGCGTCTTGCATCGCTTTGTCGACGTCGGCGTTGTACGTGATCGTCGGGATGACGACCGTGTTCGCGTCGGTCAGGTATTTCGCCGCGTCTTTAACATGGGAAGGCGCGTTGGATGCGCTGATGTCGCCTTTGATGTTCGAAGGCGCGCCGGACAGTTCTGCCCATTGGGACGCTTGCGCTTTGGAGAAGATGAATTGCAGGAACGCTTTCGCGGCGTCTTTGTTTTTCGCGTTCTTGGCGATCGCTACCGTCGCCGTCGACGTGTTCGCTACGATTTTGCCGCCGTTGTCTTGACCGACGGACGGGATGAAGCCGAATTGGAAGCCTTGCGGCACGTCTTTGGACATTTCGTTCGGCAGCCACAGGCCGTTCGCGATGAATGCGTCCTTATGCTGCAGGAAGAGCATTTGGGAATCGGTGTGGTTGATTTGGACCGAACCTTTGTCGATGAAGCCTTTGTCGCGCAGCTCGACGATTTTGTTCAGCGCCGTCATGACGGCCGGGCTTTCGTACGCTTCGACCTTGTTCGCCGCCATGTCTTGCAGCACCGTGTAGTCGTTGTTGTTCGCGGAGACGATCGCCGGGAACAGGAACGCGCCGTTGATGTAGTACGGATATTTGCCGGTATGGATGAATGGCGTGATGCCCGCCGCTTTGATTTTCTCGCTGACGTCGAGGAACGATTGGTAATCGGTCGGCTCCGTCCAGCCCTTCTCGGCGAAGAGCGCTTTATCCCAGAAAATACCCCACGAGTTGAGCACGAGCGGGATGTTGTAAATTTTGCTGTCGTACTGCTGCGGCGCTTGCGCCAGGATGTCGATGATTTTGTCGCCGTCGACGTTCGTCGCGGTTTGGATCCACTCGGTCAGGTCTTCAAGTTGGCCGTCTTCCACGAGCTGGCGGTCGTTGAGCTCCGGTCCGTCGATGTAGACGAAATCCGGCGGCGTGCCCGCGATCCAGCGCGGTTTGTTCTGCTCGTTGATTTTTGGTCCGCCGAGCGCCTTGATGTTGAGTTCCGGGTTCGCGGCTTGGAAGTCGGCAATGACTTTCTTCCACCAGGCGTCGCCGTAACCGCCGACGAAGTATTGAATTTCGAAGTCGCCCGTCAGCTTCGTGCCGGCGTCCGCCGTCTCGCCGCCCGTGTTCGCGGCGTTGTTCGCGCCTTCATTCGTTTTCGTTTCGGCGTTGTTCGCCGGTTGGTTGTTCGTTGTTTCGTTGTTCGATCCGCATGCTGCGAGCGGCAGTACCAGCATCGTCGCGGCGATCCCCATTGCGAGTTTGTTTTTAAGTACCATTGATGCAAACCCTCCTCGAAATTCTCTTGAGTTCGCGCCGGCTTCTCTTGTGTTCCGGCGCCTATGAACATCATAGAGGACGGAGGGAAATGGCTGAATCGAATATCTTCCGCGAAATCTTGAATAAATTCTTTTAAAATAGTTGAACAAAGAATTGCTGCGCAAGAGTGGTGGTCTTTCGATCGCTGTTGCTCATGGATATCTTGATTTAGGTACTCTAAGAGGGGGATATCCATTCGCAAAGGCGACCGCTGTCGCTTCTACAGACTCACCTCTCTTGCTCCGCAACTTTGTTCGGAATTTTTTCAAATGATTTCGCGGATTGGGGAGGGCAAGGGAACCAAACCGGCCGTTCGCCGGTCTTATAAGATAGAGGTGAATGCATTGGCGGAAGGTTGGGAGTACTTAAAGCATCTGGACGCGGGCTATGACCGGGCGCCGGTGCTGCGCGACATGATGGACGCTTACGGGAACGACGTCTGGAACTACGCCTTCTTCCTGACCAAGCGTCCCGAGGCCGCGGACGACGTGGCGCAGGAGGTGTTCCTCGCCGCGTATAACGGACTTTACGGTTTCCGGGGCGGCTGCACGGTCAAGAGCTGGCTGCTGACCATTACGAGGAATAAAGCGCTGCATGTCGTCCAGAGCGCCTTCATTCGGCGGGTCACGCTGACGGATCGGATCGTCCGCAAGGACGCGGCGCCTTCGGCCGAAGCGAATGCGCTCGAAGGGATGGAGAACCACGCGCTCTGGGAAGCCGTCCTTCGGCTGCCGCGCAAATACCGGGAGGTGCTCGTCCTGGATTATCACTATGGGTTGACGCTGCGGGAGATCGCGGCCTTGCTCCGCATCTCGGAGGGCACGGTCAAGTCGCGGTCGCACCGGGCGAAGAAACAGCTGAACGCAATGCTGTCCGAGGACGGCAAGGGAGAGGAGGCGTAGTTATGCGGGACGACAAGCCGCAATGGGCGAAGGCTATGGAGAAGCCGCCGTTTGCGAACGGACGATTCACGGAAGCGATGAAGCGAGAGGTGATGTCGCGGGCGGGCGGGGGCGGAAAACGGAGTCGGGCGCGGATCGTTCGGACGTGGGTCGCCGCCGGTCTGCTCGTGCCCGCGGCCGCCGCGCTGCTGCTGGTCATCGGGCCGTTCTGGAGCGGAGAAGGCGGCGCTGGCCAACGCGGCGGCATCGGCGCGGGGAATTCATCGGCGTCCGTCGCCGCCGCGGGAGAAGCGTATGACGAGCAGGGCCGCCTGCTGTTCACGCTTTCTCCGGATCCGAACGCGCGGGCGGGCGAAACGGCAGGCTACCTGTTCTCCTTCACGGCGCCGCTGGAGACGTTCATGAGGCGAACGCTGACGATTAAGGCGCAACATGTCGCGACTGGCGAGGAGGAGACGCTGTCTTCGGCGTCCATCTCGAGGCCGAGCAGCGGCTACGAGGGACTCGAGCGATACGCGGTCCGATTCGCCCTGCCGCTCGGGGGAGAATGGCGCATTCGCGTGCTGCTGGACGACCGGCTATACGGGCAGCTGATGCTGAACATGCCCGATTCGTCCTGGACGCCCAGCCCGCTGTTCGCTTCGGGCGCCTATGAGATGCGCGGCGTGGATCGCCGCGTCGGGATTCTCGACGTACCGTTCACGGCCGGACAGGCGCAGAAAGCGATGTGGCATTTCTGGGGGAGCCGCGACGAGCTGAACGGCTCCTTCACGGTGAAGGCCGTGAAGGAGGGTTCAGATGAGCTTATTACCGTCTTCAAAACCAATCCGATCCTCTCCTCGAACGCGCTGGCCGGGGCCATTAACGGGGCGGACCGCCATATCCCGACGATGATTGAGCTGCCGGAAGCCGGAAAGTGGCGGCTGCTGCCGTATGTGAGAGGACGGCTGCTGGATAGCGTCGTCGTAGAGGCGAAGTAGGCAGAGAGTGCGTGAGATTCGTAAACGGCCCGAAGCGCGGCACTGATTAAGGCAACGCACCGAAGCGAAGCGAAGGCCGCTCTGCTCTTGCGAGCCGTCTTAGCCAAGAAGAAGACCTCAGCACCCGCGTTTGCGGGCGATGAGGTCTTCTTATCGTATGTCGGCGGCCTCTTTATTACAAACGCTTCAAGTGATCGAGAATTTCCTGCGGCTCCATGCGGTTCATATAGTCCGGGTTGACGTAATGGCGTCGAACGACGCCTCCTCGATCGATAAGGAACGTTGCCGGAACGGGCAGCACCCAACGGTCGCATTGATTAATCAGCGCGAGATCCCGGCCGAGTTTATGTTTAAAGACGTCTTGGAGATAAGCGGGCAATTCGAACAAAAGATTATAGCGGTGTGCGACATCGCCGTTAGGATCGCTCAGCACCGGGAAGGTCAGCTGTTCTTTCTCCATCTGGGTCAACGAGTTGTCTTGGCTTTGCGGGCTGATGGCGATCAACTGGCTGCCGAGTTGCTGAAGGTCGGGCAACATGCGCTGATAGGCTCGAATCTGGACGTTGCAGAAGGGGCACCAGCTTCCGCGGTAGAAGACCAGGACCACGGGACCTTTGGCTAACTCGTCGTACAGGGTGATCGGCTCCCCAAGCGGATTGGCTAAGGAGAAATTCGGGGCCTGGTCTCCTTCCCGTAGACCGTAAACGATGCCGGACTCCTGCTGCTCCTTCACATGAAGCAGTATTTTGGCCTGGGCTTCTTCGGGCAACGCTGCTTTGAAGCTCGCTTTCGTACGGGCTAGTTGTTCGTTGAACGACAAGTTGGAAGCTCCTTCCCTTGAATCGGTTTTCCGCACGGCCGAACATCATTCGCGGCAAAGGGGAATCAGAGATATGAGATAAAAGATACCGAACGGTATCTTTTATTGTAGCACACTTGAGGAAAATGGAAAGATACTTGAAGAAATTTCAGACTGGGGTGCGCTAGCGGAGAGGAAATCTCGAGATAGGGCCTTCCTTCGGGAACAAAAAGGTCCCGGAAGCTTGGGAGCCTCCAAGACCTGCGCTTCACGATCTATCCATTCCGATCCTCGCGAACGGCCTTCGTGCGCTCCACCGCGAACTGCTGCAACTGGTCGAGCGCCGCTTGCGGGGACACGTGATTATTCAGCACGGCGCTGCCGAGCTTGCGTGCTTTGTCCATGACGGCCTGCCAAGCCGGCTGCTGGATCGGGTAGAACTGGGCGACGGCGAGGGCGTCCAAGCTATTTTTCATAAGCGGATCGGCTACGGCGAGCTGGCTGCCGACGTCCTTCAGCACCGGGACGAATCCTTCGCGGGCGACCATCTGCGCGTACGATTCGCTGTTGTACAGGAAGTCGATGAAGGCGGACAGCGCCTCCTTGTTCGTATGGTCGGTCTTGAAGGAGACGAGCACGTCATGGACGCCGAAGGCGAGCGGCTGCTCTCCGGCCTTCACCGGGAGCGGGCCGGAGCCCCATTGCAAATTCGGAAATTCGCGGGGAACGACGGAGGTGAAATACGTGCCGGAGATCATCATTCCGAGCCGGCCGTCGCCGAGCACCCGCTGCTTCTCGTCCCGCGTCGTGACCGTCGGGTCGGGATCGGTCAGCCCTTCGTCGTACAGCTGCTTCAGGAACGTTAGCCCCTCGACGTTCGCCGCGGAATTAATCGCCCATTCCCCGTTCTTCAGCCAGCCGCCGCCCGCGCCGAGGAAGAAGTAGGACAGATACGCCTGAATTTCGTTGTCGGTCAGATCGACGCCGAACCCGTTCGCCTTGCCCGTCGCGGTAATGGCGCGCGCCGCTTCGCGCAGCTCGTCCCACGTCGCGGGGGGACTCGTCAGTCCGGCCTCCTCGAACAGTTCCTTGTTGTAGTACAAATTCCGTACCGACGCCACATAGGGAAGCGCGTATTGGATGCCGTTCAACTGATCCATCTGCATGAGACTCGGATACAGCTTATCCTTCAGCTCGTCCGAGATGATCGCGTTCAAGTCGTTGAGCAGTCCGTCGGCGGCGAAATGGGCGTATACGTTCGTATTGAGCAGGTCGGGCGGCTGGTTGTTGCTGATCATCGTCGTGTAAATGCCGTCGAGAATATCCCAATTGGCGACCTGCAGCTCGACGTCGATGTACGGGTTGTTCTGCTCGAACTCCCGCACGAGCGCTTCGAGCATCGGCTTCGTCTCGCTGCTGTATTCGGAGGCGACGAACCGGATGAGCGCCGGCTCTTCCTCGTTCTTGAGCGGCGTTGGCGGCGGACTGTCGCCGGAGCAGGCGACGGTTACCAGCGCGAGCGCCGAGCATGCCGCGGCGAGCTTGGCCGTCCGGACGCCGGTTGGGCGGCTGTGCATAGGCTCTCCTCCTTTCCTCTTATTTCTCGCTGAATGGGAACAGCAGCTTTTGATTCTCGGCCGAATACATGTTCATCCGGTTGACGACGGTGGAATCGATGAGCGTCGTCGTCTCGACATCGCCTCCGTCTATGTCGCGCAGCGCGGTCTTCAGCGCCAGGTAGCCGAGGTTGAACGGACGCTGTACGAGCGTCGCGCCGAGCACGCCGGACTCCAGCAGCTGAATTTCGTCGATGGAGCTCTCGAAGCCGATCAGCTTCATCTCGCCGGCCATGCCGGTCTCCTCGATCGCCTGAGCGACGCCGAGCGTCGCCGATTCGGTCAGCGTCACGAACGTATTGAACTGCGGCTGACTGCCGCTGAGCAGCGACTTGGCGATGAGATACGCCCGCTGTTTGGAGTCTAAGCAATAATAGGTGCCGTAGACGCCGTTCGGGTAGGCGAGCAGCGCTTGCTCGATGCCGCTCTTGCGGGCGTTCGACGCGTTCGCGTCGACGTTGTCGCTGATGATCGCCACCTTCGGATGGCCGCCGGTCATGCTGATGGCGGTCGCGCCCGCGAGCCGTCCGGCCTTCAGGTGGTCATTGGCGACCGACACCGGCGGCGGATCGAGCGGAATCGGGTTGTCGATGAGGACGAGCTTGATGCCGGCCTTGCGGACCTGCTCCAGCTTATCGGCCATCCGGTAATCGTTGATCGGCGCGACGACGATCGCATGCGGCTTGCGTTTGATCGCCTCGTCCAGCAAGGTGACTTGCGTATCCGCATCGGTCTCGAGCAGCGGGCTTTGCACGACCGTCTCCACGCCGAGCTCCTTGGCCGCCGCGTCGACGCCGCCCTTGACCGCCTGCCAAAAGTCGGAGCGGACGTTGCTGGACTTCAGGATGACGATGATGCTCTTCGTCTCCGAGCCGGTGACGCCGACCCATGACGTAACGCCCGCCAGACGGGTGTAGAACACCGCATAGAGGATGAGAACGACCGTCATGACGGTCAGGATGATGGATAGCCGCCGTGTGCGCATAGGTCCGCTCCTTTCACTCGATTTTCGGAATCGTGATCGTCACGGTCGTGCCGACCTCGAGCTCGCTTCGGATGGTGATGCCGTAGGCTTCGCCGAAGAACAGCTTAATGCGCTCGTTGACGTTGCTGATGCCGATTCCTCGGCCGCTGCCGCCCGGCGACGACTCCGATTCGCCGGCGCTCCACAACGCGGCCAGCCGCTCCTCGCTCATGCCGAGCCCGTCGTCTTCCACCTCGAAGACGATATTGCCGTCCTGCTCGAAGCCTCGAATCGTAATGAGCCCTTTCTCCGGCTTGTTGCGGATGCCGTGGTAGATGGCGTTCTCGACGAACGGCTGCAGCAGGATTTTGAGCGAACGGTAGGGCAGGATGGACGGCGAGATGTCCAGCTTGTAGTCCAGCTGGCTGTTGTAGCGCATCTGCTGGATGATGAGATAGTTCTTGATGTGCTCGATCTCTACCCGGATCGGGACGATCTCCTTCTCCTTGGAGATGCTGGCGCGGAACAGCTTGGCGAGCGCGCTCGTCATGAGCACGACCTCCTCGTGTTTCTTCTGCTCGGCCATCCAAATGATCGAATCGAGCGTGTTGTACAGGAAATGCGGGTTGATCTGCGACTGCAGCAGCTGCAGCTCGCTCTTGCGCTTCTGCTCCTGGGTGAGGATCGCGTCCTCCATCAGATTTTTGATCTGGCCGACCATCATGTTGAAGGTGCGTCCGAGCTGGCCGATCTCGTTCATTTGCCCGATGGGGGTCTTAATGTCGAAATTGCCTTTCTCGACGAGCTTCATGTCCTTCTGGAGGTTCTTGATCGGGCGGGACAGCTGGTGGGAGAGCAGCACCGACAGCGCGAGGGCGACGACGAGGCCGAACAGGGCATAGTAGAAAATCGATTTGCGAATCGCGCTCTTGTTCGCCATCAACTCGTCCGTATAGGCGACGCCGACGATTTTCCAGCCGAAACTCGTATCCTGCACGGAATAGATCCGCTTGCCGTCCCGGCCGCCAGCCGCGAAGGAGGTGCCGCTTGCGGCCGCGTTCACCTCGTCGATCAGCTCCGTCCGCAGACCGCTGTAGATGAGCTGCTGCTGAGGGTGATAGACGAGATTGCCCTCGTCGTCGACGATGAACACGTACCCTTTGTTGCCGAGGTTAATCTGGCGGGCCATGTCGTTGATGACGCTCATATTCAGATCGACGAGGAAGACGCCTTCGGGCATGATGCCGTCCGTGCTGCGCAGCTCGCGGCTGAGCGAGACGACCCACCGGTATTCGTTCTTGATGATGTTCTGCACGTGCGGCGCGGAGATGACCGAACGGCCCTTCGCTTCCTTGGCCGACTTGAACCAAGGCGTGTCCTCGGGGCGCACGTTCGGGTTCAGGCTCGTGATCCGGCGGTCCGAGACGAACCGGTCGTTGTAGCCGAACACCATGATCGAGGCGATGTCCTGCCGCGTGTACAGGATCGCCTGGAACAGGTCGGAGATTCGCTTCTCGTATACCCGGCGCTCCTCGGCGCTGATGAAGCTGTTGTCGGCGATGTAATACTTGACGTCCTTGTTCGTCATGGCCAGCAGCGAGATGTTCTCCATGTTGTCGACGTAGGATTGGATATTGCTGTTGACTTGCTTGATGATTTCCTCGACGTAGCCCGTCGCGTTCTGCTCCACGGCGTCGACCGACAGCCGGTAGCTGATGAAGCTGGTCACGGCGATCGTCGCGAGGATGAGGATGGAGAACGCGAACGAGATGCTCGATTGGATGCTCTTGAGCGGGAACAAAGGCAGCAGCGGCCGGCGGTGTCCGAAGAACATGTCAGACGCCGCTCCGCTCGCGGAATTCTCTCATCGTGATTCCCGCGTGTTTCTTGAACAGAATGCTGAAGTAGTTCGGGTCGCCATAACCGACCTTCTCCGCGATTTCGTAGAACTTCATCGTCGTATGCTGCAGCAGCTCCTTCGCCTTCTCGATGCGCACGCGGGTCAAATATTCGACGAACGTCTCGCCGGTATGCTGCTTGAAGACGAGGCTGAAGTAGCTGGTGCTCATGAGCACGTGGCGGCACAGCTCCTGCAGCGACATTTTCTCGTTGGCGTAATTGCTCTCGATATAGTTGATCGCGCGTCGGATCTGCGTCCCCGTGTAGTGAGTGCGGCTGCCCTCGATGACGGACATGACCGTCTTGACGGCCTGCTTCAGCCACTGCTCGATCTCGTCGACCGTTTTGAAGCGATACACGTCGGTCAGCATCGTCTGCGGGTCGAACGGCAGGCCGCCGCTCTCGTGAGCCGACAAATCCTGAATCGAGTTCATGAGCGCGAGCACCGCTTTCTGCATATGGAGCACGCACGCTTCGATCGGCACCATGGACGACTTCAGCTCCGCGACCATCTGCTCGATGAGCCGCTGGGCGTCCTGCATGGAGCCGGTCTTGACGCTGGAGGCGAGCTTCCGATCCCAATCTTGCTGCACCGGCGGCAGCGCCTCCGATTTGCCCTCGAGGTCGATAATGCTAATAATGCGGTTCTTGCCGAGCAGGAACCGGTAATCCAGCGCGCCGAGGGCGCTGCGGTACGAATTCGGCAGCCGTTCGGTCGATTGGCACGCTTGTCCGATACCGACGGTGATCGTGAATTTGAGGTAGCGCTCGATCTCGTGGCGCACCTGCTCGGCGACGCGGAACGCTTTGTCGTAGAGGGCGGTCTCCTCCGCGATGCCGTAGACGACCGCGACCATTCGCTCCTCGCGGGTGCGGAAGACGATGACGCCCTCGCCGGCGCAAATTTCGCTGACGATATCGAAGGCCGCGAAGCGGAGCATCTCCTCGTCGAAGGCGTCGAAGTCGAACGACTCGCGGTCGCCGAAATCATCGATGTCGACGACCATCGCGACATACATCGAAGAGAGCGGCGGCAGGCCGAAGTAAGCGAAGCGCTCCGTGATCTCCGCCCGGCCGAGGCCGTTGATGACGAGCCGCTCGAGGAACCGTTCCTTGAGCAGCGGAAGGCTCTGCTTCAACTGGCTTTGCAGCCGGCTCATGTCCTCGCGGCGCTTCGCCTCCTCGTCCATCTCGGCGCGCGCCTTATCGAGCAGCTCGCGGATTTCGCGGGCGGTGATCGGCTTGACGATGAAGTCCGCTACCTTCAGCCGGAGCGCCTGTTGGGCGTAATCGAACTCGTCGAAGCCGGTGAGAATGATCATCTTGATATAGGGATAACAGGCGCTGACGGCCGCGGCCAGCTCCAGTCCGTCCATGAACGGCATGCTGATATCCGAGATGATCAGATCGGGCTTGTGCTGCTCGACCGCCTCGAGCGCTTCCCGGCCGTTCGCGTAATCGCCGACGAGGGTAAAGCCGTGGTCGCTCCACGTAATCGTGTTCTTCAAGCCGTCGCGCACGACCGCTTCGTCATCGACGATGATGACCTTGTACATGCCGCCACCCCTTTGGTTCAAATACAAGAACTTATATGTTACACGCATATAAGTCATCTTGTATTTCTCTGAAACGAAACGCGCCTCGCCGCAAAAGACGGCGATAGCCGTTTCGCCTTGCTTAAGCGAATGGAAAATAATTGATGACGGATATCCTTGCATGGATAATAGAAAATGCCGGTTTGGATTGAGCGGATGGAAACGTTGTCTCTATGATATATGAAAATTCGACAGCGTCAAAGTCGATTATTCTCTGATTTTGACGACTTCCCAGCGTGCCGCTGTACCGCGTTAACGGGGCGCTCGGCGCATCCGGCGGATATCGGCTATAATTGCCAGTAGGACTGAATTGGCAGCCCGATCCGAACGAACGGGAGGAAGAACAACGAATGACGATCTATATGGAACGCAAAAATCGGCTGCTCGCCGCGCTGGCCGATCAAGGCATCGGGAGCGCGCTGATCACGTCGCCGACGAACGTGTATTATTTGACCGGCTTCCTGTGCAATCCGCACGAGCGGTTCATGGGGCTGCTGCTGCATGAACGCCAAGAGGCGCTGTTCGTGCCGCTGCTCGACAAGGATGCCGCGCTCGAGGCGGGCTATCCGGCGGATATCGTGACCGTGTCCGATACCGAGGATGCGTACGAGCTGCTCGGCAGCCGGCTGCCGGAGCGCGGCGGACGGTTCGGCGTGGAGATGAACGCGGTCAGCATGGCCCAAGGCGAGAAGCTGCGCGAGCTGCTGCCGAACGCGGATTTCGCGGATGCAGAACCGGCGATTATGGGACTTCGGCTGAAGAAAAGCGAGGACGAAATCGCGAAGGTGCGCCATGCGATCGACATCGTGGAGAAGGTGGTCGATTTCGCCGCTTCGCGCGCCGTCGTCGGGATGACGGAGATCGAGCTGACGGCCGAGCTGGAATACCGGATGCGCAAGCTAGGCGCCTCCAAGCCGGCGTTCGAATCGATCGTGCTCGCCGGAGCGCGCTCGGCGCTGCCGCACGGCAAACCGGGAGAATACGCGATCGCGCGCGGCGACTACGTGTTGATCGATATCGGCGTCGTGGCCGACGGCTATTGCTCGGACATTACGCGCACGTTCGTCATGGGCGAGGCGTCGAAGGAACAAGAGCGGATCTACGAAACGGTGCTGGCGGCGAACATGGCCGCCATCGCCCGGTCCAAGGCGGGCGTCGCGCTGGCGGAGCTGGACGCGGCGGCGCGCGAGGTTATCGAGGCTGCGGGCTATGGCGACTATTTCACGCACCGGGTCGGGCACGGATTCGGCATGGACGTGCATGAATCGCCTTCGCTGCACGGCGCCAACCGGTCGATCGCCGAGCCGGGACTGCTGTTCACGATCGAGCCGGGCATCTACGTGCCGGGCGTCGGCGGCGTGCGCATCGAAGACGACGTCTATATTGGCGCCGACGGAACCGCCGACGTGTTGACCTCTTATCCGAAGGCGCTTCGGTTATTGGGGTAATGGTTGCTGTACAGGGAAGGCGATAATCAATCGGAACAGGGGAGCGGGATGAAGATGGCAGACAAGTTCAAGGACGTTGGGCAAATGGCGTACGGCGAGGCGGCCGGTCAACTGCGGACGGGCGATATTTTGCTCGGCTCCGGTAATTATGTCGTGAGCGAACTTATCAAGCGGTTCTCGGACTCCATGTTCAGCCATGTCGCCGTCATCGTGCGGTGGCGCGAACGCCCTTTGATTATGGAAAGCGTCGAGGACGACGGCGTCCGTCTCGTGCCGCTGACGCATTACCTGGACAATTACGAGAATCGCCGCGCCCCGTATAACGGCAAGCTGTACATCGCCCGCCACCGGGGGCTGGCCGGCTCGGAGAGCGAGGACGCGCGCGTCGGCGCTATCGTCGATCGGGGCTTGGACCTGCTGAACCGCAAATACGACAACGAGGAGATCGCCCGCATCGTCTCGCGGATCGGGCTTGGCCTCGGCCGGCACGAGGACAATGACGCCTATATTTGCTCCGAGTTCGTAGAGGAATGCTTCGCGCGGGCGGATATTTATTTTCAGAAAGATGAACGCGGGTTTATTTATCCGCGGCATGTTGCCGAAGATGCGCGCGTCGATGCGCTGTTTCGACTGTTGTAGCCTGTCGGCGGACGACGGTTGTTTCGCAAGAGAGGCTCGCAATCAAAAGAAGGCTGCCGCGAAAAAACGCTCAGAGACGAAGACGTCACGGGTCATTTTGACCTTTGGCGTTTTTTGTTGTGATTAAGAACTCTTCCGAGGGGGCATGGGGTTAAGAAGGGCAGTGCCCTCGGCGGCAATGCTGTCAGGTTAAGAAAAAGCGAGCGATGAAGCCAACCAAGGCCAGCGGTAAACTGGCTTCAACGCGCTTATGTCTAGGAAGGGCAAAACCGACTGAAGCTTTGTCCGTCAGGACAAAAGCGTGCCCAACACAAGCCAATCCGCCGACCGTGAACAATCAAACCAGCACGAAGGGGGAGTCCAGAGGGCAAAGCCCTTTGGAGCCTCCTCGGCGGAGGAGGTGGGAGGAGGGAACAATAAAAGTGGGGTCAACGGGGCGCAGTCCTTCTTAACCTGACAGCATTGCCCTCGAGGTGGGGCGGGTTATGTAGGCGTCATATATATTTTAATTAACTTATTGTGACTCACATTTAAATGTGATACATTTTGGTTGTGGAAATTATAACCGGAGAGGATGAGGGCATTGGAACGCGAATTGGCGCTCGAGGCGGTGCGCGTCACGGAGGCGGCAGCGCTGGCGTCCGCGCCGTGGGTGGCGCGAGGAAGCAAGGCGGAAGCGGACGATGCGGCGACGGAAGCGATGCGGAGCATGTTCCGCACGCTCGCGATACGCGGCCGCGTGGTGATCGGAGAGGGCGAGATGGATGAGGCGCCGATGCTCTATATCGGCGAGCAGGTCGGGGACGGGAGCGGGCCGGAAGTCGACGTGGCCGTCGATCCGCTCGAAGGCACCACGCTCGTGGCAAGCGGGATGAACAACGCGGTATCGGTGCTCGCTCTCGCGCCCAAGGGGCAGCTGCTTCATGCGCCGGACATCTATATGGAGAAGCTGGCCGTCGGCGCGGAGCTGGCCGGGAAGCTCAGTCTTCGCGATCCGTTGTCCGTCACGGCGCGCAAGGCGGCGGAAGGGCTGGGCAAGCCGCTGTCCGAGCTGAACGTGCTGCTGCTGGACCGCCCGCGCCACGCCGGCATGATCGCGGAGCTGCGGGAACTCGGGGCGCGCGTCAGGCTGCTGACTGACGGGGACGTGTTCGGCGCGATGATGCCTTGCGGCGCCAAGACCGGCGTCGATCTGTACGTCGGCTCCGGCGGCGCTCCCGAAGGCGTGCTCGCGGCCGCGGCGATCAAGTGTCTCGGCGGCGAATTCCAAGGCCGGCTGCTGCCGGAGAATGAGGAGCAGCGGCGGCGGCTCGGCGAGATGGGGCTTGCGGACGGCGTGCTGCTCATGGACGATCTGGTCGGAACGGGGGACGTTATTTTCGCGGCGACGGGAGTTACGCCGGGGGACTTCCTGGAAGGCGTACGGCTGCTGCCGGGCCGCAGGGCGTCCACGCATTCGGTCGTAATGCGCGCCGCCACGCACACGGTCCGCTACATCCAGACCGAGCATGATTTGGCGCTGAAGCGGACGGCGGGCGCGGTGCCTTCATTAGGCGCATAAGGTTACAAGGCTTTCGTATGCACTATAAGGCGTCATAATGTATATATGCGTAACATATAGGCGGAGAGAAAGGGGAAGCTTCTGCTGACGTCGCCCGGCGATGCCGAGACGACCGTGGTGATGGGGGTGAACTCCCCATCCAATTGAATGCCTGGTATGACAACGAATGGGGCTATGCGTGCCGCGTGATCGAGCTTTAGGGATTGATCGCGGACGCAAGCGGCGGACTTCGGAATACGGCTGCCGCGAAAGGATGTTATTTTGACGGCTGGTCTCTGAAAGAACCGAATCAACGGCGTTTATTCGCAAGGCATTACCCAATGCGCGACCGCTGGATCGCGGAGCGAATCACGGTCGGCGACACGATATCCAAAGGAGCGATTCGAATGGGAGCAGAACGCGCGGAAGTTTACGGAAGCCGAGAAAACTATGGTCTTGTGCTGTGCCGGTACTGCAATGAAATTATCGATACGCTGCCGACGAACGGCGTCAAGAAACTGTACAGCTTGTGCGATTCGGATCGCTGCCGCACGATGCATGCACGCCAGAACGCCCGCGGGGAGGAGCCGGCATGAACGCAAGGAAAGTGTACTTCTTTCAAGAAGGCCGAATGGAGATGAAGCCTCTGCTCGGCGGCAAAGGGGCAAATCTCGCGGAGATGACGGCCGCCGGCGTGCCCGTGCCGCCGGGCTTCACGATTACGACGGAGGCTTGCCGGGACTTCTTCCAAGATGGCGGCGCGTTATCCGAGCCGATCTGGGCGGAGATCGGCGAAGCACTGAACGGGCTGGAGGCGCAGACGGGCCAACGGTTCGGAGACGTTCAATCTCCCTTGATCGTGTCGGTCCGCTCCGGCGCGGTCTCCTCGATGCCGGGCATGATGGACACGATTCTCAACCTCGGCCTGAACGACGAGACGGTGGAGGCGCTATCCCGGTTAACCGCGGACCGACGCTTCGCCTACGACTGCTACCGCCGGCTCATTCAGATGTTCGGCGAAGTGGTGATGGGCGTGGAAGCCGACCGGTTCGAGCGGCTGCTCGAACGGCTGAAGCAGCGGCACGGCTGCGCGCAGGATCAGCAATTGAGCGGCGACGCCTGGCAGGAGCTGACGCGGCAATACCAGGACGCGATCGCCTCCGCCGCGGGGCAGCCGTTCCCGCAGGACGTGCGCGGACAGCTGCGGATGGCCGTGGAAGCGGTCTTCCGTTCCTGGCACAATCCGCGCGCACGCGTCTACCGCCACATTCACCGGATTCCGGATGAACAAGGCACGGCCGTGACCGTGCAGCTGATGGTGTTCGGCAACAAAGGGGAGCAGTGCGGCACCGGCGTCGTCTTCACCCGCGATCCGTCCACGGGCGAGCCTGGCTTGTACGGCGAGTTTCTTGTGAACGCGCAAGGGGAAGACGTCGTGGCCGGCACGCGCACGCCGCAGCCGATCGCCGATCTGAAGCGCGTCATGCCGCAGGTCTACGACGAGTTGGAGCGCTGGGGGAATGCGTTGGAGCAGCGCTACGGGGACATGCAGGATATCGAGTTCACGGTGGAGCGCGGCAAGCTGTATCTGCTGCAGACGAGAACCGGCAAAAGGGGAGCGCAAGCCGCGCTGCGCATCGCGGTCTCGCTCGTGCGCGAGGGGCTGATCGGCCGCGAGGAGGCGGTACGGCGCTTGGAGCTGTCGCACTTGGAGCGGCTGCTTCATCGCGGCATCGACGATTCGGCCGGCTATGCGTTGCTGGCCAGCGGACTCCCGGCTTCTCCGGGCGCGGCGATCGGCATGGCCGTCTTCGACGCGGACACCGCCGAGAGCTGGAGCCGGGAAGGCAAGCCGGTCATCCTAGTGCGGCCGGAGACGGCGCCGAACGATATTCACGGCGTGCTTGCGGCGAACGGGATTCTGACCAGTCACGGCGGCATGACGAGCCATGCGGCCGTCGTGGCCAGAGGCATGGGGAAGCCGGCCGTCTGCGGCTGCGAATCCGCGGAGATCGATTGCGAGGCGCGGGAGCTGTCGGCCGGCGGAGCGACGATCAAGGAAGGCGACTGGCTGACGCTGGACGGCGGCCGGGGGCTCGTCATCGCCGGGCGGATGCCGCTGCGCGAGCCGGCCGTGACCGACGAGTTGACCCAAGTGCTCGACTGGGCGGACGACATACGCAGGCTGGCGGTATACGCGAACGCCGATACGCCGGAGGACGCGCGAACCGCCCGGCGGCTGGGCGCGCAGGGCATCGGATTGTGCCGGACGGAGCATATGTTCTTCGCGCCCGAGCGATTGGCGGTCATGCAGCTCATGATCGCCGCGGAATCCGAAGCGGAGCGCGGGCTTGCGCTGCGCGAGCTGCTGCCGATGCAGCAGCACGATTTCGAGGGGATGTTCGAGGCGATGGACGGCCTCCCGGTAACGATCCGGCTGCTGGACCCGCCGCTTCACGAGTTTTTGCCGGGCCGGGAGGAATTGGAGCGTCGGCTGGAGGCGGCCGCAAGCGAAGAAGAGCGCGGGCTTGCGCTGCTCCTGCTGCGCCGGTCCGACGCGCTGCGCGAGGCGAATCCGATGCTGGGCCAGCGCGGCTGCCGGCTCGGAATCATGCATCCCGAAATCTACCGGATGCAGGCCGACGCGTTATGCTTGGCCGCCTTGGCCTGCATCGAGCGGGGCATCCGCGTGCGGGCCGAGATCATGATCCCGCTCGTCGGCGCGGCCGCGGAGTTGGGCGTCGTCCGGGCGGAGGTCGAGGACGTCCTGCGCGAGCGGATGCCGGCGGAGCTGCTGGCGGCAAGTCCGATTCGCATCGGCACGATGATCGAGGTGCCGAGAGCCGCCTTGACGGCGCAGGCCATCGCGGCGCATGCGGACTTCTTCTCCTTCGGCACCAACGATTTGACGCAGATGACGTACGGGTACAGCCGCGACGACGCGGAAGGCAAGTTCCTGTCCCGTTACGTCGAGCGGAAGCTGCTGCCGCACAATCCGTTCCAGGTGCTGGACGTCGAAGGCGTCGGGCAGCTCATTCGCATGGCGGCCGAGAACGGCCGGGCGGTGAAGCCTGATCTCAAGACCGGCATTTGCGGCGAGCACGGCGGCGACCGGGATTCGATTCTGTTCTGCCACGCGATCGGTCTCGATTACGTGAGCTGCTCGCCGCATCGGATTCCGATGGCCCGGATCGCCGCCGCGCAAGCCGCGCTGGAAGAAGCGCCGCCGCAGCCGCGCAAGGAAGTCGTTCAGATCTAAAGAAGGTAAGCTCCATACTCAGCCTCGGGTATCCCTCCGGAATGTAACGCGCCGCGCCTATACGGGCGGCTTAGCCGTACGCCTACTGTTGTGAAAATCTTCCGGCATCGGTTACAATAAATCGATGAGATGATGCGATCGGAGGGATAAGCGATCAAGCTATCGACAAGACAACAAAAGATCGTGGAGCTGGTTCGCAAACGCGGTCCGATTACGGGCGAGCAGATTGCGGAGCTGCTCGGCGTGACGCGTCCGGCGATCCGCTCCGACCTCGGATTGCTGGTGATGCTGGAATATTTGGAGGCCAAGCCCAAGGTAGGCTATTTTCTGCGGAAAGATCGGGACGAGAACGGCGAACCGGCGGCATCCCTGGCCCACGACACGGCCATGCTGCCGGTGCGGGAAGCGATGAGCGTGCCGATCGTGATGCGCGAGACGGCGACGGTGAGCGATGCGGTGGTCACGCTCTTCCTCGAGAACGTCGGCAGCTTGGCGGTCGTCGATGCGGAAGGGAGGCTCGCGGGGATCGTCTCGCGCAAGGACTTGCTTAAGGTTTCGCTCGGCAATCCGCAAGCGTCCCAGATGCTGCTCGGCCTGGTCATGACCCGCTTGTCCAATTTGGCGACCGTCTCGCCCGAGCATACGGTCCGGGACGCGATGGCAATCATGATCGCCCGCGAGATCGACGGCTTGCCGGTCGTCGTTCCTCGGGGCAAGGAAGCCGACGCGGGCGTGGAGGTCGTCGGCCGCATTACGAAGACGACGGTCGTGAAGCTGTTTTACGAGGCCTCCGTCAGGGGCTGAAGCGGCGGCGTACGCTCATTTCAGGCGAGGGGGCCGGAACGAAGTTGAATAAGGAAATCAGAACGATATTGGTAGGCTCGGATTCCGTTGGCGAGACGGCGGATGCGGTCGCGCGCGCCGCGATCCGCCAATTCGAGGGCCAGGAGGTCCGTCTGGAGCGCTGGGCGCATATCAAGAACGAGGACGAAATCCGTCAGCTGATGGAACGCGCCGCCGCCCTTGGCGGCATGGTGATCTATACGCTGGTGCTCCCCGAATTACGCGAAATGATCCGACAGGAATCGGCCCGTCTGGGCGTCTGCGCGGTCGACGTGATGGGGCCGGCCATGGAAGGCTTCATCCGCACGTTCGATTCTGCGCCGACGCAGCGGGCTGCGATGCCGCACCGGATGGATCGGGCTTATTTCAACCGAGTCGAAGCGATCGAGTTCACGGTCAAATCCGACGACGGCCAGCATGTGAGCGGCTGGAGCCAGGCGGATCTGATGCTGCTCGGCGTCTCCCGCACCTCGAAGACGCCGCTCGGCATCTATTTGGCTCACAAAGGCATCAAGGTCGCCAATTATCCGCTCGTGCCGGAGGTCAAAGTGCCCGAGGAGCTCTTCCGGATGCCTGCGGAGCGCCTCGTCGGCCTGACGATGAACCCGGAGAAGCTGATCATGATCCGCATCGAACGGCTGAAGAGCATGGGGCTTCCGTTCGACGTGAGCTACGCGAGTCCCGACCGGGTGTCCGAAGAGCTCGAGCTGGCGGGCAAGCTGTTCCGCAAGCTGGGGTGCCTGGTCGTCGACGTGACGAACCGCGCGATCGAAGAGACGGCGGGCATCATCCTCGACGCCCGCAAACAGCTGCTGCCGTTGACTTAGGCGGACGGCGCCTGCGACTAAAGCAACGGACCTCGGACTCCATCCAACAGATGGGGTCCGAGGTCCGTTGCGTTTTCATACGTCCGAGCTTCGAGACGACTGTTTCGTCAGATCGCCCAGTTGCCGTCCTTGAACACGAGCTCCTCCGCGCCGTCCTTCGCGATGCCGCGGATCGTCAAGTCCTTCGAGCCGACCATGAAGTCCGTGTGCGCGAGCGAGTTGTTCAGCCCGCGCGCCTTCAGCTCCTCGCGGGAGAGCTTGCCGCCGCCTTCGACGCACGCGGCATAGGCGCTGCCGATCGCCAGATGGCAGGAAGCGTTCTCGTCGAATATCGTTTTGTAGAACAGCAGGTTCGAGTTCGAGATCGGCGAGTCGAACGGGACGAGCGCCACCTCGCCGAGGTAATGGGAGCCTTCATCCATCTCGATCAGCCCTTGCAGCGTCTCGGCGCCTTGCTCCGCGCTCCAGTCCGCGATGCGCCCGTTCTCGAAAGTGAACGAGAAGTTGTCGATGATGTTGCCGCCGTAACTAAGCGGCTTCTTGCTGCGGACGGTGCCGTTCACGCCGTTCGCGAGCGGCGCCGTGTACACTTCTTCCGTCGGCAGGTTCGGCACGAAGGCGATGCCTTGATCGTTCGTCTTGCGGCCCCCGAGCCAGACGTGGCCTTCGGGCAGCTCGATCGACAGGTCCGTCCCCTCCGACGTATAATGCAGCATCTTGTAGGCTTTGGCGTTCAAGTAGTCGGCGCGCCGCTTCAGTTCGGCCAGATGATGCTCCCACGCGGCGATCGGATCGGGCTGATCGGCCCGCACCATGCGGAAGATGGCGTCCCACAGCAGCGAGACTTGCTCTTCCTTCGGCGCATCGGGGAACACCTTGGCCGCCCAGCCTTCGGATGGCGCGGTGGCCAGACACCAGCTGAATCGGAACGCCTGCACGTATTCGCGATATTTGGTATTCGCTCCCCGCGCCGCTTTCTCGGCGTTCACGATGCGTTCCTTGGCGACGCCGCGCAACAGATCCGGGTCGGACGACTTGATCGTGACCGACGCCGCGCCGCTTTCGACCAGCTCCATCTTCTCGGCCGCCGACCACTTCGGCTCCTCCAGGAACGCCGCGTCCGGCGCCAGATCGAAGTGATGGCGCGTGGCGATATCGTCGGTCCAGAATACTTTGACTCTCGCCGCGCCTAGCTCGTACGCCCGCTTGACGACGAGACGAGCCAAGTCGGCGGCATCGAGATCCGCGTTGACGATGAGGGTCTGGCCTTGCTGCAAATGAACGCCGATCCGCAAAATAATGTCGGCATAGTTGTTAAGTTTAGTTTGGAAATCGGTCATGAGTTCCGTCCTCCCAGCGCCTTTTTCGGGTACATGACTATCATAGGCATCCGAGGACGGCGAGCGCAAGCGCAGGGGGCCGACGGCCGAATTTGAAATACAAACTTTATAAGTATCACGCTTATAAATGATCTTTGTATTTCTCGACGCTGAATGCTGCATTCCCCATCCTTGGATAGTGAACGCAAACCAATCAGCTTTTGAAATGCGCATCGCCGAAAAGACGGCGCAGCCGTTTCGCCTTGGCTCGTATTTTGCGGCTTCGTCGCGCGCGGACGGCGTTCCATTGTATAATGGTCATACCGAACCACAGGAGGAGCTTTACATGACGCAGATTATTCAAATGCAACCCCAAGACGAATTCACCGGATACTATCTACTCAAAGAGTGCGAGGTCAAGCAAACGAACGCGACGCCCGCCAAGGATTACATGGATATCGTGCTGTGCGACGCCAGCGGTCAAATCTCGGCCAAGTACTGGGACGCGACGCAGACGGACAAGGAGACGTTCTTCCCGATGGGCCTCGTGAAGGTGCGCGGGCTTGTGCAGACGTACCGGGACAAGCTGCAGGTCAAAATCCAGCGCATCCGCATCGCGACGGAGGAGGACGGGGTCAACATCGCCGATTTCGTCCGCTCCGCCCCGGTCCAAGCGGTCGATCTGGTCTACGCGATCAAGCAGGCGGCCGCCGGTATCGGACACGCGGACATTAAGGCGATCGTCGATTTTTGCACGGCGAAGGTCGAAGACAAGCTAATGCATTATCCGGCGGCCAAAACCCATCATCACGCGTATTACGCGGGACTGGCGTACCATATGGCGCGGATGCTGGAGTTGGGCGAATTCGTCTGCAAGCAGCGTCCGTTCTTGAACGCCGATCTGATCAAGGCGGGCATCATCCTGCACGATATCGCCAAGCCCGAGGAGATGACGGCGCAGCTGGGCATCGTCTCCGACTATAGCGTCAAAGGAAAGCTGATCGGCCATATCGCGCTCGCTTCCGGTTGGATCGTCGAAGCGGCGATTCATCTGGGCATCCCGCTCGATTCCGAGCCGGTGCTGGCGCTGCAGCACGTCGTGCTGGCGCATCACAACTTGGGCGAGTGGGGAAGCCCGGTCCAGCCGCAGATGGCCGAGGCGGTGGCGCTCCACTTGATCGACTCGCTGGACGCGAAGCTGCAGATGGTCGAGGACGCGCTGGACACGACGCCGGAGAGCGAACCGTGGACGCCGATGATCCGCGGCCTGGAGAACAAGGCGATTTACCGGACGAACTTGTAGTCGGCAGAAGGCACTTATTCGATTTTACGCAGCACGACAGAAACTCCAGTCCCGTACTCGGGAGACTGGAGTTTTTTATTGTTTAGGAATTTATGCATCCGTTCATGCTGTGCCTTGGGTTAGCTCGGCACGCCTTCGCGTTTGCGGAAGAACGACTTCAGCGCATTGTAGACTTCGCTTTTCTCCCGGATCACGTAGTGGAGGAAGTTCGGGAACTGGATGTGCTTGTAGGCGGACATGAGCGTGCTGGAACGGTTGTATTGGTTGACCTCGCCGTAGCCGAACATGTTCGCGCGCTTGAGCATCTCGCCGATCAGCTTGACGCACCGCTCGTTGTCGCTCGTCAGGTTGTCGCCGTCGGAGAAGTGGAACGGGTAGATGTTGTATTGCGCCGGCGGATACCGGCTGTCGATGATCTCGATCGCCTTGATATAAGCCGAGGAGCAGATCGTGCCGCCGCTCTCGCCCCGGGTAAAAAACTCCTCCTCGGTCACTTCCTTCGCCTCGGTATGATGGGCGATGAAAACGATGTCGACCTTCTCGTATTGATGGCGGAGGAAGCGGGTCATCCAGAAGAAGAAGCTGCGCGCGACGTACTTTTCGAACGATCCCATGGACCCCGATGTATCCATCATCGCAATGATGACCGCGTTGGACTGCGGTTTGATAATCTCCTCCCACGTCTTGTATCGCAGGTCGTCCGGCGTGATGCCGTGAATGCCGGGATTGCCGCTCGTGGCGTTGCGGCGCAAGTTCTCGAGGATCGTCCGCTTCTTGTCGATGTTGGACATGATGCCCTTCTTGCGGATGTCGTTGAAGCGGATTTCCTTCGTTTCGATCTGATCTTTCTCCTTCTGCTTCAAATAGGGGAGCTCGAGCTCCGCGAACAGCATCGACTCCAGCTCCGCCAGGCTGATCTCGGCTTCGACGACGTCTTCGCCGGGCTGGTCGCCCGCGCCTTCGCCTTTGCCGCCTTTCTGGGCGGATGCGGGATCGGTGCCGAGCACGTCGCCGACCTGGCTGTCGCCGTCGCCTTGGCCGACGTGCTTGTTCTTGTTGAAGTTGTACACGAACCGGAATTCGTCCAGGCTGCGGATCGGCACTTTGATGACGTGCTTGCCGTCGGACATGATGATATTTTCCTCGGACACGAGATCGGGCAGGTTTTGCTTAATGGCTTCGCGGACTTTCTGCTGATGCCGGGCTTGATCTTGATAGCCCTTGCGATGCAGCGACCAGTCCTCGCGGGATACGATGAACGATTGTCCTTGATTGGCCTCCATGCGAAGCGCACCTCCTTCGTCCTCTACTGCCTGTAATACTCATTTTATTCGCGCGTCCGGCGGTTATGTGAGAAGAATGAACAAGGGGGCGGTCGCACGAAAAAATCCGGCTCCCTCGGCGCGCGCGGCGCGTGCGGAGCGGAAGCCGGATTTGGTGCGGGGACGAGGGGCGAACACGGGCGTTAGATGGCCGTTGCGCCTTTCAAGATGCCGATGAGGAACAGCGCGCCGACGAGCACGACGAGCAGGGCGTTCAGTACGATGCCGACGATTGCGAACGCCTTGCGGCGGCTGCGCATACAGGCGCCGATGATGCCGAGAATGAGGCCGAGCAGGGCGAGCAGCACGCTGCCCATCATGATCAATCCGCCGAGCAGCAGCTCGATGCCCATGTTCTCCGCGTCGATCTCGATCATGTTGCCGTTCAATCCCAGATCGTTCATAATGAAAGAAGTAATAATGAAAATGCTGGCGATGACGCCGGCAATGCTCGCGATGCCGATAATGAACGACGCGATGCCGAGCCCGGACTGTTTTTGCGGGGCCGGCGCATCGTGCGGATCGGGCGGCGCGAACGGCGGGTAGCCGTCCGTGTGCTCGTGAGGGCGATAAGAATCGGACATGCAGGTTCTCCCCTTTGGTTGTTATCGAAGCTGCCGGTTGTGCGGTGAAATACAAGAGAAGCGCGCCTCGCCGCCCAAGACGGCGTCAGCCGGTTCGCCTTGCTTGCGCGAATCTAGCCACATTGTACCTGATGGAATCATTTCTGCAAAGATAAGGAGTCGTGTTTATGTTGTCCAAATTCGGGTTGTACGGCGCGTTCCACGCGGGACTGGCCGTCATTCTCGGCGCCTTCGGCGCCCATACGCTGAAGGAGCGCATCTCCGAAGAGATGCTGACCGTGTTCGAAACGGGCGTTCGTTACCATATGTACCATGCGCTCGGCTTGCTCGTCATCGGGCTGCTCGCCGACCGGCTCGGCGGCGAGGGCAAGCTGCGGCTCGCCGGCCGGCTGATGCACCTGGGCATCTTCCTGTTCTCGGGCAGCCTGTATGTGCTCAGCTTGACCGAATTCAATTGGGTCGGCCCCATTACGCCGCTAGGCGGCGTCGCGTTCGTCGCCGCATGGGCGCTCGTCGTCGTCGTGCTGTGGAAGCGGCGCGGGCAAGCCAAGTAAGTAACGCATCGCCAGAATAAAGAAGAGGAGCGTCCGCGGCCGCGGTTCGCTCCTCTCTTTGACATATAGGAAAGTATAAGTTTCATGCTTATATTTCGTCCTCAATGTCTCCGGAACGAAACGCGCCTCGCCGCAAATGACGACGATAGCCGTTTCGCCTTGTCCGAATCGAATGAAGGACGGCTGCATTGCGACGTATATGCCTCTAGCTTTCGCTAGTCAGACGATAAAGTCCTCGATCTCCGTCCATTTGAACGTATACACCTGTTTCTCGTCCACGTGATAAACCGTAATCGTCTGCGCGCGTTCATCGTAGCTTAGCACGCGGCATGGAATGCTGAGCATCACGCCTGCGCCCCGGTTCACCTTCAGCCGAATGAGCCGCTTGTCCTCGATGACCGCGTTGATCCGCTGGGAGAACGCGCTATACGTCATCGTCGGCGCTTCGGGAGCCGGCTTATTCACCTTGGCCTTCGCCGCATTGATCGCATCCGCAAGTTTAGCGGTATCTTGCGTTCCGACCCGGTCGGGCTGCTTTTTCGGCGGCGCCTGCATGCCGGTCGTATTGGCCAGCTTTTGTTCGAGTTGTTCGACGCGCTTGGAGAGCTGTTCCATCTGGTTGATCCGGATGCCGAGGTTGGCGCCGGAGACGATGCGGAAGTCTTCCGCGTCCCCGCCGTTCATCATCCGCAGCAGCTTCTCCATGGCTTGCGCGTTCGTCACGCCCTTCACCATAATATCCACGTTAAACAAATAGGCAGTTTGATCGTCGGGTGTCTGGGTATCGTTTGGTTTCATAGTGCCTGCCTCCATAAAGACATGAATATCCCTTATCATACCACTGTTTGAACGCCAATCCTACTGCGGCCCGCGCGGCTCAATAAATATCCGTCTCCGCGGCGAGCAGGCGCTTATCCTGCCGAACGAAACCTCTTCGCACCGCATATAGTGGAGCGAGCGATAATTCCAATATGGCGGATGATTCCGCCGCAAAGGAGGTGGTTTCGGATGATGCGAGTGGTACCGATCGTCCTCGAGAACGGCGCGACCGTAATCGGGGTCGAGGTGAAGCTGCCCAAGACGACGCTGATCGCCGTGATGACGGATAAAGGATATATCATGTGCGGGGCGCTCGACGTCGGCCTGCTCAATGAACGGCTTGCGGAGCGCAAAATCATTGCCGGCCGCGCGGTGGGCGTCCGGACGCTGGAAGAACTGATGGCCGCTCCCCTGGAATCGATAACCGGCGAAGCCGCAGCGCTCGGAATCAGCACGGGCATGACCGGGGCGAAAGCGCTGGAACTGATGTTGTAAACGTCGTTGTTGGCCGAAATAACAGGGTTGCCGGACAGACTGCCGTTTATGCGGCCATCTGTCTGGCAACCCTTTTTAACGTTCGTCCTCCTTACAGATCGAACAGCTTCTTCAGATTGACGTCGAACGGCGGCTTGATGACGCCCTTCTCCGTAATAATCGCCGTGACGTACTCGTGAGGGGTCACGTCGAAGGCGGGGTTGAATACTTTCACGCCTTTCGGCGCGGTACGCTTGCCGAAGCCTTCGGTAATCTCTTCTTCGCCGCGCTCCTCGATCGGAATCAAATCGCCGGAGGCGGTGTTCAGGTCGATCGTGGACAGCGGGCAGGCGACGTAGAACGGAATGCCGTGCGCCTTGGCGAGAACGGCCACGCTGTACGTGCCGATTTTGTTGGCGACGTCGCCGTTGGCCGCGACGCGATCGGTACCGACGATGACCGCGTTGACCCAGCCCTTGCTCATGACCATGCCGGCCATATTGTCGCAGATAAGGGTGACGTCGACGCCGGCTTGATGAAGCTCGAAAGCGGTCAGTCTAGCGCCTTGGAGAACCGGGCGCGTCTCGTCCGCGAACACCTTCAACTGAATGCCGCGTTCCTTGGCCAGGTAGAATGGCGCGAGCGCGGTGCCATACTTGGCGGTCGCGAGCCCGCCCGCGTTGCAGTGGGTCAGCACGCCCATGCCGTCTTGGAACAGCTCGAGCGCGTGTTCGCCGATAAGTCTGTTCGTCTCCTCGTCTTCGCTCTGGATGGCGATCGCTTCGTCCAGCAGCGCGCGCTTGAGCGCGGCCAGCTCCGCCTCGCCGCCGGCGAGGCTCTCGGCCCGGGCCGTCATGCGGTCCAGCGCCCAGAATAGATTGACCGCCGTCGGACGGCTTGTCGCCAGATGGGCGGCTGCCTCTTTGACGGATGTCAGCCAGTCGGCGGCATCTGTCGCGATATCCCGGCTCCCGAGCACGACGCCATAAGCAGCCGCGATGCCGATAGCCGGCGCGCCGCGGACTTTCAGATGTCGGATCGCTTCCCATACATCCTGTACGGTGACGAGCGGGAGGTAGACAATTTCTTCAGGCAGCAGGCGCTGGTCCAGCAGGTCCAGGTGTTCGCCGGCCCAGATGACGGATTGCAGCGCCGCGTTAGCGGATTGCGTCATGGTTAACTTCCTTTCTTATGCCTTGGCACCCGCTACTGCGGTAAGGGCGATATCAATCAATTGTTCGACGGAGGTTGCTTGGCGGCCGGATTTGATCAGCGATTTGCCGATGGCGAGCGCCAGCCGTTGGGCAGCTTCGCGACGAACCGGGTCTTCAATGCGGTCGATATCGGCGACATGCGCGAGGCCGACAACGCGCCGGACCATTTTGGCGCCTGCATAGCCGAACGTATCCTGCAGCAGCCGTTTCATGTAATCGTCTCTATATGCGGCGCTTGCGGAGGCGAGACGGTCTACGCCATGCTCGTCCCAGAGCGCGCGGAATTTCGATTCGAACTGATTCCAGGTGTCGCGGATCGTCGTCAAGAGATACTGGCGGTAGTCGTCGGCGTCGGAGTCCGACTTGTCCCAGCCGCGGCGGGACGCGAAGTTCAGCAGCAGGTTGCCGATGACCGCGCCGATATCGAATCCGGCCGGACCATAATAGGCGAATTCCGGATCGATGACTTTGGTCGATTCCGGCGTGATGAAGATACTGCCGGTATGTAGGTCGCCGTGAAGCAACGATTGCGTCTGGGTCAGAAATTTCTCGCGCAGCAGGGCGACTTCGAAGTGAAGCTCCTCGTCGGCGCGAAGCGCTTCGGCTTCGTCTTCGATGGCCGCATCGTAATTATTGTTGACCGACACCGTGTATGGATCGTCGAAAATGAGGTCCTCGGTTATTTTACACAGTTCGGGGTTAATAAAGTCGCGGACGCGCAGTTTCTTCTCCTGCTGATTCATGCCCAGATCGGACGTGAAGAAGAGCGTGTGCGCCAGGAACGTCGAGATATCGTCCGCGAATTTCGGATAACGGCCGCCTTCCATGAGACCGCGGCGCATAATCACGTGGTCGCTCAAGTCTTCCATAATCGTAAGCGCAAGCTCCGCATCGTAGGCGTACACCTGCGGCACGAGGCCCGGCGCCAGCTTGCCTTCTTGAATGAGCGCCTCGCTCTCGATTCGAGCGCGGTCGAGGGTAAGCGGCCACGACTCGCCGACGACTTTGGCGTAAGGCAGCGCCTGCTTCAGAATCACGCTCCGTCCGCTGGCGGGATCCGAAATATGGAACACCAAATTCAGATTGCCGTCGCCGATTTCGCGGCAGGCTAAATTGTCGGGCGCGCCTTGAAATACGTTTTTCAAAGAACGGGCGATCTCGATGGCTTCGCTCTCCGTTAAGGGATGATATGCAGACATGCTGCGTCCACCTCCGGTTTGATATGGTATGGGCCTTCCGTGCAAGCTTCCAGGGCGTTAGCGCGAGCCGTAATCCGGGCTGTTCCGAAATACAAGATCGTATAAAGTTTCACGCTTATCCTTATATCTTGTATTTCAGTGGAACGAAACGCGCCTCGCCACAAAAGACGGCGCTTGCCGTTTCGCCGTGCCTGCTTTGACCTGCTAAAACAGTATACCGAATATCGGTTCGCGTTGGAATACCCGCTCTGCTATAATAGAAGGGCATTTTGTGTCGAACGGAGGGGACCGAAACATGAACGGCGGACAACATAATCGGCCGGCGGCGCTGCGGGATTGGGCGGTCGCGGTCAAGGCGCTGACGGAAGGGAAGCAGATCCTCGTGCTGCGCAAGGGCGGCATCGCGGAGGAGACGAGAGATTTCCGGCTGGTCAGCGACTCGTTCTACCTGCTGCCGGCTTACGAGCATCAGAAGCCCGAACTGCTGAAGGAAGCATATCGGCAAGGGATCGAAGAGACGCTTGCGGACTGGAATCCGGAGAAGGGTACCGTCCGGGTCGGCGCGTATGCCGAAGCGGTAGAGGATATCGAACTTCGGGATCAGGAAACGCTGGACCGCATCCGGGAGTTTCATATCTGGACCGATGCATTTGCCGAGGAGCGGCTAAAGTGGAAGCGGAGCAAGCCGCTGCATCTGTTGCTGCTTCGGGTTTACGCGGCAGAGGAGCCCGTGGAAATACCAATGCTGCCGTCCTATTCGGGGTGCAAGTCGTGGGTAAGTCTGGAGGAGGAGTCGCTGGGACTTCGGCCGGACTGGAAGCCGGTATTGGACGATGAGACATTCGGGCGAGAGCGCGAAGCGGTGCTCGGGGCGTTGGGCTTATAAAAGCGCGCAGCGGACAGGCTTTGAGGGCGCAGTAAGTTGCTTTAGACAAAATCTTGTAATAAAATAATGATTGATAATCACTGAGAATCAGATTAGAATAATTATTAATAAGGAATTGTCATTAAGTTTGACAGCCGACTAACGGAGGGAGTATTACAATATGGCAACGCAGTTCGTGATCGACGGCTTGACGGCTTCGATCGAAGATAAAGAAATTCTCAAAGGCATCAACCTTGAAATCAAAGGTGGAGAAGTCCATGCAATCATGGGGCCGAACGGTACGGGCAAGAGCACGCTCGCATCCGCGCTCATGGGGCATCCGAAATATGAAGTAACCGGCGGTACGGCTACGTTGAACGGCGAAGATCTTATGGAGATGGCAACGGACGAGCGCGCGCGCGCAGGCCTGTTCCTCGCGATGCAGTACCCGAGCGAAATCACGGGCGTGACGAACTCCGACTTCCTGCGCAGCGCCATCAACGCGCGTCGCGGCGAAGGCAACGAGCTCTCCCTGATCAAGTTCATCCGCCAGATGGAAGGCAAAATGAAAGAACTCGAGATGAACCCCGAGTTCGCGCACCGCTACCTGAACGAAGGCTTCTCCGGCGGCGAGAAGAAGCGGAACGAAATTCTTCAAATGATGCTGCTCGATCCGAAAATCGTCGTTCTCGACGAAATCGACTCCGGTCTTGACATCGACGCCCTCAAAATCGTCGCAGCCGGCGTGAACAGCATGCGTTCCGAAGAGCGCGGTTTCCTGATCATCACGCACTACCAGCGTCTGTTGAACTACATCAAGCCGGACTTCGTTCACGTCATGATGCAAGGCCGCATCGTCAAATCCGGCGGACCGGAGCTGGCGGAGCGCTTGGAGAACGAAGGTTACGATTGGGTCAAAGAAGAACTGGGCATCGTGGACGAAACAGTCGGCCAGGCTTAAGCGGAGGAGGAGCATCGAAATGAGTACACAACTATCGACTCCGGTTAACCGCGAAGCGGCCGAAGCGCTCTCCCGCAGCAAGGGCGAGCCGGCATGGCTCACGGCGCTGCGCGGACAAGGCGCGGAGCTTTCGGAAACACTGGAATGGCCGAAACCGGAGAAAGTCCGGATCGACCGTTGGGATTTAACGGCTATCGGCGGTTACAAGCCGCAAGCGGCCATCGCTTCGGCAGACGAGCTGCCCGAGGCGGTAAGCAACCTGAGCGGCGAATCGCCTGCGGGCTTCGTCGTGCAGCGCAACTCCGGCATCGTATTCAAACAGCTGTCGGCCGAGCTGCAAAGCAAAGGCGTTATTTTCACCGATCTCGAGACGGCGGCGCGCGAGCACGGCGATCTCGTCCAACAATATCTGTTCAAAGCCGTCGCGCAGGATGAAGACAAACTGACGGCGCTGCACTCGGCGATCTGGAACGGCGGCGTATTCCTGTACGTGCCGAAGAACGTTGAAGTCGAGCTGCCGCTCCAAGCGTTGCTCTTCAGCGACGACGCGGAAGCGACATTCGCGCCGCACATCTTGGTCGTGGCCGACAACAACAGCCGCGTGACGTACGTCGACAACGTCAGCAGCGCGTTCGAAGGCGCCGGCGCGGCGACGCTCGTGAAACAGTCGGTCGTCGAAGTGATCGTGAAGCCGGGCGCCCATGTCCGTTTCGCGACGATCCACCACATGGCCGAGAACATCATCGACCTCTCGATTCGCCGCGCCATCGTCGAGAACGACGGTCGCATCGAATGGATCGTCGGCGATCTGCACGACGGCAACACGCTGTCCGATACGCGTTCCCTGCTTCGCGGCAACGGTTCGACGTCGGACGCGAAAGTGATCAGCATCGGCTCCGGCAAGCAGCAAATGAGCTTGACGACCGGCGCGGTTCACGTCGGCCGCAGCTCGGACAGCCAGATGGTGACGCGCGCGGTCATGAAGGACGCGGCAACCGCGATCATCAACGGCGTGACGAAGATCGAGAAGGGCGCCACCAAAGCGAACGGCGAGCAAACGGAGAAAGTGCTTATGCTCAGCCCTAAGTCGCGCGGCGACGCCAACCCGATTCTGCTGATCGACGAAGACGACGTAACCGCAGGCCATGCGGCAAGCGTGGGCCAAGTTAACCCGGAGCAGGTGTACTACCTGATGTCCCGCGGGATCTCGAAGCGCGAAGCGGAGCGTCTGATCATCAACGGCTTCTTGGCGCCGGTCGTCGAGGAAATTCCGATCGAGGCGGTACAAGAGCAGCTTCGTTCCCTGCTTGAAAGGAAGCTGGAGGCATGAACATTGAGGCGATTCGGGAACAGTTCCCGATTCTGCATCAAGATATAAACGGGCATCGGCTCGTCTATTTGGACAGCGCGGCATCTTCACAGAAGCCGCGTTCCGTCATTGATGCGGTTACACGTTACTACGAACTCGACAACGCCAACGTGCATCGCGGCGTTCACACGCTGGGCTCTCGTGCAACGGACGCATACGAAGGGGCACGCGAGAAGGTTCGCGCATTCATCAATGCGGCGAGCGCGCAGGAAATCATTTTCACCCGGGGCACAACGACGGCGCTGAACATCGTAGCGAGCAGCTATGCGCGGGAAGTATGCGGCGAAGGCGACGAGATCGTCCTGACGCCGATGGAGCATCACAGCAATCTGATTCCGTGGCAGCAGGTCGCGAAGGCGACCGGCGCGACGCTCAAGTACATTCCGCTCCAGCCGGATGGCTCCATCCGGATCGAGGACGCGGAAGCGACGATTACGGACCGGACGAAGATTGTCTCGGTCGTCTACGTATCGAACGTGCTCGGCGTGGTCAACCCGGTGAAAGAAATCGCGGCTATCGCGCACAAGCACGGCGCCAAGATGGTCGTGGATGGCGCGCAGAGCACCCCGCATAAGCGTGTCGACGTGCGCGATCTCGATTGTGATTTTTATGCATTCTCCGGCCACAAAATGTGCGCGCCTACGGGTATCGGCGCATTATATGGCAAGAAGGAGCTGCTCGAACGGATGGAGCCGGTCGAATTCGGCGGCGAAATGATCGACCACGTGGATCTGTACGAATCGACGTGGAAGGAGCTGCCGTACAAATTCGAAGGAGGCACGCCGATCATCGCCGGCGCGGTTGGTCTCGGAGCGGCGATCGATTTCCTCCAGGAGATCGGCATGGATGAGATCGAGCGCCACGAGCACGCGCTGACCGCTTACGCGTATAAGCGGATGAGCGAGATCGACGGCCTTACGATCTACGGTCCGGCGCACGACCGCGCGGGTCTGATCACGTTCAATCTGGACGATGTTCACCCGCATGACGTGGCGACCGTGCTCGATACGCGCGGCATAGCGATTCGCGCAGGCCACCACTGCGCGCAGCCGCTGATGCGCTGGCTGAACGTATCGGCCACGGCGCGCGCAAGCTTTTATATCTACAATACCGAAGAGGACGTTGAACGGCTTGTGGACGCCCTCGGGCACGCAAAGGAGTTCTTCGGTTATGCAATTGGATGATTTGTACCGCCGCGTCATCATGGATCATTACAAAAACCCGCGTAACCGCGGGACGCTTGAAGAAGACGCCGTGACCGTCAATTTGAACAACCCGACCTGCGGCGACCGCATCCAGCTTCAGCTGCAGGTGGAGGATGGCGTGGTGAAGCAAGCTAAGTTTACTGGCGAAGGCTGCTCGATCAGCATGTCATCGGCATCGATGATGACCGAAGCGGTCAAGGACCGGACGCTTGCCGAAGCGCTCGCGATGGCGGAGAAGTTCTCCGCCTTCATCAAAGGCGAAGACGTCGAATTCGACGAGAACGAAGATATTGAAGCGTTGTCGGGCGTTAGCAAATTCCCGGCGCGCATCAAATGTGCCACGCTCGCCTGGAATGCGCTCCGCAAGGGAGTCGAACAACAATCGTAACCGTGCACGAGATGCGCGCATCATACAAAGGGAGGCTTACCCATGGCTAAAAGCATGCCAGAAATGGAAGAGTATAAATATGGCTTTCGCGATGAGCACAAAGCGATATTCCAATCCGGTAAAGGGTTGACGCCGGAGATCGTCCGCACGATTTCCGAAATGAAAGGCGAGCCGGAATGGATGTTGGAATTCCGTCTCAAATCGTTGGAGCAGTTCTTCAAAATGCCGCTGCCGCGATGGGGCGGAGAGCTTGACGACCTAGATTTCAACGATATCCAGTATTACGTCAAGCCGTCCGAGAAACAAGGCAAGACGTGGGAAGAAGTGCCGCAAGAGATTAAAGAAACATTCGATAAACTCGGTATTCCGGAAGCAGAGCAGAAGTTCCTTGCCGGCGTATCCGCGCAATATGAGTCCGAGGTCGTGTACCATAACATGCAGGAAGATCTGGAGAAGCAAGGCGTTCTATTCATGGACACGGACACGGCGCTTCGCGAGCATCCGGAGATCTTCAGAGAATATTTCGGCACGATTATTCCTCCGGCGGACAACAAGTTCGCGGCGCTCAACAGCGCGGTATGGTCGGGCGGCAGCTTCATCTACGTCCCGAAAGGCGTGAAGTGCGAAATTCCGCTTCAAGCTTACTTCCGGATCAACTCGGAGAACATGGGCCAATTCGAGCGTACGCTCATCATCGCGGACGAAGATAGCTTCGTGCACTATGTTGAGGGCTGCACGGCTCCTGTATACAGCACGAACTCGCTGCACAGCGCGGTCGTCGAGATCATTTGCAAGAAGAACGCGCGCGTTCGTTACACGACGATCCAGAACTGGGCGCCGAACATCTACAACCTCGTAACGAAACGCGCGGTTGCGGAAGAGAACGCGACGATGGAGTGGGTCGACGGCAACATCGGCTCCAAGCTGACGATGAAATACCCGGCGGTCGTGCTCAAAGGCCGCGGCGCGAAAGGCATGGTTCTATCGATCGCGGTAGCGGGCAAAGGCCAACACCAAGACGCGGGCGCGAAAATGATCCACCTGGCGCCGGACACGACGTCGACGATCGTCTCCAAGTCGATCAGTAAGCACGGCGGCAAAGTCACGTACCGCGGTCTTGCTTCCTTCGGCCGCAACTCCGAAGGCTCCAAGGCGAACATCAAATGCGATACGCTCATTCTCGACAACCAATCGACGTCCGACACGATTCCGTACAACGAAATCATGAACGACAACATTACGCTCGAGCATGAAGCGACCGTGTCCAAAGTGTCCGAGGATCAACTCTTCTACCTGATGAGCCGCGGTCTGACGGAAGCGGAAGCGACGCAAATGATCGTCATGGGCTTCATCGAGCCGTTCACGAAAGAGCTGCCGATGGAATACGCGGTCGAGATGAATCGTCTCATCAAATTCGAAATGGAAGGCTCGATCGGTTAACGATCCGCCTTCTCAGATACAAAAAACTCCGGTTACCGCCTTGGCGGCGAACCGGAGTTTTTTAGTATATGGATGACAGAGCCGATGGCGTCTTAGACGCCGAACAGCTCCGCGTAGACGCGTCTGGCGACCAGCGGGTCTTCCGTGCCTTGGATGAGCGCGCGACCGTCGGCGAACACGACCGCGACGATCTCTTCGTCCCGGCGATAGCGCAGCAGGAACGGATTCCGCTCGACTTCGCCGATTCGGGCAAGCCGCCCCTCGAGGACGTTTAAGGAGACGGGCTGCGCGCCGTCGGCAGGCGTGATCTGGACCGTCGACCGGCCGCACAGCGCGGCCGCGGCCGGCTCGGCATTACGCTGGTCCAGATAATCGTACTGCCGTTGCGCGCATGCCGGGCAGTCGTCCCGGCGCGAACCGCCGACTTGAAGCGGCATCCACTGGTGGTACCACAGGTCGAGCTGCAGCAGCGTGCCGCGCATCGCGGCGCGATTGCCGCTCAGCAGTTTCAGCGCTTCGGCCGCCTGCAGCGAAGCGACGACGTCGACGGCCGGCGCGAGGACGCCGGCCGTATCGCACGTATCCACGGCGCCCGTCGCGGGCGGGGCCGGGAACAGGCAGCGGAAGCACGGCGTCTCGCCGGGGTGGAAATTCATTGTCATGCCGGTCGCGCCGACGACGCCTCCGTAGATCCACGGAATGCCGTGCTTCAGACTGACGTCGTTAATCAAGTAGCGTACGGAGAAGTTATCGGACCCGTCGATAATGACGTCGACATCGCCTAGCAGCGCTTCCGCGTTCAAGCCGGTAACGTCGGCGATGACCGGCTCGAGAACGATGGAGCTGTTCACCGCTTGGAGCCGCGCGGCGGCGGCTTCCGCTTTGGGCAGCATGCGCGCCACGTCGTCTTCCGTATAGAGCACCTGACGCTGCAAGTTGCTCCACTCCAGCACGTCGCGGTCGACGAGACGGAGGAAGCCGACGCCCGCGCGCGCCAGATGCTGGGCGGCGACGGAGCCCAGCGCGCCGAGTCCGACGATTGCCGCCCGGCTCGCGCCAAGCAAGGCTTGTCCGTCCGGGCCGATCGGCGCATAGCGCATCTGGCGGGCGTAACGCTGCTCGTCGGTTGGCCGTCCGGAGGGGGCGAGTTGATGTTCGGTCATGCGAGATGTCTCCTCCATACTGCGGAATAAGGTAGTGCGTTAAGGTGCATGTTGGAAGGGCAGGGTCAGCTTAGCGGAACGGGTTAAAGCGATGCCGTCGGATTCCAGGGCCCAAGCTGATGTCCCTTCCATTCGGAGCCGTCTTCCCAGATTTCGCGCTTCCAGATCGGCACGATCTGCTTCAGCCGTTCGATCGCGTAGCGGCTTGCTTCGTAGCACATGTCTCGATGCGGGGAGGAGACCGCGATGACGACGCTGATCTCCGCGATATCGACGACGCCGAGCCGGTGCGAGATGGCGGACAGCGTTCCCGGCCAACGCTCGGCGATCTCGTCGCCGATCTGCTCCAGCGTCTTCAGAGCCATCGGCACGTAAGCTTCGTACTCGAGACGGACGGTACGCACGCCGTGCGTCCATTCTCTCGTCGTGCCCGTGAACGTAAGCGTCGCGCCGTTGCCGGGCGCGATGACGAGGTTCGTGATGGCCTCGACGGAGAGCGGGTCATAGGTGATGACGTAGCGCGGCGCTTCGGCGGCTAGCGCTTCGGCAACGTCCGCCGTATCTTCGCCGCCGGACACCGGCGGCAATAGGGCAAGCTCATCGGATGCCCGAATGATTTGTCCATCTGCCGCATAGGCTTGGTTGCAGGCGACGAACGCGATCCCGATCAGCGATTCATGCTCCGGATATTGCTGCGCCAACGCGGCTTTGAACTGTTGAACCGTCATCTGTTCCTCGTCCCGCGCAAGTGTGATAACGGGCGCGCCGAACCGGTCGGCGAGTCCCGCAAATAGCTGCAGTTTCCATTCGATCGTCATGGCAGAAAACCTCTCATTACCGTTGGTTTCGTGTTCATCTAGCATACCATAATCCCTTCAAAAATGTTATGCTAATAGGACCTAATGAAAGGGGAGTGCTGTGGCGTGCAAACATTGACCGATCGTTTTGGACGGGTGCATGATTATTTGCGCATCTCCGTTACCGACCGTTGTAATCTGCGTTGCTTATATTGCATGCCTGAAGAGGGCGTAGAATTCGCTCCTTCTTCGGACTTGCTTCGTTACGATGACATCGTGGAGGTTGTCCAAACCGCGGCGAAGCTGGGCATTACGAAGCTGCGGATCACGGGCGGCGAGCCCCTCGTCCGGCCAGATCTGAGCAGCCTGGTCGCCAGGCTGTCCGCCATCGATGGCATTCGGGATATATCGCTGACGACCAACGGCGTGCTGCTGGCGCCACAAGCGCAAGCGCTTCGCGATGCCGGCGTCAACCGGGTCAACATCAGTCTGGACACGCTTGACCCGACTCGCTTCAAATTCATCGCCCGCCGAGGCGATCTGAGGCGCGTCATGGAAGGCATCGAAGCGGCCGCGCGCGTCGGATTCTCGCCGATCAAGCTGAACTGCGTGCTGCTGAAAGGCGTGAACGAGGACGAGATTCTCTCGTTCCTGCGCATGAGCGCGGAGCAGCCGCTGCACGTGCGTTTCATCGAATATATGCCGATCGGACATGCCGACGAAGGCTGGCGCAAGCATTATCTTCCATTGTCGCGGGTGCTCGAGATCGCGGAGGAAGCCGGATTTGCGGTTAGCCCCAAGCACGATATCAAGGGCAACGGCCCGTCGGAAGACTATTTAATCGATGGCGGAGCCGGTTCATTCGGCCTCATTCATCCGATCAGCGACCACTTCTGCAAGAACTGCAACCGGCTTCGCCTCACCTCGGACGGCGGTCTGAAGCCGTGCTTGTATTGGGTCGACGAGCTGAACGTGAAGCCGGCGCTGGGCGACCCGGAAGCGATGCACGACCTGTTCATGCGCGCGCTGGACTTGAAGCCGCTCAATCACGAGATGGCGGCCAAACTTGCGAATCAAGAACTGAGCCATGAGCCGACCGCAAGACGGATGTCCCAAATCGGCGGATAACCGGAGCTATCGGCAGGGAGAGGGGAGCAACGGATGTCGGAAGAACGGATTCGGATCGAACATGAAGGAATCGAGGCGGCAATGACTACGCCGGAAGAGATGGCGACGCTAGCCGGGAGCGCGTTTCCTTTGGGGGACCGGGTGGAAGGCGGCGGGGGCGAGGCGTTCGATTTTGCCGCCTGGTACGGGTCATGGCGCGCGGCGCAAGGATTAACGGAAGCGAGTCCTCGCCCGACGCACCTGAAGGTGGAAGCAGCGGATACGTTCGAAGCGTTAATCCCATGGGCGCAGCTGCAGGACGCGGCGTTCCAATTCGCGCAGGACGGCAAGCCGCTCGCCAAAGGCGGACCGATCCGGCTGTATGCGCCGAACGGATCCAGCGAATGCTTGAACGTGAAAAGCGTCGTCGTCTGCCGTTTTCTGCGTCTCGAACAAGAGCAGGACGAAGCTTCGTATGGCTTCAAGAACACGTTTTCGCCGCAGGAGATGCTGAAGAAACGATAACACTCACGTACGGAGGCTGGCATGAACGAAACGAACCCTACTCATTCCGCGGTCGTTCTGCTGCACAGCAACGATATTCACAGCCGGCTCGAGAACGCCGCGAAGATCGCATCCTATATCCATCAAACCCGCCTCCGGTACGGCGAAGAACAGGTGCTGGCGTTAGATATCGGGGATCATATGGACCGGGCGCGGCTCGAAACGGAAGGCAGCGACGGGGAGGCGAATATCTCGCTCCTGCACGCCGCCGGTTACGATGCGGTCACGCTCGGCAACAACGAAGGATTAACGTTGACGGCGGACCAGCTGGAACGCGCCTACGGAGGCGGCACGAGCTTCTTGACGCTGTGCGCCAACTTGAAGCGCAGCGGAGAGACGCGTCGTCCTTCTTGGATGCAGCCGAGCGCCATCGTGACGAGAGGCGGCATCCGTTTCGGCTTAATCGGCGCGACGGCGGCCTATACGGAGTTCTACCGGCTGCTGGATTGGGAGGTATCGGAGCCGCTTGACGAGATCCGCGAGCAAGCGGAAGCGCTGCGGCCGCAAGCCGACGTCATCGTGCTGCTGTCGCATCTGGGCATTCTATACGATCGCCGGATCGCGGCGGAATTGGATAGCATCGATCTCATTCTAGGCGCCCACACCCATCATCTGCTGGAGCAACCGGAAGTGTACGGGGATACCTATGTATGCGCGGCCGGCAAGTTCGGCGAATATGTGGGGCGAGTCGAAGTAGGACTTGACCCTATAACGGGCAAACCGCTCATTCGCGCGGAATGCGTACCGGTGTCGGCGCTCGAAGAGTACGAGCCGGCCGCCGCTGTAACGGCGCGTTATCTGGAGTCGGGCAAGCATCGGCTTGGCCGCGTCGTAGCGGAGCTGCGCGAGCCGCTTCCGGCACGCGCGGACCAGGAATCGCCGCTATGCAATTTGCTCGCTTACGGCTTGCGCCGATGGACGGAGACGGAGATTGGACTGGTCAACGCGGGTCAGCTGCTGGGCGGCTTGTCCGCCGGCGAAGTGACCGAAGGCCAGATCCACGCGCTGTGTCCTTCGCCGATCAACCCGTGCAGGATGAATCTATCCGGAAGGGATCTCTTGCGCGCGTTGGAGGAATCGCTGCTGGAGGCGTTCATCGACAAGCCGATCAAAGGATTCGGGTTCCGCGGCTTCGTCTTAGGGACGCTTGCGGTAGACGGACTTGATATCCGATGGGACCCGTCCGCGCCGGATTACAACAAAATCACGCGGATCACGCTGAGCGACGGTCGTCCGTTCGACCTCGACCGGGACTATGCGGTGGGCACGATCGACATGTTTACGTTCGGCGCCGGCTACGAATCCATCAAACTCGGTACCGAGGTGCGCTATTATTTGCCCGAGTTCATTCGCGGCGTGCTGGCGCTCCAGCTGCAGAGCGAAGACGCGCTGCGGGATTGCCTGCGGCCGAGATGGACGGCCGAATCGGGCGCGCTGTGACCCAAATACAGGAATTTATAAGTTTCACGCTTATAAATCATCCTGTATTTCTCGTCGCTGAACGCAAACCAATCCGCTTATCGATCGCTGAATGCTGCATTCCCAATCTACCGATTGTGAACGCAAACCAATCCGCTTATCCGGAACGGAACTCGTCTCGCCGCTAAAAGAAGGCGAGACGAGTTTCGCCTTGTATCTCGCAAAGGAGAGTGTCTGGGACGCTTATGGGAGAGCTGATTAATGCGGTTATACTGGCCTTCGTGGAAGGGCTGACGGAGTTTCTGCCCGTGTCCTCGTCCGGCCACATGATTCTGACGAACAAGCTGCTCGGCTATACGCCGGACGACCAACGCATCATTACGTTCGAGATCATCATCCAACTGGCGGCGATCTTGGCGATGGCGATCGTGTATCGTACCCGCATCGCCAATCTGCTGGGCTTGTCCCGCCGCACCGAAGTCATCGGCAAGCTGTCCGCCGCCGGGCGACGATCTTCCCGCAGGCTGAATTTGATCCATATCGCGCTCGGGATCGTGCCGCCGCTGCTGCTCGCCTTCTTGCTACGGGATATCATTAAGGGAGACGGCTTCAACCAGCTGCCGGTGCTGTTCGCGCTCGTCGCGGGCGGGGTCTACATGTGGGCGGCGGAGTGGCTCGTGGAACGCGGCAAGATCGCGACCGTCTCCGAAACGCTGGACGACCTCTCTTATCGACAGGCGTTCCTCATCGGTTTATTGCAGTGCCTCTCACTCTGGCCGGGCTATTCCCGTTCAGGCTCCACGATCGCCGGCGGGATGCTCGTCGGGGCTTCTTACCGCGCTGCGGCCGATTTTTCATTCATTATGGCGATCCCCATCATGGCGGCCGCAACGGGTTACGAGCTGCTAGAGAATTACAAATACATACAAGGCGACAACTTGACGTTCTTTCTCGTCGGTTTCGTCGCTTCGTTCCTCGTCGCCTGGCTGGTCATCGTCATCTTCCTTCGGTACATCCAGCGCATCAAGCTCAGGCATTTTGCCATCTACCGTTTTCTCCTCGCCGCGTTGTTCTGGATCTTTGTCATGTAACCGTCGAAAAATCGAACAATTTGTCGACAAACCTCGCATACATCTTGCTCTTTTTCACAATATCCCTTACATTAACATTACGACAGTGCGACGAAAAATGTCGAATTTCCTACAGGGAAAGATGAAGGAAGGCCGATCTATCCGATGCGTCTATTATCGATCACCCAATGCGCGCCCGGCATGAGGCTGGCGAAGAAAATCTATTCCGAAGAAGGACTCGTTCTGCTGGCGGAGCATGTGGAGCTGACCGCGAAATTAATCGACCGGTTATCGGACCACGGCGTTCACTTCATCTATATCGAGGATCCGCGAACGGCGGACTTGGTCGTGCCGGACATGATCAGCGACGAGACGAGACACAAGGCGCTCGGCACCATTCGCAAGCAATTCCAAAGTTTGATGAACGGCGCCAATCAGAAGAACGGGCCTTATCCATACATTTCCAAGCCATTCCGAGACGTGATGAACTTGGTGCTCGACGATCTGCTCAGCCAACAGCATGCGCTCATCATGCTCATGAACATGGGCGTCGTCGACGATTATTTGTTCCAACATTCGCTGAACGTATGCGTCTATTCCACGATGCTGGGCATCGCGAGCGGCTATACCCGGGACGAATTGATGACGCTCGGTCTGGGCGCGATGCTGCACGACGTCGGCAAGACTCAGATCAGCATGGGCGTGCTGAAGAAGCCGGGCTCGCTGAGCCGGGACGAGTACGAGGAGATGAAGCGGCATGCCGAGCGGGGCTATCTGCTACTCAAAGATGAGCCGAACATTCCGCTGCTGGCGGCGCACTGCGCGTTCCAGCATCACGAACGGCTGAACGGGAGCGGGTATCCGAGAGGGATCGCCGGCGACCAAATCCACGAATACGCCAAGTGGATCGGTCTCGTCGATTCGTACGACGCTATGACAACGACGCGAGTATATCGCGATCCGATGCTCCCCCATGAAGCGATGGAAGGACTGTACGCCGGTTCCGGCACGTTGTACGAGCAGCGGATGCTGCAGGTTTTCCGCGATCACGTGGCGATCTACCCGATCGGCGTCACCGTCAAGCTAGGGACCGGGGAAGCGGGCGTTGTCGCCAAGCTGAATCCGCTCGTGCCTCATCGGCCGACGATCCGCATTCTGTATGACCGGGACGGACAGCCGATCCATGCGCCATACGAAGTGGATCTGTCGCGGGAGCTCAGCTGCATGATCGTGCGCGTCGGCGCTGCGTTTGACAACGACTAATTGAACATAACGAGGATATGGGGCCGGCAACGGCCCTTTTTTACATAGAGGAAAGCATAAGTTTCACGCTTATCCTTCAGCTTCTATTTCTCCGGAATGTAACGCGCCGCGCCGCCAAAGACGGCGCCAGCCGTTTCACCTTGAAATATAAGAGATTATAGGTTTCACGTATATAATTAGGCTTCTATTTCTCCGGAATGTAACGCGCCGTGCCGCCAAAGACGGCGCCAGCCGTTTCACCTTGTCTGATCATGGACGGTACGACCGTCTTGCCTTGCCTCGCAAAAGATTGCAACCTGAGGTGGCGAACATTACAATAAAGGGTATTATACCCGGGCGTTGAAAGTTGTTTAATTCCGATCTGCTTCATAAACGCTACAATTCAACTGTTAAGGTGTTGACATGTGATGAAAGTATTATCGAATGATCCATTATCCCCGTTATCCCCGCAGAACGATCCATGGGACCCGATCACGTCCTTGAACCGATATGGCCGGCATCGCCTGACGAGCGTGGAGATGACGGTATCAAACCTGTGCAATATGCGCTGCGAGCACTGCGCGGTCGGCGATACGCTCGTGCTCCGCGAGCCGGAGAAGCTACCGCTGGACCTGATGCTGCGGCGGCTGGACGAAGTGGAGCATCTGCAGACGATCAGCATCACGGGCGGCGAGCCGTCGTTCGCGGACCGCACCGTTCGCGAGTATATCATCCCGCTCTTGAAATATGCCCGCAGTCGGGGCGTGCGCTCCCAGATCAACTCGAACGTGACGCTGGACTACGGGCGCTACGAGGCGATCGCGCCTTATTTGGACGTCATGCATATTTCGTTCAACTACACGAACGCCGATGATTTCCACGAAGTCGGATTCGCGAAGAGCGGACATCCGGTTCCGCGGGAGGCGGCGGTGCGGATGTACGAACGGATGATCGACAACACGCGTCGGCTGACCGAAGGCGGACTGCTCGTCTCCGCGGAGTCGATGATTAACTACCGGACGCATACGAAGATAGTCGAGATTCACAAACTAATTATGGAGATGGGCTGTCAGCGTCACGAGGTGCATCCGATGTATCCGAGCGCGTTCGCGGCGAATTTGCCCGTGCTCAGCGGCGGAGATATGCGCCGGGCGATCGCCGATCTGCTGGATCGCCGCGACAAGTCGGTCTGGATGCTGTTCGGCACGCTGCCATTCTTCCATTGCAGCGAGAACGAAGCGGACCGCGAATTGCTGAGGCGGCTGGCGTCGGAGCCGAACGTCACCGTGCGCAACGACCCCGACGGCCGCAATCGCCTGAACGTCAATTTGTTCACGGGCGACGTGTTCGTGACCGATTTCGCCGACGTGCCGTCGTTCGGCAACGTGCGGCGCGACCGGCTCGGCGACTTGTTCAACCGCTGGCTCGGCGATTCCCTCGCGGCAAGCGTCAGCTGCCATTGCCCGCAAGCTTCCTGCTGCGGACCGAACCTGCTCGTGAAGGACATGTACTATAAGGATGTCGATTTCACGAAGCGCCAGGCGGTTATGTATTAAGAAAAGGCGGGAGAGAGGAGCGGATTTACGGCCTTGCATACCGAATTTCATCTCGGACCTATCGTACTCAACCTGCTGCTCGTCATTTTGCTCGTCATGCTCAACGGTCTGTTCGTCGCCGCCGAATTCGCGCTCGTCAAAGTGCGTTCGACGCAGCTGACGCAGCTGGCCGGCGAAGGGAACGTCCGCGCCCGTTACGCGCTTAAAGTGAACGGCAAGCTTGACGCCTACTTGTCCGCGACGCAGCTTGGCATTACGCTCGCTTCGCTCGGGCTAGGGTGGGTCGGGGAGCCGGCGATTTCGGAGTTGATCGTGGAACCGCTGTTCTACCGGCTCGGCATGGCGGATGAAGGACTCATAACGACCGTATCGGTTATTATCGGCTTCGTGGTCATTACATTCCTCCACATCGTGCTCGGGGAACTTGCGCCCAAGTCGCTGGCGATCCGCAAGTCGGTGGCAACCTCGCTATGGCTGGCCGTTCCGCTGCTCTGGTTCTACCGGCTGTTCCTTCCGGCGATCTTTGTCTTGAACGGAACCGCGAACCGGCTGCTGCGCTGGGTCGGCATTGCGCCGGCCAGCGAGCATGATTCCGCGCATACGGAGGAAGAAATCCGTATTCTGATGAATCAAAGCACGAAGAGCGGTATCATCGATAAGGACGAGATGACGCTGTTCGATAATATTTTCGAGTTCTCGGACCGGTTGGCCCGCGAGATCATGCTTCCGCGCACGGACATGGACTGCCTGAATACGGAAATGCCGTTCGCAGAGAACATGAAGTTGGTCTACGAGAAGAAGCATACCCGCTTTCCGGTGTGCGTCGACGACAAAGATCAGATTATCGGGTTCGTCCATATTACGGACTTGTTGATGGCCGATCCGGACGAGGATCACGAGCTGGAGAAATTCGTGCGGCCGATTCTGAACGTGCCGGAATCGATGGAGATCAGCCATGTGCTGAAAATGATGCAGCGCAAGCATTCCCAGCTCGCCATCGTGGTCGACGAATACGGCGGCACGGCCGGGATGCTGACGACCGAGCTGATCTTGGAGGAAATCGTCGGGGAGATCCACGACGAATTCGATACGGAAGGGCCGAGCATCGTCGTAAATGGCGAGGTGACGTCGGTGGATGGCCGGACGCTAATTGAGGACGTGAACGGGCTGTTCGAACTGGACATCGAAGACGAGGATGTCGACACGATCGGAGGCTGGCTGTTCACTAGGCTTGAAGGCAATCCGGTCAAGGGGAAGAAAATTATCCACGACGGTTATATTTTTGAAGTGGCCGAAAGTGTTAAGCTGCGCGTGCTTCGCGTACATATCTACAAGCAGCCGAAACTTCGGGTCGTAGACGCTCCCTCGGATGAACCTGAGGGATTGGGGAGATAGATAGAGGGGGAACCGGACCAATGTCCTTGAAACAAGTATTGACCGCCGCGGCAGGGCTCATTTTTTTGTACCTACTGTTCACGGTAGGCTCGCCTTTCCTGCTTGCCCTGCTGGTGGCGATCTTCTTAGAACCGCTCAACCGGTTGTTCATGCGGAAATTCCGGTTGAACCGCCTGGCCGCGGGCGTGATCTCTTGTACGCTGTTTACGGTGCTGCTGATCGGCTTATTCATCGGCATCGGCGTCAAGCTATTCGCGGAAGTGATCGCGTTCTGGGATAAAGCGCCTCGGGTCGTCAGCGATGCGAACGCCTACGTTCAGCAGACGATCGACAGCGCCAAAGAACTGTATGCTCATATGCCGCCTGATGCGGCCAGCCAGCTGGAGAGCACCCTGAAAGGATTGTCCAACTCGCTGGTGAACGTGGTGGCGAATATTTCGCAAACGTTCGTCGGGTTTGCCAAAGGCATTCCGGGCATGTTCATCTTCTTCATCGTGTTTCTCGTCGCGGTGTATTTGTTCTCGTTCAGCCTTACGTCGCTCAAGTCGTCGTTTCTTTCCATTTTCGACGAACGCTCGCGCGGCCAAGTGGAGCAGGTGCTCGAGAATTTGCGCAAATCGGTGCTGGGCTTTATCCGCTCGCAGCTTATTTTGAGCGCGCTGACCTATGTGATTACGTTGATCGGCCTGCTTATACTGGGGCTCAAATATCCGCTAGCCATCGCGCTGCTCATCGTCATCGTCGATATTCTGCCGATACTCGGGACAGGATCGGTGCTCGTACCGTGGGCCGGTTATCTTCTGTTGACCAACCATAGCTTCGAGGGCGCGGGCTTGCTCATTCTGTTCGTCGTCATTACCGTATTCCGCCGGATCGTCGAGCCGAAGGTGCTGGGCGACGCGGTCGGGATCGGGGCGCTGCCGGCGCTCATTAGTTTGTACGTCGGGTTTAAGCTCGTTGGGGTTATCGGCGTGTTTCTCGGACCGCTTGTCGTCATCGTCTATATGGCGGCGCGCAAGGCGGGACTGTTCCAATCGAAAATTAAACTGGACTGACGTCCTCTCTCCTATCGTAAAGTCTGCGCCGCGCAAGCGGATGCAGGCTTTTGTGCATTGCATGAGTGCGTGAGTAGGCGATGTTCGAGGGGCGACAACGGCGGCGATGGACAAACCTGTCTTATTACCCGGGAAATTGCCGAAAAAACGAACAAGAAAGCGATAGACGCCGCATATACATGAGCGAGGATGTAGTCTGCACCCCAGAGGAGGTTTAACGGTGAGCGCCAACAATCAGCTTCGCGAGTGGTATCCGTTCGTCGGTCCGTTCGATCCGTGTCCGCCGATTATCGTCAAGACGTACGTCGTGCCGCCGAATCAGTATATTCCGTATCAGCCGATGAATTTGCCGCAGTTCCCGCTCGATCAGGCGTTGAAGCTCGGCACGCTGTGGCCTGCGCTGTACAGCCCTTATGAGTCCAAATGCGGAACGGGAGGACCGAGGCCATGAGCGAGAAACAGCTGGACGCGAACTATTACGCGAAGCTTCTGGAGCTTCAGCAGCTGGATTTTGCCCTGCTCGAGCTGAACTTGTACTTGGATACCCACCCGAACGACATGCAGGCGGTGACGCAATTTAACCAGCTGGCCCAGAAGCGACAGCAGTGCGCCTATCATTTCGAGCATCAATACGGACCGCTGATGAACTACGGACACAGCTATTCGAAATTCCCGTGGCAGTGGTCGGAAGCACCTTGGCCTTGGCAGGTATAGGCGAGTCTGGTTCGATTCGATTTGGGGACCGTACTTAAAGGAGGCAGAAGAGACGCATGTGGGTATACGAAAAAAAACTGCAATATCCGGTAAGGGTAAGCAAATGCGATCCGCGCATGGCGAAATTTCTGCTCGAGCAGTACGGCGGCGCCGACGGCGAATTGGCCGCCGCGCTGCGCTACTTAAACCAGCGGTACACGATTCCGGATAAGGTAGTCGGGCTGCTGAACGATATAGGCACAGAGGAATTCGCGCACCTTGAAATGATCGCGACGATGATCTACAAGCTGACGAAGGATGCGACGGTCGAGCAGCTGGAGGCGGCGGGGCTGGGCGCGAACTACGCGCAGCGTGATCATGCGATGTTCTACGTCAATGCGGACGGCGTGCCGTGGACCGCGGCTTATATTCAAGCCAAGGGCGATCCGCTCGCGGATCTTTACGAAGATATCGCGGCGGAAGAGAAGGCGCGAGCGACGTACCAGTGGCTGATCGACATGACCGACGACGTCGACCTGCAGGACGGCCTCAAATTTCTAAGGGAGCGGGAAGTCGTGCACGCGATGCGGTTCAAGGAAGCGGTGGAGATCATTAAGGCGGATCGGGAAGCGAAGAAGGTATTTTAGCGGATACGCAAAAAACAGGGAGCGCCCGCGCATATCCATCCGGATTAGCGCCGCGGTCCCTGCTTGTCGATGATCAGATGGTTTGCATGGCGAACGTGAGCGCCGTTAGCGTCACGGTGTACAGCAGCGAGAACCAAAGCACCGCGGTGCGCTTCCATTGCTGGACGAAACGGGGACGCCGGGCGCCGCGAACCGGGAGATCGAGCGAGGCCGTCAGCTCGGCGACGAGCGCGTGGCGCAAGCCGTACGAATAGACGAGCAGGCTGGCGACGAACACGACGAAATGAGCCATCGCAAGCGACGTGAGGGCTGCCATGGCGATCACGTTAACGACGAGAACGACGGAGTAGTACGTGGTGCGCGCTTCATAATAGACCTTCGCTTTATCTAACACAAGGATGGCTCCTCTCCGGATTTCCGTTTGGTTGCCCTTATCGTAACACGGGAGAAATCGCCGTAAAGGCGAGGGGGATGAACGTTTTTTGAACGCATGCGCAATGTTCGCCGGTCTGTAACAATTGGGTATGCTTTGGCCGTGGGCTTCCGGAATTGCGCGATTGATTTACTTAATTAGTAAACTATCGCCGGCACGAAACCTTCAGCTTCTCCCCGTCGTCTAGATTGTAGCTAAGTACGACGATGGAAAGCGGGGAAGCACGAAGATGGCAGCACAACTCTCTCCGGCGGCAACGCGCGCGCAGGCGGCCATGCAAGCGAAAAGCATGAAGCGCCGCATGCGCAAGCGCCGGTCGTTTAAAGCATTCTTATACGTTGCGACCTTCCTTATGCTGATCGCGGCATCGGGGCTCGGATGGCTGTTTCTTACGCCGTCCGGCACCAACTTACGATATCTGGCCGCCGATTCGCTTATCATCACGCAGCATCGGCATTGGGCCAAATATATCATCGGACAAGTCGAGCTGGACAAGCGGGTCGCGGAGAAAAAAGCGGTCGAGGAGCAGATGGGGGTCGAGGTGGACACGCATGAAATCGTGCGGCCCGCGGCGACGGAGACGGTAGCGGAAACCGTGACGAAGCCGCTCGTCGAGATCGAGGAAATCTCCGGAACAGGTTACAAAGGCCATGTCATGATCGTGAACGACTCGACGAAGATCCGCCTCGGGGTGCCGGCTAAGCAAGGCCGGGGCGAGCGGGTGCGCAGCATGGTCGAGCGGACGGGCGCGGTCGCCGGGGTCAACGCGGGCGGGTTCGCGGACCCGAATTGGCAGGGCAACGGGTTCCAGCCGATCGGCGTCGTCATATCGCGCGGCGAAATCTTCTATAGCGACCTGGGCAAGAAAACGACGACGCAGATCGTCGGGCTTGACTACAACGGCAAAATGATCGCGGGCCGTTACTCGCTGCAGGAGATGAAAGATCTGAACGTGCGCGAGGCGGTCTCGTTCCAGCCGCGGCTCATCGTCAACGGCAAAGGGCTCATCAAGAACGCCAAGGACGGTTGGGGCATCGCGCCGCGCACGGCGATGGGCCAGCGAGAGGACGGGGCGATTATCTTCGTCGTCATCGACGGCCGCCAGCCGGGGCACAGCATTGGCGCGAACCTGTACGACGTGCAAAATATTATGCTCGAGCATGGCGCCGTCATCGCGGCAAATCTGGACGGCGGCTCGTCCACCGTGCTCGTCAAGGACGACAAGGTACTCAACCGTCCGTCGACCAAGAGCGAAGAGGGGCGCTACCTGCCGACCGCGTTCCTCGTCTTCAACGACTCCGAGTCGGTCGACATTCCGAACGTGTGGGCGGGGCTGGGGCCGGGAGATATTGATGGTGGGAGATGGTGATTGGACTGGCAGCATTCACCATGTTGAGCCCCCGCCTTCTCATTGCGTCCCCCACCCCTTTCCAGTATCATAAGTGCAGACATGAAAGGGGAGAAGCGGATCATGGAACAAACGCCACGCTTGCCTGAGCCGCAGGCGCTTATTTTCGATATGGACGGCACGCTGTTCGAGACCGATACGCTGCTGCGCGGCGTGCATGAGCGAATATTCGATACGCTGCGCGAGGAAGGGCTCTATCTGGAGCCGACGCCGCCGGTGGAGAAGCTGCTTGGCTGCTTGGGCATGCTGCTCGAGGATATTTGGAAGAACCTGATGCCTGGCAGCACGGAAGCGGCTAGACTGCGCGCCGACGTCCTCATGCTTCAGTATGAGCTGGAAGGACTGGAAGCCGGAAAAGGCTCGCTCTATCCGCATGTCGAGGAGGTGCTGCGCGAACTCAAGGCGCGCGGCCGCAAGCTGTTCGTCGCGAGCAACGGCCTGGAGCATTACGTGAAAGGCGTCGCGGAGCATCAAGGCATCCTGGAGCTGTTCGACGGCGTCTACAGCGCCGGCGAATATAAGACGGCAACGAAGGTGGATCTGGTCGCCAGGCTGCTTCGGGATCATGGCCTCGAATCCGCGTGGATGGTCGGTGACCGATCTTCCGACGTGGAAGCGGGCAAAGGCAACGGTCTTTCCGTCATCGGCTGCGCGTATGCGGTCTACGGCCGCCCGGACGAGCTGTCCGGCGCCGATGTGCTCATCCGCGATTTTCGCGAGTTGCTGTCGCTATAAGCGGCGTTCCTCGTTTTGCCAGCAATCGCATTGAAAGACAAAAAAAAAACCGGTTCTCAATGCTCAACGAGAACCGGTTTTTTTGCCTTTGTTACGCTTAAGGGCGGCCGCCGAAGCTTTGCGCTGCTGCTTCTGCTCATACATCCATAAGGCGAATTCGAGCGGACGCGCGACCGCTTTCTGGTACGTGTCCTTGTCGCCGATTTGTTTGAATACTTCGCGGGCGGGCTTCGGATTGACCTCGATCAGCCATATATGACCTTTCTTATCGATGGCCAAGTCGAGGGCAAGCTCGCAGAGTCGGCCGTATGACGCTTCCAGATGGGCGGCAACTTCAAGGCTGAACCTTTCTGCCGCCGCCTTGGCCGTCTCTTCGGTCGCCTCGTCCCGGAGCCATTGCCGCATTAAATCCACCATCGGAATCGCCTCGCCGCCGCCATGCAGATTCGAGGTGATGCTGCCGGAAGGGCCGATGCGTCCCGCGCAGCCGGTCACCGTCCATTCGCCGCTGCCGTCCTTCTGGACGAGCATGCGGTAGTCGTGCACGCGGCCGTTGGACAGCTTGAGCTGGATGCCCTGCTGCACGAGATATCGGTTGCCTTTCAGGTCCCAAGACGCAAGGCGGCCATGCAGCGAAGAGAGCGGTACGCGCTGCGGACGGATGATCCGCCGATTGTGCTCCCGGCCCTGGATCAGATACGTGCCGTCCTTCTGCTTCTCGATGCGGAGAATGCCGCGCCCGCCGGTGCCGTTAATCGGCTTCAAGTAAACCAGCGGATATTTGCGGATCAGCTCCGATAGATCGCTCTGTCCTTCATACAACCGGGTTTCCGGCAAATGTTCGCGAAACCGGCTCTCCAGACGGAGCGTCCGGTAAACCGTCCATTTGTTGCGAAGCATCCGGTTCAGGAAGGTCAGATGCCCGTATTGCTTGCGGAACTGTTGCAGCCGCTCGAACCGGGGGCTGCGTTGAATGCGGCAGCGGTCGTAGATCAGATTCGGGAACGCGCGCCACTCGCGGTGCCATGCCTTTAGATTGGGGTCGTAAACATGCGCATGAATGCGATTCGTCTTGTAGTTGACGTCATCCGGCGTAAAGACGAATATATCCAGCCCCAGCTGCTGTCCGGCTAGCGTCATCTTCTTGTAGACCGGACGCTCTTCGAGCAGGCCGGCGTCGTTGAGATAGAGGGTCAATATACCGAGCACGGGTTGGGCCATGGGAATCCTCCTTGGGTCAATTGCGCGAACGGCCGTACTCGAAGCGCAGCGTCGGTTTTCCGGTCGGCCCGCGCTGCAGCGCGACCGCGGTCATCCCGGCCTTGAAGCACATCTGCATGCTGGAGGCGTTGTCGGCCGCGACCGTGCAGGACAGGCGCCCGTACCGCACGCACAGCGCGCGAAGCAGGGCGCAGCCGATGCCGCGCCCGCGCAGATCGTCGCGCACGACGACGATACAGGCGCGCTCGCCCTGCGCAAGCGCAAAGGCGAATCCGGCCAGTTCGCCGTCCTCGGTGGCCACGGCGATGCCGGCATCTACGTCTTCTTCGGGATCGAGCGCGCGAAGCTTGGCGATGGCGGAGGCGGTGATCCGCTTATCGCCATGGCGTCCGGCGAAGGCGATTAGCTTCGCCAGGATTGGCGTCCAGCGCTCGGGAGCGAGCAGCAGCACCTTCATTTCATCCGCCTCCTCTCCACCGGAGCCTATCGCTTGCCGCTGCCGCGAAGCAAGTAACGGCCGTATTGGAATATCCGGTCGAGCGACTGCTTCCGGATATCCGGCTCGTCGAATTTCATCGGCTTCGCGTTAGCTTCGAAGAACCAGATGCTGCCGGATTGGTCAATTCCCAGATCCATCGACATCTCGGCATGATTCATGCCCGCGCCGCGTTCGATCTGCTTGGCGATGACCAGCGCCGCTTGTTTGGCTCTCGTATAAATCCTACGCGCAGCTTCTTGGCCAAATACGCTGACAAGCAGCTTCTCCGGATCCTCGATGCTTCCCCCGCGCGGTACGTGCGTCGTGATGCTGAGCGAACCGGCGACGCGCGCGCCGATGCCGGTGATGTCCCATTGGCCGCGGATGTTCTTCTGCGCGAGGACGCGCAGATCGAAGCGGCGGGTCTGGAACGAGGCAAGCGGGATGCCTTGCTGCGCGATATAGCGCTCCCCGGCGCTTTCTCGTTTCACCCGCGACCATAATTTGCCGATCGTATCGCAATTGTAAGCGATACTCTTGCGTTTGGCTTGAATTTGCAGCCGGAAGGGCAGCGTTTTCTCGGGACGGACTTTGATGGTCATAATGCCTTTGCCGGCTTTGCCGCTAACCGGCTTCAAGTAGAGATAAGGGTGCTCCCGCATCATCTCGCTGAGCGCTTCGCGGCTGTTCATGCGGCGCGTCGACGGGATATAGGAGCGGGTGGCAGGCGCTTCGCGCAGCCATTTGAAGAGCGTCCATTTGTTGAAAAAGAGCGGGTTGAATAGATGAACGTTCGGATGGTTCAGGCATGCTTCAAGCTTTCGTCTGACGGACGGCTGCAGTTCGTCCTCGCGGAGCGGGATCCGGTTGTAGATGAGATCGGGAAACGGGAACGTATGCGCGATCCACGTATCGGTCTTCTCATGGTACGTAAACCCGTTCAACTGCCGACGCGTCAGCTTCAATTGTTTCACCGTGACGACGTAGACGAGAAAGCCGTGCTCGCGGCCGGCGCGGATCAAATCCGCGAAGTTGCTCCGGTTGCCCCGGAACAGCTGGATATCGTCTTCGATCGTCAGGATGGCGAGCACGGGCTGCCTGCCTAAGATTTCCGCCTCCCCGGCATCCTGGAGTTCAAGCTCCATCGGCTATTCCCTCCCTTTGAAGCGGGCCAAGTAGAGGCAATGTTCGATGATATGCGAGTAGGAATCACGTCCTTGGCCGCGAAGCGCGGGATGCCCGAAGATGGAGCGGCCCGGCTTGGCGTTCGCTTCGAACATCCAGATATTGCCGTCCTTATCGATCCCGATATCCAAGCCAAGCTCGCCCAGCGTATGCGGGAAGTTGCGCTCGATGGCCTGACACAGCTTGATGGAAACCTTCTTTGCCTTCTCCAAAATCTCGCCCGAGCGGCTGCCGAACGTTTGGGTCAGCGCCTGATCAGGCGTCAGCAGCTGGCCGCCGTTCTTGATATGGGTCGTGACGCTACCTTTGCCGGCTTTCTTCGCGCCGATGCCGACGGGCACCCATTCGTTCTTGCCGTTCTTGTGCATGTGGAAGCGGAAGTCGATCGGGCAGCCGTCGATTTCGATCAGACGAATGCCTTGCTGGCACACGTACTGGCTGAGGTTCGCGCCATGGCGCCCTTGAAGCATCCGCATCAAAGAGTTGAATTGCGTAAAGCGCAGCAGCACGTTGCTGCCATTCTGGCGGTAGCGCGCGAAGTAGCCGCGGTTCGGATGGTACGTCAACCGGTAAATGCCGATGCCCAGGCTGCCCGCGGTCGGTTTGAAATAGACGAATTGATGACGCTCGAGCATCTCCTTGATTTTTTCCGGCTTCGGATGATTGACCGATTCGGGCAAATGCTCCAGCGCCTCAACGTCCTTGTCGAGCATTTTGTACACGTCGGACTTGTTGAAGAAGCTCCAGTTGAAGAACGGAATTTTATTTCGAATGAACCGCTCGCGCAGGTTGATGATCGGCGACGATACTTCCGCCCGGCGGCTCGGGAGCCGATTGTAGACTACGTCCGGCAGCGGCGCCGTTTTGCGGTACCAGCTGCCCTGCGCGTTCAAGAAATAGCCGTTGACGGTACCTTGCTGCCAATTAATATCGCGCGGGGTGAAGGCGAAGATATAGGCTTTGCTTTCGCCGGCGCGGATCAGCTGGCGGATATACCCGGTACGGCCGCCGAAAGGAGCGTTCGATGCGCGCACGCCCGAGTCGGTCAGAATGCCGACGAGCGGTCCGAGCTGCACCTCGCCTTCGGCCGCCTGCACGACCGAGATGCTGCCGGTCTTCGGCACGCGGATCGTTTGGCGTACGCCTGCGGATAAATAGACGTGATGGCCTTGCTTGCGGATCGGCTTGAGCGCGGCGGTGATCGATTCGCTGCCTAGCTTGAGCTGAACGTTCTTCTTGCCGGATAAGTTGAGCGATTTAAGGAGCGAACCCGACAAGTGGATGACTTTATCGTTATGCGGTGAAAAGTGGACGTGACACGATGTCAAACTCATGGATGAACCTCCTGGATGCATCCCCGATGATTTCGGGCTTGCTGGGTGTAGGTGTAGCCGCGTGTAGACCGATGAGGGAACGACGACATAATAGGCGACAATGCGGTACGACCGGTTCCGGCGCGCAGCAGGGCGGCTTGGAGCGGCCGCAGGACGGCGAGCCGGTAGATGACCGGTCTCCCGCGAAAGGACATGCGGCCGGGCTTGGCGTTCGCTTCGATCAGCCACAGCCGGCCGCTTGGTTCAAGGCCGAAATCGAGGCCCAGCTCGAAGAAACGGCCGAAGCGAAGCTCCAGCGCGCGCGCGGCGCGCAGACTGAGCCGCGCCGTCCGAAGCAGCAGCCGGCGCGCCGCCTCCGCGCCGAACCGGGCGGCGAGCACGGCCTCGGCATCTTTGGCTTCGCCGCCCCCGTGCAAATTGGACGTGATGCTGCCTGGCGCGCCTTCCCGCACCGCGATGCCGGTGACGCGCCAGCGGCCTCGTTCGTCCTTCTGCATCAGCGAGCGGATGTCGAAGCTCGCGCCGGCTTCGTTCCGAAGCGGCAAATACGGCTGCGCAATATAGGCGGCGCGAACGAAACGTTCGCACCAAGCCGCGCAGGATGCCGCGTCCGCGAACGAGCGCGCGATGTCCGCGTTCGCAAGCGTTCGCCCATGCGCCAGCCAGCCATCGGCGCGGGCGTGCAGCGCGACGGCGCCGCGTCCTTGGTACCCGGCGTCCGGCTTCAGGAACAAGCCGTCGGGGAAGCGGGCGATCAGCTTCCGCAGACCGGCGGCGCCCGTGTAAGCGTACGTGGGCGGCAGCGCCGGGCGAAGCCGGGGATCGGCCCGAAGCGCCTCGTAGACGGCGAGCTTGCCGGGAAGGGCGCCGTTCAGCGGCGCGAACGGCTTCAGAGCGGACACCTTCTCGAGCAGGTCGGCCTTGGCTCGCCGCTCGGCGGGATTCGCGCCGATGGCCCGGTCATAGATCAGATCGGGCAACGGGCAGCGCAGCAGCGCCCACTGGCCGTCTCGCAGGACGTAGCCGTTCCAATCCGTCCCCCTTATGGCGGCGATAGCCGGGTCCGCATGGACAACATAGACGTACAGGCCGAGTTCGGCGCCCATAAGGCACAGCTCGCGGCAGAACCGGTCCTCGGGCAGACGGCCGGGCGATTCATCGGGTTGCCCCGCGCTCGCGCGGGGAGGACTGGCGAGGATCGCCAATACGGGCGTCGCGTGGGCTCTCATCGGTGCTGCCTCCTAAGCGGCGGCGCGAAGCCGCTTCTAAAATTCGGCCAAATGCCGGGCGTAACGGATCAGATTGCGGACGGATGGGCGGATCTTCTGATCCGGCTGAAGCGGCGTGTTGTCGTTCTTGGAAGGCTTGGAGTTAACCTCCAGCAGCCACACCCGGCCGTTCGTATCGATCGCCAGATCGATGCCGAGCTCGCCGAAGTGGGCCGGTATATGCGTATCGATGCCCTGTGCGATGTCGAGCGCGGCGCGTTGAAGCCGCGCTGACGCGTCATGGCCTTGCGCGCTGCTCAGATTGGACTTGGCGACCGCCTCCTTGACCGTGCTGAGCGTGCCGCCACGGGCTAAGTTGGAGACGAAGTGATGGCTGCCCGCGGTACGGGCGACGATGGACGTCATCGACCATTTGCCTTGTTCGTTCTTCTGCACGAGCGCGCGGAAGTCGACGGGACGACCGCCGATATCGATCAGATGCAGACCTTGCTGGATTTGATAGCGGACCGACTTCATCTTGCCGGAGATGGAGGAGAATAGCTTCGCCAGGTTCGTAAAATGCTGCTTGCGGGTGCCTCCTACGTTGGCGTGATGGGCGACGAAATTCTCCTGATCGAGCCGCGTGATGCGGATGATGCCTTTGCCGAGACTGCCGCGGACGGGCTTAAGGAAGACGGTCGAATATTTGGAGCACATCGACTTGAGCATCGTGTAATTCCGCAGCACGTGCGACTCGGGCAAATATTTCACGAGCGCGCGGTCGCGTCCCAGCGCCTCGAACACTTCCGGCTTATCGAGAAACTTTTCGTTGAAGACGGAGGTGCCGTGGCGCAATTTTACTTCTCGGAAAAAATGTTGTACGCTGGGTTTGTTCTCCAGCTTGCGGGAGGTAAGCCGGTTGCTGATGACGTCGGCCGCGGGCACGGCGATCTTGCGCCAGCCGCCGGCGTAGACCCAGCCTTCCACATGCTGATGGCTGGACCCGATCCCCTCCGGGGTAAAGAAATAGACATGCGCGCCGTAGACGGCGCTGGCATCGACCAATTCTTTGCAGAACATCGTAATGGAACCAAACGGTTTTTCCGGCATGCTCGGATCGTCCCGGCTGATCAGCACGCCGATCAAGGGGCCAAGGGCAAGCACGGCGCCTACGCTGCGGTACTGCAGCCGAAGCTGACAGCCCGCCAGAATGCCCATGCGCCTGGCGAGGCTTTGGCTGATGCGCATGCCGTCGAATTTCTCGACCGCAACGACCTTAACGGGTTGGCGCATCGCGCCGAACTTGAGCGTGACCGGCTGGCCTTGCGGGATTTTCCACGGTTTCAAATAAGCATCGCCCAGCATGACCACGTCATCGGGCAGAATGCCCGGACTAGTCACTTGTACGGCGACTTTGGATTTCAGCATAGGAATCTCCTTCCACGCTGGGAATTGAGGGCGGGCAGCTAGCGGTCTTATGGGTGTTTATGCGAATTACTTCATCATATGAGGACAGATCACCCTTGGTGATTGGCGGAAGGCATGCGATTGCAGGGCGAATAAGCCTGTTTTTATAGAAGACGATTGGCTTGAAGGAGGAGGAGACGGACGATGAACGTGTACGACAAGGCGTACGACCTGGCTAAGGCGTTGACGGACGGCGAGGAGGCGAAGGCGCTCAAAGCGGCGCAAGCCGCCGTGGACGCCGATCCCGAGGCGAAGCGGCTCATGGACGATTTTCGCGAGCGCCAAGCCCAGCTTCAGCAGCAAATTATGGCGGGGGAAGAGCCGTCGGAGGATGTGATGGCCGGCTTGAGCGAGCAATACGAGAGCATTGCGCGTCATCCGCTGATCGGCCGGCTGTTCGACGCGGAGCGCCGGTTCAGCGCGGTATTCGATGACGTGAACCGCATTATTTCCGATGCGCTTCGTTCCGTGGCCGGCTAATCATAGGGTCGAGCCGATGAAAAAAGATAAGAGCCCGCAGAATCCGGCATGATGCCGGACTGCGGGCTCTTTGGGTTGTGCGCGCTATGCGGGTTATAAGAATTTGGGCTCGGTAGCAGAAGGGCTTGCTCCAGCCGAGGCGTTAGGAAAGGTCCGCGGACCGGCTTCTCTCCGCGGCGGAGTCTTGCTCGCGTCCGACGTCCTTGGCGCGCGCCACGTTCGGAATTCGGATCGTGATGACGACGCCGCGCTCCTCGTCGGATTCGATCGCGACCGTCCCGCGATACTGGGCAGCCCGCTCAACGACATTGCTGAGGCCGAGACCGGAGTGCTCGCCTTCCTTGGTCGTGTAGCCCGGCGTCACCATCGCTTTCTTCTGCGCGTCGGTCAGCACCGTTCCGCGATTGGCGACGGAGATGACCAGCGCGCCGCGCATGACGGACATTTCGAGCAGCACGAAGCGCTCTCCTGCAGGCAGGGCGAGGACGGCATCGAACGCGTTGTCGATCAGATTGCCGATCATGCGGACGAGGTCGATGCCCGTCACGGCGCCGAACGCGGTCGGGGCATCCTCGATCCGGTAATCGAACGCGATCCGCTTCGCGTCGGCGATAGCGAGCTTGGCTTCGACGAGCGCGGCCAGCGCGGGCGAAGGATGGTCGACGTGCGCGCGGTCCACCGTGCGGATTTCCTCGGCCACGCCGCTCATGTACTCGCGCAGCCGGTCCAGCTTGTTCATGGCGAGCATCGTATGCATCACCTGGACGTGGTTGATAAAGTCATGTCGTTGGCCGCGCACGGTGGCGAACAGCTGGTTCATCTCGTCGATATACGTCTTCTGCGTCGATTGAATCGCTTCCTCGCGGGTGCGGACGATGAGGCGGACCGTGTGGATGAAGACCATGCAGATGAGAACCAAGGGGATGAAAATCGCAATACCCAATCCGGCATCGTACGTGTTGTCGAAATACGTTTCAAAGATGTAAAAGCCGACGCATAGAAATTGAAATACGGATAAGACGATTAAGTAGAAGGTCGGTTTGCCACGCAGGCTGATGACAAAATGCATGGCTTGCTTCAAAGGTGCGAAGCCTTTACGTTTGAGATAGACGCTCATGCCGTACATCGTCAAGTGAATCGGAAAGCAAAACGCCATTTTGTAGTAAACCGGCCCATTAATAAAGGTTTCGAATGCAATGAAATTCGAGGCGATGAATATGGCCAATAAATCCGATAGCATAGCCAGCATGATAAAAAGAAGAACGAATAGAAAACGCAGCTTCAAGGTTTGTTTCGCGTAGGTCAGCGTGACCGAAAAAAACAGCGAGATGATAGCATTCACAAGGTGCAACGACGTCGGGAGTAGATTATACATGATTTCCATATAGGTCGTCGGTACGGCCGTTCCGATGACGAGGCGCCGCCAAGTCAAGGGCTGTTGCATGCCGAGCAGCGCATGGACGAGCCAGAAAATAGCGTAGGCTTGCGGAAGCGTAATGAAGAAAAACTCAAGCAGCGCATCGAATCGAGCGTAGGTCATGGTTGAAAAACTCCCTTGCTGGCGAAAAGTGTGACGTAACGTTCTTGCGAAAATCGCGATTCGCCTCGCGAACGCGCGGCGAGCGGAGGCGCTTCAACTGATAGCATGCGCTTTTTTTCTTGCGTCATGGCGCGCCACGTTAGGGATTCTGATCGTGATGACGACGCCGCGCTCCTCGCCCAAGTCATCTTCAAATGTTGGTACGATAGCTGCACAAAAGCAAGGGTGCTATGAATCCGTCATGTGTTTCCTTTTATCTGCTGCGCGCGCATCTTTGCGGTTTTTTAGTTTGGCTTTGGCTACATTGGGAATGCGAATCGTGATGACGACGCCTCGACTCTCGTCGGATTCGACGGCAACCGTACCGCGGTATGCGGCAGCGCGCTCAACCACGTTGCTTAGGCCAAGACCAGAGTGCTCGCCTGCTTTCGTCGTATAGCCGGGAGTCAGCATGGCGTTCATCTGCTCCTCCGTCAGGATGGTGCCGTGATTGGTGACCGAGATGATGAGCGCGCCGCGAATCGTAGTCATATCTAACAACACGTACCGTTCGCCGACGGGAATGGAGAGGACGGCGTCGAACGCGTTGTCGATCAAGTTGCCGATCATTCGCACGAGGTCGATGCTCGTCACGGAGCCGAAGGTTGCCGGGGCATCGTCGATCCGGTAATCGAACGAGATCCGTTTGGCGTCCGCAATCGCGATCTTGGCTTCGACGAGCGCGGCCAGCGCGGGCGACGGATGATCCACGTGCGCGCGGTCGACGTTGCGGATTTCTTCCGCGACGCCGTGCATGTATTCGCGCAGCCGATCCATTTTGTTCATCGCGAGCAGCGAGTGCATGACCTGTACATGGTTGATGAAGTCATGCCGCTGGCCTCGCACGGTGGCGAACATTTGATTCAGTTCCGAGATGTAGGTTTTTTGCGTGGACCGGATCGCTTCCTCTCGCGTCTTGATAATTTCGCGGATGGCCAATGCCAAGACCAGCACAATGAGAATAAGCGAGACGTACAGCGCCACTTCAAACCCGCTGTCAAAGACAGGGTCGACATAGTATTTGAGTATAAAATAGGAGATGCAAACGACTTGCATCACGGACAATAGCGTCAGGTAAAACGCTGGACGCCCCCTCAGGCTCATCAGGAACGCGATGAATCGCTTGAACGGCGACGTTTCTCTTCGCTGCAATCTGCGTCCTGCATAGAGCAGCACGCTGAATAGTACCCAATATACCAGGTACATGAGAAGAGGCGCGGTATCCCACATTTTGCTGTAATCGCCGCCTAATTTGGTATATATGATCAGAAAACCGGTGTCGAATAGGATGCCCATGAAGTTGAGAAGCGTCAAGATGAGCAATTTCATCTTGGCGGACTGTCTTCGGAAAACGAACCAAATTACCGTTAGACTGGTCGCCATTGAGTTTACTATATGAAGCGATGTTGGCAGCACGGCGAATAGAACGTCCACGTAAATGAGCGCGAAGATCCCGAGTAGCATCAGTCGGCGCCGAAGGATGGGCTGCCATATGCCCAGCAGGACGGCGGCAAAATACACATAAATGACGAATTGCGGATAGCTGATAATGAAAAACGTATAAATGCGATTAAGGACCTCGTCCAAATTTTGCATCGGTAGTCTGCCTCTCTTAGCTAGGCTGGAGCGTGTTAAGCTTATGTATAACCCTACTATACTCCTTACTTTATCGGCTTTCTGCTAAAATAGGAATCATTATTTGTCGTATTGTGAAAAAGGAGCGGGACCGATGGAAACAGACGATCGCGGCAATGTCGCGCATACGAAGCACGAGCGGATCATTCAATATATAACGAAGCTGAAAATCGGCACCCGTCTGTCCGTGCGCACGATGGCGGAAGAACTCGAAGTGAGCGAAGGAACGGCGTACAAAGCGATCAAGGAAGCGGAGGCGCTCGGACTCGTCAGCACGAAGGAGCGGATCGGCACGGTGCGGATCAACCGCAAAAACCGCGGCGCGGTCGAGCGGCTGACGTTCGCGGAAGTGGCGAACATCGTGGAGGGCGAGGTGTTCGGCGGGGCGTCGGGCCTTGAGAAGACGCTGCACAAATTCGTCATCGGCGCCATGGAGCTCGACGCCATGAGCCGCTATATCGACGCGGGCAGCCTGCTTATCGTCGGCAACCGGGACCGCGCGCACGGCATCGCGCTGGAGCACGGGGCGGGCGTGCTGATCACGGGCGGCTTCGGGACGAGCGAGGAGATGAAGCGGCTGGCGGACGAACGCGGACTGCCCGTCATTTCGTCCAAATTCGATACGTACACGGTCGCCTCGATGATCAACCGCGCGATGTACGACCGGCTGATTAAGCAGAAAATCATGCTGGTGGAGGACATCGTCACGTACAGCCGTCCGATCGAGACGATGCGCACGAACGAGACGAACCGGGATTTCCACGCCCTCGCGGCGCGGACCGGACGGTCGCGTTTTCCGGTGCTGGACGATCGCGGCCGCGTCGTCGGCATGATGACGATGAAGGATGCGGAAGGCGCGCCGGAGACGCAGACGGTGGACAAGCTGATGACGCGTCACCCCATCACGGCGGCACCGAACATTCCGATCGCGTCGGCGGCGCACACGATGGCGGCCGAGGGCATCGACCTGCTGCCGATCGTCGATAAGAACCGCAAGCTGCTCGCGACGTTGACGCGATCGGAGGTGCTGGACGCGATGCGATATGCCGGCAAGCAGCAGGAGTCGGGCGATACGTTCGAAGATTTGATCGGCGCGGGATTCATGAAGGCGGAGGGGACGGGAGAGGGTTGGATATTCCGGGGCAAAATTACGCCGCAGATGTCCGGCGCGCTCGGCGTCATCTCCGAAGGCGTGCTCGTGACGTTGATGGCGCAGGCGGCCCGCGGGCTGATCAGGGAGCTCGGCAAGCGCGATCACGGAATCGACAGCTTCAGCACGTATTTCATCCGTCCGCTGCAGTTGGAGAGCGAAGTGTCGATCGTGCCGAAGCTGCTCGAGATGAGCCGCAAAAACGCGAAGCTCGAGGTCGAGCTGTCCGATGCGAGCGGACTCGCCGCGAAGGCCATGCTAACCGCCCAGCTGATCGATCCGTTCTGACCGGCGCGGCGATTCGCCGTCGCTTCCTAACCGGAACAATAAAAAAAGGGTAGCCCGGGGCTACCCTTTCATCGAACGATAAACGCTGTGGTTGCGCAAGCCGGCGAACAGATTGAACAGCCCAATGATGATCAGCAGCGTGCTGACGATTACTTTGACGGTCGACCCGCTATACAACAGCAGGAAGAACAACGATAGCAGCATAAGCATGACGCCCATGCAGACGTTCATCAGCGAGGTGTTCAAGCCGCGAACGCGGGCATCGGACGACCGGCGCGCCTTGAAGCTGAAGGTAACCGAACAGACGGACACCGCGATGATGGCGATGATAAGCACCCAGTGGAGGGCAATTTCCATGACGAAGGGACAGCTCCTTTACGTGTAACATATTGCCTCTTATTGTACCATGAATCCAGCCGCTTGGCGAAACAAGCGGGGCCTGCGCTTCAGCCCGGCGACGGCTTGAGGACGCTCGCCTGGAACCATACCTGCAGGACGTTGTCGGAGACGAGCATCGTCTTGATTTCGATCGTATACGAGTTGCCGTAGATGCCGGTGAACACCTTGTCGTCGAGGAGCAACCGGGCGATTTTGGAATTGGTGCCGATATCGTAAATGCTTGTCCCGAGCAGGGCGTTCAAGTTCGCCCGGACGCGCTTCTTCAGCTCGGCTTTCGTCAACTCGTCGAAGACGATCGCTTCGCCCTCCGAATCTCGGGTGTCCTCTTGTAGCGGCAGGACGCTCTTGATGACGGAGTGCTTGTTCTTGAACTGTTTGAGCTCCTTCAGATCCACCTCGTACTGGGAAAGCTGCTGTTCCATGTCCGAATTGGCGTTCATGACCGCCTCGAAGTTCGCCGTGAAGATGGAATGATAGAAAATCGCGCCGACGATCGCGCCGACGACGAAGCTCGCCGCGCCTTGGGTAAGCACCGCGTAACGTTCGAACGGAGGAACGCGCATCGGTCAGGCCGCCCCCTTGCAGAGCCAGCGGATCAGCTCCGTGCCCATGTGCGCGCCGAGGAAGGCGCAGACGATGAAGGCGACTTGCTGCGCCACCGGGGACAGCTGGCCGTCGGACAGATTGCTCTCGATGACCCGGATCGGGTCGATGGAGCCGCCGATCGCCGCGACGACCGCCCATATTTTCAGGTTCGCGGCCGTCTTGAGCATCATCGTCGACGGGGGCATGAACAAGAAAGTCGCGCCGATGCCAGCCAGCATGGCGCCGCCGAACACGACGCCGAACGCCGTGAAGAAATCGATAAAGGCCAGCACGAGTACCGGATGTATATTGACCATGGCGCGCATTCGCCCCGCTTCGCTCGTAAATTATGGGGAGGCGTGTCCCCACTAGTCTCATTCTATGGCCGTTCGGGGCCGTAATATGTTAAACTAGTCGAAAAAGGACGCGAACACGTGTTTCGCGCTCGGGGAAGAAGGGGACGGCCATGAGCGCCGAGAACGAATTCGTGCATTTGCACGTTCATAGCGAATACAGCCTGTTGGACGGCGCGGCGCGCATCCGCGACCTGACCGCCCAGGCGGCGAAACTGGGCATGAAGGCGCTCGCCTTGACGGACCACGGCGTCATGTACGGGGCGATCGCGTTCTATAAGGCGTGCCGGGCGAACGGGATTAAGCCGATCATCGGCTGCGAAGTTTATTTGACGGCGGGGTCCAGGTTCGAGAAGGGTTCGCGGAAGGACAATCCGACCTACCATCTCATCTTGCTTGCCAAGAACGAAACGGGCTACAAGAACTTAATGAAGCTTTGCTCGATCGGCCAACTGGAGGGCTTTCATTATAAACCGCGCATCGATCACGAGGTGCTGGCGCAGTATTCGGAAGGGCTGGTATGCCTGAGCGCCTGCCTGAAAGGCGAAGTGTCTTGGCATCTGCTGCACGACCGGGACGACGAGGCGCTGCGGGCGGCGCTGCGGTATAAGGAGATTTTCGGCGAAGACTTTTATCTGGAACTGCAAGATCACGGACTGCTCGACCAGAAGAAGGTCGTCCGGCGGATGATCGAGCTGTCGAAGGAGACCGGCATTCCGCTGGCCGCCACGAACGACGTGCACTATCTCCGCCCGGACGATGCGGCCGTCCAAGACGTGCTCATTTGCATCGGGACGGGCAAGACGGTCGACGACGAGGATCGGATGCGCATGTTGACCGACCAGATGTATTTGAAGAGCGGGGACGAGATGGAGCAGCTGTTCCGTCAGGCGCCGGATGCGGTCGCGCGAACGGCCGAGATCGCGAAGAAGTGCAACCTGGAGCTGACGTTCGACCGGGCGCTGCTGCCTTCGTTCGGACCGCTTCCGCGGGGCATGGCAAGCGCATCCTATTTGGCGGTGCTGTGCGCGGAGGGGCTAGAGGCTCGTTACGCCGGCAAGCCCGAGTGGAATGAAGACCCCGGATTCAAGGCGGCTGCGGAGACGCGGTTGGCGTATGAGCTGTCCGTCATCGAGAAGATGGGGTTCAGCGATTACTTCCTGATCGTTTGGGACTTCATTCGGTTCGCGCACGAGCAGGGCATCCGGACCGGACCGGGACGAGGTTCTTCGGCAGGAAGTTTGGTTGCCTATACGCTGCGCATCACCGACGTCGATCCGCTCAAATATAAACTGCTTTTCGAGCGTTTCCTCAATCCCGAGCGGATCACGATGCCCGATATCGACATCGACTTCAACGACGAGCGCCGCGACGAGGTTATCGCTTACGTGTGCGCGAAGTACGGGGAGGAGCATGTCGCGCAGATCATCACGTTCGGGACGATGGCGGCGCGCGCCGCGGTGCGCGACGTCGGCCGGGCGATGAACGTGCCGTTCGCCGAGGTGGACCGCGCGGCGAAGCTCATTCCGGGACAGCTCGGCATGACGCTTGCCGAAGCGCTTCGGGTCAGCAACGATTTGCGCGAGGCGTCGGAGCGCCAGCCGAAGACGAAGGCGCTGATGGAGATGGCGCTGAAGGTCGAAGGGATGCCGCGGCACGCGTCGACCCATGCGGCCGGCGTCGTCATCTCGGGCAGTCCGCTTACCGACGTGGTACCGCTTCAGGCCGGCACGGAGCGAACCGCGTTGACGCAATACTCGATGGAGCATCTGGAATCCGTGGGCCTGCTCAAGATGGACTTTCTCGGCCTGCGCACGCTCTCGATCCTGGAGAGGGCGCTTGCCTGGGTGAAGAAACAGCATGGCATAACCGTCGATTTCCGGCATATTCCGGACAATGATCCGCCGACGTACGCGATGCTCGGCCGGGGCGATACGACCGGCATTTTCCAATTGGAATCGGCGGGCGTACGGCGCGTGCTGAAGGAGATGAAGCCGTCGGAATTCGAGGATATCGTCTCGGTGCTGGCGCTCTACCGTCCGGGTCCGATGGAGTTCATCCCGAAATATATCCAGGGCAAGCACGGCGCTATTAAGGTCGAATACCCGCATCCGTCGCTTGAACCGATCTTGGCGGATACGTACGGCATTATCGTCTACCAGGAGCAGATCATGCAGATCGCTTCGACGATGGCGGGCTTCTCGCTCGGCGAAGCCGACTTGCTGAGGCGTGCCGTGTCGAAGAAGAAACGCGAAGTGCTGGATGAGCAGCGCGCTCATTTTGTCGAAGGCAGTCTAAGCCAAGGCTATGCGCAGGAGGATGCTAACGCGGTATACGACATGATCGTGCGTTTCGCGGATTACGGGTTCCCCCGCGCCCACGCGGCGGCTTACGGCGTCCTCGCGTTCCAGACGGCGTGGCTGAAGGCGAATCACCCGGTGCCGTTCATGGCCTCTATGCTCGCGTCGGTGACGGGCAACCAGCACAAGGTGGCCGAATACGTGGACGAATGCCGACGGATGGGCATCGCGGTGCTGCCGCCTGACGTCAACGAGAGCGGCGTCTCGTTCACGCCGGTAGGCGAGGCGATTCGCTTCGGCCTGGCCGCGATCAAGAACGTCGGCGCCCAGGCGATCGATTCGATCATGAAGGAGCGGGCAGAGCGTCCGTTCGACAGTTTGGTCGATTTGTGCCGGCGGGTCGATCTTCGCGTCGTCAACAAGCGCGTGCTGGAATCGCTCGTGCAGGCGGGGGCGTGCGATGCGCTCGGCGGACACCGGGCGCAGCTGTTCGCGGCGCTCGACGAGACGGTGGAAGCCGCGGCGCGCTGGCGGAAGGACCGCGAGGAGCTGCAGATCGAGCTGTTCGGGTTCGACGAGGTGCAGAACTGGGACGTCACCTTGCCCGAGGTGCAGCCGTTCACGACCGGTCAGCAGCTGGCGCTCGAGCGCGAACTGCTGGGGCTCTATCTATCCGGCCATCCGCTCGATGATTATGAACGGACGCTGGAACCGCTTGGACTGGACCGGCTCGTCGATCTGGCGGAGGCGCCGGAAGGGGCGACTGCCCATATCGCGGGGATGGTCGTATCCGTCAAGCCGTTTACGACCAAGAAGGGGCAGTCGATGGCGTTCCTCGAGGTGGAGGATCGCATTCTGAAGGTCGAAGCGGTGGCATTTCCTTCGGTCTGGCAGCGTCAGTCCGCGCTGCTGCAGCCGGGCAATCTCGTGGTGCTGCAGGCGGGCGTCCAGCATCAGGAGGAGGATTTCAAGCTCATCCTGGAAGAGTCGGTGCCGCTTGCGCAAGCGGCGGCTTCGGGCCGGCTGGCGGACGACGTGAAGCGGCTGCAGCAGCGCGCGCGCGCCGGCCGGCGGGGCGGATTCGCCCGCGGCGGAGAATCGCCGCGAGCCTCCTCCCCCGGAGGAACGAAGCATGCGGGCGGCTCCGCACGCGTCAGTAACGCGCAGCCCGACGGCCCGCGCGCTCGTCAGGCGGCCGTCGGGCAGGGGCAGGACAATGACCATGCCCCGGTTCCGAACGGGCCGAGGACGGCGCCGACAGCCGCTCGGCAGGAAACAGCCGGCCTGCGGATGCCGGCTAATGACTCGCAGCCGCGGAAAGCCGCCCCGGCCGCTGCTCGCGACAGCGCCTCGCGCCCTAAGCGCGAGCAGCGCGTCTATATCAAAATTCCGGCCGGGCGGGAAGAACCCGGCGCGCTCGACCGGCTGAAAGCGCTGTTGGCGGCGAGCGCCGGTCCGCTGGAGACGGTGCTCTTCTACGAAGGCCGCCAGCAGACCGTCGCCCTCAGCGACGCTTACCGCGTCAAGCCTTCGCAGCCGCTGCTGCGGGAGATCGAAGCGCTGTTCGGGCATGGTTCCGCCGTCGTAAAATAACGATGGCGTTTTTTTTCATGCACAACAGGCCGCCCCTCCGCATACATTTAGGAAACACGGAGCCGGCTGTCCCGGACGCTCGTCCATCAGGCCCCCGGCTCCGGCAGTTCGCCGCTTGAACGCTCGACCGGTGGCGTTGCCAATAGGCGTCGCTAGACCTGCTGAGCGCGTACAAGCCGAAGCGGAGGGATGAATCTATGTCGACCGAAATGGTAAAATGGCTCGAAAGCCGCGGCGTGACGGTCGCCGACGTGGCAGATATCGTATACTCGCTTCAACGTCCGTACAACGCCGATCTGACGCTGGCGGAATGCGAGAGCAGCGTGCTCGCCGTCCTGGGCAAACGCGAGGTGCAGTATGTGATGTTCACGGGAATCGCCCTAGACGAGCTGGCGGAACGGAAGCTGCTTCCGGCGCCGCTGCAGGCGATCATGGAAGCGGATGAATCCTTGTACGGCGTCGACGAGACGCTCGCGCTCGGCATTACCAACGTATATGGCATGATTGGCTTGACCAGTTTCGGTTATCTTGATAAAGTGAAGCCCGGCATCATTCGGCGCTTGAACGAGAAAGGCAAGCATATTCACGTCTTCCTCGACGACCTTGTCGCGGGCCTCGCGGCGGCGGCGTCGGCGCGAATCGCCCATCAGGACTCGAAGGCGAACCAATACGGCGTTCCGGAGTAATCCGAAGGCAGGTATGTCCGTAGCTTCGGGTTACCGCATGAAAGGCGCACATCGTCCGCTGGCTGCAAGGAACCGGCGCGCATTGCGGGCAATTCCGCATTTATGATATCATTATGGCATCATATGCCCGGATACCGTGATGGAATATCGGCGCGGCACCCGCGCCGCGGCGGCTTTTGCAGCCAGTTTAATGTTCAGGAGGTACCTTTCATGTGGACGGTTATCTATATCGCGCAAACACCGAAGATTGCGGAAACCATTAAAAACCGGCTGACCCAGGAAGGGTTTCTTGTAAAAATCCGCCCGATCAATGTGTCCAAGCAGCAGTTTGAGATATTGGTCCCATCCGGCGAGCTGGAAGAAGTGCAGGAAGTGCTCAACAGCATATTGAATTCGCAACGTTAGGTTAAAAACTACTGCGCCCCCAAAGAGGTGTCTCTTGTGTTCAAGGACTTATTTCATAAAAAGAAATACGCCACCATTCCTTCCGGAGGACAGCGGAGCAAGCCCGAGCTGCCGGAAGGACTCATGACCAAATGCCCGAAGTGCGGGAACATTCAGTTCAGCAAGGAAATCGAGAAAACGCTTAAGGTATGTCCGAGCTGCGGCCATCATCTGCGGCTTACCGCCTGGGAGCGGATCGGCATGATTCTCGACGACGGGAAGCTGAACGAATACGATGCCGATCTCGTATCGGAAGATCCGCTCGGATTCCCGGATTACGCCAAGAAGGTCGAAGCCCAGAAGGAGAAGTCGGGCCTGAAGGACGCGGTCGTCACCGGCGACGGCACGATCGGCGGATTCCCGGTCGTATTGGCGGTCATGAGCTTCGATTTCTTCGCGGGCAGCATGGGTTCGGTCGTCGGCGAGAAAATCACGCGCGCGATCGAACAAGCCCACAGCAAGCGTCTGCCGATCATCATCTTCTCGACTTCTAGCGGGGCCCGGATGCAAGAAAGCATTCTGAGCTTGATGCAGATGGCGAAGACGAGCGCGGCGCTGGCCAAATTCCAAGGAGACGGCGGTTTATACATATCCGTAATAACCGATCCTACTACTGGCGGCGTATCCGCGAGTTTCGCGTCGCTTGGCGATTACAATTTGGCCGAGCCCGGCGCGCTTCTCGGTTTCGCCGGCCGCGTCGTCATCGAGCAGACGATCCGCCAGAAGCTGCCGGACAACTTCCAGACGGCGGAATTCAACCTGCAGCACGGACAGCTGGACAAGGTCGTTCACCGCAAGGACCTGAAGCCGCTGCTGACGAAGCTGCTTGATATGCATAGCGTAAAGGGGGACACCACCCATGGCGGGTGAACTTCCATTTGAAAAGCCGCTTATCGAGCTGCGCAACAAGATCGCGGAGCTGAAGAAAGTAAGCGAAGGCTCCGGCATCGATTTCTCGGACGAGATCTCGCGGTTGGAGGATCGCTGCCGCCAGCTGCAGGAAGAATTGTACAGCGAGCTGACGCCGGCCCAGAAGATGCATCTGGCGAGGCACCATCAGCGTCCGACGTCGCTGGATTACATTCATGCGGTATTCACGGACTTCATCGAGCTGCACGGCGACCGCCTCTTCGCGGACGACCTGGCGATCGTGGGCGGACTGGCCAAGCTGAACGGCGTGCCCGTGACGGTCATCGGCCATCAGCGGGGCAAGGACACGAAGGATAACATCGCGCGATTCTTCGGCTCTCCTCACCCGGAAGGCTTCCGCAAGGCGCTGCGTCTCATGCAGCAGGCAAGCAAGTTCAACCGTCCGATCGTCACCTTCATCGATACGAAGGGGGCCTATCCCGGCAACACCGCCGAGGAGCGCGGCCAGTCGGAGGCGATCGCGCGCAATCTGCGCGAGATGGCGACCTTCGGCGTGCCGATCATCTGCGTCGTCATCGGAGAAGGCGGCAGCGGCGGCGCCCTTGCGCTAGGCGTGGGCAACCGCGTCCTCATGCTGGAGAACGCGATCTACTCCGCGATCTCCCCGAACGGCGCGGCGGCGATTCTGTGGAAGAACGCCGCCCGCGCGGACGAAGCGGCGGCCGTCATGAAGATCACGGCGCCGGACTTGGTCGAGTTCGGCATCGTGGAAGAGATCGTCCCGGAACCGCAGGGCGGCGCTCACCGCGATCTGGCGGCGCAGTCGGAGTCGATCAAGGATGCCGTATGGCGTCATCTGCAGGAGCTGTCGGGCATGACGGCCGAGGCGCTGATCGAAGATCGTTACGCGAAATTCCGCCGCATCGGCCGATTCTTCGAGCCGGCTCCGGCGGTCCGCGCAGCGTCCGAGTCCGCGCTGGCAGCCGAGGCGGCCGAGCCTGCTCAAGCGTAGCCAATCAGGGTAATAATGAAGGCGCACCCGCGCGAGCGGGCTGCGCCTTAGCACATGTAGGGCGAGGGTAACGACTTTACGCGCCTTTTACTTTTGATGTCGAATCGTGTAAGTTTACTGTATTGACTAAATAAGCCAAGTTAGACGGAGGATGGACATTCCCATGCGCAAAACAAAGATTGTATGTACGATCGGCCCTTCCAGCGAATCGCTCGAAAACACGAAGAAATTGATCAACGCCGGCATGAACGTGGCGCGCCTTAACTTCTCCCACGGCGACTTCGAGGAGCACGGCGGCCGGATCAAGAATATCCGCATAGCGAGCCAAGAACTCGGCAAGACGGTCGCGATCTTGCTCGATACGAAAGGTCCCGAGATTCGCCTCGGCAAACTGGCCGACGAATATGAGCTGATCCAAGGCGAGACGGTGACGTTGACGACGGAAGAAATCATCGGCGACAACAAGCGGATTCCGGTTACATATGCCAACCTGCCGCAAGACGTGCACGTTGGCTCCTCGATCCTGATCGACGACGGCTTGATCGGCCTGACGGTCGAAGCGATCGAAGGCACGGAGATTCACTGCCGCATCATCAACAGCGGTCCGGTCAAGAGCAAGAAGGGCGTGAACGTGCCGGGCGTGGCGATCTCCCTGCCGGGCATTACCGAGAAGGACGCGAACGACATCGTATTCGGCATCGAGCAAGGCGTCGACTTCATCGCGGCTTCGTTCGTGCGCAAAGCAAGCGACGTGCTGGAGATCCGCGAGCTGCTGGAGAAACACGGCGCATCCCACATTCAGATTATCTCCAAGATCGAGAACCAGCAGGGCGTGGACAACCTGGACGAAATTCTTGAAGTGTCCGACGGCCTGATGGTCGCGCGCGGCGACCTCGGCGTCGAGATCCCGGCGGAAGAAGTGCCGCTCGTGCAAAAGCAAATGATCCAGAAGTGCAACCGCGCCGGCAAACCGGTCATCACGGCAACGCAGATGCTCGACTCCATGCAGCGCAACCCGCGCCCGACGCGCGCGGAAGCAAGCGACGTGGCGAACGCGATCTTCGACGGCACGGATGCGATCATGCTCTCCGGCGAGACGGCTGCCGGCAAATACCCGGTTGAATCGGTGCAAACGATGTCCCGCATCGCGGTGCGCGCCGAATCCGCGCTGGAATACCGCGAGATTTTCACGAAACTGGCGAGCGCGCAGCAAACGACCGTGACCGAAGCGATCAGCCAAGCGGTCGCGAACGCGGCGCTTGATCTGAGCGCGAAGGCGATCATCACGTCGACCGAGAGCGGCTACACGGCGCGTATGATCGCGAAGTATCGTCCGAAATCGCCGATTATCGCGGTGACGCCGGAGGAGCAAGTGATGCGTCGTCTGGCGCTCGTATGGGGCGTTATTCCGGTGAAAGGCACGCCGGCGGACACGACGGACGAAATGTTCGACATCGCCGTTCGCGGCGGCATCGACTCCGGCATCGTGAAACTGGGCGATACGGTCATCATTACGGCAGGCGTACCGGTTGGCCGTTCGGGCTCGACGAACCTGATCAAGATCCACACCGTGGGCGAGCTGCTGGCGAAAGGCCAAGGCATCGGCACGCAGAGCGCGACGGGCAAAATCGTCACGGCGCGTTCGCCGCAAGAAGCGATCGCGAAGACGACGGAAGGCGCGATTCTCGTAACGGGTTCCACGGATCGCGAATACATGCCGGCAATCGAGAAGGCGGCAGCCGTTATCACGGAGCAAGGCGGCGTCACGAGCCACGCGGCGATCGTCGCGCTGAACCTGGGCATCCCGGTCATTCTCGGCGTAAACAACGCGCTTGAGGTGCTCCATGACGGCGCGGAAGTCACGGTGTACGCGGAAGTGGGCGTCATCTACTCCGGCCAAGCGAAAGTAATGTAACGTTCGGTATAAAGATAGACAACAAGAGCGATGGCCGCCGGCCGAGCGAACCTCAGTAACGTTCAGTATAAAGATAGACAACAAGAGCGATGGCCGCCGGCCGAGCGAACCTCAGTAACGTTCAGTATAAAGATAGACAACAAGAGCGATGGCCGCCGGCCGAGCGAACCTCAGTAACGTTCAGTATAAAGATAGACAACAAGAGCGATGGCCGCCGGCCGAGCGAACCTCAGTAACGTTCAGTATAAAGATAGACAACAAGAGCGATGGCGCATAGGCGCCGTCGCTTTTGTTCAAATACAAGCATTTATAAGTTTCGCGTTTACTCATTCACCTGAGAGAGGGGAAGTCGGATGGAAGAGCAAGAGGAGAAGCCGCTGATCTGGTATTTGCATCCGCTGCGGGTGCGTTACCAGGAGACCGACCAGATGGGGGTCGTTTTTCACGGCAATTACGCGACATGGTTCGAGATCGGACGGACCGAACTGGTTCGGCATTTGAGCATGTCGTATAAGGAAATCGAAGCCGCCGGCCTGCTATTGCCCGTCGTCGATCTCGCCTGCAAGTTCATCTTGCCGGCCAAATACGACGATACGGTGCTCGTGTGCACCGCGGTCGAACAGTTCTCGCCGGTCCGCATTTCGTTCCGCTCCGAGGTGAGGCGCGTGACGGAGGAGGCGTGGCAGGGCAGGCGCTTCGAGGGCGAGGTTCCGCCGGGCGAGCTGCTGGTGCAGGGCGGCACGAAGCATGTATGGGTGAACGCGGAATTTCGACCGAGCCGGCTCGACAAGGCGATGCCGGACCACTACGCGGCGCTCCGGCAGGCCGTGCGCGAAGAAAGGGGCCGATAGCATGCTGAAATGGATCGTTGCGGCGATTATCATCATACCCGCGATCGAGATGTGGGGCATAATCCAGATGGGGCATTTTATTGGAGGATGGGCCACGTTTCTGCTCATCTTGCTTACGGGTTTCGCCGGCGCGCAGCTGGCCCGGTCGGAGGGGCGCAAGGCATTAACCGAGGTGCAGCGGCAGATCCAAAGCGGCCAGCCGCCGGGCTTTGCGATGCTCGACGGCCTGTGCGTGCTCATTGGCGGGTTAATGCTGCTGATGCCGGGCTTTTTCACCGACATCGTCGGCATCACGCTGCTGTTTCCGCTCACCCGGCCGCTGTACCGCAAGCTCATCTACCGGTTGATCGAGAGGCAGATAGGCCGTGGCTCGTTCACGATTCGCAAATGGTAACTTCACATCCTGGAGAAGGGGCCTACTTGGCCCCCCGCACGATGTAGGTATAGATATCGCGGAACACGTTCGCCTTATGGATGGCCGATAGAATGACGAGCGATACGGGCCCGATAATGAGGCCGAGTACGCCGAATAGCTTGAGTCCGACGAACATCGCGATGAGCGTGGGCAGCGGATCGAGCCCGACGCTGCTCGCCAATACTTTGGGCTCGAGCATTTGGCGGGCGACCAGGATGACCGCGTACAGGATGGACAACCCGATGCCCAGCGAGATGTCGCCGTAGATGAACGTGTAGGCGATCCAAGGGATCATGGCGGCGCCCACGCCCAGATAGGGGAGCAGGTCGACGAGGCCGATCAACAGGCCGATCGTAATGGCGTAATCGACGTTCAGGATCAGCAGTCCGGCGGTCACGACGCACGCGGTGATGGAGATCATAATGAATTGCGCCCGCAAGTAGCCGAATAGCGCCTTCTGCAAGTCAACCCAAACGACCGTGGTCGACTGGCGGATCGGCTGCGGGAACCAAGACGACATTTTGGCCGTGTGCCGGTACCAATCCTTGCTGATGAAGAAGGCGGCCAGCAGCACGACGACGAGAATGGTGGCCACGTTCGGGAGCGAAGAGATGAGCACGACGATGCCGTTCAGGATGGAGGTCAGGATGGCGGAGCTTTTGGACGCGAGCAGATTGGCCGTATCGGATATTCGCGAATTGATCGTGTCCTGATAGTTCGGATTTTCGTTGTAAAAGGTGCTGAGCTTGTCGATCACATCCTGGATCTCGGGCGCGGCGACGAATTGCTCGAACTGACGTCTCCACCACTCGATCGTGCTGTTGAGCGATTTGGATAGATTGATGATCTCCACGACGATCCGCGTGATGAGCGCCGAGACGACCGTCAGCATGGAGGCGACGAACACCAGCAACGTGACGGTGACGCCGAGCCAGCGGGGCACCTTCCACTTGCGCTGCATGCCGGTGACGAGCGGATTGATGGCATAAGCGAGCAGCCAGCCGATTACAAATGGATACACGAGCGGCGTGACGTAGATAAGCAGCAGGATGGTTACGGCAATGGCGAACAGCACGAACAGCGCTCGCCAAAACCGGCGTGAGGTGGTCCGATCCATGAGCTTCCCCCCGATTGTCGTCATACTCCGATTGTAGCATTGCCGGCCAGACACGACCAAAATTGACAAAAAAACGGAACAAACGCCCTTTGTTAACGTTCTCTTTACAATTCTTTAACATGTCTCGAATAGTTAAGCCTCATACTGGGACAGACTCATGTTTTTACCAGGAAGCAAGTGCGATCGAAAATGGAACGTGTCCTTAGGAGGATCATTGGCATGAACAGACCGCTGCCCCCGTATGTGAACCGCGATTTAAGCTGGATGGAATTTAACCGCAGAGTGCTGGAAGAAGCGCAGGATGCCGACAATCCGCTGCTCGAGCGAGCCAAGTTTCTGGCGATCGTCTCCAGCAATCTCGACGAGTTTATGAGCGTTCGGATGGCAGGCATCCAGGATCAGATGAAAGCGGGATACACGAAGAAGGATTTTACCGGATATACGCCGGCCGGGTTATGGAAGCGATTGATCAAACGGACGGGCCAAATGGTCCAAGACCAATACCGTACGTTCCGCGAAGTGATGCGCGGCTTGGCGAAGGAAGGCATATCCTTCCGCAATATTAACGAACTGAACGCGACGCAGACGAAAGCGATCGACGACTATTTCTACGAAATCGTCTTTCCGGTCCTGACGCCGATGGCGGTCGACCAAAGTCGTCCGTTCCCGCTGCTGCATACGAAGGAACTGTATTTGGCCGTGCTGCTGAACCAACAGGATCAGCCGCCGGAAGACGAGCCGTTCTTCGCGATCGTCCAAGTACCGTCGATCCTGCAGCGATTCGTCGTCGTGCCGGGACGAACGAACAGCAAGAAATCGGAGTTCGTGCTGCTGGAAGATTTGATCGAACGCCACATCGATACGCTCTTCAACGGCTATGCGCCGATCGCGGTGCATCCGTTCCGGCTGACGCGCAACGCCGACCTGACGCTCAACGAGGAAGGCGCCGAGGACCTGCTGGAAGAGATCGAGAAGGAGATCCGCCGCAGACGCTGGGGCATGCCGGTTCGGGTGGAATACGCCAAAGGCATGCATCCGCGCGCGCTTCAGCTGCTGAGAGAAGAGTTGGAGCTGTCCGACAATATGTTCGAGATCGACGGCCCGCTTGACCTCAGCTTCCTGATGCGATTCGCCGGCTCGCTGCCCGGGTACGATACGCTTCGCTTCGAGCGGATGGAACCGGCGTACCCGAGCGAATTCGAGCAATCGGACGATATGTTCGCCGTGCTGCGCCAGCAGGACGTGCTGACCTACCATCCGTACGAATCGTTCGAGGCGGTCAACGACTTCGTGACGGATGCCGCGCACGATCCGGACGTGCTCGCGATCAAAATGACGCTGTACCGCGTCAGCGGCCAATCGGCGCTCGTGCAGGCGCTGGCGAATGCGGCCGAGGACGGGAAGCAAGTTACCGTCGTCGTGGAGCTGAAGGCGCGCTTCGACGAAGAACGGAACATTGCTTGGGCCAGACAGTTGGAGAAGGCGGGCTGCCACGTCGTGTATGGCCTCGTAGGGCTCAAGACGCACGCCAAGATTCTGCTCGTTGTCCGGCGCGAGCAGCAGATGCTGCGTCGCTATGTACACGTGGGAACGGGCAACTACAACGACAATACGGCGAAGCTGTACACCGATTTCGGCCTGTTCACCTCTCATCCGGTCATCGGCGCGGACGCTTCCGCGTTGTTCAACGAGATTACGGGCTATTCGTCGCCGTATGAGTGGAAGGCGTTCGGCGTCGCGCCGACGGACTTGAAGGAGAAGCTGTTCGAGCTGATCGACCGCGAGAAAGCGCATGCCGCGGAAGGGCGCCCGGCCCGAATCATCGCCAAAATGAACAGCTTGTCGCATCAGGAGATGATCGACAAGCTGTACGAGGCGTCGCAGGCCGGCGTGCGCATCGACCTGATCGTGCGCGGCGTCTGCTGTCTCCGGCCCGGCGTGCCGGGTCGAAGCGAGAATATCCGAGTCATCTCGATCGTCGACCGGTTCCTCGAGCATTCCCGCATTATGGTGTTTCACAACGGCGGAGAAGACGAAGTATATCTTTCCAGCGCGGACTGGATGACGCGAAACTTGACCCGTCGCATCGAGCTGCTCTGCCCGGTATTCGATCCGTCGCTGCGGCGCATGCTGCTGAACGTGATCGAGCTGAACTTGAAGGACAACGTCAAAGCGCGGGAGCTGCTGCCGAGCGGGCAGTACGAACGGACGCCGCTGACGGGCGAGCCGCTGCGCAGCCAATTCGTCGCCAAGCGCATTCGCGTCTGGAAGCGCTAGGGGCGATTCACGCGCTAGCGCAAGTGGGGAACCGTCAGATGCGGCGTTAGTCCCCACACCTTCTTGAAGTCGTCGGCCAAGCCGTCGACTTCTTTGCGTTCCACGGCAAGCGCGCCTTCCGCGCGGGTGGCCGACAGCAGCAGCTTCGCGCCGTCGACCGCGACGTCGAGGCGGCTGATCGCCTGCGTCTCGCTGCGGTCGAGCGCCACCGCCAGCTGGAGCAGCGTGCCTAGCAGCGAGATCAGCTGCACGTCGTGGTCGTCCAGGATCGGCCGGAAGGAGGCGGCGAGCAGCTTGGCCCGATTCCGGCTCTTGTACGAGGCGACGGCCGCGCAGATGAGCAGCTCGCGGTGGGACAATCCGAACAGCTGCGAATTGATCATCAAATAAAAGGTATGCTTGGCGTATTCGTAATAGTCGATGCTCGCGCCGATTCGGAACAGCGACGAGGCGGTGTCCAGCCATAGCCAGGCCCGTTCGGGCAACGGCTGGTCATGGCGAAGCGACTCCAGCAGCTGCATCGCGGAGCGGTTCACTTGCGCGACGTGCTGCCGGGGCATGGCCGGATGCAGAGCCGCCAGGTTGCTTACGCTGTAGGCGAGCACGTCCGTCTGTCTGGGCTGCTCGGGAAATCGGGTATCGTAGAAGAGCCCGTCCCTGAGCCCCGTCCCGCATACGACATAATGAGAGGAACGCGCCGCTTTATAGAGCGCCCGCGCAATGGCGATGCCCGGAACGATGATATCGACCCGGTCCTTGGACAGGCCCGGAAGCTTGCGGCGCTTATCCAGGGGCAGCTTGCGCGTTTGTTCGAATAAGGCGTCGACTTCGTCGCCGGCAATCGGATAATTGTGATGGCTCTGGAACGTGTATTTCACGTGAGCCTGATGCACTTTGCCAAGCGCGCGAATCGTGCCGCCGACGCCGACGAGCGGCAGGTCCGGCGACCAGCTGATCCAGGACTCCTTGCCGACGGCTTCCTCCACATACGCTTCCAGCGCCCGCAAGTCCTCGTCCGCCAGCACGCCCTTGGGGGCGAATCTGCGGGTGAGATTGACGCATCCGAACGGGAACGAGACGGATTGCACGAGCGTACGGTCGCGAAATAGCGATACCTCGGTGCTGCCGCCGCCGATATCGATGAGGAAGCCGTCGGTGATATCCATGGAATTGATCATGCCGAGAAAGCCGTAAGCGGCTTCTTCTTCGCCGGAGAGGAGCTCGACCCGCAAGCCGGCTTCGTCCTCGATGCGCCGCAGCACGTCGTCGCGGTTGGCGGCATTGCGAATCGCCGCGGTCGCGACGGTGCGGATATAGCCGGTGCGGTGATGCGCGCAGATGAGCCGGAAATGATTCATCATATCGACTAACTCGGAGATCGCGGTCTCCGGGACGTTGCCTCTCTCGTCGATTTGCTCGGACAGCCTGGCCGCCCGTTTGCTGCCGTCGATGACGCGATGCGCGCCTTGCGCTGTCCGTTCGTAGACGACCAGGCGAATGGAGTTCGAGCCGATGTCGATGATGCCGATGCGTTGTTCCGTCATGTGTGCCTCCGGTCGGGATAGTTTAGGCGAGCGATTTGTTCGATTTTTGCCATGCCAACATTTTACCACTACTCGCATGTCGCTAAAAGCAGGAGGAATCTGTCCGGAATATGCGAAATTGTCGGTTGTTCACAAGGAGGAACAATTTTTGGAGAACCTTGCGGAAAGCGCGTGTATTTTGTCCAAACATGAGGCAAACTGAGTCAGTATGGTTATATACCCACGATTTCGCGGGTTAAACAAGCATCCGGGCGGGAAACAACAATATTTTTTGATGACGGCGATAAAGCATTTTTATGTCCGATTTTGTTCACTTCCCTGTCAAAATCCGATATGATTGAAGGGACGATTCGGATTAAAATTCCAATTATTGTTCAATTGTTGCCGCAAGGATACCCGAATTATAAGGAGAGAGAAAGATGACAGCAACCAAAGGTCTGGAAGGCATCGTCGCCACGACATCGTCCATCAGCTCCATTGTTGACGGCGTGCTGACGTATCGCGGGATCGATATCGACGATCTGGCAGAGAACGCTTCCTTTGAAGAAGTCGCTTATTTACTCTGGTACGGCAAGCTTCCGACGCAGTCCGAACTGGACGGCCTCGTGAAGCAACTGGGCGAGTATGCGGCGATTCCGTCGCAAGTCATCGAACAGCTGAAGCTGTATCCGAAAGACACGAACACGATGGCGGCGCTTCGCACGGCGATCTCGAGCCTCGCGTTATACGACGAATCCGCGCAGGATATGTCGCCAGAGGCGAATTTGAAGAAAGCGATCAAGCTGCAGGCGCAGCTGCCGACGATCGTGGCGGCTTTCGCGCGCATCCGCGAAGGCAAGGAGCCGATCGCTCCGAAATCCGGCGTATCCGTGGCGCACAACTTCCTGTATATGCTGACCGGACAAGATCCGGACGACGTCGCGGTGAAGGCGCTCGACCAAGCGCTCGTGCTGCACGCCGACCATGAGCTGAACGCTTCCACGTTCGCGGCTCGCGTTACGGTCGCGACGCTCTCCGACATTTACTCCGGCGTCACGTCGGCGATCGGCGCGCTCAAAGGCCCGCTGCACGGCGGCGCGAACGAAGCGGTCATGGTGATGCTCGAAGAGATCGGCACGTTCGGCAAGGTTGAATCGACGATCAACGAGAAGCTCGCGAACAAAGAGAAGATCATGGGCTTCGGTCACCGCGTCTACAAGAACGGCGACCCGCGCGCGAAGCATCTGCAGAAGATGTCCCGCGAGCTGGGTAAGCTGACCGGCAACATGGAGCTGTACGAGATGTCCGTGAAGATCGAAGAGCTCGTCACGGGCCAGAAAGGCCTCAAGCCGAATGTAGACTTCTACTCCGCTTCCGTATATACTACGCTTGGCATCGCGCGCGACCTGTTCACGCCGATCTTCGCGATCAGCCGCGTATCGGGATGGACGGCTCATATTCTCGAGCAATACGAGAACAACCGTCTGATCCGTCCGCGCGCCGAATACACCGGTCCGGTGAACCAGAAGGTTACGCCGATCGCCGAGCGGAAATAGACAAAGCAGGCGCATCCCGATCCGGCACCTCGCGCGATGAGGCTGCCGTCTCGGAGCATGCCCGGCTTTCGCGTACATACCGCTTTACGTGAAGGGTGTCTGCACATCGGGCGAGGAGCCTGGGGCCGCGGGCACCCGTCATGCTGTGATCGCAGCTATTCATCTCTACTATATTGAAGGAGGAATTCTACTCATGAAACTCGAGAAATTTGCGCTTCCAACCGAAGGCGAGAAAATTACGATCGATAACGGCATCCTGAACGTACCTAGCAATCCAATCATCCCGTTCATCGAAGGCGACGGCACGGGTCGCGACATCTGGAAAGCCTCCAAGCGCGTTCTGGACGCAGCGGTAGAGAAAGCCTACAACGGCGAGAAAAAAATCGCGTGGTACGAAGTTTTCGCCGGCGAAAAAGCGTTCAACACGTATGGCGAATGGCTGCCTAACGACACGCTCGAAGCAATCCGCGAATACATCGTCGCGATCAAAGGTCCGCTGACGACGCCAATCGGCGGCGGCATCCGTTCCCTGAACGTTGCCCTTCGCCAAGAGCTTGACCTGTACGTGTGCCTGCGTCCGGTCCGTTACTTCAACGGCGTGCCTTCCCCGGTTAAACGCCCTGAGCTCGTGAACATGGTCATCTTCCGCGAGAACACGGAAGACATCTATGCGGGTATCGAGTACCAAGAAGGTTCCGCGGAAGTGAAGAAGGTCATCGAGTTCCTGCAGAACGAGATGGGCGCGAACAAAATCCGCTTCCCGGAAACTTCCGGTATCGGCATCAAGCCCGTATCGGCTGAAGGTTCGAAACGTCTGGCGCGCGCCGCAATCGAGTATGCGCTGAAACACGGCCGCAAATCGCTGACGCTCGTTCACAAAGGCAACATCATGAAATTCACCGAAGGCGCGTTCAAAAACTGGGGCTACGAAGTGGCCGAGCAAGAGTTCGCGGAGCAAACCTTCACATGGGGTCAATACGACCGCATTAAAGACGCTGAAGGCGTCGACGCGGCGAACAAAGCGCAAGCGGATGCGGAAGCAGCCGGCAAGCTGATCGTGAAAGACGCGATCGCCGACATCGCTTTGCAGCAAGTACTGACTCGCCCAACGGACTTCGACGTCATCGCGACGCTGAACCTGAACGGCGATTACCTGTCCGACGCACTGGCTGCGCAAGTCGGCGGCATCGGCATCGCGCCGGGCGCGAACATCAACTACCTGACGGGCCACGCGATCTTCGAAGCTACGCACGGCACGGCGCCTAAATACGCGGACAAAGACGTTGTTAACCCAGGTTCGGTTATCCTCTCCGGCGTCATGCTCCTCGAGCATCTGGGCTGGCAGGAAGCGGCTGATCTGATCTACAAAGGCATGGAAACTTCCATCAACAACAAAACCGTCACGTACGACTTTGCTCGTCTGATGGAAGGCGCAACGGAAGTGAAATGCTCGGAGTTTGCGAATCAAATCATCGCGAACCTGTAATCGCGCACATTCGTGCGTGTTCAATAAGTCGACCATTCAGCACCGAGAAGGTGGCGAGAAGGCGAAGAAGGAGGAGCGGAGTTTAGGCCAACCTAAATGAGCACCGGACTTCAAGCCTGAACGCCAGATTCGATGCCGGGTTACTTCTTGATCTGCTCCGTGATCAATATGGCGACTTTTAGTTTAAAAGCCAAGTCATCTGCCCCATACTGACTAACGTAATTCGGTTGTACTTGCCGGGAACGCGCGTCTGGATGGGGCAGACGTTTTGTACGCAACCCTTTACAATATGGACATTGGAGGTTCGTGATATGGCGATTAAACGAAACAAGATTACCGTGGTCGGCGCAGGCTTCACCGGCGCCACGACGGCGCTCATGCTGGCGCAGAAGGAGCTTGGCGACATCGTGCTCGTCGACATCCCGCAGCTGGAGAATCCGACGAAGGGCAAGGCGCTCGACATGCTCGAATCGACGCCGGTCCAAGGCATCGACGCGCGCATTACGGGGACAAGCGACTATGCCGAGACGCAAGGCTCCGACATCGTGATCATCACCGCCGGCATCGCCCGCAAACCGGGCATGAGCCGCGACGATCTCGTGAACACGAACGCGGGCATCGTCAGATCGGTCTGCGAGAACATCAAGGCGACGAGCCCGGACGCGTACGTCATCATTCTCTCCAATCCGGTCGACGCGATGACATACGTGGCATATAACGCGCTTGGATTTCCGAAGAACCGCGTGATCGGCCAGTCCGGCGTGCTTGATACGGCCCGCTATTGCACGTTCATCGCGCAAGAGCTGAACGTGTCGGTCGAAGACGTCCGCGGCTTCGTGCTCGGCGGCCATGGCGACGACATGGTGCCGCTCGTCCGGTATTCCAACGTCGGCGGCATTCCGATCGAGAAGCTGATCCCGGCGGACCGCATCGAAGCGATCGTGCAGCGCACGCGCGTCGGCGGCGGCGAGATCGTCAATCTGCTCGGCAACGGCTCCGCGTATTACGCTCCGGCCGCGTCGCTCGTCCAGATGACCGAGGCGATCTTGAAGGACAAGAAGCGGATCCTGCCGGTCATCGCGCTGCTGCAGGGCGAATACGGCTACGACAACCTGTTCATGGGCGTCCCGGTCATTCTCGGCGGCGACGGCATCGAGAAGGTGTTCGAGCTGGAGTTGACGGAGGACGAGAAGGCGGCTTTGGAGAAATCCGCCAACTCCGTCCGCGGCGTCATTCAGGTTGTCACAGGTGCATAGTTCCACTATACTCATGAAGTACATGGGACCCCGGCGGGATTAACCGTCAGGGTCCTTTTGCCTGATACGGGAGGGGGAAACACGATGATGGAAGAAGCCCAGCGGCTGCTCAAGCAGGTATACGGCTACGATGCGTTCCGTAAGGGGCAAAGCGAGATTATTGAAGGACTACTAGGGAGCCACGATACGCTCGCGATTCTGCCGACGGGCGGAGGCAAGTCGGTCTGTTATCAGCTTCCGGCGCTTATGCTGCCGGGGACGACGATCGTCGTCTCGCCGCTTATCTCGCTTATGAAGGACCAGGTCGACGCGCTGACGCGCCTCGGCGTGCCGGCTGCCTATTTGAACAGCTCGCTGGACGCCTCGGCGTACCGGGAAGTCATGCGCGGACTGACGCAGGGCGCCTACAAGCTGCTATACGTTGCGCCGGAACGGCTGGACGGCACGATGTTCGAGACGCTCGCCAGCCAGCTCCAGATTCCGCTCATCGCGATCGACGAAGCGCACTGCGTCTCGCAGTGGGGACATGATTTCCGTCCGAGCTACCGTCAGCTTGCCCATTGGATCGGACGGCTGGAGCACAGGCCTCCTGTGGCCGCCTTCACGGCGACGGCGACGCCGGAGGTGTCCCGCGACATCGCCGACATGCTCGGCCTGCGGGAGCCGAACGTGTTCGTCACCGGCTTTGCCCGGACGAATCTGTCCTTGTCCGTCGTGACCGGCGTGGACAAGCGCAAATTTCTCCGCGACTTCCTCCGCCAGCGGCCGGATCAGTCCGGCATCATCTATGCGGCGACGCGCAAGGAAGTCGAAGAGGTATGCGCCGATCTGCAGAAGCTCGGCCTTGCGGCGGATAAGTATCATGGCGGCTTGTCGGATAACGAGCGCGCTTCCGCGCAGGAGAATTTCCGCTTCGACGACATCCGGATCATGGTCGCGACGAACGCCTTCGGCATGGGCATCGACAAGCCCAACGTCCGTTTCGTCGTCCATTGGCAGATGCCGAGCGACGTCGAGTCGTATTACCAGGAGGCGGGACGCGCGGGACGCGACGGCGAAGAGAGCGACTGCCTGCTCATGTTCGAGCCGCAGGACGTGCAGGTGCAGCGGTTCCTGATCGAACGCGGCACCCAGGATCCGCAGCGGCGGTCGATCCAGTCGTCGAAGCTGTACACGATGATGCATTTCGCCCGGACGGATCGCTGTCTGCTGCAATATATCGTCAGCTACTTCGGCGAGGCGGACGTGACGCCGTGCGGCAAGTGCAGCAACTGCCTCGATCAGAGCGAGAAGGTGGACATGACGGAAGAGGCGCGCAAGGCGCTCTCCTGCGTCGGCCGGCTGAAGGGACGCTTCGGCGTGACGATGGCGGCTAAGGTGCTCAAGGGTTCGAGGGACAAGCGGCTGCTGGAGCTGGGCTTGGACCGCCAGTCGACGTACGGTTTATTCTCGAATTGGGCGGAGAAGGAAATCTCCGATTGGCTGTATTGGCTCGTGGCCGAAGGCTACATGCGGATCAGCGACGGAGAGTATCCGACCGTGTCGCTCGCGCAGGAAGCGCTGCCGGTGCTCGAGGGCAGCAAGACGGTCATGCGCAAGCGAAGCACGGCGGCCAAGCGGCGCGCCACCGGCCCGTCGGTCTCGAACTCGCCGCTGTTCGAAGCGCTTCGGGAATGGCGCCGCCAGACCGCGGCCAAGGAGCATGTGCCGCCGTTCATGCTGTTCTTCGACGCCGCGCTGCGGGAGATCGCGGACGTCGCGCCGGCGAATAGCGAGCAGCTGCTCGGCGTGAAAGGCGTCGGGGAAGCGAAGGTGCGCAAGTACGGCTTCGAGGTGCTGGAGATCGTGCGCCGGTTCCGGGAAGGCGGCGCGTCATCGGGCGAGCAGCCGAGCGATTCGTTCCGTGCGAATCCGGTTAACTCGGATGATTCGGGTTCAGGGCTCGCGCTGGCGCAGGGAACGTCGTTCGGTCGAACCGGATCCGCGACCGCGCCGACGCCGCCGGACGACGAGTCGGCCGCGCTTCTCGAAGAGAACGCCGAGCTGCCGAGCCACTATCAGTCGCTCGCGCTGCTGCAGGCGGGCCGCTCGCTCGCGGACATTGCCGCTCTGCGGGACATGAGCCGCGTCACGGTCGAGAATCATATCATTCGCTGCGCGGAAGAGGGCGAAGAAGTAGACTGGCGCGCTTTTGTCACGGAGGAGCAAGAGGGACTCGTTCTGGCGGCCGTGCAGGTGGCGGGCGCGGACAAGCTGCGGCCGATCAAGGATTTGCTGCCGGAGGAGATCGACTACTTCGCGATCAAGGCCGTGCTGACGAAGCACAATTTGGCGTCGAAACAAGGCTGATTGCTTTGAAAACGCGGCTTTCTTTAGTATAATTGTGTAGATTACGCTTATGGGGGCGCATTGGCGCCAATTACCATTCAGGAGGAAACGCAATGTTTAAAATTATGTTGTTGCTGCATGTCATCGGCGCGGCGGGAATGGGCTTCTATCTCGTGCTGCCGACGCTCGTCAGCCGTGCTTCCAAGCTAGCCGGAGCCGGACAAGCCGGTCTTGCGGAAGGTCTCGTATCCGCGAACCGCATCGCCCAATACTTCCTTGTTTTGCAGCTGCTTACGGGCGGCTACCTGATGTCGCAGGGCGATTACGCGGTTATCTGGATGATCATCGTTACGCTGCTGTTCTTGGCAATCGGCGCGCTCGGCGGCATCATCACGAAGCCGCTCAAGCGCATCGCGATCGAGATTCAATCGGGCAGCAGCGCGTCGGCCCACATCGGCAAGGCGCGCGTGCTGAGCATCGTCGTGCTGGTGCTGTACCTGGCGATCATCTACTTCATGAAATATCCGATTTTGAAAGACTAATCACGCCGTTCTAATAGGGAGAGTTCGAGGATGCGATCACCGGATTTGCTCACGTTTGGAGAAACGATGGCGCTGTTCATGTCGCCTGAATATCGGGGGTTGGAAGGAGCGGCCGCGCTGGAGCAGAGCTTCGGCGGCGCGGAGAGCAACGTCGCCATCGGCGCCGCGCGGCTGGGCTGCTCGGTCGGCTGGTTCGGCGCGCTCGGGCAAGACCCGTTCGGCAGCACGATTCTGAAGCGGGTGCGCGGCGAGGGCGTCGACGTCTCCCGCGCCCGGCTGGTCCCCGGAGAATCGACGGGGCTCATGTTCCGCGAGACCGTGGCGGGCAAGCTCGCCGTCCATTACTACCGCAAGCATTCCGCGGCAAGCCGGATGCGTCCGGAGGATCTGGACTTGGATTACATCCGCGGCTGCAAGCTGCTGCACGTAACGGGCATTACGCTCGCCATTAGCGAGTGCGCGCGCGCAACGGTGCTGGCCGCGGTCGCCGCGGCGAAGGAAGCCGGCGTGAAGGTCAGCTTCGACCCGAATCTGCGCTTGAAGCTGTGGACGATCGAGGAAGCGCGCGAAGTGGTGCTGCCGCTTGCCGAGCAAGCCGATTACTTCCTGCCGGGATGGGACGAGCTTCGCTTGCTCTACGACACGGACGACTACGACAAGGTGAAGGAGAAGCTCTCGGCGCTGCCGGCGGTTACCGTCATGAAAGGCGTCGGCGACACGACCGTCGTGCTGGAGGACGGCATCGAGACGAGCGTGCCGTTCTACCCGGCCGATCAGGTTATCGATACGGTCGGCGCGGGCGACGGCTTCTGCGCCGGCTTCCTGGCGGGCATTCTGCAAGGGAAGAGCGCGACGGAAGCGGTGCGCATCGGCAGCATCAACGGATCGCTCGTCGTGCAGATGCGCGGCGACTGGGAAGCGCTGCCGGAATGGAGCGCCGTCGAGCGCAGATTGCAAGGGCAAGGCTGGGTGGAACGTTAGATGACGATGGATGCGCAGGCTTCCAAAGGCAGACGCCGGCGGGAGCAGATCATGAACGTGCTGAAGCGCCAAGGCCGCATCACGATCCAGGAGGTGGTCGAGCGCTTCGGCGTGTCCGAAGCGACCGCCCGCCGCGACCTGGAGATGATGGAGAAGACCGAACCGGTCATCCGGACGATCGGCGGCGCGATGTACGACGGCATGAACGCGGTGCGCGAGCTTCCTTTCGCGGAGAAAGAAGGACTGTCTTACCTCGAGAAGGAGCGGATCGCGGCGGCCGCCGCGTCGCTCATCGAGGAGGGCGACGTCGTCGGGTTGTCCGGCGGCACGACGAATTATTTGCTTGCGAAGATGCTGAAGACAAGACGAGGCATTACGGTCGTCACCAACGCGGTGAACGTCGCAATGGAGCTGGCCGGCAGCGAGATCGGCGTCGTCGTAACCGGCGGCATGATGCGGCATAACAGCTTCGAGCTGTGCGGTCCGCTCGGCGAAGGCATGATCGGCCAGCTGAACATCGGCAAGATGTTCCTCGGCGTGGACGGCGTCTCGTCGACGAGCGGCATTACGACGTACTCCGAGCAGGAGGCGCATATCGCCAAAGCGATGATTCGCCGGGCCCAAGCGACGTACGCGATGTTCGACCATACCAAGGTCGGACGGACTTCCTTGTTCTCGATCGCGTCGATCTCGGAGCTGCAAGGGTTCATCACCGACGCGCCGCTGCCGCATCATTTGGAATCGGCCGCGCGCCTGCATGGCATAAGCGTGCATGTGGTGGAATAAAGTGCGATAGAACAAAGGGCTTCGCCCTTCGAGAACCCGTACTTTCACCCTCCCCCCACCCCCTCCGCCGAGGGGGATCCAAAGGACTTCGCCCTCTGGACTCCCGTTTTCGAGCAGGCAAGCAGGGGGGGGACGGCGGGTGTTTTCGAGCGGAGCACGCTTTTGTCCTGACGGACAAAGCTAACGTTTTATCTGCACACCAACCGGAGGTTGAGGATTCTTCACCTGAACGTTTCCCCTTAACCACTAACAAGAATAAAGACCATGGGATTCGCCAAAACGGCGTCGCTCATGGTCTTTCTTTTTGTCGTTGTAGGCGCAAGACGGGTTCAGTACTCCCGCATATGCGGGATATTATTCGCCTGCATAGACTTCGCGGCCCCGCACCCAGGTGCGGCGAATGTTGAACGCGGCGTTAGTCCAGACGAGGTCGGCCCGCTTCCCGCCGGCGATCGAACCGGTCCGGTCGGCGATGCCGAGCAGTTTCGCCGGGTTGCCGCTGGCTAGACGGCTAACTTCCGCCGCCGTAAGCTTCGTGTTGCTCAGCATAAAGCGGAACGCGTTCATCATCGTGAGCGTACTGCCGGCCAGATTGCCGCCTTCGGCGAGACGCGCGACGCCGTCCTTGACGATGACGGCCAAGCCGCCAAGATCGTAATTGCCGTCGCTCAGGCCGGCCGCGGAGATCGCGTCGGAGACGAGCAGCGCTTTATCCGCGGGCTTCGCGCGCAGCAGCACGTCGATGGCGGCCGGGTGGACATGGTGGCCGTCGGCGATGATTTCGGCGCTGATCGTATCCGTCGTCATCACGCCGCCAAGCGTGCCGGGCTCGCGGTGATGAAGGCCGCGCATGGCATTGTAGGTGTGCACCGCATGCCGCAGACCGTGCTCGGCCGCGCCTTTGATCTCTTCGTACAATGCGTCGGTATGGCCGCATGCCGCGATGATCCCGTTGTCCGTGAGCCAGCGGATCGTCTCGTAGGCGCCTTCCTTCTCGGGGGCGAGCGTCATCATTCGGATGATGGACGGATAGACGACGGTCCAGCGCTTCAACCATTCCGTGTGCGGGGGCACGATGTAGGCCGGATTCTGGGCGCCGGACCACTTCTCGCTGATGAACGGCCCTTCGAGATGGACGCCGAGCAGCGAAGCATACGGCATCACGCCTTCCCGGTAGGCGGCAGTGGCCTTGACGACCGCCTCCAACGCTTCGGGCGATTGCGTAACCGTCGTCGCCAGCATGGTCGTCGTGCCGTGCGAAGCATGGAATTTCGTGATCGTATCGAACGCTTCATGCGTCGCGTCCATGAAATCGGCGCCATAGCCGCCGTGCACATGAACGTCGATGAAGCCAGGCAGCAGCCAGCCGCCTTCGCCGTCGATATAAGCGGCATCGGCGGGAGGGGTCGGCCGATCGGCAGCCGCGTCTGCCGGATAGACCGCCGAAATCACGCCGTCTTCGACGACGACCTCGCCTTCGAACGTCGCGCCGTCCGCGACGATATGAATGTTACCGATTCGCCATGCTTGGGATTTGGACATCTTTCAGCAACCTCCCTGCTTCTTGGTCAAGCAGGACAATGACGTTCGCGTGCGTCTGCAGCAGCGAGGCGGGAACCTCCGTCGTAATCGGGCCTTGCAGCGCGCGTTTGACGATCTCGGCCTTATCGGCGCCTTTGACGACGAGCAGAATCGTCTTCGCTTTCAGAATCGAGCCGACGCCCATCGTGATCGCCTGCTTCGGCACCTCGTCCATCGAGGCGAAGAACCGCGCGTTCGCTTCCAGCGTTTCCTTCTGCAGATCGACGATATGCGTTCCGGCGTGCAGCTCGCGTTCCGGTTCGTTGAAGCCGATGTGGCCGTTATGGCCGAGGCCCAGCAGCTGAATGTCGACCTGACGGGACAACAGCATATTGTCATAACGCGCGCATTCCGCGGAGGGATCGTCGGCCAGACCGTTCGGGAGATAAGTCCGCTCCGCCGGAATGTCGATATGGCGGAACAGATGGTGGTTCATGAAGTAGGCATAGCTTTGCTCGTTCTCGCGCGGCAGGCCGACATATTCGTCAAGGTTGTAGGTCGTCGCATCCTTGAACGTCACTTGTCCGTTGTTATAGCTCTCTACTATTTTTTCATAAATGCCGATCGGTGTCGAGCCGGTTGCCAGGCCCAGCACGGCGTCCGGCTTGGCCTTGACCAAGTCGACGAACAGCCCTGCCGCGTACCGGTCCAGTTCTTCGCGGGTGTCGAACAAACGGATATTCATACATCTACCTCCTAAGGGATGGGTTATCGTGGCTATGCGCTGAAACGATGTACAATTGCAAATTCGATACCTTTATTGTAATAGAACGAGACCGAGATAACAATAAAAATGATTGTAAAGGTCATAAAAATGATCGTATCAATCATATGTGACGGTATCATGAACAGCGGGCGCGCAATCGTGCCGTGGGCGATCAGGCTTGGTTGCGGGTCCGTAATCAATATGTCATGATGGTAGAAAACGCGTGACAATCATCATGACATTGCTGTACACGTAGGACGGGGGAGGAGTCTGGATGGCAGACCAACAGCCGGGCGCGGCGCCGGGCAACCAGACTGCGAAGCGCAAGGGCGAACATATCCGGATTTGTCTGGAGGAAGACGTGCAAAGCAAAATAGCCGGCAACGGGCTGGAACGGTACCGTTTCCGCCACTGCGCGCTGCCGGAGATCAACTTTGCCGACATTGACTTACATACCCGCTTTCTCGGCCATGCGCTGCGGGCGCCGCTGCTCGTCAGCTCGATGACGGGTGGGACGCCCGAGGCGTCGGCCATTAATTTGCGCTTGGCGGAAGCCGCCGAGGCGCGCGGCTGGGCGATCGGCCTTGGCTCGATGCGCGCCGCCGTCGAGGACGAGCGGCTGGCGGATACGTTCCGCGTTCGCCAAGTCGCGCCGACCTCGCCGATTATCGCCAACCTCGGCGCGGTGCAGCTCAATTACGGCTATGGCGTCGATCAGTGCCGCCGGGCGGTCGAATTGGCCGAAGCGGACGCGCTCGTGCTGCATCTGAACAGCATGCAGGAAGTGTTCCAGCCGGAGGGCGATACCGACTTTCGCGGCCTGCTCGGCCGTATCGAGGCCGTCTGCAAGCAAGCCGGCATCCCGGTCGGCGTGAAGGAAGTCGGCTGGGGCATCGACGGACGGACGGCGGTACGGCTCGCGGAAGCCGGCGTCGCGTTCATCGACGTGGCCGGCGCCGGCGGCACTTCCTGGAGCCAGGTCGAGAAATACCGCTCGCGGGACGCGATGCGGGCCGAAGCGGCCGCGGCCTTCGCCGATTGGGGCATCCCGACCGCCGAGTGCGTCCGCGAGGTGCGCGAAGCGCTGCCGGCGCATGCGGTCGTCGCGAGCGGAGGGCTGGCCACCGGCGTGGAAGCCGCGAAGGCGATTGCGCTGGGCGCGAATCTGGCCGGCTACGGACGCACGCTGCTTGGCGGGGCGACCGGCGGCCAGCCGGCGGACGGCATGCGCGGCGGGGCCGTGCACGACCAGATGGAGCGGATCGAGTTCGAGCTGCGGACGGCGATGTTCGGCGTCGGCGCCGGCACGCTAGACGAACTGCGCGGCGCGTTGTTCGCGGTGTATTAAGCATAAGCAGGGCTTTATGTTGGAGGCGGTATGCCCCTCTCGCGGAGAGGGCGTACCGCCTTTTCGCTTTCATGCGCCCGCGCCGACAACTGCCCGCTCGGACGAGAACAAGCTTTGTTCTAAACTTCGTTCCTACCGCGTTCCTATCTAGACAACCCCGTGCCTTCCACATGAACATTGACCTTCACGTCGAATTCCAGCTCCGGGTAGATCTTCTGCCAGGTTTTCCACGTTTGATCGTTGCCCGCATGCGTGGCTCGGTACTTCAATCCGAAGCCGAACGGATCGATGCCGGCTTTTTGGATTTTGACCAACATGCGTTTGATTTGCGCCTCCGTCTGCTCGCTCAGCGTCTGCTCCAGCTTGTGCCAGTCCTTCTCGTAAATACCGAGGGGCGCCTCCTCGAACAAGCCGCTGATCTTCATCTTCAGTCTCAGCTTCTGATTCCCGTCCTGATCGCTCATGATTTTGTAGCTGGAGGACACCGAGTTGGCCGCGAGCACGATGTTCTCCTCCTCGATCGTCGCCTTGATGGTCGATTTGCCGAAGCGGTTGGCGATTTGGTTGTAAAGCTGCGATTCTTGCGGCGTCAGCAGCATGACCATCTTCGACTTGTCCAGCAGGGCGATGCGCGAGATGAAATAATCGCCTTCCTGCGGGTCCTTGCGGATGAGCGGAAGCACGGGGTCCATGCCATGTTCGCCGTACCTGCGGTTGAAGTCGAACAGATAGGTGGAGATGGAATAGGACGACTCGGTACCGTCTACGCCGAACGCCAGGAACAGCGCATTGCCGGGGTACCGCTCCGTCTTCGGCGCGATCTTCACGATCGACTGCGCGTCCGGCCTTCCGATGGATAAGTAGGCGACGGATTGAATGTCCCGGCGCCGGCTCATCCACTCCATGACGTCGGTGTAGTTCTTCTTGACCAGCTTCTCCCCGAGCACGAACACCTTGCAGTGGCCGAAATCGAGCTCTTTGTCGACGTGCGACTTGGCCAGCCGGACGGCTTCGGCGATCGTCGGCGCCTGGATCGTCTTCACTTCCGACAGCGCGGAACCCGGCTCGATCTTGGGCGAAGGCACGGCGAGCCGCAGCGTCACCTTGAAGCCCTTGCCCTCGTCGGCGGCATCGATGCCCAAGGCCACGATGAAGAAGCGTTTGTCGATATCCTTGAATCCGCAGCCGGCCAGCGGAAGCAGCAGAACCGCCAGCAGCAATACCGCCAGAAGCCCTTTGCCTCTCATGAACGGGTCTTCCCCTTTCGTACGAGCACGAACAGGAACCCGACCGTGCCGATCTCGACGACAAGCCGGAAGCCGAGCCAATATTCGGACAGCCGGAAGGTGATCTTCTCGTTGAAAAAGTAAAGGTAGAGCACGGTGGCGGCCACGATGGCGGCGCCGATGATCATGCCGGCCTTTTTCATCGGGACGCCGTCGATTTCGGGCTTGTAGTCCTTGGCGAGTCCCTTCAGAAACTCGATCGCTTGATGCCACCCGGATGCCGTGTAGATGAGCGTCAAATTCAAGTACATGATCAAGAATACGAAGATGACGCGTTCTATGAAGCCGTAGCTCATGATCATCGAATCGGCCGTCATGCTCCATACGTACAGGTAGTCGTCCACGGACTCGGTGCCGTGGAAGCCGATGGGCACGAAAAACGTCAGCGCCAGCACGAGCATGCCGATCAGCGGTATCGTCCAGCGGTGGCGGATGCGCACGTTCGGCGGCATGGCGCGGTTGTAGACGGCCAGGTTGGCGTAGCCGGTGAAAATGTAGGAGGCGGCGCCGATCGCGTTCCATTTTGGCATCTGAGTCCAATAGTTGGCCACCGTATGGATCGCGTCCCAGTTGATCGCGTCGTTGCGCACCGCTTTGAACAGAATGAACACGATCAGCGGCAAGTTCAGCACCAGCCCCATTTCGATCAGGAAAATGATCGTCATCGTCGGCCGGGTCGCCGCGTAGAGGCAGACGGCGCACAGCAGCACAAGCACGAGGATCGGGCTCGTATCCGGATTGATGAACCGGTTGATTAGGACCGCATACGAGACGACCGCGATCGAGGGACCGATGATCCACATGACGGCCATGAATACCATGAACGGCAGCGTGACCGCGCGCGGCAGGAATCGGTTTAAAATTTCGGGCAGCCCTTGTCCGGGATATTTGCTCATGATCGACATGAACATCAAGCACAGCCCTGTGCCGACGACGACCGAAATCGCCATCGACGTCATGGCGCCGTGATAGCGGTATTGGATCAGAATATGCGGCACGAACAGCATCAAATTCAGCAGCGCGACGAGCACGATGTGATAGTAGAAGTAACGGCTCAAGACGGCTTCACCTGCCCGATGTCCCCCGTATGCCGCTTCGTCGGTCCGAGGATCCGAAAGTACGGCTTGCCGAAGCTGCGCAAATCGGCCAAATACACGAGATAGACGAATATGCCGACCGCGACCCCGCTAAGGCCGAAGAAAATCGCGGGGACGAGGAGCGGATATTTCAGAAACCGGATCGCGACGGACATGTTGTTCACCGGCACCACGAAGTTCGAGATCGCGACGACCGACGTGACGATGATCATGATGCTGCTAACAAGGCCCGCTTGCTGCGCGGCTTGACCCAGAATGAGGCCGCCGACGGTCGTCGCGGTGGAGCCGATGTATTTGGGCAGCCTGACGCTGGCCTCGATGAGCGATTCGATCATGAACAGCATGATCATGACTTCGATGAACGACGGGTAAGGGACGGCCGATCGGCTGCCCGCGATGGAGAACGCTAGCTGGACCCGGAATAGCTCCGGATTATAGGAGACGACCGCGACATACAGCGATGGCAGCAGAATGGTCAGAATAATGGCGCCATACCGCAGAATAATCAGGAACCGCGTCATCCAGAAGGAATCGAACTCGTCGTCGACGGCGTGCATGAACTCGAAGAACGTCGCCGGCATAATGAGCGCGAAGCCCGAGCCTTGCAGCAGCAGCACGACTTTGCCGGCCTGCAGGCTGCCCGTGATGCGGTCGGGGCGTTCGGTGATCAGCATCGTCGGGAATAAGCCGCGCTTGCGACCGCTGATGAGCCGCTCCAGCTGTCCGGCCGCCTGGACGAAATCGACGTCAAGCTTGCGCAGGCTCTCCCGCACGTTCGCGAGCACGGTCGGGTCGACGCGCCGGTTGTCGTACACGAGCATCGTGCGGGTGCGCGACACGTTGCCGAGCGTCGTCTCTTCCACGGCCAGTTCCGGCGAAGGGTAGCGGGTGCGGATAATGTTAATCGAGTCGATTAAATCTTCGCTAAGCGCAATCTGCGAGCCCATGATCGCCGTTTCGACTTGGGTTTGCGGCGTCTCGCTGCGGATGATCCGGGCCGCGTCCAGCGTAAAGATGCGTTGTTCCGCGGAGATGAGCACGAAGCCGCGCAGCAGCGTGTCGGCCCATTTAGCGGTGTCGTTCAGCTCGGTGAAGTTCGGGTTATGGATGAGCGTCGTCAAGAAATCCTCTTCTTCTTTCATGAAAGGGACGATGATGAAGTCGCTCACTTTACTTTCGTCGCAGAGCGAGGAGATGTAGGCCAGCTCGATGGTTCTTTCCTTGTTCTGAAGCCGGTGGGTATTCAGATCCTTTGCTTGCGCCATAATGGTGCCGATCCGGTTAAGCATCGTACGCGCGCCTCCCTTCCGCTGCATGCAGATGTACCGCAGCTTGGGTTAGTATGCGCCATAGGGGAGGCAAAGTATGCCAGCGATCCGTGCAGATTTTGCCAGATATGCGGAAGGTACAGTACAATAACAGGGGAATCATTCTCGGTTATTTCTTGGGAGGGCGTAAGATGAAGGCGTGGTTCGAGAAGAGCTTCGGCTCTGATTATATGATCGTGTATAGGCATCGCAATTGGGAGCAAGCCGCGGCGGAAGCGCAGCGGATGGCCGGTTGGCTGCAGCTGCCCGAAGAAGCCGAGGTGTTGGATATCGGCTGCGGCATGGGACGTCACGCGGTGGCGATGGCGGAGCTCGGCTACAACGTCAGCGGGATCGATCTTTCCGAGGAGCTGCTCGCGGAGGCCATCGCGCACAACAAGGAGGGACGGGTTAAGTTCCGCCAAGGAGACATGCGCGCGCTCCCCTATGAAGACGGGACGTTCCGGGCGACGGTCAATCTGTTCACGTCGTTCGGTTATTTCGCGGAGGAAGCGGACAACGGGCGGGTGCTGCGCGAAATCCGGCGCGTGCTGCGTCCGGACGGCCAGTTCTTAATCGACTTCATGAATCCGGCCTACGTCGAGAAGCGCCTCGTGCCGCATTCGCGCCGGGTAGACGAGCAGACGGGGCTTGTCATCGAGGAGCGCCGGGCGGTGACGGACGGCTGGGTGACGAAGCAGATCGAGATCGGGCTGCCGGGCGAGCCGGCCAGGACATACGAGGAACGCGTCCGCTTGTTCCCGCTCGCATGGTTCGAACGGGAGCTAGGACAAGCGGGATTGCGAATCGACCGCGTCTACGGGGATTACGACGGCGCCGATTATGATCTGGATGCTTCGCAGCGGATGATTATCGCGGGAAGGGTGAAGGGCTAATGGCAAGCATCGCCAACGAGACGGAAGGCGTGACGGCTTGGCCGGGCGGCATCATGCAAGTCAAAATCCCGCTGCCGTTCTCGCTTAAATGGGTGAATAGCTACTTGGTGCCGGACGAGGGCGGGTATACGCTCATCGATCCGGGGCTGCGCACGGAAGAGTCGGAAGCGGCGTGGGCTCGGACGATGGAGGCGATCGGCATTCGTTTCGCGGACATCCGTCAGATCGTGCTGACGCATCAGCATCCGGACCATTACGGGCTTGCGGGATGGTTCCAGCAACGCACGGGCGCGCCGGTGCGGATGTCCAGGCAGTCGCATGCGTACGCGAGACGGCTGTGGGGCGACGACCGCGCGTTCAACGGCGAGCTGATCGGCTTGTTCGCACGGCATGGCATGCCGGAGCCGCTGCGGGAGGCGGTTGCTTCGCATCTCGAGAGCTTCGCGGAGCGGGTGAGTCCGCAGCCGGAAGTCACGTATCTCGAAGCGGGCGCGCGGCTGCGCATGGGGGGCGCGGAATGGGTCGCGATCGATGCGCCGGGCCATGCCAGGGGGCAGCTGTGCCTATACGCGGAGGAGGCCGGCTGGATGATCTGCGGCGATCAAGTGCTGCCGGATATCACCCCGAATATTAGCGTCGTGCCCGGCGAGGACGCCGACCCGCTCGCTCGTTTTCTCGATTCGCTGGCCGAGCTTGGGGCCTACGAGGTCAAGCTGGCCTTCCCGGGTCACCGGGATCCGTTCGCCGATTTCGGCGGACGAATTCAAGCGATCGCGGCTCATCATGAGCGGCGTCTGGTCCGGATCGAGGAGCTTGCGGCCTCGGGCACGCAGACGGGCTACGCGATATGCGAGGCGTTGTTCGGCCCCCGTATCGCGGGCAATGCGCACAATCTCCGCTTCGCGATGGCCGAGACGCTGGCGCACCTGGTCTATCTGGAACGATCCGGCCGCCTCGTAGCCGCCGAATCAGCGGGAGGTCTCCGATACCTCCCCGTCTAAAGAGAGAGGCTCTTACGGGAGCGGCCCAACGCTGGTATAATGGTAGGGATTATCCTAAAATATGTGTTTGTTAAGGGGTTCGGATCGATGCACGTATCGCGCTCGGAGTCGCACAAACAGGACAAGCAGCGAAGAAGCAGGCGAATGAAACGGCTGCTCGTCGCGAATATATCGATGCTGGCCATCATAGGGGTATTGATAGCCGTCTTCTATCTGACGAACGGCGGAAGCAAGGAAGGGCTCGATTCGCTCCCGGATGACCGGGAGCAAGGTACGACGGCGGATAACGCGCCTTCCGCTGGCGGCGAGAACGGCGCCGGCGAGAATGACGACACAGACGGCACGGACGATGCGGCCGGAACGGGCGAACAGCCGCCGGACGACGCCTCGGGCGTAGACGAGGCATCCGAAGCCGAGGTCGGCAGCGCCGCCGGCGACACCGGCGACGGGACGGCGGGCGGAGCAAACGCCGGCGCGAATGGAGCAGCGACTTCGCCTGAGCAGGACGAACGGCCGTCTCCGCCATCGACGGGCGAGAGCGGATCAGGCTCGCCGGCGGACGATGACGACGGAGCGGGAACGAGCGATAGCCCCGAACCGTCCGGGAAGACGGTCCGTTTGTCGTTCGTAGGCGATATTCTGCTCGCCGCGAACGTTCAGGCGCTGATGGAGAAGAACGGCTACGATTACCCCTACGCCAAGTCCCTGACGTACTTGCAGGGGCCGGATTTGACGGCAGGCAATTTGGAGAATCCGATCACGAAGCGGGGCACGCCGGCGCAGGATAAGCAATTCGTCTTCAAGGGCACGCCGGACTCGCTGCCCGCGCTGAAGGAAGCCGGCTTCGACGTCGTCAGTCTCGCCAACAACCATACTCTCGATCAAGGCGTAGAGGGACTGCTCGATACGATCGGGTTTTTGGATGAGACGGGTTTGCCGAATATGGGCGGAGGAAGCGACGATCAAGAGGCTTACGAGCCGGTGATCCTGGAAGCGAACGGCATCAAGGTCGCCTACATCGGGTTATCCCGCGTGCTGCCGGTCGGCTCATGGAAGGCGGCCCCGGATCGCGCGGGCGTCGCGGAAGCTTACGGCGATGCGAAGCAAGGGATCGAAGCGATCAAGGCGGCTAAGTCGAAGGCCGATCTGGTCGTGGTCATGGTGCATTGGGGGATCGAGAAGGCTGACAAGCCGCAGGAGTACCAGAAGCAGCTCGGCCGCAATTTCATCGACGCGGGCGCCGATCTGATCATCGGCAGCCATCCGCACGTGCTGCAAGGGTTCGAGACGTATAAAGGCAAATGGATTGCATACAGCTTAGGCAATTATATATTTAATATGACGAAAACCGAGAAAACGAAAGACACCGGCGTGCTTGACGCGGTGTGCGCGTCATCCGGCAACTGCCAGCTGCAGTTTCACCCGATGCGGTCCAATCAGTCGCAGCCCGTTCCGCTCGAAGGCGAGGAGGCGAAGGCGCTGCTGGCCCGCCTTTCAGGAATTTCCTTAGGGGCGACGGTCGATTCGCAAGGCTACGTGAAAGCGAAGGAGTAGATGATGATGGTACAAGCGTGCGCGCATCGCGGCGCATCCGGGTTAGCTCCGGAGAATACGATGGCGGCATTCCGCAAGGCGCTGTCCTTCCCTTTCGTGCAGTGGATGGAGCTGGACGTGCAGCTGTCCCGGGACGGCGTGCCGGTCATCATCCATGACGACACGCTCAGACGCACGACGACCGCAAGCGGCCGGGTGGGCGAATTCACGGCGGCCGAGCTGGGGAAGTTCGATGCCGGCGCGAAGTTTAACAAAGCGTTCGCGGGCGAAGGCGTTCCGACGCTCGCCGAGCTGCTGGACGAGACGATCGGCCGAGCCCGGCTGAACATCGAGCTAAAGACTTACGGCGGCCGCTATCCCGAGTTGGAACGCCGCGTGGTCGATCTGCTGTACGAGAAAGGACTGCAGCATGATGCGGTCATCACGTCCTTTGACCAGGAAGCGCTGCGCAAAGTGCGGGCGCTCTCCAAGGAGATCCGGACGGGCATCATCATCGACGGCGCGCCCTCCACGCTCGTCGGCGATTTGCGGGAGCTCGAGGCCGATTTCTTGTCGCTCGGCCACTCCTTCTTGTCCGCGCCGCTCGTCTCCGTCATGAAGGAGGAGGGCGTGGATGTCATGGTATGGACGGTGAACGACGCGCAGACGATGCGGCGGCTGGCCGGCATCCATCCGGGGCTTATGATTTGCACGAATTATCCGGATCGGTACGCGCAGGCGTTCGGCTTGTAATCGCCAATAAACCGGCATCCGCTAGGGGGGGCCGGTTTATTAGTCGTTATAGCGGTCGCGAATTTCGAGCATGGTGGGCAGCGACTGGAAGAACACATCGACCAGCCGCGGATCGAAATGGCGGCCGCGCTCTTCGTGGAACAGCGCCAGAATTCGCCCGAGTTCCCACGCCTTCTTGTATACCCGGTCGCTCGCAAGCGCGTCGAACACGTCGGCAATCGCGGTAATGCGGCCATATAGATGGATATCTTCGCCGCGAAGCCCGCGCGGGTATCCGGTTCCGTCCCATTTCTCGTGATGCTGGTAGGCGATCGTCGCCGCGATATTAAGCAGCGCGCGGCCGGACGTGCGAAGCAGCGAGTAGCCGATTTCCGTATGCTCCTTCATCAGCTCGTATTCGGCTTCCGACAGCTTGCCCGGTTTGAGCAGGACGGCGTCGGGAATCGCGATTTTGCCGATATCGTGCATCGGCGAGGCGATCTTGAGCTGCTCGGCTTCTTCCTCGCTCAAGCCATAGCCCTTGGCCAGAATATAGGAATATTCCGCGACTCGCTTGACATGGTTGCCGGTTTCCTTCGACCGGTTCTCGCCGATTTCCCCGATGGCGAAAATAATGTCCCGCTGCGTGGCGACAATCTCCTCGTGAAGCATGACCGATTCGAGCGATTTGCCGGCATAAGAAGCCGCCAGGATTAACCGTTCGAGATCTGCCGAAGTAAATTGCGAATCTTCCGTCTGCTTATTGATCGCTTGATAGGCGCCGATGATGCTGCCGTCGCTGCCGACGAACGGAACGGTGATGACGGATTTCGTATGATAGCCGGTTTTGCGGTCATTGTCGGCGTTGTGGCGCGGATCGGCGTACGCGTCCTCGACGAGAAGGGGTTCTCCGGCGGCGATGGCGTGGCCGACGAATCCCGAACCAAGCGGAATGCGAATATGCTCCACGCCGTGGGCGACCTTGGTGAACAATTCGCCGCGCGCCTGGTCGATCAGCCAGACGGTGCATCGGTCGGCCAGGATCATCTCGCGGCCCATGTCGGCCATGAGCAGCAGCACGCTGTCCAGGCTCCGTTCATGGGCGATTTTGGCGGTATATTCGAATATGATCCGAAGCAGTTGCTCGGGAGTATGCTCTTGTCGCGGGCCGCTCGTGCCCGCGTTATCGCGTCGTTCGTTTGGCAATGCGGGACACTCCTTGCGGTTAATAGGTGGCGGGCGATGGTCTTAGAAGGAATTGGGTTCAAGTAGCAATTCGACATGCTTCCGCGAATTCCTGTCGAATATAGTTGTGGTGTGTCGAACGAAGAATGTGGAATCTTACGAATAATGTAGCAGGAAATGGGGAATGAAGCAATGCATGATTGGACGGACATTTGGTGGGTGAGACTGCTCGCGATCTTGGCGGGAAGCGGGTTGGCTGCCGCTGCCGCTTGGCGGGCGCGGGCGTTGTCGGCCAGCGGGGCCTGGTCCGCATTCGCGATGGGCGCGGGATTCTTGGCATTCGGGTCCCCGCTGTGGATCGGGACGCTTCTCGTTTTCTTCGTCTCTTCTTCCTTCTGGTCCAAGTGGAAGAAGCGTCACCGGCAGAAGCAGGCCGCGGAAGCCAACTACGCGAAGAGCGGCCGCAGGGACGCCGGACAAGTGTGGGCGAACGGCGGATTAGGCTTGGCGATCTGCGCGGCGCATGCGATTTGGCCAGCGGATGGGTGGCTGTATGCGTTCGCGGGCGTCATGGCGGCGGTCAACGCCGACACGTGGGCAACCGAGATCGGCGCGCTTAGCCGGTCGGCGCCGCGGTCGCTCCTGAGCGGCAAGGTCGTCAAGGCCGGGACGAGCGGCGGCGTGACGCTGCTTGGCAGCGCGGCCGCGGCCGGCGGGGCGCTATTGATCGGCGCGAGCGTCGCCTTGCTGCCCGGGGAGGCGAGCTACCCGGCCATGTCGCTCATCGCGGCCGCCGGCATCGGCGGATTGTTCGGCGCCTTCGCGGATTCTTTCCTCGGGGCGACGGCGCAGGCGATGTACAGCTGCCCCGCTTGCGGAGCGGAGACGGAGCGAACGAGTCACTGCGGCATCGCGACGCGCCGGACTAGAGGTTTTGGTTTCATGACCAACGACGCGGTGAACATGGTATCGTCCGCGGCCGCGGGACTGGTTGCCTTCGGGATCGGCATGCTGCTGAGCTAGCGGCTGCCGGTCTTTTTTTGCGAGATAGCCTTGAATTGGGGCGGATTGACAGGCAGAGCAAGCGGGGCTTATATTGGGCGTAGATATGATAACGATTATCAGTGCGGCCGCGCCTCGCGGAATCGGCCGCCGGAAGGGGCTTTTGCATAATGGAGCAGCACGGTATGGATTTTTCGCTTGTCCGCACGTATTTTCATCTTTCGCCGGAGGGGTTCGATCACCCGCTGCTGGAGCTTGCGGCTGCGAGCTTGACGGATGCGGACGCGGTGATCGCGTCGATTCGGGCAGGGAGCGCCCTCGTCCAGGCGACGGGCAACGAGCTGGTCGCTTCCTTCATGGGCACGTCGCTGTGCAATCTGTGCGCGACGCTGCTTATATTCGGGGCCCAATACGACCGCCTGCTTGATTTGAGTCTGACGAACCTGACGTTCCAGGCCGAGCAGCATGACGATCACGCGCATCTCGGGTACCGAATCGGCGAGGTTCGATGGACGGATATCCCCGCGGAGGGCCGCGCCGAATTTCTGCTGGAACGATGGACCGCTTATTTGCGGGAGGAGATCGTGCCCGCCGTCGAGGCGATCGCGACGCATGCCGGCATGAAGAGCGCGCTCATCTGGAATCAGTACGCGTACCAGCTGGCGTACGTGCGCGACTTCATCTTGGAGCATGAGCCGCGCGAAGAGGTGAAGGCGCGCTTCCTCTCGGATTACGCGCTGCTGACCGAGGGCGTGCCGGCGGAGGTGTTCGGCCGCAAGACGAATCCGTTCCTGCACCGCAATCCGCGTTACGTCGACAACCCGTGGCAGCCGGGGAAGCCGCTCATGATGAATTCCTCGTGCTGCCTCTACCATTGCCGCGTGGACGGCGAGAAGTGCTACACCTGTCCGAAAATGACGCCGGCCGAGCGCGACGCGCGGCGCGAGCGGGTGCTCGCGGAACTGGCGGGGGCCGCGGCAGGCTAACCGATTCATTCCTATCCTTCCCGGGCACAAGGAACAAACAAAGAAGCTTTGCCGCATTGGTCGGAAGATCCGGGCCATCGGGCAAAGCTTCTTTCGTGTTCGGCCACCTAGAGAGAGGGAAACGGATCTTCCCTCCTTAAGGCTGCCGACAGGTCTATTTCGTCAACTGTTCCATCTGGCCGATCAAGTCTTCGAAGACGCTCATCGCTTGCTCGATCGGTTCCGGCGAAGACATGTCGACGCCGGCTTTCTTCAAGATATTGATCGAGAAGTCGCTGCCGCCGCTCTTCAGGAAACCGAGGTAGCGGTCGACGGCCGGCGCGCCTTCTTCGAGAATTTGCTTCGAGAAGCTGGTCGCCGCGGAGAAGCCGGTCGCGTATTTGTACACGTAGAAGCTCGTGTAGAAATGCGGAATCCGCGCCCACTCCATCTCGATGTCTTTGTCGACGACCATGCCCGGCCCATAATAGAGGACGTTCAGGTCGTAATAGATTTTGCTCAGCTCCTGCGGCGTGAGCGACTCTCCGGCTTCGGCCTTCTCGTGAATGAGCTTCTCGAATTCCGCGAACATCGTTTGGCGGAACACCGTCGTGCGGAACTGGTCGGCGTAGTAGGTGAGCAGGTACATTTTCTCCTTCGGATCGGTCGACTTCTTCAGCAGATAGTCCATCAGGAGCGCTTCGTTCAGCGTCGAGGCCACCTCGGCAAGGAAGATCGTGTACTGCGCGTCGCGATAATCCTGCGTATTGTCCGAATAGTAGGAATGCAGCGCGTGGCCCATCTCGTGCGTCAGCGTAAACATGCTGTTCAAGTTGTCCTTATGGTTGAGCAGCACGTACGGATGCGTGCCGTAAGCGCCCCAGCTGTATGCGCCGTTGCGTTTGCCCTCGTTCTCGTATACGTCGATCCAGCCGTTGTCGAAGCCCTGCTGCAGCACGTTCAAGTAGTCCTCGCCCAGCGGCTTGAGGCTCTCGTGAACGGTTTTCTTCGCTTCCTCGTACGTGATGTCGAGCTTGTATTCCTCCACGAGCGGCGCGAACAGATCGTACATATGCAGCTCGTCGACCTTCAGCAGCTTCTTGCGCAGCTCCATGTACCGGTGCATGAGCGGCAGATGTTTGTGGATCGTATCGATCAAGTTCGTGTAGACGCTCTTCGGAATGTTGTCGCCGTACAACGACATCTCCAGCGCCGAAGGATACTTGCGGGCGCGCGAGTAGAAAATGTTCTTCGTCACGTTCGCGTTCAGCGTCGAGGCGATCGTGTTCTTGAGCTTGCCGTATGTATCGTACATCGTCTTGAACGCGGCGCTGCGCACGTCGCGGTTTTTGCTCTCGAGGAATTGGATGTAGCGGCCTTGCGTCAGCTCGATCTCCTCGCCGTTCTCGTCCTTCACCTTCGGGAACTTGAGATCGGCGTTGTTCAGCATGCTGTAGATCGTGTTCGGCGCTTGGCTGACGTTGCCGACCTGCGCGAGCAGCTGCTCCTCGGACTTCGAGAGGACGTGGGCTTTCTGGCGGCGCATTTCTTCGAGCGTGTGACGGTATTTAGCCAGTTCCGGATTGGCGATGAGCGCGTTCAATTGGTCGTCGGATAAGCTGAGCACCTCCGGCGTCACGAACGAGAGCGCCTCGCCGGTCTCGACGGACAGCTTCTTCGACTTGTCGGAGAGCGCTTGATACGTCGGCTCGGCCGTGTCCTCGTGATGCTTCATATTGGCGTAGACGTAGAGCCGCTCGACATGGAGGGACAGTTCGTCTTCCAGCTCGAAGCAGGCTTTCAATTGATTCGGATCAGCCAGTTTGCCTTCGTAGGCGGACACCTTTTTCATCAGTTCTTTCGCTTCCGCGTATTCCTTGTCCCATGCCGCCTGATCGGCGAAAATGTCTTCCAGCTTCCAGCGGTTCTCGGGTGCGGTTTCGGAACGTTTCGGTACGTGATTCATCGGTATCCTCCTCGGTTGGTATATAGTGGATGAGTCCGCTGACGCGCCGGGGGGCTTCGCCGAGACGGCGGAAGCGCCCGGCAGCAGAGACAGGGACAGAACTAGGGGCAGCCATTTCAACTGGAACCACGCTCCAATTTACAGTTTGCCCCTAGTGTGACCCGTCCGCGGCTTCATTATGACCCCATCGTTGCCAGGCTATAAACAATCAGGAAAAACGCGAACGCGATAAACGCGATCGAAGCGATCGCAAGTCCTCTGCGCAGCTTCGGCGGAATATTGTTCCGCTGCATGATGACGACCAGGCCCAGCGAAAAGGCGGCGATGATAAATATAATCGTAGTTGCGGACATGTCCAAGGCGGTAATCTCCCTTTCGCACAACCTATGCGGTCGCTATGTCTGTTATGTTCGACAGGAAGGGCAATTTTTCCTTTAAAGCTGATTGGTTTGCGATTTGGCAAAGCCGAATTGCAGCATTCAGCGCATGCGAATTGGTTTGCGACCGGCAGTGCCGGGAGCAGCATTCCGCTATACTTCCCGAAAACGCGCCATGATCTCGACCAGCTCGTCCTCGCGGCCGGCGAAGTCCTCGGCGCGGAAGCGGTTCTCCGCCCAATGCATTAATTGCGGACGGCTGACGAACGTGTGGCACTCCTCGCCCCATTGATCGGAAATTTCGCGAACGACCAGCGTTTTGCCCTGGACTTCGACGGAAAGCATATTGTAGTTATCCGTTTTGTAAATTTGGTGTTTTTTGAACATTAGGAAAGCCTCCATTATAGGGAAAAGGTTATCCTACCATGATAGCGATAAAGAGGGGTAGAAATCAAATTGTTCACATGCTAAAATGTGGAAATCCGGCGGAGGCCGTTCGCCAGAGTGGATGAGCAGAGTCGAGCCGAGTTGAGATGAGCCGAGGAGAGATGAGAGAAGATGAGCAACAAGCAGGAATACGCGCAGGTAGGCGTGGCGATGACATGCCGCGGGTTTGACGAGTACATGCGGATGTTCGATTTGAATGAAGCGCAGCTCGCGCAAGGCGAGGTGCTGGATATTGCCGCCGGAGGGGCGTCCTTCACGGCGGAGCTCGGCGCGCGGGGCTTCCAAGTCACGGCGCTCGATCCGAGATACGGCTTGCCTGAAGCCGATGCATGGATCAACGAAGCGCGCGTGGAGATCGAGACGTCGACCGCCAAGCTGGACGCGCTCGCGGGGCAGTTCGACTGGACCTATTACGGCGATATCGGCCGTCACCGGGCGGGCCGCGTCGCGTCTCTGCAGAAGTTCGCCGAGCACTTGGCAAGCGAGGAAGGCAGATCGCGATATGTAGCCGGCGCGCTGCCGGAACTGCCGTTCGAGAACGATCGGTTCAGCCTCGTGCTGTGCAGCCACTTTCTATTCCTGTACGCCGATCAATTCGGGCCTGATTTCCACGAAAGAGCCGTCTCGGAGATGATGCGCGTCTGCGCGCCGGGCGGCACCGTCAAAATATATCCGCTCCTGTCGCTAAAATGGGAGCCGTATCCGCACTTGCCGCATATAATGAAAGCAGCCAGCAGGTTGGGAGGAACGCCGGAGCTGTACCGCTCGAAGCTTCCCTTTATTCCAGGTTCGGAACAAGGCTTGCAAATTAAGCTTTGATTTCATTCCTTTCCAGCAGGTGTATACTTGGGCCAATCGCACGCGCAAGCGGCGACTTATTTTAGGAGGTTGTTCAATTGAAAGGAACAGTAAAATGGTTTAACGCAGAGAAAGGCTACGGCTTTATCCAGGTGGAGAACGGCGACGACGTATTCGTACACTTCTCCGCAATCCAAGGCGAAGGCTTCAAGACGCTGGATGAAGGTCAATCGGTCGAATTCGAAATTACCCAAGGCAACCGCGGACCGCAAGCTTCGAACGTTATCAAGCTGTAAGCGACCCGACCGTTCCGACTCGGAACGATCCCATATAGCACGCCAAACCCCTGACGAGCGCGTCAGGGGTTCTTTTTTAAAAATTTAAGAAATTATAAGCGTCTTGTCGCCGGTCAGTCGGTTAAGGCAATCGGCCCTCGGACCGGCGGTTCCATAAGTGCTTCGCAAGGAATCCGACCGCAGCCAGTAGCGCGAGGACCATGGCGAGTTGATAGAAGCGCGATCGGCCGAAGTATTCGAACACGCTCCCGCCCGCAGTGCCGCTAATAATGCCCGCGAAGCCCGACCAGACGATGGCATAGACGGCCTGCCCCGAAGAGCGGAACTCGTCGGGAATGACGGTGGAGAGGTAACGAAGCGCGGTGGCGAAGTAGACGCCGAACGTCACGCTGTGCATCGCCTGCACCGGAATGAGCCATTCCGGGGAATCGATGACGCTGACCAGCCAGAAGCGTATCGCGTACATGACGCACGCGATGGCAAGCAGCGGAAGTTCCTTGTATTTGTGGCCGTACTTGCCGAGCAGGAACAGGATCGGGATTTCGCTGGCGGCGGAGACGAGCCAGGCCAGCCCGACGAGCGAATCGCTGGCGCCCATCTCGCGCATCGTCACGGCGAGGAACCCTTCATACATCCGGTGCGAGATCGAGATGACCAGCACGATCAGGAAGAAGATGAGAATATCGGGCTTGCGGATGAGCTGGAAGAAGCCGCCGAATTCCATTTTGCGCAGCGAACCTTGATAGTCCTTCAGCGTGAAGGAGAAGGCGAGCGTCGTGCCGACCGTCAGGAGCGCAAGCACGAGCGTCAGGTCCGAGCCGGTCTGCTTGAGCAGCAACCCGAATCCGTACGCCGACAATGCGAAGCCGAGCGAGCCGAAGATGCGGACGAGCGAATAGGGTCTGCCGGTATACTGCGTCGAGAGCAGAATCAGGCTGTCGGTTAGCGGGTTCATCGGCGTCTGGAAGAAATAGAACGCGACCATAACCAGGCAGACGCTGGCGAAAGCCGAGGTTTGGAACAGAAGCGCCACCATGACGAGCTGTCCGATCAGCAGCAAGTGAAAGATCTTCTTGAGCGTCCGGTATTTGTCGCTGGCGATGCCAAGCAGCAGATTGGCGAAGATCGAGATGAAGGGGCCCGTCGAATATAAAATGCCGATCTGCGACGTGCTGAAGCCTTCATCCAAAAAATAGAGGGGCAAAAAGGAGACGATCACCGCCTGCGTCATATACACCGAGAAGGTGAAGGAGCGAAGCAGGTTCGTCTCTTTGGCGGCCGCAGCGTGACGCGCCCGCGCATCTTGCGGCGCAGTCTCCGGGGCCGGTTCGGTTGGTTCCATTGCGTGTTACCTCCGTCTGCCAATAACGTGTATGATTTGTAAACCAGTATAGCATGGAAAATGCGCCCGCTCGCCCCGAGTTTGTTGCATAATATGAAGCAATTGCAAGGAGGGGCGGAAGTCCGCCTTCCGGATGGGCCCAGCGCGCAATAGACTGGATTATTACGGAACGAAATGGTACATTAGTGCTGGAGGGTTGGTACGGTGAATCATGTTTTCGTGTTTAACGAAAGACTCGGCATCGCCCTTCCGACGCTTGCGCGGGAATGGGACGGCTATAGCGAAGCCGAACGGATTGCCATCGTGGAGCAGTGGGAGACCATTCGCGGCCGCATTCCGGATCTGGTCATCCGGTTTGAGTCCCTCATTAACGAGAAACAGGCGCAGCTGAGCGACGAGGACGATTTCGAACGATCGTGCCTGCTCAATTCGGATATTGCCGACTTGGCCAGCAGAATCAACGATTTGCATATTTGGTATCGGATCAATCAGGAGATTGAGCCGCGTCGTCATTCCTAGTCGGACAGCGGCCCAAGGAGGACGCCCTACATCATGAACCGTTCAATGGCGAGAAGACGCGCTCCGGCTTCGCCCGTGAAACTCATGTACCGCATGTACAAATACATATTGCCGGAAGTGAAAGACGAGCTGAACCGGCTGCGGGCGCTCGCCGAGGCGATTCCCGACGAAGAGCTTCGGGCGCAGGCGCTTGCCAGCATGACAAGCAAGGAATTCCATTGCCAGGGCGGCGGCGTCTACGCCGCGGCCGATTTGGGCAGCCGGCACATTCTGGTGCCGCTCATCGTATCGCTGCAGACGATCAGCGATTATTTGGACAACCTGTGCGACAGAAGCACCTCGCTCGATTCGGAGGACTTCCGCCTGCTGCATCAATCGATGCTGGACGCGGTCGATCCGGATGCGGAACCGCTCGATTACTATGCGCTGCGGACCGAACGCGAGGACGGCGGCTATTTGCGCGAGCTGGTCCGTACCTGCCAGCGCAGCATTCGTCTGCTGCCGGGGTACAAGAGCGCGCAGCTCCACGTCCGGGAGCTCGTGGAATTGTACGGCGACCTCCAGGTGTACAAGCATATCCGCAAGGATTTGCGCGAGCCGAAGCTGCTTGCATGGTGGGATGTCCATCAGAATCGTTACGCTCATCTGCGCTGGAACGAATTCGCCGCGGCGACGGGTTCGACGCTCGGCATGTTCATGCTGTTCCAGGCGGCTTGCGACCCGGCATTGACGCCGGAGCAGGCGAGCGGGATCCGAGGCGCGTATTTCCCGCACGTATGCGGTCTCCACATTTTGCTCGATTACTTGATCGATCAGGAGGAAGACCGGCTTGGCGGAGATTTGAATTTTTGCAATTACTACGACGACCAGTCCGAGCTGATTAAACGGCTGGGCGAGTTCGTCGAGCGCGCGAGAGCGGATGTTCGAGAGTTGCCTGCATGGCGGTTTCACCGGATGATTATCGAAGGATTGCTCGCGCTGTACCTTTCCGACCCGAAGGTGCGGATGCAAGACAGCGTCCGCCGCGTATCGCGAAGCCTGATGCGGGGCAGTCCGATGACCCGGTTGTTCTTCTGGGGAAACAGCGTATGGATTCGCAAGCAACAATCTTAAACCATAGACATATGTCATCTTGAGGAGTGGAAGATTATGACGGCAGTGAAATCAATTGCAGTACTTACAAGCGGTGGCGACTCGCAGGGCATGAACGCGGCCGTGCGTTCGGTCGTTCGGAGCGCGTTGTACCATGGTCTCGAAGTTTACGGCGTGCAGCGCGGGTATCAAGGTCTGCTGAACAACGACCTGCGTCCGATGGATCTGCGCAGCGTAGGCGACATTATCCAACGCGGCGGCACGATTCTCCAGACGGCGCGCTGTAAGGAGTTCCTGACGCCGGAAGGGCAGCAGAGAGGCGCCGACATTCTGCGCGAGCGCGGCGTTGACGGCCTCGTCGTCATCGGCGGCGACGGCTCCTACCAAGGCGCGAACAAGCTGAGCAAGCTGGGCATCAAGACGATGGGCTTGCCGGGCACGATCGACAACGACATTCCGTTCACGGATTACACGATCGGCTTCGACACGGCGGTGAGCATCGTCGTCGACGCGATCAACAAGCTGCGCGATACGATGACCTCGCACGAGCGCTCCTCGGTCGTGGAAGTCATGGGCCGCCATTGCGGCGATATCGCGCTGTACGCGGGCCTAGCCAGCGGCGCGGAGACGATCCTCGTGCCGGAAGTACCGTTCGATCTGGATCTGGTGGCGCGCAGAATGCAAGAGAACTTCCTATCGGGCAAGCGCCATAGCATCATCCTCGTCGCCGAAGGCGTCGGCAGCGGCGAAGATATCGCGCAAGGCATCACGCAGCGCAACGGCATCGAGCCGCGCGTTACCGTGCTCGGACATATCCAGCGCGGCGGCAGCCCGACGCATAACGACCGGATCTTGGCCAGCCAGCTGGGCGACTTCGCGGTGCGCAAGCTGATGGAAGGCGACTCGGGCAAAGCGTGCGGCATCATTAACAACGAGCTCGTCGTGACCGACATCGACAAGGTCGTGCACACGAAGAAGCCGTTCAACATGGACATGTACAACCTGGCAAGCCGGTTGTCGCTATAGCAGAGCAGAAGCCTTATGGACAAGGCGCCGACGGGGCGCCGCATCCATAAGGCTTCTTTTTAATCGTGACGTCTTCGTTCTACGGCACTAAAATAGGCAGCGCCCCGATCATGTCGCATGACGGGGCGCTGACTTGTATTAGGATATAAATTAATAGATAACGTCCGGGGTATATTTGTTGCCCGCGTTCCAGAGCAAATACTCGTCGATGCCGGTGTCTTTCAGCGCTTTGATCTGCGCTTCGACCTGAGCCTTGCCGTACTTCACGTAGTGGCCTTTGCCTAGCCAGCTGGCGGTAAAATCTTGAATCCAAGGCCGGATGACCGGCTTGAACGACCCGATCGGGTCGAGTTTCTTATGCGTGTCGACCATCGAGCCTTTGATCGTCGCGTACGGATCGGTATCCGGTTCCTTCACGCCGAACCAGCCGGTGCTGTAATGGCTTGGATACACCATCGGGCAGATCACGTCGACGTACTTCGAAATCTTGACGAAATCTTGGCCGATGCCTTCCGCGGCGGGTACCGAAGCGGCGTAACCGAAAATATCGACGGACACGCGCACGCCGAGCGGCTCCAGCTGCGCCTTGGCGTACTTCACGAACCCGGCTACCGCATCGACGCGGCTTTCCTTCGTCTTGTCGAAGACGAGCGCGTCGGCCTTCTTCTCGAAGCCTTCAGGGAAACGGACGTAGTCGAATTGAATTTCTTTGAAGCCAAGCTTGACGGCTTCCTTCGCGATCGCGATATTATAATCCCAGACTTCCTTCTTGTACGGATTGACGAAGCTGTCGCCTTTGTTGTTGGCCCAGACCGAGCCGTCTTGGCGGCGATAGCCGAGCTCGGGATGGCTGCGGGCGAGCACCGTGTCTTTGAAGACGACGATCCGGGCTATCGGATAGATGTCATGCTCGCCGAGCTTCTTCATCAGAGCCGGCATATCGCGTATGTATTTCTGCGGCTTGCCGAGTTTCAGCAATTCCGGGTTGGCAGTCGGGTACGTGATATAGCCGTAGTCGTCCTTGACGTCGATCACCATGCCGTTCAGGTCGGTATCGTCGAGCAGCTTCAGCAGCGTCGCCATGCGGGCGCCGCCGGCGCTGTGGGCCGTCACGTAGACGCCTTTTACTTTCGGGGCGTCCGGCTGCGGATCCTTCTTCACCGCGCTTACGGGCTTGATCTCCGAGACCGGCGCCGAATCGGGCTGGTTGATGGCGATCTGCCCGCTCTCCGCGCGCAGCGTCGCCGCGTAGATCGAGTGCGCGACCTCCCGGGCCGTCGTCGTCTGTCCGCCGGTACCGTCGCCGCCCAGCGCTTGATACAGCAGAAGCATGAAGGCAATTATCGTGTCCATCGCTGTCCTCTCCCTTGGTGCGTGTGGCGTTTCAACCCAAATTATAAAGCAGTTTTGGACGTCGTCACAGAGGTATTTGGAAGGATATTAACCGGCCTCGTCCGATCGGAATCGCATGGACAAAAGGGCTTCGACCTTCAATCCTCGAGTGACCCGTACCGGCGTATGCTTAGGAGGTGAGTTTTCCTTTGGAACACTTAGGAGACCCGGAAGTACCGCGGCTCGTTTCGCGGCTGTCTTCGATGCGTCTTTTCGGGATGAGCTCGCGATCGTCCTTTGGACAAAGCTTTCATCCGAACTTCGTACGCAGCGTTTGACTGGGGTGGTGACTCGTCTGTTCGAGTTGGCATTGCGCTTCTAGGAGTATCATAATTTCCTAAGCAACGAAAGAGAACGGGAACGCCGCAGGGCGTTCCCGTTCTCTTATATTCGTCAGCTGCTATTGCAGTAAAACTTCCTTCTGATGCTCGCATATACTGTGCTGCACAATCTCCATCGCGTCTTCCGGTTCGAGAATGCCCATTCCGTCCCGCAGCACGATATTCAAATTCATTTCGCGCTGGGTAAGAAAGGGAATCAGCTCCGGTGCAAGCTTCTCCACGATCCGCGACAGTTTAACAGTTTCCATATCCATCGAAGCATCACCCTTTCCGGTAGAGAGTAGGGTAAAACGCATGGCATGAAACGTATGCACTAACGGGATATCCTCATTATATCAGCGGCTGCTTGAAAAACCTAGGGTCAGGCTACAAATTCCATGAATGCCGGGTATTGCGATGTTGGCACACTATCGGAGCCGGGTGCGCGCGTTACTTGCGGAACTGGCCGATGACGCCAAGCGTTTCGACAAGGTTGACGAACGCTTTCGGATCGGTCTGCTGGATGATGCGCTTCAGCTCGGCCAGCTCGTAGCGCGTCGTTACGGTCATGAGCATGTCTCGCTCGGTCTGCGTGTACGCGCCGCGCGTGCGGATGATGGTCACGCCTCGGTGCAGCGGAATCATCGCCTTGATCATCGCGTCGGGTTCGTTGGTGACGATGTATGCCGTGATTTTGATATGGCTAATATGGATTAAGTCGATGATTTTGCCGGTTGTGAAAATCGATACAAGCGAGTACAGCGCGATATCCCAGTCTCCGGTCATGGCGCCGAGTCCCGCGATAATGAGGCCGTTCATCAGGAAGATGAGCATGCCGAGCGACATATCCCGCTTGCGCGAAATGATCGCCGCCACGATATCGAAGCCGCCTGAAGAAGCGCCTTCGCGAAGGGTGAGTCCGCTGCCGAAGCCGACGATGATGCCGCCGAATACGGCCCCGAGCGTCAAGTCGTCGACGATGGGTTTGACCGGAACGAACTGAAGGGCGAGCGTCGTCGTGATGACGGAGAATACGCTCCAGCCGACGAAGCGGGCGCCGAGTTCCTTCCAGCCCCACAGCAATATAGGAATGTTGAGCACGAAATACAGCCAGCTGATCTGGAGGCCCGTGCCGTAGCTGATAATCATGGTAATGCCGGATACGCCGCCGCTGATCATCTGGTGAGGGATTAGGAATTGATTGAATCCGAACGCGATGAGCAGGGAGCTGACGGCGACGGCGATGGCGGTACGCGCGTGTTGAATCGACATCTGTTGGAACGTTCCTCTCGACATGTTATGTTTTCGAACCCTATTGTATGTTGTTTCGACAAGAAACGCCAGATTACGGGAATATCTTAGGGCGTTGGCTATTACCGGATATTATGCCACTTTTCCGTTAGCTGGTATTCGTGAAGGCAACTGTGCTATAATAAACTGTATATTTTCTGTGGATACAGATTAAAGGAGTTTGAGGTTAGTTTGAAAACATTTGCTGAATTCGGCTTGGAACCAAAAGTGTTGCAAGCCATTACGGAATTGGGTTTTGAAGAAGCAACCCCAATTCAATCCAAGTCCATTCCTATTGCGCTCACCGGCAGCGATTTAATCGGTCAAGCTCAGACGGGAACGGGCAAGACGGCTGCGTTTGCGATACCGCTTATTAACAAAATCCCTACTAGCGAAGATCGGATCGTCGCTCTCATCATGACGCCGACGCGTGAACTGGCGATTCAAGTATCGGAAGAAATCGGTAAGCTGACGAAGTACAAAGGTCTCCGTTCGCTGCCGATTTACGGCGGACAAGAGATCGGTCGCCAAATCCGCTCGCTGAAGAAGCGTCCTCAAATCATCATCGGCACGCCGGGACGGCTGCTCGACCACATCAACCGCAAGACCATCAAGCTTGACGACGTGCAAACGGTTGTTCTAGACGAAGCCGACGAAATGCTGGACATGGGCTTTATGGAAGACATCACGAGCATCCTCTCTCTCGTACCGGCAGAACGCCAAACGATGCTGTTCTCGGCTACGATGCCGCCGAACATCCAACGTCTTGCCGCTCAGTTCCAGAATAACCCAGAGCATGTATCGGTTATTCCGAAACAAGTCAGCGCGCCGCTGATCGACCAAGCGTACATCGAAGTGCATGAACGCCAGAAGTTCGATGCATTGAGCCGTCTGCTTGACATGGAATCCCCTGAACTCGCCATCATCTTCGGCCGTACGAAGCGCCGCGTCGATGAGCTGAGCGAAGCGCTGCAGAAGCGCGGTTACTCGGCGGATGGCCTGCATGGCGACTTGTCCCAGAACCAGCGTGACGCGGTTATGCGCAAATTCCGCGACGGCAGCATCGACGTGCTCGTTGCAACCGACGTTGCGGCGCGCGGTCTGGACGTATCGGGCGTAACGCACGTTATCAACTTCGACCTTCCGCAAGATCCGGAGAGCTATGTTCACCGTATCGGCCGTACGGGCCGCGCCGGCAAAGAAGGCACGGCTTGGTCGTTCGTAACGCCGCGCGAGATCGATCACTTGCACTTCATCGAGAAAGTGACGCGCCACAAAATTCCGAAGAAGCCGCTGCCAAGCATCGCGGAAGCGATCGAAGGCAAGCAACGCGTAACGGCCGAGCGGATTCTTGAATTCGTTCAAGAAGAGAGCATCAACGAATACAAAGGCATCGCGATCCAATTGTTGGAACAATACGATTCGGTCAACCTTCTTGCCGCGGCAATCAAGCTCATCACGGGCGAGAAGAAAGATGTCAGCATAGAGCTTACGCCGGAAGATCCGATTCGCGCGAAGAAACGCAGACCGGATGTTCGTTCAAACGGACGCCGTTTCTCCGGCGGTCCATTCGGCGGCGGCAACCGCAGCGGTAACGGCCCACGCGGACGTTCCGAGGGCGGCCGCAGCGGCGATAGCCGTGGCGGATACAGCGGCGGCAGCGGCAGCGGCAGCAGCCGCGGCGGTTACGGCGGCAGCCGTGATGGCAGCGGTAGCAGCAGCAGCAACCGTGGCGGATACGGCGGCAGCCGTGACGGCGGCGGTAGCGGCGGCGGTCGCAGCTCGAGCGGCGAATACCGTCGTCCGCGCCAAGAACAATAAGCATTTCGCTATGTAACGTTCGTTCGGGTACAACGCGTAACGAACGCAAGAACGGGGCGCTCCCGCCGCTAGATCGGCTGGGGGCGCCCCGTTTATTATTTTCGCCGGACTCCTAGTACAGGAAGCCCTTCGTGACGATAACGAGCAGGATGAAGAGGACCAGGATCAGCGCCGCGCTGCTGTAGCCGCCGCCGCCATATACGTTACTCATGGATGTTTCCCTCCTTCTCTTGATTGGGGAATGTCCTCCCGGCTAGGGCTAGCCGGGAGGGGATGGTATTAGTACAGGACGCCCTTCGTGACGATAACGAGCAGGATGAAGAGAACGAGGATGATGCCTGCCGCGCTGTAGCCGCCGCCGCCGTAAACGTTGCTCATTGAGATTCCCCTCCTTGTCGTTTAACTGTGTGTTCCGTTATTCGGGCGTGCCGAGGCGCTCTTAGTACAGAACGCCGCGCGTTACGATAACCAGCAGGATGAAGAGAACGAGGATGATGCCTGCTGCGCTGAAACCTCCGCCGTATCCGCCACCGTATACATTGCTCATATGAAATTGCCTCCTCGAATTTTTATGGGATGGTGCATGGATACCGTCAGGGAATTAGTACAGGACACCGCGGGAAACGATGACCAGAAGGATGAAGAGAACCAGAATGAAACCAGCTGCACCGTAGCCTGCGCCGTAACCAACATTGCTCATGTGAGGATGCCTCCCTTAGAAAGTTGTTTGTTTCCGAAGTACACTATATCTATATGCGGATAGGTCGACGTCGCAAAGGCAATGGCCTATATCCGGACAAAATGGGCGCTGGCGTTTCGGGGCCAACCTATATTATGATAGGATTATGAAATCGCTTGCGCTTGGCGTTTGGCCTGAACGAGGGGCGAACGACCGGCCAGGCGAAAGGTCAGGGGGATAAGCAAGCATGGAAATGAAAGGCATGATGGGTGGACTTTACAAAATATCCGAATGGATTATGCGCCTATCGGTAACGAACATCCTTTGGGTGATTTGCTCCTTACCGTTTATGTTCCTGGTGTTTACCCATTTCATGGCGGTCGCGACGGGAACCGTCTCGGAAGAGCAGGCTGCGGACTTCATGAAGCAAGGGTTCATTCTGGCGGGGATCGTGGCGCCGTTCACGTTGTTCCCGGCGACGTCGGCGATGTTCGGCGTGGCGCGCAAGTGGGTCATGGGCGAAGTAGACGCGCCGCTCTTGAAAACCTTCTTCCGCAATTACAAGGATAGCTACCTGCAAAGCATGATTGCCGGCATCATCTATGTCGTTCTGTTCGCGGTCATGATCGTCGACTTTCAAGTTTACGGCGGAGAGCTGAAGGACCTTCAATTCGTTTCGTATTTGTTTATCGCCTTGCTGATTTTGCTCGGCGTCTCGCTCTTTAACTTCTTCTCGATGGTCGTGCACTATCATATGAAGACGTTCCAGCTGATCAAGAACGCGCTGTTCATCACGATCGGCCGTCCGTTCCGCTCGATCTCGACGGCGGTCATGTGCGGCGTGGTCATCTACATTAGCTTGAGCAGCCCGAAGCTCATGTTCCTCATCCCGTTCTTCACGGGCAGCGTGGTGGCCGCCATCGCCTTCTGGAACTTCTACGGCATCTATATGAAGCTGCAGATGCAAGCGGAGAAAGCGGCGGCCGCGGAAGCGGAAGAAGCGCGTAAGGAAGCCGACGAAATCGGTCTGCCGCTCGACGACGCGCAAGAGCAGCGCAGCCGGAAATAATTAGCTCGGCGGCCACGTTTACTTTTGCTCCGCATACGGCTATAATAGCAATACATCCTGCTTTTGCTCGTTACGACTTTAAATTGTTTTGAACCAATGGCTGTTTCACGGGAGTCCTACATCGGATCGAGGCTGACACGCCCTTTACGGAAGGGATCTCAAAACCGGTTCTGCGGACACCCACCTGCGAGAGCGGGTTCAGAAACAAGCAAGTCGGACGGCTTGAGCGGGTTCCATCTTTCAAGCAAGAAGGGGGCAACCCCTTTTTTTTATGCGTTTATATGTGCTATCATAACATGTAGCGTACATAGAGTCGGAGGGGGAGATCGTCTTTGTTGAAGCGCACCCTAATGGGGTTGCTGCGCAGTCACGAATTGACTGGCGATAAGGCAAAAGATCCGTTACTGAAATCCCATTATTACAAACTCTCGAAGGATAAGGCTTGGGAAGAGGTTGTCTCAACCCTGAAGAAGATGCAAGGCTACAAAGTGCTGCACGAGGTTCAATCCGTCGGCGAGATCGTATTGGAGAAACGGACCGTGACCGGCCGCACGATGGATATTACGGTCTCTGTCATTGCCGTTAATCCGGTAACGTCGGCCGTCGATATTTACTCGGCTTCTCGCGGCTCTTTCGGCGATTTGGGCTCTAATTACCGCATTATACTGGATATCTATCGCACGCTGGACAAGAAATTAAGCGCCTACAAAACTTCCGGCGCGTAACAAAAAAGCGAGGAGGGAAAGCCCTCACTCGCTTTTTCTTTGCCACGATTCGCGTATAGGTTCGTATGTAGGTTATACGAGAGCTTTAACGGCTTCGATCGCTTGCTCGTAATTCGGATGCTCGGTCATTTCGCTCAACACTTCGACGTATTGGATCGTGTCGTTGCCGTCGATGACGAAGATGGACCGCATGTCCAGGCGGAGTTCTTGGATCAGCACGCCGTAAGCTTCGCCGAAGCTGTTGTCCTTGTAATCGGAGAGCAGGGTCACTTTGTCGATGCCTGCCGCGCCGCACCAGCGAGCTTGCGCCATTGGCAGGTCCACGCTGACCGTCAGCACGACGACGTTGTCGCCGAGTTTGCCGGCTTCTTCGTTGAAGCGGCGCGTTTGCGCGTCGCAAACGCCGGTATCGATCGAAGGTACGACGCTCACGAGCTTGATTTTGCCCGCGTAGTCGGAGAGCGAGACCGTCTCCACGAGGGATTTGTTCAGCGTGAAGTTCGGCGCTTGGTCGCCTTTCTTCAGCTCGGGGCCGATCAGCGTGATCGGATTGCCTTTCAGCGTCGCAACGCCTGTACGTTCTTGTGCCATTGGGATTCAATAGCCTCCTTTTAATGGATGGTCGGTACCCTGTTAATTATAAGCATATTGATTTGAGCTTGTCCAATACCTGCCAAAGGAGTGCATGTGATGATTTTTTTGAGATATGAAGGATTTCGCTCGTATTTGAAACTCTACCCGATAACCGTTGCGATCCTTGCGATCAATATCGCTTTGTTTGTCTATGATTTCTGGCTGGGCGGAGATCATTACTTCATTCGGAACGGCGTTTTGCTCGTTGATCCGTATACGGACTATTTCAGCTTTGACGAGCCATGGCGCTATGTCACTTCGATTTTTTTGCACGGCGGATTCGATCATCTGCTGTTCAACTGTTTCGCGATTCTCGTCTTTGCCCCTCCGCTTGAGCGAATACTCGGGAAGTTCAATTACGCGTTCTTTTACCTGTTCGCCGGCATCATGGGCAATGCATGTACGGCGCTGCTGGAGACCGATACCATATCGTCTCTCGGCGCGTCCGGGGCGATCTATGGCGTATATGGCATTTATTTGTATCTGGCTCTGTTTAAGAAGGCCATGGACGAAGGGTCGCGCAGGACCGTCTATACGATCCTGATCTTTGGCATTATTGCTTCGCTGCTGTCGCCAAACACGAATGTATGGGCGCATTTGGGTGGAGCGATCGCCGGCTTCGGCTTCGGATTTTTGTACGATAAGGTATTAAACACGCGAAAATAACGGCGGAATGCATTTGTCAGCGCGAGGGGAAGAGGGGACTTCATGGAGCTTCGGCAGTTATATTATTTCGTAAAGGTGGCAAGGAAGGAGCATGTGACGCAGGCGGCGGAGGAGCTGCATGTGGCGCAGTCGGCGGTCAGCCGTCAAATCCACCAGCTGGAGGAAGAGCTTGGCGCGAAGCTGTTCTTGCAAAAGGGGCGGAATTTGCAGCTGACGCCGGTCGGTCAGCTATTCCTAAAGCGGGCGGAGGTAATCTTGGCCGACCTGGAGCGCGCGGTAATGGACGTCCATGAATTTCTCGACCCGGAACGCGGAGAAATTCGGCTCGGCTTCCCGCACAGCCTTGGCATCTCGCTGATCCCGGAGGTGGTGGCGGCGTTCCGCAAGAAGCACCCGAACGTCAAATTCCGCTTCAAGCAAGGCATGTACCCGTCCCTTATTCGCGACGTCATGAAAGGCGAGGTAGACCTCGCATTCGTCTCGCCTTGCCCGGAATCGCACGAGCACGTGAGCGGACAGACGGTGCTGACCGAGGAGCTGTACGCGATCATGCCGCCGAACCATCCGCTGGCGGGCGAGGCGGTCATCGACCTGGCCCAGCTGAAGGACGAGACGTTCGTGCTGTTCAGCCCCGGCTACTCGCTGCGCCCGATCGTCTGGGATGCCTGCCTGGCGGCCGGCTTCACGCCGAACATCGGGTTCGAAGGCGAGGAAACCGATACGATTCGCGGGCTGGTGGCGGCCGGGATGGGCGTCAGTTTGCTGCCGGAGATGGCGCTCTACGCAAGCGGGCCGCTGCAGCCGGCGAAGGTACGCGTGCAGTCGCCGCGCGTCACCCGCACGATCGGGCTCATCTACCGTTCGAACGAGAAGCTGCCGCTCGTGGCGACGGTGTTCCAACGGTTCCTGCTCGACTATTTCGGTTGCAAAATGAACAAATAATACGCATTCGCCAGTGAACGGCCGGAGGAATCCGGCCGTTTTTGCGTTGTCGTCAGCATGTGAAGGCCGGACATCACAGGAAGTTACGGGCAGAGGCAGGAAGGACGTGAGTAGAACCGTAAGCTTTGTCCGCGAGGACAAATGCGTGCCAAGCACGAAAGCATCTGCCGCCCACGACCTATCGTACTAGCACGAAGAGGGAGTCCAGAGGGCAGAGCCTGAGCGGTTTCCAATGGAAAGCGCTCATCGGAAGCATATGCTTGGAGCCTCCTCTGCGGAGAAGGTGGGAGGAGAAAGAAACGCCGGAGGAGGGAGTAGCGCCTTAAGCTTTGCCCATCAGGGCAAAAGCGTGCCAAGCACGAAAGCGCCCGCCATCCACCAACTTAACGTGTTAGCACGAAAAAGGGAGTCCAGAGGGCAAAGCCCTTTGGGGCCACCTCGGCGGAGGGGGTTTGGGGGAGGTACCCTCAGGAGATAATGGGAAGCAAACGGCTTCACACAAGCTCCCGGAGGGAATCGCATGAAAGGGAATGGGCTTCGCGGACAACGCAATGGACGCATCTTCTTTATCCTGCTGGGCATGAGCGGTTTGCTTGCCGTTCTGCTGGTCCGTCTGGCTTGGCTGCAGATCGCGCCGTCTCGCCTGGCGGCCGGGTTGCGGGAGGATTGGCGCAACGAGGCGGTCATGCAGCGGGAGCGCTCGCTCGTATTGGATTCGGGCCGCGGGGACTTCTACGATCGGAACGGGGCGGCGCTGACCGGAGAGTCCTATCAAGCGCTAGCCGTGTTCCCGATGAAGGAAGAGGCGCGGCAGACGGATGCCGCCGCCCGGTATCATGCGCTAATCCGGCTGGCCGGGGCGCTCGGCGTATCCGAGGTCGAGTTGTCCCGTTGGATGAACGGGCTGCGCGAGCCGGCCTTCTGGACCGCGCCAGGCGGACAGGCACCGACTCCGCTGACGGCCGAACAAGCGGCCTTGCTGGCAAGCTTAAGGCTGAACGGAGTCCGGGTGCTGCCTTACCACAACCGATACCCGCATCATTACTTGGCGGCGCAGGCGTTAGGCTATGTCAGCCAGCATCCGGAATATATCCGCTCGCATTACGGGGCGGCGCTGGCGGATGGCAGCATCCGCGAGACGACGCTGCTTGGCGGCGCGGGACTGGAGCGCGCGCTCGATCCGCTGCTGCGGGGCGCGGGGCCGACCGGCGTCTCGTTCTATACGGATGCGAAGTCGCAGCCTCTGCCGGGCCTGGATATGCGGCTGAGGGGATCGCGCAATCCGTACTATCCGCTTCGCGTCGTCACGACGTTGGATCGGAACATCGAGCGGCGCATAGAAGACTATCTCGAACGAAGCGGTCTGAAGGAAGGAGCGGTCGTCGTGCTCGACGCGAAGAACGGAGACGTCATTGCGATGGCTTCCCGCCCGAAGTTGGACCCGCAGCATCTCGGACAAGCCGGCTCCGATCCGGCCAACCATGCGATCCGCGCGGCGGTGCCGGGCTCGGTGTTCAAGATCGTCACCGAAGCGGCGGCGCTCGAATCGCGCGCCGTTCGCGCGGGCGAGACGTTCGACTGCGACGGTACTTATGCCAAATACGGCCTGCATTGTTGGAAGAAGAGCGGGCACGGGACGCTGGATTTGATGGGCGCCTTCGCGAATTCCTGCAATATTGCGTTCGCGTCGATTGCCGAGCGGTTGCAGCCGGAACAGCTCGCCGTTACGGCGGACAAGCTCGGAATCGGCCGCCGAGTCGGCTGGGTGAGCGGGGAGGATCTGCTGCCGCTCGGACGTGCCGTGCGGCTGCTGCCGGAGGAGGAAGGCGGCGCCGTATTCGCCCAAGGGGAGGCAGCGCGAGACGGCGGCGTGCTGGCGCAAACCGGCATCGGCCAGCGAGATGTGAGATTGTCGCCCCTGCAGGCGGCGAACATGATCGTCACCTTGCTTAACCACGGACGGGTGCTGCAGCCGAGAATCGTGCACGAGATCCGGTACGCCAACGGTCAGCTGGTTACCGAACTGCCGGTGCAGGCTTCGCCGTCGGCATACGGCCAAGTGTCGCGGAAGACGGCGCGAACGCTGCTGGATGGGATGAAGGCAGTCGTTGAGGCCGGAACGGGGAAATCGATCCAGGCCGGCAAGTGGCGAGTAGCGGGCAAATCGGGCACGGCGGAGACGGAGAAGGCGGGGAAGCCCCGCAACAACCAATGGTTCGCCGGTTATGGCCCTGTTGATTCGCCGCGTTACGCCGTCGCCGTGTTGGCCGAGAACCGGTTGCCGAATACGGCCAACCAAGCGACGGCGCTGTTCCGCGGCGTGATGGATATTCTGGCCTCGGAGGCGGAGGCCAAAAGCCCGATTGACTGACAACTGAAGGAGCTGGTACTTGCACGATCGTATCGAACGACGCAAAAAAAGGCTGGAACGGGTTTGCGCATCCCGTATCCGGCCTTTTCAACGTTAAGAGGGATCCCCTTCGACGGGGCTTGATTCCGCTGCGGCCGGCCCGTATTCGCCCTTGGGCGCCCGGATCCAGCGGTGGAAGTAACGCTGATCGTACAGCGCTTTGATCAGAATCATCAGAATCGGGGAGAGAATCGCCCCGGCGATGCCGAACAGCGACAACGAGACGATCATAAAGGCCAGCATCGTGAAGGCCGATACGCCGAGCGTGTCGCCCGTAATCTTCGGCTCGAGAATTTGTCTCGTTAGCACGACGAACAGGAACAGTACCGTCAGCCAGATCGCCAACGTCGTGTTGCCGACGATGAACAGGTAGATGATCCATGGCACGAACACGGTGCCGACGCCGAGCAGCGGCAGGACGTCGAACACGGCCGCAAGCGCCGAGATCGCTAGCGCGTTGTTCACGCCGAGCGCCAGCAGGGCGGCGAAGATGACGACGAACGTAATGGAGATCAGCTTCATTTGGGCTTTCAGATAGATCCCGATGCCGCGAAACACGTTGTCCTTCAGGAAGAAGAACGCGTTCTTGAACGTGCGCGGCGTCTTCTCGCTCGCGGTGCGTTTCCAATCTTTAATCTCCACGCTTAGGAAATACGCCAGTATAATCCCGATCGCGAAATTAAAAATAAAGGTGGAGAAGGAGGTCAAATACCCGCCGAGGGAAAACAGGAAGTTCTTCGCGACGGTGGTTCCCCACTTCGTCACCGAATCGAGCGCTTCGGTAATACCGGTAATGACGTTATCCGGCAAATTGAGGCCTTCGTACTTTTGCTTCAAGTAAGAGGTATTGCTCGTAAATTCGGTCGTGAGCAATTGTTGATAAGCGCCTAGATTATCGCCCAAGTTGCGCACTTGGTTCGCGATGATGACCGACGCGCCGAGGAAGGCGCCGACGATGACGATCGTGAACAGCAGCACGGAGATGCCCGCGGCGATCGACTTCTTAAGTCCGAGCCGAGTCAGCCATCTGGCTGGAGGTTCGATAATCATGAAAATGATGAACGAGAGGAAAATCGGCGTGGCGATCCGGTAGATGTAGCTGAACGTGAACAAGATCAACCAGACGGTGAGCACGATGAGCGCGATATCGAACGCGGTCCGCCAATATTTTCGGTAGAAGGAAAGCATCATCTGACTCCTTTTCTCGTATGCTCTTAGTAATATCAAGATTGTACTATAGATTTACAGCATTTCCTAATGGATTTCGCCTCACGAAAATCAGGCAGCGCCGCCTCGCAAGGGATTCGCAACCATAGCCGTTTTCGCCGCGTGTATGTTACAATAGTGAAGGACTAACAGGAGCACCGCCTTCCACACGGACGGGGATCGAGACTAGGATGGTGGGGAACGGACATGGAGAATATATTGTTATGGGGCTTTTATTTTTTGACTTTTTACGCCTTTCTGCCCGGGATTGTCAGCCGAACGTTCGGATTTCGCGTCTTCAAGAAGGGACGTGCGGAGAGCGAAATTTCACTTACGTTCGATGATGGTCCGGATCCGGTATACACGCCGCAGCTGCTGGATTTGCTCAAGAAATACAACGCAAAGGCGACGTTCTTCGTCGTCGGCGTCCACGCGGAGCGACATCCGGAGCTGCTGAAACGAATGCACGAGGAAGGGCATGTCATCGGCATCCATAACTACGTGCACAAGAGCAACTGGCTCATGCGCCCGGCAACGGTGAAGAAACAGATTCAGAAGACGTACGACATCATTAAAGGGGCGACCGGCGAACGCGTTCATTACTACCGCCCGCCTTGGGGGATCGTCAACCTGTTCGACTTCTCCAATCTCGGCTACTTGCAAATCATTCTCTGGTCGTCGCTATTCAGCGACTGGCGCAAGCGAGTAGGCGCCCCGCGGCTGACGGCCCGGATGATGAAGAAGTTGAAGCCCGGCCAAGTGCTGCTGCTGCACGACTGCGGCGCCACGTGGGGAGCGGATATCGATGCGCCCGCGAACATGCTGAAGGCGCTGGAGCATTACATGGAAGAAGGGACGAAGCGCGGCTACCGCTTCGTGCATATTACGGAGTTGATCGCGATTACGGATAAGCATAAAGAGGCGGCCAAAGGTTTGCCGGGGCTGTTGAAGCGAGGCGCGGTCGCGGTTTGGCTGGCCTGGGAGAAGTTATTCCACCTAGTCTTTCGGCTGGAATCGATCGGCAACGACGGCATTTTCCATATCCGGGTAACCGAATACCATGGCCAGACGATGAAGCTGGGCGATGGCCGCGATTTGCATGATAAGGATAAAGTGATCGAGCTGCACTTGGATAACGGCAAGCTGCACCGCTTTATGATGGAATCCAGATCGCTGATGCATCTGGCTATTCGCATGATTCGGGAAGTAGAGAGCACGCTGCCTCGAATTGCCGCCCAGATTGCCGGACGCAAGGAGTACCAAGACGTGCGGGCCATCTACGGGATCAGCATGATCCACCGAGGGGTCGAGAAGTTCGGCTTCACGGTCAGCGATTTGCCGAAGGGCTGGTTCGACCGGATGACAAGGATTTACTTGCGACTGATGCTGCGGGTGCTGAACCCGGCGGGAAAATCTCGGCTCAAGGAACATAAGGAGAAACTCAAGCCGCGCAAAATGGCGATGTCGATGGAAACCTTCTGGCAGCGCTATGGCGGCGACCCGTCCGAGCAAGCTTGGCAGAGCGCCGCGGCAGGACTGGAAGAGAAAGACGCGAACCCGCAAGCACGAACAACGCCATTATCTCATAACGATTTCGAAGGACACAATGCTGCCGGGGGCGTCACGCCCTAGGCGGCATTTTTTTTGCGGCGTTCGCACTGTGTCTCGCGCAAAAGCAAAAGAGGCATCGGTCGGAATTCGACTTGAACGCGACATGGACGTCGGCGCTTCCTCTGCCGGCAGCCCCATGCGCTTTCGTGCACGATCGAATGAAGCATCGTCGAATGCGGATGCTGGTTTACGTTTGCGCGTGAATAGATGGATGCCTAGCGAAAAGGACCTCGGCGGCCACGATGACGTGGCAGCCGAGGTCCTTTTCGCTAGATGCGAAAGGCGATTAGATTTTCATGACGCCGCCCATGCTGGCGTTCGTGACGAGGTGGGAGTAGCGGGCCAGGTAGCCTTTGCGGATCTTCGGCTCGAAGCCGGTCCATGCCGCGCGGCGGGTCGCCATCTCTTCGTCGCTGATAAGCACGTTCATCGTGCGGTTGTTCATGTCGAGTTCGACGATGTCGCCGTCGTTCACGAAGGCGAGCGGTCCGCCCTCGGCCGCCTCAGGCGAGACGTGGCCGATGCTGATGCCGCGGGATGCGCCCGAGAACCGGCCGTCGGTGATCAGGCCGACCTTCGCGCCAAGACCCATGCCGACGATCTGGGACGTCGGAGCGAGCATCTCCGGCATGCCCGGTCCGCCCTTCGGACCTTCGTAACGGATAATGACGACGTGCCCTTCTTTGATCAGGCCGTTCGCGATGCCTTGCAGAGCCGCTTCCTGGGAGTCGAAGCAGATCGCGGGACCTTTGTGGTAGCCGCCGACGGACTTGTCCACCGCGCCGACTTTGATGATTGCGCCTTCCGGAGCCATGTTGCCGAACAAGACGGCCAGACCGCCCTGCTGGGAATGCGGATTGTCGATCGGACGGATAACCTCATGGTTGAGGATTTCGCAGCCGGCCACGTTCTCGCGCAGCGTCTTGCCGGTAACGGTGATGACGTCGCCGTTCAGCGCGCCTTCCTTCTTGAACAGCTCGTTGATGACGGCGCTGACGCCGCCGGCTTCATGAACGTCCTCGATGTGCCAGTCGGACGCAGGAGCGATTTTCGCCAAATGCGGTACGCGGCTTGCGATCTCGTTAATACGCGAGATCGGGTACTCGATCTCTGCTTCATGCGCCAGCGCGAGCGTATGGAGAACCGTGTTCGTGGAACCGCCGAGCGCCATGTCGAGCGCGAACGCGTTGTCGATCGCTTCTTTGGTGACGATGTCGCGCGGTTTGATGCCGAGCTTGATCAGTTCCATCAGCTGGCGTGCCGAGCGCTTGACGAACTCCTTGCGATCTTCGGACACCGCGAGGATCGTGCCGTTGCCCGGAAGCGCGAGGCCGAGGCCTTCCGCCAGACAGTTCATCGAGTTGGCCGTGAACATGCCGGAGCAGGAACCGCAAGTCGGACAGCCGAATTGCTCGAGCTCTTGCAGGCCTTTGTCGTCGAGTTTGCCCGCTTGGTACGCGCCTACGCCTTCGAATACGCTGGAGAGCGAGATCGAACGGCCGTCGGACGTTTTGCCGGCTTTCATCGGGCCGCCGGATACCATGATCGTCGGGATGTTGACGCGGAGCGCGCCCATCATCATGCCCGGCGTGATTTTGTCGCAGTTCGGGATGCAGACCATGCCGTCGAACCAGTGCGCATTGACGACCGTCTCGACCGAGTCGGCGATGATCTCGCGGCTCGCCAGCGAGTAGCGCATGCCGATGTGGCCCATCGCGATGCCGTCGTCGACGCCGATCGTGTTGAACTCGAACGGAACGCCGCCCGCTTCGCGGATCGCTTCCTTAACCAGCTTGCCGAATTCCTGCAGATGCACATGACCTGGGATGATGTCGATGTACGAGTTGCAGACCGCGATGAACGGTTTGTCGAAATCCTCTTCCTTGACGCCCGCCGCGCGCAGCAAGCTGCGGTGAGGAGCGCGGTCGAAGCCTTTCTTGATCATGTCGGAGCGCATTCTTTTTGCCGCCATATGTGTTCCTCCTGTTCGTTGTCTGACAACTGTGTTTTTTCTAATTATTGCGGGCGCAAACCCGCCTAAATAGCGGTCCTGCAAGTAAGTTTAATATTTGATAGTCTATCACAACGCTTGGCAAATGGCTACATCGCACCCCTTGGGAGCGCCCCCTCGCGAAGGAGCGGACAGCGACTAAAACAACCGCTCTCCCTTGTTCTGATGTCACAAAAACTAACATAGATATATTTACTTGCAATCGGGCCATCGCTATAATGGGTCTAAAGCGGAAAAAAGTGGTGAGGTTCTGCTTGGGATAATCCGTGATTAGTCCATCCTTTAAAATTGAGTCATTATTATGTGAGGTTTTTTGTCGTAATTTAGCAGACTGCCGCGATAAATTTTTTAAGGAGTCCAACCAAAACGGAGCTGAGACGAATGCAACTGACCGAACGGGAGAAAGAGAAACTGCTGATCACGGTGGCGGCCGATGTGGCCCGCAGGCGGCTGGCGCGCGGGGTGAAGCTGAACTATCCGGAGAGCGTGGCGCTTATCACCTCCGAAATCATGGAAGGGGCGCGCGACGGGATGACGGTGGCGCAGTTGATGGCATTCGGCACGACGATTCTGAAACGCGACCAGGTGATGACCGGCATTCCCGAGATGATCCACGAGGTGCAGGTCGAGGCGACGTTCCCGGATGGCACGAAGCTGGTGACGATTCACCACCCGATCTCGCATTAGAGCGCGCGATTTATTTGCCAAGGCAGGAAGGATGGGAGCTTAGATGATACCAGGAGAATACCGAACCGCGCCGGGAGAGATCGAGTTGAACGCGGGCCGGGAGACGGCACAGCTGATCGTCGTCAATACGGGCGACCGTCCGGTGCAGGTCGGGTCGCATTATCATTTCTTCGAGGTGAACCGGGGGCTGGCGTTCGACCGCGAGGCGGCGTTCGGCATGCGCCTCGACATTCCCGCGGGGACGGCGGTCCGCTTCGAGCCGGGCGAAGAGAAACCGGTGCAGCTAGTCGAGCTGGGCGGGGCGAAACGCTCTTATGGCTTGAACGGGCTGAGCGGCGGCGAGGCGATACGCGGGCAGATGCAAGGCGAGGTCCGCGCGCGTCTTGATGCATGGAAAGGGGCGCAGCCATGAACCGAATGAGCCGCGAAAGCTATGCGAACATGTTCGGGCCAACGACCGGCGACGCGGTGCGGCTGGCCGATACCGAGCTGTGGGCGCGCATCGAGCGCGACTATACCGTCTACGGCGACGAGTGTAAGTTCGGCGGCGGCAAGGTGATCCGCGACGGCATGGGTCAATCGAGCGGGGCGCTGCGGGACGAGGGTGTGCTCGATACGCTCATCACGAACGCCGTCATCATCGACCATTGGGGCATCGTGAAGGCGGATATCGGGATTAAGGACGGCGTTATCGTCGGCATCGGCAAATCGGGCAACCCGGACATCATGGACGGCGTATCGCCGAACATGATCGCCGGCGCAAGCACCGAGGTTATCGCCGGCGAAGGCAAAATCGTCACCGCGGGCGGCGTCGACTCGCATATCCATTTCATCTGTCCGCAGCAGATCGAGACGGCGCTCTCCTCGGGAGTCACCACCATGATCGGGGGCGGCACGGGGCCTGCGACGGGAACGAACGCGACGACCGTTACCCCGGGGGCTTGGCATATGGCGCGCATGCTGGAGGCGGCCGAAGCGTTCCCGATGAACATCGGCTTTACGGGCAAAGGCAACGCGTCGTTCATCGATCCGCTTATTGAACAGATCGAAGCGGGCGCAATCGGCCTGAAGCTGCATGAAGACTGGGGAACGACGCCGGCGGCGATCGACGCGTGCTTGGCCGTGGCCGACAAGTACGACGTGCAGGTCGCAATCCACACCGATACGCTGAACGAAGCGGGCTTCCTCGAAGATACGCTGGCGGCGTTCAAGGAACGCACGATCCATACGTACCATACGGAAGGGGCGGGCGGCGGCCACGCGCCGGACATCATCCGCGCCGCGGGCGAGCTGAACGTGCTGCCGTCGTCGACGAATCCGACCCGGCCGTTCACGATTAATACGATCGAAGAGCATCTCGATATGCTGATGGTATGCCATCATCTGGACAGCAGCATCCCGGAAGACGTGGCGTTCGCGGATTCGCGCATTCGCCCGGAGACGATCGCGGCCGAAGACATTTTGCACGATATGGGCGTCTTCAGCATGCTGAGTTCGGATTCGCAGGCGATGGGCCGGGTGGGCGAGGTGATCATCCGGACGTGGCAGACCGCGGACAAAATGAAACGCCAACGCGGGCCCCTCGAGACGGACGACGCCGAGGCGGACAATTTCCGCATTAAGCGATACGTCGCGAAATATACGATCAACCCGGCGATTACGCACGGCATCTCGCATCTCGTCGGCTCGATCGAACCCGGCAAATTCGCGGACCTCGCGATCTGGAGCCCGGCCTTCTTCGGCGTCAAGCCGGAGCTTGTGCTCAAGGGCGGCATGATCGCTTTCGCGCAGATGGGCGATCCGAATGCGTCCATCCCGACGCCGCAGCCGGTGTTCGGGCGGCCGATGTTCGGCGCCTTCGGCAAAGCGATCGGATCGAGCTCGATCACGTTCGTCTCGCAGGCGGCCTATGACCGCGGCGTGAAGGAGAAGCTTGGCCTGGCCAAAAGGGTGGAGCCGATTCGCGGCTGCCGGACGATTACGAAGAAGGACATGATTCATAACGACGCCACGCCGAATATCCAAGTCGACCCGGAGACGTACGAGGTGAAGGTCGACGGCTTGCCGGCCGTCTGCGAACCGGCCGACGTGCTGCCGATGGCCCAACGTTATTTTCTGTTCTAGGGCGAAGGGCGGTGACGGCAGGATGAGAGAACAGGGAACGCGCGCGCCGGCTGGCGTCGTACCGTGGCTGGCGCTCCAGCAGCTGCTTGATTCGGCGCTGCCGGTCGGCGGCTTCTCGCACTCGTTCGGCCTGGAGACGCTCGTGCAGGAGGGGCGGGTCGCGACGAGCGCGCAGCTCGAAGCGTACGCGCTGGCGATGCTGCGGCAAGCATGGGCGACGTCGGATGCGATGGTGATCAAGGCGGTCTACCGCGATGTGCCGGCGGGCGAGTGGGACCGGTTGTTCGCGCTCGAGCGGCTCGTGCACGTGCAGCGGGTGGCTGCCGAATCGCGGTCTGGGATCGAGAAAATGGGGCGGAGGCTGCTGCAACTGCTCGGGAACATCTACCCGCAGCTAAATCTGCGTCCGCTTGCCGAAGCGGTCCGCGAGAAGCGCGCGCTTGCGACGCATCCGCTCGTCTTCGGTCTAGCGTGCCGGGAGCTCGGCATTCCGGAGGATCGGGCGGCGGAAGGCTACTTATATACGTGCATCGTCACGTGCGTCAATAGCGCGCTGCGGCTCATGGCGATCGGTCAGACGGAGGGGCAAGCGCTCATCGCCAGGTTGACGCCGGCGGCGGCCGAAGCGTGGGACGACGCGAGGGAGATGGAGCCGGAGGACGCGTACGCGAACATGCCGCTCGCGGATATCGCGATGATCCGGCACGAGACGCTGTATTCAAGGTTGTTCATGTCATAGGTTCATCATAGGTTCGGATTATCAATCGGGAGGGATCGTTATGTGCCAAGGACAAGGACATACGCATGTGGAATGGGAGAAACCGATCGTCGCGGAGAAGCGTCCGATCCGCATCGGGATCGGCGGGCCGGTCGGCTCCGGCAAGACCGCGCTCGTCGAGAAGCTGGCGGCGGCGCTGAAGGATCAATATAACTTGGCCGTCATCACGAATGATATCTATACGAAGGAAGACGCGCGCATTCTGGCCGCGACCGGCGTGCTGCCGGAGGAGCGCATCATCGGTGTCGAGACGGGCGGCTGCCCGCATACGGCGATCCGCGAAGACGCGTCGATGAATTTCGAGGCGGTGGATGAGCTGACGAGCCGGTTCGAAGGACTCGACATGATATTCATCGAGAGCGGCGGGGACAATCTGGCGGCGGCGTTCAGCCCGGAGCTGGTGGATCGCTTCATCTATATAATCGACGTGGCGCAAGGGGAGAAAATCCCGCGCAAGGGCGGCCCGGGCATTATGCGCTCCGATCTGCTCATCGTCAACAAGATCGACCTGGCACCGCACGTCGGCGCAAGCCTGGAAGTGATGGAGGCGGATACGAAGCGGATGCGCGGCGATCGTCCGTACGTGTTCTCCAACCTGCACGGGGGCATCGGCACCGATCGGATCGTCGCTTGGCTGACGCACGAGCTGGCGCATGCGCAAGGCGTCGCGCATAGCCACGATCATGTCCACGGCCACTCGCATAGCCATGCGCATCCCCACGATCACGCCTAATACGGAAGGCGCGGCACATCGCGTGTCGCGCCTTCGCGCATCGTTCGGCAGCTATGGCGGTCACACCAGGGTGGACGCCAAGTACCACGACGCGCCGATCAAAATCGCCAAGTCGTTCCCGCTCGGAGGGCCGCTCGCCGTCATTGTGATGGACGTGTCGCCGGGCCTGCTCGAGGGCGACCGGTACGAGATGGATTGGACGATCGGGGAGAACGCGCACGTCTACATCACGAACCAGTCGTACACGAAGGTGCATCCGAGCGGCGAGCTGGGCAGCGAGCTGCTGCAGCGGTACGCGTTGGCGCCGGGGGCGGTCGCCGAGTCGATGCCGGAGCCGGTGATGCTCTATAAGGACGCGTCGCTGTTGATGGAGACCGAGGTAGAACTGGCGCCGAGCGCGCTATGGATGGGCGCCGAGGTGCTGTGCCCGGGGCGGACGCTTCGCGGCGAGCTGTTCCATTACCGGCTGTACCGGAATCGAATGCGGGTGAGACTGGGCGGCGAGCTCATCTTCGCGCAAAATCAGCGGATCGACCCATCGCGTCAGATGCTGGGTGCGCCGGGCTGCTTCGGCGATCTGACGCATACGGGAACATTATACGCGTTCTCGGACGCGATCGGCGCGGGGCAGATGGAGACGATTCGCGGGGCGTTGGACGCTTGGCCCGTACGGGAGGGGCAACGCTGGACGGCGGGCGTGTCGCTCACGCACAAGCACGGGCTCGCGGTGCTGGCTGCCGGCACTTCGGCCTGGGTGCTGGAGGAGTTGCTCGGCGAAGCGCGCCGGGCGCTGCGGGAAGCGGTGCCGGGGCTGGCGCCGCTGACGTTTCGTAAGTAGGCAATCGAAAGCCGGGCTGTCTCCGAGAGCGGATCCGCGACGATCGAAAATTATAACGGTTTAACTCGAGGTTGTGAATCGACGGTTGCTCCATGCTGCCCCTCGAATGGGCAGTCCGCGATCAGCGGCCAATAGAGAAGCTCGATTGAAGCGGGTGCGTCTTGGCCTGAAGGCGAGAGTTCACCAAACCGTACCACGGCGGCCTCGCTGTACGCTTTACTTTACCCCGTCATTCCTCTAAAGTTAAGGGGAAGAATGAAGGTGCGGCAAGGAGTGGGCAGGGCGCGATGACCGATAATGGGCACGAGGAATGGATGGACCTGGATCAGGCCTTTATTCAGCTTCGCAGGCGGATGGACGCCGAATGGACGAGGATGAACGCTTTCGGGCTGAATCCGATGCAAGCCCGCATCTTGGTGCGGTTGACCGAAGAGGGGGCGTTGAAAGCATCCGTGCTGGCGGAGAAGCTGTTCATCACCCCCGGCGCGGTAACGGGCATCGCGGACAAGTTGATCGAGCTGGGGCTCTTGGAGCGGGAACGCGCGCAGGACGACCGACGCGTCGTCTTCCTGTCCGTGACAGAAGAGGGCAGGTCGATCGTCAAGACGCTGAAGGAGAAGCGCATGGTGATCACGAACAAAATGTTCTCCGGCTTGTCCGCGGTCGACATCCAGGAGCTGACGCGCCTGCTGAACCGAATCAGTCAAAATATCGACGAGGCCAACGCGGGACGCCGCGAGGAGGCCGAATAAACGAAGAGCCAGATAAGGGGCGCGGATCGCGTTCCTTCATCTGGCTCTTCGCTCGTTTGGCTCGCTAGCCGGGTTAGAACGAACCTCGCTACTCGACCGTTAGAGGGACCGCCCGGCATAAGCCGCGGCCGGTCCCTGTCTCTTGATTGGAATGCGCTCCGCGTACTGCATGCTCGGCGGCGTGGATATGACTATTCGTCGCTGTTGTTCGGTTTGCTGTTGCCCGACTTGGAGTCGCGGGACGTCGTGTTTTGCTTGCCGTGTCCTTGCTGCTTGGCCATGTGGAACCCTCCCTTCGTACGCGCATGGGATATAGTGTTAATCGGCGCGGGCGGTCTTATGAGAGGGAGAGAGTGGAAAAAAGCGCAAAAAAGCCTTGTTCCCCGCGGCGGAGGAACAAGGCTTCGCGCATCGCGCGGTCCGGGCTGATCAACGCGCGGGTTGCTGCGCGCGTGAGGGCCGGATCAAGACAAAAGGCTTCGCAAATGGGACTGATGCCATTTGGAAACCGGGACGAGCTTGGATTCCGAATTGCGGTCGAAGCGCGCCATGCCGTCTTCTACCGCGATGACTTTACGGACGTTTACGTAGCAGTTGGCGTTGGCCTTGACGAATATGCCGCTGGCAATGTAACTGTTCAGTTGTTCGGACGGCACGCTTTTCTTTATATTGTAGTTCCGTCCGTGGAAACTGACGAGCCCCAGCCGGCTCACCTTGAAGTATAGGATGTCGGTATCGATCTCGAAGTTCTCGTACACGTTGCGGTCCTCTCTCGCTACATTCATCAACATGCGCCCCCTAAACGATGAATTTGTTAGCGCTTTCATGATAGCACGAATCACGCCGGAAAGAAACGGGTTGACAAAAAAATGTTCATTAAAAGGGCTAAAATTCAACGATTGGCACGAACAAATAGTTGGACACTGCAACCATTTGGGTTCCATCGCTGCTCGATTGCGGATCAATAGCGGATCAACAATAGCGGCAAGCGGAGAGAATGCCCCTGCCCGGATGAACCTATCCAGGGGGCAATGCTGTCAGGTTAAGGAAAAACGTCCGATGAAGCAAACTAGGGACTATTGTTGACAGGCTTAAGTCATAGGACGAACTTCAAAACCTACTGAAGCTTTGTCCGTGAGGACAAAAGCGTGCCCCGCTGAAGCCCAATCGCCGACCGCGAACAAACATGCCAGCACGAAATAGGGAGTCCTTAGCGTTTTCAAAGGAAAACGCACTTCGGAAGCATACGCTTGGGCAAAGTCCTTTGGAGCCTCCTCGGCGGAGGAGGTGGGAGGAGGGAGCAACAAAAGTGGGGTCAACGGGCGTAGCCCTTCTTAATCTGACAGCATTGCAGCGGAGGGGGAAGGGGGAGGGCAATTCGAATGCGCGTCGGTCGCCATGCCGAATACTTGCCTGGAACATTAATGATTTTGCAAACTATCTTAAGGCTCGTTGTCGGAAGGTTAACATTATCGCGAATGATAGTTGGTGGTGAGCGGACTAGCCGCCCGTCGATTTCGTTAAAAAGCGCGAAGCAGCGCGATTCTAGCGGAGTATTACAATATTTAGCCCCTTGCAAACGCAAACATTCTCAAAAAAATGTGTTGATTTAACTGTATGTTATAAATATAATAAAAACATGAATCATTAACCAACATATTAACTTTTATTGAGAAGGTGAAAGCAGGCATGACCAATATTTCGGCAGCACGCGAAATCTCCAATCCGCTTATCGAGCAGCGCGCGGATCCTTGGATTTACCGCCACACCGACGGCTTCTATTATTTCACGGCTTCCGTGCCGGAGTACGACCGCATCGAAGTCAGACGTTCCGAGACGCTCGCGGGACTTCCGCAAGCGGAGCCCGTCGTCGCTTGGCGCAAGTATGAGACCGGCATGATGAGCGCGAATATTTGGGCGCCGGAGATTCATTTCGCGGACGGCAAGTGGTACATCTACTTCGCGGCAGCGCGCACGGTTGAGACCAACGACGGCTTGTTCGATCACCGTATGTTCGTGCTTGAGAACGCTTCCGCCAACCCGCTCGAAGGCGAGTGGGTGGAGAAGGGCCAGCTTCGCACGAAATGGGAATCGTTCGCCCTGGATGCCACCTCGTTCGAACATAACGGCGTACGCTACCTGGTGTGGGCGCAGAAGGATCCCGAGATTAAAGGCAACTCCAATCTGTACATCGCGCCGATGACGAGCCCTTGGGAGATCGACATCGACCGTCAGGCGATGATCACGACGCCGGAATACGATTGGGAGCGCATCGGCTTCCTTGTTAATGAAGGAGCGGCGGTGCTCAAGCGTAATGGTAAGATTTTCATTACCTATTCGGCCAGCGCTACCGATTATAATTACTGCATGGGCATTATCTGGGCTGCGGAAACATCGGACCTCCTCGATCCGACCTCGTGGATCAAATCGGAGACGCCGGTATTCGGCACGGACGAGGCGAACGGACAATACGGACCGGGGCACAACAGCTTCACCGTAACCGAGGACGGACGCGACGTGATCGTGTATCATGCGCGCAATTATAAGGAAATTACGGGCGATCCGCTCTATGATCCGAACCGTCATACGCGCGTGCAACTGTTCGGTTGGAACGAAAGCGGCATGCCGGACTTCGGCCGGCCGGTTCCGGACGGGAAGACGTCTCTTTAACCTTAAAGTTATAGTTAATGTTTTTATGAAACTCAGTAATATCAAGGTGTGAGTAGAAGTTCATGGCGAAATTTGAAAGATAATGTTGACTTTGAAAGCGCTCTATACTAATATTACTAACATAAAAGCAAAGACGTTAACAAAATAACTAATTTGATCGAAATAAGGAATGGCGTGCATGAGCAAGAAGCACCCGTTTTCTTATAGCCCAAGGCCGGCGAACGAACCGCACGACTGAATGAATACGGTTTCAACTGAATGCGCGGACATCCCAATCGGAGGCGCGCGAGCAATCATGATATAAATAATGGAGGGGTTCAACGTGGCAAAAAAGAAAGGTCTTCTGTCTGTAGCAGCACTCTCGATGGCTACCGTGCTTGTACTGAGCGGTTGCGGCGGCAATAATGAGAGCGGTAACAACGGCGCAACCGGCGCGAACGCCGGCAACACTGGCGCAAGCAACAGCGGTAACGGCGGCAAAGTCGAAACGAAAGAATTGTCGTTCATGTTCCGTGGCGGCACGGACGAGCAGAAAGCCTACACGAAGGTTATCGAGAAATTCGAAGCCGACCACCCGGGCGTGAAAGTCAAAATCACGGTAACGGCTGCCGATCAATATGCCACGAAGCTGAAAGCGGCGATCACGGGCAAAAAAGTGCCGGACGTCTTCTACTTTAACTACGGCGACCTTCGCGCTTACGTGAACAGCGGCGTCCTGGCCGACATCACGGAGCAAATCGAAGGCAACTCCAATATCGATATCGCGAACATTTGGGAAAAAGGCGTGAACCTGTACCGTTACGACGGCAACGTGGTCGGCCAAGGCCAGCTGTACGGCTTGCCGAAAGACCTAGGCCCATTCGCGCTCGGCTACAACAAAACGATGTTCGAGAAAGCGGGCGTGCCGCTGCCGGACAAAGACAAGCCGTACACGTGGGACGAGTTCATCGAAGTGAACAAGCAGCTGACGAAGGACAACAACGGCGACGGCAAACCGGACCAGTACGGCACGGGCTTTAACGTCAACTGGTCGCTGCAGTCGTTCGTATGGAGCAACGGCGCGGACTGGCTCAGCGAAGACGGCACTAAAGTCACGATCGACGATCCGAAGTTCGTAGAAGCGCTGCAATACTTCGCCGACATGCAGAATGTGCACAAAATCACGCCGTCGATCGAAGACGCGCAAACGCTGGACACGTACCAACGTTGGATGAAAGGCGAGCTGGCGTTCTTCCCTGTAGGTCCTTGGGATATGCCGACTTACGAGAAGCTGCCATTCGACTATGACCTGATCCCTTACCCAGCTGGTTCCACAGGTAAATCGGCAACTTGGGTCGGTTCCCTGGGCATCGGCGTATCGTCCAAAACGAAACACCCGCAAGAAGCGGCCGAGCTGGTTGCTTACCTGACAGGCTCCCAAGAAGGCATGCAAATGCTGGTTGACGCGAAAGTTCAAATTCCGAACCTGAAGGACATGGCGGCAACTTGGGCGGCGGACACGGCGACGAAGCCGGCGAACAAGCAAGAGTTCATGGATATCGTCAACGACTACGGCCGTTCCCTGCCAGGCGAGCGCACGTACAACGCTGAGTGGTACAACCTGTTCTTCACTGATATCCAACCTGTTCTCGACGGCAAAGTAACGGCGGCCGACTACGTCAAAGCCGAACAGCCGAAGATGCAGAAGCTGCTTGACAAAGCACTCGAGCAAGAAGCGAAATCCAAGCAATAATCCAACCTAAATAAAGAAATAGTCAAGACGTTCCGGCGATGACGACAAGCGGCCGCCTTTCTCGAAGGCAAGCGCAGCGCGTCATCGCCGAGTACGTCCGCACTCAGGGGTGACTTATGGAGACGAAGTCCAATCTGTACCGCAAAGAAAAATATTACGGTCTGCTCTTTATCCTTCCGCCTGTGCTTGGATTCATTATCTTCGGCTTGTATCCGACCCTCTATTCCGTCTATAGCTCGTTCACCGACATGGACGGCTTGGGACAGATGAATTTTATCGGTCTGGATAATTATAAGGAACTGTGGAGCGACGAGTTGTTCCACAAATCGATGTTCAATACGGTCTTCATGATGATCGGCATTCCGATCGGACTTATTCTGGCGCTGCTGCTCGCGCTCGGCCTCAACCGGGGGATCTGGGGCACGACTGCATTCCGCGTCATTTATTACATCCCCGTCATTTCTTCGCTCGCCGCGATCTCGATTCTGTGGCAATGGGCATATAACGGCGACTATGGTTTGGTAAACCAGTTCCTGGATCTCTTCGGCATCGAAGGCCCGAACTGGCTTGCCGATAAAAATACGGTCAAACCGGCCATTATGCTGATGGCGATCTGGAAAGGGCTCGGCTACACGATGCTGCTGTATTTGGCGGCGATCCAGAGCGTGCCGAAGGATTACTACGAAGCGGCCGATCTCGACGGCGCCAACGGTTGGCAGGCGTTCTGGAACATCACGTGGCCGATGGTGAAGCCGGTTACGTTCTTCCTCGTCGTCACGAACATCATCGGCGGCTCGCAGATCTTCACCGAGATCAACATCATGACGTCCACGGGCGGTCCGGAGTTCAGCTCGGCATCCGTCGTGTTCTACATCTGGCAGAAGGCGTTCGGCAACTTGCAAATGGGCTATGCGTCCGCGATGTCCGTCGTGCTCGGCTTGTTCATCTTCATCGTCACGCTGATTCAATTCAGACTCGACAAATCGAACCAAAACGACTAGAAAGGAGCGAACTGACCTATGCGTACACGCAGCAAACTAATCGGGGACGGCATCATATTCGTCCTCCTCGCCATCGGCGCGATTGTCATGATCGCTCCGTTAATCTGGATGGTCTCGACGTCGGTGAAAGACAAAATGGCGGTGTTCGCGCTGCCGCCGAAATGGATCCCGGACCCGTTCATCTGGGGCAAATATTCGGAGATTTGGACCGCGGGGCCGCTTCTCTCCGGTATTCAGAACAGCGTCATCATCGCCGTGTCCGTCACGGTGGTGGGCACGTTCACCTCGTCGCTCGCGGCCTTTGCGTTCGCGAAGCTGAAGGTGCCGTATAAGGACGTCATCTTCCTTATCCTGCTCTCGTCGCTCATGATTCCGTATCCGTCCATCATGATTCCGCAGTTCGTCATGTTTTCGGAGCTGGGTTGGACCGACTCGCTGAAGCCGCTCATCATCCCGGGGCTGTTCGGCAACATCGTGATGATCTTCTTCCTGCGCCAGTACCTGTCTAGCGTGCCCAACGCGATCATCGAAGCGGCCAAAATCGACGGCAGCTCGTACTTCGGCATCTATGGCCGGGTTATCTTCCCGCTCATTAAGCCGGCGATCGCGGCGCAGTTCATTCTGTGGTTCATGGGCATCTGGAACGATTACCTGGCGCCGATCATCTACTTGAACTCGCCGGAGAAGCAGACGCTTCAGTTGGTTATCGCGAGCTTCAACGCGATGTACGCGATCCAGACGGACTACCCGCTCATCATGGCCGCTTCGGTCATCGCGCTCCTGCCGATGCTGATCGTCTTCATCGTGTTCCAGAAGCAGATCATCGAATCGGTCGCGATCTCGGGCGTCAAAGGGTAACAAGCGGGGAGCGTCTGCCTTCGTGCGGCTGTTCCGCGGCTCTATCAACGGTGGTATCAAGGACCTTTGCTTGCGCATTCGGCGCGGGCGAAGGTCTTTTTTGTTGTAAAGGGATAGAAGTAAAGCGTGTCCGCGAAAGCGGACGAAAGCGAAGGTTACTGTGATGCCCCTGGCGGCCTATTGTTGACAGGCTTAAGTCTTAGGACGGACTTAATCACCCACTGAAGCTTTGTCCGTCAGGACAAAAGCGTGCCAGTTCGAAGCAACCCGCCGACCCCGAACAAGCGAACCAGCATGAAAATGGGAGTCCAGAGGGCGAAGTCCTTTGGTTCCCCTCGGCGGAGGGGGAAGGGGGAGGGAGAAAGTATCGCGAGAATGTACAATCGGCGGATGGAAAATAGACAAAAAGTTCGGGTTACGCGGCCGCGGCGTTTCTGGTAAGGTGAAGGAAAACGATGGCATGCCCGTATGGGCGGAAGAGGAGATGAGGAAAATGGCAGCGCTTGCGGCGAACGACGTCATTTTGTTTCAAGGGGACAGCATTACCGATTGCGGACGGAATTACCATGAAGCGCTGAATCTAGGAGTCGGCTATCCGTACTTCATCGCGGCCGAGCTGGGGCGCCGTTATCCGGAACTGAACCTGACGTTCCACAACCGGGGCATCAGCGGCAACCGGGTGGTTGATCTGGAGCGGCGGTGGGAGGAGGATTGCCTGGCGCTGAACCCGACGGTGGTCTCGATCTACATCGGCATTAACGACACGTGGCGGCGCTACGATAATAACGACCCGACGAGCGCGGAGCAATATTACGCGGGGTATCGGCGGTTGATCACGAGCACGCTGGACCGGCTGGACGCGAAACTGGTGCTCGTCGAGCCGTTCGTGCTGCCCGTGCCGGAGGACCGGAAGGGCTGGCGCGAAGATCTCGATCCGAAAATCGCGGCCGTCCGCGAGCTGGCGCAGGAGTTCAAGGCGGCCTACGTGCCGCTCGACGGGCTGTTCGCGCAGGCGAGCATGAAGACGGGGCCGGCGTATTGGGCGGGCGACGGCGTTCATCCATCCGCGGCGGGCCACTCGCTGATCGCGAAGGCGTGGCTGGAGGCGGTCGGGGTTCGCGCGCGGTAGCGTCGGAGCATCTTAGGAAGCCGGGGACGAAGGCGCTCGCCGGGAACGGTGCTGGCCATTGGAGCGCGGGGACGCGAGTTGCTTCCCTTGCCGTCGGGACGGTACAATGAAGATTCGAAGCACGATCACGAGAACGGCGGCAGCTAAGGAGAGACGAACATGTTAGATAGCAAGTGGCAACAAGGCATCATCACGTCGGCAGAGGAGCTGCAGGAGATCGTGGGCCAGCCGCATGACGCGGTGGTGAGCAAAACGGTCGGCGTCCTCGACGATGGGATCGAGCGATATCTCGAGATGTCGCCGATCTTCTTCCTGGCTTCGGCGGGGGCAAGCGGCCGCGCGGACGTCTCGCCGCGCGGTGACGAGACGGGCTTCGTCAAGGTGCTGGACGAGCGGCATCTGATCTTCCCGGATCGGATGGGCAACCGGCGGATCGATTCGCTGCTCAACATCGCGGACAATCCGCAGGTGGGCATGATTTTCCTCATACCGGGTCTGAACGAGGTGCTGCGTATCAACGGCCGCGCGTACGTCACGCGGAGCGAAGAACTGATCGCGGCGCAGCAGTGGAAGGGAAAGACGACGGGCATGGCCGTCATCGTCGAGGTCGAAGAGGCGTTCGTTCACTGTCCGCGCGCGCTGAAGCAATCCGGAATCTGGAGCGGCGAGACGTGGCCTGACAAGGAGACGCTGCCTTCGACGCTGGAGATGTTCAAGGCGCATCTGAAGATTAGCGGGTACGAGTTGAAGGAGTAGGGGACGAAAGACGCGGCTGGATGTAATTCGGCTGCGTCTTTTTTCTCGTTCTTAAACCTACTAGAATAGGTCTTATCAGGAGGTGTTGGAGAATGGACTTCATATGCAGAGTCGAGCTTGAGGAGACAAGCCCGCCGATCTGGCGCGACTTCCGGTTCCGCGCGGACATGACGTTCCAGCAGTTGAACCGGATTGTGCAGGCGGTCATGGGGTGGGAAAACGAACATCACTATCTGTTCTTGGTGGATGGGAAGATGATCGAGCTTCCTCGATTGGGCGGACAAAATAATTGGAATGCCCGCAAGGAGAAGGTGAGCAGCCATGTCAAGCAGGAGGGCGACAGCTTCCTGTATGTCTATGATTTCGGCGACGATTGGAAGCACCGCATTACGGTGCGGATCATCGAGGAGTCGCCGCAGGAGCCGACGTATCCCGTATGCTTGGGCGGCGAGAGAAGCTGTCCGCCCGAGAATGCGGGCGGAGTGGCGGGTTATGATGAGAAACTGGCCGTCTTGTCGGACAAGACGCATCCGGATTATGCGGATATCGTCCGGTGGATGCCGAAGGACTTCGGCGCGGAAGCATTCGATTTGGACGAGGTGAACGAGCTGCTGGCCGAAGAAGGGCGACATTTCGTGCCGAAGCGCGAGCCTGCCGTCCCGGCGGCGGACAAACCGGACAAGCCGGCGAAGCTGACGAAATCGCAGCTGAACAAGCATTTGAAGCAGCTGGATGCCGAACAGCTCCGGGAGCTCGTGAAGCGCTGCTTCGAGACGAGCAAAGAGGCGGAGCGTATGCTGACGCTGGAGGTACTCGGCGAGTCGGCGGCGCAGGCGCTGCTCGCAGATCATAAGAAGAAGATCAGGCAGGAGTTTCTCCCGGGTCGCGGCCAGCCGAAGCTGAGGATCGCGGAAGCGAAGAAAGCCATTGCCGAGTACGAGAAGTTGACGGGAGACGCCAAGGGGGTGACCGAGCTGATGCTGATCTACGTTGAGTCGGCCGTCGAGTTCGCCGTCATGTCCGGCTACGACGAATATCGGCTGCTGAGTAGCTTGATCTCGGTGTACGGGGATATTATCGGACGCATGAACGAGGAAGAAACGGAAGATTGGCTCGTCGAATTCGAAGAGCGCGTGCGCAAAATCGCCGCGAATGCCGAGGAAGTCGGCTGGGATTTCTCGGCATGCATCATCGATCTGTATCACCAATTGGACCAATAGTAGACGCTGAAAAGGGCGAGTATTGAATCGGCCATAGATAGCGAGCGCGCCTACCGATGTCGGAGGCGCGCTCGCTTCTTTACGTTTATTTAGATGAAAGGATGCGATAAAGGGCTAGCGTTGAAAATTATGCCTGCGTACCGAGAATGCGTCTGGCCACGTATGCCAAGTCCTCGAGTCCGATGCGGCCGTCGGCATTGAAGTCGTATGCCTTGATGTCGTTCCAATTCGCGTCCGTGCTTGCTGCGCCGTAGCCTTGCGCGACGAGGGCGAGGTCGCCAATGGAGAATTTGCCGTCGTTGTTCGTGTCGCCGGCGGTCGGTTTGTTGACGCTGTCCTTGAAGCTCTGCACGGCAAGTTGAAGATCGGCTGCCGCTTTGGCGATGTCGGCGTCGGTCGCCTCCGCGTTGTCCGCGGTTTGCTTCGCATTATCGATCGCCGTCTGCAGAGCTGCTCGGGAGCCTGCCGGATACTGGCCGATCGCGCCGCCTTCGACCGCGTTCTGATGTAAGACGGAGGCGTCTTGGATCAATTTCAGCAGGGCGGCGTTGTCGCTGGCCGCGCCGATGGTTAGCGCATGCGAGCCGGACGATGGGATCGTCTTCTCGGTGCCCGATGCGTCGGCGAGAACGATACGGGATGCGGACAATGCCGTCGTGCCCGATGCGGCACCGGCTTTCACCTTGAAGCGAATCTGCAGCAGATGGCCTTGCAGCTCCGATGCAGGCGGGATTGCGGCGGCGATAATACGGAGCTTCCCGTCCTTGTCCTCGGCGTCGACCACTTGGAACCCCGGCTTCAGCTGGTCGGCGGCTTCGAAGCCCAGGAATTGCAGCTTATCGGCGGCGTAGTCGATCGTCAGATCCTGCGCGACCGAGCCGGATGCGGCGTCGCCGCGGATGCCGTACGTCAAAGCGATGGTTTGGCCGGCTACGGCTTTGGCCTGGCCTTCCAGGTATGCGCCTGTCTGTGCGGCGCCATTTTTGGCGGCTTCGAGCACGGCGCGCCCTTGGGCGAGTTCGCTGGCGGCTTGCTTCGCTTCGTCCTCGCCCGCCGTGCGGGACATCATCGTGATGTCGGCCTTGTCGAGCGCGACGCCGAATGCCGTCATGGCCGAAGCGGGATATTGGCCCGGCGCGTCGCCGATCTTGGACGCGTCCGCCGCGAGCGCGCGTCCTGCCGCGATGCCGTCATGCAGCGTGTTGAAGGAAGGCGCGTTCAGCCGTTTGGCCAGCTGATCGTAGCTGTACTTGACCTGCTCCTGCGTGAGCGCCTTGCTATACAGCCGGGCGACGCTGACCGAACCGTCCAGCACGTAGTTGCCCTTCAGGTTCGCTTCCGGATCGGCGCCGATCGCGAACGGGATGTCCGGCTGCTTGATCGCGCCGGTGACGCCCTGCGTTTTCACCTTCACGCCGTTATGGTAGAGCGTCACGGCCGAACCGTCGTACGTGCCGACGAGGTGATGAACGACGCCGGTCTCGAGCGGGATGCCGATGCGGGTATAGTTGCCGCCCGCGTGGAGCCACAGCTCCATGTTGCCGTCGTCCGTCGATTCGAAAGAAAGGCCGCCGCTTTGCGTGTTGCCGAAGACCGCGTGGTCCCGGATGGAATTGAGCTTGAACAACGCTTCAATGGACGCGGATTGCGTCACGGATTTGATGGATGCGCTCGGCTGGATGGCGAAGAACTCGTTGCTCTTGCCCTTCAACCAAGCGGCCGGCTTCTTGAACGCCGGATCGTAGGCGATGCCGACGTCGCCCTGCGGCGTCGCGTCGTTGCCTTTGCCGGAGACGTCCTTCGCGGTACCGTCCATGAAGTCGATGTCGATGACATCCGCGACCGGCGGGGTGAACGGCGCTTTGGCCCCGGTCGTCACCTTCGCCGTCAGCGTCTTGTCGCTGCGGTTGCCGAACGAGTCGATCGCCGTCACCGATGCGGTATACGCGGTGTCCCCGGTCAGGCCGCCGATGTCGAAGGCGAGCTTCGCCGGTACCGGATCGAGATAGAAGTCCGAGAAGGCGAGGACGGACGTCGCTTTTTGACCCGTCTTATCGTTCGTGACGTTAATCTCATAGCTGTGCACGTTCAGGTTGTCCGTCGCCTGATCGAATTCGATGCGGAACCTCGTCTCGGTTACGCTGCCGCCCACGACGGTTGCTTTGGCGCTAGCCGGGAAGGCTGGCTTGACGGTATCCCGGTTGTCGGTGTATTTGAACTTGGCTTTCACGGCCGGGTAGTCGATGACCCAATCCTCGCCGGTCCAGGCGTTCGCGTGGAAATCGCGGCGTTTCACGAGCACCTTGTCGTCTTGCACCTCCACGATGTAGCCCTGCGTAATATCGTCGGTCGGATGGTTGCCCTGCACCTTGCCCGGCTCGAGCTCGGGATAGCGGATCGCCGCCGTGCCAAGCGAGGTGAAGTCGCGCTGATGCGCCGTCCGCGGATCGTCGAGCACGTAGTGGGAGTGGCCGGAGAACGTGATCGCCTGCGGATATTTGGCCAACGTGCCGTACAGCTTCGCGGCGTTCTGGGTGTGGCCCCACAGGTCGCTGCCGTAGACGGTGTTGCTAATGTGCTGGTGGAAGAAGACGAAGATCGGCTTGTCCGGCGAGGCGTTCTCGGCCAGCTTGGCGTCCAGCCACTCGATCTGCGCGTCGGAGAGCGTGCCGTTCGTGGCCCGGTCCTCGCTGCCGATGACGATGAAATGATAGCCGTTCAGCCATCGGTCATAGTAGAGGCCATCCATGCCGGTCTTGGACTTGAACAGCGACTGCGCGGCCTGCGGCGTCGCGGAGCCGTAGTAGTCGTGGTTGCCGATCGCGAACAGATGCTGGGCGTTCGGCTGCTTCAAGCCGTTATAGATCGACATCAGCTCATCATATTGCGCCGACGTGCCGTTGTCCGTCAGATCGCCGACGCTGACGAGGGCGTCATAGCCGGGCGCGATGGCGTTAATCTGCTCCATCGTCGCTTTGAATTTGGACGAAGCCCGGGCGCTGCCGTTGATGTGAATGTCGCTGATGACCGGGAAGACGAGGTTATTGCCGTCCGCGCGCGGGACCGTTTCGTAGGGGGAGGCGGCTGTTGCTGCGGCGGTCGTAGAAGCGGTTTGGTTTGCGGCGGCATTAGCTGGATTGGCTGCGTTTGCGTTCGCGGGTGCGGCCGCCGCCGTACCGGCCAGGAGGCCTTGGGCCAACAAGGCGACGGATAAGGCGCCGGCGAGCAGATTGCGTGTGGACGTGCGATGAGGCATGGGGATCGATCAACTCCGTTTCTTTGATTTCTACGAATAGATATACGGTTGCCATAACTTGGCTGCTTTTACTCGCGCGTGCGGCACCTTTGGGACAAGCTTAACGGATAAGTGTTAAATGCAGTGCGTAGTCATGTTGAATTATAGTGAAATTGTGACTGATTGTGACTTTCGTGTTGGTATGATGTGGGAGAGGGAGAGGGCATAGGGGCGGATTGGGATTTATAAAAGTTCGGGGCAGCCGATATACCCGGGTGAGCGGGGGACGAATCATTTTTCTCGCGGCTGACCGTACAGGCACGCATGGGCCCCAGCCCACATACACTATAGAACAGTCTTCCGAGAAAAGCGCGGAACCGCAGCGTTCCTACGCGTCAAATCAGCATGGAGGTGGCCGGCACAATGCCAGGATTATTCGCGGCGATCGCATTGTTTATCAAGCAGCTGACCCTGCTCGTCTCGTATGTCAAAAACAACGCCTTCCCACAGCCGCTGCAAGAAGAAGAGGAACTCAAGCATCTGCAGCTTATGGCGGAGGGCAACCCGCATTCCCGCAACCTGCTCATCGAGCACAACTTGCGGCTTGTGGCGCACATTGTCAAAAAATTCGATAACACCGGCGAGGATCTGGAGGATTTGATCAGCATCGGGACCATCGGTCTGATCAAAGCGATCGAGAGCTTCCAGCAGGGCAAAGGGACGAAGCTCGCGACGTTCGCCGCTCGGTGTATCGAGAATGAGATTTTGATGCATTTGCGCAGTTTGAAGAAGACGAAGAAAGACGTTTCGCTGCACGACCCGATTGGAACGGACAAAGAGGGGAACGAAATCACGCTGATCGACATCCTTGGTTCGGAAGCCGACGATGTGGCCGATAAAGTTCAACTTAAAATAGAGAAGAGTAAGATATATAAGAACCTGGATATTTTGGATGACCGGGAGAAGGAAGTCGTGGTTGGTCGGTTCGGATTGATTACCGGCGGGGAAGAGCGGACGCAGCGGGAGATTGCGAAGGAATTGGGGATTAGCCGCTCCTACGTGTCGCGGATTGAGAAGCGGGCGTTGATGAAGCTGTATCATGAGTTTTATAAGCAGAAGAAGTGATTAGAATTGTAGAAAGTAAGCTGCGCGAAACGTAGCTTACTTTTTTTGTGGCACGTTAGAGTGGTCTGGTTAAAAGGCAGTGTATCGAACCTGGAGGTTTGCTATTAGTGGTTTGGGGACTTTTTTATCATGATATGATTAATCTATATAGACTGAACTATTGATTTACATGCGAACACAAAGTCGATCAATGACTTCCATTGGATTAGCATTAACACGTCTCATGAAGGCCGCTACGTTAATTCGAATATGGTAGAACTTCTTGTAAAACACATTGTGCACCACATCACTTTTCAACCATTTCCAAAGACCTTCTGTCAAATTGAGTTCGGGCGAATATTTGGGTAAGAAGACAAATGTGAGGCGTCGATGATTCCTTAGAAACTGTTCAACTTGAGCAGCATGATGGATACGCCCATTATCCAAAATCATGACGATGTTTCCCTTCGGATAAGCATCCAAAATCACCTCAAGAAACTGAATAAAAGCAGTTGTGTCGTAACGCTCCCCATCCCGATAGAGAACTTCGCCTGTTTCGTAATTAAGCACTCCAAACAGCTTGGCTCCTTCATGGCGGCCAAAGGTGGGGATTTTTCGCTGGTGACCAATCGGAAACCAGTTATACTGGAGGGATTGATACGCGCGAATCATGCATTCATCTTCAAACAAAAGATGATCGATCTCTCCATTTATAAGCTTTTTTTTAGTGCGGGAAACGTCCTGTCCGTGAACGTTTTCTGCTCTTCGGGATCGGCTAATGCCATCGTATACGTGGCTTTCGTATGACTGAAGCCCAGTCGATGAAGCAATTTAGACATTCCTCTTTCGGAAAAGGTTTCGCCAAATTCGCGTTTGACGTAAAGGATCGCTAGTTTGAGTGTCCAGGTATACTTATTTGGCACATGTATGTTTTTTAATGGTTGTTCATTAGTTCAATCTATATAGTGAATTTAATAATGAAGTTGAATATTTGGAAGTAGAACATGAACAAGAGCCATTGTTTTTAATGAATGTTATAAACGTAATCGATTGCGTAGATGAAACAAGGTCGATTGAAAAGCAGTCTCTTGGTTATGAGAGGTTAGTTTTTATAAAAGAGCAAATACCAGAAGCTACATTAATATTCAGAATTCCTCAGCAACTAAAGAACCATCTATATGTTACAGACACTTATGTAAAGTTATTAACACAACATCATATCAACGGGGTAGACTATGTAGAAATATGGGACTCTGAATTGACCGTAGAAATGGAAGCAGAGGCAGCAAAAAAGTATTCGCATATTATTGAAAGTATTAATAAATCCAGTGGAACAAAATTCTCGTATGATCAGGCTAGAAAACTCGTTCAGCAAGGAAAAGCAATGGCAAGCGGTGAATGGAAAATCCAGCTGGACAAGCAAGGACGGTTCTGTTTGGGTCAATTGAACAGGGAAGCACAATATCTATGGATGCATCCTGCCTTTATCCCGCCAATCTTGCTTAACTTTCAATGGGTTGAAGTAGAAAAGATTGAATTATAAGTTAATGGAGTCATCGACAATATTAACGGATCCTGTTATGGCCAGACTATTTGATATGAACGCCGATTGCTGGAAAGAGGCTATAAATCTAGCGGTCATCCATCCAGAATTGGTTTGGTACAACGTATTTGGCAAACCGTATATCGATCTTTTTGGAAGAGACAAGTTGCTAGCTACTCCATGTTATAGAATTCACGAGCTTCAGTTAGGCAAGATCGAAGTCGGTTACAGGTCGGATGTGGTCTTGTTGGATTCGCAGTACCAAGTACAATGGGCGTTGATTGATGGCAAGCTAAAGGACCATGGTTAAGGATCTGATTGGAGCACTCGATTGTCAATTGGCACCTCATCCAGCTAACGAAGAAATTGGAAGTCGGGAGTGGACGGTTAACCGAAAGTAGGGACATTCAACATTTGTTGAAATGTCCCTTTTTTCTGCAGCTTTTCTGCTGCTATACTAGTTACTTTACTTCTAGTTGAAAATCTACGACTAAAGTATAAATGAGTTGATTCTTATATCATAATGAGGCTGGATACTTATCCGAAAAATACACCGCCCGGTGGAAGTGTTCATGTGTTTGCGGAGAGTCCCCGCCGTTTTGGACAAGGATGGTATAGGATAACCCGACCCTGAAGACGAGGGACATCACATGATAAGCTAGATCAAATATTCGTAACATCGATCATGTAAACGCATCCACAGATCAGCTATTCTAAGGATGCAAACGATAACTTAGCGAAGTAAAGGGGCGAGCAGGGGTGAACAAGAAAAAATGGTACTCGGGAATGGTAGTCAGTACGCTTCTTCTAACAGCAATGCTATCGGCGTGCGGGCAGAATACCAACAGTTCCAGCACCGACAATGCTGCAAAAACGAACGCAACCAATGCTGCGAAGGCTTCGAATAACGGTGGCAGCGAGGAGAAGGTGAAGCTGACTGTCGCGGTATTTGCGGAAGAACTGGATTTCTGGCAGCAAAAGATCGCGGAACCTTCTTTCGCGGCGGCGCTGCCTAACGTAACCGTGGACCTGCAGTCGTTCGCCAATGCGGATGAATTGACGAAGACGATGAAAATTCGTCAAGCAGCTAATGAATTCCCCGATGTGACGTATCTGAAGGCAGCCAATCTGATCGATTTTCAGTCGACGATCGCGCCATGGAAGAAAGACGATGTACTCGTCCAGAGCAACAAATTCGTCAGCGCTTACGAGAATAACAAAACGCCGGAGGGCGATTACTACGGCCTCCCGATGAAAGTGATGAGCGACTGGGTCTTCTACCGCAAATCGGTATTCCAGGAGCTTGGACTCGAAATTCCGAAAACATGGCAGCAGTTCGTCGATTTGTCCGTCAAAATCAAAGACAGCGGGAAGTATCAGCCGATCGCGATGGGCGGCAAAGACAAATGGCCGGTCTATCCGTTTGCCGAATGGCTGCCGGAAGCGATCGGCAAATCGCAGCCGACTTTACTCAGCGACCTGGCCAAATCGGATCAGCCATTCACCGCAGTCAGCCCGTTCTCCAAGGCATTCGGCAAATTCGATCAATTGATCAAGGCGGATGTCATGGGTAAGGCGCTCGATACGAGCTGGACCGATGCCGAGAATATGATTGTCAACAAGAAAGCGGCGATGCTCGTAGCGGCCAACTTCTTCTATCCGGATTATGTGAAGCTTGGCGGCGATGTGGGCGATCTCGGCGTATTTCCGATTCCGGATGTCGATAACGAGAGCGATACGATTACGCAGGTAGGCCAAGTGGACTTGTTCTTCGTCCTCAGCAAAAAGTCCGCGCATCCGGAAGAAGCGCGCAAAGTCGTAGCGTGGTTCATGGGCAATGAGGTATACGCGCCTTACATTGAACGGACGGGCATGGTAGCGACGGTCGATCTTCCGGCTTCCGGGACGAAGACCGTGTTCCAAGAAGCGGCGGATACGCTGACGTACAAGCAAAAGATGCTGATCCCCGGCGATGAAAACTTCAATAAAATCCGGAACGAAGTGCAGTTCGACACGCATGTCATCGGTCAATATATGCTCACCGGCAAAGATTATCAGAAGTCGCTGGAAGATCTGAACGAGAAGTGGGCGAAAGCGCGCAAGAAGCTGGGCATTCAATAAGGTCAACCGTACACCCGGCCAGCGGCCGCGCTGCGGATACGGCAGCGCGGCTTTTATCATTCCGAATTTAGAGAGGAGAGGCCAGCATGAGCTACAACATGCAACGAAAGTTGATCATCGTTTCGTTCCTGCTCATCCCGATCGTCCTGCTGCTTATGCTGCTTGTCTACCCGACTCTCAAGCTGTTGCAAATGAGCTTCACGGATTGGGACGGACTGACAAGCGGCTTTCAATACATCGGATTCGACAACTACAAGGAATTGTTGCAGTCCGAGGAAGTTTGGGTATCACTGAAGAACAATGCGACATACTTCATCATTCACCTGGCATTTATTCCGCTGGAGATCGTCGTAGCCTCCGTGCTCGTGAGTAAGCTGCGAGCAGCGAAATTCTATAAAGTGATCGTGTTTATGCCCTATATTATCAATGGCGTGGCCGTCGCTTACATGTTCGCCTTCTTCTTCTCGCCCGACGGCTCGATGAATCAGGTGCTCCATCTGTTTGGACTCGACCGACTGAGCCAAAGCTGGCTAAGCGATACTCATGTCGTAAATTTTACGCTCGTCTTCATCTCCTTATGGAAATACTCCGGCCTTCATATCATTCTGTTTATCGCCGCGATGCAATCCATCCCGGCAGACTACTATGAGGCCGCGACAATCGATGGCGCCAGCCGCTTTCAACAACTTCGGCATATTACGGTCCCTGGAATCAAAACGGTCATCGAGCTTATTTTGTTCCTTAACGTCAGAGGGGCCCTCCAGGTGTTTGATATCCCGTTCCTCGTCACGAACGGCGGACCGGGATATGATTCTTCGACCTTTATGGTGTATACAATCAAGACGGCATTCCAATATAATCACTTCGGTTTGGCAGCGGCAATGGCGGTCACGTTAATGATACTCATTGGCATCGTCAGTTTCGTGCAGAGCAAACTGATTACCATCAAGGGATAAGGGGGGAGCGTTGTGAGTAATTTGCAGACCGCGATGACGAGACGCTTCCGCAGGCAGCTGCCCTTGGCACTGGCCAAACATGGGTTGTTGATTGCGATCACGTTAATCGTACTCGTTCCGCTGGCGACACTGTTGTTCGCGGCGTTCAAGACGACGCCGGAGATTACGAGCGGGAAACCGCTGGCGTTGCCAAGCAGCTTCTATCTCGATAACTTGATCTCATCTTTCCATAAGGCCAACGTTCTGCTTGCGGTCAAAAATACATCGATTATCGGCGCAGTAAGCGTATTCGCCAATATGATCATCGGTTCCATGCTGGCTTATATTATTGCCCGATTCGAATTCCGGTTCAAGCGGATCGTGCTTGCGCTGTTCGTCTTCGGCATCATCGTTCCCTTCTACACGACGGAGATTGCGCGCTTCGGGTTGATCAAAGATCTGGGCATCTACAACTCGCTGCTGGCGCCGATTCTGATCTATACCGGGGCGGATATGGTGCAGATCTTCATCTACAAGCAGTTCATGGACAAGATCCCGGTCGAGCTTGACGAAGCCGCGATGATGGAGGGCGCCTCCTACTTCACGATCTATTGGAAGATCATTTTCCCGCTCGTGCTGCCCGCTTCGGCGACGCTGGCCATTATCAAGTTCGTCGATATCGCCAACGATATGTACATCCCGTATCTATACATTCCTTCCGAACAATTCCGGACCTTGTCGACCGCGCTGATGTTGTTCTACGGAGACCGAACGCTCAACTGGGCCGGCATGAGCGCAGGCATCATCTGGATTATGCTCCCCACGTTAGTCGTGTACTTCATCCTGCAGCGGTACATCTTCGCAGGGCTTGTAGCCGGCGCCGTGAAAGAATAGCCGCGGTACATGAACAACCCTCGATCCATGCGATCGAGGGTTTCTTTCGTGCATGTTAGTTCCGGAAAGCGCTTGGCGACTGACCTTCGACTTTCTTGAACACGCGGCTGAAATGCTCCTGGTTGGCGTAGCCGATCGCTTCGCTGATTTCCCCGATGGGAAGATCGGTCTGCTTCAGGAGCTCCTTCGCTTTCTGAATTCTCGTCCGGGTCAGATAGGCGATGAAGGATTCGCCCGTTTCTTTGGTGAACATGCGGCTCAGATGATTCTCGCTCAGCTGCAGATGCTCGCTTAACGACCGCAGCGTGATTTCCTCGGCGTAATGGGAGCGGATATAGTCGATCGCTTTTTTTATTTTGCTCGAGGTGCCGTCATGGTAGGTCTTCATTTCGGAGATCTGTTTGAGCAGCAGCTGTTCGATATAAGCGTTCATTTCGTGTATCGTATCCATCCGATTGAGGGCATGGAAGGCGTTGCGCTGGCTGATCGCGTCATCGGTGACGAAGCCTTTATCCCGCATAAAGATGAAGACCAGATACAGCAGCTCATAGTACAGTCCATGCACGCTGGAGCTGCCGGTTGGCCGACTGCGGACGATGTCCTTCATAATCGACTGCAGCTCGGATTTGACGGCGCTCGCATCCATGCGTTCGATCGCCTGCAGCAGCTTCTTTTCTTTCCCGAAAATCGTGACGTCCGTAGCGGCTTCCATTTGACGGGCCTCGTTCTCGGTTATTAAGGCGCCTTTGCCATAGAGCAGCTTCAAATCCACGAATCTCAGCGCTTGCTGATACTGAGCATGCAGGGCGCCGAAGTCATGCCTGAAGGAGCTGATCCCGATCGTGACCGATAAATTCAACATGCGCATGAAGGCGCTCTGCAAGTGTTGGAAGAACATCGAGCGCTGTTGGAATAAGGCAGACTCGCTGTTCGCTTCCGGGAAATGCACGATCAGGGCATAACGCTCTTGAGAGAGCGGTACGCATTCGCCCACCTTAAACTCGCTTAGCTTCTGATTGATTAACTGATGCGAAGATTCGGCAATATTCATCAGGATGACGGGGTCGAACTTATCCTGCAGCATGCGGAAATCATCGATACCTAGCAGCGCGACGGCCAAGTTGCGGGGCTGCAGGCGAAGTCCAAGCGCCTGAACGATCTGCCCAGCCTCTCCCGGCAGAACGCCGAATAGCAGCTTCTCCAGCGCCTTGGCTCTCGTATGGGCACTGTCAGGCGAATGGGAAGGCGTTGCCTGATTAACGCTTCTCTTCTCGGCAAGGAATAAGTCGAGCTGCGAGACGAGCGTTTCGAAATTCATATTGGACTTCAGCACGTAATCCCGTGCTCCAAGCCGAAACGCCTCGCGGACAAATTCATAATCCTTGAAGCCGCTCAACATTAGCACGATGAGATCGGGATAACGGGCTCTAATTTCGTTCAGAAGCTCGATGCCGTTCATCTTGGGCATGTTCACATCGGCAAGGACGATATCGATATCAATCGATTCGTCCAACCATTCGAGCGCTTCGATGCCGTTGGACGCTTCGCCGATGATGCGATACCCCTGCGATTCCCAATCTCCTAGCGTACGAATTGAAATACGGCTTAGCGGTTCATCGTCCACGATAAGCAGGTTAGGCATGCGTAATATCCTCCGTTGGTTCAATATAAGGGAGTTCTAGCGTGACCGTGGTTCCGGCCCCCCATTGACTGCTTATGTGGACACCGTAAGGTTCACCGTAAGTTAGACGAAGACGGCGGTGGACGTTGTAGATGCCGATTTTATTGAACGCGTCGTACTTTTCCTTCGGACTGTCCAGCAGCCGCTCCACTTGTTCCGCGGGCATGCCCTGGCCGTCATCGGAGATTTCAATCCGCAGCCGGTTGTCGATCCGATACGCGCCAACACGGATGTTAAGCTTGCGGAAAGGATCATCCGATGCGTGAATGATGGCATTCTCCAGCACGGGCTGCAGCAAGAATTTCAGGATGACAGCTTGCCGGATTTCAACCGGTACATCGAACTGGACTTCGAACTTGTCTTGATAGCGGAACGCCATGAGATACGTGTAATGTTCGAGCAGCTGCACTTCTTCTGCCAGCGAGATGACGTGAGCGCCTTTATCCATCGTGTTATGCAGTAAATTGGTTAGCGATTCCGTCATCATCTGAATATTGTAAATCCCGTATGTTCTGGCCATAACCGAGATCGAATGCAGCGTATTGAACAAAAAGTGAGGGTTGATCTGATACTGCAGCGCCCGGATCTCCATGAGCAGCTTTTCTTGCTTCTCATCCTCGATATTGCGGATGAGCTGCTTAATTTCGCCGACCATCGAGTTGAACGCGCCATGCAGATGAGCGAATTCGTCCTTGCCGTTGATCGCCAAGGTGGCCTTTAAGTTGCCTTGCTGAACTCTGCGCATCTGTTTGATCAGTCGTTGAATAGGGACGAGTACGGTCGTTGTCGCGGAAGTGACGAACACGGCCAGATAAAGAAGCGTAACGGCAAGCAGGACGATGGAGGTTACGCCCACGACTTTCTGAACGCTGTTCGTTAATTCCCCGTACGAGATGGTGCTGACGACTTTCCATCCCGTATTGTCGACCGTGTAGTAATTGATCAGCAGGTCCTGCCCATCGCGCTTGTAATGGAAAGAGCCGTAATTTTGCTTCCATACGGGCGTATCCTTCAAGATGTCCAGCATAGGGTCGCTGCGGTCGCTTCGCGTCAGCGATTGCTGATCGGCGGTGAAGATGTCGACTTGGCCGATGTGAGAGAGCTTCATGTCCGTGAAGGCGTTATCCAACCAATCGGGCTTGAGCGCAAAATAGATGTAATCGATCGTCTCATTGCCGGGACTGGGCGGGAAGGCGGCAAGGCCGATCGCGCTTTGGCCGTGCGTAAGAGGGCTCAGCGTATTGCGCATTTTGCCGACGACCATGACGCTGCCAGGCGTTTCCCTTTTGAGTTGGCCATACCACGGCATTGCGCGCATCTCGCCTGGGGCGTTCGGAATGGAGTTGCGGTAGCCGTAATAGCGATTGTCCGGGAAGACGAAGAAGACGCCGAGCAAGTCGGTCGTATAGTTGAAAAAATAGTTCATCCGCTTGTTGATCTGATCAGACAGCTGCAGCTTCTCGTATTCGTCGGCGGAAACGTGCCAACGGTTGATCGCCGGTATGATCGTATCCTCGTAATGGATCCCGTCGCTATCGAAGTTGACGCTGGCTGCGGTGATGATATACTTTCGCATCGTCTCCTTGATATTGACCGCGATTTGTTCGGTTAGCTGCAAATTTTTGTTCTGGTTCGTCTCGACGAGGACGTCGATAATTTTCCCGGACAAGTAACTTTTCGCCAGAAACATGGGCAAGGGGATGAACAGCAGGAAGATGAACAGGAATTTAGACATGAAGCTTGTGCGTAACAGTCGGATCATGATGGTCCCCGCCTCCAGAATCTTTTAAGCGCTTACAAATCGAGTGTCATTATTCTATCACACAATAGGAGAAGGCAGTATGGCGGCATCATAATTCATCAAATATTCGTAGATTCCATCATGTCGCTAACCGTTCCCCGTTTGTATGCTTAAGTGGCAGTAACGACAAGAGGACACAGGGAGTGGAACGACATGCAATTGGGCGCTTGCTATTATCCGGAACAATGGCCGCGGGAAATGTGGGAGCACGATATCCGGCTGATGAAAGAAGCGAATTTCAACGTGGTCCGCATCGGCGAATTTGCATGGGCGAGGCTGGAGCCGGAGCCGGGACAATACGATTTTCAATGGCTGGATGATGTGATCGGTTTGTTGGATCAGGGGGGCATTGCCGTTATTCTAGGCACGCCGACTGCGACCCCTCCGAAATGGCTGATGGATAAATACCCGGATATCTACCAGCGGGATAAATTCGGCGGCGTGCGAGGCTACGGCAGCCGAAGGCATTACTGCGTCAATCATCCGGTCTATCAGGAGTTGACCAAAGGCATCGTACAGGTCATCGCCGCGCGTTATGGTCACGATCGACGGATTCAAGCGTGGCAGATCGATAACGAATTCGGCTGCCAGGATACGACGTATTGCTATTGCGACCACTGCCTGCAGGCGTTCCATGTCTGGCTGGAGCAAAAATACGGCTCGGTCGACCGATTGAACGAGGAATGGGGAACGGTGTTCTGGAGCCAGACGTATCGGGACTGGTCGGAGCTTATTCTACCGGCCTACAGCGTCTGCGACGGCGCGGACCCGGAGTATCATGGGCATAATCCGGCGCTCGTGCTCGATTATAAGCGCTTCTCGTCGGATGCGGTCGTCCGTTACCAGCAGTTTCAAATCGACTTGATCCGCAAGCTGAGCGACAAGCCGATTACGCACAATTTAATGGGGCATTTCCCGGAGATCGATTACTTCAATCTTGCCGAGCCCCTTGATTTCGTTTCCTGGGATAATTACATCGATTATCCCTGGGACCGGCCGTCCTATCGGAAGACAGCCATGGCCCATGACTTGATGCGAGGCGTGAAGAAGCAAAACTTCTGGGTGATGGAGCACCAGAGCGGGCCTTGCGGTTGGAATGTTCTCGCCGATACGCCCAGACCGGGGCAGCTTCGTCTGTGGACCTATCAATCTGTCGCTCATGGCGCGGACGGCATCGTGTATTTCCGGTTTCGCGCGGCCAGGTACGGAGCGGAGCAATACTGGTACGGTATTCTCGATCACGACTCGGTTCCAAGAAGAAGATATCGGGAAATCCAGCAAACGTGCGGAGAGCTCGTACGGCTGGCGCCTCTCTTGGAGGGAGCGCAGGTGGTATCGGACATTGCGATCGTGAAATCCTACGATCATCTATGGAGCCATGCGATCCATCCGCATAACCGGAATTTCGATTATACGCGGCTGCTGCAATCGTATTATGATGCCTTCTCCGCACATGGCTATAATGTGGATCTGGTTGGCCTGCATGGTGACTTGTCGTCTTATAAGGTAGTTGTGATTCCTGCGTTCCATTTGTCCGATCCAGACCTAAAGGCGTGGGTTAGCCGCTATGTCATGAATGGAGGCAGAGCGGTATTGACGTTCCGCTCCGGCTCCCGAAACTGGAATAACGCGATGACGGACCAGACGCTGCCGGGAGACTTTAGGGAGCTATGCGGCGTCGAAGTAGAGGAGTTCGATTCGCTAAATTACGGTCGCCAGGTTGAGGTGCAGATTGGCGGCAGCACCTGCCTCGCTTCGATATGGTGTGATATTCTGCATCCAAACGGGGCCACAACGCTCGGTACGTATGCCGGCGAGTATTACGATGGCGAAGCGGCCATTACGGTTAACGGCTTCGGTCAAGGACATGCCTATTATATAGGCTGCGATCTCGACGAACACGCGATGCGGGAGTTAATGGGATCAATAGCCGAAGCGTCCGGCATCAACCCGCTGCCGATCTCCGTTCAGAACGAAGGCGTCGAAATCGTCAGAAAGCGGAAGGACGGCCGGGAGTTCTACGTGGTCTTGAATCATAACGCCCGCGCAGTCCGCATCCCGTTGACCGGTGAATGTCAGGAGCTTGTATCGGGAGCTGCGGTTACCGGGGAGCTGGTGCTGGAAAGCTATGCTATCGCGATATTGAGGCACGAGTAGGGAGTTGGATATGTTGCTGAATGCTTATGCCAAAACGCGGGCTAGTACGGCGGAACTGTTCGTAAAGTGAAGGAAGCGGGTGCGTGAAGCGCCCGCTTTTTATCTTTTTCACAGAGAGCAGAATCGATCAAAAGATCGTAAATACGATCATGTAAACGTATTCATGACCGCGTTACAATGAGTTCGTACCAAAACCGCAAGATGAACAAACAGAAAGGGGGCTCTCCTTTGTAAGCCTATCAGCCGAACGCGTATAGCGGTTAAACTGCGTACCCCATCGATCTTTAGGAGGCGAAATGAAGTGAAGAATCAAGGAAGAAAACTTTCCATTATGGCTGCTCTCATGTGCGTGATCCTGATGCTGCCGCTGACTGCAAGCGCTTTCGGAGCTTCGATTCTATATTCCCCGACCGGCCCATGCTCGAGAGCGTATTGCGTTACGTATGTGAAATCGGTTCAGACGACGAGCGGCAAGCTGCTCGCCTCCTTCGAAGATAACAGCCAGCCGGTTGCTACGCAAAATTTCCCGATCTATTCCAGTACGAATAATGGACAAACTTGGTCGAAGACGTCTGCCGTGCCTTATACAGGACCACGACAAGGCTGGATCAACTGGACCAATCCGTTCTTCTACGTACTGCCGCAAGCGATCGGCAATATGCCTGCGGGAACGATTCTTCTCGCTGGCATTGCTTCTCCGGCGGATTTGTCCGCCACCGCGGTTGTTTTATACAAGAGTACGGATGATGGGCAGTCGTGGACTTACGTAAGCGAGGTTGCATTGGGCGGTGGACAGTGGGGTTCCGCCAATCCGACACCGGTGTGGGAGCCGAACCTCCTGGTGGCGAACAACAAGCTGATCGTGTATTACTCGGACGAACGCGATCCGGCTAATCATGCCCAGAAGCTGGTCCATCAAACATCAACCAATGGCGTAAACTGGGGGGCGGTCGTGGAAGACGTAGCACTCTCGGATCGGAACCTTCGACCTGGCATGCCCGTCGTTGCCAAGATGGCCAATGGGCAGTATATCATGACGTATGAGATGGTCGGCTTGAACGGCACCCCGAATAACTTCAAGATTTCCTCCAATCCGGAATCGTGGAATCCGGCGGACGCAGGAACGACGATCGATTATGGCGGAAGTCCAGTCATTATTTCGCTGCCGAACGGTCGATTGGCTTATAGTTCATATGGATCTACGGATATTCGAATCAATGTAAACAACGGAGTTGGCGCATGGACACCGGTCCAAACGAACATGCCCCGCGGTTACAGCCGTATGCTGCAATATGTAGCCGGTACCGGTAAAGTGCTGGTGATGGCGGTCGATGGCTTCTGGACCAGCGCCCCGAATACCGTCTACTACGGGGATGTAGATTTGGGCTATTCCGCCGGTCCTTATTACAAGCTTGTGAACCGTAAAAGCGGCAAAGTGCTGGATGTGTACCAAGCCAACCTTCAGGACGGAGGGAGCATCGTGCAATGGGCCGATAACGGCGGGGCGAATCAACAATGGCATGTGACTGACGTTGGCAACGGCTACAAGACAATGGTTAACAAAAACAGCGGCCGCGCGCTTTCGATAAACGGCACGAGTACGACTGATGGAGCCGTTGCTGTGCAGTGGGTGGAAAACAGCAAGAATGATCAAAAATGGACGCTGGTGCCCGTTGGCTCCTATTACAAAATCCAAAATCTCAACAGCGGCAAATTGCTGTGCGTGCTCGGCGGGGCGACGGAAGATGGCGGCCAAGTCGTGCAATGGAGCGACACGGGCAGCCTCGACCAGCAATGGCAGTTGATCCAGATCCCATAACGAAAGAATACCGTCTTCAGCGTGCGACCTGAAGCGCAGCCCAACCCCTCGAGTCCAAGATTCGGGGGTTGTTGTCGTGGCCGCCGCGTCGGACGTTTCATTCCGGCAGCTCCGGAAGGGAAGCAAAGGTGTATTTTCTTTCACCAAAAAAAATGCAATACTACACATTCTTCCGATTCGTTATGATAATAGGAGAATTCGGACGATGCTTGCGGTCCTGCAGACAAGGGGGAGAGAATGATGAGAGCCTTCACGCGTTACAGGGTCAATTTTTTCCGCCGCCTCATCTTGTCTTATACGGTGTTGACGGTCGTGCTGCTGGGGCTGGCAGGGGGATTTCTATACGTGCAGGCGAACCGGATGATGGTCGGGGAAATCGCGAGGGACAGCCACAACCGGCTGATGAGCGTGAAAGACTTCGTGGAAGGCACGGTGCTGCGCAAATACGAGAATAGCATCCGGCATACCGCGCTCTCGACGGTATCGAATGCGTATAACGCGGATTTGAATTTTCTGCTTGACCATGGCTGGCAGGGGAACATCAGCAAAATTTCGTCCTTGCGCACCAGCCTGGAGCTTTTCAAGGTCGGAAATGAAGGCGTTTACAATGCGACGATCGCGTTCGCCAAAGGGAATTACGCCGTTGATAGCGACATGTTCTACAGCGATCCGGCACATGCGGAAGACGCCGAGTTCATGGCCTATCTGGCTCGACTGGAGCAGCGGCGCTGGATCGCGCGGACGCTTCCGGACGGGGAGCGTGTGCTCAGCTACGCCGTCGCGCTTCCGTACGGCACGATGAACGAATTCGCCAAAGGTTATTTATACGTGGACGTGGAGATCGCTTACGTAGAGCAGATCGCCAGCAGCATGATGGCCACGCCGCGCGAGCGGCTGTACGTGTACAATGCGAACGGCAGCCTGGCGCTTCAAACCGCGGAAGCCGACCCGCGGGAAGCGAGGGAGTTGAACCGGCTAATGGCATCCGGCAAGCCGGCCGAGCGCATTCAGGGAGCAGACGGCGCTCCCTTCATCCTCTCTTATTGGAAGGACGGCCAATCCGTTCAAGGCTGGACGTACGCGCTAATCCGGCCGATCGACGCGTTTGTTTTGGACTCGAGCCAATTCAAGACGAACATCGTGCTCGGCTGTTTGCTGGTGCTGCTGCTCGGGCTGCTCGTCTCGTTCTTCATCTCCAAACGATTCTATATTCCGGTGAAGCAGCTGATGGCGAATCTACGCGGTTCTCACCAGACCGGCCATCATCAGGGCGCGGTGAACGAGTTCGCGTTCATCGGCAACGTCGTGGATTCGCTCGGCCGGAAGATTTCGACGCTGGAGATGCAGGCGAGGGCGCATGAGTTGAAAAACACGCTGCTCGGGGCAGACGTCGCCTTGGATCGTCTGGACGGTCTGCCGACTGTCGGCCATTACGTTGTCGTGCATATCCGGCCGCTCTCAGGCGCTATACATCGCTTCAGTGCTTATATGGAGCCGTTTCACGTGCGGGGCCGCGAGTGGATCGCCCTCGGCCAGCAGGAGGGGGCGATCGTACTGCATGACGACCTTGCATCCGAGCTGGAGACCGAACGGATCCAGGCGTTCCTGCTCCAGATGCAGGATTCCGCCCGGGAAGAGCTTCGGTTCGGCGCTTCAATCGGAACGCGCGTCGATTCCCCTCTGGAGTTATCGCTCTCCTATCAATTCGCTCAGCAGGCGGCGCGTCACCAATTTCTGTACGGCGAGGAGGCGGTGCTGCGCTATGACGAGCTGGCGGTGCTTGCGAGCACGCCGCATTTGTTTGCGTACGACTCGTTCAAGAACGCGGTGAGAGCAGGCAATGTCGACGCGATGAACCGGTTCCTGGACGACTTCGCGCACGTGACGAGGAGCCGGAAGCAGCAGCTGGCGGCCGTTGAGCTGTCGCTGCTCCAGCTGACGTCGACGTTGTACCAAGTCGTGATCGAGCTGAACGTGCAGCAGATCGTCCCGCCCTCGTCGCTGTTCGACGAGCTGAAGAGGCCGTCGTTCGATGCGACGATGGCCGCGATCCGCCTGTTGTCCAACCAGGTCGCCTTGCATGTAAAAGAAACGAGCAATCACGCGCATACGGAGCTGATCCTCAAGCTGAAGACGTATATCGACGAGCGCCTCCACGAGGATCTCACGCTTCAAATCCTATCGGAAGTGGCGCAGCTTGCCCCGGCTTACGTCTCGACCTTGTTCGGCGAAGTCATGAATGAGACGTTCACGGAGTACGTGACGCGCTCACGGCTCGCCAAGGCGGCGCGTCTGCTGGAGGAAGAGCCGCGCACGGCCGTCGCGGACATCGCCGCGCGGGTCGGCTACCGCAACGCGCAACCATCGGCCTGATCAAAGCGATCGAGAGTTTCCAGCAGGGCAAAGGGACGAAGCTCGCGACGTTCGCGGCGCGGTATATTGAGAACGAAATACTGATGCATTTGCGTAGTTTGAAGAAGACGAAGAAGGACGTGTCCCTGTACGACCCGATCGGAACGGACAAAGAGGGGAACGAAATCACGCTGATCGACATCCTCGGTTCGGAACAAGGCGATGTGGCGGAGCGTATGCTTCCGAAGCACGTTTTCTGCGAAAACGTTTTGGTTCAACTTAAAATAGAGAAGAGCAAGATTTATAAGAACCTGGATATCCTCGATGACCGGGAGAAGGAAGTCGTGGTTGGACGGTTCGGATTGATCACGGGCGGGGAAGAGCGGACGCAGCGGGAAATTGCGAAGGGCTCCTACGTGCCGCGGATTGAGAAGAGAGCGTTGATGAAACTGTACCATGAGTTTTATAGCAGAAGAAGTGAGTTCAGGGCCACTCCGCGAGGGAGTGGCTTTTGTGTATATTTTATTATTGTAGCAGGTGAATGGTGTAATTATGAGCAGGGAGTCTCTTGCGTGGTCGTTTAAAGATTTATTTAGGAGGACAATGGAAATAATTGATATAAAGGTAGTCCTTGATCACTTAAACTAGAGACGTTAATTAGCATGTCATATCATTTACGGAATGGCTTAAAAGGAAACAGGAACCCCGATGGATATTGAACTTGTCTATTCGGGGAAGAATCGGTTATAGTGTGAACATAATTTTGCAAGAAAAGAAGAGGGACAGAAATGGCAACGATACATGATGTCGCAACGAAAGCTGGCGTATCGGTCACAACGGTATCGCGAGTGCTGAACAACCGGGGTTATATTAGCGAGAAGACGCGCAAGAAAGTATTCGATATCATGGCGGAATTGAATTACCAGCCGAACGAAATTGCCCGTTCTTTGCTCCGAAAGCAGTCAAATGTGATTGGTCTGATCATTCCGATGGTCTCCCATCCGTTCTTCAGCGAGCTGGCGAACTATGTGGAATATTATGCCTATCAAGCTGGCTTTAAGGTGATGCTATGCAACTCCCAGCTCGATCCGGCGAAAGAGCGGGATTACATCGAAATGCTGAAGAGGAACCGGGTTGACGGCATTATCATGGGCAGCCATACGCTTGATGTGGAGGAGTACCGCCATCTGCACTCCCCGATCGTGACGATCGACCGACAGATTGATGATGAAATCCCATCCATATCTTCTGACAATTACCGAGGAGGCGAGATTGCCACGGAGCTGCTCGTTCGGAAGGGGTGCCGCAAAATCGCGCACATATGCGGCAACCAGGAGCTGCATATGCTATCGAACTTGCGCACGAACGCTTTTCACGAAACCGCGCGCAAACAAGGCGTTCAGCATATTACGATTCAGACGGACATGAACGTCTTCGACCAAAAGCAATACGAGCGTATAATTGATACGCTGCTGGAGGAGCATCCGGATACGGACGGTATTTTCGCGACGAGCGACATTATAGCGGCATTTGCCGTCAAGGGATGCATCCGGGTGGGTAAACGGGTGCCGCAGGATGTTCGAATCATCGGCTATGATGATGTTAATGCCGCCTCCTGGCTGAACCCCGAGATAACGTCGATCCGGCAGCCGATTGGGGAGATGGGCCGTATGGCCGTTGAGCTCATCCGCAAGCAGCTGGAGGGGAAACCATTCAAGGTTGAGAATGTGCTGCCGGTACAGTTAGTAGAGCGTTCTACAACCTAGAACGCTCTTTTATCTGCTATGTCAAACGATTGACATGTCAAACGATTGACATGTGTCAAACGATTGACATATACTGTTTCATGTAAGCGATTCAAATTTACTACCACACCAAATATTTAATCAAATTGGGGGAAGAAACGTGAAGAGGATCATCAAGGGGTTTCAACTATCTATGCTTGCACTTATTTTCGTTATGGCGGTCACGGCGTGCGGCGGCAACGCGTCGAATAGCGGCAGCAGCGCTTCGAATACTGCGGAAAAGGCAAATTCGTCGGGTAATGAAAGCGCTGTCGGTGATGAGGTGAAGATTACCCTTCTAAACTCCAAAGGCGAAATTCAAACCCAGCTTGAAGACGCTGCCAAGGCGTTCCATGAAGACAATCCGGCGATCACGCTTGAAATTCAGACAGTTCCTGGCGGCTCCTCGCCGTTTGAACGGGCATCTACTATGTATGCGTCCGGCAATCCGCCGACGATGATCATGCTGGATACCGGAGACGTCGAGAAGTTCAAAGACCGCATTCTTGACTTGAGCGGCGAGAAATGGAATGCCGATGCCGTAGCGAATGCCACTGACCTGACGAGCTTCGATGGCAAGAACTTCGCGTTCCCGCTGGCGATTGAAGGCTACGGTTTCATCTATAATAAAGCGGTTGTCGACAAGGCGGTAGGCGGCAGCTTCGATCCGTCCACGATTAAGACGACGGCTGATCTGGAAAATCTGTTCAAGCAGATCGAAGCGTCGGGCAAGAAGGCTCTTGTCATCTCGCCGATGGACTGGTCGCTTGGCGCGCACTATTTGCCGCTTGCCTATGCCGGCCAGAACAAGGATATGGCAGAAGTGAACAAATTTATGGATTCGCTGAAAGCCGGCACCGCTGATCTGGCGAACAATAAGGTGTTCAATGGCCTGATGGATACGTTCGATCTGATGATGAAATACAACATGGACCAAAAATCGCCGCTGTCCGGCGTCTATGAGCGCGGTCCGGAAGTGCTCGGCAAGGGCGAAGTCGGCATCTGGTTCATGGGCAACTGGGCATGGCCACAAATCAGCAGCTTTGATACGGCAAACGGGCAGTACGGCTTCCTGCCGGTGCCGATCAGCAGCAATCCGGACGATTACGGCAACCAGGAAATTTCGTCAGCGGTTTCCAAGCGGATCGTGCTCGACAAAGAAAAGAGCACGCCTGAGCAGCAGGAAGCGGCGAAGAAGTTCCTGAACTGGATCGTCTACGAGCAAAAGGGACAGGATTTCCTCGTGAACAAAGCAAGCATTATTCCGGCGTTCAAGAACATTACGCTTCCAGCGGCTGACCCGCTTGGACAATCGATTCAAGCGTACATTGCTAACGGAAAATCCGAGCAGTCCATGAGCACGCTTCCGGCGGATCACTGGTCGAAAGTCGGCGCATCCATGCAGAAATACTTGGCGAAAGCGGGCGACCGCGCCACGCTGGCGGCAGAAATCGAGGACTACTGGAAGAACGTGAAATAAGTTCTATTCAAGAGCACAGATAGCATGGAGCAATGGATAAGACAACCGTGTCTTATCCATTGTTTTCTTCAAGTCATTCCCCATTATCCCTTACAGATCGAGAGGTATCATTATGATTGCGGAAAAAGGAGTATGGAACAAACTGCGCTCAAGGCTGCTGTTTACTGGCCCCACCTTGTTTGCATTTATTACCGTCATGATCGTTCCGTTTCTATACGGCATTTATTTGACCTTCACCAACTGGGACGGTATTTCCACGTCACATTCGCTCGTTGGACTCAGCAATTACGGCGAAGTATTCAAGGACGGCGTATTCTGGAAGTCGTTCGGCCTTACGCTGAAGTATGTCTTTCTCTCGGTCGTACTTATTAACGCGATCGCATTTGCGCTGGCATATATGCTGTCCAGGGGCATGAAAGGACAAAGCATTTTCAGAGCCGGTTTTTTCGTGCCGAACCTAGTTGGCGGAATCGTGCTCGGGTTTATTTGGCAGTTTATTTTCTCTAACGTGCTCGTTTTTTTCGGGACCAAGGCGGGGATCCCCTTCCTTAGCGCTTCTTGGCTAGCTGATCCGGATACAGCATTTTGGTCGCTTGTTATCGTCACGGTATGGCAGTATGCCGGTTACATGATGGTCATTTTCGTCGCCGGACTGATGAGCGTGCCCGGCGATATTTTGGAGGCGGCAAGCATCGATGGTGCCAACGGCTGGACGAAAATGCGCAAGATGATTCTTCCGCTCATGATTCCTTCGTTCATCGTTACCATCTTCCTTTCTCTGCAGCGGTGCTTCATGGTGTATGATCTGAACCTTACCCTGACAAAAGGCGGGCCGTTCAAAAGCACGGAGATGGTATCGATGCATGTCTACGAAAAGGCGTTCCTATCCCGCGATTACGGGGTCGGTCAGGCAGAGGCGTTCGTACTGTTCCTGCTTGTCGCCGCGATTACGCTGCTTCAAGTGTATTTCAGCAAAAGAATGGAGGTGGAGGCATAATGGTTGGCAGCAAATCCCCTATCCCGTGGCTGAAGACCGTCTTGCTAACGGCTGGCCTCATTCTGTTTATCGTTCCGTTCGTCGTGCTGATCCTGAATTCGTTCAAAGAAAACAAAGCCATTACGTCCAATCCGTTGTCGCTTCCCGAACGCCTGGATTTCACCAACTACAAGAACGCGTTCGAGCAGATGAACTACTTGACCGCGTTCTCGAATACACTTGTCATCACGCTCGTCAGCGTGCTGCTTATTTCGATGTTCGCCGCGATGACGGCGCACTATTTTGTCCGGAATAACACGAAGTTCAATCAGTATACGTTTATGATTATGGTCGCCTCGATGATTATTCCGTTTCAGGCGATCATGATTCCGCTCGTGAAAATTTACGGATCGCTCGGGATGCTGGACAATAAATGGTCGCTTATTTACATGTATCTCGGGTTTGGCAGCTCACTCGCCGTCTTTATCTATCATGGATTCGTGAAGAGCATTCCGGCGGAGCTGGAAGAGGCGGCCATGATCGATGGCTGTACGCGGACGCAGACCTTCTTCCGGATCGTGTTCCCAGTGCTCACCCCGACGACAGCGACGATCGCGATTTTGAACGTCCTCTGGATTTGGAACGATTACCTGTTGCCGTCTCTTATTCTGGTTGACCCGGAGCAGCGGACGCTCCCTCTCTCGACGTACAGCTTCCAGGGCACCTACACGTCGGATTACGGACCGCTGATGGCAGCCCTTGTCCTAACGATTCTTCCGATCATCGTGGTGTATCTGTTTGCCCAGAAGTACATCATTCAAGGGGTCATGCAAGGCTCGATCAAATAAAATTAACGCTAAGGGTAGGATGGCTTATGACACAGACTAGAGAGTATACGAGAGAGCATGCTGATCGCTTCATCCGGGAATCGAAGCATCTGCTGAGACCGGATTACAGGCTGAATTACCATCTGATGGCGGAGTTCGGCTGGATGAACGATCCTAATGGCTTTGTCCATCACGATGGCCAATACCATTTATTCTATCAACATTATCCATATAAGCCGGTATGGGGACCGATGCATTGGGGTCATGCCGTGAGCAGAGATTTGATCAAGTGGGAATACCTGCCGGTCGCGCTTGCACCGGATACTGAATTCGACCGAGGCGGATGTTTCTCCGGCAGTGCGGTCAGCAAGGACGGCAAGCTCTATTTGATGTACACCGGCCATGTCGTGACCGGTCCGGATAAGGACCGGGATTACAAGCAATCGCAGGGCATCGCGGTATCGGAGGACGGGGTGACCTTTGAGAAGCATGCGCGCAATCCGGTCATCGGCTATGACCAGATCCCGGAATGGGCGAGCCAGAAAGATTTTCGCGATCCGAAAGTATTTGAGCGGAATGGACGTTATTATGTATTGCTCGGCTCCAATGACGGTGCGGGCAACGGACTTGTGCTCGTTTACCGGTCGGACGACTTGATGAACTGGACGTTCATCGGGGAGCTGGCGCGCAGCGACGGCCAATTCGGCGATAACTGGGAATGTCCGGATCTGTTCGAGCTTGGCGGCAAGGACGTGTTCATGCTGTCGCCACAGCGGATGCCGGCACAGGGCGAGCAGTACCGCAACCTGCATTCCACGATGGCGGTCATCGGCGCATTCGATTCGAAGACAGGTCGGTTCGAAATGGAGCAGCACGCGCAGGTGGACCACGGCTTCGACTTCTATGCGCCGCAATCCATGATGGACGAGAAAGGGCGGCGCATCGTCATCGGCTGGATGGATATGTGGGAAACGGACATGCCGACGCAGAACGGTCATCATTGGGCGGGCGCGATGAGCTTGCCAAGGGAAGCAGTACGGCATGAAAACAGAATTATTTACCGACCGGTTACAGAACTGGAGAACTACCGGTGTAACGCTTATACGGAAGCGGATATTTGGCTGGACGGGGAACGCGAGCTGCCGGTCGGCGGCGATTGCTACGAGCTCGAAGTCGTATTCGAAGCGGTCCAAGCCGAGCAGTTCGGACTGAAGCTGCGCGTCGGTGACGGCGAGGAGACGGTATTGACCTATCGGTCGGATGATCAGCTATTCCGATTCAACCGCGACCGGTCCGGTATTGGCCCCGGCGGCGAGCGCCGTGCCATGACGAGGCTTGTGGAAGGGAAGCTTGGCTTGCGCATTTTCGTGGACAAAAGCTCAGTGGAGGTCTTTGTCGGCGATGGCGAGATCGTCATGACCGGACGGATCTATCCGGGTGCGGCGTCTACGGGCTTACGTTTGTTTTCGACAGGCTCCTGCCGGGTGGCGTCGCTTCGGAAGTGGGATATCGAGTAAGGAGTTGGGCCGCTGATTAGCCTGATCAACGTCAAGAAGGGAGCATGAAGTTGCGGACAGTATTTACGATTGGAGAAGCGTTAATCGATTTCATCCCCCATCAGAAGGGGGGAGGGCTGAAGGAAGTGGACAGCTTCCGTAAAGCCGCAGGCGGCGCGCCGGCGAATGTGGCATGCGCGGTCGCGAAGCTCGGCGGACGCAGTTCGTTTATCGGCAAGCTTGGCGCTGACGCATTCGGAGACTTTCTCGTGGAGACGATGGAGCAAGTCGGCGTGGATACGCGCTATGTATTCCGGACGAGCGAGGCGAATACGGCACTAGCCTTCGTTAGCCTGAAAGCGGATGGGAATCGGGAATTCTCCTTCTACCGCAATCCGAGCGCTGACATGCTGCTGGAGGAATCGGAGATCGCGGGTGAATGGTTTGGCGAAGGCGACATTCTGCATTTCTGCTCCGTCGATTTAATCGAGGCCCCGGTCAAATACGCGCACCGCAAAGCGATTGCGTTGGCGAAGGCTGCCGGCGCTGTCGTCAGCTTCGACCCGAACGTGCGGCTGCCGCTCTGGCCGGATCGGGAATCGTGCAGGCAGACGATCCTGGAATTCCTTCCGCATAGTCATATCGTGAAAATTAGCGATGAGGAGCTCGCATACATCACAGGTCATGCGGACGAGCAGACTGCGATCGACTCGCTGTTCGTCGGCGACGTGCAGCATGTCGTATACACGCGCGGTCCGCTAGGTGCGGTCTGGTACGCACGAGATTTCAGCGTTTCGGTTCCGGGACAACGGGTGGCAGCAATCGATACGACAGGAGCGGGCGACGCCTTTGTTGGCTCGTTGTTATCTCGGCTCGCGGAAAAGCCGGCATTTGCCCGAGGTATTGATGAGGCATCCGCTCGCGAAATGCTGGCTTTCGCCAATAAAGCTGCGGCCATAACCGTAACGCGAACCGGAGCGATCGATTCACTGCCTACGATGGGAGAGATAGAACGCTTCAGGTAAGTTGCAGTGGTAGGGACATGTATGATTTGACAGTCAGGAATGAACTTTTTGTTCATCCCTGGCTTTTTTGCGTAAGCGGCGTTAAAAATCATGGACGGCTTTTTTCCCGAACCAACCGGCCAATGGGTGAAATTCAGCCTGGCATTATTGTTTTACAGGGAGAAAGCGTAAAACATTCGCTGGAGATGGAGCTAGTTGTACGTGATGGGATGGTTACCGACCTACGCTCAGGAGGAACTAAATTTAACCATGAAGATATGATATGCTTCTGATATCTGCCTAAGAGAGGGACGAGGTTAGCGTGAATCGTATACAAGACTTGAGCAAGTTCATTAAGCTAACCGGGGATCGAGCCAAGTTGGATGCAAAAGCGAATGGAACTTATATTGTATATAAAACGCGCGAAGGCGAGTTTGTGAAGGAGTCCAGCAACGGTGAAGTCGAACGAATGAATGAACAGGACCTTCCTCATGAATGACGCATCGCCACCATGTTCGTATTCGTCAGATGCAAGAGGCGAAGACGAACGGATTTGAAGTCATTATGTTCTATGTCGGGTTGGGCGATGTACGGCTTAACATTGAACGCGTAGCGGCGCGAGTTCGAAATGGCGGCCATCATATCGACCTAGGATATCCTTAGGCGCATCAGACCTCAATAAGCAATCTGCTTGAACATCTGAAGCTGATCGATCATCTTATCGTCATTGACAATAGCAGTTCCGCCTGCGAGATTGTACTGGAAGCGGATAGGACCAGTATTAAGCACCATACAGACCCGTTGCCGGAATGGGTGAACATCATCCATCACCAGTTACAAGAAAGAAATAATGAAAAGATGTAAGCCGATTTCCGTCACGAGATGGAAGTCGGTTTATTATTTTGTCGGAAATCGGGTCGTGTTCACAATGTCAAAAAATTCGATAACACCGGGGAAGACCTGGAGGACCTGATCTCGATCGGGACGATCGGTCTGATCAAAGCGATCGAGAGCTTCCAGCAGGGCAAAAGGACGAAGCTGGCGACCTTCGCGGCTCGTTGTATCGAGAACGAAATCTTAATGCACTTGCGTAGTTTGAAGAAGACCAAGAAGGACACGTGTTGTCCCTGCATGATCCGATCGGGACGGACAAAGAGGGGAACGAGATTACGCTGATCGACATCCTCGGTTCGGAAGCTGACGATGTGGCCTAGCATATGCTTCCGAAGTAAGTTTTCTGCGAAAACTTTTAAGTTCAATTTAAAATAGAGAAGAGCAAGATATACAAGAACCTGGATATATTGGATGACCGGGAGAAAGAAGTTGTGGTTGGAAGGTTCGGATTGATCACCGGCGGGGAAGAGCGGACGCAGCGGGAAATTGCGAAGGAATTGGGGATTAGCCGCTCCTACGTGTCGCGGATTGAGAAGCGGGCGTTGATGAAGCTGTATCATGAGTTTTATAAGCAGAAGAAGTGAATGATGGGCCGCTCTGGATGGGCGGCCCGGATGACTGGCTGACGACCGATTGCGGAAACTTGACCGGCGACTAGGGGGTAAGCAGGAGAATCGTGTTTTATGAGAACCGATACGTCCAGAATCGTTCCGTTCCGAAACGTGCCTGGATTTCCGCATCCGATAATTTTTTGTTACCTAACAATTCAGCTGCTTGGAATTGGGACTTATGGGCTTGAATAGATGCCATTTTCTGTTTCAGGTAACCTCTAACGTTATTAATGATATCAGGCTTGCCGATCTCGTGTTCGTGATTGTTTGCGAATGCCATGCAATGCACGGTCGGCCTACGATCTGCAGGCATTCTGCCGATCGTTCGGATTACCGCCGCACCGCATGCGTTGTGATCGGGATGAACGCTCAGCGTCGGGTGGAAAGTAATGACCAACGAAGGATTCAGCTCTTTCATGAGCGCTTCGATGCTACCGTCTAACTTCGCTTTATCCTCGAATTCAATCATTTTATCGTGAAATCCAAGCATTCTGAGATCCCGAATGCCAATAGCATGGCAAGATGCTTCCAGTTCCTGCTTGCGTATGGAGGGTAGAGTGACCCGGTTGGCGAAAGGCGGTATTCCCATATTGCGACCCATTTCTCCTAAAGTCAAACAAGCATAAGTGACTTCCGCCGATCCTTGGTCGAGATGCATGGCAAGCGTCCCTGACACGCCGAACGCTTCGTCGTCCGGATGCGGAAGTACAACTAGGATATGTCGTTTCATCATTGTTCAATTCCCCTTTACCTTAGAATGGTTCCCGACTCAATTGCAGCGCCACAACGAGTTTTCCTGCAGGATCGTGACCCGCAAGGATGAGCCTATCGGAATCCGTCTCTTCATAATGGGTAAGCCCTTCGGAATAAACCCAGCCAATTCCCGTTTTCAAACCGACACGATATGGGCCGTCCCCGGAAATCGAACCGTGGGAATAACGAATAACGGCGTTCGTAATAAAGGTCGCGGCTGGATGTTTCGTAAGGTCCAGATGCGCTGCGTAAGCTCCCGTTGTCATCTCGAGATGGATATATAAATCGCAATCGATAAGGATATCTAACAATTGCTGGACTTTCGTTTTGTCGATCAGTTGCATTTTCTTTCCTCCTGACACCTATGGCATTTCCCGTTTTTATATGGTTACATTCCTATTTGTTCGGTGATTCAATACCTTCAACAAATGATCCAACCGAATTTAAATTATAGAACAATCATTCCCCCTCCGTCACCATAATATCGTTTGGGCTTATTATTTGACCTCTATAGGTCCTCTAAGAGTTTACGTTCTTTATCGCAACCGCCCACTAACCACTGGTTGCATCAGGTTGTGTCACAATGTCAAAAAATTCGATAACACCGGGGAAGATCTGGAGGACCTGATCTCCATCGGGACCATCGGTCTGATCAAAGCGATCGAGAGCTTCCAGCAAGGCAAAGGGACGAAGTTCGCGACGTTCGCGGCTCGTTGTATCGAGAACGAAATCTTAATGCACTTGCGTAGTTTGAAGAAGACCAAGAAGGACACGTGTTGTCCCTGCATGATCCGATCGGGACGGACAAAGAGGGGAACGAAATCACGCTGATCGACATCCTCGGTTCGGAAGCCGACGATGTGGCGGATAAAGTGCAGCTGAAGATAGAGAAGAGCATATCCTCGATGACCGGGAGAAGGAAGTCGTGGTGGGGCGGTTTGGATTGATTACGGGCGGGGAAGAGCGGACGCAGCGGGAGATTGCGAAGGAGTTGGGGATTAGCCGCTCCTATGTGTCGCGGATTGAGAAGCGGGCGTTGATGAAGCTGTACCATGAGTTTTATAAGCAGAAGAAGTGATTAATACAGGACTTTCATCAAGAACGACCCAATCGCGACTATGCATGAATCTTGATTAACATCGTAGAATAGCCAAGGCGTCCACGCCTTGGCTATCTTCTACACTTTAAAATAACGCACCACATGCAAGCGATGGGGTACCACGGGATGAACTTGTAGTGACGCAAGTTATCGGTGATGGAAAAGTTAATTGGTAGGCAGTAAACAGACCGCTGATATCTGCTTTAAGAATCCTGGTATGATATACTTCAGCTATACACTTGAATGTGGATGGTGAAAAGGAATGAACCGTATACAAGATCTAAGCAAGTATATTAAGCTAACCGGGGATCGAGCAAAATTGGATGCTAAAGCGAACGGAACTTATATAGTATACAAAACGCGTGAAGGTGAATTTGTCAAAGAGTACAGCGATGGCGTAATCGAGCGAATACATGAACAGGACCTCTATCATGAATGATCCCATTGCCACCATGTTTGTATTCGCCGGTAATAACGGTAGCGGCAAAAGTACGATTCGCAATCTGATTATTGAACGGCTGGGTGTAAGTGTTATTATTGATCCGGATGCCTTGGCTCGCGGAATCGATCGAGAAAATCCTGACCGTCGCAAAGTTTCGGCCGGTAAAGAAGCTATTAAGCTTGCAAGGGAATGCATTGTGCATAAGCGTGATTTTACCGTTGAAACCACGCTTGCAGGCGGCAACGTGATCCGACAAATGCAGGAGGCAAAGTCGAAAGGTTTCGAAGTCATCGTGTTTTATGTAGGATTAGGAGATGTACGTCTTAACATTGAACGTGTCGCTTTGCGAGTTCGAAATGGCGGCCATCATATCGAAACTGAAGATATCCTTAGGCGTCATCAGACATCCTTGAGAAATTTGCTTGAACACCTGAATCTGATAGACTACCTCATTGTCATTGACAACAGTAGTAACGACGGTGAAATTGCACTGGAAGCGGATCACACCACAATCCAACATTTTGGCACCTCGTTACCAGAATGGGTGAAAGACATCGATGACCGTTTACAGGAGAGAAATAATAAGTGGGGATAAACCGATTTCCGTCTCGAGGCGGAGATCGGTTTATTTTGTTCCGAAAATACATCAGGTCGTGTTCACAACGTCAAAAAATTCGATAACACCGGGGAAGATCTGGAGGGGCTGATCTCCATCGGAACCATCGGCCTGATCAAAGCGATCGAGAGCTTCCAGCAGGGCAAAGGGAAGAAGCTTGCGACCTTCGCGGCTCGTTGTATCGAGAACGAAATCTTAATGTACTTACGTTCGTTGAAAAAGACGAAGAAAGACGTTTCGCTGCACGACCCGATCGGGACGGACAAAGAGGGGAACGAAATCACGCTCATCGACATCCTCGGTTCGGAACAAGGCGATGTGGCTAAGCATATGCTTCCGAAGTAAGTTTTCTGCGAAAACTTTTAAGTTCAACTTAAAATAGAGAAGAGCAAGATCTACAAGACTCGATGACCGGGAGAAAGAAGTCGTGGTCGTATCGTTCGCCCTTTACAAGAAAGTAATAAAAATGAAGTGTAAGCCGATTTCTGTCATGTGATGGAAGTCGGTTTATTTTTGTTTCGGAATTATCGGGTTTTGTTCACAATGTTAGAGAAGCTGGCGCTCATTCTTCATTACAGCTGTTTTCTCATAATGATCCGAAATATATTAGATTTCCGCGTTCCCAGTCGTCGCCTATAATCAAATTAGAACCGGTTCGCAAGAGGACAACAGTAGATAGCGGGAGGTCATAGAGTTGAGGAAAGCTTCGATTACGCTCTTTGTCGTGCTGATGGCCATATCCATGGCGCTGGCAGGCTGCAGCGGGAATAACGGAAGCAACTTGCCAAATGGCGGTGAAGGCAGCGAGAAGGAAACGGCCGAGAAGGTGAAGGTACGCCTCGCCTATTGGAACAAAGAAGACAGCGTGAAGACGCTGCTTGCCCTTATCGCGAAAAAACTGCCGGATATTGAAGTAGAATACCAATTTATCGATAACAAGCAATACGACAACATTATCGCGACTCAGCTAGCGGCCGGTTCGGGACCGGATATTGTGTCGGTCAGTCCGTCGGCAAGCACCAAATACGCGAAGCTCGGTTACCTTCAGGATATCTCCGCGCTCGCGGACCGCTACAACGACGCAGGCAAAAACGTGTATTCCGCAGACGGCAAATTGTATGCGATTCCAGGCATCAGTTGGTTCGAGGGCATTTTCTACAATGTCGATATTTTCGATCAATACGGACTGAAGCCGCCGTCTACATTCGCGGAGGAATTGGCCCTGCATAAGGCGCTGAAGGACAAAGGGATAAAGCCTCAGGCGATGGGCGCCAAATCGTGGGAGCCGATGATGAAGTCGTCCATGGGCTACGTGATGAACGAATTCCTTGCGAAGCCGGAGAACAAGGACTTCGACGTACAGTTCGGCCAAGGGGCGAAGAAGCTGGCGGACAGCTGGGTCCCGGCGGTCGAGCAGTGGTCGGCGCTTATTCAGGACGGCTATCTGAACGAGGAAATGCTCGGGATCGACTACGATCAGGCACTGGACGAATTCGCCACGGGCAAAGCGGCGATGTGGGAATCCGGCCCATGGGCGATGGAAGCGATCAAGAAGAAGAACCCGAACATCAAAGTCAACATGTTCCCGTTCTACGGCTCGCAGCCAGGCCCAGGCTGGCTGATCGGCGGCCCTGGCGTCGGCTTCGCGGCGAACAGCAAATCCGCGCATCCGGAAGCCGTCATGAAGGTGCTCGATCTGATTTCGACGCCGGAAGGCCAGCAGGCGTTCTGGAACGACAACAAGGGCGGCAGCAGTTACCTGAAAGGCGTGGAGTTCGAGATGCCTGCAGAATACGAGGGCGTGAAGGAAACGTTCAAAGCGGGCAACGTGTATGCGCCATGGAACAACTGGGGCGACAATGCGCAATCGCTGATCGAGGAGTACGGGAAACGGCTGCAGGAGGTGCTGGGCGGCAGCAGCTCAGTCGGCGACGCGCTGAAAGGCACGGACGAGAAACGGGCCGAGTTGAGCGACTTGGGCTCCTAGCTATTAGGGTAAGCGGTTAGTAACTTGTATTCGACGAGAATTATTCATAGCACGAACCATACGGCAGCGCTTAACCGGCGGCTGCCGTCTATTTTGCCAAGAAAGGTCGGTAAGGCCGTGATGAATCAAAGAACGTGGAAACGCGAGCTAAACTATAGCTTGTTCATCGCACCCGCGCTTCTGTTCTATGTGCTATTCTCCGTGTACCCGTTCCTGTCGATGTTTTACTACAGCGTGACGGATTATACGGTCCGCAAAATAACGAACCTGTCGTTCGTCGGTCTCGACAATTACAAGCATCTGTTCGGCAGCGACCTGCTGCGCACCGGCCTGAAAAATTCGATTCTCTACGCGGTGCTTATGACGGTGTTCCAGACGTCGCTTGGACTTGTGCTCGCGGTCTTCCTCGATCGTAAGCTCGCGACGCGGAATCTGCTACGCTCCGTCTTTTTCATGCCCGCGGTCTTTAGTCCATTGATCGTCGGGTTTCTCTGGGGCTATCTGATGTCCACTTCCGATTACGGGCTAATCAATCAGGGGCTTGAGGCACTGGGGCTTGGCAAGATCAACTTCCTTGGCGATAAAGACATCGCACTGTATTCGATTGTGTTTACGCAATTGTGGCAATGGACCGGTTGGGCGATGGTCATTTTCCTCGCGAATCTGCAGAGCATCCCGAAGGATCTCTACGAGGCGGCCGATATTGACGGCGCGAGCGGCTGGAAGCAGTTCTGGCGCGTCACGCTGCCGCTCATGCAACCGTCGGTCAATGTCGTGGCGGTTACGGCGATGATCGGCGGGCTGAAGGTGTTCGATATCATTCTCGCCTTGACCGACGGCGGCCCGGGCAATGCCACGCAGACGATCATGACCGCTTATATTAAAACATCATTTAATGAAGGCTTCTACAATCGGGGAGCGGCGTTCGGCGTCGTGTTCTTCGGCATCGTCATGGCAATTACGCTGATTATGATGCGTTATCTGAGCAAGTGGGGGGAGAAAATACGATGACAACACGGCCCTATTCTGCCAAACGACGGCTGCGCCGCTACCCATGGATACTGGAAGCGATCCTCATTCTGCTGGCGGCTGTCGTGTTCGTTCCAGTCTATTACTTGATCGTGACGACGTTCAAATCACCGGAAGAAGCCGCTCTCCATCCGCTGTCGCTGCCTGCAGGTCTGGATTTCGGCAATTACGCCGCAGCCTGGGAAGCGATGGTCTATCCGCGCGTGCTGGCGAATACCGCCATCGTCACGATTGCCTCCGTGATCGGTATCGTCGTCTTCTCCGCGATGGCGGCGTACGGACTGGCGCGGCGCTCGCACACGCTGCATCGGGCTATCTTCTACTTGTTCCTTGCGGGATTAATGGTTCCATTCCAAATGGGACTCGTCAGCCTATACAAGCTGATCAATGCGCTTGGCTTGATGGACTCGCTGTTGGCCGTTATCTTCGTCAATATCGGCAGCGGCTGTACCATTGCGATATTCCTGTTCCATAGCTTCATTCAATCATCGGTGCCGCTGGAGCTGGAGGAGTCGGCATTCATGGACGGCTGCTCGGTGCCGAAGACGTTCTGGCTGATCGCGTTCCCGCTGCTGAAGCCGGTCATCGCGACGGTCGCGATCGTGTCGACCTTGAATGTGTGGAACGACTTCATGAATCCGCTGCTGTTCCTGCAATCCAGAGAACATAACGTAATTCTGCTTGAAGTATTTCGCAATATCGGCCAATTCTCGGTCGACTGGACGAGCCTGTTCCCGATGCTGATGCTCGGCGTCGCGCCGCTTATGGCGTTCTATCTGTTCATGCAGAAATATATGATCAAAGGCGTCGCGGCGGGAGCGTTGAAAGGATGAGCGGGGGGGACAGAATGGGAATGGAAGATGAACGCGGCGCGGTTCAAGCCGTCCAAGCGCTAATTGCCCGCACAATCGGAGGTGAGCTTGCTACGAGCTTCAAGCTAAACCTCATGACGGATAACATGGACGGCGAACGGTTTGAGGTCAAGGCTTCGGAGGCGGGCGGGATCGAAATTAACGGCAGCTCGGTATCCGCCCTGGCGGCAGGTTTTCATTGGTACCTGAAGCATGAAGGCGGCGTGCACCTGTCCTGGTGCGGAAGCCGAATCGAATTGCGGAATCCGCTGCCGCTGCCGGCTCGTCCGATCCGCCAGCGTTCTCCGTATCGTTACCGCTATCACTTGAATTACTGCACGTACTCCTATTCCATGGCGTTCTGGTCATGGGAGCGATGGGAGCGGGAACTCGACTGGATAGCCCTGAACGGGATCAATCTGATGCTCAGTCTGGTCGGACAGGAGACGGTATGGCGGAATACGCTCGTTCGAATCGGGTATACCATGGCGGAAGCGGCGGCTGAGATATGCGGTCCGGCCTTTTTCGCCTGGCAGTGGATGCAAAATTTGACCAGTTGGGGAGGGCCGCCGACCGATGGTTGGTTCGAGGATCGCGCGGAGCTTGCAAAACGGATTCATGACCGGATGCGCGAGCTCGGCATCGCGCCGGTCGTTCCCGGCTACTGCGGCATGGTGCCGGCCGACTTCGGCGAACGGTTCGCGCCGGAAGGGGACTTGCCGCTGGACCAAGGGTTATGGTGCGGGTTCCGCCGGCCATCGCTGCTGCTGCCGGAATGGCCTGCCTTCGGCACGGTCGCCGCGATCTTCTACGAGGAGCAGGAACGTCTCGCAGGACCGGGCATTCGCTATTACAGCATGGACCCTTTCCATGAAGGGGGAAGCGCCGTGGGCGTCGATCTTCCCCGATACGCGAAGGGAGTCGAGCGGCATATGCGCCATCGCAACCCGGCGGCGGTGTGGGTGTTCCAGGCATGGGAAGGCAATCCGAAGCGCGAACTGTTGCATGCGGTACACCCGGAACATGCGCTCGTGCTCGATCTATGGTGCGAATCCAAGCCGGCGTGGAAAAGCGAGAGTGCGTTTCAGGGCGTGCCGTGGGTGTGGTGCATGATCCAGAATTACGGCGGCAAGAACGGTTTATTCGGCAATCTGCAGACAATTGCGCACGCCCCGCTTGAAGCCTTGGGCGATCCGTCGAGCGGCGCCATGTCAGGGCTCGGCCTGGCGATGGAGGGGATCGGCACGAATCCGGTCATGTACGACCTGATGACGGACATGATGTGGCGGACCGAAGCGCCGGATATTGGCGAATGGCTGCAGGGATATATTCACCGTCGCTACGGCAACGCGCCGGATGAAGCCATTCAAGCTTGGCGACTGCTCGCGGCGAGCGTCTACGATGCGCAGACCGTCCAGCAGGGTGCTGCCGAATCGCTGCTGTGCGCAAGACCCGCGCCAGCTATTGCCAACGTGTCTACATGGGGGCCATCGCGTCCGCATTACGAGACGTCGAAGGTTCGGGAGGCTTGCCAATTGCTGCTCGCATCCCGGGTGGCTTGCGATGCTTCGGAAGGGTACCGCTACGATCTCGCCGATGTTGCCCGGCAGGCCGCAGCCGATTATTCGCGTACGGTATACGCCGAGATTATGGAGGCGTATGAGCGGAGAGAGCAAGCTTTCTTCGAGCTGGGGGTCAAACGGTTCTTAACGTTGCTGGACGCGCAGGAGGAACTGCTGCGGACGCGCCCGGAATTCCTGCTGGGCCGCTGGCTGAAGGAAGCCCGAAGCCTTGGCGGGACGGAATCGGAGCGGCAGCAATTGGAATGGAACGCGCGGACTTTGGTGACGGTATGGGGACCGCGAGCATCCGCGGAGGTGTTGCATGACTATGCGCACCGCGAGTGGTCAGGGTTACTTGAGCGGTTCTATCGGCCGCGATGGGAGCTATACTTCGCCAGTCTCCGGAATGCGCTTGAGAACGGCTGCGAGCCGGCGGCGATCGATTGGTTCGCCTGGGAATCGGAATGGGCGCTCGGGACTGACGTATTTGCTGACGATCCGGCAGGCTGCGTGTACGAGGCGGCAGAACGGATACTCCATCTTTGCCGCGTCTGAATCGGTGCCCACCTACCTCGCTGCCGTCAAAACCGCTTTTGAATAACAGTGTTCGGCGCTAAAGCCGGAACACTGTTTTTCGCTATCTGGCGAATGTCGGATTTGGTAGAATAAAGTCTAAAAGGGGGGCGGATATATGCTTCGCATGCTTGTAGCGGATGACGATCAGAACGAACGGGACGGCATCCGGTATTTGATTGAGAAACACCGGCTGCCCATGGAGATCAAGGAAGCGAAGAATGGCAGGCGGGCGCTTGCCATTCTTCAGGAGGAGCCGTTCGACGTCCTGCTTACGGATATCCGGATGCCGTTCATGGACGGTTTGCAGCTTGCTCAGGAGGCTCGCTGCCTGAAGCCGGATCTGCGTATTGTCATTCTGAGCGGGCATGGCGAATTCGAATACGCCCGCCGGGCGATTACGCTGCAGGTGAAGCATTATTTGCTCAAGCCGATCGAGCCGGAGGAATTTCTGGATGTTATGCGAGTATTGGCGGCGGATTATGAGCAGCAACAGTCCCTCCTTCAGCCGGTTGCGCAGCCGGTCAAGCGGTACGCCGCTCCCGCCGGAGAGGACGCCGTACCGTCAGGCGTGGAGGAGGCTCACCGCAAACGGGCGGTGCACGAGGTTATTCGTCTGATTGAGCAGCAGTTTGACCGGGACCTGAGCTTGGAGCAGTTGGCGCGCCATGTGCACCTCTCCGGAAGCTATCTCAGTCATATATTCAAACGGACAACCGGCCAGAGCATCGTGAAATATATTAACCAGCTTCGAATGGAGAAGGCGCGGGAGCTGCTCGATCAGAACAATTATAAAATCGTCGATGTGTGCAGAATGGTCGGGTTCTCGGATATCTCCTACTTCGGTGTGATGTTCAAAAGCCACTACGGCCTTACGCCTGCTCAATACCGGGAGCGGGTGCGCACGTCGTGAATATGCTGCTCTCATTCTTTCGCAACCGAAAGTTAATGCACAAGCTTATCGTGACTTATTTGATTATTGGCGTTCTTCCGGTTGCTTCGCTTGGCGTGTTCGCTTACCGCGCGGCGGAAGGCTACCTGGAGAAGCAGGCGCTGCTGGGGATGAACGAAACGGTTCGTCAGGCTGCGGCCAACGTCGATCAGGAACTGGAGAAGGTGCGCGGCTTTATCGATTTCATGGTGTACCATCCGGTCGTGAAGAAGGTCGCCGGGCGGGAGCTTGGCAACATGCTCAACTATACCCGGGAGCTGAACGAGAATATCGAGCCGACGATTTGGTATTACATCAACATTCACCGGGAGCTTAAGGAAGTGTTCTTCTATTCGGACTATGTAGGGCGGCAGATCGGCAACTTTATTTATCCGAGCAACGAAGTGAGGCAGACAGACTGGTACAGGGAGGCAAAGGCCGGCAACCAGACGCTATGGCGGGTTGACGAGAGCGGCGTCCTCTATGCGTCGCATGCGATCCAGAGGAGCGACAATACCACTTTCGCGGGCGTGCTCCGGGTGCGTCTCGACCATGATCTATTGTTTGCCAAGCTTGCGGGGGATTCCGTCGGCGAAGGACGGTATCTGATCAAGGATAGCTCCGGGAGTCTCATATACAACGGAGGCGTTAACGAATCCCTCTCAGCGCAGATCGGGGAGCAACGGCAGCAATCCATCCGCGTTGACGGCAGCATGTATGTGTCTACGGGGGTTCAGATTCCGAACACCGCATGGACGGTTTATTACGTCGCGCCGAAGAACCGCGTGCAGGTCAGCTCGACCGATATTCTGGGGGCGACGGTGTCCGTGCTGCTGCTATCGGGAATCGTGCTGCTCGCGCTCATCTGGCTATTCACGCGTACGCTCGTCAAGCCGATTCACGCGCTTAAGCGCAGCATCGTCTCCGTCGAGAACGGGGACTTTCAAGTACCGTTCCGAACGGCGTCAAGCGATGAAATCGGGGAGCTGACAGCCAGCTTCGATAAGATGGTGCGGCGCATCCGTATCTTGATTCAAGAGGTGGACGAAGCCCGCACGCAAGAGAAGGAAGCGGAGCTTGCCGCGCTGCAGGCGCAAATCAATCCGCATTTTCTGTATAACACGCTGTCGCTCATCAACTGGAAAGCGGTGCGGCTTGAAGCGCCGGAAATCAGCCGGGCTGCCAATATGCTCTCGAAATTTTACCGCACCAGCCTGAACCAAGGGAAGGCGGTGACGACCGTTGCGGAAGAACTGGCCAACATCCAAGCCTATATTGAAATCCAGCGCATGATGCACAGCGAAGGGCTGGAGGTTGTATTCGACATCGACGAGCAGGCGCTAGGCTGCGAAATCGTCCATTTCGTCCTGCAGCCGATCGTGGAGAACGCCATCATTCATGGCTTGGACGAGCGGGAAGAAGCGGGCGGATTGCTGATCATTCGGGCAGAACTTGCCGTGGATGCCGTCGTTCTGACTGTGCAGGACAATGGCGCGGGGATGGAATCATCGGTTTGCGTATCCTTGTTGGAACGGGAGTCGGCGGGGGGATACGGGCTTCGCAACGTGCACGAGCGGATACGCTTCTATTGCGGGGAGTCGTATGGGCTGCGGATCGCGAGCGTCCTGCGCGAGGGAACGACGGTGACGCTGGCATTCCCGCGTTCAACCTCGCTTGCGAGGGAGGCGTCCGGTGCTGCGAATGCGAAAATCGTGTAACCAGGATGTGTTGGAACTATAAGCAACGAGCCGTTATGGCTCGTTTTTCTTTTGGTCGGAGGCTTGGGAAAGGATACCACGCAAATCCCCATAGGAATCGAAAAAATCTCATATGGGGGTGTCGCGGAATAGCTTCTATAATGACGGTGTAACCCAAAGAGCGAAAGGAGGCGGCAGGAATGAAACGAGGTGCGAGAGGCGCTGTGCGCGGCCGGCTGTGGCTAATGATTACCTTCCTGCTTATTGCTTTATTGCTGGGTGCAATCGGCGCCATGTTCGCAGGATGTTCTTCGGCCAACAGTGAATCCGAAGCGGCTGGCAGCACAGAAGGCGAAGCGCGCAGACAAGCGGAACGCGCAGCTCAGACATTATGGCATGTGCTGGATGCGGAGGGAAATCAAGCAGAGAGCGTGGCGGACGAACATCCGGACGTCATTGCGGTACGGAAGTTGCTTATTCTGCATGCGAATGCCATTAATAACCGCAGCTATAAAACGATTCGGCCGGAGGAGGAGCTTGCTTATTATACGGAGACTTTCCGCAGCCAGCTTGGTAAGCGCTATCAGAATGAGTTGAAGCAGCTGTATGAGCAGCAGCAAATCGAAATCAAGCAGCGGAATCTGGCTTGGTACGACATTACGTTCGCAGCCGATTACCGCCGAGCGCAGGCGAAGGTGGAGGACGAGTTCGAATTCGTCGCATGCGAGCCGCAATACCTTGCCGCACGCAAGCTGTCGCTCGGCAAGTCTTATAAGCAGCAGCGGGTAGTAGACCTTGTGAAGGAGGGAGATGCCTGGCGAATCGCCGATATAAAGAAAAGCCCGTTAACCGAAGGCAGCGCGAAGAACGAGGAAAGCGTTGAACCATCCAAAGGAGGAGAATAGAAGCATGAAGCAATGGATCAGAAAGACGGCAGGCTGGATGTCGATACTGGGCTTGGCGTTGGGCGCTTGGCCGGGAGGAGAGGCGGCCGCTTCCGATTTCCCTGCCAATCCGACGACGAAATCGGGGTATACGCTTGATTTCCAAGAGGAGTTCAACAATGCAACGCTAGATACCAATAAGTGGCTCCCCTATTATTTGCCGCACTGGACGAGCGACCGTACGAAAGCGGCAGCCCGCTATACCATCGAGAACGGCACGCTGATCGAACGCATCGACGCCGATACCCCGGCGTGGAACCCGGCCTACGACGGCACGGTTCGCGTGTCCAGCATTCAGACATACGAACGGGATTGGCTGCATCGGTTTAACGGCTCTATGCCGAACGATCATCATGAACCGACATTCAACGGCTACAGCACGACATACGGATATTTTGAAATCCGGGCCAAGTTCTCCGATGTAGGCGGCGGTGGACATCAGGCCTGGTGGCTGGTCGGGACGCAGGAAGATACGACCCCAACCGGACAAACGACCAAAAACGCCGAAATCGACATCATCGAATCCTTCTTCAGCAAACCGCAAACGTGGAGGATCGCCGCTTACGGCTGGAACGATCCGGATTTCCTTTCGTCTTGGGTATTGCACGAGGATCCGGTTCCTTCGGGCAGCCCAACTGCGGAGTTTCACGTCTATGGAATGGAGTGGACGCCGACCGCGCTAAATTTCTACTACGATAACCAGCTCTATAAGACGATCAATCAGGCGCCGCAAAGCCCAATGGGCATGATCTTGGGCATCTACACCGACGCCGGCTCCGGTCAGCACAACAACGTGTTTCCGAAGAAATGGTACGTCGATTATGTTCGCGTCTGGAAGAAAAACGGCGGCTATCCGGAACCGTTCGTACAGATCAAAAATCGACAGACCGGCCAGATTATGCACATCGAGCAGAAGACAGGCAGCGTGCAGTACGGCAATGTACCGACGACCTATTGGAGTTCCCAATGGATGAGAGAGAAGACGACGGATGGCTATGTGCGGTATAAAAACCGTTGGACAGGCGAGTATCTGAACGGAACATCAGGGAGTAACGCAGGGTATGGCGCCGTAGCGCCTACGGTGACGACCAGCAACTGGAGCGAAGTGAGCCAGGAAGGTTACAAGCGGATTCAGAACCGCAGCAGCGGGCTTTTCCTGCATACCGAGAATATGACCGGAAGCGTGCAGCAGGGCAGCGTGCCGGCCACCTATTGGACGAGTCAGTGGTCGTTCGTGCCGGTATCGAATTAATCAGGGGGGTGATAGGCGGCTTGCTCAGGGGATAACCAATCGATCAGAATCATAGCGAGGAAGTCTCTTTACGCCGCGCAAGTGCCCCGATCGGAACGGACAAAGAGGGGAACGAAATCACGCTCATTGACATCCCTCGGTTCGGAAGCCTACGACGTGGCCAAGCATATGCTTCCGAAGTAAGTTTTCTGCGAAAACTTTTAAGTTCAACTTAAAATAGAGAAGAGCAAGATTTATAAGAACCTGGATATCCTCGATGACCGGGAGAAGGAAGTCGTGGTTGGACGGTTCGGATTGATTACCGGCGGGGAAGAGCGGACGCAGCGACCTTACTCGGCCCTTTTTCCGGAATCTCGATCGTCGGCTAAGTACGACTGACGCTCGCATACAGCATTTTCTGGGGAGCGATCGGGCACATTTTACCCATTAATAACGCCGACTATATTAGACTCAAAAGATGTGACGGCGGCCTGTCAGAGATGATGGGCTACTTTTTTATTATGAAACAAGGACATTACTTCTAACAGTAGGATAAACAACAATCATGTTACTCATGATCGTCTTTACCTCAATATGTATGAAAGCTATATTATGGGTATGAATAACCGAATGGTAGACTTGGATTTGGAGGTGTGAATAATGAGTACAATCCTTATAAAAAACGTACAGACCGCTCATACAGACCATGTACTTCGCTCGGTCGATGTTTGGATTCGCGAAGGAATTATTGCTCACATTGGGACTGAGGCTTTGATGGATATTGATCCGAAAAGCTGTGAAATCATGGAAGGAAACGGTCATTTGTTGATCCCAGGCATGATTGACGTACATATCCATGGCGCGAATGGATTCGATATGATGGACGGTACGGAAAATAGTATCCAAGAGGTATCTAGAGCCTGCGCATTAACGGGCTGCACCTCTTTCCTGGTTACATCTGTAAGCTCAAGTATGGAGGACTTACTTGCCCTATTACGTGCTGTAAAACGCGTTATCGGACATGAAATAGGGGCGAAAATTGCCGGTATACACCTAGAGGGTCCTTATTTGAACGTGAAGCGAAAAGGCATGCAAAATGAGCGTTTCCTTCGACATCCGGACATGAACGAAATGAAGCAAATCTTCCAGGAAGCAGGGGAGCTTATCAAGATGGTTACGATAGCTCCGGAACTTCCGGGCGCGATGGAACTCATTCAATTTTTAAAAGAAAGAGGCGTCGTAATCGCCGTTGCTCATTCTGACGCTACATACGAGGAAGCAAAGGAAGCATTTCAGGCGGGAGCAAGTCATGTTACCCATTGTTTTAATGGTATGCGCCCGATTCATCACCGGGATCCCGGGTTAGTCGTAGCCGCTTTCGAAGAGGATCATGTAAGCCTGCAGGCAATCGTAGATCAGGTTCATCTACACCCGGCGATCGTTCGACTCATGCACCGGATTAAAGGCCCTGAAGGAATGGTCCTGATTACGGATGCTCTTCAAGCGATGGGGCTAGGAGATGGGGTCTATCAATTCGGAGGACACGAAGTAACCGTGAAGAGCGGCGAAGCGAGGCTAACTGATGGGACATTAGCCTCCAGCACGGTTACAATGAACGAAGCTTTACGATTGACTGTCTCATTGGGCATCCCACTAATTGATGCGGTTGCGATGGCTTCGACTACGCCTGCCCGTATTCTTGGAATGAGCCAGTTAGGCAAGATTGAAATTGGTTACAGGGCGGATTTGGTCTTGTTGGATCCGCAGTACCAAGTACAATGGGCGATGATTGATGGCAAGTTAATCGACCATGTCGGAGGATTCGACCTGAGCAATCGATTGTCAACTGGCACCCCATCCAGCTAACGAATCAAGCACTCCCGAATATTGGTTGTAGGAGCTCCTCCTGCGCCAGACTTTCATACCGGTTCCGGTTCGAGCCGCAAGCACATCACAAGATCGTTAAGCTCAACATCGCAATCGAAGCAGCTGCATATTTTTTTCTTTTCATAGGACCCTCCAAGAGGGCTTCGAATTTGTTCAGACATTTCATTTCCTTGGGTTTATTTTTTGTTCTGAATTACATCGGGTTGTGTTCACAATGTCAAAAATTTCGATAACACCGGGGAAGATCTGGAGGACTTGATCTCCATCGGTACGATCGGCCTATTCAAAGCCAAAGAGAGCTTCCAGCTGGGCAAAGGCACAAAGCTGATGCTATGTTAAATTTTTAAGGTTGAGATGTTGACCATAAAAAACCGCCTTGGTGAAAAGGCGGTTTATTGAGCTATCGTCTTAGTAGTTAAATAAATGATCTGTTTTCATTCATCTTTTGACTTTATATCTGTGGCTTTTTTTAATGGCTTTTGAAGTGCGTCCACAATGGCTGCGAGGATACTTGTTGCTAGAACCCCCATTAGACCTAGAGATATTGGACCTGCTGCATCATCACCTGTGAATTGAGCATGCACTCTTAAATAAACGATTGCTAACAAAATGAAGAAAATGACAGTAAAAGCGCACTTTTTTATGACCTGCAAAGATTGAAGAGATAACGCTGAGAAAGCATGGTTCTTTTCGATATAGGCTAAAAGTTTAAATCCTTGATACAACGCTGCAGAAAACGCAATACATATTCCATATGCACATACCAAAAGCGGGTATAGCGAATAATCACCTGGACGCTCTATCGCGTCTCTTCTGGCTGCTTCAGGCAACAAATATATACACACGGTAAGCACTGCAAGTCCAATCAGAAAAATGATGACTTTCAAGAAAGTGGTTGAACCCCGTTTAACATTCATCTCAAACACCTCATTTATATCATGACAACATGATTTTAGCATGAAAATTATCGTTTAACAATAAATTGGTATTGCATTATATTAAATAACTATTGTTATTTGAATTATCTTTTAATTTCGACAAATATATATAACATCCCGAAACTGAAGCTCACGTGCAATACTCCACGTGAGCTTATCGGAATAATAAAGAAAATTGAGTGAAAATCATTCAAGACATGGCATCCGGCAACGCGGGAATGCGCACGCTGACGGTTGTGCCTTTACCCGGTTCGCTATCGAAAGCTAATCCGAATTCCTCCCCATATACGAGTTGTATCCGCTCATGGATATTTTTTAATCCGTAACCCGCGCGATCCTTAGGCTCAGAAGCTTTGGACATGATCTTCGAAATCCGATCGGCCGGCATGCCGACCCCGTCATCCCTCACATAAAGAATGATGCTGCGCCCGTCGAAGTCCGACCGAATGGATATGGTTCCGCGTTCCTCCGGTTTTTCCAAGATGCCGTGGATAATCGCGTTCTCGACGATCGGTTGAAGGACGATTTTAATGATGCTTCGGCTGAGTACGGTCTCGGGCACCTCGATCTCCAATTGAATGCTCCCGCCAAACCTCATATTCTGAATATCGATGTAAGTCTTTACGTGCTCCAATTCGTTCCGGATGGAGATGATATCTTGGCCATCGCTTAGGCTGAGCTTATAAAATTTGGACAAGGCGACGACGACGACGCCAATCTCCGGAGCCTGATTTTTGACCGACATCCAGTTGATCAGATCGAGGGTGTTATAGAGGAAGTGAGGGTCGATCTGCGCCTGCAAGGCCCTTAATTCCAAGTTTTTGATTTCCTTTCCCAGCAAATACTTTTCCTCGATATTCCCGGAGATCGTAGTCAGCATATGGTTAAAGCTTCGGATCAGCTCGCCGATCTCGTCGGCGCTTCCGGGGACGAGCGACGTTTGATAGTCTCCCCGCACGGCTTTTCGCGTGAGCACCATGAGCGCCCGGATTCTTTTGATCGCGGTGGAAGCGGCGAAGAATGAGAAAGGCAGCGTAAACAAAGCGATGAGCAGAAATACGAGAATCATCGGTTTCCTGGATTTGTTGCTTTGGCTGTGGATATCGGCGTAGGGGGTCGTCAGCAGCAGCGTCCAATCGGTATTTCGAACATGCTGCGCCCCGACCAGCAGTTTTTCGCCATTCACTTCGAGCGTTTTTAAGTGTCCCGTTCTCAATTCTTCGGAGGCGAATGCGGACAATATGCCGTTGTACGCTTGAAGATCGGGACGGCCGAATTGGCTGGACGTGCTGATGATCTCATGGCTGCCATTCAGAATCAGCGCTTTCGATGACGGAGTGAAAACGGACTGATCCAGGATGGACTGAAAGGTGGACGAAGGCAGCAATAGCTGGACGGCGCCATTGCTATCCAATAGGTTGGTGCTGCTCGGTATGCTCCGGATCACATGGATAGAGGGTTCGTCGCCTTCCTGCGGGAAGACGCCGTTCCCAAACCATTTGATTTTATTTTTCTCTGCCATCAAGCTTTCGTACCATACGGAATGCAGATACCGGTTCAAGTCCTTGAACGTGTCGTTCTGCGCCAATGCTACCAATCCGTCCTTCATATAGATGCGGACATGGCGAATATCGGGATTGCTTTTGGAGACAAGAAAGACTTTATCGAGCGTGCCGGCGTCGAGGAGCCAGCGTCCGATATTATTCCGGTAGAGGTCCCGATTTGTTTGACTCAATTCCTGCACGGTGTCGTTCAACGCGATCATGTTCAAGGAGTTGACCGCGGATTCGGTCTTGAATTCGAGGAAAGCTCGGGTTTGGCTGAGAACCTGGCGAGCGGAGTACAGCACATCCTTCTCGTTTTCCCTTTGCGATACGGACGCATTAATATACAGAAACATGCACAAGGGAATTAAGATCAACGCCAAGTAGGATAGAAACAACTTGTACTTAATGCTTAAATCCTGTAGGCGGGCGAGCCGAAGGAAGATCATAAATAGTACTTCTTCATGAATGTAGTGGGGGAGCAGCCGGTATGCTTTTTGAATAGAGTCGAGAAATAGTTGGCGCCCGGATAACCGATGGAAGAGGCGATCTCGTACAATTTCAAATCCGAGTCCTTCAGCAATTCCTTGGCTCTTTCCATGCGGACTTCGGTGATGTATTCGTTCAGCGTTTTCCCCGTGTGTTTCTTGAATAGCGCGCAAAGATAGGTATGGCTGAAGTTGGAGTGGGCCGCGATTTTCTGGGTCGTCAATTCGGGGTCGCTATAGTTTTCCTTGATGAATCGAATGGTACCGGATATTTTGCGGCTCACCGAATCGAATGTCCCGAGGGTTCCGAACAAGGTCTCGATCCGTTGGAGGACAAGGCGGGAGAGTTCCGCGAGCGTAGGCGCTTCCTGAGCGGCATCTCGGGAATTCCGTAAGGCTCCGTCCAATTGGGGAGAGACGAGTCCCCGGTCTTCGGCGACCTCCGAGATGATGTTCAGAAGCTGGCGGAATAGATGTCGAATCTTCGGAAGGTCGTCATCCATGGACAACCGGATTTCGTCCGTCAGGCCGATGACGATTTGCTCGGCGGCCGCTTGATGATCCGCATTGAGATTGTGCCGGAACGCGATGCAGCTTGACGGGTCCATATCATAACGGCAACCGGCTATACTACCGGCTGTGATGATCCGATTCGTTCCCAAATAAAAGCCGCCCGTCGATGCTTGTACCGCTTCGGCATAGGATGGCGGAATTTGGGATAACTGTCGGACGGGCCGTCCTGCTCCCAGGGTGACTTCATAATCATTGCCGGAGTGTGCAACGAGCCGGGCCAATAGCAGCTGCAGGCGTTCTTCCGCGAACGCTGCGGCGGGAGCCTGCGAGTCGTAGATAATAAGCGTCAGATGGTCGTCGACGTCGAAACCGGCGAGACAGTCGGAGGATGCCGAGACCGGCAATTCGAAGAGCAGCTGCAGCAGCGTCCGTTTGCGCGAGTCTCTATCATGGCGGTTCAAATCGGAGTTCCAGTTCATTCTGGCATAAGCGCAGAAATAAGAGCCGGAAGGAGCGAAAGGGTAAAACGCGGCATACTTCCGCGTCAATGCGGGGATATCGGCGGATTCACGGATCAGTTCAAGCGTAATTTCTTGACGAAGGAGAGGCGCGGTTTCCTCCATGACCTGCATGGCATACCGAAGGTCCGCTTTTTTTGCGGCATCATCTCTGTATTCCGTGACCGCTTTCGCAAGGGTGCGCTTGATTTCCTCCAGGTTAATCGGCTTCTCGATGTAGCTCGTCGCATGGAGCTCGATGGCCATCTTCAAATATTCCTTGTCGGCATAACCGCTCAGGAAGATGATTTTGCAATCCGGATAAAGCCGACGGATTTCGGCTGCCAGCGCAAGGCCATCCATCTTGGGCATACGGACGTCGGTCAGAAGAATGTCGGGCTTTAACCGCCGCGCGATCTCGAGCGCGGCGAGACCGTTCTTCGCCGTCTCCACCTTGTCCACCCCCATCTCGTCCCAGGGCAGAAATTGTTTCAAGCTTTCGCGCGTGCAGGCTTCGTCGTCCACGATGATCGCGTTTATCACAAATATCCCCCCTACCTGAAAAAGACATGAATGATAATGTCCTCATTTTATCAAACAAAGCGCTTTATGAAAATGTGAGCGATTTCAAATTCCTAAGAAAATGAAGAATTTCGTAATCCTATGCGGTACCTCCGAAAAATCCTCTCGGTTAAGATCTAATTATCAATAACTAATCAGGGAGGAGCAAGGACTAGTCCTAAGCGCTATCCATCATAAATTAGGAGGACCATGCTGATGTATAAGGGAATCAAAGGAAAAATGGCACTCGTATTGACGTTCATACTGTTCCTAGGTTCGATCCAGATCCTGCCTTCTCGGCTTCCGTCCGCTCAGGCTGCCGATTCGGATTGGCCGGCTGCCGTCAGGACCGGGGTGAACGTACAGTTCAAACCGGAGGACGCGCTCGTGACGACGCAGAATCCGCCGGATTTCGGATGGCCGTACATTCCCGGCGCCGATCAGTACGCTTTGGAGGTAAGCCGCAAGGCGGATATGTCGGAGGTCGTTCACCAGCAACAGGCGCTTACCTCGAACCTCTACAATTTCCCCGACGCGTTCGAGACCGGAACCTGGTATTGGCACGTCAGGTACCACAAACCAGGTACGGGCTGGTCGGCCTGGAGCACGGTCCGGAAGTTCCGGATCGCCGAGGAAGCCGTTCCATTCCCCGTTCCCGCGATCAACACGCTGATCGGGAACGTCACGCCGCAGCATCCCCGGATCTTGACGCGGCCCGAGGAATTAGCGGAATTCAGGGCGCTTGCGCAGACTAGCGGCAAGACCGTGTTCGACGCCAAGATGAACGCCTACAATCAATCGAAGAACGCTCCGCTGTTGACCGAACCGACCTTTCCTTACCCCGATGACTACAACAAGAACTCGCCGGAATACGTCGAAGCGATCCGAGCGCTTAAACGCTACGTCGATCCGGCGATCTCGAGGATGCTGGACGCCGCCTTCGTTTATCTGATAACCGGAGATCCGGAAATCGGAGACGACGCGAAAGAACAATTGCTCCATCTCGCTTCCTGGGATCCGGACGGGGCGACCAAATATTCGATCAACGATCAGGTGGACCGCGCCATCTCGTATCGCTCCGCGTACGTGTACGACTGGATTTACGACCGGCTGTCTCAGGAGGAGAAGGAGCAGGTACAGGAGATGATCGTCTACCGGACCGAGCGGATGAGTCATGATCTGCTGATCGATCAGCCTATCCGGCAGTATCCGTACGATTCGCACGGCTGGACGAACTTCGGCTTCGTGGGCGTCATCGCGACGGCGCTGCTTCATGACGTCCCCGAAGCGGCGGATTGGTATCGGCAAGTCGTCCCCGCCTATATCAACTTGCTGCCTCCTTGGGGAGGAGAGGATGGATCCTGGTCGCAAGGCACGGGCTACTGGCAATGGTCTTCCTCGGCGAACAAGGAATTCATGGATATCCTGTTAACCTCGAGCGGATTCAATTTGTACGACAAGGCTTTTTCGCGCAATGAAGGTCTTTATCCGCTTTACGCGTTTCCGCATAATTCCAGGAAAGGCGTTTTCGGAGACGACAACCATTATGTGCCCGGCAGCACCAGCGTATCCATCTTGAACCGGTTAGCCCAAGTGTACGGCGATCCCCGGATGAAATGGGGAGCGCAGGCGATCGGCGCGGTTCCGGGAGCCGGATTGTCCGATTATTACTGGGACGCCAGTCCGATTACCGCCCGTCCGCCCGTGGATCTGCCGAAGGCGAAATGGTTTCCGACGACGGGACTCGTCGCCATGCACTCCGAGCTGTACGACCCCGACCGCGTTTCGTTCTATTTCCGCTCGAGTCCGTACGGAAGCTACAACCACAACCATGCGGATCAGAACGGATTCATTATTCAAGCATTCGGAGAGTCGCTGGCGGTGGAGGCCGGATTTTACGATTATTACCACAGCGAGCACCATAAGGATTACACCAGGCAGACCCTGGCAACGAATGCCATCACGATTGACGGCGGCAAGGGCCAGCCGATCAACAGCATCGACGCGGACGGCCGAATTCTCGGTTTCGTCACCAGCCCCGACTTCGATGCGACTAGCGGAGATGCGTCGGCTGCTTATAACGGCGCGCTGAACAAGGCGCTGAGACATGTCATTTACTTGCGGCCCGATATGTTCGTCGTGATCGACGACCTCGCGACGACGATTCCGGGCGGTTCGAACTTCGAATGGCGCCTGCACGCCGAGGATCAGATGGAGCTGGACGAAGATGGAGCCGGCGCAACGATCCATAAAGGCGAAGCCGCGTTGAAGATCCGGTTCTATACTCCGGGGCAGATGGAATCGACGATCGATACGAAGTTTATAGGCATCAACGGCAAAGAGGTGAAGCCTACGGGGAGTTTCGCCTCCGAAGAGCAAGTCCATGCCGCGTTCGTGACGCCCAAGACCGGGGCGGTCAAGATGGTTTCGACGATGGAGCCCTTTAAGCATGGGAGCGAACCGAACGGCACGGTATCGACCGACCATGGGGACTTCATGAAGCTGGCCTTCGAAGACGGATCGACCGTGTATGTCCGGATGACGGCCGGCGGACTCATCGATACGGGAAGCGACGGGTTCCGATTCGACGGAGCCGCGCTCGCGGTCAAAGGCGACACGGTGCTTCTCGTCGACGGTACTCGTGTCGAGAACAACGGCGTCGCGCTGATCGAGAGCGATCAGCAAGCGACGATCGTATTCGGCGATGACCGGCTCTCCGTCTCTCCCCAGGCTGACGCGCAAATCGCGATTCACGCTCCGGGAGTTACCGTCGTGCGGGACGAAGCCAGCGGTGAACCGATCCCCTCCGGCGGTTCCGTGCAGTCGGCGACGGATGCGCGCGGTATCCATTTGGCCTTAGCCGACGGCGTTCTGACGCTCAACGTCGAGAAGGGCCAGAAGGCTTTCAAGCTGAACGACGCGCCTATGCCCGGCGCTCTGCCTCCCACGACGATGCAGGTGGAAATCGACGGGGCAAGTTCGGAGACTGCTCTTCAGACTTATCGCGACATAGACGGGGTTCCGGTATCTTGGGGCAACTTGCCGAATGCGGCGGGCTTCTACGAAGTGCAGGAGGCGCCGGCCGGCTTTACGTTCGAAAAATTCGGGCGTTCGCGGAGCGTTCTGCTGGATGCGAATGCGGCCATTCTCGTGCGGGGAGATATCGGCGTCCTGAAGCTGAAGTCCGTCGGAACGGGAGATCCCGCGGCCGCGGATACATGGGAAGACCCGGAAGCGACGAGAGCGGTCACGAACATGCTCCTGCAGGAAGCCGAGTCGTTCACGGGCTACGGCGGCAAGGCTCCGACCCGGTATACGACCCGTCCGTTCCTGTCCGGGGGAGCGGGCGTGACCAGCTGGGATCAAATCGGCCAATCGATTGAGTGGCGCTTCAACGTGCCGAAGGCCGGCAAGTACGACCTTGTTATCAAGTACGTAGCGGGCTGGGATTTGCCGAGCGAACCGGCGGAAGATTCTACCTCGATCCGCTTCGTCAAGATCGGCGACAAGATGAATTATTTCGCGGCGCCCAAAACGATAAGCTTCGGCTCCGTCCCCTCCCAGTGGAGAGGACTTCGCGTGAAGACGGATCAGCAATTGCCGGCAGGCCCGGTGGATCTGACGCTATGGCACCAACGCGGCGGGATGAACCTGGATTGGATCGCGCTCGTTGAAGTCAAGGACGACGAAATCCTCCCGACGGCGCCGGGCAATCTGCGTCTGGATTCCCAGACGTCCGATTCGGTGGAGCTCAGCTGGGATGCTTCGTCGGATAACGTAGAGGTGAAGGAGTACCACGTCTTCGCGAACGGGGTCCGGAAAGCCGTAGTACCGGCAGGCACCCTTAACGCGGCGATCGGGGGGCTGTCCATGGGGAACGCTTACGCATTCACCGTTAGGGCGGTCGATACGAGCGACAATCTTTCGAAGGCATCGAACGAGCTTGCGATCACGATAGCGGATACCACCGCTCCGACATGGGGAGAAACGTCCTCGATTAGTCCGATCCAGACATTCCCGAACGCGGTTCGGCTCGCTTGGACGGAAGCGACGGACATCGGCCCGGTAACCTCCTACGTCCTGAGCGCAAGCAGGGACGGTTCGCCGATCCTACCCGAAACGTCGGTTACGGGCTTAACCTATGACGTGACGAATTTGCAGCCGGGCGGAACCTACCGCTTCAAGGTCGAGGCCGTCGACGAGCATGGCAACCGAACCGTCGACGGACCCGAAGTTACCGTGTCGCTGCCCTTGACGGGCGCCGCGTTCTACGATTCATTCGACGATTGGCAGCCGGGAGAAGCGATCAATGGCAATGGCTGGACGTTCAATAAGAGTAACGGGACGTCCGTGGTCGTCACGCCGCTTGCAGATACCGGCGGTCAAGGGTTGCAGGCGGTAGACAGCTATCACGATTCCGCCAATCCTTCGGCGGGTCCTCCGTTTCTGCTGCGCAAACATACCCCGCTAACGGGGAAAGTGACGGTGGAGACGAAGCTGTCGTTCGACAAATTGAACCACAGCGTCGGCAACTACGAGACGGCTCTGTACGGCAGCGGCGCGATTTTCGCTAAGTTCATCGGATATTCCGACGGCGGCATCGGCTATCAGAAAGGGGTCGAAGGCGCGAATTCTTACGTCCGGATTACGCCGTACGGCACCTACCAGCAGCCTTCCGGTCAATGGATGAACGTCCGCTTCGATATCGACTTGGCAGCGAAGACCTTCGACCTGACCGTGCAGGCCGACGGGCTGAAGACGTACTCGGGTATCCCGGACAGCGCGGGAACGCTGGATCGGTCCACGGGCATCTACCGCGTGGAGGATGTCCCTTTCATGGTCAGCGCGATCAATGTCGCGCAAGTCGATCATTTCCAGCTCAGAGGGGGATCCTTCACAGGGAAATACACGATGGATTACTTGACGGCTTATCGGACCGAGACGGCTCCAAGCGTTCGGATCTCGGCCAAACCGGACCTGAGCGCGGGCGAAGCGTTCCCCGTATCCGTCGGGCTGGGCAATGTAACGGATGCGGTCCACCATAACGCAGTCCTGAAATATGACGCGAGCCGGTTCGAGTACGTATCCGCCGAAAGCCAGGTCGAAGGACTTGCGATCGGCGATGTCTCGAATGATGCGGCCAGCGGGCTCGTAAGCATCCCATCGGTGAGCGCGTCGCCGATTAGCGGATCGAGCGATCTCTACCGCGTGTTCTTCCGGGCCAAATCGCCGGGGACGGGCACGATTGGCATCGGCAGCGCTCAATACGGGTCTTCCGCTTCGAATATGAACGCGCTGACGGCGCTTCCGACGATTACGCTCACCGTGGCGGCGGCGCAGGCGGATAAGAGCCAATTGCTCGCCGCAATCGCGGCCGCCGACTCGAAGGACGAACAGCTCTTCACGCCGGATTCGTGGGCTGCGATGCAAAGCGCGCTAGAAGTGGCGATTGCGGCGAACGAGAACCCTATTGCGGGCCAATCAGAGGTCGATGGGGCAATAACCGCCTTAACGTCGGCGATTCAAGCGCTTGTGCCGATCGCCGATAAAACCGCGCTTGCGGCCGGCATCGCTTCCGCTCAGTCTCTGAACGAGGAAGATTATACCGCGGCATCCTGGACGAATTTGCAGACGGCGTTGACGCAAGCGATCGCGGCGAACGACGATGCGAATGCGACGCAAGCGCAGTTGGATTCGGCCGCAGCCAGCTTGGAAGCCGCCCAAGACGCGCTCGAGCCGAGCGCCGCTGCGGTTCCAGGGCAAGGCGTGCTGTCCAGCAACAGCGGTCACGCCAGCGGGCTGCATGACGGCAATTACAAGATCACGATGAACCTGTGGTGGGGCCAGAACGGCACGAGCTACACGCTATACGAGAACGGAATCGCCATCGACGCGAAGCGGCTGACGGACGGATCGCCTAGCGCGCAGATCGCGGAAACGACCGTAACGGGCAAGCCGAACGGCACGTACGTGTACACGTGCGAGCTTCGCAACGGTCGTGGCGCCACCGCCTGCGCTCCCGTGACGGTCACCGTCAAGGACGCGAATCCCGGCAATCCGGTGCTGTCCCATAACAATTGGGATCAGAACGGCGATTACGCGGTGACGATGAACCTGTGGTGGGGCATCAACGGGACGACCTACAAGCTGTACGAGAACGATGTGCTGATCGATACGCAGCAACTGAACGCGAATACGACTTCGGCGCAATCGGCCATCACGCAGATTTCAGGTAAGACCGCGGGCGCTTACCGCTACAAAGCCGAATTGATCAACGCAACCGGTACGACCGAAAGCGAGGAAATGACGGTCACCGTACAATGACGCTCTCGTCCCTTGGACACAGAAGCCGCTACGCCGAATACTCGCGGGCAGAATGGATTTAAATCGTATACGGTTACGCAACAAGGCCGCGGCACAAGAAGTCCGGCCTTGTTGCGTTATGCCTGATCGAGAACCGAATAGGAGAAGGAGTGACCCCGAAATGAACTTCTTGCATAGAAAATTCATCGCGGTTCCTGTATTCGTATTGGTTGTAGGTTGGTTCACCGCAATTCCATCGGCGATTGCCGACGAGCCCGCCTATGAGGCGATTCCTTCACCGATTGCAGCCCATCCGCGAGTATTCGCGACGGCGGCCGACAGAGCGGACTTGACGGCAAAGTGGAATGCAACTTCCGGCTGGGCCAAAGAGGCGGCGGAAGCGCTCAAGGACGACGCCGATTACGATGGGTCCTTCGTATTAACGGAGTTACAGTATAACAGTGCGAATTCGCCGACGACGAACGAAAACCAGCAGGCAAGAGAAAGTCTGGATGCGCTCGCTTTCAAGTACTTGATGAATCCCGTCGCCAATCAGGCTTCGGGTCAGGCCGCGGTAACGGGAGCGAAACAATACTTCGGATCGCTCGTACTCCCGGCGGCAGGGGGAGATCACCACGTGATCGGCAGAAACCTGTTGACCGCCGCGTTTGTTTACGATTGGTGCTACGCTTTGCTGACAGACGAGGATAAGAGCTTCTTCATCGAACGGATTGATCGAATGGCCTCGCAGTTAACCGGTCTCGGCTATCCGGCCTTTAAGCAGAGCGCCGTCACTAGCCCGGGCAGCTCCGAGGTATGGCTGCGGGATCTGCTGGCCGCCGGCATCGCGATCTATGACGAGAAGCCGGAGATGTATAACATCGTTTCCGATGTTCTATTTGAACATGTCTTCCCTGCGCGCGATTTCTTGTACGAGTCGGGGATGCCGTACAATGGCGTCGCTTATGGTCCTGCCAAATACATGAATGATTTGTGGCCGTCTTGGCTGTATCGGAAGATGGGGGAGAACGACCCGTACTGGACACAGACCATGAAGGACGTCCCCTATCGGTGGCTGTACGAGAGAAGACCTGACGGACAGCTCTTGCGAAGCGGCGACAATTATATTTCCACCTACGCGGATCCCGGAGAGTATTGGGACAATTTAGGCGCTACCGCTTATCCCGAATACTTGTACCAGAAAGGGTTATTTCTGACGGAAGCAAATCGTATAAGGCCGAACATCGACACCGACGATCGAACCAACTCTGCGTTGTTCGCGCTTCTGCTGCGTGATTTGACGTTAGCGCCCGAGCCTGTAACGGCGATTACCGAGCTTCCGCTGACGCGGTATTTCGGCAGCCCGATCGGATCGATGATCGCCAGAACGGGGTGGGAAACTTATTCCGGTGACTCTACTAATTTCGCGTCGACTGATGTTGTCGCGGAGATGAAAATCCAGGAGTGGAGCGTGAACGACCATGCCCACTGGGACGCGGGCAGCTTCCAGTTGTATTACAAAGGCGCATTGGCGATCAAGTCGGGCGTATATGAAGGCAGAGACGCGAACAATAACAACAAACTTCTAGGTTATGGAAGCGAGCACGATCTGAATTACCATAAACGCTCCATAGCAGCTAACACGTTGTTGGTCGAAGATAAGGTTACGCCGGAAACGTTCGAATACCGCGGCACGGTTCGCTCGAATGACGGCGGACAGAGGATCGCCAATAACGGCTACCAGCCTTTAAATCTGGACGATTTGCAGAATCCGGCCAAGAAATACCGGACCGGCGAGGTGCTTTCCCATGGCATTCAGGCCGACGATGACGGAGTGCCTGACTTCAGCTTTCTGAAGGGCGATATTACGGCTGCGTATTCGGATCATAAAGTTTCGGGTGTGAAACGGTCGTTTGTTTTTCTTAACTTGAAAAATTCGACGATCCCGGCCGCTTTGATTACCTATGACAAAATTACGGCGAAAGATACGTCCTTCCAGAAGAAATGGCTTCTCCACAGCGAGGAGACGCCTGTCGTGAACGGAAACCGCACCGTGATTGAGCGGGCAGAGGGAAACTACAACGGCAAACTCGTGAACGACACGCTCCTTCCTGCGGCTGCGGACATTACATCCGTGGGAGGAAGCGGCAGTGAATATCTTGTCAATGGAACGAACTATCCGATCAATGACAAGTACCCGGTCAACACGGTTGAAGGAGGAACGCATCGGGTGGAAGTAGCTCCCGAGACAGCAGCCCTGACGGATCAGTTCTTGAACGTGATGCAGGTGATGGATGTCGGGACGACTCCGGCATCGCCCGTCTCCGTGGAGACGCGAACACCGCTTCCGTCGAATGCGAAGCGGCATGACGGCGTCATGATTCTGGATAGGGTGGTCTTCTTTGCTCAAAGCGGGGGACGAAACTCGGATACGTTGAAATTTAACGTGACCAACACTTCCTACGGCACATTGAAGTTTCTGATTACCGACATGGCGGCTGGTTTTTGGCACGTGAAGAAGGACGGCGGAACCGGGTTCCTTGTCCCTTCGACGAAGGAAGGCGGTTACATCGAATTCGAAGGCGCGCCAGGCCAGTATACGATTACCAACTACGGGTTCGCCTCGGATAATGTTACGCCGGATCCGCCGGGCAATGTCCAAGCGAAAACCGTAACGGAGGACTCCGTGACGCTCGAGTGGTCGGAATCCAAGGACAACTTGGGCATCCAACATTATGAAGTGTTCCGCGGCATCGAGTCGGGCGGTACCATAGCCTATACATCCGTCGGTACCACGGATGAAACCTCCATGATCGTGACGGGCTTAACGTCGGGGCTCGCAACCAAATTCAAGGTCAAAGCGATCGATCTGGCGGGCCGCGTCTCGGAGTTCAGCGATGAGATTGAAGCCACGCCCGTCGATACGGAACGTCCGACCGTGCCGGGTAACGTACAGGCCAACGCGGGCGGGAAGTTCATCGAACTCAAATGGGTCGCGTCCGAAGATAATGTGGGCGTCACGGGCTACGACATTTATGAAGGGAACAGACTTGTGGCATCCGGGGTTACGGGGACGCAGCGGTTTATATATCCAATCGATCAGTTTGCGGTCGATCCAGACCGGCTCTACCGGTTTACGGTCGTCGCCAAGGACGCCGCGGGGAATCAATCGTCCGCGCGGACGACATTAGAGCACTTCGGCTGGTCGCAAACGGACAGCTCGATCGATGTCTGGACCACGAGCGCGGAGTATCGCATCCCTAGCGCCAATCTCTCTTATATCGAGGCCGAGCAATATCGGGCATTGACCGGTCAATGGTATCTGATGAGCGATTCTGCGCAATCGGAGGGCACCTATATTCGCACGGCGTCCGCCAATCCGAACGATCAAATCTACCTGGAATATAAGCTGAACGTGGAGACGACCGGCAATTATTACATTAGCATTCTGGGGAGGGGCGGCAGCGCAACGCCGAACCATGTGACCTTGCGGATCGATAACAACGCCGCTTCGGGGCAGAATATTGCCCTGTCATCCGGCGAATGGGGCTGGCAGCGCACGGGTTCGACCTTCTTGATCCCGGCGGGATCGCACACGCTGCGCCTGCTGCAAAGCCGGAGCGGATTGGATGTGGATAAAATCGCGATTTCCACCCAGACGACTGTTCCGACAGGCACCGGCGGCACGGCGCTCAAACCGGTGGATTCGAAGCCTCCTGCGCAGCCAACCCTGTCGTATTCCAAACCGTCGGATACCGAGTTTAAGCTCATGTGGACCAAATCCGCGGATAACGACAATACCGCGGCGCCGCAATATGAGTTGTTGATGTCGGAGGGCACGACCGAACCTTCCCTAGTCGTTCAGACAGCGTCGCCCGCAACCCAATATACGGCGTCTAATCTGACGATCGGCACTCGGTATAATTTCAAAGTGCGGGCCATAGACGCGGCAGGCAATGAATCTTTCAGCAATGTCATCCATATAACGCCCTAAGAATATTAAGATGACGCTGCTTCGTCATGATCCAGCATGCTAACCGGCCGGAGAATCGGTATAATGAAGAAAATGAACGTGATCGGAGCCGTGAAGGGCTAGATGCCTTATAGGCTATAGGGGGTTCATCGATGCTAAAATCGTTCAATCGTTTCGGTATAGCGGCAAGCGCCATTCTGATGATTGGAACGATTCTGTCCGTGTTCAGCGGCAGCAACCAGGAGTTGAAGCCATCCACCGGGACCGGGGGCTCGCCGCAAGCGGCGAGCCCCCGGTTTGGAATCGATACGTCCAAGGAATTGCTGCTCAAAGGGTATTTGATCGGTGAAGCGTCCAAAGGAATGGCCAAGGTCATGACGGAATTAAACACCCGATTAAAGAAAGACATCCATGCCACCATGCAAGTGGAGTATATCGGGTGGAACGATCTCGAGGCCGAGTATCCCCTTATTCTGGCTTCCGGGGAGGACGCCGATTGGATCTATTCCGCCAACTGGAACGGATTCGTCCAGCATGCGGCCAAAGGAGCCTACTTAGAAATTACCGAAGAGATGATCCGGAGATACATGCCGAGATATTACGCGTCGGTGAATAAGCTTGCGCTCAAGAAAGCGAGCGTCAATGGCAAGATTTATATGATCCCCGCGCCGGGAAAGTCTCCGGCCATTCCAATGATGGCCATCCGCGGCGACCTGAGGAAAAAATATAAGATCCCTGAAATCACGAAAGTATCCGATCTGGAACCTTACTTCGAAGCGATCAAGAAAAACGAACCGAACATGATACCGGCGCAGCTGAGCGGGATGACGGACACGAACCTGATCTATCAGCTAATGAACGAACAAGGTCAAAGCTCGATCCAGATCATCAGAGGCATAGGCATTGCCCACTTCATGGAAGAGGGTACGGGTAAACTGTACACGTATGGAGAAGAACCGTTGGCCTCCCTGGTCAAGAGCTCCGCGAAAACAATGAAAGCTTGGTATGATGCCGGCTACATTAATCGGGATTATTTCGCTAACAAAGTAGCCAGCATGGAGGCGTTCAATCAAGGCAAATCGGCGATCGGACTCGGCAATACGATCAGTTTACGGTCAGCCCTCGCCAAAGGTAAAGAAAAGGGGTATGACGTTGAACTTATTCCGTTCATCGATGCCCATGGAAAAGCGCTCGCCGCTTCGTACACCGTGAATGGGTTTTCCTTGCTTGCGGGGGCGAAAAATCCGGAGAGAACCTTGATGGCGATGGATTTGATCATTTCGGAGAAATCCTACAATTATTTGGTCTACTACGGGATCGAAGGCGAGCATTATATCCTGAACAAGGATGGCAAGCTTGAGCTTCCGGCCGGCGTGACGCCCGGCAGCAATACGTATCCGCCCGATGCGTCCGGATTTTGGTTTACGGATCTAAGGCAATTCCCGGCCGAGGCTTCTTGGAGCGAGGATTACATCCAATTGCTGAAGAACGTTCAGGAGAAATACTTATATACTAGCGTGCTGGAAGAATTCAACGTCAATACCGAATGGATCAAATCCGAGATCGCGGCGTTGAACAGCGCCAAAGATCAGTTCCTCACCCCCCTGATCATGGGGTCGGTACAAGATGTCGACACGGCCTTCAACACGTACATCGAGAAAGCGAAAGCGGGGGGATTGGATAAAGTGAAGGCTGAAGTGCAGAAGCAGATCGATGTATTCATGAGAGAGAAGACAAGATGAATGCAAGCCAAGCCATGTCGGTTGAGCCTCTTCCGTTCGGAAGAGGCTTGATTGCGTTCGCCATCGCGTCATTACGGGACTTAACTCGTCCTAACTGTAGCAAACCGCGAATTCGCCCATACGATGTAGAGAACTTCAGATCGTGATAAAGGGGAATCGTATGTATCCTTATTCTAGGGCGTTTACAAGCAACCCGAGCATTGTCTCTTCTGCCTTGGGAGATGTAACCGGTGACGGAATCGCCGATTATGTCTATCTCACGGGGATTCGAACGGCAGATAGTCCTTTTATCCAAGAGATCACGCTGGTCGTACGGGATGGCGGCAGCGGCCAGGCGACCTCTGTACCGCTTAAAGATAACGCGGGATATAATCCGCGATTATTTCTAGGCGACTTTACCGGGAACAAGATCGACGATATTTTGATCAGCATCGATTCCGGCGGCAGCGGGGGCATGATGTTTCACTATATCTATTCGTTCGTAAACAATTCGCCGCGGGTGATTTTCGACTTTAACGTATACAACGAGGTCTTTCAATACGAGGTTACTTATAAGGACGACTACAAAGTCGAGGTCGTTAGTAAGGCGAACAATATGACATATATCATTGATCTGTCGTACAAAGGCGCTGAGTATTTGGGTGAAATCTATGAGGAGAACGGGAAGCTGAAGCAGCCTATTAGCGGGTTCGTGAATCCGCTGAGCGGATTGTATCCCGTCGACTTCGATGCCAACCAAGTCTATGAGCTGCTGGCCTACCAGAGAATCGCCGGGAGATATAACGCGGACGCGCTTGGGAACGTCTTGAACACGTTGGCTTGGAGAGAGAACCGATTTACTTTGGCGAACCAGAACGTAGCTATTTATGGCTCGTAACAACGACTGGACCAGATAATCGCAGTACGGATAACATCGATAAGCCTCTTCCGGTTGGAAGAGGCTTATCGCGTTGCTAGATTACTGGGACAAAGCGAATCCCAATGTATCAGATACAGCGGGATTTTTTGATATTCACGGATTTAGTTTGATATTCGAATGAAAAGAAGATAGAAAATGTTCGGAACGAATTTTTAATTTTGCATATTAGTCGTCTACACTCGCAACCGATCTCTAACTGTCGATTTGTTATCCGGAACGTCGTGAAGTTCAGCATTCACGAAGCCGAGGTTGCGCCCGTACCGGCGCGTTAACGGGGATTGTGCAAGAGGGTGTCGATCGACCCGCCTTCGTAAATAATGCGAATCGCGTTCCCAAGGAGCTGGGAAGCGGAGAGGACGCGCAGCTTCGGATGCCGCTCCGGCGTCTGTTCAATCGTATTCGTGACGACGATCTCTTGGATATGCGCTTGGTGCAATTTGTCCAACGCGTTGTCGGAGAACAAACCGTGCGCCACGCAGACGTACGCCTCATTCGAGCCTTGCCGCTTCAATGCTGCTACGGCATCGAGTACCGTTCGACCGGTATCGATAATGTCCTCAATCACGATCGGCGTTCGGCCGCGCACGTCGCCGATGACATGCGACTCTTCCGGGGGCCTGTCCTCGCGACGTTCCTTCAGCATGATCGCGAACGGCGCGTCGAGGCTCTCCGCCAGTTTCTCCGCGATCTTGGCGCGCCCGGCGTCCGGGGAGACGACGACCGGGTTCGGAATGTTGGTCTCCTTGAGATACTTGGTAATTAAATCAAGCGTAGTCAAGTGGTCGACCGGAATTTTGAAGAAGCCTTGGATCGCGTCCGCATGCAAATCCATCGTGATGACGCGGTTTGCGCCGACGGAGGTCAAGACGTCCGCCACCATCTTGGCGGAGATCGGATCGCGCGGCGCGACCTTTTGCAGTTGTCTCGCATACCCAAAGTAAGGGATAAGCACGTTGATGGTTTTCGCGGAAGCTCGTTTGGCCGCATCGATCATGACCAACAGTTCGATCAAATTGTCATTGACCGGGTGGGAGAGCGATTGGACGATGAAGACGTCGCAAGTGCGAAGCGGTTCCAAATATCTCACGTAAATCTCGCCGCTCTTAAAGCGCGAAATTAGGATTTGCCCTTGTTCGACGCCGAGATTGTCGCAAATCTGAGCGGTTAAGGACGGGTTAGACGTACCTGCAAAAATTTTGATTTTCGACATGATATCCTCCAATTGCGTAAAGCGAATGCAGCTTTCTGTCCGAGAACGTGACATTCGCTACTGGTAGGTCTATTATACACGTAAATAAAGGAGCCAGGCGGTTTGTTACGGACAAAAATCTGTATTCGATGCAGATGAAGCTGTATCAGATCATTATCGGCCAATCAGCAGTTGGACAGCCAACAAGGAGGCGAAGGAAGCGTCGGCGCCTACATTGTGCCCGAGTCGCTGAAAGCGGCCAGCGTGATGTTTACGACCCCCGATTTTGTTGATCTATCCCATACTGCAAAAGTATTTCGTCGATGGCGTGATGACCGGAGCGATCAAGGGCTGACGGGGATCCGGATCAGAATGAAAGGGGGGATCCCGAAAAGCAGCAAAAATGCGAAGTTGGCCATCAAGTATCTGAACCGGATGGCGGACCCGTAAGTGCTGTTCTTCCTGCAGTTCGGCCAAGAAGGCGTCAACCACAAGCTGCAATACCCAGGCTAGATTATACGAGTCCGAGCTGAGCCAGTGGCAGGCGGAGTTCTCGTCCCTGGAGAGTCAGATCAACCTCCATTTCCTCTATAATACACTGAATTGCATCAGCAGCATCGGATTGGAATACGGAAGCAGAGAGATCGCGCAAATGACGTCATGCATGTCTAAGATTTTCCGGTACAGCATCAAAAAAGACGAGCTCGTACAGATCGGAGAAGAATTGGATTGTATGCAGGCTTATATGAAGATCATCTCCATTCGGTACGAAAATAAGTTCTCGATGGACATGCATGTCGATGAGCGGCTATTGGAGATGAAAACGCCCAAAATGATCCTCCAACCGATTGTGGAGAATTCCGTCTACCACGGACTGGAGCGGATGGACCAAGGGGGGCGGCTCTAAATTAGCGGAAGCATGGATGCGAATGGAGACGTGTGCTTCCGTATTATGGATACGCGGAAGGGAATGGAGCCGGCGGAACTGACCGCCCTCCAAGCCAAGCTGGACATGGCGTATCCGAAGCGCGTGCCAGACGGACAAGAGGAGACAAGCATCGGACTAACAAATATTCATATCAGACTCCGGCTGCTGTTCGGAGAGGGTTATGGGATCACGATAGACAGCCGGTTCGGCCATGGGACGACCGTGACGGTGAAAATTCCTGCATAGGAATCTAAATGGAGGCCTATATGAAGACAATACTCTATATGGTTAGGCATGGAGAATCACCATACAATGAAGGAAACGAAAGAACAAGAGGGCTTACCCCAAAAGGAAAGATCGATATTGAAAACGTAACGAAGTTACTTATAGGTGAAGCAATAGACATGATTATATCAAGTCCTTATACTCGAGCAGTTCTTAGTGTTGAGGGATTGGCCGAGCGCCTAAAGTTAGATATAAAAGTATTTGAAGATCTTAGAGAACGTCATTTTTCATCTTCTATTATTGAAAATGCAGAGTTAATGTCTAGTATCAGAGAGAGTTTCAATGACCCCAATTATACCTTGCCGGGGGAGAGTCTAATGCTGTTTGTCAGAAAAGAGCAATCTCAGTTCTAGAACCCCTATTAAAAGAACACAGAGGGAAGAAAATAGTAATCGGGACACATGGTCTTGTCATGACTTTGATGATGAATCATTTTGATCCAGCTTTTGGCTTGGAATTTTTGAATCAATTAAAGAAACCAGATATCTATAAAATGCAATTCGAGGACTTGGAATTAGAAGAAGTAACAAGAATGTGGAATGAATAGTCATTAAAGGTTTATCGAAGAGATCACATAACAGAGTATTCACGCTGCGGGGGACAAGCCCCCCTTTGGGAGACGATATCTCAATACGTACAAGTAGGCAGCCGAGAGATCGGCTGCCTTTGTTTAACAAACATGCGGAGGAAGGATTGCCCGTTTATTAGATTTCTTGCAGGGTGGGCCGAATCGTAAGTTGGTGGTCCGAATGCGGGAGGCCGGCGACTCTTCCTGACGCAATCCTTCGGTGTCGACAGCATTGCACATCACGTGTTGTTTATTTATCGGCCATTGATCCGGAATATATAGAGAAATAGGTAAAGGACAGGATAACATGGGGATAACTTGGATTGATATTTATCATAGGGGTGAAACAATGACAGAACTAAAAGAGTTTATTCGATTTCTTAATGTTCTAGAAAGTAAGAGGATTTTTTATAAGTTAAGTAAGGTTAGACCTGAGGGCGTAATGGTCGAAGTGGCAGTTCCTGGGCAACGATGGGAGATTGAATTTTTGGAGGATGGTACTGTAGAAGTGGAAAAGTTTAATTCCGACGGCAGTTACTACGATGGCAAGGAATTTGAGAACCTACTTCGTGATTTTTCAGACTGATTTTTAACTAAACAGGAGACGCTGGGAGTACTGTTATTCCGATCGAGGAGGACCTATCGATACTGCTACCGAACTACGAGAGTGGATTAACGTACGAACAAATTCAGTAATATTAATGATTTTCAAGAAGTATGTGGAAATTGCGTTCGGGTCTGTAAAGCTTTTTGTGTAAACCCTCTTGAAGTAAAAAAGCTAACGTAAATAATGACCGATACGGTCGGGGAAAAAGACGGAGAGCTGGAG
>NZ_VNHS01000009.1 GCF_008124765.1 Paenibacillus methanolicus | reverse complement strand
AGCAGAGCTGAAGGATAAAAGAGCAGTCCATTGTGCATTATTTCACACCTTAAAATATCAAAAAAGCTGTCTTGACATCTTGTAGCACCATAAACAAAACACCAAAATTCAGAGATAGATGGAACAACCCGTCTTTTGAAAAGATTATCATCCTACCTTTTTCCTTAAGCAATTCACGTTGTTTGTGTAGGACATAAAATAAATAACCAAAAATAATGCAACTTCCCAACGGAAAAGTAATTAGTTCATTTGTTTCGATTTCCCCCCCCAATAAAATATTCAATAATCCAATAAGACCCCCTAAAATATAGCCCGCAAAATAGTAGTATCTTCTTCGCCATAGTAATTTGAACATTATCTACATCCCCCTAGTTAACCCGTATTTTACAGTATCGTTCCCAGTTAGTTCAGTAGAGGTGGAGGGGGCCACCAACCGTACCGCTTGCAGCACTGGGGCGATATATGTATTACTTAGTAAATCCCCCCGAAACTACAACAATTACCAATGTAATCCCCACAGCTACAAAAACATATCCACTTGCTTTGCAACGCCTAATATCAGAGCGAGATGGTTTTTTCTTTAATGTATTCGTAGCGGTAGTTCGATACATAAATACTGGAAATAAAATGAATAAAAGACCCCACACAACCGGAATCAAACAGGCTAATGCCGCTAGTAACCTATCTTCCACGTACTTTTCCTCGCTTTGTTTTTCTAATATTACGCCCTATCTTCTTAGAAGTTTCTCATGGTTCATTGATGTAATCTGCCCGTTAGTTCAATGACGAACGGCAGCCGATCGACTGACCGACTGCCGCAATATTCATTGAACTATCGTTCTCCGTTAGTTCAATTTGTAGGGCTTACTTTAGTTCATTTTCTTCTAAAGCTCTTTATTACAAACATGACGAACAATATAACCATAAGTACACTTAGGATAACGTAAATCAATGTTGAGATATAAATGTTCGCTTTCTCTCCCCTCTAAATTACTGCCCTTAACCAGCTAATACGGCTTTATACCTGGAAAGTAACGTTCGCCGATAGTTTAATTCCTCGTCGTGTTTAACTTGCGCTACTTCATCTTCATTTACTGTATATTTCTTCGCCTTTGGCATTAGTAACTGAAATATTTTGTACCGTGGTTTTACTGAAGTTGGATATTATTAAACCCTTTTTGTGAGTGATTCCCCTTGATTCAATTGTTCCATCTGAATATTTCACATTAATATACGTGGCTCCTTTATTCTTTAAATCATCATGTAAAATAATCGCAATGTAGGGTACTCCATTCCCCACAGTTATCAAGTCTTTATCGTTTGATCCCCAGGTTAACTTATGATCATATAACTCTTCATGCTGGTCAGAATACAGTGTTATTAATGAGTTCTTCAGCAATATTAGAGCACAGTCCTTTATCCAAATGCTATCCAGAATCTCTAAATTGTTTTCTGCTACATATGTTGTTATCTGTTCGTTGGTTGGTGCAGAGTAATTCAAAGCAGGCTCTTTAGAGCATCCTGTGAAAACAATTAAAACCAAAAGATATGTAATTAGCTTCAGCTTCATTAATTTCTCCTCTCATCGAAGAATTTTGCTAATTCCAATAAGCATTAATACGTTTCCAAACACTGGAAAGTTGCGCTAAACTGCCCGATAGTTCAACGACGAGCGGCTGCCGATCAACTGGACGGCTGCCGCTATGTCCATTGCAGTCTTTGAAAATAACGATTGTATCAGTATCTTCACTAGTCGGGTCACCATACAACATACGTACCCCATGTGATTCATGGTCATATGATGGCGTTTTTAACTTCGCATCAATATAACCTATATGACGTAGCCGGTTCATAATTGCTGCTTGCTCTCATAACCCGATCCTCCTCCGAGTTCGCACTAAAGCAATGACAGTTGCTGACGATGATGACGGGATTAATATTAGCAAATTACATTTCCATTCCAATCCACGAAAACGAGACTTTCTTTTCCCATCAAACTCCATTCAATAATGGTTTTCACAAGACCCGGCGTTATAACCTCGTCATCCCACAAAGGCGTCTGTACCCTAACCCAACTGCTACGACCGCCATTTTTCAATCCGCCAAATTCCAAGCCCATAACTACAATGAACGGGATTCGCACTTGTTTGGATTGTCCAACTTCATAGGAAACGATAAACTTTTTATCATCCGAAACAATAAAAAGTTTGATTCGCCCGTAGTCTTCATCATCTTCTTTGACATACCAAAAATAGCTTCTTTCGCAATGAACGAGCTTTCTTTTTCCCTTTGTATTAACACCCAATTTTGTCGTCCCCGCTTTTTTTCGTCTGACCATTATTATAATCCACTTTTTGAATTAGCCACCACGCTGCCCGTTAGAGCTTAATGCCCTTTGCCAGTCTAAAACTTTATTTTCCTCCTCAGGCGAAAAGTATATTCTCTCCCATTCAAAGCTAAACACAGATGTTCTAACCAAGATACAGAGCAGAAGACGCAAAAAGGCAAAAAGGCCGGCGCTCGCGCCGGCCCTTTCGTCCGTAAACCTTATTCTTGCGTAAGCCCCAGCTTCTCCGCCAGACGGCGCAGTACCGTTGCCGCTTGCGCTCGAGTGGCTACGAGATCCGGCTCGAACCGCGTCTCGCTGACGCCTTGCACCAAACCGGCCTTGATGGAGGAGGCGACGTCGCCTCTCGCCCAGCCGTCGATGGCCGCCGCATCGTAGAACGGTTGGAGCAGCTGCTTCGCTTCTGCTGCCGACGCATCGGAAGCCCCCTCGGCAAGCTGGCGATATACGCGCCAAGCCATGGCCGTCATTTGCTCCCGGGTGACGTATTCGTTCGGGTTGAACTTCCCGCTTCCGTCACCGGTGATCAGCTTCCGGTCGTAAGCGACGCGAACCGCGTCGTAATACCAGGCGCCCGGCTGCACGTCTTCGAATGGCGAAGCGCCGCCGCTAGCCGGCTGGCCGCCGACGATGCGGGCGAGCATCGCCGCGAATTCGGCCCGCGTGACTTGACGGTCCGGTTCGAACGACTTCGCCGTCACGCCGCCGACGAACAAGCGGGCCGCCATCCAGTCGATGGCATCCTTCGCCCAATGCCCGCCGATGTCCGCGAAGACGCTCGCGTAGATCATTGCGGCGAAGTAGTCCGCATCAAGCGGCAGTCCCTTCGCGTTCGGAAGGTCCGACGCGTACTTCCATTCCTGCGCCGCTTGGTTATAACGATAGATAGCGGTAGCCTTGCCTGCTTCCGGCCAATGCGCCATAGCGGCGTCGGCACGGGATGCGGACAGCTGAACACGGCTTTCGCCCTCCGCGGCGGTTGCCGTTAATCGGTACAAGCCCGATGCCGCGGTCAATCCGCCGAACTTCGCTCGCAAGGTATCCAGCCATGCTTGCTCCTCTTGCGCGGAGGCACGGTCGAGTGCGAAGTGCACCGCCGTCGCCTTGCCGCTCATGCCGGATACCCAAGCATCCGCGTGGATGACGACCGACATCGAATCGGTCTTCAGTCTCAGTTTGACTTTGGCTTCGGCCAAGGCGCGGAACGCGTCGGCCGGAAGCGCCACGTCGTACGCATCGGCGCCGGACGGGAGTTGAACATATAGCTCGCCGCCCACCGCGGCTTTCAGCGCGTCAAGGACGGTCTTGCTCTTCAGGCTGACGACCGCCTGCTTGCGTCCTTGTTCGGTCGTCTTGGTCGCGACCTCGGCATCGCGGCCGATATCGGCGACATCGCCTTCGGACGGGATTGGAACCCCTCCGCCGGAACCGCCGCCAGAGCCGCCGCCCGGACCTGGTCCAGGCTGCGCCGTGCGCGCGATGGTCAGCGTAAACGTCTTAGTCACGCCAGGATGGTTCGCGGCTTCGACCAAGATCGGGATGATGCCGTCGCTCGGGATTTCGATCGTCTTGAACGTATCGCCCGCAAGCGGCACGCCGCGGATGGACATCTTGCCGCCGGCCGCCGCCGTCGCCTTCAGGCGGAACGAGACGGCTTTCTCCGAGACTTTGATCGTATAGTCGGTTTTGTCCTTCGCGAACGGCTCGGTCAGCGTGCCGTCTTCAATGACGAGCGCGCCGAGCGTCGCATCCGGACCGCCGACCGCTATCGTCTTCGCTTCGGACGGATTGCCGGCCAGATCGGCCGCGGCCCCCGCCGCGGCGCGAACCGCTATACCGGCGCCTTCCGGCAGCGCGCCGCCCAGCGTCAGGACGACCGCGGTCGGCTTCTCTTCGCCTTCCGGCAGTTCGACGACCGCCGACAAGATGGATGCATGCGCGCCGGTCAATTCGAACGACTCCGGATTCAGTAACGCGTCCGTGGCGAGCGGCTCGTTGAACGCGAGGCGCACGACGCGATTGCCTCCGATCAGCTCGGCGCTCGCCGGCACGGGGCCTTCCGCATCCCGGCGGACGGCGCGCGCGATGCGCTCGTCGCCGGCCAGCATTTTGACGCCCGCATAGCTGGTGAACGATTGAGGCTGGACAGTGACCGTATAATCGACGCCTTCCTGCAAGCCGTCTCCGCTCGGCGTGAATCTCGCCTTGCGCGAGAGCGGGCCTTGCTCGCCTTCTTGAATCTCCGCGTAAGCCGCGGCGCCTTCCAAGGCGGCGCCATCCGGACCGGTAACGGTAATACCGCCAGCCGCGATCGGACCCGCCGTCTTCACGTATTTGCTAAAATCAATGTCGATGTAGCTGCCATCCTTGCCGATGACGGCTTCCACGCCGGCGACGATCGGCGGCGCCATGGAGATCAACCCCGCGTTCACGTCGAAATGAGGCGGCGGCACGATCAGCTCCGCGCTGCTCGCCGTTTGATAACCGTTCTTCTCCCAGACGACCTTCCATTTGCCTTCCGGCACGTCCCAGCCGTAGCGGCCTTCGCCGTCGGTGAGCTGCGGATTGATCTGGCCGTACTCCGGGGCGTCGGTCCAGACCTTCCATTCACCGGTGACCTTGTCTTGGTACAGTACCGTTGCCTTCACGCCCGTCAGACGGTTCGATGGCACCGCTTCGTACACATAGCCACTCGGATCGTAGATCCATTTCAGCTTGGCGTAGACGCGTTTCAATCTTTTCTTATAAATGTTCTCCGGATCGAGATCGTCGTAGTTCTCGTCTTCCTCGCAGCTCTGCGGGTCTGTCGGACCGACCGACTTCACCTTGTCGATCTGCTCGTCGACGTAGCTGTCGATCTTATTGGAAACGTATTTGCCGGCGAAGCCGCCGACTACGCCGACCGGACCTTCGAGCATCATCGCGCCCGTCCAGGCCCCGATCGCCGTCTTCGCGATTTCGCCGCCGACCGTCACGAGCAGCGCTTTGCCCGCTTGCTCTCCGGTCGCCTCGATATTCTCCGGACACAGCGTCGCGGCTTCGACGTTGTCCATGATTTTCGTGATTTTGCCCGCGTAGTCGCGGTAGCCTTGGTACTGCTCCTTAATATCGGATAGCGGGGCGGACGCTTCCTTGGCGAGCATGGAATACTCGTGGGTCACTTCGACCATGCCCTTCTGATAAGGCGTCGCATCGATGTCGAGCTCGTCGAGCACTTCCAGCGGATCGAATCCGCCGCCGTCGTCCAGCGTCGCGAAGGATGCCGAGCGGCTCGCCGCTGCGAAATCCGGGAAGATGACCGACCCCGGCACATATCCTTTAACCTTCACGTTGACGCGGTCGCCATCTTCCTCCACGTCCATGCTGACGTTGTACATCAGCAGACCGGTCGCTTCGGCTTCGACGATCTCCTCCACTGTCGGGCGGTAGGACGTCTTCGTCGCGCCGATCGTCTGCTTCGCCTCCAGGCGATAGCCCGGAAGATCCGGGAATTCTATGACGGCGCTGCCCGTGTATACGTCGCCATCCCGTTCGAACGGCGTTTTCTCCACGATGTCGAAGTTTTTCATCTTCGCGGGCAGCGAATTCCGGGTTTCCTCTTCCGTCGGGATATCGCGGCTGACGATGACTTTTGGTTTGACGGTATCGAAATCGACGTACAGTCCGCCAAGGGCGCCCGACGTCGTCGGCACCGTCGCGCGGAACAAGCCGTCCGCGCCTTTCTCCGCCGTGACCGGCCCGCCGATCTGGCCGCCCAAATAAATCCGGGCGTTCTTCACCTTATCCGGCTCGCTGAATTTCAAAATGAAGGCGAACGGATTGCCCGGCACGACCGTGTACGGCAGCTGGGCGACGCCCTGCTCCACGTTCATCTGCAGCCACTTGCCGTTCGGATGCTGCGCCAGAGCGATCTGCTGCAGCACCGGCTCATTCTGGCGATACGTGACCACCTTGCGATCCGTGCGGAGCTTGCGTCCCCCGTTCTCGGCTTCCGCCCAGAGCAGGTGAATGTCCGAGCCGTCCGAATTCGTCAGCTCGATCGTGCTCTTCCAGATGCCGGACACGTTCGCATGCGCCGTCCCGAGCAGCTGGTTGTCGTCGTAGATCCGAACGTCGCTGCCGGCCGGCGCCGTGCCGAGCACTTGAAGGGTCGAGGACGCCGTCTGCGCCGGCGCTTCGATCGACACGCGCGGCACCGCAAGCTGCACGAGACCGAGCGACTCGTTGATATTCGCGCCTCCCGCCGTGCCTTCGATTCGCGCGGACAACTGCGTCTTGCCTTGCTCGTAGCCGGCGGCCAACTTCGCCTGCAGCACGACCGTGCCTTGCGCCCGCTTCTCCACGTTGCCTAGCGGCACATCGACCGTATTGCCGTTTAGTACGGCCGTCGCGGCAGCGCCGTTCAGCTTCACCGGGATGCGCGTGCCGCCAGGCTCCGTGACGGGCGAGACCCCTTCGGGCAGCACGATCTTGAGCGTCGCCCCGGTGACCGCATCCGATCCGTGGTTCTGGTAGAACGCGCGCAGATTAACCGTCGCGCCAGGGGAGACTTCGTTCGGTTGGGCCAAGAAGCCGTTCGCCGTCACATGGAAGAAGTACCCCGCCGGCTGCAGCGTGATCGTCCCGACGTCCAGCGTCTCTTGCTCCCGGATGACCACTTGCTTGAACGCCGTCGCCATTTTGTTCGTGACCGGGTCCCTGCGGTTGAACTCCAGCCGGTACGTGCCCGCCTTCTTGGCGTACAGCTCGAATCGGCCGTTATTGAAGCTGTCCGAGTTCGCGTAGACCAGTTCATCGCCGACGACTTCGTACAGATTCGCGTTAATCCGCGCGTTGCCGGAGGCTTCGACCGTGCCGGTCAGCACGCCGCCGTTCTCCTCGATGCGCAGCTCGACCGTGCCGTTGGCCTTATCGTCCAACGCGATCGTCCTGCACGCGTCGAACGGTCCGTTCAGCATGCCCGATACGCAGGCTTGAACTTCTTCGCCGGGTTGCCCCTGAAGCTGGATCGCGTTCTGATAATAACCTGAGCGGCCTCCAAACTTCGTGCGAAGATCCGTGCGGAAGCGCATTTGCTCCATGTCGACCGGGCCTTGCCATTGTCCGCCCACCATTTTGACATAAACCTTGAACGTGACCATTCCGGACTCGGCCATGCGAACCGGAATATTCAAGGTGGTGGTCTTATCTTTCTCCACGACGGCCTTCAGGCCTTCTTCCGAATTATAGTGATAGGCCGTCTGGGCAGCCTGGATGGCGACCTCGCCCGCGTACAGCGTAAATTCGTAAGCGCCGTTCATGTCGGTGAACGCCTTCTGCACGATCGGTTCGCCCTTGTACGTCTGGGTCGTCGTGACGAGCGCGTTGAACACCGGCTCGCCGCCGCTGGTCACCACCTTGCCCTGCAGCTTGCCTTGCGGCGAGCGGGTAACGGTGATCGGAATTTCGGTATCCCCCGGCTTCAGCGTGAACGGCAGGTTCGCCGGCTGCTCGTACTGGGTGCCGCTCACGTCGATCTTCGCCGTCAGCTTTTTCGTGACATTCTCGGTCTCGGTCCAGCCCGTGAAGCCTTCCGCTTCCGACTGGAAGCCGGCCAAATAATCGTCGCCCGCCTCGTTCCAGACTTCCACGCCGATACCGGACACCGGCTTATTGTCTTGATCCGTCACCTTGAACCGGTAGCGCGCGGTACGCAGTACCTCCAAGGTCAACTCCGTTGATAGACCTGCCGCAACCCGGAAGTCGGTCAGTTGGCCAAGCCCCCTGCCGCTGCTCGCGTAGAGCGTCAAATTGTATTTGTCTCCGGGCGTCACGCCTTCCATGACGATCGGATCGCCGTTCTTCAGCGCCACCGTCGTCGAACCGCCGTCCTGCTGATTAACGGCCAAGAGATAGGCGCCGCTTAGATCGATCTCGCCCGGATTGACGAACGCGACCTTCACGCTGCCGGCCACCGCGACCGGCAGCCCTTCCGCCGGCTGCTCGACCGGTCCGCCCGCCGCGCCCGTCATCGACGCGCTCACCGAGGTTAGTTCGGCGATGCCCTCACGAATCGGAAAGACGGCCGAATAGGTGCCGGTGCCCGGAATCGTCTCGATCAGATTCACGGAAGCTTCGGCCGCGCGCGGGGCGGGAAGCCGCTCTCCCGCTTCGTCCAGCCAATCGGCATAGACGATCTTCGCCGCAATCGTCCGGCCGGTCTTCGCTTTCGCTTCGATCATCAGCTTGCCGCCGAGCATGGGCATCCGCTTCGGCGAGAGCCGATCGAACTTCAGGCTCACGTCGAGCGTCCGGTCATCGGCCGCCGTCGCGACGCGAAGGCTCGGTCCGCCGGCCGTCGCGACGTCGTCCGCGCCTACGGCTTCGATCCGGAACGCGTACTCCGTCGCGGGTGTCAGCCCCGTTGCCAAATAGGACAGGGCCGTACCGTTCACGTCCTCCAGCCGTTCGCCGTCCTTGTAGACGCGATAAGTCTTGATTCCTTGCGGATGGGAGGCCGGCGTCCACGTAAGCGCGATCGAATCCGTCTTCACGTCGGCCGCTTCCAGCTTGCTGCCGGCCGGCCAGGTCGGCGCCTGACCGCCGCCGCTCGTCTTGGACGCGATGAACAGGCCGACCATCGTTATGTCTTCGCCCGTTGTCGGGTCCTTGACCGGGTAACCGGCATTGAAGGCCGCGACGGCGCCTTCGCCGCTGATCGCCAGCTCCGTGAGCGGATCGGTCAGCTCCTTCTCGGAGCCGGCCACGCTCACGTTCCGCACGGTGCCCGCCTCCAAGTCGGCGATCCACGCGCGCTCGAAATCCGCCGTTGTCGGCCACGTCTGGAACGAGAGGAACTTGCCGTCCGCGCTAAGCAGCGGCTGATAGCTCTCGAACGCGTTCTGCGCTCCGTTCTCGTCGACGGATACGCGCTCGACCGCGGGACTCGATTCCCGGTATACGTAAATATCCTTCTCGTCGTTCGTGTCGTCCGCAACTAACGGCGCGTACGATTCGAAAGCGACGATCGCGCCGTCGGCGCTCATCGACGGCGCGCCGCTGGAGCGATCCGCTTCGCCTCCTGCGGCAGGAGCGCTGATCAACTTCGCCAGCTTCGTCTGGCGGTCGAAGACGAACACGTCGTTGTTGCCGTTCTCGTCGCCCTCGACCAGATAAGGCGAGCTCGACTCGAAGGCGACGTATCGCCCGTCCGCGCTGATCGACGGCTTCTCGCTGTTGCCGCCCGCCGCGTCGTCCGGATTCTCCGCATGCGCCGGGATGCTGACCAGCTCGCTCGCATCGCGGTCGCGATCGTAGACGAAGATGTCGAAGTTGCTTTCGTCCCCGTCCGCTAGATCGTCCGCGCTGGATTCGAAGGCGACGAACCGTCCGTCGGCGCTGATCGACGGATTGTCGCTCATGCCGTTCACGGGAAGGCCGCTCGCTTGCTTGCTGACGAGCGTAAGCGCGTCTTCCTTCCGGTCGTACAGGTAAATTTGCGGATATGCGTCTTCCATCATGCGCTTCTTGCCCGAGAAGGCGAACCAGCGCGCGTCATCCGACATCGAGAAGCGAACCGGCTCTTTGGTTTCCGACGGCTGCAGCTGCAGGACGGATTCCAAGGACCCGCTCTCGCGGTCGAAAAGCATAAGCTGCGAATGCAGCTCGCCTCCGGCCGGATCGCTTACGTATCGATACGAGATGAAGCCGGCGAATCTGCCGTCCGGCGTGACGCGGACATTGTCCGCGACCACGGGCGTCAGATCGTCATAAACTTGATGGAGATGATTCCACATCGCCCCTTCTCCCCCGTTCCCGTCGTCCATCGGGACGATCAGACCCGGGAAGCCCGGCAGCGATTCTTCGGCTTCCGCCGTTCCCCATCCCGCGAATAGACCGCCGCCTAATAAGGCAACGGATAGCAGGAAGGCGATCATGCGCATGCCCAGGTTGTAGTGTGCCTGCTTTCTCATTTTGAGCCTCCTATAATGCTTGTTCATTCGTGTATCCTTTGCTGCAAGATAACAACCAACGGTAGCGCGCCCGAGATGTTCCTTCACCTCCTTCGCAGAATCGAATCGTCTGGGCGCGTTAATTGGTTGGTCAGGCGATCCGGCACGAGAGCTTGTCGCCGCAATCTCGATTGTCGCGCCTTGTTGATGGCATTTCCTAATGGGTGATTGCAAGTTGCTTTTCTACGCGTCGCTAACAGTCCTTCTATGGTTCGGCATCAAGAAAGCAATGAGCGTTAGCGTTATTCCGCCATCGCGTATGGATGCAAGAGTCGCGAGGGGCCGGGTAAGCGAATGGGCAGAACATACGAGGGAGTGTTGCGTTAGCGGAACCAATCGCGGCGGCATTCATGCCGACCGACTCGCCGATGACGCTCTAGAATCGCCGGGATGACATGCTTAACGAAAACCTGCGGGAATAAGGAAACAGAGTCTGCGGATCATAGCGGGAATGCAAACACGTAAGCGGGTATGCGGGTTGATGATGCTCGTAGAGGCACAACTCAAAGAGGATTGGCTTCATTGCTTGTAGTTGCGGATGGCCTAATTGAAAAGAGTCAAAAAATAGGATCGGTTGGAAACTTGGATCGGTTGGAGTCTTGCCGAAGTGGTTTCTTGCAGAGGAATATCCATCATTTGCACAAACCATATGCTACCACATCCCTTCGCGCGATGGAAGTCCCGCATGTCGGGATTTCCTCTCCTCGAAATTGGGATCATAGACGACCCTACCGCATAGCCCACCCCAGTAGACGTTTCACCTCGGCAGCGCCACGATTCCGCCCCTCATCGGAACGCCTTCAAGGAACAGCATGCCGATCAGCGGCGCCCGCGCCCCATCTTAGGCGCTCGCCTAGAAAATGAAGACTAACCGTTCGTTATTATTGCGTATCCTTTTATTCGCCGGTAACAGTGGCCACGCATACGAAAAAGCCGGTCGTCGCCGACCGGCTTTCATGCATAGTGTCTATTGTTGGCTTGCCGCCGCGCCTGCCCCCTGATCGCTGCGCGAACGATCGCGCATGCTCAGCATGAAGCATAAGAACAAGACGACAAAGGCGAGCGCGTACGGGAAGTTGATATCGACGTCGAACAAAAATCCCGCAACGATCGGTCCGATAATATTGCCCAGGCTCGTGAAGGCCGAGTTCAGGCCGGCGACGTAGCCCTGCTGATCCTCGGCGACCATGGACATCTGGGTGCCGATCGCCGGACGCAAAATATCGATGGCCAGGAACACGATGAAGGTGACCGCGAAAATCATCCAGAACTTGTGCACGAACAACGTCAGCAGAATGAACACGCCCGCGAAGAGAAGGCAGATCGAGATGACGCGTTTCTCGCCGAAGCGCTTCAAGATCCAACTGAACGCTGTCAACTGAACGACCGCGCCGGCGATCGAGCCGAACGTGATGATAAAGGCGATATCCTTCGGCTCGAAGCCGAACTTGTGATCCACGAACAGACCGAACACCGTCTCGAAATTCGCCAAGCCGAACGATAAGACGAAGACGATGATCAAGCTTAAGAAATACGGCTCCCGGTAGGCGTACCGCAATTGGGTGAGCATACCGACGCGAGGCTTAGACGCTCCGTCGGCTGGCGCGGATGCCGCCTCTCTCGCGGGCCGCGACTCCGGCAGGATGAACATATTGATGAGCGCCGCGAGCACGCCCGCGACGGCCGCGAAGTAGAACGGCACCCGGATGCCGAACTCGGCGATATAGCCGCCGATGCCAGGGCCGATAATGAAACCGGTCGTGATGGCTGCGTTAACGTATCCCATCCCCGCCGCGCGCTCCTCCGTGGTCGTCACGTCCGCCGCGTACGCCATGACGGCCGGCATGATCATGGCCGCGCTAATACCTCCGAGCATCCGCGCGATGAACAGCACCGTCGTCGAGCTGGCGTAGCCGAACAACCCTTCCGAGAACGCGAACAGCAGCATGCCGAGGACGATCATTCTCTTCCGTCCGAACGTATCCGACAAGCGGCCCGCCAGCGGCGAAGCCAGCAGCTGCGTCAGGGAGAAGGCGGCCACCAGCAGGCCGACGATCCCGCCGGTAATATCGAGGCTCTCCATGAACTTCGGCATAATCGGAATGACAAGGCCGATGCCGGTGAAGACGAGGAACAGATTGAACATGAGGATGAGGACGGCGCCCCGGTTTTTGAGTAATAAGGTCATGCGTTGGTACCTCCGATTGCATAATACTGAATTTTCGTTCTAGATGTGGGCAAAAAAAAGCATAACAACTTGTCGCTGAATGTTGAATTCCCTGTCTTTCCGACAGGGAACGCAAACCAATCAGCTTACTTGCCGCTGAATGCTGCATTCCCTGTCTTTCCGACAGGGAACGCAAACCAATCAGCTTACTTACCGCTGAATGCTGCATTCCCTGTCTGTCGACAGGGAACGCAAACCAATCAGCTTACAACCGCTGAATGCTGCGTTCCCTGTCTTTCCGACAGGGAACGCAAACCAATCAGCTTACTTACCGCTGAATGCTGCATTCCCTGTCTTTCCGACAGGGAACGCAAATCAATCAGCTTACTTACCGCTGAATGCTGCATTCCCTGTCTGTCGACAGGGAACGCAAACCAATCAGCTTACAACCGCTGAATGCTGCGTTCCCTGTCTTTCCGACAGGGAACGCAAACCAATCAGCTTAGGCGATGCCATGCAAAAACACATCCATGGCCAGCCGATATGTCGCCAGCGCTTCCTCTCGTTCCATCCGGCGCGTATGCTGATTGAGCCCCAGCATCAGCGCGTCCAATATAATGGCGAGCCCGTTCACGTTCGTCACTTTGAACTCGCCGCCGTCGACGCCTCGCTGCAGCAGCTGCCGATTGAAATCAATATAGCCCTGGACCATCTCGTTCAGCCGTTCCTCGATGTCCGACGCCTTCTCCGCGTTATTGAAAAACTCGTCGACGGCCTTGGTGAGCGGGTGGTTCAGCTGATCGTGGGCCAGATGCTCGGCGATGCCGTACAATTTCTCGATCGTCGTCGGGTAGAGCGATTCCTTGACGAGCCAATTGTCCTCCCATTCCCTGTTCCACTCTTCGATCAGATGGAGGAACAGCCCTTCCTTGCTCTTGAAATGATAATAGATATTGCCGGCGCTGCATCCCGTCGCCTTCACGATTTCTTCGATCGCCGTCGCTTTGTAACCTTTCTGCACGAACAACGCGCGCGCCGCGTCGGCGATTCGTTTCTTCGTCTGCTCGGTTTGCTGCTGCTTTTTGTTCAAATCGGTCTCACCTCGTCGCCTAAGCGGCCGCTCGAAGCGCGCCGCCGCGTCCCGTTTCATAATACTGAAGATTTATTCAGTATAGACGATAAACGGTGAACTGGCAAACCCCATCCGGCGCCAAGGCGAGATTTTCGCGTGGTAGATGCTCCCTTCCTAAGAAGGACCTGGCGCCCGCCACCCCCATCGTCACAATCCGGTCAAAAACTTATTCGCGTGCGGGATTGACGTCCTCTATGCCGGTTGCTATACTTCTTTAATGTAAAGTTTACGAATATATCATTTCGCGCCCGACAGATTGATAGCATGCCCAACCCTCATGTAAGTAGCCGGACTTCGAGTCCGGCTTGTTCATACGATACAAATCGTAATGATTACACACGACCGCGCATTCTAATCGTAATGATTACGCGTTTTCACTTCATCAAATCGTAATGATTACACCCTAATCTCGCAAACTAACTACACTATCGGAGGAATAAAACAGATGACCAAACGCACACGTACTCGCACTCGAAGCAGTTTGCTAGCCTTAATTCTCCTATCGGTTCTGATGTTGACCGCCTGCGCTTCCGAACCGGCCGGCCATGCGGAGCCGAAGAAGAGCGTTAACCTGCTCTTCAATTTCGCCACGAGCTCGCTCGATCCGAACGTCGATTCCAGCTACGTCTCGCTTCGCGCCGGCATTACCGAAACGTTGAGTCACCTCAATGACGAGAGCCTCGAGATCGAGCCATGGCTCGCCGAGAGCTGGGACAGCAAGGACGGCCAGAACTGGACGTTCCAACTACGCGATGACGTGATGTTCCACAATGGGAATAAGATGGATGCCGCGGCGGTGAAAGCTTCGCTCGAGCGGGCCATGACGGACAGCGTCGCGATCCAGAACGCCCTGCGCATCGAATCGATCGACGCGAGCGGGCATACGTTGACCATCAAGACGACCGTTCCGTTCCCCGAATTCCCGTCGGAGCTCGTCCATCCGAACACCTCCATCATCGACGTGACGGAGACGGACTACATCAACAAGCCGATCGGGACGGGCCCCTTCGCCGTCTCCGCCTTCACGCCGGGCGCCTCGGTCGATCTGATCCGCTACGACGGCTACTGGAATGGACCCGCCAAGCTTGCGGCGGCCCGGTTCTCGTTCAATGAAGATGCCAACGCCCGCTCCCTCGCCCTGCAATCGGGCGACGCCGACATCGTGTTCCGGCCAGCGGTCGAAACGTTGGATACGTTGAAGGCGCTAAGCGGCGTCACGGTCGATTCCACGTCCACGTTCCGCGTGCACCAAATTACGATGAACCTGGACCGCAAGCCGCTTCAGGACGTCCATGTCCGCAAAGCCATCGACGCGCTGATCGACCGCCAAGCGATCGTGGATACGATTCTGTACGGTCACGCCGAAGCGGCCAAGGGTCCGTTTCCGTCCAGCTTCTCCTTCGCGCCGGAATATGCCGGGAAGCAGAGCGGACTGGATGCGGCCAGATCGTACCTGCGAGAAGCCGGTTATATGGAAGCGGACGGCGTCATGCAGAAGAACGGCGAACCGCTCGTCCTGAAACTCCTGACGTACAGCTCGCGCGCCGATCTGCCGCTCATCGCGCAAATTATGCAGTCCGATGCCGGGAAGCTCGGCATCGACGTGCAGATCGAACAGATCGAGAAGCCGGAAGAATATATGGCGGCGAACCGCGATTGGGATTTGGCCACCTACAGCAATTTGACGGCGCCGCGCGGCGACGCCGGTTATTATTTGAACGCGACGTTCCATCCGAAGGGCGCCTTGAACTTCAGCGGCGTGCAAGACGCCGCGTTAACGGCGCTCATCGACATGCTGAACGGCGCCATCGGGCAGCAGGCTCGCTCGGAGCTGGCGGAGCAGATCGCGGTCTACGTCGACGAACAAGCGTATAACTCGTTCGTGCTGCACCCGAACACGCTCGTCGCCTACAAGTCCGATAAGGTCGCGAACTGGGTAACGTCCCGGAGCGAATATTACATGCTTACGAACGAACTGGATGTGAAGTGATTGTTTCGAATTTTAAGACGGCGATTCCTCGAGGTCGCGATTTTCCTGCTGGCGATTTCGTTCATCAGCTTCCTGTTCGTGCGACTTGCTCCGGGCGATCCAGTACTCGCCATCCTTCGCGTGGAGGACGTCTCCGTGACGAACGAGCAGGTCGAGACGCTGCGCGAGGAACTCGGGTTCCATGACCCGCTGCTCGTCCAATACGGCCGCTGGCTCGCCGACTTCGCGCGCCTGGATTTCGGGAACTCGTACATGACGAATCAGCCGGTCATTGCGATGATCTTGGGCGGCTTGCCCGCCACGCTCGAATTGACGGCCGGTTCGCTGCTATTCATGCTGATGGTCGCCATCCCGCTCGGCTCGCTCGGGGCGCTGCGCCCCGGCCGCTGGATCGACCAGGTCGGCCGCGGGGTGTCGCTGTTGGGCGCGGCGATCCCGAGCTTTTGGCTGGCGCTTATCTTCATCGACTTGTTCGCCGTACGTTGGGGGATTCTTCCTCCCATGGGGCGGGACGGGCTGATCTCGGCCATCCTCCCGTCCCTGACGCTGGGCCTTGCCATCTCCAGCGTGTATGTGCGCTTGCTGCGCTCTAGCCTGCTCGAATCGCTAAGCCAGGAGTTCATTCGCGCGGGCCGCGCCAGAGGTTTGACGGAGACGCGGCTCTTCTTCGCGCATGCCTTCCGCCACAGCCTCCCGCCCGTCGTGACCGTCTTCGGCGTCAGCTTGGGCAGCCTCATCGGCGGCGTCGTCGTCATCGAAGTCATCTTCGCCTATCCCGGCATCGGCAAGCTCGTGGTCGATTCGATCCGCGCGCGCGATTACCCCGTCATCCAAGGGTACATGCTGGTAATGGCCATCATCGTATTCGTCGTGAACAGCGCGGTGGATCTCTCCTACCGCTATCTCAACCCGGCGCTCAGACTACAGGAAAGGAAGAGAAGCTAATGGAGCTCGCGCTCGCCGGCAACACCTCGACACTCAGGAAGCGGCTAAGAACCGCGGCGCTGCTCTTCATGCTCGCATGGCCGGCGGCGGCCGCCGTCTACGCCTTCCTCGTCTTGAACTATGATCCTTCGCTCGTTAGTTTGGCCGATCGCCTATTGCCGCCGAGCTTCGCGCATCCGCTCGGCACCGATCATCTCGGACGCGACGTCTTGACGCGGCTGCTGCTCGGCGCCCGGCAGACGGTCGGCTACGGCCTGCTGGCGCTGATTGCCGCGGTGGCGATCGGCGTGCCGCTGGGCATCTGGGCCGGGTTCAAAGGCGGTCTCGCCGACCGGATTCTCATGCGCATCGCCGATGCGTTCCTCTCGTTCCCGGATACGATCGTCGCGATCGTCCTGACCGGACTGCTCGGCGCGGGGCTCGAGAATCTGCTGCTGGCGATCCTCGTCGTGAAATGGGTGAGCTATGCCCGCCTCGCGCGCAGCACCGTCCTGACCGAGCGCGGCAAAGACTACGTCTTAATGGCCCGCATCAACGGTCTGCGGCCCGGACGGATCATGTCCAAGCATCTGTTTCCCCATCTGATCGGCCACGTGCTCGTGCTCGCCAGCCTGGATGTGGGCAAAATCATTCTGCTCATCTCCTCGCTGTCATATATCGGACTCGGCGCCCAGCCGCCCGCGCCGGAGTGGGGCGCGATGCTGAACGAAGCCCGCCCGTATTTTCAAGCCCAGCCGTCGCTCATGGTCTATCCCGGCCTCATGATCGTGTTCGTCGTGCTGCTCATGGGGCTGCTCGGCGACTATTGGCGCGACAAATTCGATGTCCGGAAAGAGGTGCGGCCATGAGCCTGCTGACGGTCAATCGCCTTTCTATCGCCGGACCGCGGCAGCCGATCGTCCATGAGCTGTCGTTCGACATCCGGGCGGGAGAATGGTTCGCGGTCGTCGGCCAGAGCGGCAGCGGCAAGAGCGTCGCCGCGTCGGCGATCGGGCAGCTGCTGCCATCCAATCTGAAGGCAACGGGCGAGATCCGATACGACGGCCGCAATCTGCTCGCCTTATCTCCTGCGGACATGCGCCGCATCCGCGGCCGGCAGATCGCGTATATTTTCCAGGATTACCAAGGCGCCTTTACCCCGTTCCATACGATCGGGCGGCACTTCGACGACGTGCAGCGGCTGCATCTGTCGCTGTCCAAGGATGAACGCCGGCAGCAAGCGGAGTCGTCGCTCGTCTTCGTCGGCTTGTCCGAGGAAGTCTATGACCGCTACCCGTCCCAGCTCAGCGGCGGCCAGCTGCAGCGGGCGGCCATCGCGATCGCGCTCCTGCCGAAGCCCGACTTGCTGATCGCCGACGAGCCGACCACCGCGCTGGACAGCGTCTCGTCGTTCCGCGTGCTGGAGCTGTTGTCCCGGCTGCAGAAGGAGAGCGGCTGCGCGATTCTGTTCATTACCCACGATTGGCGTCACGTCCGGAAGTATGCGGATCGCATCGCGGTCATGAAAGACGGCCGCATCGTCGAGGCCGGAGATGCGCAAGAGGTGCTCCATCGGCCGCGGCATCCGTATACGGAGCTGCTCATCCAATCTTCGCCATCGCTTAGCCGCTTCAACCGACTATCTTCTTCAGAGGTGACATCATGAGTCTGCTACGCGCGCAGCGCATCCACAAATCCTATACGACCGGAACGCCGGTCCTTCTTGACGTGAGCTTCGCGCTGGAGAAAGGGCAATGTCTCGGGCTGGTCGGCGAGAGCGGGTGCGGCAAGAGCACGCTGGCACGCTGTCTGCTCGGCATCGAGCATATCGACGACGGAAGCCTGCTATTCGAAGGCGTTCCGATTCACGGCTTGAGCGAACGCCGGCTTCGACCGTATCGGAAGCATATTCAGGCGGTGCTGCAAAACCCGTCCGCGGCGCTCAATCCCAAGCTGACGATCAAGGACTCGCTGCTGGACCCTTATTTGCAATTCGGCGATCAAGTCCGCTTGCGGCATTTTCAATACGCGAACCGACACGATTTCGCGCGGCAGCTGCTCGAAGCCGTCGAGCTTCCCGCGGCCCTCGCCGATCGTTATCCGCACGAGCTGAGCGGCGGCCAGAAGCAGCGCGCGACGATTGCGCGGGCGATCAGCATCGAGCCTTCGGTCATCATTCTGGACGAGCCGACCGCAAGCCTAGACGTACTGTCGCAAGCCGCGGTGCTCGGCTTGCTCGACCGCCTTCGGGAGCAGCTGGGCATCGCTTATCTGTTCATCTCGCACGATCTCGCAGCGGTGCATGCGATGAGCCAGGCGATCATGGTCATGCAAGACGGCGCGATCGTCGACCATTTTCGGAAGGAAGAACTCTTCGACTCGGAACGCCATCCGTATACGCAAGAGCTCGTGGCGATGTTCGAATGAAGAACTCGACGATCACGCTGCCGTCCCACCGCGCTTATCTCGCTTTGGCGCTGCCGCTCACCTTGTCGACGATTACGACGCCGCTGCTCGGCGCCGCGGATACGGCGATCATCGGCCAATTGAACAACCCAGCCTATCTAGGCGGCGTCGCCGTGGGGACGCTCATCTTCAACACGTTGTATTGGCTGTTCGGCTTCCTGCGCGTGAGCACGTCCGCCTTCGCGGCGCAGGCCGTCGGCGCGGGCGACAAGGACGAAGGCATCGCGGCGTTCGCGCGCCCGGCGCTCCTCGCGCTTGCGATCGGGCTGGCGTTCATCGGCCTGCAGAACCCGATCTTAAGCGCGGCGCTCCGCCTGATCGATCCCGCGCCGGACGTGGCAGCCCAAGCCGCCCTGTATTACGAGATCCGCATATGGGGCGCGCCGCTCACGCTGCTCAATTACGTGCTGATCGGCTGGCTCATGGGGTTGTCGCGCCTGAAGGCGACCTTGTTCGTGCAGATCGCGATGAACGTCGCGAACATCGCGCTGGACGTGCTGTTCGTGCGCGCGCTGGATTGGAGCGTGGCCGGCGTGGCCGCGGCGACGCTGATCGCCGAAGGGCTGGCCTGCGCGGCCGGTTTGGCGCTGGTCGTTCGATCCCCGATGTGGAAGCAGTGGCGCGCGGATCGGAATTCGAGGTGGAAGGCGTGGTTCCGGGCTTCGAAATGGCGGACGATTCTGTCCGCTAACAGGGACCTGATGATCCGGACCGCCTGCCTGCTGGCCATGTTCAATCTGTTCACCTCGCGTAGCGCCGGTCTCGGCACGGAGATGCTGGCGGCCAACGCCATTCTGCTGCAGCTGCACTACATCATGGCCTACTTCTTCGACGGATTCGGCAATGCCGGCAGCATCTACGCCGGACAAGCCCATGGCGCCCGAAGCGCGCCGCTGCTGCGAAGAACGCTCCGCCTCTCCTGGATGTGGACGGTCATCGTCGCGCTCACGCTGACGGTCATCTACGGCCTGGTCAAGCGACCGGCGATCGGACTGTTCACCGAGCATGCCGGCATTCGGGAGCTGGCAACGTCGTATAGCGGCTGGCTGCTTGGTTTTCCGGTCAGCGCCGGCATCGGTCTCGTGTTCTACGGCGTCTTCACCGGGATGACCGAGACGCGCCCGATCCGCGATTCCATGCTCCTCTCGCTGGCGCTGTTCCTGCTAGCCGCCTTCGTTCTGGTGCCGGCATACGAGAACAACGGGCTGTGGATCGCGTTCCTCGTGTTCGCGTTCGCAAGATCCGTCTTTCTTGCGCTGTATGTGCCGCGATTGGTACGAAAGCTCGCTTCCGGTTAATTTTAATGGTTCGCGCGTTTTGAAACGTGCGGAAAGGGCCGGCGCTCGAGCGCCGGCCCTTAGAATATCGAAAAAATGATAACATCAATATCTGCAGCTACTTACAAGAATCAGTCACGGAAGCGTCGGGAAAGAGATGTTCAGGCATTCTCATGCAACATATTTGCAAGTACCTGAGCGGCTTCGGCTCGGGTCGCCATCCCTTTCGGGTTAAAGAATCCTCTCGCATCGCCTCTGATTAATCCGTTGGCATTCGCGATATCCACGGCCTCTGCTGCCCAACCGCTGATTTTGGCGGAATCACGGAAGCTTGCGGCGCTGGATGATAAAGAACCGAGATCGAGTTTCTTCCGGGCGTTGACTAGGATAACAGCCATTTCCTCCCTTGTGACAGGCTTGTTCGGCGCGAATGAATCGGCGCTGACGCCTTGTACGAGCCCATGCTTGTAGGCAGCGGCGACTGTTGCCCCGTACCATGCCGACGCGGGAACATCCTTGAATTCCGAAGTCGGATCTGCCGTCAATCCGAGCGCTTGAACGAGCATCGCTGTGAACTCGGCACGCGATACTGACTTGTTCGGCGCGAACGCATTCGACGATACGCCCGATACGATTTGCTTGGATGCGAGCTCTTCGATAGCCCCGCGCGCCCAATGCGCCGCGTTGACATCCACGAATGCCCGGCGCACTTCAAGAACGCCGTACTTGCTGAAGTGCGATACTTTGGCGACCAGCCGATCACCTACCCGCTGCGCAGGCACGTAGGTTAGCGTGCCAGCCTCCGCAATGTAGTAGACGTTAGTCAAGCGTTTATCAGCTTCCGGGTTTACGTCGAATGACAGCGTGATCGGCTCGTCGAACAATGCAAGCGTGTTCGAAATACCGTCTTTGCCCGTGATCGACAACTTGAAATCATAAACCTTGCCTGCTGATTGAACAGCCGTGCCAGTCGTCGTATTGAGAGCCGCGGACAGTTCGCTATCGGTGACCGGCATGAGCGACATCGAGACTTGCGCATTATCCAGCTGCTCTCTTCCTACTAGCCCGGACAGCTGTTGCAGCACTGCCGCCGGGATGGTAACCGCCCCGTGCTCCCCCTCAAGTTGAATCGCGTTCTTCGCGCCTTCCCCACCTAATATGCTTGCTGGCAGCACCGCGGCTTCGCTCGCCTTGATTTGAAGCGATACAATGCCATTCCTCGGTGCCGGAATATCCGCAGTCTTGAAGACCATAGTAGTTGGCGATTCGGGTTGTGCGGGGTTGCCGCCGACTGGAGGGATGCCGCCGCCCGGGAAGCCACCTCCACCTCCACCTCCGCCGCCACCTGGAACTACGCCGGTGCTGACGACGGTAAAGGAATTGCTCACAGCGATATCCTTATTCGGACCTACGGGCTGGCTGAAGCTGATGGAATACGTACCATCAGCTAGCGTCTTGGAAATTTCGAACCCTTCGTTCGAATCCATGGCCAGTGCTTCGTATACCTTGCGCTGTCCGCTGTCCCTTACTGTAACGATGCCAGGGACGTAGTTATAGTACCCCTTGTGCGAAGCAAGCACTTCTTGCAGTTCCAAGTCGCCGCTCCGTATCGTCGGATCGACGGTTAGCACGACTCGGCCTTCTTCCAGGCGCTGGGTAACGCGCAGCGAGGAACTGGCTGGATCCGCGCTCCCGGTGAAAGGGACCACCGTATCTTTGTCGATCCGGTACGCGCTTCTGGAGCGCCAATACAAGCTCCATGGCTCATCATCGGAACTGCCCGATTCCGTCGTTATGAATAAGCGATAGTTGCCAGGACTGACGTACGCCTCGTTAAACAAAACACCGGTGCCAGATTCAAAATAAATGGAGGTTTCGTCACTTCCGGCGTTTTGCGCATTGAAACCTACGAACGATTGCTTCCCTTGCAGCTGCACGTGATGTATGCCCGGATTTTGCATGCTCCATTTCCCGGTCGCGTCGGCCATCCGAACGTTCCTTTTCAACGCGTAGGCGGTGGATGCTCCGTTGCTCCCTTGGAACAACATATCGAACTGTTGCGGCTTGAATATTACTTTGCCGACCTTAATGCTGCCGTTCGCGCCATATGCTTGGACATAAGCACGATAGCTGTTATCGAAGCCCGCGACCGGGAAATCCGCTTGCACAAATGCGACATAATAATCAACCGGCAAATCGTCTGCTTCCGGTTCGATCGCGACCGCGGACGAAGGATAGCTCACTTCCTTGAGATTCATGAGCTCTTCGCCTGTCAAGATCGCTTGATTATAGTAAAGATCACGTTCTCCGCTGGTCGAATCCAGATATAGAGCCAAGTGCAGGACATACTTCCGATCCTTCGAGAGGTCGATATCGTTCGGGATGATCAATTTGCCGCGATTGAACCATACGTAGCCTGGCAGCGAGCCGTCTTTCTGCGATTGTAATTCCGCTTGTCCGTATGCGAGATCCTCGGGCGCATAGCCGGGCGGCAGTTCAACCGAAATTTCGCTGTAAGAAGTTTTGTCCTCATAGATCGATATATTCGACTGCCCCGACAGCCGGACGACATTAGTTAGAAAATTCTGCTTCGCAAGCTTCAGCGCATAGTCACCTTCTAGCAAAGGAGTACCGACTTCGACGAGCTCGGGAGTGTCCGCTTGAAGAGAATCGCCTACGGCTTGATTGGACGAATCGTAAATCTGGTAGTCGAGTATCGAACCAGCAGCTAACGTGGAGACATTCGGGTCCGCGGGTTCATAGGCAACCTCACCCTCCCCGTTCGTTTGAACTGTCATCGCCTCTTCCTTCATCGCGTCCTCAACCGTGAACACGATCCCGGTCGTCTCTACCCTGTCCCCGATCTTGGCGATCTCGACGTTCGAGATGTCCGCTAGCGCGTTATTCATCTCATCACGGTAATCGGTATAGACTCGCTTGTTCACTTCGCCTGCCTCAAAGACTTGATTCTTCGTCCGCATATTTCGGAAGTCATGACCGATCCCGAGCGTGACATCCCGCTCAACTTTGCCCACTTGATTCGTGAACGTATAACGATAACCGTCCGACTCTACGTAACAAGCAGCCGTTACGTTCGCACCCTTGCTTACGAAATAACGCTTGGCGTAACGATCTTCTTGTTTCAAATCGCCTTGCACGTCCAGTTGGGCTCCTTGCATTCCGGACGCTACTTGCAGCTCTGCCATATTTGCGCCCAAATCCAGCACGGCCGGATTGGCCGAAGGATCGACGGTTCCGCTCAGGAAATACCCGGTTTCGGTTACGGAATCATATAGTTTCGCCTGCATCGTCAAATCATTCTCGGTCTGCACGTACAGCTTGGCCTGGTGATTATCCCCGAACGCGGCTATGGCCGGCCATGCGGACAACTGACCCTGCGCCCCCAATAGGCTGTAGATCAATTCATCGCCCTTTATCGCCTTGGAGGCTTGCACCGTCACGGGCGTCAGTTCGGCTCCGTTGAAGCGAATTTCTCGGTCCTCGCGAGACACGGCGATCAGCCTCTCGCCTGAAGATCTGTCGAAAGTTTACGTGTACACGCCTGCAGATCCGCGCGGCGGGTTCCTGCTGGAGCTTGGCATGGAATTCCCGGCGAGCGTCCAAGAGAAAGTAACCGACGACAAAGCCTTCTACATTGAGCTGAGCGCCGAGAATGCCGATGCCCTGAACGGCGCGGACATGTTGGTTGCCTACGGCGACGACAACTTCCTGAAGACGCTTCAAGCCGACCCGCTGCTGGGCAAGGTACCGGCCTTCCAAAAGGGCGCCGTCGCGCTGATCGGCAACAGCACGCCTCTCGCGGCTGCCGGCACGCCAAGTCCGCTCTCGATCGCGTATACCATTGACGAGTACTTGACCAAGGTCGCCGAAGCTGCCGGCAAGGTCAATGAATAGTCCGTCGATCCCGAAGAACATCCCGCTTCACGCGCACAAGCCGAAGCACTTCTCGAAGGTGCTCGTCATCTCGATCGTTCTGCTCGGCTTGAGCGTGCTCGCCTCGCTCATCCTCGGATCTCGGGGCGTGACGTGGAGCGAGCTGATTAACGCATTATTGCACCCCGGCGTAGACTCCTACGGGTCGAGCGTCATTCACAAGCGAATATCCCGAACCGTCTTCAGCTTGCTCTGCGGCGCCGCGCTTGGCGTATCCGGAGCGCTTATGCAGGCGGTAACCCGCAACCCGATCGCCGACCCCAGCATACTGGGCGTGAACACGGGCGCTGCCTTGTTCGTCGTCTGCGGCATCGCGTTCCTGAACATTAATACGGCCGGTCAATATATTTGGCTGGCTTTGGCAGGGGCCGGGATTACGGCCGTCTTCGTATTCGGCGTCGGCTCCATGGGCCGAGGCGGACCTACGCCGATTAAGCTGATACTGGCGGGGGCGGCGACAAGCGCCGCCCTTTCGTCGCTTGTGAGCGCCATTATGATCCCGCGCGTCAATGTCATGGATCAATTCCGCTACTGGCAAGTCGGCAGCGTCGGTTCGGCAAGCTGGGAATCCGTTTCGACCTTTGCTCCTTTTCTCATCGCTGGGGTCCTCATCGCGATCGTGACCGGCCCTGCGCTCAATGCGCCGGCGCTCGGTGACGAGGCCGCGACCGGACTAGGCGTTCGAACAGGATTGCTGCGGCTAGTCGCCGCCATTGCCGGCGTCATTCTATGCGGCGCGGTTACCGCGCTGGCCGGTCCGATCGGCTTCATCGGCCTGCTCGCGACGCACATCGTGCGCCTGCTTCTCGGCGCCGACCTGCGCTTTATTATTCCCATGTCCGCGATTACGGGAGCGATCGTCTTGACGGTATCCGATGTGATCGGCAGGCTGCTGGGCAGTCCCGGAGAGCTTGAAGTCGGCGTCGTCACGGCGTTCGTGGGCGCTCCAATCTTAATCATTCTAGCGATGAAGTCGAAAGTGCTGTACGTCGCGTCGCGGTTTTATCTGTATGATTTATTGGAGGATCGGCTGTATCAGGGGATGGGGCTTAGCGAGGAGATGAGCGAGGATTAGCGGGGAATAAGGCCAAAAAAGCGCCGCCGGACGATGGGCATGCGCAGCGGGCAAAGCCCGCTACCATCATCCGGAATGACGCTTTAGGATTAAGGTCTATCACACGAAAATCAGCCTTGCGATAATATCCCGCATCGTTCTCTTCCGAATCGAGATGACTTCCTCTTCGGAGATCGTCCCATAGAACTTCCGAATCGCCCTATGGTGAGAGAAATAAAAATACACCGCGCCCAGCAAACTGACCACGTACTCTTCCGGATGATCGACCTTCCGGCATTCGCCGGTCCGGACGCCCAGTTGATACATCCCCATCACCGCCTCGAAGAAGAAATTTTGGTGATGAAGCTGATGAAAGATGTCTCGGTCCTGCGCAACGCTTTGGTCCATAATTTTCACGAAATACGGGTTGCCGTGAAGGAAATCGATGAAATGTTCCATGACTTGAATCAAGTTGTCGCGAACGGATGTCCCCGTAGGTTCGATGGAGACGGACGCCGCTTTTTCGAATAAGTCGTTAATGACCGCCGTGAACAACTCTTCCTTGCTCTTAAAATGATAATAGATTAAGGCTTTGTTCACGCCGGCTGTTTTGGCAATCGTATCGATTCTGGCTCCATCGTACCCTTTCTCCGCAAATGCCTCTAAAGCGGTTTGCAGAATTTTTTCTTTCCCCTGACTCATTGCATTCATTCCCCCGTCTACGAGTTCCAGCTTCTTATACGGTTCCGGACAACAGATCCGCAACCTTCTTCGCGCTATCATAACATGGCATGCCCAGCGCCCCCGACCCTTGCGTAGAATCGCCAACCAAGTATAATCCCCGAACGGATTGGCTTTGCAGCGGCAAAAGTTTCGCATCCGTCCTTCTGGCGATTCCGTTCACCATCGCCCGGTTAATCATCCGTTTGTGTACGACGTGCTTTTCCCATCCAGGATAAACGTTATGGAGCAAAGATTCAAATGCGGCTTGCGATCCCTTCGCGTGGCCGTCGTCCGACTGCTCCTGCGCGGTCAGGAATTTCAGCCCGTTGATCATCTGTCCGCCCGGGGGGACGGAAGAAGGATTGTTTAAGCCGTAATCATTGATGTAGAAGCCTCCGTCGAGATCCAGCAAATTCCCGATATCGCCGCGCAGCCGCTTGGAGAGCATCAGATCATACACGAACACATAATGAGCCGGTTGATTGAAATACCCGCCGAACTCCTCTGCAAGGGATGGATAACCGAGAAGCTTGCCTAACTCTTTCGTCGGAGCGTTCAGCACCACTTCATCGAATGCGATCCGTTCATCCCCGCATACGACGCCTTTCACGCGGTCAGCTTCCACGATAAGATCCGAGACCGGCTTCCCGAACAGGATGCGGCCCCCGTTGTTCGTAACCGCTTTTTGCAGCTCTTCTAATAGAACGTCATACCCCATATAGCTTAGCGGCTCATTCTTCTCGTACTCGGGCCCGGTCAACTCAACGAAACGGTTCATCGAAAACAAATCAAGCGCGCCGTCATAGACAGACAGCGACGCATAAGCGGTCAGCACTTTGGCGATCTCGGGATTGCTCACATTGTCCCGGATCCATTGGCCAACCGACAGCGTCGGCGGAAAAACCGGCGCTTGCTTCACCATTTGGTAAAATTGCTTCACGCATTTCATATGATTAAACAATCCCGAAATGGCGGGAGAGGTCAGCGCGCCGAAGCCAAGCGGGCTCGAGATGACGCGGCCGTTCATCAACAGCTTGAATTTGGCCAAGCTCGCCTTCCGATACGCCATAGGCAGTTCGAGTTCGCGAACGATGGAACGCAACGGTTCCTGTTTAGGGGCCAATACCGCATGGGCGCCATAACTCATCGTGAACCCATTCTTGGTCACGACATGGCTTCTGCCGCCCGCGATCGGCGAGCGTTCCATCACGACAACCTGGTGTCCTCTCTTCGCTAATAAAGCCGCCGTTACCAAACCGCCAAGACCCGCTCCTACAATGCCCACTTTCTTCATACAACCAACCTCCCCAAATTTAGACTAACTGTTTAGTATAATTCTAGCGCCGCACCCCCCGTTTACGCAATGACCAATTTCGTCGTACCCGTGAACGATTTGGGAACATTTTCATTTTACGTTGTGACGGACTTATATGGAAAAGGAGCAGCGCCGCGATGGCCTGCTCCCTGTTCGATCTATTCATGTCTTATGTATGAGTTCCATCATTTCGCCTACGCATTGTTCGATATCCTTGCTTGAGCAATCGATCGTCGTATCGCTGTATTTCTTGTATAGAGGCACCCTTTCCTCGTAAACGTCCTGAAGACTGTTATCTTTCCTCATGACAATCCCTCTGGTCGATATGTTGCCTAGCCTCTTCGCGATCTCTTCGAATGTGACGTGCAAATATAGGACCTGACCGCGTTGTCGAAGGGCCGCCATCGCCACTTCGGAGTAGATGACGCTTCCGCCTGTCGATATAACGCAATTGGTTAGTTGCAGTTCCGACACGGCTTCTTCTTCGATCCACATAAATTCCTCCATGCCGTCACGATCGATGATCTCTTGCAACAACCGGCCTTCACGCTGCTGGATGATAATATCCGTGTCCACGAAATCCATCCCAATCGCTTTGGCGAGCAGTACGCCTAACGTGCTTTTGCCGGCACCCGACATGCCTACGAGAACGATGTTCATAGTTTCCCTCGCTTTTCTCCAAGCCGACCTAAACGTAAAGAATCTCTTCTCGGCCTTCTGTACGCTCGTATCGGATCCAACTCATTTCTTCAATACCGAGTATCTCCTTAAACTTCTCTACAGCGACGAATTCATCCTCATCGTACGTTAGATTACCAGCAAATAGTTCTTCAATGGATTTCAACTGCTCCTCCTTCAGCTCGAATACCTTAAATGCCTCGGCGCTAGCTTCTTTCCTTATGTTTCCATCCAATACTAAGGCATCATCTTCTTCATATTCATCCGGCAGTCCTTCAAGATCACCTTCCATTAATTCGTACAACACTTGAAGGTTGGTCACAATCTCTCCCTTATGAAAGATTTCAATTCCCCAACCGTGATCCTCCAAGTTAGTAAAATACAAGATCGGACAATGTTCTGATAACGTCTCAAGTTTCTCCGATGCTACGAACTCCCCGTCGTCTGGTGTAAAGAATGCAACCCAATCCTCGCTCAACTGTAGAATTGGCGTACCGGATGGAAGTTGCTCGATAAGCTTGGGCTTGTCAATTGCCCGAATAATATTGCCACGGCAGCCAGCGGCTGCCGTCGTGTAGCATTCATTGAGCTATAGTTCCCAGTTAGAGCTTAACATTCAATTTTTCAAGAAAGCACACTATCTTTCGTAGTTTCTTCCAGAATGGTTTTCCTATATGCTTTGTTATTTGGAACAACTAGATCGTTTTAAGTATTCATGCTTCAAAATACTCATCATTATACGATCGACATATTGACCATTTTTATAGACTTCGTCTCTTAGTATGCCATCCTTATTGAAACCAGCCTTTTCATAACTCCGAATAGCACCAGGATTATCAGCATCTACCGTCAAATACACTTTATGAAGGTTTAAACGCTCGAATGCAAAATCCAGGACAACACCTGTCACTTCTGTAGCATAACCTTGCCCCCATACCATTTTGTCCCCAATCCAAATACCAAATTCAGCATGCTTGGACCAAGGATGGATATTAAACAATTGGGTATTGCCAATCGGGATGCCGTCTTCTTTTATTATGGTAAAATAGACAGATGATAGATCTGTTTGCGCGTACTTCCGTGTACGTTCTCTGACCACTTCCGGTGTTAGGGGCATACCGCTTCCTGATGGTAACGTTCGGTTAACTACAGGATCGGACAGCCATTCATATCGTTTTTCCCAATCTTCTTCAACAACACGCCTTAATGTTACTCGTTGTCCGTATAGCATATTTCTCCTCCGTGTACCTAGATGGGTACTTATTTTGTATACTCGTAAATCCATGTAGGGTATTCACGAAAGCTTTTTAGCTATCCTCCCGTTAGCGCAGCGAAGGCAGCCGATCTTTGTGGCCGGCTGCCTTCGGGACATCATTAACCTATCGTTCCCCGTTAGGGATCAATGTCCTAACAATCTAGTCTAGGCCGTTCTTTCTGTGTAGACGGCGAGATTCTCTAGGGAGGACCTCAGACCACTATCGTGATCTTCCTTCCGTATTCCTTCGGGCACGTTCTCACAAACAATAGTAACCGTGGTGCCATCCGTAACGGCTGCCAAGGTCCATGTCATGATCATCTCTCCTGCGAAAACGGGGTCTTCGGAATCGAATTCTACTAATTGTACAATTCGCTCGTTTGGGGTGAGCTCCAAGAATCTCCCTTTTACGACGTCAACATGTTCTGAAGTTTTTCCTTGCGTGGAATGGCCCGTTCCGACATAAGTTAGGGACATTCGATAGACTCCACCGGCTCGTGCGTCGAATTCGTGGATATGACCCTTCATATCCTTCGGCGGAAGCCACGAAACCAGAGCGCCCGCGTCCACGAATGCCTTATAAATCGTTTGCGTTGATGCCTTGATGAGTCTCGAAGCTGAGTCAGTTCTTTTTTCGTTCGATGCGTTCATCATGACTTCAATCCTCCATTTCATAAAGATACGACCATTTTATTATATCAGATGGGACAATTTGGTTGTTGCGATTTTCATATTCCCACATAAGCTTCTCCCGACTATTCCTGTTGAATATATCTTATCTTGGCGCTCTGCGCCATTCATCATCTGAGTTATCCCGCCATGCAATCCAACCCGGCGGAAGATCGGAGAGCTGCATCAAACTTGGATCGAGATCGACCATTTGTTTCAACGATAACAGTCGCGCTTCTTCTTCGATTACCTCTTCGCCATCGAGAAATTGCCACATGCCATCTTCTTCGTCATGGGTTACATATAGCACCGGGCTTTCTCGCCGCATGATTTTCTCTAAGGTAAGGACAGCCGCATGTTCCGGATTTTCAAAGGGCCATAGCTGCTCCTTCAACCTTTCACAATACGCTTCAGCTATCTCTTGAACTCGTTCGACGGTCATTCCCTCTCGTGATTCTACCGCCAGCGGATGTTCGGTGGGTTCGAGCTCAATGTAGGGTCTCATTCCGCCTAGTCTGTGGTGAACCTTTGCTTTCAAATTCAAGGTATCCGGGTAGTCCGGCAGAACAGTAGAGAACCATCCAAGCATGGCCTCTAATTGTTCCGGTTCATCCCCATGGTCATGTACTTTCCTATAATTCGCTTCGCTTAACGATACCCACGCGCCCCAAATAAATTGCTCATCTGTCCCAATGATTGGGATTTCGAGACACCCTCGAATGAAAAAATGCTCGTTGTCCATAACGCATAAGTCTTCGCTCAGCTCAAAGCGTTGTTCTCGTTCCTCGGGAGAGGCGAGTTCATAATATACCGGAGCCTCGGTCCCATAACTGGTTGGAAGTTCATCGTGGTATTCGCCGCAGCAACTACAGGTATATCCGTTAAGATTGTTCATTTCATTCCTCCGACAAGTCGATATAGTGGCCGCCGCGGCTTCGGTTAATCAATAGAAGCGAGCTTCCACTCCCCTTGCTTATCCTTCATGTAGTAGAAAGCGAGATTCGTTTCGTTGACGATACCGTCGCTAGTTTTTACTTTGCCGATAATCGTAATCTCAATCCTTCCGCTCCTGTCATCCATGACTGTCCCTAACGCTTCAAATCGGTATTCATTTTCAAGTAAGTATATGAATGCGCTGGGCGTAGTGCTGTTTATGAAGACACTTTTAAACGTATCGATGTCCTTTTCCGCCATCGACGCCAAAGCTGTCTTGAGGTTCTCGATTATGACTTCATTAAGCAGCGGGTCGTCGCCAGACTTCCAATCTATGAAGACACCGGACGAGAACGCTTCTTCTTGTTGTTCGGTCGCCGAGTTGCTAATTATGACCGCAGATCGTTCAGCCTCATAGTTCACTTGAAAGCCGAAGGCTTCGCCAATAAATCGTAGAGGCACTAAAACGCGCCCTTTCACAACGGTAAGAGGTGCATCAAGCTTCACCTCTTGGCCGTTTACCCGAGCCATCTTTTCGCGGAGACGCAGCATGGCATATTTCCCCTCTTTGTTTTTGACGGTCGCAATCTTATTGGTTCCGTCCCACAGGAATTCGAGATCGAGGGAGGCGAGCGCGCGAAGCGGAACCAGCACGCGCCCTTTTTCAATTATGGGGTCTACATCCGATTGGACGACTTTCCCGTCGACTATAGGGGTAATCGCTTTTCCCGTGGATGCCGCACGAACCGGAGTTACAGTAGCCAGAAGCATTAGCGTAGAGATTACGAGCAGGATTGCTTTCTTATTCATAGCCGCACCCTCTTTGGTAAATTTATACCAATTAGACGCACGGGGAGGCAACTTGTTGCTTCATTTTGCGGGTCCATTCAAATTTTATCGGCACCTCGATATCACCTGGCATGCACATATAACAAAACAGCAGCAGCCAATTTTCTGGCGCCGCTGTGATGGCCGTTGTATTACGTTAAGGTGTTGTGTTACTGATCATCGTTAGAAAACCGTTCTTACCGGCGATAGCATTTAATTCCCAGATTTCTTGACTGGCTTTGGAGGAAAAGGCGTACCATCGCTTTTCAGTCTCTGCATAAATCACAACCTTGGGTTCTCCCTCGTCTTCTCCTTCAGATGGGACTTCAGCGTAGAGACCGAAACTTGTTATGCTGTCCCCGTTCTCACCTACAAAATCAATCTGCACCACTTGATCATAATCTCCGGGCAATCGATTATGTACATTCAGCGAGATCCTGGCGGGAGCCTCCACCTCGTTGCCTTTGTTTTGCATGAGAAGGTTATACATCGTTTCGATATAGGCATGTCCTTGGAGTTCATCGACTATGCTGCCCATCGTCATTTGAATTTCTTCCTGTACCGCTGCTACCTGGACGCCATCTATATAGAATGGCTTGGTGTCGACGCTCACGGTTGTATGGGAATAATTCACCGTACAGCCGAACGACTGCGCGAGAAAGCGAAGCGGAACGAATAGACGATTGTCTTTCAGGTATGGCTTTGCATCGAGCAGCACCGTTTTACCGTTGAAGACCGCTTTATCGCTGTTCAAGGTTAGGACGATCTTCCGGTCATTTTTCGTAAGCGCGACCTCCGTACCCGACCAATGCACGTTAGCTCCCACATTCTCGCTGATCACCCGCAAAGGGACCATCATGCGATTATTCTTCATTTCGGGCTTAACCTCGGCAAGAATGGTAACCCCGTCCACTTTCATTTGGATGTCCGCCGCGTAACCAACTGAAGAGGCCGTCAGGATGAATAGTAGGGCCAAGAGAATTGCCGGGAGGATCTTTTTCATAACTTTCACTCCTTTTTCGTCTGATGGTTTTTGGAAAGATAATCGTGGTATTCATCTTTGGTTAAACCGTACAAGATCGAATCATGATATCTTCCGTTCGTGTAGAACACTTGGCGTCGAATTCCTTCTTGAACGCATCCTACCTTTCTGAGCATGGCAGCTGATGCCTCGTTCCCTTCCAGAACATAATCATTGAATTTATGAAGTCTACGCTCGAAGAACGCATAGTTTAAGAGGATGTGCAATGCTCTGGTCCCATGCCCCTTCCCTCGATAGGGATGATCAATCACGATGCCTATACTAAACGTGCCGTTTCGTTCATCGATGCTGTTAAGATTAATACCGCCTACAATGTCACCATTCAAAGTTTCAATCGTAAACATGATCCTTCTGTTCGTTGAAGAAAAATCCGCGTTTTCTTCCGTGAATTTTTTCGCTTCCGAGATGGTAGGAGGCAGCTCGATCGCACATTCCAAGAACCGACGCGCCGGAGTGTCATACGCGCTCTCATAGCAACTTTCCCAATCCTCTAGCGCAATCGCACGTAATCTAATCGCCTCGTCTTGCCAAAAGTAATTGCTGTAATCCATATTTCGCATAGAAACACCTCCATTTTTTAGATGCTTCTCGTAATTATAACCAAGGAATTCAGGTAGGCGTATGGTAATTTAAGATTATAAGCATTCTGCTCGTTATCGCGGCGAAGGCAGCCGACTAGTGTGACGGCTGCCTTCGTATATGTGAACTTTATCCTTTAGCCTAATTAATAATTACTCGTTAAACAGCCACTTTTCCCCGTATCCGCCGCCTGATGGGCTTGGATCTTGATCATGAATGTTATTTACAGTTTTCACAGCCCTATACCAAGCTATATATAGAACATTATTTTTATAATACGAAACTCTGTAGATGTCATTGTATTTATTATATTCGTTACCGAATGGCGTATCTTCGTTTTGGATATGATCAATACTTTTCAGCTCTCCACCATGTTGATTTATCACCTCAGCCATCTCCTTCTTTAACGCTCTCTCGTGAAGAGATGTCATCAGCAGCATTACTGGCACATTAATCAAGAATATTGACAAGATTATCAATATAAATGCACCTTTCTTTTTTCTGAAAATAACGCCCAGTATAATTCCAGTGAGAAGAACGGCAACAAATATTATCAGCAACAGTGTCTGCATCTTATATTCCTCACAATATTTTTCATGTAACCTTCTTTAACAATTGGCTTAGCCTCCCTATTTCCTCACCGTATAAATATACGGTACCATCCCGTTAAACGTCCCCATGGCTGGTTGCTGCTGTCGATTAATCAAATCTAAAGTCTATATCAATTTGTAATTTAGCGACAGAAACAAACCGTTTCAGATCTTTAATGCCCGATTGGAGGTATTCCCGATCATAAATAAAGCCGCCATTAAGGGCCGTTCTCTTGATTACAGCGTCTATATATTTTGAAGTTGAAATTGTATATGTTAGAAATAAATGGCCCTTTCGATTTATATGTTCAAGCGACATGGTGAAGTCTTCTGGAGAGATCGCACTAATGCTGCATTTTTCTGATAAATCCCCTTGTTCGAGTCGTCTAATAAACTTAACCAGATCATCTATTGAGAACCATATATCTATATTCCAACCTGTGAATTTATTATCGAGCACCTCAATGGAACAAGATAAGCTAGGATGGTTACTATGTGTGTACTGTTCTAAGGAGAAAGTTATGTATGAATCTCTATCATCGGAGTAAATCCTAAAGTCATATTCTGTTCTTAGATTAGAAATAGTTATTCCTCCTTATTAATTCTTACAATTTGAACATTGTTACCGCGCTAACCTCCCCATTATCGTGAGGAAGGTGCCGTCTTACTAGTCGACCGCCTTCGTATGAAACTTAAGGTTTAACAGCTTTCCATATAAACTTGTGTTCTTTTATTCCAAGTTTTCCTCCAATATGATGTTCGCGAATCTTTACATCCAATTCGGGTCTATATTCAGGTAACATGTAGTCTGGATTCCCAGGTACATCTGCTAGAAATTTGGCAAACTCCAACTCATTCGGGAAGTAAGTAACGGATTCATTGAACTCCTCAATGACGATGTCCTTAAAGCCGTTTGCCAATAAGCGTTCCCTTACGGCCTCTATGCTCGTGTGAATTCCAAAAATAACTCCCCCCGGAGATAACAGTCTGCCGTGGTTAAGGATCGAAGTTGGTCCTCTGCGGTCATAGATTAAATCAAATTCCTCGTCTTCAAAGGGCATGGGGGCTTTTGTCGTCGCATAGATGAAGTCTACATTGCGGATCTTGCTGGAACTCAATAACGACTGCGCGATTTTGATTAATTCCTTGGAGTTATCAAACCCGATGATTCGACTGGCATACGTAGACATCTTTAACGTGAATTCACCGTGGCCGCACCCCGCGTCCATCACTGATTTATAGCGAGGCAACATGGTCATTAAGCGTTCTTCAAAAATATCTTCGGCAGATTTGCCTTCAACCGTGTACACGGCTCTGCTTTTATACCCGCCGTTCCTTCTTGCTATCATATCGTACCACTCGATTCCCATGCATAACCTCCAATGCAATTTTAGATCCTGAGGGATCTTCGCTCCCATGCAACATGCCACCACCACTCAGCAGCGTATCCCGCATCCGGCGAATATCTCGAACCGGGGGAAGACCGAACATGCGAGCATATTCGCGGCTAAAATGCGAGGGGCTTTCGTAGCCGACCTGGAAAGCCGCCTCGGCCGCCGTGGTCGTCTCGCTTATCAGGAGCCGGCGCGCCGCTTGCAGCCGAATCTGTTTCTGGTACTGGATCGGGCTCATGCCCGTCACTTCCTTGAAGTAGCCGTACAAGGAAGAAACGCTCATCCTGGCCTCCTCCGCCAATTCCTCGATACGCAGCGGCAGGGCGAAGTCGCGGCCCAGCCGCTCGATGACCTTCGCGATCCGCTGGGCGTGGCTGCCGATCAACGCAAACTGCCTCAGGGCATTGTGTTGCTCATGTTGCAGTACCCGGTAAATGATCTCCCGGATGACATACGGCGCCATCACCGGAATATCTTGCGGCGTCTCCAGCAGGCGGACCAGGCGCAGCACGGCATCGTAGAGCATCTCGTTCATGCGGCTTACGACTAGGCCTCGGCCGGTATCGTTCTTGCGATGGCCGATGGGTTCGGAGGCTTGGATGACCTCGAGAATCCGGGGCATATCGAACTGCAGCTGAAGGCTAAGATACGGCGCTTCCGGCGAAGCCTCGATGATTTGACCCGCGATGGGCAAATGCACGGAAGCCGTCAGATAGCTGTCCGGATCATACCGGTAGCTCTCTTGCCCCAACATGACGACCTTCGCGCCCTGCGCCACGATGCATAGGGACGGCTCATAGACGGAATAGACCGGCTCGGATAATCGCGACGCGCGAATCAACCGCAAGGCGGGAATCCGCGTCTCCTGCGTACCGTCTTGCTCGGCGAACCGATCGATCAGCCGCACCAGTTCCCCACGCCGTTTAAAGGACAATTCATCCATACGGTCGTACTTCTCCTCCTTGTTATTGCTTACCTTTAACAATAAAATCCATTGGAGGATTAGGCAAGACCAACGTAATATCCGGCTACCGCCGCTTCCGCGATCGGAGCCATAATGAAATTGTAACAAGCGGTATGCATAAGAGCGACCGCATCGGTTCCTATCTATGAAAGGAGAGGCGGACATGAACAACGGCAATCCCCAATCGCATCGCTATGTCGGCATGTGGGTGACGAAGGATGGATACATCCGGCATGAACTGCTGCCGGACGGCCGGTATGACGAAGCCCGCGGCAATCGCAAGAGCGCCTACCAAGGCCGCTATTCCCTGGAAGGCGATCATATCGAATACGTGGATGATACCGGCTTCACGGCCGACGGCGATTTTCGCGACGATGTGCTCTACCACGCGGGCATGGTGCTCTATCGGGAGAAGTAGCCGCAGTAGCATGCTTGAAGCGGATCGAACAAAAAGGAGAGATGGCAATGTCAGCGGTAAAAGGGAAAGTAGTGGTCATTACGGGGGCGAGCAGCGGGATCGGCGAAGCGACGGCGAGGCTGCTCGCGAGCCTAGGTGCGCATGTCGTCCTAGGCGCAAGACGGGTCGAGCGGTTGGAGTCGCTGGCAGCCGCTATTCAGGCGGATGGCGGTTCGGCGGTCTATCAACAGCTGGACGTCACCGAGCTTGATCAGATGCGGACTATGATTCGGTTGGCCCAAAGCAGGTTCGGCCGCGTCGATGTCGTCGTGAACAATGCCGGCGTGATGCCGCTCTCCCCACTAGAAGCATTGAAGATCGACGAGTGGAACCGGATGATCGACGTGAACATCCGGGGCGTGCTGCATGGCATTGCCGCCGGGCTGCCCGTCATGAAGAAGCAGGGATTCGGCCACATGATCAACGTCGCTTCCATCGGGGCCTATGAAGTCTCGCCGACGGCAGCGGTCTATTGCGCCACCAAGTATGCCGTGCGCGCGATCACCGAAGGCTTGCGGCAAGAGACGGGACGCGACATCCAAGTGACGCTCGTGTCGCCGGGCGTGACTGAATCCGAGCTCGCGGACAGCATTTCGGACGGCGAAGCCAGGGAGCTGATGAGGACATACCGTCGCCATGCGCTTCCTGCATCCGCCATCGCCCGGGCTATCGCTTACGCGATCGAGCAGCCGGCGGGGGTAGACGTGAGCGAGCTCGTCGTCAGGCCGACGGCTTGAGAATCGTTGAGCCGGCCCGTTACTTGATTGAAACAGGGAGCAGCGCCTAGGCGACCTGCTCCCTGCTTGGATCATCTAACTTCTTTATTTCCGCTATCCGATTTAATCCCACCAAAAATACCAGTACGGAGAATCCAGAAGCGAACCAGCCAGCAAGTTGACCGTCCCCACGCCTTGCCACACAATGTCGCCGCAAAATCCAAAATGCTCCCATGCTAGTTTCTCGGCTTCTTCCTGCGTGCCAGGCGGGTGCTCGACAACCAGTTCCCAAACATCGCGCGTGACTAATCCCGGACTGGCTCCGTATTTCTCATACCAGTATTTGAACACGGCGACTTGTTCCTCCGGCATCGGACAAGCATTGAACCCGCCCATCGGGATCCAAGCGGCTGCTTCCCAAGGTTTAGTCGTAGGGATTTTGGCAAGGATGATGCTCTGATTGAGCACCTCGGGGATGGAGACAAAATGATTCAACTTTGCTTCCTCGATCTCAAACTCGCCGGCGAGATCAAACTCTTCGTCCTCCTCCTCATCGGGCATAGACTCCGCAACGAGTCTCTTTAGTAACACTGCGGCATCCAACTCATTCGCTCGGGCAAGGATGGATTCCCGATCATGCTTACTCGTCATCATCTCGATGTGGTCAGCGATCGTCTCCGAAGGGACGATGATAAGCGGGGTATATCCTTCTTTCTCTCCTTCTAGCAAAGCTTGACGGTATTTCGCCATGACGCCTTGCGCATCGTTCTCATGAATGATCCGACATTCGCAATCCAAGTTAGCTATGATCGCTCGGAGCGGGTCACGCTCTTCCTCTTTTTTCTTGAATCGATCGAATATCCCCATGCGACCTCATCCCTCCCTAAAAGCGCAGCCAATGGCATGAAGCCATCGCGCCAAAATTACTCGACGCGCTCCAGTGCCGCCGCGACGCGAAGATTGCCTCTCTCCTTCGCAAGGGCACCGGCGTCTACGCCGCCTTCTATCCTCGCCTCCACATCGGCACCGTGCTCCCGCAATAATTCGATCAGCTCCGCATTGTCATCATGGAAGGCTGCCGTATGTAAGCTCGTATGTCCGTTACTATCGAATATGTTCGGGTTGGCGCCGTTCATCAACAGCACGCGGATGACTTCCATATCCCGTTTGCCGGCGATCGCGGCGTGAAGGGCGGTATTCGAGGGGATGTAGGCAACTTTCGAATGGGAGACCGCATTAACCTCGGCGCCATGCGCCAACAGCACCTTCACGGCCCCCGCCTGCCCGTAGTGCGCGGCGAAGCCCAATGGCGTCAAGCCGTCTTCATTCTCCGTTTTGGCCAGCGTAACATCCTGCTCCAACAACAGCTGTAATTGCTCCCGATCGCCCGAACGGGCCGCGGCGAAAAATTCCTGGATCACGTTTACTCCACCTTCCATTGACAGTTGGATTACTATTCCAGTGTAATCGATATCGGCGTGCCTCGACTTATTCAATATCACCTTTTTTGCGGAATACTGCAGGCGAAACGCCAAATCGTCTTGCGAATAAATTAGTAAAGGTTCCGTGACTTTGAAAGCCGACGCGCATACACACTTCCGTCACCGTCTCGTTGGTGGATAGGAGCAATTTTTTCGCCTCGCGCAGACGCCTCTCTACAATAAACCGGTGCGGGGAATACCCGAACAGAAGTTTATAATTACGCAGAAAATGATTGGGTGACAAGCAGGCCGCGCGCGCGATGTCCGATAACCCGATCTCTTGATCGAAATAGGCCGACATATATTCATGACCCGTCTGTATGCGTCTGTAAAGTTCCTCTCTTGTCGAAGCGCGTAACGCCGGCAGCTTCCGCATGTCGTGGCAGACTTGCCCATGAATCGTGAGAAGTCCTTGCAGAATGGCATGCATCAGCTCTTCTACCCATAAGTCATCCCCCGAACAAACCCGCAGCGATTGAAGCAGAGGAGATAACGCGGCATTATCGGTTGGATACGTCTTCTCTACAAATTCGAACGACGAGGGAGACCGCTGCTCGAAAGGGTTGTCCAGCAGCGCGGCACTCGAAGTGATGCAAGTTCGGAGTACTTCCTCCGCCATCCCCTCGGGAAAAAACACGCAAAACGACTCGACTTCCGTCTCCCAATCGATCGTGATGGCGTATTCTTGGCCGCGATTAAGCAGTAAATACGTTCCTTCTTCGACCCGATAATGGCCGCGTCCGGTATTGTAGTAAGCCCAGCCGTTGCGGAAGGTTTTGATCGATAGCGCCCCGGAACCTCGCCAATAATACTGCTTGCTCTTCTCGTGCAGAATCGGTAAGTAGGCCATGAAAGGAGGTCCCCTGTTGGAATAGAATATCTATGAGAGTAGTTCTACATCCTCCCAAAATTATCCTTCTCCCCGCAAATACAAGAAAGCCGGACGCCCTATGGGCTGTCCGGCTCGTTGTTATCCTTGCCTGCTGCTTAGTTGATAAAATGGATCTGCTGCAGCACGCGCGTAATCATGACCGCTGCTTGCGCGCGCGTGGCCGGCGAAGCCGGCGTCAGGTTGCCCCCCGCATCCGCGCGGATAATGCCCGCGTTGACCGCTTGCGCGACGGACGTCTTCGCCCATGCGCTGATCTCGTCGGCGTCGGACGCGCCGGCAATGACGCCGCCGTCTGCGTCCGGCTTATGTCCCGCCGCTTCCATCGCCCGGCTGATCATGACCGCCATCTGTTCGCGCGTCACCGGCGATTGCGGCGAGAACGTCTCGTCGGCGCCGCCTTGGACGAGGCCGAATTTGACGACGGCGCCGAGCTCGGATGCATACCAATTCGCGCCGGTCACGTCCTTGAACTTGCCGGCCGCTTCCGGCTGGCCGTTCAAGCCGAAGCTGCGGGCGAGCATCGCCGCGAATTCGGCCCGCGTTACGATCGTATCCGGGTTGAACCGCTCGTCCGCATCCCCGCTTAGAATCTGCTTCGTAGCCAGCAGGCCGATCTCTTGTTTCGCCCAATGCGAAGCCGTATCCGCGAACTGCTTGTCCGCCTCGATCACCGTATAGATGCTGTTGCCCGTCCGCTTCATCGTGGCGGTCATTACGCCATCCTTCTCCTCGAAGACGGCCGGCACGAACGTCATTTTGCCCGTCTCGGGATTGTACATGACGGCGGTTGCCCGGCTGGCATCAACCGATTTGTTTAGATGAACGGTACGCGATACGAAGGTTTTGTCGAAGTCGTGGATGTCGAGCGCTTTGCCGCCCGCTTCGACCTTAATGCCGAAATCGATCGGGTCCGCCAACTGCTCCCCGCCAAGCGCCTTCACTTGCTCCGCGACCTTGGACGAATCTTCGCCGCTCAGCTTCTCCATCGTTATCGATACGTTCATGTCGCCCATCGGGACGCCCAGCTGCTTCGCAAGCGCGTCCAGCTGCAGCGCCTGTACGGGCAGATCGTAGCTGGCGAAGGACGTTTCGAGCGCGACGACCGCTTGACCGCCGGCTTGGCTTGCCCCTTGCAGCAGCGCCTGTGCCGGGAGCGCCGCCTTGACGCTTGGCTCGTCCGTGCCCAGCTTAATCGCGATCGTCGGCTGATTCCCTCCGCCCGGAGCGACGCGCGCGGCTTCGAACGCGGCGGCCAGTTGATTCGCGTTCACCGCGGCTTCTACCCGTTTCTCGCCATTGGCGGCTTGCACCACTTTCACCGCGGCCGAATCCAGCTGGACCGGTACGGCTGCCGGCTTAACCTGCTCTTGCGATGCGGCTATTGCCGGCTGCGTCGTTGTCGGCTGCTTCATATCGTCTGTCGGCGTCGTTGCCGACGAAGGCGAACTCGAGCTGACTTGCGAACCGGAAGCGGAACTCGAACCGGATTTACTGCCTGAGCCCGACGCGTTCGCCCCGGCTTTCTCCAGGAACAGATCCACCGTCATGCCCTTATCTTCTTCGAGATTCTCGTCCGAGGGATCCAAGGTTACGGACTCCTTCAGCACGCCGGTATACTGCTGCTCTCCGACCGTGACGACGAGCTCGGTCTCCAGCGAGTAGTCGCCGAACGGCACATCCGGGAAATTATATTCGCCTTGTTCATTGGTCGTGTCCATCTTGAAATCCCCGGTCTCCAGGGATGTGATCTTCACTTTCACGCCGGCGAGCCGCAGATCTTCGTCGTTTGCCCGAACGACGCCATGAATGCCGTATCCGTTCGAAGCTTCCTCCTGATCTTCCGATGGTGAAGGCCCCTTATGTTCGGACGGATCCTGGATGACGCCGTTCAAGGTGATTTCGTCCATCGCCATTCCGGAACGGTTACGAATGCCGCTGACCTTGAGCGAATAGTTCGCCTTGCCGATCGCGTCCTTATCCAGCATGAGGCCATCGATCATGACCGCGTTGTCGAAAGGGTAGTACTTGAGCATCAGCCGCGAAGCGTCCACGGGTTGTCCGTCCACCTCGAGCACGTAGTTGCTCTTATTCAACACGTCCGCGCGATTGACCGTATCCGAGAACGCTAACCTGGCAGCGAACGGATAGACGTCCGTCTTCATAATCGCCGGCTTCCCATTGTTATTCATGTAGCTGTTAACATCAAAAGAGACTGTGAAGTTGTTCGTCAGCGGCGTTCCCGCATAATCCTTGATACCGGCCTCGCCGCCCGCAAGCGTAAGTTCATACGTAGCGGAGGAATCGAGCAAGCCTTCGAATGTGACGCGAATCTCCTGGATGTTCGCCTCGTACTCCACGGACGCGAATTGCTCCACGTTGAGCGGCACATCGACGGTCTCGCCGTTTTCGCCCTTCCTGCTGAACTTCACGATACCGTCGGCTTTCAGCTGCTCCAGCTGTTCCGCATCGAAGTCCGCATCATGAAGTTCGAGCCAGATGGCCGGCAGGTCAACCGGCACGTCCTCCGCGTCCGCGAACGAGGATGGGAACGAGCCGTCGATGCCGATATGGAAGCCTTTGTCGCCTTCCCCGTAGTATTGCTGACCCGGCTGCTCGTCGAGCGGCAGCAGGTTGACCGTTGCTTCCACGCTCTCGCCTGTTTCGCCGACGACGCTCGGCGACACCGACACGACGGGATAGACCGGCGTCACGAGCCCATTCGCGCCTTCGCCGCTGAGGACGACCTCGAGATGATTGTCCATTTGCCCTTTTTGAACCGTGTAGGCGAACCCTGCCGGCAATCCTGTCAAGGTGACGGCATCCTCGGGAATCGACTCTTCGACCGTGCCCGGCAGCGACAGCACGAACGTATAGTCTTGGGACAGATGCTTCAAGTCCGTGTTGACGAATGCGGTGGCGTCAACGGTATAGACCGGGAACGGATCTGCTTCGGTAACCGGCTTGACGATCGTGACGGCAACCGGATATTTCGACAACGGCGATTCGATCAGCTGTTCGTCATCGGTTGAATAGAGGGCCGACACGCGGTAATAATAAGTTTGGCCGCCTACGCTCACGCTGACCTGATCCGTATAACGACGCATCATATCTTCTTTGTCATCCTCGTTGAGGTCATCCTCATTGAGAACGCCCACTTCGGCATATTCCCCGAAAGGCGTATCCGAACGATAAATTTTATATTGCACGGCTGAATTGATCTTGCCCCAGCTGAGATCCGCCTTGACTCCGCCATCGGCTAACATTGCGAACCGAAACTCGGGCACGGCGAGAACGCTGCCTCCCATTTCGTCTTCCGCGGCATATACAGGAATGATCCCCGACAGCCCAACCATAACGGCGACGACGCTCGACAATGCGGCATGCTTCCTTCTCGATCTCTTTTGGCTCAACTCGATGCGCTCCTTCTAGGTCCGTTTTGCGAATAGCCGGCTCCCTGCCCAAGTGAAGGGCAATGAACCCGCTTTCCGCCATATACCTATCATCGTCACCGTGTTCATTATCCCTGAATGGGGACTAGTGGTTGGCGCATCGACACCTACAAACGAATTACGACCGCCGTCTTATCGTCCGATTTTTTAAAGCGGATATGGCGAATACACTCGGGATCGGCTTCTTCGAGCTCGATCAACTCCCTCGCATACGGCTGCAGGCCTTTGTTCAAGATGCGATGCGCCACAAACGTCCAATACGAGACATGTTCGGGGACGATCGCGGTTGGCCAGAACATCCCGTCGGTCAGCAGGATCAGATGTTGGAGGCCGGTTAGATTGATTTTCCCATATTCGAAATAGCGGGCGGCATCCATCTCCCCATTCAAAACCCCGTAGCCGCCGTCCGTATTCGACCGATAGCGGTTCTGGATTATCGTATCGATGACCGTCTCATGAAGCCGCTTCTGGGTCTTCAAGCCTTTCGCTATTCCTTCCTCCCATTGGGTGAAAGCAGGTGCTTCTAAGTGGGCAACCTGTCTCCAGGTTAACGGGCGAACCTCACCGTCCGCATATACCGCGAGTATCATGCAATCACCGGTCTGGATGAACTCCATGCCATCGTCTTGAATATGAACGATTGCCAATGCGGTTCCCCAAAGCTCTTCCTTTTTCTCCATATCAATATGAGCGAGCACCATCTGTTCCCTCAGCCGATCATTCGCTTCCATGAGGCGGTCCTTTAAGCTGCCTGGGCGGTCCACAGATTCGAAATAATTTCGCACCAGATTCGCCGCTATATAGCCGCCCGTTTCCTGTTCGGCATTCAGATAAGGGACCAAGGAAGATACGCCGTCCAAGACTCCGAATATTCGGGCGCCGGGATGGGAAATAATCGCGTCCTCATTCCGTAATCCGACGCCTTTCTCGGTGAACTTCTCACTTGTCACGCGCATGGGTTTCGCTCCGTTCTCCGTATGATACCCGCGACTTGCTTAGCCACAGGTGAAAAAAGCCTGATATAAATCATCATCTGTCAGTAAGTGTGGGATTGCATTGTCTGCGGAAAGTACGACATCATACAGGCCGGAAACATCTTCATCTAATGCACGAAAATCAGCTACCCCAAAGTGTATCTTAACCCCGAAAGCTTCTGCCTCTTTGGTTGCTCTTTCTATGGAAGCCGAACTTAAATCCGTACCCGTTACGTTAAATCCGCGATTAGCCAACCCTATTGCTTGTGTGCCGATCCCCAATCCCTTCCATTTTACTCCAAACCGATCCGATAGATGAGCGAACGCAGGGTAACAAAAAAAGCGATGGATCGAGTCCATCGCCGACAATCAAGGGGTTTCAGCTTCCGCCGGGTTTAGTTGTCTAAAAATGACTTCTTGAAAAATTCCAGTTGCATTTCTAACGTGATGGGATCGGTGTAGGAGGAGCTTCTCCCGTCAAGCTCGAATACGCGATTGTTTTTTACCGCGGGAATATTCTTGTACGTCTCGGTTTGCTGGAATGAATTATCGGCGGTCGAGTATTTACTGATGACGATAAAATCCCCCGCATACTCCGGGAGCACCTCTGCCGATATGGTATTGTAGCCTGTTTCCGAGATGAATGCTTTCAGCTTCTCGGGCATCTTCAATCCCATCTCATGGTACAGGATTTCAGTTCCACGGCCAAAGTGATCCCCGAATGCGAAGATTTCCTTCTCATAGGTTTCAAATACAGAGATGGTCGCATCTTCTCCAACCTTTGCGCGAACATCCTCACCGATTGTTTGTGCGCGTTGTTTAAAATCATCGATCCACGCTTGTGCCTCTTGTTCTTTATTTAAGAGCTTGCCGATCTCCAGGTGTTGGGTTAAATAGTCCAATTTGCCCCATGTATACGTTACGGTAGGCGCAATCTCGTTTAATTTATCGATATTTTTAATCGAGGATAATCCAATAATAAGATCCGGCTTCAATTCGATGATCGTCTCCAGATTCTCGGCGGATACTTCTTGGACATCTTTTAACTGTTCTTCGAAAGTGGGATTGGCCTTCGACCATGAATCTACGCCAACGACATTCACTCCTAATTTAAGGACATCGCCAGGAAAACCGGAAAGCGCGATGACTCGCTGCGGATTAGCGGGAACTTCGATTGGCCCGGACTCGGATTGGTATGTAATGGTCGCCGACTCGGCCTCATTAGAGGCTGAATTTGTGGCGGTAGAGGCTGAATTTGTGGCGTTGCTGCCGCAAGCGGAGAGGATAAGAACAAGTGCAAAAATACAGGGTAAGTAAAATTGTCTCATGGATGATTTGCTCCTTAGCGAATATTGATAATGATTATCGTTATCATTATGTAAAAATATAATGGAAGATATTGCATCTGTCAACGCTTATCTCTTTCGCTAGTAAGACTTTAAGCGATTGATGACGTTGGAGAGCTTCTTGCTTTGCACGTCGTACTATGCAGCATGCGCTGCAACAATTTCTTCCAGCGGCGCGTTAATATGACCAAAGCATGCGTGTTCAGAAAGGGGGAAGAAAGGAATGACCCGATTCAAATTAAACAAGCTGGCTGCAGGGTTAAGCGCCCTTTTGACCATTAGCATCATGATTCTGCAAAGCGGTACCCTTGCAGCGGCCTCTGCCGGGGAGCCCGCTCCAATCGTCGGTACGGCAGTGAAGAGCAGTAGTTCAACCCCTTCATCGGCATTTACTGTGGACATGGAGTCCGCGTTACAAAAAGCGAAGCAGCTCTTGTACAACCAAAAGCCGTTTCCCGATTGGGCAGCAATTGGTTTTGCTAAGAACGGACACGCTTTACCGGAAGGGTTCAAGGAAGCGAAAGCAGACTTGATTCTAAACAACCGCGGCCAATTCGACAAGCTGATAGATCTGACGCGCACTACGATTGCCTACGCGGCGGCAGGCGGAAGCAGCATCAACGATATCGCCGGCATCGATCTGTATACGAAGGCGATGAATCACACGGCCATGACCGAAGAAGGGATGGCAGGACTAGTATCCGCCTATCTCGTGTCGACGCTTTCCCGCTCGTATTCGCCTTTCGCCAGAACGTCATGGTACTCGGACAGGTTGTTCGATCGCATCCAGAAGGAGCAGCTCGCTAATGGCAGCTGGCCTGATGAAGGCAGCAAGGAAGGAGGCGTCCAATCGACCGCATTAGCGTTAATCGCTCTATCTCCAGTGCAGTCCGAGCAAGAGACGGTTCCGTCTTCTTCCGTACAGCGTGCGCTCGATTGGCTGCAAGCGCAGCAATCGAATGACGGCAGTTTCCATGGCAGCACGCAAGCGGCGGCACAAGTTATCATCGCCCTTTCCTCGCTGCGCATCGATGCGGCACAGTTCGCGCGCATCGGCGGAGAATCGGTTCTGCATCATCTCCTGTCTAGGCAACTTGATGGGGGCGGCTTCTCCGAGAAAGCAAACGGTCCGCTCCACATGGCGGCTACGCTGCAGGCGTATCTTGCGCTAACGGCTTACAAGCTCTACATCAACGGGGAAGGCAGGCTGACCGATCTTTCGAATCCATCCGTCGGAAGTGCGAACATCCAGATTGAAGGGCCGCAAGGAACGGTCGCGCATGGCCGTATCCCGAGCGGCTCCTTGGCCCTCGATGGCGCGATCTCCTATTTGAAGAATGCCGGTATTGCCTATGAGACGAAGACGGATTCTTCGGGACAGCAGGTACTGACCTCAATTGCCGGAATTAAAGACGGGCATTATGGAGGCAAGGATAGCTGGCGGTCCGCCGTATATGGCCGGTTCGGCGGTTGGATGTTTGAAGAAAATGCGGCGGGCCCTCTCTACATCGAGGAAGGCGAGACGCTGCTGCTGTACTACGGCAACGATAAAACCGAGCTTATCGGCCAAATTCAAGAGGAGTGGATCTATAACGGACAGACGGCTACAGGGCGGCCATCCGCCCATACACCGTTCAAGCTAACGGTTAATATGTCGAATCCCACGATGGGCGGATTACCTGCTTCCGGCATAACTGTGATCATCGACGGCAAGAAGAAAATAACCGATGCGAAGGGGGTAACCGCTTGGAACGGTTTGGCACCTGGCGTTCATGTCGTAACCATGATCGGATACCGGAACGGCACCGTACCTGCAGCAGCCAAACGTCTGTATTATTTGACCGTATCCGCACCCGAGCTATCTTCCTATAAGGATCGTGCGCAGGTATCCGAGTGGGCAACAGACGGAATGTCGAATGCGCTTACGTTCGGATTAATTCAAGGCGGGAGCACGCAAAGCAGCATACTAGCACCAAAAAAAGCGCTGACGCGCGCTGAATTTGTTACGATGCTGCTTCGTCTCGTGCATGGAGCGAATGATCGATCGACTGCCAAATCTCCTTTCCAAGACGTTCCGCCCGGCAAATGGTACGGCAGCGCCATCATCCAAGCGGCAGAGCTTGGCCTAACGGACCGCCCCTCTGGGCGATTCGAGCCGGATCGGGCGATCACGCGGGAAGAAGCAGCCGTCATGTCGGCGCATGCCGGCACTCTCCCTGTATTCGGAAGCGCTGATCGTATCGCCTACGCCGACACTGCGGGCCTATCCCAAGCAAGCCTGAAGGCGATTCAAGCCGTGAGCGAATTCGAGGTGATGGTCGGAGTCGAAGGAAAGTTCTACCCCAAGCAGACGTTGACCCGCGAGCAAGCTAGCACGATCTTAGCAAGGCTGCATCGGTACTTATATCCGGAGGCATATCTGGAGTGAAAAACCATCAAGGGCGCAGGCACAATTAAATGTGCCTGCGCCCTTACTCAAGTCATTCATTTAGCTCCATATAAGGCGGGGTAGTTATTCAACTGTCGTTCCGCGATAGTGAAATCCAATCATGTCTATGGTTGATATTTAACTCCCCACTCACATAACTGTTCCAAAACAGGTAAGAGTGTTTCCGCTTTATCTGTAAGACTATACTCGACTTTAGGGGGGACTTGAGGATACTCTTTCCGTTTCACCATACCGTCCGCTTCTAATTCTTTAAGGTGTGCACTCAAAGTTTTATACGTAATAGAGCCGATCTGTCTTTTCAGATCATTAAAGCGAACCGGTTGGTTTTCTGCTAGGAGGTACATAATAACCATTTTCCATTTGCCGCCGATAACTGACAACGTGTAGCCAAAAGGCGTATCCTGAATATTTTTAACTTTGCCTTTATACTCAGCCATACCCATAGTTCCACTATCCTTTCTGATAGTACCTATCAATAAAGTGCGTACTATATTTATATTCTCGCTCATCTTATACTAGCCTTACTTTGAAGTAAAGGAGCGAAAAATATGATTAATGTTAAAACTTACAATCACGATCTCTGGGATCACGGCATCACCCAGGGCTATAACGTCAATGGCACCATTTACATTTCGGGACAGTTTTCCCACGATACAGAAGGAGCGTTTGTTGGCGGGGGAGATATCGAGGCGCAGACCCGGCAGACACTGGAAAATCTCGATCGCGTGCTGGCGGGATTTGGTGTCACGAAGTCGAACCTCGCTTATGTAGAGGTCTATCTGACAAACGCGCAAGAGCATTTCGAGCCATGCATTCGTCTTTTCAAGGAATACATCGGACAACATAGGCCGGCCGGCAGCTGCATCGGCGTGAACTACCTCGCGGCTCCCGAGCAACTGATCGAAATCAGCGCCGTCGCACACACGAACTAATGCTGCTTTGTTAAGAGAACGGCAGCCGAGCATCAGGTGCCGGCTGCCGTCGTGTCAATTTTTGAGCTATAGTTTACCGTTAGAGCTTAATCTCACCGTTTAACTGGTTTGATAAATATGGATATGTTAATCTCCATGTTGATTATTAGCCAAAAATAAACGCCCCGTAAAGGGCGGTTTAATAAGTTATCGTATTTCGTTAGGTGGATGACGTAACAAGGAATTACTCCGCATGTTTAAAATTTTTATCATCCTTACCTTCCATAGGAGCAACGCCATTTTGAGTTATATCTTTGTTTTCTGATTTATAGTTATATTTATAAGTATAAATTACGTTCGGCTCATCGTTAAAAACTACATTAATGGCGTAAGGACCTCCGAACTTGCCTTCTCCTAATTTATTATATTTAACTTCGATATTAAACTCATTTTCTTTGTAGCCTTTTGTAATAAGATGAGCGACCGCTTTCTGTTTAACCGATTCTTCAGATTCTGGTGGTCCTGAAAATATATTGCAACCAGTTGAAAGAATACTCATTGCCAAGATGATGATTAGCAAAGCAGCATTTCTCTTAAGTATCATGCATATCTTCCCCCCTAAACATTTTTTTCAGTAAGGGCGTGAACACACCCGTTAGCCATCCATGCCCAGCTCTTCGGCATGCTCGCCTTCGGCCAGAATCCAATCGATTAGCCAATTTCTCGACTCTTTGTCTCCCTGGTTTTCTTGCAAGTGCTCTAGAATCACATCCGGCATTTCATCTCGTCGCGTGCCTTCAACGTAGACGTAGAACAACTTCATCAGCGAATGACGGACAAAGTCCATTTCAAGACCACCCATGTCTTCAGCAGCTTGATACAGTTCCCGGAGTTGCTGATACTCAACCTCTATCATCTCCTCCAAATATTGCCGCTTCGTGATGTCGCCCCGATTCAGCCGGACATAGATATCATACGCTTTTGCAGGATTGTGATTTTCGAACTTCTCAAGCTTGATATCATCCTCGCCCATTCTAACTGGCACCCCGGGTATTCTTGCCCGATGAATAAGGCAACGTGTTTTTTCATACTTGTCACTCCTCTATTGCAGCTTTATTTTAGGGGACAATCTACACGAAATTTGATTGCTTCGTGAATGAGAAAGGCAACTGAATATTTGCCTTAGTGCTATCATTCAATCCTTCTAGAACTTAAACGTTTTCCTTTATCCAAGAACGCAACTTTTCAGCATAGAAAGAGCGTTCATCTGGATCGGACTGAGTACCCTTTGTTAGATATAGTTGATCGTTCACATATCTTGGGTAAACATGAAGATGATAATGCCACACGTCTTGGTTGCCAGCAGGCTCATTATGTTGCCGCGTAGAAATCCCGTCACATCCATATGTACTTTTCATTGCTGACGCTGCAAGCTGAGCGGCACGATGAATTTCACCAGCGTAATCCACGGGGAGGTCAAAGATGTTTTCAAAATGTTGATTAGGTATAACAAGAACATGTCCTTTATTGTTTGGCCACCATTTGCTCGCTATAAATGCCGTTACATATTCATTCTGATAGATGATATCCTTTTGTTTTGTTCCCTGATTAGCTCGCTCGATACCCCAAACACAACAAAATGGGAAAATGCTGTCATCCTTCTCATTCAACTCCCTTTGTATTTCACCAACCAGTTATTGGACGCTAGCAACTTCTGTTCTTTGCGTTTTTCTCCTGATAGCTTAACAATAGAAAGAGTAGCTGTCGCGGCGGCAGACTGCTCCCTGATTGCTGAACTAACGTCTCCCGGTAGTTGAACGACATATAATCGTATCTGGTTACACCCAAAACAGCATGCAGTTAATTAATTCTTTTCACCCTTTAATTTCTTCACTTCTTTCTCCAAATTGTTAAGGCGAATTTGTATTCTAATTATTACGGCAATCATTAACACCACTATCCATAACACCCGAATTACTCCTTCCGTCTCCGAACTAACATCTCCGATAGCTCAAAGGATTATGGTCAATTAGTATTTAAATATTGGACCGATATTCCTTGTAATGAGAACGTATAGACCAAGCAAAATGGCAATAGTTGCTCCAAAACGAGACCAAAAGATATAGGCATCACTGGGTTCTGAGTCGCCATCAACTTTCCAACCTTCTCTTAAATACCAGCCGAAGGAAGGGAAAAACAACCCAATTAATCCCGGGATGAAGAAGAATAACGAAATCCATCTTTCTACTTTGTCCTCCCCCTATCTTCAAGAAATTTATCTTAACCCACCAAATAAATAATACCATGTATTGGAAGTGTCCTGCCCTTTAACGTAACAAAAAGGGAGCCGATCGTCGACCAGCTGCCACGGAGGATTTATTCAACTCGTTTCCCAATAGTTCAATGCCAACTAAAGATATTATCCCTCATCACCAAGTGCTTTTAGATAGTCTCCTATAGCCTTCAGATCAAAACGTATCCGCAGCGGCCCCTTTCATCATTCCATACGCCGATATAAATGTACTGGTGTCTTGCGTATCCGTTGTTTACGACTTTGCAATCACATCCCAGCCTTTACCTTATCACCTTTGCAAACAGATACATCCATTACGTGCGTGCAGCACACCTGAACCCGTCTGCTCGCCCAAACGTGAGCGAACCCACCAAGGGAGTTTACGATATCGAATTTCCTTGATCCGTATTAGCTGCGTAATGATAAGATGTAATCAAATGGGTTTTATAGGAGGTGTATTCAAAAAATGAACGGGTACCTTTTATCCGCTTCAGTCCTCGCTTTTGTAGTTGGACTTATCCACTCCGTACTAGGCGAGATCCTGATATTTCGAAGAATGAGGCGCGGTGGTTTCATACCGACAGATGGCGGAAACGTACTGAGAGAATCCAACGTGCGCATTCTTTGGGCCAGCTGGCATGTGCTGACTGTCTTTGGGTGGGGCATGGCCATCCTTTTGTTATGGCTTGCCCAACAGTCATTGGTCAGCGGTACATTCAGAGTACTTGAAAACACCGTGGCAGCCTCCATGCTTGTTGGGGCGGTTTTGATTTTGATTGGTACAAAGGCGAAACATCCTGGGTGGGTCGGTCTATTGGGAGTAGCTGTGCTTGTATGGTTCGGTGGTACTCACTAGCTATAATTTCTCTAATCTTAGACTGTGCTGACGCATTCCGAAATCGAATGCGGGCGTAAGCCCAGAAAATATTAAAACGCTACTGACATCCTATTGTCAGTAGCGTTTCTTTATAATCCGAGTAAGCAAACATGAAGGAGAGGGAAATACATGCGAAATATGCTGGGTCAAAATGATAGGATACGGTACGGTTTGATTAAATATAGGAAGGATGATATCTTGTGAATTTCGCTTCTGTACGCATCATTACCGACGACGTGGATCGTCTCGTCTCGTTCTACGAGAAAGTCCTGGGGGTTGCGGCGGAACGCCCCGCGCCCGTCTTTGCCGAACTCGTTGTGCCATCGTGCACCTTGGCGATCGGCCACTCCCAGACGGTGCAACTGTTCGGCGCCGGTTCCGCAGCGGCGGCCGACAATCGCACAGTCATCATCGAGTTCCGCGTCCACGATGTCGATGCCGAATACGAGCGCTTGAAGCCGTTTGTCGACGAGTGGGTAAAGGAACCTACCACGATGCCGTGGGGGAACCGCGCTGCCCTGTTTCGCGATCCCGACGGCAATCTGATTAACCTCTTCGCGCCGGTGACCGAGGAAGCGATCAAACGATTCAGCGGTAGGCGTTGACGGACAGTAAAAGTAAGTGAGGCCTCGACACGGTTCGCCTGGAAGCTTCACGACCTCTCGGACGATTGAAAAAAAGCCGCGTAAGCGCTTGAAGGCTGCTCGAACCAATGGGCAATGCGATCAGCCGTCTCCTGGTCGCCGGCCGCTTGCATCAACAGCTGGACGATATGCCCCGGCATGGGACCGAGCATCGCATTCGTCCAGTCCGTCACCGCCGCCACGTAGGGACGGATACGGCTCCAATACGCCAGGCCGACTTGTTCATCCCAAGGAGACTCCTGATGTTCCAAGAGAGTGGCTACGAGCTGTTCCGCGCAATAGGAGGCGGTATTACACCCCTGACCTGTAATCGGATCCGCCAGTATGACGCTATCTCCGCACCCTAGGATGAGTTTATCGTCGTGCATCGCATACGGCCGCCGGACTACGGGCGTAATCGCCGTCTGGAGATAGGCGCCATGATCCACCAGCGCAAAATGCTCCGCATGGATGCGCGCTTCAATCGCGGGAAAATGCTGCTGAACCGTTGCCCGCATGCGTTCCTCGAAATCCGGAGCAGACTTGATCCCTTTGAATGCGTCCAATGGTCCTTCGGGCACCGCTTCAATAAATAAAATGGTAACCGGGCCCTTTTCCGTATAGGCCGGAATTTCGAATAGTTCGCCGGCTCCGGGCAGAACAGTGATCGAAACTCCCGCAGGCGCAACGGGAGATACGCCCGTGAAATAGCCGACGATACACTTCCGCTGCGGCGATTGAAGCGGCGTCAGCTCTTGTTCGACGGGGAACGGGAACAACGGTCCGGCCTTGCCCGTCGCGTCGATGAGTAGATCGTAGGTCTCGGCCAACGACCCGATTTCATTCGGCATCACCCGGTCTTTGCGGAAAACCACGCCTTGCCGCATTAGATCGGACATGCCCGCGGCGAAAGCCAGACGCTGGTCAACGGACTTGGCCGGGCCGGCGAGTCGGCCTACGAATAACTTTTGCGCGCCCATGCTGAAATGGATCGTTTGGATCAACGGCGCTTCATCCACGGCAGGCATGCGCTGCGCCCGTTCCACCGCCGGATGAAAATGAACTTGCGTCGATCGAATTCGTCCTTGGCGAATGTCCGCCGGGTCCTCGTAATGATGTAACGTCACGTCAAATTCCTGCTTCAAGGCATAGGCCAGCTGCAATCCGGCCACGCCGTTCCCGATAATGCCAATCCTCTTCGTCATCATTTCACCTCGCCTAGTATTCCTTCCATTCAGACTATGCTCCGAGACGGCAACTATGTAGCGAATTTGCTAGCATTGAGAAAATCGCCGTATGACCGATTGGCTGAAGCCACCGGTCGCCGCCAGAAACTGTGAAAGGGAGCAGCGCCGATCTGCTCCCTTTATGTTTGGTTAACCGACCTATAGTTGCATCAGTGAAATACTATTCGGTTTTGCACTAAATTTCCTATTCAATCTGTCGTCAATAATAAACCAGGATTGAGAAACGGATGGATTACTAACCTTTGTTTTTAGAACAAGCTTATTGAATACCAATGTTAAATCGTTACAGTCCGATTCAAGCCGTATGCGTCGAAGAATTTCTCCATCAAATGAGTTTATAAGTTCTGCCTGCAAACTACTTCCGCCGGTCCTGTATAGCTGTTCAGAATTGAATTCCGTTCCATCCTCGCTTACAACATACCAGTTGGATTCTAAACAGACCTTTTTCATATCCTCCACCTCCAGCACGTTGTGAATGCCCCTAAACTATACCATAACTTGGAACTCCAACTTAACGCCGAGTCTCGGTTCAGTGCAATGATTAAGTTTTGTTAAGATTTGGATTGAACGAAGGATTCTACGGGCGGCGAATTGAAACTAAGGGTAACCCTAGAGGGTCAGAAGGCGAAAGGAAGTGGAATGTTGGACGTTAATCAAAGGAATGAGCGGCGCGATCTCATGCCCCCGATGGACAAACCGGACGCTTTGCTTCAGGATGTAATCGCGATGAAACGGACTGGCAAAGAAGCGGTTCCGGCGCTCATACGGGTACTCAAAAACGACGGCGATCTGCGCACGATGGCGGCGGTCGTCCTCGGCGAGCTCGGCGCGGATGCCGCGGAAGCCATTCCTGCACTGGCCGAACTGCTTGGCGACGACAAGCACGAGACGCAGATGGCGGCAGCGCTCACGCTCATGCGGATCGGTCCGCTCAGCCTTCCCCACCTGAAGGAGAGGATCGAATGCAGCGAGGGACTGTCGCGCTTCTGGGCCTCTTGGTCCGCCGCCATGCTCGCGCCTGAACAGGCCAGTCCGGCCATGATCGAGGCGCTGCAGCGCGAGCGAATCAGCACCGACAATGTGATCCGGGTGGCCGCGGCCGACGAAGCGCTTGGCACAATTATCGCCGCCGGTCTTATACAAGAGCAGTATTGACGGTTCTCCCCTGTCATGGAAAAAAGCCGTCGGACTCCTCTGCCGAGGTCGGTCTGGCGGCTTTTTCGCGAATCCGAATTTTCTTGCGCGACTGCCATCGAGAGAAAAGGTCGAGCAGTATTCTCCCGCTAGCAATGCCAGGTTGAATGCGCACTAGCACTCCTTAAGCGGAATGGAAAACTCCACATAGATCGGATGACTAGCCTCATCCAAGCAAAGCTCGATTCTTTCCTTAAAATTGCCCCAGCTGACCATCTCCAATGCGGTGTCGATTGGGAAAAACCCGACTTCCAGCGATTCCGGAGTCGTCGTTAATTCACCTCCGACGGGCCTGCCCAAGAACAGCGTGTTGCAGATACTAGCGCCTACATTTTGAAAAACGCCGCAGAACTTCGTCACTTCGATGTCGATGCCGCTCTCTTCCTTGGTTTCCCGGATCGCGGCGTCTCTCATTGATTCTCCTTCTTCCACCTGCCCGCCCGGCATCTCCCAGCCTCGTTTAGGCCCTCTGATCAATAGAATCTCGTTACGCTCGTTCACGACGATCGCCGCCGCGGATACGATATGTTTGGGAGCCACTGCATCGCCCTCCTTTTATAAAATGAATATCACTAGATTACCGCTTTTTCCTACTTTTGCACACTACCCGCACATGCATCCAACGCCAAAAAAGCAGCCGATCGCATGGACCGGCCGCCGGGTTACGCTATGTTCGCATCGACGCGTGGCTTGACGAACTGTTGCCGGCAACCTCCAGCTGCACGCAAGACCATTCGTCGCTAATCATTCAATCCCTTGCCGTCGAGAATCTGCTGCATGTATTTCTCCACCCGCGCCTCCCGGGTCTTGGCTTGTTTGGGCGCCGAAAAATGCAGCAGGTACGCTCTTTGCCGCCCCGGCGTCAACGCTTCGAAAGCCGTCTTCAAGTCGGCGCGCTCATCCAGCTTCGCTTGGAACTCTTCCGGAACGGCATATTGCTCGCTCTTCTTGAATTCGATGGCCAAGCCGGATTTCTCCACCTCGATCGCTTCGTTAATATACGCTTCGATGGTCGCTTCCATCTCGATGATCTGCTGCAAGCCCGTGAACCGAAGCTGGCGCGCGGCCTGCACGTTCTCCGTCTGTTGGATCAAGATGCCGTGGGGATCGCGCAGCAAGGCGCCTTTATGAAACAGAAGCGCGCAATAGTCTTTGAAACCATGGATAAGCACGATATTCTTGTCCTCGAGCGTGTAGCAAGGATGCATCCACTTGATATCCTCGCTCAGCCCGCAGTTCAGCACGATCTCGCGCAGCTTCTCGAATTCTTCCTTCCACGTTTTGGCTTTCCTTATGAATCCATCCACCTTGGGATTGGTTACGCGAGTCGTCATCCATGAGCGCTCCTCTTCATTTTATGGGCTTGCCGCGTTCGCATCGGCTTGAACTATTGCGTCAGCGCCTGTTCCAGATCGCCGCACCATTTGGTCCAGCCATACTTGGCACCGTTCAACGCTGGCGCGTTGGAGATCCCGGTCTGTTCGAGATGCAGGTTCACCTTGCCGTCTTCCAGCTCCTGCAGCGTCCAGGTAATCGTGTGGACCTCATCGCCGCTGCCCCACGTATAGGACAACCGATTCGGTTGTTCCACGAGCAGCACCTCGCCGTTAATAATGCCGTCCCACCACTCGCTCGGCTGGGTGCGGAATTGAAATTTATAGCCGACGACGGGTTGAAAATCGTTCTCCATCGGCTGGCCGGTGTGGATGTTGGCGATCCACTTCGCAAGCTTGCCCGAATCGGTCAAGGCGGTCCACAGCTTCTCGATCGTCGTCGTGTACTGAAAATCCAAATTTAACGTTAAACTCATTCTTCATCCTCCTCTAATAGGTGCTGCAAGCGCAGCAAATTTGCATGCCAGAATTTGTTATAGTAAGCCACCCAATCCTGCACTTCTCGAAGCGGAGCGGCGTTTAACCGATATCGCGTTTCGCGGCCGACTTTGCGGTCATGGACCAGTCCGGCTTCCTTCAGGATGGTCAAATGCTTGGATACCGCCGTGCGGCCCATATCGAACTGTGCCGTCAATTCATGCAGCGGAACCTCCTCGGCCTCTGCTAACAGACGAACCAGTCGGCGCCTCGTCGGATCTGCGATCGCATCAAACACGTCCCGCAACTGGTTGTTCTCGCTCACGACAGTCCCTCCAATAAATTAATTTACCGCAGCTGCACTCATGTTGGCACGAAGGGAGACCGGTCATTACGGGCGTCTCTTACAGCGTCCGGCTCTTCGGACGCAGCGCCCACGAAGCGATATTCAGCGCGGCATAGACAAGCGGCAGGATAATGGAGAACGCATCGACGCCGGTCTCGCTGCCGAACGCATGGGAGAACGCCGCCCCCGTCAGGAGGAAGAAAAAGCCGGCGTACGTCCATTCCTTCAGCCGGGCAAGCCCGGGCACGACGATCGCGATCGCGCCGAGCACCTTCCATATCCCAAGAATGGTCAAAACGTATACAGGATATCCAAGATTCGCCACCAATTCGAGATTTCCTTCCCATTGCAGCAATTGTCCGATCCCGCTCATCGTCATCGACGCCGCGAACAGCAGCGTGACGGTCCAATACGCGATCGCCTTTCCTCGAACCTGGGTTGCCGTTGTCGCGGTCGTTGCCGTGCCGATCACTTTGTTCATCTCAATTCCTCCTCATTGTGGTTGAGTCGCGTTTATTCTGGTTGAGCATGTTCAACTGATTTTTTTAATTGGACACCATTTGGTGTCTGGTTTAATTATAGGACACCATTCGGTGTCCAGTCAATAGCGTTTTATTAAAACGCAAAAAAACCTCTCCATCCCGGAGGAGGCGCTTCATCGCCTCGATCCGTGAAGGAAAGGTTCCTCGCGTGCAATGCCGGACCGGCCGCATGTTCGCGTCACGCCAGCGTCTTGTCATACTTCGCATACGTCTTCCACACTTCATAACCAAGCTTCCCGTAAAAGTCGACGAACGGCGTCGTGTCGATGACGATCCGGCGAATGCCGCGCGCCTGCAGCGTATGGATGGCCGCCTGCACGATGGAGAGACCGTATCGGCGTCCCCGGTACGCCTCGTCGATGCCGAGCGGGCCGATCCCGCCCAGTTCCTCCTCGAACAGCGGCGACCAGTACACGTTCTGCGCCAATAACGGGGAGGCCGAGTCGTTGATGCGGCAGAAGCCGATCAGCTTGCCGCCATGCTCCAGCAGCACGTATTCCCGTCCGGTTCCTCCTTGCCGCCAATAGTCGCGGTGCTGGAGATCCCACGCGCCGGGGAAGCAGCGGCTCATGAACGCTTCCAGCTCGGCTTGGTCCTGAGGTTCCGCGACTCTGCACGCCGCCTCGCCTAGCGCGGGCATGGGCACCAGCTCCTCCTGCCCGTACGTCTTGATCATGTCGAAGGCGGTCTCGCGGTAACGGAACCCTCTTCGTTCGAACCACCGTTGCGTCTCGGCCAGCTCGTCCGGAATGCCGGGGAACAGGCGGCGGTGCAAATCGTTGCCCAGGGCAACCCGGTCGACGCCCTTATGCCGCAGCACCAAGGCGGCTTGATATAGCAAGGCGGTGCCGATGCCCTGCCCTCTGCGCTCCGGCGCGACGAACAGCGCGTGAATCCAGCCGTTCCCGCGGGCGAGTCCATAGGACTCGTCCTCCCGGCGGGATGCCTTGGCGACGACGAAGCCGACCAGCTCGCCGGTACGCGAATCGATCGCCGCCAGCGTCCCTTCCGGCACGACGTGCGGATCCGCCAGCACATTCTGGCGCAGCAGCCGGGAGCGAAGCGGATACGATCCGGCGAGCTCCGCGTTCCATAGCGATACCGCCTCGTCGATATGCTTCTCTTGCAGCAATTCGATCATCATGGCGCCTCCTCATTCCCATAGCCGCTTGCAGCGCCGCTATCGCGCTCCGCCGATGGCTCTCGATGGCGCTGCAGCCCGCGCAGGGCGATGCCGGCCAGCAGCGCCATGCCGACGGGGATGCAGTCTTCGTTCAACGTGAATTTCGGATGATGCAGGCCGTACGCCAGCTCCGCGTCCTGGAGCGGACCCGATCCGAGCCAGAAGAAGCAGCCCGGCACCTCGCCGAGGTAGAGCGAGAAGTCTTCCCCCGCGAGCGTCGGGCGAAGCGGAGCGCGGCGCCCCGCCCCGATCGTCTCGTCGATGACGCCCTGGACAAGCTCGGCAGACTGCGCTTCATTGACCAGTACGGGCACTTGCGGGATATAGTCCAGGCGCGCGGCGCATCGATAGCTGGCCGCGATGCCGGCGACGATGCGCTCCACGATGGCGGGCAGCCGCCGCTGCACGTCCGCGTCGAACGCGCGGACGGTGCCGGTTAGCATGCACGTCTTCGGAATGACGTTGTTCGCCTCGCCTCCGCGAATGCTGCCGATCGTCACGACGACGTTCGCGAACGGGGACACCTCGCGGCTGACGATCGTCTGGAGCGACTGCACGAGCGCGGCCGCGCACACGATCGGGTCAATGCCTTGATCGGGTATCGCCCCGTGCGCTCCCTTACCCTCGATCGCGATCTCGATGCGGTCGACGGAGCCCATCATCGGACCGGCGGCGACCGCCGCGCATCCGGCCGCGAGCGTCGGCAGATTGTGAAGCCCGTATATAGCCGATACGCCTTCCAAGGCGCCATCCGCGACCATCGCCTTCGCGCCGGCGTTCATCTCCTCCGCCGGCTGAAACAGCAGCCTCACCCGCCCGGCGAACGATGCCCGCGTCTCGGCGAGCAGTTCGGCCGCGCCGAGCAGCATGGCCGTATGGGCGTCATGCCCGCAAGCGTGCATGACGCCGGGCTTCTCCGAGGCGAACGGAAGCTCCGCCTCCTCGGCGATCGGCAGCGCGTCCATGTCGGCGCGCAGGGCGATCAAGGGTCCCGGCCGTTCGCCGACGATCTCGGCGACGATGCCATGCCCGCCTATCCCCTTGCGATAGGAGATGCCTAGTCGCGCAAGCTCCCGCGCGACGCGCTCCGCCGTCTCGCTCTCCGCGAAGCTCAGCTCCGGATAACGGTGGAGCTCGCGGCGGAACGCGATCCATTCGGGCGCCAACTCATGGGCCCGTTCAAGCAGCTTCACGTCCGTCCCTCCTTCCCGTCCTTCTCGTACAGCTCCTTCATGATGCGCCGGCCCGTCGGCGTCTGGGCGAGACCGCCCTTGGCCGTCTCCCGGTGCTTCGCCGGCATTGCCGTGCCGACCTCGAGCATGACGCCGATTACCTCGTCGGACGGGATGGCGCTGACGACGCCGGCCAGCGCCATATCGGCCGCGGCGAGCGCGGTGACGGCGCCGAAGCCGTTGCGGACGATGCACGGAATCTCGACCAGCCCGGCGACGGGATCGCAGATGAGGCCGAGCGAATTCTTCAGCGCCAGCCCGACGGCATGCACGGCTTGCTCCGGGGTGCCGCCGCGCAGCTCGGTCAGCGCGCCGGCCGCCATCCCGATCGCGGAGCCGACCTCGGCCTGGCAGCCGCCCTCCGCCCCGGATACGAACGAATTGTTCGCGATGACGTACCCGATCGCGCCGGCCGCGAACAACCCGCGAACGAGTACGTCGTCTTCCCAGCCGAACCGTTCCTGGGCGCTGACGAACACGCCGGGGATGATGCCGCACGAGCCGGCCGTCGGCGTCGCGATAATCCTGCCCATCGATGCGTTCACCTCGGACACCGCCAGCGCGTAAGCCATCGCCTTGGCCGCTTCGCCGCCTAGCGACGGCATCTCATGTTCCGCGTAGTCCTTGACCCGCTTGGCATCCCCGCCGGTCAATCCGCTGCGGGACCGGACGCCGGGGCCGAGCCCGCGAGCGACCGCTTCCTTCATTATCTGATAGTAAGCAGCCATTTGCTCGAAGATGTGCGCCCCCGTCTGGCCCGTCTCCCGCGCCTGCTCGATCATCATCGCTTGCGAGATGGGCACCCCTAGCTCGCCGCATAGTTCCTTCAGTTGCGTCAATGTCGCGAATCTCATCGGGTTAACGTACCTCCTTGGCCGCGAGATCGACGACGCTCACATCGCTTACGCCGGCCAGGCCGCGGATCAAGGGCAGCGCGTCCGCCGGGACGGCCTGATCGCACTCGATCACCGTCAAGACCGAGCCGCTGCGCGAGGCGCGATCGACGGTCATGTAACCGATGTTCACATGCGCGCATCGGAGAATGCCGCTAACGTCCGCGATGACGCCGGCCCGGTCCTCGTGGAATATGAGCAGCGTCGGATAGACGGCCGTGAATTTGACGGCGAACCGGTCGATTCGGGCGATCTCCACGCTGCCCCCGCCGATGGAGCGGCCGAGGAGCGATATCCGCCGGGACGGTCCGCGCAGGACGATCGCGGCCGTGTTCGGATGCGGCTGCGTCTCATCGCTCATGCGAAGCGAGACCTCAAGCCCGCTCCGCTCCGCCTCGCCGAACGCATCCGGGATGCGCGCGTCGTCGGTGTCCATATCCAGCAGTCCGGCGACGATCGCCGTATCGGTGCCGTGTCCCTGCCCGGTGTCGGCGAAGGAGCCGTACAGGACGATGTCGGCGACAAGCGGCGGCTCGCCGAGCGCTTGCCTGGCCGCCCGGCCGATGCGAGCGGCGCCGGCCGTATGCGAGCTGGATGGGCCGATCATGACCGGCCCGATAATGGCGAACACGTCTTTGAACCGCATGGCGCTAATCTGCCGCGAGCCACCGCGCCAGGTTCGCGCGGACGAAATCGTCGTCGTTCAGATGCGGATAGTCCGCATAGATCCGGTCGATCTCCTCCAGCTGTCCCGGCGACAGCGTCTCGTCCGGATTCAGGCACCAGATGCCGCGCATGAGCCCTTGACGGCGCAGCACCTCGTGAATGCCCGGGATGCAGCCATGGAAGCCATGCGCCGGATCGAAGAACGCCGCGTTCGCGTCGGTCACCTCGACCGCCTTCGTCAGCCATTCCCTATCGATCTTCTCGCCGCGGCGCGCTACCTTGATGGCGGCGAGCTGCTCGACCGCCCGATGCGTCCATACGGCCCAGTGGCCGAGCAAGCCGCCGACGATCGGTTTCTCCACAAGCTGGCCGTCGATCGCGAACCGGTACGTCGTCAGCAGATCCGCGACGATGTTATCGTCGTTGCCAGTGTACAGGGCGATGTCGTCCCGACGATCGGATGCGCAGACCGCCCGAACCACGTCCAGCGTCTGGTACCGGTTGAACGGAGCCAGCTTAATCGCGACGACGTTCGGAATATCCGCGAAGGCGCGCCAGAACTCGTAGGTGAAGGTTCTGCCGCCGACCGACGGCTGCAGATAGAAGCCGATGACCGGCATGCGCGCGGCGATCCGCCGCGTCCGCTCGAGCAGCGCTTCCTCACCCCAGTCCGCTAGCCCGCCCATGCTGAGCAGCGCCGCGTCGTAGCCGAGCGACAGGGCGAGCTCCGTCTCCCGGAGCGCCTGCTCCGTGGGGCCGCATACGCCCGCCACCCGGATGAACGGACGGTCCAGCCGCGCCCGGTCGATCTCCTCGGCCGCCATCCGCAGCACCGTCTCGAACAGATCGTGCTCGGGATCGCGGATCTCGAATTGGGTCGAGTGGACGCCTACCGCGATGCCGCCGGCGCCCGACGCGATATAGTAGCGGGTCAGCGCCCGCTGGCTCGCCTCGTCGAGCTTGCGGTGCTCATCGAGCGCCAGCGGATGGGCCGGGATGACGAGACCGTCGTGCAGCGCCGCGCCGAGCTCGGACGACAATAACTTGGCAGACTCTAGTTCCGCAGCCATCTAGAAGTTCCCCTTTCGTTCCTGGAAGTGGGTCGGCTTGTTCCACGTCATGCCGCCCTCTTGCACCCATCCTGCCGTCCAGTCGAGCATCTGCAGCTGCGATACGGTCGGATACCCGAATAATTGATGCGATTTGGACGCGTTGTTCAGCAGTGCCGTCTCCGATTCGCTGCCCGTGAACCTTGCTTCCTTGCCTAGACGGCTCGCAAGCTCCCGCGCCGCCCAGCGGATCGACATCGTTTCCGGACCCGTAATATTTACGGTATTAGGCGGCGTACTACAGTGCAGCAGGCAGCGCAGCGCCATCGCGTTCGCGTCCCCCTGCCAGATGACGTTCGCGAAGCCCATCGTCAGGTCGATCTCCCGGCCTTCGTGGATCGCCCGAGCCAGCTCGAGCAGCACGCCGTACCGCATATCGATCGCGTAGTTGAGCCGGTACATGACCATCGGCGTTCCGTTCTTATGGGAATGGTATTCGAAGATGCGCTCACGGCCCAGCGTCGATTGGGCGTATTCCCCGAGCGGCTCCGGCGCCACATGCTCGCTCGCGCCGCCGCTCGCCGTCGGCAGGAACGGATAAATATTGCCCGACGAGAAAGCCACGATACGCGAATCCTTGAACTTCTCTGCCACCCGTCCGGGCAAATACGCGTTCATCGCCCACGTGAAATGCTCCCGGCCCTTCGTCCCGAACTTATTGCCCGCCATATAGATGACGTTGTCCGCGTGCGGGAGCGCGCGCAGCGCCTCGTCGTCCAACAGCTCGCACGAGATGGTCGCGACGCCCGCCTGCTCCAGCTCTTCGCGGGCCGCGGCGTTCGAGAAGCGCGATACGCCGATGACCCGTTTGTTCAAGCCCCCCTCCCGAATCGCGTTCATTGCCAGCTTCGCCAGGCTCGGCCCCATTTTGCCGCCGACGCCCAGCAGGATAATATCGCCGTCCACGCGCGCCAAGTCCCGCACGAGCGCCTCGTTCGGCTCGGCCAGCTTCTGCTCCAATTGTTCCAGCGTTCGCAGCATCGCCTTCGCCCCTCTCCTGTCTTCTTCCTTGCTTCGCCTTAAGCATACGCTAGCGATATATATAAAGACAGGAGATAAATTCGTCTTTAAATCGACCTGACGAGGCTACGCTTGGCGGCCCATCAGGAACGTGAACCGGTAAATTTGCCTCGGCCGGCCGCGGGGAACCTTCTCATAAGCGACGACGTCGACCAGGCCGCCGTCGATCCATTGGTTCAGCAGCCGATGCGCGCTGCGGGTCGTAATACCCAGCAAATCCGCCAGCTCCTGCACCTTGTATTCGTACTTGTCGTGCTTGGCCATATGGTAGAGCAGCTTGCTCAAATACGCGCTCGTCATCCCCGCTTCCTCCGCGTGCCGGATAAGCGCCGCGTCGGTCGGCGCCAATATCGTCTGCACCGGATCGGCCATCTCAAGCGGTCCGATCAGCGTACCGTCCTCGCGGACGATGTAGCACGCGTCGCCGCCCGCCTCCTTCGCCTTGCGCAGAGCGCTCCGCGCGTTCGTGCCGGCCTCGCCGGCCGTCGTCCCGAAGCCGATGCCGACGCTGAGCGACAGCCCGAACGATTTGTACACGTCCTTGGACAACGGGATCGTCTTGTAGCCGCCGGTCTCCTTCTCGAAGATGCCCCGGGTCGTGAAGAATAAGTATTCGTCCCCGCCGAGCGTCGTCAGATAACCGTCGAACAGCTCCACGTAATTGAGCGCCATGCGATGAATATCCAGCTTCAGCTTCTGCACCTCGTGCTCGCTCGAGCGCTTGGTCGCCATCTTGCCGAAATCGTCCACGTTGATGATGCCGACGACGATCTGCGATTCCTTGCTCCTGCGCGATTCCGTCGACAGCAGCGCCCGCTCCAGCGTGACGATGATGTCCTGGTCCGAAGGGACGATGACCTCGCACGGGATCGCGAGCTCGCGCAGCCGCTCGGCCGCCTGCGGATCGCCGGTGAAGGCCGTTCCGCAGGCGCCCGTCTCGGCAAGACGGCGGTGAAACTCGGCCAGCTTCCCCGTCGAATCGTAGGCAGGCCCGTCGTAGACGACGACCTTCGTCTGCTTCAGCCCGAGATCGGCGAGCGTCCGGTCGACCATCGCCTTCGTCAGCGAGTCGACGGAGACCCCCTTCTCCAAGTTGCCCGCGCGGAACGCCGCGAAGATCGTCTTGTATAGCCCCGCGCCGTTGAGCGGAACGTAGAACGCCGGCACCCTGAGCGCCGCCCTCAGCTTCACTTCCCGATGGGAGAGCGCCCCGGAGAGGACGAGCGCCTCGGCCTCCCCCTCGAGCTCCCGCGCCGCTTCGATCGCTTCTTCTTCGTTACGGACGACGCGCGCCAGCGGACGAAACGTCGGGAACGTCCGGATGACCCGCAAGATGAGGCTTACGATGGCTTCCGTTCCGATAATGCCTACATTAATTTGCATAATCAGGCTCCTTGACGATGAATGATAGTTGCCATGCTATTAAGCCAGATGCCGCGCCGTGCGCTACCCCAATCTCATGACGCGACCGGAATCTCGATCGTGAATGTGACGCCGTCGTCATTCTCGACCTTGATGGTGCCCTTATACCGCTTCACGATGGCTAACGTAATCGGCAGGCCGAGCCCCGAATTGCGGCCCTCCGGCTTGGAGGTGACGCCCGCTTCGAACATCCGGTCCATGACCGCCGCATCGATCGATCCGGCGTTCCGGACGACGAAGCGGAGCCGGCCGGCTTCGATCGCGCCCGTCAGCTCGACCGTTCTTCGTTCCGGTTCGACCTTCGCGACCTCGTCGAACGCGTTATCGATCAAATTGCCGAGCATGCGCACGAAATCGACGGACCGCACCCCTTCCGGGAATGCGCTCATATTCGAGAAGGCGTACGTGAACCGGATCTCCTTCCGCTGCGCCTGCACGAGCTTGCTTTGGATCAAAGCCGCCAGCGGAGGATTGCCGATATTGAGCATTTGGTTGATGTCGTGAATTTCGCCGACGACTTCTTGGGTATACGCGCGAAGCTCGTCATACTTCTGGACTTGAGCCAACGCATGGATGGTGTTGATGTGGTTGACGAAGTCGTGACGCTGCTCCCGGATGTTGTTGAACAGCAGGTTCATCTCATCCACGTAGGTGGTTTGCGCGTCGATGGCCGTTTGATCTTTGGACCGGCCGAAGTAATGATTCAACAGGAGCAGGAGCGCCATGCAGATCACGGTGACGAGCAGGATGATCATGCCCATTTCCAGCAAAATGCCGTTGAGCCGATCCTGGATGTCGCGGTAATCGATCGCGATGCCGATGACGTAATAATTCAGATTCTGTTCGAGCTCGCGGACCGAGTTGTCCGTCACCAAGCCCAGCTCGTTGATCTTATCCGTGAAGACCGGAATGAACGTCTTCAGGATCGTTCGCCCGTTCACGTCGGCTTTGTAGCTGGTGATGGCCTTCGTCTCGATCGCCCGCCGGATCTCCCGCTTATCCAGTTCGTCGCGCGCGTACGCGTTCGTGCCGAAGAAGACCGGAGCATAGTACCGGGGCGTATACGTCTGGCCGGAGCTGTTCTTGGCCACGACCTTCTCTCTCCCGAAGGCGCTCGGGTTGAAGCCGGCAATCTCGAGTATGCTCGGATCGGAAGCGGTGATGGAGGCGATGATGGACGCGATGCCGACCGATTGCTCATACTGCCGAATGGACGCGTTCGATACGAACGGGTTGATGATATAATTCGTGGTCCCGTCATAATAGTAGCCGTATTTGAAAAACTCCTCCGCGTTCGTATCCGATACGGAGTACGGTCCTGTCCAATAATGGTCGAGCGAATCGCCCCATTCAATCGCCGAGACGTTCTTCTTCTCGTACAGCTCCAGGAACGCCTTGTTCCATAGCCCCCAGTTCTTCGTCGACAGCCCGATCTCTTCGCGTTTCGACGATCGGGCGAGCACGAAGGCATCCCCTTCTCTAATCAGCAGCGTGACGGCGTCGATCGCAAGCTCCCGGGCCAGCGCGTCCAGCTCCTCGTTGGTCACGCCGCGAATATCCGGATCGAGTCGGGATCGGATCGCCAGCGCGTCCGCCCGCAGCTTCTCGCCGACGAGCCGTTCGACGTAGGCCGCCCCTTCCCGCGAATGTTCGAGAATGTTGTTGATCGCTTGCGCTTGCGACTTCAGATTGTCGACCTCTTGCCGCTCGAGCTTGTCTTTACTTATGAAATAGTAGATCAGATTGTTCGCGATGAGCAGCGCGATCAAGGCGATCGTCAATAGCAGCGTTACTTTGGCATAGGCTTTTCGCATACTTGTCTTCATACCCCCAACTGCCGGTTCGTTCCCTATTTCTACTCTCATCCCTCTATTATCGCATAGAATCGGACGGCCGGAACAACAAAAGACGCAAGCACATGCGTGCCTACGCCTTTCTTTCCTTCATCGATCATTAGACCGGATTCCCTTGCGCCTTGACTTGAATGTCGCAGCTAAATATCGGTTCCCCGTCTCGATCCGTCTGTTCCAGCTTCAGCAGAACCGGAATTTCGCTTCCGTCCGACGCCCGGAGCATGAGATGCAGCTCCCGGATATTGCCCTTCAATCTCGTAAAGGCATGAAAATAAAGATGAAAGAAGAGCGAGCTTGCTCTGGTCAGCACGGATTCGAATTGACAGCCGATCAAGCCAAACCGGTCGTATCCGACCAAGTTCAATAACCGTTCATTCGCATCCAGGATCAGCCCTTCGTTCGAGATGCAAAGAGTGCAGCTCTCCCCGGCGTGCGTCTGTTCATAACCCATGGCGGCCACCTTTCAGCGTTAGCAGCAGCTAGTCAGGCTCCATGTCGGAGATAGTCTTGAATGAGTCCGATCGTTTCATCGGGGTGGCTAAGGTGCGGGCAGTGACCCGTTGCTTCCATGAATCGCAGCGTGCTGTTCGGAAGGCGATGATGGACGTAAGCGCCGACTTCAAGCGGAGCGATCACGTCCTGGGCGCATTGCAAGATTAAAGCGGGTCGCGCGACATGCTTGAGGTCTGCCCGGTTATCCGCCAGGAAGACCGCCCGGGCAAAACGCTGCGCGATATCGGGATCCATGGCGCAGAAGCTTTCCCCGAGTTCCCGAGCCAGCTCCGGCCGATCCGCGTTCGACATGACCAGCGGCGCGAGATACTGAGCCCACCCTTGATGGTTATCCTGCATCAATTGAAGCAATCCCTCGATGTCCGCCGCGTCGAACCCGCCGATATAATCCGGCCGCTCGTCGATATACCGCGGCGAAGGGCCGATCAGAACCAGTTTCTCGAAATAATCCGGCTGCCGGATCGAAGCGAGCATGCCGATCATCGCCGCCGCGGAATGCCCGACATATACGGCGTCCCTAATGTTCAAGCATGCGCAAATATCCAGCACGTCTTGGGCATACCCGTTCAGGTCGCGGTAACGTTCGGGCGAATAGGCGCTCCAATCCGACCTTCCGGAACCGACGAAATCGAAGACGACCACGCGATACTCATTAGTAAAGGCCGGCACGATATAGCGCCACATCGTTTGGTCGCAGCCGAAGCCGTGCGCCAGAATCATCGTTTTCTCGCCCTGTCCGAACAGTTGAACAAAATTGCGTTGAAGGATACCGTCCCTCATGTTTCCCCCTCCGACCGATGTCATTTAATCATTCTTCCCGCTCATCGTGTGGGTAATTATACCACAGTTTCTCATCGGACCATCCATAAAGTAAAAGAGCCGTCCCGTTCGGGACAGCCCTTCCTCAAGCAAAATGGAACGTTATGAAGCGGAGAACGCCGCAATCCGGCGCAGGTCGCCGTCCCAAATCTGGTGCTTGCAGCCGATCGGGTAATTCGAGCGTTCGGGCGCGCCTTCGTTAATAGATCGTCGGCACCATGCCCCCGTCCATGCGGATCGGCGAGCCCTTGAAGGCGGAGGCGAACGGACTGCCGACGAACGCCGCCAGTCGGCCGATCTCGGCAGGCCGAATGAATCGCCGCAGTTCGGATTGCGGAAGGCTGGCCGCCATGAACGCAGACTCCTTCTCCGCGAACGTCATCTCTTCGTTCGGGTACATTCCTTCGATGATCTGCCGCACCTTCTCGGAGAGCGTCGGTCCTGGCATAATCGTATTGACCGTCACATCCGTGCCGGCGGTTAATTTGGACAAGCTTCGCGACAACGACAACAGCATGGACTTCGTCATCGCATACTGCGGCATCAGTCCGGAAGGCATGACGGCCTCTTCGCTCGCAATGAACATGATCCGGCCTTCTCCCTGCTTCAACATCGCGGGCAAATAAAATTGGCATAAGGCGTTCGCGGCAAGCACGTTCGCTTGGAAGTAGCGGTCCCAATCGTCGTCGCCCACGTCCTCGTAACGCATGATTTCGTAGATCCCCGCATTGTTGACCAGGATTTCGATCTGCGGGAACCTGTCGAACAAAGCGGCGCGTTGCCCGGCATCCGCTAGGTCGGCGGCGGCATTGCGAGGCGAGGTCGCCGGGAAGGCGGCCTTCAATTCCCGCACGGTCTGCTCGGCCTCTTCGACGCTGCGCCCGTTCACGAGAACGTGAACGCCCTCTCTGGCAAGCTCCGTCGCGATCGCTTTCCCGATCCCTCTCGTAGAACCCGTAACCAAAGCGGTTTTGTTGCTTAAACCCATATCCATGCTGCATGTCTCCTTCTGTGACTATCGGATAGGGAATATATTACGCGGTCCGCATCGCGCGGTAACTAGCCGCCTCCGCCAACGTTCTTGCTTCGCGCGCCATCCGCCGCGCCGACTCGCCTCGCCACGATACCGCCGCGCCCGATGCTAGTTCGCCCCGCATGCGCCAGCCGCCAGTTGGCGGGCGTATCGCCTTCCCAGAGGCGGAAGGCGCGGTAGAACGAATTCTGATCTTCATAGCCGATCAAGAACGCCACTTCCTTGATGTCGAGCGACGGGTCGGCCAAGAAAGCCCGCGCCTGCTCGCGTCTGGCTTGCGTTAGCAGCTGCTTGAAGCTCGCCTGCTCGTCCGCAAGGCGGCGCTGCAAAGTCCGATCGCTCATGCCGAGCTCCTTCGCGACGGATCGAATATCGAGTCCCCCTTCGGACAAGCGGCGCTTCATGATTCGTATAACCGTCTCGGCCACGGTGCGGCCGCTCCGCCGTTCGACCAGCAAATGGTCCAACGCCGGCGTCAGAATGTCCAGCAGTTCTTCATTATAGGAGCTGAAAGGAAGTTCCAAATCCCGCCGTCGCAGCGTCAGCCGGTTACGGGACGCGCCGGTTCGAACCGGGCAGCCGAAGTAAGCTTCCAGCACCCGCGTATCGCCCATCGATTGCGAGAATTCAACGAGCCGCGCGGTCAACGGCTTCCCCGTGCCGCGTCGCCCGAGCTCCAACAGGAAGGCCAGCGTAATGCCGGCCAGCAGCGGCGGACCTGACTCCCCGGCGCATTGCCAGTTCAAATCGATTACGCAGCGCTCGCCTTCCTCGGCGATGCTCAAGCTCTCGGGCGGGCATAGCTGCTTGTAGCGCGCCATGCGGACCAGCGCTTCGCGGTAATCGCGCGCATGGTAAGGCGCCAGGACGGTCGGCGGATATTGAGCGGTCTCGAACGCCGTCGCAAGCTTGACGATTCCCTGCGCGATATCGCCGGCGAGCTCGGCATACGCCTGCCAGATCGCGAAATATTGGGCGGTCGTGACGAAGGGCGCCGCGTCGATGTCGAGCGGCAGCCGCGCTTGACGGGCGAGAGCCGATGGGACGATACCCAATTGCCGCAGCCCTTCCCAGAAGCCGGGCGGAATTCGAATCGCTTCCGGGAAATTCGTAGTGTTCATATCAATGGATCTCCTTTAGCCCAACGGCTCCCCGAGGCAGGGTGCCTCCATGGTCATAGTCGTGGTTCGCGTGGTATACGCACCCCAATGGATGACTCCATTGTAGCCCATCGGCAACAGCAAGACCACGAGACGAAGCGATGGAAGTTTATGCTTGGGCCGTGATTGGGAACGCTATGGATATTGGAACGTTTGTCCATTTCGGCGATGTAGAAAGGGGGAAGCGCGGTGGCTTATCCATCCGGGAAGCAGTCGCGATCCGTCAATTGGTCCAAGCTGCTGAGGAGCCATCAGATCCGGTTTAAAGCCAACGGACTGCTTCAAGTTACGATCGTCGCGTTCGCGGTCTTCTGGGTATGCATGGCGATTCGGCCGCTCGACTGGAAGATCTGGCTTGTAGAAAACGCGCTGTCGATCAGCTTCATCATCCTGCTGATCTGGACGCACCGCCTACTCCCGTTGACCAACGTCAGCTACCTGTTGATCGCGGCATTCCTCGCGCTGCATACATACGGCGCGCATTTCACCTATCAGTTGACGCCGCTCGACGATTGGCTGAAGTCCTTGTTCCATCTGAAGCGCGGCATCTACGACCGCATCGTCCATTTCGCGTTCGGGCTGTTCCTCGCCTTCCCGGCGCGGGAAGCGGTATTATTCCGGTTGAAGCTGCGCCATGCCGGACAATATGCCGTCACCTTCGCCTTCATCGTCGCGGCCAGCGGGTTGTTCGAGCTGCTCGAAATGTGGGCAGCGGTCTTGTTCGACCCGAAGTTGGCCGCGAAGTATCTCGGGATGCAAGGCGATCCGTTCGACGCCCAGAAGGACATGACGATGACGCTCTTCGGCGTCCTCCTGGCGCTCGGCCTCTTCGCCGTCCAGCGGCGAATCGGACAGAAGCGGCGGAAAGTCTAGGAGAATGGCAGCCACAACCCCTGCAATTTCGGAGCCGATTCTGTTACGCTAGCGGTATCGTATCCATTCCTCCAAGGAGGCAGCCGGCATGCAACCAATCCGCAAACCCTTCCGTCTCGATCCGCTCTTCCCGTTCGAGCTGGTCCATCGCGGCATCCGATATTCGGAGAACGAACTGCCCGATCATGTGCACGACTTGTACGAATTGGTGTACATTCACGAAGGCAAGGGGACGTTCTTCATCGACCAGGCGCTCTATGACAAAGGCCCCGGCGATCTGTTCCTGATCCCCGGGAATACCGTTCACCGCGCGTTCCCGTCCGCGGACGAACCGATTATGTCGACCGCCTTGTTCTTCGCGCCTTCGTTCGCGCAGCCCGTTCTGCCCGGCGAAGACTATCGTCCGCTTCGGAGTTTCGAGATCGCGCGTCAGCGACAGCAGTATAAATTCACGCTGTCCGAACCGGTCCGGACGCGAATCGAAGCCAATATCGCCGCCATGGCGAGCGAATGGCACGCGAAGGCACCCGGCTATCGTCATGCGATGTGGCTGCAAGCGCACCAGGTGCTGCTGGAGCTCTCCCGGCTTCCGATCGCGACGGCTCCGGCCCCTTCGCCGGAATCGGCGTTCGCTCCCCGGTGGGTCCAACAAGCGCTGCGCGACATTGACCGCGACCCGGTCCGGTGCGGAGGACTCGCGTCCTTATCGGCCGCAGCCTGCGTCAGCCCGGGCCACTTCTCGCGCGTCTTCAAGCAGCTGACCGGGATGAACGTGACCGATTACGTCAATGCCAAGCGGCTTGTCCGGGCCAAAGAATTGCTGCTGACCACCGACGATAACATCGAGACGATCGCGCTCGTCTGCGGCTTTCAGGGCATGCGCCATTTCTACCACCAATTCCGAAAGCTGACGGGCGTCACGCCTCTGACATACCGCCGTCGAATGAAAGAGTAGCGGCCAGCGAAATTATTACAGTTTTATTACCGATTAGGCATATAAACATATGTTCGGGATTATAAATTAGTGAGGGTAAGTAGGTTTCTTCCCTTGCGGACAGCCGGTTTGGAGAGGAGAAAGGCAAGCAGGAAAGGTAAGTTTGGAGACGGAGGTGAACATGACCATGAACGTGTTTACAGCCCTTATTTCGCTTCTTACCGCAGCCTTTGGTTTTGCTACCGCCTTGTTGGAGTATTTGAAGACCGCGAAGAACGCGAAGAGCGCGCGTGCGCGCCAAGACGAAAAAACCGCTAACGGGCAGCCAGCGGTTTCCTCCGACGAAGAGGCGGCAACGATTACGAACCTGCATAATCAGTTCCGAGGCTGATTACGCGGCGCAGTCCAGACGCGAGGGCATTCCGAGGCGCTCCCGCGTCTTTTCGCCTCTTGATTTTCTTACCTCTGAATTGTATGCGGAGGTCTTGGGCAATATTACGACCTCACATGCGATGAACGACATCGCCAAGCATCCCTGCCCGCCTTCGATCGCGTTAATACCCCAGCTCGAACATCCGGTACTTCGACTTGCGCAAGAAGTCATCGAATAAGTGCTTGGTCCGCTCGTAATCACTCGCCTCCAGCGACGCCAGAATATCCTCGTGCAGCGGAATCGAAGAATAATGCGGCGTGTGCGGCGTCCGGTTGTAGTTCGTGATCGAGACGAAAATCATCCGGTCGTGATACGAATCGACGACCTTGATCATCGCCTCGTTGCCGGCCACGCTCATGAAGCAGCGGGTGAACCGCAAGGAGTGCACGACATACCGATAGTAGTCTTTATTCGCGGCCCCCTGCTTCTCTTCCTCCAAATACCGCCGCAGCTCCTCGATCGGGAACGATAGCCCCTGTTCGACCGCCGCCTCGATCGCATGCTTCTGGAACAGGTTCAACACTTGCATATAATCGTAGATTTCTTTGATCGGGATACGCCGCACGAGAATGCCCCGATTGCGCAGCGACACGAGGAACCCTTCGTTCACGAGACGCAAGATCGCGTCCCGGACCGGCGTCCGGCTCATCTGAAGCTCCTCGGCGAGCACGTTCTCCGAGAGCAGCGTTTCCGCCATATATTCGCCGTGCAAGAGCTTGCCGCGAATGGCCGCATAGGCCGTATCTGCATTGGACATGGATAAACCACCTTTTTCTCACAGCCGTCTTCGAAGCTTGTAAATCTCCAATCTTTCCCTATCTTACAAGTCCCCCTCCAAAAGCGCAACTTCGCAAAACCTCTACATTCCGCTGACACTTCATTTACATACAACTTGTATATTAGGTGCATATCAAGGTGATCCCCACCTAACCAAATGGAGGAGAGTCAGTTGAAAAAGAGATTGCTGTCCGTATTGGCCTTTATGCTCGTCGTTATCATGCTTGCCGGTTGCAGCGCAAGCGGCGAACCCGAGAAGTTCGTCATCGCCTACCTGCCGCAGGAGACCGACACGAAGACGCAGGAGCTGAACAAGGATTTCGAGACGAAGCTGTCGGAGAAGATCGGCCTCCCGGTCGAATCGTATCAGGCGACCAGCTATAACGCCGCCATCGAAGCGATGAAGAACGGCAAAGCCGACTACGCGCTGTTCGGTCCGTTCTCGTACATCGTCGCCGTGGAACGCGCCGGCGTGGAACCGATCGCCGAGATTACGATGCCGGCCATGGCGGACAAGCCCGCTTCGGTCATCGTCGTGCCGAAGGATTCGCCGATCCAGACGGTTGCCGATCTGAAAGGAAAGACGTTCGGCTTCGTCGATCCGGTGTCGACGACGGGTCACCTCATGCCGAAGGCGACTATCGTCAAGGAGCTGGGCATTACGCCGGAGGAACTCGAGAACGACTTCTTCAAGGACGTCCAGTTCGCGGGCGGCCATGACAAAGCGATGCTCGGCGTGGTCCGCGGCCAATACGACGCGGCCGGCGTATCGGCGATGATCCCGGCCATGCTCGAGGAGAAGGGCGTCATCGAGAAGGATTCCTACCGCATCATCGCCGGCTCCGAATCGCTGCCGGGCACGGCCATCGGCATCCGCGGCGATCTGCCGCAGACGCTCAAGGACAGCGTCAAGGAATTCCTGCTCTCCTATGACAATCCCGCTTTCTTCGAAGGCCTGCTCGGCATGCCGGGCGCCAAATTCATCGAGGCGAACGACGGCAATTACGACAAGCTGCGCGACACGGCCAAGATGCTGAATCTCAGTCCGGAAGACTTGCTGGAGCAATAACATCCGCCTAAAGGAGATGCCGCGTTCATGCATGCCGAAGCAGCAACCCGACAACGCAAGGCCAAGAGACTCGCGTCTGTTGCCTTGCTCCTCATCGCCTTCTTGTTCTCGATTTGGTACATCCGGTTCGATTGGATCGCCTTCGTCACCGGCATTCCGATCTTCATCCGTTTCCTGGCGACCGACTTCTTCCCGCCGAACCTCTCGAGCGTCTCGGACTACGCCAAGCCGGTGCTCGATACACTGGCGTTCGGAATCGTCGCCACCTGCTTCTCGGCGCTGATCGGCTCCGCCGTCGGACTGATGATGGCACGGCCGACGACGCCCAGCGGGAAGGTACGGGTCGCGCTGCGGGGGATCGTCTCCTTCCTGCGCAACGTCCCGTTCCTGCTGTGGGCCTCGCTCCTCGTCGTCCTCTTCGGCGTCGGCAGCTTGCCGGGCATCCTCGCGCTCATTCTGTTCGGCAGCGGCTTCCTCGCCCGCGTCTACGCGGAATCGATCGAGGAGATCGACCCCGACACGCTCGAGGCGCTGGACGCGTGCGGCGCGACTTATTGGCAGCGGCTCAAGCACGGCGTATTCCCGCAGTTCATGCCCGGCTTTATTACGTGGACGCTGTTCATGTTCGAGCTGACGATCCGCGCGTCGGCCGTCCTCGGCTTGGTCGGCGCGGGCGGCATCGGCAGCAAAATCAAGCAAACGATGGATTTGTTCCAATATGGCAAGACCGCGACGGTCATCACCATCTTGATCGTCATGATCCTGGCGGTCGAGCTGGTCACCCAGAAAATTAGGGAGCGATTGATCTAAGATGAAGATTCCGATTAGCCACCGATCGACCCAGCGGCAGCAGCGGCTTTTTTTCCTCGGCATGCTCGTCTTGTTCATCCCCTGCCTGTTCTATCTGGATCTGAGCTACGGCCAGTTCGCGTCCGGGCTTGAACGCATACCCGACATGGCGCGCCAGATGATGCATCTGTCGTTCGAGGAGCTGCCGAAAATGCTCCGCGAGCTGCTGACGTCGATCATTATCGCGTTCCTCTGCGTCGTCCTCAGCGTGCTGATCTCGCTGCTGCTGGCGTTCGTCGTGGCCCGGGCGACGACGCCGAACCGGTACGTCTCGGCCGCGCTGCGGGCGATGATCGTCATCATCCGGACGATTCCGACGACGATCTGGGTGCTGCTGGCCGTCGCCAGCATGGGCTTCGGCCCGATGGCCGGCGTCGTGGGGCTCCTGCTGCCGACGATCGCCTTCCTCATCCGCGTCTTCTCCGACCAGATCGACGAAGCCGGCCGGGATACGGCCGAGGCGATCCGCTCCGTCGGCGGCACGTGGTGGCATGTCGTCTGCAACGGCCTCCTGCCGACGCTGCTCACCGGCTTCCTTGCCCTGATCGCCTTCAAGTTCGAGATTACGGTAGCGGAGACGGTCATCCTGGGCATCGTCGGCGCGGGCGGCATCGGCGTCCTGCTGCAGGGGTATATCAGCTTCTATGAATTCGCGCCGCTCATGCTCGGCATGCTGCTCGTGTTCATCACGCTGTTCCTGCTCGAGATGGGCACGAATCTGATCCGCACCAAGCTGGCAGGCAAGGGGAGCAAGTAAGGGCACTAGGGAGGAAAGCGGCAGAATGCTGCATGTCCAACCTCCCGGTTGTACACGCAAACCAATCTGCCCTACGAAAGGAGAAACGACGATGGAACCTTTATTGTCCATACAGCAGTTGACCAAGCAGTATAATAAGCAGCACACGGCGCTTGCCGGCATCAGCCTGGACGTGAGCCGCGGCGAATTCGTCGCCGTCATCGGTCCGAGCGGCGCGGGCAAATCGACCCTGCTGCGGTCGATCAACCGGCTCGCCGAACCGACGTCCGGCAGCATCGCCTTCGAAGGCGTACGCGTCGAGCAAGCCCGGAAGAAGGAGCTGCGCCAAGTGCGCGCCAACATCGGCATGATCTTTCAGCACTACAATCTCGTCTATCGGTTAAGCGTGCTGGAGAACGTGCTGCATGGCCGGCTCGGCCATATGAGCTCCTTCGCCGGCATGTTCAGCCGCTATAGCGAGGCGGATAAGGAGGAAGCGATCCGGCTGCTGCGCAAGGTCGGCCTGGAGAACGAGATCTACAAGCGCGCGGACGAATTGTCCGGCGGACAGAAGCAGCGCGTCGGCATCTGCCGGGCGCTGGCGCAGAAGCCGTCGCTCATCCTCGCCGACGAGCCGATCGCCTCGCTCGACCCGAGGTCGTCGAAGATCGTCATGGACGCCCTTCGCGCCAACTGCGAAGAGCAGGGCATCACCTGCCTCGTCAATCTCCACCAAGTCGACGTGGCGAAGCGGTACGCAACCCGGATCGTCGGCATCAAGGCCGGCAAGGTCGTGTTCGACGGACCGCCGTCCGAGCTGCACGAAGGGTACATCGAGCATATTTACGAAGGCAAGGAACATGAACAGTTTTCGATTACGAATACGGAGGGAATAAGCGCATGAGCATTGATCAACGACAATTGGAGAACGGTCCACGGATTCTCCCCTTTGAAGGCGTGCTGAATTTCCGAGATATGGGCGGGTATGAGACGGCGGACGGCCGGAAAGTCAAACACGGCCTGTTCTTCCGTTCGGCGGAGCTGACCGGCATGACCGAGCAGGATAAGGCGCTGTTCGCATCGCTCGGCATCCGCACCATCATCGATTACCGAAGCGACAACGAAGCGGAGCAGAAGCCGAGTCCAGCGCTCGAGGGCGCCGCGAACGTGCGCGTCCCGGCAATCAAGCACGACGTGCAGGCGGATATGCGCGAGCTGATCAAGGACGACTATTTCAGCAAAATGACGCTGGAGACGTTCACGCGGATGTATACCGAAATGGCCATCGGCAATCCGGCGTACAAGCAGCTGTTCGAGGCGATCGCCGATCCGGGCCGCCGCGGCGTGCTGCACCACTGCGCGGGCGGCCGCGACCGCACCGGCGTCGGCTCGTCGTTCATCCTGCTCGCGCTCGGCGTGCCGAAGGAAACGATCATCGCCGATTACCTGCTCTCGAACGAGCTGCTCCTGCCCATGTTCGACAAGATGGCCGATCAGCTAAAGGACGTGCTCGGCGCGGAGAAGGCGGCGGAGATCGCGCGCAACATGGCGCTGCAGCCGGCCTTCCTAGAGGCGGTGTTCGCGAAGCTCGAGGAGACGTACGGCTCCGTCGACGCGTTCTTCGCCGAGGAGTTCGGCCTGACGGCCGAGCGTCTCGCGCAGCTGCGCGACGAATGCTTGGCGTAAGTAAAAAGATACCCGCAAGCGGTTTCGCTTGCGGGTTTTTGGCAAATTGCGATTAAGCTCGTCCCAGCACCCGCTTCAATCCGTTCAAGGCGAAACGGCTTTCGCCGTCCTTTGCGGCGAGACGAGTATCGTTCCGGAGAAATACAAGGTGAATGAATAAAAGTGAAACTTATAAATTCTTGTATTTCAAGAAACGTCCTTGCTTGATGACCATCGTCTCCCAGCCGTCATACTCTCCAGCATATTGTTAAGTCGTCCGAACCAAATAGTCGGTGACGTCACCGATAGCGAGCAGTTCCATCACTTCCGCTCTGGCAATCTTCAGTGCATACTTATTCTCTCGGTCATTTTGATCTACAATCTGAAATCCGTCTTGTTGAACGCGCGCTTTGAATTGGTTGCGTGACGCCGCGGAGTTGAAATAGAGCCAATGATTGACGTCTCTTGGCTTCGCCAATTGATCGCCCAGTTGCTTCAGTTTATCGACGATATGCCGGTTGGTCATGCGGTGCCGATTCGCTTTGTTCGGATAGATCGATTCATAATAAAAGCTCCGCGGCTTATCCTCCTCTAGGCGTTCGAGGTCAAACCGATAACCTTCTAGAAAGCGAACGGCAAGCCGCTCTATTTCGCTGCCATCCTCGGCATTCGCGTAGTAGAAGAAGTCTCTCCTGCCGTTGGTGGTCAACCGCCCGACAAACAAATAACCCTCATCTAAAGAGTCGTGTATCGAATCTTCGATGCCGTTCAGAAGGGAGGCTTCGTCCTGATTCGTCAATCCGTTGTCGGTCGGTTCTTTCAAGATGACGCGGAGCCGGTACAAGCGATCTAACTCTTCATTCGCGCCATCGCTCCAAGGCTCGAGATCTAGTAAAAATGAGGCTGGCTTATCCTCAAGGTACGTAAAATAGGTATCCCAATTATCCGACATTCCTTCACCGCTTTCATCGTCTTATGAAGCGTCCTTACTCTATTCTCATATTATCCGCAATTGTTAATATATTCCTCAACATTCATCGCCCCTTTAGCCCTCCCCGTTCGTTCCCAGACAACGTCAAAAAAACCGATCTCTGCCGGAATCGGTCATCATAATATTAAGCGTCCAGGCTGAACAGCTTGCTTCTGGATATTTGAAAGTCCTTGAACACGTAGGAATGCACGGTCTCCTGTTCCGTAGATAACTCCCTCACCTGATACAAGCCGTCCTGCAGGCCATATACATGGATCGTGCGGTTTCCGGGATCGACGATCCAATATTCTTGAACGCCATACCGTTGATAGAGGTTGAACTTTTCGTTGAAATCTTTTAACGCGGTAGAAGGCGACAGTACCTCGATAATCATCGTCGGAGCTCCGTGGCAGCCGTTTTGGGCTATCTGATTTTTGGCGCAGACGACGGAGAGGTCTGGCTGTATGACATGATCAGGCCGATCGTATTGATCGCTCTCGCTGAAGAACACGTCGAACGGCGCCACAAACACGTAGCTACCTTGATTCTGAAAGTACGTTCGCAAGGCAAAATGCAGCTCGCCGACCACGAACTGATGCAGCGTATTCGGTGCGGGCGACATTTTGTAGGCTTTGCCGTTAATTAATTCCCATGCGCCGTCCCAGGATAACCAGTCTTGATAGGTGTGCGTCTTCTTCTCATCCGGATTCGATATCATGTCCAACCTCCCTCGGACCTGAGCCAATTAATGTTGTTACATATGTATCTGAATTATAACAAATTGTTCGGCCGTATTCTCCGCCCGATTGTATCCCGCCGGTCCAGCCGGACTTTTTTAAAATTTGCAGAAAAGTAACCAATGACGAAAATAGGACCGCCGACGCAGAAAACCGCTAGCGCCCTCTTCTACATGTGATATAATTCCATTGTTTCTTTATTGCCTTTATTGCCATGAAGCACTACCACACTACAATGGAAACTGGTGATCGCATGTTTCAATTCAAGTGGCTTTGGCACAACTTGAAGGGAGACCGGGTTCGATATATTTTCGCGCTCTGCCTCTCGGTGGCGGGCTGCTCGCTCACCATTATCAACCCGTATCTCAGCCAGCGCATCGTCGACGAGTTCATCGCGGGACCGGATGCGGCTCGGAATTTGGCGGACGGACGAGGGCTCTTGATCGCCCTGGGCCTCGGGATGATCGGCTTCTCGCTGCTTCGCACGGGCCTGGCGTATTTCACGACGATGTTGTACGAACGCGCCTCGCAGAACATGCTCTACCGGGTGCGGATCTTCCTGTACAACAAGATTCAGGGCCAGGACATGCGGTATTACGACCGCAACCGCACCGGCGACCTCATGACCAAGATGACAGGCGACCTCGATATGGTGCGGCACACCTTGTCGTGGATCATCAAGACGATCATCGAATCGCTCACCGTCTTCTTGGCGGCCGTCGTCTACTTCTTCTACATCGACGTCGAGCTGACGCTGTGGCTGCTCATCTTGTCGCCGCCGATCTTCCTCGTGGCGTTCATCTTCGCCAGACGCGTGCGCCCGATGTACGTCGATCTGCGCGAGCGGCTGTCGCAGCTCAATACGATCACGCAGGAGAACATCGCCGGCAATCGCGTCGTGAAAGCGTTCGCGCGCGAGGAGTACGAGATCGAGAAGTTTACGGACAAGAGCGTGAACTACTCCAAAGCCAATAAGGCGGCCGCCTTGGTCTGGCTGGACTACTTCCCGTACCTCGAGATTTTCTCGCAGGGCTTCACCGTCATCCTGATGGTGGCCGGAGGTCTCTACGTTATGGACGGACGCCTCACCTTCGGGGAATTCGCCGCGTTCACCGCGCTCATCTGGGGACTATCCAACCCGATGCGCAGCATTGGCATCATCATTAACGATATTCAGCGCTTCTTCGCCAGCTTGACCAAAATCATGGATGTGTACTACGCGGAACCGGACATCGTCAACGCGCACGGCGATCGCGCCAAACGCCGCTACCAAGGCCGCATCCAGTTCGAGAACGTCAGCTTCAAATATGACAGCGCTACCGTCCTCGACAACGTCAGCTTCATAGTGGAGCCCGGCGAGACGATCGCCATCATGGGCGCGACCGGCTCCGGCAAGACGACGCTGATTAATCTCATTCCGCGCTTCTACGACGTCACGAAGGGCTGCGTCCTCGTGGACGGCACCGACGTCCGCAAGCTTGCGCTGAATGAGCTGCGCGGCAATATCGGCGTGGCGACCCAGGACGTCCTGCTGTTCTCGGATACGATCGACGGCAATATCGCCTACGGCGATCCCGACATGCCGGAAGAAGACGTCGTCGAGTTCGCCCGGCTGGCCGCCGCCCACAACTTCATCGAGAAGATGCCGGAAGGTTACGACACCATCGTCGGCGAACGCGGCGTCGGCCTCTCCGGCGGGCAGAAGCAGCGGATTGCGCTCGCCCGGGCGCTCGCCGTGCAGCCGCCGATCCTCATTCTCGACGACACGACTTCCGCCGTCGATCTCGAGACGGAGGAGCATATTCAGAAGAGCTTGCGGGAGCTTGAGTTCCCCTGTACCAAAATCATCATCGCCCAGCGCGTGTCCACGACGGCCGAAGCCGACCGCATCCTCATTCTCGATGGCGGCAAGATCGTGGAGGAAGGCACGCATGCCGAGCTGCTGAAGAAGCGCGGCTACTATTACGACGTATTCATGCTGCAGAACGAAGGCATCGGAAGGGAGGCGAAAGTCAGTGGCCAGGAATAAATTCGATATCGACGAGAATCTCGAGAGTCCGTTTAATATCAAGCATTTCCGTCGCGCGCTCGTCTACATCAAACGTCAGCAGAAGCCGATGATCATCGCCTTCGTCCTGAGCGCCTTGTCGGCCGGGATCGCGCTGTCGGCGCCGCTGATCATGCAGCATGTCGTCGACGTCACGATTCCGGCCAAGGATAAAGGCGGGCTGATCGGCTGGTCCGCTCTGCTGCTCGCCACGATCATGGTCAGCGTCATCCTGGCAACGATCCGCTCGCGCATGATGACGCGGGTCGGCCAGGACATCATTTTCGATATCCGGACCGATCTGTTCAAACATCTGCAGGAGCTGCCCTTCCAGTATTACGACGACCGGCCGCAGGGCAAGATTCTCATCCGGGTCGTCAACTACGTCAACTCCGTCTCGGATGTGCTGTCCAACGGGATCATCAACTTTATTCTGGAGATCTTGAACCTGCTCTTCATCGCGATCTTCATGTTCGCCGTGGACGTCAAGCTGTCGTTCGTCATTCTTGCGGGACTTCCGGTGTTCCTGGGCGTCATCATGCTCATCAAGACGCGTCAGCGCCGGGCGTGGCAGGCCGTCTCGAACAAGAGCTCCAACTTGAACGCCTATCTGCAGGAGAGCATCAGCGGCATTCGCGTCACCCAGATCTTCACACGCGAGAACCATAACGAAGGGCTCTTCACCCGCTTGTCGACCAGCTTCCGCCAGGAGTGGATGAGAACGATGTACTTGAACTTCCTCATCCCGTTCTCGGTCGACAATCTGGCGACGATCGTCACGACGTCGATCTATTTGGTCGGCTTGCTGGCGCTCGGGCCGGAGGAGATCACCTTCGGCGTCATCCTCGCGATGAGCAGCTATGCGGCGCGCTTCTGGCAGCCGATTCTGAACATCTCGAACTTGTACAACAGCTTCATCAACGCGGTCGCCTATCTGGAGCGGATCTTCGAGACGCTCGACGAGCCGGTCACCGTCAGCGACGTGCCGGGCGCGAAGGCGCTGCCGCCGATCCAAGGCCAGGTGACGTTCGACGACGTGACCTTCGCCTACGACCCGGGGCACAACATTCTCGAGCACCTGTCCTTCCAGGTAAAGGCGGGCGAGAGCATCGCGCTCGTCGGACCGACGGGCGCCGGCAAGACGACGGTCGTCAACCTGATCTCCCGCTTCTATAACATTACGGGCGGCCAAATCCGGATCGACGGTCACGACATCGCCCAGGTGCAGCTGAAGTCGCTGCGCAGCCAGATGGGCATCATGCTGCAGGACAGCTTCATCTTCTCCGGCACGATTATGGACAATATCCGCTACGGCCGGCTGGATGCCACCGAGGAGGAGATTATCGCCGCCGCCAAGACGGTGTGCGCCGACGAGTTCATCCGCGAATTCGAGCACGGCTACATGACGGAGGTTAACGAGCGCGGCTCCAAGCTGTCCCAAGGCCAGCGGCAGCTCATCTCCTTCGCCCGGACGCTGCTCGCCGACCCGCGCATCCTCATCCTGGACGAAGCGACCTCGTCCATCGACGCGCAGACCGAGCGGCTGCTGCAGCGGGGGTTGAACGAACTGCTCAAAGGACGAACGTCGTTCATCATCGCCCACCGCCTGTCCACGGTAAAGAACTGCGACAAGATCATGTACGTCGCCGACAAAGGCGTCGCCGAATGCGGTTCGCACGACGAGCTGATGGCGCTGCAAGGCCGGTATCATAAGCTATACTCCGCGCAGAAGATGCACGCGGTGTAAGGGAGAGGGGAGCCATTGGCTCTCCTTTTTTCATGTCATTCGTCTGGTCGTCGCCTCCATTACGCGGTTGCCCATGGTAAAATATAGAAGCCTACTTTCTGAAGGGAGGAACCATCGTGCACCATGCGACCGAGCCTGTTATCGTCACGCGCGATCTGCGCATGCGATATGGCGACAGGTATGTGCTGCAAGGGATCGATCTGGAAGCTTATCCGGGTCAAATTATCGGCTATATCGGACCGAACGGCGCCGGCAAGAGCACGACCGTCAAAATCATGCTCGGCCTCGTGAGAGGCTACACCGGGGAGGTGAAGCTGTTCGGTCAGGACCTGTCCGAAGAAGCCTATGCGTACAAGCGGCGAATCGGCTACGTGCCGGAAGTCGTGGAGTTGTTCGATAACCTGACCGCCTGCGAATATTTGACCTTCGTCGGCGAGCTGTACGGCTTAACCTATGAAGAAGCCGACTCCAAGGCGCTCCGTCTGATGGCGATGTTCGAGCTGGAATCCGTCTACCATGCCCGAATCAATTCGTTCTCGAAGGGCATGCGCCAGAAGGTGATGCTCATCGCGAGCCTGCTGCATAACCCGGACGTCCTCTTCCTCGATGAGCCGCTGAGCGGTCTGGACGCGAACAGCGTCATGGTCGTCAAGGAGATCATGACCCAGCTGGCCGCGCAGGGCAAGACGATTTTCTACTCTTCGCATATTATGGAGGTCGTCGAGAAAATCAGCAGCCGCATCATTCTGATCGACGGCGGGCGCATCGTTGCGGACGGTTCCTTCGAAGAGCTGAAGGCGCAGAGCCAGGAAGGGTCGCTGGAGCAAATTTTCAACCAGCTGACCGGATTTCACGCTTACAAGCAGCTGGCCGAGCAGTTCGTGTCCATCGTGCGGGAGGGGTGACCGATGAGAGATTTCGCCTCGCTCAAGCTGCTGGATCGGACGAAGCGCCTGTTCGCGGCATTCGGCGTGGACTACCCGATAATGCGCCGCATGCTGCAGGTCAAGCTGACGATGGACAGCCGGCGGGTGCCGACCGTGATCGCGCAGACCTCGAACAAGAAGAAAGAAGCCGACACCGGCGGGCCGCTGCCGGACGTCAATTATTTCATCCGCTCGCTCTGGTTATACGCGCTGCTAGGTCTTATATTGGTCCCGTTCGTCGTCATGGGCGACAACTACATGTTTCAAGCGGCGATCGTATTCGGCATGTTCATGTTCCTGATCGCGACGTCGATGATCTCGGACTTCTCCTCCGTGCTGCTCGATCTGCGGGATAAGAGCATCCTGCATACGAAGCCCGTCCATCCGCGCACGATTCATGCGGCCCGAACGGTTCATATTCTGATCTACTTATCCTTCCTGACGGCTGCGCTCGCGGGGCCGTCGCTCCTAGCCGGCGCGATCCGGCACGGACTAGCGTTCCTGCTGCTCTTCCTGATCGAGGTCGTCCTCGCCAATATGCTCATCGTCGTGTTGACGGCGCTGCTGTATATTGTTCTGCTCCGCTTGTTCGACGGCGAGAAACTGAAGGATATGATCAATTACGTCCAGATTCTCCTGTCGCTCGTCATCGCGGTCGGCTATCAGGTCGTGGCGCGCTCGTTCGAGTGGATGGAGCTGCAAGTCAACTTCCTGTTCCAATGGTGGCATGTCTTCGTGCCTCCGATCTGGTTCGCCGCGCCGTTCGAGCTGCTGCTGCACGGGGATCGATCGGCGCCGACGCTGCTTCTGACGGTGCTTGCCGTCCTGATCCCCGTGCTGGCCATGCTGCTGTACGGCAAGCTGATCCCCGTCTTCGAGCGTAACTTGCAGAAGCTGGCGGACCAGGGCGCCATGCGCGCCTCCCGCAAGAGCCGCTTCGCGGATCGCGCCGCGCGGCTGCTCTGCCGCACAAGCGAGGAACGGACCTTCTTCCGGTTCACGCTGAATATGTTGAAGGGCGAGCGGGAATTCAAGCTGAAGACGTATCCTTCGGTCGGGTTCTCGATCATCTTCCCGTTCATCTTCCTGTATTCGGCTTTCTCGGATATGTCCTGGGAGGATTTCTCCGGCAGCCGTTCTTACATCACCATCTATTTCAGCGGGATGCTCATTCCGACCGTCGCCTATATGATGAAGTTCTCCGGGACATACAAGGGAGCGTGGATCTATGGCGTGGCGCCGGTCTCGCATCGGCAGGTCATCGTCACCGGCGTCCTGAAGGCCGCCTTGCTTCGGTTGTTCGCCCCGGTCTTCGCGGCGCTGGCAGTGATCTTCGCGGCGCTGTTCGGGCTGCGCATTCTGCCGGATTTGGTTGCCGTGCTGCTGGCGATGCTGCTGTATGCTTACTTGTGCTTCAACGTCTTCAACCGGGAGCTGCCGTTCTCCCATGCCTTCGAAGGCGCGACGGGCGGGGGCGGCGTCGCCATGTTCGGGTTGGTGCTGCTGATTGTCGCCTTCGCGCTGGCGCATGTGGCCATCACGTTCATCCCGTTCGGCGCATGGGGCTACGCGCTCCTCCTGCTCGCGGCCAATTGGTTCGTCTGGCGCCGGCGAAGTCCCGTTGCCGCCTCCTCCTCGAAGAACGCGGCTATGTAACGGGAGTGCTCCCAATTGAAAAAGGCGTCACAGGAGCAAGTCCCTGTAACGCCTTTTTTGTGCGATTAGAGGCCATTTGAAGGTGAAGGTAGAAGACATGTTCATCGACCCTCTAGAGACGGCTGAGCAAGTTTATCTCTTCATCAGCTCATCTACCTTCGCTTTCATGGCGCGGATCGTCGTCTTCTTATATTGCCAACCCAGCCGAAGCACCCGTAGCTGCTCGCGCCGGGACAGCTTCTTGAACCGGGCATCCTGCTTCAAGTACGAACGGATGATGGCCAAGCCGTTGCCGGCGATCCGATCCGCGTTCGCGTAGGGCAGATCTTGGGGGCGATGGCGTTTGCGATAACGGTCGACGAGCGCGGCCCAAGCCGTCGCGATCTTGCCCTCGTCGACCAGGCAGGGTACGGCGTTCTTCTTCGTGAATCGCTTGTAATAGTCCAGGTGGGTATTGCCGCTCAGAATGACGTAACCGCCGTCTTTCCGGCTTTTGCGGACGACCAACAGCTGCATGCAATCCTGCGCGACTTTATGAAGCTCCTTGCCGCGTTTCGTGGTTTTGGCGCTCAACCCGGCCTTGATTTTGTGCAGAGGTATATATTGCACCGTGTAGCCCATCCGGCAGCACCCCTCTTGGCGTTGGATGGTATAGTTTATGCCGCCTTCTCCCAAACGTACACGATCGTGCGGGCTGGCTGCCGGCGGGGCTGCATGAAGCGATCGCGCTTGGCCGGAATCCATGGCCGACGGTTGCTACATGCTTTCCGATACAAGCCAAGTTTTCGCATCTTCCGGGTCGACGAAGAACTTGAGCGGGAGCGACTTTCGGACTTTTCTTAACCGGCTGCGTATTTTCCACGTTGTGAAGGCCGGACATCCTACGATCGATAACTTGCTTATGGATGGCGCGATCCGGCAGATGCTCTCCACAAACTCCGCGATGACCTCGTTGGTCACATTGGTTTTATAGAAATCCACCCAAATGCGCATGCGTCGCTTTTTACCGAGAATAAAATCTTCTTCCTCTTTCATGAGCGCGACCAAGGAATCCTTGTTTCGATAAAAGCTCCCGTATTTCAGGCAGTGGATCTCCCCGCCTTTATAATAATAGGGATATAGCGAGCCTCCAGGCGATTTTACGCTGTACATCCTACGACCTCCCGCTGCGCTTCGTTCTCCATCCGACGTTGCTTTATTCATGCCATTGTCTCGGTCCGATTACATGGAATAGCTGACGAGGGTCCGTATGTAACGCATGCTGTATGCGCGAAACCGTGAAATCGCTCATCGGCCTAGGCAAGTCGTCGACATGGAAAAAACGGCACTCCGTTACTTCCCGCGCATCCGGCCGCGGCGGCTGATTGACGTTTGCCTCGCACACGAACGCGAAGTGGTGCATGTCGTGGTCGGGCTCATAGTACACGCCGGTCAATCGCCCAACCGTCACGTCAAGCCCCGTCTCCTCCAACACCTCGCGCTTCGCCGTCTGCTCCGCCGACTCCCGTTGTTCGGATAACCCGCCGGGCAGCTCCCAATTGAATTTCCCATAGTTATGCTTGACGAGAAGCACGCGCCCTTCCGAATCCGTAATGACCGCGGCGGCTCCTACTGGTTTGGTCGACACTTCCGCATTCCCCCTGCGCATTTTTGTCAATCGCTTCCAACTAGTAGACGAGGGCGCGCTTCAATAAGTTTCGGGTTGATTAGTTGCGGAATCCGACACGTCTTTCATCACACGTAACTCAATTGCAGCGCCTGATTCAACAAGCAGATAGGCATACTCGGTGCGTCTAGGATCCGTACGATAATTCTCGAACGACTTGGGAGACGGGAACCAGATAATGTGAACCTCGTTGAGACGATCACGGCTTTGGAGTCTTCTTTCTAATCTCGCGCCGTGTTCACCAAGCAGTGGGAGTACATGACTTTCATACGCATTGAATTTATCTACTCCTTCTGCCGGAATTCTCGCTGTCATCACGTAAAGCTGCGCGTTAGGCGTTGCATCCACCGTTAGCACCTCCATCCTCAAGCACTCATCCCTTCTCCCAAAGCTCGATCAGTCGACCTTCGGGATCTGCAATCCAAATAAACGTTCCATATTCGCCGCTCTCTTGTGGCTTGGCAAGGGGGACGCCCATATGTTCAAGATGCTTGATCGTCTCATCCATACTATGGACTTGGAAATTCAACATCACTTGCTGGTCGGCGGGAAAATAACCGTCATCCTCGGAAAAGAACGAAAAGATCGTCTCGTTGCCGGATTCGGATTTAATCATCGTCCCATTCCATTCTCCGATTTCAAGCTTCAACACGTCACGGTACCACGTCTTCACAACTTCAATATTTTTCGTTCGCCAAAAGATGCCGCCGAAACTTTTTATCATATGCGCTATCCCCTGTCCGTATCAAATGTTGGTGCTGTCCTGCCTGCCGAATCACCTGCTCGATCCCAAATAGAATCAGGTTCAAGCCGAACTCGAATGCTCTTGAAGTACCAATATAGAGAGGGCGCTGCAAGACCATTTAGAGCGATCCGGAAAGACCACGTATAGATTGAAACTCTTCCTCTAGTATGGAGTACATTTTCAGAATCCTGATGTCTCCCTTTTATAAAGAGCCCTTTCTAATAATTCCTTCAAATGACATTTTCGCCTTTTCCATAACTCGTGCAGAATCGATATTTTCTAAGTAGCATTTGGCGTGAATACGAACCAAGTCCATATTAGTAAAACCGAATTTGATTACTTCTCTCACGGCTTCCAATGCGATACCCTTTCCCCAATAATCCGGCGATAAAGCATATCCGATTTCGGCAATTTTATGCTGTCTATCCCATGTGGCGAACTCTATTGTACCAATCAACCTGCTATTTTCTTTATATTCAATACCCCAATGAACCAAGGACTTATTCTCCCACTGAACAAGTACTCGCTCAATCGCCTCTTTTGTTTCCGTTATAGTTTTGCGAGGGTTCCAAGAAGCGTACCCCGGCAACGAGAGCTAACGTCCCGATCTATCCCATCTCCTCATCCCTTTTGGGCTACCTTATCCCACAATCGGAAAAATCATTCATTAGCGTATTAGTGTAATGCAAAAGCAGCCGGTCTTTGGCCGGCTGCTTGCTGTCTGTATTGAGCTAACGTCTCTCGTTAGTTCAATCTTGCTCTACTATGAAGGGCCTGGGCTATGACAAATGTTTCATGATACTATAACTGCTGCTTTATGGCTTTAATCGCCGCAAAATGCATGCCTTCATGATATATGCAAAAACTGAGGCATTCCTTAACTGCCAACAATTCAAGACCAGCCGAGGTAACAAATGGTTCCTCAAGTTTTTCTTCTAGACGGTGTTCCAAGGTTTGACCAGTCCGTTCGATTTGCATAGATAGCAATAGCAGAATTTCAGCCAAGCTAGGTACTTGCGTTCCCCAGTGCTCCGGCTTAGTACCTGGAGCAAACACTTCTGCAAAGTGCTTAGGCAACTCCATTTTTTCGTTCGCCAGTGCAAAAGAGAACTTTTCATGAACAAGAAGAATGTGCCCAAGGTTCCACAGAATATTGTTGTTGAATCCTCGAGGTACGGTTCGCGCTTCTTCCTCGCTCATCTCTTTAACCTGTTTTATTGTACTGTCTCGAACAAATCTCAATTGTTTAAACAAGTAATTGTTCATTGTAATTCCTCTCCTTGGAAAAAGTGGTTACAAGACAGCCTAAGAACGTATGACCAGCTGCTGCAGGATCTTGCCGTCCTAAAAATCACAGTATTTGTTTCATTCGAATAAGATTGCGGCATGATGAGAATCAAGGATTTCTACTGCACATTGCTCAAATAACGCAGTCATTTTACGATACAACGATCCACCTAAACTTAACCGTCGAACTCCCAGTTCCTTTAACATGTCGTAATCCGTAAGGTCAGGAAGTGCCATGACATTGAGCGGTGCAGACGCGGAGGAGGCAATCATTCTAATTTCTTCCTTATTCTTTAGTCCGGGTACGAAGATTCCGGATGCACCACTCTCTACATAATGTTTAGATCGGGTCATTGTCTCGTTAAGCGGATCATGATGATGGAGAAGATAGGGGTCGGTCCTTGCGTTAATAAAAAAGTCCCCGAAACCGCTATTATCTAGGGCGCTTCTTATTTTGGCAAGAAGACCGCATTGTTCCGACAGTGGTTTCAGCCCCGTAGAAGCTTTCAACGAGTCCTCTATATTGATTCCCACTCCTCCGAGATTCGCCACCTTCAAGACGTTGCTGACAATTGCCTCATCGTTAGGTCCATAGCCAGACTCAATATCAGCTGAGACAGGGACTTGTACATGATTAACAATTCGTTTAATCACGGCAAGCTGCAATTCGAAGTCAATCGCTTCCCCGTCCGAATACCCCAAGCTAGCGGCTATCCCCCAGCTCGTTGTCCCGATCGCTTTGAAACCGGCCTTTTCGAGAACATGTGCCGAGGGTAAATCCCAAGCGTTCCCAAGCACCAGCAAATCATTCAATTCGTGTAGCCTTTGAAACTCTTTCATCCTACTCATATTCTCTTCCTCCCGATATATCATATTAGGACACACAATTCTAACAAGAATAATACCACATATTGGAACCAACCTGCCCGATACTTCAACGAGCAACGGCAGCCGGTCACGTGGCCGGCTGCCGTAATGTCATGGTGCAGAACTGAATGTCCAGACCCGCCAGGTCAGTCGCCCGAGGAATAAGGATGCTGGTTCGCTCGCTCATTGTAAAGCTCTCCCCATTCTTTCATCAGCAAAATAATTGGGTTCAAGGTTTTACCGAATTCGGTTAGCGAGTATTCGACCTTTGGCGGTACCTGATTGTACGTCTTACGCGCTATGATTCCTTCACGTTCGAGTTCCCGCAGTTGTAACGTAAGAATATGATGCGTGACCTGAGGGTAAGTTTTGCGAAGCTCGCCGAATCGCTTCGTTCCGCTCATTAAGTGATAAAGAATCACTCCTTTCCACTTCCCTCCAATAACATCAAATGTCGTTTCGACTGGACACTTTTTTTCTGGTGTATTTGCCACCCCGTTATCCCCCTACATAGTATTATTTTTGTTACTAAGTATTATTAATTTGCGTACTTTAAGTGTATTACTTTCCAAAATATAATGAAATAGCCGACGGAATCTAATATGTGAAGGGTATGATTACAATGGGGAAAGCAGAAGAAATGAAGCGATTTGAAGGCCAGACAGCGATTGTCACTGGAGGCGGCACCGGGATGGGCCGTGCTGCAGCGCTAAGGCTCGGCAGGGAAGGCGCCAATGTCGTCATAGCTGGTCGACGAACGAAAGAACTTCAAGAAGTTTATGAAGAAATTGTCTCTCAGGGAGGCAGAGCCCTCGCCGTTCAGACTGACGTTGCCGATCCTCGTCAGGTCGAAGCGCTTGTAAATAAGACGCTGGATACATTTGGAAGTCTGGATATAGCTTGGAACAACGCCGGCATTCTTGGTGCTTTCTCACCGATACACACATTATCCTTTGAAGATTTCGATACTCTGATGTCGGTCAATCTGCGTGGTGTGTTCGCCTGTCTAAAATACGAGGTCGCAGCGATGCTCGAATGTGGAAACCGGGGGTCGATCGTTAACACTTCCTCGTGGACGGCGCATGGAGCAATGCCGGGCACTTCTGGCTACGCAGCCTCCAAGGGAGCACTCGATGCAATGATGAGAACCGTGGCGTTGGAGGTTGGTCCTAGTAACATTCGAGTTAACAATGTCAGTCCTGGAATGATTGCAACCCCGATGTCGCAAGAGGTTCTAAGCGACGAAACGACGGCGCGTCCCTTCGCCAAGCAAACTCCTTTACAGCGGGTGGGCCAATCCGAAGACGTGGCGGATGTCGTGGTCTGGCTTCTCTCCGAGGACGCTCGTTTTGTTACTGGTCAAAGCATACTCGTAGATGGCGGTTACACGATCGGCGGGTTACGCCCGTGATTGAACGAAGCGATATATGAAGCCAAACGGTAGCCGAATGATTGTTCCCGGCTACCGTTTGGTCGTGTATAGATCAATATACACCGTGGCTGTTGCGGAAGTATTCGATTGTCCGTTAGTTCAATAACTTTTTAAATGCGCATTCGATTCCACTTATATCTAACCCATACTTCTTAGCTACTTCAATCGCCACAGTCTTTAACTGATTGATAAAATGAATTTCTTTTTCTATTCTCTCTAACTTTGAAAACACGTTCCAGTTTAAAGAGGTTTCGACTTGTAATATGTTATCCTTGAAACTCAGGAAATTAACTACTTTATTATCATCAGTTAAATCTGTATAAAAAAATACTTGTACGGTTCCAAAGCTATTTGAAGATGTGTACGCTTGAATGTAGTCATTTAATCGGTCTTCAAGCGGATATAGTAGCCTGAAAATTTTGGAAACCTGCCTTAGCTCTGTTTGTGGTCTTGATTTTAATCTCATTGTTACCTCGTTTATTGTGAATTGAAAATGACCAGCCATTCTTCAAGTTCCCGCACATTACTTCAATGGACCAGGGACTGTTCCCTGTTATGGTGGAACTATCGTTCTCCGTTAGTTAACGCTCAGTTATTCCTTACTAATTCATAAAAGTTTCCTTCTTCCGACATAATGATTGTTTGATTGTCTTTAATTAAATTTGAATTTCCTGAATTTATCCAATTTTCAACATTGACCTCTTTAACTGTCTTCGCATTGATTCCAATATCGCTGAGATGTATTCTGTACCCTTCAAAGAACTCATCGTCTTCCTCAATTAAGAACTTAGGAATACGCTTATCTAATTTTGGTTCCCTCAATTTTAGATAGGGATTCGATGTTAGATACGTCTCTTCATAAGCGTAACGGAAAAGAGAACCAACAAACCGAATTCTATGGCCAGGGTTGCTTGGCTTCAACCGATCTGCCTGCTTTGCCAAGTATTCCTTCAGCATAGTTAGTGTCACTTCCGTTATGCCCAGATCGCCTAGCTCCAGCATCAACATTTTGTGCTGAAGGGCGTACGCCTTTAATGTTCTTTAACTGAAGCCCTGAATACGTTTGTCAGCTTCATACAACCTCCAAACACATCATCGCCGACCTTGAATTTATTCACGTTATTACCAACAGCCTCGTACCGTTCCCGCAACGTCTATGCCCAATATGGGATTTTTAGGTTTCGTAAGACCATGCTCTAACCGTGTTGGTAAATATCCTTTACGACACAGATAATCAAATGTATTGACCGAAGCATTACGCACCCGAATCAACACCCTATCGTGATCCTGGATGGTTGGTCCTAAAATCCAAATCACAATCCTGTTATTTAAAACCTCATAGAGCGGTTGAGCTGGTTAAGCAATGCTGCCCTTTAGTTCAACGACGAGCGGCGGCCGATCGAGTGGCCGGCCGCCGCTGTGTCATTTTATTTCTCGATCCAGTTAATTGCAATACTTTGAATGTTGTTCCCTGCGACCGCATTTTGTAGAAGAACTATAAAACGGTCCCCGGGTGAAAGCATAACCCTGCCATCTACCTCATTGGTCACGGGGCCACCGACTTGAATAAACGACGCTAATGTTACGCCGCCAGTTACAGGGTTTCCACTATTTGTAGCGATGAAGGTCGGAATCATCTGGCTTATATCCGGATACGAGAAGTTGCCGTTATATGCGTTTAAAGTTACCCCTCCGTTTAGAGTTCCATTTCGAATATAATGCAATATTGTATTCGTGAATGCACCGCCAAATACTCTTACGATACGCGCTTGGCGAACAGCTGTAGTTGGATTCGACAATTGTAGAGCCAAAAAGGAGGTTGACCCCGACGTATTCTGAGGATTTGTATTCGCGTAATATAAAACACCGCTTCGAATCCCATTACCACCGATACCCTCGGTTACCACCGGGCTGTTGATATTACCAAACACATCGAAATTGGGCATTTATTGCACCGCCTTACTCTCCAAGGATTCCCGTACCCCTTTAACACAAGAGTTTATCCTGAACTAAATATATCCTTGACATGAAAAAAAATTACCGACAAATTCACGACTCTCGATAACAAAATCACTTCCTTCGCAGCCTTTCGGTGTAACCTTAAAAGCACTATCCTCCCGTTAGCGTACGAAAAAGCAGTCAGTCCTGATGGCCTGCTGCTGCTGTCTGTATTGAGACTATGTTCGTACGCTAGGTCAATTAACCATGTGTCACTGCTGCGCTATAAATAAAAACCCATTAACATTACCAGTATAATTACGGGAGAGATCCCAATTGCGTACAGTGGCCGTACATGATGTAGGCGAAGCACGGGGAACATCATGCAATTAAATAAGAATGACAACATCAACGACCAACCATGGTGGTAGGATATAAAACCATTCTCTTTTCCAATCCACTCTAAAAATGAGTAGATAAGTATCCATTTTACAAAGTGCCATAAAATCAATACTTTTTTATTTGGGAAGTTAGACAGGAAGAGCATAACGGTACATGGAAAAATAATAAAACTGTATAAATTATCAGTAATGAATTCGTTAGGGATGTGTTGCTCAAAATGCCAAAGATGATACGAGCTATGCGAAATATATTGATATAAAATGCTCATGCTTACCATGTAGTAAATAGTTGGTAAAAACTCCCTCCAACGTTGCCAATCAGCCCACCTCATAGCAGCAATTAATCCCCAGACTGTTAATGCAATGTGCAAACCAACCCCACCTAGAAAGCGTTATATCCAAGTTTACCCACCCTGCCTTTGCATTATCCAGCCCGTTAGTTGAGAAAACAGCAGCCGATCTATGGCCGGCCGCCGCGGTGTTTGTTCAGCTAACGTTACCCGTTAGCTGAATCGATTGTTCTTATCGAGTGTTTATCACAGGTCTTTCTTACCTCGCTGTTTTTTATTTAGTCATCATGTTTGAGAATATTCAATACTGCAGTTTCGCATTTTTTTTGTTTAGAGGTAGGCCCCATTAACATCATACCAAGGGGTCTTTTTGTTTCTCAAACCTCGTATTTCTTCAATATAGGAATGCTGCCCGTTACTTCAACGACGAACGGCAACCGATCTGTGGCCGGCTGCCGCTGTTGATGTTTGAGCTAACGTTCATCGTTACCTTAATGAAATTTGTTTTCTTTTTACTGTTTCGAAGAGACCTTTAATCATTACCGCTTTCAAAATATATAACGGCAAAGAATAAACAAATTCCCAATGGAGTAGTTTGTACAGTCCAATCCAAACGCTTAATGGTTCCAATATAAATACGAAAACTGTAGCCATCAGTGTATTTGCAATTAGGTACGAACGCCACCTTATAAAATACTGAAAAAGTAACATATGCAAAACAGGCAATATTCCTAAATCAAAAGCTGAAGACTCTGGTATAAACCGAAATAATTTATGCGGGTATAACCAAAGATTCAATTCATAACCTATGTGGTCTAATAGAAAGATTAGATAGCTTATTGATATGCCGAACAAAACGATATCCTTAAGCCTTTTTTTATCGACTAGTCTCCACCATATAACCCAAGGGATTACTAATAGAGCGAGAAGCAACCACCATTGTAGGGTGAACAAATCATAATGCAGCCAATATTGGTGCCTGAGTTCCGTCAGTTGCTTATGAACCTGTGCTATCTCTTCAATCATTTCATCCTTGTTTAGCATTTTAACCCACCCATTATCCATTATCATTAGGTTAGTGCATCTTCTACGCCAAAACCTCATTATGAGAAACGCTGTTTGGTAACTAAAACTACGGCTACAGTTGGACTACCGACGAAACAATATAACCCCTATCATAATCGGTACTATCATGCATAAACCACCTACTAGTAAGGGATATGGGAAGTACTTTAAAAAAACAAGTGAAAGGGTCCCAAGTATTCCTCCTAGAATAAAAAAAGACCCCGCGTTACTATTTGGATTTTCAACTTTGGCATCATGAAAAGCATCAAATACGCCAAGTACATAAACAGCCGGATAAAAGAGCGCGAATTGGTAATCAAGCATGCTTAAGGCTTCACTATGGTGGCCATTAAGATCTAAATAGATTGCTTTGTTTATACAACCTAAGTAGTTGAGCGTATGTTCCCAAAAGAAGAAAGCGAAACCTTTAATAATTTGCCTGTTGTAAATTTGCCCTCCACCAGGCATAACCATTGAAAGTCCGCTCGCGAGAATCCTCCTCATGTCGCACCTCTGAAAAAATTTTATTCTTAAGGTGTCCACTTTTTTGCTTTCAAAACAAAATTTCTTAATTCAAGCTTTGGTGCCCTGCCTGTTAGTTCAACAACAATAACAACCGATCGTATTGACCGGCTGCCGCTGTGACTTTATTCAGCTATCGTCTCCTATTGTTGCGTTCATATTGGAACTATCCTATCCGTTAGTGGAGCGAGTACAGGGTAACAAAAAGAAGCGACGGATCGATTCCATCGCCACTATCGTTCCATTTACGTGCCCTTTAGGCCGCCGGGTCAACCGCGCAACTAAACGGGTGGAACTGACGTCTCATGGACACCGTCCTGTTCGGCATAGCGTGCAATCCGCTCGGCGAGCTTCTGTTGTTGGGCCGCGATCATTCCCGCCATTGGCTCTCCGCCTTCCTTCGTATTTATCGTTCACTATAGCCCATTATGGCCAATTACATAAGTGGTCGTGAGAGGATTAGGCAAACATCTGGCATGAATGGGATAACGGCCGCATTGTCATTTGGTGCATAATGAAGTTGTGAAAAGAAAGCCCCCGATATCAGGACACGCGGCCATTGAATGGACGATAAGATCAACTAATTTAGGAACGAATATGGAGGATGCTATGCAGCACGTCACGTTGAACAATGGCGTTAAGATGCCAATACTCGGTTTTGGCGTTTTTCAGATTCCGGATCCAACCGAGTGTGAACAAAGCGTTTATGACGCGATCTCCGCCGGCTATCGGTTGATCGATACCGCCGCATCCTATCTGAATGAAGTAGCGGTTGGTAAAGCCATCCAGCGCAGCGACGCGGCACGAGAAGATCTATTTATCACGACGAAACTTTGGGTGCAGGATACGGGTTACGAGCGCACGAAGAGCGCGTTTGAGAAATCCCTCCAAAAATTGCAGTTGGATTATTTGGATTTGTATTTGATTCATCAGCCCTATGGCGATGTGCACGGCTCTTGGCGCGCGATGGAGGAGTTGTATCGCGAAGGAAAAGTTCGCACCATAGGGGTGAGCAACTTCCATGAGGATCGTCTGATCGATCTGATTCTTCACAATAAAATCGTGCCCGCCGTGAACCAAGTGGAAACCCACCCGTTCCACCAGCAAATCGACAATGCCGCATTCATGCGAGCGAATGACGTTCAGATCGAATCTTGGGCTCCTTTTGCCGAAGGAAAAAACAACTTGTTTCAGAACGAGGTATTGGTCTCGATCGCGGAGAAGTATCACAAATCCGTCGCCCAGGTCGTTCTGCGCTGGTTGACCCAACGGGAAGTCGTCGTGATTCCGAAATCCGTTCGCAAGGAACGCATGATCGAGAACTTCAACATCTTCGATTTTGAATTGGGGCAAGCGGATATGGAACAGATTCGTACATTAGATACGAAACAGAGCCTGTTCTTCTCGCATCGCGATCCCGAGATGGTGAAATGGATCGGCACCCGGAAGCTTGATCTCTAGTCGAACGAACCTTAGGCTGCAGCCGCTTTCTAGCTGCAGTTTTTTTGGTCATTCTGGCGTAATACGCCGCGCACCCCGTTTGTACAAGCCGACCAAACGTAGTAAACTTGGAAAGTTATTGAACCTCATTCTGAATCGGGAAGGTGACGCGGATGATCGCCGTTTATATAGGCGCAGGGTTGATCGGGCTATTACACGTGTATATTTTGGTGCTGGAGATGTTTATGTGGACCACGCCGAGAGGGTTGAAAGCATTCGGGTTGACGCAAGAATTCGCCGACGCTTCGCGCTCGTTGGCCGGCAATCAAGGCTTGTATAATGGGTTCTTGGCTGCAGGATTGTTCTGGGGGCTCTTCTATCCCGAACCAACGGTGAGCAAACATATTCTCGTCTTCTTCTTGCTGTGCGTGGCGGTTGCCGGTCTTTATGGCAGTGTGACAGCCAAGCGTTCGATCCTGTTCGTGCAGACGGTTCCCGCGCTCGCGGTGCTCGCGATTATCGGGTTCGTGATGTAGCCTTTCACCGCGCAACCCAGGCCAGGAACCGCCTCACTTCGGCGATGGTCGCGTCGTCGGGCGTTGTCCGATTGTCGGCACGCCAGCCCCGCGACTGTTCCACTAGGGTATGCCACGGTTCCGGCAGCGCCCCTAATGCCCATTCCACCGCACGCGGTTTACTGCACACCTCCCCGCAAGCTAGCGTATACAAGGCTCGGCACATCGTCTCCACCACATACGCGAGGTGGTTAAGCGGCTTTCGCCACGCCGGGTCTTCCGGTTGATCGCACCAGTCCAGCCAATCGCGCAATCGGTCTGTGACCGCCGAGCGGATCTGTTCCTTCGAGATCGGGGCGATCAGCGTCTTGGGCTCCGGACCCGTAAGGATAATTCCGTGCTCGCGAACCGTCCAACGTTCCAACACCCAGTTCGATCCGTGCGCGGCCAGCTTTAACGCCTCGCCACGGGAGAGCGTCGGGAATCGCCGGCCTGCTTGATAAGATCTCAGTTCCGCCAGATCGATGTACGCCCCTTCTAACTCCTCCGCGTAAGGATTGGACATCTTGGCAAGTCGATCGTGAAAATCTTCTAAGTCCGCTAACGTCTTGCCCGACACTGGGGATCGCGTTGCCACCAAGAAATCAATGTCGCTTGAACCTGGATGAAAATCGCCTAACGCGAGCGAACCCCGCACGTACATCCCCGCGAGGTTGTCTCCCATGACTTGCCGAACGCCGGACAGCAGCGCTTGAAGCATCTCGGCTGCATGAGCATCCTCCACCGGAAGCATCGATTTGGAACTCACGCGATCCCCCCTCTGCCATCTTCGGGCTAATCCATTTCTTTCTTGGCGTGAATTAATATACCTGCACATACATCACGCATCACGTTATTCGAGAAGACTGCCGATCCGTTCGAAATGCCCCGCTCTCGCTTGAAGCGGCGTGGTCAGCTTGAAGTTCCCGATCAGCTCGTACTTCACGATATCCCCGATCTTCAGCGACTGCAGCTCCTGCCGAGACTCGACATAAGCCCATAGCGCCTCCGGGTAAGCGATGTTCATGATCTCCTCCGTGCTTCGCACGCGCAGGGCATTGGCGCTAACGTCCCTAACGATCGCGACGCGGTCGGACGCTATGCCGACAATGACGCCTTGCTGGTAATCCCATGCGGTCTTCGGTCCGTCCCAGCCTACGACTTTGCCCATGATGACGTCGCTTCGGAATGGACCGGCGGTTTGACTGTCATTCAAACTACGCCGCCAATAATCGCCGAGCACAAAATATTCGTTGTCGCCTAATGCGACAGGCTGATCTAAGGAAGTCGGCTCCTTCTCGGCGTTCGGCTTCCCGCGGAATTCGCTGCCGTAGAACGCGTCGAGCTTGTTCCCGTCGATGTAAATAAAGCCGTTCTTCAAATCTACTTCTTCCGTCGGCAGCCCGATAATTCGTCCGAAATCGCCGCGCGCGTCCTCCGTCCGAAACATGACGATATCTCCCCGGGCGATCGCGCGCTCCCGATAATAGGCTTTATCCACGTAGACGCTATTGCCCGCAAGCATGGGATTGTAGGAGGAGTAATTCAGCATGGCATCGGAGTTGATCGTCACTTTCGTCCAGGCGGGGACCGGTTCGCGAATAATGTCCAATTCTTCCTTGGTCACAGCGTCCGTAATCGTATCCGTCTCGCAGCCGCCCGCGAACAGCAAGACGGCCAGAAAGACGAGCATTCCGCTCCGTTTCAATGCAATCTCCCCCTAATAAGACGCGGCCGTACGCGCCAACCTCATGACTTCTTCTGAACGATGACTAAACCATGGCTGCTCATCCCCAGTCCGTCCAGAAGCAATCCTCGTCTCCGTCCTGGATCACGCCATCCTGAATCACTTTATCGATCACGCTATCGCGTATGAACGCGCGATCCCTCGTCGCCAGCATCGGCAGGATGGAAAATTTATTGATATACGCAATCGCCAGATGACCGCCGCTTCGGAGCACTCTCAGGCATTCCCGTATGCATCGCACCCGGTCTTCTTGCGCGGTAATGTGGTACATGGGTCCGAAGCACAAAACGAAATCAAACGTGCCCGAGGCGAAACGGCTTAAGTCCATGGCATCCGCAACGTAGGCTTCCAGGGGCAGCGCTCGCTTGCTGGACTTTTCTTTGATGAGCTCAATATGCTTCGGCGTAATATCGACCGCCGCTACCTCATGCTGCCGCTCGGCATAGTAGAGCGAATACGCGCCGGTTCCCGCGCCGACATCCAATATTTTGGCGCTCGAAGGCATGACCTTATTTAGCCTACCAGCCCCGCTGCCGCCGCTCCCGCTCCACCCTCTCGCGCAGCGTCGCTATACTCTCGGCCACGGTCTGATGAGCGGTATCGATCACGATGCGTTCCCGGTCCCAGCTTTCATAATGACGGCGCTTGACCTCCGCCCACGTCGGCGGCGCGAAGCCCGGAATATCGATGACGCGCGTCTCGACCCGATTCTTGTGCTCCTCTTCGTCCGAGCAGATCACTTCGATCTCCAGGTACGGAATATCGAGCGATTCCGCCACGTCGCGCCAAGCTTGGCGCGTCTCGCGAATGGGATTGACCGTCTCGGCTACGACGGGAAGACCTAACCGAAGATTATGCGAGGCCAGCTCGTAACAGACGACATACCCTTCAGGTCCGTTAACCGTACGCCCCGCGGCCCGCATCGCATGCTCTACGACGTCGACCCGGAGATACGCCGCCCGGATTTCCCGGGCTAACGCCGCAGATAGCGTAGACTTCCCGGCGCCCGGCAATCCGCCGAAAATATAGAGCATTGTCGCTCGCCTCCTTCGCTGTAATGTATGGCAACCCTTTACCAAATTGTAGCATCTCCCCCCCCCTAATCCTACTGCCCTTATAGCCTGTTTCGTAACCGCCTGCGCGCGAACATTCCCATCCACGCATGAAAAAAGGACAGTTGCAGATTGCAAACTGTCCCCTGTATTGCGTTGACGCCGACGCGCTTAGTGAATATCGCGCTTCTTGAAGTTGCCGCCTCTAACCTCCGCCACGTCGTAGACCATCACGAACGCGCCGGAATCGATCTCGTGTATAATTTCCTTCATTTTGCTTTCTTCCAAGCGGTTGATGACGCACGTAATTTCTCGGAATTGTTCGTTGGAATAGCCGCCCTGCACGAGATTGTAGGTCGCGCTGCGCCCGAGCCGGTCGCGAATCGTCTCCACCATCGTTTCGGGATGCCGCGTAATAATCTTGAACGTTTTGGCGCCGCTCAACCCTTCTTCCACGATATGGATGACTTTGGCCGCGATGTAATACGCGATGGCCGACAGGATCGCCCCTTGCAGGCCGAATACCGTCGAGACGACGATAAACACGAACATGTTCAGGAATAAGATGAGATCGCTTGTGCCGAACGGAAGCTTGCGGGACAGCAGCACGGCCAGCATATCGATGCCGTCCAGGGCGCCGCCGTTCCGCAGCGCCAGACCCATGCCGAAGCCGATAATAATCCCGCCGACGACGGTAATCAGGAGCGTATCGCCTTCGATGATGGGCGAGACATGGTGCATGACGATCGTACCGATGGCCAGCGAGGCAATGCCAAGCACGGAATAGATCGCGAAGCTTTTGCCAATCTGCTTGTAGCCCAGGAAGATGAACGGAAGATTCAGCACCGCGATCAGCACGCCCAGCGGCAGGTCGAACACCTTCGAGCCGACGATACTCAGACCGGTAACGCCGCCATCCGATACGTTGTTCGGAATTAAGACGGCTTCGAGTCCATACGCGGTGATGAATGCGCCGAGGACCACCAACAGTCCGCGTAACCCTTTCTTTAGTACGGCAGGTTCTTTGTGCGTTTTGTTCATTTCATGACCTCATTTCGGTTATCCATAGCTCCTCCTAATTTTACCTAATCCCCGGCCAAATATCACGTCGGCGGCTGTCATGCCGATATTAACCAACCTATCCCGGTACATCCATCTATAGTAAAATGGATAGGCAATTAAGATTCGGTCTTTCAGAATGGAGATTATACGCATGGCCCGAATTGAATATGTGCATTTACGCGGCTTTAGCGAGCTGGAGATTGTGTTCGCGGAGCCCCTATTGGAGAACGCAGGCATTCCGTTCTATCGGATCGAACCGGGGCTAGGACGTTTTATGCGCCTCTACATGGCAAGCGCGCCGTCCCCGATCGAACTCTACGTGCCGGCTGATCGCCTTGAAGAAGCAAGGGAGCTGATCTCATTCCCTTCGGGTGGCTTGGATCAGGTCCCGGAGCTAGCCGAGTTGCCGGAAGACCGGCTGCCGAGGCGCCGGTTCTCGGTCTCCAAAATCATGGCCGCCGCCATGATCGGATTCAGCGCGGAGGAGATGCCCACCAACCAGTACGAAGTCAGCAGTCTGGGAGAAAAAGCGGTCTACTATTACAAGAGCGGGAACGAGGACGATGACCGGCTTAGCTGGACATTGAAGGGGATGTATTATTTGCTGGATTGATCCATTAGAAGCGATTTATCGCTCCTCCCGGGCCCCAGCCAAAAGGAGATCGTGTCGATGCTAGTAAAGAAGACTATTGCGTTTATTATCCTCGCATTATCGGTATGCGGCTGCACGGCGCCTGACAAAGAACCCTCAACGAATATCACCAAGGTCGAACTCGTCAAAAGGGATTCCACGATTCTTTACGGAAATAAGGGAATCGAAAATTATTCGGCCCTGCTGCTCGCACATAACGGTATGGAAAAGTCCTTCGACTGGGCCACGATGATGGACGAGCAATATCCGCCCGTCTTGGAAGAAGCGGATCTCAATCATGACGGAACGAATGAGGTTGTCGTGATTCTCCTGAAGGCCAAACGACCAGGCGTAATGCAGCAGGAACTCCATGTACTGAATGCCAACGACCTCTCGGAAGTAGCCGTAGAAGACCACATTGCCTATATCAAAAATACCGCGAAATCCGTTCTCGTTCACGGTGACGGAATGGTCCGCATTACGCTTGAGCTTGGCGAGAAGAAGTACGAGAAACAATACAACGAAACCTTGCTTCCGGACTGGCCCGATGCGATTTATTTCGGCCCCATGATTACGTATGCGGTAACCGACAATCAGTTGACCGCCACCGCGCTCGGCGCCGTGTCGACAACGACCTATGCCATGAGCGTTAGGTTGGATTACGACGAAAGTTTCAAGATTCATAACGCAACCATCGAGGAAATTTAAGGATGCTCATTACACCCGCAGAATTGATTTTCCCCACCCGCTCTGATAAATTGAGGTCGTCCATCCATCAACCGAAGAAAAGGGTGCCACGATGATTAACAAAATCGGCAAGATCACCGTCTATGTCAACGATCAAGAACAGGCGAAGGCGTTCTGGTTAAACAAGATCGGATTCGTCTTAAAAGCGGAGCAGCCGATGGGGCCGAATGCGACCTGGCTGGAGGTTGGGCCTAGCGACAGCGAATTTACGACGCTGGTGCTCTATTCCAAGGCGGCCATGCAGCAGCAGAACCCATCCGCCGTCGCGCATCCGTCCGTTCTCTTCAGCACGACGGATATCGATGCGGCGTATGAGGGCATGAAGCACAACGGGGTAGAAGTCGGGGATTTAATGAAAATGCCGTACGGATCCATGTTCACCTTCAAAGATCAAGACGGCAACGAATACTTATTGCGGGAAGATAAATAGGTTGCAAACAGTTGCAAACGGCGAACGGATATCCGATCTCACGGAATATCCGTTTTTCGCTTTTATAAAGGGTCTGCTCCTAGCGATAGGCGGCGCGGGTCATTCGGACGCGTTCCGAATCATAATCCGCTTCTTCTCGATCGGCTGACCATACCCATCCAGCTCGTCTTTCCGCTCAACGGCAAACCACGCATCGCCGCGTTCAACCATCTCCCGGCTTTCCGTAAAATCCGCCGTAATCCGGTCCAAGGTCAGGTCGAGGACGACCTGATCGTCTTTGACGAAGACGAGCTTATGCAGGTGGTCATAAATTAACGGATGATCGCCTACGCTGGTCTGGTCGATCAGATAGCCGAGATACGAATCGCTCGTATTCCATGTCGACCCAACGGTTTGCTCCATCACGTCTCGCGGCGTGTAGGGCTGAAACATATACATCCGGTCCCACGCAAAGTCGGCCACTTCCGTCATCCGAAACGTCCGTTTCTCTTGAACCGCCGTTTGTAAATGCTGGACGAACGCGTCCGCATGGCCATTCGCGACTCGGGTCTGGCGGTAATCCATGTAACTCATCGCAACGGGCGTGCTGACGGCAATCGCAACGACGAAGGCCAGCATGGCCACCATTTTTCTTGTTCTCATAGAACCCCTCTCGATTCCCATTGTGCGTCCTTCTCGATGCGAGACATCCATTAGACGTCCTAATGGGCCGGCATGTTGCAGCCTCGGGTGCAAGAGAGCAAACAAACAAGCCCCGTACCGAGCCGCAGCGACGGTACGAGGCTTGCTTTCCTATGAGGCTAGCCGGTTCAATCGTCCAATTTGACCTTCGGCGCAAGGGTAATCTCGAACGCCCGCCCCCAGATAAAGTCCGGGTTGTGCGGAGCTAGCGACGCGCGCGCATAATCGGCATACGTCCACTCCTCCTCGTCTACTCGGCTGACGTTCGAGGAAGGCTGCCCGGCGCCGATGCCGAAGGCGTTCGTCATCGCGAGCGCGGACGTATGCGTCTGCATCCGCTCCCGCAGCAGCTCGACCAGATACGCATAATCCGCCGGCGCGTTAAACAACCGCATATGCTGATTCGCCGTGACATCCTTATACAGCGAGTGTTCGTTGGAGTATGCGCGCACCTCGGCAATCGCAAGCACCTTGTAGTAGTAGTCCTTCAGGAACCGCTTGAACAAGAGCGAGCCATGGGCATTCACGGCCTGATCCAGCGAAGAAGGGCGGCTCTCGGTCCGCACATACATATACCGCGCATGCGCCATCCCGAGAGCAAGTCCGGTCCGATTGCCGTACGTATTCCATGAACTGTAGCCGAGCAGTCTGCCGGCATATCGACTCGCTAGCAGCGCTTCGGTTACGGTCCGGTCCGCCACGAAGCCTATGCAGTCGATGACGACGGTCGGGATGCGGCCTTGGCCGTTCGCTTCCAGCTGGCTGACCGCGCCGGCCGCTTGACCGGCGGCGGTAATGACGAGAATCTCGGCATCCGGCGACTCTTCCTCGTATCGACCGCCGACGATGTCGATGTGGCGCAATATATTCTGATGCAAATTCATGTACTCGTAAACGTTAATGATCGTCGAGCCGTGCGGTCCGTAGTAGCGGATGGCATAACCGGTCTTGTCGCCGCGGCGATAGAAGCGATCGGCCATCCGAGCTAGGAGCGAATGACCTAACCCGTCCGCCTCGGGCAGCAGTATGGCGCGCTCCGGATTTTGGCCGCCGGCGCCGCCGAGCCAGTCGTCGATGCACCTCTCCGCCAGCGCGATTTCGTTCGCCTGAATGCCTTGGATATAGGAATCGTCCACGCCGATCGCGAGGAAATCGATATAGCCTGCGCGGGCCAGCTGCTCCAAGATATAATAGTTGGTCTGCAGCTTGTGCTGCCGCGCCTGGTAGTAATGCGTCTTGTCGAACGCGACGGCGGCCGGGAACTTCGTGCCGTCCGGCTTGACGTCATAGCTGGTCAGCACGCCGGCCAGATCCGCGGCGCTCTGGCGCGGCTGCTGCGCGAATGACCGCGTCTCGTTGTAGACGTCCAAGGACGTCCCTTCGACGAACGTATTCGCCGCCATGCGCATAATCGTATCCAGCACATACACGGGCTTTTCCGGGTACATTTGCTTCAATTGACGGATCACGTCCAGCAGCTGCGTCGCTTCTGAATCATAATCGGGGTACGCGGCCACGGGGCTCGTCCGCAGGCGGCGGCTTCCGATCAGGCCGCCGTATACGAGCATGTCGGCCGAAATAATAAAGCCATCCGCGTCCGCGGCATGGTCCAGAATGAACTTCCGAATGCGGATCGGCTTGCCGAAGACGGGCGAATGGGTCGTCAGGAGCGTCGAACCCGAGTCGGTCTTCCGCGTGTCCATGCGGTTCTTCACATCTTCGGCGGGGGGCGTCAGCACGCGAATGCCGGCCGTTTCCCCCTGCTTGATGACGTCATCCAGATTAACGGGGCGGTCGTCGAGCGGCACGTACAGCACTTTTTTCATGCGGTCAACTCCTTGGTCGGTATCTTGAAGCCACGTTCCACACCATTAGACGCGGCGAACAAAGAATAAGTTTCCAGCGCCGGGCGATTGCTTACCTTAACGGGCGACTTACGTGCCGAGCCGGTCATGGACTAAAGAACGTGTCTTCGGCCAGCTGAATCAACTTGTCCGTCGCTCTTTTATTAGCCGGATCGGTGAGTCGCATCCAATCCGGGTACAAAGTATTGGTCCGTTCAACCCTCTCCAACCTTCGCCAACTTCTGTTAAAATATGTATCGCAACACTCGTCCCTTATCCTTACACATAAAAGGAGGCAATTTTAACGATGAAAAAATTGAAATTCGGCTTCATTGCCGGTTGTTTGGCCGTCTGCATGGTGTTTGCGTTCTCCGGCGCAGCCAGCGCGAGCGATTATCCAGGTCCGAAGGTGTACGGAGAAGATTGGCCTGAACGCGGCTGGTGCTAATTAAATCTACAAATCAAAACGAGCCGCTAGAATCGCTTCTAGGGCTCGTTTTTTGCTGCTAATCCAATTGCCCGAACACGCCGGGCGGCCAGAGCCGGAAGATCGCTCGGCCTTCCAAGCTCGAGATGGCGATCGGCCCGAGCTCGCGGCTGTCGATGCTGTGCTCGCGGTTATCGCCCATCACGAACACATGCCCCGACGGCACCGTATACGGCAGGGACACGCTTCCCGCATAGGTACTGCCTTTCGCGTACGGCTCTTCCTGCAGCTCTCCGTTGATATACAACCGCCCCGCCTGGACGTCGATGACATCGCCCGGCAGGCCGATCAGTCTTTTCACGAGGCGCAGTTCATATTCGGGGCCGTTAATGATGACGATATCGCCGCGATCGGGGGCATTGAACCGGTACGACAGTTTATCCTCGACGAGCCGTTGACCTTCGTAGAGCGTGCCCTGCATCGATACGTTTTGAACCTCCGTCTGGGCAATCGCGTAATTTTGGATCAACAGACTGCCTGCGATCGCGATCGACAACGTGATGGTCCAATCCCGGATTTCCCGGAATACGCCTTTCTTGGCGGCTGGAGCGGGTTGCGGCTTCGACTTGCTCAAGCGTTCATTCCCCTTCCTCTTTCGTGATTATCCTAAAATATCCAATCCTATCCAATCAGACGCGAGATCGAACAAATAGTTGCAGCCCGGCTAAAATAAATCCCCGTCATCCGCCGAGCGCAACCAGCAGATACACGATCAGCCCCAGCCCCATGAAGGCGGCGTACTTGTAATTCGGCGCAGCCATCTCGAAGACGGATTTCCCGAGCAGACCGGACAGTAGATTATTGACGGCCGAAGCCGGCGATATCGGGTTGGACAATGCCCAGCCGCCGAGCAGCAGCACCGCGAAATAGACCGGACCGATCCCGACGCTCGCAGGGTCTATGCCCCCGGCCAGCAGCGTCACGGGCACGATCGGATGAAGCCCGATTAGCGACGTTCCCGCGATCAACAGAATGGCGAGCAGCGAGAACGTGATCGCCATCGGCAGCGGGACGATCTCCAGCCAGCCCGGAACCTTGGAGCCGAAGTCCGTCGCCCCGATCGAACCGCTGAAGAAGCCGGCCGCCAGAAAGAGCGTGATCTCCTTTTGCAGAGCAGGCAGCGTGACCGCGACATGGTTCCTTAACCCTTCCCGATAGACGCGCCAAGCCCCTAGCGTTAAGCACCAGCACAGCGGGAAAGCGGCCGCGGCCAAGCAGATCAAGAGGACCATGGGCAGCTCGATCAAGCGTTCCAAGACCAGAATCACGATAATGGCCGCCGCTAGATACAGCGCGAGGCCGTACGGGAACGCCGCGCGCTCCTTCGCGTCCGCCGACTGCCCGGGTTCGGCATCTTCCACCTCGGCTTGACGCAGCTCGCGCCAATCGACGGCCCAGCTGATGGCAAGGCTCAGCACCGCCAATCCCAGCATATATGGCAGGACGGACGACCAAGACAGCCCAAGCGACGAGGTGACGAGCGTCATCGCGGCAAAATAGGGCGACCACAGAATGGCCCCCGCAAAGCCCCGGTTCATCGCGTTGGCGAGCAGCTGGCTCATGCCCGGCAGCGGCCTCACGAACACCATTTGATACACGACCGGAATCGAGCCCACGTTAATAAAGACGCCCATGATCTGCGTTAGCAGCTGCGTGCCCAAGAACAAAGCCGTCTTGCTGCGCAGGCTCGCTTCGTAAAACCGCTTCAACGCTTCCACGTACCGGGGAATGCGAACCGGAATCCCGAACAAGGGGGCGAATAAGAACAGCGTCACGATCGTCACGTTAATGCCGGCCGACTCGAACCAGGTTCGCGCATCCGCTTGCTGAATCGACAGCAGCATGACGCCGGCAGCCAGGAAGAAAACCGTGAGCCAGCGCGTCATCCCTTTCAGTCTCGGCAACAGGAGGAGGATCGCGGCGAACACCAACCCGCCCATCAGAAATACCAGCTCATCAAGTCCAGCCGCCTGCAGCACAATATAAACGGCGGCTATCGAAAAGATCAGCGTCCTCTCGATAGCCGTCCTTATCGCGGATATCATCCGCCCCGCCTTCTTTCCTCTCATCTCGAATGAACGGCTCTGCAGCGTGCTCCGCCATTGGCCGACGCCCCGCGCCGCTCGTTCAATCTTCTTCCATTATGAACAGCGCAACCGCTTACGACAATAACAACCTTCCGCTCCCCTCCCCCTCCGCTGCAATGCTGTCAGGTTAAGGGGGCTGCGCCCCGTTGGCCCCACTTTTGTTGCTCCCTCCTCCCACCTCCTCCGCCGAGGAGGCTCCAAAGGGCTTTGCCCTCTGGACTCCCTTGTTCGTGCTGGTTCGCTTGTTCGCGGTCGGCGGGAAGTTCGAGCTCTGCACGCTTTTGTCCTTGCGGACAAAGCTTCATACGCGCGTGAGTTCCCACTCAAAAAAACCAAGCCGCAATCTATACGGCTTGGTCTTCTGAGACTGCTAATTTACGCGTTTGAACGCGATCGACTCGATCTGCATGCCCGGCTTGACGGCTTCCACCGACAATTCGTATTGCCCGGCTTCCAGCTCGATGGTGAGCAGGCGCTGCTTCACCCATTTGCCTTCCGTTCCGTTCGTCTGGATGGTCGTGATCAGCTGCCCGTTCAAGCTGGCGCTGCATGCGCTTTGCGCCCATAGGTTATCGGCGGACATCAGCTCGACGACCATGCGGTAACGACCGGCTTCCTCTACCGCGAAACAAGCGGTGCCGCCAACGGCGATCTTCACGTTCGGGTCTCCCTCAATCGATTGCGCGCCATCCGCGCTTAGATTCGGATTGCCCGCGAACCAGGGAACGGATTCTTCCTGCTCCGGTTCTCTAGCGAATACCGGCGCCCCCATGATGAAGCGGCAAATATTCATCGCATTACGCTGCAGCTCGCCGCGGGTTAAGGTTCCGTTTGCCAGCGATTGCAGCGTATTGTCATCCATGACGTTCACTTCGGCCCCGTAGTTCGGGACCACCATGTACAGATCGTTCTGCGCGCGGATCATCGCGGCCGTGTTCTTGATGTCCGACGGGCCGCCTGTTACGGGATCGTTCATTCTCGCCCACCAGTCCGTCATGACGATGCCTTGGAAGCTCCATTCCTTGCGCAGAATCGTCGTATTCAGATCGTAGTTCGAAGCCGACCAATGCCCATTGATCGGATTATAGGCGGTCATAATGCAATTGGCGCCGCCTTGCTTCACCGCGATCTCGAATCCCTTCAAATAAATTTCGCGCAAGGCGCGCTCGGAGACGACCGCATCGACCTGATGCCGGTGCTTCTCCTGGTTGTTGCAGGCGAAGTGCTTCAAGGTGGCGTTCGAGCCGCCCTTCATGATCCCGCGCACGCATGCGGCCGCGAACGCCCCCGTCACGAGCGGATCCTCCGAGAAATACTCGAAATTCCGTCCGTTAAGCGGACTGCGCCGAATGTTCATGCCCGGTCCGAGCAGCGTATCGATCTCATTGCGCAGAAGCTCCCTGCCTTCCATCTCGTACAGCTGTTCGACGAGCGCCGTATCCCACGTCGCCGCGAGCAGCGTGCCGATCGGAACCTGCGTCGCTTTATGGCCGCTGTCCATCCGGATACCGGACGGTCCGTCCGCTGTGCAGGCGGTCGGAATCCCGAAGCGCAGCAGCCCTTCGCTCAAGCCGCCGAAAGCCGACGCGGTACCCGGCGTCACGAGCGGGCTGCCCATCCCTTCGCCCCGGGCGAGGGTGGCCAGATCCTCGTCGCTCAATTGTGCGACGAACGCGTCCATGCCGATATTACCAGCCGCCACATCCTGCAAGGTAAGCCCGCGGTCTCCCGTCTGCTCCAAGCTTGGCGGAAGGTTCCGTTCGATCCGCTCGGCCATCGATACCGTCCGGCGCGGCGCCTCGGCATAAAGAAGTTCATAGGTGCCGTCCGGCTTGCGCGCCCCCGGCTTCATGCGCGTATAAGCTTCCGTCGGCGCCATCGCCTCCTCCAGCTGCTCGACCACCCGCAGCGTCTCTACCGCATACCCCTCCTGCCCCTCGACGGCAACCGGCACGAGCTTCTTCACGCTGGTTCCGATATAGAGACGGTACATGCCAGGCTCCAACACATAGGCGGACGGATGTCCCGTGCTGCCCGCGTCGTCATACGAGGCTAAGGCCGCGACCGGAATCCGCAGCACGAGCCGCTGCGACTGTCCGGGCTGCAGCTCGTCCGTCTTCGCGAACGCGACAAGCGCTCTAGCCGGCTTGCCGAGGTTGCCTTGCGGCGCCTCGACGTACGCTTGGACGACCTCCTTGCCCGCATAGACGCGGCCGGCGTTGGTTACGTCAACTGCAAGCTCGAGATAGACTTGACCCTCGCGAACCGTTCGTTGCGCTTCCGAAGACACCAGCTTGAACTCGGTGTAGGACAGCCCGAACCCGAACTCGTACATGACGCGATCGGGACGGAAGGTCTCGAAATAACGGTATCCGACGTAAATATCCTCTTGGTACAGGTTCTTGCTGTCGCTGCCGTAATTCGCCGTCGACGGATAATCGTCGATCGAGTAGGCGATCGTGTCGGTTAATTTGCCGCTCGGGGTTACCTCGCCGACGAGCACGTCCGCAATCGCATTGCCGCCTTCCATGCCGCCCTGCCACGCATAAATGACGCATGGAACGGCGCAGCCTTCCTCCAGCATCCAGCCCATGTCGATAATATTGGCGACGTTCAGCACGACGACCGTCTGCTCGAAGCGCGCGGCGACGAGCTTCAGGACCGCTTTCTCGTCCGGCGTCAGCTGGTAGCTGCCCGGCGTATTCGCGTTATCCTGATCTTCTCCGGCCGTTCGGCCGATGACGACGATCGCTTTGTTCGATTGCATGCGAGCCGCGGACACCAGCTCGTCCGTCAGCGGCATCTCTTGCTGATGCCACGGCTCCGCCGCCCAGCCGCCGCCGCCGTTATCGAACGGATGCTCCGCCAGCCATTGTTCGTAGGCGGCCGCCAACCGCTCATTGACCGCGATCTGCGGCTTGGCGCGCAGGCCGTCGATCAGGTTCGTCGTATATGCCACATGAACGCTCCCGCCGGAGCCGGTCCCGCTTCGGTAATAGTTGAACTGCGTGCGGCCGAATACCGCCACGCGGTCCCCCTCCAGCAGCGGAAGCGCGTTTCCGTCATTCTTCAATAGCACGGCGCCTTCCGCGGCCGCTCTCCGGCTGAATGCCGCAAAGCCTTCCAACGGAACGCCGATCTGCTTCTTGGTTGTTGTCAACGTTTGATCTCCCATTCCAGCTAACCTCCGATTGCGCTGAATGACCATTTCCCGCGAGATGAAGAACCGAGAGAATGTCCGTCAGCATGCTTTGTCGTACCTAGTCCCAATGTAATCGGAAAACGGGATGAATGAAACCCCTGAGATTAGGCGAAAATTCATGTCTCTTTTCTCGCTAGCCCCGACGTCGGCGTTCCTTTCGGTTGATTGCTTTGCTAGAATAGAAACAGCGACAGAAGATTTTCCCATTCTAGTAGAAGGAGCGAATACCATGACGCAGGAGAAAGACTGGATTTTGCATTCCGTTATTTTCAGCTTGAAGCATGCCCCGGGCTCGGAGGAGGAGCAGCGGTTCCTGCAAGACGCCCGCGCCGAACTGACCTCCATTCCCGTCGTTCGCCATTTCAAGGTGTACCGCCAAGTGAGCCCGAAGAACGAGTACGACTACGGTTTCGCGATGGAATTCGCCAATCAAGCCGACTACGAGGCATACAACGATCATCCGAATCACGTCCGCTTCGTGCAGGAGCGCTGGGTGCCCGAGGTCGAGAAGTTTCTCGAGATCGATTACAAGAACGAATAGTCCTGCGTTGCGGCAGCGACTGTTAACGAGCGCATACCAGCGCAGGATAGCAGTAAGGGACTCGTCGATGATGACGGGTCCCTCTCTTTTCCATTGGCTATCCACGTTATTAATCGTCATGCTTAAATCAGTGGAACGACTTCCTTAGCCAATCCAAGACGGCATCTACGGCTTCCGTATATCGCTGCCCGACGAGCACCCCGGTATGCGTGGTCTTCCACAACCCGGTATAATCAGCACGCAGTTGTTCGGCCATCGCGCGGCCCCGGCGGTCGTCCCCCTCATTGTTCACGGCCTTGATCACCAGACATGGACACGTGATCGATCCGCTGTCCACCGGTATCCCCTTCGACTCGGCCGAGAAGACGAACGCGTTGAATGCCTTCGCCGACTCCATGGTCAAATACTTGCGCTGAAAGGCAATATCCTCCGCGGATTCATCCATCGATACAAGCTCTTCACGGGTCGGCGCGGCCACAACAGAATCCGTCGTCGGATGGCCCAATTCCTCGTAAGGGACGGCTTCATACACTTCTCTGCTAATGACCGAGTCGATCAATACGAGCCCGGCGATCTCGACGGTCTCCGCCAACTTCTGGCTTAAAATCCCGCCCATGCTAAACCCGACCACGATCGGCGGAACGCCGCACTCGGCAATCACCTCTTTGATGTCCGCCAAGTAATCGTCGAACGTAACCTGCGTCATGTCCAGCACTCTGCTTTTGTAATGGCTTCTCATATTCATCGCATAACATTTCCACCCTTCACGGATAAAGTGAGGGAGGTATTTGCTCCACATCCAACTTCCCGTGAAGGCGCCGTGCACAAACAGCAGAGGCGGTCTTTCATGCGCTGAACCCGAGAGATTGTCCCCCTCGAATATTTCCAAAAACAAATCATGCTCGCCAATATATTTCTCTTCGTGCTCCGGCAATCGTTTCGTCATGTCCTTCATCCGTAACGCCCTCCCTCAGCAAAGCTAGTTGATCGAGACCGCAGTCAAATCATGATCATTACCACCACATTATAGCGATCACTTGTTCGCTTGTAAATATTTTCCTGCTGACGGATGACGGATGACGAATGACGAAAAGCCGATCGCTGTGATCGGCTGCCGCGGCTTCTTCATTCAAACGTAACGAAACCCATCGCCTTCTTCGCCTTCACGAGCGTCTCGCTCGCCACCTCTGCCGCTCGTGCGGCGCCCTCTTTCAGCACGCGGGTCAATTCCTCCGAGTGCACGATTTCATGATAGCGCTGCTGAATCGGAATGAGCTTCTCGATGACGACCTCCGCGAGATCCTTTTTGAACCCGCCATAACCTTGCCCTTCATATCGTCGCTCGATCGTCTCGATCGGTTCACCCGAGAACACGGCGTAGATCTCGATTAGGTTGCTCACCGCGGGTTTGAGTTCCCAGTCGTAACGAACGCTCATCTCGGAATCCGTCACCGCGCGGGCAAATTTCTTGCGGATGGTTTCGGGCGAGTCCAGCATCAGCACATAGCTGCTTACGTTCGGGTTGCTCTTGCTCATTTTTTTCGCGGGATCGTCTAAGCCCATAATGCGGGAACCAATCGTCTGTATGATCGGCTCGGGCATCGCGAATGTCGGACCGAATCGGTTATTGAAACGCTCCGCCAGGTCTCTCGTCAGCTCCAAGTGCTGCTTCTGATCGTCCCCCACCGGAACATGGGTCGCCTGGTATAGCAGGATATCCGCGGCCATTAAGGCCGGGTACGTGAACAACGCCGAACTGACCGCCTCCCTCCCGTCCGACTTCTCCTTGAATTGCGTCATGCGATTCAGCTCGCCGACATGCGCTTGCGTCTCCATCAGCCATCCGAGTTCGGCATGCGCAGCGACTTGGGATTGAATGAAAATGACCGCTTTACGCGGATCGATGCCGGCCGCCAAGTAGAACGCCGCGATATCCTTCGAACGCTGGAACAGCTCCCTCGGGTCTTGCGATACCGTTACGGCATGAAGATCCGGAATAAAGAAGTAACACTCGTACTCCTCCTGCATGGCGACAAATGGATTCAGCGCCCCTCCAAATCCGCCGATATTCAGTTCGCCGCTAGGTTTGATGCCCGACAACACGCGTTTCATTCGCTCAGCCCCTTTTAATGAAAATAAAAAAAAACACCTCATCCCCAAAGGGACGAAGCGTTCACTCCGCGATACCACCCGAATTCGATCCATCGATCGCACTCACACGTGTCACAACGACTAACACGCGTCCCCAAGATAACGGAGGGACATCCCGTCAACGCCTACTGATTGCGCGCGCAACGTTCGGATTGAAGCGAAAGGAGCCATTCGCCTGCTTCATTGTGCCGGACCTTTCACCGCCCGCCGGCTCGCTTTGACAATGAACTTCAGGGTACTCGTTCCTTCCATGGCTTTTGGATATTATTTACAGTATAGTGGTTTGGATGATAATGTCAAGCGTGTTTTATGTGCCGAAGCGTAGAATGGCGTTAGCTGAACTTTCATTCTTTCTCGATTAATTTGGCAATGGATACTTGATTGGCATTTATCTCCACGAATTCTTTCGACGTGCTATGATACGCTTTTGGATAAATCGTATGATCTTCAAAGCATAATAGGCTCCTTCTAGAGATGTCGAACATTTTTAACCAATAGGAGTACCATTAGGTATTTCAATCTCTGGTTTCAATAGTATGACATCCCCCTTTTCCGGGACTCCTCCAAGAACCAATACATCCGATTGGAATCCCGCTATGCGACGAGGAGGAAAATTGACGATTGCGATTATTTGCTTTCCTATCATTTCCTCCGCCTTGTAGCGCTTCGTAATTTGTGCGCTAGATGATTTCATCCCGATCTCCGGTCCAAAATCGATCTTAAGCTTTATCGCGGGGATTTTGGCTTCTCCAAAAAACTCCGCTTCCTTAACCGTTCCGACACGGATATCAAGCGCTGCAAAATCATCAATAGTTGCCAACTTACGACCTCCCACTAACGATTTTTGTCCAACTCACAAATAGCTCTTACGCCTTACGAGCAGAGGGCGAGTAAAATACGTCACCATGCATATGCAAAATGTCGTCCCAGTTGCCGGGATTGGTCGTGTCTGGCGCACCGTGCTCCAGAATGGCCAGATATAGGGCAGTTTTTTGTTCCAAATGGGCGATGTGCCGTTTGGCTTCTTCGAGCTTTACGATCGCCGCCTCTTTATGCCCCATCATGAGCGCGAAGCGTTGCGCAATGGTCGAATCCCCTTCGAGACAGAGATCGACGTACGTTTTAATGGCTTCAATCGGCATCCCGGATTGTTTGAGGCATTTGACGCCATGCAGCCAGTTAATCGATTCTTCGTCGAACATCCGGATATTATTCTCATTGCGCTGCACGCTGGGCACGAGGCCTTTATCCGTGTAAAAGCGCACCGCGTGCTCGGTGAGTCCCGTTAGCCGGGCTGCTTCTTTGACCGTATGGATATGAAATCCTCCCCGGAAAATAAATTATTGAAGAAGACTTGCCTTCGTGTAACACGAAGGTTCTAAGCTTAGTGTAATACAAATCCAGCCGTAAGCGAACCCTCGCTGAAATGCCCGGTTCCCGGGATACGCGCCGTTTGCTGTATTACATTTGAACAATGGGAGGAATGGCCATGCAAACCGTAACCTTGAACAATGGAGTACAAATGCCGATCATCGGCTTCGGCGTCTATCAAATTCCCGATGCGAATGAATGCGAGAATGCGGTATATGAAGCGCTGATGACCGGTTACCGCCTGATCGACACCGCCGCCGGTTACCTGAACGAGGAAGCGGTCGGACGCGCGATTAAGCGCAGCGGCGTACCGCGTGAAGAGCTGTTCATCACAACCAAGCTCTGGGTTCAGGATGCCGGCTACGAGAGTGCCAAGCTGGCGTTTGCCAAGTCGCTCAAGAAGCTGCAGCTCGACTATCTCGACCTGTATCTGATTCACCAGCCGTTCGGCGATTACTACGGCGCTTGGCGTGCGATGGAAGACCTGTACCGCGAAGGCAAGATCAGGGCAATCGGTGTCAGCAACTTCCTGCCTGACCGTCTGATGGACCTGATCGTGCATAACGAGATCGTCCCCGCCGTCAACCAGGTCGAAACGCACCCGTTCTACCAACAGATCGAGAGCGCCGCTTTTATGAAAGAACAGGGCGTGCAGCACCAGTCGTGGGCGCCGTTCGCTGAAGGACTTAACAACATGTTCGGCAACGAAGTGCTGGCCGCGGTCGCGGCAAAACATTCCAAGTCCGTCGCCCAGGTCGTGTTGCGCTGGCTTGTTCAGCGTGAAGTCGTTGTCATTCCAAAATCAGCGAGAAAAGAGCGGATCGTTGAAAACTTCGACATTTTCGATTTTGAGTTGAGCACGGACGATATCGAACAAATTTCCGCGCTCGATACGCGGGAAACTCTTTTCTTATCCTACCATGACCCGAAATTCGTCAAGATGTTGGGCACCTTAAGAGTCGATCTATAAACCTTGGTCGAACCGTATACTCCCCATACAGGTAACACACAGAAGCACTACGACCTCCATACCTAACTCCCCCTTTAGCGTAACGACAAAGCAGCCGGTCCCCATGGCCGGCTGCTGCTGACTTTATTAAGCTATCTTCTCCTGTTAGCTTGCTGGATCACATTCGTCTAAAGGCAACCTACCGCTTATTCCGTTAATCACGCTTCACTTCATTCTCGTTCGGAATTAATTCATACAAGGCGCGAACATCACAACCGATGGAATCCGCGATCGATATGGCAGTTTTGAGCGGCATCACTCTTTTGTTTTCCATATAGTCGTAAACTCGTTCCGGTTTATATAGCAGGTCTTTTGCCAGCCATTCCGCTGACTTTCCGGATTCCTTCAAGCATTCATTCAGTAAGCAACGTCCTAGTTCATATTTCAAGAAGCGATGACCTCCCGCATAAAAACCATAGTTAAGTTTAAGCGTTGTCCATTGCCAGCATGAATATACGTCATGAAGGGACGCCTAACGATTAGTTCGAATTGGGCGATCGATTCTAGTTAAGCAACCATGCTTATATCCCTCGATTTTCATAGCATATCCTATCTATTAAGTGGGGAGTGAGCAGCTTGAAAAAAGGTATAAAGGCTATCGTGCGAGGCGGGATTGATTTTGCTGAGCCGTCTAGCGCTAGTAATGAAATAGAGCTCTTGTCTTGCGGAGGGGCTCCGACATCCAGCTTCGACGTGTTCGCCATTCCGAATCTTACCCAAGTGACTTTGGTTCGGGGGACCGCCAGCGTGAAGGTCACTGTACGCGAGCCCGAGGGATCGTTCGAGTGCAACTACAATGCGTTTAATGTCAGCCCGAATGTAGCTCAAAAGCTGCAGCTTAGGAGCGGAGCGAGATACTTATTCGCTTATGACAGCGTAACGAAGATCATCCGAATTCTCAGGAAACCGGTTTCGACGGAGCGCGTTCTCGTCATTCCCGACCAGACTTATCCGGCCAATCAGATCGGCATCGGCGACGGACTGAAAGAAAGGCTTGGTTACTACTTGGCCGACCAAGTCGCGATTTCGGTACGAGGCGGAGGCGCGAGCAAGCAGCTGCGCGTAAAGACGATCGAACCGGGCTTCGACGAGCTGTTCCGATACGAAATCCGGCTCAATCCCCAAAATTTCAAATTATTCGGGCTTGGAAACCAGCAGGGCGCGTTTTTCGTTTCTTACGATCAACTCAACCGAATTCTTCGATTTGGCCGTAGAACCGTCCTTAAGAAGAGAATCGTCTCTAGCAAGCGTAAAAAATAAGGCGAACGGACACATGCTGTTTGATTGCGAGGGAGCGGGCTAGCGTACAGTCGATGAACATCCCTAAGGGCATAGAGACGTTCCTGCTCGTCCGTGCAACTCGCAAATATGGACAATGAACCGGCCAGATGGCCGGTTCGTTTCGTTTGGGTATCATTCCGCTCGTCTCATCCTATTTCGTCTGACTTGGCCCAATATACCACGACCACGCCTTGGCATTTTACCAGTCTGTCCATCCATTCGGTGAAAGTGCCGCCTATCGGAACCGCGCACTCACCGGCCAACTCATTTCGGCATCGCTTTCCAGATCGACTTGGTGTAAGCAAGTTGTAACCCGAACCGTTGCATATTCATCTGGCTCACTGAACCGACAAGACCGCCACTGCAGCAGGAACGTTATGATCAGTCGCGAGAAAATAATGCCAACCTAACTTATCCTTAAGCATTCGATTATTTTTCGTGACGGCAGGCGCCAAAAATTCGGGCATTTGAAATGCCTTCGCATAGATCTCGCCGAAATGGTTAAACTCGTTGTCCTCCATCTCTCTGACTACTATCCCCTCATTCTGACGTGCCGCAGGAAGGTCTCCATCTGCTAAGCGATACAATGCGGAATGGAACCCGCTCTGATAGTAGCCTCGCTCAGCTAACTTCAACAATACATCCGGACATACGAAAGGCGGGATATCGAATCTACACGACACCTGATGTTCTTGATAAAACGCAAGAATGTCATCCAACCGATCGATATCATCGCTCGTTAATCCTCGTACGGCATTGAAATACGGATCAGGTATCCCCTTCACCACGAAAGCCCTAGCATTGCCAAAGCGCTCGATATAAACTTGCTCGGGGTTCCCTTCCAGATCTCGCATGCCACTTAAACGAGAAAGAACGGTGTTTGTTTCAGCGGACTCCACGCGTAAGGCTAACGAAGCTTCAACGGCTTGACTCATAGCACACCACCCAAATTTTCACTAATACTTGCTTAAACCGATATTACTCCCGTTGCCCAGCCTGTGATAAATTCCTCTAAGGACGAAGCGATTACGGTTCGTTGATCATTTTCATGGTTCCACACATAGATGTCTTCACGTTGAATATTTCCGTTCGTTAGTTTATATCCAAATAAATCGCCATTTCCTGCATCAGAGAAAAATAGAAACTCATCAAGAGGCTTTAAATAATCCAGGGTTTCCGGAAGCGAGCGAAAATACAGATTTTCCTTAATCGCTCTTTCCGTAGACCATACTAATGAAATGCCATAATCGCCGAAGATTCCATTTGTCTCCTGGTATAACGTCAACAACGCCTCAGGCAAGCTCGCATTTAATTTTTCTTCTATTTCCAGAAGCTCTGCCTCTGTCGCAGGGACAGAAAATTGATAATCCGATGACAGGTTACTCACGACATTTTTCCACATGATTATAATGGATCTCCTTTCATCTGTACCCTCGTTGTTTAAAATTAACAGCCCTAATATACCACCACATACTGGAACTACGCTATCCCGTAAGTTCAACAAAGACAGCCGATCGTGCTGACCGGCTGTCACTGCATTCAACTTTCGCTCCCAGATTGCTTAAGGAGCATCTTTCATTTCAGAAGACTAGAATTCGTTGGTTTCGAATATCTCAATGATACAACATAATTGATCCCGATTTTCTTTGATCGTTTAATTGGTATTTGCCTGCGTTTGTATTCTTGAAAACCTAATTTATTATAGAGTTTCATGGCCGGAATATTGGTATCGGCAACTTCTTCAATTAAGTAAGTTTCGTAAGGCGTAGCCTCAATAATATGACGAATCATTTGCGAAGCAACCCCTTGCCCCCTGGATTCAGCCGCTGTGCCTACAAATTCGATTGAACCTACGCCAGGTGAAGGATCGACAAAGGGAGATTCGAATTCTTTTTTCAGGAAAATACCAGCCATACTGCCTTTGTAAAAGCCGAGATGTTTGCGAAGCTCCCTTGTATCAAGTTTTACCGAAAGTGAAATTCCATTCGTGCAGGCAGCCATACCGATCACCCGTCCGTTGGACAAAGCCACATAAAATTGATCCAGAACGAACATATGAGCGAACGCTTCAGCAATCTTTTGGGGATTCTTGGAGAAAAAACCAAGCCACTGCGTAAAGCCCTCTGCGAATATTTCAGATATTCCTCGCCTCACATCATTCCCGGCTTGATCAGCTCTAACCACGTGAAGCATAGTCCGGTCACTCCCTTTTCTTCAATAGAAATGCGGTGAGGACAGATGGCGAGGGCATGGTGAAGTTGCTCATTAGTAATACTTTCATCTGAGCCAACCCCTGAATCGATGCATAAAAAAGGGCAGCCATTTCTTGCGCATCACCCGAGCAAAATTCCCCATCCCGCTGACCCTTGCGAATGAGTTGTGCCGTAGTATCAAGCAGCCTGGCATTTACCTGGAGAATCTCCTCAACATGTGGTGAGGCTGTGGCAGCTCCAACTAATAGCGATTGATTAATAAGGATCAGCAGATGGGCTAGTTCCTCCCCGTTGACCATGTCCGCGTAGACCTCGTCGACGAACTGTGCGATTAACTTTTTAGGAGATTGGTTGGATTCAAAGAAAGTAATATTACGTTTCAAGCCTTCAACCGCGTAGGCAACCAATTCATTAAATAACTGATCTTTCGTTTTGTAATGACGATATAGCAGCCCAATACTAATGCCCGCCGTATCCGCGATATCTTGAACATTCGTCGAGCCAAAACCTTGATGAACAAATAACTGCATCGCGGCTGAATGGATTTTTTCCCTAGTGGCATTGCGCATTTCTTCAAACTGTTCCTTGCTGCGCGGCAAACCATTCGCTCCTTTTAATGAATGAAATTTTACTCATTACATTGTATTGCGAGTGGAACAACAATATTCGATCCCCGTTAGCGAATGCTGCCCGTGCTATACATTGAATAACCTCCCGTTAGAATTCCTGTAAAACCAGGCGTGAATCCATTTTCGTCCGTTGACGAATCTATGAATCTGCTATATTTTCATATAGGGTTACACGATGTAACAGGAAAATGGGGGAACATCTTGAGCGAACAGAATGAGAACTGGACTAGACTACACAAGCTTGCAGGATTTATAGCCTTCCTTGGGTTTGTCGTTGTTGTATTGGGTGGATGCGGAGATAAAATTCCTTCCTCAGAACAGAATCAGAAATCAGGAGAGCAAGTGAACATGATTGTTGATGGAGCTAAAGTTGATTCGGATCTAGAACCAATTAAGGACGGAAGAAGGTGGTACCTGCCCCTCGACCCGATTCTTACTGCTATGGGATGGACATACAAACATGAAGCGGATAACTCCCTTGCGCTCTCCTACAGCCGGTCGAACCCGAAATCAACATGGTCGACAGAGAGCTCAACAACCTGGCTGCATGACGAATGGGAGGATGCTCTCCGAATGGTTGACGAACACATCTATATCCATTCTAAGCGATTCAGCGAAGTGACCGATGCAGAGGTTACGATTAATACAGCTGCAGGAACCATCGAGGTGAAATCCAATCCAAATCCGGGTGAGGTCACGGAAGCCGAACAAGAGGAGTACCTCGCCATGCAGGCGAAGCAGGAGGCGACCGCTGAAGAGACGAGGAGCGCCGAAGAAAGCGAACAGATCAACTACGGGAAATATACACCACCTGACATCCTTAACGAACTGTATACGTTAGGTGATCAGCTCGAAGAAGAGGGGCTGTCGCTATGGGACGAGCTCGGATTCTACGGCGGATACTACCAAAGCGAATACGGGAATACGCCTTGGGATGTCATCACCTTTGGTTGGACGGGGGGCGACGGCGAGCATTACGGTTTTCTGACCGAATTTGGTTCGATAGCGGATCTGAATGAAGCGCCCATTGTAAGGGTTTCGCCCATGGGCGGGGACGAAGCAGGAGAGGTTATCGCCAATAATATTAGAGAGTTCTTACGAATGATAGCGTTAGATGAATCTCTGCTGTATTTTTCATACGAAGATGAAGAGGCGTATAAAGCCGAGAAACAGCAAGAAGAGGCCGATCTGGGTGAGTGGGCGCCAACCAAAGAGGACAAGTCTGTCAGACGGCAGGTCATGACCAGAATGGTCGAAGCGCTTAACCTTCCAGAAATTAGCCAGCCATACTACACATACCTAGACCGAGTTAAGGCGGAGCGGGAGAATCGGATCGTCGTAGCTACGCCTGATGGACTGGGAGTTACCAATGTCCACCCGCAAGATGAGGGAAGGCAGCATGAAGCGCTGTTGGTTGATGATGATCTGGAAGCTGAGGAGCTGCAGGCCTATTTGGAGCGCGCTACCTATGCTGGCAAGTTGGCCTTGCTCCGTTCCTTCAATGCCAAGGACTTTCACAGCGAGGATCTCAGAGAAATCATAGTGGAAGAAATGACCCGCCTCGGTCTGACCGATGAAATCGCCAGGATGAATGCATCAGCCTGGTAGCCACAATCAATAAGTCCACCTGCATTAGCCGCGGGTGGACTTATTTCTTTTTTGTCATCGCAGATATGATCAAAAACGGGTATTACTCTCCCGTTCGTTTTTATCCAGAATAATTAATGAACAAAGAGCTCTTTTAACATCAACTCAATTTTCGATTCACCTTTTGTGGCAGACTTAAAGTATAGGATGTATAAATTCCCAGCAATAATCTCCACTGGAGCTTTATCAAAACAGTCTTTTTTCGCTCTCTGTAGAATACTTCCCTTATCAGATTCAAGTATATCTAAACTTTGATAGTGATAAAAATGAATTAATTCTATTGTTCTGGGTAGCAAAATTGTCTGCTGGTCTAAAGCACTCTTACTTTTAAAAGCAATTTTCCTCCTACTTGGAATTATGAATGGAATGTCCCCTTTTTCCTCAAGAAGACCCAACGCCTCAACAATGTTCATTTATCTGCTCCTTAAATTATTGACGTTAATTCAACTCCGTTTTCTCACAATTTCTAAATTCTTCACAATGGTTATGATTCCCTTCAGACAGATACACTGCCTTAAACTGCCGGTTAGCTTAACGCCAAAAAGCAGCCGATCACTCGGCTGCAGTCGTTTCTTAACTGTACTGTTGTTCTTTAGAGCTGCATGCTACAAACGTCTGTTACGCTTTTCATCCAGATAGATATCTAACGCTTCTATTCCGCGCGTCGCTAACTTGATAAATAAATATAGACTATATAAGCCAAGTAGTGCAAAGAGCCCGTCAACAATGATCAGCAAGAATGGCAATATTCCGCCCAACGACATCACGCCTCCTCGAAATGTAGATGTTAGTGCTTGTTACGAACGCGCCCCCCAAAAAGCGCCGCCTTATTCCCGACCGGATTCGTCATTACACAAAAAACTGAACAGAGCCTCGTAAAGCCTACTACACATATTGAATGTTCTCTCTATTCTCGGTTCTATCGTAACGAATCCAACTCATCTGAGTTAAATCGAGAAATTCCTTGAAACGGTCAACTGCATCCCATTGGCTGTTTAAGAAAGTTTCAGCTGTTAATAACTGTTTTAAACCTCTGATGGCCTCTTCATTAACCCCAAATAACTGAAAATCTTCTGCATTCACTGATTCGAAATGTTTCCTGATTTCACGTTCCAATACATCTGGATTTTGTAGCTCAGTTTGCACTTCTTCAAAGACTTTTTCACCTTCTACGCTTCCAAAGAGGTCTACATCCGGATATCTCTCACTCGCAATGTCATACTCAAGCTCGCCTTCAAGTTCATAGGAAAAATGGAACGAGGATATAAACTCACCTTGATTCAGTATTTCAAATCCCCAAAAATGGTCTTCTAAATTATAAAAATATAAAACAGGACAATGAATGGAGAGTTCTTCAACTAAATCAGAAGACCTTTGTTCGCCATCCTCTTTAGTAAAAAAAGCTAGCCACCGATCATTCAGTTCGATGTATGGAGTACCTGAGGAGAGGTGTTTAAAAATAATTGCCTTATCTTCGGTTCGAATTATATTCCCATATGTAAACTCACTCATGTCGCTCCACCTCTAGCATTCGATTTCTTAAACATTAATAATACCACAGCCTCCCTATTTGAATTCATCAATCGGTTTTCAACAGGGGGAGGACTGTCCCAAATTGCAAGAACTTCCCACAGCTACAAAGCATTTTGGTTTCTCTACCAATTACTGCCGTCCTATGCTTTAACCTTCGTAAAATACAGAACCAAATCATCGTCCACGCATACCGAGCTGCCGGGTACAACCGGTTGATTGTGAACCATCACGCCCCGGCCGTCCGGCACATAGCCTCTTTTGGCATACATGCGCTGCGCGCTGCCATAATCTCGGTAGAGCCCTACGCCGATCCCGACGATGCTATGCTGCCCGAGAGCTATTTTCTCCGCCTCGTCCATTAACGCGGTGCCGATTCCATGTTTGCGCAAGGCCGGAATCACGTTGAAATCGTTGATTTCCGGAATGCCATTTTGCGCGAAGTACGGATAATGCGAGCGATGAAGAAGATGCAAGCTCCCGGCAAACGCTCCCTGATAGAACGCCAATAACGTAATTCGATCTCCAGCTTCGTTCTGCTCCCAACATTCCCTGATGTAGGCCATCGGTTTTCCGATGCCGCTTTCGTGGAACACGCGATACACAAGCTCCACATCGGACGCCACCATTTGACGAACCTCAACCGCAACCACCATAACTCCACCTCCACGAATATTCGCTTTCCCCGCTGATAGAAAGATCGCGTCGACTATTCTTTCGCCGCCAAGTCTCCCTCCATCACATTGTGTATGAGAACCGTCTCCCGATCCGCAGCATAAGCGTCCGGTATCTTCTCAATCCTGAATAGAGACGCCGCTCGTTCCGTCATTCTCTTGCTGGACGAAAAATCGGCCGTTATTCCGTCCATGATTATATTGAGGACGACCTCGTCTTCCTTGACGAAGATAAGCTGATAGAAGAGTTCATCCGTTAGCTCGGCGCTGCCTTTCAACTTCGTGCCGATGATCTCTTCTATGGCTTCTCTCGGCATATACGGATCTATCCTATACATCCGATCCCACTCGAAATTCGCCACATCCGTCATCCGAAACGTGGAGTTCGCTTGAATCGCTTCGTTCAGGTTCGTCCTGAACGCCTGCGCATAGCCGCTCGACTCACGAGAGGCTTGCACGATGAATAAACCTATCAGTGCCAGGAGGCTAACATAAAAAGCAACTTTATATCTCCTCAAGTCTCTCACTCCCTACATATGACCACATGTCTATGGCCATTGCCGCGGCAAATCGCTATAACCGTCCTTTACCTACAATAATAATCGATTCCATGCTAGAATATCCAGAATAAACCAAATATAGCGAGAGGATGAAGGTAGATATGGAGGTACGACAAGCGGAACGAATCGTCGCGGAATGGGCATCGGCGAACGCCGCCGCGCTTGGCTTGGACCCGAACCAGATCCAAGCGTCATATATCTATAATCCCGGAGGCTTCTGTAACTTGTCGATCCGTTTGACGGACGGCCGTACGCGGCTGCACGTCAAGTTGGCTCCCCCGGACAATGCCGCTCGCTTGCGTCAGTGGGCGGATGTCAGCGAGTATCTCGCCGAGCGCTACGCCGCGCCCCGGCTGGTCTCTACGATTGATCGCGAGATCGTCCCGGGCTATCCATACGGCCTTGTGTTCGCCTATATCGGGGATGCGATCCCGCTTGCGGAAGCCCGTGATCCGAAAGGCCCGCTGACGGCCGTCATCGAGACGGCAGCGAAGCTCCATCGCGACGAGGTTCTTCGCGAAATGCTGCCTAAGGCAGAGACTCGCACGTATGCGGAGGCATTCGAGGACGAATACATGGAGAGGTTCACGGAGGATCTCGACGGCATACGGAAGTCGCGGGAGCTGCTCCGAGATTTCGTCTCGGACGAGACGATAACCTGGTTCGGCGAAGAGATCGAGCGATTGCGGGAGACCGTCCGCCAGACGCCTGCATTCCTGCTCCCTGCGGGCGATGTCGTGCATAACGACCTGAACGGCAATAACGTGCTGACCTGCGGCATAGACGGCTTCCGGATCATCGACTGGGACGACCTATCCGGTCAAGGCGACGCGGCGATGGATTACTCGGTACTCCTCGGACCGCTAAGACATGATTCGTCATGGCCCCTATGGAGGGACAAAGTGTTGACCGTAGCAGGAGATGCGGTCGTCGACCGACTGGAGCTGTATAGTCGGGCGAAACTGCTCGACGATGTCATCGACGTGCTAGCCGATTATGTGGAGGCAGAGCAGGTGCCGGAGCATCGTGAGGAAGCCCAACGCAAAGCCAAGGCGATTCATCTGCAAGCCTATCCGCTGTATCTCGCAATATATGGCGCCGAATAAAGCAGGCAAGTCGTTTCAATGCAACAGGGAGCAGCGCCACGGCGGCCTGCTCCCTGTTAGTTCATATGCAGCATCATTTACCCGAGTTTGGAGCGGCGGCCAAAAAGCTCGTATTAGCGCATACGCCTAGATGTTGCATATACTGCTCACAAAAGGAGGCGTATGGTATGCATCATCCGCATTTTCATTATGTAGAGCAGCATCATGATCTCCCGGCTTATGCGGGAAAGACCTATCGCTACGATTATGTAGATGGGAATGTCTTCATCATTCAATTCTTCGACGCCACGCATCGTCATGATGAAGGAATTGCCGGTCAGCATAAAGGATACAAAGGGTATTATTCATTCAATTACGTCGAGATCGCCCCTTGCGTTTACTTTATGTATTGGTTGGAAGAGGTCTATACCGTTAGCCAAATTCTCGATCTTCATCGGATGGTCGTCTATACCCATTATACCTACGATAAAGATGGCGATCGCCAAAGCTTATTCCATTGCGGTGCAGTAACCGAATTATGTCGGTCGCAAGCTTAGGCGACTGCCACGAAGAGCCCCGTACCGATCGCAGATCGGTACGGGGCTGCGCATGGGAGCGTGGCTTACAACGTCGTCATCGCCGGCGCGAAGGAGTCTTCGATGCCCATCAGCCCATCTCCGTATACGATTCGGAAGGTGTGTCGATTGTCCGACCCATCGCGCACCTCGAACTGAAAGCCGCCCATGTAGATCAACTCGGCTTGTTTCAAATTGTCGAAATAAATGGCATAGATCGAGATGAGCTTCTTCGCATTGGCCGTCGTCAACGCGATATCATCCACGACCGAGAAACGCGCCAGCTGGTCCGCATTGCCCGCCTGGATCAGGCGAATGTATTCGGTCGCCAAGTCTTCCGCATACGGCAAATACCGGATGTAGGACCAGTCCAACGACGGCTGCTCGGCGCCTTGCGACAGGCTAACGTATAGCCTATCTTCGATCTCGACGGGATCGCCGCCATTCTTCGTTCCCGTTATCCTGTAGGTCGCTTGCCGCTCCCCGGGCTCGTGAAGCTCGGCCTGAATCGCGCCCGGATCGATCTCCGCGCTGAGCATCTTCAGGAACTGGTTCATGAAGGTCGAGTCAATTTTTAAATAATCGCGATAATAGTCCGGATTCATGTCCACCAGAATATCGGTCAGCTTCTTGCCGTCCTGCGCTCGAACGGCCTGAAGGAAAGGTTGAAGCTGCCGGTCGAATTCCAGATTGGAGGCATTGTCTTCATCATGCTGCGTAGGCGGCTCCGTGCCGAGGTTGGCCGTCTCGGTAACCGTCGTGGATGTCGCAGCAGGGTTATTCCGTTCAACCGGCTCGGCTTGGTTAGCGGTACAAGCCGTTAGCACGATTAGCAGCGGAACAGCCAACAGTCTGCGTGCTTTCGAGGATCGCGCCATTCTTCGACTCTCCTATTATGAGATTACGCTATCTATTGGACACGGCGGTTCGTTAACGGGTAGACCTCCGATCGGTATAGCGGCTGCCAGCGTTCCCCATTCAGACGTCATGTCCTGATTTCATCGAGCGAACGATCCAGCCAAGTCTCGTACCAGGTCAGAAACGTCAACCGCTCCGTATTATCGAAATAATGGTCCGGGTATATGCCGCCTTGGTTGACTCGGTCATCGATCCAAATTTGGCCGTAGGATGGGCCATTCACGACAAGATTGATGGACACGCCGCAGCCAAAATTGCTGATGCGCAGCAGTCCGGCCGACTTGTCCGGACCGAAATAATCGTTCTCCAGCGCTTCCTGTTCCTCTTCGCTCAAGCGCTCGTCGTCCCAGTCCGTCTCCGCGTTCCATGCTTCCGTATACGAGAAGCAGCCCGAGACGTCGTTAAGCTCGCTTTTATAATCCAGATCGGTGTACACGCCTTCTTCCGGACGCTCCAATCCATAATAGGGACCAGCCCCTCCGCTGCCCGCAAGCATCAGAAATGCCCGGTACTCCTCGGGCAACTTCACGTTCCACTTCTGCTCGAAACGCAGCACCTCTTCCGGATTCCAGACTTCATCCAACTCGTAAAGATGACCTTCCGCTCCGAAAATCTCATACGTTTCGTCCTCCTGTTTGAGTGCTTGCAGCTTGGCAAGAATACGCTCGATTGGCTCGTTATACACGACATTGATCCTCCCGGAAAGAAAGAATTGGACTTGGTAGAACGCACGCCCAATGTAAGCGACGCTCCGCTATGCTCGCCTTATGAAACAGGCAATGGCATAGTCTGATATTCTATAAAGATCGCATCGACCAGCATGCCCCGAGTAACAGGAACCGTATAATCTTCCCGTGGATCAATAAGGCCTGCATCTACGGCTATTGCGACATACGCGCGTGCCCAATCGGAGACGATGGCATCGGCAATCGTAGTTTGGCTCGTTTCAAGCTTCAACGTACGCGTCAAGACGGCGGATAGCTCTTCGACGGTGACCAGACCATTGGGGTCGAAGCGATTATAGCCTTTACCATTCATTATTTTGTAGTGAACCATATTACTAACGGCCGAGGTCTTGGCCACCCAATGTCCTTCCAGATCAGCAAACCCCGATTGTTTATCTTCGCTGGTGTCCAGCTTCATCAGACGCGTCAGGACGACGGCCAGTTCGGCTCTCGTAATTGTTCGTTCCAAGTCGACCTCGCCGTCCGAGCCTCCCTGAAAAATCCCAGCCTGCTTGAACTCCTTATACTTTTCCAGGACGGACAGTTCAGCGCTAGCGGCAAGACCCGCGGGGTAACTCGATAGGAGAATCGCTGCCGCTGCCATACCTAGCATCTTTCTAATCACTTGATTCCTCCTCTTCATGTGCATGAATGAAATGACGATGATGGAGTCAATTGTACCATATACTGGAATTATGGTGACAATCGTTCTTATTGGGAAAAGTAGAATTTTCTCGTGGTCACGTACAACAAAACAGCCGATCGTCATATCGGCTGTCCACTGCATTTTATTCAGCTGCCATCACCCGATGCAGCATCTCCAAATAATGCGCGTTGTACATAATGCCAAGCACGTTGCCGAACGGATCCGTGACGGAAGCGGTGATGAATCCTTCTCCGCGGTGCACGAGCGGTTCATACTCTTCGGCGCCCATGGCTTTCAACTTATGAAGCGTGGCTTCGATATCATCCACATGCCAGTACATGATCGCACCGCCTGGGAGCGTGGAAGCATGGGCCGGCGCGAACCGCCGATTGATCAACCCCAGCTCATGTTGATAGTCCCCAATACGAAACTCGACATAAGCTAACTTCCCGTCCGGACCGGAACGTTCAAAATAAGGCGTGATGCCGAGCAGCTCGGAGTACCAACCTTTGGCCGCCTCCATATCCTCCGCCCAATAACTAATGGTTGCGAATCCACGCAAAGTTGGTTGGGTATTCATCGTTATTATCCCCCTAAGTAAAATATTGAACTTGAGTCCATTATATGCCCATTTACTGACATCATTATGGCAGTGTATTCGATTCAAACTTCATTAGAAGTCCAAAAAGCTCACCGGAAATGGAAATTCCGGTAAGCTCTTTGAACATTTAACGCATTACCAATTGTTGCCCGACACGCGGTTCACGGTGAAATTCGGACTCTTGTTCTCGCCGTAAATCGCTTGGATGCCCGGATTGTTCACCTTCACGTTCGTGAAGCTGGCCGATCCGACCGCCGGTCCTTGCCCTTGCTCGGCGCTTGCGACAAGCTTGATGCCATAGCGGGTCGGGTTGTTAATGTTGATGTTCTCCAGGCGAACGTTCTGCATCGGCAGCGCGTTCGGGTACATCGTCTGGAACATCAGGCCGAAGTAGACCGGGTTGTTGATGTCGACGTTCTTGACCACGATATTCTTCAGCGCCCGGTCGCCGGAGTAGAACCAAATAGCCCCGAAGTTCTGATATTCGTTGATTTTGTCGTCCGCGCCGACGCTGGTCCAGAAGTCGCCGCCGGTCCGATCAAGCGTGATGCCCTCGAATACCGTATCCTGATCGCCGAAGCCCAGCGTGTTATAGCCGAAGCTATAGCTGCTGATCGTAATGCCCGGATAGGTCAGCGTGTCCGCGCCGTAAAGGTTCTGGAACAGGTTGTTCGAACCGCCATAGATCGCGAACGCGGCCGCGCGTCTGACGTTCGTCGCCGTCAGGTTCGTGTATTTGTTCCCCACGTTGTATGAACCGCCTGCATCCACGGCGCTGAACAGGGCGAACGCATCGTCGCCGTTGCCGCGGGCATAGTTGTTGTCGATGACGTTGTACGAGGAACCGTTCGTCATGTTGATGCCGTCGGCGAACGTGTTCTTAATTCGGTTGTCCTTGAACGTGTTGTACGAAGAGTTCACGCCCCAGTACAGGCATACGAAGTGCTCTGCCCAAATGTTCTGAATCGTGACGTTCTGCATGCCGTTGCCGTCGATGAATTTGCCCGGTCCGTCTGACCGGTAGACGTAGTTGCCCCAAGCGGACAAATTCTTAATGGAGGAGCCATTGGCGGTCGACGCGATGTTGAAGCCGATGTCCGTATTGGTCTGGCTCTGCGGCGCGACCAGCTTCGTATGCCACGGACCGGCGCCGAGAATCTCGGTTGCGCGCCCGTAGACGTAGATTTTGCCGTTCATCGTCCATTCGCCCGCCGGGATGAATATGCCCTTCTTCGTGTTGTCCTGCCGGAATTCGTTGAGCGCTTGCTCGATCGATTTGCTTTCCGACACTTGCACGTATTTGGACGGATCGGGATTGGAGGCGGCAGGGGCGACGTTCTCCGTCTCGATCATGTCGACGTATATCCAAGGCACGTCGCCGGCATCCTTCTGAATCTTGATTTTCGTACCCGCCGGATACACCTGGTTCAGCAGCAGCTGGGCATCTTCATAGAGCCAGTATGCGGTCAGACCGGCACCCGGCGCATTGTCGTAGCCAAGACGTCCGAGCGTGCTCGGCGTCGCATACAGATAAGAGAATTTGGACGATACCGTGAATTTGCCGACGCTTGCGCCGTTCGCGTAGATGCTGACCGTGCCCGTCGTATTCTCCGCTACCGCGTTGCGCAGGACGAACGCGTTAGCCGGAGAAGTCAGGGTGAATTCCACGTACTCGCCATTGGCATCCAGATGGACAGCCGAGCGGCCGGAAGCTTCGCCCGCATAGTCGCCGGGCTTGAAGTTCGGCGCCAGCTTCGTGCCGTTCGTGCCGTTGCCTGCCGCCTCGGCTTCGAGAATCGTGAACGGCATGTTCGCGCCGCGTCCGACATACAGACTCGCGGAGCTCGCGTTGTTATCCCGCTTCGCGGTAATTTCGTTGGCGTCCGCGGATACGCTCGTCGCGATCGTGTAGCTGCCGTTCGCCGCGGTCCATGTGCCCAGGTTGACGGCGACGGATTGACCGGCAGCCAGCGCGCCGCTGTAAGAACCGTTCAACGTCTGGACGGTCGCGCCCTGCGCGTTCTTAAGGGTCAGCGTAACGGCATGCGGTCCGGCGGCGGTCGCCGTATTGCCTTGGTTCTTCACGTTCGCCGTGAACGTGACCGTATTGCCCGCGCTCGGGTTGCTTGGATTCCATGCCGGCGTCACGATGAGATCGGAGCTGGATACTTGGCCGACGACGAGCGCGGAAGCGTGACTATAGCTGTTGTTCGCCTCGTTCTGTTCGATGACCGCGTTGCTCTCGTCGACCTTCGCGCCGACCGTGTACGAAGCCGCGCTCTTCGCGCCGGCGTTCAACGATACGGTCGCGGAAGCGCCTGCCGTCAAGGCGGCTACCGGAGCCGACCCCGCCAGCGCGTTGTTCAGGTAGAAATTGACCGTAGAGGCCGGGGAATTCGCCGTGCCGTTGTTCTTCACCGTCGCTTGCAGCGTAATGCTGCTCGTCTCGATCGGCGATGCCGGCGACCAGGACATGCCGGTAATCGTCAGATCGGGGTTCGCCGCAGGCGTGCCGTAGACTTCGAACTCCGCCACCTGGCCGGCAGGCGCGCCGGAGTTGGACGTGATGTTCAGCTGCACGCGCTTCGCCGTGGCGCTCACCGGAATCGTAACCTTGTTGCCCGTCGCCGGATTGAACGTATACGACTGCGCGGCGACGAGATTGCCGAACGTCGTCGTGTTCTGATCATGGCCGAGCACTTGGATCGTCTGCGTGCGCGTGCCCCACGCCGCGTCCGGATTCAGCATGACGACGACCGAGGTCAGGCTGTGATTCGACCCCAGATCCAGCGTCAGCTGGCTCGGATTGGCGCTGCCTTCCCAGTACGTGGCCGTATTGCCGTCATTGGCGTTCGCCGCGACGAAGGACTGCGTCGTCGAAGAGGCCGTGATCGGCTTGCCCGGGGCGACATTCGTGCCCGTCGGATTCGGGTTCGGGTCCGGATTCGTCGTCCCGCCCGCGCCGTAAATTTCGAATTCGGAAATTTGACCGGCCGGCCAAGCCGTATTGGCCGTCACATTCAACCGCACATAACGGGTGCTCGCCGCCGAGAAATTGATCGTGACCGCATTGCCGTTCGCCGGATTGAACGTATAACCCGCGGAGGCGACCAGGTTCGTGAACGTCGACCCGTTCGCGCTGCCCTGCACCGCCAGCGTCTGCGTTCTTGTCTCCCAGCCGGCCGGCAGCTTCAGCACGACCTGGTCAATGCTCGCGCTCGCGCCAAGGTCGACCTGAATCCATTGCGGGAACGCGTTGTTCGCGCTCTCCCAGTACGTGCTCGCATTGCCGTCGTTGGCGCGGCCTGCCGCGTAGACGTCGGCCTGCCCGCTCGCCGTCACCGTCTTGCCCAGGGCAAGGTTCGTACCGCCCGCCGCCGATACCGGACTTTGCGGACCGACCGTCATCAACAAACTCGCGATCAAACTTACGATCATCGACATCGCGATGAACTTGCTTCGCATAATGAACCTCCTCGAAAATATTGGCTTAGCTTGTATGGCCAGCCCATGAATGATAACGCTCACAAACGTGCTCGAAGCTGAATCCGTTCTTCCGTTCCGAGTGCCGCCCGTCTCTCCCCTCTCTCGTCCTCGTATTTCCCCCGAACTTCCAGGGTACTACGATTATATAATCCGCCCTTCCGCCGCTTAAGGTGTGATTCAACGGTTAATGTGTCATATCTTATGAATCGGCATCGGAGCTGAAGCGATTGCACCGTCGGAAGCGACCAGCTTTGTTGCCGTTCAAACGCAAACAGCCGCACATCCATTGGATGTGCGGCTTGTTGGATATGAGGCACGGGAAGCGAAGGCTGCAGCCGCTTGATCGTTAGCGCGAAGCGTCAGATCAGGGCTGGAGCAGCCAGCGGTAAGCCTCGGCGAACAGCGGACTCCACGTCGATTCGTGGTGCGTGCCGTCCGCAAGGTAGTCGAACCGAATCCTGCTCTCCGGCAGCCCTGTCTCGATCAGCGTCTGGCGGGCCAACGCGACGTGCTCGAGGGCGGTCCGGTTAAAATCGGGATTGTCGGTCTCCCGTCCTCCGATGCTTAAGTAAACACGCAGCGCGGGAGAAAGCGCCGACTGCCGGATCAATTGGACGATCGCGCCGTTATCCTGCCACATCACGAACGAGATAGCGCCCACGCGGCCGAACTGCGCTGGATAACGGATGGCGGCGTAGAGCGAGATGTACGCGCCGAACGAGCTTCCGCCAATCATCGTATGCTCCGGTTCGGGGAGCGTCCGGTAGCTGCCGTCGATATACGGCTTGAGCGTCTCCGCCAGGAACGCGGCGTAAGCCTCGCCTTTCCCTCCGAAGCCATACTCGGCATTGATCGTGAAGTTGTATTCGTTGTTGCGCTCTTTGCCCCCATGATCGATCGCGACCACGATCGCCTCCATCGCGGGGTCTTCCGGCGCCAATCGCTCCAGCGTCTCGTCGACGCCCCACTCGCTTCCCCACGACGTCGCTTGATTGAACACGTTCTGACCATCGTGCATATAGAGAACGGGATAACGGCGCGTGCCTTCGCGATAGCTTCTTGGCAAGTAAATCCACACTCTGCGCGCGATCTGCAGCTGCGGAATCGGGAATGATTCGATCACCCTAACGTCGCCGGTAATGGTATGGATCGTGTCGTCGTTCAGCGCTTCTCTCCACGGCACGGCAGTATGATTCGTCATGGGCGATTCTCCTAGTAGATGATTTTACTAGAATCGTATCGCGCGGCCCGTCCGGAATCAATGCCCAATATCCGCGCCCAACGCCTTTTCAGCGGAGGAGCGCATCTATCATTACAGGTTGATGCGCGGATGGTGACGTCCCATTGATCGCCTACACGGTTCTCATCTGCGCGCCAACTCCAAGAACGCGGCTTAGAAAATGCTTCCGGAACCGCTCGGCATCGACGCCGATGCACACCTTCACGTTCGGCTCCGCGGCCGGCTTGCTTCTTAGATCTCCGACCGTCCTGGCGTAGGACAGAATCCCTTCGACGTCGACCTGGACATGCATCGGCACCGCGCTGACGAAGCTCGGATCGATGGCCACCCCGACGGCGAGCGGGTCGTGCAGCGCGCAGCCTTCGATGCCCGGATACATCTGCTGGTACGCGCCGATGTAGAATTCCGTCATGCCGGCCAGGAAATCGGCGAGCTGCGTGCCGCTATTGCGCCAAGCGCGGACTTCCGTGAGCGGCAGCAGCGTCTGCATCGTCACGTCGAGGCCGACCAAGGTGATCGGAATTCCGGACCGGAACACATACTCCGCCGCTTCCGGATCGGCGAAAATATTCGCTTCCGCATGCGGGGTGACGTTGCCGGGCACGGTGACCGCGCCGCCCATGACGATGACGTTGTCCACTAGACCGGCGAATTCCGGGTCCTGCATAATGGCCATCGCCAGATTGGTGAGCGGGCCGACGGTAACGATCCTCACCTGCTTCGGATGCTTCCGCGCCTGTTCGCGCATGAACCGGGCCGCATGGCCGCGCTCGGCTTGCCGCGTCGGTTCCGACTCGAGCACGCCTCCGAGCCCGTCTTCCCCATGCACCTCGACGGTGCTTCCTTTGGTCGGTCCGCGGAATAGCGGCTTTCCCGCGCCGGGAATGACGAGCGCTGTACTGTCCAGCTTCTCCAGCACGACGAGCGTGTTACGCGTCGCTTCCTCCACCGACACGTTCCCGAAGCATGTGGTGACGCCCAGAATATCCAGCTCCGGCGAATGAACGGCATAGGCGATCGCCAGCGAATCATCAATGCCGGTATCGACGTCCAAAATAATTTTCTTCATTGCTACTCCTCCTCTGCCCGCGAACCGCGGCGCTACGCCTGGGCTAACACCCGGATAAATTGCTCGATGAATCGCTCCGACTCGACGTCGACGCACACGTCGGTATTGGTCGCGGACGGCGCGCGCCTTCTATCGCTAAGCGTCGCCCCCGCGCTCAATTCGCCCCGCGTCTCAACGCGAATGTAGTGCGATTCCGTGCGGACAAGCGTCGGGTCCAGCGCGACGGCCACCGCGAGCGGATCGTGCAGCGGCGAGCCGTAGAAGCCGTTCTGCCGCTCGTACGCCCGGAAGTAGAACTGGAGTATCGCTTCTATGAACGCCGCCTGCGCTTCCGCGCCGTCGGCAGCTTGACGCTTCAGTTGCTCGATATGCCGCTCGAGCATGACGGTCTTCATCGTGACGTCGAGTCCGACCATCGTAATCGGCATGCCCGATTCGAACACGATATGGGCGGCATCCGGATCGCCCCATATATTCGCTTCCGCGACCGGCGTCACGTTGCCCGGCGCATCGAGCGCGCCGCCCATGAGGACGAGACGGCCTACTTTGCCCGCGATGGACGGGTCCTTCGCCAGGGCAAGCGCCAGATTCGTCAGTCTGCCGACGAACACGAGCGTCAGCTCCCGCCCGAGTTCATTGGCCTTGCGGACGATGAAATCCGCCGCGTGCTCGTCGATCGGCTTGCGCGTCGTGGCCGGCAGCTCGAAGCCGCCCAGCCCGTTCGGCCCATGGATGAATTCGGCGGTATGCGGCATGCGGCGGAAGAGCGGACGCTCCGCCCCCATCGCCACCGGCAGCTCGGCCGGCGCGTTCGCCAGGTCCAGCACCTGCAGCGTGTTCAAGGTCGCTTGGGCGAGGCTTACGTTGCCCATGCCGGTCGTAATGCCTTCGAGTTGAATGCCATCGGCTTTGACGGCGTAGAGCAATGCCAGCGCGTCGTCGATTCCGGTGTCGACGTCGAGGATGATGCGGGTTGTCATGGAGGGCACCTTCATTTCGTAGAGTGGTGGAATATAAGTAGAAACCTAAGCTCCCCATAAACTTGCTGCGCGAGAGTGATGCTCTTCCGATCGCTGTTGTTCACGGATATCTTTGAATTTAGCTGAACAAGGTAGATATCCGTTCACAAAGGCGAACGCTGCGCTTCTCCAGATGCATCACTCTCGCTCCGCTCGTTTGGGGGACAGCCAAGTTCAACTTATATAGTGTGGGTAGCAGGAACAGCAGCACCTTTGCGCTTTCTCGCTTCGAACACCACGAGCGAGCCGATGGTGACGAGATACGGAATCATCTGCACGAATTGGCTCGGGATGGCCGTGCCTTCGGTCGTCTGCACGATCGTAGTGATGGCGCTTGCCAGGCCGAAGATGAGCGAGCCGATCAGGATGCCGACCGGGTTGCGTTTGCCCAGCAGCACGACCGCGAGCGCGAGGAAGCCCGTTCCTGCGGTCATGTCTTTGACGAACATGCTCGTCATGCCCATGGACAGGTAGGCGCCGGCCAGGCCCGCGAACGCCCCGCTCCATGCGAGCGCCGAGTAGCGAATCCGGTTCACCGGGATGCCGAGCGACTTCGCCGCGGACGGCGCTTCGCCGACCGCCCGCAGATGGACGCCGTACGGCGTGCGGTAGATGAGGGCGACGCAGAACAGCACGGCCAGCAAGGCGATCCAGATCATGAGGCTGTGGCCGCTCAGCAGTTTGCCGAGCACCGGAATGTCTTGTAAGAATGGCAGGTTCACGGTCGGGATCGGCGTTCGTTGGTCCGGCGTATAGTTCCCGGTGACGTGGAAGATTTTGCTCATTAAGAAGATCGTAATGCCCGATCCGAATATATTGACCGCGAAGCCCGCGATGATGATGTCGACGCCCAGCTTAATGGAGAAGAATCCCATGCCGAGGCAGGTCAGCACGGCGGCGGTCATCCCCGCCGCTACGCCGACGAGCCAATGGCCCGATGCCGAACCGACGGCGATGGACGTGAAGGCGGAGATGAGCATCAAGCCTTCCAAGCCGATGTTGAGCACGCCCCCGATATCGGAGATCAGTCCGCCCAGCGCGGCGAGCAGAATCGGCGTCATATAGCGCAGCAGCACGACGACGAGCGTCATATCCACCAGCTGCGACCAGATGCTTTGCCACATTAGACGACACCGCCTTTCTTGCGCATGTTGTGCTTCATGAAGTTGAAGATGCCTTGCGCGGACACGAGCAGCACGAGCATGACTTGGATGATGACCGCGACTTCGCGGGGCATGTCGCTGCCCGCCTGCATCGTCTGCGCGCCGACCTGAATGTACGCGTAGAAGAAGGACGCGACGACGATGCCGATCGGATGGTTGCGCGCCAGCAGCGCGATGATGATGCCGTCGAAGCCGAGTCCGGCCGAGAAGTTCTCCTTGAACGTGCCGTGGATGCCCAGAATCTCGACGATGCCGGCAAGGCCCGCGAGCGCGCCGCTGATCATGATGCTGGTCAGGAGGACGCGGTTCTTCGAAATCCCGCCGTAGGTCGCGAATTTGCCGTTCTTGCCGACGAGCCGCAGCTCGTAGCCGACGGGGCTCTTATAGAGCAGCAAGTAGACGATGACGACGGCCGCAAGCGCGATGACGATGCCGCCATGGGCGGAGAAGCCCGGGATCAATTTGCTCAGCAGCACTTCCGGCGACAGATAGGCCATGCGGGCCGCGCCGCCGCTAGTCGGATCTTTGAAGACGTTGTTGACGAAATAAGAAGTCGTTAGAATGGCTACGAAATTCAGCATCAGCGTCGTCACGATTTCGTTGGCGTTCGCGTACGTCTTGAGCAGTCCCGCGATCGCCGCGTATAGAGCCCCCGCCGCCATGGCGCATCCGATAATGACGACGAAATGAAGCCAGAACGGAAGCGCGTCGAAATAAATGCCCGCGATCGCGCCGGCGAAGCCGCCCATATACAGCTGGCCTTCCGCCCCCATGCTGAATACCCCGGCCTGGAAAACGACCGCCAGCGCCAAGCCCGTCAGCATGAGCGGCACGGCCTTGTTGATCACGGTTCCGATATTGAACGGGTTCGTAACCGGATCGATGATCAGCGAAGACAGCGCCGTCAGCGGCTCGCTGCTCGTGGCCAGAATGACGGCGAAGCCGCACGCCAGCGCGAGGAGAACCGCGATCGCGATGCCCGATAGCTCCAAATAGATGTCCTTGACCGATTTCATATCGCCTCTTGCTCCTTACGTTCTGGATGTTCTGTCTTGGTGCCCAGCCCCAGCATGTAGCGGCCGATCTCTTCCTCCGTCAGCGCCTCCGTGTTGTCCAGCACGGCGACGATCTCTCCTTCGTACATGACGGCGATCCGGTCGCTGAGCGCCATCACCTCGGACAGCTCCGCGGAGACGACCATGACGGCCGCGCCCCCGTCGCGTCGCTTAATAATTTCGCTATGGATGAATTCGATCGCCCCGATATCGACGCCGCGCGTCGGCTGCGAGACGATGAGCAGCTTCGGGTTCTTGGACAGCTCCCGCGCGATGACGACTTTCTGCAAATTCCCGCCGGAGAGCGATCCCGCCGCCACCTGCTCGTGCGCGGCGCGCACGTCGAAGATTTGCATCATCGTCCGCGCGAATTCCTTGATTTTGCGCGCGTTCAGGAACGGCCCGCGCCGGAACGCCGGATTGCGGTAATGGTCGAGGATGAGGTTCTCCGCGATCGTCGAGGTCAAGCTCGCCCCGGCCGTCTGGCGATCCTCCGGCACATGGCCGACCTTCATCGCGCGGATCCGGCCGGCGCTGCGGCCCGCGAGCTCCTCGCCCAAGTAACGGATCTGACCGCCCGTCGATCGCCGAAGCCCCGTAATCGTCTCGACCAATTCCGTCTGGCCGTTGCCTTCCACGCCAGCGATTCCGAGCACTTCGCCGGCGCGAATCTCCAGCGAGACGCCGCGCAGCGCGGGCGCGCCTTTGTCGTCGGCCGCCTGGAGATCCTTCACGGACAGCACGGCGTCCTTCGGCTCCGCCGGCCGCTTGTTCACCCGGAACAGCACTTCCCGGCCGACCATGAGGCGCGAGATTTCCTCGGGATTGGTCGCCTTGGTCATGAGCGTCGTGATCGTCTTGCCCGCCTTCAGCACGGTCACCCGGTCGGAGATTTCCATCACCTCGCGCAGCTTGTGCGTAATGAATATGATCGTGTAGCCTTCCGCGACCAGCGCTTTGATCGAATCGAACAGCTCGTCCGTCTCCTGCGGCGTCAGCACCGCCGTCGGCTCGTCCAGAATGATGATGCGCGCGCCGCGGTAGAGCACTTTCAAGATTTCCACCCGCTGCTTCTGCCCGACCGGGATCGTCTCGACCTTCGCCTGCGGCTCCACCTTCAATCCGTAGGTGGCCATCAATTGCGCGATCTGCTTCTCCTCCGTCCCCCGGTCCCGGAACAGCGAGAGCGGGCCTTGCTTCGGCTCTTCGCCCAAGACGATGTTCTCGGAGACGGTCAAGGAAGGGACGAGCATGAAATGCTGGTGCACCATGCCGAGTCCGTACTTGATCGCGTCGCGCGGCCCGCTCAGCGCGATCGGCTCGCCTTTATATAAGATCGTGCCGCTTGTCGGCATCTCGAGGCCGAACAGCATTTTCATCAGCGTCGACTTGCCCGCGCCGTTCTCCCCGACGAGGGCATGGATCTCGCCCTCGTAAATTTGCAGGTCGACGCCGCGGCTCGCCGCCGTTCCGTTCGGGTACACTTTGTGGATATTTTTCATTTCCAGCAAGACTGACATGGCTAGTCCCCCGTTAGTTCAGGATGGAATCGATCTTAATTTCGCCGCTGACCACTTTTGCCTCGATCTCGGCCATTTTGTCGCGGATCGCCTGCGGCACATGGCTCGCGTACAGGTCGTCCTTGGCCAAGCCGACGCCGCCTTCTTGAATGCCGAGCACTTCGTTCTTGCCGAATTCGAGCTTGCCCTGCTGGAACAGCTCCAGCGCCCGGAAGACGGAGGCATCGATGTTCTTCATCATCGAGGTGAGCACGCTGCCCGGATAGAGGCCGTTCTGGTTCGCGTCGACCCCGATCGTATATTTGCCGGTTTCGTTGCCTGCTTCCAGCGAGCCGAGACCCGCGCCGCCGGCGACTTGATAGACGATGTCCGCTTTCTGCCCGTTGATCTGCGCCAAGGCGAGCTCTTTGCCTTTGGGAGCGTTTGCAAAATCGCCGATATACGAGGAGACGACCTTCACGTCGGGAGTTACGTATTTCGCGCCTTGCTCGTAACCGGACTTGAAATCGTTAATGATCGGAATGTCCATCCCGCCGATGAAGCCGATCGTCTTGTCCGGATTGGCCGCCGGAAGTTCCTTGCTCTCCGTCACCAGCGCCGCGAAAGCGCCCGCCAGGAACGAACCCTCGCTCTGGGCATACAGCATCGAGTACACGTTCGGAATATCGCCGAGGTTATCGTCGAAGTAGATGAACTTCTCGTCCGGGTATCGCGGCGCCAGCTCCTTGACGATATCCGTCATGTTGCTCGTGCCGACGACGACGACGTCATACTGGTTGCCGGCGACGAGCGATTCCAGTCCGGCCGCCCAGTCGGCTTGGTTCGTGCCGCCCTCGACCGTCTTCACGTCCATGCCGAGCTCCTTGGCGGCCCGATCCATCCCGCGCTGGGCCGAATCGAAGAAACCCTTGTCGCCGAGCGCGCCGTCCACGTAGAACACCGCTTTTACTTTCTTGCCATTGGCATCGGCATCCGCCGCTCCGGACGCCGGCTCGGACGAATTGCTATTGCCGCACGCGGACAAGGCCAGCATTAGAATCGAAAGGGCGAGTCCCCCGGCGAGTTTACGTTTGTTCTTGTTCATGGATCATTCCTCTTTCTGTTTGGTTTAGTCGCCCTGTCGAGCGGATTGCATAAACTGCTCGGTCTCCTGCCGGTCCGGCATCGAAGACTGCGCGCCTCTTCGCGTCACCGTGATCGCGCCGACCGCGTTGGCGAAGCCGGCGGCCTCTCTCAACGACTGGCCCGATACGAGCGCCGCGGCCAACGCCCCGGCGAACGCATCGCCGGCGGCCGTCGTATCGACCGCTTCGACCTCGTAATTGCTTACCGTGAACGCCTCGTCACGGCCAACCACCGCGACGCCCTTGCTCCCGAGCTTGGCGAATACCGTCGCCACGCCTTGTCCCATCAGCCGCTCGGCCGCGACCACGGCGGTCGACGCATTCGAGACGGCGACGCCGGTCAGCTCTTCGATCTCGCTCTGGTTCGGCACGATATAATCGACGAGCCGCAGCAGTTCTCTGGGCAGCTCGCGCGCCGGCGCCGGGTCCAGCAGGACCGGTACGTGATGCCGCTTGGCGATGATCGCCGCTTCGACGACAGTCTCGAGCGGAACCTCTAGTTGGAGCATGAGCAGCTTGGCCCCGCCGATGACCGATTCGCAATACCGCACATCCTCGGGACGAAGCGCCTGATTCGCGCCTTGGGCAACCACGATGCTGTTGTCGCCTTCCGGATCGACCGCGATCGCCGCGACGCCGGTCGCCGCCTCCGCCACATGCCCGATGTTCGATACGTCCACGCCGGCCGCCTCCAGATGCGCCAGCAATTGGCCGCCGAACAAGTCGTCTCCTACCTTGCCGATCATGGCGACGTTGGCGCCAAGGCGCCGCGCGGCGTACGCCTGGTTCGCGCCCTTGCCGCCGGGATTGAGGAAGAAACCCGACCCGAGCACCGTCTCTCCCTTCGCCGGCCGGCGCTCCACGCCCATGACCATGTCCATATTCAAGCTGCCTACGACTACAATGTCCGCACTCACTTCGCCGAACTCTCCCCTCATGTCGCCTCGTTCTTTAACGATGACCGCACCCGAATTTCGCCGCTGGCGATTTTCGCTTCGATCTCCTTCATCTTCGCTTTGATCGCTTCCGGCACGTGTTTCTCGTACAACTCGTCCCGCGCGATGCCGACGCCGCCCTCCCTAACGCCGAGCTCTTCCGTCTTGCCGAACGGCAGCCGTCCGCCGCGATATTCGCTCAGCGCCCGGAAGACGGACTCGTCCACGTTCTTCAGGATGGAGGCGAGCACGCTGCCCGGATAATAGCCGTTCTGATTGCTGTCCACGCCGATCGAGTACCGCCGCTGCTCGTCGCCTTCCTTCAGCATCCCTAAGCCCGCGCCGCCCGCCGCGTTGTAAATAATGTCGACCTTGCCGCTCTCGTACTGCTCGCGGGCCAGCGCTTCGGCCTTAGCTTGATTCGTGAAATCCCCCACGTAAGCGGATACCACGCGCACCTGAGGATCGATATACGCCGCGCCCTGCTCGTAGCCGGACTGAAAATCATGGATGATCGCCGCGTCGATGCCGCCGATGAAGCCGATCGCCTTCTCCGGATTGGCGTTCTTCAGCGACTCGTCCGTCGTGGCCATCGCGGCGAACGCGCCGGCCAGGAAGGAACCCTCGCTCTGCGAGTACACCATCGCGTACACGTTCGGCAGTCCTTCGATCTTGTCGTCGTAGAACACGAATTGCTGCTTCGGATATTGAAGCGCCAGCTTCTCGAACACGTCCCGGATCGTGGACGTTCCGACGACGATCACCTCGTAGGCGTTCGACGCGATGAGTTCCGCGAGCCGCGGCTCCCATGCGTCTGGATCGGTCCCGCCCTCCACGGTCTCCGTCTTGAAGCCGTAGACGTACGACGCCTTCCGGAGTCCGCGTTCGGCCGAATCGTAGAAGCCTTTGTCGCCGAGATTGCCGTTGACGAAGTGCAGCACCTTGCCCGTTAGCCGTCCCGTCCCCGGCGCATCCGGCGACGCGTTGGCCGCCTTCTTCTCTTCCGTGATCCCTTGCGCATCGTTCGCGCCGGAACAACCTACCGTTGCGCACAATGCCAATACCGCGAGCGCCATGCCCAGCCGTTGTCCTCGCATCGTGGTTTCGCCGCCCCCCCTCGCCGCTGCATGATGTCGAATCGCCATGTCCTCCGCCAGCGCCGGACGCCGGCGGTCTGTCGGCCATTCGCCGCATTTGCCACACCTTGCCTTGCGTTATTGTTTGCTCTCCGGCTCTTCCTAACCCCCAGGCTGGAAAATGGATCCACGGTCGCCTTCGCCCGCTCTCGCTTTTTGCCGAATCACGTCGTGGAAGCGATTACAGAACTCAATGTACCATGACTTATGCGGGGGGCAACAGGAGACAGATCGTCGAACCAGGGTGGATAAATCGTGGATTCATTTTGGCGCTTGCTTCGGGGGAGCCCGATTTGATAAGGTAGGCTACATAACATTCCACGCGAGTTCGGAGGTAGGCGGGCATGCGCCCTTTCATACGGCAATCGATCTTCTCCAAGCTGCTCGTCTCCTTCCTGCTGCTCTCGATCATTCCGCTGATGCTCGCCGGCTGGTTCGTCCTCACGAACTCCGAGAGCACGCTCGACGAGAAGCTGAACCGGGAAACGACGAACGTGCTGGACCAGAAATTGAAGACGCTTTCATTCTTTATCGCCGACGTCGGCCGGATGGGCGACGCGATCGCGGCCGATCCGAACGTCACCTCCTATCTAGGTGCTGCGACCGCCGCGCAGGGACAGGCGTTCCTGCCCGAGATCGACCGGATGCTCGCCGCGGCGAAGGCGATCCGCCCTGAGAACGTCGGCATGACGCTGATCGGCGACAACGGCCTCGTACATGCATATGGCTACGCGCCTCGCCTGCAAGGAGCTGCTTCGGCAGACTTCGCTTGGCTGCCACCGGCTGACCAACTCGCCCAGCCTTACATGATCTCGATGGCGCACGAGCGTACCTACAGCCAAGCCGAACCGGACGAGCTCGTCTTCTCCTATTTGGAGCGCATCGGCGGGCAGACGGGCGGCACGAGCGCGGGCGCCGCGGGGACGCTCGTCATCGACTTCAAGCTTGAGGTACTGCGCGACTTGCTGAAGAACATTTTCCTGCTCGGCGATATTTATAACGACTATGCCTCGGGCGTCATCGTGACCGATCAGGCGGGTCAAATGCTGTACCCTTACGCCGCAGGCTCCTTCGCCCCGGAGGATTTCGAGCGCATGCGCGAGCACTATTTTCTCATTCAGCGTTACGACGGGACGACCGACTGGCATTTCACCGCCTATTTTCTGAAAAGCGAGCTGTACAAGCCGATCTACAAGGTGCGCCAAGCGGCGTTCACGATCGCCCTGATCAGCGTCGCCTTCTGCCTGCTCGCCTCGCTCCTGCTGTCCAATGTGATCGCCAAGCCGATCACCGCCCTTCGGCGCATGATGCGCCAGGTCGGACGGGGCGACTTCGACGTGCGCTATCAGGGCAAGTCCAGCGACGAGATCGGCGCCTTGGGCCACGGCTTCAACACGATGGTCGGGCGAATTCAGGATTTGATGGGCCAGGTGTACGACGAGCAGGAGCAGAAGCGCCGCGCCGAGATTACGGCCATGCAGTCGCAGATCAATCCGCATTTTCTGTACAACACGCTGGAATCGATCAACTCGCTCGCCCGCAAAAGCAAGCAGACCGAAATCAGCCGGATGATCGTGCTGCTCGGCAGGCTGCTGCGGATGAGCATCGGCAGCTTCGACGACATGATCCCGCTGGACAAGGAGATTGCCTACCTTCGCAATTACTTGGAGATCCATGCGCTTCGGATGAAGGAAGGCTTCCGGTACGACATTCGGCTCGCGGACGGCATGGAGCGGCTGTACACGATCAAATGGATCCTGCAGCCGGTCATCGAGAACGCCGTCATCCACGGGCTCGGTGCCGAGCAGCGCGGCGGCGCGATCGACATTCGCGGCTGGTGCGAGGGCGAGGACGTCTACATCCGCGTGACCGATCAAGGCGCGGGCATGGCCGAGGACGCGGCGATGAAGCTGAGCGACGATCTCGAGCACCGGGCGCTCGAGCTGACCAAGCATCATGGCAAAGTCGGCCTGTTCAACGTGCAGTCGCGCATCCGATTGCATTTCGGCGCGCCGTACGGCATTCGGATCGAGCCGGCCGCGGAAGGCTTCAGCGTGCTGTTCAGACTACCGAGAAGGGAGCGACCGTAACCGCATGAAACTGCTCATCGTGGACGACGAATGGATTATCGCGGATAGCTTGAGCACGATGGAGGAATGGAGCGAACGGGGATTGGGCGTGGCCGGGATCGCCCACAACGGGTATGAAGCGATCCGCATGCTGGAGGACGACGCCGAGATCCGGCTCGTCATCTCCGATATCCGGATGCCGGACATGGACGGGCTGCAGCTGCTGCAGTACATCTATGAGGAGAAGCCGGACACGCAAGTCATTCTCGTCAGCGGGTACGAAGACTTCGCCTATGCGAGGACGGCGCTCAAATACGGGGCGAAAGGCTACCTGCTCAAGCCGATCGACACGGACGAGCTGCTCGAGGCGGTCGATCGGGTACTGGCGCAGCTGAAGCCGCCCAAAGCCGATACGGCCGTGGCGCAGCTGGATGCGCCGCCGGAGGCGATGTCGGAAGCTCAGCCGGAAGCGCCGATGCCCGAGCTTCCCTACCATGCGGACATCGTACAGCGGGCGAAGCAGTACATTCAGGCCCATCTGCATGCCCCGCTCTCCCTGTCGGACGTCGCGGAGACCGTGCATCTCACCCCGCACTATCTCGGGCAAATTTTCAAGAACGGCTGCGGCATGCTGTTCAACACGTACTTGACGCAGGTGCGGATGGAGAAGGCGTGCAGCCTGCTCGTGCAGACGGACCTCCGCATCTATGAAATTTGCGAGCGCGTCGGCTACATCGACTCGAAGTATTTCGGGAAAGTGTTCCAGAAGCATACCGGCATGACGCCGAACGATTATCGGCAGCGGCATCGGGGGTAGGCGGGGCTAGCGGTCAAGGAGCGCAAAAAGAACCGTAGCGGAATGACCCGCCTACGGTTCTTGGCTATTTCAGGATTGCATTGGCTTAGCCTAGTACCAACAATAGTCAGTACCTTGGGCGGTTAGCGCGGGGACTTCGCGCTCGTTCGGTTACACGGCGCGTACCGGTAATCGTCATACGGGCTTTTGCGCAATATAATCGTCATCGCGCCCGTGCCCGGGTTACGAGAGATGATATAGCGGACGGTCATCCGCTCAACGGCCGGATCGGCGAGAACGGCGTCCACGATGATTCGGCTGCACGTTTGCTTCACGATCTTCACGCCCAACACTTGGTAGGGCAAGCCGCCCGTATCCGCATCCGGCGCGTACAGCCATCCCCGAATAGACCGGAACTCCGCGGAACAAATCATACGATTGGCATACACGGCGCTCCAATATTGACGATAATGCCGGAAAATTTTGCCACGGGTCGAGAATCGGGAAGGCAGTTTGTAGTAGTCAAACTCGCCAATCGTTATCGGCGTCGTGTTTCGGTCATACGAAAAGACGACTCTCTCCCAGGCTAGTTCCGCATTCAGAATGAACGCTTTCAGTTGCTTGCTCGTCACCATGCCGCATCCCTCCTCTACTTGGCTTCATAGCATTCTATGAAAGCGGCAGCGAGAGAGAAACGGCAATTCGTAGATTCTGCGGCTCTTGCTAATCGGTGCTTATTGCTGAGAATGTCCTGATGTCCGATTTACCAACTGAGCCAGCAGCTCCTCCAGCCGATCCAGCGTCTGTTCGGCGCCGGGGGCCGCGTAGGTTTTCACCTTTTCGAATACGGCCTCGGTTTCTTCGAATACCGTGCGATACGTGAGCTTCGTCTGGCCGTTTATCTCCTCGAAGGTGGCCTTCGCGACGAAATGCGGAAACACGGTATGCCGAAAGACGATGCGCTCGGGCTGCACGATCTCGTCGAAGACATTGGTGTTCGGGAAATCCACGCCATCCGGGCTATGCATAACGAATTCCCAGGTGCCGCCCGGTTGCAGCTCGAACTTCTGGAACGTCGACGTAAATCCTTGCGGCCCCCACCACTTCGATAGATGCTCCGGTTTCGTCCATGCCTCGAACGCTAGATCTCGCGGCGCTTCCAATAGTCGGATGATCGCAATCTCCCGCTCGCCTACTTGCGCTGCCTGGTGGTTGGCCTTGTTAGTTGGGTTCTATATTCACTCCACTCCTTTTGGCCATTATAGCAAATTGGCCTGGTGTGGATTTCTCTCCGATTGCTCATTCGTATACCCCGCATCGCCAAGCATGGAACGAGCAATGGTCTGGAAGTCTTCGATTCCGATCTCAAATTGGCCGAAGCGAAAGGCATACCCCCAATTGAGCTTCCCGCGGGTGAACGTTAGCTGCCCTAACAGATCGGCAATCTTCACTGCCTGACAGGGGAGGAAGCGCACATCCCGGCGGAGGGGGACAAAGGTTTCCGACATCCGGTATTCGTAGATGCGGTCATCCACGACTTGTCCGATGGCGGTAAAGGATTGGAGAGGCTTTCCTTTCGCCATGTCCGTCCGCGGAGAATAGTAGATGAGCCAATCCCCTTGACGCATCCGACGTAAAGGCGCGGCTTTGCCATGACAGAGTTGCGCGAATCCCCCCTGCGCCGCTCTCTCTACATGCGAGGCAGACACAACGCCAATCCAGTACCGACATTGCTGCCGATCCGTGGCATTCGGCATCTGGCGACTCATTAACCATTCTTTCCCAAGAAGTCCCGCAACCGTTCAAGCTGCAATAGGTGATGACGGTAATGCATCTCGATAAGCAGAAACCACTCTCTGGCATTTAATGCGCCGAAGCGCGGATGAGGGACTCGATTCCCTTCATGTACCTGACTCAGCGCGACTTCCGTCCGTTTCATCCGCTCTACCACGGCACGAAGTCCTTCCGCGAGCTGTTCTACACACTCCGGTTGCTGCGGCGTATACTGCGGCGAAGCGGGGACCTGTATCCGAATGGGCGGAAAACTTCCACGCTCAAAGATGTCCGTACCACCCGCCGTCTTCTCTCCCGCGTTCCCAAACGTCGCCTCATCCCCTGCCAGACACTGGTCGACATTACGCAGATGCATGAATTGCGCCGACTGAATCAAATGCATCGCCATTTGGCCGATCGACCATTCCTCCTCGCTTGGCTTGGCGCGCAATTGCTCCATATCGAGTTGCTCCAATTCAACCAAGTAACGTCCAACCGTCGCTTCAAACGCCAACAAGGCTTCCGCTGTATTTCTCATATAACCAACACTCCTCGTTTCGTTCGGATAAGCCAAGTATAAAAAAACGCTCCTGACAACAGCGTGTCAGTAGCGTTTTAACATTTTCTCAACCTCTTCCCGCACCCGGCGGCGCAACGACTCCGGCTCTAGAACCTCGACGTCTCCTCCCCAGCTAAGGATATGATGCAGCAGCTCATCCGGCGTGCGTACGCGAAAGCGGACCCATGCGCCGTCGACTCGTTCCTCGACCGATTCCATATAGAAATCAGCCTGCTCCGCGATTTTGTCGACCATATCGGAAAGGGCTCGAACCAACACGCGTTCGTTGCGGTCGTCCGGCGGACGGTAACCGCCTAAGTTAAAGTCTTGCGGCATAACGAAGCGTTCTTCCAACACGGCGAGCTCCGAGATGCGCGACAACCGGAAATGTCGGATATCCTGCCGCAGGCCGCAGCGTCCGATCAACATCCAATGACCTTGCACCAGCGCCAATCCGTACGGATCGACCTCACGCGTACTTTTCCGATTGCCGTCCGATTCCGCGAGTTTTTTCCGATACGCCATCCTTATCGTGCGCCGCTCCATGATCGCGCGCCGCGCTTGCCCGAGATACTCCTTTTCCTTCAAGCCCGTGATCGGTTCGCTTGCGTGCAGTAGCCGCATCGTTGCGCGTACGCGCCTCGACTCCTCGCGCACGGGCTCGGGCAAAATCGCTTCGATTTTGCGCCTGACGGCCTTCGCGACCTGCCCGTAATCCCCATCCAACCGCTGCTCGATAAAATCCGCTCCCATAAGCAGCGTGACCGCCTCTTCGGCGGAAAACCCGATCGGCGGCAGAAAATACCCTTCCATCAAGGAATACCCGTGACCGGGCGCGCCCATGATAGGGATCCCCATTTCGCTCAAAGCTTGAATGTCTCGATAGATGGTCCGCACGCTCGTCTCGAATCGGGCAGCCAGATCTTCCGCTCGCAAGAGCTTGTTCCGCTGCAGTTCGAGCATGATGGCGAGTTGTCGGTCTGTTTTGTTCATGCTATGGTCCCCCGCTGGTCCGATATCCGATTTATTCAACTGTCGTGCGTACGAATAGGCGTGATTAAGAACAACATAGGCGATGCTTCATCCTCCGGTAGTATGACAAGCGGACTTGTTTTTCCCGTGAATCTCAATCGGACCCGTTCACTGTCCACGCCACGAATAATATCAATTAAGAACCTTCCGTTAACGGAAATGCGAAACGCCTCCCCCTTCATTGTACGTAAAGGAACGCGATCTTGAACATCCCCGATCTCCGCGGTTCGAGACGATAACGCCAAAGTACCTTCGGTCGCTTCCAGCTTGATGATTCGATCGCCGGCGAAGACGGAAACACATTCAACGGCACGTAGCAAAAGGGTTTTCTCAATGAACAGTTCTGAAAGATAGTCGCGTGGAATGACATGCGATAGGGAGGGAAACGCGCCATCAAGCAGAGCCGATTCGACCTGCAGCTCATGTGTCGTAAATCGGACACGATTGTTCATGACCGCAATCTCGGTTTCATCGTGATCGTTCTTAAGGAGTTTGGATAGCTCGTGTAGATTTCGGGCGGGTATCACGATTCGGGCAGCGGGTCCAAGATTCGTACCGGTCCATATCGTTCTGGAAGCAAGGCGAATGCCGTCGCTCGCCATGAGTTTCAGCGACTGTTGACTGTAGTCGAAGGAAACCCCGGTCAATACGGGTCTCATGTCCGACAGCGAAGCCGAGGCTGCTACTTGCGCAATGGAAGCCTTTAATACGCCGTTATTGATCCGGAACTTAATAGGCGGATGGGCTTCCCTATGATCCATGGGGGGGAATAGTTCCGGCCCCACGCCGCATAACCGAACGTGTGAATCTGCTGCTGTAATACGGAGGATGAGGGGCTCGTCCATATCGATCGTGATGACGTCCGCGCTAAGTTTCCGAATGATCTCGTTCATATACCGTGCCGGTACAACAATACGGCCTGCCCGGTGGATGCGCAACGCATGAGCAGCCTCGCGCAACGCCACCTTAATGGTCAGGCTTGCATCGCTGGCCATAAGAACGAGTTCGTCTTGCTTGACCTCCAGATAAATTCCGGCAAGTACGGAAGTGGGGCTGTTAACCGATACCGCTCTTGATACATGCTGCAACGCGTGGATTAGCGAAGCTTTCTTGATCTGGACTAACAACGTCATCACCTATCTTAAGAGTCCGTCATTGGGAATAAAAGTACTCGATCATGTTGCGGATTACCTCCGAGCGGGATTGTTGATGCTCGGCACTCTGCTTCTCGATTTTGTCCCACAATTCTTCCGTCAACGTTAAGGATACTTTCTTCGTCACGCCGATGCCTTTTCGTCCGGCTCCCTCCCGCAGGCCGCCTCTCGAGAACGAGAAGCCTAATTGACCGTCTTTATTGGAGACGCTGACTTTAATTTCCTTGTCGCTCACTAGGCTACCGGCTCCTCTAATTGAATTAGGTAACCACAATCAATATTAACTAATTTGATTTTAACATAGAACCGGATCGTTCTACAATCTTTCTTGTAGAGACCGCTCATTAATAATCCTAGACGGTTCGTTAGCATGCCAAAAGGCAACTTTTTCATTGACTGTACGTTCAGTCATAAATACAATGGAAGAAAAAAGTGTTTCTTCGTTAAGGAGGAGATCGAGGTGCGTCTATATTATGAAGTTCAAGGGAACGGATCGCCGATTGTCATGATTCATAGCGGAGGCGTCGACTCAAGGGTATGGAAGTATATGGCTGCGGATCTGGCGCAATCCTTCCAGGTCATCACCTTCGATGGTCGAGGAACCGGGCGTTCGCCTGCACCGCAGCAACCGATCTCGCTGGTGGAGGATTTGCGTGCGCTGCTCGAACATTTGGAATTGGATCGCGTCACCCTCGTCGGCCATTCCATGGGCGGGCAGGTCGCGACAGACTTTACGTTGTCCTATCCTTCCATGGTGGAATGTCTTGTGGTCATCGCCCCTTCGCTAACGGGATATACATTTTCGCCGGAATTCGCGGCCTACATGGCATCGGTGAACGCAGCCGCTCCCGATATCGCCAAACTCGTGGAGTTGTCGTTGGCCGGACCGATCTATCGCGCCACGATGGCGAGCCCGCATCGGGATTTTCTGCGCGAAATGACTGCGAGTTATATGACAAGGGTGTTCACCGAGTGGAAGAGCTTCGAGGTCCTGTGGCCAGAGCCGCCCGCGATTGAACGATTAGAGGAGATTACAGCGAGAACTTTATTTATACGGGGTACGATAGAGTGGCCGGACATGGACAACATTGCCGAGTGCTACTCGCGCGTCCCCGCGATCCAACATGCCGTCATTCAAGAGGCGGATCATATGCTTATTCTGACTCACGCGCAGCAACTCGTCGATCACATCCGGCTTTTTGTAAAGGGAGAACTCGACGATGCCGCGAACGCCGCAAGAAAATGATCGCATTCGACACGCTGCCAAAGAAAATATTCGTTCGGCCGCAATCGAGATTTTTATCGAGAAGGGCTACCACGACGCGGCGATCGACGATATTGCGAAGAGGGCCGGCGTTTCCAAGGGCCTGATTTATAATTACTACAAAGGGAAAGAAGAACTGCTCGCGGAAATGGTCAAGACGCGAATCGAAGACATTACTCATGTCATGCAGACCGCTGCCGCTCTCGATGCGCCATCCGAACAACTGAGGCACATTGTCGAAGGCGCGCTAAACAACGTCAAACAACATCCCAAAGTATATCGATTCTACTTGCACTTGCAAACGCAGCCTGAAGCGGACAAAGTCCTAGCCAGGTACAGCCAGATGCTAAACGAGGCAATGGCCGAACAATTCGAAGTACAGTGCGAAATGTTCGCCAAACTCGAGGGCCAAGATGAGCGAATGCGATCGCTTTATTTTTCGTCTACGCTGCATGGCGCCATGCTGATGATTTCCACCTACCCCGATCGTTTCCCGGTCGATGAAATCCAAGAGAAGATCGTCCGGCAGTTTTGCCGCGGTTGACAACAATCAACTAGGAGCACCTACATAGCCGAGCGCGGCGCGCTCAACGTAACAAGCCTTATCCGCGAATGGCACGCGGATAAGGCTTGTTCGTTATTGGCACTTAATTTATTTCATTATATCTTTCGACTGCCTTGCCTAGCAGATAATAGAAATTCTCAGGCGTACCGTCCGTCGTGCTCAGGAACTGACCGTTCAGGTCAGAATCCGATACGGGTTGCTTCTTATTGATGCGTTCAATGATTTTCGAAGCGGCCGCTTTGGCCTCGGTAGCTGCATGAACATAGTTCTCGATGCTGAAGCTGTTAACCCCTTCTTTTTGTATTCGCTCCTTATCTTTCGCGATTGTCGCCAGTGCATTCAAATCTTCCGTCATCATATCGTATTTGGCTTTAAACTTCGCCATATCCAGCTGCAGCACATTGCCGGCGTTGATTCCCTGCTCTTGCATTTCGATGGCCACAGCCTCGGCATCTATCATGAACTTCAGGGCATTATACATGATCTGCTGGTCGGCATCCTTGCGTTTTAGCAGTTCGGCCTGACGCTGCTCGTTATCCATTTTTTGCAAAGCGGTGAAGTACTGTTTGGCGACAGTCTCGTAAGCGACATTAGCGGTTACGAGCTTGGTATGCAGCTGTTTTCCTTTCGCGAAATCATCATCCACGTAGCCTCTACTATCATAGTAGGCTTTCATCTCGTCCAGGACGGACAATAGATCTTTGATAACCGGCGTCAGTTTGATCACGACAGGATCCGCGCTCGCGAAAGCAGGTTGGCTTGCGGTATAGCCGTTCGCTTGATCAATCACTTTCCGCTCCGTCTCGGCAACGCCGATCATGATGAAGGCCAGGTTTTTCTCGATTACAGGCTGTTGATCGGCTCCGAACTTCTCGAAATAATGATCCAGCACCTCGCTGATTCGGCCCGTCATCAAGTTATTGAGCCCCACATACGCGTTGTATTTCTCGATTTCTTTGCTCTCGCCGGGCGTAATGCCTGCAGCCGCTTGATCCACGGTGGATGAAATGGAAGAACATGCGGCCAACATGACGCCTAACGCGATAATGACAATTAAGAATGATAGCTTTCTCACAAAATGATTCCTCCGGCTACGTAATTTATCGTGCTTTTCATACCTATTGAATTTTAGAATGGTTTGGTGGATCAATCTTGAGTCTTGGGTAGCAAAGTTTACCATAACGTGAAGTTTTTCTTCAACTCTAGATTGTACTAAAGATTGCTTCAGCCCGATACTAAGGAGCGAATGATAATAACCGAAGACAATAAAATGAGAATTCGACTTAATTTCATAAATCCATTCCTTTCATTGGAAATATGCCCATACAAAATAACGTGCCCGATAACGTTATTGTTGCATTACCCTGCCCATTCGTTAGCGACAAAAGGAGCCGCTGCCGCGAAGGTAATCTGCCCATGCGAACGTAAGGAAATATTTACAATAGAACATATGGTAGCCTATGATTTAACCATTCGTCCAAGCCGAAGGAGATGAACACAGGTGAACCATACATTTGAATTTACGGCGATCGTCATGATCGGCAATGGAGAGCTGACAGAGGACTTTACCATCGATATCGCCAGAATCGCAGATCAGTTAACCGCACGGCTGGAGATCGCTCAGAAAACGCTCCAAACGATTGCGGATAGCGCCGCGCAAGACAACGAGGCAGTGAAGACTATTGCTTCGGAAGCGCTGAAAGCGATGGCGGAGTAAGTGCGCGCCGCAAATAAAACAAGGAGCAGCGCCGCGAAGGTCTGCTCCCTGTTAAGGTTGAATGATCGTTGCCCGTTGCTCAATCCCTTGCGAATCGTTGTTTAGCCTGCCGCGACAGCAGGGTCATACGAGAGACAACCGGCGATGACTAGCCCGACGCTGACCGAGAGCAGCAGAATCATAATCCCCACCGCAATATTATTCTGGTCGACCGCCTTCGTAATCGTCGCCGGTATGCCGATCGCTCTGCCGAACACCAGGGCCAACAATTCGGCGAGATAGAATAAGATAATGAGCGAGACGATGCCGATGACGCCCCACAGCAGCATATCGGATAACGAAATCGAATTCTCGGCGGCCGCGCGAACGACGATCGCCAGTCCCGCCAGTCTTCCGCCAAGCGACAGTCCGGCCGCGACATTACCGCTGAAGATCAACCGGAACTCCTTGTTCTTCGTCGTCAATTCGAACAATATTAAGCCGACGATCAATATTGCGAATCCGAGCGTCGAATACGAAATAAAATCCACATACAAATTATTCATAACCAGACATTCACCCTTGCTTTCCTATTTTTTCTCCAGGCCCACAGGCAAGAAGTACGACAGATTGTCCGTAATGGTATTCCCTGCTCGAAGGCCGATCGCGCCCGGCATGCCGTCGATCAGGAAGCTGCCGATCATATAGGACCCTTCGCGCGCTCCCTGCACGGTCTGGAACGAAACGGCCGGCATGTCGAGACAGCGTTGGTAGACCGGGAGATAATGCGCATAGCTGGCCTGCGGATCGGCGAGCTCGAGCTTACCGGCGCCGTCGAAGATTTTGACCGAATTGCCTTCCCGGCCGAACGACGGCTTCATCACGTATCTCTCCATGCGATCCAGAAACGGGTCGGGCTCCAGATAGGTCGGCAGAAAATGGTCTCGGATCCAACCATGCTCCTCTGCCGTAAAATAAGCGCTCCCCTCTTCATGAAGTCCCCAGATCGCGGCCTGCACCGATTTCGCCTGCAGCATGAACGCCGACAGCGGATTCAGAATAGCCAATTTCCCTTCGATCGCCAGCTCGAGCAGCCACAGTCCGACCGGACGGCCCTCCGCATCGGTATCCTCGATCATCTGCTCGATCGGATACGTTTGCCGATACAGGATGTCGATTCGCATCCCTTCTTCGTCGAACAAGCCTTCTCCTTGCACGATTTGCAGCTTGTGCAGCGGAACGAATCGAGAAGGAAGCCCGGACAGCTCCTGCAAATATAACGCCGTATTCGCATCTTCGACGTTGTCCTCGTGCGCCGTGAACGCGATAGCCGGGAACCCTTCCCGCCCGAGCGCCTCCCAGGCATCGAAAATCCGTCGCTTAACGGCTTCCGCCAACTGCGCTTCCAAGCCCGCATTCGGGTCCTGAACGCCAAACTGTTCGCATACCAGACCGTTCACGCGATACAACTCTTTGATGAAGGTTGGGGTATCCGCATTGATCTCCAGGACCCGGTACGTACCGCCTTCCGGAACCAAGTCCAGGCGTGCAATGACCGGCAGACTCGAACCGGCGGCTTGCAGATACGGAACCGAGCTTACGGGAAACCCGAGATCGAGCAGCGTCTGTTCGTCCACAGACTGGAGCAGATCTCCGATTTTCCGATAAATACGGCCGACTCGCGCGGTAGCTTCCCGGATCGCTTCGATCTCCTCGTGCTTCACGATATGGACATCGAACAGCGAATACTCTTCGCCGTACAGATCCGCCCAATACCGGTCGATCCGCTCGTAAAATCGGCTTCGACGAACGTCATGTCGCATGGCGAGCTAGCCTCCGCTGCTCGAGCTGCCCGATCCGAAGCCGGAGCTGCTTTTGCTTTTAATATACTGGGCATGATAGCTTTGAAACTCGTTGCTGCTCTTGAGCGCGCTCTTGGACTTATAGTACTTCCCGTTATAGTAATAAGAACCACGGTGCGAGGAGGAAGAATCATCGCATTCGTAGACGCCTTCCGAGGCATCGTATTCCCAATCCCGGCAGGAGCCGTCCGTCGGCGCTGGCGGTATCGCGTGCCCCGTGCCGGAGCATCCCGCCGCGGTCGCGGCGAGCGCGGCACCGGAAATGCCCAGCATGACCTTTTGTGTTAAACTGATTTTTGAAGACATCGTAACCTCCAAGTTGATTTGTAATCCCTGTCTTCCATCATACCGACGCCGTACTGGCGATAGAACAGGAGCGTGACGATGGATGCAAGCCTTCTCGTACTTCATCGACCGCGGCAGCGGCCGGTACGATCCGTTCATGTCTTACGAAATTGCGCCCGACGAGTGCTACGCCCGGCAGCTGTGCACCTATCTCGTCGCCGGAGAGCGGCAATTCAAGCTGCTGGCCAACGAGATGGACGGCGATACCGAGCTCCTTATCCTCGAGGAGATCGGCGCGAATGCAGCGTATCCGGACGAGAATCATTACCGGGGCCAAGGAATCTTCATCGAATTCCGTCAACCGAGCCGATCCGGGATGTTGCTCGCCACGCTGCCCTGCGCAACCCACTTCGACGTCATTCGCTATCTGCTCAAAGACGTCGTCGAGGTCCCCGGCCACGGCCAGATGTACACCACCTCCGCGGAAGTGGATGAAAATCGTGGCTGCTACGTCATCTACGTCCGCGGCCTGCAAGAGCCGGACCCGGACATGCGCGCGTCAACCAGATTCTAGAAAGTTTGCCGAAATTCAATACGCTCGACCGAACCCGAAAGTTTCGATGCGCTCGCATGGACTCATCGAAACTTAGGGTTCTTCTTTCTTCGTCTTTTGCTGGTCGATATATTTCTCTAGTTCCTTTTCAATCTCTTCATTTATTTCGGTTAGACCTTTTTCATGATCGCGATGAATGTCATCTTCGGCTTCTTCATCCACTCGAAATACTTGTGAGGCATATTCGCTTTCATCGATCTCTAACTTCTTTTTTATGCGTTGTAAATCATCATAGATCATTTTGCTTCTCTGATGTGTACTGAATATTAACCCGAAGGCAAGCCCAAGCGCAATTACGCCTCCGATCGTCCCCGCTACCACGTTCAGAACTACGGCAATTACAATGCCGATCATAGCCCCGATGAATGTAAGTATAGTTCTCTCTCCCCCCTAACTCACACCCAATGCTGTCAGGTTAAGGGGGCTCCGCCCCTTTGACTCCACTTTTGTTGCTCCCTCCCCCTTCCCCCTCCGCTGAGGGGAACCAAAGGACTTCGCCCTCTGGACTCCCTTTTTCGTGCTTGCACGTTTTTTCCCGGTCGGCGGATTGCTTCGAGCTGGCACGCTTTTGTCCTAGCGGACAAAGCTTCAGTGGGTGTTGAGGTCCCTCCTAAGACACAAGCCTGTCAACTATAGGCTTCAGGCGGCTTCAATGGACGTTTTTCCTTAACCTTACAACATTGAACTCACACCCCTATTTTTTACAATTATAGCACTTCGAACGTTTGATGACCGGAGTAAATATTATCGCAACACTGACCAGTTCTTCAATAAAAAAAGCGAGCAGTCCCGTGAAGGTCTGCTCACTTCATATTCGCTGCTAACCTAACGATTCACACCGCTATATGCGTCCACTGCATTCATACTAGCGGCAGCACGAGTCTGAATGATTCGCATGTTCGTACTTATCGTGGTGGCGCCACCACATGTACGGCTTGGTTTGCGGCCATCCTGCAGGCGAATCCTCCCACTCCTCTTGTCTGCCGAACGGCGTCAGGTCGAGAAGATTAAACTGGTTGTTAAGTCTATCGGTACCGCGAGCCGTCGTATAGTACGTCCGATAGATGCGATCGCCATCTCGGAGAAAGACGCTAAATCCCGGAATCTCCCCATTGTCCGTCGATGCTCCCAGATCATGATTAAAGTCGCTCTCCGCTGAAGAGACCCATGGGATCGTCCACCCCATGCGCTTCCGGAATTGCTCGATTCGCTCTAACGGCGCGCGCGAAACAAGGACCAGCGCGGTATCGCGGGTATGCAAATGAGCGGGATGACCCATGCTATCGACCAGCATCGAGCAACCGACACAGCCCTCTTCCCAACTGGGATCGAACATGAAGTGATACACAACGAGCTGCCTGCGCCCCTCGAATAGTTCAAGCAGGCTCGTCTTCCCGTTCTTCCCTTCAAGCGAATAATCCTTGTCGATCTGGACCATCGGCAGCCTGCGACGCTCTGCGGCTAGCGCATCCAGCGCGCGGGTAGCTTCCTTTTCCTTGCGAAGCAATTCATCACGGGCGGATAACCATTCTTCATGGGACACGACTTCTGGAAGTGCTGCACGGCTCTGACTCAATTGAATCCCTCCTGCGGCGATTGTTTTCCTACACTCTAAAGGATAGCATTGGATGACCTGGATCATTTCTTATCCATTGCTAAATTAGAGAAGAAGTCGTACCCGTAGTTCCCCCATTAAAACGACTCGTTTTATTCCATTTTACTAATCGCAAACTCTCCACCGGATGATATTACTTGGTAAAGTTCATCGAATCCTTCCGTGGCTGTAGGTAATTGCAACTTCTTCAATGTGCTCTTTATCGCTATTTCCGGAACCTTTTCTTTATCATGTCTTTTTTCATTTCTAGAAAAAGATACATTATAGTCAGATTTAAAGTAATAGCCTTTAATCTTGAACTTATTTTCTCTTGCGATTTCGATATACTTCTTCCTGTCATTGATTGTTGGATTCGTATTGTCAACAACAAACGACTGCATGGCCTTAATAGATGCTGCTATATAAATATCCTCACGGTTTCTTGTTTTTAACATATCGAGGTTTATTCGCACATGCGTCTTAAAGAATTTTTCTTTATAAAATGTAGATTTCCCGGACGCTTGTATCCCTATAAAGATTATACATTCCACGCTACTCCTCCTTGTCCGAATAGACATATCGGTTTATGTAGTCTCGATTCTGACTAAAGATTGGTGTATCGATATCAACGTCCCACTTACTTCTCGTAGCCTCGCCTTTCTTGTAAAACTGCTTCGTGATGCAAGCTCCACGCTTATGCCAAACCGGAAGGTCGTTCCAATTAATGCCTTTCTCTAAGAATAGCTTATCCTGAAGTTTCTTTCCGTCCAGACCTTGAAGCTGCTTGTGAGGAAAAGTTGCTTGAGCAACCATCGAGATACTGTTCTTTGTCGCATCTTGCTGCCTCCACAGAAAGTAGTTGCACACTTCATCATGCGGTAAAACCCATGCTCTGCTATCGAATGTAGCCAATGCGATGAACTCTGAGTCGAGTGTCCCTCACCCATTTTACTAATCAATGAAAACCGTTGTTTTTCTATTAACTCAAACACTTTTTTCTCCCAGCTTATCCTATTTAGTGGATTTTACCATAATGGACGCACCAAACAATATTGGAATTATACCGCCGCCTTGTGCATGTCTCCCGAATCGTAAACAGTAAAGCCCGTGTCGTGAAAAAGTATTCGGACTGCACGCGGCACGATATCCGGATCGCCCCTGTATCGTGTCCGGATCCCCCCTTTTATTTCTCCATAGTTGGACTATGATGGGGACAAAACGATCGATAGAGGGGATAACGATGATGGACATGTCAATTCGGCCAGATTGGGAAGCATCCTGGATATGGGGCTCCGGCACCGAAAGTCCGAGGAACGAGTGGCGCTGCTTCAGGCGCTGCTTCGTCGCGCCTACTAACGCGGAGCAAGCCGTCGTCCGCCTTACGGCGGATTCCCGCTACGTGCTGTTCGTGAATGGCGCGCGGGTTGGCCGGGGGCCGGTACGATCCTGGCCGTTCGAGCTTGCGTACGACGAATACGCGATCGGGCATCTGCTGCGGCCGGGCGCCGAGAACGTCATCGCCGTGCTGGTCATTCATTACGGCGTTTCCACGTTTCAATATTTGCGGGGGAGAGGCGGACTTCTGCTCCAGCTCGACATCCCGGGCTTCTCCGGTCCGTTGCTCGCAACGGACGATTCCTGGCTAACCGCCGTCCACCGCGGACATGACCCCCGCACGTCGCGCATCTCCTGCCAGCTTGGCTTTACGGAATCGGTCGACGCGCGCGCATGGGATTCCGGGTGGAACGGGCCCCGGTATGACGACTCCGGCTGGGAGCCCGCAACCGTCATCGGGGCCGTCGGCATGAAGCCGTGGACGCGCCTGGTCGAACGCGGCATCCCCCACTTAACGGAAGAACCCGTCTATCCGGCGCGCGTGGAGCAGCTTGCCTCCGTACAGCCGATCCCTTGGAACGCGGTGATCGACCTTCGCAATCTGCTCGTTCCCGAGAGCGCCGATCACGCGAACAACGTCGAGTTCAGCGGGTATGTGGCCACCGTGGTGCGCTTGGACGAAGCGGCCGTCTTCACGATCGGTATCGTGGACGACGGGCGAATCCCCTGCCGGGTCAGTATTGACGGCCGGTGGCTCGAGGGCGGCGACTATGCCGAGATCGAGAGCAGGCGGCACGCTGCCGTCGAGCTGCAAGCCGGCGAACATCTGCTGCTGCTGGACGTCACCGGGCGAAGCCATGGACACGGCTTCCATCTCGGCTTCGACTGCGACGTATCGTTCGACGTCTATTCGCCCGTGCCCGGCCAGGCCGGTTCGGTTCCGTTCTGCGCGGCGGGTCCGTTCGACCATGTCGAGATCATCGACCATCGGCCGGTCCGCTCATTGGACCGCAGCCATCCCGACTATTTGCGCATGCAGGACGTGTCTTCCGCGGATGAGTTGATGCATTTTTCGGCGTGGATTCGCACGGTCGATCCGCAGCTGGTTCATCCGGATGACGTATTTGCCCTGTCTGTCTGGAAGAAGGCCGAGACCCGGCATTCCGTACCGGCCGCCATGCAGCACGCCGTTATAGCCGGCGCCGATCCGGCGGTCATTCCCGTCTATGCCGGAAGGGATACCGAGCTGGTCATCGATTTCGGACGCGAACTGTCCGGTTATATCGCCTTCGAGCTCGATGCCGCGGAAGGAACGATCGTGGACGGGTACGGGTTGGAATATATGAAGAACGGTTGGATGCAGCATACGTACCAGCTGGACAACACGTTCCGCTACGTATGCCGCGAGGGCAGGCAGTCGTATGAATCCTACGTTCGCCGGGGGCTCCGGTATTTGGTGCTGACGATACGCGGCGCGGCGCGGCCCGTGAAGCTGTACGAATTGAAGCTGCTACAAAGCAATTACCCGGTTGCCGATACGGGACGATTCCGAAGCAGCGATCCGCTATTGAGCGACATATGGAAAATTAGCCGGGATACGACGCGGATCTGCATGGAAGATACGTTCGTCGATTGTCCCGCCTACGAGCAGGCGTACTGGGTCGGCGACGCGCGCAACGAAGCGCTTGTCAATTATTACGCGTTCGGCGCGCGCGAAATCGTGGAACGGTGTCTGAAGCTTGTGCCGGGCTCTTCCTTCCAGACCCCGCTATACGCGGATCAGGTGCCCAGCGGCTGGAGCAGCGTCATCCCGAACTGGACCTTCTTCTGGGTCGGCGCTTGTCTCGAATATTACCGCTATGACGGCAACTCCGCCTTCGTCGCCGACATTTGGCCGCACGTGAAGCTCACGCTCGACAAGTACTTGTCGTTGCTGAACGACAACGGCTTATTCGAAAATGAAGGCTGGAACCTGCTGGACTGGGCTCCATTCGAACAGCCGGAAGCGGGAATCGTTACGCCGCAGAACATGTTCCTCGTCAAGGCGCTGCGGGATGCGGCCGAGCTTGGCGCGATCGCCGGTTTTGGGGATGAAGCGGATTTGTTCGTTCGGGAAGCCGGCAAACTGCGTAAGGCCATCGACGATCATCTATGGGATTCGGAGCGGGCGGCTTACGTCGACTGCATCCACGCGGACGGCCAGCTATCGGCCACGATCAGCATGCAGACGCAGATCGTCGCTTCCTTATGCGGTATCGCCGAGGGCGAACGCAACCGGCTGGTCGAACGTTATATCGCGAGCCCGCCTCCCGCCTTCGTCCAGGTCGGCAGTCCGTTCATGTCTTTCTTCTACTACGAGGCGCTGGCCGCGATCGGGCGGTTCGATTTGCTGCTTGCCGACATGCGGCGCAATTACGGGTTCATGATCGCCAGCGGCGCGACCTCTTGCTGGGAGATGTACCCTTGGAGCGGCTTTAGCGATGATCCGCGCATCTTGACGCGCAGCCATTGCCATGCGTGGTCCGCCGGTCCCGTCTATTTCCTCGGCGCTCATATCCTTGGCGTGCAAGGACTGACGCCCGGCTGGACCAAGGTGCGCATTGCGCCGCAGCCATGCGGCTTGGAATGGGCGGAAGGGTCCGTGCCGCTGCCGCATGAAGGCCGGATCGACGTCGCATGGCGCCTGACGGGCGAAGGCGAGCTCGAACTGCGCGTCGAAGCGCCCGCGCATGTGGAGCTTGCGACCGTAGCGCCGGAAGGATACGGCATGAAGGTGGAGCGGGTTACGGTCGGCGATTAAGGCGAATACGCCGCGGCGACCTGCTCCCGGTTGGTTGGGCAAGACAGCCGTATCGACGTTAACTGTTGCGATCGTACGGCGAAAGCTCAGTACGCGAATGGAAAGAACGATCATAACCGAACTGTACCTTGGGACGGGCAAGCTGTCGATGATACAATAAAGGGGAATTTAGCGAAGGAGGAACTTGGTCATGGGGATCGGATACATTCGTTTAAGAAAAGCGTAACGGCTACGCCGTCTTTTGCGGCGATGCGCGTTTCATTCCGGATAAGCTGATTAGTTTGCGTTTACAATCTGAGGATTGTGCATGCATCATCTAACGATGGAGTAATACGGGACCATTTATATAAGCGTGTTTATTACGGAAAACGAGGTGTATCCATGAAGACCCCTAACAAGACATCCGCTACCGTCGAGCGCATGCTCGACCTGGCAATTAAGCATGGCATCGAGGTTGATGCCGCCACGGTCAAAATCAATGAATCGGGCCTGGATTTCCTGGCGGTATTCGCGGACGACAAGGACGGCATGCCTTGGGTATTGCGTTCCCCCCGTCGCGAGGACGTTATCGAATCCGCCGGCTATGAACATAAGGTCTTGCAGCTGGCAGCGAACCATATGTCGGTGTCGGTGCCGGCATGGGAAGTATATACGCCTGAGCTGATCGCCTATCGGAAGCTGCAAGGGACGCCGATGGGCACGATCAATCCCGAAGCGAGCGGTTACGATTGGTACTTGGATCCGCAAAATATACCGGACGGCTTCATTCAATCCCTCGCGGAAACGCTGGCCTCCCTTCACGGAATCGCCCCCGAGCTAGCGCTGCAGGCCGGTGTTCGCGTGAAACAGCCGAATCAAGTGCGGGAAGCCCTTGCCGTGCACATGGATGAAGTCAAGCGCAGCTTCGGGGTATCCCGCGCGCTATGGGAACGCTGGCAGCGCTGGCTGGCCGACGAATCTTACTGGCCGCAGCACTCCGGACTAGTCCATGGCGATCTGCATCCGGGGCACATCCTCGTAGATCCGCAAGGGAACGTAACCGGTTTGTTGGATTGGACGGAGGGAGAGGTCTCCGATCCCGCGACGGATTTTACGATCTATCATACCCTATTCGGCGATGAGGGACTGGCGGATCTGCTGAAGCGATACGAGCAAGCGGGCGGCCGGGTGTGGCCTCGGATGCATGAGCATATCGTCGAGAGGATGGCCGCTTATCCCGTACTGATCGCAATCTTCGCCATGAAGAGCGGATTAGCGGAATACAAGGCGATGGCGCAAAATGCCCTCGGCGTAAATGAACGCGGCGAGGAGCTGCCGACGGAACCATCGTAAGCAAGCGCTGCTCCGGTGTTACGCCGTCATGGCAATGAACGCACAAAAAGCCAGATGGGGTACGTCCCCTCTGGTCTTTTGCCGTGGAATAGAATCAGCGACTAGATCGCCTGCTTCCCCCGATCGCTCGGCCGCTGTCACGTCTTCCTACCACTCGCATGGCTCGCTACCTCGCCGAAACCCGTTCATATACGATAATATCCGATGCACATTCGACTCGACGTCCAGAACAGTATCAATGACGAACTCATTCTCGTAATCTTCATTCTTTATATCGCTGTAGTGCTCTTTAAGCTTCGTTAAATCCGTGATCAGCTGGTTGGGCAGCGGATTGCGGCTCCGGCTGGACAGCCGCTCGGACCAGATCGCCTCGTCGCTACAGATGCAGCGCACCGCTTTTAACGCTCCGCCCCGTTCTGCAACCCAGTGTTCCAGTTTCTTCACGTCGTCGGCATGATTGAAGCCAAAGTCGAGTAGTACGGGACTATTCGACTCGATCACCCCCTGCAAAAATCGATACAGAAATGCGAAGCATATTTGATTTCGCCGCGCATGTTCGGGCACGAATTCGGCAACGGAATCATAGAGATCGTCTTTGTGCAGCACGTTGAAGCGATTCCTTCTGGCCAACGCCCTCGCTACCGTCGATTTACCGGTACCGGCTTTTCCTCTGATTAGAACAATCGTCGCCATGTCGATTCCTCCGGACTCACGTCATATTTACTGCTAATGAAAAGACGCGAACGGATGGAAATAAGTTCGTCCTTCCTTTCATTCTGAGGCTAACGAGAATGGTGACGAAATCGACGCAAATACCGCGCATGCATGAAACCCCGCTGCAATGCCAAAATAGACAGAGTCTACATGAAATGGGGGCTGCGCATGGAGGAGTTAGGCAAGCGAATCGACCAGCTGTCGAACAAGCTGACGAATATGAGATGGGAAATATGGACGAAATATACGCTCTTCACGTGGCAGTGGTGGATGCTTGTCCTGGCGTGCGCGGGGATGGTCGTGCTTTTCGTCGTGCTCGTACGCAGGGGAAATCTGCTCAAGTCGTTCGCTTTTCTCGGGATGATTTATTTGTTCAATAAAAACCTCGACGATGTCGCCACCGCGATGAACTGGTACGATTACCGCATGCAGCTGGAGCCGATCATCCCGACGATGCTGCCGGCCAATCTTTTTATTATCCCCGGCGCGCTGACGATCTTGTACGAACGTTACTCCGATTGGAAATCGTATTCGATTGCGATCGGCGCCTTCGCGGTGTTGGTCTCTTACATGGCGCTCCCGCTGATGAAGCAGGTCAAGATCTACACGGATAACGCCTGGAATGGCCATTGGTCGTTATTGAGCCTCGTGGCGATGGCCGCCATCTCGAAGCTGGTCGTGGATTGGTTCGTCCGCCAGCAAAGCCGCGAAAGCAACGAGCACCGGGACCCGCATGAGCGCGAGATCCACGTGCTGTATACGAGTCCGTCGCTGTTCAGTCGGAGGAAGGGCAGCGTCAAATAAGCTTATCGCTCATAAGGAGCGCGGCTTGGACGCATACTCTCTGGTGGAAGGAGACGGGAGGTGAATGACAGATGAGCAACGACAACACGCCGAAACATAAGCCGGCGCGATCGAACGATCCGAGCGACCAAGGCAAAAAGAACGTGCAAAAAACGCAAAAGTAAAACGGATACTCGCCCAAACGAAACCGACGGCAAAGAAACCCGGTCCACGCGACCGGGTTTCTTGAAATTCCAACTTGCGACGGCAACCACGTACTCCTCATCCTAAGCGATGAGCTTCAGTCCTACCGCCGCGGCCAATACCATCGCAATGAACAGCATTCGGCGCCATTCCTTCGATTCGCCGAAGAACAACATGCCGACCAGCGCGCCGCCGACCGTGCCGATCCCCGTCCATATCGCGTACGCCGTCCCCATCGGAAGACTTCGCATGGCGATGCTCAAACACCCGAAGCTTATCACGATGCCCGCGATAAAGAGCATATACGCCGCAGCGTTATTGTCGCGCTTGATCCGGTTCATCCCAAGCACGCCGACGACCTCGAAGAGGCCGGCGATCAGCAACGTTACCCAAGCCATTATTCCGATACCTCCTTGGTTTTGGATGCGCCGCCGACTAATTTCAAGCCCAGTACGCCCGCGAGGAGCAAGGCGATCAGCAGTAGTTTGACCATTTTGACGGGTTCGTCGAACAACATCATCTCCGCGAGCACGGTACCCGCGGTTCCAAGGCCCGTGAACACCGCATACACCGTGCCAACCGGTAATTTAGTCGATGCCACGATAATTAAATAGAACGAGATGATGACGGCCGCGACCGTCCCGGTCCAAGCCAACGCGTTGTCGGCGTGCTTGAAGCCAATGACCCACATGACCTCGAACAACGCGCCGATAATTATAAACATCCAGCTGCGATTCATAGCTGCTCCTCCTCTAGTTGCTTCTTACGCCCCGCCAGAACACATGCCATGCGGCATCCAGCCTTCTCTTATAATGATCGTGATCGCCATAGAGCATCTCGACGAATAAACTATCCAATACGGCCATGTACGAGCTCGTCGCCTGTTCGACGGTCACGTCGGCATGGATGAGTCCGTCTTGCTTCGCGGATTGGAACAGCAGATTGGCCGCGTCGGCCATCCGGTCGATGTAATGCAAGCTCAGCTCCATCGATTGCCGCTGCAAATGGACGGGAGGGAAAAAGGACATCCGCAAAAAAAACTTCGTGTTCTCTTCCTTCTCGTACCGAACTTTATATCCGGACAAAAATCCGAGCAGCTGATGCTCCAACGACGATGAACGGTTCGGCTTCAGATCGGCTTCCACAAAATGCAGCTCCCTCGTCGCCGCCTCTTGATAGACCGCCATGAATAGCTCGTCTTTGCCCTTGAAGTGATTATAAATAGACGGTTTCTTGATGCCGACCTCGGCGGCGATGTCCGCGAGCGAAGCGCCCTCATACCCGTTACGCGCAAAATGACGAAGCGCGATATCCCTGATTTTCTGCGCAGTCATGGAGATCCTCCTATCACTAACTACCGGTCGTTAGTTGACTAACGATTGTTAGTTTACCACAGCGATTGGCGTACTTCAATCTATTATCCGCGTATTTGATGCGAATATCGCTTTCCAATTTGCACCTGCGTCTCTTTAGGTTCCCATCGCCCCGAATACATTGCAACTTATTTCCAATTCCAACGTCTGATTGTTCATGACCGCCGGGAGGAGATGGGGACGGTCGACTTCAATTCCACGGACTTCCTTGAGCTGACGATCGCGCTCACGTCCGCGGACAAACACATCATGGAATATCGATTGACTTCGGAAGGCCGCGTTGAGGTTCGTAAAGGCGGCGACGCCTTTGCGAGAGCGTTCGTTATGAAGGGAAGCGCCGTATCGTGGTTCGAGGAATTAAAGCGACTGTATGATGCGCATGAGCCGGAGGAGTAAAACAAAGAGAAACCCGACCGTCAGCGATTAGACGCTCTGCGTTCTCCGCTTATTATCAGGCTTCCCGATACCGCTGCAGCATCTTCTCGAGCTTCCGCCTCAAGGCTTGTCGCAGCTCGATCGGCGCCACGATCTCCGCCTCGTCCCCGAAGCTCATCATGACGCCAAGCAGCCATTGCTCGCTTGCGGCATTGTCGAGCTTCAGCGTCACGGTCAGCGAACCGTCCGGATTGAAGCTTCTGTCCGACTCATAGAAGAGATCCATCGCTCTGGCCAGCGCTTCGCTCGAGAACTGCAGCACGACCTCCTTGTGATCGTTCCACCGGTATTGCTCGAAGGCCGATCGCTGGGGCGATGCCTCGTGGCGGCGCTCGTACCGCTCCGGCTGGAGGAGCAGGTCCGTCATTCTCGATATTTTGAACTCCCGGTAATCGCCGCGCGTCCGGCAATAGCTGAATAGATACCAAGCATCATGCTGGTAACGAAGGCTGACCGGCTCGACCGACCGCGCGACTCTCTCGTTCTTGCCGTTGATGTAGTCGAACCGGACGACCTGTTTCGCCGTGATCGCGTCTCGCAGCTTGCGCAGCGACTCGTTGTACGTGACGCGATGGCTCCCCATATCCATGGACAGGTGGGGAAGTTGATCGTTTTTCTGGATCGTTTGCAAGCGACGGACGGTCTCCATCGCCCGCTCGTCGTCGAAGATGGACGACATGCTGTGCAGCACCGTAATGAGCGAAGCCACGTCGAACGATCCGAGCAAGCTGCGATCCATTTTGTACGACTCGATAATGCCGTACCCGCCGTTCGCGCCTTGATACGATACGACGGGGATCCCGGCGGCGCAGATCGCGTCGATATCCCGGTAGATCGTGCGCGGGGACACCTCGTATTTCTCGGCCAGCTCGGAAGCCGATACCACCTCGTTATTCAGCAGCATATAGACGATCGAGATCAGCCGCTCCAGTTTCATGATTTCCCCCCGCTCGCGTCGCGTTGAATGAGTCCCATTATACCATAATGGCATTGGCGAAATTCGCTTCCTCCGGGCTCGGCGTCGGCTGCAGCATTCCGCATATAAATTCTTGTATCGCAAAAGGCTGCGTCGTGACGACGCAGCCGAACATGAACAAATTGAACCGCGTGAAACCGGAAGCCGGGCGAGAGCCTCTAAACGTCTTGTTTAGGGCTCCTTGTCTATGCGGTCACTCGTTATCCTTTGACGGCGCCGGCGCTAAGTCCGCCGACGATATACTTCTGGAAGAAGAGGAAGAGCACGGCCGGCGGCAGCAGCGTCATCGACAGAATCGCGAATCGCACGTTCCAGTTGATCGTGGAACCGGCATAGATGATCTTCGTATAGATCGCCGCGGCGAGCGGCTGTTTGTCCTCCTGCATGACCAGGCTGGACCAGTAGAAGTCGTTCCAGGTCGTGGAGAAGCCGAGCAGCGTAATCGTAATGAGAATCGGCACGGACAGCGGCACCGCGATCGTCGCGAAGCAGCGCAGCTCGGAAGCGCCGTCGATCCGGGCCGCCTCCAGCATTTCCTTGTGGATGCCGTCGAAGAAGTTTTTCAGCAGCATCAGATAGAACGCATTGGCGCCCGCCGGCAGCCAGAACGCCCAATATTGATTGAGGAGACCCAGATCCTTCAGGTTCAAGAAGTTGGGAATCAAGTACGACGCGGCGGGAATGAGCAGGGTGCACATGAAATACAACGTCACCCCTTTTTTGAACGGCACCTGCATATGCGACAAACTATAGGCGGCCAAGCCGAGAACCACCATCGAGAACACGGTGTTGCCGACGAAGATCAGCACGGTATTCTTGAAATACAGCAGGATGTTCAAGTACGAGAACGATTCCGTATAGTTGCTCCACTGCCACTCGCTCGGGAAGAACGGCGCGGGGAATTCGAAGAACTCTTCCGTCGATTTGAGCGAGTTGAGCACGGTATTGACGAACGGATAGAGCATCGACAACGAGACGAGCGCGATCGCCAGCACCACGAATCCGTAGACGAGCTTGACGACGGGCTTGCGAAAATCATAGCGGGACATAATGGCCCGCTCTTGATCGGCCTTCATTCTTCGTCGCCTCCTTTCCTGAGTTTCATCGTGAGCAGCGAGAAGCCGACCAGGAAGATGAACATCAATACGCCCATCGCGCTCGCCTTGCCGAAGTTGAAGTACGTGAACGCTTCTCGCGTCGTCAGCAGCAAATACGTTAACGTGCCGTTATCCGGACCGCCGCCGAACATGAGCAGCTGGGATTGGAACGCTTGCGAGGTGGAGATCAGCTGAAGCACGAGCAGCAGCAGAATGAGATTTTTGATGCCCGGCAGGGTCACGTACCGGATCCGTCCCCATACGCCGGCGCCGTCCAGCTCCGCCGCTTCGTACGTATCCTTCGGAATCGCGGACAGTCCCGCAATATAGATCAATGTTGCGCTCCCGAAATTTTGCCAAGTTTCCAAGATGACGAGAGAGAACATGGCGTGTTCTTTGCTGTAGAAATCAAAGCTCGGCAATCCCACGAAATTCAGGAAGGAATTGATCGGGCCGATCGGATCGTAAAACCATTGCCACATGCCGTAGAGCACGATGGCCGGGATGATGCTGGGCAAATACCCGATGATGCGGGCCGGTCCCTGGAACCACTTCAGCTCGGAGACCCCGATCGCCATCGCGATCGGCACCCAGAACCCGACGACGAGCGCCAATCCCATGTAATACAGCGTGTTTTTGATCGCAATATAGAAGTCCGGATTGCCGAGCACTTCTTTATAATTTTGCAGTCCGATGAACGTGTTCCCGCTTACGAAATCGACCTGATAGAAGCTGTACCCGATCCCTTTGGCGATCGGAACCCACAAGAATAATAGGAAGATCAATACCGCCGGCAGAAGAAACAAACTTCCCCATATATATTTTTTCGCTCGCCTGCTCAGGCTCGCGTTCGCAAGCGGCGCTGCTTTCGCCGGCGCCTGTGCTTGAATTTGCGTCGCCATAAACCTCCCCATCCCTTTCCGCCGCATTCGCCCATTCGGGCAATATAAAGGGGGACGCCCTAGCCTTATCCGCTCGGTCCCCCCTTGTGTACCGGTATTATTGCACTTTCACTTTATCGAAGTTTTCCTTCTGCACTTTGGCCGCGGCTTCGTCCAGCAGCTTTTGCAGATCCAGGTCGCCTTTGCTGATCAATACCTTCTGAATGACGTTCGCCATCTCCGCATAGAAGGCTTGCGTCTCGTACGTCGCTTCCGGCTTCGATTCCATAAGCTTGATCAGTTCCGGGGAATACTTATAGACGTTGTCGTGCTTGTCCAGAATAGCTTGGTATTGCTTGCCGTATTCGGAATCGTCGTTCCAGTAGTTGATCAATTGCGGCACGTACACTTGCTTTTTGGATTTCTGATCCACGATTTGCTGATCGATCGCGTCCAGGTAATCTTGCGTGAAGTATTCGTCGACCACGAAGTCGAACGCGGCTTTCTGCTGCGCTTTGTCGGCCAGACCGTTGATGACTTTGTAGTTGCCGCCGGCCACGCCGATGTGCTTGCCGCCTTTGGTCACGGAAGGAATCGGATAGATCAGGACGTCATCCTTGGAGATGCCCCCTTGATTGATCGCGCCGTCCAAAGCGTTGCCGCTGCCGCACATGACCATCGCGCCGCGTCCTTGGTTGAACATCGACAGCGCATCGCCGTATCCGAGCGCCCATTGCTTCGGAATGACGTTCGCGACCTTCAGATCGTTGTAGAACTGAAGCGCTTTCAAACCAGCTTCGCTATTGAACGCCGCGGTCACCTTGCCATCGGCCACCGTTTGAATGTCGCCGCCCGCCGTATAGAGGAAGTTCGTCCAGTTCCAGCCGGCCTCCGTGCCTTTGCCCATCGGGATGAAGCCCGCGATACCCTTCTCCGGATCGTTCACGGCTTTGGCCGCCGCGATGAACTCCTCCATCGTCCAATCCATCGGCGGGAGCGGCACGCCTTTATCCTCGAAAATCTTCTTGTTGACCGTAATCGTCATGCCGTATGCATCGATCGGAATACCATACGTCTTGCCTTCGATCACGTAAGGCTTGGTGGCGAACGCGTTCAAGTCCTTCGCATACGGCCAAGTCGCCATGTAATCGGTCAGATCGGCGATCCACTTCTTGTCGGTCAGCAGCTTGCCTTCCGTCGCCCACGTCGTAAATTCGGTTTGCGCGCTATTCGACGCCATTTTGATCGCGATTTCCGAGTTTTCGTATTTCCAGTATTTCGGCGTAATCGAGACGTTCGGATTCTCTTCCGTGAACCGTTTGATCCTCGCATCCAGCGCCGCGTTCTCCGCCGTCTTGTCCGGCGGGTACGCATACGCGACGATGCTGACTTTCTCGGCGGTTGCTTCTTCGGTACCCGCTCCGTTGGACGCTCCGGCGGCATTCTCCGTCTTCGCGTTCGCGTTCGCGTTCGTCTCCTTATTGTCGGCGGTGTTCGTCTTGCTCGCGCATCCGGCCAAGAGGACGAACATCGCCAAGCTGCCGTACGCCAGCATGCGTTTGCTTCTACCTTTATTCATGGTCTAACCCCTCGCATTTCCCTATATTTACTTGCACCTTTATTGTAGGATAGGTCAGCCCTTCCCTTCGAGGTGCGATATAACGGGCGTGAGGTGTAAACTTACGTTTTTCGTTTTCGCAAGGCGCGGTCCTTATTTTAAAATACAAGCGGCGACAGCCGTTTCACCTTGATTCGGTCGGATTGACGCCGAAATATTTCTTGAACAGCTTCCCGAAGTGCTCCGGCGAGTCATACCCCACGTAGTCCGACACCTCGTATCTCCGCATGTCCGTCGTCTTCAACAGCGTCTTGGCTTCTTCCATCCGAAGCTGCGTCACGTAATCCCACAGGTTGCAGCCGAGCGACTTCTTGAACAAGTAGCTCAAATAATTGGGCGTCACGTAGACGGACGAGGCGATCTCCTGCAGCTTCAACCCTTTGCGCCGGTAGTGGGTTTCAATGTATTGTTTGGCCTGCAAAATGACGGCGTTGTTGTCTTGGAGCGCCGGGTCACCCCCGTCCGTCTCCCGCCCCGCGCGTTGCTTCGCAAGCCGTTCTGCTTCCTCGATGGCGAACACGGCATAGCCCGGATGATCGTCGCTCCAGCCTAACGCCTCATGCGCCTCCCGCGAGAGCGCCGGCCAGCTCGACGTGCCTTCCTTTACGCGGCTCAGTCCGATCGCGCTGTCCATATTGAGATATTGGAGCAAATTACGGTGCACGAGTTGGGCGATCATCATGCGCTCCCGGAGACTCTCCGGGTCGTTCCGCGCTTCTTGGTCATATTGGAGCACGACGGCAATGTGCTGATTGCTGCTCGCGAAGACGAGCGGAGACCAGCCATCCAAAGTTTCCTCCACGACGTTCCTTGCCGCATAACGCAGCAGATTGCGGTCTCGCAAAGACGCCGCCTTCCCCTGAAAGCCGGAGCCCGAGATATGAAGCTTCATGACGAGCATGGCGAAAAAAGGACCGCGCATGCTCCGGCCCCAATGCTCGAGTATGGCCTCCACTTCCGACTCCCGCATCCCTTCCGCCAGTAACTCGGTCAAGACCTGGTCATAGTTCGCAGGCAATGCTTCCAGCGAGTATTTCTGCCGAAACGCCGCTTCCGACCGGTCCCTCAGATGCTGATCCCGCTCTTGGATCAATTGGCGCGTAATCCGAATGAGCTCGCTCGGCACCACCGGTTTGATGATGTATTCTTTGACGCCCAGACGCAGCGCTTTCTGCGCATAATTGAACTCCCCGTGCGCCGACAGCACAATGACGGGAATCGTCCAATTCTCGGCGAACATCGTCTCGATCAGTTCCAAGCCCGACATGCGATCCATCTGGATATCCGTAATGAGCAGATCGACTCGTTCCAGACGGATATAGTCCAACGCCTCATACCCGTTGCGCGCGATATAGATATCGCCCAGCCGCAGGTCTGCGCCGCGCAGCGCCATGGCCACGCCTTCGCCGATCATCGGTTCGTCGTCCACGACCAATATGTTGTACATCGCTACCTCCTGCTATCGCCCGCCGCGACGGTTTCTCCCGCAAGGGGCATCACAATAATAGCCTGCGTGCCGCCGGTCGGCATCTTCTTGTAGAACAGCCCGTATTCATCGCCAAAATGAAGCCGGATGCGGCGGTGCACGTTCAAGATCCCGTACCCTTCATGCGGCAGCTTGCCTTCCAGAATCGAATGGAGCTTCGCGAGATCCACGGCTTGATAGCCGTTGTCCGCGATCGCGACACACAAGGTATCCCCTTGCGCGCGCAGCGAGATGCTTAATCTTCCGTCGCTGCCCATTTTGCGAATGCCATGATTGATCGCGTTCTCCACCAACGGCTGCAGAATGACCTTCGGAATCAAGACGGACTTCGCTTCCTCCACGATGTCCCAGTCGACGACGAACGCGTAGTTGTACCGTTTCAGCTGCAGGCGAATATAAGCCTCGACATGCTTGATCTCCTCCTGGACGGGGATCAGCTTCTCCCCCCGGCTAAGACCGATGCGCATGAGCAGCGACAGATCGCGGACCATCTCCGCCGATTCCTGCCCGCCCTCCAGCATGATCCGCCAATGGATCGATTCCAAGGTGTTGTAGAGCAAATGCGGATTAATCTGGGAATGCAGCAGGGCGAGTTCCGATTCCTTGTGCTTGAGCTCCAGGACGTACTTGTCGTGAACGGTTTGGTTGAGGCGCTTGGTCATGTCGATGAAGGACTGATTGAGCATTCCGATCTCGTCGTTGCGGTTCAGGAGCATTTCGTTGCCCAGCGTCCTTCCCGGTTCGAACGAACGCGTCAGCCGCGTCAATCGCGACAACGGGCTTAGAATATGGCGGATAAAGTAGAGGCTGGCGAGCAGCAAAATGAAGAAGTAGACGATCATCAGCGTATTGAACAGCTGCCGAATCCCTTCATGCTCGCCGACGATGGATTGACGCGGAATCTTGAAGAGCAGCTTCGTCTCGCTGTCCGCGCTGGCATGAAAGGCGTACATCGAGGAATCCCGCCCGTTCCGCTCCAAGATCACGCCCTGCTCAAGGCTGCTCACGGATTCCGGCACGGGCAGACGATCGCCGACCGCAAGATTGGCGGCATTCTCGGCCAGGATCGTATTGGACTTATCGAGGAGCACGATTTGGCCGCCGCTCGGGATGCGCAGCGATTGGATATTTTTCTGAAGGAGGATGTTTAAGCCCGTGATCACGAGCACGCCCGCCGGCCGGTCTTTATCGTGGTTGCTGTTCATGCCTCGTACATAGGCGGCCGTCTTCTCGCTGCTGACGTTATCGCCGGGCTTGATCAGAATTCGAATAATGCCGGAACCCCGTTCGTTCACCGCATCCTGGAACCAGCCGCCGGGCAAGGTGTCGCACGAGAAGAAAACCCCGTTCGGTTTCACGTCCGAGGTCGGCGCGAACGTATACCGCATCGCAAGGTCGGGGATACAGACGGAATAATTGATGGCGTTGGGCGACGAATAGCTCGTGAGGAGCTGGTCCAACGCCAAGTATTCTTTGAGGCGGTCGTAATCCGTGTGCGGCGGAGCGTCCAACAGACGTCTGATCTCCGGCGAGATCAGCAGCTTCTCCGACGTGCCGTCCACCGAGGCAATCACTTCGTCCAACGTCAGATGACTCGTCTTCACCAATTGGAATAGCGTATCGCCCATCTGCTTCTCCGTAATCGAGGTCACCTTGACGGATACGAGCCAATAGGCCACTAGAATGGGCAGCACGATCAAGGAAATAAAGAACAGGACGAATTGCTGCTTAAGATTCAGCTTGTACAGACGATGCATCATCGGGCCCGCCCCCAGAGCAGAAGTAGTCGACGCTTGAGCTATTGGCCCATTATATCTCGATCAAATCATGAAGGTTATGGGTTTTGTTACGAAGATGAGGTCATATCCTACGAACTTTACGGCCGTTACTCATTCTTGCTACAACTTGCAGGGATTCGGTTATCCGGCCCTTTGGGCAATTTCGATATACTAAGGTGAAGTTGCGCACCGAATGAGGAGATAAGATGGGGAATGGTGGATGGAATTCCGGAAAGAGTTCTAAGCGCCAACGTGATCATGGCCGTTCGTGATCAAAACAAGGTTTCGAGACTCACTTTGGGACGAATCATTTGGGCCATTTTTTGTTGACGGGCTTAATTCTGGACCTCCTTAAGAAGACGCCTCGATCTGTCATCCAATTCTTTGCTTTTCTTCACGTGGAGCGGATTAACCACAGCGCACGTAACATGCTGTTCGCTTAGAAAATGGGCCAGGTTCATCCAGTAATGACCCGTCGGCTCCATGCCAACGATGACGTCCAGGAGCTCTTGCTCGGTGGCAATGCCTTCAAACGAAACTAAATAACCAGTCGCCGGTTGATTCCCGACGACTGGCTGCTTAGACTTGAATGGTGTTTTGTTGAAGCAAAAAAGTTACTTAATATCATTAAATATTATCGCTTCCGCAATTTCTTGCAGCCGCATACTTTCTTCTTCATCGTGATAGAACTATTCTTTCTTACAGGCATACCCTTTCTTGCAGACATGCCCTTTCTTGCAGACGTATTCTTTCTTAAAGGCGCATTATTTTTTGCTCTTTTCTTCTTTATGGGTCTTTTTAGCCTTGTCGAACTAAGAACAGATTTTCTGGTGTAGATTCCCAAATTAACTTGCCTGTATATTGACTCTGGAACATCAGTATTAGCTATGCATTTTCGGAATGCCTCTCTTGCCGCGTTATTGGCGAGTGGAATTGCAAGAGCAATGGCGGCAATACATCCTGGACCAGCTGAGCATGAAGCAATAGCTGGAGCTAAAATCGAATAAGCAGCCGCAACTGCTGCACTAGCACAAGAGTAGATTGATGCCTGCCATGATGGTGTTACAGATGGATGGTTAAATCCCAGGTAAATGGAATAATCAACGTACCTGCTTACTGGACAAGGGACGCATACTTTCCGTCCAAAAACTTTTCTACAACATTCACCTCTTACTAATTCGTGATACCTAAAACCCCATATTTTTCTTTCAAATCCCGGCAATAACACCACTTCCTCTCAATCTTTGATATAAAACCAAGCTAGCACTTGATTTAATATAATATATTGCTAGAAATGAATGACTGCTTGGACTAATTAGTTGTTCCTGAAAAAGTCGATTTTGAAGATGCTTATCTCCCGGGGGATTTTCCTCTAGGAGAATTTCCAGTATATTCATGGGGCCGAGGCGGGAATCAACAGGAACGCGCTGCTGGGAGGAAGGACAAGCGACCTAAGAATAAAAGAACAAATAGCCTTGGCCGATGAACGGCCAAGGCTATTGGCAAACTGGCGAATCGATTCCGAGGAACGAGGCGCGACGATCAGTGACCGGCCATCATCGCCGGGTCCGGCTGTTCCCCGCCGGCTGTGCCGCCTACTTCCTGCCGCTTCGGCTTGCGCAGCAGGAGCGACAGCGCGACGCCCGTGGTTACGATGCACGCGGACAGGAAGAACGTGTCGCCGTAGCCCGCGACGACGGCGCTCAGCGGATTCGCGTCCGCTCCCGCGCTCGCGGCATGAGAAGCGATCTGCGACGTCAGGTAACCCGTCAAGCCCGCGGCCGCGAACGAGACGATGACTTGCTGCGCGGCCGTCGTCAGCGGCGTGACGCGGCTCACCAGCGCGCGAGGCGCCGAATTCAGCACGTGCGTGTTGAGCGGCATCATCGCGAAGCCCATGCCCAGACCCATGATACAGATGCACGGAATGATCACCCACAGCGACGTATCCACCGATATGCCGGACAAGATGAACAAGGCAACGGAGATGACGGTTAGACCGCCGAAGGCGAGCGGACGCGCGCCGATCTTGTCGAACAACCGGCCGCTGATCGGCATGCCGATGCCCGAGCATATCGCCTGCGGCATCAGGATCCAGCCCGTCTCCAGCGCGGAATAGCCCATGACGCCTTGCAAGTACAGCGGCACGATCAGCATGGCGCCGAACAGCGCGAGCTGCACGACCCACGTCAAGATGATGCCTCGCGTGAAGTCGGATGACCGGAACACGCGAAGCTCGAGCAGCGGCTGCTTCTGCCGCAGCTCCACGAAGATGAACAGGAGGAGCGCGATGCCGCCGACGGCCAGGCCCGTAATCGTCGACGTCTGGGACCAGCTCGTGCCGCCTTCGCTCACGCCGTATGCCAACATGGAGAAGGCGATCGGCGCGAGGCACATGCCGATGACGTCCAGATGCGGGGCGGCCTGACGATCAGCTTTCGGCAAATACTTGGCCCCTAGTATCATGGCGATGATGCCGATCGGGAGATTGATGATGAAAATCCAGTGCCAGCTGACGGAATCGACCAGCCAGCCGGACAGCACGGGTCCGAACGCCGGCGCCATCAGCATCGGGATGCCGAGCATGCCCATGATGGAGCCGCGGCGCTCCGGCGGCGCAAGCTTGAACACCATCGCCATCCCGATCGGGGCCATCATGCCGCCTCCCAGGCCTTGAATGACGCGGAACAAGATGAGCTGCTCCGGCGTCTGGGCGATACCGCACAGCACGGAGCCGATCGTGAACAAGGCGATCGTAATGAGGAAAATTCGCTTGGCGCCGAATCGATCGGTCATCCAGCCCGCAAGCGGGATAACGGCGGATAACGCCAGCGTATAGCCGGTAACGGTCCATTGGATCGTCTTCAGATCCGTATCGAAGTAGTCCACCAACTTCGGTATGGCGTTATTGACGACGGTACTGTCCAGGATGACCATGATCATGCCGACGATAATCGCCAGGAGCGGCGGTAGAATGGCTTTCAGCGAGAAGTCGTCCCCGGCGGCTGCCGAAGGTTGAGTTTGCTTAGTAGCGGACATAGATTCCTGCTTTCTGCTCATCGTGAGCATAAGATGAATGCGCTTCGTCTTGAGGACGGGCAACAGGCAGCGTCGGTGATGGACGGCATCGTGAGCGGCGGCGGCTTATGACGGCCCGACATCGCCTTGCTACGTCAGTATGACGCTTCCTCGTACAAATCCGCAGGCAATGCCCGCACGAACGGCGACCATTCGCCCGTCGCATAGAGATGGAGCCGGTGCATCGCCCGCGTGCACGCCGTGTACAGAAGCTTGCGTTCGTTCTCTCGCCCGTAGGCGTCAGCCGAAGCCTCGTAGACCAAGACGGCATCGAACTCGACGCCTTTGGCCAGATAGACGGGAATGACCATCACGCCCTTCTCGAAGTCCGGCGTCTCCTTCGTAATCAAGCGCAGCGCCTCGCCTAGATGAACACGCAGCGCTTCATGGGCCTCCCGGCTCTCGGCCGCGGTCTTCGTAATGACGGCGATGGAATCGAAGCCCTCGTCCCGGAGCGCCGCGATGTCCGCCAGCAGCCGCGCATCCCGCTTCTCCCCGTCGTCCATTCTTGTCAGAACGGGCTTGGCGCCTCTTCGCTCGAAGGGGACGATCTCGTCCCCGCCCGGCAGCATCGCTCTCGTGAACTCGACGATCTCCTTCGTCGAACGATAGCTGCGCACCAGGCGGATCAGCCTCGTGTCGGCCTCGCCGTAGAGGCGGAGCAGCGGCGAATCGGCCGCGGCTAGACTCGTCGCCTGCAGGAAGATCGCCTGGCCGAAATCGCCGAGCACCGTCATCCGGGCGCGGGGGAACAGCTTCTTCATATATTCAAATTGGAACATCGAATAGTCCTGCCCCTCGTCGACGAACACATGCCGGATTTCCGTATTCGTGCGAACGCCCTCGACCAGCTCTTTGACGTACAAATAAGGCGTCGCATCCTCGTAGAACAGCTCGTTCCGCTGCAGCTTCTCGTTCGTTTGCCTGCAGATTTCCGGCCAAAGCGGAGGTATGAAGGACTCGTTCGTCTTCGCCCGGTAACCGTCTTCGCTCTCGAACAGTTGGCCGTAGATGGCGCGAACGTCGACGAACGCGAACGTCTTCACGATCTTCCGCAGCGGCTTGAACCGCTCCTTCACGATGCTGCGGCGGAGCAGTTCTTCCTCCTTCAGCGCGAAGTCGAAGTCGGCTTCGTCCTCCCGGCGCTTCTTGGTGATGCGTTCGCGGACGGAGGCGTAATGCTCCGCAAGATCGAACAGCTCCTTCTCCTTATGCAGCATGCCGAACGCTTCGGCGTACTGATCCGCGTCGAGATAATTCATCTCTTCCTCGACCCAAGGCGCTTCCCGTTCCCGGCGTTCTCGCGCGGCCAGCTCGCCGAGCAGCCATTCCTGCAGCAGAACGACGCGATTGTAGAGCGGAAGCGTTCGGTCATAGCCGTAAAATTGCGCGCGCATGCGCTTGGCGGCAATCACCACGCGATTCTGGAACCGGATCTCGTGGAATTGCATGCCCTCTTGCCCCAGCCATGCGCCGTAGTTCTGCAAGGCCCGCAGGAACGCTTCGGAGGATTTGTAGGCGATCCCTTGAAGACGAGCTTCATAGCCCGGCTCGCCATGCGCGGTCTGGACGTATTCGATCTGGTCGAAAGGGTCCTCCGGCCGCAGCGCGGCGCCGGCCCAATAGTCGAGATATTCCTGGAACGTCGTCTGCTGCATGTTCTCTTCGCCGAGCTCCGGCAGGACGGTGGAGACGTAGCTGGCGAACATCGGATTCGGCGAGAACAGCACGATCTGATCGGCCTTGATCGTCTGGCGGTGTTTGTACAGCAAGTAGGCTACCCGCTGAAGCGCCGCGGACGTCTTGCCGCTGCCGGCCGCCCCTTGCACGATCAGCATGCGGCTCGCGTCATCGCGGATAATGGCGTTTTGCTCCTTCTGGATCGTGGCCACGATCGTTTTCATTTGCGAGTCCGCGCCTTGGCCGAGCACGTGCTGCAGCAATTCGTCCCCGATCGTCTCGCTGGCGTCGAACATGCTGCGAATCTGCCCGTCTTGAATTTGAAACTGACGTTTGAGCGCCATCGCCCCTTCGATCGGCCCCGTCGGCGTGACATAGGACGCCGGCCCCGGGGAGTAGTCGTAATACAGGCTCGCGATCGGCGTGCGCCAGTCATAGATCAGGAAGCTCAAGCCGTCATCGTCGACGAAGGAAGAGACGCCGATGTAGACCTGCTCGCGGAAATCCATGCCGTCTTCCTCGAAATCGATCCGTCCGAAATAAGGCGACGGGAGCAGCCGTTTCATGCTTTTCCACTGCTGCGTCAACAACTTGTGAACGCGCTCCCGCTCGGCCAGCACCGCCGACTGCTGGTTAATCGTGTGGAACGTTTCTTCGAAATCCTCGTCCGTGGCCGTGTTGATCGTCACTTCTTCCCAGAAGCGCCTGCGGATGTCCGAGGCCTGATCATGCAGCCCCTCGACCTCTGGCTCCAGCTCGGCGATTCTCGCCTGCAGCTTGCTTCCGACTTGTTCGAGCCGTTCCCGTTCCTGCTGCCAATCCTTCGCGTCCATGGCTTTGAACACACTCCTTTTTCCTTTATAAAAAAGGGCATTGACAAATCAAAGCTCGAGAGGTAAGATTAAAGTGGGAATAAAATCGAATACACTCTTTCTGTTGAAATGTCAATGGCGCTACTGATTATATCATAGCGTTATTTCTTGTTCAATCCATTTTTTCATTTATACTTCGACTGAGCCGAAAGCGGTGAAGTTGCCCGGAGATGACCCTTGAATGCAGGGGTCATTTTTTTATGCCCAAAATAAAAGATCCGCTCATTCAGCGGACCTCAATGGTCGAAGCACTATATGGTTAGGGTTCTCCACCTTGTGTACAGGTTAGAAGGAAGTGCAATGTCGGAGTATTGAGGACCCGCAATAAGAGCTGGAGCGTCTGTCTTACACCCGCTTGTTGTGCACCCGCATCGCAATGAAATAAGCTACGAGCATAACGCCGACGCACCATGCAAGCGCGACCCAGATCTCGTTCCCTACCGGCTGGCCGGCCAGCAGCGCGCGGATCGCTTCCACGATCGAGGTCACCGGCTGGTTCTCGGCAAAGACGCGAACGGCGGTTGGCATCGACTCGGTCGGCACGAACGCCGAGCTAATGAACGGCAGGAAGATAATCGGATAAGAGAAAGCGCTCGCTCCATCCACGGTTTTGGCGGATAAGCCGGCGATCGCCGCGACCCACGTCAACGCCAGCGTGAATAGGACCAGAATGCCGGCTACCGCAAGCCAAGGCAGTACCCCCGCCGACGACCGAAAGCCCATAATAAGCGCAACGCCAATGATGACGACAACGGATATCGCGTTGGATACGAGCGAGGTCAGCACATGGCCCCACAGCAAGGTCGAACGGGATATCGGCATGGAGTGAAACCGCTGGAAGATGCCCCGCTGCATATCGGTGAACAGGCGGAATGACGTGTAGGCGACGCCGCTGGCGATCGCGATCAGGAGGATGCCTGGCAGCAGGTAATTCACATAGTTATCCGTTCCGGCTTGAATGGCCCCGCCGAATACGTAGACGAACAGCAGCATCATCGCGATCGGCATGATGGTGACGGAGATGATCGTGTCCAGACTCCGCGTAATATGCCGCATGGAACGTCCCAGCATGACGCCCAGATCGCTGAAAAAGTGGTTTTTTACCGTTTCCATTATTTCTCCCCCTTATTGCCGACGATCGCGAGGAAAATTTCCTCTAGGGTCGGCTGTTTCTCCACGTACTCCACCTTGCCGGTTGGGAACAGCTTCTTCAGCTCCGCGAGCGTGCCGCTGGCGATAATCCTTCCTTCATGCAAAATGGCGATTCGATCGGCGAGCTGTTCGGCCTCCTCCAGATACTGCGTGGTCAGGAAGATCGTCGTGCCGCCGTCGGCCAGCTCCTTGACGATCTTCCACACCTCGATGCGCGATTCGGGGTCAAGTCCGGTCGTCGGCTCGTCGAGGAAAATAATCTGCGGGTTGCCGACCAGGCTCAATGCGATGTCGAGCCTGCGGCGCATGCCGCCCGAATACGTCGACGCCTTGCGGTCGGCAGCCTCTGTCAGGCCGAAGCGCTGCAGCATGGTATCCGCCACCTGACGCGGGTTCTTGAGGTAGCGCAGCTTGGCGATCATGATCAGATTTTCCCGTCCGGTCAAGATTTCGTCCACGGCGGCGAATTGTCCGGTCAGACCGATCTCCTGGCGCACATGATCCGGTTTGGACGCGACATCGAATCCGTTGATGGCGGCGGTTCCGCCGTCTTGCTTGAGCAGCGTGGTGAGGATTTTGACGACCGTTGTCTTGCCGGCGCCGTTGGAACCAAGGAGCGCGAAGATGCTGCCCTTCTCCACCTCGAAATCGACGCCCTTCAGCACTTGGAGCTGCTTGTAGGATTTTTGCAGACCTTTCACTTGAATGGACTTGGCATGCGCGGTTTGCACGGCTTGCGCGGTTTTCATCGGAATCCCTCCTTTTTAATTAAACGACGGTCACGTTGGACAGATTGGCTTCCATGCCTTTGAGCAGCGCGTAGGTCAGTTTATCCATCGTCGCGCCGTCGAAGTCGATCGTCTTGATCGCGCGATAGTACTTCTTCGAGAAGATGGACATCGACTGGAAGGAGACGTTCTTCAGCGTCGCGCCTTTGAACGACACGCCTTGCAGTCCCGCTTTATCAAACTTCACGCCGATGAACGTCTGCCCGTCGAACCGTTGCCCGCTCAAGTCGGACAGGGTAAAGTCGACGCCGTCGAATGCGCAGCCTTCGAAGCTGGTTTTGCGAAGATCCGTCATCGTGAACGCCGCGTCCGTCACTCTTGCGCCCGTGAATCGGACGCCATCCAGCCCCGACTTGCTGAAATTCGTCCGGACGAGGATCGCCTTATTGAAGCTGGCATTCCTCAGATCCAGCGTGGTGAAGCTGCAGTCGGTCAAATTCGCGCCGTCGAAATTGGCTTCGCGCACGTCGCTGCTCTTGAACGAGCTGCCGGTCAAATCCGCGCCCGAGAAGTCGGAGCCGTGCAGCGCGCTGCCGGTGAACTGTCCTTTGTGAGCAGTTATACCCGCGAAGTCGCTGTCTACCAGGTTGCTTGCGCTCAGGTTCGTCACCACCTGCCGCTCCAGCGAGCGGGAGAGGTTGGCGACCTCCAAGATCGTCTCCTCGATGTCGCCGATGGTCTCGATCGTCCGCTTGAACGCGGTGTCGTCGTCCTTGCCCTCGGCCTTCAGTTCGCGATAACGCTCCTGCAGATCGGAGAGCAGGTCGGACTTTAATTCGTTGACGCTCTTCACGCCGTCGTATGCCGCGAATACGCTATCCAGATAATCCGTCAGTTTCTTATTCATTTCATCCCATCCCCTTTAAAGTAAGTTTTCTAATACGCGCTTGGCATACGCCCAATTGCTGAGGTTGCGGGCGTATGTCTCCTTGCCCTTATCGGTAATCCTAAAATACTTGCGTCGTCCGCCCTGTGATTCGTCGCCCCAGTACCACTCGATGTCGCCGTCCGCTTCAAGCCGGCGGAAACTGGAGTACATCGTCGCTTCTTTCAATTCATACTCGCCGCCCGAACGCTCGGCGATCAGCTTCGTAATTTCGTAGCCGTAACGGTCCGCTTCGGACAAGAGCCGTAAAATCATCGTGTCCGTATGGCCGCGCAACAGGTCGGATGTGATTTTGTTCTCGCTCATGTTGCTCACCTCCATGTCTGTATAATACGCCACACTACCTCGACTGTCAAGGTAGTGTTTCGAATTAATTACTTTGCCCATGAAAGTTGCAAGTGATCATAAGAAAACCGCGCCACTGCGCGGTTTTCTTATGCCTTCTCATTTCAGTAGGTTCTTCCATCCCGATATGCCCTTACGTGGATTGATCCGCAACCTTTTTCATGGCTTGTTGTTTTTCGGGCCAACAGATTCTTGATAGAGGCCGGCGTAAGTTTTAGAATCCTTGATGAGATCGTCGCAGAATGCCGCTACGTCACGGCCCGTCACTTCGAGCACGCCTTTCCTCATAGCCGCCCCCTCTTCGAAAAGATCGACAATCCCCGAGAGCAAACCCGTCCCTTCGGTCAACTCGACAGGGCCGACTTTGAAGAAATATTTTTGGATCTCTTTATAAACGATCTGATAATCATGCGGGAGCGCTTTGACGCGCGCCATTCTCTTTTGCCTTCGATGATATCTCGAATACTCATCGTATCCCTCCTATTTGCCTAATTTTTTGGCGATATTATGGTTGAGCTGATCGCGCCACTTGTCGCGAAATGACTTCGCCCCGGCTTCGCCGGCCAGCGCCGAACAGAGGCCTTTGATATCGTCGCCCAATACCTCTTGGACACGCTGACCGTCCGCCGCCGTTTCTTCGAGCAGGCCGAGCGCGCCGTCTAGAATGGGCATGAGGTTGCGACCGCTGAAATCCGAATGCGGCCAAAGATGGGCGTTGATTTCTTTCCATGCCGACTGATAATCAGCCGGCAGCTTTTGGACTCGCGAGTCAAAAGCTTTCATTTCTTTCGTCATGTCGCTGCCGGTGATTTTTTCCCAAAAATTCATAATTTGCTCTCCTTTAGCTCGTTAATTTTTAAGGATACGAACTCCCATTTTCCCCAGAACCTCCGCAGCTCCTCGCGTCCCGCGTCGTTGATCGCGAAGAACTTTCGCGGAGGTCCCATGTCGGAGGGCTTCTTGGCGATCTCCACCAACTTGTTTTTTTCAAGCCGGATCAAGATGATGTACACCGTTCCCTCCACGACGTCCGTGAAGCCGAGGGCATTCAGCCGCCGCGTGATTTCGTAGCCGTAGGTTTCATTGCGGCTTATAATTTCAAGGACACAGCCCTCGAGCACGCCTTTGAGCATTTCCGTTAAATTTTCCAGCTCGATCACCCTTTGCTATTCTGTATGGCTGGTATCCTGTGATACTTACTACCACTACAAAGTAACACGCAGTAGTGGATAAGTCAATAGCGTTTAATAGCAACGCGACCCGCTATTTGCTTGTCGTAGACGCTTATGAACCCAAACAGCTTATCGATGCCGAGAATGAGGCGGCGGCGGAGCGCAGGCGAATCCGGGCCCGGCGCCTGATCCTAACCCGCCTTTGACTTCAGGGCCGTAAGGGTACGCCCCCGCGAGCAAATGTATACAACAAAGACCAGAAACGCTCGCAGAGAGCATTCTGGTCTTTGTCATGCGTTCGCAGGCCTAATTCGGCATGCTCAATTAAGTCCATTCTGATGTGTTATAATGAATTGAGTTAGGAGGGAGAACTCCCTCCTTATTTATTTTAGCTTAGGAGTGGATAAACAGGTGAGAAATAAACTCTACGTGGTTAGTTGGCTCCTGCTAATATGTTCGTTGGCTTTTAACATTTATTGTTTTATTGAGAAGGGGGATATTGATAAAGAATTCGCTTCAATTGATCATGATTTCAAGGCGGAGATTGGACGGATCGCATCAGGTATTTCCCAAAACGATATTAATTTAGCAATAGAGCATGCAAGTAAAGCAGATGCCTTGCGCAAATACACTTCTTTTAATGATGCTAATATGGCCAATTATCCAGCTGTTATGGTCACACTGTTAAATAACCTTCGCTCAACTGGTAGTTTGATTAACAACAAAGAAGAAATAGTCAACCTATTGACCGAGCTTTCGCATCAGCCCTCTCATAAGAAAAATGCAGATGAACTACTAAAATTGATGAATGAGAACTGAAGAACGGAATATGAAATGAGGGACTTGTCCCTTATTTTTCAAAACGAAAAAATATATAATTTACTGTATTGACCTATTTGCTTTATGGTGCTAGTCGATGCGCTAGCCCAGCCTTCGACCGGCGCTTGAATGAGATAATAGACCACACTCAGCAGACCTGCCGTTACCGAGATGGTTCCTGCCGCATCATAATGCTTGGCACCTGCCGGCGACTTGCTCTCCGTCAATACGAATGGCGCGAGAACCACGACGGCAAGCGCGATCGGCACGTTGACCAAGAAGGTCGATTCCCATCCGATGTAGCTCGTGAGCACGCCGCCGAGCAGCAGGCCAAGCGACATGCCTACGCCGCCCATCGATGCCCAGATGCCCATCGCCCGGTTACGTTCCGGACCTTCATTGAAGTTAGACATGATCAGCGACAAGGTTGCCGGCGACAGCAGCGCGCCGCCCAGACCTTGCAGCGCTCTGGCCGCGATGAGCATCAGCTGCGATTCTGCCAATCCACCGAGCAGCGAGCCGAGTCCGAAGAGACCCATCGCGATCATAAACATGCGCCTTCTCCCCATCAGATCGGATAAGCGGCCGCCTATGAGGAGGAAGCCCCCGAAGGCAAGCGAATAGGCGCTGACGACCCATTGCAGGTGATTCGCCGAGAATCCGAGCTCATTGCCAAGCGACGGCATGGCCACGAAGATGATGGTATAGTCCAGCGCCATGACCAACTGCGAGACCGCCAAAATGAATAGCGCCACACCTTTATATTTTGCTGCGTTCATGATCGATTCCCCTTTTCATGCAGACGAACGGGTCTGCGTTCCGATTTTATTTTGACCATTCGTTCTAATATTGGTAAAAAGGAATGAAGCACCTTGCGACGCTTCATTCATGTTCCAGCACGGACAGCGTAACCGCGGTAATCTGATCGATGACGAGCGGGTCGTCCGTTAACTTGGCGACTTGCGTCAGCCCATACCGCGCATGGTACAAGTACCGCGCCAGCGCTCGCATATCCCGGTTCGGGCCGAATTCGCCTTGCCGCTGGCCGCGTACCAACGCGTCGTACAGCGCCTCTTCAAGCCGAATTTTGTCCTGTTCGAACAGCTCGGCGATCTTCGGGTCGTGAGGGACCTGGTCGATCGCGCTGTAGAGAATGAAGCACTCCTTGCGGCGCTGCTCGTCTCTTAACGTGTCTCCGATGACGACGAATATATCCGTGATGGCTTTCTTCACCGGCGACGTCTCTGCCAAATAAGCGACAACCGCGGAGGACTTCTCGTCCACGTAGTGCTTGACCGCCTTCAGGAACAGGTCCCGTTTCGTCCCGTACGTGTCATACATGCTTTGACGGGCAATGCCCAAGCCATCGAGCAGCAGCTGCATGGAGGCGCCTTCATAGCCATAGTGCCCGAACACCTCCATCGCCTTGTGCAGCACGAGATTCGTATCGAACTCCTTGCTTCTTGCCAAATGGATAACCCCTTTCTCCTCCTTTATGCTAACGATTTTAGAACGTTCAGTCAAGAAGAGGCATATGATGGCCGTTTGCGAGTTTGCCAGTCGTCCTGCCGCGGATTACTCCGAGAATCGAACCGCATCGTTCACGCTGCCGACTGATTCGATCGCGACAAGCGGGTTCCAGAAGTCGCGGTACCGCGTGATCAGGCCATCCTTCGTTTCCACGACGCTGATGTACGTTTGGTTGTACGGATTGCCCGTTTCGCGATGCTTGCCGTACGACTTGAATTCTGCGACCACCAGCTCCGGATCAACCGTCAGATGGAATTCGAGATCGGTGAAGGCGACTTCGAAATGTTTCGGGAAGTTCTGCATGTAGTCATACAGCTCCGCCTTGCCTTCTTTGCGATCCGGGAATCCGGCCGGTCCGTAAGGGAACTCCAGCACGCCGTTCTCTTCCCACAGCTCCACCCATGCCTTAATGTCTCCGCCGGACAGGTGTTTCAGGTGGTTGCGGAAGGCTTGCTGCGCTCTCTCACGTACGGCTTCTACTTCTTGCGTCATCGTTTGGTTTGTCATGGTTAATTCCTCCAATGAATTAGTTTATTTTTATTTAGACTGATCGATCTGATTTGTTCACGAAAATGATTGTCTTTCCTCCCGCGGGACTACTCCGAGAACTTCACCGCGTCATTCACGCTGCCGACCGATTCGATCGCCACAAGCGGGTTCCAGAAATCCCGGTACCGCGTGATCAGGCCATCCTTCGTTTCCACGACGCTGATGTAGGTTTGGTTGTACGGGTTGCCCGTCTCCCGGTGCTTGCCGAACGATTTGAACTCTGCAACGACCAGCTCAGGGTCAATCGTTAGATGGAACTGCAAATCGGTGAAGGCGACTTCGAAATGTTTCGGGAAGTTCTGCATGTAGTCATACAGCTCCGCCTTGCCTTCTTTGCGATCCGGGAATCCGGCCGGTCCGTAAGGGAACTCCAGCACGCCGTTCTCTTCCCACAGCTCCACCCATGCCTTAATGTCTCCGCCAGACAGGTGTTTCAGGTGGTTGCGGAAGGCTTGCTGCGCTTTCTCACGTACTACTTCTACTTCTTGGGTCATCGTTTGGTTTGCCATGGTTGGCTCCTCCAGTTAATTGGTTTATAATTAGATCATTCAGTCCAAAATGGTCAAAAAAATAGTCTTTCACGCCTTACCGCTTCAACACCTCCTATGCGTAATGAACTCCTCCAACCTCTAATGCCGAATCGAAGGCTGTACGAGCGGCGAACTAAAGTTGAACCAAAAATCCCGGTAGCGCGTAATCAGGCCGTCTCTCGTCTCCACGACGCTAATGTACGTCTGCTTGTGCGGGTGACCGGTCTCCCGATGCCGCCCTACTGCCTTGAACTCTGCAATTACCAGCTCCGGATCGGCCATCGGATGAAAAACCAATTCCGTAAAATCCACGTCGAACCGCTTCGGGAAATCCTTCATGTAGTCGTACAACTCGGACTTGCCGGACTTCCTCTCCTGGGAGCCTGCCGGTCCGTATGGAAATTCGAGGATGCCATCATCCTGCTCTACCCAAGCCTTTATATTCCCGCCGGCTATATGTCTCAGATGATTCCGGAATGTGACTTGCGCTCGTTCCCGAATACTTTCTTGGATGAAATCTGCTTCTTGAAGCATCACCGGTTATTTCCCCCTTTCATTCTTGACTATTCGATCTGGAATCATCATACCATTTCCGGAACGATCGGTCAATAACTATTTTCGTTCTTTTCGCCCTTCGTTTACGGCCACATTTCCTTCGCCGTTTCCGCAACAATCTCATACGACCGCAAGCGAGCCTGATGATCGTGTAAGTGGCTCGTAATGATGAATTCATCCGCTTGCGTCGCTTCGTAAATCGCAGGCAACTTCTCTCGAATCGTGGCCTGATCGCCAATAAGCCCGAAATCCAACTGTTTGGAAATAAGCGCCTTCTCCCGTGAATTCCACAACGCATCCATATCTTCCACCGGAGGCTGGAGTTTGTCCGGGCGACCGCGCAGGAGGCTTAACACTTGCCGCGCTTCCGATGTCGCAAGATAGCGCGCTTCATCTGCGTCGTCGGCCGCCATGACGGTCAATCCGATCATCACGTAGGGCTCTTTCAACGCTCTCGAGGGGATGAAGGAACTTCGATATGCCTTCAGCGCTCCATGTAATCCATCCGGGGCAAAATGGCTGGCGAAGGCGAACGGCAAACCGAGGCGTCCCGCCATCCGCGCGCTGACATCGCTGGAACCCAGCAGCCAAACCGGAATATTCAGTCCTTCGCCGGGAACCGCGCGCACGCCGGAATCATTCGGTTCGAACGTCGGATCCAGGTAGGCGCGCAGCTCGCTCAGCAGTTCCGGGAAATCCGCTCCGCCCGCTCCCATCGTTCTCCGAAGAGCCTGCGTCGTGCGCATATCCGTGCCGGAAGCTCTGCCCAAGCCAAGATCGATGCGCCCCGGGAACAGCGATTCCAACATTCCGAACTGTTCCGCTACGACCAGCGGCGCGTGATTCGGCAGCATAACGCCGCCAGATCCGACCCGAATCTTCTCGGTTCCGGATGCGACGTGCCCGATCAGGAGAGCAGTAGCCGAACTGGCAATCCCCGGCATGTTATGGTGCTCGGCGAGCCAGAACCGGTGATAGCCCAGCTTCTCGGCGTGACGGGCAAGATCCAATGTGCGTCGATAAGCATCCCGGGCGGATCCGCCAGCCAATATCGGGGCGAGATCGAGCACGGATAATTTCGGCGTGAATGTAGACATGTTTACAACCTCCGTCTTTTTTTGACCTATCGGTCTGAAATTAACAAAAAAATGTTTACTGCTTCGTAGTCACTTTACCCCAGGCGGCTTTCTCTTACGATTGCCGCTCACCTGATGACACTACTATATCAATTCCGGAACGATCGATCAAGTATTGTTTTCGAAGTTTTTTATCATTCTCGAAGTTGATTGCAATCCGCCGGTCTGAACCTTTCGTACGATCCTTGTCGCTTCATGCGCCTCTTCGTCCAGTTCCTTGTCCAGCAGGCGGATGAAATCCTTACTGAGCCCCAATGCAATCGCGTCTTGATAAGCATCGACAAGAACATCTGTCTCCGCTCGCGCCAGTGCTGTTATGTCCGCCCAATTAATCAATTTCATCACTGCCTGTCTGTACGAGGTACATCCTATAACCGATAAATCCTTTGCTCGATTCGTTCCATGCCATATTCGGCGAATTTATAGCACCGGGCAAGGAAGACCGGCCTTACCTCTCAACGTGTAAGTCCGCTGCAGCCACCGTGCTCGATCCTATCCGCTACGGTTATCAATGCATCGAATTCATCGCTTTGCTGCTGACGACGACGCGGCGGATGAAGAGCGCTATGACGACGCCAATCACGGCGATGATCATCGTAAACAAGAATACGTTTTGCGATCCTGCCGTTATCGCGTTTGCAATTTCCGCTTGTTCGGAAGGGGCAGCGGAACCGTTCAAGTATTTCTCCATACCGCCCGAAAGGATGCTGATTGCGACCGCTGTTCCAATCGCGCCTATGACCTGCTGCAGCGTGTTCATGACTGCCGTGCCGTGCGGGTATAATTCCGGCGGCAATTGATTTAGCCCGTTCGTTTGAGCAGGCATCCATATCATGGCGATCCCAACCATGAGCCCGATATGCAAAGCCACAATAAAGGCTACAGAAGAAGCCGGGGATACATTAGTAAAGAACCATAACATGATTGCAACGATAACGAGACCGGGAACAACGAGCCATTTTGGTCCATATCTATCGAATAAACGCCCTACTTGCGGCGAGAGGATACCGTTCAGCGCGCTGCCCGGCAAAAGCATGAGTCCGGTGATGAATACAGACAGACCTGTACCCGTCTGAAGAAACATCGGCAAAATAATCATGCTTGCCATAATGATCAACATACACGACAGGACCATAAGCAGTCCAACGACGTACATCGGATGCTTGAAAACGTTCAGATTAATCATCGGATCGTTCATAAATTTCTGCCGCAGTATGAATAATAACAGCGCGACAAGCCCAACGACGATGGATGTGACCACGACCATGCTGCCCCAGCCTTCAGCTCCTTCGCCCGCCTTACTGAAGCCGAAGACAACTCCTCCGAAGCCGATCGTTGACAATACGATAGACAGAAGGTCTATCCGGGGCTTCGAAACCTCGGTGACATTTTCCAAATATTTCAGCCCTACTCCGAGCCCAATAACCAGGAACGGCAGCGAGAACCAGAAGATATAATGCCATGTTAAATATTCGATTAAGAGACCGCCCACGGTCGGGCCGGTTGCCGGCGCGAACATGATAACAAGTCCGACGAATCCCATCGCCGCCCCCCGCTTTTCCGGCGGATAGATGACAAGAATAGTGTTGAACATGAGCGGGAGTAACAATCCCATGCCAACCGCCTGCAAAACTCGGGCGAACATCAACATTTCGAAATTGAACGCGAGCGCCGCAATCCCTGTACCCACGATTAAGCTTATGAGCGAACCCGTGAACAGCTGCCTCGTCGTAAACATTTGCAGCAGCAGCCCGCTCAGGGGCATTAAAATGCCAAGCGTCAGCAAGAACCCCGTTGTTAACCACTGTGCGGTTGCGGCCGAAATTCGGAACACTTCCATTAAGTTCGTCATTGCTATGTTTAGAGCGGTCTCGCTAAACATGCCGACAAAACCGCAGATAAGCAGCGATACCAAGATGGCACGCGTATTGTATTGCTTCTTCATTTCTATATACTCCTTGTAAATTAAGATAACCGATTATTTTTTTCGCAGATCCTTGTTTGTTAAATCTCAAGCATGAAGGACTGTTTGCTTGCCACTGTTAGATTTATACCAACACCATTTTTTTGTTTCGTCGTTATAATTTAATTTCTCCTTTACGGGTTGTAGGAACGGAATCCACAAATTAATTTAGTCTGCTAAACAGTTAATTAATTTCTTAAAAGGTTAAATTTTTAGTGAGCTAACTATTAACTTAGCCTGCTAAATAATATCCAAGAAAAGGAGAGACTTAAAACAAATTACTCTCCATCTGCTTCATAAGCCGTCTTAATAGGAGTCGTTCATCCGTAGAAATCGATTTAAGCAACTTTTCTTGATGCTTTTTCCATATGCTATCGACGGGCTCTTGAAGTTCCTTCCCTTTGTCGGTTAGAAAAATGCGCATGACTCGTGCATCTTTCTCATCACGTTTACGATAAATAAATCCGTTATGTTCAAGAGATTTAACCATGTTCGTGATGGTGGGAGGTTCACAATTCAAATGTTCGCTTAGTTGCATTTGCGTGATGCCGTCGCCTAACCATAAACGGTAGAGCAGATTATCCTGTCCGACATACAGATTTAGTTCCCGAAGACTTTCGCTGTAATCTCGTCTCATTTTAGCCGAAAGTTTATCGAACAACTCACGAATCTCGCAGTCAACATTAATCTCCATATCTCTTTTCTCAGCCTTTATCTTTAAATTGTTTAGCAGGCTAAATATATCACGGTTGTATACCGCAGTCAACTCGCCTAAGGATGGACTACTATGCAATTACGATCAGGCGTCTATACGTCAACAAAAAGAAACCCAGCGTCTCCACAAAGAGCTGGGTTTCTCGTCCATCTGAGCCGGCACGGCGTACCGGCCTTCGCCTTATTCAATTACTTGTCGCGCAGCTCGATGATACGCCGCAGAAGCGCGGCGGCTTGCGCTCGGCTGGCCACGCCGATCGCGTCGAAGCGGCCGGCATCGACGCCGCGCATGAGTCCAACCCGGATGGCCGAAGCCGTCTCGGCTTGGGCCCACCGGCCGATAGCGTCTCTGTCCGCGAACGGTTGCAGCAGCGCCGGGATCTCGGAATCCGCTGCCGTAGCCGCGTCCGGCACGAGCTTGGCGTACGCTCGCCATGCCATCGTGGCCATCTGCTCGCGCGTAATCGGATCGTTCGGACGGAACTTACCTGCGCCATCGCCCGCGATCAAGCCTAGAGCGGCCGACTGCCGTACCGCGTCGTAGAACCAATCGCCCGGCTTCACGTCGTTGAATGCCGCGCTTGCGGTATTCTGCGCCCCTTCACCGACGGCGCGGGCGAGCATCGCCGCGAATTCGGCGCGAGTCACGCCGCGGTTCGGCTGATACGCGTCAGCCGATATGCCATTAACGTACAGGCGGGCCGCGAGCCAGTCGATATCCTTCTTCGCCCAATGCTTAACGATGTCAGCGAACGGACTTGCATAGCCGGCTATTCCGTAGTAAGCAGCGTCGTCGGCTCTTATACCAAGCGCAGATGAAGCAGATCCAGAAGCCTCGGAGACGAAACTCCAGCTCCGGCTGGACGCGTCGTACCGATAGAGGCCGAGATCCCCGCCTTTGTCCGTTACGTCCCATTGCGCCGTTATCGCATCCGGCTGCTTCGCTTCGAGCGGAACGGTGTTCGTCCCGTTCGCGTTCGCCGCGATAAGCGCCATCCGGTACAATCCCGTTCGAGCGTCCAACCCGGCCGATCCTGCGTGCAGTCCTTCCAGCCACGCCCGCTCGGCCGCGGCATCGGCCCGCGCGATGACCAGATGCACGGCCTGCGTCTTATCCCCAATCCCTTGCCATCCGTTGGTATGGACGACGACGGACAGCGAATCGCCCTTGAATCGCACCTTCGCATTGGCAGCAGCCAACGCGGCATATGCTTCTGCCGGGATGATAATGTCATACGAATCGTATCCTGCCGGCGCCTTCATGTAGAGCTCGGCGCCGCTCTTCTCCGCGATCGCCGCCAGTACCGCGGCGGTCTTCAACGTGACGACCGCTTCTCTTCGGCCGCCCGTCTCACGGACGGTCACATCGGCATCGCGGCCGATGTCGGCGCTATCGCCGGCGGTTGAACCGCCCGATCCGCCGGTACCGTTCCCCGGATCGGCTCCCGGTCCAGGAGGGTTTGGCCCTGGCCCCGGTCCTGGCCCCGGTCCTGGTCCTGGACCGGGATCGGTAGCCCTAATCACTTTCAGCGTGTAGATCTGACTCGCATCCGGATGGTTCGCAGCTTCGACCTTCACCGGAATGAGACCGTCGCTCGGGATTCCGATCGCACGGAACACCCCGTCGGCAAGCGGCACGTCTCGCACGGACAACTTCCCGCCCGCTTGGGCCAGCGTCGCTTTGACCTCGATCGATGCCGCGCCGGCATCGACCTTGACCGTATAGTCGGTCTTGTCGGCGGAGAATGACTCGACGAGCGCTCCGCCTCCGATCTCCAGACCGCGCAGCTTCGCGTTCGCGCCGGACAACGCAAGCGCCCCTTCCGCGGACGGATTGCCATTCGCGTCGGTAACGGCGCCCGCCGCGGCGTGAACCGTGATTGTTTCCACTTGGGAGAGCGGCCCGCCGAGCGTTAGGATTGCCGCCTGCGGCTGCCCGCTTCCTGCCGCCGCTTCCACGACGGCCGACAGCACGGTGCGGTTCGTCCCTTCCAGCGCGAACGCGGCCGGTTCGAGGAGCGCGTCTGCCGACAGCGCTTCATCGAAGACGATACGGATCGCCGCATTACCGCCGGTTGCCGAGGCAAAGACCGGCTTCGGACCCGCTTCGTCGCGCAGAACGGCTTGGATCTTCTGCTCCGCGCCGACCGGCATCTTCACGTCCGCATAGCTGACAAACGAGGACGGCTGGATGCTGACGCTATACTCGGCGCCCGCCTTCAACGCTTGCCCGCTCGGCGTGAATCTCGCCTTGCGCGCCAACATCGCGCCGTCCGCCTCTTGCGCCTCCGCATAAGCGGCCGTACCTTCTACGACGCCATCGGGACCGGTCACGACGATCTGATCGGCCGGGATAGCAAGCCCCGCCTTCACGTACTTGCTGAACGTAATGTCGATGTAGCCTCCGTCTTTATCGGCAATCGCCTGCATGTCGCTCACGACCGGAGGCGCCATCGAGACGAGACCGGCATTGACGTCGAAATGCGGAGGCGGCACCTGCAGCTCTTCGCTGTAGGCTGTTTTATACCCTTGCTTCTCCCAGACGACCTTCCACCAGCCCTCGGGAACGTCCCAGCCGTAACGTCCGTCGGCGTCGGTGAGCTGCGGATTGATCTGCCCGTAATCCGGCGCGTCGTTCCATACCTTCCAGACGCCCGTCTTCCCGTCCTTGAAGAGTACGGTCGCCTTCACATCCGCAAGACGGTTGCCCGGAACCGCTTCGTAGACGTAACCGCTTGGATCATAGATCCATTTCAAACGGGCTTTGCGCTTCAGTCTTTTCTTGTAAATATTCTCTTCATCGAGATCGTCGAACTCGTCGTCCTTGCATGCGGACGGATCCGTAGGTCCTACCGACGAGACCATCCCGATCTGATCATCGACGTAGCTGTCGATTTTGTTGGTCACATATTTGCTCGCATAGCCGGCCAGGAAGCCTGCCGGTCCTTCGAGCATCATCGCTCCCGTCCAAGCTCCCAGCGCGGTCTTGGCAATCTCGCCGCCGACCGTGGCGAGCAGCGCCTTGCTAGCCTGCGTGCCGGTCGCTTCGATGTTCTCGGGACATAACGATGACGATTCGACGTTCTCCATAATCTTCATAACCTTGCCGGCGTAGCCCTTGTAGCCCTCATACTGCTCCTTAATGGCAGAGAGCTGGCCGGAGGCGTCTTTGGAGATCATCGCGTAATCGGTCGATACCTGGATCATGCCCTTCTGGTAAGGGGTCGTCTCGATGCCCATTTCCTCCAGAATCTCCAACGGATCGAGCTCGCCGTCGAACGCCGCCATCGCGCGCATGCCCGACTCTTTCGAGGTCTCCGGGAACAGATACCCTTTCGGCATGTACGCGTTCATCTTCACCGCGATGCTGTTCTCCGTCTCCGTCACGTCGAAGCTGACGTTATATAGCGGGATGCCTTCCCCTTCTGCCTGGACGATCTCTTCGACGGTCGGCATATACGTCGTCGGGGTCAAATCGATGCGTTCGCTCGCTTCGATCCGAAGATCCGGCACATCCGGAAATTCGATAACCGCGCTTCCCTTGTAGACATTGCCGTCAATGGCGAAAGGCTCCTTGTCAACAATCTCGAAATTCCGGAATTGAGGCGGCATAAGCGCGTTCGTCTCCGCTTCGGTCGGGATATCCCGGGTGATGACGGCTTTCGGTTTCACCGTGTCATAGTCGACATATATACCGCCAAGCGAGCCCGTCGTGGTGGGGACAATAGCCCGGAAGAGACCGTCCGCGTCCTTCTCCGCGATCACGGGCTCCCCGATCTGACCGCTCAAATAAACCTTCACGTTCTTCACGAATTCCGGCTTGTCGAACTTCAAGGCAAACGCGAAAGGATTACCCGGCACGACCGTATAGGGAATTTGCGCGATGCCGTTAGCGACATCAAGCTGCACCCACCTGCCGTCGGGATACTGGACCATCTGGATCTCCTGCAGCGTCGGCTCCGTCTCGCTGTACGTCACCATCGCGCGTTCCGAACGGAGCGTTTGGCTGCCGCCCGCCGCCTCGATCCATAGCAAATGCATGTTCGAGCCGTCGTTATTGGCAAGTTGGATCTCGCTTTGCCACGTTCCCGCGCTAGTAGCGTCTACGCTTGCCAGCAGCATGTTCTCATCGAATATCTTGACCCGGCTGTACGCAGGCGCGAGGCCGTTTACCTTCACCACGGTCGAGGAGATCGTAGCGGGGGCCTCGATCGTCAGCCTTTGCACGACGATCATCGCCGTCCCGATCGCTTCGTCGACTGCCTTCCCTTCGGATGTCCCGGTAATTCTGGCCGCCATCTTGGCACGGCTTTGGCTGTAGTCCGCAGCCAATTTGACCTGCAGAACGACGGTCCCGTTCGCATAAGGGGTAATATCGCCAAGTTGGACTTCCAACGCGCTCCCCTTCAGGACGGCCGTGCCGGCCTCGCCGTTCACTTGGACATGGATTTTGCCGTCCGCCGCGGTAACCGGCGTCACGCCGTTCGGCAGATCCACTTTAAGCACGCCGTCGGCGATCGCCGACTTGCCGCTGTTCCGATAGAAAGCTCGCAGCTTCAGGGTCGTGCCCGGCGAGGCTTCGCCCGGCTCGGCAACGAAGCCGTTCAACGTCGCATTAGCGAATATGGCCGCCGGCGCGAGCGTAAGCTTGCCGACATTGACAATCTCGCGATCGCGGACGCTCACCTGCGAGGAGGCCTTCCATACTACGTTCGTGTTCGAATCCCTGCGCGTGAGCTCCACCCGATAATTGCCTTCCTTCGGCGCATGCACGAGGAAGGTGCCGCCCCGGAAGCTCTGGGAATCCACGAATACCTGCTCTTTGCTCGCGACTTCGTACAATGTCGCATTGGTCCATTCGTTCAGGCTGGCATCATAGCCGCCGCTTACGAAGGCCCCTTCCTCTTCGACCCGCAGCTCCGCCGTCGCATTGCCATTCTCGTCCAGCACGACATGCGTACATGCGGTGAACGAGCGAGTCATCGCACCGTATACGCACACCTCCACCCTGTCCCCGGGCAATCCTTGGAAGTAAGTCGCATTATGGTAATAACTCGTGCGGCTCCCGCTTCTCCCTTGCATCGTCGCGTAGAAGCGAAGCGTCTCCATATCGATAGGCCCCTGCCATTCGCCGCCGATCGGCTTGAGATGGACCTTCACCGCGATCATGCCCGTCGGGAAAGGCGCGACCGGAATATCCAGCGTCTTGGTTGCGTTCTGGACGATGGTCGCCTTCAGGCCTTCTTCGGAATTATAGTTATAGGAAGATTGCGAGGCTTGGATAGCGGCCTCTCCCGCATACAGCGTCAGTTCATAGGCGCCTTTAAGATCCGTATGCGCCTTCCGGACGACCGGCTCGCCTTTATGGATTTGCGTAACGGATACAAGCGCGTTCGGCACCGGATTGCCCTTCGGATCCAGCACTCTCCCCTTCAATTTGCCCTCCGGCGTACGCTTGAGAGCCAGCGGGATCACTTGATCTCCCCCGCGAATCGAGAAGGTTACGGGCGTCATCTCGTCATAGACCGTATCCTGCAGGTGCGTCTTGACCGTATATTTGACGGAGGCGTCATCCACCTCGTTCACGCTCGTGAGGCCTTCGGCATCCGTCACGTCTGCCGACAGGAAGTTCTCGCCCGATTCATCCCAAAGCTCGACGCGGATGTCCGGGACCGGCTTTCCGTCCTGATCGCGGACTTGGAACGCGAAGCGCGCCGGCTGCGCGACAGGCACCGTCAATTCGGCAGCCAATCCGGCCTCCACGCGGACGGATGATTGCCGCGCAAGCGCTTTGCCGTCCATCGAAATCAGCGAGACGATGTAGTCCTCCGACGCCGGGAGTCCTTCCAGCTCCATAGGTTCCCCGCTCTCGAGCCTCGTCGATGCATACCCGCCTTCCAAGCTGGACGCCGTCAAATAGGCGCCGGCCAGTTCGAGACTTCCGGGATTGTCGAACGTCAGCTTCAAGTTCCCGGGGACGGTCAGCGGCAGGCCTGCCGCCGTCTTCTCCACCTGCCCGCCGGCAGCACCCGTCATGACGGCCGTCACCGAGACGAGCCGGGCAATGCCTTCTTGCACCTTGAACGATGCCGCATAATTCCCGGCTTCGCTCGGCGTTTCGGTCAGTTCGACCGACGCTTCAGCCAAGCGGGGAGCAGGCAGCCGAGCGCCGGATTCGTCCAGCCAAGTCTCATAAGCGATCTTAGCCGAGATTGCGCGGCCGGTTACCGCCCTCGCCGCAATCTTCATGCTGCTGTCGATCTTCGGCAGACGAGCGGGCGTTATCCGATCGAACGATAGGCTGAGCTCAAGCGTCCGGTCGTCCGCCGGCGTCGTGACGCGGGCGAGCGGACCGCCGGCCGTTGCATGCCCCTCCCCGTTCACGGCTTCCACGCGGAAGGTATATGCCGTGGCGGGCGTAAGTCCCTCGGCCTTGTACGTCAACGTGCTGCCGTCGACGGTCGCGATTTGCTCGTTATTCGCATAGATCCGATACGCCGTAATCCCGCCGGGCGCGGAAGCCGGCGTCCAGGTCAGCACCGCGCGATCCGGCTGAATCCCGGCTGCCTCGAGCTTGCTGCCCTCCGGCCAAGTCGGCGTTCCGCCGTCGGGTTCGTTCTTCGACGCGACGAACAGCCCCGCGAGCGTCGTCTGTTCCCCCGATTCCGGATCCTCGAATCGATACCCTGCCGTAAACGCGGCGACATCCGCGCCGTCGCTGAGCGACAGGTTCGTAAACGGCTGCTCCAGCTCCCGGTCGGGAGAGAGGATGGATGTTTCTCTCGTGACGCCCGCACTCAGGTCGGCGATCAACGCCTGCTCGAGATCCGTCGAAGCGGATTCGGTCAAGAACGTCACGTAACGGCCGTCCGCGGTTATGCGCGGTTCATAGCTGGCATGCGGGAACTCGGCCCCCGTAATCCCGACCGATACCCGCTCCAAGGCCGAGTTCGCCGTGCGATAGACGTATATGTCCATCTCTTCGTTCGTATCGCCGCTGGCGAGCGGCTCGTAGGACTCGAACGCGACGACCGTGCCGTCGGCGCTGATCGAAGGTCTCCCGCTCGTGTTCCCGCTCAAGGCTCCCGGGGCAGCTGCGCTGACGAGCAGGTTCGTCCCTGTCGTGCGATCATGGATGAAGACGTCTTTACTATCGTCGTCATCGTTATCCGCGAGGAAGGCGGAGTCGGATTCGAAGGCGACGTACCGACCGTCCGCGCTGATCGACGGTAGTTCGCTGTACCCCTGGCTGATCTTCTCGGGGTCTCCCGGCAGCTTAGCCGCGCTAATCATCGTGTTCATGCCGCTCTCCCGGTCATACACGAATACATCGCGATTGTCCGTGTCGCTCTCCACGAGATCCGTGGCACTGGACTCATAGGCGACATAGCGGCCGTCTGCGCTTATCGACGGATTCTCGCTCATCCCGTTTCCAGGAGCAGCGCCATTGTATTGTTTACTTAGCAACTGCACATTTCGGGTCGTCCGATCGAACAAATACATCTGCGTATTGTCGATCGTCATCAAACTCTCCTTGCCGCCAAGCGCAAACCAGCGCGCGTCCGGCGTCATCTCGAAGTGGATAGCCTCCAGCCCTTCGACGCCCTCCAGCACCGCTTCCATGGCGCCCGACTCTCTGTCGAACACGTTCAGCTGCGAACGGAACACGCCGCCCGCCATTTTATAATCGAGGAATGCGACGTATCGTCCGTCGGGCGTTACCCTTACATTCCCGATAATGTCGGCCTCCGTGAAGTCGAGCACCTTGACGAGGTGGCTCCACATCGCGTCTCCCTCCGCCGCCGGCAGCGCTCCATCGATCTTGGGCATATCTACCGGCAGAACGGACGCTTCTTCGACGACCTGCGCCTGCCCCCACCCTACGGACAGGACGCTTCCCAGCATCGCGGCGATCAACAGGCAAGCGATCCACCGCAAACCGGGGGTATAACCTCTTTGCAATCTCATTAACCGTCTCCTCCAACCTACTTCATCCATTTTGATCCACAAAAGCTATCAACCAAGTCCGCCATCGTACTTCCATCCGTAATTTTAAAGTGAACCCCCGGCAGAGTCGACGGACGATAAGTATCATTTCAAGCGATAGGCTCGCCGAGTTACCGGCTTACCATAGTCATGAGCCATCAATATATGGCTCGGCCAATCAACTAGCCTGTCGAATGTCATGCCGGAGAAAAACAGCCTATTCTACTAAAAGCGCGTCTGCAGGGGAGAGTACTTACCTTTCTCGTCGAAATATAAAAGATTGCGTTGCTTTTTTAACTTTATTGGGGGAATGTGCGGGATGAAGAAGAAGGTATTAATCTTCGGCCTTGTATCCTTGCTGGGCTTGTCCAGCGTCGTTGGTCTGCGTATGCGAAGACATCGGCCGATTTTGCGGACCTGAAGGATTTGGATCAAGCGACAAAAGCGAAATTCGATGCTATGATTTCGGCTGGCGTCAAAATGGACGATCACGCCTACGGCTATGCGCTGCCTTATATCGGGGCGATCAAAGCAGCAGGCATCACGGAAGGAAATGGAGACGGGACCTTTGATCCAGCGGGTAAAGTCACCAAAGAGCAGCTTGCCACGTTCCTGTACGAGGTCTGGGCAAAGATTCCGAGGTAGACAAAGGTACGAAAGGCTACATCCAACTGGCGCTTGAGAAGAAGCTCCTTCCTAGCCTCGAAGACGGCACGTTCGGTGGTAGCACCAACGCGACCGCCGATTTGCTTGTCGTGGGCGCTTATGAAACCAAACAGATTATTGATGCCGAGAATAAGGCGGCGGAGGAGCTCGAACCGACCCAACCAACAGCGCCGACTACGCCTTCTGAGCAATTCCAGCCCCATCGACCGGCGGCGGGACGCAGACGAATCCGGACCCGGCGCCAGTGCCTAATCCTAACCCGCCTTTGCATCGTGCATACGAGTTCAACATCCGCGGGCAGCATACCTTCCAAGGACGAGAGAATGCGTGAACTCGTCGATTGCTTGCTAAGACTTCCGGATATCCCTAGCACGACTAGACATTGTTGATCCAGGAGTTCCTTCCCTGTAACAGTCGTCACGATAACGGGTACTCCTGCGTCTTTCAGGTAATAGCTTCCTGTATGTCGGCTCATACTAACAAAATAAGACAAACACGAAGAGGACGCAGAGAAAATGCCGTTTAATCTAAACCCTTTTTCGTCCAAAGCGACGCCCTCCGATTCAACTGGCAACTCTCATCAGCAGAACGATAAAGACGAACCGATATCGCAGGCGCTTACGGTTAATCGACGTAAGCTCGAAGAGATACTTTCGGGCTGCCCGGACGTCAAATATCGCCAATTGCGTGTCCACGATAAAGAAGCGATGCTTCTGTATATTGATGGTCTAAGCGACCTTCATTTTCTCTCCCAGCATGTGTTGCAGCCATTGCTGCACACGTCGGCATCGGATCTTGAGACGATTGCTCTCGAAGCGCTCACCGTGCCGAATACGGGTTGGGTTCGGACCTTTGCGGAATGCGTGGATCATGCGTTCTCGGGAAGCGCCCTCCTCTTCCTGGACAACGAGCCGCATGCTCTGTCCATCCCATTAGCCGGCTGGGAGCAGCGCGGCGTCGAAGAACCCCAAGCAGAAAGCGTAGTGCGGGGGCCGCGCGAAGGCTTCACGGAAACCCTTGCGGTTAATATTTCCATGCTCCGCCGAAAAATCAAATCGCCTGCGCTCAAGCTGCATACGACGACGGTTGGCCGCTATTCGAAATCCATGGTCGCTATCGCTTATTTAGAAGGCATCGCGGAAGAGACGCTGGTTCGTGAAACGAAGGAACGAATCGACCGCATCGACATCGATGGCGCATTGGAAAGCGCCTATCTCGAAGAGCTTATATTGGATAAGCCCTACTCCCCTTTCCCGCAGGTATTGACAACCGAACGACCTGATGTAATTGCAGGTAATTTATTCGAGGGACGCGTGGCGATACTAATGGATGGAACCCCGATCGCCATGGTTGCTCCCATCACGCTATTTTCCTTGCTTCAGTCGCCGGAAGACTATTATCAGCATTTTTTGATGTCCACGTTGATCCGGTGGCTCCGCTATGGCGCCGCCCTTATTTCACTACTACTGCCCTCTGTCTACGTCGCGGTTCTTTCCTTCCATCACGAGATGGTGCCTTCCTTGCTGTTTTTCACGATTGTCCGATCGAGGGAGGAGATCCCTTTCCCGGCTATCGTAGAGGCGCTTATGATGGAGGTTGCCTTCGAAGCGCTGCGTGAAGCGGGGGTAAAGCTGCCCAAGCAGATCGGCCCCGCAGTCAGCATCGTTGGCGCCCTGATTATCGGAGATGCCGCGGTATCCGCCGGAATCGTATCGGCAACGATGGTCATGGTCGTGGCGATAACGGGGATCGCTTCTTTTATGTTACCGAAGTACTCGGTTGGCATGTCGCTGCGGCTGCTCCGATTTCCGATCATGCTCCTCTCCAGCATTCTTGGTTTATTCGGGACCATGCTCGGCGTATTGGCGCTTGTTATTCATCTCAGTACGCTCAGGTCGTTCGGGGTTCCCTATTTGTCGCCGATCGGCCCCTTCCAGCGCAAGCAGTGGAAGGATGTCGGCATTCGCGCGCCATGGTGGAAAATGACAAGCCGTCCCCATTTGACCGGCAAATACAATTCGCGGCGGCAGACCCCGATCTCGAAGCCGGACCCGTCCAAGGGCAACGAATAAAAAATTCACAGGAGGGTTGTTCATGTTTGCATGGCGACGATACAGCACGATATTCCGTTATGGCTGGATCATCCTCCCCTCCCTTCTGCTCTCCGGATGCTGGGACAGAATTGAAGTGAATGATGTCGCCGTTATCACGGCGGCCGGGATTGATGCGTCCGACGATAACCTGGTTGAATTATCCGTTCAAATATTCGCTCCCAAGGAGCAAGGAAATCAGCAGGTTGCAGGTCAGGCCGGGAATGGGGCGAGCGGCTCCTCCGCGATCGTGCAATCGGCTAAAGGAAAAACGGTTCCCGAAGCCTTTTTCCGCCTGCAGGGCCAAATGACGCGCCAAATGTTCTGGGGACAGTGCAATGTGTTCATTATGAGCGAAACCGTTGCCAAGGAGGGCATTCGAGGCAATCTGGACTATCTTCTCCGGCAAATCTATGTTCGCGGCAACTCCCATTTGTTCATCAGCCATGGCAAGGCGAAGAGTATGCTGCAGCAGTCGGCCTCCATGGAGCGCAACTCGGCCGAGCTGCTGAACAAACTTTCCGAGAACGGCAACATCTTGAAAATGGCCATCGGCCGAATCAATAACCGAATGATCAGCGATGTGCGAGACAGCACCGTCCCCTGGATCCGTACTCTGCCGATGTCGAAAGGCAAGCTCGTACAGTCCGCCGTAGGCGCGGCGATTTTCAAAAAAGACAAAATGGTGGGCCATATCGATGAGAAACAGACGGAAGGATTGCTCTGGATGAAAAACGAGATGAAAGAAGCGCTGTTAAACGTCAAATTGCCCGAGTCGGACGGCCTGATAACCGTGCGTTTATACAAGATGAAAACGAACCTCATCCCCCGCATAAAAGGCAACGAATGGTCCATGACCATAAAAGGATTCGCTGAAGATGACATTGTAATGAACGCGACGAACCTGCAGATGGGGAATCCGGTCTATGTGAAGGAGTTGGAAAAGGAGGTCGAACAGCAGCTGATACGGACATTGGACCGCTTGCTGCAGCAAGTACAGCACAAGATGAACGCAGACGTGCTTGATTTCGGGGAAACCTTCCATCGTAAATATCCGAAGCAATGGCAAAAAGCAAAGGATCGGTGGCACGACATTTATCCGACCGTGAAAGTAGACTACGATCTCAAAGTCGTCGTACGCAGACCGGGTAAATTGATCAGTCCGGCAGGATTAATCGAGCAAGAGGTGAAATAGCGCGTGCAGCTCATCCACTTGCTCGGGATACTGCTGGTCATGACTATTGTGTTTCTCTTGCAATGGCGGTCGGTCACCCGGCTGCCGCGGCGGGATCGGCTCGCCTTTATCCTGCTCACGTGTGCAGGCGACGCGTTGGTCTTGACCTTCATGAAATTTCCCGAGATCCCCGGACCGCTCGAGTGGGTTCAAACCGTACTTGGACCGCTGGGCGAAACGATCAGGAAGTAAACCTCCGGCGTATGAAGTGAACGGCAAGCAGCAACAACGGAATCCCGCCTTGCACGATCCAGAAGTAGAAGGGGACCGTCGTCCGAAAGAAGTCAATCAATTTCTGCAAATTAGGCGCCGACCACATGCTGAACAGAACAAGCAGCACGCCGAGGGGAATTACCATCGGCCGGTAATCGGACAAACGCAAAAGTTGGCTGGTGCCAAGCACGAGCACGTAATAGAAGTACGCGACTTGCACAAACCCGCCGGACACCCAGATGACAAGCACGACCGCATCGAGATGTTCGAAAAAATTAAGCACGCTGATGTATGTGGATGCATAGAACACCGGGAACACATACGTCGGCGTAGAATGCCCGAACAAGAAGAAGACGACCAGATTGGTCATGACCATGGTGAGCGTCAATACGATAATCGAGAGGCTTCCCCATTTCAGTACATTGCGCTTGTCTTCGACGTAAGGCAGGAAATACGCGATGGATCCATAGGACACGAACCATGCGTGCGGAACGATAGAGCCCATTAGGGATGGGGTAAGCCCCTTTTCCAGCACCGGATACAAATGCATCGGATCGAGCTGAGGGATTAACATCAGGGCGATCCATACGAATAGCATCAATACGACCGGCATAAATATTTGCCCGCAACGCCCGATGACCTCGATGCCGCCGTTCACGGCATACGCGCATAAGACGACGATACAGACCATGATGAACACAAGCGGCGTTCGGCTTAGAAAGGTCAAATGCAAAAATTCGCCGAACTCGCGAATGACCATACTGTTATCGTGCAAGAAAAAGAACATCGTGATCGCACCGAGAATCTGACCCGGAATCCGCCCCACGATTTGCTCGCTGTATTGGATTATCGTTTTATTCGGATACGATTGGCCGAGATAATAGGCGACGACCAGCATTAAATACCCGCTCAACGCCCCCCAAATCGGGGAAATCCACAAATCCTGTTTGGCGAATTGGGCTGTAATGCCGGGGACGATAAGCAGTGCCGTCGAGCCAATAGCCAAATAGAGCATCATGCCAAGCTGTAGTGCCGAAATCCTGCCTTTTTCGAGCATGTGTACGATTCCTTTGGTCTTGAGTTAATGTGGAAAATATAACCTTATTCTCCCCAAACGGAATTGAATCAATCCTCTCGCACAACCAAAACCTGCACGCAATCCGGCAATCCTTCTGGCAGCAGACCAATATAAAAAACGGACTAGGGCAACGTATCGATTATTGCTATTGTTTCAGCAGCCAATCAGGAAATCGCCTTACAGGATGGACTGAATAATTCCGCCTTCGACGCGCTGCGCATGGCCATTGATGGCACCCGCATTGACGGAACTCAGAAAGACAATGGTATCGGCTACTTCTTCTACGGTGGCGAAGCGCTGAATCAGCGAAGTAGGCGTGCTATCTTGGAAATATTCGCGAATGAAAGGTTCTAGCTCTTGCCCTTTTCTCTTGGGCCAAATCGGTTATAAACTTGGCGAAGCCTTCCGTCCACGTCGGACCTGGCAGCACGGAGTTAACCGTTACGCCCGTACCTTTCGCCAATTCGGCCAATCCACGAGAGAACGTAAACAAGGACATCTTGGAAACGCCATAAGGCACCAGTTCCGGGTAGGGTTTGATCCCTGCCTCGCTGGCAAGATTGATGATTCGGCCCCAATCTCGCTCGATCATACCGGGAAGGAACGCACGGGAAAGTCTTACGGCGCTCAGCACATGCAAATGGGGCGAGACTCATATTATCAAGGTACATGGAAACAAATATGACGTACTTGAAGAAAGCATTCTGAACGAGTAGCCTCCCTTACAGATCCGGCAGATTACCCGATTTGGTCCCGACCCGGTACGGCGTTGAAACCCCTTCATAATTGAACATCATGCTCATCCCCATCGAAGCATGCATCAGATTGTGGCAATGCATCATCCACAAGCCTGGGTTATCCGCCTTCACGTAGACTTCATAGGTTTCTCCTTCTTGCGTGGCCAACGTATCCAGAAAGACGGGACTGCCGCTTAGCGGCTGGCCGTTGCGGCTCAACACCTGAAAGATGTGCCCATGCAGATGGAAAGGATGGTCCCCTCCCCCGTTATTGGCAATCGCGAGCTTCACGCGCTGGCCTTCTTTGACCACGATCGAAGGGATTTCATGAAAGCTTTTGCCGTTAATCGATTTGATGAACAGCGTTTGACCGAGCTCGAGCGTTTGGCTCTGATCGAAAGTCAAGTTCTCGACGGGGGCGCGCGGGTCCGGCGTTCCATAATCCGTCCAAGAGAACAAGGTGTAGTCGGAACGAGGCTGAGGCTCGCTGCCTGATCCCAATGCCGCTCTCAAGCCCGATCCGCTCTCGACAATCACCTTGCCTTGCCGCGGCATCTGGAGGAGAAGATCGTAGCGCTGCCCCGCCGCGACTTGGAATTGATAATTTTCCAGCATCTCGGGCTCGTGAAGATCGTGGCCATCCATCGCGATAATGCGGTAAGCCGCCCCGTTCACGCGAATCGTTTCCGTTTCGTTCGCCGCATTAATCATCCGCAGACGAACCATCTGGCCGGGACTGGCCTCAATATTCGCGCCTTTGGTCGAACCGTTCATGAGCATCGTGCCGTTCAATTGCTGAATAAGAATCGTCTCCTCTTGGTCATAATCGAAGCCGTTCGTCAAGGGCTCGATAATGAGCTTTCCCAGTAAGCCTTTCTCGACTTGCACCGAGCTGGCCTGGTGGGAGTGATACCAATAGGTCCCCGGATGGTTGGCGATAAATTCATACGTGAACCGCTCCCCGGGCTTTACCGCTTCTTGCGTGACGCCGGCTACGCCGTCCTGCGAACATGGAAGGACGATCCCGTGCCAATGGACGGTGACGCCCTCCTTGATGTCCGCATTCTTCAAGACGATGCGTACTCGATCGCCCTCCGTCACTCGGATTTCCGGCCCAGGCGTGAGGCCATTGAATGTCCATGTCTGCTTGGTTTGCCCATTGTCCAATTTCGTTTCCTGTTGCGCAACCGTAAGTTGAACCTCGCGCACAGGCTCCTTTCCCGCTTTGGCCATGATTGCTTCGCATGACCGGGACGCCTGCGAATCCGCCGTCCTTACCCCGTGTTCGCCATGCTCATGCATGCCATGCTCATGCCCATCCATGCCGCCCGTGTGATGCATCGCAGCCATGTTGACGTCAAACGGTTTTTGCATGCGCATTTGCCAAAAATACGTTCCTATGACCGCACCCAGCAGGATGGCCATTCCCAAACCCGCGATTCCCGCCTTTCCTTTCCATGTCATCCTTCGCATGGTCTTACCTCCCAATATTGATTGATCAATCCATCACATATCCGGACGAGCTGGTTACGGGCGAAAGCGCGCTTGACATCGCTGCTCATATTCGGCGCATCTGGGGACCCGGAACGACGGCGAGGATCACGATCGCGCCCAAGATCGCGAATGCGGCAGCTCCCAAGAACACCGCGGTAAAACCGCTGGTTAACGCCTGCGGTTCCGCTACCGCCTGCTCAAGCAGGCCGTTCGTTCGAGCCGAGGATATCGCCGTTAGTACCGCCATTCCGATTGCCCCGCCAATTTGCTGACTCGTATTGACCAAGCCGCTCGCAAGCCCGGCTTCGTCATCGGCCACGCCGTGGACCGCGGTTTCCGTTCCGGAAACGAATGCGCCGCCCAGCCCGACTCCAATCAGAATGGAAGGACCGAGCAGGTGGATCGCGAATGCGGCATCGCTTGGCGCGAAGGAAAGCCAGATTAGACCTGCGGCCAGCAGAAGAAGAGAGGCAGCCAGCGAGCGACGCGTTCCGTATGCCTTGACGACTGCTGGAACAGCTCCCGCAATCGCAACCAAGGCACCTGCCATCGGAAGCTGGGTAAGACCTGCCTTCATCGCGTCATACCGCAGTACCTGCTGCATGTAAACCGAGAGAGCGAAGAATAATGCCGTTGTCGCGCCCCCAATGAGAAACATCGCCAGATTACCGCCGGTTACCGACCGATTACGGAAAAGGGTCAGCGGCAGGAGCGGATTAGCGGCTCGCCGCTCTAATAAGATGAACGAAGAGAGCAGTAGGAAAGCCAAGCCCGCTAAGGTCAACGTCTGCGGCGATGTCCAACCGACGCGTTCCGTTCCGGAGAGCGCGGCGACCAGCGCGGTTATACCCGCTGTAACCGCAGCGGCTCCCGACATATTCAATCCGGCGCGTTCGCTGGGCGAATCTTTCGAAATGAGGAAGGGCACCGTTGCGATGATCAGAGCGCCGACGGGAACATTCACGTAGAACACCGATGACCATCCTAAGGAGGAGGTAAGTATTCCGCCTAATAAAACGCCTGCCGCGCTTCCGATGCCCGCGACCGCCCCCCAGATGCCAAGCGCTTTCGCCCGGTCTTGCGGATCAATGAACAGCTTAGTCAGAAGAGCAAGCGCGGCCGGTGCCAGCAGCGCGGCCGATATGCCTTGAAGCGCTCTTGCCGTTAACAGCCACTCTCCCGACATGGCTAAGCCCGCTGCCGCCGAAGCGATGGAAAACCCGGCGACGCCGGCGATAAACAATCTCCGATGCCCGAACCGGTCGGACAACCGGCCGCCTAAAAGAAGCAGACCGCCAAACGGCAGCACATAAGCCGTAATCACCCAGCCCAACATATGGGTACCCAAGCGGAGCTCGGAGCCAATGGCGGGCAGCGCGATATTTACGATCGAAGCGTCTAATACGACGAGGAATTGCGCCAAAGCCAGTGCAATAAGCGCCCACCACCGATAGGGTATTGCAAGGGGAGTCGCTTTTAATGATGGAGCCAATATCGTCATCACACTTATCTCCTTTTATACATTGAAGAGTTTTTAGGCGTGTTCTCAATTATAATTGATTGATCAATTACAATTAACTAAACGTTATTTTTTTCTGCAATTCACGAATGGTCGCCGCAATCCCTACCTCCGGCTTGGTTGACGGAATGGCCCCGATACGGCGCTTATACTTCTCCCCGCTTAAGCGCAGCGGCTGTTCCGTTAAGTACAGCATTTCCACAACCTCTTTCATAACGGGGACGAACATGCCTAGCAGCGACAATCCGATTTTGCCCAGCGCGATCACGGGCTTCTTCGCGCCGCTTGCCTGTTGAGCGATGCGGACGATCTCATGCCCGGAGATGATGTCCGAACCCGGTATATTCCAGTTCTCCCCATAGGCTTGCTCGCGTCCCGCAAGCTCGACGATCATATGGGCCGCGTCAGGCAAATACACGTACTCGCGGGGGGTCTTCTTATTTCCGACGAAAAAGGCCATTTTGCCAGCCGCGATCGCTTCGAGCGTTCCGCCTAGATAAGAAGCTTGATTGGCAGTCGGTCCATAATAATCCGGGAGCCGCACAATCATCGGACGCGCCTTTTTCCATCTGCTGCTAAAAATCATTTGCTCAAAAGCAAGCCGTACCTTGCCCTTCTTCGTATGAGGCTGTTTGGGATGCTCCTCGGTTACGAGATCCTTCTGTCTTCTTCCGTACGGATAGATGCCGTCGATGACCACCACCTTCAAGCTCAGTCGGTCGGCCGCCTCCATAATGGATTCACCTAGTGGAATCAGCTTGCTCGCCATCTCGTTGTAAGGGACGTTCGCGCTATGGAACATGACATCCGCATCTTGCACCGCAGCCGCAATATCATCCGGCCGGCATGCGTCCCCGATCGCCAGCGACAAGTGAGCAGGTTGCCCCAGTCCACCGGCAAGCTCCTCCAGCTTTTGACGAGAACGCCCGAAGGCTATCGTCGGCACCCCGCGTTTCACAAGTTCAGACACAATAACCGCACCCGTACCGCCAGTTGCCCCGATTACAATCGCTTTTTTCATATTTCGTCATCTCCCTTATAACTTGTAATTGGTCAATCAATTATCAATAAACAAACTATACCACCGTTGTGAGTGATTGGTCAATAACTAATTTTCAACCTCTAAGTTCCGGTCCTCCGGGTTCTGAAGCCCTATCTGTCGCAAAGCGCTCAGCGCCACTCGATGCACTCAAACAGCGTCCAACTTAAAACCGTACCCCTACGCTGGACGCTTGGAAAGAAGGGATTAGCGTAGGGATGCGCCTCAAGCTCGTCATGCGTATTTCTTCTTCTGCTTATCATATTGATAATAACTGTAGAGGAACGTGAGGAAGCAGATCGCAAAAATCCAGGTCGGCAGAAAGCGAAGCATCGCGAAAGGGGTCTCGAACAAAAAGGCGCGCCAAAAGGAATTTCCCTCCATCTGCCATAAGCCTTCCGTCAGATAGCTTGCTTTGATATTAAACAGAGCGGTTATAATATTGCCTTTGAACACGACATAGGCGTATATGAAAAAGAGACATGCCGTACTCAGCGCATATTGGGTCAAGCGCTTATAGAAGGCTACTAGCGAGCCTGCATCGGAGAAAATCTCGTCGCGTCCGTCGGAAGGCTTTTGCCAATATTGCACGCTCCCCCATCGGTTGCCTTTCAAGAGGGTCCATCCGAAATCCGCGTAGGTTAGCTTATATTCCTCGTATTTCTCGGCGCTCATTCGATTCCGATAGTCGAGACGGATAACCATCTTGCGGCTGGAAGGCCCAAAGGTATACCCGCCGAGCCGGCCGACCCGCTGACAAGCGTACCCTTCGGCCAGTCGGTCGTTTAGCCACTTCTCCTCTTTCAACAAGTTAATGAACCATCTACGTTTTTTCATGAGGATCCCTCGTTTCATAAAGTGATAGCAGATGTTCTATCCTGCTTCGCTCAATTTCCAGGATACGTTGTCCTTCCTGCGTAATCCGGTACACTTTTCGGCGGCCCGTCTCGCCCGGCACCGGCTCGATCCAGCGGTGCTTGCTCAAGTTCTCCACGGCCCCGTACAACGTTCCGGCCGCCAAACTGACGGTTCCCGCGCTAATCTGCTCGACCGTTTGCATGATCGCGTACCCGTGAAGCGGCTCCTTGAGCGAGAGCAAGATATAGTGCATCGTTTCCGACAGCGGCAGCAGCGGATGCTTCATGCAGCGCTCCCCTTCCCTCCTGCATTTTCAACTATACAGTTGAACTTTCTATTCTCATTATATACAGTCGAACTATACATTTCAACTGTATATTAAACCAACGTACCTATATCCTGTCGCGCGAAAAAATAAAGCACTTCAAGGCACGGGAACCCCCTTGCCTTGAAGTGCTGCTTACGTTAGCCACAATCTATCGATTTATGGGTTCAAATCCTCAATTACCGCATTCGCATCCGCAAATAATATTTGTTTAGCCGCTTCTTTGACTTCCTTGTTCGCTTTATTCAGATGCTTCACGAAATCTTGCATATGCTTAACGGCTTGATCCGGATGATGTTTATCCAGCTGATGCTGAACCTGATCTAACGCGTTATTAAGCTTCTTTATAATCGGGCCGGCTAGTTCGCCGGATTTCGCAAACCGCGTAATCAGCTGCCGCATGGAATCAACGCTCGTCGTGATTTCAAATTGCAACGATTGTTGGATGCGATTGCCCCGAATATCTTCTACGATGATGGTTGCTTGTTTGCTGCCTAATTGGCCGGCGAAATCGAGCTCGAGTGCTTGGTCGGCGGCTTGTGGATCAAGCTCGTAAACTTCCCCGTTAATCGAGATCGTCGCGATTTTAATCACATGACCATTGGCGGCAACCCGAAACGTGAAGGGTTGAACATCTTGATACGCGCTTCCATTCTGAACCTTCGTTTCGTTGCCGTCTACCGTGAATGCGAACGATGGCAGGTTCGCAGCTTCTATCCGGATCCCATTCGAAGCAGCGCCCCATCTGTCCACGGTTCGAATGACGATGGTATCGCTTTGAGCGGCAGCCGCGCCATCCATTCGAGCCGTTTGCACCCCTCGCTTCACTTCTACGGCGCTCCCCACCTGCCGACCTTTCTTGTACAACGAGATTTGCACCTTGTCGCCATCCATATCGTAAGGTCCATCCCAATTCAGCGAGATCCCTTCGTCATCGCGTTTTACCTGGACATTCTCCACTTCGCTAGGCGGGATCCCGTCATTAACCGGCTCGCGCGGAGGCGTCGGGGCACTCAATACGGACGCATCGCCGAAGGTAAACTTATCGAAATTGTACAGCCAGTCGTTCCCTTTGAACAACAGGAATACGATATGTTTACCGGTCACCGGTGTCGTAACATCCGCCGAGAACAGCTGGAAGTTCTGCCACCCGCCCGTATTGGTAATCGCAGCGGTTGCGATAACCGGCCCGTTCATGCCGTCGATTCTGACTTCAACCTCTCCCCCGCTCGTATCGCTGGCCGCTTGAAGATGTAATTGGGTTGGGCTGTTGGTTCCAAAATCAATATAATTGTACATGGCGTACGGTTTATTCGGACCATAAATACCGGCAAGGTAGGTTTGACCTCCGCCATTCTCGCGGCCTACGCCGACGGCGCTGGTATAATTCTCGCCTTCCAGCTTGCCCGCGGCATCCTGTCGATTCCCTTTGACGGTGGAGAAGGTGAACCGGTCCACATTATACGGGAAATCGGAGCCGTCCTTCCCATGGAAAATCAGATAGACGTCATGTACGCCGACAGCCAGTTGATCGTCGATCGTCGCCATAATATCGACCCAATTATTCCAGCTTCCAAGCGCCGGAACATCGATGACGCCAGCAGTCGGTCCCTGGAGGCTATCCAGCTTGACCTCGATTTGACCGCCTTGATTACCGCTGGCTACGCGAACCGACACCCCGGCAGCGCCTGTTCCGAAATCGATTCCCTCGTATGAAGCATAAGCGCCGTTATGAATGGCCTCCAAATAACCGCCGGCTGCGTTCTTACTCAGCCCTTCGCCGGTATTGAAATTCCCTGCTTTCAAGTTCGCGTAGGCATCCGTTGCCGTCGGGTCCGTCGTCGTAAATTTGAACCAATTCAAGTTGAAGAGATAGTCGTCATTCGCTCTCGTAAAAACAAGATAGACATCATGGGTGCCCGTGATGGAGCTCTGGTTGCCTTGATCATCCTTCAGCAGCGTTACCGCGTCGATATAGTTGTTCCAGCCGCCGGTCCCTTCTACGCGGAGCGTCCCGACTTTCGGACCGTCCAAGGCGTCCAGCCTAATCTCGATATTCCCTCCGCCGGTACCGCTAGCCGCGCGGGCAATAAAGCCGATCGCGCCATTAGAGCCGAAGTTCACATTCTTGTAAGCTGCAAAATGACCCGGCTGAATGCCGCCTAACTGAAGCGAACCTTCCAAAGCCCCTTCTAAAACAAAACCCGTGCCGATGTTATAACGTTCGGCTTCCATTTTGTTGAAAGGATCCTTGGCTGCGTAATGAAGCGGCGCTTCCTGCGGCGTAATCGCCGTTAACGCTTCGACGGCGCTTGCCGATGACCACGATTCGTACGTGCCGTCAAGCAGCTGCCCCGCCCAATTGCCGTCGACGATGGACTCCCCGTTCTTATGGCTCCAAGCCATCTCCGTGTTGAACGCGGCCCAGTCGTTAAAGGCGCTGCGGAATGACGCATATTTGCTGTCCGTTTGCGAAGCCAATGCTTCCTGGAGATAGCCCAGGTTGCGCATCAATATGGTCTTGCCGCCCTTCAGATCGCCATTCGGCCCCTCGTAATTCAACAGTCCGTTCGCGTCGACCAGACGCGTCATCGTAAATTGAGCCGCTTCAACCGCATCATCGAGATAAACCGTATTGCCCGTTGCCTGATACAACCCGACGGCTGCCCCGATGAATGTGGCCTGATTGTAATGCGTAGCGTCCGGAATAGGCCCATTCTCGACTTCGATCCGGTCGAAAATTTTGCCGTTGCCATCGGACAGCATCGTTTTGCCCCACTTAAAAATCCGGGTCGCCGCATCGAGGTAGCGTTGATCGCCCGTGATCGTATAGAGATTGACAGCCGCTTGCGCTGCCGGGAAATTGATGCAGGCATTCTTGGTCGAACGATCATTATTCAGCCACCAAATCCCGCCGCTCGCAAAGCTATCGTCCCACTGCGTATCGTAGACAAAGTCAAAATGATATTTGGCTTGTTCCAAATACTTGGTATCGCCGGTGATTTGATAGGCTCGGGCTGAGCCCATGGCCCACCACATGATGTCGTCGTTGAACGGATTATTGGTCCAATCCTGGCCGTATTTGGCGACGGTGCCCTCATAGAGATCGTCGATCTGCGCGCGAAGCTGTGCTTTTAACGCCGGGTCGGAGGTGTGCAGGTAGGCATCCATCACAAGTTCCCACAGCTCGGCTTCCACCCAGAAATCCTGATGATTGCCGTGTTTCGAGTCTTTCCAGAACATCTTGGCGCCCGGATCCCAGAACTTCGCATTGAACGCCTTGATCGCCGTATCGGCATCGGATGAAGTAAAGGCGTGAGCGGTTGAAGCGCCAAACGCCGGCGTCGCAGTGAGCGACAGCGCCGCGATCAGCGGCACGGCGACCAGTCTGAGCAGCTTCTTCTTCATAACGGACATCAGATAACCTCCATTGTTGATATTTTATCATTTTCGCCTTAAGCGCTTACATTTTCAATGTAATGTTATACGGTGATTATGTCAATATACTATATTATTTAAATTGTTATGTCATTTTATTGCTTAATCCAACAAACTCATCGACAACACCCCGGACAACGAGTAGATATTTCGCGACTTCGGGTGCGATCCGACGTTACTAAGCATGTTATCGACCAATGGTTGATATATCATTTAAATCCATCATCAGGAATCACATTTGAATCGGGATATGAGTCAGACGGGGATCGAGAGAGCTTCATTTGTCTCTAGCGGCCGCTGCGGTTCCGTCCCAAGTCTGAGAGCACGACACGACCCGAGCCCGATTATTGCGGCGACCATTTGCTGTAGGATAAAAAAGAAACTGTAATAACTTCCCACCAGACCGTCTTATCGCTCCTTTTCTGCCATTAATAATTTTAGGAGGTATAGATTGTACTATGACCGCTTTACCGCAACAGGTCCCGAGCGAGGAAGTTTCACACCACGTCTATGAAGCGCTGGTAACTCCCTATCTGAACGAACTGCACGGCTACTGCTGCTTCCTTACCCGGTCCGCGTGGGATGGCGAAGACCTCCTGCAGGATACGCTTTGCAAGTTCTATCGTTATTCGCTGCGCCAGCCGCTTATCAAGGATGTGAAAAATTTGCTTTTTTGCATCGCGCGCAATTTGTGGATCGATCAGTTCCGCCGTCAAAAAAAGCAGCATGCCGCCATGCTAATCGCCCCCCGGCCGCCGATCAGTTACGTAGATACGCATTATTGCGAGGTGACGGCCGTGCTGGAGTGGCTGGCGGAACGACTGCCGGAACGCCATCTTAGCATATGGCTGCTGGCGAGTTATTTCGGCTATTCGATGAGCGAGATTGCTTTAGAAATGAAAACCACCATTCCGACGGTCAAGGCGGTATTGTTCCGTACCCGTGAGCTTATACGCGGCAAACGATCGGTTGAAATCCGAAAGGCGATTCGGCCCGAAGTGGAATATTGGAGCAAAGCCATCATCCGGGAATGCCCGCAGACCATTATCCGGGGGAGGCTGACCGTGTGAATGCGCTCATTCGTTTTTCGATGAACAAAATCGCCGCCATTCTGATCATGATCGCGATCTTGTGCGGCGGCGGCCTGTATGCCGGAAGCTCTCTCAAAGTCGAAAACATGCCGGATGTATCCTTTCCTTATCTATTCATTACAACGGCTTATCCCGCATCGCCGCAGGACGTCATGACGCTGGTCACGGCGCCGATTGAGACGAAAATCGCGAATATACCGGACTTGGAACTGATATCTTCCACGTCCAACGACGGTCTGTCTTCCATATCGCTTCAATTCCGGAACGGCATCGATGTGGATAAGACAAAGCAAGAGCTGGAGAGCTTGGTTCAGGAGGTCGAGCTTCCGGCATCCGCAAGCAGACCCAAAGTGGCTTCCCTCGGTTTTGCTTCCATACCGGCTTATTATCTTGCCGTGTACGCCGATGAAGGCATGTCGCAGCTCGAGCTCGACCGGATTTTTGAAGAGGAGCTCAAACCGGGATTTGAAGCCATCGACGGCATTGACCATTTGGACGCCATAGGGAGCCGGTCCTCCTCGCTCGATATCCAGGTCGATGCCGGCGCGGTAACCGCCTACGGCATGTCCCTTCCTCTCGTAGCGGATACGATACAAGGCGCGCTCCATGGGGGATCCGTCGGAAGCGTGAAGCTGGACGGCCATACGCAAACCGCACGCGTGACCGGTAACCTGGACAGCACCTTTAACCTACATAATCTGGAGATAACCGCGCCCGGCGGTCAGACGCTGCTGCTTCGCGACATCGCCAAAATTAAAATGATCCACGCTTCCGAATTCGTCGCCAGAATCGACGGGAAGCCGGCGATTGGCGTTCATCTCTACAAAACAAAAGCGGCCAACGCGGTTCAATTCTCGAGCGAAACCAATGCGCTGCTCGAACAATGGGCCGGCACGCATCCGGACATTCATTTCAAAAAAGTGTATGACGCCGCAGATGAAGTTACGGAATCGATCAGCGGTCTTCTTCGCGAAGGATTGATCGGGATTGCGCTGGCCTCGCTCATGATCCTGGTGTTTCTGCGTAATTTCCGAATGACGCTCATCGTCCTGGTATCCATTCCGCTGTCCATCCTCATAACCCTCATGATGATGCACGGCATGAACCTCACCCTTAACGTCATGTCGCTCGGCGGGATGTTCATTGCGGTCGGCCGGATCGTGGACGACAGCATCGTCGTGATCGAGAGCGTATATACCCATTTGCAGCGAGCTCAGGAGCGGAATGAATCCGTCATCCTGCTGGCCACCCGTCAAGTGGCCATGGCCATCAGCTCCTCGACCTTTGTCACGGCCGGCGTGTTCCTGCCGATCGCTTTCGTAGACGGATTTGTCGGCGACTTTTTCCGTCCATTCGCGATAACGGTCGCCTGCGCGTTAATGGCCTCGCTGCTCGTCGCGCTTACCGTCATTCCGATGATGGCCAAATTAATGGTCCTGCGGGGCGCTTCAGGCCATCCTGCGACCGAGGAGCACGCGCCGGGCAGAACGGCTCTAGCCTATGACCGCCTGCTGCGCTGGTGTCTGAAGCATCGCGTCAAGACGATGTTAACCGCGCTCTTGATGTTCGTCGTGACCCTCGCGGTTACGATCCCCAATCTGGCCGTCGCCGAATTACCGGAGAGCAACACGGACCGCCAGATGAATTTCACCGTCAAGCTGCCCACCGAGACGCCGTTCGATAGCACGAACCTGCTCGCCCAGCGCGTTGAGACGCTCCTCAAGGAGAAGAAAGGCGACAACGGGGAGGCGCTGTTCACATTCGTCGAAGCGCTCGTCGGGTACGATTGGGGCACCGAGAATGTGCCCTACGCGTTGGAAATTCTGACGGAAGTACAAGAATCGGCCGACCCGCGGGCTATCAAGGCGGAATATGAGCAAATAATAGCCGCCCAATTGCCCGAAGGCTCCAAAGTACTCCCCGGTTCCCTCGCGGGCGGAACAGGGTATGTCACGACCGATTTCTCTTACGTGCTGTATGGCGAGGACCAGCTGCAGCTTGCAGAAGCCTCTGCCCTGATCGAGCGGCAGCTGAAGTCATTCACGGAGCTGCTCGAGGTCAAAACCAGTCTCGGCGAGGCCAGATCCGAGCTGCAGATTGCCGTCAACCCATCCAATGCCCGATTGTTCGGCCTCAGCCCGGCCGGCATCCGGCAAGCCGTCGGCGAATGGATCGCGGTCCAACCCCTGGGCGACGTCCGTTTCGACAATATCGTGTATAAGACCAAGCTCGAGCTCAACCCGGCCGATAAAGCATCCATCGAGATGCTTGCGCAGCTCCCGCTGCAATCCGCGACAGGCGGCATCGTCAAACTTGGCGAAGTGGCGACGCTGGCCAAAGTTAAGGCTCCGCTCGAGCTGAACCGGGAAGATCAGAAGCTTATGGTCAAAATAACGGCCGTCATCGATTCGCCGGATAAGGCCGGCGTAAGCGCCAAGGTATCCGAAGCGCTGCGTGCCGTCAAACTGCCAACCGGCATCAGTACCGACGTGAAGGGCGCTTCGGAAGATATCGCCGCGAGCTTCTCCAAGCTGTTCGTGGCTATGGGGGCCGCGACCGCAATCGTCTATCTCATTATGGTGCTCGCTTTCGGCAACGCGGGTACGCCTTTCGCGATTCTATTCGCGCTGCCGCTTGCCGTCATCGGCGGCTTGTTAGGCTTATGGATCGCGAACGAATCGATTAATATCACGTCGCTCATCGGCTTCATGATGCTGATCGGGATCGTCGTGACCAACGCGATCGTCATGCTCGAACGTACCGAGCAGCTCCGCAAAGAAGGCTTGTCGGCAAGAGAAGCTCTGCTTGAGTCCGGAAGAGTCCGCTTGCGCCCGATCCTGATGACCGCTGGAGCGACGATCGCGGCGATGATTCCGCTCGCGCTCGGGTTCTCGCACGGCACGCTCATTTCCAAGGGATTGGCCGTGGTCGTCATAGGCGGGCTGTTGACCTCCACTTTCCTGACGCTGGTCGTGGTGCCGGTCGTCTATGAATGGATCGAAGCCGTCAAAGAACGGTTCTCCCGCGCGTTCAATCGGGATGCGCGCCGAGCGTCGCTCAATCAAACGGAACAAGGATAAATGCCATAAAATGGGGAGGTTTGGACGATGCGTGAATTTATTCAGCGGGCTGCAGGACATCAGACGCGGAGAGTCGCCGTCGTGCTGCTGGCTGCCGCGGCAATCGCCTCGGGCTGCTCGGATCCGTCTATGACTGCCGGCAACGGGGATTCGGAAGCCGCCGCGCAAGTGACCGTACAGGTCGCGACGGTTGCCGCTCGCAGCATGGGCGATCCGCGCGAACAAATCGCGGAAGTCAGCGCCGCGGTGAAACTGGACGTTATCGCCAAGAGCGGCGGGAAGGTTACCGCCGTCCGCGCGCGGAACGGCGAACAGGTCAAGAAAGGCGATGTGCTCGTCGAATTCGATGCACGCGGCGCGCTGCTCGAGCGGGAGAGAGCGGCGCTTGCCTTGGAGCGCGCGAAAGAGTCGCTTGCAAGCTCCAAGGCGGAAGCCAAGCTGAGTCGGCAGAAGGCCGTCGACGCCGTGAAGCAATTAGAGAATCAACTTAAGCAGCAGATGCGGGAAGCGGACACGCTCCCGGCAGAGGAGACGCGGAGAAACCTGCAGGCCGCCAAGATGCAGTTGGACGCGTTCGAGGCCGCAAACCCGGTTTCGGAAGCACAGGCGCAAGTCGACTCGGCCCGGCTCACGCTGCAGTCCATGGAGCTCGCGTTGGAACCCTATATCGTCAAGGCGCCATCTGACGGCATTATGTCCGATCTGACCCTGCAAGAAGGGATGGAGCTCAATCCCGGGAGCCCGATCGGCACGCTTCAGAAGCTGGATCGAATCAAGTTAAAGGCCCATTTGGCCGAGCATGCGCTGCAGCTTGTCGGGAGCAAGCCGGCCATGTTGTACTATACCTTCGAACAACCGGGCGAGCTCAAAAAAGCACAGGTGGTTTATCTGGGACAGCTCCCGGATCCGGTAACCAAACTGTATCCGCTCGAGCTTGAAGCCGCCAATCCCGACGGTTCCTTGAGAGCGGGGGCCCGGGTTCACGTTCAGCTCACCACCGAAGAGGAAGAAAAGGTGGCGGCGGTTCCTTTTCTCAGCATCATGCGGGAGGGGGAGTCGGCCTTTGTTTATCGTCTCGTGGGGAATACCGTTCGGAAACAACCGATATCTCTCGGTCGGGTGAAAGAAACCTATCAAGAAGTACTTAGCGGACTGGAACAGGGCGATCGCGTTGTCGTGTCGGGACAGCAGACGTTGGAAGACGGCCAACAGCTCGATCTTCAACTAGTGGAGGAACTCTCGTCCCCTGCCTCCTCTCCGACCGAATCGGAATAAAATTATGGAGAAAGTGCAGCCACGCAGGAAAGGGCTGCACTTTCTCATCGTATTCGTTAAATATGCCATCCACTTATTTTTCTAACCTCGCAGAAGCGGAATAATCGGGAACAGTAGTTTTTAATATTCCCATTCCGCCAAATCCTGCATTAAATTCCTCGCAAAAACGAGCTGCTCCACCGTGTACTTATCTAGGAACTTCATGAACCTCTCTTCAATCTCATGATGGAGCCGATTATGAATGAGATGAACTTTTTGGCCTTTTGGAGTCAAGCTATAATAGACTTCCTTTTTATTATCATTAATCTGCTGTCTTTTTATCAACTCAAGCTTCAGTAGCTTTTTGCTGATCCTGGTGATGGAGCCTTTAGTCAATCCTGTTTTCTCGGATATGGAGGTCACATTAATCGGGGAAAAATCTCCAATACACGCGATGAGATGAATATCCGACAACGTCAGATTGCTCTTTTCGCCAAATTCCTTTTCGAATTTCAGCATCTCTTCGCGCATTCGAACTGCAAACTTACTTTCCCTCGTCTCCTGTTGGCTGACAAGATGAATAAAGTTTTTGAATATCCACTGTTTAGAAAGATCCGTTGGCTGCATCTGTTCGTCTCCTCTTCGAAAGCCTCTCCTTCCCATTATACATGATTGTTTCGCGGGAAACATTCGTTTCGGCTTACGTTTGGTGTCTGCGTCGACCAAATAATGCCGCTAATCGTCACAAGGGCACCCACTAACTGAACCATACCTATGCTGTCGCCTGATAAGGCGGATATGGTCATCGTTGAGATCGGAACGATATTAAAGAATAAGGATGTTTGATTGGCGCCGATCCGAGCTATTCCCTGATTCCACCACAAATAAGCCAGTACAGAACAGAATAAAGCCATAAAGATCACGGCTATCCATGCTTCCATGACCTTTGCCGAGGTCGCTCCCCCTGTCGCAAGTGAAGCGTAAGGCAGAAAGAACAATGAACCTACCGTCATGGTTATGGCGGTTGTTGCCAGAGGCGAGCTGTTGCCAACATATTTTTTGCCCAGGATTCCATACAAGGACCAGAGGCCAGTGGCAAGTAAAACGTATGCGTCTCCTTTGGAAATCCCCCCAAGTTCGATGAGGGAACCATTTGTAAGAACTAATAACACGCCTAGCAAAGAAATCACGATTCCCGCTAGCTGGCGAATATAAATCTTCTCCTTCAAGAAGAAGACAGACAGGCAAATCGTAAGCAGCGGATGGGTAGCTGTTATGAATGACGTATTGATCGGACTTGTAGCCTCTAACCCTTTAAACAAGAAAATATTCATGAAGAAGATCCCGACGATGCCCATTAGCAGATAAATGATCGCATAAGGCTTAATCGACGACCAGGTGGGACGCTCCTTTACCCCGTATAGAATAAGAATGACCGCACCTGCCAAAATAAAGCGCCAAGCCGCCACTTGAGTCGGGCTCATCACTTCTACCGCGATCTTACCCGCGTTAAAGTTGGCTCCCCAAAAAACGGCGGATAACGTAAGCGTAAGATATACAACCGGAAGTTTCTTCATCGGTACTCCCCCAAGTAAAAAGTCCGGAAAGCTTAGGACAGCATGCTTCCGGACATAATTTTATTTCGCAAGAAACAATTCAACTAAAAGAATGATTACGTTTTGCCGATTTGCTCGATTCCTTGTTCAATTCGGTTATACAAATCAATCTCGGTTCCAGCGATAGCCCATGCAATATAACCGTCCGGACGAACCAGCGCCGTATGTACATCGTCCCAACCTTTGGCCGGTTCAGCCAATGCCGCATTTACGTTTTTAATGCGCCCGCGCTGCTGCTTCCGAACGATCTCTTCTACGCTTTCGTCCGAAGACAGATTCAATAAGACATAGTTACCCTCGCGGAATAGCTCATAGCTGCTGAAGACATCGCCGTTCTCCGAATGCAATCTAATTTCTGCAAGCCGGCGGCCATTTAGTTGATGTGACGATACATCCTCTCGAACATCGTAATGAACATCCACAGCCGCAATCTGACTCGCTAAACGATAATTAGCGTCTGGGCTTTGCAATAATTCGGAGATCATTTGTCGCAGGTGGATCGTTGCAGGTGAAAAATCGGTGCCAAACAGCAGTGTTTGTACGCTTGTATTCTGAAGCAATGCCGTATTGACGGGGAAGCGTTCCGCATGGTAACTATCCAGCAACCCCTCGGGAGCCCACCCTTTCACTTCGGCGGCAAGTTTCCATCCCAGATTCATGGCTTCATGCAAGCCCACGTTCATTCCTTGTCCACCGGCCGGGAAATGAATATGGGCAGCATCCCCCGCGAGCAAAAGTCTACCTTCTCTGTAACGCTCGGCTTGACGGGTTGCATTGCCAAAACGAGTCATCCAATAGGGTTCCGATATTCCGTAATCCTCCCCGAGCATACGGATCATTCCCGAGCGCAGCTCTTCCAAGGTGACGGGCTGGTCCTTCGGGATTGTTTTTGTTTCCGGATCGATAAAGACGACGCGGTGCAGCCCCTTCGAGACCGGGACAATCATAATCATTCCTTGCTCGTTAAAGCTGGAAACGACGCTCGTTGCCGGTGGATTTTTGAAGACGACATCGCCTTGAACCGCGGTCATGGTTGCATCCGTCCCGTTAAAAGGGATGTTAGCCTGCTTTCGCACCATACTGCCCGCTCCGTCGGCGCCAACCACATAGGCTGCCGTTAATGTCATTTGCCTGCCAGCTCCGGAAGCCGTCACCTCCACGCAATCAGCGCTCTGCGTCACGGACAGGACTTCTATTCCGCGGCGAATATCGGCCCCAAGTGCCCAAGCTCGCTGTTCCAGTACCTTTTCCGTTTCCGACTGGGCGATAAACAAGGAGTAATTCGAGGACGAGTCAATGACGGCAAAGTCCAACCGAGTTGCCAAGCCTGCAAAATGGCCTGTAGGGAGCGGCATTCCGATTTGGAGCAATTCCGATTTCAATCCTCGCAGGTCCATCATCTCTAATGTACGAGGATGGATGCTAAGCGCTCTCGAATAGGGGGTAGTGGCTTCTAGCTTCTCCAATACACAAACCTTAACATCTGCCAGAGCTAATTCCCCGGCCACCATCATCCCGACTGGACCTCCACCGACTACAATCACATCATAATTCACTTTGCATGACTCCTCTCTTACTTAGAAATGCATACGATCGCATCTACTTCAATTAGCCATTCTTGAAAGGCAAGCGCCTGAACGCCTATAAAGGTGCTTGCCGTAAGCGGCCAGCGGTCGCCGAATACTTCAAAGCCGGCTTTAAAGATCGAATCAACCAAGTCGGGAGTATGGTTCACGACATGAATTTTCATTTGAACCATATTCTCCGGACCGGTCGCGATAGCGTCCAACGCGAGTTGGAGGTTCGTAAACACTTGCTTGGCCTGCCGGCCGTAGTCCCCTTCTCCGATGAGCTCTCCTTTTTCGTTTAACGCGACTTGTCCGGAGATAAAGGCTAACGGCGAAGCGGGAACAACGACGATTTGTGAAATCAGACTCGTCACCGTATGCGTAAGGGTATCGGGGTTTAATTTCTCCATAGGTCATCCTCCTGTTCAAATTTGTTTTCCACAAAACAAAATAATCGGAAATTAATTATGTTTCGCACGAAACAATTACATAATAACAGTAGATATCTAAATTCGCAATACAAACCACATTGTTTTTAACGAAACAATTTTAGGTGTGAGGATACTCAATACAGATGGATCGAATAGATGGGAAGATTGGATAAGCCCAATGTTTCCATATCACGAAGGATCGTTCTTTTGGTTCATTTGTTGATACGATATCTTTGTACTTGTTCTCTCCGATTTTCATTCAGCACCGAGGAATTGTGAATGCCGTCACCGAACGGCAAGCAAAAACGCCGGGGCATCGGCCCCGGCGCAGCGGACTATCTTGTTAATGACTGAAAAACACAAGTTGGATAAAGAACAGCACGGCGAACAGGTAGAAGATCGGGTGGACGTCGCGCCACTTGCCGCGTACCGCCTTCAGCACCGGATACGCGATGAAGCCGACGCCGATGCCGGTTGCGATGCTGTACGTCAGCGGCATCAGGACGATGATCAGGAACGCGGGAAAGACGACCTCGAAGTCGTTCCACTCGATTTTCTGCACCACGCTGATCATCAGGAAGCCTACGATAATGAGCGACGGCGCCGTAATCGCCGGAATGGCGGCCAGTACGGAGACGAGCGGCGAGAAGAACAGCGTCAGCCCGAGCAGCACGCTCACGGTGACGGCGGTCAGGCCCGTTCTTCCGCCTATCGCAACGCCTGCGCTCGACTCGATGTACGCCGACGTCGGACTAGTGCCGAGCACCGCACCCGCCGTCGTGCCGACGGCATCCGCCAGCAGCGCGCCGCGCGAGCGCGGGAATTTGCCGCCCTTGAGCAGTCCCGCCTGCTCCGCCACGCCGAGCATCGTTCCGGTCGTGTCGAAGAGCGTGATCAGCAGGAACGTAAAAATAACCGCATACAGACCGTGTGTAAATACGCCGCTCACGTCCATCTGCATCGCGGTCGCGGACAGGCCGGACGGCCATGCAACAAGCGTGTCCGGAAGCTCGAGAAGACCCGTGAACCAGGCGATCACCGCCGTGACGAGCATGCCGATGAACAGGTAACCCTTCACCCGGTAGGACATCAGGATCAGCGATACCGCAAGCCCGATGATCGTCAGCATCGTCATCGGCTCGGTCAGCTTGCCCAGCGTCAGCAGCGTCGACGGCGAGTCGACGATAATCTTGGCGTTCTGCAGCCCGATGAACGTGATGAACAGTCCGATACCCGCCGTGATGGCGTGCTTCAGGCTTGGCGGGATCGCGTCCAGCAGCATGTAACGGAAGGACGTGAGCGACAGCAGGATGAACAGGACGCCCGCGATGAACACCGCGCCGAGCGCCGCCTGCCACGGCACGCCTCCACCGGCGACCACGGTGAAGGCAAAGTACGCGTTTAATCCCATGCCCGGCGCAATGACGATCGGATAATTTGCCCCGAGTCCCATAATCAGCGTCGCCACGATACTGGCAAGTACGGTGGCGATGAATACGCCATGGAAATCCATTCCAGCCTGGCTCAGAATCCCGGGATTGACGATCACGATATAGACCATCGTGAAAAAGGTCGTGATGCCGGCCAGCACCTCCACCCCCGGAGTCGTGCCCCGCTCCTTCAGTTTGAACCATCGTTCCATCTCTTACGTCATCCTCCATTCAACCGATTGAAAATAAAAAATCCCGACTATAGATATGGGATACACGTTTCCCGTGCATTCCATACCCGTAGTCAGGATTAATTGGCTCCTGGTAGAGACCCCCAAACCGTCTTAATGGGGATATACTGGCGAAAACCGACTTTCCCAGAATACGCGAATCATTCGGGAGAGTCAAATTGTTTTCATCCGTTATCTTCGTTTTTTCCGAACCTTATTTGAATTAAATTCATTAATCGTTCGTTCTTTGAACCAGGATCAACTATGCAGATCGGATTGCCAAGTTGATTTCGTCGCGTAACTCCTCCTTAAGTTGGGCACATTCGGTTCTTTATTTAGAAGAATCTATAACATTTATAAGGCCATTGAATAAAATGTATCTATTGATGATAATAGTAATCGCAAGCATTATATAGACAAGTGAGGTTCATAGACAGATGTCCAGCTGGCTTAAAAGAATTGGTGTACTACTCGCATTAACGATCTTGCTAGTGCCTGCGGCGCGCGCGAATGCCTCGCAGCCGCTAACACTCGATATTGACGGGGGAAAGATTCCCGTCAGTCCGATTATTCATCAGGGTTCCGTCTATCTTCCGCTACGCTCTGCTATGGAGCACCTTGCGGCGAAAGTCACTTTATCAGGCAAAATGATTCTCATACAACGCGGGGAAACGAACGTTATGCTGACGCCTGGTCAAAACAGCGTGAGCATTAACGGCGAAACGATTTCGATCCTAACCCCGCCGATCGTGGTGAAAAACAGCACTTACGTTCCACTGCGATTGGTTGCCAACGCGTTCGGTTACGAGGTAGTCTATCAGCCATCCGCGAATCGTGTTTTGCTGCGCACACCAGGGAACCAGGCCGTTGTCTATGGCATAGTCCGCAACGTTGAAGGAGAAGTCATTCAACAAGGATCGGTTGAACTCCTCGATGTGGAATCAGGAACTCCCTATTTAGCGCCAATACGTAACGGGTTCTATCGGATCACTGCAGCTCCGAATACATATCGGTTCTCTGGCTATCGTGAAGGGAACAGCGTAAACATCCAGAAAGTCGAACAGCAACATGCATTCACGCTGAATGCTGGACAGACGGCGTTCCATAAGCTTTCTCCTTCCCAATCAGGCTTAAAAATCACGTTGCGCGATGAAGCCGGCCTGCCAATCGCCAAAGCAACGGCTGCCTTCAATACATCGCATGGCCGGGTTGACGTTAAGATCCATGGCGGCGTCGGCTATCTCGATTTCATGGAGCAAGGCACCTTCACCTTCGATGAGTTGTCCAGCGCAGACGGATCACTGACAGATCTGGATATCTTCCATCCGTTCACGATTGACGAAGACGGAGTCGTAAGCTCGCTTGATATCGTGGCCCATACGCCTAATATCATCGGTCAAATTTCGGAAGAGACGCCTGGCGTATACGGGAATCTAAGTTATTGTTCTACCCGTGAGCCGGCCCACTGCCATGTAGAGGGCGCACCAAACGGGCACTATGCGTTCTATCTACCTGATGGCGAATACCTGTGGTCTTCCTACTATGATTCATCGATCCGGCAGCATTTCAAGGTAGACCGCACCGTGCTTGTGAACGGCGAGAAGTTGCAGTCCGATATGCAGTGGACAAAGCCGCAGATTAATATCCACGGTACGGCAAGCACCAACGAAGACGGTCCGCTATCAGGCGGATATATCGGTTTCTATGGGAAAGGGCAGGAATTTTCAGCATGGGTCGAGAACGGCCAATTCAATTGTTACGTGCCTGACGGCGTCTATACCGTTAGGTACGAGCAATTCTTCGGAGGTTACTCCAGCATCGAATTAGACAATAAGGTCACCGTAACCAACGGGAAGCTGGACATCCCAACCAATCTCATTTTCTTCATTTCCTAGCACAGCATCAGTCTTTGACGTCGTCAGAGACTGATTTTTTGTACTTAAAATCAGTTCTAGAGAGGATCGAGGCAGTGCTGGAGGCGACAGCGCTAGTTGATGCGGTCTCCCTAGAGTTTGGGGGAATTAACCTTTAGGGGATTACAACATGGAATCCATGATAAACAATAAGAGTCGCTGGATACTCCCAACGACTCTTCTTTGACCGGTGCTTCCGGATTTAAGGAAATTATAGCCTTACAGCTACTCCATCGCGGGGACGTTCACATCATCCACATTAATATGGCCGAAACCTCCCGTTGCATGATCGACAATTTTGATATAGCACGACGTTCCCACATAAGAGGCAGCATTCCACGTGATCCGGCTGTACGCTTCGTTGTTATTGCCCGTCGCCTTCATCAATTCCGCTCCATCGGAAGCGCGGACTAAGGCAACGTATAGATTGTTGCTATCGTTTCCGCCGCCAATCAGGAAATCGATCGCGCCATTGCCGCCAAGCGTGAACGTTTCGGACTTAAGAACGCCTACCTGCGCATCCCCGCCATCTTTGAACCCCCACAAGTGATAGGAACCACTCTGATTAAACGGTCCTCCCCAACCCCAATACACATCTGTCGCGACATCCGCGGCACTAAATTCGTTACCGCTTACGACGGTCCACCCTGTCAGATTGCCGCTCTCGAAATCATGGTTCGTAATCCCGGTGGTCGAAGAAGCATTAGTCGTTACCGGTAAGCTGCTGCTTGCGGCGGATAGATTCCCGGCTGCATCGGATGCTTTGACCGTGTACGCATAGGCGGTGTTTGCCGTTAATCCCGTATCCGTGTAACCGGTTGTTGTGCTGGTACCCACTTGGGTCCCGTTCCGGAAGATGACATATCCGGTAACGCCAACATTATCGCTGGATGCCCCCCAACTCAGCGTGACGGAGTTCGATGTCTTAGACGGCGCTTGCAAATTAGCCGGCGCGGTCGGCGCTTGCGTATCCGCCGTGCCGCCTTGAACGGGAACGAGGAAGTCATCGAGGTTGATATGCCCCCACGCATCCGTACGATCGTCTACCACTTTAATGTACATGGAAGTCCCGATATAGGCGGTCGCATCCCAATATCTTCTGGTGTAGCTTTCCGTTTCGCCTTTGCTGGTTTGCCAGTTCCAGTAGGTTCCGGGACCTGTCGATCGGAACAACTCTTTGCCATCGGCAGCTCTTATAAACGCTACATATAACTTATCAATATCGGAACCGCCGCCGACCAGGAAGCTGATTTGCCCATTGCCGCCTAGCGTGAAGTTTTGCGACTTCAGAACGCCTGTTGCCGCATCTCCGTTCTGATGACCCCACAGATGGTACGCGCCTTTCTGGTTGAATGGCTGCGTGTCCCAGAAGACCGATTGATTCGACACGGCCGCATCTGTAAAGGCCGCGCCGCTTTCAACGATCCATCCGCTCAGATTGCCCGCTTCAAATCCGCCGTTCGTTATGTTGCCGGAAGACGCCGGAGCGACAACGGTGATCGCGCTTGCAGCCGTCTTCGCGCCATCGCGCGTTGTGGCCGTAATGGTGGTCGTACCTGCCCCCTTACCGGTCACGACACCGTTCACGACCGTTGCGACGCTTGGATTACTCGACGTCCAGATCACGTTTTTGTTCGTCGCGTTCGAAGGAGCTACCGTTGCCGTTAATGATTTATTACCCCCTACCGTAACCTGCAGGTTTGCGGGTGACAGGGTTACGCCGCTTGCCGGAGTCTGCACATACGCGGAATTCATCTTCCAGACCTTCAACGACTTGACGACAATAGAGCTCGTATTCGCATCCGCCCATAGCTGCAGCCCTTTGGCATCCTCACGAGTCGAATACGTGCGCGTCGTGATGGACTTCAAGCCGTTCAAATAGGACTCTACCATGGATTTGTCCAGATAGATGCGCAGCTTCACATTCTCCGTTCCGATATCGACGGTGCCCTTTTGGATGCCCTTGTTCGTACCCGCAACCGTCTTCGTCCGGTCCACGCCGTATTCATCCGTACTGTTCTTGTAGTACAGCAGGGTGCTTTTGTCTTCGCGGACAAAGCTTCATCTCGACTCCCTTTTTCGTGCTGACGCACTTGTTCGCGGTATGCGATCGGGCCTGAGCTCGGCACGCTTTTGTCCTTACGGACAAAGCTTCAGTGGGTTTTGAGGTCCATCCTAAGACTTAAGCCTGTCAACTATAGCCCTGGGTGGCTTCTCCGCACGCTTTTCCTTAATCCTGGCAATCCGAGGGTTTTATCCTTTCCTGCGATCCTTGCCGCTTATGAAGCCTCTTCGTAACAGTTCCTCTTCCAGCAGGCGGATGAAATCCTTACTGAGCCCCAGCGTGATCGCCGTTTGATAGGCTTCGACAAGAACGTCTGTCTCCGCTTGCGCCAGTGCTGTTATGTCCGCCCAATTAAACAATTTCATCACCGCCTGCCTGTACAAGGTACATCCTATAACTGATAAATCCCTTGATCGATTCGTTCCATGCAGTATTCGGCAAATTTGTAGTAGTCGAAATCATGATGTTCGTTATCCTTCGTAAGGCCGCTGTAAAACAACCCCCACGCCACCTCGCGGACCATCGATACGTATTTCATATCTTGAAAAATGCGGAATGCATCCTCTTCGAAGTGTCCGAAATACAGCCTCAACCATTCCCGTTCTTCCGCTTCGCTGAACTGGTTGGTGAACGGAATGAGCGTCAATTCGAAAAACACGTCTCCTATTCCCGACAGCTCCCAATCGATGATCTGCAGCTGGTCACCTGTGTAGATCATGTTGACAAGGAAGGAGTCATTGTGGCAGAACTTGTTGTTATAGGCTTTGTCGTTGCTCCGTTGATGCGCGATTTTGTCTACGCGGTCCAATAGTCGGTTTAAGCCATCCGGGCGCTTGACTTGGAACGAATCCGCCCCCTTCAAATAACCATGAATCAAGTCGTAAGGCGTGCAAGTTCGGTCCTGACCGTCCATACCATGTATGACTTTGAGCCGATCCATAATCATGGTTTTGATGTTCTCGTCTGCCAGGTCAGCTTTCTCTAGCATTCGACCCTCGATAAACTCGGTGACCACATAGTGTTCGGGACGATCATCGGCAATGACTTGAGGAGCAAATCCCGCGCGATAGGCCTTCTTCATCACTTCGATTTCCGAGCGGCGCGTCAGATTTAAATACTCATTTTGCCTGCTATTGATGCGAAGCACATAGGCTTTCTGCTTGGTTTGCACCTTATACGTTTCGTTGCACAAGCCTCCGCCAAGAGCTTCATAACCCACCAATTCGCGCGCTAGCTCTGGGATCTCGCGAATCATGTCTTCCACTTTCATCTTCAAGCGAACTCACCTCGCCTCTTCTGTATGCGTACCTTTCTTAGAAGGCAAGCTGCACTTGCAGCTTGCCCTCCCGCTTCTAAGCTTTGAAAGGTTCGATTTTCCCCGACGCCTTACACATTACCGCCCTTATTGGGCTATCAAGTTCGCAATTACCTGTGCACTTTCCGCGCGGGTCACCTCATCTTGGGGCGCGAACAGATTGCTGCCGCGTCCGTTCATAAGACCCCATGCTTGCGCCTTTCTTACTGCCTCTAGCGCCCAACTGCTGACAGTTCCTTCATCCGCAAAGCCTACTGCTTGGCTAGCATCCGCCTTCGTGCCTGTCAGGTGCTCATAAGCACGTACGAGCATTACGGCCATTTCTTCCCGAGTGATGATCGCATCCGGTGCAAATAGGGTCTCGGAAAGCCCGCTCACGATGCCGGCTTCGCTAGCTGCGGCAACTTCATCGGCGTACCAGCTCGCTAACGCCACATCAGCGAACGTCGTCGTCCCTTCTTGTGCTTGAAGATCAAGCGCACGGACGATCAATGCGGTGAATTCAGCACGAGTCACAGACTTGCTAGGCGCAAACTGCGTTTGGTTAATGCCTTCAATAATGTGTTTCGCAGCCAGTTCCTTAATGGCTCCCGCCGCCCAGTATGAAGGACTCACATCCGTGAAGGATTTATCATAGCTGAGAACCGTGTAGGTGCTGAAATGATTTAGTTTGGCAGCAATTTTTCCGTTTTCTATCTTCCCGCCGACATACTCCATTGAACCGTCATCAGCCATATAATAGATGCCTAGCAGTTCTTCCTTGGCATGATCCAACACTTGAAGCGCAATCGTAATGCGCTCGTCGAACCGGGATAACTTCTTCTCCACGCCGTCTTTATTCTTGATCGAAAGCGAGAAGTCCAGCATACCCCCGGCAACCGTCAGATCCGCATTCGACTTGACTTCCGCTTGCTTCAACAGTTCGACGCGATCCGCTTGGGACACCGGCTCCATCTGAAGGGAAATCGTCGCATCCTTCCGTTGATCTTCCGGAAGGAGACGTTGCAGATTGAGCATGACGCTGCCCGGAATTTGGATCGTCACACTGTCATTGGCCAACTCGATAACATGCTTGTTGTCGATGGCTGCATCAGCGGATAGAAGCACCTGCTTCGCATCGTTGGCGATCGTAACGGCGATTTTGCCAACACGATCGGCCTGCGGGAGGTTCACGACATTCGGCTTCGGATCGACCGCCGTCCCCCTATTGCCTGGGTTGCTCGTTCCGTTCATCGCGACCGGAACGCTCAGATTGTCGAAATTGATATGTCCCCATCCGCCTGTTCCTTGATCGACAACCTGAATATACAGGCGCTCGCCTTTGTAGGCTGATGCATCCCACGTAACTCGGCTGTAAGCTTCGATGTTGTTTCCGGTCTCTTTCATCAGAATTTGATGATCGGAAGCACGAGTAAGGGCAACATAAAGCTTATCGATATCCTTGCCGCCGCCAACCAGGAAGCTGATCTTGCCATCTCCTCCTAATTGGAACGTTTGAGATTTCAAGGATCCTGTTGCAGGGTCTCCGAGCTCGGGCGTAAATCCCCACAGATGATAACGATCAGGGTCTTTCGCAACCCATGCCTGGCTGAAAGGTCCGCCCCATCCCCAATCGTTGGCCTTCACGACATTCTGATTCGCGAAGGATTGGCCTTCCACCGTCCAACCGGACAAATCGCCTTGTTCAAAATCGGCATTCGGCAGCTCGCCAACCGGGGTGGTTTGAGCTTGAGGGGCAGGCCAGCTGGCTTCCTCCGCGACCCCATAAGCCGAGTTCATTTCCCACACCTGCAATTTCTCAATGGAGGCTGACCCGCCTTCGCTCCACGCTTCAAGGCCGAGCGCATCGGCGCGCGTCGGATTGATCCGGGAGGTGATGCTATTCTTCCCGTTGGCATAGGCCTCCAGCATCGAACGATCCAGATAGACATGCAGCTTGAGCACATCCCCATCGAGCTCCATCTTGCCACCTTGGACACCCTTCTGCACATCCGGATCCAGGGAAGATTTCCATCGATCCAGATTCAGAAGCTGTTTCTCCGCATCATAGATCAGCTTGGTCTCCTCCCGGCCGTCCGCGGTCTTCCGCAGCGACAGGCCGAACGTTGTCGCCGAATTCATCTTGGCTTCCAGTACAACCTCCAGCATATCGCCCTGTACTTGCTTCAGCTTGGCATTCGCCGCTCCAACCGTCGTCTGAGCAAGATCGACCAGCTTCTGGCCGCGGAGCGATTGCAGCTCGGGAATCGGCTCCACGCCAAGCGTATCGTCGCCGCGCAGGGATAACGCCAGCGGCAACCCGCCATTATGCGCCCAACCGGCATCATAATGCTGCTGTTCGGAACGACGATCTTGCGCGATGCTGAACAAGATCGAACGACCTTGGCCATCTACCATGCCGCTCGGTCCCGTGAAGTGTTCGCCAAAATCGAACAAACGAGGGTCCTCGTGGTCGGGGACGAATTTGTTGCTCGTTTTATCCCAAGTGCCGATCCAATGGAAGACGTACTTCACGTTATCCGCGTCGTAGTGGTCGAACCACGGGTTAATGAAGAAGGCGTATTTCATCGTTCCCTTGCTGTCCTCACCAAGCGGGAGCAGTACGGGAAGCTCCCAGACTTGCCCGGTTTGGTGATATTTCTCATAATCGCCAACGAAGAACGGATGCTGGTAGGTCCAGTTCACCATATCATCCGACGTATAGAGCAATGCCGTACCGCCTACGCCCTTAATTCCGGAGCCGACCAATTGGTACCAGGTATCGCCGTCTTTCCATACGTAAGGGTCACGGAAGTTGCCGTACCACACTTCGCCTTCCTCCGCCGGTAAGTTCGGCGCTTGGGTGGTTACCGGAGTTCCGTTATACACCCAATTCTTCAAATTGACGTCGCCGTCATCCTTAAAGGTGCTTCTCGCAAGTCCCGTCGCCTGATTCGGCGTCGCTTTGTCATCCCCGGCCGTAAAGAACAACGCCGGGTTGCCATTATCGTCGACGACCGCGCTGCCTGACCACACGCCGTCGGGCGTTTCCGAACCCCCATCCGGAGCAAGGGCAACCGGCATGTCCTGCCAGTGCACCATATCCTCGCTCACCGCGTGCCCCCAGTGAATTTGATGCCAATAAGGACCTTGCGGATTAAACTGATAGAAGATGTGGTACTTGCCCTCAAAGTAGAGCGGCGCGTGCGGTTCGTTCATCCAGTGGCCGGGCGCGATCAGATGATACTGTGGCCGATAGCGGTCTCCATCGTAATCGCCGCGGTCATAATCCATCGAAGGCGTTGGGAGGATGCCTCCCTCATACGCGGATGTCACGGTCTGGTAGTCGTTCTGAATTTCCGCTTGGGAGAGCGACCGATTCAACACTTTCACTTCATCGATCATGCCGTTAAACATATTGGCGGTGAAGACCCCGTTAATCAGCGCGCCGGAGTTGTTTTTACCGATCATGAAGTCTGTATTCGCCGGGGTGATGGGCAGCTTCTTCTCCGCCGTCGCCGTGCCCGCTAGTTCGCCATTCAAATACAGTTTCAACTTCCCGTCGGTTTTACTGTAGGTGGCCGCGACGTGGGACCACTCGGATTTGGGGAGCGGCTTGTCATCCGCTGCCCATGCTCCCACCCATTTGCCGTTAATTCCGACCTGGAACGACCATTTCCCATGACGGCCCATGCCCAGGATGTAACCGGTGCGGGTATCGCTGTCATATTGATTGACAATCGCGGACAACTTCCCTTGGTCGCCCCACTCATAAGACCTCGGGGAAACCCAGGCTTCGATCGTGATTTCATCCGCGGGTTTGGCGATTTCGTTCGCTGGCCTGGCTATCCAAGTCGAGTAGCCATCGAAGAGCAACCCTTTACCGTCGATGCCTTCTCTCCATAGCGGTTCGCTATTTGGTTTATACTTGGCATCTTTGAATACGTAATGAACCGCGTCATCCTTATTGCGAACCTCGTCATGGGCGGTCGTTCCTTGCCCCTCGTTGAATGGCCAGTAGCCGACCAAACCGGACCCTTTCACCTGAAAGTCATCGACATTGATATGACCGGCCGGATCCTGATCCACCACTTGAATGTAGAGCTCTTGGCCAAGATAAGGCGTCGCGTCCCAATTGACCCGGGTATACGCTTCTGACTGATTGCCGGTCGCTCGCATCAGCACGGCCCCATCCGAAGCACGTACCAAAGCTACGTAGAGCTGGTCTTCGTTAGCTCCGCCTCCCAAGAGAAAACGGACGAAGCCGGTTCCTCCCAATCGGAATGAATTGGAAGTTAACGTGCCGGTATGTTCGTTAGCTTGAACGTAGCCCGAGACATGATAGGTGCCTTCTTGACCGTATGGCGTTGAATCGTCGCCGAAACTGGCTTGATTCGTCACCGCGCCTTGGAATGCATCGCCTTCCGCTGTCCAACCGCTTAAGTCGCCGGATTCGAAGCTTGGATTCTCAATGGCATCCGTGATTGACGTGTATAAGTTGGTTGCCAATACGCCCTCCGTCGGAACGGCTTCATGATAGGCGAAGAAGGCATCGGCAAAAATCATCCCCCAATCCGAATCGGCATTGTCCACGATTTCAAGGTAGAGGTTCTCGTCAAGATGCTTGGACAAGTCCGCCTTGTATTGGACCAAGTTGGCCAATCGCATCCCTTGGTCGATATTTGGGAAATTGACGTCATTAAATTCCGTGTTTCCGTAACGGGCGATCAACTCATCCGTGTCCGCATTGTATACGTCCACATGCACAAGATCCGTACGTTTACCTCCGCCAAGCTTAAAGGTCATCCAGCCCGATCCGCCCAAGGTAAATGTAGATGAGCGAAGGATGCCCGTGTTCTTCTCGTCGTACATCCAGCCGTCAAGATGATAGCTGCCTTCTTGGTCGAATGGGATGTTCTCGTCCCACCAGGTCGTATCGCCAGAGACGCTGCCCGGTCCAAAGGCATTGCCGGCAACAACCGTCCAGCCCGACAAACGGCCTGATTCGAAGCCCGGATTGCGCAGCTCATACCGAACTGGCTGATGCAGATTCTCGGCCAGCATGCCTTCGGTCGGCGTGCCCGTCAGATAGGTCTGGATATCGTCGGCGAAGACGACTCCCCAATCACTCGTTGCATCGTCAACAATTTCAACATAGAGATTCTCGCCTAAATATGCCCGCAAATCGGCCTTATACTGCACCATATTAGCCAATCGCAGACCTTGGTCGACATGCGGAAAGTTAACGTCCGCGAATTCCGTGTTTCCGTATCGCGCCACTAACTCGCCGGTAGTGGCATCATAGACATCGATATGTACCAAATCCGTATGCTTACCGCCGCCCAGCTTGAACGTCATCCACCCGCTTCCGCCCAGTTTGAACGTGGTCGAGCGCAGTTTCCCCGTCTTATCCTCCGGGTATTTCCAACCATTCAGATGATATTGACCTTCCTGGTTATACGGGATCTTCTCATCCCAATAGGTCGTTTCATTCGATACGCTATCGGGACCGAACGCTTCTCCTTCAACTAAGGTCCACCCGCTCATATCACCCGATTCAAATCCGGCGTTTTCGATCTCCTTTACGTCTGGATCGTACACATTATCGGCTCTAACGCCCTCGCTTGGTTTTGTCTCATGGTAGGTATGGAAGGAATCCGCGAACAATACTCCCCAATCGGAAGTTCCGTTATCGACGAGTTCGATATACAGATTTTGACCCGCATAAGCGCTTAAATCCGCCTTGTACTTCACCAAGTTAGCTAAACGCAATCCAAGCTCTACGTTTGGGAAATTCTCGGCGCTCCACTCCGTGTTCCCGTAACGAGCCAACACTTCTCCCGTATCCGCGTTGTGGATTTCAACATAATCCCGCTCCGTATGTCTGCCTCCGCCGAGCATAAACGTAATCCACCCGGAACCGCTCAACGTGAACGTGGACGATCGTACCCTTCCCGTTGCCGCTTCTTCGTATTTCCACCCGTTCAAGTGGTAGGTGCCTTCGTGTTGATAGGGAATGCCTTCGGCCCAATACATCGTTTCATCCGATACGCTGTCAGGCCCGAATGCGCTCCCGTCGATCACCGTCCAACCCGTCATATCGCCGTTTTCGAAGCCGGGATTCTCGACGGTATTCGGATATACCGAAGATATAACAGATGTGGATGCCGGGGCATTAGTATTGGAAGGTATGACGTCTTCAGCGTAGGCACTGTCAAAACCGCTCCCAAGCCCTGTCGATAAAATTAGAGATACAATGATGGCTTGGATCAGACTTAAACGAGCTTTCTTTTTTATCACGCGTCTATCCCCCATTTATCCAAATATAGCGCTTACATTTTGTCGGAGTTCATTCCCCCCAACTATACTGACCTTGCTCCATGCTGCATTCCCAATCTTACGATCGTGAACGCAAACCAAGGAGCACCTTGCTCTGTATAGTTGGAGAGAATAACCGCTGCGTATTACCTTATTAATGCTTCTTTTGCTAAAGCCAATGCGCCACATAACCCCGCATTCCCAGCCAGGGCAGGTGGAACGATATACGTTTCCAAGTCGGTGGAAAATACAGGATGCTGTACATAACGGTTTAGATGACTTTTCACTTGTTCTCGTATTCGAGGGAACAGATGCGCTTGATTCATGATGCCGCCCCCCAGAATAATGATCTCTGGAGAGAGAGTAAGAATGTAGTTTGCCAGCGCCTGACCAATGTAATAGCTCTCCAATTCCCAAGCGGTATGAGAGGCTTCCAATTCGTTCGCTTTGCGCTCCCACCTCTTCTCTACCGCCGGGCCGGACGCCATCCCCTCCAGACAATCGCCGTGAAACGGACAGTTCCCCGCATAGCTGTCCAGCAGATGCCGCTTCACGACGATATGCCCCATCTCCGGGTGCAGCAAGCCGTGTACCAGATTCCCTTCGACAATCGCGCCGACGCCAATCCCCGTCCCGACCGTCATATATAAACAATTGCGAAGTCCTTTGGCCGCCCCCCAGACAGATTCGCCCAAGGCTGCCGCATTCACATCGGTATCGAATCCAACCGGGATATCCAGGAATCGCTTTACATGATCCAACATGCGATATCCGCTCCAATGCGGTTTCGGCGTGCTCGTGACCGAACCATATGCGGGGCTTTGCGGATTTACATCGATAGGCCCGAACGTACCAATTCCCAAAGCCGCGATTCCTTTGTTCGAAAAGAATGACATAGCCTCATCCAACGTCGCCTCAGGTGTCGTGGTCGGAATGGAGACTCGTTCCACGATTTGCCCGTCCGAAGTGCCGATTCCGCAAACAAACTTGGTACCCCCGCCTTCAATTGCTCCCAGCAGCATATCCCGTCCCCCTCCTATCTAGGCATCGACGCATACGCGTAGATGGATTGGAGCGGATGGAAGTCTAATCGATGAATGATCGCTTCGCCGCCGCGGGTATACAGCTCCAAGCCTACGCTTGAAGGGTTCGGGAAAATTTGATCGGTTATGACCACTTCCCCGTCATTGGCAAATATCTCAACCGAAGAATGGTCGACGAATATATGGAGGCGAAAACGGCCTTCAAGCGGCTCCAGCTGCACATCATGTTTGCACGCAAATTGACGATGGAATTCGCTCTCGCCAGCGTCGCTTCGACAAACGAATAGCTTTCTCTCCGCAGCGCGATATCCGACCACGGTCTTCTCCGTATCCGAGGTTCGGAGAAGAAACCCGATTTCCTCCGCGAGGCCAGCTTCAAATTCGCAGACCAACTCGTATCGATCGCCTTGGAGTCCTGCCAGTAGATTATCGCCGGGACGAATGGTAACCCCTTCCCATTGCAGGTTCTGCCCCTGCTCCCTCAATGCCTGGAGTTCCGGGACCGGCTGCTGCACAAGTCGTGTGCCGAGAGGCGTGCGTCGCACCCGCAACTCTCTTGGAAGCGTCATCGCGCTTCGCCATTCCTGTGTCGGCGTCAAATTGCTATACTTCCAGTTGCTCATCCATCCAATAAATAACTTCGCCCCATCCGGACGCTGTACATCCGACCACGTAACGCCTGCATAATTATCGCGGCCGTGATCAAGCCACAAGACGCTTGCGGCATCATTTTCGTTTGTAAATGTAATTCCGTCGAACTCCCCAACGAAATATTGGGTTCTGGAGCCCTCCGGATAATCGGGATGATCTCCGATGCTGACAATAAGCACCCACTTGCACGTGTCATTTGAGCCCTCGATTGGCAGCTCAATGAGATCCGGGCATTCCCATACACCCTCATGGGAACCTTCCGTCATGCCGAATTCACTGGCGAATGTCCAATTCTTCATGTCATAAGAGACGTAGAACTGAGCACGGTCACCGACAGCCAGCACCATGACCCAATGCTGCTTCGGTTCATGCCAGAATACTTTCGGATCCCGGAAATCGGTATGCGCCTCGTTCACCAGAACGGGGTTGTTCTCGTACATCGTCCAGCTTCTGCCTTTATCTGAACTGTACGCCAAGCTTTGCCGCTGTCTAGGGCGTTCGGAGTCTGGATACTGGTCCGCGTGCGTGAAGATCGCAACGAGACCCGGGCCACCGCCGAAGAAACCGCTGCTGTCCTTCCAATCCACGACTACGCTTCCGGAGAAAATAAAACCGTTGTGATCCGGCTTCAATGCGATCGGCATGTGCTCCCAATGGACAAGATCCCGGCTGATGGCGTGGCCCCAATGCATCGGCCCCCAGGTGGTTCCATTCGGGTGGTGTTGATAAAAGAGATGATACTCCCCTTCGAAGTAAACCATGCCGTTCGGATCATTCATCCAGTTGGCCGGAGGCGTGAAGTGAAATTGCGGTCGGTATTTTTCATCGATGATTGTCGTTGTCAATGCGTGTTCATCCTTCCATTAGAAAGCCAAAGCCTTATTGTTGCATGGGGAACAAACCGGAACAGCTGCGACATTGCTCCGGTTTGTGTTGTGCGTTATGTGCAGGTCATCATTCGGCTTGCTTTAGGTATTATTTTTCTTGAATTCGTCATAACCCTTTTGATAAATTTCGAGCAGCTCTTGCAATCCGATCTGGTCCAGCTTCTTCAGGTAGCCGTCCCATTCTTCCTCGACGCCGCCTGTCATGAGCCATTTCGCCTTCATTTGTTTCGTATATTCTTTGAGCTGCGTCTCGATTTGGTTGATTTTGTCCAAATCCTCCGCGGAGAAGAATACGAAAGGATAGTTTTCTTTCACTTGATACGGGAAGTAATACTTCTCCAATTCGTCCAGACGCTGCTTCGCGCGCGGCTCCATATCGACGAGCGTGCCGAATGCATCTTTCGTGATCACGGTCGGTCCGCCCGGCGCCACTTTAAGACGGTATTCGCCGGCCGTCGTGCCAGCTGGAACCGGCAGATTGACGAGCTTGCCGTTCTCTTCCTTGTACACTTCGCCAATTGGTCCCCAATGCGCTTGGATAGCCGTCTTCGGATCATACAACTGGTCGACCCAGCGCGCGGTAATTTCCGGCTGCTCGTTCGCTTTCGTAATGACGAACGAATCGCGGGAGTACTCGGAATAGTTCGTTTTGCCGATGACGATCTCGCCTTTGTTGTTTTTGAGAGGCGGCATCAGGACGTAATCTTTCATGCGCTCTTCGCCGACGATCTCGGGTCCTTCCCACCAAATGAAGGAGCCCAGCGTCACATCGGCCGTCTTGCCTTTCGCCTTCAGCTTCTCGGCATCCATGCTGGCGATCTCCGGATCGATCAATCCTTCCTCATACCATTTATGGTAGTAGGCGATCGCTTCTTTATATTCCGGAAGGGCCAGCGAGTATTGAACCTTGCCGTCTTTGACGATGCGATGATCTTCCGTCGTGACGTCCGGCGCGCCGAACATGCCCAGCAGGTCCCCTTCGTTCCCGCACCAGCCTTGGAACCACCAAGAGAGCGGGATAACCGTGCCCTTGCCGTTCACATTGTTGTCCTTGAACGCTTTCAACGCATCATGGTACTCTTCCAGCGTGGTCGGTACCGCAAGACCCAACTGATCCAGCCATTTCTTGTTGATGAACATCTGGTTCGGCATGCCGATCAGATTCATCTCTTCCGCATATGGCAACGAGTAAATATGACCGTCGGGCGCCGTTACGACCGCTTTCAAGTCGGGACGGGCTTCAAACAACTTCTTCAGGTTCGGCATGTACTTGTCGATCAGGTCTTCCAGCGGGATAATCGTTCCCTCGCTGCCGTATTTAATCAAATCGTAGTCGGAGAATTGCGCATTATAGAAGGCATCGGGAAGATCGTCCGTCGCCAAGAGCAAGTTCTTCTTCTCTTGATAGCCGTCGCTTGCGATATTGTTCCATTCAATTTGAACATTGGATTGAGCTTCAAGCGTTTTGAAAAAGGTCATGTCCTCGAAGCTTGGGGCCAACGGATTTTTAGGAGATACGAATGTAAGCGTGACTTTATCCTTCACGATCGGGTACCCGGTCAAATTGATATCGTTCGCCGCAGCCGAGCTGCCATCGTTCGACGAAACAGATTCCGAATCATTTGAGGACTTGCTACACGCCGTAAACACTAAGCTTGCAGAAATCAACAGCAATAAGGACGAAGCGTATCTTCTCTTCATTTCTATTCCTCCCGTTTTTTCTTTGATCAAGCAACCACCCTATTTACACGTGCCACAGTTATCCGGTACGGACCACCCCCTTTAGTGCAATGTCCTTTTTCATAAAGTCGGCTTGCTCGCTCGATTATCCTTTCACGCTTCCGATCATGACGCCTTTGACAAAATAACGCTGGATAAACGGATAGGCGATGAGAAGCGGCAGCGAGGCAATCACGATGACGCCATACTTTAACAAACTGGCTACCCGCTGCTGGACTTCCGCCGATTCCACATCGGTTACGAATTGGCTGGCCAGCTCATTTTGGATGACCAGAATGTTGCGCAACACCAGCTGCAGCGGATATTTGCTCTCGTCTCCCAGATAGATGAGCGCATCGAAGAACGAGTTCCAGTAGCCGACGGCGTAGAATAATGCCAATACGGCGATAATGGCTTTCGAGAGCGGGAGCACGATTTTGGCAAAGAAAGTGATGTCCGAACAGCCATCGATCTTCGCTTGCTCGAGCAGTTCGTTCGGAATCGTATCTTGGAAAAACGACCGCGCGATGATGACATTAAAGAGGGAAACAGCCTTGGGCAGAATTAACGCCCACATCGTATTGATCAAGTGCAGCTTCTTGATGACGAGATAAGTGGGAATCAACCCGCCGGAGAAGAACATCGTAATGAGCAGGTACACCATGATCGTATTCCGCCCATATAAGTCTCTGCGCGATAAGGCGTACCCTGCCAAGACGGTGAACAGCACGTTGATAACGGTACCAACACTCGTGTACAAAATGGTATTTTGATATCCTCTCCAGATGCTGCCCTCTTGAATAATGCGCGAGTAACCTTCCATCGTGATGCCTTTCGGCCAAATCCACATCTCGCCATTAAGGACGGTAGTGGGATTGCTTATGGAAGCGATAAAGACGAAATACAAGGGGTACAGCACAATAAGCGCGATGACCGATAGAATCGAATAGTTCAGGATGTCGAATACGAGATCGTTTCGCGACCTTAACGTTGATTTTGTCTGACCGACGGACACGGTTCGTCCCTCCTAGAATAAGCTTGTATTGGACAGTTTTTTGGCGGCTTTATTAACGGCTAAGAGCAGGACAAGATTGATCACCGAGTTGAATAAGCCCACCGCGGCGGAGAAGCTATATTGAGATTGCTTCAGACCCACCTTGTACACATAGGTCGATATAATTTCGGAGCTCGGCAGATTCGTCGGCGTTTGCAGCAGATAGGCCTTCTCGAAACCAACGCCCATTACATTACCGACCGCGAGAATCAATAGAATAATCGCCGTAGGCATAATCGAAGGCAGATCGACATTCAAAATGCGCTGCCACTTCGTCGCGCCATCGACAATGGCCGCTTCGTGAATTTCAGGGTTCACGCCCGCCAGGGCCGCCAGATAGACGATGGCGCTGAATCCCGTTCCTTGCCACACATCCGATAAAATGTAAATGGCTTTGAAATACCCCGGCTCAGACATAAACAGAATCGGATCATTACCCGTTAAATGCACGATCGCCTGATTGATAATACCGGTCTGCGAAAGGAACACCAGAATCATGCCGGACAAGACGACCGTCGAAATAAAGAACGGGGCATAGACCGTCGTCTGAACGAACTTCTTAAATCGCAAGTTCGACACTTGGTTCAGCATCAACGCAAGAATGATCGGCAACGGAAAGGTCACAATCAGGCCAAATACGCTGAGTCCGAGTGTATTGCCAACCACTTCTTTGAAGTTGTAGGACGTAAAGAAACGCTCAAAGTGTTCGAACCCCACCCAAGGACTCCCTAAAATTCCTTTCGTAACGGAGAAATCTTTAAACGCGATGATGACCCCGTACATCGGCCAATACGCGAAAATCGCAAAATACAAAATCGTGGGCAATAAAAAGAGATAAAGCTGATAATTGTTCGCGATCGCTTTTAAACGCCTAGACTTCAATTGGATTTGCCTCACTTTCAAATCATTTTGAAACGTTTCCATTTTCATGGTCAGGTGCCCCCTTTTTCTAAACTAGGAAACGGTTACATCTTTCATTTTTGAAACGTTTCCATTTTACAGATCACGGGATGATCTGTTTCTATCTTTTTGAAACGTTTCCAAATTGCCGAGAAAAAAATCAGGCCCTACGCAATACGTTCTACGTCGTCTCTCCGGGCCTGAACTGTACGGGAATTCGAATCGTCTCCAGCGAGACCGCCGCTCCGGCGATTTGGTTCAAAAGCAGCCTCACGGAGGTGCGGGCCATCTCCTCTACCGGCTGGCGAATCGTCGATAGGATGGGATGAAAAAGCGTGCTGTCTTGAATGCCGTCAAAACCGACGACCTTCACGTCCTGCGGAACCCGTATACCGTATTTCTGGGCTTGATCAATGTATTTGGCCGCAAATAGATCCGTGATGGCGAATACGCCGTCCACCTCGCGGCGCTCCCTAACCTTGAAGAAATTGCCGAAGTATTTCAGATCGTCCATTACCGGGTCAGGCTCTTCATAGACAATATAGTCTAAACCTAGCGACTCCGCTTCGTCGATGAACCCTTTCTTCCGAAGCATGGTCTCGCTGAACACGGATGTGACAACGCCCAGGAAAGCAGGCTTACGAACACCAGCCTTGTACAACTCCCGCATCGCAATCCGGCCGCCGGTGTAATTATCCGACGTTACGCATGGAACCGATTTGGAAAAGTGACGGTCGATACTCACAATCGGGATCTCTGTATCGAGACTGCTCTCGATATCGTTGTAAGTAATCCCAAGAACCCCGGCTACCTTATTCTGGCTGAGCATATCAAAGTAATACAATTCCTTCGCCGGTTTGCCTCCGCTATTGCACAAAATCAATTTGTAGCCTTCGCGATCCAGCTCATCTTCGATATAATAAGCTAGTTCGGAGAAAAACGGGTTCCATATGCTCGGAAGCAATAGCGCGACTAAATTCGATTTTTGCATTTTAAAGTTTCTGGCGATTTCATTCGGTACATAATTTAACTGTTTAATCGCTGCCAGAACCTTTTCCCGCGTCTTCGGCTTGACCGATGGCTGATTGTTAATGACACGCGATACGGTCCCAACCCCTACGCCAGCCAACTCTGCAACATCTTTCAAATTGGACAATCTGATTCCTCCTGATGCATATACCTCTTTCCCTTATATCCATATACTAGCATCATTTTGGAAACGTTTCAATAACAATCTTCAAAAGGTGCTGACACCTCTAAAACCGCCAGGTCGCCGAATCTTCTTAAGCAACATTCTAGGCTCCTATGAGAAATAAAAACCGGTAGTCGCCCCTCTCTCAACCATTAGGCTCCGCTGTATTCTCCCAGCTATCGTTCCTACGTTAACGAATGAGGCGATTTACTTGCTGAATCATGGTCGCGTCTTTCGAAAGAGCGCGTGCTCTCTCCAACTAGGCGAGAACGTTTCCATGTTCTTGATCGGGATATTCGTAATTTACCCTTGTGGTGCCGCCCCCTTACAAAAAACCATGTAACCGCTTTCTGTATTGTAATAAAACTGTAATAAACTCTTCATGTTTCTTTCATCTAAACCCGCTATAATGTACTCATGACCCCCCTTTATTATATATTCTCTCTTGTAGCCTGCGGATTTTAGCCGCAGGCCTCTTTTTTTGTGTAAGATTCGTTTAACAAAAACAAAAAACGCGGCTCACGCCGCGTTTTCTTACAAACCTCGTTTTGTAACATTCCTGCTCGCATCGAAGCGCGACCGCGCCAACCTTACAACCCCCGCGCCGCCTCCGCGAACTGCTTCGCCCGGGCCGTCATCAGATCGAACTTGCCCTCGCGCGCCCACGTCAGGTTGACGAGCTTGCTGCCCATGCCGACCGCGCAGGCGCCGGCGTTGAAATAATCGGCGATGTTGTCCAGATCGACGCCGCCGGTCGCGATCATCGGAATTCGGTCCAGCGGCGCACGGATCTCGGCCAGATACTTCACGCCCAGCGACGCCATCGGGAAGATCTTCACCGCTTCGGCGCCGGCTTTCCACGCCCGGACGATCTCGGTCGGCGTCATGCAGCCCGGCCAGACCGGCACGCCCTGCTCGTTGCCGTAGACGACGACCGACTCGTCGAGGTTCGGCGAGATCAAATATTGCGCGCCCGCCGCGATCGCTTCCTTCGCCATGTCGAGATCGAGCACGGTTCCCGCGCCGATCGCCGCCTCGGCGCCGAACTTCTCCCGCCAGCGGCTGATCAAGCCGGTCGCGCCCGCCGTGTTCATCGTAATCTCCATCATCCCGATCCCGCCGTCGATCAACGCGCGCGCGGCTTCGTCCGCATAGCGGTCTTCGACGCCGCGGAAGATCGCCACGATCCGCTCGCGCGTAAGCCTCTCCAACATCTCGCTCATCGCAATCCAACTCCCCATCCGTTGCACTTCCTATCGCGCGTATTGCTCTCGGTGCGGATCTCAGCTGGTTGCAGCGATTAGGTCAGGTCTTCTATTCTTCTCGTCATCGTCAACGCGCCGCCGCGATCTCCCAATAATCGCGAAGAATGCGCAGGAACACGTTCGGGAACGCCAGTTCCGCCATGTCGGCTTCGCTAATCCAACGGTAGTTCGCCGGCAGCTCGGCGTTCTCCGCCATCGCTTCGCTAGCCGCGGCCGTCTCCTCGGCCGCGCCCCTGTACGTTCCCCCGGCTTCCGCGACCTTGAATCTCGCCGCGGCATCCGCCGCTGCCAGCGTCTCGGATTCCGCCAACGCGAAGCCGAACGCCGCCTTGAACACCTGAACGTCCCACACGATGTGACTGAACACGTGCTCGGCTTCGCCCCACCAGCCTACCGGGCGGACCAATACGCGGTCCTCCGACGCCAGTTGCCGGCACAGCAAGTCCATCTGCGCTTCCTTTCCGGCAGCGACGCCTTGCGCGAACCCGCTTCCGCCGATCGCAAGCGCACCCGCATGCGAGGCCTCGAGCGCCACTTTGTCCGCCTTCGCCTTCGCGCCGCGCGCCGGCTTCTTCTTCGGCTCCGCGCCTTCGGCCAGCACATGCGGCAGCTCCCACATGCGGGCGAGCAGCCCGCTCTCCGGACGCTGGCGGACGAGCAGCTTGCCCGCGTGCTCGCCCGTGCCGACGACGAGCGCGGCCAGACGCGTCTCCGGACGCGGCGGCTTCGCCTTCGTCTTGATCGGCAGGATATGCTCCTTGCCCTCCGCGCGGCCTTCGCAATGCGCCATGACCGGACAGGTCAGACAGCCCGGCGACTTCGGCGTGCAGACGAGCGCGCCCAGTTCCATCAAGGCTTGGTTGAAATCGCCGGCCGCGCCTTCGGGAATGAGCGAAGCGGCCAGCTTCTCGATGCCGATGCGCGTCGACGGCTTAGCGATGTCGTCCTCGAGGCAGAAGTAGCGCGACAGCACCCGCATGACGTTGCCGTCGACGGCCGGCTCCGGCCGATTGAACGCGATGCTCATGATCGCGCCCGTCGTGTACGGTCCGACGCCGCGCAGCGCGGCGACCATGTCCTTGTTATCCGGGACGATGCCGCCATGACGCTCCGCGACCTCCTGCGCGCCGGCTTGCAGATTCCGCGCCCGGGAGTAGTAGCCCAAGCCTTCCCACAGCTTGAGCACTTCTTCCTCCGGCGCTTCGGCCAGAACGGTGATCGTCGGGAACTTCGCCATGAATCGTTCATAATACGGAATGACCGTATCGACCCGCGTCTGCTGCAGCATGACCTCGGAAACCCAGATCCTGTAAGGGTCCCGGTTCATCCGCCAAGGAAGCACGCGCTTGTTCGCGCGGTACCAGTCCAGCAACTCGCGACTGAAGTATGCCTTAGCCTCCGTGCTCGCGGCAGCCAGCTCGCTTACGTTTGCCCGCGCCGCCTTCTCGCCTGGCTCCGACACCTCGGCTATCGCCTTCGTCCGCTCCGTCATCCTTCCACCTCGCTCTTCTCTTCCTCGCCGATTTTGCTTCTCTGCTGTTGAGCGATTTGCCGGTAACGGCTCGGCGTCAGTCCATAGTGCTGGCGGAACAGGCGGGACAAGTAGTGATTTTGCATCCCGACCGCCCGCGCCACCTCCGCCACGCGCACATCCGTATCCTGGAGCAGCCGGCGCGCTTCCTCCAGCCTGCGGTTGTTCACGTACTGAATCGGCGAACATCCGGTGACGGACTTGAAATACCCAATGAAATAATTCGGATGCAGAAACGCCAGTTTCGCCAAATCGTACACGCCGATGTTCGATGCCAAATGACTATCGATGTACGCGAGCACCGGCTCCAGCTTCCCCATCAGCTCATGGTCGTGCAGCGGCGTCGTCTGGCAGAAGTCGCATACTTCCAGATAGGCCGCCACCAAATCGAGGAACGCCGCGCGCACGCGCAGCTCCCGGGTGAACAGCTCCGATCCGAACGCCTGCACGAGACGCGCGAAATCCTGCTCCGCCTCCGCTTGCTCGAACGGCGCCACCGCAACCGGGAATTCATCGAGCGGCAGCGTGCCCGCCGACGGGCGGAAGTGGCACCAATAGACCTCGCACGGCTCCGCGCCGTCGTTGCCGAACTGCTGCGATAGACCGGCCGGAATCATGTACATATATCCAGGTTCGAGCGTATACGATACGCCGTCCAGAATTAGCCATCCCATCCCGCTTCGCACATACCAGAGCCGATAATAATCCGGCGTATCGTCGCGGTGGAATCCGGTATGCATCTGCGAAATAGTAGCCATAGACACATCAGCTTGAAAGCGATGAAAATTATTTTGTAATATGGTCTTATAGGTAGAATTCATGTAAACTCCCACTATCTCGAAATCTATATACCACCTACTATTATAAGCCGTATCGGATAAAAAGGACATGTTACTAATTGGCACTGTGTCTATCGTCCGCTTTCGAAAGGAGCACCTACCATGAATGACCGCAACCATCCGTCCCGCCTTCGCCCGCTCGCCCGTCCGATTGCCCGCCTGTCCCTTGCCGCAACCGCCGCCGCGGCGCTGCTGCTCGCATCCGGCTGCGGCGGCGGTTCGGGCGGCCAAGGAGGGGCGGCCTCCGCCGAACTAACCGGCCCCGCCGAGACGCTGACGCTCTACCGGAACAACTGCGTCAACTGCCACGGCGCCGAACTGCAGGGCCGCATGGGCGCCGTCACGAACTTGGCCGAAGTCGGCAGCCGCATGTCCGAAGCCGAGATCGAAGCTCAGATCAAATCCGGTTCCGGCGCGATGCCCGCGTTCGCCGAGCGGCTGACCGAGGAGGAAATCAAGGCGCTTGCGTCTTGGCTTGCCGGACACAAGTAGCGCGGCTTCGCGCCGCCGATCGCAAGCAGCGAAAATAAAGAGGATCCGCCAACGCGCCTTACCGTATGATCGACGGCAAGCTGCGCGGGGGCAGATCCTCTTTTGGTTTCCAATCCGAATTATCGATAATCATCACGACGCTTCGCGCTGCGCCCGTCTTTCGGCAGTCCCGAGGACAGCGGTCCGGAATACGTCCAGCGACAGGCTCCCATCTGCGGATGCATCGGGAAACGGTCCCCCTGCATGAGCGGCAGCTTGCTTCCCCACACGTTCGTGTACATGCCGTCGTAAGTTACCTCCTGACCGCTGATGAACGTCCACTTCGCCCGAGACTCTTGCATCGTCAAAACATTAGGCACTTGTTCCATCTCCTCTCCCTGATTGCATACATAATGGTGTATTCACATTATGTGCGTTTGGTGACAAAACCAAACAAGGTGAAACGGATACGCCGTCTTTTAACGGCGACGCAAGTTTCATTCCGGGAGCTGATTGGTTTGCGTTCACAATCCGAAGATTGGGCATGCAGCATTCAGCTATTGAAATACAAGACGATAGATATACGTAACACTTATATATGCTTGTATTTTCAGAAAATGGCGGGCAAACGCCTAATTTACCGACTCTTTAACCTCTTCGACAACGACGAAGGCCGATGCGAAAGGCTGCTCGTGCGTAATCGTCACGTGAATGCGCGTCCGCGCGGCATCCTTGCCCAGCCGGCCCCACGCCGCCGCGCTGAGCGTCGCGCATGGCTTGCCCGACGCGTCCCGGCCGATCTCCATGTCCTGGAACGACAGCTCGCCGCCGATGCCGCAGCCGAGCGCCTTCGATAACGCCTCCTTGGCCGCGAACCGCCCTGCCGCGTATTCCGTCCGGCGCAGGCCGCCGAACCCCGCGAGGGTATCCCGTTCGCCCGGCGTCAAGATCCGCCGCAGAAACTTCTCGCCGATCTCTCCGTCCAGAATGGACGCGATCCGCGTCAGCGACGCCATATCGTGCCCGATGCCGATGATCATGCTCGTCCGCCTCCTTCAGCCGCCTCTCTACGCAAAAAGAGGGAAGCCCCGGCCAACCGGCCGGCCGTCTTCCCTCTCGCCGATGCCGGTTAGATGCCCGGAATCGGTTCGCGCTTATGAGCGGTCTTCACATATTGCTTCTCCAGCTTCTCGCGGGCCGCATCGCCCACTTCCTTGCCTTCGAGGTATGCGCTGTTGTCGTCATACGTAATGCCCAGTTCCGCTTCGTCCGTCTGACCTTCCCAAAGGCCGGCGGTCGGCGCTTTGTCGAGGACGCTCTGCGGCACGCCCAGATTGGCGGCGAGCTGACGCACTTGACGTTTGTTCAGCGTGCTGAGCGGCGTAATGTCGACCGCGCCGTCGCCCCACTTCGTGTAGAAGCCGGTGATGGCTTCCGAAGCGTGGTCGGTGCCGACGACGAGCAGGTTGAGCTCGAATGCCAGCGCGTACTGCGTCACCATCCGCGTGCGGGCCTTCACGTTGCCCTTGCCGCCGCGGCTGATGTGGCGGGAGATGCCGATCGACTTCAGGCTGTGCTCCACTTCCAGCGCGATCTCGTCGACCGCCTCCTGGATATTGGTCTCGACCTTGTGCGTCAGGTTGAACGCTTCGGCGACCGCGTAGCTGTCGGAGATATCGACCTGCTCGCCATACGGCTGGAACACGCCGAGCGTAATGTACTCCTTGCCGGTCTCTTCGGAGAGCTCGTCAGTCGCTTTCTTGCACAGGCCGGTCGCGACCGCGCTATCGATCCCGCCGCTGATCGCGATCAAGAGGCCGGTCGTGCCCGATTTGCGGACGTAATCCTTCAAGAAGTCGACGCGCTTGCGAATCTCCTGGTCCGGATCGATCTCGGGCTTCACGCCGAGACGTTCAATGATCTCCTGCTGCATGCTCATCCAAAGTCACCTCTTAACGGCAGAAACGGTCGAACGCAGACGTCAGATCTGCGGCGATGTCGGCGGCCGAACGGTTCTCGATTTGGTGGCGCTCGATAAAGTGAACGAGTTCGCCGTCTTTCAGAAGCGCGATCGATGGGGACGAAGGCGGGTACGGAGCGAAATATTCGCGCGCTTTGGCCGTTGCTTCCTTATCTTGACCGGCGAAGACGGTGTACAAGTGATCAGGCGTAATATCGTGTTCGAGCGCTTGCGCCACGCCCGGACGGCATTGGCCGGCCGCGCAGCCGCATACGGAGTTGACGACGACAAGAGCGGTTCCCTTGGCGTCCGGCAGCTTCGCCTCGACATCCTCCGGCGTGCGCAGCTCCTCGATCCCAAGACGCGTCAGATCGTCTCTCATCGGTTGCACCATATCCAGCATATATCTTTCGAACGACATTGACATAGAATACCACTCCTCATCACAATCATTTATTACCCATTATACCGCCCGTCTAAAATGAAAGCAAAGAAAAAGCAACCGGCGCGCATCGCTCCGATTGCTTCATGGTGGCGCCGCGGCGAAGCGGTTATTCCGCTTCGCTCGGCTCGTCCGCCTCCGCGGCGGCGTAGCTCGCATTCTTGTCCGGATGCATGAAAATGCCGGCCGCCGGCGCGATGCCCCGCTCGAAATAATCCCGGTTCTCGTCCGTCAGGAACCCGATGTCCTTGTACGGGTGCACCCACTCGTCCCCGGCCATGACGGCCGGGTCGGTGTCCGCCGTCCACTGTTCGAGCGGCGAGTTCGCCGACTCGTAATCATGGTCGCCGATGACGACGCCGTGCGAATTCGTGAACGGCGCGCGCGGTCCGCGGCCTTCCTTGAATTCGGAGCGGAAATTGATCTCGAACGGATCGAGCGCCGGATCGTCGCCGCCCGCAAACGGCTTCTCATCGGCCTCGGCTGCCGCGGTTGCGGCCGTCTTCCGTCTCGGTTCTTCCGTCATGCGATCCCCGCCTTACTCGGCTGGCTGGTTCGGGCCGTCCAGCTTCTTGTCGTACCCTTCTTGTTCCGGCTGTTTCTGCTGGCCGCGCTGCGATGCCGCGCCGGCCGCGTCGCTGCCGGCGCCTTGCGGCGCGCGGGACTTGTCGTTGTTTGCCATGGTGGTTGGCACCCCCTTCCAACGGCTATTATGCGCGCCGCGAGGAGGAACTATCCGCCCGCGCTCCGATCGAAGCGCACCGTGAACGTCGTGCCGGCGCCGGGTTCGGATTCGACCCGGATCGTGCCGCCATGCCGCTCGGCGATGCCGAGGCACATCGCAAGCCCAAGGCCCGTCCCTTGCGTCTTCGTCGTGAAGAACGGCTCGAACAGCCGCTCCAACCGCTCGCGCGGTATGCCGTGTCCGTCGTCGGCTACCTGCAGTTCGACATGGGCGGGCATCGCGCGCGTGCGGATTCGCAGCGTCCCCTTCCGCTCCTCCATCGCCTCCAGGCCGTTGCGGCACAAATTGAGGATGAGCTGCTTGATTTCCTTGGCGTTCAGCAGCAAGAGCGGCATCTCGTCCGCCAGCTCCAGCTCGATCGTAAGCCCTCTCATGTTGGCGTCGGCCATCAGCAGCGGCAGCAGATCGTCGATCAGATCGTGCAGCGACGCGGGGGACCGTTCGCTCAACCGCGTTTGGGCCATGGAGAGAAAGTCGTTGATGATGCCGTTCGCCCGGTCGAGCTCGTCCATCACGATGCGGAAGTATTCCCTTTGATTCTCCGGACTCCGCTCCCGCATCAGCTGGATGAAGCCGCGTATGACCGCCATCGGATTGCGGATTTCGTGCGTGATGCTGGCAGCCATTTGTCCGACCAGGCTGAGCCGCTCCATCCGCTCCGCTTCGCCCTGCAGTAGACTGAGCTCGGTCACGTCCTGGGCAAGCACGGCCGCGCCGATCACGCCGCTGCCGCGGGGATCCCGGATGCTGATGCCCATGCAGGCGTAAATTTTGCTCTGCTCCCGCGCGTATTCGGTTGCGCTCGCATGGCCGGCCAGCGCCTGCTCCAGCAGCTTGGTCATCACGCGTCCCGCCGCATAACCGCCAAGCATCGAATAGGGCTTGCCGAGCAGCTCGTCTTCCGTCTCCCCCGCCCGGAGCATCGTCCGCGCCCGCTCGTTCAAGTGGGAGATGACGCCGCCGCGTTCCGCGAAAATAACGCCGAAGGGGTGCTCCTCGACGAACTGCTTGAGCTTCTGCGCCTCGATGCGGTACTGCGTCATCCATTGCGACAAATTTTCGTTCAGCCGCAGCCGATCCATATAATTCTCGATTAGATAGACGACCACGAAAGCGGTTGCATAATAAAGGAAGATATACGTCCACCCTTGCAAATCCGCAAGCGCCCGGAACGAAAGCCCCGCTTCGTCCGGATACAAGGCGAACACCGTGAGATGAACGAAGATGACCCCCGTCATCAAAGCGAAGAGGACAAGCTGCTTGCGGCGCCTGTCCATGGCCTGGAACTCCGGTCCGATCCAATGGAACAACAGCGGCATAACAAGCGCCGTCACGCCCGCGAGCTCCAGCAACGACCACGCGGCTAACCCGTCATGCAGCAATCTTGCGGCCGCATATACGGACCCGAGGACGGCCATTGCCCCATAACCGCCATAGAGCGAGCCGATAAACAAGGGAATGAACATGAAGCCCATATCCAGCCGGTTATCCGACGCGCAGACGACGAAACCGATGATCAGGGAGCAAATCGAGAACAATGCCAGGTAGAACGGTTTGCTTATTCGCGTAGCTGCCCGGTCATGCCAGACTTGAAAGGCGAAGTAAGGCACCGCGGCTGCGATCATTTGCAACAGGGTTTGCTTCCACACGTCAGATCAGGTCTCTCCCTCCGAAACGTTCAGTATGGCCCATCCATTCCATGCGTGTTGCGTTCGATCCAACGTTCGATTTCGTGCCGAAGCCGTCCCCGCCGAATGTAGGCGACCGTCGTGGACTTGCCGAGCGAGCCGCCGGGGGATTGGAAGAATACTTTGCCTTGCTCGTGGTCGTATCGGGCGATGTGGTGCTTGTTGACGAGGTTGATCCGGTCCAGCTTGTGAAATCCATAAGACTGAAGATGCTTGACATACGTTGTAAGCGAGGGGGCAAGGGGGTAGAAGGTATCAGTCAACGTATGGAAAACGAGCGCGCCGTTCGCGGATTCGATATACAGAATATCGGCCGCTTCCAGCAGGACGACCGGCGATTCGTTGTTCCGGTCGCGCGTAACGGGAATCATCATCATGACCTGCACTCCATGCGTATTGGCGGTTGGATGGACGCTCTGCCGCGCCGCTGCTCCATGCCCCTACTATACAACCTATCGGCATACAAATAAATACAATTATTCAAGTTTAAGAAGAGTGGACGCTAGCGAATCCGGATAGTATGATGAGTAGGATTTCAAACAAGCAGGTGAGCAAAATGGACTATGACGTAATCATCATCGGAGGCGGTTCGGCCGGGCTGATGGCCGCCGTATCGGCGGGCGCCCGCGGCTCGCGCGTCCTGCTGCTGGACAAAGGGGACAAGCTGGGGCGCAAGCTCGGCATCTCCGGCGGCGGCAGATGCAACGTGACGAATAACAAAGAGCTGGACGAGCTGATCCGCCATATACCCGGCAACGGGAGGTTTCTGCATAGCGCGCTGAACGCCTTCGGCAATAAAGAGATTATCGCGTTCTTCGAGAAGCTGGGCATCGCGCTCAAGGAAGAAGACAACGGGAGGATGTTCCCCGTCTCCGACCGGGCGAAGACCGTCGTCGACGCGCTGATCGGCCAAGTCCGCAAACTAGGCGTCCAGATTAAGGTCAACGCGCCGGTGAAGGAAGTGCTGTACCAAGGCGGCGAAGTGCGGGGCGTTCGGCTGAAGAGCGGCGAGACGTTCGCAAGCCCCGCCGTCATCGTCGCCTCGGGCGGCAAGTCGGTGCCGCACACCGGCTCGACCGGCGACGGCTACGCGTGGGCCGAGCAGGCCGGCCACACGATTACGGAGCTGTTCCCGACGGAAGTGCCGATTACGTCGAACGAGCCGTTCATCCAGACGAAGGAGCTGCAAGGGCTGTCGCTGCGGGATATCGGACTCTCCGTCTGGAATCCGAAGGGCAAGCGGATCATCGAGCACCGCGGCGACATGATTTTCACCCACTTCGGCCTATCCGGACCGACGGCGCTGCGCTGCAGCCAGTTCGTCGTCAAGGCGCTCAAGCAATTCGGCACCGGCAACGTCAACATGACGATCGATCTGCTGCCGGACAAGAGCGCGGACGAGATCTACAAGGAGACGCTCGCGCTTACGCAAGCGGAGTCGAAGAAAGCCGTCAAGAACGTCCTCAAGAGCTATCTGCCCGAGCGTCTCGTACCGCTCCTGCTCGCCCAGTCCGGTCTGGACGAGCAGGTCACGTACGACAATATTCCGAAGCAGCAGTGGTTGGAGCTGGCCAAACTGGCCAAAGCCTTCCCGCTTCGCGCATACGGCACGCTGTCGATCGAAGATGCGTTCGTGACCGGCGGCGGCGTGAATCTGAAGGAAATCGATCCGAAGACGATGGGCTCCAAGCTGATGCATGGACTGTACTTCTGCGGCGAAGTGCTCGACATCCACGGATACACCGGCGGGTATAACATTACCGCCGCGTTCTCGACCGGATACGCGGCCGGCCTGCATGCGGCGCGGCTCCGCCAATAGCCATCAAGGCGGCCGCACAAGCGTTGTCCATGGGGATTACATATCGTATAGTAATCCAAATGGAAGGGAGCCCTGCTTGATGTGTGACCATCGCCATTGCGATCCGTTATGTCCGACCGAGACGATCTATGACCCGCCAATCCGCGTCGTTCGCGACTTTTTTCACCCTCAGCGCGTCCAAGTCGTGCAGATTGTGGAGGTCGTAAACCGCCATCACTGCGTGCCGGTCTATGAGAAGGTCGTCCAAGTCGTCGAGCGCGAAGAGGACTGTACGCACCACCATCATGGCGGCCACGCGACCGTGGCCGGCGAGAAAGCAAAGACGAAATCCAAATCCAAGGGCCGTCGCGCGGTCAGACGCAAATAGCTCCTTAAACAGCAGCAAAACCCCGGAAGGCATCCGCCTCTCCGGGGTTTTGCATCTATGCCGGCAATTCGATTACGTATGCACGTCGCCCGAGAAATGATCGTACGTGCCCGGATCCGGCGTGAACGCGTCGGGGTCGGCCGCGTCCTCGTCATGGTTGCGCAGTCCCATCTCCGACTCCTCGCGGGCGATCAGATCCTCGTTCACGAGGTGCGCCGGAATCGTGATCGCGTCGAGACTATAAGCGCTCGCCGTGATCGCGTTCTCGTCCAGCCTGGATTGGCCGCACATGACGCCGCCATGCGATTGCGCGATCTCGAGCGCGGACGTCAGATCGCTTCCGTGGAGATGGATATGGACCTCTCTCCCGCCGCTCACGTCCGGCTCGTAGCCTAGCTCCGACAACGTATCGGCCGCCATCGCGGCCATCGCCTCGTCGGGGAATTGAAACAACAAAGCGGTATCATGCTGCATGCGAACCTAATTCCTTTCCGCGTGGGTGTCCCTTGCCTTGCTCGATCTCCCTTAATGTACCCGCGCAAGGGCAAACGATGCATGATCGTCTTGGAGCTCAATCGCTCCGCGTCGCCCGCAGCCGCCCGAAAGCAGACGTCAAATTATTGACGAACCATAGATACGCCGCGGAAAGGAGAGTGCCGGCCATCAAGCCGAGGAATCCGAAAGCATCATAGCCGGCGACCGCGCCAAGCATGAGCGCGATCGGCGCCACGAGCCATAGCCGCAGCCGCTCGCCTGCCTTGCGGAGGTTGCCGTCCTCCCAGCGGAACTGCCGGACGAAGGCTTCGCCCGCGAAATTCAAGATATGGTTCTGAATCATCATGTTGACGAGCAGCGGAATCCCCAGTGCCAGCGCAATCTGCGCGAATAGAGGAGACTGGCTGACGGCGAAGAGGCCCAGACTCAGAAAGCTGATCCAGTAACGAATCATGAGCCACTGACGCAGGAACGATTTGAGCGCGCTCTCCGCCAGCACGACCGAAGGCGCGCCCGATCGGAACAGCCGCTGCGAGCGCCGGAAGACTAGCGGCTTGTCGAGACGAATGAGCGGCTTGCGCTGCACGACGTCGCGTACGAGCAAGGCCGTGCCGGAGAGCCTTGCCAGATGCTCGAGCCGCACGTCGGAAGCGAAGTCGCCGTCTTGCCTTAGTTTGCCGCGAAGCAAGAGGAGCGCGGCCCCAACGCCTGCGAGCGCGCAACCCAGCCAAGCAGCGGCCTGCGCGCCGGCTGACAATAAGGAAGGGAGCAGCAGCGCCAAGATAAGCATCACGTTCACGGCCCCGATGCAAGCTTCCTTCCTCCATCCGCGGAACCGCCCGTGGATGCGATTGCGCCACACCGCGCCTGCAAGCGATACCGACCAAGCGGCCGCCAGCAGCAGCGCAACATGGGACAGCTGCATGCCGTGCACGCCCATCAGAACCGGCAGCAGGAGCGCGTAGATCAATAATCCGGGCACCGCCAATCCTGCTGCCGTATAAGCGAACCCGTACAGGAGCAGACCGCGCCGCCACTCGCCGCGCTGCACCAGGAACAGCATGTCCGCGTCTTCCGCGAACGTCCTGAATCTTGCGCCGACCGCCAGCAGCATCGGCGGCAGCTGGGCGGCCCAGAGCGGCGCGGAGGCCATCCATGCCGGCGGGTCCGCCCACCACCCCGCATATACCACGCCTCCGATCAGCGCAGGGAACAGCAAGTAACAGAGCACGACCCAATCGACGACGGTTCCCCACACCTGCCGTTGCTCCTTCCAAAATCGCGCCACTCTTTTGCGGAACAGCCGCCGGATCGTCCATGCGCGGGCCGCGGAATTATTACCGGAAGACGTCATGCGTTTCTCTCCCCTCTCCGGATTACGTAAGCGCATAGAAGCAGTCGAACAGCGGCGCATCCGCGCCGCACCTCGCCTGCTCCCGCACGTCCGCAAGCGTCCCGCCCGCGACGACCGTGCCGTCGTTAATGAGCACGAATCTGTCGCTTATGCGCTCGGCGGTATCCAATACGTGCGTGCTCATCAGCACGCCGGCCCCCCGCTTCCGCTCCTCGTTCAGCAGCGTCAAGAAGTCCTTCGTCGCGCGCGGGTCCAAGCCGACGAACGGCTCGTCGACGACGTAAAGATTGGGCTTCGGCATAAACCCGATAATAAGCATCATTTTCTGCTGCATGCCCTTGGAGAACCCGGTCGGCAGCCTGTCGCGGTCCTGCTCCATACGGAACAAACGCAGCAGCTCGCCTGCTCGCTCTCGAAATACGCGATCGTCTAATTCGTGCACGCTGGCCGCCAGCTGCATGTGCTCCCACAGCGTCATGTATTCGTACAGCACCGGCTGCTCCGGGACGTAAGCGCAGCGGCGTTCTCCGCCGCCGAACGCCACATCCCCCTTCACGTTGCGCAGCAGGCCGAGGAGCGCCTTTACCGTCGTGCTTTTGCCCGCCCCGTTGGGTCCGATCAATCCGACCAGTTCCCCTGCCCCAACATAAAAAGAAACATCGCGGATGACAGGCTTATCTTGCTCGTAGCCCGCCTCCGCGATGTTTACTGTTAATACGTTCATCGCGATCCCCGCCCTATCGTTCAAGATAATTCTTAAACGAGGACGGCGCCTATTAAGTTCCGGAATTTTCCTTATTTCAGTTGGAAACGCTGAACCGTCGCCTGCAGTTCCTTCGCGATGCGCGTCAGCTCTTGCGTGTACGCGCTGATCTGCGTCATCGAGGACACCTGCGCCTCGGCGCGGTCCGTGACGGACTTGAAGGAACGGGACAGCTGCGTCGCGATTGAAGCCTGCTCGTTCACCGACGCGCTGACCTCCTGCGAGCTGGCCGACATCTCTTCCGCGACCGCCAGCGTCTCTTCGACTTGCGCGCCCATCTCTTGCACGGACTTGACGATCTTCGCGAATTGCGCGCCCGCGAGCTTCACGGCGCGATTCGCCTCGTTCACTTCGCCAAGCTCCTTGTCCATCGCTTCGCTTGCCGCTTTCGTGCTCTGTTGAATCTCGCCGATCACTTCGACGATCGACGTCGCCGCCGTCTGCGACTGCGCCGCCAGCTGGCGAACTTCGCCCGCGACGACCGCGAATCCGCGTCCATGCTCGCCCGCGCGCGCCGCCTCGATGCCCGCGTTCAACGCCAGGACGCCGGTCTGACGGGCAATGTTATTAATTTGATCGACCAAGCTGCCGATTTGGTCGTTGCGCTCTTCCAGATGCTTGATCAGCTGAGAGAGGTGGTCGGTCGCCGCGATGACCGCGTCCATGCGGTCGCCGGCATTGACGATCGAACGCTGGCCTTGCTCGGCGTCCTGCTTCGCCTCGGTCGACTTGTCGCTGACGTCGCCCGCGGATTCCGCCACGCGCTGCACGCCCAGCGACATCTCTTCCATCGCGCGCGCCGTCTCGCCCGCGCTGTGCCCTTGCTGCTCGGCGCCCGCCGCCGCTTGGCCGATCGTATCCTTGATGCCGGCCGCGGACTTGTTCGTGCCTTCCGCGCTCTCGGACAGCATGCTTGCCGCGACGGCCAGCTCGCTGGAATAATCGGCGGTTTTCAGGACGATATTACGAAGGTTCGCGACCATCTTGTCCGCGGCTTCCGCCAGCTCGCCGAATTCGTCGGCGCGCTTGAGCTGCAGCGGCTCCGATGTCAGCATGCCGTCGCCGACTTCGAGCATCCGGTCGCGCACGATGCGCAGCGGACGGATCAAGTTGCGCGTCAAGATAAGCACGACGATAATCGCCACGGCTACCGCGATCCCGCCGAACACCATCGTGGATACTTGACCGTCATCCGAGCTGGCGACCGCATCCGCGAGCATCGCTTCGGTGTTCGTGCCGTTCTCGTCGTCGAGCTGTTGAATAATCTCCTGATAAGCTTTGTAATGGGACATGCTATCCTCAACGGAGATCGACGTGCCGCTTGCCGCTATCTCCGCGAGCTTTTTATACGTCTCTTCGATTTGGCCGATGAGTTCGATTTCATTATCGCCGATCGCGTATTTCTTATACGTTTCGATCTGCTCGCCCATCCAGGCAAACATCTCGCCGCGCTCTTCCATCAGCTGCTTCGCCTGCGAGTCGTCCTTGGCGGTAGCGGCCATCATCCCGATCGCCTGCAGGCGCTCGAGACCGTATTTCATCTCGTGCACGCTCTCCACGGCCTGCACCCGGTTATTCGCGAACAGGATCATCTGATCTTCCGTGTTCTGGCTGCTGTCATACGCGCTGTACGCCATCGTACCCATGAGTCCGATCACGACGACGAAGGACAGCGAAATCTTCGTTCCGACCTTCATTTTCATATTAATCCGCTTCATTATGAGTCTCCTCCTGCTCCCATCTAGTTGCGACTTGTTCATCTCATAGGGAGAATATCGACAGAGTGACTCGCAGAGATTAGAGTTTCGGACAAAAAGAAAACCGCTTCGGAGGCAGGAAGTTTTCCCTGTTCCCAAAGCGGTGTTGAGGCTTGACAAACGTTAGCGGTACTGCCCCAACGCATGATTGATATCGCGCGTGCTGGCATAGATCTGTTGATAGAGACGGAACAATCCGGCGTATTGCGCCGACGATTCCGGCTGCGGATGATAGACGGCCGCATGCGAGACGAACGCCTCCGCGCACGCGTCCAGGCTGGCGAACCAGCCGCATCCGTAAGCCGCGAGCATCGCCGCGCCTAGACCCGGTCCTTGCTCGCTTGTGAGAGCCACCACGTCCGCGCCGAAAATGTCCGCCTGCATTTGCAGCCACACCGGATTTTGCGCGCCGCCTCCGATGGAGACGATCTTGTCGATCGTCTTGCCGGCGGTCCGGAACATATCGACCGACTCATGCAGCGAGAACGTGATCCCTTCCATAATAGCGCGGGCAAAATGCGCCCGTGTATGCGAACCGTCGATGCCGATGAAGCTGCCCCGGATCTGCGAATCCGCGTGCGGCGTCCGTTCGCCGACCAAATACGGCGCGAACAAGAGACCGCCCGATCCTGGCGGAAGCTCGCCGATGCCCGCCAATAGCGAGTCGAACGCTTCGCCCTTGGCGAACGTCTCGCGGAACCAGCTCAAGCTGTAGCCGGCCGCAAGCGTCACGCCCATTGCGTAATACGCGTTCTCCTTGCCGTGGTTAAACAGATGCACTTTACCCTTATAATCGGCGCTGGCATCCGGCTCATAAGAGAGAATAACGCCGGAGGTGCCGATGCTGCACATCGTCAGCCCTTCGGACAGAATGCCCGCGCCGATCGCGCCGCATGCGTTGTCCGCGCCGCCGGCGAATACCTTGGTCGCCGCCGGGAGCCCCGTCGACTGCGCCGGCTCGGGCAGCAGCGTGCCGACCAACTCATGCGATTCCGCGAGCGGCGGGCAGAAGCCGTCCGGCAGCTCGAACGCCGCCAAGATGTCGCTGCTCCACGTCTTCGCTTCCACGTCCAGCAGCAGCGTGCCGGCCGCATCGGAGTAATCCATATGCAGCGCGCCGGTCAGCCGGTAGCGGACGTAATCCTTCGGCAGTACGAACGAGACGGACTTCGCGAACGACTCGGGCTCGTGCTGCTTCACCCACAATATCTTCGGCAGCGTGAAGCCTTCGAGCGCCGGATTGCGCGTAATGCGCAGCAGCTTCTCCCCGAGCACGCTTTCGATCTCGCGGCACTGCGGCGTCGTGCGGGTGTCGTTCCATAGAATTGCATTGCGCACCGGGTTGCCCTCCGCGTCCAGCAGCACGAGGCCGTGCATCTGGCCGGAGAAGCTGATTCCCTCGATCGCCTCGGGCCGAACGCCCGGGGCTTGCGACAGTTCCGCCAGGGCGGCGATCGTCGCCTCCACCCAGTCGTCTGGACGTTGTTCGCTCCACCCCGCGTGCTCATGGAAGAGCGGGTAGCTGCGCGACGCTTCGGCGACGAGCGCGCCGCTCCGATCGAGGAGCAGCGCCTTCACCGCGCTTGTGCCGAGGTCGATGCCGATGACGTAAGACATGCGCGTTCGCCCCCTCTTAGACGCTGAAGATAACTTCGTTCAGCTGCAGTTTGATGCGCTCTTGGCGGCCGGAATCGTTCACGATCGGGTTATTCTGCAGCGCGTATTGCTCCAGCGTGTGCAGCGTCGCCTTGCCGGAGACGATCTCCGCGCCGATGCCATCCTTGAAGCTGCGGTAACGATTGTCGACGATGTTGTCGAGCACTTTCTCTTCGATCAGCTTGGCAGCGGCTTTGAGGCCCCATGCGTACGAATCCATGCCCGCGATGTGCGCCAGGAACAGATCCTCGTTCTCGAACGAACCGCGACGAACTTTGGCATCGAAGTTGACGCCGCCGCGACCGATGCCGCCCGCCTTCAGCACTTCGAACATTGTCAGGGTCGTCGAGTACAGATCGGTCGGGAACTCGTCGGTATCCCAGCCGAGCAGCAAGTCGCCTTGATTCGCGTCCAGCGAGCCGAGCATGCCGTTGATCGCGGCCGTCCGGATCTCATGCTCGAACGTGTGACCCGCGAGCGTCGCATGGTTCGCTTCGAGGTTGAGTTTGAAGTAATCTTTCAGACCGTACTTCTGCAGGAACGCGATCGTCGTCGCGGCGTCGAAGTCATACTGGTGCTTCGTCGGCTCTTTCGGCTTCGGCTCGATAAGGAATTGAGCATCGAAGCCGATTTCCTTCGAGTACGCAACCGCCATATGGAAGAGACGCGCCAGGTTGTCGAGCTCAAGCGCCATATCGGTGTTCAGCAGCGTCTCGTAGCCTTCGCGGCCGCCCCAGAATACATAGTTCTCGGCGCCCAGACGTTTGCCGATCTCAAGCGACTTCTTCAATTGCGCACCGGCATAAGCATAAACGTCGGCATTGGAAGACGTGCCAGCGCCATGAACGAAACGCGGATTGGTGAACATGTTCGCCGTGTTCCAGAGCAGCTTTTTGCCCGTTGCTTTCATATTAGATTCCAGCAGGTCCGCGATGACGTCCAGGTTCTTGTTCGTCTCTTGCAGCGTCTCGCCTTCCGGAGCGATGTCGCGGTCATGGAACGCGTAGAACGGAATGTCGATTTTCTCGAGAAATTCGAAGTTGGCTTCGACGCGGGCTTTCGCTTGGTCCATCGCGTCGCTGTAATCCCAGCCGCGCACCGACGTGCTTACGCCGAACGGATCCGCGCCGCCGTACGTGAACGTATGCCAGTAGGCTACCGCGAAACGAAGATGCTCTTCCATTGTTTTGCCGAGCACGACTTCTTTCGGATTGTAGCGCTGGAATGCGAACGGATTGTCCGTGCCTTTGCCTTCGAATTGAATTTTGTTGATGTTTTTGAAGTACGACATAATGGGAATGCCTCCTTAGGATTATAGAATGAATTCTTCTTGTAACCGCTGTCTTTCTTTGAAACGCGCCGGGCAGCTAAGAGGTGTCGTCGGCCGTTTCACCTTGACCTGCACCTAGCATAGCATGAACCAACTTAGTTTGTCTATTAAACAAACTAAGTTTGTGATACACTTCTTGTATGTCCGATCTATGATACAATGAGCGAAATTAGCCACCCTTGCGTGATAACTATGGAGCGTGTTACTTACTATGAAAGCCAAAGCTACCGGCGATCTCGCCATGATCAAAAAAATCAATACCGCTATTGTGCTCGAAGCGGTGCTTAAGCATGCGCCGCTCTCGCGGGCGCAAATCTCGGAGCGGACCGGTCTCAACAAAGCGACCGTATCCAGCCTCGTGCAAGATCTGATCGATGCGAGCCTCATCGTGGAGACCGGTCCCGGCGAGTCGAGCGGCGGCCGCAAACCGGTCATCCTGCTGTTCAACGCGCGGGCCGGCTTCGCCGTCGGCATTGATCTCGGCGTCAACTATATTCGAGGCGTGCTGACCGATCTTGAAGGGACGGTGGTCGCCGAACACGAGCAGACGGTCGCCGCGAAGGAAGAGGATGTCGTCGTCCGTCAGCTAGAGGACTGCATCGACAGCCTCCGAAGCCAAATCCCGGACTGCCCATACGGCCTGGTCGGCATCGGCGTCGGCGTCCCCGGCGTCGTGGATGACGAAGGCGCCATCTTGTTCGCGCCGAATCTCGGCTGGCGGGACATGCCGCTCCAGCGCCGGCTGGCGGGACGCTTCGGCGTGCCGGTCACGATCGACAACGAAGCGAACGCCGGCGCGCAGGGCGAACAGAAATACGGCGCCGGCCGCGGCATCGCGCATCAGATTTACGTCAGCGTCGGCATCGGAATCGGCACGGGCATCATTTTGCGCAAGGATCTGTATAAAGGCGCTTCCGGCTTCTCCGGCGAGCTCGGTCATCTGTCCATCGAACGCGGGGGCAAACCTTGCCGCTGCGGCAACCAAGGCTGCTGGGAGCTGTACGCGTCGGAGAACGCGCTGCTCGAGCAGGCCGCCGCGCTCGGCCATGCCGACTTAGGGTCCCTGCTTCGCGCCGCTGAGGCGGGCGACGCCGACGTGCTTCGTCTATTCCGCGGGATCGGCGAATCGCTCGGCATCGGCATCGCCAACATCGTCAACGTGTTCAATCCGGAAGCTGTCATCATCGGCAACCGGATGAGCCGAGCCCAGCGGTGGATCGAGGATGCGCTGACGAATACTGTCAACGCCCGGACGCTCTCGTTCCATCGCGAGCGGATGCGCATCCTGTTCGCGGACCTGCGCGATCAATCGGCTGTCCGCGGCGCCGCTTATTACGCGATCAGCGGGTTCATCGCGCGGATGAAGGGCGGGCATGCGGGCGGATAATCGCAATGCCGCGCGCTCGGCAGGTTGGCTGCTAGGCTTACGGGAATGCACCAAAGGGGTTGTCCGAGACGGCTAAGCCGTCTCGGACAACCCCTTTCCCATACTTACGCTTCCAAATAGCCGAGCGCCTGCAGCAAACGCGTCAGCATGACGGCCGCTTGCGCGCGGTCGGCCGATTCGTCCGCTTCGAAGGCACCGTCCGGCGTTCCGCCGATCAGTCCAAGCGATACGGCTTGCCCCGCGCTTTCCGCCGCCCAAGGAGAGATCTCCTCGCGATCCCGGAACCGCTCCAGCGCGTTCGGCTCCGCCGCAACGGCCTTGCCGCCTGCGAACCGGTATGCGCGAAGCAGCATCATGGCCATTTCCTCCCGGGTGATGTTCGCCGACGGATGGAAAGCGCCGTCCGGACCGCCTGCGACCAAGCCAGCTAGGCGCGCCGCTTCGACCGCATCGGCATACCAGGCTCCGGCGGCGACATCCGTGAACGCTTCCCGCGAAGCCGTCTCCGCCAAGCCCAAGGCCCGGGTCAGCATCGCCGCGAATTCCGCGCGGGTGACGGCTTGATCCGGCGCGAACTTCGCGGCCGACGTGCCTTGGAGAATGAAGCTACCCGCCAGCAGATCCGCCTCTTGCTGCGCCCAATGTCCCCGCATATCGCCAAAGGCCGAGCTGGACGAGATCGCGGCATAGACGCTGTTATGCGGCGCCCGAATGACGAGAACCGGCACGCCGCCCCGCTCCGATACGAAGGAAGGCGCGAAGCGGAGCGTCCCGTCCGCGGCAAGCCAGACGCCGACGGCTCCTTTTGTCTCTCCTCGGAGCACGATCGTGCGCTCGACATAGACGCCGCCGAATTCGTTCACGGTTCGTCCGTCGATCTCCAGTTCGAACTCGATCGGACGTTCTACCAGCAGCTTGGCCCCTTGCTTGGCGGCCGACGCTTCAAGCTCGCGGTTCGCGGCTTCGGAAGCTTTGCCGATCGTGAGCGTCACCGTCTCAGGCAGCCCGCCAGCTCCGATGAGTCCGACCGGGAGCAAGTAGCTTGCCCCGTCCACGATGACATCGATTCGGGTCTCGGGCGCGATGCCGGCCAAATCCGTCAGGACGCGGGATGGCAGTTCGACTTGAACGACATCTTCGCTTCCTTCAATCGCGATCGGCTTCGCCGTGCCCGCGATGGCAGCCAGAGCCTTCGCCAATTTAACCGGATCGAAAGATACGCTCATCATCTTGCGGCCGTCAGCCGTCGTCCCCTTCGTCATGACCGCGCCCGCATCCAGGCCGCCGACCGTGACCTTCGTTTGGCCCGCGGTACTCGGGTTCGGCTCAGAAGGATTCGAGGGCGGCGTCGCACCCGGCGTCGAAGGAATCGAAGGCGTCGGGATTGCCGTCCATTTCGCATACAGCGTAATGTCCGACTTCACCGGCGCGTCGAAATCATATGCCGTCGTCAGCCCGCTGTCCGCGTACCACCCGCCGAACGTATGCCCCTCGCGAGTTGGCGCCACTGGCGCGGTAACGCTCGCGTTGTACGCCACCGTCCGGCTTGCGACCGCCGAGCCGCCATTGCTCTCGAACGTCACCGCATGCGTGTTGACCGTCCATTTCGCATACAGCGTAATGTCCGACTTCACCGACGCGGCAAAATCATATGCCGTCGTCAGCCCGCTGTCCGCGTACCACCCGCCGAACGTATGCCCCTCGCGCGTCGGCGCCACTGGCGCGGTAACGCTCGCGTTGTACGCCACCGTCCGGCTTGCGACCGCCGAGCCGCCATTGCTCTCGAACGTCACCGCATGCGTGTTGACCGTCCATTTCGCATACAGCGTAATGTCCGACTTCACCGGCGCGGCAAAATCATACGACGTCGTCAGCCCGCTGTCCGCGTACCACCCGCCGAACATATGCCCCTCGCGCGTCGGCGCCACTGGCGCGGTAACGCTCGCGTTGTACGCCACCGTCCGGCTCCCTACCGCCGAGCCGCCGTTGCTCTCGAACGTCACCGTCCTGGCCAGATGTACCGAGAAGTCGATCGTTGTGACGTTCCCTGTCGAATCGGTAACGATCAGCGTATGCGGCCCCTCGCCGTCGACGACCGTCTCGCTCGGAATTAGCCGCCCGTCAAGCGTGGCCGTTCCTTCATTGAACGTCACGGTAGGCGGCGTCTCATATTCCCGGCCTGCCTCCACCCCCGTTACAACGGGCGGCGTCTTATCGATCGCGAAACGAATCGTCGTCGCGGTACCGCTGACGGCGGAGGTCACGATCAATTCATAGTCTCGCTCCTCGCCGACTTGGACGCCGCTTGCGATCGCGCTGCCGTTCAAGGTTGCCAATCCGCCAGTGAAGGTGATCGTTACATCCCGGTTATAGCGGGCGTCGTTCTCCACGCCTCCAATGACCGTCTTCGGTTCTACCGTAATATAGACGCTCCCCAAATTACCGCTTGAACCGGATTCATTGCTGGCGACGTAGGTGAAAAAGTCCCGGCCGACATAATTCGAATGAGGCTTATATTCGAATGATCCATCCGGCGAGAACGTTAGCGTCCCATGCGAGGGCGAATCCATTAGTTTCGCCGTGAGCGCGCGCTGATCGTTGGCCAGCACGCCGGGCGCCGGGATGGTCAAAGCGGAATTCGGTTCGATGCCGTACCGATCATCGGCCGCGACCGGGTTGTCGGCTTGTTCGTACCTTGGGAACTCCCAACCTTTCTGTACGATGTGAACCTGCAGCTCCGGCCGATTAACACCCGATAAGTTCGGAAGCTTGAACGTCGTTCTGCCATCGCCCCCGAACTTGATTCCGAGCAACGAAAAAAGCGCCTGATTCTGACCGATAGCCATATCGGAACCGTCGGCTCGCACGATCCGTCCGCTACCCGCAACGGCAGGGAGATCATAAGGGAATAACAGCAGCTCCCCGTAAAATTCATTACCAGTCCCTTCCGGGGTCGGCATCGAACCAATGGTCGTGACATAATAATTCACGCCTTCCGCAAGCGGGTCGAGCCCCGGCAGCGCGAACGTCCCGAACTGGTCGGAGCCCCCGAACCGATTGCCCAGAAGTCCGTAAAGCGCCGGGTACTCCGCGCTCTCCAAGATGGCGTTATCGGCCCGCCGCGTATGATCGGGCGCAAACACGTAGGGCAAAATCCGAATTTCACCCAACATGGATGCGTTCGGATTGCCGCCCCCCTCCCGGCTAGGGAACGATCCAACGGTGGCCATATAGTAGCCCGTTCCCGGAAGCGGTTCTTTCCCCTTTAAATTCGGCACGCGAAACGTGAGTTTTCCGTCTCCGCCAAATCGATCGCCCAACAAGGCGAACAGTGCCGTATTGCTTCTCATATCCAACTCCTGGCCTTCGAGATATATCCACCCCGTAGGCGCGATCCCATAGGGAAAAAGCTTGATCTCGCCCAGCAAAGGCTGGCCGGCCGCCGCATGCGCGGTTCGGCTTGGCGACGCGCCGCCGAGCACGGTAACCGTCCCGATCAACAACGCCAACATGATATGCATAAGTCTTCTCGATACACGTTCTCTCAAATTTGCAGCCTCCGCGCTTCTTCTCCTGAAGATGATCTGTCCATCCTCTAATAGTAACGCGCCCGGGCGCTTACGCCCAGTGATTTCGACTATATTCGGCAATCTGTCACATTGTATGGCCTCCGCTGGTTGTAGGAAGGAGGCCATCGCCAAAAAGAACGGAGGTCATCCCCCGCTCTTCCGCGCCCCGGGCGCCAGCTTATGCGCATCCATCAGCTTCTGCCCCTCCGACTGGAGCGACCGCACGACTTCCTTTGCGCCCGTTCCATGCGCGACCGCATCTTCGAACACGCGATTGACCAATTCGCCGAACCGCGTCATGAACTTCGGGCCGTAGTCGCCGTTGAGCGTATCCAGCGGGAAAGCCGGCTTCGGAAGCAGCTCGTACAACCCCGGCAGCACCGGATCGTCGTTATAGTCCATATAGGCGCGATTCGCCGGCAGGTTCGAGTTCGAGAGGGCGTTCCACACCTTCGCCATATAGTCGCTCATGAGGAATTTCGTCACCGTCCAGGCCTGCTCCGGCTCCTTCGCGGATGCCGGAATCGCCACCACGCCCGGGAAGTAAATATCGTCGCTGCGGTTCGGACTGTCCATGCCGAGCGGCCCGACAGCCTTCCCGACCCGAAAGGCGCGCTCCTGTCCCACGCCGGCGAACGCGAACAGCTCCGACGTGTTGAACACCTCGATCGACATCGCGGCTTTCCCCGTATTAAAGGTCTGGTCGAGCACGCCATCGCTCTCGCCCGGGCGCAGCGCGAACGTCCCCAGCTTGTAGCCGCGCAGCAGCGTCCCGACGAATCGCTCCCATAGCGGCGTATCGATCGTCACCTTCCCGGTCTTCATGTTATAGAGCGTCATGCCCTCCCGCATGCTGAAGTTCCACAGATGATCGAACGGACGCACCACATGAGCCAAATGCAGCCCTGCCACGTCGTCCCGTCCGCTCCCCGCCTGCGCGAACTCGTTCGCCAGCGCGTACAGCTCTTCCGACGTGATGCCGTTCCGAGGCGGCGTTATGCCATACTTCCGAAAAAGCTCCTCATTGTACACCAGCGAGGAGGTCTGGAACGTCGGCGCGAGTCCGTACAACGTCCCGTCGATCCGCAGTCCCTCGATCATGCCCGCATAGTAATCCGATTCCGCAAATCCATCCGCCTGCATCCTCGCCGACAAATCCGTCAGGAAGCCGCTGGCGGCAAGCTCCCGGTACAAATTCGGATTGTACGAGAAGCAGATTAAATCCGGCTGCTCCGCCTGCAGAAGCTGCTCGTACTGAGCGGCGGTGATGCCGACCGGATTCGCCGCGTTCGTCTCGATCACCGTTACCTTTAGCTCCGGGAAAGCCGCCGCGATATAATCGCCGTAGTTGCGGTCGAACTCCTCTTGGCTTGCGGCAACTACTTTAAGCACGGGCTGCCCGCGCGTCCCCGCTTGCTCGGCGCACCCGGTCGCGAGCATAAGCGGAATGACGATCATGACCGCCGCCAACGCGGCTCGAGCAAGCAAGAAAGAACGTGTCCCGGAGCCGCTCCAGCCAAAAAATTCACTCCATTGCCATCTTGTTCGCATCCCTGTTACTCCTTATACAACCGCTATGTATCCATTCAATATGAAGCCGACGCAACATGAAAAGGTCTTGACCCGCTATATCCGCTTAATTCGAGCGCCTTCCCGCTAATCCCGCCGCGCCCCGTCTAACAGCGCCTGCCCTTCCTTCTGAATCGCCGACATCGCCTGCGCGGCGGTCCGCTCGCCGTTGATCGCCTTCGTCATCTCCGCGTCGATCATGTCCTCGAACGACTTGTGGAACACGGCCCAATCGTAGCGTTCCATCGTCTCCGGGTTCGTCTCGATATACGGCATAGGCAGCAGCTCGTACGCCTCCGACACGATCGGATCCGGCCGATAGTCCAAATACGCCCGATTGGTCGTGTATCGTCCTTCGTCGACCGCGACGCTCGCCTTGGCCACGTAGTCGCTCATCATGAACCGGATCACCTCCCAAGCGCGATCCGGCTGCTCCGCCGATGAATAGACGCCCATGAACTGGTGCAGCGTTACCGTCGCCGATTGACCGGGATTCGCCGAGCTGACCGGCCCCGCAACCTGCCCGATCTTGAACGCCGCGCCGTCCTCGCGATAGCCGCCGATCGTCATCGCCGCCTTGCCTTGGCCGAACAGATCGCCCGCCTCCATCATCTCTTTATCGAAATACGTCCGGCCGTCCTCCACCCGGCCCTCGATGTTCTGCATGTAGAACGTGCCCGAACGGTAGGCGTCGATGATACTCTTGGCGATCCGCTCCCATGCGGGGGTATTCAGCGTCACCTTCCCCGAGTCGGCATTATACATCCGAATCCCTTCCCAGAAGGCGAACAGGAAAAGGTGATCGTAGGGCATGCTTTGCAAATTCTCGTGGTACCCGTAGATGCCGTCCTTCGCGCTGCCCGCCCGCGCGAACTCGTCCGCCAGCGCCAGCACCTCCGCCATCGTCATCCCGCTTCGCGGCGGATCGATGCCATAGCGGCGGAACAGGTCTTCGTTATACGTCAGGAACGAGGCATCGAACCACGGCGACAGCCCGTACAGCTGACCGCCGACCTTCATCCCTTCGAGCATCCCGCGCAAATATCGCTTCTCGTCCATGCCGTCCGCCTTCATCCGAACGGACAAATCCGCGAGCAATCCGTCCTCCGCCAAGCGCCGGTAGAAATCCCGGTCGTCCAAAATCAAATCCGGCTGCGTCTCCGCAAGCTGCCGCTTGTACTGCTCATAGGTCGGCGGCTGCCGGTCATCCGTCTCCGTCACGATCAACTCGATCGGCTGGTCGGGAAACGCGGCTTCGATGTAGTCCCCGTAGAAATATCGATACCAGTCCTCGTTCACGACCGCGATCTTGAGCGGCCTCTTCGCCGCCGCGGTATTCTCTTCCGCGCAGCCGCCGAGCAGGGCAGCAGCGATTAGCAACAGCAACATCATCGGCAGCGCACGTCTGCCGGGTCCTCTCCGTCCCGCGTACGTCACTGGTCAGTAACCTCCAATCCGACAAAGGGAAGCGCTTTATCCAGCTCGGCCTGCATGCGCTCAAGCGCCTCCGCCGCCGTCAGCTCGCCATCGGTCACGGCCTTCATATACTTCGCGCCCGCTTCGGCGAGCACGCCGGTCGCTCTCCAGTAACTCGGCTTCGCGGCCGTCAGCTGCTTGTAGGCTTGCGCCGGATCCGCCGCTCCCGCATAGAACGCCTCCCACCGCTTCTGTTCATCAGCGCCTAGCACATCTAACCGGCTGCTGAGCAGATCCGATTGGACGCCGGTCGTCAGCAGCTTCTTGCCGAACTCCCGCCCGGCCATGAACTTCACGACCTCCCATGCCGCTTCTTGATTCGCGGAGGCCGCGTTGACGGCATAGACGGTGCCCGGCGCGAGGAAGCTGTCTTGGTTCGGCGCACCGTCGGCCGGCTTGATCGGCACGGCGATCCAATCGTCCTGGATTTGGCCCAACGACTTGTATTCCTCCAACAGATGCGCATAGGCCGCGCCGCCAATTGCCATCGCCGCTTCGCCTTGCGCGAAGGCGTCCTGCTTCATCCGATCGTCGTAAGTATAGTTGTTCCCGAGCGGCTTGGCATGCCGCAGCCAGCCCGTCTTCGTCCCTTCGGCCATCTTCCGCCAGATGTCCTGCCAGCCCTCCGTGCCGACCGTCGCCCGCCAAGCGCCGTCTTGGTACGCGACCGATTGCAGCCCCGACGTCTCGCCCATGAAATTGACGATCTTGTACGTCTGATCCCCGCTCTGCCCGTACAATCCGGCCGTGCCCGTACCGGCGAAGCGAGCGGCCGTCGCCAGGATTTCGTCCACCGTCATGCCGCTCTCGGCAGAGAACGCCACGTTCCGGGACTCGAACAGCTTCCGGTTAATATACACGACGCTCGTATCGAAACTGGCGGACAGTCCGTACAGCTCGCCCCCGCCGCCCAGCCGGAGCAGCTCGGTGACCGGTTCGTAATAAGCATCCAGACCGACGTCCGCGCTCTTGATGCGCGATTCGAGCGAGAGCAGCTTTCCTTTGGCCGCCAACTCGACGTACACGTTGTACGGCAGCTGCAGCACGTCCGGCCTTGCTTCATCCATCCACGTCTCAAAGGCCTGCGTCCACTTCGCCATGTCGCCCGATGCATCCATGGCGGGCGGGGTTAGCGACCGAAAGCTCACCGACGGATGGCGAATGATGAACATCTTCTTGCCGTAATGATCGAACAGGAAACTGGACATCGAATCTTGCTGTACCTTCAGCTCCACGGCCGTATCCGCCAGCGGATCGTTCCGCAGCGCGGCCGGCACGTCGGACCGCGCTTCCTTCGCCATCAGTCCCTGTATATCGTCCTTGAACCACCATCCGCCGCCGGCGAGCACCGCGATGCTCATCGCGGCCGCAACCATCCGCAGCGGCGCGCGCCGCCCTCTCGTCTTCATTCGGATCCTCTCCCTCACCTTTCGTTCTAATTGCGAGGTGAATCCGTTCTCGATCGGCGGCTCTCCCCGGAGCCGCTTCTGCCAATCCTGCGTCCGCTCGGTCATGACAACGTCTCCTCTACTGAAAGGTCGGCCGCGCGATCCGCGGCATCGAAGGCGCCGCGCGCCAGCTTCCGGTTGACCGCCGCCCGAGCCCGATGCAGACGCGACTTCACCGTGCCCTCGGAGATGCCGAGCAGCTCCGCGATCTCGCGCATCGATTGCCCGTAGTGGCAGCTTAGCAGCAGCACCTCCCGCAGCTTGCGCGGCAGGTCCAGCACCGAATCCCATAACTCGTCCGCTTCCAGCCGCCGCATCGTCTCCTGCTCGGCGGACGGAGATGCGAATCGCTCGATCCGACCCGGCTGCAGAATGACCCGCTTCAGCCACGACGAACGAAGCGCGTCGATCGCCGTATTGCGCGTAATGGCCAGCAGCCACGTGCGGACGGAGGATTGGCCGCGGAAATCGTACAGCCGCTCGTATACTTTCACGAACGCGTCCTGCGCGATGTCGTCGGCCAGCTCGCGCCTGCGCGTCAGGAAGAACGAGAAATTCCACACGTCCTTGCCGTATTCCCGCATCAGCTCGCCCAGCACCGCATCGCGGTCCAGTCCGCCCGTGACATGCTTCAAAAATTCGAATTGCAACTCGTTCACCTCGGCAAGTAGACGGAAGCGTTGGAAAATAGTTCCCTTATTCCCGAAAATATTTTGTAGACTTATCCGAACGATAGATTCCACCGAATCTCTCATCTGGGCACGAATTCCATTTTATCCTCCGATTCCAACTGAGCACAATACAAAAAAACACGGACCGCCATCCGCGTCATTCGCGGCTGCAGCCCGTGTTCGTTGCCTACCTATGTTCCATTACCGCCATCCGTTCCCGGCTATTGCTTCCCCATTTAGCCGTCGTGCCGGAAATCCCTTGGACCGTGCTATCCGCTCTGCCATCGGCGGCTGCTTTCGCCTTCCGCCGACTCTGTCATCCGGCCAAATCTACGCGCGCAGTTCCCGGATCATCTTGTACAGCCCGGGCTCCGCCCGGAAGCCCAGCAGATCCCGGTTGATCCGCAGCATCGGCGCGTTCATCGAATCGTTGTGCGTCCGCAGGTAAGGAACGCCGTGATCGCGGGCCGTCCGGGCGGCAAGCACCTTCAGCGCGAGCGCGAGCCGCCGGCCGCGATATTCCGGCAGCACGCACGTGTAGTCGTGATACATCGCTCCTGTCCGCTCATTCTGGTGCAGCGTGACGACGCCGACGTAGCGATCGCCGTCCATGGCGAGGTGGATCCATTCCGGACGGAAGCCCGGCGGGTCGAGGCTCCACTTCTTCCATTCCTCGAACCATGGGTAGTCCCCGGCGTAGCCCGGAATGTCCGGATGCGTCGCCTTGTACAGCTCATGCAGCTTCCGCTCGCTCGCTTCTTCCGCCGGCTCATCGGCGAACGTTATGAATCGGATGCCGCTCTGCTCCGCCGCTTGGATCGCGTCCTCGAACCGGCCGTCGTCGAACGAGGCCAGCTCCAGCACGGACTCGAACGAATGCCGGTCCTTCGCGTATCCCCGGCGTTCGGCGAACGCGATCGACGCCTCGTCCGTCTCCCGCACGCCGTAGTCGATCAACCGGGAAGCCTTCACTTCCTCCGCCCACCCGAGCAGCGCGTCGTGCAGCGCGCCGCCGACGCCCGAGCCGCGATGGTCCGGATGCACGACAAGCGTCTGAATCAGCCCGCCCGGCTCCGTCCACGGCGCGCGCCATGCGATCGCGTACGCGATGACCGTTCCTCGTTCGTCTTCCGCCACCCATTGCGGACGGTCCCAGCCCATCAGACGGCCTTGATCGTCGTAATGGAGCTGACCCGGCGGAATTTGTTTCTCTTCTTCTTCCAGACGCTCGGCCGTCGTCGGCTCCGAGTTGACGCAATTGAGCAGCTGCGCCGCGGCGGCGAAATCCTCGGGCTGGCGCATTTTTCGAATCGTAAATGTTGGCATTCATCTTCTCCTCTATCATGGGATCGCTTCCGTTTGAATTCCATTATCACACGGCGGATGCGATGCTGCATGGTAGAATTTGGGTATAGTTGAAGTTCGCTGAAAGCGAAGAGGAGGCGAGATGCTGCCGCTCGCCAAAAAAGCCCTCCTGTCCCGACGGACAAGAGGGCTTCTTTACGGATTGGCGAGGTTATCGGGCTGCGACGTCAACCCGCGTCCAATCTACAGCTTGAACGTCGAGAGCGCGTCCTGCAAATCTTCGGCCAACCTCGCGAGCATCGCCGAGGCGGCCGCTATCTCCTCCATCGTGGCGTTCTGCTCTTGCGCGGACGCCGCGACGCCTTGCGTATGGCGGGATGCGGTCTGCGCCACCCGGGAGATCGTGGCCAGATCGGCCGCCACTTGGTTCGTCTCCTCGCGGATCGCGTGCGCGTCGCGCACCGCTCCCTGCGAGCGGCCGTCCATCGCGACGATGGATGCGCGGATCTGCTCGAAGGCGGAACCGGCGTCGCCGATGATGACCATGCCTTCCCTCACCGCGTCGTTGCCTTGCTCCATCGCGTGAATCGCGTGGTGAATCTGGCTTTGAATATCTTGGATGAGTCCCGAAATCTGGCTGGCGGCGCCGCTGGACTGGACCGCCAGCTTGCGCACTTCCTCCGCGACGACCGCGAAGCCGCGGCCGTGCACGCCGGAGCGCGCCGCTTCGATCGCCGCGTTCAGCGCGAGCATGTTCGTCTGGGCGGCGATGCCCGAGATCACGGAGACGATGCTGCCGATTTGCTCGGATTTCTGGCCGAGCGAGAACACGTACTCCGAGGAGGACGTCACTTTGCTGGCGATAACGTCGATCTGGGCGACCGACTGCGCGATAACGGTATTGCCGCGTTCGGTCATCTTGATCGCTTGATTCGAGGTAGCGGATACTTCGCCGAGCGATTCGTTGACATGATCGACGCTTGCGGTCAGCTGCTCCGACGAGTCGATCGATTTCAGAATCGTGCTCACCTGCTGCTCGGCTCCCTGCGCGATCTCCTGCACCGCGAGCGTAATCGTCTCGGTCGACTTGGCCGTCTGCTCGGCGGACGCGGTCAGCTGCTCCGACGTGGCGGCCAGCTGCTGCGAGCCCAAGATCACGTTCGACAGCTTCTCGCGCAAGCTCGCCGAGAGCAGCTTCATATGCTCGGCCAGATCGCTAATTTCGTCGCGCGTCTTGATCACCGGCGGCACCGCCGTCAGATCGCCCAGCGCGACCTGGGAAACGTAGCTCTTCATCTTCCCGATCGCGCCGCCGATCAGCATCGAGATCCACGTCGCGACGACCATGGCGAGCACCAAGCCCGCTACCGCCATCACAAGGACGATCGTCTTGCCGGAACTGAGCGTCTTCTGGGCGTTCGCCGCCTCGGAAGTGGCTTGGGCGCGGTTCACCTCGACGAGGCTTTTCACCGATTCGCCCGCTTTTTTGCTCAAATATTTCATGTAGTTGACGGTTCTGACCGGGATATCGGCCTTGTTCGTCGACTCCAGGCTCTTCACCAGCGAAGGCAGCTGCGCCGAGAATGCTTCCCAGTCGCTGCCGAATTGGAAGTAGTCGCGCTTCATCGACTCGTCTTGCGCCAACCCCGCATACTGGTTCTGCAGCGCTTCCATCTTCTTCTGCTCTTCGAGCACGGACGCCTTCAGCGTCTGCAGCTCGCTGTATTTGGTACTGCTCATCATTTGGAGAAGGCTGTTCTCCATGCTTTTCATCGACAATCCCATATCGTTAATGAGAATTACGCTTTGCAAATTCGTGCCGGTCACGTTCGTAACCGTGGCGCCAAGACCGTTCATCTGCAAGAGTCCCGTTATGCTTCCGATCAGAAGCAAGCAGACGCAGGCAAGGAAGCCGCTGAACAATTTGGCCCGGATGGTGAATCTCATAGGTTGTCAGCTCCTGTCTGTGTTGTGATGCATCCGGATGTTTAGGAAGCCGGCCACTGGTCCTTCGGGATATCCTTGTAGACGTCCTCTAGCTGCGCGAATCCGGAATCGATAACCGTTTCCTTCAAATTCGCCTTCGTCACGATGACCGGCTCCAGCAGATTGGACGGCACGTCCTTCAACCCGTTCGGCACCTTGTTATTCGCCGCCGGTTCCTTGCCTTGCGACAGCTCGACCGCCGCCTCTACCGTCGCGGTGACCATGTTCTCGATCGGCAAGTAAATCGTCATCGCCTGTTTGCCGGCCGCGACGCGCTGCAGCGCAGCCAGCTCGGCGTCTTGGCCGGATACCGGCACTTTGCCGTCCAGACCGTATTCGGCTAGCGCCTGAATCGCCGCGCCGGCCGTGCCGTCGTTCGCCGCCACGACGCCTTGGATGTTGCCGCCCGTCTTCGCAAGCATCGCCCGCATATGTTTGAGCGCTTCGTCCGGGTTCCAATCCTTCGAGTATTCGTCGCCAACGAGCGTAATGCCGCTGTTTGCTTTCAGCACGTTCATCGATCCGTCGCGCAGCAGCACGGCGTTGTTATCCGTATCGCCTCCGCCGATATAAGCGTAATTCCCCGTCGGCGCCAGCTTCAGGATCTCTTCCGCCTGCATCTCGCCGGCCTTCACGTTGTCGATCGACACGTAAAAATCAACGTCGGCGTTCTTCATGAGGCGCGCGTAGGAAAGCACCTTCACGCCTTTGGCGCGCGCCTTGTCGACGGCGGACTTCATGTTCTCCGTATTCTGGGCTACGACCACCAGCACGTCGATGTTCTGTTCGAGCAGCTCATCGATCTGACTCAGCTGCTTCTGCTCGTCGCCGCCCGCCTCGACCGTGACCACGTCCGCTCCAAGTCCGGACGCCTTGCCTTCGAACATGTCGCGGTCGCGCTGCCAGCGTTCGTCGATCAGATTGTGGATCGAGAGACCGATCAACTGCTTCTGTTCGTCAGTGGACGGGGTATTCGCGGCTCCCGAGCACCCGGCCGTTAGCATCAGCAGCGCGATGCCGGCCATTAACACCGAGGGGCGTACACGTTTCATAATCGCTTGTCTCCTTCTCTGGATGTAGGTTCTAGATGATGGATAAAATATCGGACGATCGCCGGTCCCTGATAAGAAACAGTTTTTTCCAGATGAAAAAGAAAAAAGGGCTATCCCCGAGGATAGCCCTTTGCGATGGATGCAGATCGGCGTCTGCTAAACGGCCGAAGATGTCGGCGACGCCGGCCCCTGCTGCGCGGACGAAGGCGCGCGCTCTTTCATGATCGCGAATTGCAGCATGCCGCCGGCCAACATGAACGCGCCAGAGATAATGGCCATCGTGCCTAGCGAGAACACGTGGAGCAGCGGCCCGCTGACCGCCATCATCAGCACCATCGTGCCGGTGAACATCGGCATCATGACCCCGCCGACGCGCCCCATGAAAGCTCCTTCCGTCCATCGAATCATCATCGTGCTGATCGCCACTTGAATGACGGGGAAGAAGAAACCCGCCACGGCATTCAAAGCGAGCGTAAGCCCCGTGATCGTCGAATACCCCATGCCGATCAAGGCCGCCGCATCGAACGCGAGCGCCAACAACAGCATTTGCGGCGGCGACATTTTCTTCGCCAAGAATGCCACGGAAATCCCGCCTGCCAGCACCGCGGCGCCGTTCGCCATCTGGAAGTATTGAACGAACGATTCCGGCTTGCCGAGCAAATCGGTCACGACGAAGATGCCGAGCGTGTTCGCGATGCCGCTCGATAGACCGACCATCGCGAACGTGATGCTAAGCGTCCGGAGCACCTTGTTGCGCAGCACGTACCGGAACCCGTCGCCCAGTTCCGCCGAGAACCGGCGCCGCTGCCCGCCCGCCGACGCCGGCGCGTCGTCCTTCGGCAGACGCAGCAGGATGAGGGCCGAGGCCAGGAATGCCGCGCCGGTGAAGCCCAGCGACGCCTCGATTCCGAATGCGCCGTAGATCGCCCCGCCCATCGCGGGTCCGAGCACCATGAACACCCCGGTCAGCGTCTGCGTCATTGCCATCGCGCCCTGCTGCTGCTCCGGCGGCACTTGGCGCTTGAACAATTTCATCATTGACGGCTGCGAGAATTGCGACAGTACCGCCGAGACGAAAGTGGCGAAGTACACCGCCTCCCATACTTCGAACGCCAAGGTGAGCAGCACCGCGCACACGGAAAAGGCGGACAGCAGATCGCAGCCGACCATCGTTCGTTTGGGACGCCACCGATCGGCGAACGTGCCGCCGATGAACGAGAAGATAAAGATGGGGGCGAATTCCGCCACCGAAATAAGCGAGACCGCGACCGGATCTTGATCCGTCCTCTCCGTCACATAGAGCAGGACGGAGAAATTTCTCACCCAAATGCCGATTTGCAGCATCATATGCGACAGCATGGCCGTGCGGATGAACGGATTGCTCAGAATGCCAGGGCTTTTCTTCGATACAGCTGGATTAGACACGGTAATAAACTCCCTTCATCATGAACTTTCCGAATCGATTCACGTGCTTCTTCTTCGGTTATAGCCTTCCGGTTCGTAGCTCGCCAATTGCGCCAACCACTTCTCCTCCAACCTGCGCAGCGCGTCCCTATACCCCATCGCCACCAGTCGGTTCGCGCCGGTACCGTCCGGATCCGCGATATCCTTATAATCATGACGCACCGTATCGTCGAGCTTTAGCTCCTCCAGCACCTCGAATTCGAAGCCCGCCCCGCCGCTGGCCGAATACTCCGCCTGAAGAGATTTGTTCATGTGCGAACCGAGGTCTAACACGAAACGATCGCGTTGCCAAACCGAACTTAATGAATTAGACGAATTAATAAATCGTTTGCCATTATTCGAGTTGATGATTTGATAAACGCCCATCTGTCGCTTCTTCATGCCGTATTCATGCTGCAACTCTTTTCTTCTGTCCATAACGCGATAAGTCCTCCTCAATAATTTAGCCAAAGACTAATTCCGTTTGTTTTATTTATAGACGTAATAATAAAACATCTATTTTATTTTATCAACCACTTTTACTAAATAACGAAAAAACCGTCTGCCAACACGGCAGACGGCTGTAGTTTTAATATTTATCTCACCAGAACACCAAACATATTTAATAATCGTCTAAATATATACAACAAACCACTCATCTTCCCTCAAACCGTCGATCTGGCGATCAGTTCACAAACGATCTCCCGGCGCCGATCCGCCTCGGCATCCGGCTCCGTCACCTCGCCTCTTAACATCCGCAGCGCCTCGCGCCCCATTTCGTACAAATGATTATCGATCGTCGTCAGCCCCAGCACCTCCGCGATCGGTTGATTGTCGAACCCCATCAACGCCAAATCCTCCGGGACGCGCAAACCGAGCTTTCCCGCTTCGGCCATCATGCCGACGGCCACCTGATCGCCCGTTACGAGCATCGCCGTCGGTCTCTCCTCCATCGCGTGCAATCGACGCATGACCGCCGCGCCGCTCTCGATTCCGTAACAATCGTAGAACGTCCACGCTTCGCGATACGGTTCCCCGACCTCCCGCAGCGCGTCCAAATACGCGGCACGCCGTCGCTCGCTGCTGCTGCTCACGTACCGGCTCATACATAGTCCGATATTCCGGTGGCCTTTGTCCACGAGATATCGGATCCCCGTTTCGAATGAGCGGTAATGGTCGGTAAAGACGGACGGAATCGGCTCTCCCGCCTGTTCGCCGCACGAAACAATCGCTCCGAACGCCCGATAGGCGGCGATTTCGGACCAGCCGAGCGATTTGGAGCAGACGATCAAGCCGTCGATCTGTTTCTCCTTCACCAACGTAAGCGCGCGGCGTTCCTCGTTCTCGTCGTACCCCGTCTGGCAAAGAACGAGCCGCAAGCCGTGTTCCAGCGCCTCGTCCGACATGCCTTCGACCAGCCGGGAGAAATACGGATGATTGATGGACGGCAGCATAATCCCGACCATATCGGTCCGCCCCCGGAACAGATGCACGGCGTTAATATTGCGCGAGTAGTTCAGTTTCGCCATGACGTCCTCGACCGCCCGGCGCTTGTCCTCCGATACGTACGGATGGCCGTTCAGCACCCTCGACACCGTGCTCACCGATACGCCCGCCAGCTTGGCGATCTGCCGGATATTCGCCATGTTCGATCCCTCCCACATTTTTTTTCGCGGCCTGCGCTTGACCTGAAACGCGTTTCATCCTTTACGCTTGGTTCTGCAAGCGCTCCTTGCCATGCTTCATGCGCTTGCCGACCAGCAGCGGCGTTACCTCTACCGGAGGGCGTGACGCTGCTGATTCCAACCAGAAAGGCGGATTTCGCCCATGCAATCCCTACCTAAGCTCGTTCTCTTCGACATTGACGGCACGCTGCTCGATCACGCCAGCCAAATCCCCGCTTCGACGAAAGAAGCGGTCGCGCTGCTGCAAGCCGCCGGCGTTCATACCGCCATCGCGACCGGCCGTACGCCCTCCGATTTCACGTGGGTATGCGAAGAGCTCGGCATCCACTCTTATGTATCGATTAATGGCCAATACGTCGTTCATGAAGGCGCCGTGATCTACGAAAATCGCATGCCTGTCGATCTGCTGAGCGAGCTGTCGGCGTTCGCGGGCGACGCCGGCCATATGACCGCCTACTGCGGCGCGGGCAAAGTCTGCGTCAGCCGTCCGGCCGAGCCGCACCTGGAGGCGGGCTTCGCCTCCGTCAATCTGCCGTACCCGGAAGTCGATCCCGATTATTATCGGCATTCGCCGGTCTATCAAGGCAACATTTTCATGAGAGCGGAGGAAGAAGCGCTTTATATTAGCCGATTCCCCTCGCTGCGGTTCATCCGTTGGCATGAGCAGGCGGTCGACTTCCTGCCGGCGGCAAGCTCCAAGGCGGCGGGCCTCGTCCATCTGCTGCAGGCGTTCGGCGTCGCTTACGAGGATTGCGCGGCTTTCGGAGACGGCTTGAACGATCTGGAGATGCTGTCTGCCGTCGGCATCGGGATCGCGATGGGCAACGGATGCCCGGAAGCAAAAAAAGCGGCGAACTATGTCACCGCTTCTTCCTCCGAACATGGTATATGGTCCGCGCTGCAATGGCTCGGTCTGCCGCAGCCCGCTTACTTGGTTCGCTAACGCGAGGCCGGCTTTCCGGTCGCCGCCCGGCCCCAGCGCGACTCGCGTCGTCTAGTCTCCCGCGGGCAACTCTTGCCGACGTCGCGATCTAGTCGCGGCGATCCGCGGGCAGCAGCACCGCAAGCACTCCGGCGAGCGGCAGGAAGCTAGCCCAGACGAGCACGCGGTCCAGCCCCCAATGATCGCCGGCATTGCCGATCGCGACCGCGCCGAGCGCGCCCATGCCGAACGCAAGTCCCGTAATAAGACCCGACACCATCCCCACCTTGCCGGGCACCAGCTCCTGCGCGTAGACGACGCTGACCGAGAAGCCGGAGAGCAGCACGAAGCCGAGGATGAATATAATCGGATACACGAGCGCAAGCGGCAAGTGCGGCAGTGCGAGAGCGAACGGCGCCGCCCCCGCGATGGAGAACAGGATCATCCGCTTGCGTCCGAACCGGTCGGCCAGCATGCCGCCGAAGAACGTGCCGAGCACGCCGGCCGCCATGAACAGGAAGATCGGCAGCTGCGCCGCTTTGACCGACATGCCCTTGAAGTCGTGCAAGTAAATCTGATAGAACGTGCCGAGGCTCGAGAAGTACCACGAACGCGCGAAGACGAGCAGGACAAGCACCGTCATGGCGAACACGATCATGTTCCTCGTGAGCGGCTTCGTCTCGGCGCTGGCTGCCGCGGCCGCCTTCTTCTTGACCGGCTTGCCGTTCGCCGCGAGCTGCTGCCGGTACCAAGGCACGACCCGCAGCAGAATGAGGACGGCGGCAATCGCCAGCAGCGTCCCCCAGATGGCGCCGGGCTGGCCGAGCGGCTCGAATATAAAGATCGTCATGAGCGGCGCGAGCGCGCTGCCCGCGTTGCCGCCGACCTGATAGATCGACTGCGCGAAGCCGCGCCGGCCGCCGGCCGCGAAATAGACGACGCGCGACCCTTCCGGGTGGAAAATCGCCGATCCAAGGCCGATGAATACGACCGCGAGCATAAGCGTCAAGAATGATGGCGCGATACTAAGGCCCGCGATTCCCGCCAGGCTGAGCCCCATGCCCGCCGGCAGCATCCAGGGCGCCGGACGTTTGTCGGAGATCAATCCGACGACCGGCTGCATGATCGAAGAGGTCATGTTGAGCGCGAACGTGATCCACCCGATCTGGCCGAGCGTCAAATGCAGCGACTCCCGCACGACCGGGAACATCGCCGTGACGACCGCCTGCATCGTGTCGTTCAGCATATGCACCGAACTGATCGCCAGCAGCACCGAGTAAACCATGCCGGTCTGAATGGCGTTTCCTTTTGCAGCAGATAAAGACGTATTCATATTACGGCAGCCACCTTCCCGCCTCCATGCATCGCCGCTCATGAAGGCACCCCTAAAATATACCAGCAACGATAACACACTCCGGGCAGGGTGACAATCCATGTTACGGAAAACGGCCGGCCGTTTGCGGTTTTGGCGAATTTTCGGCTAGTCGGACCGTCGCCAGGGAATGATATCGGCAAATAGGGATACGGAAATGTGGGGGGGCCAGCCGTGGATGACGCGAAGATGACGGATATCTATGACGCGCAGGAGACGCTTAGCGATCTGCGCTGGCAGTATTGGCAGCAGGAGGTTGTTTTCTCCTGGAGGTGGTGGCTGCTGCTCACCGCCTCCCTCGTCATGATCGGGGTTTGGCTCAAACTTGCGCGCAAGAACGAGAAGCCGTTGCTGCTGCTATACGCGCTGATCACGCTGCTGATCGCGGTTACGCTGGACGTGGTCGGCGCCGAATTACTGCTCTGGGATTACCCATATATGGTGCTGCCGTGGGGAGCCAGGTTGTTCAGCGCGGATTTGGGGCTGGGCATCATACTCAGCTTGCTTTATCAATATTTCCGATCTTGGAGTGGCTTCGCCGCCGCTTCGACCTGCGCCGCGGCCGTGTTCGCTTTCGTCCTGGAACCGCTGCTGATCTGGCTGAACATCTATAATGCTTACGCGTGGGAACACTATTATTCCTTCCCTTGTTACATTGCGCTAGCTTGCGGGCTCAAAGCGTTCACCGATTATGCGGCCAGACGCGGCGGCAATCAATTGGCCGGTCGCGGCTAGGTTCGCTGCGCGTCGGACGCCCGTCTTGCCGGATCGGCGGGATCGTTCATGTATCCTGCCGACGCACGACCCCTACGCTGATCGCTTGATGCTGCCATAACAACCTTCTGACCGCCTCCACGCTGTCCGGCTGACAGCGGATCAGCACCGTCACTTCCGGCAATCTTGCCGGCTTCCTCGGACGGCCGCCTCTCGCCTGCGAGATGATTGCGTGCAGGAGCAGGCCCAAGCCGAAGCCGATTATCGCGGATATGATGCCGCAAATGATCGGTCCCCAAGGCCATATGAAGCCGCGGCTCGTCCCGATGACGGACAACGCGGTCGCGCAGGCCATGCCCGTCTCGAAGCCGCCCGCCTTCCGGTCCCGGGATTGTATCGGCTCCAAGGCGTCGTTCGTCTCGTCGATATCCATCGGCACGGCCATGATCCGGTCCCGCCCGATCCCCGTATTCTCCAGCAGAGCAAGCACCTGTTCCAGCTCGGTCGCAATTTGAAATGAGCCGACCACCAGCATGCTCACTCCCCCTTCCATATTCGCTCGATATCGGCCTCCTGATATCGATTCGTCATATACTGTCGCTGCTCCAGCCTGAACAGCCGATTATGGTCCCCGGCCTGCAGGTGGGCATGGTAGATGGCGCCGCCCAGCACGGATGGCATAAATAACAGCCAATGCGGATTTAGCACTGCCGTCGAATATCGCAGATTGCCGTTAATAAGCGCGAGCACCCCGTCGTACAGATGCGACTTCCCGATATATATCCACCACCACATCATGCCCCAGAATCCCAGGTCGAGCCGATGGTTGTAGAGCTGGCCCAATCCAGGGAAGATCAACGAACAAATCGCGGCCACGCGCGGTTTTTTGATCTCGATGTATTGCAGGCACCACCGGCTGATATGGAAAGGCCGGATCGGCGCGTTCTCGAGCTCCGCCAGGCGCGTCAGCTTGTTCACCTCGGAGGCGCTGCGGTAGCTGTCGTACATGGCCCAGAAATAAATCATCAAATATCCGTACGTCCAGGTCGGATCGATGACCGCCTTGGCCTGTTCGAACTGTCCGCAGAACGATAGCACCATCGCCTCGTTCACATGGGCGAGCGTATTGGTAATGACTTCGCCGACGGATAGCAGCGTGCCGCGCAGATACATATTCAACACAAAGTGACCGAAGCCGGGAAAAGACGCCGACCACCACAAAATAACGTAGGGGTTATGGCGGGTAAGCATCGTGATCCCGTTGGCGGTAATAAACGTCTGCGGCCGGCGAATGGCAGTAGTCCGGGTCAAGTCGAGATCATTCCTTCTACGCTTGGTAAGAACAGGTTCATTGGTTATGGGTAGTATGTCAATATTTGATAATTCGCATGCAGGACGGCGATGAATCGCGCCCTGCGAATTTCGACGGCGTTAACGCCAAACAGACCCGCCCCGGCCAGGCAGCCGGTGCAGGTCTGTTATGATGCGTCTTGCGTGCCGAACTACCCTCTTATACCGTCACGGCCTGACCGAACTGCGCGCGGTGAAGCCTTGCGTAAGCGCCGTCCTTCGCCAACAGCTCCTCGTGCTTGCCGCTCTCGGCGATGCCGTTCTCGTTCACGACGAGAATGCGGTCCGCATGGCGGATCGTCGCCAGCCGGTGGGCAATGACGAGCGTCGTGCGGTTATGCGCCAGCTCCGTCAGCGCTTGCTGAATGATCGTCTCGGTCTCGGTGTCCAGCGCGGACGTCGCTTCGTCGAGAATGAGGATCGGCGGGTTCTTCAAGAACATGCGCGCGATTGCCAGCCGCTGGCGCTGCCCGCCGGATAGCTTCAGCCCCCGCTCGCCGATGACCGTGTCCATCCCTTCCGGCAATCCCTCGATCATCTCGAGCAGGTGGGCCCGGCGCGCCGCGTCGCGGATATCTTCTTCGCTGGCGCCCAAGCGGCCGTATGCGATGTTCTCGCGAATCGTCCCGGCGAACAGGAACACGTCCTGCTGGACGATCCCGATGTGAGCCCGCAGCGACCGCAGCTGCATGTCGCGAATGCGGATGCCGTCGATCGCGATGTCTCCGCCATCCACCTCATAGAAACGCGGGATCAAGCTGCACAGCGTCGATTTGCCCGCGCCGGACGGCCCGACGAGCGCCACCGTCTCGCCTGCGCGAATGTTCAAATTTATGCCGCTCAGCACATCGGCATGGCCTTCGTAGCTGAAGGTCACGTTGCGGAATTCGATATCGCCGCGCAGCCCGTTGACGGGCACGGCGTTCGGGGCGTCCTTCACGTCCGGCTCGGTGTCGAGCAGCTGAAGGAACCGTTTGAAGCCGGCCATCCCTTTCGGGTACGACTCCATCAAGGCGTTGATCTTGTCGATCGGCTTCAAGAAAATGTTGACGTACAGCAAGAAGGCGACCAACTCCCCGCTGGTCAGCTTCCCTTCGTGCGCGAACCAGGCGCCGCAGACGAGCACGATCAGCGAGATCAGCTTCGTCATCATGTAGATGCCCGACGAACTGAAGGAGATGGCCAAGTAGGAGCGCAGCTTCGCCGCGCGGAACAGCTGGTTGTTGACGCGGAATTGCTCCTGCTCGTGCGGCTCGTTCGTGAACGACTGGACGACGCGGATGCCCGAGACGCTGTCTTCGACGCGGCTGTTCACCTCGGCGATCCGCTCGAACATATTCGTCGCGGCGCGGTCCAGCTTCCGGTTGAAGTACACGATGATCCAGATGAGGAACGGCACCACGATGAACGTGATGAGCGCCAGCTGCCAGTTGACCGTCAGCATGATCGAGAAGGCGCCGGCGAACGTCATCAGCGCGATGAACGCATCCTCCGGACCGTGGTGGGACATCTCGCCGATCTCGAACAGGTCGTTCGTCATCCGCGACATGATCGTGCCCGTCTTGTTGTTGTCGAAGAAGCGGAACGACAGCTTCTGCACGTGATTGAACAGCTGCTGGCGCATGTCCGTCTCGATATTGATGCCCAGCTTGTGCCCCCAGTAGTTGACGATGAATTGCAGCCCCATGCTCATCAGATACACGAGCAGCAGCGCGGCGCCGGCCGCGGCGATCATCGACCAGTCGCCTTTCGGCAGCAGATCGTCGACCATCCACTGCACCGCGAGCGGGTAAGCGAGCTCCAGCAGCGCGGCCACGACGGCGCAGCCGAAGTCGAGCAGGAATAGTTTCTTGTACGGCAAATAGTAAGATGCAAAACGCCGAAGCACGGTCAAGCCCTCCTGATTCTCTCTATATTTGTAAAATGTCGTTGGTTTCAACCCTAGCACCTTTCGGCATCCGCCGCAACGGAATTCTCGTGCAAGAGGCTTCCTTCCCCTGAAGGGATGGAAGCCTCTTAGCCGGTTCATATCCTTAGGCGCGAAGGTCGACGAACGGCTCCGGCTTCGGGATCCGCTCCAGCAGCTCTTCGTGCAGAAGCGTCTTGTGCATCCAGATCGCGGCCTGCGAACCGTCGCCCATCGCGATGACCGTTTGCTCCGAATGGGCGACGATATCGCCTGCGGCCCAGACGCCGGGCACGCTCGTCATTTTCGTCCGGGCGTCGACAAGAATATGCCGGTTCTTGAACAACTGGACGCCCAGCTGCTCGGCCAACTCGGCCCGCACCTCGTTGCCCCCGAAAGCCGCGAACCCGGTCGCCGCTCGCAACCGCCGTCCGTCCTGCAGCGTGATTCCCGTCATGGCCGCGTCATTTCCTTCGTCCATCTCGACGCGCGCGATAGGCTCCTCGATGTAGAGGATGCCCTGCTCTTCCATCCGTTCGCGCAGCGCGGGGCCTACCGGCGCCCGTTCATGGTTCACGTACGTTAGCTTGTCCGTCCAATACCGGACCGTCAGCGCCATATGCGCCCCCGCATCGCCGGCGCCGAGAATGAGCGACGGCTGGCCGGTCGCTTCGTACCCGTCGCAATCGGGGCACACGTAGATGCTGGTGCCCAAGCATGCCGCAAGCCCCGGCAGCTCGGGGAGCCGGTCGACGACGCCCGTCGCCAGCAACAGCCGCCTGCCGGCGGCGCGATCCCCGTTCGCCGTCGTAATGACGAAACCAACTGCCGTTGTCTCCGCGCCGATCGCCTTTCCTTCTAGAAACCGGACGCCGTGCGCCAGCGCCTGCTCCTTCCCCGCTTCCCGCAGCATTCTCCCGCTGACGCCCTCCGACCAGCCCAAAATATTGTTGTACCGTCTGCACAGCGTAGACCTGCCGTCGCCCGCATCCACGACGAGCGTGCTGCGGTTGTAACGTCCCAGCTGGATCGCCGCTTGAAGACCGGCCAATCCGCCGCCGACGATAATGCAATCATAAGTCATGCGAATCATCCTTTCGTTTCCAGTTCATCCAATCGACAACGGCGCAAGATTCCATAAGCATCATTATCCCGCAGCAGACCCAGCTTAAACGAGCATCCGCCGGATTTTACGGCGCTAATCGGAAGAGAACCCCTTTATTCCCGGTTGCATTCAAGGTGTATGATGGACATAAGGAGATGACTGCATGGAATATTCGTGGAAACGCAACCTGATCGTGTTATGGACCGGCGTGTTCTTTTGCAGTACGGCTTATTCGATTTCCATCCCGTTTATCCCGCTGTTTCTGCATCACGACCTCGGCATCGAGCGGAATCTGGAGCTTTGGTCCGGCTTCGCGTTCGGCATTACCTTTCTCGCCAGCGCCTTGATCGCGCCTTATTGGGGGTCGCTCGCGGACAAATACGGGCGCAAGCCGATGCTCATCCGTTCCGGCTACTCGCTCGCGGTACTGTACGTGCTAACGTATTTCATCCACGACCCGTATCTGTTTCTCATCCTGCGGATTTTCCAAGGGCTGCTGGCCGGCTATGTTCCCGCCGCGATCGCGCTCATCGGCACGAACACCCCGGAGAACAAGACCGGCTACGCGCTCGGCATCATGGCGACGGCCGGCGCGACCGGAGGGATTCTCGGGCCGCTCGTCGGCGGCGTCGCCAGCCACTACTTGGGCAACCGCGAATCGTTCTTGATCTCGGGCGCCGTCGTGCTGGTCGCGGCCCTCATCGCCACCTTCTTCGCCAAGGAGCAGACGTTCAACCGCTCCGCCGCGCGCTCGAGCATTCGCGGCGACATGCGGCATGCCATGGAGAACAGTCTGTTCATGAGCACGCTCGCGCTGCTGGCCATCACGACGTTCTCGGTCATGATTCTCGAGCCGCTGCTCACCGTGTACATGCTGCAGCTCGGCGTCGGTCAGGGCGATGCTTCGCTCACCTCCGGCATCGTATTCTCGGCCGTAGGCATCGCGACGCTCATCGCCGCGCCGCAATGGGGCAAGATCGGCAGCCGGATCGGATACCAGAAGGTGCTCTACATCGGTTTGCTTGGCGGCGGCATCGGCAACATGCTGCAGTTCTTCGTCACGCATTACGCCCAGTTCGGCGTGCTGCGCTTCGTGTACGGCTTGTTCTTCGCCGGCGTCTATCCGTCGCTGAACGCCACGATCGTCAAGGTGACCGAGCCGCAGTTCCGCGGCCGCGCCTTCAGCCTCGGCCAATCCGCCAACCAGATCGGCACCATGCTCGGCCCGATGATCGGCGGCGTGCTCGGGCGTTCCATCCCAATCCGCTGGGTGTTCATCCTCAACGGCGTCCTGCTCATCTGCGCCGCCATCGTGCTGAAGCGCCAGCGCGCCCGCCAGACCGTCGCCGTGGCGGCGGAAGCGCAGTAGGCTCGGTAGGCGCGAGCCCGGCAGGCGCGTATAGCATCGCGCGGCAGCCCTTAATCGTTACGTCCCCGTCGGGTCGAACGTTAGGGGCTATTGCTCGTGCCGCGACTGTCCGTTGGGCGTCCGCGCCGCAACCCGCAATTGCTCCTCGCAGCCGCAACCATGCGTATAGTCGTGCACACCCGCTATTGAGCCCCTGAACCGTCACACTATCTCCAGTAGTCGCACCTAGCCCACTATTGAACTCCTGACCCGTCGAACCTTCTCCAGTAGTCGCGCACAGCCCACTATTGAACTCCAGACCCATTGAACCTTCTCCAATAGTCGCGCACAGCCCACTAGATTCAGCTCGCCTTCCAAGTCTCTCCTTCTACAGCCCAATTACGGCGACACAAAAACACCCTGATCACGCAATCAGGGTGCAATTCGTTGCCTATATCATTGAATATCTATACCATCCAATATCTGCGTCATTCAATATCTACGTCGTTCAATATCTACGTCGCTGAAAATCCATGCTCGCTCCGCCGCTACTCGAACCGCAGCGCGTCGATCGGCTTCAAGTTCGAGGCCTTGTTGGCCGGGAACATGCCGAAGACGATGCCGATGAAGACGGAGAAACCGAACGCCAAGCCCATGATCGGATACGATAACTCCACGCCGAGCGTCGTCGTCTTCGAGACGATGAGCGCGATGCCGACGCCGAAGCCGACGCCGAGCAACCCGCCCAACCCGCTGAGCGCGACCGATTCGATCAGAAACTGGATCATGATATCCTTCTTCTTCGCGCCGATCGCCTTCCGAATGCCGATCTCGCGCGTCCGCTCCGTCACCGATACGAGCATGATGTTCATGATGCCGATCCCGCCGACGAGCAGCGAGATGCCCGCGATGCCGCCCAGCGCGATCGACAGCGTATCCGATATGCTGCTGAACGTCTCGAGCACGTCCGCCTGGTTGAACACGTTGTACGCGTCCTCGTTGCCGCGGAATTTTTTGTAGAGCGCGTTCTGAAGCTCCAGCGTCACTACATCCATATCCGCGCCGTCTTCGACCTTGATATAGACCGTGCTGACGCCCTTCGACTTGAACAGCCGCTCCGAGTTCGTAATCGGAATCATGACGATGTCGTCGTTCGACCCGCTGAGCGAGGAACCCTTCGACGCGAGCAGCCCGACGACCTTATACCGAATGCCGTTGATGAGTATCCGCTGGCCGACCGCGTTCTCGGTGCCGAACAACTCCTCCGCCGTGCTCGAGCCGAGAACCGCGATGCGCTGATAGAAGTCCAGGTCGATCTGGGAGACGAAACGCCCCGCCGACAGCTGATAATCCTGCGCGCTCGTGTAATCCGGCGTCACGCCGAGCACGCTGACGCTCACGCTGGTCGTGCCGAATTTGACCGTGCCGTTCTGGCGGTTCGCCGGCGCGGAGTCCTCCACGCCTTCAAGCTCGGCGAATTCCGACGCTTCCTTATAGTCGATCGTCGTCGTGCTGCCTCGCCCGCTGATGTTGACCGTCAACGAGTTCCTGCCCAGCGCGGCGACGGAATCCGTGACGGACTTCGTCGCCCCTTGCCCGAGCGACACGAGCGAAATGACCGCCGTCACCCCGATGATGATGCCGAGCATCGTCAGGAGCGCGCGCATCTTGTTGCCAAGAATGCTCTTGGCGGCCATTCTAAACGCTTGCCCGATATGCACCCGCGCCACCGCCTTCCTCGCTGATCCGCCCATCCGAGATGCGGACGACGCGCCCTGCTTGCTGGGCGATCGACAAATCGTGCGTGATCAAAATAATCGTATGTCCCGCTGCGTTCAGTTCTTTGATCAGCCCCATCACCTCGACGCCCGTCTTCGTGTCGAGCGCCCCCGTCGGTTCGTCGGCGAGCAAAATCGGCGGATTGCCCGCCAGCGCCCGCGCGATGGCGACCCGCTGCTGCTGGCCGCCGGACAACTCGTTCGGCCGGTGCTTGCTGCGCGAATCGAGACCGACTTTCGCCAGCGCCTCCATCGCCGCATCCTTCCGTTGCTTCGCCGGCACGCCCCGGTAGATCAGCGGCAGTTCGACATTCTCGAGCGCGGTCAGTTTGTTAAGCAGGTTAAAATTTTGAAAGATAAACCCGATCTTGCGATTGCGAATCTCGGCCAGCCGGTTCTCCCGGAGCCGGCTAACCTCTTCCCCGTCCATCCAGTAGCTGCCGGAGGTCGGGCCGTCGAGACATCCGATGACGTTCATCAGCGTCGATTTGCCCGAGCCCGACGGCCCGATGATCGCGAGCATGTCGCCATGCGCGATTTCCAGCGAAATACCACTGAGCGCGTGGACGATCTCGCCGCCCATTTTGTACTGCTTATTCAGCTGTTCGATCCGAATGAGCGGTTGGTTCCCGTTCTGCTCCGCTTCCATCTAGTCCCGACCTCCTCCGCCTCCGCCGCCCGTAGCGCCAGTTCCGCCTGTACCGCCAGAAGGACGTTGGAAGCCTCCGCCGGCTCCGCCTTGGAAACCGCCGCCACCGCTAGGGAAGCCGCCCGTCATGCCGCCCATGATGCCCATCCCCATGCCGCCTTGCATTTGCTGCTGGTTAGAAGACGCGCTCGTCACCATGGTCGGCACGACAACCGCGTCGCCTTCGCTTAAGCCGGATACGATCTCGATATAGTCTTCGTTATGCAGACCGACTTCGATGAATTGCATGTTGCCGCGACCGCCTTGCTGGGCGCCTCGGCCCCCGTTGCCTGTCTGGCCCGTCTGCGTTCCGCCTGCCGCGCCGCCTTGACCGCCTGCTGGTGTTTCGCCCGTCGCGCCGCCTTGACCGCCTGCTGGCGCTTCGCCCGCCGTGCCGCCTTGGCCGCCCCCTTCTCCGCCTTGACCGCCTGCTTGGCCCGCCCACTGGCGGCGTCCGGCCGTAGCCGCATCCGCGGCCGCCGTCTGCTCGGCCGTCGGTAGCACGACCATATATCGGTCGCCCATCGATTGAACGGCGTCGATCGGGAGCAGCAGCGCGTCGTCTTTCTTGTCGATCGTAATGCTCGCTTCCGCCGACATGCCCGCTTTAATGGTCTTGCTCTCGCCTTTGTCGACCGTGATGGTGACATCGAACGAAGCAACGCCGTTGCTGCTCGTGCCTTCTTTGGCAATATCCGTTACCTTACCCGTGAAGGTCTCGTCCTCCAGCGCCTCGACCGCTACCGCGGCGGTCTGTCCCAGCTCCACCTGCGGAATATCCAGCTCGTCGACAGAGACGACCAGCTCCATGTTGTCGTAATCGACAATCTCGCCAATGTCCGCCGTATTGTTCAACTCGTCGTCCACCGACACGTTCATCGTCGCGACCGTGCCGCCGATCGGCGCCGTAATCGTCGACGACGCGCTCTTCTCCTTCAGCTCGGCGATCGTCGAGCGGGCGAGCTCGATGTCCATCTTCTGCTGCTTCATCTGGAGATCGATTTTCTTCTGCGCGCCTTCATCCGCCGCCGTCTTGTAGCTCTCCTGCAGATTGGTCAGCTCCATCAGCTTCTTCTCGAGGTCGACTTCCTTCGACTTGATGGAATCGGCATTGTCCTCGCCGGCCAGCACGACCAGCACGTCGCCGGCTTTGACGGTGTCGCCTTCTTTCACCTTAACCTCGGTAACGGTACCGGACTTGCCGGCCTTCACCGTCTCCCGGTTCGCCAGCGAGATGCTGCCCGATCCCGATACGGTCACTTCGATCGAGCCTTTGAACACCTTTGTCGTCGCCACCGACGCCGCCACGACCTGCTCTTCTTTATTCATGACAAAATAGGCCGTTACCGCTCCGCCCACCAGGACGACGCCGATGCCTAGCAGCCACCACTTTCTCATTGCTGTTCTCCCGCCTCTCCATTATTGGCCGGCATCGACCGGACTTGCAGCGATTGCGCCGTCGTTTGGTCCGGATTGAGCCATACGGTCACGATATCGCCCGCCTTAAGCGCCGAAGCCTCCATCGGCGTATTCGACATGCCGTCTTGCCCGAAACTCATCGCGGAAATCGCAGTCTCCGAGTTCAATGTTACCGTTACCTGCTCGTCCGTAAATTCCATCTGGCCGAACCCGCCGCGCCCGCCCTGCGGCCGTTGGCCTTGTCCGTCCGCCGGCGGTTCGCCGCCCGGGCCGCCTTGCTGGCCTTGCGCGCCGTCTCCGGCCGGAGCATCGGCTCCGGGATTCCCGTCTTGCGCGGGAAGCGCATCTCCCGATCCTCCGCCCGCTTGCGGAGCCGAACCTTCCGGTGCCTGCCCGTTCGGCCGCCGTCCCTCGCCCATGTCGCCGCCCGGCATATCCGAAGGCTGCACGTTCGACTTCTGAATCACGACCGAATCGGCCGTTACGCTGACGATTTTGCCCATCAGATCGCCGGCCCGCTCCGGCATGCCCACGCCCTCCGCTCCGTTCGCCGACTGCGCGGACGCGCCGGCTTCGGTCACCGTATTCGTCGCGGCCCCCTGGCCGTCTCCGCTACCGCAGCCCGCTAGCAGGGCGGTCAGCGCGAACGCCGCCCCGACGCTTGTCCATTTCATTCGTATCGCCACTAGCGCATGTCCACCTCTCGCTCTGAATTCTGTTTCTTAGCATAGCAGGGCAATATGAACGATCGGTGAACATGCGCGCCGCGCCGGAGGATGCCGAACAGCGGTGCGAGTAGGCGTCCATCAGCCTTGTCGGCGGCGAGCGGGCTAGGCGCGCGCATGCCAAAAAAGCCATCCCAGCGGGCAATGTCATTAAGATTAGACTTCGCTTAATGACATTGTCCCGGCGGGACGGCTTCCTGCTTCGACATCAGGCGCGGATCGTAATCGCGAACGTCGTGCCTTGCCCGACTTCGCTCTCCACCTCGATCTGAGCGCCGTGAAGATCCAGAATATGTTTGACGATCGACAGGCCAATGCCCGTCCCCACCTTGCGGCTGCGCGATTTGTCGCCTTTGTAGAACCGCTCCCAAATCCGCGTCAGTTCCTCGGGCGCAATGCCGATGCCGTAATCGCGGACGATGATGCGCGCGAGTCCATCCTCCTCCCGCAGCGACACGTCCACCCGGCTGGCCGCCGGCGAGTAGAGGATCGCGTTCTGCAGCAAATTGGCCACCACTTGGTCGATCCGGTCGGGATCCGCGATCACGAACAGATCCTCCGCCGGACCGTCGAGACCGACGCTCACGCGATGCTGCGCGAACAGCGGCTCCATGCGCGCGATCGTCTTGCGCGTCTGCTCCGACAGATTGAAGCGGATCTTCTCCAGCCGGAATTGTCCGGCCTCGATCCGCGCCATGTCGAGCAGATCGCCGACCAGCTTCATCATCCGGTCCGACGATTCCTTCATCAGCTCCAGGTAGCGCCGCTGCTTCTCGGGCGGAATCGCCCCGTCGGTAAGCGCGGTCAGGAACCCGTTGATCGACGTCAGCGGCGCGCGCAAATCATGCGACACGTTGGCCAGAAACTCCCGCCGTTGGTTCTCGAGCGACCCCAACTCCTCGGCCATGTAGTTGATCGCTTGCCCGAGCTGGCCGATCTCGTCCTCCGTCCGCACCTCGACCTTGCGGGAGAAGTCGCCTTTGGCGTATTGCAGCGCCGTCTGGCTCATCTCGCGCAGGGGCCTTGCGAGCCTGCGGCCGAGCACGAAGTAGATCGCCACCGCGAGCGGAATCGTCACCAGCATGCTGAGCAAATACGGCTGCACGAACCGATTCACGTCGCGCTCGAACTCGAAGGAGAGACTTACGATCGCTTTCTCCTCCATGTTCGTCGCTCCCGGAATCGCCTTGGCCGTGAGCAGCACGCGCGTCTGGTCGGAATACGTCTCCTCCGATACTCGTTTCCCGCCCAGCGCATCGCTAACGATCTCGGTTTCGAGCGGGATGGCTTTGCCGTGATTACCGAGCGTATACAGCAGCCGACCGTCGGCGCCGTACAGCTGATACGTCCGTTCTGGCCCGCCCATGCCCCACTGCAACGATTCGACAAGCGTCTCTTGATCCCATCCTTTGGAGTAGCCGTATTTGATCCGTTCGATGACGCGGTCTTGCATCTGCTCCGACCCGGCGCGAATGAAACTCCGCAGGTTGCTTTTGAAGATCGTCGCCGACAACAGGCTCGACAACCCGAACGAGATGAACGTGATGAGCAGGAAGCTGAGAAACATTTTGGCGAAAATCGTCCTCATCTTCATCCGCCGCCCTCCCCGTATTTGTAGCCGATGCCCCGAATCGTCTCGACCTTGCATTCGATGCCGAATTGGCGCAGCTTCTCGCGGATTCGCTTCACGTGCACGTCCACCGTCCGCGGATCGCCGTCGTAATCGAAGCCCCACACCTGGTCGAGCAGCTGCTGTCGGGTAAAGACGCGGTTGCGGTTCGACGCCAGAAAATAAAGCAGCTCGATCTCCTTCGGCGCGAACATCGCGTTCTCTCCGTTCACCGTCAGCTGCAAATGGCGCATGTCGAATAACAGCTCGTCCAGCTTGACGATCTCCTCATGGTACAGCGACGGGTTCGTCCGGCGCAGCACCGCGCGAATGCGGGCCATCAGCTCCTTCGGGTCGAACGGCTTCACGATATAATCGTCGACGCCCAGCTCGAACCCCCGCAATTTGTCGTAGCTTTCGCCTTTGCCCGAAAGCATGATGACCGGCGTGGCGAACTCTTTGCGAATTTGCTCGCAAGCCGCCCATCCGTCCATCTCGGGCATCATGATGTCGAGCACGATCATGTCGGGCGACTCGTCATAGACGAGCTCCAGGCCGCCCGCGCCGTCATGCGCCGCATATACCTCATATCCCTCGAGCTCCGCGTACAGCCGGATCAGCTCGCATACATGCTCGTCGTCGTCGATTGTGAGCAATTTGATCGGTCTCATGCCCCGTCCCCTTCGAGTCGAAAATAGAATTGCCACCATCGTATCACGCGAAGATGAAGATAAAATGAACGAACGCTGTCTATTTCCGGGGAAATAATGCCCGAAATGACAAATTCGTTCCGCGCTCTCCGCAGCGGCAATGGCGCGTTTCGGCACGATGCCCGGTTTCTCGCCCCGCATCAGGCGCTCGTGAGCATCGCAGCGCATTTTTCGTTCGAAATTGGCGGCAGGATTTCGCGATGACAGAAGCGCGGCATTCCAACAACGGTATTTAGAATGCACTCCCATTTCCGGTTGAACAACATCCGCGCTTCGTACTCGCCCCGAAGCTTTCTAGCCTTAATTCTTTTCCTTACGAAAGGTACGCCCGCTTAAGCTTCTCCGCCGCCCCAAGCGAAAGATGAAGAGAGCCGGAATGCAGCCGGACGCTGCAGAATAGGCGGCAAGTCCCGTGTGCCGAAATCCGTAACCGGGAGATGCTTCCTATTTTGCCATCAGGTAGAAGGAAAGCGGCATTCTCGTGCGGAAACTATATGTATGCGGGTTTTGCGAAGCCCGGAGAAACAAACATGGATCGGAAATTCGGAAAACTTCATTCAAGTCCAGTGTGGGAGGGATCATCATGTCGGATTCCGTGCATCAACGGTTGATCGGCGCGAAGGAACGCGTCTTTCGGCTGCAGAAGGCGCAGCGTCGCAAAGAGGAGCTCCAGAAGCGGCTCCGGGAGCAGGAGCGGCTCATCATGCGGCACGAAATGACGCTCGAAGCCGAATCGCCCGACTACGGCAAGCTGCTGCGCCTGCCGGTCGCGCATCTGTTCCAAACGCTGCTGCGCAGCGAAAAGGAGCAGCTGAAGCCGGAACGTCGGCAGGCGTTGGCGGCCGCGCTGCAGCTTCAAGCCGCCAGGCAGCTGCATGCCGATACGGAGACGGATTTGCACCAAGTCGGCGTCGACTTAAGCCACTACCGCAACGCCGCGCGCGAATACGACGAACTGATGGCCGAGAAAGAGGCGCTCTTGCGCACCTCGCCCACTTTTACGTACGACTTGGCCGAGATGGACGAGTCGATCGCCACCCAGGCCGCGCTGGCCAAGGAGCTGCAAGAGACTTGCGCCGCCGGGCGCCGGGCGGTCGCTTCGCTGGAGGACGTCACTCGGATGCTCGGGAAGGCGGAGCGTTGGGGCGGCTGGGATGCTCCCGTTCGCGGCGGTTTCGGCAGCAAACCTCTCCCCTACAACGATATCGACGAGGCCAAAAGCCACACCCATCATGCGCAGCACCTGCTAGCCGCCTACCGCGACGAGCTGGCCGAGGTGAAGCGCACGTCGGATCTCGGTCTCGATCCGGATGGTCTGCTGCGGTTGACGGACGAGTGGATCGACGGTTTGATTACGGATTGGATCGATCACGGCCGGCTGCTGAGCGCGGTTGAAGTCATTCACCGCGCGCTCCAAGTCGTGCGCGGCATGGTCGGCCGGACCGAGACGGCGCACGCCGCGGCGGAATCGCAGCTGGCGAGCATGAAGATCGGCCGGCTCAACTGGATCGAGGGGCGCGAACTTGCTTAGCAGGCGTGCCGCCAGTCGCCGCGAATCCAGGTGAAACAGCTAACGCCGTCTTTGCGACGAAGCGCGTTTCATTCATTTATAAGCGTGTAACTTATAAATTCTTGTATATAGATAAAGGCTCGGCAGTCGATCGCTGCCGAGCCTTCTTTGTATGCGGACGCTCGATGGACTATAACGGTGCCGTGTAACGCGCAACGCCGATATCCAAACGCTTCAAGCCGCTTTCACCCTCTTCGCCGATGAAGAAGCTCGTGATGCCTTCCGCGCCGAGCCAGTTGACCGATAGGACAAGCCCTTTGTCCGTGTTCGCCGCGAACATGAGCTCGAACTGATCGACGCTGATCTCGCCGCCGTCATCCACTCGCCACGTCGAGCTTGGCTCATACGTCGCGGGAAAATCGCAAAACAACAGCTCGTTGCCGCGCGCCAGCACGAGACTGGCCAGCATATCGTCTTCCTGCCGCTCGAACTGAATGAGATACAACGCGCTATCGGCTCCGATATCCGCGATTTTCCCGCCCTGCAGGACGCCCCGCTGCTTTTTCGCCTCGACCGCCTGTACGACCTTCTCGTCCACGGGCTGTCCATGCCCGGCCGCATCGATCGCCAGCGCCGCGCCCGGGAGCCATACGTCCGACGTCGTCATCAGGTAGGTGTCGTCCGGCTGCGCTTCGCCTTCGGCCACCGAATAGACATGCCCGGCGATATGGTCGAAATTGTACATGCTCTGTCTGCTCGTATCCTCCGCGTCCGAAGCTTGCTTCTTCTCGAACTTCACCTTGAGCACCGCGCCGTTGCTGCCTACCGCCAAATCGTAATGATCCTTCTTCGCTTCGGTATCCCCAATCGTGATCAGTCGCTTGCCGGTCTCATCCGCGAACGCGAACGCGCCCTTGCCCAGCTTCTCCCGGTTCATCGCCGATTCTGACGCTTCTTCTTCGTCCGCTTTCGCGCCGGCGTTCGTCTCCTCCTCGGCGGCCGCATTCCCGGTATCGGCGGCCGCATTCCCGGTATCGGCGGTCGCCTTATCCGCCTGCCCATTCTGTTGCGGCGTCGGCTGCGCCGCTTGGTCGTTATTCGAGCTGCAGCCCGCAAGCGTGCAGGCTAGTACCGCCAGCAGCCATACCTTTCTCATTATTTCCCCTCCTAGCGCCTTCAGATTCCATTTCGCAAAATTCGCTTCTCTACGCATAGACGGCGTTAATCCTCCATATGTTACCACACTTTTCCTAAAGTGAAATGCGTCCGAGGGCTGTGGAGGCGGAGTAGGCGGGCAAACCAAGTAGACCGCTGAATGCTGACCACCGTGCCGGGTGGTCAAACCAATCCTGGCGCTACATGCTGCCCGCCCTGTCGGGCGTGCAAACCAAGTTGATCGCTGAATGCTGACCACCGTGCCGGGTGGTCAAACCAATCTCTGCGCTACATGCTGCCCGCCCTACTAAGCGTGCAAACCAAGTAGATCGCTGAATGCTGCCCGCCCTACCAGGCGTGCAAACCAATCAGCGGGTTTTAATCAAATACCCCTTTGGTGAATATATACCATTACAAGGGGCGGCCAGCTTGGCCGCCCGACATTGCGAGGGGGTTTTGCCATGCAAACGCGCCATCCTTTCCGGTGGCTGAACGTGATTGGCTTGGTTGCGGTCGTCGCCGTGAACGCGCTGGCTAATTTGCTGCCGATCAACGGCCTGACGACCGGCGAATTGTCCGCCAAATATCCGGTGCTCGTCACGCCGGCCGGGTACGCCTTTTCGATCTGGTCGCTCATCTATGCGCTGCTTGCCGGCTTCGTCATCTATCAGGCGCGCTCCCGCTCCATCGAACGGCCGACGGTGCAGCGTATCGGGCCTTGGTTTATCCTCAGCTGCGCGTTCAACATCGGTTGGATTCTCGTGTGGCACTACGAATACGTCTATGCGAGCGTGGCGGTCATGCTGGCGCTGCTTCTTTCGCTTATTGCGCTCTATGTGAAGACGCATACCTCGACGGATCGACCGACTGTAGGCGAGAGCCTTCTCGTCCGGCTTCCTTTTAGCATTTATTTGGGCTGGATCAGCGTGGCCACGATCGTCAATATTTCCGTCGCGATCTACAAATCCGGCTGGGATGGGTTCGGTCTCTCCGATGTCGCGTGGACCGTTATCGTGCTGGCGCTCGGAACGATCTTGGCATTCGTAATCGGCGGCATGTATACGGATCCTTATTATGTACTCGTGTTCGTATGGGCTTATATCGCGATCGCCTACAAGCAGCAGTCTCATGGATCCGTCGCGACGGCGGCGTTGATCGCGGCTGGATTGCTTCTCGCATATGCGATCGCATTATGGATCCGCAAGTTCAAGCAAGTGAAAGATTGACGAATGCACGCGGGCCGGCTTCTCGGGGAGCCGGTTTTTTCATGCGCTTGCGCTCCCCCCCGAGCCGATGATCACAACCTTAATCGTTAAGGTGGGTAATCAAAATGAGCGAAATCAAGCGAAATTCCTTCAAAACGGCAGCATAGGCGAGAAAACCACGTGTTCATTTGCCTAGATGCCATTTAATTCAATTTTCTGAATATTTACAAAATTATAATCCGCGTTTACAATAAAACCATAACATCCGGTACAAGCTACACCGGCGACAAGCTTCTCCCAAGGATGGCGGCCGGATCGGATGGAATCCACAGCGAAAGGGGATAGTCCATTGAAGTAAGCAAGCGAAGCATGTCTTGAATCTAACCGGTTCGCCCTCCCCATCTGAGGCGCGCAGGTTTCGTATAGGTAACCCAGCCAGCGCTAGCGGTTATCTGCATTATGCGGAAAGGAGTCATCTCCTACATTGTGAACGGCATAAGACATGCGGGAACTCAAGTCGAGCAGCAGAAACGGAACCTTTGTTTAATCGGTAATCGGCTTTGAACGGATTAACATCACCCATTTTAAGCAACGCAAGTTGTCGAACGGAGCGTGTCAAAGGCAATTGAATAGGTCGATCAAGTACAGCCAGGGGTTTCAGTTGTCTTCGGACAATTGAAATCCCTTTTCACTTGGTCCCTCCTCCCACCTCCTCCGCCGAGGAGGCCCCAAAGGGCTTGGCCCTCTGGACTCCCCTGTTCGTGCCGGCTCGTTGGATCGAGGTTGGCGGTTTCTTTCGAGCGAGGCACGCTTTTGTCCCTTCGACAAAGCTTACTTTTCTTCGCGATGACGTTATTCCCATTGAGTTCCCCCTCTAACCCGCCTTCCATTTGACACTCATCTAATTAGATGATAGCCTAACTCCAAAAGGAGTGAACGTATATGATACAGTTGGATAAAATCGTCAGCTACCACAAAGCGCTCGGAGACCCGACGCGCATGCGGATGATCATTCTGCTGACCGAGGGCGAGCTGACCGGGCAAGAGCTGGCCGAGAAGCTGTGCATCTCCCCCGCCACCGTCACGCACCACGCCGCCAAGCTGCGGGCCGTCAGTCTCGTGAAAGAACGGCGCGACAAGAATTCGATTTATTTTACGCTCGACCATTACTTCATGGATGCGTACGCGAAAGCGATGCAGCAGCTCGTCGCCGACCGACATACGCGTCCCGCTTCGGAAGAACAGGAACCGACGGATGACAAGAACGATCGGCTGAAGTTGTCCGTCATCAAAAACTTCTTCACCGCGGACGGAAAGTTGAAGCACATCCCTTCGCAATTGAAGAAAAAACGCATCGTCCTCCAATTTCTCGCCGAGAAGCTCGAGCCGGGACGAAGCTATACCGAAAAGGAGATCAATGCCTTCATCGGAGCGTTCCACCCCGACTTCGCCACGATCCGCCGCGAATTCATCATGCATGCGTATTTGTTCCGGGACAACGAAATTTACGAGCGCAACCCTCGTGAAATGTGGGAGAAGTGGGAGACGTTATCGTAGCTCTTTCGGGGACTGAAGCCAGGACAGTTCGAATCAACAAGTCTCGGACGGAACTTGAAACAGCGGCGGACCAAGACTTGAATATTCCGTCTAGGACTGTACGACGGCGGCGGCTGGCGTCCTATCGGAGGTTAGTACAACGGGCAGATGTATTCCTGCAAATTTACAGAAACGGCGTACTAGCAATAAGATGACCCGCCGCGCCCGCTGCTCCGCTTCGCATGGACTGTTCGCACCCCGCCTTTGATGCAATCTGTTTATCTCACGTTCTGATTCTTATCTGGATACGTCTCGCTCTAGCCGTCCGAATTTCTCTCCGACTTGCATCTCGCTACGCGCCCCAATTCGACATCCATTCACTTGACCATTTGCGATTCCCTCGATTTCCCACAAATAATTGGCATCGATCACAACAATTTGGCTATTCAGCCGCCTGCGCGCCGCTGATACGATAGAAACACGGCGAAAGCCGACGGCTTCGTCCAGTATCCGTATTCACGGCATGAACCATTCGGGCTGCGAATCATTTAAGCGGTTAATCGTACGCGCGGCAAGGTCACGCCAGGATTGGACATCGCTCGCGTCGCGTCAGTCGCCCTCGAAAGTCGCATGGAAAGGAGGGACCACGTTTTTTGTAAGCGTTATCATATACTTTAGGAGGTTCTAATGAAAAAAATATCCGTCTATCTGCTGCTCGTCACGCTCATCGCGACGCTGCTCCCGGCCCAAGCCGGCGCGTTCAGCGGCGAGGTCCCGCTCGGCTCGGGCTCGTACTCGACCGTGCTGCCGCCCGGGGCTACGAATACGCAAGGCACGATCTACAAGACCGGCAACGTCTCCGGACCCATGCCGACCAACGATTGGTGGAGCAACCTCGCCTGGGATACCTACTCCGTAGCGCAATACCCGCACCCGCTCGCGGTGAAGAATCAATCCGACGGCTTCCGCATCTTCTATCCCGGCAGCCGGATCACGGCGAACTCCTCCTGCGTCTGCGGGTGGATTAACGACATCCACGACTTTACGGTCGGCCACACCGCCGTCGCAACCTTCCCGGATGCCAAAGTCGACGGCTACAGCGACTGGTTCGTCAAGGCGAACTACCAGAGCGGATCTAATGCGATGAACGTCTCGTACGGGCACGGCTCGCCTTACGTCTACTTTAATTTCGCGGGCGGCAATCCGAAGCTCTCCTTCTACACGGCGCCGACGGTATGGTCGGGCAGCGCTTCGACGCCGGTGCTCGGCATTACGATGGAAGGCGCGCATTACGGCCTGTTCGGCGCCAATGGCAGTACGTGGAGCGGCATCGGCACCAAAACGCTGACGAATAACGGCAGCTCGTACTTCTCCGTCGCCGTCCTCCCGGACAACACGCAGGCGACGCTGAACAAATTCGCGCAATACGCCTACTCGCACGTAACGGGCACGCAGGTTAGCTACGCGTTCAACGCGGCGGCAAGCCAAGTGACGACGACGTACACGTACACGACGCAGGCGAAGCAAGGCTCGCAGACCGGCACGATTTTCGCCCTCTACCCGCATCAATGGAAGAACTCTTCCAAGGCTCTGCTCCCGTACACGTACAACTCGGTACGCGGCACGATGAAAGCTGCGGAAGGCACCTCGTTCCAGACGACTATGAAATTCACGGGCGTCCTCCCGACGCTGCCGGACAAAGGCTCGTACAACAAAACGACGCTGCAGCAATACGTCAACGAGGCGGAAGCCGAGACCTACACGGGTACGGCCGATACGTACTGGGTCGGCAAACGGCTCGGCAAGCTCGCGACGCTCGCGCCGATCGCCGATCAAGTAGGCGATACGGTCGCCGCGACGAAATTCCGCAATGAAATCAAATCCATCCTGCAAAATTGGTTCAAAGCGAGCGACGCGGCGGGCAACTTGAAGAGCCAAAGCGTCTTCTACTACAACAGCAACTGGGGAACGGTCATCGGCTACCCGGCCAGCTACGGCTCGAGCGAGGAATTGAACGACCATCATTTCCACTACGGTTACTTCATTAAGGCGGCGGCCGAAGTCGCGCGCGTCGACAAATCGTGGGCGCAAAGCTGGGGGCCGATGGTCAACCTGCTCATCCGCGACATCGCCAATACGAACCGCGGCGATTCGATGTTCCCGTTCCTGCGAAACTTCGACCCGTATGCCGGCCACTCCTGGGCTTCCGGCCACGCCCGCTTCGGCGACGGCAACAACAACGAATCGTCCTCCGAGGGGATGAACGCGTGGGCCGGCATGGTGCTGTGGGGTCAGGCGACGGGCGACGCGGCCGTCCGCGACGCCGGCATCGCGCTCTACACGACGGAGATGAACGCGATCAACGAATACTGGTTCGACGTGGCGAACACGAACCGTCCGGCCAGCTTCACCCGTTCGACCGCGAGCATGGTATGGGGCGGCAAGACGGTAGGCGACGGCACGTGGTGGACCGGCAACCCGGAGGAAGTGCACGGCATCAACTGGCTGCCGTTCACGTCGGCTTCGCTGTACTTGACCCATTATCCGGCTTACACGAACAAGAACTACAACGCGCTCGTCAGCGAGAACGGCGGCACGAATTTCGACGCGTGGGAAGATCTGATCTATATGTACCGCGCCATCTCGAACCCGACCGAGGCGAAGAACTTCTGGAACGCCCGCGGCGCGGCGCTCGGCGCGGAAGCCGGCAACTCCAAGGCGAATGCCTACCACTGGATCTACAACCTGGACGCGATGGGCAACGCCGATCCGACGATCACGGCGAATACGCCGCTCTACGCGGTGTTCAACAAGAACGGCGTCAAGACGTATATCGCTTATAACATGACCAATTCGCCGATTACGGTCACGTTCTCCGACGGCACGGTCGTGAACATCCCGGCGAACAGCTTCAACACCGGCAACGGCGGCGGCGGCGGTGGCGGCGATACGCAGGCGCCTTCCGTGCCGACGAACCTCGCTTCCACGAAGACGAGCGCTAGCGTCACGCTCACTTGGAACGCATCGACCGACAACGTCGGCGTGGCCGGCTACGACGTTTATCGCGGGGGCGCTCTGATCGGTTCTTCGGCGTCGACGAGCTACACCGACAACGGCCTTGCGGCGGGCACGGCTTACAGCTACACGGTCCGCGCGAAGGACGCGGCGGGCAACGTCTCGGCGGCGAGCGCGGCGCACAGCGTCACGACGAATGCGGGCAGCGGCCAATACGTGACGGCGGACTTCACCGCTACCGTGACGAAACCGACCTCCTCCTCGGAGAAAATCACGTTCAAGCCGACGACCGCCGCCCTGTACGTGGATATCCACTACACGGTGAACGGCGCGATCCAGCAGAACGTGCGGATGATCAACAACAACGGCACGTGGGAACACACGATTAGCGGCCTTAGCGCCGGCCAGACGATCGAGCTGTGGTTCACCTACGAGAAATCCGGACCGCAGTACGACTCGCCGCATTATACGTATACGCACTAAGGGAGAAGCGCCGCGGAGGTCCTTTGCGGCTTTCGTTGGATAATATTGCCCTTAGGAAGCAAAAAGGCGTCACATGGTGCTTGCCTGCACCTGTGACGCCTTGCCTTTTCCCATTGCCGCTTCAAGTCAGTCTGCATCGAGTTGCTTCGGTCAATCGACCGTAATCGTCCCGAGAATATGCCAACCTTCCGCGGTGCGCTCGCCCTCGATCGCCAGCCGGATCTCGGGCGCTCCCCCGTTGTCCCGGTTGACGATGGCCGTCGCGAAGCGATACTCGCCCGCGGATACGCCGTCGAAGGATGCCGGCGTCTCGTACGCGTACGCATGGCCGTAAATCCAATCCGACGGTTCCGCGACGTCGGTCAACTGATACGCGACGCTGCCCGTCTCGGGCTCCAGCAGCGCGAACGCCGGCTTGTATTTTCGCTTCCAGTTCGGGTTATGGTTCGGCAGCACGCCGAATCCGGCATTTTTCCACGCGTGCCTGATCTTGTACGAACCGGAGCCGACGACGGACGCCGGGTATTCGACATCGGTCGGCACGAGCCGATATCCGCACCGAAGCGCGAAATCGCGAACCAGGTCCGGCGCTTCCCGCAGCCATAGCGATGCATCCTGCGGGTAACGCAAGTCCAGCGTATTGGCATGCAGCTCCTCCGCGTCCGCCACGACCTGGCGCATCATGTCGCGCAGCGTGTGGAAGCCGTCTTCTTGGTACCATTCGCCCCGCCATTTGAACCCGTGGTAGCAATTCTCGGCGAAGATCGGCACGCGCGGCCACAGCGGAAGCAGCTTGTCTTTGTGCGACCGACCGAACCAGACCGGACTGCCGAAGCTGTCGCGCCGAATGACGTAGCCCTTCTCCCGCAGCGCCCAGTCTTGCAAGGCGATCGGGAAATTGCCTTCCCCATATTGGGCGCCCAACAGGACCCGGCGGAAGCTATCGCCGTACATATTCGTCAGCCACTCGAACACCTGCCGGCCTTGATCATCCGTCAGATAGTCCAGTCCGTGCATCTCGCCCCACCAGCCCAGTCCCTGCGCGTCGATGAAGTCCACGATGGCCGGATCGTCGTATTCGGCCGCGAAGGCTTGGACGAAGTTCGCCAGCTTGCGCTGAAAGACGGGATCGTGCACGTAAGGGGTCAAAAAGTTCGGCCGCTCATCGTCGTTCGCGAATCCCTTGGCGCCCGCGTCGAACACATAACGCGGCGTCGCCTGCACGAAGGCGTCCTTGCTGTCCACGTAGACGCGGAACGCGAGCTTCAATCCGCGATCCAAGGCCATGCGGATCATGAGGCGATAGTTCTCGTCTTCCTCCCACGCATACCGGCCCTCCTCCGGCTCCATGATCGACCAGGGCACGCGCAAGTAGAAGATGCTCGCCATCTCCGCGTTCCCGTCCTGCATCGCCCAATAGTCGCGCGCTTCCGGGAAGCTCTGAATTTCGCCCATGGAGAAGGCGTCGATATAGAGAACCCAGCCCATGGCGGGGCTGCGAAAGAACGTGGTCGTATCCTCGGCCGGCTTAACCGTTCGCAAGGCGGTCATCGCTCGACCCCCTCCCCGGTCCTTCGATCGTCCGGCAGACTCCTCATCCTCGTCCGCGAATCGCTGGTCAAGAATCGGACGGGGCGCATCTCCCCGCTTAGTTGATTGGATAGCATCGTCTCTCTCCTCCTGAATAAGTACGGCCGGTCTACACGATCATACAGGTTCGCGACGCATGCCGGGATAGACGGAACGAAGATGTTCGTATGCATAATTCTAAGCTCACGGCGATTGGCGCTCCCCTCGGATATCAGGAGCCTTCTTGCCAACCGCGCTAACCCGATGCGCGAAGAAGCGCGGACAATTCGTCCGCGCTTCTTCGCACCCGATCTTCATGACGCCATCAAGCAGTGTTTAATTCGGCCAGCCGCTTCCGCACTTGCTCCGCCAGCGCCCGGTCATGCCCATCCTGCGGATTCAGGCTGATGCCATTCGAGAGGATAATCAACCCTTGGTCGTAATAGACCTGCTTCCCGAGCGCCTCAGCGATCGTCCGCAGCGGGACGAACGTCCGACCGTTCAGTACCCGAAGGGGGCGCTCTCCGCCTTCACCCTCGACGAAGATCAGCCGCTCTCCCGCGTACGCCACCGCGACTTCCCGCTTCTTCGCGTCATAGTCGACTTTCGCCCCGAAGGCGCCCGCGACGAATCGCAGCGGCACCAGCGTCACGCCATCCTGCACGTGCGGCTTGGCGGCCGCGTCCTCGGAGTCGACGGTGCCCGGCTTGCCGTAGATCAGCACCGCCGGCCCTTCGATGGTTAAGGCGACCGACTGTTCCAACAGCAAGGCGAGCTCGTCCTTGCACTCGCCGTTCTTGTACAGCATCATATAGTTCTTGATCCGGTCGATCGCATCCTGGCGCATGTCTTTCTTGAGCGAGGCGTCGTTCAGCACGCGCTCGATCGCGCACCACCCGTACAACGCCGAATCGGGCTGCGCCTGCGATTGCGCCAGCGCATAGACGAGCGCGGCCGTCATGCTGCCTGGCATGGCGTCCTTGGCCGCCGCCAGCCATGCCGTATCGGGCGCCAAGTAGCGGTCCATCGCCTTCAAATAGCCGACGACGAACACCTCGTCCGGCCGGAGCGTCTTCGCCGCGAGCGACGATAAGGCCTTGCCGTAAGCAAGCTTCGCATATTGCGAAGCGAGGTCCCGCTCTTCCCACGCGCCCGCGCCGGCGTAGATCGCATGAATCGCGGCCGCCTTCTCGGCGAGCGCCGTTTTCTCCGACGCCAGAAACGCCGCCACGCTTTTCGTCAATCCGCTCTTGCGAGCCTCGTTCACCTTCGCGACATTCGCGTAGGCTTCATGGAAAGCCGTCGACGTGAGCGGCGAGTCCGCCCGGGCTATTCCGACCTGCCAGTGCAGCGCCGCCAGCAGAAGCATCGCCGTCATGAAAGCCAAGCTGCCTATTTTGAACGTGAATCTCATCTGTATGTCCTCCCCAAAAAACGCGACGATACCCCTCTACCAAATTATACTTCAGTCCGCGCCCATGGAACAGCCAAGCCGATGCTACGATATGTAGGCATGCACCGGCCCGACCGTCAAACTGACAATATCGGCGGCTCCCCGGTTACGTCTATCCGCCGTCCGCCGAATACGCATTCGCCGTAACGTCCTTGCACGTCAAAAAGAGCCTGATCGTCATCAAGCTCTTTCCGCTTCCGGACGCTTTCGCGCCGCTTTATTCTTCTCGTACGATTAATTGATCGCGTCTAGGACCGACCGAAACATACGAGATGCGCACGCCGATGGCTGCTTCCATGAACGCAACGTAGTTCCGAGCTTCCGGCGGCAGCTCTTCGAACGCGCGAGCGTCCGAGATGTCACCGCGCCAGCCCGCGAGTTTCCGCCAGATCGGCTTCGCCCCCGCAAGCCTCGCTCCGGCCGGGAACCGGTCCGTTACCGTACCGTCCGCCAGCTCGTAAGCGATGCAGACCGGAATCTCGTCTAGATACCCGAGCACGTCGAGATTCGTGAGCGCGACCGACGTCGCTCCTTGAACGGCGCAACCGTAACGAGTCGCCACCGCATCGAACCAGCCCACCCGGCGCGGACGCCGCGTATTGACGCCGTATTCGCCCGCGTCGCCGCCGCGCCGGCGCAGCTCTTCCGCTTCGCCGCCTGCCAGCTCCGTGACGAACGGTCCCGCTCCGACGCAGCTGGAATACGCCTTGGTGACGGCTAACACGTTCTGAATCGCATGCGGGGGCAGGCCGGCCCCGACCGGCGCGAATCCGGCCAGCGTCGAGGACGACGTCGAATACGGATAGATGCCATGATCCGGATCGCGAAGCGCGCCCAGCTGGCCTTCGAGAAGGATCGATTCGCCGCGTTCGAGGGCTTCCGCCAGCAGGTGCGACACATCGCACAGATAGGGGCGTAACCGCTCTCCCGTCTCCATCAACTCCGGCAGCAGATCGTCCGCTGCAATCGGATCGCGCCCGTATAGATGGACGAGCAGCACGTTCTTCGCCTCCAGCAATTGCGCGAGCCGCTCCCGAAGCCGATCCGCGTCGAATAGATCGGCGATCTGGATCCCAAGCTTCGCGTATTTGTCCGCGTAGAACGGCGCGATGCCCATTCGCGTCGAACCGAAGCTCCGGTCGCCAAGCCGCTGCTCCTCCAGCTCATCGAACAGCCGGTGTACGGGCAGCACGAGCTGTGCCCGATCGGAGATTCGTAATAGTGGCGCCGGAACGCCCCGCTCGGCCAACATGGCCAGCTCCTTCATGAGAATGTCTGCGTCCAACGCCGTCCCCGGGCCGATTACGCTCGTTACCTCCGGATTGAACACGCCGGATGGCAGCGTACGCAGCGCGAACTTCCCGTACTCGTTGATGATCGTATGACCCGCGTTGCTTCCCCCTTGGAACCGCACCGCGTAATCGGATTTCGCCGCCAGCGCGTCCGTCATTTTCCCTTTGCCCTCGTCGCCCCAATTGGCGCCTACAATCGCCGTCGCCGTCATGCCCTTCGCCTCCCGAGTCTCTTGTTTTCCTCTTCAAGGCTTATTATAATTTCGGGAGAGGTCATTAATAAAATGGATATAACTAATACCTGTCATAAAATGAGGTAATGTCTATGGAATTCAGCTTGGAATGGTACCGCGTATTCTATTGGACCGCGAAGCTCGGCAGTCTGACGAAGGCCGCGGAGCAGCTGCACATTACGCAGCCGGCCGTCAGCCATACCCTCAAGCAGCTAGAGACGGGGCTCGGCGGACCGTTGTTTTTCCGGACGGCGAAAGGCGTTACGTTAACCGGCGAGGGCGAGATGCTGTTCCGTTACGTGGAGCAGGGGATGCAGCTGATCGATGTCGGGGAGCGGAAACTTGCCGAAATGCACAATCTGGATTACGGGGAGATCAGTATCGGAGCGAGCGACACGTTGTGCCGGCACTTCCTCCTGCCGCAGCTGGAGCGGTTCCACCGGCAGTACCCGGACATCCGGGTGAAGGTGACGAACCGGACGACCCCGGAGACGCTCGCGCTGCTAAAGGAAGGACGGATCGACTTCGGCCTCGTCAACCTGCCGGCGAACGATGCGAAGGTGGAATTACGCCCGAGCGCCCCGCTGCATGACTGCCTCGTCGGCGGTCCTGCCTATCGAGAACTTGCCGCGAGCCCGGTGCCGATCGAAGAGCTGCACCGGTACCCGCTTCTGCTGCTCGAATCCGGCGGGAGCACCAGACGGTACCTCGACGAGTTTGCGCTAGCCTGCGGCGTGAAGCTAACGCCCGAATTCGAGCTTGGCAGCCTCGACCTGCTGGCGCAATTCGCGCAGAGCGGCTTCGGTCTCACGGTCATCGCGCGCGAATACGTCGCGGACCAACTGGCCGCCGGCCAGCTCGTCGAGATTCCGCTGCACCCGCCTATTCCGGCCCGTCACATCGGGATCGCGACGTTGAAAGGCGTACCGCTATCGTCCGCCGCCAGCCGTTTTCTGGGCTACTTGCCTGGACGTTAGACGCGAAAGAAGCCGCGATGCGGATGCCCCAGGGCATGCCGAATAGCGGCTTCTTCGCATATGGAGCATCCACGCGCGCAACGCGGGCATGAAGACTTGCACTTGCGGCTGCGGGCTTTGCTTTTTGCGTTGACGCACGCGGCGAACGGTTCGCAGTCCGGCCTACCGTGCCGAACCGAGTTATGTCCGCCGTGATGCCGCGCTCGTCCTCACAGGGCGGCTCGTATCGCTGCACGCCCGACCTATCGCGAATCGCCTGCCGCTACTTCACGGTATCGGCAGTGGCCGCCTTCAGCATTTCCTCCGCCTTCTTCCGCTGCGGATCTTCGTTGTTGTACCGTTCGGCGAGCAGCGTCGTCATCCGATACGCGGTCTTGTCGTTCACAATGCCGGTCTCCGGCAGCGACTGGCTGCGTTGGAATCGCTCGACCGCCAGCTCCATCGCGTCATCGAACACGCCGCCTGCTTCGCCCGGCAAGTAGCCGAGCACCTTGAGCATTTGCTCGGCCGTCTTCACTTGATCGCCGTAGTCGCCGTTCTGGAGTGACAGTCCCGTCGGCAGCGAAGGCAGCAGCGTATAAGCGGGCGGCTCGACCGTCGTCGTCGGCTCGATGCCCTTCTTGTGGATCCAGCTGCCAGCCGGCGTACGCCACTGCGCCTTCGTGATTTTGAGCACCGAGCCATCGTTCAACTGGGTAAACTGCTGCACGATGCCCTTCCCGTAGGTCTTCTCGCCGATTACCGTCGCCCCCGCCTTCTCCTTCAGCGCGGCGGTCAACACTTCCGAGGAGCTGGCGGTATGACCGTCCACGAGAATGGAGATCGGCAGCTTCAGCGGCTTCTCCTCTTCCGACTTATGCGTAACGACATGCTTCCCGTCTTTGCCGACGACTTGCAGGATTTTCTCGCCCTTCGGTAGGAACCGGCTTGCGATCTGGATGGTCGGATCCAGCAGGCCGCCCGGGTTGCCGCGCAGATCGAGCAGCAGCCCCTTCATGCCTTTGGCGGTCAACGCCTCCAACGCCTTGTCGAACTCGTCGCCCGTCTTGTCCGCGAACCGCTCGATCGTAATTTGGCCGATGCCGTTCGCCTTCATGTCGTACTCCACCGTCTTGATCGGCACCGAACCGCGTTTCACCGACAGCTCGATCGGCTGACCGGCCCCCGCCCGCAATAGCGTAAGCTTGACCGTCGTGCCTTCCTTGCCGCGGACCATGCCGAGCAGCTTATCGGACGCCATGCCCTTGGCCGCTTGGCCGTCGACCGCCACGATCGTATCATGATCCTTCACTCCGGCCTTCTTGGCAGGCGCGCCTTCGATGACTTTCTCGATAATAAACGCGCCGTCCTCCTCGCGCACTTCCACCCCGATGCCGACGAAATGGTCTTCGTACGATTCCATATACGCCTTGCCCGCTTCGCCCGTCAAATAAACCGAGTACGGATCTTCCAGCGACGCAACCATCCCTTCGACCGCGCCGTCGATAAGCTTCTTCCCTTCGGCCCCTTCCAAGTAACCATTTATGATTTCATTGTAGGCATAGCTTAAATTCTCGAAATTGTCCGCCTTCAAAATCGGATGCTGCATCACCATCGAATACCGGCCCGCCAGGAAAACGGCCGCGACCGCCACGAGCAGCAGGATCCCCCGGATCGTGCGCTTGCGCTGCGCCACCGCTTCTTCGCCAAATCTGTTCATCGCATCTCTCTCCGTTCTCAACAGCATGCTGATTCTCTCACTTTATCGCACATGGACCGCGCCAAGCAAGCGGCGAGGCCCGAGGCAGCCGTGGCGAAACGGTGAATAAATCTTGTTCCCCTCCTGGATTTGGGCTACAATCAAAGGCAAACATAGACAACCAAAGGAGCGGAACAACCATGCCTTACAAGTTAATCGCCATCGATATCGACGATACGCTGCTCTCCGACGAGCTGATCGTGACCGAGGCCACGAAATCGGCGCTGAAAGCAGCCGCTGCCCAAGGCGTGTTCGTCACGCTCGCGACCGGGCGCATGTTCCCGTCGGCGAAGAAGATTGCGGCCCAAGTCGAGCTGAACGTGCCGATCATCACCTACCAAGGGTCGCTTGTGAAGACGCTGTTCGACGAGCAAGTGCTGTACGAGCGCAGCGTGCCCAAGGACGCGGCGAAGGAGCTGTTCGCGTTCTGCAAGGAGCACGATCTGCACCTGCAGCTGTACATCAACGACGAGCTGATCGTCCAAGAAGACAACGAGAAGGCACGCCGCTACTCCGCGCTATCCAAAATCCCGTTCGTCGTCGAGCCGGATTACGACAAGCTGCTGGATCAGCCTTCGACCAAAATGCTCATCATCGACGATCCCGATTACCTCGACGAGGTCGCGGCCAAGCTCGCCCCGATCATCGGCGATCGCGTCCATATTACGAAATCGAAACCGCATTACCTGGAGTTCACGCATAAAGAAGGCACCAAGGGCCACGCCATCTCCTTCATGGCGGAGCATATCGGCTGCACGCTGGACGAGGTCATCGCGATCGGCGACTCGTGGAACGACCACGAGATGATCGAAGTCGCGGGCCTCGGCGTGGCGATGGGCAACGCGCTGCCGAAGCTGAAGGAGATCGCCGACTACGTCACCGCCTCCAACAACGAAGACGGCGTGGCGGAGGTCATCGAGAAGTTCGTGTTGAATCCGGTGCAGAGCTAGCATAGACGGCAAGGGGAGCGCAGCAGGCTGGAGCCCGCTGCGTTTTTTCTCGGCCAATTACCTCTGACATTCAGCTCAAAGTCAAGCCCTGCCCTTCCTGCTCCCCAGCGATCGCCAGGAACACAAAAACAGCCGGCTCTTCGCCGGCTGTTTACGCTTCGTTATACGGTTATGGATCTCCGCGGCAGACTCGCATTTCATCGTCAAGCTCTCCCGCCGGCCGTCACACCAACTTATGCGCATACCACTTGCTTCCCCGGTACCGCCAATAGAATAACGCGCCCCGCACGCCCCATTCGCAGTTCATCGCGATCCAAACGCCGATAATGCCCATGCCGAGCGTAATGCCGAGCACGTACCCCAGCACGATGCGGAACAGCCACATTGTCAGCATCGACGTGATCGAGGTAAAGCGCGAATCGCCCGCCGCCCGCAAGCCCGCAGGCAGGATAAAACTAATCGCCCACAGCGGAATTTGCGCGATGGCGTTGATGAGCAGCACCCAGAACAGATCGTCGACGATTTCGGCAGGCGGCTGGAACAGCGCGACGAGCGGATGGAACAGCGGCAGCAGAATCGCCGTCATGATGACGAACGACCAGCACCCCAGCCAGAGGAACGACCGGATAAATTTGCGGGCATCCTCGACGTTGCGCGCGCCGATGCACTGGCCGACCACCGTCACGAGCGTGATCGACAACGCCACCGCCGGGATCTGGTACAGCATGGCGATCGTCCCGCCGATGGCATTCGTGGCGATCGCGTGCGTGCCCAGACTGACGATGAACACCTGGGTGAGCATTTTACCGCCGTTGAAGAACATTTGCTCGGCCGCGAATGGCATGCCGATCGTCATAATCTTCTTCAGCATCGACCACGGGACACGGAGCAGCGCCGTCAGCCGCAGATGAAGCGTCGCGTCCATCCGGATGATATACCACAGCGCGCAGATCGCCGCCGCATACCGCGCGATATTAACGGCGATCGTCATGCCGAGCACGCCCATGTCGAGCAGGGCGATGAACACGAAGTTGAGCAGCACGTACAGCACGTTCATGATGAGCGACAGCGCGAGCGATACGCGGGAACGCCCGATGCCGCGCATGATGCCGCTGACCGCTTGGACGACGCCAATGCCCAGGAAAGACGCGCAGCTGCCGATCAAATACACTTTCGAGTGGGCCATCACGTCCGGCGACGCCGATCCGAGGAGCAGATGAAGCAGCGGGTCGTACAGCGCCATGACGATGACGCCGATGCCCAGCGCGAGCATAGCCACTGACGCAATGCTCGCGCTTGCCGCCTTGGACACCATCGCATCATTGCGGCTGCCCTTGTATTGCGCCACGACGACCGTCCCGCCGGTCGCCACGGCGACGAACACGTTGATCAGAAAAATATTGAGCGAATCCACCGTGCTCACCGCGCTGACCGCGGCCACCCCCGCCGAGCTGATCATGGCGGTGTTCATCACGTTGAAGCCGATGATAAAAGCCTGGTCGATCAAGATCGGAAGAAAAAGAGCGAACACTTTCCGGTAATCCATCGAGGCGCCGGAGAGATGCTTGTTCAGCAGACCTTGGGTCCGCGCCCGTATCTGAGGCTGAGTCACTGGGATCACATTCTTCTCTATGGGAATGAAGTGCGTCTAGCAGATGATATCTGGTTTAATATTACCACCCTGTAAACGCGCGCACCAAACCCATATCTAACACAAAGCTAGTCAATTATTTGCGGCCGCGCATCGTCTCTACTCAAATCCGCGAGAAGTCCAGGTCAATGTAAGGCGCGCTATTCAACATGTTCCCGTAGTAGAAACGCCGTGCTTGCTCGTCCCATCCGCTCCAATCGGGGGCTTGAAAATCCCGGCTGCGATACAGCGCGGACAACACGATCGCTTGCTTGAGCGCCAGAAATAGCGGAATCTGTTTCAACCACGCATCGGGCACGGCGCCGCTTATGGCGCTGTAACCGTTCAGGAAGTTGACGAAGAATCGCTTCGCGATCTCCTTCCGCCGCTCGCCATCGACCACCCACGGAATCGGAATCTCGTAGAAGAGCGGCGTCGCGATATCCGACACAAACCAGCTGTATTCCGCTTGATCGAAATCGATCAAATGCACCCTGTCGCCCTCGTTCAAATAATTGCCGCTGCTGACATCGCCGTGAATAAGGCCGTACGCATCGTTCTCTTGAGGAAGCAGGCTCACTTCCTTCAGGATGCGGTCGAACGAATCGTGCAGTGCCGGCGGGCAGTAGGATTTGAACCTGGTCAAAAAGGCGTTCTCGCGCCATTCATACCGTCGAGGCTGCCGGGGCGCATAGCGGCGCGACATCTGATGTATTCGCCCTACCAATCGGCCCAGATCCTCGTAGTAAGCATTGCTCTCCTCGGCGATGCGGACATGCCGTCCCGGCACCCTCTCGAATGCAGTGGCGACGAATTCATCGTGAACGAGATGAATCTCTTCGCCCGTTACAGATCTTACCGGCTTCGGCACGGGCAGGCCGGATTCCGACAGATACGTCACGAACTCCAACTCCGCCCGCGTGGCCGCCGCGTCCCGATGTGCCCGTAAGGCAATGCGAAGAATGATTTCCCGCTCTCCCGCAATGCCGGCATAGACGAAATTTTGAAAACCGTTCAATTCGCGCAGCGTGTCTGGACGAATGCCGAATCGTTCCGCCGCTTCGCTCAGAACCTCGGAGTTGAACAGCTGTTTTAGCTTCTTATCCACGCGCACCACTTCCGTCTTCATCATTGATTTAGACTCAGTGTAATCGAAATCCGCGGCGTGCGATTCGTAAAAAACGGCTTTAATTAAATTGTACGGCCTAGCCGCCCAGGCGCCGAATCGGCACGTACAAATCCACCTTCGCCTTCCCTTCCGGATCAGTCGCGGGATTGTTCATGCAAAATTCGAGCGCATGCCGGTCGTCCGGCTCGTATCCGCTATCGGGCAGCCAGCCCCCGTAGACGCTTTGATACGCGAACGCGAATTTATCGATCGTGTCGTAGAACTTGTAGCGGGCAAATAACCCGCCGGGCAGCATCTGGTACGCCACCTGGGAATTGCCGCTGCCTGCCGCGAGAAGCTCGTCCGGCACGGTGACGCATGCCTCGTACCTGCACCCATCCTCGTCGACAACGCCGGGATTATCCAACGAAATGCCGATAAATTGCTGCCCGGGCGGAAACAAACGATGGTTCTCCGCCCATGCGCCGAGCGTTCCCCATGCTTTGTACGTATCCAGATAGCTGCCCACATGGGTGACGTACGCCACGTTACAGCTTGGCAGCTCCATAACTTCAATGTTCATGCCCCACACTCTCCTCATAAAACCGCGATGGTTGTTGCTAGTTCCATCATACGATTCCATTGGAGCCGCTTCTTCTCGGATCTTGCCGTCCGCTTGCCGTAAATTGCTCGGTTGCCTCATCTTCCGTCTCATCTGGCTGGGCGTCGTATCGTAGCGCTTCTTGAACGCGGCGTTAAATCGCGAGAGCGAGCCGAATCCGCATAAGGAGGCGATATCGAGCATCGTTTTGTCGGTCGTGCGCAAATATTCGCGCGCCCGGAGCAGACGCCGCTCGGTAACATAAGCCATAGGCGCCTGCCCTTGCAGCGCCGAGAACAGTCGCACGAAATGATACTTGGAGAAATGGGACGCCTCGGCCAGCTCGGCCAGGCTCAAAGCCGATTGCAAATTCGCCTCTATATATTCGAGCACCGTCCGCAGGCGATTGCCGTATTCGTCGTTCAATGGATGTCCCTCGATTCTGATTCATATGGATATCGCATCTTCCATTTAACGGAAGATGCGGTAGGATAGGAAGCGATATTCAGCGTTCCGCCGCCTACAGCGCGAATGCCTGCAACCTCGATTCAAATGCAAAAAAACCGTTCATGCTGTCCCAGGAGTCAGCATAAACGGTTATTGATATCTTGCCTTGCAAACTCGGGGGTCCGGTGCGGCAGCAGACCAGGAGTCGGAGACGACTGCTACCACGGCCCTGCCGCATCCGCTACAATCCCGCCAGCACTTGATACCAGATGCCTTTGGGCGAATACAGCTTCTCGCGCACTTCGGGCCAGCCCCCGAGGTAGTCGATATCGAACAGCTTCGGCGGCGTCGCGAACTTGCCTTCGACTTCCTTCGCCACCGTCTCGTTGACCGGACGGAACCCGTAATCCGCGAATATCCGCTGCGCTTCCTCGCCGTGCATGTAATCAACGAACGCCTGCGCCGCCTCGCGCACGCCGTGCTTAACCGCATTGACGTCGACGACTGCCGCCGGATTCTCGATCAGAATCGTCGACTCGGGCACGACGATCGAATACTTGACGCCCTGCTTCAGGCGCGCCAGCAGTTCGTTCTCGTAGGTGACGATGACGTCGCCGACGCCGTATTCGAAGGCGGCCATCGACGCGCGTCCGCTCTTATCCAGCGACTCCACGTTAGCGTGGATCTTTTCGAGGAATGCTTTGGCGTAGGCCGGATCCATCGTCCCGGTCTCCTCCTCCGACTTCATCAATCCCGCGCCGTACATCGCGTTGATGTCCCACTGCGCGCCGCCGGACGTCTTCGGATTCGGGTACAGCACCTTGATGCCGTCCTTCGTCAAGTCTTCCCAGTCGCGGATGCCCTTCGGATTGCCGTCCCGCGTGCCCATTACGACGATCGAGTTCGTTATCATGCCGCCGTTCGTCGCTTGGCGCCAGTCGTGCGTAATAAACCCGGCTTTCTGAATCTTGTCGACGTCGCTCTCCATGGCGAGCACGGTCACGTCCGCCTCGAAGCCGCCCGCGATGGCTCTCGCCTGCGTTCCGGACGCTTCATACGACTCCTGGAACACGAGCTTCTGCCCGGTCTCCGCTTGCCACTTCGCCTGGAACTTGGGCAGCAGCTCGGCGAACGCGTCCTTCGCGACCGAGTAGGCGCCGATGACGAGCGTCACGTCGCCCTTCGGCTGGACATCGCCCTCCGTCGCCGGCTCGTTCCCCCCGCTGCAAGCAGTCGTCGCGAGCAGTGCCGCCGCGGCGAGCGCGATGCCGAGCATTCTCCATCCTTTGGTCAGGGTAGGTTTCATTCGTGCACACAACGCTTTCTATTAAAAGGTTCGATAGGAGCGATAGCGAAATACAAGATGATTGATACGCGTGAAACGAAGCGGATTGGTTTGCGTTCACGGTCGTAAGACCTGGAATGCAGCATTCCGCATATCAATGCTTGTATTTTCAAATATGCACCGGCATCGGATCTTCCTTCAGCTTGTTCTCCATAATCCACGTGTCGTTGTCGTTGAACAGATACGCGCGGTGAATGAGAACATGCACCTCTTCGCCCGGCTGCAGCACGTCCTTCTCCAAGGAGCGGTACGTAATCAGCTTGATGTCGCCGACCTCGACCTCGACCATCCACTCGCTGCCGCGGAAGTGAAGATGTTTCACGCGGCCTTGCACGGTCGCCGACGGAATGCGGAACTCATGCCGCTTGCCGATCTCGATATATTCCGGACGGATAAGCGCTTGCGTTCCCGGCCAGTTGGCCGCTTCCTCGAAGCCGCGCAGCCGTTCCACCTGTTCGACCATCGTCGATTCGCCGATGAAGCTGGCGACGAATTGCGTTTGGGGGTTCTTATAAATATCCCAAGGCGAGCCCTTCTGCTCCAGCCGCCCTTTGTTGATGATCATGATTTCGTCCGCGACCTCGATCGCCTCGTCCTGGTCGTGCGTGACGAAGATCGACGTGATGCCGACGCGCTCGATCATCTCTTTGAGCCACGTACGCAGCTCGGTCCGGATCTTCGCGTCGATCGCCGCGAACGGCTCGTCGAGCAGCAGCAGCTGCGGCTCGGGCGCAAGGGCGCGAGCGAACGCGACGCGTTGACGCTGACCGCCGGAGAGCTGATGCGGATACCGATGCTCGAAGCCTTTCAGCCCCGTCAGCTCGATCAACTGCATGACGCGGTCGCGGATTTGATCCTTCGACTGCTTCTTGACCTTCAGGCCGAACGCGACGTTATCGAATACCGTCATATGCTTGAACAACGCATAGTTCTGGAAGACGAAGCCGATGCCGCGCTCCTGCGGCGGCAGGTCGTTCACCCGTTTGCCGTGGAAAATGATGTCGCCCGACGTCGGGCTCTCCAGCCCCGCCAGCATCCGAAGAATGGACGTCTTGCCGCCCCCGGAAGGACCGAGCAAGCCGATTAGATGGCCTTTGGCGATCTCGAAGCCGACATCGCGCACCGCATGAAAATCGCCGAATTGCTTGTTTAACCCGCGCACCTCGATATGCATCGTCTAATGCACTTCCTTTCTTTTCTTCGCCCATTCCATCAGCAGCAGCAAGCCGACCGAGAACGCCGCCAGCACGAGCGCCACGCCGTTGGCCGCCACGACGTTGAAGTTCTCCACATCTTGATAGACGAGCGTCGTCGCCGTCTGCGTCTTGTTCATAATATTGCCCGATACGACCAGCACCGCGCCGAATTCGCCCAGCGAGCGGGCGACCGTCAATACCACGCCGTAAATAACGCCCCATCGAATCGAAGGCCACGTGACATGCCAGAAGGTATACCACGAGTACGCGCCTAGCGTCGAAGCCGCTTCCTCCTGCTGCGCGCCGATCTCCTGCAGCACCGGCATGACTTCGCGTACCATGAGCGGGAAGGTGACGAACAGCGTCGCCAGTATCATGCCAGGCAGCGCGTATACGATTTTGAACCCGATATCCTCGAAGAACGCGCCGAGCGCCGTGCTCGGTCCGAGGATCAGAACGATCATCAGGCCGCCGATGACCGGCGATACCGCGTACGGCAGGTCGACCAGGCTGTTGAGTAAATTCTTGATCCGCTGTCCGAGCCAAGTCGCCCGAACGAGGTAGAGCGCCAACATGACGCCGAAAATCGTGTTCAGCACGGTGACGACGACGACGATGATGCCCGTCATCATGAGCGCGTGCAGCGATTGCTTGCGCGTCAGCGCCTCGATGAAACCGCTCCAACCTTCGGCCCAGGAGCCGGTGAAAATTTTGAGAATCGGAATAATGAGCAGTACGATAAAGACAAGATACGTGAGCGGAATCCATACCTTTTTCATTTGCCGAGCCTCCTTGTCTGCACAAGGTTAACGGCCCAGAGAATGAGGAACGACAGCGTCAGCAGCATAACCGATACGGCCGCCGCGCCCTGCGGGTTGTCGCTCTCGATTTCTCCGAAAATGTACACCGACGCGATCAGCGTCTTGCCCGGGATGTTGCCGGCGACAAGCACGACCGCGCCGAACTCCGCAAGCGCACGGGAGAACGCGAGCATCGCGCCGCTCGAGATGCCAGGCAGCATCGAGGGAAAAATCACGTTGAAGAACGTGTGCGACTTGGAAGCGCCGAGCGTATACGCCGCTTCCTCTTCCGACTTGTCCATCTCTTCCAGCAGCGGCTGCACCGCGCGGATGACGAACGGGAAGGTCACGAACACCATCGCGACGACGATCGCGGGTTCGTGGAATACGATATCGAAGCCCATTCCCGAGGCAATCGAGCCTACGAGACTATTCGGGCCGAGCAATAACAAGATCATCAGGCCGCCGACGGCGGTCGGGAGCGCGAACGGCAGATCGACGAGGCTGTTTAGCAGCCTTCGTCCGGGGAATCGGTAACGGATCAGCACCCATCCGATCATCGTCCCCAGGAATATATTAATGACGGTCGCGATAATGGCGAGTTTGAGGGTCAGCAGCACGGCTTTCCATGCAAGCGGATCGCTAATGCTTTCCCAGAACGGCGTCCAGCCCAGCTTGAACGACTGGGTATAGATGCCGATAATCGGCAATACGATGAGCAGGACGAAGTAGAGCATAATCGTGGACCGGAATCCGAAGCTCCACCAACGGCTGCGAAACCTAATATTCAAACCGGCTTACCTCCTGACGCTTTCCTCGTGGAATGGCGGGATGCGACCTATCAATTCCTATGAACTTACTAGGTATTGGTTTATTTTATCCGAATAAAGGACGTTCCGTCAATCCTGAAATCAACGAAACTAATGCAGTTTATAGCGATCGCTGATAAATGGTGCTAGACCATAGCGAAAAAGCCCACGCCCCGAAATATACTGTCATGTATTCTTCCATATCAAGCCAGTCCTTTATCCGGTAAGCCCGGAAATCCGGCATAGGAAAGACCCCCGGCATGAACGTCTTTCGTTCATACCGGGGGTCTTACGCTAACGGAAGTTAGCCGAAACGCTATTCGCCATCGATAAAATACCGCTCTTCGCCGATCGCGATGACCGCCTGTCCTTGCGTCAGATCCGTCATCCACGCCGCGAACCGCTCCGCCTCCGGCGCTTCGGGCAGACACGTCACGATGACGCGGTCGGTAAATGCCGTCCCGCCGACGCGAACGCCTCTGCCGTGCAGCTCGTTCTCCAGCTTGCCATACCACGTATAGTCGACGTCGACGATCACTTCGCGGTGCAGCACCTGCGTGATCGCTTCGGCCGCCTCCGACGCCGCCACGGCGCCGTCGGTGTACGCCCGAATCAGGCCGCCCGCGCCGAGCATAATGCCGCCGAAGTAACGGGTCACGACGATCACGACGTTCTTAAGCCCCTGGTTCTTGATCACTTCCAGGATCGGCTTGCCCGCCGTGCCGCTCGGTTCCCCGTCATCGGACTGCTTCTGAATCTCGTCGCGCTCGCCGATCATGTACGCGGAGCAGTTGTGAGTCGCGTTCCAGTTGAGCTTCTTGATCTCCTCGATGAACGCGATCGCTTCTTCTTCGGACTCGACCGGCTTGCCGTAGCCGATGAAACGGGACTTCTTGATGACGATCTCTTGGTGTGCTTGCTTCCGCAGCGTCTTGTATCGGTTCAACATGCTGCTATCACGCTCCTTGCGGCATGCGCCGAACGTGCCTTACAGACGTGCTTCCAGCTCCGCTTTTTCCTTCTCGAAGCCCGGTTTGCCGAGCAGCGCGAACATGTTGCGCTTGTACGCTTCGACGCCCGGTTGGTCGAACGGGTTGACGCCGAGCAGGTAGCCGCTGATGCCGCATGCTTTCTCGAAGAAGTAGACGAGGTAGCCGAACGTGTACGGCGTCAGGTCTTTGATGTTCACGATGAAGTTCGGTACTTGGCCGTCCGTGTGCGCGAGCAGCGTGCCTTCGAACGCTTTCTTGTTGACGAAGTCCATCGTCTTGCCCGTCAGGTAGTTCAATCCGTCCAGATCGTCGGCGTCATGGCCGATCGTGATCTGCTCGGATACGTTCTCCACTTGGATAACCGTCTCGAAGATGTTCCGGTTGCCCTCTTGGATGAATTGGCCCATCGAATGCAGGTCCGTCGAGAAGTCCACGGATGCCGGATAGATGCCTTTATAGTCTTTGCCTTCGCTCTCGCCGAACAGCTGCTTCCACCACTCGGAGACGAAATGAAGCGACGGCTCGTAGTTGACGAGGATTTCCGTTACTTTGCCTTTGCGGTACAGGGCGTTGCGCGCCGCCGCGTATTGATACGCTTCGTTCTCCGCCAGGTTCGGGTTGTTGTATTCCGTTGCCGCGTCGGCCGCGCCTTTCATCATCGACTCGATGTCGATGCCGGCTACGGCGATTGGCAGCAAGCCTACCGCCGTCAGGACGGAGTAACGGCCGCCTACGTCGTCCGGAATGATAAAGGACTCGTAGCCTTCTTCGGTCGCCAGCTTCTTCAGGGCGCCTTTCGCTTTGTCCGTCGTCGCGTAGATGCGTTTGCGGGACTCTTCTTTGCCGTATTTCGCTTCCAGCGCTTCGCGGAACACGCGGAACGCGAGCGCCGGCTCGGTCGTCGTGCCGGATTTGGAAATGACGTTGATCGACCAGTCGCGGCCTTCGAGCACCTGCAGCAGGTGGTTCACGTACGTCGAGCTGATGTTGTTGCCCGCGAACAGCACTTGAGGCGTCTTGCGCTGGCCGTTCGGCAGGATGTTGTAGAACGAATGCGACAGCGCTTCGATCGCCGCGCGCGCGCCGAGGTACGAACCGCCGATGCCGATGACGATCAGCACTTCGGAGTCGGATTGGATCTTCTTCGCCGCTTGCTGGATGCGGGCGAACTCTTCTTTGTCGTAGTTGTGCGGCAGGTCGATCCAGCCGAGGTAATCGGAGCCGGCGCCCGTGCCGTTATGTAATTGCTCGTGAGCGACGCGAACTTGCTCCGCGAAATAATCTACTTCGTGTTGGCCCAGGAAGGCCAGCGCTTTGCTATAGTCGAATTGTACGGGTTTGGACATCGTGAATCCTCCTAAAAATAATGTAATTGATTCCCCTCGAACGTAGAGACAAGATGCCTGTCCCCTTCTTAAAACGCAACCTAAGAATAATGGATTTCCCTGCCGAAGACAAGCAAGCCCGGTCCCATTTACCGCATTCGACAAAGTTTGTGGTAAGATGGGAAAAGCTTGACCAACGCGTTCTGGGAGATGAGATACGATGAACAAAATCGGCTTTATCGGACTCGGCGTCATGGGTGCGCCCATGGCTGCCAACCTGCTCCGCAAGGGCTACGTCGTGACGGTGTACAACCGCACGCCGGGCAAAGCGGACGAACTGATCGCGCTCGGCGCCGAATTCGCCGACACGCCGGCGCAGGCCGTCGGCGGAAGCGAACTCGTCATTACGATGGTGAGCAACGACGACTCGATTCGCGACGTTTATTATGGCAAGGACGGCATTATCGCCTCGCTTATGCCAGGCACGATCGTCATGGACAGCAGCACGATCTCGCCTTCGCTCGCCAAGCAGCTGTACGCGGACATTGCCGCGAAATCCAGCGACTTCCTCGATGCGCCGGTAACCGGCAGCAAGCCGGCCGCCGAGAGCGGCACGCTCGTGTTCATGGTCGGCGGGGACGAGCATATTCTCGCCCAGACCCATGACGTGATCATGGCAATGGCGCGCAAAATCATCTACATGGGTCCGAGCGGCAGCGGCCAGACCGCTAAGCTTGCCCACAACACGATGGTCGGCATTCACGCGGCCGCCTTCGCGGAAGGGCTCGCGATTGCCTCGAACGGCGGAATCGACGCCGCCGCTTTCCTCGACCTCGTGCAAGCCGGCGCGGCGAACAGCCGTTTCGCGGAATTGAAGACGCCGAAATTGCTCGACCGCGACTTCAGCGTGCAATTCTCGCTGTCGCTCATGTTGAAGGACTTGCGTCTCTCCTCCGCCTTGTCGGACAGTCTGCGCACGCCGACGCCGGTGCTAGAAGCGGTCAAGAGCGTGTTCCAGGTCGGCGAATCGATGGGACTTGGCAACCTGGACATGGCCGCGCTCGTGAACTGCTACGAGGAATGGACGAACAAGCGGTTCAGCGGTCCCGGCGCTTCGTCGGAAGAGCCGATTGCGCCGCCTTCGCCCGTCGCCGCGGAAGTCGTCTCGGACAATTCGGACCGCCGCAAAAGCGAGCGTCTGTCGCTGCATGTTCCGCTCAAATTGTCCGTCTACCAGTGGGAGCAGGAAGGCTCGTTCTCCGGCCACTTTATCGATGGCGTCCTGGTCGATCTATCGGACCGCGGCGTTCAGATCGCCAGCAGCCGACCGCTTGAGCGGGACATGTTCATCGTCATCCACTTCCCGCAAGATTCGCAGCTTCCGCCGGTAACGGGACGCATCATCCGCATCGAACCAAGCGGAGCCGAGTTCCGTTACGGCTGCCTGCTCGCTGGACTGGCGCCTTATCAGCGCCTGCAGCTGGAAGATTACATTAGCAAGCAAGGCGCGACGGCTGATTAATCGCTAGCGTGCAACGCCCTTGTCAAAAAGGCTGTTTCCATCTCGCCATCGTAGCCGGTCGCGAGCGGGAAGCAGCCTTTTGTCATCGGCTTATTCTTGAATGTACGAGCAGCAGTAGTCGGTAACCGTCTCGATTTGAAGCTTGAACTTCGCGTTCGCCGGCACCGTGAACTCGCCTTCGCCGGAAATCGTGATCCACTCGGAATCGCCCGGGAGCAGCACTTTCAGCTCGCCCGCGAGAATTTCCATGATTTCTTTCACGTCCGTGCCGAACTCATATTCGCCCGGCAGCATGATGCCCAGCGTTTTCTTCGTGCCGTCGGGGAAAACGACCGTACGGCTCGTCACTTTGCCGTCGAAATAGATGTTGGCTTTCTTCACTGCGGTTACGTTCTCGAATTGGGACATGGTCTGTTGACAGCTCCTTCATAACGTCGAAGTTGAATGATTGCTTTAATCATCTAAAGCTTTCCTGCGCGGAAGAATCCTAATTTCAAAAAAACGGGACTGGATACCGCCCGAAGACGGCGCCAGCCCCGCTATGAACAACCTGGTGCGGTTAGGCGAAAATTTCGATTACAGCAAGCCTTTGACTTTGCTGACGACGTTCTCTACCGTAAAGCCGTACTCTGCGATTACTTTGTTGCCCGGTGCCGAAGCGCCGAACGTGTTGATGCCGAGGATCGCGCCTTTGTCGCCTACATAGCGCTCCCAGCCGAACGGCGAAGCCATTTCGACCGCAAGACGGGCTTTAACTTCAGGCAAGATAACCGAATCCTTGTAGGATTGCGGCTGCGCTTCGAACAGATCCCAGCTTGGCATGCTGATAACGCGAACGTGAATGCCTTCCGCCGCGAGCGCCTTCTGAGCGTCAACCGCCAATTGAACCTCGGAACCCGTCGCGATGATTTGCGCTTGCACGTCGCCAGCCGCTTCGGATACGACGTAAGCGCCTTTCTTGATGCCTTCGCGCGCGTTCGTGTTCGTGCCTTCGAGGATCGGCAAGTTCTGACGCGTCAGAACGAGCGCGACCGGCTTCGATTGGTTCTCGAGCGCGAATGCCCATGCCGCGGACGTCTCGTTCGCGTCGGCCGGACGAAGAACCGTTACATCCGGAATGATGCGAAGCGATGCCAGCTGCTCGATCGGCTCATGCGTAGGGCCGTCTTCGCCAACCGCGATGGAGTCATGCGTCAGCACATAAACAACCGGTTGCTTCATCAGCGCGGACAGACGAACTGCCGGACGGAGATAGTCCGTGAAGACGAAGAACGTCGCGCCGTAGATGCGCAGACCGCCATGGAGGCTGATCCCGTTCATCGCCGCGGCCATGCCGAATTCGCGTACGCCGAAGTAGATGTTACGACCGCTGTAGTTGCCTGGTTTGTATACCGGAAGGCCTTTCAGGTGCGTCATCGTGGAGCTCTCAAGGTCGGCGGAACCGCCAACGAGGTTCGGCACGTTCTTCGCAAGACCGTTCAGCGCGTTACCGGAAGCTACGCGAGTCGAGACCGGTTTGTCTTCCGTCGTGTAGACCGGCAGATCGCGATCCCAACCTTCTGGGAGCTGGCCGTTCACCGCTGTTTCGAATTGCGCCGCAAGCGCAGGGTGAGCTTCTTTGTAAGAAGCGAACATTGAATCCCATGCCGCGTTCGCTTGCTCGCCGCTTGCTTTAACCGCCGCGAAATGCTCGCGCACTTGGGCAGGAACCGTGAAGGCTTCGTCATGCTCCCACGCGTAGAATTGCTTCGTCAGCTTCGTCTCTTCGACGCCGAGCGGGGATCCGTGAGGACCTGCATGTCCGCCTTTGCCGCCTTTGTTCGGGCTGCCGTAGCCGATAACCGTCTTCACTTCGATCAGCGTCGGGCGGGACAGATCCGCTTGAGCGGCCGATACCGCTTTCGCGAGCGCGTCCAGATCGTTGCCGTCTTCCACGCGGATGACTTGCCAGCCGTAAGCTTCGAAGCGGCCTTGCACGTTCTCGGAGAACGACAGATTCGCTTCGCCGTCGAGGGTGATGTCGTTCGAATCGTACAGAACAACGAGCTTGCCAAGCTTCAGGTGCGCCGCGAGCGAAGCTGCTTCGCTTGCTACGCCTTCCATCAAGTCGCCGTCGCCACAGATTGCATATGTGAAGTGGTCGATAACGTTGAAGTTATCTTGGTTATAAGTCGCGCCGAGTTGCGTTTCCGCCATCGCCATGCCGACTGCCATCGCTACGCCTTGGCCGAGCGGACCTGTCGTCGCGTCTACGCCCGCCGTGTGGCCGAACTCCGGATGGCCCGGCGTCTTGGAACCCCATTGACGGAAATTGTGCAGCTCTTCGATCGGAAGATCGTAGCCGCTCAGGTGAAGCAAGCTGTACAGCAGCATCGAGCCATGGCCCGCGGAGAGCACGAAGCGGTCGCGGTTAATCCAGCTAGGGTTAGCCGGGTTGTGTCTCATGCTTTTTGCGAACAGCTGATAGCCCATAGGCGCTGCGCCCATCGGCATACCCGGGTGTCCGGAATTCGCTTTCTCGATGGCATCGATCGCGAGCGTGCGGATCGTGTCAATGGAAAGCTGGTCGATCGATTTTTGCGTGACTGTCATGACAGAAAATTCCTCCTATTCCTTGCTTCCGTTAGTTTTTCTCTCTTCTCTATAGCGCTTTTCGCGCACTGGCTTTGAAATATTGTACCACTACGCCCCGGCCATTTCCATCTTTTAAACCGTAAAGCGACAAAATGCTCGCACGTAACCAGCAGAATGCAAAATTCGCTTATAAAAACCGAAGGATTTCCGCAATTTCGCCAATTATCGTACGATTTTGTATTTAAATGATACCATTCAGCTTCGGCCGTTTTCATGAAGAGTTGATGAAGAGAACATGAAGCCCTTATGAATCTTTCACAACTTCTTTCACAACCATTCAAGCCGAGCGTATCTGCACAAAGCAAAAGCGCCGGCTTATCGCCGACGCCCTAGAATATGCCGATTTAATTAAAGACAACCGTCTTGTTCTGATGTACGAGAATGCGGTCTTCCACGTGCCACTTCACGCCGCGCGCGAGCACGACGCGTTCGATCGTCCGTCCGATCCGCTTGAGATCCTCGACGTTGTCCCGGTGGCTGACGCGCTGCACGTCCTGCTCGATGATCGGTCCGCCATCCAGCTCTTCGGTGACGTAGTGCGCGGTCGCGCCGATGATCTTGACGCCGCGTTGGTACGCCTGCTGATACGGCTTGCCGCCGACGAACGCCGGAAGGAAGGAATGGTGAATGTTGATAATCCGGTTCGGGAACTGCTCGATGAATTTCGGCGTGATGATCTGCATGTAACGTGCCAGCACGATCAGGTCGGCTTTGCCGACGACCGCTTCAAGCTGCTGCTTCTCCGCTTCCGCCTTCGTATCCGGGGTAACCGGGATGTGCAGATACGGGATGCCGAACGACTCGACCAGCTCGCGCATGTCCGGATGGTTGCTGATGACCATCGAGATGTCCGCGTCCAGATCGCCCGCCTGCCATTGCCACAGCAGCTCCAGCAGACAGTGATCTTCCTTCGATACGAACACGGCCAGGCGCTTCCGGCGGCTTGCGCGGAACGTGTGCCATTTCATCTCGAAACGGTCGGCGACGCGGGCGAAGTCCTCCTGCAGCACCGGCAGCTCCTTCTCCAGATCCGACAGATCGAATTCGAAACGGATGAAGAACATGCCGCCCCCCGGATCCATCGAATATTGGTCGGATTGCACGATGTTGGCGCCGTGCTCGTACAGAAATTGCGAGACGGCCGCCACGATGCCCGGACGGTCCGGGCACGAGATCAGCATGCGCGCGCGGTTCGCGTTATCCGGACGCTGCGAGGGTTGTTTGGCTTGATACGTGTTTGACATAAAAACGATTTCTTCCTTCCCCATTGAACGATTGATTCGCTGTATAAAACGTTAATGCCGCAAGGCTCCCGGCCGGTTGATCCGACACGCCTTAGACGTTCACGAGCAGCGCCTTGCCGGCAAACCATGCCGTAATGCGGTGATTAACCGCTTCTTCGGGGAGCTCGGGCAGCACCCGGTGCTCCTGGACGAGATCGAACAGCCTGTCCATCGGCTCGCGCGGATCGGCTTTCCGTGCTTTCGCATCCGACTTGAGCACGTCCCATGTCGAGAGCACGTAAGCGCGGCGATCGATCTCCTGCTTGTTGAAGAAGAAGGCCAAGCGCTCCACGTCCTCGAAAAATTCGCCGCCGAAACGGTTCTCCGCATCGCCGCGCAGAAGCGCGATTTCGGCTTCGTACATCGGGCGGACCGTTTTGTCGTTCTGTCCGATCCATGGCGTCTCGAGGATGAACGGGCGGCCCTTGAGCGCGTCATGATGCACGATGCTGCGGATCGTATCGAATCCGAGCCAGCCCGCGCCTACCGGAGCATGACGGTCTTTGCCGGCGCCGCGCGGATTTTTGCTGTCGTTCACGTGCACGACGGCGACGCGGTCCAAACCGACGATTTTATCGAATTGCTCCAGCACGCCGTCCAGGTCGTCGTTCAGGTCGTAGCCGGCATCGTGCATGTGACAGGTGTCCATGCAGACGGTGAGCCGTTCATTGGCCTGCACCTTGTCGATGATCGCCGCGATCTCCTCGAAGCTGCGGCCGATCTCAGTCCCTTTGCCCGCCATCGTCTCGAGCGCGATGTTGACCTTCGTCTCCTTCGTGCCTTCGAGCACGAGGTTCAAGCCCTCGGCGATGCGCGCGATGCCGTATTCCGCGTCCTTATCCGTGTATGCGCCCGGATGAAGCACGATGTTGCGCACGCCGATCTTATCGGTGCGGCGAATCTCTTCCTGCAGGAAGTTGACCGCGAGGTCGAACGTATCTTCCTTGTAGGAGCCGAGGTTGATAATGTACGGCGCATGGACGACGATCTCTTCGATGCCCGCTTCCGCCATCGCGGCTTTGCCTTCTTCGATATATAGATCTTCAATCGGCTTGCGCCGCGTGTTCTGCGGAGCGCCCGTGTAAATCATGAACGAGTTGGAACCGTAAGAAACCGCTTCTTTGGTCGCCGTGAGCAAGCCCTTGTCCGAAAACGAAACGTGAGATCCGATTTTGAGCAACGATATTCGCCCCTTTCGTATTGAAACGCGTATCCCCTTATTTTACAGGCAACGGATAAATAAATCTAGGCGTACGGGCGCTGGTAAAGTCAGCTGTTTGCGGTTGCGGCTGGACTCGCCGGTGACTTATAATGGATGCAGGCAAAATGGACGCGCGGCCGCGGACAAGCGCTCGCCCGCCGTTCAATGTCGGCGCGGCGCGGGCAGCTCCTATTCAGAGGCCGATTCGCAAAGAAATTATTGTACATGAATGAAGCACGCTCCGGTGCCGCTTTAGGCGGTCAACGTAACATATCGTTAATGAGGTGAACGACTCGAATGGGCAATGCTCCGGATTGGTTTATGTTTTTCATCGTATTTTGGGCGTTCGTCATGCTCGGCGCCATGGCGATCGGCGGATATTTCATGTTCCGCAAATTTTTGAAAGTGCTGCCGAAGCGAGACGGCAAGTCCAAGCTCGACTGGCAAAATTACTGGGTCGACCGCAGCCGTCACATGTGGCCGGACGATTCCAAGGCATTCCTCGACGAGCTGGTTCAGCCGGTACCGGGACCGTTCCGCGATATCGCGAAGCACTCGATCGCGGCCAGCATCGCGCAGTACGCCATCGAGAGCGGGGCGGAAGAAGTCACGCGCAACCACTGCATCGCCGGTTATATTAAAGCGACGCCCAAACGCGACTATCGCAGCTTAATCTCGTTCTTGGACAAGCGGGGCATCGATTATCAGCCCTATCAGCATTTGTTCAACCGATAGCGCCTTAACCATGCGCCTATCAACGCCGCCGGCCTAGCCGGCGGCGTTTTTTGTTAGATCGAGATGTTCGGAATGAAATAGAGCCGCGATACTAAGCCACTCGGATTTCCCGCGCCATCCGCCCGCTAGGCGAATATACACATACGCAGCCGTTCGTTACGAATGATTCCGCGCCTTCTTCCGCTGCCACACTTCTTCCTCGTTAGCCGCTCTACGATGAAAACGCAGGCCCTGCTTGATTTATTTTCCTATGTATTTCATTGCGTCTCTCTCCTATTTGTCACGGTCTCGGCAGGGTTGTACTGAATGCGCGATGGGTATACATAGGATAAGTACATCAGGAGGAGACGATGACAATGAGACGGACGAGAAAACCACAAACAGCGCGCGCGGGCGTACTCGCCCTGCTCTGCTTCATGCTTGCCGCTACGGTTGGTTGCGGCGCTAGATTAGCCACCGAGGAAGAAGGACAAGCCTCCGCGCTGTCGCCGGCCGGCACGACGGCCAGCGTCTTAGGTTCCGAATCCGGAGAAGCGGAATTAGACGAGGCTCCGCCCGCTTCCGGGTTGACGGCCAGCGCCCGAAACGGCGATCCGGCCGACCGGGCCACGCTTAAGCCGACGCTTAAGCCAACGCCCGCGGGCGACAGGTCCGAGCGGATGATTGAAGAACCGGGTCAGCGGGAAACGGCATCGGCCGGCACCGCCTCAACCATCCATCCCAAGCCGGCATCCGGAATAGCGGAAGAGGTTCAGCCCCTTTCGGCCAAAACCTCCCGTACGGCCGCAGCCTCCGCGCCCAAGACGGCCCTCTCCGGCATCGCTGCCCAAGCCGCGGACCAAACGAAAGCGGCGGCGCTGCCAACCGGGCAATTGAGAGGCAACGGCCTCTACATGGGCCAAATCGATTCCCACTCGGTCGAGATCAATATCAACGGCGTGCCGACGGTATTCCAAATCGACGAGACGATCGAAGAGAAGCTGAGCAAGATTGACGATCATGCGGACGGCACGCCCGTTAGGTTCTCCTATACGCGGAAGGAAATCGAAGCCGGCGGAGAGAAATACGTAGAACGCTGGTTAACCGGCATCCAAGAACGTTAACCGGGCATTCGCGCCCGGCTTTGACGGCGGGAAGGAGTCATAGCATGAAAATCGCCGTAACCGGGGGGACCGGCTTCGTCGGGCAAGCGCTCGTCTTGGCGCTTCTCGCCCGAGGGGACGAAGTGTGGATCATCTCCCGCAAACCCGCTGACGCTCGCCCCGGGCAGGAGCGGCTGCGTTATGCGACGTGGCGGCAGCTGGAGCAGGAACCTGCGCTTCTCGAAGGGACCCAATGCATCGTGAATTTAGCGGGCGAATCGATCAATCAGCGCTGGAGCGCCAACGCCAAGACGAGAATCTTGAATTCCCGCACGGACGCGGCCGCGCGCATCGCCAAGCTCGTCGGCGAACTCCGGCAGAAGCCGGATACGGTCGTGAACGCCTCCGGCATCTCGATCTACGGCACATCCGACACGAAGACGTTCGACGAAGAGAGTCCCGCGCACATCAACGATTTCCTCGGAAGCGTGGTGGAACAGTGGGAAGCGGCGGCGCGCACCATTCCGGCGGAACGGCTCGTGCTCGTGCGCGTCAGTCTCGTGCTGGGCAATGGCGGCGGCGCCTTCCCGCTTATGGCCTTGCCCTATCGCTTGTTCGGCGGAGGCAGAGTCGGCAGCGGCCGCCAATGGATGTCCTGGATTCATGCCGAGGACATGACCCGGATGCTGCTCTTCTGCATCGACAAGCGCGATATTGCGGGTCCGGTGAACGCATGTGCGCCGCAGCCGGTGACGAACGACCAATTCGGCCGCGCGCTCGGCAAAGCGATGCGAAGACCGCATTGGTTCCCGGTCCCCGCCTTCCTGCTTAAGACGGTGCTGGGCGAAATGTCGTCCCTGCTGCTTCAAGGGCAGCGCATCCTGCCCGCCAAGCTGCAGCAGAACGGATTCGATTTCCGCTATCCGACGATCGAGAGCGCCATGGTCGATTTGGTCGGAAAGAGGACGCGGACGTAAGCAACAGCCAGCTGTTTGCATCCCGCTACCCTCCTACTTGGCGACAAAAGAAGACGCGCTCAATCGCATGCTCGCAGCATGAGGTTGAGCGCGTCTTTTTGTTCGTATGCCGTATGGGCGGAGCGGATGAATGCTCGGATCCGCCAGAATGTCCCGCCATCGTCACCAACTACCCAGCTTTGCAGATGTACCTGGGTCCCTTATCCCCGGCCAATTGCATCACATCGCCGGCGTTCAGCGGATAAGCCTTGTAGGGAATCATCATCACGCCGTTTAGCGTGCTCCCGTTTCGCGATCCGACATCTTTGGCGGACCAGCTCGCCCCGCTGGCCCGAATCTCCAGATGTACGCGAGAAATACCGGGCGCCGCATCCACATACTGTACGCCGTCGCCCGAACGGCCGATCACGAGACTCCCCGCAACGTCGATTCGTTCCGTTTTGCCTTCCGTTTGCCGTTCCAGCCATTGTCCCGCAACGAGGCCGCCGGCCGCTTCATTGCCGCCGGGTTGCCCAAGCCAAACGGTCGCTTCCGGGGAAGCGGCCGCCGGCAGCCGGCCGCTAGGCATCGCGGCTTGCAACGTCTGGCCTGCCCCTCCATAAAGAACGCCGTCGCTTCGCGTCTTCACATCCGCTTCCCATGCCTCCCCGAACCTTCGCTCCGAATCGCCGAACGGGTCATTTTGCTGCCTGACCACGGAAGCATCTGGAGTCGCGCCTTGTTCCGCCCTCCAAGACCAGGCAGGATGTTCCGGCTGGTCATCCGGCGCGGCAATCCCCTCCTCTTCTTCAAGCCGCCCCGCTTGAGCGCCGCCCATCATTCTTCTGCCGGCAATAATGCCGGCTGCCGCGGCGATCGCGGTCAGGCCTAGCGAGATTTTCAGAGACGTAGAGGAAGGCCCGGCAAAATAAACAAATCGCCACGCGCAAGCGAGGCCGACAATCAAAGCCGCCCCGAGCATCCATTGCTGGCGCGGAGCGTTCGTGCCGCCGGTATCGGCCGGTTCGCTTCTTACGCGCTGCGGCTCCGGATAGTCGACTTGAGCCGATTGCGATCCCATGGCAGCGAAAGGCTGCGCCTGCCAAGGCTGCTCGAGCATGCCGCCGGACGACCTCCATCCTTCCGAATGACCGGGCGTTCTCGCAATTGGCTCGGCATGCCATGGTTCTAGAGCCTGTTCGACGAGCCCTTCTACTTGCGCTGACGCTTCCGCCTGCCCTGGTCCATCTGTCGGGATGCCGCCAATTAATCGCAGCAGCGTCTGGCGAAGTTCCCGCCAAGCCACATACTCTTCGCGAAGATGCCGGAATATTTGTTTCATTCCCTCCCCGTCCGGCTGGCCGACATAGCCCAGCCACTTGACGGCGAGCGCGAGCACGATTTCGGAAACGCGCTGCGAACCTGCCTTCGACTGGCGGAGCGGCACGTAGCAGAGCGCCAAATCGTCAAGCCGGTCGCCGGTAAAAATCGCTTGTTCCTGCAGCAGAAAGCCTTCCGGCCGAAGCATATAATCTTTACAATCGTCGATCGCCTCCACAAGCGCCAACAGGATCGCGTAGTAGTCCATCATCCCGACCGGCTGCGTCCGCATCCGATGCGTCAGCAGTCTTCGGCCCGTTAAGGGATAGCAGAACACGACGTTGCCGTCCATATCGCTCCATTCCATGCGCAGCAACCGCGGAATGGACCGACCGCCCTGAAGCATGGCGATCTCGACTTCGTCCAATTCCTCTCGAGCAATGCCTCCCGCACGGTCGATGACCATCTCGTGCTCATGGTTCATTGCAAAATCGATGCGCAGTTCGTCCATGTCCATTATCGTTCTCCTTCCTGTTAACTTCCCATCGCCCAGACGGATATAGCGGCCGGGAGCACGGCGATCATGAAGGGAAACCGCTTCGCTCCCGCTTCCCAGCCATGGAGCGCCTCCCGTTTGCCAGCAGCCCCCGGACTCAGCAGAACAGCCATGCCGCCCAACATCCGCCGGCAGAACGGACGCGAGGCAAGCATGTAGAGCAGTCCTAGGGCGCCAGCATACAAAATCGCGTACATGGCGACGTTCAGCACCGCCGCCGCCCCTAACCAAGCGCCGAGCGCGGCGAACAACTTGACGTCACCTGCGCCGATGCCCTTGAACAGATAGAGGAGGAAGAAGGGCAAAAATCCGGCTAATGCGCCTACGAGCGCAATCTGACCGCCATGCCAGCCTGCCGTTAGCAGCTGGCAGATCACGCCGGACGCAAAGCCGATGACCGTCAGCAGGTTCGGAATGCGCATGGCGCGCATATCCGTCGCGAACGCGCACGCTAGTACAATAGCAGCTCCCGTGCCGGTAATAGTCATCATATCAATCTCCTTTCATTACTCGTTGTCTGCGGCCTTTCTCTCCACGACGAAATGACGCGCGACACGGGTGCCGTCCGCCGCCGTCACGACGAGCTCCCATACCCCTGGGGTCGTGTTGCCCGATACATGCCAGGTCCAGGACACGGTACCGTCCGCTCCCACCGTCGCGTCGCCAAGATGCTTGGCCGTGCTCGCGCCGCTCTTATAGCGGACGGATACCGAAACCGCCGTTCCCGGATCGGCGACCGCCGTGACGGTTGCTTTGCGGCCAGGCCGCAGCGGATCCGGTTCGATGGAAGCGATCTGGAGCGTGGATGTCCCTTCGGAATCGGAATCGCCCACCCGCGCGGCAGGCGTCGAGTCGCTCAACCAACCGCGCTCCACCGCCCGCTCCTTCAAGATAATGTTCTTCCTCGTAAACGGCATATGCAGCGGGAAACGGTACTCAGCTTCAATGACCACGTTCGAGCCGGAATCGCCCGAGAAATCCGGAAGCGCGACATACGATATCGTCATCCGGCCGGGATCCAGCACGCGTTCGTCCGCGGATTGACGCAGCAGCGGCAATAACGCGGTCTTCGCTACTTCCGACCCGGCGGCATTGCCCGCCTCCTGCCAGTTCCCCTGAAGTATCGCGCCCAACATCGGGCCTACCGGAGCGGGCAGCCATTCTTTCAGCGCCACGCCGGCTTGCTCCATTCCAGGCAGCTGCACGCCCCCGGGCAGCGCGGGAAGCGCCTGCGCGGCATGGGCCGAGGCGAGCGACACCGGATACATGCCGGCGGCCGTCTGCCGCGCCACCTGGGAGGCCGCGCCGTGAACGGCCATTTGTACGGCGGCCAGCCGAACGAGACAGATGAAGAGAACGATCGCCATCATGACGATCGGCGCGATCAAAGAGGCCTCGACCACGATTCCTCCCGCTTCGTTCCCCATCCCGTCCCGATTTCGCTTCATTCGCCTCGAGACCCGCCCGCCGCTTCGCAAAAGCGAGGCAACGTTAGCTGTACGACATGCCGACCGTTCGGTCTATCTCATAGCGTCCGTCCGCCACCTTCCCGTCGAGCAGTCCCCATTCGGCGAACCGATTCATGACGCCGGGAAGAAACCACACGTTGACCGATGCGCGCAGCTCCCCCGTCCAACCCGTTCCGACCCGCGCCAGCTGCAATCCCGTATTTTGCTCCATAACGGCCGCCATGCGGGCCAATCGCTTCGGCCCATCGTCATGCAGCAATAGAAACAGACGCATATAGTCCCGGTAAGCGACCTCTACGGGCGCATACTTGGACAATGGCGTCGTGCCGGTCTGCACGAGTCGGATCATATCCGCCGCCGCATGTTCGAGGCCGTAAAGGACCGCGCCCGCCAAAATGAGCAGCGGGTGCATCATCGTTCTGCACTCGATCAGCCCTTCCATAGTCCGGATGGCAAGCCTCATCGCGAACACCTCGCCGGCCGCCGCGGCCACATTGGCGGCGGGGCTGTGGAAGCCGTACAAGATATACTCCGTCTCCTGGTTATTCAAGCTCAGCGCATGGGCATATTCGCTCGCATCCCCGTTGAGCAGCGCGCCCTGCATTTTCTGCGGGTCGAACATGGAGAAGCGGTTAATGACGTATTCATTCATATATACCGTGTCGCGCGTCCCTTCGAGCATGTCGGCCAGACCGTCGAAGACGCCCCCGGTCTGATGCATCGATTGCTCGGCCGCGTCATTCGGCTCTTCCAGCAGCTGTCCGATTGCATCCGAGCCCGCTTCATTGCTCAGCGCGTTAAAGGCCAAACTTGCTTCGGCACGCTTCTTGACGCGGTCGAATTGCTCTTGATGCTCCGCAACTTGCGGAACAGCCGTTAGGTTATGGAGCATCCGCCGGATATCGTTCCACTTGGCTTCCGCTTTCGCCTCCTGCTTCTTCCGCTCCCGATCGGACGCTTGACGGGCTTCGAGCTCTTGCGTCCGCTCCAGCATCACCGTCCCGTTCAATCCGTACTTCGCGTCATACTGTTCGTAGGCTATGCGCAGCTGCGCCGCGTTCTCCGTCAGCAGCGCCGCCGAGCCCGAGCCGGCAAGCGCGGCGTTCATCGACGACTGGAAGCCCGCCGCTTCGGCGTCGAAGGACGCGTAATTCGCGGTTTGCGCCGAGAGTTCTTCCGCATAGCGGGCGAACCACTCCCGCGCCATCGGCAGCTGCTGCGCGGACTGCCCGGCTTGCTCCAACTGCGATACCTCCGCCGCGGATGGAGAACCGGCCGCCGTTCCGGGCACCTTCGATTTCTGCACCCGGTCATAACCCGAATTGAGCTGCTGCTCGTTCTGCGCGATGACCGCGCGCATCTCCTCGTTCAATCGTTCCGCCTTCCCCAGCTCTTCGAGCGCCCGGCGCTCCAAATTCTGATGGCGGCGAAGCGCCAGCATGCTTTGGCGAAACAGCTCGCTTGTTACGGTTCTGGCCTCGTCCCGGTACGAAGCGATCTGAGCGGTATAAGCGGGATATTCATCCTTCTCTAAATAAGCGTCGGCCTCCATCATCGCCACATAATGCGGGTAGCGGGCAACGACATTCAATACCGTCTGCGATTGGGCGAGGTCCCGGTTCCGGAACGGTATGATCGCTCCTATGTCTCCGGCGGCATCCCGCATCGCTTTCTGCAAATCCAGCACCGCCTGCAAATGCGCTTCTCGCTTGTCGTATAGCTTGCGCACGTTCTCCAGCATCGTCATCGCGGCATGGGCTTCCTTCATGGCGGACGCGGCCGGCGCGAACTGCGAAGCGACCTCCAGCGTAAAATCGACCGGCGCCTTGTATTTCATCTCCTCCAGGATCTGGCGCTTCAAAATATCGTGACGGCCAAGCGTCTCGTGCAGATTAACCTTCGACGTCTCGTAGCGCCCGTTCACGAGGCGAAAGGCTCCGGTTGTTTTCTCCGTTGGCCACTGCCCCTTCGCCGCCTGCGCGAACAGTTCGTTCCGGTCGCTGCCGCCCGCGCCGAACAAGCCGTATCGCATGTACAGCTCCCCGTCGTAAGCGGAGAGCGCCGAGCGGATGCCGGCATGCGCCGCGATCTCCGTCTGTTTGCGGAATGCGGCGATCCGCGCGTAATCGATCAGCACGCTCATGACGAGCACGAGCGCGGCCGTAGCGGCGATCATATAGATGGAGACCGAACCTTCCGATCGCGCGAAAAATCCACGCCGGGCCGGAAACTTACTGCCTGCTTGCTTCAAACCAGCTCTCTCCTTCCCGCTTCCTGTTAAGGCGCAGCCTTCTGCTGGATGACCACAGCCGCATTCGCCCGCGTAAGAACGGCATCCGCGCGGTTGTTCCATTTGGCGGCGTAATAACGAGCCAAATCGACGTTTCGAATGAGCTCGACAGGATCTACGATCGATGCACGGCTAGCCGTCTGCAAGGAAACCCGATGTCCGAGCTGATCGAGCAAGGGGATGTTCATCGGCGGCGACAAACCGCTCTCAACCTCCTTCGTCAGCAGCCGGTTCAGATAAGCGAGCTGTCCTTCCCGAAAAGCGGGCACGCCAGCCGTGATCCGGACCAGCTTGCGAGCCGGAAGCGATTCGCTTGCTTCCGGCTCTCGGTCGTCGCCTCCAATGTTACCGATAGGAACCTCGACGCTAGAGCCCGAAGCGCCGGCCAGCTTAAATATCGACTGCAGCGCGCCGTCGTCGCCTACGCGCCAGTACAAGCCGTCGTATGCCCCGACCGGCGCGATGCCGCTATCCGGATCGCGATGGCTGTTGTTCCAGACGAAAGCCGCCCGTTCCGCAGAGACCGAAGCGACATAATAGACCGCGACCTGCTGGTACACATATAGGCCAAACAACAACAGCGCCACCATGACCGTGAACAAAGCAGGGAAAACAAAGGAAGCCTCCAGCGCATAGCTCCCCTCTTCGCCGCGCATCCAAGCCTTGAGGCGACTAATCGGCGAAAATTTCGTTCGCTTGGTCATCGGCTTTGCCCATCAAGTTCTCCAGCAGCTGGATGATCCAATCCTTGAACAGCAGGGCGATAATAATGACCACCGCGATAATAAGAATGATTTCGAGCGTTCCAAGCCCTTCGTCTTCGCGCCAAAACGCGCCTGCCTTCTTCTTCATGACCGTCAACATATACGGACACGCTCCTCTTCTATCAAAATTGTATTGCGCCCCCGCTACCAGCCCATCAACAGGACGGCGGGCGAGGCTACGAGAATCATGAGCACTACGAATATACCGACCAGCGGAAAAACCAGCTTCGAAGAGGCTTCTTCCCCGCGCGACCTGGCAATCGCTTTGCGCCTTTCCCAAAGCGAATACGTCAGCTCCTTCAGCGACAGAACGAGTTTGTCGCCGCCCCGCCGGTAATTCAGCAGCAGCGTCGTCGTAAACAAGGACACCTCTTGCAGCGCGCAGCGCCGGCTGAAGCCTTCCATGGCCGCGGCGAACGATTCCCCGTTGCGAACGGCCTCGCACGCTTTCGCCAACTCCTCATGTAGCGGGTGAGCCGGCTTGCCGGGCGCCCGAACGATGCAGCGGGTAAGCGCGCGCTGCATCGTCTCGCCGGCGGCGAGCTGCAGCGTCAGCTTGCTTAGCACGTCCGGGAGGGCGATGAGCATGTCCTGCTTGCGCCGCTCGACCAGCTTGGCGGGCTCCCGCCATTTGACGACCGGAAGCAGCACGCCGAGCAGCAGTCCCATTAGACAGATCGTCGGTTCTTCGCCAGCCGCGCCTGCTCCCGCCCCGATGCAGGCCGCCGCATACCCAATGCCGACCGCCGAGGCGGCATGCAAGCGGGTTGCCTCCAACGTCCACGAACTCCCCTTCACGATTAGCAGCTTGCCATGCAGTTCGCCGAGCTGCATCTGCAGCCGGTCGTACATCCCCAGACGCTCCAGCGCGTACCGGAAAGGCAGCGCCAACAAAATCCGCTGGGCATCTCCGCCCTCCAGCATCTTGGCCGCTTCACGGGATGCCGCCGGAAGCCGCCGCGCCATTATTGCGCATGCCGCCCATCCGACCGCGAGCAAACTAACCCAGATGATCACCATTCCGTTCTCCCCCATATTCATTCGCCGGCATTGTACCCATGGCGGCAACGCAACCCGCCTCATAGCCAACTAAACCTGAATGTTCATCAGCTTGGACATCAGCCAATAGCACCCGCCCAGCATGATAAGCCCGACCGTAAGCAGCACATACCCGATGCCGCCGTAGAGCGGCTCCATATAATCCGGCGCCGCGAAGCTGAGGAACGCCATAAACACGAACGGAATGCTCATCATAATGCGCGATTCGAATTTCTTCTGGGCCACCATGACCGCGATCTCCTGCTGAACGTCCAGCTTCTCCCCGATCGTCTGAGACGTGCGCCGGATGACCTCGACGAGGTCGCCGCCCGTCCGCTTGCAAATAACGAATACGTCGACGAATTGCGAAATGTCCTCGATATCCGCCCGCTGCTTGAAGTCGAGCAGCGCTTGCTCCATCGGTTCGCCGTAAGCGAGCCTGGTGCGGATAATCTCGAACTCGGTCCGGATCTCGGCATCGGGATTCGGATACAGCAGCTTCAGGTCGTCCAGCGCGGCCGCGAAGGCGTTCTCCACCGACCGGCCCGCCGCGAGCGAAGCCGTCAGCGAGTACAGCGCCTCCTTGAATTGAAGCGTCAGCCGGAGGCGCCGCCTTGCCAAGAGCGATCGCCGATAGAACCTCGGCGCGACAATGCCCGCGACGGATAAGAGGAGCGACAACGCCCACGAATGATAGAACAAGTAAGCGGCCGCAAAAACGATCGCCGCGCCGAGCGATGCGGCACCGACAAATTGTCTCCTCGTCAGCTCAAGCTTCCGATAATCCGGCAAGCCCCCGGCAGCCGCCCCTGCTTCCCGTCCAGGCGAGCCCAGCCGCGCCGCCAGCTCATCCTTTCGTCTGGTCAACCCGCTCACGGCGCCTCACCGGCGAGCCCCGCCATTCGCAGCTTCCACGTTCGCGCAAGCTTCGTTCCCGTCGGCCGAAGGCTCCCCAGTACGCGCCCCTCCCGCTCGCCTTCTTCCTCGAATCGGAACAGCGTCGAAAGCTGCACTTCTCCGCCGCTTACGCCCGTAATCTCGGAAATCTCCGTCACCCGCCTGCTCCGGTCGCGCAGCCGCGACAGATGCACGATCATATCGATCGCGGAGCCGATTTGCTGGCGAATGACCGGCACCGGCAGGTCCGCGCCCCCAAGCGCCATCGTCTCCAGCCGGGTCAGCATGTCGCGAGCCGAGTTGGCATGGCCCGTACTGAGCGACCCGTCATGGCCGGTATTCATCGCCTGCAACATATCGATCGCCTCCCCGCCCCGCACCTCGCCCACGATAATGCGGTTCGGCCGCATCCGGAGGGAGGCCCGGATCAACTCGCGTATGGAGATCGCGCCTTTGCCTTCCGTGTTCGCGTTGCGCGTCTCCAGCGACACCAGATTCGGGATCGTGCGAATTTGCAGCTCGGCGGCGTCTTCCACCGTAATGATCCGTTCATCCGGCGGAATGAACGCCGACAGCGCGTTCAGGAACGTCGTTTTGCCCGAGCCGGTGCCGCCGCTGATGAAAATGTTGTATTTGGCGGTTACCAACCGTTTCAAGAAGTCCGCGGCTTCTTGCGTCAGCGCGTCGAGCTCGACCAGCGAGTCCATTCGCAGCGGACGCTCGGGAAACTTCCGGATCGTCACGCAAGGCCCCTTAAGGGCAACCGGCGGGAGGACGATATGGACCCGCGAGCCGTCCTTGAGCCTCGCGTCCACGATCGGCGAGGATTCGTTCACGACCCGATTGACGCCCGCCACGATATGCTGGATCAAATCCTCGAGCTTGCCGCGGCTCTCGAACGATAAGGCCAGCTTGACGAGACGACCTCGCCGCTCGACGAAAATCTCGTCGTAGTCGTTAATCATCACTTCCGTTATATCCGGATCGTCCATGAGCGGCTGCAGAATATCCAATCCGCGAAATGCATGGTATAGTCTACGGACGAGCTGCACCTTCTGGATCGCCGTCAGCGGATGAGATTGACTCCATTTGAATACGTACTGTTCGATCAGCAAATGGAAATCGTGATCGCTCATCGCATGTTCCATATCGAGGCCGCCCCGGATATCGGCTTTCAGCAGCTGTACCATTTCTTCCACCGCTACCGCCCCCTTGCCCGCGTCAGCTGGCGCTCTAATATATGCTCGATAGCGGCCCGGTAAGCGGGCGACGCGCTTGCCCCCGCCCCTGGGCTTCCCTCCTTGGCCGGCGGCAGGACGTGGTCGATTCGAACCCTAGTCTCCGCATATCGCTCGGCGCCAGCTCCTTCTGGCTGAACGGCAATCCAGCTGATGCGCTGCGCTAGTTCGGCGGCCCGTTCTCCCCACCTGCCTTTGAGATGAGCCCATGCCATCTCGGTCTTGATTCGGGAAGCGGCATTAGGCTCCGTCATCCACAGCATCGTATCCGATGCTTGCATCGCCCGGATCGCGACGGAATCGAACCGTCCGTCCGTATCGATGACAAGCAGGTCGTAGCGGCCGCTCTCCCTTACAGTTCGAATGAGCAGCTCCGACAGTTCGGCCGTCATCGATTCCCGCTCCTCCGGATTCGGGCACGGCGGTATATAGTCGATCTTCAATCCGGCGTGCCGGCACTTCAGCTCGTTCAGCCGGCCGGCTGCCTGTTCCGGCTCCGATTGCAGCGTATAGAGCAGCTCCGACAGCGCATCCTTCCTGCCTTCGCGGCCGAGCCACGATTCGGAAGCGTTCCACTGTTCGAGATTCAAGTAGAAGGCGCTGCCGCCTCGCGCGCCCATGGCTTGAGCAAGCCGGAGGGCCAGCGTCGTCTTTCCGATCCCCGATCCCGCGCCGCACACCGTGATCACCGCGCTCTCTTTCGTTCCCCTTACCGCTCCATTCCCGCCCGGCGCGCCAGAAGAATACAACGCCTCGAACGCCTGAAGCAGCGCTGGCAACGGTTGAAATTGCGCGATCTCCCGCTCGCCGCACGCATGGCCGAGGGGAACGAACAGCCCCGTTCGGCAGGAGACGCCCGATTCTTCGATCTGCGACGAGAAGGCCGTCTGCGCGACGAGCAGATCAACCGGATAACCGGATTTTAAATATTGGCGAAGCGCCTGCGGATTCGTAAACGCCGTTAATTGCCACCGCTCGCCGAATGCCGAATGCCGGATGTAGTCGGCCAGGCGCTCGAGATAATCCGCTTCCCTCACGGCGGCGACAAGCTGCTGCTTGTGCATGCGCATCCACCTCTTTCCTGAAGTTCGATGTATGAAAGAAAACGCAAAAAAGCACCATAAACTACGCTTAGTACGCGTAACTTACGGTGCTTCCGTAATAAGCAACGGCCAAGTTTGGCCGCAGCTACTCAGTTAAATTTGTCCATACTTTACCATGGTCCGTCTAACCAGGTCAACCTTTTTTCTACAGATCGCTTGCGTAAGCTCTGCGTGAAAAATCAGTTGCTAAAAATAATATAGTTGATTATACTATCGTTAGCTTACAAAACACAGAAGATAAAAGGAGAGAAAATCATGACTCAATCCAACACCGCTCTTAACGCCGAACAAGTAATGCTCGAACGCCATTCGGTACGCGAATACAACCGCGACGTCGTTATTCCCGAAGAAACGCTGAACGAAATCTTGACGCTGGCCGCGAGCGCGCCGTCCTCTTGGAACCTGCAGCAATGGCGTTTCCTCGTCGTGAAGGAGCAAGCGAACAAAGACCGCCTTCTCCCGATCGCATACGGCCAGAAGCAAGTTTCCGACGCTTCCGTCGTCGTCGTTGTCCTGGGTGACCTCCAAGCCAACCTGACGGGCCACCAAATTTACGACGCCGCGGTTGCAGCGGGCGCCGTACCGCAGCAAGTTCGCGACACGCTCGTCGGCCAAATCGACGGCGCTTATACGTCCGCCCAAGTTGCGCGCGACGAAGCCAACAAGAATGCCGGTCTCGCTTCGATGCAGTTGATGCTGGCCGCGAAAGCGAAAGGCTACGACACCGTGCCAATGGGCGGCTTCAACGCCGAAGCGCTCGTGAAAGAACTGAACATCCCGGACCGTTTCTTCCCGGTCATGCTCGTTCCAATCGGCGAAGCGGCGAAACCCGCTCGCGCGTCCGGTCGTCTGCCGCTGAGCGAGCTCGTCATCAACGAATCGTTCTAAATTGTTTGCGGCATCGCCGCTTGCAAGCCGTCTTCCGCCGGGAGACGGCTTTTTGCTATACTCTCTCACGCATAACCGACCAACCGAACAGACAGATTGCTAGAAAAAAACCGGAATGCCGACCAACCCGCTCGAGCATTACGCTCCAGCAGACGGTCCGGACAATCCGGTTTTCTCGTCTCGATCTTAATGCGCTGCGTTCGCGGAATGCGTGATCGGCGGGTTCGGGAACATATAAACGGCTGCGCTCTCGCCGAAGAACAGCGAGATTTCGCGCTCCGCGCTTTCCGGCGAATCCGAGCCATGCACGACGTTGCTCGCCACGTCCATCGCGAAATCCCCGCGGATCGTGCCGGGCACCGCCTCGACCGGATTCGTTTTGCCGATGAGACTTCTGGCGTTCGCGACCGCGTGCTGTCCTTCCCAAATCATCGCGCACGCTTCGCCCGACGTTAAATAATCGACAAGCTCTCCGAAGAACGGCTTCTCCCGGTGCTCGCCGTAATGCCGTTCCGCAAGCGGACGGTCGATATGCAGCAGCTTAATGCCTCTTAACGTGAAGCCTTTTTGCTCGAATCGGGACACGATGTCCCCAATCAATCCTCTTTTGACGCCATCGGGCTTAACCATGACAAACGTGCGTTCCATGATGCGGTCGTCCCCTTTCGTTCAAGCAGAGTTCGAGTTTCCCATACGGCCGGCAGCCCTACAACATGATGCCGCCGCCGCAGTCTCACTATCCAGTTTTCCATTAATCCCCACAATTCATTCACGGGGTTAACGAAAATCCGGAACTCCTCTCACTTAAGGATACGAGCGCGGTTCGAATGTACTATTCGGCGGTCATTGTCAGGAAAGCTTCGACGTCCGCCGTCGTCAGCGCCACCGCCCCGCGCCAGAACCCCGGTTCGTCCAGGCGCACGCCCAGATGCTTCTGCGCCAACTCCTCGACCGTCATCAATCCCGTATCGCGCAGCAGCGCGACGTAGCGATCCGCGAACGAAGGCCCTTCCTTTTGGGCGATCGCGTACAGCCCGCAACTGAATAAGTAACCGAACGTATACGGGAAGTTATAGAACGGCACGTCCGTCGCGTAGAAATGCAGCTTCGCCGCCCAGAAATGCGGGTGCAGCTTGCCGAGCGCGCCGCTGTAGGCTACGTTCTGCGCTTCCGTCATCAGCTCGTTCAGCTCTTCGACGGTCACCATGCCTTCGCGGCGCTTGTCATAGAACCGCGTCTCGAACAAGAACCGCGCGTGGATGTTCATGAAAAACGCCACCGAGCGCTGCAGCTTATCGTCGAGCATGCCGAGTTTCTCGTCCCGATCCTTCGCCATCGCCATCGTCGCATCGGATAGAATAAGCTCCGCGAACGTGGAAGCCGTCTCCGCGACGTTCATCGCGTATTCGTGGGCGAACGGCTGGAGATCGTTCAACACATGCTGATGGTACGCGTGACCTAGCTCGTGCGCGAGCGTGGAGATGTTGTTCATCGTGCCGGAATAGGTCATGAAAATCCGGGTTTGCCCGCTGAGCGGGAACGACGTGCAGAACCCGCCGGGACGCTTGCCGGCGCGGTCCTCCGCCTCGATCCAGCCGTCCTTGAACGCCATCTCCGAGAAGTCGGCCAGGTCCGCGCTAAACTTGCGGAACGAATCCAAGATTAGAGCCGCCCCTTCGTCATAAGAGACCGTACGGGATGCCGAACCGAGCGGCGCGTCGACGTCGTGCCAGTCCAGCTTCTCCAGACCAAGCAGCTTCGCCTTGCGGTCGAGATATCGCGCCAGCGCCGGCTTGCCTTCGTTCACCGCCGACCACATGGCGTTCAGCGTGGCCTCGCTCATCCGGTTAATCGCGAGCGGCTCCTTCAACACGGAAGCCCATCCCCGTTTCTCGTACAGCTTCAGCCGGAAGCCCGACAGCCGGTTCAGCGCTTCGGCGCAAAGTTCGGACTGTTCGCCCCAGACGCGCTCCCAATGCGCGAACGCCTCGTCGCGAACCGCGCGGTCGCCGTCGGACAGCTTATTCGCCATTTGACCGACCGACAGCGTCTTCGCCTGCCCGTCCTTGTCCACGGTATGGAACTGCGTGCGCGAGACGACCGTATTGTAAAACTCGCCCCAGCCGTGGTAACCGTCGACGGCCAGCTCGCCCGCCAGCGCCTCCAGCGCCGGCGCCAGCTTCTCCTTCGCGTCGTCGCGTCTCTCCTGCAGACGGAAGGCGACCGGCGCGATCGCATCCTGCGCCAGGAACCCGGCCCAGTCGGCGTCAGAAGCCGCGCTCAGCTGCTCGTCGAAGCTCGTCAGCGCCGTATTGAACCGCGCCGCGATCGTGCGAACGCGATCGTTCAGCGCGACGGCCGCCGTATCTTTCATTTGCTCGGCGAGCAGACAGCCGACGAACGAATCCGCCTGATGAACGCGACCGAGCACGGATTGCACCACGGCTGTCCAGCCTGCCAGCTGCGCCGCCGTAGGCGAATCGCCTTTAGCCGCTTGAAGTTCCTCTTCCAGCGCGCGGATATCCCGCTCCATGCCGTCCAGCTCCTGGACGAAAGCAGACGATTTCGAACCGCCCGGGTAGATGACATCTAGATCCCAAACTTGGGGAAAGGTCATGATTGAACCTCCTAAAATTTTTTGTGGAGCATTGCTTCTTCGATTTTGCTGCGCAACAAAAAATCGCTTCGGAAGCATAAGTTTTGTTTTGGTGTAGCATTGCTTCTACAATCCTGCTGCAACAAAATCGAATTGGAAACCCATATGTACATGCATCTTCGCCCGCCGGAACGGCCGCTTCCGTTGCGCGCTCCCTCGAAGCGGTGTATAACTGAATTATACTGAAACGGAGCGCCGCATTGCCAACCTTTTCACCCATTTCCCGAGAACCGGGACGGCCTCCGCCGACCAAAGGAGTTGTACCCCCATGTCCAGACCGCTTCAAATTTCGCCGGAGACCGCAATCCGGCTGTCGAAAGAATTAAATGTGCCGATCGAGCATCTGATGCATATGCCCAAACATATTTTGATGCAGAAAATGGCCGAACTGGCCGCGAAATCCGCCTCGCCTGCAGCATCCGAAGGTCTAGACGCCAAAGGAGAGGACAAGCCTTGATTCCGTTCGAACGGGCCTGGCCCTACGATATCCAGATGAAGGACGTGTACGTCCCCTCCTGCCCCTTCTGCGGCGCGGACAACGTACTGCTGCCGCTGCGGCCAGCCGAGCTGAAGGACATCAAGACCGGGAAGAAACGGTTGCTCGTGTTCCCCTGCTGCCACGGCCGGGTGACGGTGGTGGACGCGGACGCCGACTATTTGCTGACGGACACGAAGCTGCGCAAAGGGTAGCCGCCGGATCGGCCCGCAATCGGCAGCGTATATGCCGACATGCCAATTGCTCCCGCGGTCCATCCCCGCTGTTCAAACGAGAAACCGCGGGGTACAATGAAACAAACGTTCCGCAAGGCAACCGAGGTGATGACGATGAAACGTTACGCGCGAATCGGGATGGCTGCCGTGGTTGCGGCCGGGCTGCTCGCGAGCGCGCCCCCTTCGGCCGACGGCAGCGTCATCGACCGGTTCAAAGATATTTACAATGCGCCCGAGAAGCTGGACGAGCTGCAGCAGCAATTCGTCCAGACCCAGGAAGAGCTCGACGAAGCCCGCCGCAAAGCGGACGAGTACGCGCAGCAGCAGCTGAAGCTGATGCGGGAGAACGAAACGTACCGGCAGCAGAACGAGGCGCTCATGGAACAAAACGAAACGCTGCTGACGCGAATGGAACAGCTGGAGAACGATCAATCGGAGCGCAAACGGTTCTACCGCAAAATCGCCGCATCCGTCCTCGTGTTCGCCGGCGCCGGACTGCTGTACATCGTCTCGGTTCGCATATGGCGATACCGGGCGTGGCGCAGCAACCGTTCCGCGGGAGGTGGCTCCGAATGAAAGTGAACGCCCCGGCTCCCGTCGGACATGCCATGGTGGAGTTAACGGAGGAAGAAGCCGTCCACGTGCTGCACCCCCGCTCGATTATCGCGTTCCAGGGCGCGCCGACGCTGCGCGAGGACAAATTCATGGATCTGGCCGGCATGTACCGCAAGAAGAAATGGATTCGTTCGCGCATGCAGGGACCGTCCCAATTCGTGCTCGGCTTGCCCGCAGGCTGCACCCTCGAGCCGATCGATATTCCGGCGGACAGCGACCTCATGTTCGATTTTCGACATGTGCTCCTCTATTCGGAAGGCATGGGCATGAAGAGCCGCATCCAGAAATTCAAAACCGCTTGGATCACCCATGAATGGGTACGAATGCGCTTCAGCGGTCCAGGTACGCTCGGCATCCTCGTTACCGGCGATCTGGCCGTGCTGCAGCTGGACGAGAACCGCCCGCTGTATGTGGAGAAAAGCTCGCTCGTCGCGTATCCCGAGAAGGCCAACGTCAAGCTGACCGTCTACGGGAACCCGCTCGCCAGCCAGCATATGCAGGTGCAATGGGAGCTAACCGGCAAAGGCCCCGTGCTGATCCAGACCGGCTCCCGCGACCCGCAGCTGGAGGACCAGCTCCGCGGAGACAGCGTCATTAAGCGAATTTTGCGCGAAGTCTTGCCGTTCGGCAGCATTTATATCAAATAATTCATCGCATGAAACTCCAAACTCCGGTCCTTCGCGGCACCGGAGTTTCGTTATTCATCCGCGTAGGCCAACGACGATTGACGTTGCATACGGGTGCCCTTTCGCAAAAAGAAAACCGTGCAGCCCCTAAGGGACCGCACGGTCATCAGGCCTCCGCTCTTACGCGTTCAGCCGCTCTTCCTCCATGTACAAACCTTCCCGCTTCATCTCTTCGCGCAGGAGCTGCCACTGCTCGCGGCTGGCCCGGATCATCGTCGCGTCGACGATGCGCTTGTCGTTCACGACGCGCGAGAACCAGCGCACGGCCGTGTTGCGGTCGCCCAGCAGACGGTGCAGCTCGCCGAGCAAGAACATCAGCTTCGCGTCGTTGACCGAACCGCCTTCCGTCTCGTACACCGCGGTATACGACTGCAGCGCGAACTGCAGGAAACGTTCTTCTTGCGCCTTATTGCCCATATAGCGGTACAGCCAAGCGATATGGTGCAGCAGCCCGGCCATGACGCGTTCGCTCGTGCCGGCCACCTGGGCGCAAATGAGCGCGAGCTTGTACGTATCGAGCGCCTGCTCCACCGTGCGCTCGCCGCCGTAATCGCGGTGAACCCAAGAGGAGCCGAACCGCTCGTAGTAATATCTCCGCTTTACGTCCGTTAGTTGCTGCGTGCCGTTCTCCGTCGACGCGTACCCGCAGGAAGGGCATACCCGAACGACGTAGAAGTCCGGATTAATCCCGTTCTTGTAATACGCGCAAAAGTCCGTATCCCGCGACACGACCCGCTTGAAGCTTGGACGAACCCGCGACGTTTGAAATTGGGCTTGGCAGCAAATGCACGTTATCGTGGACTGGTAAAGCGGTTCCATGACGGTCACGTCTCCCGTTCGTTGGTAGTGTTCACAAAGTGATGCGCCGGCCCGGACAGCCGCTCGATCACGATTTCTTGCAGTTCCTCCGGCATTCCCGTCTCCGCCAGCGCTTCGCGCATGCACGAGAGCCAGGCTTCCGCTCGCTCGGGCGTAATCGGGAACGGCAGATGGCGCGCTCGCATCATCGGATGTCCATAAGCATCGGAGTATAAAGTGGGTCCGCCGAAAAACTGAGTGAGAAACAGCTGCTGTTTCTCCATAACCGGAATTATATCTTCAGGAAACAATGGCCCCAGCAGCGGATGCCGCTGAACTTTAGGATAAAATAACCCGACAATCCGACCTATTCCATCATATTCGCCAACCGCTTCGTAAATAGTTCTATAGTTGTTCATCGGTAAGTACAACCTCTTTCTTTAGGTCTTTTGTAGTATAACACAAAAAGCTTATCTGTGCGGAGATGCAACAATTTACCGCACAAAAAAAATGCCCTCCGGTGAAGGGCATTCTGCGACTATATGGTACTTCGGTCATAATTGACTAGCTCTCGTAGTCCTCTTCGCCCGGCGCTAACAGCGACTCGCGGATGACATATACGAAAGCGCAAACGAGGATGCCTGCAACAAAACTCATCATTCATCACCCCAACGTTTGGTTGTATCAATATTTTACCACAAACATGGCGAAATAACAGCACTTTTTGCAAGCGTTTACTACTTTCATTTTACCCAATTTTATTGAATTTTATGCCTGCTTCGGTTCACAATTGTCATGGATTGTCCCGCTCCCCGCATATAACGATAGAGACTCGCCTCGGCTTGTACGCCAATACCCGATGTGGAGGGACTTTCCGTGCAGCATGTCCGCTTTCTGTTTCGTCCTCAAGTCATCCCCGCCTGGACCGCCGTCCTCTTGGCGCTTCTGCTGGCCGCCTTTCCTTCCGCTTCGCTGCAAGCCGCGGTACGGGGGCTGTCGATTTGGTGGGAGGTGCTGTTCCCGGCGTTGTTCCCGTTCTTCGTCATCTCCGAGGTGCTGATCGGATTCGGCATTGTCCATTTCTTCGGCACCCTGCTCGACCCGCTCATGCGTCCGCTCTTCCGGATTCCCGGCAGCGGAGCGTTCGTATTCGCCATGGGCTTTGCTTCCGGCTATCCGGTCGGCGCGCGGCTCACCTCGCAGCTATGGGATCAGCGTCTTATTTCCCGTGCCGAGGGGGAACGTTTGGTCGCGATCACGACGACGTCCGACCCGATTTTCCTGATCGGCGCCGTATCGGTCGGTTTCTTCCACAACGCCGCGCTCGCCCCGGTGCTGGCCGCGGCGCACTATGGCGGCGCGATGATTATCGGCCTGCTGATGCGGTTTCACGACCGCCGGGAGACGGGCACCCCGGTGCGCGAGGCCGGCTCCGAATCCCGCAGCAGACCGCGCATGGCCCAAGCCTTCACCGCCATGCACCGCGCTCGCCTGCTAGACGGACGTCCGGTCGGCGCGCTGCTCCAGGATGCCGTACAATCCGCGCTCAAGCTGATGGTCGTCGTCGGCGGGCTCGTCGTATTCTTCTCCGTGGTCATGGAGCTCGCCACAAGCATCGGTCTGCTGCACGCTATCGCTTCGGGGATCAGTGCCTTCATGCATGCGGTCGGCATGCCGGCGGCGCTGGCCGAGGCGGTCGTGAACGGCCTGTTCGAAGTGACGCTTGGCGCCAAGACGGCAGGCGCGGCCGCCGGCAGCGGACTCCTCCATCAAACGGCGATCGCGGCCTTCATTCTCTCCTGGGGAGGCCTATCGGTCCATGCGCAGGTCGTCAGTCTTCTCAGCCGGACAGCCCTGCGATATAAGCCTTTCTTGATCGCCAGACTCGCGCATGGCTGCCTAGCCGCCCTCTTGGTATATGCGCTGTGGAGCTATCTCGGCCCGGCCGGCTAACGTTGTGTTTGCCGGCATTTTCCGCTATGATCGAGGTAATATCCGACCGGAAGGGGCTAATGGGCTTTGAATTACGTCGTAGTGGACAGAGGCGATCAGCTGTCGAAGCAGCTGGCGGCGCGTTTTCATGAGCTGGCTGGCGCAAGCGGCATGACGCTGAACGAGAAGGCACCTGAGATGGTCATCTCCATCGGCGGCGACGGCACGCTGCTGCAGGCGTTCCATTCCTACAGCGACCGAATCGCCGAGGTTGCCTTCGTGGGCGTCCATACCGGCCATCTCGGTTTTTTCGCCGATTGGAAAGCAGACGAGCTAGAGGAGCTCGTGCGCATGATGACGGAGGCCGCGCCCCGCATCATCCGCTATCCGCTCGCGCAGATCGAACTAGACACGGCGGAGGGAATCGTGAACCGTCTCGTGCTGAACGAATTCACGATCAAAGGCGTGGACGGCACGCTCGTCGCGCAGATCGATATTAACGACGAACTGTTCGAGATGTTCCGCGGCGACGGCATCGTCGTCTCGACGCCATCGGGCAGCACCGCCTACAACAAAAGCTTGGGCGGCGCAATCATTCACCCGTCGCTGGAAGCGATCCAGATCGCGGAGATCGCGTCCATTAATAACCGGGTATACCGGACGCTGGGCTCGTCCGCGATACTGCCCCAGCATCACCATTGCGATATCATCTCGCGCAAGCAGCAGCGTCTACAGCTCTCGTTCGACCATATCAACATGATGAGCTCGGATATCCGCTCCATTAGATGCAGCGTGGCCGCGCACAAGATCAGCTTCGCCCGGTACCGACCGTTCCCGTTCTGGACAAGGGTCCGAGAAGCGTTCCTCGGCTACGACGTGAAATAATGAAAAGGCGCGAGTCTACCCCATTTACCGTATATCTACAGGTCGTGAAGCCTTATAAGTGGCTGATCGGCCTGACGCTGCTTATAGGGGCCTTGAAGTTCGCGATTCCGCTTGCGTTCCCGCTTTTCCTGAAATACGTAATCGACGATATTCTGTTATCGGGTCAAGCGCCGGAGGAGAAGGCCGCCCGGTTGATGAAGGCGATCGCGGTCGCCTTCTTCGTCTTCGTCGTCCTCCGCTATCCGATCGAATATTTCCGCCAATATTTTGCCCAAATGACGACCAGCCGCATTCTGTTCGACCTGCGCACCCGGCTGCAGAGCCATCTGCAGCGGCTGTCGCTGCGGTTCTACCAAAACCGTAAATCCGGCGAGATCATCTCCCGGATCATCAACGATGCCGAACAGACGAAGTCGCTCGTCGAAACGGGCTTGATGAACGTCTGGCTGGACATCTTCACGCTCATCCTGGCGCTGGCGGTCATGTTTCATATGGATGCGACGCTCACGTTGGTCTCGATCGCCGTGCTCCCCTTCTACGGCGTGGCCGTCAAGAAGCTGTACCGCCGGCTGCGCGAATACTCGCGCGCCAGAAGCCAGGCGCTGGCGGAGATGCAGGGGTATCTAGGCGAACACGTGAACGGCATCCCGGTCGTCAAGAGCTTCACGCTGGAATCCTACGAGGAGGAGCAGTTCCGGCGACGCAACCGCGCGTTCCTGGATCGCGCGCTCGCCCTGACCCGCTGGAACGCGCTCACGCAATCGATCGTGAATACGCTGACGGAGATCGCGCCGCTGCTCGTGCTCGCTTATGGGGGCTATCTCGTGGCAATGAATTACCTGTCGCTCGGGGGCTTCGTAGCCTTCTACGGCTATCTCGACCGCCTCTATTCCCCGCTGCGCAGACTCGTGAACGCTTCGACCGAGCTGACGCAAGCGTCCGCTTCGCTTGAACGGGTCGTGGAATTGCTCGAGGAGGAGCCCGAAATCAAGGATCGGCCAGGCGCCGAGCCGCTCGCCCGCGTAAGAGGAGACATTGAGTTCCGCGACGTGTCGTTCCGATACTTGGACGACGGAGCTAGGGTGCTTCGCGACATCAATCTTCATATCCCAGCCGGACATACGTTCGCGCTCGTCGGCATGAGCGGGGGCGGCAAATCCTCGATCGTCAGCCTGCTCGCCCGCTTCTACGACGTCCAGGAAGGCGTCGTCTCCATTGACGGACGCGATATTCGGACCGTGACGCAGAGCAGTCTTCGCGGCCAAATCGGCATGGTGCTGCAGGATAACATCCTATTCAGCGGCACCGTTCGCGATAACATCCGACTCGGTCGGCCGGACGCCTCGGACGAGGACATTCGAGCAGCCGCCGTCCAAGCGAGCGCGCATGCGTTCATCGAAGGATTGTCGGCGGGCTACGACACCGAGATCGGCGAACGCGGGGTGAAGCTGTCCGGCGGGCAGAAGCAGCGGATCGCCATCGCCCGCGTGTTCCTCAAGGATCCGGCCATCCTCGTACTCGATGAAGCGACGTCCGCGCTGGACCTGGAATCCGAACACGCGATCCAAGCCTCGCTCGGGGAGCTCGCCCATAACCGAACTACGCTCATCGTCGCGCATCGGCTGTCCACGATTACGCATGCGGATCGAATCGTCGTACTCGAGCACGGCGCCATTATCGAACAAGGCACGCACGATGAACTGATGCAGGCGGATGGCGCTTATGCTCGCTTATATCGGGTGCAGCATCTCGACTAATCGCGAGCTCGCCCATCGACTGGCCCCCTTCTAGCAAAATCAACAAAAGCCATCCGCTGCCCGCAATAGGGGCCGGATGGCTTTTGTTGTCGACTAGGCGTCGCTCTTGTTCGCGTTCGCGTTCGAGTTTGCATTCGCATTCGCATTGGGACTTGGCTTCGGTCCGCCCGCGTTGTCGCGGCTGCGCGGTTGCTGGCCTTCGGACGCGGCCGCGACCGGCGCCTTGGAGGGGAAATGCTGCCGCTTCTGCCGCGGACGATCTCCGCCGCCGCTGCGGTCGCCGCCCGAGCTGTGCCCGCCTTGCTGGCGGTTGTGCTCGCGATCTCCGCGCGAGCGGTCGCGATCCTTATTATAAGGCTTGCGCCCTTCATTCGCCCGCTCGGGACGAACGCCGGACTCTCCGCGTTCCGATGCCGATCCTTGTTCGCCGCCGCGATCCTGATCGCGGTCTTGGTCCCGTCGGTTCGCATACGACGAGCGGTGCCCGTCGCGGCGGTGATCGTTTCGCGGTCCGCGCGGCCCTCTCGCATGCTCCCGTCTTACCGGCGCTGGCGCTTCGCCGCCCTCGGATGCGGCTGCCGTCTGAGCCGCCGCTGCCGGCACCGCTTGACGATACGCCGATTCCGCGTTATCTCCCGTGCCCGTCAACCGCTCCGACATATCGATCTCGTCGAGATAGATGTCGCCTTCGCTCTCGCCCTCGCGCTTCGCGCCGGTCTGCTTCTGCAGCACGAAATACGCGCAGCCGAAATTGCAGTATTCGTTAATATAGTCGGACATGCTCGCGAACGAGCTGCCGGCCGTTACTTTCGGATGCGTGTCTCGGAAGAAGCCTTTCAGCCTTAGCTGATTATAGCCCCAATCCCCGATGACGTAATCGTAACGCTCCAGCACGTCGCTGTACCGGTTGCGGAACGCCTCGGGATTCCATCCGTTCTTGTGATCGTAAACCAATTCATAGGTTCTGCCGCCGATATGGATCAATGCTGTTCGTCACTCCTTCTTACAGGGTAGCCGCCTGGGCCTTGGCTTCGCTTGCCGACTTGACCTGTTCATGCGCATGATACGAGCTGCGGACGAGGGGTCCCGATTCCACGTGGCTGAAGCCGCGCTTCAAGCCCTCTTCCTTCAGCTTGGCGAACTCGTCCGGGTGGACGTAGCGCACGATCGGCATATGGTTCGGCGTCGGCTGCAGGTATTGGCCCAGCGTCAGAATATCGACGTCCGCCGCGCGCAAATCGTCCATCGCCTGCAAAATTTCTTCATACGTCTCGCCCACGCCGAGCATAATGCTGGACTTGGTCGGAATGTCCGGCTTCATTTGCTTTGCCCGTTTCAACAGTTCGAGCGAGCGCGGGTACTTCGCCTTGGCGCGCACCCGGTCCGACATCCGCGCCACGGTCTCGATATTGTGGTTAAGTATATTCGGGTTCGCATCCATGACGACGCGCAGCGATTCTTCGCTTCCCATGAAGTCGGGAATCAACACTTCCACGCTGCATAACGGCAAGCGCGCGCGGATCGCCTTCACCGTCTCGGCGAAAATCATCGCGCCCCCGTCCTTCAGGTCGTCGCGCGCGACGGAGGTGACGACGCAATGGCGAAGCCCCATCTGCTCGGCCGCTTCGGCGACGCGCTTCGGCTCTTCCAAGTCCAGCTCCGTCGGCATGCCGGTCTTCACCGCGCAGAAGCGGCAAGCGCGCGTGCAAATATCGCCCAGAATCATGAACGTTGCGGTCCGGTTCGCCCAGCATTCGTAAATGTTCGGACAACGCGCTTCTTCGCATACGGTATGCAGTTTTTTGGAGCCCATCATATCTTTAATCTCGGCATAGTTGCCGCCGGTCGTAAGTTTGATCCGAAGCCAGTCCGGCTTAGGTAACGCCTGCTGTTTCGTCTTCATTGTCATACCCGCTTTCTTGTCCATTACGTGGTTGTTCCATCGTTTTATTATAAGGTAGCGAAGGCCTCCAGCGCAAAGATAGATTTGGCATTGCAGGCGCTGACGCAATACTCTTTAACTCCCTGGCGTCGTTTCCAGATGCGAAAGCACCTTTCCGCATAGGTCTATGATATCATTTGTGAACACGCTTTACCTGTACCCCCGAATTTGGAGATGATCATGGATGACGGTATGGCCGTATCTGTTTCAGCTGCCGCCGTTTCTGTTCCTGTTCTATATGGCGGTGGAAATTTACACGCGCGATAAACATAACGGACTTCATCGGTCCACGTCGATGCTGCTGCTTAGCGTGAGCGCTATGTTCCTTGGACAATTCCTCTCGAATATCGTGCCCTATCCGGAAGCGGAGCCGCTCATTCGATATGTGATGCTGCCTTCGGGTTTTGTCATAATGTCGGCCGCTTTGCTGTTCTTCAGCCAACTCGGACGTACGCCGACCGCGCTCCCTATAAGATTGCTGTTAGTGGGCATCCCGCTTAGCGGACCGTTCGTGCTATGGCTGTTCCCTTCCTGGGTGCAGCTGCAAATAGAACAAGGCGCGTATTGGCGGCAAGGGGTGTTCGGCAGCGGTTTTCACTGGTATGTCACCGGTATGGCAGCCTACACGTTAACGGGTTTATTGTTCTTCCTTATAAGAGCGATCCGCGCAAACCGACACCATGGCGACGCCAAGCTGGAGTTGAAGCGGCTGCGGCTCATCCTGTACGGAGCCCTGGTATCGAGCGCATGGCTGATTCTCGCGTTCCTCACCCGCCAATCGGCCAGCGAATGGCTGCCGTTCCTGCCGAACGCCACCGCGTCGGCGTACGCGGCCATATTCTTCGCTCTGTTCATCCGCTACGTGGTGATGAATCATGGCTTTCTGGCGACCGCCTCCAAACGGTACGAGATTCTGTTCGACAATTCCATGCTCGGCATCGTGCTGCTTGACGAGCAGAACCGGATGCTGCAGGCTAACGAGGAGTTTCTTCGTATCCTAGGTATGAACAGCTTTGCCAAAGAGCAATGGATGGGCAAAAATCCGGCTCGGTACATCAAGCTCGACCCGCAAACCTATGCGCGGTTAGGCGAAGCCTACGCGAAACGCCGGAAGATCCAACAAGAGCTCGTCATCGAGAATTACCGTCAGGCCGAGCGCACGCTCGAGGTGCATACGACCTACATCGAAGCGGAAGGCCAATTGCTGACCTATTGGATCGTCAAGGACATCACGGTGCAAAAAAAGCACGAAGACATGCTCTCCGTGCTGGCCTATAACGATCCGTTGACCGGTTTGGCCAACCGCCGCCGGTTCTACGAGACGCTTGTCGCCGTACAACAGAGCGCAATGGACGCGGAGGCCATTACCGTCATGCTGATCGACCTGGATCATTTCAAGTCGGTGAACGATACGCTCGGACACGCGGCCGGCGATGACCTGCTCGCGCGCGTCGCGGGCTTCCTTCGCGAAGCCGTCCCGGCGGATGCGTGCATCGCAAGGCTCGGCGGCGACGAATTCGCGGTGCTGTTCCCCGCTCGTCTGGATGTCGCGGCGGCGTGCCGATCCGCCCAGCAGCTGCTTGATCGGTTCAATGAGCCATCCGAGCGCTCCGGCATCCCTCATCAGGTCACGGCAAGCATTGGCCTAAGCCGGACCGCCGTCAATTACGACGATCCCGAAGCCGTGCTCCGGCTCGCGGATACCGCCATGTACGCGGCCAAACATAAAGGACGCAACCAATACGTCCTGGTAGACGAAGGCTAGAAGCGCGCCCATCGCCGGCGCCGCTTCTGGCCTGTCTTCGTTTTCGTTTTCGGATAAAAAACGGCTGATTGCAAATGCTATCGACTATCCTCATGCATGATGAATTGACTCCATTTTCGCAGCCAGGAGGTGACTCTCGTTTTGAAAAGCAATCGGTTCCGGTTGACGGCGGCGGTCTGCGCGCTCTGCCTGCTGCCCTGGACGAACGCCCAGGCCTGGGCGGGAGAGCCCCAGCCCCAGGTGAATCGCGCGCCGGCCGAGCGTTCCGTCGCGGCCCCGGTCCCTGCCCATAGCGGCGGCGTCGCGCAGGAAGCGGCCGACCCGTTCGAGAAACGCCGCGAGTTGTACGAATGGATGGGCGCGGCGACCCATATTCCGTGGTACAGACTAGCCGCTATCGACCAGTACGAGCGCACCATCACGAAAGCCAGACCGAAGTCGCGCGGTCAGCTCGGCCAATGGATCGGCATTTACATGTCCGACGCGGATTGGGCCGGCGCCATGAACCCGAATATCGAAGATGAACTGCCCGCCACGATCCGATGGTTCAATGGGCTCGGCAAGGACGGCGACGGCGACGGGCTGGCCAAGCGGACGAGCGACGCGGACTTGCTGTACGCGGTCGCTAGCCACATGATGCAATTCGGACCGTCCGACGATGATTTCGCGATCGCTTTATGGCAGTTCTACCACAATACGAGAGCCGTTCAGCGAATCGGCCAATTCGCCAAAATCTACGAGACGTACGGCAAGCTCGATTTGGACGGACACGCCTTCCCGCTCCCGATCGGCAGCCACTACTCCTACCGGGGCACATGGGGTACCAAGCGCAGCTGGGGCGGCTACCGGATCCACGAAGGGACCGATATTTTCGCCGATCATGGATTACCGGTACGCAGCACGACATACGGCATCGTCGAAACGAAAGGGTGGAACCCTTATGGCGGCTGGCGCATCGGCGTACGCGATCTGAACAACATTTACCACTATTACGCCCATCTGTCCGGTTACGATAAATCGGTGCAGGTCGGCACCGTCGTCAAGCCCGGCCAGACGCTGGGTTGGGTCGGTAGCTCCGGCTACGGCAAGCCCGGCACGTCAGGGAAATTCCCGCCGCATCTCCATTACGGGGTCTACCGCGACCGGGGGCTAATCGAATGGTCGTTCGACCCTTACCCGCTGCTCCACCGGTGGGAGAAGGAAGAAGCCCGGCGTCTGCGCAAGAAAAAATAATATTGGCTGTGGCCCCCGCAATGCAAAAAGGCGCAATCCGGCGCGAATACGCCGGGCTGCGCCTCTTAGCTTGCTGCTTAGAATAATCGCGTAATAACCATACCCTACCGATTCATCTTGCCGCCTGCCTTACTCCGCTCCCCCGTCGGTCGGGCTCTCGGTGGAAGCATCTTCTTCCTGCGCGTGGGCATCGTCCGGTTGCGCGTCTTCGCCCGCTCCCGCTTCGTCTTCGACCGATTGTGCGTCCAGCTCCTCGTCCGAAAGTTCCGGCACCGTCGTCGTGACGCCGTCGGCATTGCCGGAAGGTAGCGTAATGCTCGGCGCCCCTTGGGCCGAGTCGCCGACCGGATTGCCCTTGTTGTCGTAATAATACATCGGCACATCGCCCACGACGAGCAGATACGAGATTGGAATCTCGGTCTCGACCATCTCCGGCTTCGTGTCGAACGGAATGATAATCGAAACTTCCGCGATGATCCGCATATACACTTCGACGAGAATATTATTGATGCCCGCTTCCTTCTGCCGAGTAAATAAATCGACCTTAACCGAGCCGAGCGGTTCGAATTTCACCGGCACCCTCGGGCCGAAGGACGCGATAATTGCGCTGCCTAGCGCTTGGCCGACAGGGATGTGCTCCGGAATTTCGCCCAGCTCGCCGAGCGTATCTTGCACCGTCTGCGTCGTCTCCGACCGAATCCGCATATGCTCGGCATAGTTGATCATGAAACCGGACGTTTTCCCGGCTGCGTTCATTTTCCAGTCGATCAGCTTCTCCGTCTCCGTCCCGCCCGCCACCTGCTCGGTGATCGCTTTATTAATCGCCTGCGTCGCGACCTGCTTCACCCGAATCGTGGCGACATTCATGAGCGGTCCCTTCAGGTTGCGCTCCACGAATACAAAGAATTGAAAGAGCAGCACCGCGGCAAGCGCAAGCATGATCAGCCAAAATTGTTTGCGCCCAAGGCGCGGCAATCCCAGCTTGCCCCGCTTCACCCGTCTGCTGCGCCATCCTCGCCTTCCCCACCTAGCCATACGATCGGCGGCCCCTTTCATCAGATCTCGTCCGCGCTCTCCATCACAGCTTATGCACGGTCCGTCCAAAAAAGAAGAAGCCCTCGCGTTAGGCGGCGCGGGACGGCTCCGGGAAAATTCCTCCAAATTTTGAAGCTCGCCCCCTCAAAAAACGAAATTATCCGAATATTATACGTGCATGACCGCAGCGCTGGAAGGCAAAAAAGAATCATCCACTATTTGTAAGCGAATGATTCTTATGGTAAATTATTTATATGCCTTCAGTTCGCAAGAGCCTACTTTATCGAATCTTTAGCATTGGATGTAAATCGATGAGAACCGCGCAGCCACGGGACATTGGAAGCTTTATCCGCCCTCGTTGCAAGGTTTCGTTTCATTTTGTATGCCAGCATACAGTTTCAAAAAGGGCCGTCATGTACAATAATGGTAATGAGTTTAGGTAACGATTAACGGCGATAGATCGTGAACTGTTTGTTCTTGACGCTAATTAATTGTTCGTCTTGAAGCTCGATCAACATCTTGGAGACCGACTCTCGTATGGAGCCTACCATGTTCGCCAGCTGCTGATGAGTCAGCTTGAACGGGATCATCACGCCGCCGTCGACGGGAACGCCTTTCTCGTCCGCCATGCGGACAAGCACTTTATGAAGTCTGGCTTTCAAATCCAGAAAGGTTAAATCGTAGATTTGTTCATTGGCGTTGCGGAGACGCTCCATGGTCTCTTCCAGCAGCTTCAGGCACATTTTGGGGTTACTTTCCAAGAAATACATAAAGTCTGTCCGGCTTAACGAGTACAACATCCCGGTTTCAATTACTTCAGCCGTTGCAGACCGCGGCATTCCTTTCCGAATCATGGCCATTTCCCCAAAATAGTCGCCTTCATGCAGAAGAGCCAGCGTAATTTCGCGCGATTCGTCGACCCTAAAGATCTTCACTAGACCGCTGTCAATGACAAAACATTCGTCCCCCAAGTCACCTTCCATGAATAGGATCGTGCCTCGGGTATAGGTTCTTTTTTTGAAGAGCGGTTCGATGGCTTTCAGCTCTTCCATATCGAGCCCTGCAAAAATAGGGATGCTCTTGAACAACTTGTGAAACATCACCATGATCGGTTCACTCTTCCTGTGCTGATGTTTAATCCCATTAAGCGATGAGAATTCTTCTCGGTTGAGCAGACCAGAAGATAGGAAATTGCATAAGATTAGGCGAATTTTATCAATAAGTGAGCCGCGCTTAACAAAGCGATTAAAAACGGGTGCTATTCTAGATCCAGTCGAACCTGTCGTACATGCCTTTATTATATGGGAGCTATGAAGCCGTCATCTGTATGTGGGCACTTGGATGCGGTGGAGCTAGTAGTGCAACCGACCATCTCTCATTTACATGGGGGTGGTCTATCTTTTTTCAGGAGGAATTATAACCATGAATGAAAAAATCGTTATTTCCGCGGAGAAAATCATCGAGCACCTGGGCATTTCGAATAAGTTCTTCGAGGCCTGGAAAACATTGAATCTTCAAACCGAGGAACAACATCCGTCCGCTTCGTCCGAGAAGCAAGTAATGTAAATATCCGCCTCAGCTGACATATGTCCTACTTTCGGACTATTCTCTTCTCATTGTACACAATATTTTTCGTCATGAAAAGACTTAATTTTACAAGAAGAGCAGCCCCGCCGCTCCTCTTCTTCCCTCTGCATAAATTTAGATGCTCACTCTAAGAATATGCACGTCGATCACCTTGCTTAAATCGATGAACCCGTCCTCAAGTCGTACCAGCGGCCTCTCCAACGAATGCGGATTTAAATACACCACTTCTCCCGACCTGCCATCCGTCAGCACGACTTTCCGGCCAACCATGCGCCCAACCATGTTTTCCAAAAAAATCGACACGATCTGGGGATCGAAAAATCCGAACTTGCCTTGGCGCATTTGATTCAATGTGTCATAGAACGGGAGCGGCTCATGATAGGGCCTTCGCGAAGACATGGCATGAAAGACGTCGGCCACGGCGACGATTCGGCTAAGCGGATCGATTTGCTCCCCGGTCAGTCCCAGCGGATAGCCGCCGCCGTCGCTGCGTTCATGATGCTGCAGCGCCACGAGCGCGACTCTGCCATTTAGACCGGTCGCCCCTTTCAGCATCTCGTAGCCAATCACCGTATGCTGCTTGACGATCGCGTACTCCTCGGACGTAAGCTTGCCGGGCTTGTTCAAAATTTCCGTCGGGATTCTCACTTTGCCGACGTCGTGCAGCGTAGCGGCCATGGCAAGCACCGACAATTCCGTCTCGTTCAGATTCATCCACTTGCCAATGAGCGTCGCAAGCACGCCGACGCCGATATTATGTTCGTAGGTATAATCGTCCTTGGCCTTGATCGATTCGAACAGTCCGAATACATCCGGTGCTTCCGCCGCTTGTTGAACGATCGGGAGCACCTCGTCCCGCAGTTCCATAACCGGGATTTTGCGCGTTTCCTGCATCTTCGCGAATAGCGCCTTCGAAGCCTTTACCGCCTGGCGTACCGCTGCGTCTTGCTTGCCGGCTCCCGATTCCCGCCGAAGCTTCGAATCCCGCGAATGTTCAACGTAAACGAGCGAGTCCGGGGTGATCCCGTGTTTGGCCAAGAGGGCTAAATGTCTTTCTTCCATAATCGTGAGAGCCGGTATAATCGTTAGTCCGTATGCGGTTGTCACGTCGTTCTTCAGTTTGAGTCCCAATAAGCTGTCCATTCTCGATTCCCCCAAAGCGTGCGTGCATCCCCTTCTCTTCATGTGGTCATGAGGTCATGCGCATACAGATGTTACCATTATACCAAATCCCGACGCCATGCGACTATATTACTAGAAAATTTGTCATATATTAGGCCGCGTCCAAAATACCCACACGAGGCTGAGCGTGCAGACGGAAAGCCCCCGGCATCGAAAAGGCCAGCACCGTTTATTTCGGCGCCAGCCCCATTCATCGCGTTAATTCTGTTCAAATATTGACCTACTTGAATCTATAGCGCATATAAGGCAAGCAGCCTTCCGTCGTCTGCTCGGCTTCCGCTGCTTCTTCCCCAATGCCGTTCGCATGCCTGCATGCGATGCCATTCCGCCCGGTATATCCTTCACGCGCATTAATGTGCGGCTTGCGGCGGGATTCGCTTGACCGGCGGCGTTTCTCCGCCCCCGTCCTTGCGATGGCGTCGGACATGCTTGCGAATGAAAGGCAGCAGGTAGTAGTCGAGACCGAAGCGGCCGGCGTTCGCGCCGGCAATCATCACGATGCCGCCCAACAAGATCAGCCAAGGGTTCGTGCTGACCGTGCCGGCGAAGAGGAACATGAAGTTCATCAGAAGGCCGAAGAACGCGGCCGCGGCGGTGAATCCGCCGACGATCAAGCCCAGCCCGACCAGCGCTTCGCCAAGCGGTATGACGAGGTTGACGAGCTTCACGTTCGGCAGCGCCCCGTGCTCGATGAATGTCGTAAAGGTCGGATAGACCAGTTCGCCCGTTGCGCGGTCCGCGACGGGGTTCGCGATCGCCCCTTTCAGGAAACCCGCGGCGTCGAAGCCGTCTTTCAGTTTGTGGAAGCCCGCATCGAGCCATTGCCAGCCGACATAGATCCGAAGAAGTACGAGCAGACCGGCGGCGTACGCGTTTTCGCGCAGAAATTTCATCATGACACTCACCCCTCGATTTACGTGAATTAATTCACATAGTATGGTAGAGTAAGCGGAGCCGCCCGCCGATGACGCTCGCCTTTGCTTGCTGCCGGCAGCCGCTGCTTCCTCTTTATGTCTTTATTTTACGCGATCAACTCACGATTCGCTGTGATCCATCTCACATCCGGTTGAAAAACAAAGCGATTTCCCGGGTCGCGTTATCGGGCGAATCGGACCCGTGAATGACGTTCTCTTCGACATCCAATCCGTAGTCGCCGCGTATCGTTCCCGGTGGCGCGGCCGCCGGATCGGTCGGTCCGATCAGCGATCTCGCGTTTTTGACGGCCCCTCTGCCTTCCACGATCATCGCGAATACGGGACCCGATGTAATGTAGTCCACGAGCTCGCCGAAGAAAGGCTTGTCCCTCAAATGTCCGTAGTGCGTCTCGGCGGTTTCCCGCGACACATTCATCATTTCCGCCCAGGCAAGCGTTAGCCCCTTCTCTTCGAACCGATTGACGATCTTGCCGATCAATCCGCGTCTGACGCCGTCGGGCTTAATCATCACGAATGCTTTCTCGCTCATCTGCCTCATCTCCTTATGACTATTATACCCGCTTCAGCAAACTATGCCGTGATCGGCGTCACACCTTCGCCGGCCCGTCCGGCAGCCGCAGCGTGACGACGCATCCTTCCCCCGGGGCGGTATCCACGGACAGCGTTCCGCCCGCGATTCGCGCCCGCTCCGCCATGCTGGACTGGCCGACGCCCTTGGCGACCGCTTTCGGATCGAAGCCTCTCCCCTGGTCAACGATGCGCGCGGTAACCGCTCCGTCCCGCTCTTCGACGCTTACCTCGGCAACATCGACATCGGCGTATTTGGCGATATTCGTCAGCGCCTCCTGCACGATCCGGTAGATGACCGTCTCTGCGGCGATGCCGAGACGGCCGCGCAGGCGGCAATCGAACGCCACCTTGATGCCATAATGCGAGGCGTAATTATCGATATAGGTGCGCAAGGCCGGCACGATGCCGAGATCGTCCAGCACCGACGGCCTCAGCTCCCATGCCAGCCCCCGCACTTCTTCGATAATGCCCGCGACCTGCTCGCGGATCATGGAGAGCTCCCGCTTCTCCGGCGCTACGGCGGAGATGACGCGATCCAGCCCGATCAGCATCGAGAACAGACTTTGCCCGATGCCGTCGTGCAGCTCGCGGGAGAATTTGCGCCGCTCCTCCTCCTGCACCGTCATGACCTTAGCCAGCGTCTCCTGCAGCTCTTCTTCCACCTTCTTCAGCCGGGTGACCTCGTTGCGGATAGCCAAATACTGATAGGGCTTGCCGTTCTCGTTCACGAAAGGAACGATCGTCGTGTTCACCCAGTAATGGGAGCCGTCCTTCGCCCGGTTGCGAATGTCTCCCCTCCATACTTTCCCGGTCTGAATCGTTTCCCACAGCTCGCGCATGAACGCTTTGCCGTGATAGCCGGAGTTGAGAATCCGATGGTCCTGACCGAGCAGCTCATGGCGCGAGTACCCCGATATCTCGCAAAATTTATCGTTCACGTATTGAATCTTGCCTTTATGGTCCGTCACGGCGACGATCGAGGACGCGTCGAGCGCCGATTTGACGTCGGCGAGCTGTTTGAGGGACTGCCTCAAATCGGCGCGGAACGCGCCCTCCTCCAGCTGCTCGTCCAGCCGGGCGAGCAGCGCCTCGACATGCTCGGCGATGACGTCGCGTTCCGGGTACATCGGATCGTTAGTCAAATTGCAGCAGCCCCTTCTTCATCGCGTATTTGATCAGCTCCGGCCGCGTCTTCAGCCCGAGCTTCTCCATCACGTTGCTTTTATGGGTTTCCACAGTCTTGACGCTAATCACGAGCTGTTCCGCGATTTCTTTGTTCGCGTAGCCTTGGGCTGCCAACGCCAGGACTTCCTTCTCCCGCTCCGACAGCGTGTCGAACACGTCCGTACTCTCGCCGCGCTTCATCCGCTCCACGTATTCGTTCATGAGCCGCTTCGTTGCGGTCGGATACAGGTAGGCGTCGCCCTTGGCGACGGAGCGAATCGCGGTGAGCAGCTCCTCGTGCGGCGCGCTCTTGAGCACGTAACCCGCCGCGCCCGCATGGATCGCCCGGAATAAGTATTCATCGTCGTCGTGCATGGTCAAGATGAGGACGGCCGTCTCCGGCATCCGCTCCTTCAACTCCGCGGCGGCCGTCAGGCCGTCTTTGCCGTGAGGCATGCTCAAATCCATCAAGACGACGTTCGGACGCAGCGATTCCGCCGCGCGAATGCCTTCATCGCCGTCGGACGCTTCGCCGACGACTTCGATATCGTCCTTGCCGCCCAGCAGCAGCCGCATCCCGGAGCGGACCATGGCGTGATCGTCCACGATCAAGATTGTTATCATTCCGATCCCTCTTTCCGATGTAACGTAACCTGCTCTAACCGATCTCGCCGCCCTGGATGCCGGATAGCAGGAGCGAAAGGCGGGAGTCCTCCCCCCTTCGCGACAGCTCGAACTTCGCGTAGGCTTCATTCCCTCTCCTGCCGAATAGCAGAATGCCGGCTGCCGAGCCTGTCGCGCTCTCGAGCAACGGGCAGGCGATTCCCGTCCCGAGCCCCTCGGCGAGCATGACGGGACACGCTTCCAGCAGATCCGCGTTCTCCCTGTCGTTAACAGTGTATATCGTTCCGTGCCGCAGCACCATACCGCCAAGGCCGATCCCCGGTTTAATCCGGATCTGTTCGACTTTGCCCTTGCGGCCGCCCAGCACGATCTGCCAGCGCATGGCGCGGACGTCCGCCGCCGGCAGCGCGATCGCCGCGAAGTCGCTGCGGCTGCTCGCCCGAAGCTGTTCCAATTCCAGCGCGAGCCGTTCTCTAATATACGAACCATTCACTGGTTTTTCACCCTTCTTTCCGCCGGTTGACCCAGGTTCGTTGCTCTCAATATTTTAAAATGTTCGCGGCGGCTTGTATGTAAGGGACTCCCCATTCGCGCCCGCCGACGGGGGAGGAGCTGTGAAATTTCTCGCGTGCGGTTGCCGATCCGATCGTGCCTTTTGCCCGTCTTATGGCATGCGCCTTCCGGTCCCTACATGCGGCAAATTTCTTTCGGGCAGTTCTCGCAATGGCAAATTTCGCGCAGGTAGCGCAGATCCTTGATCGTGAAGTGCCCGTCGGCGTATTGAATGACATCTTCTTTCTTCAGGTCGCTCAGCATCCGGTTAACGCTCTCTCGCGTGGCGCCGATCATGTCGGCCATCTCGGTATTGTTGATCTTCAAATCGATGAAGATGCCCCCGTCCTTGTCTTTGCCGTAGGAGTTGCCAAGCCGGATGAGCAGCGAGCACAGCGCGCCGGTCTTGCCGAACATCATCAAATCGCGGAATTTGGTCTGCGTCAGCCGATGCATCAGCCCCATCCACTTCATGAACTCCACCGCCAGATCGCCATGCTGCCACAACAGCACCTCCAGGTCCTTGCGCTGAATGACGCCGACCTTCGCGTCTTCGGTCACCTCCGCGCTGAAGCCGTGCACCGAGTCGTGAAACGGATCCATTTGCCCGACCAGATCGCCCTTCTGATGCAAGTACAGCGTCAGCGTCCGTCCGCTGTCCGACGATTTGGTCGTTCTGACCCGGCCGCCGAAAATGAAGAACAATTTATCCGCCTTATCCCCTTCCCAGAACAGGCTGCTGCCTTTCTCGGCATGTTTGATATACATGATACTCTTAAGCAGTTCGAAGCTTTCGTTCGATAATATCGGCTCCAGGCCCTCCGCGCGATTGACCGTCGTTCCCATTCTCGTCCGTCCCCTTCCGAGCCCCGACCGGGCTTCCTTGTTGCATTCATCATATCGCGAAGCGGCCAATGCCGAACATCGGGGACTCCCCTGATCTTTACGGCGGGGTTTCCCCCGCTCCGCTGTGAGGGAAATCACGATTTCGGCGGTTAATTCCCCCCATTCGTCTTCTCGTCCGGCCGGTTCTATGCGGGTAAACCCTGACGGACCCGGCGGTTGAACGATTTGCGGCCGACGCAAAAAAAGGCGCGGAATGCGCCTTCTTCGCCTTTTATTACCGCACGATGTGTTTCTTGGCCCGGTCGATGACTTCCCTGGCCCGCCGAACATCCCGATCCGTCGGGGCCGGCACGCCCTCGAGCGGGTATTCGCGGCCCAGCGCCTGCCACTTGTAAACCCCCATGCGATGGTAGGGTAGCAGCTCGAGCTTCTCGACGTTGGACAGCAGCGAGATGAATTCGCCCAAGGCGCTTAGGTCCTCCGCGTTATCCGTAATGCCGGGAATGAGCACGTGGCGGATCCACGTCGGCTTGCCGAGCGAAGAGAGCCAGCGCGCGAATTTGAGGATGCGATCGTTCGGCTGGGCGGTCAGCCATTCGTGCTTCTTCTTGTTCATCTGCTTCAAATCGAGCAGCACCAGGTCGGTATGCGCCATCAGCGCCGCCGCGTGGGCCGCCTCGCAGAATCCCGAACTGTCCAGCGCCGTGTGCAGCCCGAATCGTTCCTTGCATGCTTTGAACAGTTCGGCGACGAAGGGAGCCTGAAGCGTCGGCTCCCCGCCCGTCACCGTGATGCCGCCGCCCGAGCCTTTATAGTAGGGGATATACGGTTCGATCTCGGCCAAGATCTCTTCGACCGTTACTTGACGCCCTCCCGCCGTGTCCCACGTGTCCGGGTTGTGGCAGAACCGGCATTGCAGCGCGCAGCCCTGCATGAAGAGGACGAAGCGGATGCCGGGGCCGTCCACCGTCCCGAAGGTTTCCATCGAATGTATGCGGCCTTTCATGCGGGCCATGCTCCTCTCCATGATGCACGTCTAGCTGTCAAATTTCCCCGTGGAACGTGCGGCTAATGACGTCGAGCTGCTGCTCTCTCGTCAGCTTGATAAAGTTGACGGCATAGCCCGAGACGCGGATGGTCAGCTGCGGGTAATTCTCCGGATGCTCCATGGCGTCGAGCAGCTGCTCGCGGTTGAAGACGTTGACGTTCAGATGGTGCCCGCCGCTCGCGGTATAACCGTCCAGCAGCGCTGCCAGATTATTGAAGCGGACCGCGTCTTCCCGTCCGAGCGCCTTCGGAATGATCGAGAACGTGTTCGAGATGCCGTCCAGGCTATGCTCGTACGGCAGCTTCGCCACCGACGCGAGCGAAGCGAGCGCCCCTTTGCGGTCGCGGCCGTGCATCGGGTTGGCGCCCGGCGCGAACGGCTGGCCGGCTTTGCGGCCGTCCGGCGTGCTGCCGGTCTTCTTCCCGTAGACGACGTTCGACGTAATCGTCAGCACCGACATCGTCGGAACGGCGTCGCGATAAGGCTTATGCCGGCGCAGCCGGTTCATGAAGCCCTCGGCCAGCTCGACGGCCAGCTCGTCGACGCGGTCGTCGTTATTGCCGTACATCGGATAGTCGCCCTCGATCTCGAAGTCGACCGCGATGCCCTGCTCGTTGCGGATCGGACGCACCTTCGCGTAGCGGATCGCGCTCAAGCTGTCGGCGACGACCGACAGGCCGGCGATGCCGCATGCCATCGTCCGGACGATGTCCCGGTCGTGCAGCGCCATCTCGATGCGTTCGTAGCAGTATTTGTCGTGCATATAGTGGATGACGTTCAGCGTGTTCATGTAGAGCCCGGCGAGCCAATCTTGCACCTCGTCGAACCTAGCCTTAACTTCCTCATAGTCGAGCACGTCGGACGTGATCGGCGCAAGCTTCGGCCCGATCTGCGCGCCGAGCTTCTCGTCCACGCCGCCGTTGATCGCGTACAACAGCGCTTTGGCCAGATTGGCGCGGGCGCCGAAGAATTGCATTTGCTTGCCGATTCGCATCGCGGAGACGCAGCAGGCGATGCCGTAATCGTCGCCGAAATACGGACGCATCAGGTCGTCGTTCTCATACTGGATGGAGCTCGTCTCCGCCGATACGCGGGCGCAATATTGCTTGAAGTTGTCCGGCAGCTTCGTCGACCACAGGATCGTCAGGTTCGGCTCGGGCGCCGGTCCCAGGTTATAGAGCGTGTGCAGGAACCGGAAGGAGTTGCGCGTCACGCGCGTCCGGCCGTCCAAGCCCATGCCCCCGACGGATTCGGTCACCCAAGTCGGGTCGCCGCTGAACAGCTCGTTGTAATCCGGCGTGCGCAGGAATTTCACGATACGCAGCTTCATGACGAAGTGGTCGACCAGTTCCTGCGCTTCGCTCTCCGTCAGCGCGCCTTCTTGCAGGTCGCGCTCGATGAAGATATCGAGGAAGCTGGATACCCGGCCAAGGCTCATCGCCGCGCCGTTCTGCTCCTTGACCGCCGCCAGATAGGCGAAGTACAGCCATTGCACCGCTTCCTTGGCGTTGCCGGCCGGCGCGGAGATGTCGAAGCCGTAGGAAGCGCCCATCTTCTTCAGCTCGGCGAGGCTGCGAATTTGCTCGGATAGCTCCTCGCGAAGACGAATGACGTCCTCGGTCATCGCGCCCTTCTCCAGCTCCAGCAGCTCTTCCTTCTTGCCGGCGATCAGCCGGTCCACGCCGTACAGCGCCACCCGGCGGTAGTCGCCGATGATGCGTCCGCGGCCGTAGGCATCCGGCAGACCGGTGATGATGCCCGCCTTGCGCGCGGCCCTCATCTCCGTCGTGTAAGCATCGAATACCCCTTGGTTGTGGGTCTTGCGGATTTCCGTGAAGAGCCGGTCCAACTCGGGATTCAGCTTATAGCCGTACGCCTCGCAGGCGTCCGCCGCCATCCGGATGCCGCCGTACGGCTGAACGGCCCGCTTGAGCGGCGCGTCGGTCTGCAGGCCGACGATGCGCTCTTGCGCCTCGTTGATGTAGCCCGGTTCGTGCGAGGTGATCGTGGACACCGTATCAACGTCGATATCGTGGACGCCGCCCCGCTCGCGCTCCTCCTTCAACAGCTCGCTGACCCGCTCCCACAAGGAAACCGTATCCGCCGTCGGGCCGGCGAGGAAAGCCTCGTCGCCTTCGTACGGCGTGAGGTTGAGCTCGATAAAGGCGTTGACGTCGATCCGCTCCCGCCAGCTTCCCGCCGCGAATCCGCGCCATGCTTCCTGCCGATTCAACGCTTCTTTAACCTCTCGTTCTTTCATCGCCATGATTTACGCACCTCCGTTGTTCTATAGCTCTAAATTACAGGCTTTAGCGCCGCTTCACTATGACATTGCTCACACTGGGGCGGGATTTTGCCGGAAAGGCCCGTCTGGCCAAGTTCCCCGGCTGCTCCGCGGCGATGCGCGCCCAATCCGCCGGCGACTGGATCGCGCTCACGAACCGGCTGCCGATGCCATGCGCCCGGAACTCGGATTCCTCCAGCCGCTGCCAGCGAATCGTCTCCAACAGATCGGCCTTCGTCGTGCTGCCTTGGCTCAGCAACGCTTCGAGCCGATCCGCGCAGTCGCGGCTGTAGATGCCGTGCAGCGGATGGGGACCGCCCTCCGCCCATGGAAGTATCGCGTCCATGCCCTGCTCCTGCCGCTCCCAGAGCAGCTTGGCGGCGACGGCCGAAGGATAGGGCATATGGCAGCCGAGCAGCCAGACGGAGCGGTTCTTCGCGAGCGCGAGGCCGGCGTGCATGCCGCTTAAGGGCCCGCTTCCCGGATAATAATCGCTGATGATCCGTATGCTCCTGTCGACCGCGCGAAGGAAGGCCCCGGGCTGATCGGTGACGATCGTGATCTCGCTGCAGCAAGCCTGCATTTCCCGGATTTGCTTTTGAATCAGCATTTGGCCTTCCAGCACGTAGAAGGCCCGGTTTTCTCCCTGGGTGGCGGCATGCCCGCCCCCAGCCAATATGACGCCGGACAGCATAGGAATCAATCCTTTCGTTATCGAATGGCAACGTACGCTTGCCCTTTCATATCACCACGCTTCGTGCGGGCGCGCAGTGAGATCCGTCACGGCGCATTACCTACCCAGCCCCATATCCGATGCCGGCCGCATGCAGTCATTCGAGATTCAGCAAAAGAGGCCCGCTGCGATCTATCGCACAGGCGGGCTTTCCGTTAATCGGTATTCGTATCACATTCATGCATCGTCCTTGTTCGCATCGCCCGGTTGACCGGACTCCACGCGGCAGTCCGCGCAAATCCAGCTCGTCCCCGGCGCCGCGCCGTCTCCTCTCGTCCGCCCGCATTGTTCGCAGGTGATCATCGCCTCTAGCCTCCTTTACGAGAATAAATAATCCATATCCGTCAAAATATCTTCCGCCATCGGATAGATCAGCTCTTCCTCCATCTCGAAATGACTCGTCAAAATCAAGCAGCCCTGCGTCAAATCGTCGCAGCTTTGCTTGACCTCCGTCAGCGCGGTCCACGGTGCATCCACGCCCATCAAGCCGAGCAGCGCGTCGCTTGCCTGCAGGAACGATTCGAAAAACTGCACCGCCAGCTCGTGGTCCTTCTCCAGTACCCATAGCGAGGGCATGATCGTCGGCTCCATCTTCAGCTTGTAATAACGGGAGAAGAAGGGAAATACCTCTTCGTCCTCCCAAGCCGAGTGGCGCTCAAGCAGCGCGAGCAGCGACGCCGCTTGGGCCCGCAGCTCCGCAAGAATCGCGATTGCCCCGGCGAGACTCGTGCTGGAAGCCGTCCGGCTGCTGAGCTCGCACAGCGCGTCGCACTGAAGCTTCAATTGTTCGTGCTCGCGCTTCAGGCGCATCGCGATCTCCATGAACCCGCTGGCGCGGGCCGAATCGCCCGGCTCGAACGCCGCGGCCTTGCTCGTCGTCATCGGCATGGTCTCTCGCCTCCGCTTCGGTCCTTTAATCACTTTGATCGCTTTATTCCGCATCGAGATGTCCGTATGTGCCATCAAGCCGGCGGTAAACGAATTCGATCCGATTCATGCCCCACACGCCTCCTTGCTTTAGCATTTCGCTGTCTTCCGCGCAAAGGCCGAGAAACCTTCGTAATGTGAAATAAATCACATATCTACCCGCGATTCGCACAGCGGCACGAGCAGTTCCGTCTCCGAATCCAAATGTCCGCGAATCAAGCGGCACGCGTGCGCAAGCTCCGTCATGCCGAGCCGCAGCAGCTGTTCGTCTCGCAGCTCGAAGTACGACTGCATGTCGTGAAGATACGCGCGATAGCATTGGGCCGCGGTCTGATGCTCCTTCTCCAGCATCCAGAGCGACGTCGGCAAATCGGGATTGCTCTCCATCGGATATAAGTCGGACAACAGCGGGAACAACACTTCGCCCTCCCATTGCCCATGCCGCACAAGCTCCTCGCCGAGCGTCCGCGCGCAACGCTCCACCTGCCGGACCCGCGACTGCGCCGCCTCTACCGGGCAGCGCTTCACCTCTTCGGCCATTCGGCACGCCAGCGCGGCCGCCTCCCGAATCCTGCCGTGATCCTCCCGTAGCCTCTCTAGCGTGTGTTGAAGGTTTGCCATCGCTTGCATCCTCTTCCCCCCATATCGTTGTATTGGACAAGAAGAAGGATGCGCCCGTACATTCCGGCATCCCCCTTCGCGCCCGAATTTACTCGGGCACCTCGATGTGCACGCAGCCATCCTCGATCTTGACCGGGTACGTCCGCGCTTGGCCGGTGTCCGGCTCCTGCACCATGCCGTCCCGGAGCGAGATCTTCAAATCCCGCAACGGACAATAGATGTAATGCCCGCTTACGATCGCCTCCGCGAGCGGTCCGCCCTTGCGGTGCGGCGTACGGTTCTCGAGAGCGAATACGCCTCCATCCGACGTGCGGAATACCGCCAACTCCAAAGTACCGATCCGCACCTCCTTCCCCGCTCCCACGGGAAAGGCGAGCAGCGGGCCGACCGCCCTGTACGCGCGTTGCGTCTGTACGCTCATCGTTCATCAGCCTCCTTTAACCACTCTCAGTCTCTCGCCACTTCGATCCGGTGGTAGTACGCCTGCTGCAGCTTGCCGCTCTCCACGACTTCGCGCCACGGGTCCTGCAGCTTCGCCAGCGCCGTCTCCACGCGCGCGATCAGCGCCTTCCGGTTCTCGGCGTCTTCGATGACGAGCTTGCGCACCTGCTCCAGACCGATCCGCTCGAGCCAATCCGAGGTACGCTCCGCGTAATTGCCGGTCTCCCGGTAGTACTGAATGAACGCGCCGCAGATGTCCACCAGCTCTTCGTCGCTCTTCACTTTGCACAACAGCTCCGCTTCCTTCATCCGGATGCCGCCGTTGCCGCCGACGTAGACCTCCCAGCCGCCGTCGTTGCCGACGATGCCGAGATCCTTCGTGCCCGATTCGGCGCAGTTGCGCGGACAGCCGTTGACCGCCATCTTGAACTTCGCCGGCATCCAGAGCCGCTCGAATTTCTGTTCCAGCAGAACGCCCATGCCGATCGAATCCTGCGTGCCGAAACGGCAGAAGCGATTGCCGACGCACGTCTTGACGGTCCGCAGCGCCTTCGCGTAGCCATATCCCGACGGCATGCCGAGCTCTTCCCAGATCGCGGGCAGATCTTCCTTGGCGATGCCCAGCAAGTCGATTCGCTGTCCGCCGGTGACCTTCACCATCTTGGCGCCGTATTTGTCCGCAGCGTCGGCGATCTGGCGAAGCTGATCAGACGTCGTGACGCCGCCATACATCCGCGGGATGACGCTGTACGTGCCGTCCTTCTGAATGTTGGCGTGCAGCCGCTCGTTGACGAACCGGGAATCGCGCTCATCCTCGTGCTCCGTCGGCCATGCCATGCCCAAATAGTAGTTGAGCGCCGGCCGGCACTTCGAGCAGCCCTCCGGCTGCCGCCAATCCAGCACCGCCATCACTTCGCGCACGTTCGTCAAATGCTTCTCCCTGATGGCCGCCACGATCTCGTCCCTGGTGCAATCGGTACAGCCGCAGATGCCTTGTTTGGTCTCTTCCTTGGCTTGGAACTCGTCGCCGAGCACGAACTGCAGCAGCTGCTCGACGAGCGGCTTGCATCCGCCGCACGAGCGCGTCGCGCCCGTCTTGACCTTGATCTGATCGACGGTCGACAGACCGTCCTCGCGGATGACCCGCACGATGTCTCCCTTCGTGACGCCGTTGCAGCCGCAGACGATCTCCTCGTCGGCCATGCTCTGGACGGCCGAGCTCTTGGTACCGCCGCCCCCGCAGCAGCCCGAGCCGCCGCCGAACAAGTCCGCGTACAGCTCGTCGGTCATCGCGTCGCCCTCCCGCACCAGACGGGTGAGCAGCGGCGCGTCCTTCACGTCGCCGTACATGACCGCGCCGACGATCTGATTGCCGCGAAGCAGCACCTTCTTGTAGACGCCGCGCCAATCGTCGTGGATGCGCAGCACCCGGTGATCGGGGGCATCGAGGTATTCGCCGGCGGAGAACACGTCCACGCCGGATATTTTGAGTTTGGTCGATACCGAAGAGCCTTCGTACGGCGCCGTGTTCGCGCCCGCGATCGTCTTCGCGAGCACCGCGCCTTGGTCGAACAGCGGCGCGACCAGGCCGTAGCAGACGCCCCGATGCTCGCAGCATTCGCCTACCGCGTACACGTCCGGCGCGCTCGTCTGCATGTAGTCGTTCACCTTGATGCCGCGTCCGGTCTCGATGCCGCTCGCCTTCGCCAGCTCCGCGTTCGGGACGATGCCCGCGGACATGACGACCAGCTGCGCGTCCAGCTCTTCGCCGCCCTCGAACCGCAGACCGCTCGCCTCCGCCCCCCCCAGCACTTCAACGGTCTTGGCGCCCATCCGAAACTTGATGCCCTGGCGCTCCAGCTCCGCCTTCAGCAGCCCCGCCGCCGTCTGATCCAATTGACGCTCCATGAGCGTATCCATCAGATGGACGACCGTCGTGTCCATGCCCAGCTGCACGAGTCCTTTGGCCGCCTCGAGGCCCAGCAGGCCCCCGCCGATCACCGCCGCTTGCTTCACGCGTCCGGCCGCGCCGATCATCGCCTCGCAGTCCGCAATATCGCGGAAGCCGATAACGCCCTTCTTGTCCGCGCCCGGAATCGGGAGCACGAACGGCTTAGAGCCGGTCGCGATGATCAGCACGTCGTATGCCGCGTTATCGCCCGCTTCGGTATGCACCCGCTTCGCCGCCGTATCGATCCGCGCGACTTTCGTGCCCGTATGCAGCGCGATCCCGTTCTCTTCGTACCACTCGCGGCTGTTCAGAATAATGTCGTCGATCGTCTTGCTGCCTTCCAGCACGTAGGACAGCTGAATGCGATTATAGTTGGGATACGGCTCCTCGCCGTACACGGTAATCTCGAAGGCGTTCGTCAGCTTCAAAATTTGCTCCAGCGCGTTGATGCCGGCCATGCCGTTGCCGATGAGAACCAGCTTGCGCCGCTTGTTGTTCGTTCCGGTCATGATCATCACTTCCCAATCTTCTTGGTCTTGGGTTCATTATAAGGAAAGCGGTTCGGCTTGCCTGTGATGAAAATCACGCGGGAGAACCTATATTTGCGCTCGTCGTTCGGCAGGCGTCCGTCCTTCGCCAGGCGTTCGCTTCTTCAACCGGCACGGCCCGTAATCCGCCTTCGGAATGACCGCCGCCTTGATGCCCGCCAGCCAAATCCACCACGATTCCGGCAGCTTGTCGTCGAGCCAATCCATCAGCTCCGCCTCCGACCGCCATGCGGCCAGCCCGTTCGCACGGACGACGGCGACGTCGAGCCCGTCCTCCAGACTCGTCTCGATCTCGATCGACGCGCCGGCGAACAGCTTCCGGGCCAGCGCCTCCACGTCGTCGATCAAGACGCGTCCCCCCCATCCGGCCGGGCGTATAAAGCAAAGACCGGCGTTGTATTCGCACGTCATCCGCGCCACTTCCTTCCCTCGTTACTCCGCATCGCGTTCCCTGCGATAGAGCCAGAGCGCGGCGGGAAACAGCAGCACGTTCAAGCCCGCGACTACGAGCGTGAGCGCGTAGCGTTCATAAAAGAACGCGTTCACGACCTGCTGCGTGCACACGATGCTCAGCAGCAGGACAAGACTCAAATAGACGACGCCCCGGTAGCTACGTTTCATATCGCTTCACCCCGGTGGCGTAGATCGTCCCCTGCTTCACAGCGAGCTCGATCTCCGGCAGCGGCCGCCTTGGCGGGCCCGCCTTCGGCCTCCCGGTCCGCACGTCGAAGACGCCGTGATGGCACGGGCAAAGCAGGTCGCCTTCCGCCTTGTCCCAGAATACCGGGCATTTCAGATGCGTGCAGGCATTGTGGTACGCCTTGTATTCGCCATCGCCTAAGCGTACCAGCAGGGCGGTATCGTGCTCGCCGGGATACGCGAATTCCAGCGCCTCTCCTACCGGCAGATCGGCAGCCGATCCGATGACCCGTTCCGGGTAAACGCGCTTGCTCCCCTCCGCCAGGTGCTTCGCCGCGATCGCGCCCCACGGCAGCGTCGAGACGGCGAAGACGCCGGCTGCGCCGACCATCGTCTTCAGGAAGCTGCGGCGGTCCAGCTTCCGTTCATGGAACTTGCGGATGTTGTGCGTGTAATTATCTTCGTTCAGGGGCACGCCTTGCGCCGGCGTTTTCTTTTGGTTGTCCTCGCTCATGCTGGTGGCCTCCTTAATACAGCTTTTGTATGCCTTGAAGAATGCCCGGCAGGCTGATTTTGACGTTCGTCTCGCCTTCGAGCGGACTCTCCGGGGAACGGCTCGCGCTCCACTGCCCGATGGCGTGCCGCTGCTCCTTGGTCTTCCATTCTTCCTCGGTCAGCCACTGCAGCGTATTGGTCGGACAGACCGACGCGCACATCGGCGGGATGCCTTCTTTGGTCCGGTCGTAGCACAGATCGCATTTGTACATCAGGTTCTGCGCGCGGTCGAACTTCGGAATGCCGTACGGGCAGGCGATCGTGCAATTCTGGCAGCCGACGCACTTCTCGGTCAGCGCCGAGAGCACCGCCCCTTCCTTCGTCACTTGAATCGCTTGCGCCGGGCAGCTGCGCGCGCACGCCGGGTCGATGCAGTGCAGGCACATGAGCGGGATCGTCTGCCGGTCTACGAACGGATTCACGTCGAGCACGTAGTTGCGGTTGCGCTCGTCGTGCCCGCCGCATTGCGTGCAAGCCGCCAAGCAGCTGCGGCAGCCGACGCAATTGTCCATTTCGATATAGAGATAATGCTTCATCGGAAGCCTCCTGTCTGCGCGGGCGATGATTGTGATGCCATCGCGATCCTTTCGATCTGGGCGGCGCACGCCTTGAACTCCGGCATGCGGGACATCGGATCGAGCGCGGCGATCGTCAGCAGATTGACCGAGTCGTCATGGCCGAAATGATACGGCACGAACACGGTATCCGGGCGGATCGCCTCCGTCAGCTTCACTTTGAAGCGCGCCTCGCCCCGCCGGGTATGAAGCCGCACGAGCTCTTCATGCGCGATGCCGTACTTCGCCGCCGTCTCCGGATGGACCTCGACGAACGGTTCCGGACACATCGCGTGCAGGAACGGAATGCGCCGCGTCTGATTGCCGGATAAGTAGTGATAGACGACCCTTCCTGTCGTCAGGCGCAGCGGGTATTGCTCGCACGGCTCTTCCGCCGGCGGCCGGTACGGCAGCGCGCACAGCTTCGCTTTGCCGTCCGGATGATAGAACGTCTTATCCAGGAACATATGGGGCGTGCCGGGGTCTTTCTCGTCTTTGCACGGCCAGAACACGCCCTGCTGCCGGTCGATCTTCTCCCACGTCGCGCCGAAATAATCGGCGTAGCCACCTTTGGACGCGAGACGGAATTCGTCGTTGATCGCCCGCGCCGAGGTCAGGTGGCGGAAATAATCGCCTCTGCCGAGCCGCTCCGCCAGCTCGACCTGCATGAGCCAATCCGGCTTCGACTGCCCGACCGGCTCTTGCGCCTTGTTGATCTTGATGATGCGGCCCTCCAAATTCGTCACCGTGCCCTCGTCCTCGCTCCAGGTCGTGGAAGGCAGCACGACGTCGGCGAACTCCGCCGATTCGGAGAGATAAATATCCGAGCACACCATGAAATCGAGGCTCATGAGCGCGGCCCGCACCTCGTTCAGGTTCGGCGCGGAGACGGCCGGGTTCGAGCACAGCAGGTAGAGGCTCCGGATCGTCTTGTTGGTCATGAGCTCGAACATTTCGTACGCCGAAACGCCGGGCTGCGGCATCTCGTCGGGCCGGATGCCCCATACGCGGGCGACGTCCTCGACGTGCTTCGGATTCGCGATTTTACGGTAGCCGGGGAGCGCGTCGGCTTTCTGCCCATGCTCCCTGCCGCCTTGACCGTTTCCTTGCCCCGTGAAGGTGGCCACGCCGGACTTGGGCCGTCCGATCTTGCCCGTCACCAAGCACATATTCGTATAGGCGGACACGTTGTCCGAGCCTTTGTGCTGCTGCTCGATGCCGCGCGCGAACATGACGACCGCGTTCGGCGCCTTGCCGTACAGCTCCGCGGCGCGGATCAGCTTCTCCGGCGCGACGCCCGTAATTTCGCTCGTGTATTCGGGGGTGAAGAGCTTCACCGTCTCGGCCAGCTCCTCGATCCCGTTCGTATGCGCCCCGATGAACGCCTCGTCGGCGTAGCCGCCCGCCAGCAACAGATTCACCATGCAGTTGGCCAGCGCGAGATCCGTTCCCGGCCGCAAATCCAGGTGAACGTCCGCGCGCCTTGCTATCGGAGTCTCCCGCGGATCGACGACGATCAGATACCCGCCCCGGTTCTGCACCTCCCAGATGCGGAACATCGAGGTCGGGTGGCATTCCGCGGTATTGCTGCCGGCGATGAACAGGCAGTCCGTCTCGTTCAGATCCGTCCACGGCAGCGTCGATCCCCGGTCGATGCCGAACGTGCGCAAGAAGCCGGCGGCCGCGCTGGACATGCAGAATCGCCCGTTGTAATCGATGTACCGGGTTTGCAGGCCGACGCGGGCAAACTTGCCGGTCAGATAGCATTTTTCGTTCGTCATGGACACGCCGCTGAACACCGACAGCGCATCCCGACCGTAGCTGTCCTGCAGCGATTTAAACTTGCGCACGATTAAGTCGTACGCTTCCTCCCAGGAGGCTTGGCGGAATCCTTCCTTGGTTCCCCGCAGCGACCGGTCGTCGCGAATGAGCGGCGTCATGAGGCGATCGCCGTGATTCGTCTGCTGGTAGGCGGTGACGCCTTTCGGGCACATTTTGCCCAGCGTGACGGGCCAGTCGTAGCGCGGCTCGACGCCGATAATGGTATTCGTGGCCGTGTTGACGCGCAGATTCATGCCGCACTGCATGCCGCAATAGGAGCAGTGAGTCGGAACGAGCTTTTCGCCCGGATGATGTTTGTTTGCAATGGGCGCCTTGACGGCTCCGTTATCCTTTGGCATCCTGGTTCGCCTCCTTCGCGCGGATTTGATGGGTGGGTATGCCCGTGAACCGGGACATCCGGTATTTGCGGCGGCAGGGCAGGCACAATTCCGCCAAGTGCGCGCCTTCCTCCGTCTTGAATTCCAGGCGGTTCTGTTTGAGCACGTCGACGACGTCCCGCGACTGTTCCGCCGATACGAATTCCGTGCCGCACACTTTGCATGCTTTGGGTTCCGCCTGGCCGTAATGGTCGCGATAATTCCTCGCCAGCACGCTGAGCGGCCGCATCGGAATATGCGCAAGCTTGCCGAACGGCAGATAGAGCAGCGTCAGAATGACAGCCCACTGGTGGACGAGCGACATGACCGGATGGCCGAAACCGTGCAGAAAGATATTGCTGAACGTCAGCAGCAGCCCCGTCACCGAGATGAACAGCAGCAAGTATAAGGGGAGAAAATCGTACGCGAAGCTTTGCTCGGCCAGCGCCTGCTTATGGCGGATCCGCCGGTACAGCGCCATGCAGACGCCGCCGATGACCATGAACGCCGTAATATTAAGCGCATTGTAGAAGAGGAACGCGATCCAGCCGTCCGCCGGAACTCGCAACAGGTCGATGCCGAACCCGACGACGGTGTAGGTGCCGTTGTCCGCCATCGTGAAATACATCCATCCGAACACGAGCGGGAACGTCACGAACGCGGACAGGATGCAGCCCCAGCCGAGCAGGATATGCTGCAGCCAGCGGTACCAGCCCCGGTTCCAGATGAACCGATGCACGACTAGATGATCCGCCGCCACGGCGGGCGTCGACCTTCGGAAGATCAGCCGGATTCCCTTGCGCAGCAAGATACGGGTCGGCGGACGCTCCGCCCAAGCCATGAACCGGTAGAAGAAGCCGCCGATGAAGACGACCGTGCCGACCATGTAGCCGTATAAAGCCAAATCCAAGTGCGTAAAAAAACGCGATCCTATGTACATGAGCGCCGCCAACGCGCACACCGCGGCGAAGACGTTTCTCGCCCATCTCGAAGCAAAAGCTCGATTCATGTTCACTGCCCCCCGCTTCCAACGTTTCTGTAAGTAGTAGACCACAACGCCCGGGGGGCCCGCTGTGATTAATGTCACCCGGAATCGCGATCGTTCGCGAGAAGCTCGCCTTACGTCTTGGAGCGGGCAGCCTGCAATCGATCGCGCAGCTTGAAGCGCGAACCCGCTCGCGAACCAGACCGCCAGGCCGAGCAGCAGGCTGAACCACCACGATCCCGTAGCGCGCAGGACGGCGAGCGCCGTGACGACGCAGGCCGCGCAGCCCGTCATGCCGTACACCGAGCCGCGGGCGATCGCGGCGGCCTTGTCCGACCCTTGGCTGATGCCCGCCATCATGACGGCCACGATCATGACGGCCGGGAACGCGGCGAAGATGCCGCCGATGGCCCCGCCGACCCGCTTCGATTAGAGCGAAGCCGCGGCGACGGCCGCGCCGCCGAGCGCGAACCGCAGGATAATGGCCGTAAGCGATAGATGAAGCATAAGGAATCTCCTCCGTTTAACGACGTGAATGAATAACGCGAAGAATGCTTTTATACATAAATGAACCAGGCAGGTTAACAGTAAGCGGTATAAACAACCCTTCGTCCCGCCCTTAATCGTGAAAATTTTTACTTACTTTATGGGCTCGATCCTACTACGCCCGCATCCATTGGCGCTGTAACGTAAATCACAGCCCTTTTCGTCTCTTTCCGATGATACCTAAGCCTCACGTTGCGACCGATTGCCAATACCGGTTGTTTATTTTCAACAAGAACTGTGATCTATTTTACAGAGCGTCGCCGTTCGCCTTTGTTACACTGGGGCCATTAAAGCACGATGCGGCACGCGAACGACGACGGTACGTTCCGCATCCGACGGGAGGCACTCGTATGGCAAGAATTAATCAATGGAACCCCGAGAACGCCGAATTCTGGGCTCGGGAAGGCAAGCGCCACGCCACGCGCAATCTGTGGATTTCGGTCCCCTCGCTCATGCTCGCCTTCATCGTTTGGCAAATTTGGTCCGTCGTGGCGGTCCGGCTGAACGATGTCGGCTTCCAATTCACGGAGAGCCAGCTGTTCACGCTCGCCGCGATTCCGGGTCTGGTAGGCGCAACGATGCGGTTCGTCTACACGTTCGCGGTCGGCATCGTCGGCGGGCGCAACTGGACGGTCGTCTCGACCGCCCTCCTGCTCATCCCCGCGATCGGGATCGGCGTGGCGGTTCAAGATCCGGGCACCCCGTATTCCGTCATGCTGCTGCTCGCCGCGCTGTGCGGCCTCGGCGGCGGCAACTTCTCCTCGTCGCTGTCCAACATCTCGCTCTTCTTCCCGAAGAAAGAGAAAGGCACGGCGCTCGGCCTCAACGGCGGGCTCGGCAACATGGGCGTCTCGGTCGTCCAATTCGTCACGCCGCTCATTATCACGACCGGCACCTTCGCCGCGCTGTCCGGCGACGGGCAGCCGCTGCAGGACGGCGGGCAGATGTGGCTGCAGAACGCCGCCTTCATCTGGGTCATCCCGATCGTGCTCATGACCGTCATCGCCTTCTTCGGCATGGACAATTTGCCGGGCGCCAAGCAGTCGTTCGCCAGTCAGTTCGCCATCGTTAAGCGGAAGCACACCTGGATCATGACCTACCTGTACGTCGCGACTTTCGGTTCCTTCATCGGCTTCTCCGCGGCGTTCCCGCTGCTGCTCAAGTCGCAATTTCCGGAGCACGTCTCGCTCGCCTTCCTGGGCGCTTTCATCGCCGCGGCGGCCCGTCCGTTCGGCGGCTTCATCTCGGACAAATTCGGCGGCGCCAAGGTGACCTCAATTACGCTGTTCGTCATGGGACTCGGCTCGCTCGCGGTCATCTATTTCATCCAGCAGGGCAGCTTCGCGGGCTTCCTGATCTCGTTCCTGGTGCTGTTCCTGGCGGCCGGCACGGGCTCCGGCTCGACCTTCCAGATGATTCCGTACATCTTCCCGGTGAAAGAAGCGGCGCCGGTGCTCGGCTTCACCGCGGCCTTCGCCGCCTACGGCTCCTTCTTCATTCCGAAGCTGTTCGGCTGGTCGATCAACGCCACCGGCTCTTACGTGACCGCCTTCTACGTCTTCATCGGCTTCTACGTCGTGGCGATCGCGCTGAACTGGCTGTTCTATCAAAGCAAACGCGCCGAGGTCGCCTCCTTCGTCACGGCGAAGGAGCCGGCGGAGCGGCCGAAAGCGGCTCATTAATTCTCTTGCCTAACGCTCGGGCATAACGACGAACAAGGGTTAGCGATGCATCTTTCGATGCGGTCGCTAACCCTTTTCATCTGCGCGCGGCTCTATTCCAACGCTTCATAATCGAACCAATCGAAATGCGCCGGCGTTCGCGACTCCGCGCCGTTGCCGGTCGCGTACATCGCTAGGATGACGCCGGTAAATCCGCCCGCCAATTCCGTCGCCAGCATCGCGCATTCCCCCCCGGCCGAACCAGAACGGTTCCCGATCCTCGCCGCTCGCGAAGCCGAATGCATAATGCTCCCGATCCGCCCGCACGGTCAGCACGATCGATTCCTCGCCCCATGGCGCCTCGTGCTCCACCTTCCACAAGCTGCCGATCCTTCTTCGGAACAACGCCTTGCGCTCCCCGCCTATTCGGGTCACCGCAATCTCGTAGTGAAACCGTTCGTTCATAAACACGGTTAGTCCAGCCTCTTCTCCATCCCGCTGCGGATCGAAGGCCAACCGCGCCGAAACCCGGCAGGCGAAATGCTGCTGTCTCCGGCCGACGAACGCCGGCGCGCCCCCGTCGTTCAGCGTGGCCGATGTACCGCGAAGCGTCAGGCAGCCCGCTTGCTCCGCAAGCGTCCAGCGCGGCGAGCTCGGCGTGCGCAAGAGCGTCCATGCCGGCGCAAGCGACGCCGCTTCGAAATCGTCCCGGACCGGAGGCGCGGGAAGCGGGCTTAGCGCGAGACCATCCGCCCGCATCGTTTCCGAGACTGTGCCGCCCTCGCCGATGATCGGCCAACCATCCTCCGTCCACGAGACGGGCGCCAGAAACGTCTCCCGGCCCAAATGGTGGCGCATCGGATAACCCGCCGGCCGAATGCCGAGGAAGACCGCCCACCAATGTCCGTCCGGCGTCTGCACGAAATCGGCGTGTCCCGTCGCCTGGATCGGCCGCTGCAGGCTGCGATGCGTCAAGATCGGATTATGCGGACAGCTCTCGAACGAACCGTCCGGCCGGTTGCTCCTGGCCACCGTCGCCATATGTCCGTACTCGGTGCCGCCTTCGGCGATGAGCAGGTAATACCACTCGCCGATCCGGTACAGATGCGGCGCCTCGGGGAATTGTCCGCCCGTTCCTTTCCAGACGAGCTGGATGTCCGAGAGCCGCCGTCCCGTTCTCGGATCGATCCGGCTTTGATAGATCCCCTGCCCGTCCCGATCCCAAGAGGTCGAGAAGTAGACGGTCCCGTCGTCGTCGAAGAACAGATCAGGATCAATCCCGGGTTGATCGACGTAGATCGGATCCGACCAGCCTCCCCGGGGATTGTCCGTATATACGATGAAATTGCCGCCGCCCGACACGTTCGTGGTCGTCATATAGAAGGTTCTTTCATGGACACGGATCGTCGGCGCATAGATGCCGCCCGAGGTCCACGCCTTGCTCAGATCGAGCTGCTCCGGCCGCGTCAGACAGTGGCCGATCGGCTCCCAATGCACGAGATCCTTGCTGTGGAACAACGGCACGCCCGGCGAATACTCGAACGAGCTCGTAACCAAGTAATAGTCCTCGCCCGACCGGCACACGCTCGGGTCCGGATGAAAGCCGCCGATGACGGGATTGCGATAATGCATGGACATGCTCCTCTTGTTCATTTTGATGCTGCGCGCAATCATGGCTAGCACCTGTTCGAGCGGCTGCCAACGCGCGGCATTTGGTCTTGATCTTGCGGATAGGAAGAGAGATGATAGCATCATGAGATTTGGGCGAAGGGAGCGAATACCTTTGAGCAACGTGTATTTAACCTGGTTTACGACCGACGAACAATTCCCGTTCTTCATCCAATACGGCGGACACGACGAGGATACGGAGCTGCATCGGCACGTCGATTTCTCCGAGCTCGTCATCGTGCTGAACGGCCATGCGGATCATATCGTGAACAACGAGACCTCGTTCATCAAGAAAGGCGACGTCTTTGTCATCAACGGGGATACGCCCCACGGCTATAAGGACCCGCATCAGTTCAAAATTTGCAACATCATGTACCGCGCGGAAATGCTCCGGTTCGCCGGTCCGGATCTGCGGACGTCCAACGGCTATCAAGCGCTGTTCGTCTTGGAGCCTTACTATCGCAGCATTCAAGCCTACCAGAGCAAGCTCAGCCTGCCGATCCCCAGCCTGGAATACGTCGCTTCGCTCATCTCCGGACTGATGGAAGAATATCAAGGGCGGGCGCAAGGCTACCAGACGATGCTGCTGTCGCGTTTCATGGAGCTCGTCGTCTATCTATCCCGGCAATACGATGGCCAAGAGAATCGGCATGCCAACAATCTGCTGCATCTGGCAAGCGCGATCTCCTATATTGAAGATCATTATTTGGAGCCGCTGTCGCTCCAGTCGGTCGCCGAGCATGCCAACGTGTCGGTCCGGCACCTGAACCGGATTTTCCGGTCCTATTACCTGTTGACGCCGATCTCGTATTTGCTGCGGCTTCGCTTGGAGCGCGCGTTCCATCTGTTGAAGCAGACGAATCGGCCGGTGACGCAAATCTCGTACGAATGCGGCTTTAACGACAGCAACTATTTCACCCGCCAGTTCACGAAGGCGTACGGCGTTTCTCCCCGCTTGTTTCGAACGCAGCACGTCGCCGCGAGCCAGGGCGGCTAATAATCAAGCGGATTCCCCCGCAAATAAGAGAGGGCCCGATGCGATGATCAGGCTCCTCCGCCAGTCTATTTCCACAGCTCGATGCGATCTTTCACCAGCGATTGACGCAGCTCCTCGACTTTCTCGACGCCCGCCTTCTCAAGTTCCGCCATATAATCGGTCCAGATCCGGTCGAAGTCTTCCGGCTTGGCGAGGATCGCCTCCGGAATTCGCTTCCACGTGATGCTTTTCAACTTCTTCGTCGAGCACCACAATTTCGCTGTCCCCCGGAACCGGGATATTCCAGGCCGCGCCCCACGGACGAACCGGGAACTCTTCTTCTTTCGGGAACAGATCCTTCCATGTCGTCGCGCCGTACGCCTGCAGCACTTCTTTCTCGACTTCGTTAAAATCGGCCGCGATCTGCTCCGGGAATTGGGTCGTGTAGTAGTTGCCGCTCGGATCCTTCACCCCATCTCCGTAGTGCGGGGCCAGATTCAAATAATGCCCGATGCCCGACTCCTTCTGGAACGCGGCGGCATCGTTGATCTTCCGGTCGTTCACGTCTTGCGGAATCGTGCGTTTGCCGTCTATGACCTCGTAGTGCTTGCCTTCAATGCCCCAGTTCATCAGCACTTGGCCTTCGTCGGAGGCGAGGTAGTCGAGGAACTTGATCGTGCGCACCGGATCCGGGTTATCGACCGAGATCGCGATGCCGTAACCGCCCATGAAACCAGTCGGCCAGAAGCTCGTATCCTTGTATTCCTCCGATAGCGTAGCCGGGTAATGGCCGTAGCCGTACTCGAACTTCCCTTCGGCTTTGAGCGCCTTCTCGCCGTCGCCGTAGTTCCAATCCTGATCGATGAGACCGAGCACGCGGCCGGACGCGATCTTCGCTTTATATTGATCGTACTTCTGCACGAAACTCTCCGGATCGAGCAGCCCTTCGGCGTTCATATGATTCAGCCAGCGGAAGTACTCCTTCTCGACGGGACGGCGAAAATGGTACGTGACCTCCTGCGTGTCGAAGTCGATGAAATATTCGCCGTCTCCCGGCGCGCCGGTCGCCATCGGGGCCGGATCGGTGACGGAAATATACATCCGCCAATCATCGGCGTTCAAGGACAAGCCGATGTTCGGGTTGCCTTTCTCGTCCGTCGGATGCTTCTCGAGGTACGTCTTGATCGCGTTCTCGAAATCCTTCACGGTGCGGATCTTCGGATAGCCGAGTTCCTTGACGACCCGGTGCTGCAGCCCGAAGCCGCCGCCGGCGTTGAAGCTCGTCTGCCTGACGCCCGCGTAGGTCGGCAGCGCGTAGATGGCCTGATCTTCGTTGCTGTAACGCGCGCGCTTCAGCTGCTCGCCGTAGACTTTCTTGATATTGGGCGCATGCTCTTCGATCAGATCGGTCAAATCCAGCACCGCTCCGGCATCGACGAACTTGTTGATGCTACCCTTCGCGCTAATGAGGTCGGGATAATCGCCGCTGGCCGCGATCAAGGCCGACTTCTGCACCGGGTCGCCGACCGCGAACTCGGCTTCGAGCGCGATGCCCGTTTTCGCCGTGATGGCCTTGCCGACTTCATCCTGCATATCCGACCAGTTCGGGTTCGGATCCTCGCTGTAGAAACTGAGCGTAAGCGGTTGCGAATTTTCGCCGGCCGTATCGCCGCCCGCCGCATTCGAGTTACTCGGCGTATTTCCGTTGCCGGCCGTATTCGGGTCGTTCGCCCCGCTGCAGCCCGCCAGCAGTCCGCCCACTATCGTCGCGGCCAACAGCAGCCCCGGCCACATTCTTTGTTTGGTCATGTTCAAGCCCCTCCTCGATCGTCGTTGTAACCGGTTTCGATAATCTCCGTCCGAGCATCGTCATGTTTACCTCGTCATTTCTTGCTGCTCCGTTCATTTAGCATTATATCGATCGCCTTGATGACATCTCCTTGATAATAGAGTCAAGAAGTAGCATGATATGGCCATTCTCTCCTGCGTCCCCGGGAAATAAAAAAATCCGCCATAACGGCGGATTTTCTGCTCAACCTTTGATACCTATGTACTCGGCATTGTTCTACCTACCCGAAATCCCTGTAAAGCGATAAAAATTACTGTCCTCCCTCGCCCGCTCCAACCAAGTCCCTCAAAGCCTTGCCCCACAAGGCATTAGAGGCATTTGCGGTTAAAAATCGAGATAATAATTACTGTCCTTGGATCAGGAAAATGGGACGAGAGAATAGGGTTAAAACCGGCCGAATTGTGAACGAAACGAGATAATAATTAGTGTCCTCACGATCGAGGGTAAAGGTCTTAAAAGAGCTCAGGGTTAGGGTTTAGACCAAAGAAATCATCGAGGAAAGGATCGAGTTAAGATTAGAGTTTAGGATCGATTCTGAGCCCGTCCAGAAGCCTCAAACCCTTATCCCTTCTGGGTTTCACTCCCTATATCTTCTCCCTTCCCCCTGTCTTTTCCTGCTTTACTCACATCATTTTCCCGCTTCTGTTTCGCCGCCGCGGCGTAAAAAAGACTGGAATAAGGGTCGAGGGATTCACCGATCCTTTTCCAGTCTTTGGTCGCTCTTGGACACTAATTTTTATTCCTGGACACTTATTTCGTAGGGGGGTCAGGAATTATTGTTGTTTGAAAATCCCGCTGCCTTAGCGCCTCATACAACAGCACCGTCGCCGCCATCGCCACGTTCAGCGACTCCGACCGTCCCTTCATCGGGATAATGACGTGATCGTCCAGCTGCGCGAGCGCCGCTTCCGACAACCCGTCCGACTCGCTGCCCATGAGCAGCCACGTCGGCCCGCGCCAGTCGTGCGCATAGCAGTTGGCGGATGCTTGGAGGCTTGTCCCGACCAGCCGCATGCCGCGGGCTTTCGCCGCCGGGAGCAGCTCGCTCAGATCCCCTTCCACCACCGGCACGTGAAACAACGACCCCATCGTCGAACGCACGGTCTTCGGGTTGTACAGATCCACGCAGCCTTTGCCTAGCACGACCGCATCGGCAAAGGCCGCGTCCGCGCTGCGGATGATCGTGCCGACGTTGCCGGGGTCGCGCACGCCGTCGAGCACGACGACCAGACCATTCGCCCGGTATAGCGACGCCGGATCGGCTTCTAGCTTGCGCACGATCCCGAACACCGGCGGCGGCGAGTCCGTGCCGGTGCATTTGGCGATGATCGCCCTCGTCGTCTCGATGATCTCGAAGCGGCCGTTCGCCTGCGCCAGCGAGCCTCGTAGTTCGTCCGGCACGCCCCGCTCCATATCATAGACGACGGATTCGAGCTGCGCTCCGGCCTCTATCGCCTCATGTATAAGATGAATGCCCTCTATAATAAACTTCCCGCTTCGATCTCGGTGCTTCTTCTCCAGCAGCGACGCCATCGCTTTGACTTTGTCGTTCTGCGCGGAGGTAATGGTTATAATTCGGTCCATGCTCACTGTTCGTTGCTCAGCCTTCCGCGAATTCGATTTCCAGTAGCGCCAAATCCTCGTTCTTGCCGACGATGACGAGGATGTCCTGCTCCCGGATGATGTCTTCTGCATAAGGGGAAATGTTCATGTGCTCCCCGGATTTGATCGCCAGCACGTTGCACTTGTATTTGGCGCGAACGTCCAGCTGCTTCAGGTTGCGTCCGATCGCCTGGGAAGGCGCCTTCATCTCGACGATGCTGTAGGCGTCGGACAGTTCGATGTAGTCGAGAATGTTCGGCGAGATTAGATGGTGCGCCACGCGAAGCCCCATGTCCCGCTCGGGATAGATGACCTTGTCAGCGCCGATCTTGCCGAGCACCTTGCCGTGCAGCTCGTTCTGCGCCTTGACGATCAACCTCGGCACGCCGAGGTCCTTTAAGATGAGCGTCGTCAGAATGCTCGCTTGAATATCGGCGCCGATCGCCACGACCACGACGTCGAAGTTCCGGACGCCGATCGCGCGCAGCGCGTCCTCGTCCGTCGTATCCGCGGATACGGCATGCGTCACCTGGTCCGCGATGTCCTGAATTTTTTGCTCATCCCGATCGATGGCAAGCACTTCAAACCCCAGATTCGTCAATGCGCCCGCGACGCTGGAGCCGAATCGCCCCATGCCGATGACCGCGAATTGCTTTTTCGCCATGCCCGAAATCCCCCTTCGGATAAACCTGCATCTTGCCCATTATACCATAAATCGGCGTTCGATCCGAAACCGCGCCCAGCATGAAAGGTTCCCGCCAAGGCCATATTAAACGCGATAACGATGATGGAGGGATACGTGTGAAGGTTACGCTCGATTTGCGGCAAGCCATCATGAACCGGGTCCAAAATAAATCAGGCGATGAACTGCGCGGCGTCATCACCGATTCGATCGGCGGCGACGAAATGGCGCTGCCCGGTCTTGGCGTCCTGTTCGAAGTGATTTGGGAACAAAGCGCCGAAGAGGACAAGCAGAAAATGGTGCAAACGCTCTATGATCATATCCATCAGGCGGAGAGCGTCGCGAACCCTAGCCCGAGCTGATTGGACTCCCGCTTAGATAATGAAATTCATCCGTATGTAGCGTTCGCTGATTCCAAGCGTTTTAGCCGCCAGACGACCTGAGACGGCCAGCGCTTGGGACAGCATTCCCTTTCTAGAACCAAGCGCCCCGCACGCCCTTCTTTGAACGATGAACCGCATTGCGCAAACATCGGGCAAATTATTTTCCGATCGTTTCCTTACTCGCCGCCTTATTTCTCTCGGTCAACAAACCACGCGCTTGAGCCGGCCTATTACACTCCGGACCAGCAATTCCCACGCTAGCCTCGGAAAGTCAGCCCCCTGCAATCCCTCTTCAGTCCTGTCAAACAGGCCCTGGCAATTGTGCTTCAGCCCATGCTATCCGTTCAAGCATCTACCAAGCACTCCAAGCACTCCAATCGCGCCTTTTGCGCGCCAACCGCGTTTCCGCTCCTTATCCCGTCGGCTTTTCCCCGACTTCCGGCACCCGAACGCCCGCCCTCGGCCGGTTGTGGAAAAATCCCCCTTCCCTTATACTGGTTACGTTTATTCTTTCTTCTCCCGAATCGAGTTTGGTTCTGTTAGCGGCAGGCGCCAGCTTGTTTAATTAGAACCAAACCTGCAGACCCTAAGGCAATACTGGATTGGAGCAACCCTATGATCAAAAAAGACCATGTGAAGCGTTACGCCGACTCCGCGCTCACGCTCTCGTTCGTGGGCACGCTAGCCGCCTATCCCTTTCAGCATACGTTCTGGGGCGGCCTGTGTTATTCCGGCTTCAGCGCGGCGACCATCGGCGGCTTGGCCGACACGTTCGCGGTCAGCGCCCTTTTCCGGCAGCCGCTCGGCATTCCGTGGCCCCGCTTCATGGGGACCCGCATTATCGCGCGCAACCGCGACCGGCTTATTAACGAGATCGTGGATATGGTGCAGCATGAGCTGCTGTCGCTGCCGAGCATTCGGCGGAAAGTCGAGCATTTCAACGTCGCCGACATGCTGGAGACGTATTTGTCCCAACACGGCGGCGAAGCGGATCTGACCCGGCTGCTGCAGCGATTCGCGTCCGAAGCGATGGAGGGTGCCGACGTCGGCGAGCTGGCCCGCAACGTGCAAGCGTTCCTTCTCGACCATGCGCACGTCTTCCAAGCCTCCGACTTGCTGGCGGATGTCGCGGATTGGACGATTCGCAACGGCTACGACGATAAGCTGCTCGACTTCCTCATTCGCGAAGGCATCCGTCTGGTCAAGACCGGCGAGCTGCGCCAAGCGGTGGAGCAATTAATCGCCTCGGCCTTGAAAACTTACGAAGGCGACCGCAACAACCGCAAATTCGTCAATTCCGTCGCCGGGATCAACCCGGTCAGCATGAGTCACGTCGTCCAGATGAAGCTCGCGCTCGCGCTTCAGCAGCTGCTGCGTCCGGATAATCCGAAGCGGCTGCGCATTAAGGAAATGCTTGCGGAATACGCCCGCCGGCTGCGCGAAGAAGCTACGCTGCGCGAGAAGGTCGAACGCGGCAAGCTGCAGCTCATCGCCTTCGCCCGGGAGCATCTGGACTTCGGCGCCATGCTGGAGGAATGGCTGCGCCGGCTGAAGCCCGATCCGGCCGCTGTCGCCGAAGCTGGTGCCGAACCCGGCTCCGCGGAACAAGAACGCGCCGACTGGTTGCACCGCAGAATCGCCGATTTCGTCCGCAAGTTCAGCGGCAGCCGCGCCGCGCTCGAAAGCTTGGACGGCGCGCTCAAGCAAGCCGCCATGCGGGGCTTCGAGCAAAAGCACGGCGCCATCGGCCGGCTCGTCCGCGAAGGGTTGGACCAGTTCACCGAAACCGAACTTATCCGTTTCGTCCACGAGAAAGCCGGCCGCGATCTGCAATTCATCCGACTGAACGGCACGGTCGTCGGCGGGCTGATCGGCCTGCTCCTATTTCTGGCGACCGGCTGGACGGGGAGGTGAGCGGCGACATGTCCAACAAACGCATTGCGAACGTCGTGCTCGCCGCCGTCTTTCTCGTCTTTCTTGCAGCCGCTTGGCTGCGCTATGCCTATCCGGACGCGTGGTGGTCCAGCCTGCTCTTCTATATGGCCGAAGCCGGTCTGGTCGGCGGGCTTGCCGATTGGTACGCGGTGACCGCGCTGTTCCGTCATCCGCTCGGGATGAAAGGCAAACACACCGCGATCGTTCCCCGTAACCGCGATAAACTGATCGACGGCGTCGTCCGCATGGTCGAGACGCAGCTGCTGCCGCCGGATACGCTCAAGCTCAAGCTGGCGCAGGCGCCGCTCGCGGAGATCGCGATCGGCTGGATCGATCGGCGATTCCCGGGCGGCGAACTCGCACGCGCCGGCTGGCGTCTGCTTGGCGGCCTGCTGAGCCGCATGGACTTCGGGCGCATGAGCGCCGACTGGGACGAGCGACTGAAGGAGCTTCTACGTCGAACCGATATCACGCCGTACGCCGGCAGGTCGCTTCGTTGGCTCCTCGAGAACGAAGACGTTCACCTGCTGCTCGACCGTCTCGTGGCCGAGGCGGAGAAAGCCGCCGCGTCGCCGGAAACCAAGGACGCCATCCTCCGCATTTTGGAGGAGGAGAAAGATAAGCAGCTGAATGAAGGCGGCGGCTTCATGCAATTTCTGAAGAAGGCCGCGTTTATTTTCGCCGAAGAATCGGACGCGCTTAATTTGAAGGATGCGGCGGGGGCCATCCATACCGATCTGCTGGCCTTCCTCGACGATCTGAAGCGGCACGATCACGAGCTGCGTCTGCTGCTGCTGCGCATGTTCGGCGAAGTGGCCGACCAGCTGGAAGCGGATACCGCATTGTCGGAGACGCTGGAGAATTGGAAGAACGACGTCCTTGCCCGCCTTTCGTTCGCTCCGTCGGTCGAGGGCATCCTGCGCACGTTCCGGCAGCTGCTGGACGAGGAACTGACGGCGCTGCCGCAGAACGAAGGCCAGGCACAGGCCGGCGAGGACGAGGGCGGGAACGTCGCTGCCACGCATGCCCAACAGCCGGCCATGACGGAGTTGCGCGAATGGACCGAGCGTTTCGCGACGGACTATTGGGAAGCCTTCAAGCGAGATGCCGCGAAGAAAGCCTGGGTCGACGGCTTCATCAAATCGCTGCTCGGCAAACTGGTCGACGCGGAGCACCGCGTGATCGGCCAAGTCGCGCGCGAGACGCTGAACGCCTTTACGGAGCAGAGGCTCATCGCCTTCATCGAGGATAAGGTCGGCGAGGATTTGAACCGGATCCGCATTAACGGCTCGCTCGTCGGGGCCGGGCTTGGCGCGCTGATTTATCTGTTCCTGCACGGCGTGTACGACCCGCTGCTGGATGCGTTCGTGCGGTAGACAGCCTGCTGGCAAGGAGATGTTCCTGCTCATTGGACGCACGGTAACTTATGCACGCCGATACCGACTGGCCCGGTCGCAGCTTTACCATCAATAGGCAACCTAAACAAAACGCATGCCTCCCCCGATGGGAAAGCATGCGTTTTGTTTATTATTAAGGCGCCATCTCCAGGAACTTGGAGGTCGGGTTCTTCTCCATCGCCGTGCGCATCGCGTACTCGCTCTCGAACAAGGCGACGTAGTTGTCCTTCTTGTCCTTCACGAGCGTGGAGTTGATGCGGTACTTGGACGGATCGATCTTCTCGTCGACGATCCAGCGCGCGAATTGGTACGGCATCCGCTGCAGCTGAATTTCGACGCCGTATTCGGCTCGCATCCGGTATTCGAACACCTCGAACTGGAGTTGGCCAACGACGCCGAGAATCGTATCGTCGAAGCTCGTCGTGCGGAACACTTGTATCGTGCCTTCCTCGGTCAGCTGGTCGATGCCCTTCTGGTACTGCTTATGCTTGAGCGCGTTCTTGGCCGTCACTTTGGCGAACAGCTCCGGCGAGAACGTCGGCAGCTCGTCGAAGACGATCTCGCCGCCCTGCGACAAGGAATCCCCGATCCGGAAGATGCCCGGATCGAACAGGCCGATAATGTCGCCCGGATACGCCGATTCGACGATATCCCGATCCTGCGCGAGGAACTGCTGCGGCTGGGACAGCTTGATTTCCTTGCCGGCGCGCACGTGACGCACGCTCATCCCGCGGTCGAACCGTCCGGAGACGATGCGCAGGAACGCGATCCGGTCGCGGTGCGCCGGGTTCATGTTCGCTTGAATCTTGAACACATAGCCCGTGAACTTCTCGTTCGTCGGCTCCACCGGACCGCTCACGCTGACGCGCGTCGTTGGCTTCGGCGCAAGCTCCAAGAAGTTCTCCAGGAACGTCTGAACGCCGAAATTGTTGACGGCGCTGCCGAAGAAGATCGGCGTCAGCTCGCCATTGCCGATCTTCTCGAGATCGAACGGATCGCCCGCCACGTCGAGCAGCTCCAGGTCGTTAATGAGCTGGTCGGCCAAGTAGTCGCCCGCCATCTCGCGGATAATCGGGTCGCGGTAGTCGGCGACCTTGCGCACTTCGATCTTCGAATGGTCGTTGCCTTGGAACAGCTCGACCTGGTTTTTCAACCGGTCGTAGACGCCGCACAGCTCGCGCCCCATGCCGATCGGCCAGTTCATCGGCACCGAACGGATGCCGAGCACGCGCTCCAGCTCTTCCATCAGGTCGAACGGGCTTTGACCTTCGCGGTCCAGCTTGTTGATGAACGTGAAGATCGGAATGCCGCGCCGGCTGCACACTTGGAACAGCTTGATCGTCTGCGCCTCGACGCCCTTGGCGACGTCGATCAGCATGACCGCGCTGTCGGCCGCGGTCAACGTGCGGTATGTGTCTTCGCTGAAGTCTTGGTGACCCGGCGTATCCAGAATGTTGATGCGATGGCCGCTATAATCGAACTGCATGACCGAGGACGTAACGGAGATGCCCCGCTGCTTCTCGATTTCCATCCAGTCGCTTGTCGCGTGACGGCTCGCTTTGCGCGCCTTGACCGAACCGGCTTCGCGGATCGCGCCCCCGAACAGGAGCAGCTTCTCGGTCAGTGTCGTTTTACCCGCATCCGGGTGAGAGATAATGGCGAACGTGCGCCGTTTATCGACTTCGCGCTGTAATTCTTCGGTTAACGGTTTGCTCATGGTACATTCCCTTCGTGGACCACATGCCGCCCCTTCGCGAACGGCCGGGAATTGCCCGGTCCCGGGGTGAACGCTTGAGCGGTATGGTTATCGATTAGTGCGTGCAGGCCTTTAACACGCAAAACGCCGCTCCTTTCGCCGGGCGGGTGGCCCGGCGATGGAATCGGCTTCGCGTTTTCTCTATTATACGACATTTCTGCCGCGATTGCTTACTTCGGACTGCCGGAAATCCAAATGACGTTGTCCTCGTCCTGCCCGTTGACCGGCCACCAGAAGAAGCCGTCTTCGCCCAGCAGCTCATCCATGCGGGCAGGGCCCCACGAACCGGCCGCGTAGCCGTGCAATTCGGACGTCTCTTCCTTCCACGCTTGCGCCATCCGGTCGACGAACGCCCATGCCTGCGCGACTTCATCCCAGCGGGTGAAGTAGGTCGATTCGCCGCGCGCCGCGTCGTAGATCAGGCGCTCGTACGCTTCCGGCGTATTGATGCCGATCAAGCAGCTTTGGCAGAATTCCATGACGACCGGCTGGATCGCGTTGTCCGAACCCGGCTTCTTGGCATTGATCTTAATGTAAATGCCTTCCATCGGGTTGACGCGAATGACGAGCAAGTTCGGTGACAAATCATGACGGTTCGCAAACAGCACGTTGTCCGGCACGTTCTTGAACTCGATGACGACCTCGGTCGTCTTCACCGGAAGCCGCTTGCCCGTGCGAATGTAGAACGGCACGCCGGCCCAGCGGAAATTGTCGACGAATACGCGGGCGCCCACGTACGTCTCCGTCTTCGATTCTAACGCGACGGAATCTTCCTGCCGATACGCCGGAAGCTCTTTGCCCTTCAACGCGCCGGCGCCATATTGGCCGCGAACGACATTGCGGGCGACGTCCTCGTCGGACGCGAACGGACGCAGCGAGCGCAGCGCCTTCACCTTCTCGTCCCGGATATCTTCAGGATGCAGGCGGCTCGGCGGCTCCATCGCGATCATCGAGAGCATCTGAAGGAGATGGTTCTGCACCATGTCACGCAGCGCGCCGGATTTATCGTAATAGCCTCCGCGCTCCTCGACGCCGACGGTCTCCGCCAGCGTAATTTGCACGTTCGCGATGTGCTTGTTGTTCCACAGCGGCTCGAAGAACGCGTTGGAGAAACGCAACACCTGAATGTTCTGGACCATCTCTTTGCCGAGATAGTGGTCGATGCGGTAAATTTGCTCCTCGTTGAACACTTGGCTCAGCTGATCGTTCAGCTTCTTCGCCGATTCCAGATCGTAGCCGAACGGTTTCTCGATGACGAGACGGCTCCAGCCCTTCGTCTCGAGCAGTCCGCCGTCGCGCAGGTTGAACGACACCGGTCCGAACAAGTTCGGCGCCAGCGCCAGGTAGAACAGCCGGTTGCCCGGTATGCCGAACTTGGCGTCCAGCTCAAGCGTCAGCTTGCCGAGCTCGCGGAAACCGTCGACGTTGTTGATGTCCAGCGGCATATAGACGAAGTGTTCCGCGAACTTCTCCCACAGCTGCTGGTCGTCCGCCTTGTAGCGGCAGAATTCCACGATGGACTCGTAGACGTCCTGGCGGAATTCTTCGTTCGTGCGCGGCCGGCGGGCAAGACCCACCACCGCGAAATCCTCCGCCAACTTGCCTTCCTTATATAAGCTGAACAGCGCAGGGAACAGCTTGCGCCGGGCCAAATCGCCTGTTGCACCGAATAAGTAGTATACCGCTCCCGCGGCGGCAATCGATTCTTGCTTGCTCACGTCGGTCATATGCCTCATTCTTTCCTATGTATTTTTTCTACTCCACTATCCATTTTGTCTCGATCATGTATTGTAGTTTAGCATATTGCCGGGCCCAATTGCTATTCATTGGCACATAAAAAATACTGATCGCTTACCTAATCTTTGCTAATTTTGCGACGCGTAATCCCCGGTAATCAACGGTACGCCGACGACCAATTCAGGCTTCGCCCCCCGGTTGTGCGCGATCTGAAGGTTAACCCGCTTGCCGCCGCTCTCCACCCCGCTTTCCAACTTCGAGGTGTAATAGGCGATGCTCGCCGTATGCCCGTCATCGTACGATTCTTTGCGCGCCGCCTCCGCCCGAAGCGCGATCGCGCCGGCCGCGTCTTCCGCCAGAGCGCTCTTCTTGCCGCGACCGACGAAACCGCCCCGGTAAGCGAGCCCGTCCTTCCCCAGCATCGTCTCCAGCTCTACTACAGCATTGCCAATTGACGCAAGCTCCACCCCTGCGCCGAATTCGATCATTAGTACCACATCCGCGTAGACAGCGCTGCCTGAATCCGTTTCGCCTCCGTCCACGCTCCCGGCATCCTCGCTTCCCGTCTCCAGGTCAGCCGTATCAGGCAGGCGGTACCACAACGTCGTCTTGCCCGGATTCGGACCGATGGTAGTCGAGACGCCGGAATAGGTATGCTCGTCCTCCGCGAATGCCGTTTCGATCCCAAGCGCCTCCGCGATCCACCTCGCTTGGACTTGCGTCCATCGTCCGTCGAAACGGAACGACCAAGCCGCCGAAGCAGCCCCATCCTGAAACGACGCGTCGCTCCAGGTCCATACCTCGCGAAAATCGCGCATGATGCTCGCTTGATCGCCGTTTTTCGCACCGCCCTCTGCACGTTTGCTCCATAACGCCCAGCCCACTGCCGATACGAGGACTACCAGCGCCAACACGACGCCGGTTGCCGTGCGCAATCCCCGCTTTTGCTCCGCCGTCTGCATCAGGTCATCGCGCCTCCTTGTTCAACCATTCGTGTCTCCCCTTACAGCTGATCTCTAAATGCTCGCAATCCGCCGCGCCAAGCGGTTTTCCGTTCGCCCGCCCGGTGTCCTTCTGTTCGACGAAACGACGATCTGGGTAAATAACCATACGCATCCGCCCCTAGGTGAATATACTGCTTGCAGGAAACCCAGGAGGTGCGTAGAGACGATGGAACCTATCTTCCCGCTCCATGAGGAGCGTATCAATATGTTCTGCGGCATGCCCGTATGCATCATCACTAAGGAAGGCACGCGCCATATCGGAATATTGTCGCATTGCCGCGGCGGACGAATCACGCTGAACGGCGACCAAGCCGGCCCTGCCATCAGCTCGGAGACGCCGGTCGGCGACGAGAAGAAAGCGAAAGACAAACACGCGAAAAAAGGCAAAAAAGCCGAAACGAAAAAAGCGGCCGCCGTACCGGCAAAGGCGGAGATACAAGCCTATCCGTTCGATCCGTTCTACCCGTATCCGGGACCAGGTCCTTATCCCGTTCCATATCGGCCGTATAACCCGTTCGGCGAAACCTTCGCCATCGACCTCTCGTTAATTGCGTTCCTGTTCCTGCTTCTGTAAAAGCACTATAATGCGTTCCGAAACGTATCGTGAAATGCAGTTATCGGGGCGGAAGACCTGCCAATTTGCAGGTCTTCTGTCATTATCCTTCCCTTTTATCACCAATCAATGTTACAATCTGTATACATAGACACGCGAAAAAATTAAGGGAAACGATATATTCAAGGAGGTCTTTTCATGCGTATTCCATCCATTCATCCACCGATCGTAGACCGTATCGATGCGATCTTGCCGGTGCGCCCCATCGCGCGCCAAGACTTGGCGGCGAATCCCGATCGACAACCCTATGGCGGGGGACTGCCGCTCGAGATGCTTCATGCAGCCAAGGACGCGATCGAACAGACGAACCGTTGGCTCAAACAAAGCCTGCGCGCGCGCCAAGCCGCCCAGGCGGTTGCCGAGCTCCGCGTAACTTCCTTACGCGCCGAATCCGACGTTCAATCCCAATGGGTTCGGAGCATCCAATCGCTCGTCCAGGAGGCCAACGCGCTTCAGGCCGTCTTCAAGGCCGCGGATGGCTCGCTCCATCCCATGCTTCAAGAAGCGATCGACGCGACTTTCGCTCGGGGCGCTTCCTGGCGGACGGGCTTAACCCGCCGGACAGCCGCCGGAGAGTGGGCATTGGATGAGGAGCAGCTTCAGGCCGCCTTTGATTCGCATCCGTTCGCGGCGATCCGCGCATGGTCCGGCGGCGAAGGCATCGCACGTCAGCTGATCGACGCGATCGACGAGATTCGCAACCTGCCTTTCTCCGATCTATTGCAATCGAGCACGCTCTCGTTCCATCTTCGCCAGTACTATTACAACGATACGCCCTATCAGAACTCCCCGGTTCCTTGGAACGGCTTCTGGCTGAACCGCTACGTATAATCGCGCAGCACGACCACTTCCACGAGCGATCCCGCCGACGTTCCGGAAGGACCGGCCGGTATCCGGATGAAGCCATCCGACGCCGGGAGCGAGGCCATCATGCTCGACTTGTTGAACGCCAGCGGATCGGCGAACTGAACGCCGTTCTTAACGAACAAGCGGGTGCGGACGAACCGTTCGTGCGGACTCCCCTTCTCAAAATCCGCCGTCAGCGTCGCCGTTGTTACTTGAGGCAGCGCCCGATCCGCGCTTACGCCTTGAAGCCGCTTGATGACCGGTCGCGCGAACAGCTCGAAGCCTACATAACACGCGCCCGGATTGCCCGACAACGCAATGAGCGGCTTGCCAAGGACAGTCGCGGCGGACGTCGGACTGCCCGGACGCATCGCGACTTTGTTGAACAACAGTGCACCGCCGGATCGATCGCTCCGCCCGGACTCTGGCGATTCCGCTGCCCTTTGCCCGACCGCCTCTTCGCTTACGACGTGATCCTCTCGTTCTTCTCCTAGGGCTTCGTCACCCGTAAGGCTTCTTGGCGGCGATTTCGCGTCCCCTTCATCGCCCAACGCTCGACTTTGCCCGCCGATGAGCGAATTTCCCCAATCCTCTTGACCGTCATTACCAAGCTCTCGCATGAATGCCGCCATCACGTCATAATCGCCTACGGATACCCCGCCCGTCGTAAGCAGCAGGTCATATTCGCACGCCGCCTGAAGCAAGGCCTCTCTCACGGCCGTTATATCGTCCGTGATCCGCCCGAGCGAATAGGATTCGCCGCCCGCTTCCTGCACCAGCGCCGCAATCATGACGCTATTGCTGTCGCGAATCAGCCCTGGCGCAAGCTCGGCGCCGATCGGCAGCAGCTCGGTTCCCGTCGACAAGATACCGACGCGCGGACGCGCGAAGACTGGCACCGTCTCATAGCCGAAAGTCGCCAGCAGCGCGAGATGGCCGGGTCTGAGCAGCTCGCCGCTAGCGGCGATTGCGTCTCCTTCGCGGAATTCCTGGCCGGCCTTGGCCACGTTCTGCCCGGCGACCGCAGGCTGCTTGATGCCTACCAGAATCTCGCCATCACGTTCCAGCTCTAACGTTTGCTCCAGCATGACGACCGCATCGGCGCCTTCCGGCACCATGGCGCCGGTCATGATTCGCACGGCCGTTCCCGCTAGCACGCGGCGCTTCGCTTGTCCGCCGGCGGCCACCTGATCGACGACGGACAGCTCGACGGGTTGGTTAGGACTGGCGCTGCCCGTATCCGCGCCTATCACCGCATAGCCGTCCAATCCGGATCGCGCGAAAGGCGGCCAATCGCTCGTCGCGGTTAACGAAGCGGCCACTCTCCTCCCGGCAGCTTGTCCGATCGGGACGTGTTCGACGCGGCCATTCTCGCTAGCATGTAGTATGCGGCGCTGCGCTTCTTCGACTTTGATGGCCCTTCGGTTGAAGCGCGACGCTCCTTGAAGCTGTTCCACGTTGGTTTCTCCCCCTGCGCCATGCGGCTGCTCCTGCTGCTTTCTCTATGTCCTGACGCTCTTCTGTATGTATCTCCATTGTAGCAGAAGAGCACCGACCGCTCCACAGCCCCCGTCAAATCCGCTCCTCTCCCGGCCTGTGTTATACTAATCCTATAACACTAGCAAGGAGGCCGGGTTCCATGACGCCATCCCAGTCGCATTCCCCGCCCGTTCTTCAGATCATCGGCTACAAAAACAGCGGCAAAACCACGCTCGTCGCGGCGCTCGTCCGCCTGCTGAAAGCCGAGGGCTATCGAGTAGGCACGGTCAAGCATGACGCGCACGACTTTACAATGGATTACCCCGGCACGGATACGTGGCAGCATCAGGAGGCGGGAGCCGACGTCACGGCCATCAGCTCCTCCCGCCGCGCCGCGGTGCTAACGAACAGACCGGCGGCGCTAAACACGCTAATGGCGCACATGGCTGAGACGGATGTCGTGCTCGTTGAAGGCTTTAAGCAAGAGCGGTATCCGAAACTCGTCCTCATTCGAAAAGCAGACGACCTCCCTTTGCTCGATCTATTGGCGAACATTCACGTCGTCGTCATATGGCCGGAGATGGAAGCATGGGCATCCGGCGCTAGCTACGATATTCCCATAATTCGACTCGAGGAAACGGCCTCCATCTATGCCGCTATCCTTCGCGCGACCCGACTAGAGAGGAGTTGATTGCCGTGGAATGCCGATTAGGATGCGCAGCCTGCTGCACCGTCGTTTCCATATCGTCCGCCATCCCCGGCATGCCGGATGGCAAGCCAGCAGGCGTTCGCTGCTTGCAATTGACCGACCAGAACCTGTGCCGCTTGTTCGGCAAGCCAGATCGACCCGAGGTGTGCGGGAGTCTCACGCCTAATCTCGAGATGTGCGGCACGACGAACGAGCACGCATACGCCTATCTGAAGCAACTGGAGGACGCCACACGCCCGTAAGAGATTTGACTGAACACGTCCCTATGTTCCGTAACTAATCATCCCGCCTATATCGACACTCCCGCCTATCCGTTGCTCGCGAACAAACGTGGCGACGGACCACGCCAACCGTAGTATTCCAATACGGCCATCCTCTTGTCCGACGACAGTTCTTTCTGTTGATTTATCCGGTATGATCTTCCCCCATTACTCGATACCCCTTCGATTTCAACGCCAGCCGCAATCATGACAACTTTGATTTATTTCAGCGGCACGCCTGCTCGGACAACCCCGCCCTGTTCAATTTTATATACACACCATCAACTACTACCGCCTTCTCGTTCCCATCATTATGATTTCATCCTCATCCGCTGCAACACAACTTATACGATCCATCGTGTATCCTCGCGCCAGGCTGCCTTGCCTTTAGACTCACCGCAAACTCCCTACAAACTCGTTGCCGACTGCTTCCAACCTCCGCATTCCCTCATCATTCGCTTTCAGCTCCGACAGAGGCCATCGCAACGTATTCGTTTCCCTATCTACGCTGCTCTATTGGTTCCCGTCGTTTCTCCTCTCGCCATCATCCGCGTAACGCAAAAAGGCCGCGCGCCGCGACCTCCCCAAATTTCTCTATGGAGCCGAATGCTGCATCCGCGTTCCGTGGAAGCAAGCCAATCAGCATGTTGTCAGCGTGAACCTTAGCGTAAACTTTCCATCTCCCCATGTCGCCGGGGAATACTACTCGGCCAAACCGTGCTTATGCGCATAGATCGCCGCTTGCGTCCGGTCGTCCACGTGTAATTTCGTGAAAATATTCGTAACGTGGAATTTCACCGTCTTGATGCCGATGAACAAATCCTCCGCGATCTCCTGATTGGACATGCCGCGCGCAAGCCGCAGCAGCACTTCCATTTCGCGTTCAGTCAGCTGCTCGTGCAGCGCCGCTTTGGCCTCCACCTTCGGCTGGCGGAACCGGTTCATCATTTTCGCCGCCACCTGCTGCTCCAGTACGGATTGTCCCCTGGCCGCGGCGCGGATCGCATCGGCGATTTCGGTCGCCCGCGACGTTTTTAGCAAGTAGCTGAACGCCCCGGCCTCGATGACCGGATACATTTTGCTATCATCCAAAAAACTCGTCAGCACAATAACGCGGCAATCCGGATAGAGCTCCATGATTTTGCGGGTCGTCTCGACGCCGTCCATGCCTTCCATGACCAAATCCATCAGCACCACGTCAGGCTCATAAGCAGTCGCCAATCGGATGCCTTCCATGCCATTGCTCGCTTCCCCGACGACTTCGATACCATCCTCCGTATTGAGCACGGCCGCCAGGCCGATGCGCACCATCTCGTGATCGTCCACCAGCAGCACTTTAATCGGTTGTTCCAACGCTTCCATTTGCTCCAAAGCCTCCATTCCAGCTGCTCCTCCTTCTATGCCGCGAGCGGCACCCGAATATCGATCGTCACGCCTGCCCCCGGCTCCGTCACGATTCTAAGCGATCCCCCAAGCACATTGACGCGTTCCTCCATCGTCAACAGCCCGTATGACGCCTGCTTTTTGGATTCCAGATCAAAGCCGACGCCGTTATCTCGCAGCATCAGCTGAGCGACGCCGTCAATCCGTTGAAGCCGAATCTCCATCTGATCCGCCTTCGAATGCCGAAGCGTGTTAGACAATGCTTCCTGCGCGATGCGGAACAAGTGATCCTCCGCATCCGAGTCCAAGCAGATCGAATCGTCGACATCCAGCGTAATCGCCATCGGAACCTTCTGTTTGAGTTCATCGACTAAGCTGTGAAGCGCCTGCGCGAAATTCTTGCCGTCCAAATGAACCGGGCGAAGATGCAGCAGCAGCGCGCGCATTTCGGATTGCGCCACGGCCGCCATTTCTTCGATTAGCTGAACTTGGCGTTTGGCGCGTTCCCAATCCTTCTCCAGCGTCCGGCTGACCGCCGTAGCCGTCATCGAGATCGCGAACAACTGTTGGCTCACCGCATCATGCAGCTCTCTCGCCAGCCGCTGACGTTCTTCGATGACCGCGGAGAAACGAACTTGCTCCGTATAGAGGTCATCCGCTTCCTGTTCGCCTACGTCCTCGGAGCCATCGGTCGCAACCGGAGGAAGCGTCACGTTTGGCTTCGGTTTGCCGCGAAGCTGCATTTCGGTCAAGCGCTGAATCGCGGTCTTCAGTTTAATCCCCTGCAAATAACTGTACGCCGCGGCGAGCGCCAATGCAACCGCGATAAATCCGAGTCCGATCGCGGCGGCTTTGCTCTGGAACTGGAACAGCTTGATATAACCCGTGCCCTGCAAGACCAGCACAAGCAGTCCTAAGATGACGAGGAGCCAAATGATCGTTTCCGCGATATTGCCGCCTCTTCGCCGTTCCCCCGAAGGCCCTCCCCGATGCTGCGCGCGATCCTTGCTAAGATTCGGATCCGACTGATCTGCCATTCGACTAATTGCCCTCCCATTTTATGTAGGTAAGCGGCCTACAGCCGAAGACAGACGCCCCGGTGTGGGACGTCTGTCACGGTCGACCATAGACGATCGCTCTATGCTATTCCTATAAGCGTATAGCCTAATTCTCGCAGACTAGCTTGAGTAGCGCAATCCCCTAACCAGACTTACCGGCCGGCAGAAAAACCGCGATTTACCTAGCGATGTCTAAACCTACGACTATTCTTCCTCGGCAGCAGGCTTTTGCAGCTTCGATTTAAGCGCCTGCAACTGCTCTTCCACTTGAAGCTGCTTCGAGACGTCCACCGTGCTGTGCAGCGAAGAGCTTCCGCCCGTGGAGCCGTATGGCACGCGAACAACATCGGCTTCCGCTTCCAGTTGAATAATCTTCTCTTCCATGCGGCTGAATCCGCGCGAAGCGCTGCCGCTTTCCAAGGAATGAACCGCGGTCACTTGAGCCATTTGCTTTTTCGCTTTCGCCATTTGGGCTCGGGCCGCAAGCTCGTTGCGCTTGTTGCGGAGCTGGTAGAACTCGTCTTTCATCGTGTGCAGCTGGTGCATCAGATCGTCGGCTTGGCCTTTGGCTTGACCGTGCAGCTCAAGGTATTCCGATGTTTTTTGGTCGAAATAAATCTTCTCTTCCAGCAATTTGCGCGCCAGTTCTTCTTGGCCGGAACGGATCGCCGTCTCTGCTTTCGCTTGGCGGTCAGCCGCATTGCGGGCAACTTCGTCCAGGCGCTGCTTCATGCGGCGCTCGTTCGCCATTTGTTTCGCGACCGTTACCTCAGCCGTATGGATCTCGGCCTCCATGTCGCGTAAGTACTGATTTAACATTACCACAGGGTCTTCCATTTTATCCAGCAGTTCGTGCACCGATGCCTTCGTCATGTCCTTCATCCGTTTGAAAATGTTCATTGTATTATTCTCCCTTCTCGTACTTGGCTAGTTTAGCGCGCAGTTCTTCGATTTCTCTGCGCAATACTTTTTTCTCCAGATCGTCCATCACGCCATCAAGATGCGCTGCAGGCTGAGCCTGCGGCGGGTTTTGCCAACCGCCGTTGAACGCGCCAGAATCCGGCTGCGGCGGCGTTGTTCCGGCATAAGGTCCGCCATAGTTGTGCGGCTGACGCGGCGGCGTTGCGCCATAACCGCCTTGGTAACCGTTATATGGACCATGGCCATACCGCGGATCGAAATTAGGGTAGCTAGGCGGCTCGCTCGGAACGACCAAACCGGCCAGAATGTACACGATGATAACGGCTCCGCCCGAAAATACGGTGAGTACGATCAGAAGAATCCGCAGTAATGTCGCATCCACATTCAACGCTTCGGCAATGCCTCCGCATAGACCGAAGAGCTTCTTGTCCCGGCGCGACCGATACAGTTTCTTCATTGCGACTTCCATCCTTCCTGCTGTAATTTGCGCTTCAACTGTTCCATTTCGCGTTCGATCGCGGATTGAAGGACAGCTCCAGCCTCGCTCAGAAACTCTTGACCGGACCGGCGAAGATCACGCAAGCTTCTCGCTTCAAGTTCCATATCCGAAATGCGATCGTCCAAGCGACGGAACATCCCGGATGGCTGTTGACCAAGTCCCTGGTTATGGATGCCTTGGCCTGCATACCTGGCGTTCATCCGCTGCTGCAACCGAAGCGATTCCATCCGTGCCGAGTAATACTCGCGCTTGTCATAGACCGTCTGGTATTCGCTGCGCAGTTCGCGAAGCTGCTCTTCCAGCTCGACGAGACTCGTATTGGACTGCTCATACAAATCGCGGTACTGCGCCGCCCGTTCTTCGCTAGCCGCTTTATCGTGAAGCGCGACGCGAGCCATATGTTCTTCGCCCGCTTTGAGGGCCGTCAGCGCTTGCTGCTCGCGCTTCTCCTTTTGTTGCTCCGCCTGCAGCCATTGCATTTTCAAGTGGTTGCTGTGGCCGCTGTATTGTTGATACAAGCGCTCCGCGCTAATGATCTCCTCGCGAGTCGACCAAAGGAACTGATCGATCAGCTTAACCGGATCTTCCGCTTTCTCCAGCCGCTCGTTCAACGTGGCGGCCGTAATATCGCGGACTCGACGAATGATGCTCATATTTGCCCCTCCTATAATGATTTCGTGTTCGATTAAAATTCTCTTCTGCGTCTGAACATCGATACGCCCCATACGATGATGCCGACCGCGATCAGCAAGCTTACGATCCCCATCAGTTTAGGGAGCAGCATCAATGCGCCCACCGCCACCAAAATCGAACCGATTACTTTGCTGTTGTTCTTGAGTCCGACTGCGCCGAGTCCGATCAGAATGAAAGGCATCAGGAACCCGATTAATCCGGACAATCCGTGTCCGAAAAAGTTCCAAACCATCAATCCACCGACCACAACAAGAATGACGCCCAGTGCCGTTTTACCGTTCATATTGTTGTCACCGCCTCTCCGCTTGCTCATATTGTTCATTACGTTCTTGACCACTGCTTTGTTTCATTGCCTTGCTTATGTTTATAGTTTAGGTGTTTGGCGATGTTTTCAAAACGGACCCCAGGCGGTTTTTGCACCTAGACCTCGGTCCAGTCCTTGATGGACCGAAGGTGGAGCAAGCTTGAGGTTAGGTAGATCGAGATAAAACGGATTCAGTCACTACCCGTTTGGTTTTCCCATACCAAAGTCATTTTCTTTAATTTATTCGCTGATTTATGCAGGAAAATGCGCCATAATTGTCGAATATTCCCGGATACAGTTTAGGAGAGGTGTAATACGCTTGGAACCGGCTAATTCCGCTACCCAACTACATATCGCAGCCCATGACGGGAAATACGTTATCGCTTATAAATGTGGCCTACCGGTCGGTGACGGCTTCATCGAAGAACTCACGGGCATTTTCGTAAAATTAAACGGAGAATGGTACGGACGGGACTCGTATAATTTCTTCGTTATCGATGACGCAGAGGAGCGTATCCTATTTAAACATACGCGGTATACGGATAAAATTACATAATGTACTTACCTCCCACACACCCATGCACAACACCATTTGCGGAGAGGTGACCCGCCCTTGCTTATGAGGTGCGAGTGATTTCGTAAGCTAGCATTACAAATTAAGGGTAGAATGGTGCTTTAGATGATAACAGGGTGGTATCGCATATATTTAGGCGAGCATTATACAAAAAATTTACAATTTACTTATTCAAAGGTACGGCAAAAAGCACCCGTTCCATTACGGATGCTTTTCACTTGAGTTATGGCTTGGCTGAATTCACGTTAGGGATGGGATGGTTGTACCATTTACGAAATAAAAATGATCACTGCGGAAATGTCTTTCGCAAACATTCGAAACCCATGTCGGTGCATTTCATTTCTTGATCGTTGCATTGAATGGTATGAACTTTTGTTTACTTTTTACAGAATCATTGGTTGCAAACATAATCCCCTTCTCTTCCAACAACTTCACGTATGGCCGGCCGATTGGCGTATACGTAGCACCCTTTCTCGCTGGCGGGTCTTCGTAGTATGCATTATGTGTCTCCGGATTGTAGTATACGATTTTATCGGTCTGCGCCAAATAACCGCGTTCAACCTTGCAGAAACCCTTCATCTGCGCAAACCGTTCCATTTCCTCAAGTCGCGTAATCTGCGAATAGACTTGTCCGTCAAGCGACTGGTAATGGAGCGTGCCGTCCTCGATATAGATATGCGCAATTTCTTTCAGCGCAATCGCCACGATTTCAAACTCTTTCCTTCCCATTCTCTTTACGACGTGTAACACGTTTAGACCACTTCCTTTTTCGCTAATTCATCCGGAATGCGCGGCTGGTTGATCCAAAGATACGAGCCCGTGAGCGAGAATAGAGACGTTACGCCGATCGCAACTGCAGCCACAACTTTGTATAAACGTTGTTTCATGTACGTTCACCTCCGAAAATACACAGAAGCGCGGCCTGTACAATGTATGTAATCGCCAGGACATCCGATACGATTACGAAGTTGAGCGCAACAACCGCGCAAGCTAGGGTTTTCATCAGCGGATAGTACCGTTTTGATATCCTCGCGTAATAGTCATAATTAGCCGGCGCCCAGACGAGCATAGCCGTTAATGATCCCGCCGTAATTATGTAATTCAACAAATCACTAACGATCACAAAAGGGATCACACTCACAATAAATGTCGAAATGATTACGCATGCCCAGGATGCTTTTAAGTGGTATCCGCCGCTAATAAATCGTATAGTAGCAAAAGCCGCAAGAACGAATACTGTTTCCGCAAAATGGCTCGTACATAAACCGATTCCGAGCGATAGGAGAATAACTCCGGCCGTATTCGCGATTATCTCGAGGAAATAGCGCAAGACGTCCGCCGAGGGGGGGTTATCAACTTTGGCGGCGACCATTCGGGAATGTAAGGCAATTCCGGCTCTATCGAACATCTTCCTCATCCTTCCGGAACGAATAGTACAGGAAAAGCGGAAGTGTAAGAACAAAAATGCCTAACGCGATAAAAAAGTAATCCTGTACATCATTTCGGAACATATAGGCCGTAATGCACGCAGCGACCATGGCTACGGAGACTGACGAAATGATGATTGCACTCGACCTTGTTACTCGCTCATACGAACGGACATCAATTGGTACGTAGTTGAAACCAAGATTAAATGTTACAACCGTTCTACTGGCGGCCAGAAACAATACTGAAGATGCGATCTGAGCAGCCGCTCCGGTTAATCGATCACTTTGAACGGTCTCGAGTGTCAGCCCCATACCGAACCATAGAACCAGCAGTAGAATTCCCTGTACGGCAAAGCCAAAAATCGCCGACGCAAAATTCATCACCACCGACCAACGGATTGGTGTACGAAATATTATGCACAAGACAACGATGGAAAGAGCGATTTGCAAAAACGATGACATAGAGCCGATATCCGGATCAATTCGCGTAAAATACGATACCTGGCTCATCAATAGCGACACTAGCGCCGCGTGAACAATACGCTTTTTAATTCGAAAGCGAAACAGAGTTAACATAAAAATGAATAACGAGAAATACTCAATCGTCGCCCCAATAACAAATAGGACATAGTCCATGACCCGTTGTCTCCCTTAGCGCAGCTTTGTCTTTATAGCGCGCACCCTTCATTCTCTCTTCATATAAAGTCGCATTATCTACGTTAGCGTCTTTCTCAGCTTTCGCCCTACCACGAAAGCTCACGATAGCTATTTATAAGGCATTGCGCGGTCAACCCTACTTACAAAGGTGCAATTAGGGCTATTGATTGGCGACCAGCGAGATAACTTCGAACGTACTGATTGTTGCCGCCACGTGCCCCAGTTCGGATCTATCACACCAATGCTCGTCTCATCCCCTTCGACCTGCTACGCGAAAGCCCCGCGTGGAGTAGTGAAAAGGTTAGGGTGCAATTAGAAGGATACGTGGCGATTGTGCTGCGCGGTAGTGAGCATTTCGAATGCTATACGCTGCACGTCCTGTCATCTCTTTCATAGCCTATTCCAGTCTTTATCAATAATATCATCCCAGTCTCCCTCACTGATGCCAAGAGCTTCAATAATTTCCCTAACGTACCTCGATTGGTATTGGTAGGTGGTCAGTCCGAGAGAATCCATATGGCTCATATCAATAAGCCCCAATTGATCCTCAAGTTCTACCATTGCTGCATCTAGCACCTTGGATATCAAGTCCTGTTTTGTCGTCTCAATCTTTCCTGCAAGAATTTCAAGCCGTTTATTTTGTAATGCTGTCAGTGTAACAGAAAATCTGACGTTCTTTTTTAGGATAGCACGAGGTGTTTCTTCCTTTTTTATTAAATCGCGGATTACACTACTTACAGTCTCTTTATTTGGCATCTTAACCAACTCCATGCACCAAGTATAGATTCACCTTCATAGTAACATATCTGGTGCGGATGTAAATGCCATACGCTTAAAATCCCCAACTAAATTGTCTGTAACTGTCCCTCTTCAGCTTCGTTCATGACGGTAATAGTTGATCTTTGCTACGGAACAATTATAAGTCATTAGCAGCTTCCGTGCTAAAGTGAGAATAAACTGAGACGAATTTTTGAATACAGAAAAAGACGCTGTGGAAGTGCTCCATCAGCGTCTTTTCAAGTACTACTTTTTATGCCGGTGAGAGGACTCGAACCTCCACGGTTTCCCTCACGATTTTGAGTCGCGCGCGTCTGCCATTCCGCCACACCGGCATATACAATTGGCGTGCCCTAAGAGATTCGAACTCCTGACCTTTTGATTCGTAGTCAAACGCTCTATCCAGCTGAGCTAAGGGCACATGTGTTAAAAAGGTGGAGGCGCCACCCAGACTCGAACTGGGGGTAAAGCTTTTGCAGAGCTCTGCCTTACCACTTGGCTATGGCGCCGTATAAATGGAGCGGAAGACGGGAATCGAACCCGCGACCCTCGCCTTGGCAAGGCGATGCTCTACCGCTGAGCCACTTCCGCAAACATGGCTGGGGATCAAGGATTCGAACCTTGGCATGACGGAGTCAAAGTCCGTTGCCTTACCGCTTGGCTAATCCCCAATAATCATGGGGCGATCGA
>NZ_VNHS01000008.1 GCF_008124765.1 Paenibacillus methanolicus | reverse complement strand
AGACCCCTGGAAGACGACCAGGTTGATAGGTTCGAGGTGGAAGCGCAGCAATGCGTGCAGCTGACGAATACTAATCGGTCGAGGGCTTATCCTAAAAGCAATCACGGAGTGAATGCTTTCTTCGGAAGCATCAGCTTTGAACTTTCGAAGAAAGTTAACTTCGGAAGCGTATGTTTTAAACCAGCTGAAGTGTTGAGTTTCGTATCCAGTTTTCAAGGTGTAACCCTGTTTTGCCGCTGTAGCTCAATTGGTAGAGCAACTGACTTGTAATCAGTAGGTTGGGGGTTCAAGTCCTCTCGGCGGCACCAGTATTGCATACGCGGTCATGGCGGAATTGGCAGACGCGCTAGATTCAGGTTCTAGTGTCAGCAATGACGTGGAGGTTCAAGTCCTCTTGACCGCACCATATGCGGAAGTGGCTCAGCGGTAGAGCATCGCCTTGCCAAGGCGAGGGTCGCGGGTTCGATTCCCGTCTTCCGCTCCATATGTACACGATACCGAGACATGACGTCTCGGTTTTTTTGTATTTGGTCGATGTTCGATTCGCGAAAAACCGCATCGAAATCCTTCGATACGGTTTAGGGTCAAGCACGCTATTTAAATAGGCGCAGCTTCAAACTTTTGTTCAGCAGCGGATAAAACCACTTCACCCCGCTCGGCGTGAGCGTGTCCGCGATTAGGTGCGAGAGGTAGCCATAGACGGCCACAAGGCCGGCGTGTTCGACGTGATAATGGCCTTCGAATTCAAGGCCAATCCACGCCCAAGCGGCTGCGGCCCACACGGTATGGGTCATGCCGCGGTGGTTCAGCCAAGGCGCGATGGCGATGAAGACGCCAAGTCCGATCAGCCACGTCATTCCGCTAGGCCAGCCGTAGAAAACGAGTCCTGCGCCGATCAGACTGACCAACAAATCACGCAGAAAACCGGATTGCGTCAAAAGACCGAGCATAAAGGCTAGCCCGGAGACAATCCACACGGGGGTACGCGACCAATCGGCGCCGAAGTACAAGGCGACGCAGGCCGCGAGACCGCCAGCGCCGCCCCATACGAACAACGACCGGAGCAGCCGGGACAGTTTGCCGAGCTTGCTGCTTAGCATGCTTGTGCCGTCCAAATCGGCGCTAAGCGAGGAGAAGCCGGCGACGGCCAAATAAATGCCCGCGCTTTGCAGAGAATCGGCGTAGAGGGCGCTGCAGACGGCGCCGATGCCGATCCCAATGGTAAGATGAGTTCTTCCTTTCATGAAACCTCCACTAGTCATGCGAATGTATGTTTGCTTATTATACCGAGTATACGACCAAATAACAATATTAGGGCGGCTTCAATCTACTTCGTTGACAGACCGGAAACATTTAACGCTAGATTCGAAGGGGGCGAAGCTAATCATTTGCATGAAAATGACCGATCTCTTTATTACACGAGATTAATCGCGTATAAAGAACTACCTTAAGCATGGAAGCTTAGGGAGCCTAGGCGCCGAAGGAGTCGGTCGTCCGAAGCTTGGCTGCTTTCTCATGGAGGAGACATCATGAAACGACTAAATCTAACGAATCTATTCTCCGATATTCTAGCGTTCTTCCTGCTGACGGTTATCGGGCTTGTTATGCTGGACGTCACGCTGCGATGGAAGATTCCGCTATGGCCGGGGATGAACCAAACGCCCGTGCAATTGACCTTAGCGGGCATGAGCGCGATCGGTTTGGCCGTCTACATCATTTGGCGAGTGAATCGGGTGAAAAGGGACGGCGCCATCCACAGAGCATTGCTCGAACATATGCAGGAGAGCGTGCTTGCGGTCAACGCCAAAGGGAAAGTTGTATACAGCAATAAACAGATGCAGCGTATTTTCCCCGAAGTCAGACGCGTCTCTCGCAGTCAGTGGCTGGACTATTTCGGTCTCTACCACGTGGACGGCAAGCCGCTGCCGCTGCAAGATTATCCGAGTTATCGCGCGCTTCGCGGCGAAATCATGGATAGCGAGCATTTGCTGTTCAAGGATGCGAAGCAGAACGAGCTGTATCTGAGCTGCAGCGCCAACCCGATTTATGGCATCGACAAACGCATCATCGGCGCGATTATTTGTTACCAGGATATTACGGACCGGAAGAAAGCCGAGATGCAGCAGGAAGGCGCCGTTCGGCTGTATCGGTCGATCTCGGACAATCTGCACGATTTGCTGGCGGTGGCGGATGCGAACGGCGTAATCGATTTTGCTTCGCGCTCTTACGAGACGCTGCTCGGACGTGATCCGCAAACGCTGAAAGGCAGACACGTGCTGGATACGATTCCGCTCGAGCACCGGGACAAACTAAGGCCGCTGTTCTTCAAGCTGACCGAGAACAAAGAGCTGGTCGTTTTCCAGCACGAAATCAAAGACAGCAGCGGTACGCCGCATTACTTCCACGTGCATGCGTCCCCGATCTGCAACTCGCAAGGCGAGCTGGAACGCATTCTGATCGTATCGCGCGAATTTACCGAAGAGAAGACGTTCAACGATCAGCTGCTCAAGAAGGAACGGGATTTGGAACACGCGCAGCAAATCGCGGAAACCGGCAACTGGGAGCTGGATTTGCGCACAGGCGTGGCGCAATGCTCCAAGGAAGTGCACCGGATTTTCGATATTCCGCTCGAGGTTCCGATTACGTTCGAATCGTTTAGCCGACTTGTCCATCAGGACGATCTGCATCGCCTGTTGACGTACATTGCGAACGTGAAGACGAGCGGCGATTTATTCGAGATCGACGTTCGGCTCGTCACCTTGGCCGGGGAACTGAAATACGTCCATTTTCAAGGGGAGTTCGTTAAGGATGCGAGCGGCGAGATCGAACGCTGCATCGGCATCGTGCGCAATGTAACGGCGTTGAAGTTATCGGAGATGGAGCTCGATCAAACCCGTTTCCGGTTAGAGCAGGTATTGAATCATTTGGATATCGTCATCTGGTCGCGCGAATATAAGTCTAAGCAGTGGCTGTACTTAAGTCCCGGCGTGGAGAAGCTGTTCGGCGTTACGGTGAACGACCAGGCCGAAGGGCAAGATTTGTTCTTCGACCTCGTATATCCGCCGGATATCCCGATTATCCGCAATGCTTTCATCAACGCGACTAAATTCAAAGAGGGCATCACGTACGAGTTCCGCATTTTTCATCAACGTACCGGCCAGATTCGGTGGATTCAAAGCAGCTCGACGCCGGTCCATGGGGAGGATGGCGACATTATTTCCATCTATGGCGTCTCGGTCGACGTGACGGACCGCAAGCGGGCCGAAGCGATGCGCAACACGCAATACGAGGTGCTGAAAGAACTCGTCCGGGGCAAGCCGTTGAACGAAGTGCTCGAGACGTTAACCCAGCGTGCCTACGAGGATTTGTCGGCAAGCGCGGTGTCGATCGTGCTGTTGGATCGCGACGAAGACGGCATGGAGAATATGACGCATGTTCATAGCTATGGCGTTAAGCCGCAGACCGGCCGAAATACGGATGCGTTCGACGGTCCTTATGCGATTGCCAGACAGGAGCGCAGACCGGTATGGATCGAGGATTTGGATCGCGATTCGCTGCCGGTTGGCAGTCTGTTCAAGACGGCCTACGCGGATACGAATATTAGAGCGTGCTGGATCAATCCGGTTTTGTCCGGGAAGGACGACAAAATGCTTGGATTCTTCACGATCCTGTTCGATCAGCCGGGCAAACCGAAGCCTTACGAAACAGAGCTGCTGGAAGGGTTCATGCAGCTGATCGCGCTGGCCATCGAACAAATGCAATCGAAGGAAGAGATTCAGACGTTGGCTTTCTTCGACCCGCTTACAGGCCTTGGCAACCGCAGGCATCTGATGAACGAGTTGAACCGCAATATCGAGGTGTATAGCCGGGAAGGCGGAGGCTTCGGCCTGCTCTACATCGATCTCGATCAGTTCAAATTCATCAATGACTCGCTCGGCCATGATGCGGGAGACGAAATCCTAATTCAAATCGGCAAACGGTTAAAGCGGGTCGGGACGGAGCTTGTGCTCTCGCGCCTCGGCGGCGACGAATTCGCGCTGCTTGTGCCGGATTCGGATAACGACAAGCACTATTACCGGATGGCGCGAACCGTGATGAACGTCATCAACGAGCCGTTCGACTTGTCCGGACACGAATTCCGATTGACGGGCAGCATCGGCATTAGCATGTTCCCGGATCACGGGACGGATGCGAACGTGCTGCTGAAGCACGCCGACAACGCAATGTACCAGGCGAAGGCGGCGGGACGCAATCAATATTTCGGCTTCGACGCAAAACTAGACGCGAAGGCGTACCAACGCTTCATTCTGATGAGCGAGCTGGACAAAGCGCTGTCGCGGCAGGAGTTCATCCTGTTCTATCAGCCTAGAGTCGAATTGGAGACGAATACGGTGAAAGGCGTGGAGGCGCTCATCCGGTGGAAGCATCCGCAGCACGGGTTTATATCGCCGGGCGAGTTCATCCCGCTGGCGGAAGAGACCGGTTTTATCGCAACGCTGGGCGAATGGGTGCTCTGGGAAGCATGCCGGCAATCCAAAGCATGGCTGGACGAGGGCATCTGCGAACTGCGCGTCGCGGTGAACGTGGCCGCCCAGCAATTCTGGGACCCGGGCTTCGTGGCGATGGTAAGGCGGACGCTGCACGAGACGGGGCTGGATCCGCAATTGCTGGAGCTGGAAATTACGGAGAGCGCCTTGATGTCCGATCAATTCCGGATGATGGACGTGCTAAGCGAGCTGCAGGAGCTGGGCGTATATGTGTCCATCGACGATTTCGGGACAGGTTACTCGTCGCTCAGTTATCTGAAACGGTTTAAAGTCAATACCCTGAAGATCGACCGTTCGTTCATTCAGGATTTGCCGGAGGATACGGAAGACGCGGCGATCACGACGACGATCATTTCGCTTGCACGCAACCTCGGGCTTCAAGTGACCGCGGAAGGCGCCGAACGGGCCGATCAAGTCGAGTTCTTGAGACAAAGGGGATGCGATAGCATTCAAGGTTTCTACTACGGACGGCCGATGCCGCCCGAAGAATTGGTTAGCTTCGTCCAATCGCGTTCGGATCGCATGGAAGCTTGACTTCCCGTGAAGCTTTCCATTACGATAGAACAATCATATGAACGGCGTCGAGAGGAGGCATTCATCCGGGAATCGGAGGAATGCCTCCTTTGACTTCGACGCTAAGGAGGTAGAGTGAATGCACGCGCATCCGATTATCGACGCGTTGAAAGGACATCGTTCCATCCGCAAGTTCAAACCGGATCCAATCCCGGACGAGCACATCCGCGCGATTGTAGAAGCCGCGCAGGCCGCGTCAACGTCGTCCAATATCCAAGCCTATACGGTCATCGGCGTGCGAGACCCGGAGCGTAAGCAGGCGTTGTCGGTCCTGGCCGGAAATCAGCGATATGTCGCGGAGTGCCCGCTTATGCTTGTATGGTGCGCCGATCTGCACCGGCTTGAGCTAGTCATGGAGATGCATAACGGCCAGCTTCACCAGAATACCGAGACGCTCCTGCTCGGCACGGTGGATGTATCGCTGGCCGCGCAGAATGCCGCCGTCGCGGCCGAATCGCTCGGCTATGGCATCGTTTATATCGGCGGCATCCGCAACCGTCCCGATGACGTAGCGGAGCTGCTGCGTCTGCCGGCCAACGTCTATCCGGTGTTCGGCATGTGCGTCGGTACGTCGGATCAAGAGCCGGATTTGCGTCCGCGATTGCCGATGGGCGCGATCTATCATGAGGAGACGTACGCCGAAGACGAGACGCTGCTGGGAGCCATCAAGGCGTACGACGAGACGCTGCAAGCATATTACGCCGAACGCAGCGGGGGAGCACGCGCATCCAATTGGTCCGTAGAGACGGCTTCGCGCATGCAGGCGGACAAGCTTCGCGGACATATGAAGGGGCATTTGAACCGGCAAGGATTTCGGCTGGAATAACTAGGCAGCGAGCGAAGGACTATGATACAATCGTTTCAAAATCGGGGGAGGGAACCATCATGCTTACGCGTCCGCAGGAAAACGAATACAGCCTATATCCGGGTCAATATATCGATTTGGTACCGGATGGCGATCTGCTCGGCATCTTGGAGACGAGCGAGACGATCGTGACCGCCTTGCTGGAGCAGCTTCCCGAGCGTCAAGGGGACTTTCGTTACGCGCCGGGCAAATGGAGCTTGAAGGAGGTCGTCGGCCATATTACCGACAACGAGCGGATTATGAGCTACCGGCTGCTTCGAATCGCGCGCGGCGACCAGACGCCTCTGGCCGGCTATGATCAAGATTTGTTCATGCAGTCGTCGCCGTTCGACGGTTGGAGTCTTGCGCAGGTAGCCGAGGATTACAAGAGCGTCCGTAGAGCAACGTATACGCTCCTACGCGGCTTGCGGGAGTCGGACTGGCTTCGCATTGGGCAGGCGAACGGAAGCGAAATTAGCGCCAGGGCTCTTGCGTACGTGATTGCGGGGCACGAAATACATCATATGAATGTCATCCGCGAACGGTATTTGCCGTAATCGAACCGAATGTACATAAAAAAATGGAATCCTCGCGTCCGCCGCCGGGATTCCATTTTTTTCTGTGCTTATTCGCTTGTTTGCGTAGCTTCTCTTGCTTGGTCGGGGTTAGACGGGTTACGGGGGATACGCCGTTCCAGTCTACGCGGAGCATCGCGGGGTCGAGTTTGCCGCTTCGGACGAGCTGTAACCGCTTTTTCTTGGATAGGCTGTTAGCCATTGGTTGGTGCCTCCTTGGATAATGTCTGGATTGTAAAACCACCCTATTGTAACACGGTTATGGCGAAGAAACCATGAGTCTGCCCAAACTCGAGAAAGATTGTCGCTTGCGGAGACGGGGTATAGGATACGTGTCGCCATAGGCAAGGCAAACGGTTCGCAAAAGAGGGAGGAACGCGGAAATGTCTATTTTCAAACGACTGCGCGATTTAACGTTGTCCAACGTATACGCCATGATCGAGAAAGCCGAGGACCCGATCAAACTGACGGATCAATACATTCGAGACATGCAGGCGGATTTGGAGGATGCCGAGAAGGCGGTTGCCGCGCAAATCGCGATCGAGAAGAAATTCAAGACGCTATACGAGGAGCAGGACGCGCTCGTGAAGAAACGCGACGAGCAGGCGCATGCGGCGGCCCAGATACAAAATGTCGATTTGGCCAGACGCGCATTGGAAGAGAAGAAAGCCGCCGAGCAAAAGGCATCCGAATACAAAACGAGCTACGAGCAAAATAAAACGGCCGCGGATGGCCTGAGAGCGAAACTGGACGAAATGCGCAGACAGCTGACCGAGCTGAGGAACAAACGGGAAACGCTCGTGGCGCGCTACAATGCCGCCAAAGCCCAGCACCAAATCAATCAATCGATGGCCGGTTTCAGCGGCGATTCCGCGGCGGCGGGCATGAAGCGAATGGAGGACAAAATGCTGCAGATGGAGGCACGCGCCGAAGCAAGCAATGAAATGGCCGGCAAAGGCAGATCGCTCGACGACGAGTTCGCCGCGCTCGGCAAGAATAAAGCGATTGAAGACGAGCTGGCCGCGCTTATGAAGCAATACGAGACAAGCAAGTGATGTGGCACGAGCACGTTATCCATGATGGGAGGATCCGGCGGTGACGATCCAGGAAATAACGGCCATGCTCGTGTGGACTGCGGCTAGCGTCGTGCTGCTCGCGATTATAATGACGGTGGATGCTTGGTTTACGCGGTATAAAGATTTGGATGAAATAAGACGAGGGAATACGGCGGTTGCGATTCGGTTCGTCCTGAAACTGCTCGCGCAAACGTATATTTTGTCCAGGTCGATCGCCACGTCGGACGCGCTCGGCGAGGCTTTGATCGTTTCGGCGATATCGTTCGTCATCTTGCTCGTGTTGGAAAGCTTATTCCGAATCGGTCTAAGAAGCGCGGCGCGAATCGATCTGGACCAGGGCGCGCAGGAGGGCAAGTCGTCGCACGCGCTGCTCGCGGGTTCCCTCCACGTCTCGGGCGCGCTTATTATCGGCGCGCTTCTATAGGCAACGGAGGTGCGAAGGGATGAGCCTGTTTAAACGACTGAAGAACATCGTGTCCAAGCCGGAGCCGCCGCGCGCGGAACGCGGCGTCCTGCAGATCGGGCCGGGTGACGTATGCGAGGTGTCGCTCGTAACCTATCAAGTCGTGGGGCGGACGCAGAACCGGCTGCGCAATCAAGCCGTGCTCACGCTGCAGGACGGCGTCGACATTCGGTATTTGGCGATCGAGGAGCGGGAACGCATTGATTATGCGCTCTACGCCCCGATCGACGGTAGGCTGGATTCCGTGGAAGAGGTGCCGACGACGTTGGAGTTGGACGGAACGATCTATCATTTGGAGGAACAATTCTCGGGGGACATTGCCGTCGTCGGGCGAACGCCGTTCATGCAGGGCGGGGAGCAGCATGTATGGCAGTTTCAGTCCGACAGCCGCAAGCTGCTTCGGGTGGAATGGCAGAACGGCCGATTCATGCTGTACGAAGGCGAGGACGTCCTTCCGGCAGACGTGCGCGTATTGAGAGGCAGTTAGGAGGCGCAAGAACGTGCGGCAGAAGTGGTCGTTTGTACTCAAGATCCTACTGATACTAGGCCTAATCGTTCCTTTGATGGCATCGTGCGGGGGAATCAACCAGACGATCCAGCAGTCGTATCCGCTGGAGTCCGTGAACGGAAGCGGCAACGCCGCGTCCTATGTGTATCGCGCGGCAGACACGACGGTGATGGAAGCCGCTCAGGAGCTGATCGCCAAGCAGACGCCGCAGCAGCAATCGCCCGCAGCCAATGATCGAATGTTCCTCGTCTATGCCGACCGAATCGTGCACATCCAACAGGACGAGCAGCTGCCTTCGGATACGCTGATCGAGGTCAGTTCGAGGGAATACGTGCGGAACAACTACAGCATGAGCTTCCTTCAAGGGTATTTGCTGGCCAGTCTGCTGGATGATCTGTTCGATTACGGACGTTACAAGGGAGGAAGCTACCGGGGCTATACGCAGCGAGACGTGTATAAACCGAGCGCGGGCGGCTATCGGGCTCCTACCGCTCGGGAGAAGAAGGCGCTACCTCCGATTACGGTACAGAAGCAAGGCTCGGTCTACAGGCGAGGAGGGAATGCCGGAACGACAACCCGCCCGGGAAGCGGCGGCAATGTATTCGAGCGGGAGCCGTCAAGACCCGGGACGATTACGAGGGACGGGTCGGGCGGACAGCCGTCTAACGATTGGATAACGCCGCGAAAATCCAAAGTTCCCCGTACCAAATCCGGCTACGGAAGAGTAAGACGGAGACGCTGAAGAGGCGGCTTTTATATTCGGACCCGTTAGGCAAACAGCATTCCGCAATGGAATGCTGTTTTTTGTTGCGTCGCGCAAAGGGAGGGCTTCCAGTTGGTGTAAGTTTCGGTATATGATAAGAGGATGGAAACAATCAAGTCGCGAAAGGACGAGCTGGGGTATGGCTTCAAGGCAACGAACATGGTTATCGCCGCTGAACGCGGTCGTGCTGACGCAGTTTTTGAGCGCGTTCGCCGATAATCTGAACTTTTTTCTCATTGTAGGCATGGTGAAGCGGCAGGGCGTTGAGAATCCGGATACGACGGTCGCTTATATCCAGATTGCCTTTCTGTGCGCGTACGTGCTGCTGGCACCGGTCGTCGGCGCGTTTGCCGATAAGAAAGCGAAGTCGCACGTGCTGCTCATCGGCAATTTGCTTAAAGCCGCCGGCATAGCGCTGCTGTTGCTGGGCTTGCCGCCGGCGCTCTGCTATCTGTTCGTAGGGATCGGCGCGGTGGCGTATTCACCGGCTAAATACGGAATTCTGACCGAACTGACCTCCACGGAGGACGAGCTGCTGCGGGCGAACGCGAAGGTCGAAGGATCGACCATTCTGGCAATCTTGCTCGGTACGGTAGCCGGCGGTTTTCTGGCGCAAAATTCGGACCTGCCGGCTATTTTGGTCTGCTTGGCGGTCTTCCTGATCTCCTTGGCGATGACGCTTCTCGTACCTGCCCGCGGGGGGGATGCCTCGATTCGATACGGCGTGGAAGCGAGGCAGTTTCTGCGTGATGCAGGCACGCTGTTCCGCAATTCGCGCAGCCGGTTCTCGCTCATCGGGACGGGTTCGTTCTGGTTGACGGCGGCCGTGCTTCGCATCGCGCTCATTGCTTGGCTGCCGTTGAATCTAGGCATCACCGATACCGACCAGCAGTCGATGATGATCGGCATAACGGCAATCGGCGTCGTGGCGAGCGCCTTCATTACGCCGCGCTGGGTGCCGGCCGGCAAGCTGCATCGCGCGTTCTATTTCGGGCTCCTGATGGTGGCCATGGTCATGTCGGCGGCATTCACGAACACGCTGTGGCTGACGATCGCGCTGCTTTTCTTGATCGGACTTTTCGGCGGCATCTTCGTTATTCCGCTCAATACGATGCTGCAGGAAGAGGGCAAGAGCTTGATCGGCGCCGGCAAAACGATCGCGGTACAAAATTTCTCCGAGAACGTGCTGACCGTGTCGGGCTTGACCATCTATTTGACGCTTAGCGAGATGGGCATCTCGGTGAACGGCTCCGTCATCGGGACGGGCGTCGTGCTGCTGCTGTTCATTCTGTTTCTCTCGACCCAGCTAGGGCAAATCCGGACGGGAAAGAAGGTGGTTGACCGATGAATTTAACGGTTGTCGCAGCCGAGCTGTTCGCAGCCGGCGTTCTCCCTCCGGGCGAGTTGGTGATCACCGAGTTCAGCGGAGGGACGAGCAGCTCCGTCTTCGCGCTGCAATGCGGGGAACATGATCCGCTCGTGCTGAAGTTCAACGATCCGAAGACGATCGCGGCCGAAGCGGCCTACTTGCGTCACTACCCGAATATCCCGCTGCTGCCCGATCTCTATTACGCGGATCCGCAAGACCGCTATTTGGTCTATAGCTATATTCACGGCACCTCCGCTTACGTGCAAGGAAGCAAGCAGGAGATGCTGGCCGGACTCGCGCTTGGCGTCATCGCGAAATACCATCCCGTGCCGTGGCCGCAGGAGGGTAGGTTCCCATCCTGGCAGGATTACTTGATTGCGGAAATCGAAGATACGCGCAAGCGTTCGGGCACGTTATTCACGGCCGCCGAACACCGCATGATCGCGACGATGGCCGAGAAGAAGGAGCGGGCAAGCGATCCGTTCTGCCTGCTGCACGGCGATTTCGGCGTTCACAATTTCATATTCGACGACGGCGAGCTCGTCGGCGTCATCGATCCGATACCGCTGGTCGGCCAACCGGTCTATGAGCTTGCTTTCGCGTTCTGCTCCTCGCCGGACGACCTGGAGCCGGACGTGATCGCCAGCATCGTCAGGCAGAAGGATTGGCCGTACACGCGGAATTTGAACGCCGTTTACGAAGACGTGCTCATCGCGCTGTACAATCGGATCGTCACGTGTACGGTCCATCATCCGAGAGATTTGAGCGCATATATGGAAGCCTGGAAGGAATGGAAGCTGTTCGTGAACTCCAAGTCATAGGGCGAAGGAGGAGAGGCGATGTTGCGATCCGGATGGGAGCGCCATGCCCGTCTGTCGGGCTGGCTTATTCCCGTGCAAATCTTAATGTGGTGGATGCTGATCGGAACGCTTCTCTATGTGGGCGGAACGATTGCAAGGCTAATGCCGGGAGGGGCTTACGCAGCTAATATGGAATCGGGCGCCGTCAATGCGACGTGGCGCTTCATGATTCAGTTCGAGCTGGCGTCGAACGCGCTGCTGATCGTCTTTATCGCCATTCTTCTCGTACAGCTCTATAAGCGCAAACGATCGTTTCGAACAGGAGCGGTCGCGCTGCTGATCGTTATTTTGGCGCTATCCCTCATTGTCTTGGGCGTCGCTTATTATGCGGATGCCCTGCATGGCGCAGGTGCCGCGCAGTTGTGGTTCAAAGCGCTGCAGAACTGTATTCTCGCCTTGGTCGGCATACTGTATCTCGCGCGGTCGAAGCGCGTCAAACGCACATTCGTGTTCTAACAAAAGGAGATTCCCCCATGTTTACACTCGTTCGCTCCGGATTGGATCATATCGCCGAAGAGCGCGGCATAATGAATTCCGACCCCTACTACAATCGGGTCTCGAAGGACAAAGAACTACTTACCGATCCGGAAATCGAGGAAGAGCTTCGACAAGCGGCCATAATCGGAGCGGAGCGTTATCTGGCCCGTGACGCCGCCGGGACATTCGTCGGCATACTCGACTTTCTCATGCGCAATCCGCGCGATGGGTATCCATGGCTTGGCTTGCTCCTTGTACGGAAAGAAGAGCAAGGCCGAGGCATCGGGGAGGCGTTATTGAGCCAATACGAGACGCTGATGCGCGAGCGCGGCGTTCAAGCTTATCGGCTGGGCGCGATCGTAGAGAACGAGCCGGCCCGCCGCTTCTGGACGAAGCAGGGATGCGTCGAAACGGGACCCGCTCGGCTGCCGGACGGCAAAGACATCGTGATCTATGAGAAAAGGTTGGACCCGTCATGAATCTGCACTGTCAAATCGTAGACGCGCGGCATCCGCATTTAACCGAATTGATCGGCAAACTGGATGCGGATCTGTTATCCCGCTACGAAGCTTCGGCCATTCACGGTCTCGACTTATCCGATCCGTTGATCGACCGAATTTCGTTCGCGGTTATTTATGTCGATGACCAGCCGGCAGGCTGCGGCGCGATACGGCCGATAGAAGCGGATTTCGCCGAGCTTAAGCGGTTTTTCGTCGATGAGCCGTTCCGCAGGAAAGGCGTCGCCGGCGAGCTGCTGCGGTTTCTCGGAAGTACCGCGTCGGAGCGCGGCTGCCGCCGGGTGCGTCTGCAGACGGGCGTCAAGCAGCCGGAGGCGATCGCGCTGTACGCGAAGCATGGGTATGCGCGCATCGATAATTTTGGGCCTTACGCCGATGATCCATTGAGCGTCTGCATGGAGAAAGGGCATGTAACATAACCGCAACAGACGACAGCCCGCCGGATTCGCGCGTCCTATAGCAGGCCGCTGCCGGCGGGCTGTCGTTTCATGGCTTGGCCAACTACAGGAAGACGAGAGCTAACCCGGAGGCTAAATCGTCTAAAGGAGAAATAATCTGTATTTAGGCGAAAGCGGCAACGCCGGATGGGGAAACGGAGAGAGAGACATGGCTGGACACCGGAAAATAACGCGAAGGCAATTCATGAAATGGATCGCGGGGATCGGTCTTTTCGGAGCGGTTGGTACGCCTTTATATAGCTTTGGCTTCGAACGCGGCTGGCTTGAAGTCACGAACGTGTCTCTGCGGCTTGGCGATGGCGATGGCGTAAGTCCGCTGCAAGGGCTGCGGCTCGTCCATTTTAGCGATATTCATTACGGGTTTTATTGGGGGCGGGAACAATTCGTCGAGCTGGCGGAGCGGATTAACCGGCTCAAGCCCGATTTGATTTGCTTCACCGGGGATTTGGTCGACAGCGTGCCGGATGATCTGATGAATTGCTTATCCATTGTCCAATCGCTTGAAGCCCCGTATGGCAAGTTCGCGATACTAGGCAATCACGATTCGCGTCACGAGGTGAATCAAGTGGTGGACTTCTGGGCCGAGAGCGGGTTTAAGCTTCTAATTAACGAGCAAGTTGCCGTCGAGCGCGAGGGCCGGCGGTTCATCGTGGCAGGAACGGACGATTACTTGAACGGCAGCCCGGATCTGCCGCTGACGCTTCGGGACACGAGCGAAGACGATACGGTTATAATGCTTATTCATGAGCCGGATATCGCGGATGTGTGCGCCTTATCGTACCCGCAAGTCAAATTGCAGCTGTCCGGACATAGTCACGGCGGACAAGTGCGGTTGCCTCTCCTGAGCGCGCTCGCGACGCCGCCGGCCGGGAAGAAGTACGTGTCCGGTCTGTATTGGCTCGGCGATCGCAAGATGCCGCTGTATACGACGCGAGGAATCGGCACGACCGGCTTGCCGATCCGTCTTTTCTGCCGGCCGGAATTAACCGTCATGGGCTTCGTATGATCGAGAACAACATAGGCAGCCAAAGGAGGAGAAGCCATGCCTGTCATTCGCATGCGGCTGCATATTCGCGCGCCGCTTGAGATATGTTTCGATGCGGCGCGAAGCATCGATCTGCATATGGTGTCCGCTTCGCAGACTCGCGAGCGCGCGGTAGCGGGCAGGACGTCCGGGATGATCGAGCTCGGCGAATCAGTCACGTGGGAAGCGGTCCATTTTGGCGTGAAACAGCGGCTGACCGCGGTCATTACCGAGTTTGACCGTCCGTATCGGTTCGTAGACGAGATGGAGGCCGGCGCGTTTAAACGGTTCTGGCATGAGCATCGGTTCGCGCCGTCTGAAGGCGGGACGTTAATGGAAGATACGTTCGACTATGAATCTCCGCTCGGCGTGCTCGGCATGCTAGCGGATCGGCTTTTCTTAAAACGGTATATGACTGATTTCCTATCGAAGCGGAATCGATGCATTCAAGAGACGGCCGAACGATGGGCGAGCGAGGGGAAAGCTGGGCAGCGGGATTACACCCCACCTGCGTTAATTTCTTAGTTTTCGACCGGAAAATAGGGTTTCGCGTCAGGCGGTTGTTTGTTAAAATAAACGGGCGCTAAGCGCAAACGTATTATAGATGCACATGATTACTGGAGGTCAACCGCTTGTCGCCCGAACCGCTGCTAACGTTTTTATCACCGCCGCTTCCTTATTTTATCGAATCGAACCGAAGTCGGGTCGCCCCCGGCTGGGAGCATCCGAACCGCTGCAATCTGGGCGTATTCGATCTGCTGTTCGTACATAGCGGCACGCTGCATGTAGGGGAAGAAGACCGCGTGTGGACGCTTAAACCGGGACAAATGCTCATTCTTCGTCCGGATCGCTGGCATTACTCGACCGGTCCATGCTTTGAAGAAACGGTATTCGACTGGGTTCACTTTCAAACGGCTGGCCAATGGGAAGAAGTCCAGGATGGAGAAGCCGGCGCGCTGCGGGGGGACTATTACTCGTATGCGATCCGTCTGCCGAAATCGATGACGCTTGCGTATCCGGACGAGGCGGTCTCGTTGTTCAGCAAACTCCATGAAGCGGCCAAGGGAACGAGTCACGCCGCGTTCTGGCAGCGACAACAGTGGTTCCTTCACCTGCTTCAGCTCTTCGACGAAGGGTGGCGCAGCGACGCAGCCAGAGCGCCGATCGCGGTGGCCGAAGAGGCGGCAGCCTACTTGAAGCTGAATTACCGCGATGCCGTGACGAATCGCAGACTCGGCGACGTGCTCGGGCTGCATCCGAATTATATCGCCCGGTGCATGAACGAAGTGTTTGCCTGTACCCCGCAGCAGTACTTGGTTGCATATCGGCTGGATCAGGCCAAACTGCTGCTGCTCAAAACCAACTGGCCAATCGCCAAAATCGCCGAAGAGACCGGCTTTAAACAAACGCCGCATTTCTCGAGGTCGTTCGCCGACCACGTCGGCGTAACGCCGCTGTCTTACCGGAAGAAGTATACCGGCAGCGCGCTGCCCAAAGAAATGCTTCGTCTGCGCGCGGATGGGGATTAAATGCCGCGCTTGCACGGGCAAAGAAATAGGCTGCTACCGCCAATTCTGTTGAATGGCGGGAGCAGCCTATTTGTTTTTGCGCATGATCGACATGCGCGTAGAGATTAGAAGTTGAAGTTATCCGGATCCGGACCGAACCGCTTCGACTGATTCAGCGCCGTAATGCGGTCCATGTCTTCTTGCGCGAGCACGAAGTCGAAAATATCGGCATTCGACTGAATACGCGAAGGCGTCGTCGATTTGGGGATGGTGACGACTTCGTTCTGGAGATCCCAGCGGAGCACGACTTGCGCCGGCGATTTGCCGTAGCGCTCGCCGATCTGGGCCAATAGGGGCAGATCAAGGTTGCCCTGCATGAGCGGACTCCAAGCTTCGAGCTGGATGTTGTTCGCGCGGCAATACTCGAGCAGTTCAAGCTGGGCGAGCAACGGGTGATATTCGACCTGGTTCACCATCGGCACGATCGTTGCGCCGTCTTTCAAATCTTCCAGATGGTGAATCTGGAAGTTGCACACGCCGATCGCGCGGACGAGACCGTCCGCGTAGAGCTTCTCCAGCGCGCGCCACGTCTCCTTGTACTTGCCCTTCACCGGCCAGTGGATCAGGTACAGGTCGAAATAGTCGAGGCCGAGCAGCTTGCGACTTTGTTCGAACGCGGCCAGCGTCGATTCGTAGCCTTGATCGGCGTTCCACACTTTCGTCGTGATGAACAGCTCTTCCCGGGCGACGCCGCTTTCGCGGATGGCTTGTCCGACGCCTTCTTCGTTGCGGTATGCCGCGGCGGTGTCAATGCTCCGGTAGCCGGCTTCGATGGCGTTCTTGACGGATTCGACGACGCTTGCGCCGTCGCTGATTTGCCAGACCCCGAAGCCGAGCCAAGGCATGCGAACGCCATTGCGGAGCGTGGCGGTATCTTTGATCGAAGTAACCATTGTTTACATCCTCCTAATTTGGATAATAGGCTGATATTAAAGGCTAAGTTCGTAGATGGCTTTGACGTCTTCTTTGTTCAACTGCTTGAACGAGCCGATCGGCCCGAAACGCACGGCTTCTTCCGCCATGCGATCGAGGTTGTCGCGGCCGATGTTATAGTGCGACAGCGTCGCCGGGGCGCCGATCTTGGTGAAGAACGCGCGCGTCGCTTCGATGCCGGCGAGGGCCAGCTCGTCCTCGGATTTGCCCGCCGGATCGATGCCCCAGACGCGAACGGCATACTGCGCGAAGCGGTCCGGACGCGCATCGTAGACGTATTTCATCCAGTTCGGGAACACGATCGACAAGCCGGCGCCGTGCGGGATGTCATAGATCGCGCTAATCTCGTGCTCGATGCCGTGGGACGCCCAGTCGTTCGTCATGCCCAAGCTGATCAAACCGCCGTTCAGCGCGAGCGTGCCGCACCACATAATATTAGCGCGCGCCGCGTAATTCTCGGGCTGCTCCAGCGCGATTTCGGCATTCTCGATGACGGTCTGGAGGATGGACTCGCACAGCCGCTCTTGGAGCGGCGTGTCCGTCGTCAGACTGAAGTATTGTTCGAATACGTGGGACATGATGTCCACGACGCCGTTCACGGTTTGATCGCGCGGCACGGTATATGTAAGAGTCGGATCGAGAATCGAGAAGCGCGGATAAACATGAGGGCTGCCGAAGCCGCGTTTCAGCTGGGTTTCCCAGTTCGTGATGACGGAACTGCCGTTCATCTCCGAGCCGGTGGCCGCGAGTGTCAGCACCGTACCAAGCGGCAGCGCGTCTTGCACGGCCGCCTTGCGGTCGAGGAAGTCCCACACGTCGCCTTCGTACTTCGCGCCGGCGGCGATGGCCTTGGAAGCGTCGATGACGCTGCCGCCGCCTACGGCCAGAATAAATTCAACGCCATGCGTTCTGCACAACTCGATGCCCTTGTTGACGGTCGTCAAACGAGGGTTCGGCTCGATGCCGGACAATTCGACCACCGATGCGCCAGCCGCGTTCAATTGTTCCAGCACGCGATCGTACAGCCCGCTTTTTTTGATGCTGCCTCCGCCGTATACAAGCAGAACCGATTTGCCGTACTGACCGATCTGCTCGCTTAGTTTGCTTAATGAGCCATCTCCGAAAAAGATAGCCGTCGGATTGCGGAACGAGAATGGATTCATGCGGACAACCTCCTATTTAATTATTCCAAAAGTTAATGAAAACAAGAATATGATGCGGTACGTCCATCATTTTAGTCATTACGGCGAGGAGAGTCAAGTAAGGCGGCCTTCTAAGCTATTAATCTATTGATTTGATTAACTTGCAGGTTATATAATTGGACTATCTCAAGCAAACGGAAGGTAGACGGGCGCAATGAACATCGAGGTCAGTACGGCTAACATGAAATTTCTGGAATGTTTCTCGTCGGAGACGCGGGTGCGGATCATCGAACTGCTGCGAGAGCAGTCCCGCAATATCAAAGGCTTGTCGGAGGCGCTTGGCATCCAGCCGCCGATCGTAACCCGGCATATCCAAATGCTCGAGGAAGCGGGGATCATCCGCAGCGAGCTGGTCCCGGCGACCCGAGGCATGCAGAAGCTGTGCATACTCCAGCTAGGCGAGGCGACGCTGAATTTCAAGCGGCCGGAGGAAACGCACGTGCCCGGGTGTCATCGTACCGTCGTGCCGGTCGGGCAATATGCCGACTATCAGGTGTCGCCGCCATGCGGGCTCGTATCGGGCGCGAAACGCATTGGCATGTGCGACGATCCCCGTTACTTCGGCGACCCGGAGCGAATGAATGCCCGCATGCTGTGGTTTGCCAGAGGGTACGTGGAGTATAGAATACCCAATTACCTCGTTCGGGGCGAACGTCCATGCATGCTCGAAATCACGACCGAGATCTGCTCGGATGCGCCTTGTTCGACGTCCGAGACGCCGTCGGATATTACGTTTACGGTGAACGGCCGAGAACTCGGAACCTGGACGTGTCCCGGCGAGTTCGCGAGTCCCCATGGCAAATTTACGCCGCACTGGTGGACGAAGACGCAGTATGGACGCCTCAAGACGGTCCGGGTAGACGGCAGCGGTACGTTCATCGACGGCGTGCGAACGTCGGGGATGACGATCGAAGGTCTCGATATTCGCCCGGGAGCGGAGCTGAGGCTGCGGATCGCAAGCTTAGACACGGCACGGCATAGCGGCGGGGTATCGCTCTTCGGAAGCGGCTTCGGCAATTACGATCAGGACATTGAAGTGAATTTGTGGTACGACCATCATAACAACGCGGAGACCGGCTCCTAAGCCGGTCTTTTTTTGCATATATTAACAAAGCGCCAGACAGGAAATATAAGGATCGTGGGCGAATGTGTATTCAAGACACGTTGCGAAGCTTAAACAGAATGGAGGATGACCATGAGGGATTCGTTGACAAGATCGAAACGCATGCTGCTAAGGCGAACGCATCCGCAGGACATAAGCGCGATTCTCGAAATGGAACGCCATCCCGATAACGAACGGTTCGTTCATCAATGGGAACCGGAAGAGCACATGGCGGCGGTACGGAGCGAGCGTCATCTGCACATCGTCATCGAGAATCTGTCGGGCAGACCGATCGGTTATATGATCGCGGCAGGCTTTCAACCGGAATCGGACGAGATGGAGCTGATCCGACTGGTCGTGGGAGAAAAAGGCAAAGGGTATGGCAAAGAAGCGCTGAAGCTGATCATGGGCCTCGTCTTTCGCGAGCTCAATAAAAAGCGGCTGTGGTTGGATGTGAGGGCAAGCAACGAACGCGCGCGGAATCTATACGTTAGCGTTGGCTTTTACGAAGAGCCGGCGCGACAACGGACCGTTGGAGGCGATCTGGAAGAGGCGCTGCTGGCGATGACCATCGGCGAGGCGGAGTACTTCGGGAAACACGCGCGTTGATGCCGGGAGCAGACCTTAGAATGACATTAAGGTGAAAGGTTAGCTGCAACAGGCGAACCAACCCTGTTTTCATAGATTCGGGTTTCAAGCGTTGCGGAGTCGGGTAATGGACATTACGATTTGCCATTTGGCTAGAACGATGGCAGACTCGCGACAATCCCCCGGCACGCAGGGGATTTTTTGCTGCGGATGCTGATTTTTTCGGCGCATGAAAACAGTAAACCCGCACGTATATATGGGAGAGTCATAGCTCTCGCAATGGGACGGCATTTAACAATCTAAATTTTCAGAAAATAGAGTGCCAACATCGGCGCTCCTGTGTATAATGTAAGAAACCGCGCAAATCACGTCAACTTATTTTACATAGTCATAACAAAGATCTTCCGCCGAGGGGGTTGGCTTCATGGTTCATACCGCATCGATCGGTTTGTCCGCGCGCGATTTGTATTTGTTCAATCAAGGCGATTTGTTTCATAGCTACCGCACGATGGGGGCCCATCCGATCCGGCTGGGCGACGAGTCCGGCGTCAGGTTTGCGGTCTGGGCGCCAGGCGCTCGTTCCGTTCATGTCGTCGGTTCGTTCAATGACTGGAACGGAGCGGGGCATTCCATGGAGAAGGTAGGAGAGACGGGCGTGTGGAGTCTCTTCGTACCCGGCATCGAGCCCGGCGCGCTGTATAAGTACGACATTCAGACGCCTTCCGGCGGGCGGTTGCTGAAGGCCGACCCGTATGCTTTCCAGTCGGAGAGGAGGCCGCTCACCGCTTCCGTCGTCGCGGATTTAACGCGGTTCCGTTGGACGGACGACTTATGGCGTCGGCGGCAGCAGGAAGCCAGCCCTTATCAAGAGCCGATGCTTATTTATGAAGTGCATCTCGGATCCTGGCGAATTAAAGGCAAAGAAGATTTTCTCACTTATGAGGAAATGGCCGACGAATTAATTGATTACGTGGTCGGAATGGGGTATACCCATGTCGAACTGCTCCCATTGACCGAGCATCCGCTTGATCAATCCTGGGGCTATCAAGTGACGGGCTATTATTCGGCGACGAGCCGCTATGGGACGCCGGAGCAGCTGATGCTGTTCGTCAATCGGTGCCACGAGCGGGGAATCGGCGTCATTCTGGATTGGGTACCCGGTCATTTCTGTAAGGACGATCATGGACTTCGGCTGTTCGACGGCACGCCGATCTACGAGGGCGCGAATCCGAAGCGGGCAGAGAAGCCGCTGTGGGGAACGCTTGCGTTCGATTTCGGCCGAACGGAAGTGCAAAGTTTTCTGATTTCGAACGCCATCTTCTGGATGGATGTTTATCATATTGACGGTCTTCGCGTCGACGCGGTCGCCAGCATGATCGACCTGCACTTCGACAAACCGCCCGAGCTGCTGACGTTTAACGAACACGGCGGCACGGAGAATACCGACGCGATCGTGTTTCTGAAGCGGCTCAACGAAACGGTATTTCACTACTTCCCGGACGCGCTCATGATCGCGGAAGACTCCTCGGCTTATCCGGCCGTCACGGCTCCTACGTACATGGGCGGGCTCGGATTTAATTTCAAGTGGAATATGGGCTGGATGAACGACATGCTCCGTTACATGGCGCTCGATCCTTCGGAACGGAGCCGCCATCACCATTTGATCACCTTCTCGCTGATGTATGCCTTCTCCGAAAATTTCGTCCTTCCGCTATCCCATGACGAAGTCGTGCACGGGAAGCGTTCGCTGCTCAACAAAATGTCCGGCAGCTACGAACAGCGATTCGCGCAGCTGCGGTTGTTTTACGGGTACTGGATGACGCATCCGGGTAAGAAGCTGCTGTTCATGGGCGGAGAATGGGGGCAATACGACGAGTGGAAAGATGCCGAGTCGCTGGATTGGATGCTGCTCGATTATGACGCGCACCGGCGCATGAATGACTACGTGCAGTCGCTTAACGCGGCCTATGCCGGTCAGGGAGCGCTGTGGGAGCGGGATTGCGATCCGGCCGGATTCGAGTGGGTGGATGTTAACAATGCGGAGCAGAGCATGATCGTCTTCCTACGCAGAGGCCTTGCGCCCGAGCGGTTCTCCGTGGTCGTCTGCAATTTCTCATCCCGTCATTATCGGGATTATCGGGTCGGCGTTCCGGAGAAGGGGCGATACGGACTTGCGCTCAGCAGCGACGGCGAGGAATTCGGCGGCGCTTCGACGGATTGGAGACGCGCCGCCGAAGCGGAGGAGACGCCTTGGCACGGCCGGCCGTGCAGCATCGCGATCGACGTGCCGCCGCTGTCGTTCCAATTGTTCCACTATGAAGGGTTGGTGCCCGTCCGTAAGAAAGGACGATCCAATAAGAGAGTGCTTCTATCCAATTAATCAGCGGCGGCGGGCATAACCGGCAGCATGAGGACGGGAGGCTTGCTTTCACTGCGGCAGCCTGCGGTCAACAGATGGCGGAATAGCGTACCGAATGTCGCAAGCGGGGAGAGTTGACCATGGGCCGTAAAGAAATGATCGCGATGCTGCTCGCCGGCGGAGAAGGCAAGAGGCTCGGCGTGCTGACGAAAGACCTGGCGAAGCCAGCCGTTCCTTTCGGAGGAAAATACCGCATTATTGATTTTACGCTTAGCAACTGCATGCATTCGGGCATCGATACGGTCGGCGTCTTGACGCAGTACCAGCCGCTTGTCCTGAATACCCACCTGGGCATCGGCAGCCCGTGGGGGATGGATCGCAGAGACGGCGGCATGGCCGTGCTTCCGCCTTACGTCAAGCAGAAGGGCGGCATGTGGTATAAAGGGACGGCCAATGCTATTTATCAGAACATGGGCTTTATTGACCGATTCGATCCCGAATACGTCCTCGTTATCTCGGGCGACCATATTTATAAAATGGATTACGATCTCATGCTGCGCGAACATAAGCGCACGGGCGCCGACGTCACGATCGCGGGCATCGAGGTGGGATGGAAGGAGGCTAGCCGTTTCGGGGTCATGCACGTTTCGGGCGACGGCAAGATCACCTCGTTCGAGGAGAAGCCGAAGGTGCCGACGAGCAACCTGGCTTCGATGGGCATTTATATTTTTTCTTGGACGGTTCTCCAGCAATACTTGATCCGCGACGAAGCTAACCGGCTGTCCGGCAACGATTTCGGCAAAGATATTATCCCGGCCATGCTGCAAGATAACATGCATCTGCACTCCTATCAATTCCAAGGGTACTGGAAAGACGTCGGCACGATCGAAAGTCTGTGGGAAGCGAACATGGATTTGCTGGCGGAGAAACCGGCGCTGGACTTGAACGACCGTCAGTGGAGGATCTATTCCGTCAATCCGAATCGTCCGGGTCATGTAGCGGGGCCGGAGGCGGATATCGTTAGCTCCTTGGTGACAGAGGGTTGCGTCGTGGAAGGGCGCGTCGAGCGTTCGGTATTGTTCCATGGCGTACAGTGCGGGGCGAACACGCGGATCGACGATTCGGTCATTATGCCGAACGTGCGGATCGGCCGCGGCGTGCGGATATACAGGGCGATCGTCGGCGAAGGCGCCATCATCGGCGACGGCGTCACGATCGGCAGTCCGGATGTTCAGACGATTACCGTGATCGGCAGCGACGAATGCGTGACCGCTAGTCATTCCTTGCAGGAGGTGGAGCAGCCATGAACCGCAATTTGCTCGGCGTCATTAATCTCATTCACGAATCAGACGAATTGGAATCGCTCACCGCGTTCAGATGCCCGGCGTCCGTGCCGTTCGGCTCTCGGTACCGGCTCGTCGATTTCGCGCTCTCCAGCATGGTCAACTCCGGCATATCCAAAGTCGCGGTATTCGCCCATACCAAATACCGATCGCTCATGGATCATCTGGGCTCGGGCCGGCACTGGGATCTCCATCACCGCCAAAGCAGACTGTTCGTGCTTCCTCCATTGACGGACGACGGCAACGAAGTGCGCCGGGGGGACTTATTCCACTTCTATCAGAATCGCGATTATTTCAACCGCAGCGACATGGATTATGTCGTCATCACCCGCAGTCACATGGTGTGCAACGTTGACTTCGGCCCTGTGCTGGAACAGCATGTCGAGACTGGCGCGGACATCACGGTCGTCTGCAAAGTGCAAAGCGATCTGCTCGGCGGGACGGCGCGTAAGGTCAGCTTGGACGGTGCGGGGCGAATCACGGGCATCCAAGATCATTACGGCCGCCTTGACAGCGACCTGGTGTCGATGGAAATGTACATTATGCGGAAAGAACTGCTCATGGAGATCGTCGATTCGTCGCTCGCGCAAGGGAAGGATCATCTCGTTCGGCAAGCGATCATGGGCAGGCTAGACGAGTTGAACGTGAGAAGTTATCTCTATGACGGTTATTTGGGCGTGGTGAACACGGTCGAAAGTTATTATCGAAATAGCTTGGAGCTTCTTCGTCCCGATGTTTGGCGCAGTCTTTTCTTTGAGCCGGGGCCGATTTTTACCAAAGTCAAAGACGAACCGCCGGCTCGCTATTGCAGCGGCGCCAAGACGAGTAATTCGTTAATCGCCAATGGCAGCATTATCGAAGGGACGGTCGTGAACAGCATTATTTTCCGCGGCGTTCATGTGGCGAAGGGGGCCGTCGTCCGCAACAGCATCGTGATGCAAAATGGCGTGATCGGCGAGAATTGCGTGTTGGACCGGGTGATTTTGGATAAAGACGTGCGAATCGAACCGTTTCGCGAGCTGCGAGGGGCGGAGTCGGTGCCGTTTCTTGCAGGCAAGCGAAAAGTCATCTGAACTCGCGCGGGTGAATTAGGATTATGGTAGGAGGTAAACGCAATGAGACTGTTATTCGTCGCATCCGAGGCTGTGCCGCTGGCGAAGACGGGAGGGCTCGCGGATGTCGCGGGCTCTCTGCCCAAAGCATTGAAAGAACGCGGCGTTGACGCGGGGGTCGTCATGCCCAAGTATGGCTCTATACCGGAAAGCGCTGCGACGCAGATGATTCCTTTGGCGACGTTTACGGTGTGGGTGGGCTGGAGGCGGCAGTACTGCGGCTTGCTAAAGGCGGAGATCGAGGGCGTCACGCACTATTTTATCGACAACGAATATTATTTTAAGCGCGGCGGATTATACGGGTACGACGACGATCCCGAACGGTTCGTATTCTTCTCGCTGGCCGTGATCGAAGCGCTGCGGTTCATGGATACGCCGCCGGATATCCTTCACTGCCATGATTGGCAGACGGCGCTCGTGCCTTACCTGCTGCGAACCAAGTACGGGCATGTCGCGGAATGGGCATCGATCGGAACTGTGTTTACCATCCACAACTTGAAGTATCAAGGCGTGCTCGGCACGCAGCAGCTGATGGATTTGGTTGGCATGGGGGATGAGATCTACGGTTATCGCGGATTAGAGTATTATGGCGCGGCGAACATGATGAAAGGCGCGCTCGAATATGCGGACAAGCTGACGACGGTCAGTCCAACCTATGCGGACGAAATCCAAACCGCCGAATACGGAGAAGGCTTGAACGGGCTGCTCCGGCATCGCGCCGCCGATCTGGCCGGCATCGTGAACGGTATCGACACGATATCGTTCGATCCGATGAACGATCCGGCCCTCGTTACGCCTTTCCGGAATTCGCTGGCGAAGAAACGGCGCAACAAGCTGGCGCTGCAGCGTGAACTGGGGCTCCCGGAGTCGGAGAGCACGCCGCTCATCGGCATCGTCTCGCGTCTAGTCGATCAGAAGGGCTTGGATTTGGTCGCGGCCGTGCTCGGAGAGCTGTTGGACGAAGATGTTCAGTTGGTCGTGCTTGGTTCGGGCGATCCGCATTACGAGGGGATTTTCCGCCACGCGACGGAGAGTCGGCCGGACAAAATCAAAGCGTGGTTCGGCTTCAACGATTCCTTGGCTCGCCGGATCTATGCGGGCAGCGATATGTACCTGATGCCGTCTTTGTTCGAGCCGTGCGGACTTAGCCAACTGCTGGCCTTGCGTTATCGGTCCGTGCCGATCGTCCGCGAGACGGGTGGCTTGCGGGATACGGTGAAGTCCTACGAGGAAGCGACGGGCGAAGGGAACGGATTCAGCTTCGCGTCATATAATGCCCACGATATGCTGTTCACGATCCGTAGAGCGCTCGGACTGTATCGGGACGAGAAGACATGGGAGAAAATCATCTCGAACGGCGTCAAGGAAGATTACAGCTGGACGAAATCGGCTAAAGCTTACATGGCGCTCTACCAGGAGCTTGCTGGCCGGCGGAAAGCTGCGGAGCTATCTGGCGTTAATTGAACGATGGTAATCGATCTTGCGTTTGGATATGAAATAAGATTCATGCCTTCATAAGTGCTTATGCGAAGAGCTGCCCGAACGGCTGCTCTTTTTTTTGCGATTTTCTTGAAAGGTCTAGGTTTTTGCGCTCCTTCAGGAATGAAAGACGCGCTGCAAAATCCGGCGAAAGTCAGATTGGGGTGTGCCGCTGCTCGCGTGCATGAAAATCCGCCGAAACTTTATGCCCGCGAACTAAAGACAATCGAAACGGAATGCGTTACAATGTAAAAAAGATTTTATACGTTAGATATGTGTTATGAAAACTGACAAATGGTATGAAATGAGGGATCGGTTCATGGCGGAGACGAAACGGATGGCGTCCTTGTCGGAAGACGGGGAACGTGCGCCCATGGATCTGGACGCGAGATTCGGGTCGGAGGGTCCCTTTTCATATGAGAACGTAAAACCGAGAAGAGACGGAGTGGTCTTCACCGTTTCGGAATTTATCGAATCGGGCTTGATTCGCGACAGCGCGCTGGTTGCCGGCGCGCAAGGGCTTGACGGGGCGGTCAACCGGATCAATGCGATCGAATTGCTGGAAGACATCAACTGGGTGAGGCCTGGTGAGCTCGTCATGACGACGGGGCGATTGCTGCGGGATCATCCCGAGCGTTACGTGGAGACGGTCGAGGCGCTCGCCGAACGAGGCGCGTCGGCGCTAGGCATCCGTCTCAGCGCGGAGAAGGATCCGCTGCCGCAGGAAGCGATCGAGCTAGCGGAGCGGTTCCGGCTGCCGCTTATCGTGCTTCCGAAGGAAGCGGAATTCACGTCGATCAAGCGCGAACTGCTCGGCAGCGTTATCGAACAAGAGTCGGCGCAGCTCGCCGCGATCGAGGAGCGCGTGCAGTCGGTCAGCCGCATGCTGTCGGGCGGCAGCGGCATCATCTCGTTCATGGATCATTTGGAATCGCTGTTCGGCAATCCGTTAGCCATCGTGAGGAAAGGGAAAGAACCGATTTATTCGCGGCGGCTGCGGGAAGCCCCGGAGACATCCGAGACCGTGGTCGCCGGAGACTGGCTATTCGAGGAAGCGGCGCTAACCTCGAAAGGACGCGGATACCGTTATCCGGAAGAATGGCTGATGCACGATGAATCGGTTATGGGGGATGAACCGGCCGGTCAGCTGTACGTTTCGGATATTTCTCCCGCTATGCCGGCCTCAGCCTACTTGATCCTGATCGGATCGGCGCGGACGGTCACGTCCGTCGACGCGCTGACGATGGATCGGCTTCATGCCCTGGCCGGATTGGAATTGTCCAACTCCGAGGCGCTTCGCGAGGCGAAGAACAAATATACGGAAAATTTCTTGATCGACTGGCTGAGCGGGCGTCTGGCGAGCAGGACGGACATCCGTCTTCGCGCGGAAGCGGTAGGGAGCAGCATTTCGATCGACCGGCCGTTCACGGCGGCGCTGGTCGGTCTGGAGGAGGCCGGCGAGCAGACGCTGAAAGCGGCGGCCGATCGGATCTCATCGTCGGTCTTCCCCGAATACGGTCCAATCTTTGCTGGCGTCTACGAGCGCGAGCTTGTCCTCGTCATGCCCGGCGAGCGCAAGGCCGACGCGAAGTTGATGGCGGAGCTGCAGACGATCTGCGGCGACCGGGAGTTCTATATGTATGTGGGCAAGCAAGGGAGCGCGGAGAAGCTGTACGCGAGCTTAACGGCCGCGAAGCGGGCCAAACAAGTAGCGGCTATTTGCCGCTTGAACAGTAAGCTTGTGCGCTACGAAGATCTGGGCATCTACAGCTTGCTCTATCTCGTCCCGCGGGGGGAAGAATGGGATGCCGTGCTTGAACGGTACATCGAACCGATTCTATTGGCTGACCGCAAGGGCGGGAGTCTAATGGAGACGCTCGAGGCGTTCTTCCGCAGCAACGGCAACGTTCGATTGACGTCGGAGATGCTGGAGACGCACTATAATACGGTCGTGTACCGGTTGGAGAAGGCGCGCCAGCTGCTGGGCGCGGATCTGGATAACGCGGAAGTCCGCCTGCAGCTTCAGTTGGCGATCAAGATGTATCGGATGGGCGCGCAAGGGTAACGAACCGAATAGCTGCTCGGAAAGAAGCGCTGCCGTCTCCGGCAGCGCTTCTTTCTCTTTCGTATGGTCTGCTAGGTGCTAGTACAGCCCGCCTCGCAGAACGATGACCAGCAAAATGTAGAGAACAAGGATGATTCCGATGGCCGACCCTACAAAAACGCCGACCGGACCGCAACCCGTGTTAACGCCTGCTACAGGGTATCCCACTGTACATACCTCCTATGTCGTTTGTTGTTGTGATTTTTTCCTGATCACATTGTTACTATATGTGCGGGGATCGATTTCGTCTGGACGAATGTACGGGTTGCGCGGAATTTACGCGATCGCCTACGCGGGAACGCGCTACAGTCCGCTAGGCGGCAGACTTGTCGGACATTGGCCGCCGATCGGCGGGAGCGGGAGAGCGGCGCTAAACTGCCGGATGTGCTTCACGCGCGTTTCCGAGGTCGAGGTTAGGCCGTTGCCGACGAAGATCATCCCGCACGAGCTAACGGCAATAATGCCGACGCTGTCCACGCATATTCTCGGTTGCACGTTCGTGACCGACATGTTCACGTCCGTGAATTCGTTCGTCGGCTCGATGATCGCCGGAAGCGGGCGCGAGAAGACCGAGTAGGATTCGAAGAACATTTCGCGGCGCCGGCTGTGACGCTGTTGGCGCTGCACGGCCAGCGCCTGTACTTTCGCGTTAACCTCGCCCCGATCGCCGAACTGCACGATGGACGCGCTGCTCGCGCTGATGATGTTGATCTTGCCGAGATGGGAGACGCGGACCGGATAATCGTTCATCGGTTCACCGTGATCGCTTCGTTCGACGCGAGCGAAACGGAAGATTCTCCTTCGGCTTCATCCGCGTCTTCGGGAGGCCCTAGAGGCGCGATCGGACCTACGACGACGGATTCGGGCGGCGTATCGAACATCGAATAGAGGGAGTATTGCTCCGTGTCACCGATCTGAAAGACCGACGAGCTGGCCACGGCGGTCATTTCGATGCTTCCCACGTAGAGCGAATGATTGATTACCTTCAAGTTCATAAAGGATCTCCCCCTTGGTTGGCGCCAGCCGCCCCTCCGCGCAGCTGGTCCATATAGGCGCGGAGGGCGGCGTCGATATCTCTGGTGGTCTTAGCCAGCACGAGAGCGGCTTGCTGTTGGGAGAACGGGGACTGCGCGGCATTGCCGGAGGATGGCGATTCGCTTTCTCCCGATACGCCCGCGGCCGCGCGTGCCGTCTGTTGAATATAATATTGAACCCTAGATGACATCTGCTTGCGAATATCCTCGATGATGAGCCTGCGATGGTACGGGTCGAGCGGAAGGCCGTATTCGTTCTCCAGTTGCGCGAGCTTCTGCGGCGCGGTCTGGTTCAAATACGTATCGACCTGTTGCCGAATTTCGGGATACGGCGGCTGAGGGGCAGTCGCGCCGGGGCCGCTCGTGGCGCCCATTGCCGGGAATTGATTCGGTCCGCTCGTCGCAGAATCTCCGGATGCCGACGGCGTTTTGCCGGGTGCGGTAAGCCCGCCGGGCATGACGAGTTGGCCGATTTCTTTGATGTATTCTTCGTTCGGCGGCGTCATGCCGATGTTCAGCGTGCCGTCGAGCTTTTCGACCTTCAGCTGGTCGAAGGCGTATTCCATCTTCTCGATATGGTAGACCGGCCGGTTCTCCGCCGCTTGCAGGCGGACGCGCAGCTCGTCAAGCTGGCGCTGCAGTTCGGTCATGAGCTGCTGCTGCTCCTGCAGCTTGCCTTGCATTTCGAATAACTGCCGTTGTTGAAGCTGTACGCGTTCGGATAGTCCCATGCACAGCTGCCATGGCGTCAGCGCGGGACCGCTCGGGGTTTGCATTGGGGCCACCTCCGGTCTTCATTGGCTTAGGCGGGATTCGGCAGCGGGACGAAGGAAAGCGGGTTTTCTTGTCCTTGTCCGAGCTGGGGAGCGGGGCCGGTGAAGCCGCCGCTGTTGTACAACTGGGATAACGAGCGGATTGAACCGGACGTCCCGATTTGAAGGACCGACGAATTCGTCAGGCTGTCCACGCGTAATTGGTGAATCGTAATATGCTGGTGAACCGTCATGCTCATACGACGTTCACTCCGCTGCCGACCTCGCTGGAGGAGTTGTCGATCAGATCCGGGTCGAGCGTGCTAGTCGCGCTCACGGCGTTGTTGGAATTGCTCAGGCTGCCCGTCAGGAACGAGCCGGAACCGGCATACGTTTTGGAGTTGCTGCTTGGCGACATTTGGACCGAGTCGCCGAACTGAACGATCGAGCTGCCCCCGAGACTGACGATATTGACGAAACCGACGACTGCTGGCATACAGGGTCACTCCTTTTATAAAATGCGATCATGGATATTACATCGTATGCGGGCATTCGCCCAGACGTTCCTTCCCTTTCCCGGCGATGTGGCGGACGAAGACGACTGTAACCGGTTCTGGGCGGGACGCATACGATATAGCCAGCAGAGGAGGTGGGCGCAGGTGGCGTCGCAGTGGGAAGAGCTGGAGAAGTGGATGAAGGGGCAGAAACTCCCCTCGGGCTTCGATTTGTTCCGGGATCCGTCGTGGGTGGAGAACTATGTGCGCGGCATGGTGTCCAAGGCGCTGCCTGCCGTCGGAAGCGCGTTGGGGACGGGCGTGGCGGACGTCTCGGAGACCAAGCGTTATGTGACGGTCGTGTATCCGGTGGATGCAGGGGCCGATCTGTCCCGCTTGCGCGTGCTGGTCAGAGAGGATAAAATGCGCATCGACGGACTGCCCGGAGGCAAAAGCGAAACGGTCAAGCTTCCGACTCTGGTGCTTCCGGACCGTGCCACGGCGATATTGGAAGGCAATGCGCTAACCGTAAAAATGCTTAAACGGACTGGCCGCAAAAAGGTGGCAGACGTGGGCATCGTCAAACGCGGCTGAATGCCGATGACGGCGGCGATAACGGGCGTTCGAGCGGAAAAGTTGCGGCTGGCGGGATCGCGACGAATCCCGTATAATGCAAGAAGATGTCCTAAAAAGAAGAGGGAGTGTTTGGCTTTGACGGTCGATGTCAGCAATGTATCCGCCAGCTTGTTCGTGACGGGAGCGCTGTTTATTCTGCTTATCTTTTCGTTGCTTAGCCTCGGGGTGCTTCAGATGTTCCAGCAGCGATTCCGCAATGGCGCGTTCAGCTTCGCCGGTGCGCTCGTGAGCGGCGTCGCGTTCGGGATCGTCCTGAACCAGTGGTTTTTGTAGCGTACATAAATATTGGATTTCGGACCGCCCGGTTCGTCGCTTGCGACGGATTCGGGCGGTTTTCTTATATTGCGAATTACAGGTCTTCTTTACGGGAATGTGCACGGACGATAACGAAAACGAAAGCGGTTTCGCCCGCAAGCTGGGCATTTTATTCAATTCGCTGAGAACGGTTTAAAAATAGTCAATAATCCAAGTTGCCAGAACATAAGATGGAGTATAAGATATTGATAAGAGAGAATATTCAGAAAACTTAGACATCGGAAGAGGGAGGGGTTGCCGTGAATAAGAGCTACGAGGTGGAGTACTGCAATTTGGAACTGCGATTCGACCGCCGGCAAATCCAGAATCTGATTCGTGATTTAATTCAGGAAGGGTACTCGCTCTATTGGAGCGAGACGGATGTCTACTTTCTTATTTCGGTCCGCAGCGGACGCAAGCTCGTGAAGCTCCGGTTTCAACGGGTTCGCAGCCGCTATAAAATAGTGGGCGATTATGTGATCAAAGACGAGAAACTGTCCGAACTCATCGAGAAGCTTATCAACGATTCCAGGGGCCACGCCGTCGTCAAGCGTTTTAAAGACCGGCAAATCGTCATTGAAAGCATCATGTTTGGCGAAATTATTCGACTTGTGGAGGTGTCCGGCATGGAACACAGAATCATTTATCAGAAAAAACCGTACGTGACCGTCGAAGAAGTGATTCAGGCGTTTCAATCGAAGCGGGCAGAGGAACGCGCGGCAGTGCTGCGGCTTGAGCTTGATTACGAGCTGTCCGTCCTTCACGAGGCGATAACGGAGGGACATGAGGAGATCGTCGCCGCATCGAAGGAACGTCTGGGCACGCTGCGAATCGAGATGATCCAGCTTGAGTTGTAGTCCGGTTACGCGCATGCGCAAAGCCGAATAAGCTCCCGGGTTTCCAGCCCCGGGAGCTTATTTTGTTGATCGTTCACAAATGTGGTTAAAATGAAGATCTGATGAAAACCGCATTTTTCAGGTTGATTATGGTTTTCAATCCCGATTAAAAAGAGTAAAATAGCTGTATTGTTACACTATAACATATAGAAAAGGGATGGAAGAGCCGTATGTCAAAACAACAAATTGGTGTTGTCGGGTTGGCCGTCATGGGCAAAAACCTGGCGCTGAATATCGAGAGCAAAGGATTCACCGTATCGGTGTACAACCGCTCCCGCGAGAAGACGGACGAGCTTCTAAAGGAAGCCGAAGGCAAAAACCTTGTCGGTACTTTCTCGGTTGAAGAGTTCGTGCAATCGCTTGAGTCCCCTCGCAAAATCCTGATCATGGTCCAAGCCGGCGCCGGCACGGACGCGACGATCGACGCGCTTGTTCCGCATCTGGACAAAGGCGACATCATCATCGACGGCGGCAACGCCTACTTCCCTGATACCCAGCGCCGCAGCCGCGATCTGGAGGAGAAAGGCATTCGCTTCATCGGCACCGGCGTATCCGGCGGCGAAGAAGGCGCGCTGAAAGGCCCGTCCATCATGCCGGGCGGACAGGAATCCGCATACAAGCTGGTCGAGCCGATCCTCACCGCAATCTCCGCGAAAGTCGGCGATGACGCTTGCTGTACATATATCGGTCCGGATGGCGCCGGCCATTACGTGAAAATGGTTCACAACGGCATCGAGTACGGCGACATGCAGCTCATCTGCGAAGCCTACGATCTCCTGAACCGCGTTCTCGGCGTCAGCACGGAAGAGCTGCAATCGATCTTCTCCGAGTGGAACAAAGGCGAGCTTGACAGCTACCTGATCGAAATCACGGCCGACATCTTCTCCAAGTACGATCCGGAGACGAACAAACCGATGGTCGACGTCATTCTCGACTCCGCCGGCCAGAAGGGCACGGGCAAGTGGACGAGTCAAAGCGCGCTGGACCTGGGCGTGCCGCTGTCCATCATCACGGAGTCCGTATTCTCCCGCTTCCTCTCCGCGTTGAAAGAAGAGCGCGTCGCGGCAAGCAAGCTGCTTAAAGGACCGCAACCGGCTCCTTACCAAGGCGACAAAGCGGCATTCATCGAAGCGGTCCGCAAAGCACTGTTCGCGAGCAAAATCTGCTCGTACGCGCAAGGTTTCGCCCAAATGCGCGCGGCTTCCGACGAATACGGCTGGAACCTGCGTTACGGCGACATCGCCATGATCTTCCGCGGCGGCTGCATCATCCGTGCCGGCTTCCTGCAGAACATCAAGGACGCGTACGACCGCAACCCGGAGCTGCGCAACCTGCTGCTTGATTCGTACTTCCAAGAGGTTGTCGAATCTTACCAAGGCGCATGGCGCGAAGTTGTCGCGACGGCGGTTACCCAAGGTATTCCGGTACCGGGCTTCGCTAGCGCGCTCGCATACTACGACAGCTACCGGACGGAGCGTCTGCCGGCTAACCTGCTGCAAGCGCAGCGCGACTACTTCGGCGCCCACACGTTCAAGCGCGTGGACAAAGAAGGCACGTTCCACTTCAATTGGATGCAGAACTAATTCGGACTTGCAAGGAAACCGTCGGCGGCCGCCTGCAGGCAGCTGCGCAGCCGATCGGCCTCCGGGCCGGAGCCGCCGCGCTGCTTGATGAGAATCATGGCGGCCTCGACGTAACCTTGGAACGACTTTAATAAGACTGGCTGGGGAAGGCTCGATAACACGGGCGCTTCGTCAGCCATTTTCTTTTTTATATACTCCAGCATCCAGACGACGTCCTCGCGGCATAGCGGATATTCGGGCGATAGCATGCGATCGAACCGGTTGCGCGCCAGATGCGGCTCTTGACCCAGAGCCATGATGACCCACTCCTTGAAACGGTAATTTGTCAATGTTGTCCTGTTATCATCTGTACGGCAAAATCAACATTTTTATACCCTTCAGATCGGAAATAATGATATGATAGGGGCAAATCAATAGTTTTAATCCTGTAAAGCAAGTGGGTGTACATATCGTGACACAACCATTAACGCCTCCCCGGCATATCGTGCTGGTCGGCTTCATGGGTACCGGCAAATCCACGGTAGGCCGTTTGCTCGCACAGCGGGGCGGCTTCGAGGTCGTAGACGTGGACGCCGAGATCGTTCGGCGCGAAGGCCGCACGATTCCCGAATTATTCGCGCAATTCGGAGAAGATTATTTTCGCGCGGCGGAGACGGATGCGCTGCGGTCGGTTATGGGACAAGCCGGAAGCCTGGTAATCGCCACGGGCGGCGGCGCGGTGCTTCGTCCGGAGAATCGGACGCTTATGACGGAAGGCGGTCTCGTCGTCGCGCTTACCGCGACGGCCGAACAGATTATGGCCAGAGTAAGTCAAGATAAGGGCAGGCCGCTGCTGCAAGGGAACCTGGAAGAACGCGTGCATAAGCTGCTGTCCGAACGACGCACGGCTTATGATTTCGCCCCGGTTCGCATCGATACGACCGGGTTGAGTGCGGAGGAAGTCGCCGAAGCGATCTGGGACGCATGGCTCATCAGTCAGAACGGCCGCTAGACGCCCGAGCCAGAGGAGCCATGAAGCGTTCCCAATCTGAAGGAATAGATTACCTACATTAAAGGAGCCGAATTTTTCATGGACGTTATCGTAACCCCAACACCTAAGCTGCAAGGCGAAATTCAAGCACTCTCCTCCAAAAACTACACGACGCGGTATTTGCTGGTCGCTGCGCTTGCGGAAGGCACGAGCACGATCTACTACCCTGCGCACAGTGAAGACAGCGATGCGATGCGCAGATGTATCCGCGATTTGGGCGCCGGCATCGAAGAGGACGACGAGAAAATCGTCATTACCGGCTTCGGCCGCAAGCCGAGTGACGTGAAGGAACTGGACGTGGGCAACGCGGGCGCCGTACTGCGCTTCCTGATGGCAATCGCCGCGTTGAGCCCGGAGGTCACGTTCATTAACCGGTACCCGGACTCGCTCGGCAAGCGCCCGCACGACGATTTGATCGAATCGCTCGGTCAGCTTGGCGTTCAGGTTGAACATCAGAGCGGCAAACTCCCAATTACGATCAGGGGCGGCGCTGTGAAAGGCGGCAAGATTACCGTATCGGGCGCCGTAAGCTCTCAATTCCTGAGCGCGCTGTTGTTCTTGACGCCGATGCTCGAGGAAGATAGTGAAATCGAAGTGCTGCATGACTTGAAATCGAAAGTAGTCGTCGGCCAAACGCTGGAAGTGCTTGAGCAGGCGGGAATCGTTATCGAGGCAAGCGAAGATCTGATGCATTACCGTATTAAAGGCAACCAGCGGTATGAAGCCAAGGAATACATCGTCCAAGGCGACTATCCGGGATCGGCAGCCATTCTCGCGGCGGCGGCGGTCACCAACTCCGACGTCACGGTTCATCGCTTGCTGGAGAAGAGCAAGCAGGGCGAGCGCGCCATCGTGGACGTGCTGCGCGCCATGGAAGTACCGCTTACGCACGAGAACGGCGTAGTGCGCGTCCAAGGCAACGGCAAGCTAAAAGCGCTTGAATTCGACGGCGACAAGGCGACGGATGCGGTGTTGGCGATGGTGGCGGCCGCCGTATTTGCCGAAGGAACCTCGCGTTTCTACGATGTGGAGAACTTACGGTACAAGGAATGCGACCGGATCACCGACTATTTGAACGAGCTGCGCAAGGCCGGCGCGAACGTCGAAGAGAAGCGCGATGAAATTATCGTGCACGGACGTCCGGAAGGCGTGGAAGGCGGCGTGGAGATCAATGCGCATTACGACCATCGCGTCATTATGGCGCTTACGGTCGTCGGACTCCGCGCGAAGCATCCGCTTCGCATCCGCGACGCGCACCACGTGGCTAAGTCATACCCGATTTTCTTCGAGCACCTGAAGGCGCTTGGCGCCAACGTGGAATGGGTAGAATAGAAACGGTTTACCGGACACAGTAATCCATAACGGAAGGGGTGCTTTCGACTTATGGCATTTGTTAATCCTAGCCGTGACGACATTAAAACCATCTTGGAACAATCGGACACGATCGCGGTGGTCGGATTGTCGGACAATCCCGAGCGGACGTCGCATATGGTTTCCGCCGCCATGCAAGCCAAAGGTTACCGTATCGTTCCGGTTAATCCCAACGCCGCCACGATTTTAGGCGAGACCAGTTATGCGTCTCTTGCGGACATTCCGTTCCCGGTCGATATCGTCAACGTATTTCGCCGCAGCGAGCATACGCCAGGCGTGGCGGAGGAAGCCGTCGCGATCCGCGCGAAGACGCTTTGGCTGCAGCTCGGCATAGCGCACGAAGACGCAGCTCGGATCGCGGGGGATGCGGGGATGAACGTAATAATGGACCGATGCATCAAGGTCGAGGACTCGATTCTGCTTCCGCACGGAAAATCCAAATCTTGACGGTCATATAAAACGTGCGCGTCTCCCACAATAAGAGAGGTCCCAGCTAGCCGAATCGGCCAAGCAGACCAAACTTAACGAATTCGAGGAGGACTACACGTGTACCAAAACAACTTTGGCCAACAACAACAGTTCCAATCCCAGAACAGATATCAGCCGGTAGGCTTCGTGCAATCCCAATACCAAGGGATTCCAAAATCGCCTGCGCAAAGCTTCTCGTCGAGCAGCTTTTCGTCTAATAACAGTTTCCAACAGCCCGTAATTTCGCATGTTGGTTACACGGCCGGCAACAGCCAAAGTTTCAGCAATCAACCTAGCGCCTTCTCGAACACATCGTTCAGCCCGGTGTTGTCGCATGCGGGATCGTCGGCCGGCCAAAGCTTCAACTACCAGTCCCACGGTCCGGTTCAAGCGCAAACGTCGAGCTTCACGCCGGTTATCAATCACTTCGGCGGCTCGTCGGCGCAAGGTTTCAATAACTTCCAATCTGCTGGCCAATCGCAAGCGCGCTCGAGCTTTCAGCCTGTGATTTCGCATGTTGGTTACACGGCCGGACAGGATTTCAACAATCAATCCTCGTTCAGCGCGCAACCTTCGTTCAACTCGCAAGCTTCGTTCAGCTCGCAGCCATCGTTCAGCTCGCAGGCTTCGTTCAGTTCGCAGCCTTCGTTCTCGAACAGCTTCTCGCCAAGCTCGCAAGCTTCGTTCGGCGGCAACAGCTTCGTGCAAGCTCAAACGCCGTTCAACCCTGTCCTGCAAGCGACGCAGCAGCAGAACTCTGGTCCGGTTATCTCGCATACGGGCTTCTCTGCCGGCTCGCAGCAACAGTCGAGCTTCGGTTTCAACAACCAACGTTTCTAGAATCGGGGTTTTGTATGAGCGAGCGGCGGATCATTGGCATCCGCCGCTTTTCTTTTGACAAAGCGCGATTGAACACGTACCATCAATACATATCCAAATACGCGTGACGTACAATGCCGCCATGAGAGGAGGGTCAGGATGAACGTCATGGGGCATTTGCAGCAGCTCGGTCGATCTTTGATGCTGCCAACGATCGTTCTCCCCGGCGCGGCGATCCTGCTAAGTTTGAGCGTGCTGCCATGGGCCAGCTTCGGCTTGCCGGATATGCCTCGCTATTTGCATACGGCCGGCGAGGCCTTGTTTCATTGGCTGCCTTATTTATTCGCGTTCGGCGTCGCAATGGGCATGACGAGCAATGCCGGTGCGGCGGGATTAGCCGCCTTAGCCGGAATGTTTATTTATGCCAGCTTGATCGGCCAAAGCCGCTTCGATATTCAGCCGACCGTGCTTACCGGCGTCATGATCGGCCTGGTAACGAGCTTTTTTCATGAAAGGTTTAAAACCATCCGTTTCCCGGAATACATACAGTTCTTCGGCGGACCCCGATTTGTACCTCTGATCGTTAGCTTGTTTTCGGCGGTATGGGGAATTCTGATGATCGGAATTGCGCCCGGCGTCCAGAATATGCTGGTGGAACTTGGCGAGGTTGTATCGTCTGGCGGCGGCTTCGGCGTGTTCTTGTTCGGCTTCGTCCTTCGCATACTGGTCGTGTTCGGCTTGCATCATCTGGTAAGCCATGTATTCTGGTTTCAAGTAGGCGGATACGAGCAGGCGGACGGCACGATGGTGTTCGGCGATCTCTCGCGTTTCTTCGCAGGCGATCCAACGGCCGGCGCGTTCATGGCCGGTTTGTACCCGACAATGATGTTCGCGCTTCCGGCGATCGCGCTCGCCATCATTCATGAAGCCCGCGAAGATTTAAAGCCCAAGATCAAAGCTACGTTTTTGTCCGCTGCATTATCCTCATTCTTAACCGGGGTGACGGAGCCGGTGGAATTCGCGTTCTTGTTCGTGGCCCCGTATTTATTCGTGATCCATTCCGTATTATCGGGTCTTGTCATGTGGTTGACGTTCGAGCTGGGGATCCGGCACGGCTTCTCTTTCTCGGCAGGCGCGATCGATTTTGTGATCAACGAGCACTTGGCTACAAGGGGGTGGCTGCTCATTCCGATCGGGCTTGGGCTTGGTCTCATCTATTACGTGCTATTTCGTTGGGCGATCCGACGCTTCGGTATTCCGACGCCGGGGCGGGAGGAAGGCTCTCAGCTCGACGAATGGGCGGGAGATATCCCGTATCGAGCACCTCTTATCTTGCAGGCGATCGGGGGCAAGGAGAACATACAGCAGATGGAAGCCTGCATCACCCGTCTTCGCTTGAAGGTTGTTAGCGACAAGCTGATCGACAACAATGCGCTGAAGCACTTGGGCGCGGCCGGCGTAATCCGGCTTGGGGGAGGCAACGTGCAGATCGTGTTCGGCACGTACTCCGAACTCATACGCGAAGAGATGGACAAGGCGATTCGGCGGGACCAAATGCGGGTGCTGTTCAGCGCGCCGATGCAAGGCCGAATGATTCCGCTGACGGAGGTGCCCGACCCGATCTTCGCGGGCAAGCTGGTCGGCGACGGAGCGGCTTTCATTCCGGAGCGCGGGGAACTAGTGTCGCCGGTAAGCGGCAAGGTTATTCACGTGTATCCGTCTATGCATGCGATCGGCATTCGGACGCCGGAAGGGCTGGACGTTCTGCTGCACATCGGCATCGACACCTCGCAACTGAAAGGCAAAGGATTTACCGCCGTCGCCCGGGAGGGCGATCAAGTACGGCCGGGTCAGCTGCTGATCAAGTTCGACTTGCCTTTCATCCGCGAACATGCCAAGTCGCTCGCAACGCCGATGGTCATTACGAACGCCGACCGGATCAGCTCTTGGAGCTATGCCCCGTTTAAGAGCGTAAAGCGCGGCCAAGCGTCGGTCATGTCGGTTGTCCTGAAAGAGAGAAGCAGTAGTAGCAGTGGAGGGGATTAACTGGTGATACAAGGGATAGGAGCTTCCCCTGGCATCGCGATCGGCAAATCGTTCGTGCTGCCGAACTGGGAATGGGAGCTGCCGGAACAAAAAATAGATGTCGCCGATCTGGCGCGGGAATTCGAACGATTGTACGAGGGAATTCGGACTTCCAAAAGCGAAATCGAGCAAATGAAAGACGAGCTTCGCGAAGTGGTCGGCACCGAAGAAAGCTATATTTTCGACGCGCATTTGGCTATTTTGGAAGATCCGGTATTCATGAACGAGATCCAAGGGATCATCCAGCGGCAGTATAAGGCGGCGGAAGTGGCGGTTAAAGAAGCGATCGACCACTTCGTCACCATGTTCGACTTGCTTGATGACGAATATATGAAAGAACGGGCGCTTGACATTAAAGACGTCGGCAACAGGCTGCTCAAGCATTTGCTTGGCGCGCCCGAGATTACACTGCCGTTGGACACCCAGCCGTTCATTCTGGTGGCGAAGGAACTTTCTCCGTCGCAACTCGCGCATTTGAATCCGAGCCACGTCCTCGGCATCGCGACGATGGCAGGCAGCATGACCTCGCATTCCTCGATCATGGCGCGGGCGCTCGGCATTCCGCTCGTCGTCGGCTTGGAATCCAAGGTGGAGGAACCGATACAGACCGGAGATACGCTTATTATCGACGGCGGAACCGGCATCATTCATTTGGAGCCGAACGAGGAATTGACGGTACGCTACGCCGAACTGCAGCGCAGACAGCAGGAAGCGAATCATCGCCTGAAGGGCATCGCATCGATACGGCCGGTCACCCCGGACGGCAAAGAGATGGAGCTCTCGGCCAACATCAGTTCGCTCAAGGAATTGGATATCGCGCTCGGGAGCGGGACGTACGGCGTGGGTTTGTTCCGAACGGAGTTTCTGTACATGGATCGTCATCGGCTGCCGAAGGAAGAAGAGCAATTCGACGTTTACCGGAGCGTGGCGGAGAAACTTTCTGGACGTCCGCTCATTATCCGCACGCTCGATATCGGCGGCGATAAGCAGCTGGATTACTTCGAGCTGCCGGAAGAGGAGAATCCGTTCCTCGGTTATCGCGCGATCCGAATTTGCCTGGACAAGACGGATTTGTTCAAGACGCAATTGAGAGCGATCCTGCGGGCTAGCGCATATGGCGAAGTCAAAATCATGTATCCGCTCATTTCGTCGGTGGAGGAAGTACAAAGCGCGAACGCGCTGCTGGAAGAGGCCAAGCGCGAGCTGGTGGCGGAAGGCATTCCGCACCGCAGCGATATCGAGGTGGGGATCATGATCGAACTTCCGGCAGCGGTCATGATCGCGGATTTGTTAGCCGACGAGGTCGACTTCTTTAGTATCGGAACGAACGATCTGGTCCAATTCACGCTGGCGGTGGATCGGATGAACGATCAGATTTCCCATCTATACGAACCTTATCATCCGGCCGTGCTGCGTATGCTGAAGACGACTGTCGAAGCGGCCAAGCGCGGCGGCATCCATGTTGGCGTATGCGGCGAACTTGCCGGCGATATCCGCGCGCTTCCGATTTGGCTGGCGCTTGACGTGGATGAACTTAGCATGTCCGCGAATTCCATTCTGCCCATAAAAGAACGGCTGCTTTGCATGAAACAGCAAAACAGCCGTAGATTGTTCGACGACCTGATGGTCTGCCGGACCAGCGAAGCCGTGAAGCAGCTGCTTCACGATTTCAATCAATTGGCGGAACGCGAGGCGACCGCCGGTCAGCATTCGACGTAACGCCTAATACCTGTTATTGAACAGCTGCCAGCGCGTCGACGAATGCTTTCGCGTATGGCGGAAGATCAGGCGGACGACGGGCGGAGATCAAGTGTCCGTCCACGACGACCGGCTCATCGATCCAGGTTGCGCCGGCATTCTCCATATCATCGCGAATACCCGGCGTCGACGTGACCTTGCGTCCTTGCAAAATTTTGGCGGAGATCAGTACCCAGCCGGCATGACAGATCTGCCCGATCGGTTTGCCGGCAAGGTCGAGCTCCTGCACGACCTGAAGCACCTTCGGGTAGCGGCGCAGTTTATCCGGCGCCCAGCCGCCCGGCACGAGGATGCCGGCAATTTGCGAGCTGTCGATTTCATCGAAGGACATGTCGGCCGTCGCCGGCACGCCGTATTTCCCGATGTGGGTTTTCCCCTTCTCGGGTCCCGCGAACAGGACGGTCGCGCCTTCTTCGCGGACGCGGTATACCGGGTACCACAATTCTAAATCTTCGAACTCGTCATCGAGCAGGCTGATCACGGTTTTTCCTTGCAAACTCATGGATTCATTACCTCCTTATAAGGATAGACAACCTATTAGTTCAAATACAAGCATGGATAACTTTCTCGTCTATCAATCCTCTTGTATTTTAATCGGAATGAAACGAGCTCCGTCTTGAACGACGGAGATTGCCGTTTCACCTTGTACCATATTGTAACGGAGGCGATACCTGCCATGCAAACCGCCAACCGGCAGGATAAGAAGGTCGCGGCGCGCAGCCGCCGACTGCTGCGATTCGTGCCCGCGCTTCTGTGGATGGGAATCATTTTTTCGCTTTCTTCGCGCACGGGAGACGAGATGAACACGTTTCTGCCTTGGTTTCAAGCGCTCTTCCCCGCGATGAGCAGTTTTGATTGGGGGCATTTCGTCGCGTATTTCGTTTTGGCGATTACGTTCGATTACGGATTTGGAAGTCGAGGCGACAGACTTACGGTTAAAGCGCTGATCGTATGCTTATGTCTGCTGTACGGCATTACGGACGAATACCATCAATCTTTCGTAGGAGGTCGTTCGCCCGATATCCAGGATTTGCGCAATGATACGATCGGGGCCGCGCTTGCGGTAACCTTCCTAGCCGTTCCATTCGTCCGCCGCGCGTGGAGAAAATGGGCATCGTAATCGCATCCTTCTTGTTCACCGGCATGAAAATATTACAAAATTCCGAAATGCAGGACTTTATACGTATCCGGTCGAATACCTTATCGTCAAGAACTGGAGCTAGCGGGGTACCGGCAGCTTAAGACGAGAAGGAGTTGGCCAATTTGCAAAAGCATTGTCAATGCGGCGATGTAATGCCTATGAAGCTGCGAACCGTCATTTACTCGGGTAAGGTTGAAATCGACAATGTCCCGATCTATACATGCCCTACATGTAACCGCAGTGAAGTATTTTCCGAAGTCAAACCCGACCTGACCGGCCTCATCGGCCAGCTGGGAGCGAAACCCGAGAAACAAACTTATTTATTCAATGAAGTGAATGAGCTGGCCGATTTGCTCGTCGAAGCGTATCAGGCGCGCAAAAGCACGGATCCGGCGGTCGTGAAGCCGCTCACCGAAGAGCGGATTAACATGCTGCTCGACCTATACGCCGTGGCGCGATCCACCGGCGACGAAGCCTGGGTTGCAGACATTCAGAAACGGCTGAAGCAGCTAAGCCGAGGCATACTGCAAACCTAACGACAAATAGAGAATATTACCTCCTCGCCATTAGATCAACATCATGCTGAATCATTGCGAAAAGTAATATTTTGTCGTATCATTACGGTAAAGTAATGCGGAGCGAGAGCTGAAAATTTGAACTAATGGAGAGAAGGACCGTGACGGTAACCATTTATGATGTAGCAAGAGAAGCTGGCGTTTCGATGGCGACTGTTTCGCGGGTCGTGAACAACAACCCGAACGTGAAGCCGCAGACTCGCAAGAAAGTATTCGAAGCCATAGAGAGACTCGGATACCGCCCGAATGCCGTTGCGCGCGGCTTGGCTAGCAAGAAGACGACGACGGTTGGCGTCGTCATTCCCGATATTTCGAACGCGATTTTCGCGGAAGTGGCGCGCGGAATCGAAGACATAGCGAATATGTATCATTACAACATCATTTTGTGCAACGCGGATAAGCGCAAAGAGAAAGAAATCCGCGTCATCAACACGCTCCTGGAGAAGCAGGTCGACGGCCTGCTGTTCATGGGCGGCGCCGTGACGGACGAGCACTTGCAAGCGTTTAAGACCGCGAACGTGCCGATTGTCCTCTGTGCGACGACGGACGAGAACGGACTGATTCCATCCGTAGACATCGATCACGAAGCGGCTGCATTCGATGCGGTACAAGCTCTGATTAACGAAGGGCATACCCGGATCAGCATGATCAGCGGCACGCTGCAAGATCCGGCTAACGGTTTTGCGCGTTTCCAAGGATATAAGCGCGCGCTCGAGACTGCCGGCATCACCTACGACGAGGACTTGGTACGTATCGGCAACTACCGGTATGAATCCGGTACTGAAGCCATGAAGTATTTCCTCGGTCTGGAGAACCGTCCGACGGCCGTATTCGCGGCAACGGACGAGATGGCGATCGGCGCGATTCACAGCATCCAGGATTCCGGATTGAAAGTACCGCAGGATATGTCGGTTATATCCGTCGACAATAGCCGCATGGCATCGATGGTACGTCCGCAGCTGACGGCAGTCGCGCAGCCGATGTATGATATCGGCGCCGTGTCCATGCGTTTGCTCACCAAATTAATGAAGAAGGAAAACGTTGACCATGCGAAAGTCGTGCTTCCGCACGAAATCGTCAAACGTCAATCGGTAAGCGCCAAATAATGACGAGCAACTTTAAGAAAATTGGCATTATCGGAGCGATGGTCGAAGAGATCGAGCTTCTTCATCAGCATGTGGAGAAGACAGGCTCCTTCACGAAAGCCGGCATTACTTACGTGGAAGGCAAGTTCCATGGCCGCGAAGTCGTGTTCTGCAAGTCCGGCGTCGGCAAAGTGAATGCCGCGGTTTGCACGCAGCTGTTGATCGACGGGGGCGTCGATTGCGTGCTGTTCACGGGCGTTGCAGGCGCAGTCGATCCGGACTTGAATATCGGCGACATCGTCGTTTCGTCAAGCTGCTTGCAGCATGATATGGACGTAACGCCGCTCGGTTTTGCTCGCGGTCATATTCCATTCCAAGATGTCTCGGAATGGCAAGCGGATGCCTCGCTCGTCGAGCTGGCGATCGCCGCCAGCGAGCGCCATTTCCCGGGACGGAGCGTGCAGGGGAAGGTGCTGTCCGGCGACCAATTCATCGCTTCGCGGGATACGGTGCGTTCGCTCTACGAGGATCTGGGCGGCGCATGCGCGGAGATGGAAGGCGCGGCATTAGCGCAAGTATGCGCGATGAACGAGATTCCATTCGTCGTCATTCGCGCGATGTCGGACAAGGCCGACGGTTCGGCTCACGTGAACTTCGCCGAGTTTACGGTCGAGGCCTCCGTTAATTCCCACAAGATTATCGATGATATGATTCAGCATATGTAAAGGACAAAGGCTAGCCATGACGACTCTTCGCGAGTTCGTCGGCTAGCCTTTCTTTTGTTCTATAGATGCTGCAGCGCGATTTGAACGGTATGGCGATTCCGTTCGGTAATTTCCGATCGGCGCGGCATCGGCGTCCAGCCGTCGACTTCGTCAAGCCAGTGCGTCGGCAACGTCTCCGGGCTCTCGGCAGCCCATCGTTCAATCCAGGAAGCCGGAAGAGGCTCATTATGACCTGCTGCGGCGAGCTTGGCGCTGATGGGGTGATTCGTCATCTCCATCCAGACGAGCGACCATGCTCGCGGTACGACGCGCCAAATGTCATAGCCGCCGCCGCCGATGGCTACCCAGCGGCCTCCGCAATAGCGGTGAGCGAGCTCATGAATAATGGCCGGCATCGCCTGATAGATACGCATGCTGCAATGAACATGAGAGAGCGGGTCCAGCGCATGGGCATCGCATCCATGCTGGCTAACGATCATGTCCGGCTTAAAGGAAGCGGTTACTTTTTCGAGCGAGAGCCGGAAACTCTCCAGCCAAGACTCATCCTCCGTATACGGCTCGACGGGGATGTTGAAGCTTGTGCCGAACCCGTGCTCGCTCCCTCGCTCATGGACAAAGCCCGTGCCGGGGAATAAATATTTACCCGTCTCGTGTATGGAATACGTACAGACGTCCGGATCGTTGTAGAACACCCATTGCACGCCGTCTCCATGATGCACATCGGTATCGACGTACAAGATTCGCATCCCGTATTTCTGGCGAACGGCCGCAATTGCCACGGCGGCATCGTTGTAGACGCAGAAGCCGGCGCCTCGCTCGGGGAAGGCATGGTGAAGTCCGCCGGCCATATGATAAGCATGTAGCGCTTGACCGGAGGCGACCATCTCTGCGGCTTTGAGCGATCCGCCCGCAATCGCCGCGGCCGCTGCATGCATGCCTTCGAAGAAGGGCGTGTCTTCGGACCGTAGTCCATATCGTTCGGCTCGTTCGATCCAACTAGGCGCAGGCGCGGCCGCGCTTAGTTCCCGTACCGCATCGATGTAATCTTGCCGGTGGACCAACGCTAACACGCTGTCGTCGATGCTGTCGGCCGTCAGCAGATGCCCGTCTTGCAGCGCGCCGGATTCCCGCAGCAAGTCCGCCGCGAGCGGCAGCCGTTTGGGGTGAAAAGGGTGATCGTCGTGGAATTGGTACCGGGCAGCGCCCGGATGATGTATAAATACGGCATTCGCCGTCATCGTCCCATCGTCCTCCTCATTAATACATGAACCGCTGCCGGAATCGGACGCGGTCGAATTGCTCAACCGAGGAGAGCGGAACGTCCTTGCCTATGCGAACCATCAAGCAATTGGCCGGATGCGCGCAGATTTCCGGATCGTCCGTGGCAAACCAGACCATCCCGACGGACTGCATCAGCTTCTCCATCATCGAACGATAATCCCATACGTTTAATTTGGTGCCTTCCAAATCCCAGTGCCAGTAATATTCGGTCGTATACACGATGGCATTCTCCAACTGGTCATCCTCGAACGCCGTCCGGATCATCCGTTTGCCCAGGCCAAGCGAGCGGTAGCTGTCCGCCACCTCAATGGCGCCAAGCTCGATCAGATCTTCCATGCCGCCTTCCGACCAGCGCTCCAGCTCGTCCGGGTAGTGAAACGTCACGTAACCGACGATCGTCTCCGCATCGCGGGCGACTATGATCCGTCCTTCAGCCAGTTCGGCGATTTCAATGAGCGCTTTATGCTGTTCGGGCGGCCTTCGGAATGCGTCGAGATCCGGATGAAGCGCGTAACGCGCGAGATCCTCGGCGGGTACCGGACCTTCGATGATGATGTCGCGGTTCTGATAGGGGAGACGCTCCGAATGCATCACCTTGCGATGTTCCAACTGTCATAGCTCCTTTCATCGCACTTTGTCCGGTTACGAATCGGACAAGTAACTGCTATTTACACTTATAACACGGTTTTGGTTTTATGAAAAGAATGGATGAATGACCAGCAGCTGTGGTATAATCATGAAAGCGCATTCTTTATTCTTCTGCGAACGCTCGACTCAATTCGTGAAAAGTCGCGTAATTTCGCTGCTTCAAAGTGGATGTGTCCCTGCAAGGGGATGCGTTCAGGCGACTGCCTTTATAATGTTTGGGAGGATGATGAGTATGGTAAACATGCATCAAGAACGGATTCCGGCATCGGCTTCCGGCTCCAACATGGCAAGTTACGAAGAAACGTACAAGCAGTTTAATTTCGAGCAGGTGGAACAGCAGTTTTCTTGGCACGAAACCGGCAAAGTGAACATGGCTTACGAGGCGGTCGACCGGCATGTCGAACAAGGCAGAGGGGGGAAAATAGCGTTATATTACAGCGATGCGAAACGCGATGAGACGTACACATACGAACAAATTTCGAAGCAATCGAACAAGTTCGCGAACGTGCTCCGCGATCTGGGCATCGGCAAAGGCGAGCGGGTATTCATTTTTATGCCGCGCACGCCGGAGCTCTATACGAGTTTGCTCGGTATCCTGAAAGTCGGCGCGATAGTCGGGCCGTTGTTCGAGGCATTCATGGAAACCGCCGTACGGGACAGGCTGCAGGACAGCGCCGCGGTCGCGATTGTGACGACGCCGGCGCTTCTGCCGCGCATCCTTCGCAGCGAGCTTCCGGATTTGAAGCATATCATCGTCGTTGGCGACGAGGTGCCCGAAGAAGAGGGAATCGCGAATTACCATGCCCTCATGGCTGGTGCTTCCGAAGAAGCGGAGATCGAGTGGCTCGGCCGCGAAGACGGCCTCATTATCCATTATACTTCGGGTTCGACGGGCAAGCCGAAAGGCGTGCTGCACGCCCAGAACGCCATGATTCAGCACTACTTCACGGGTAAGGTCGTACTTGACTTGCAGCCGGACGATATTTATTGGTGCACGGCCGATCCGGGTTGGGTCACCGGCACGTCTTATGGCATCTTCGCCCCATGGCTTAACGGCGCGACGAACGTCATTCGCGGCGGTCGGTTCAGCCCGCAGGACTGGTACACGACGCTCCAGAAATATAAAGTTACCGTTTGGTACAGCGCGCCAACCGCATTCCGCATGCTGATGGGCGCTGGCGACGATGTCGTGAATCAATACGACCTGAGCAGCCTGAGGCATGTATTGAGCGTTGGCGAGCCGCTTAACCCGGAAGTTGTACGCTGGGGTCAAAAGGTGTACAACCAGCGCATACACGATACGTGGTGGATGACGGAGACGGGCGGTCAGCTGATCTGCAACTATCCGTGCATGGATATCAAACCTGGCTCGATGGGCAAGCCGCTGCCGGGCGTGGAAGCGGCGATTATCGACGACGCCGGCAACAAGCTTCCTCCTTACCGGATGGGCAATCTGGCGATTAAGACGCCATGGCCTTCGATGATGCGTCAAATTTGGAACAATCCGGCGAAGTACGAAGAATACTTCCGCATTCCGGGCTGGTACATTTCCGGCGACTCCGCCTATCAGGATGAGGATGGCTACTTCTGGTTCCAAGGCCGTATCGACGATGTTATTAACACGGCTGGCGAGCGTGTAGGACCGTTCGAGGTGGAAAGCAAGCTCGTCGAACATCCGGCCGTCGCCGAAGCAGGCGTCATCGGGAAGCCGGATCCGATGCGCGGCGAGATAATCAAAGCATTCATCGCGCTTCGCGAAGGCTTCAGTCCATCCGACGAGCTGAAGGCCGAGATTGCCAAGTTCGTCAAAGACGGCTTATCGGCTCATGCGGCGCCGCGCGAGATCGAATTCAAAGACAAACTGCCGAAGACTCGCAGCGGCAAAATTATGCGTCGGGTACTCAAGGCTTGGGAATTGAATTTGCCAACCGGCGACCTGTCGACAATCGAAGATTAATCGCTATTATCCATAATTGTTAATAACAAAAAGCTTCCATACCTCGAACGGGATGGAAGCTTTTTCGTTGTTGTTATAGGGTGCCTACCGTTATGGCAGCTGAACCATCGGATTCTCCAGCCGCATTGACGGCGGTAACGAAATACATGCCGGTTACGTTGGAGACGATGTAATCGAATTTAGTGTCCGCAATGGTCGCGAGCATCTGGTAATTGCCGTCGCTTCCCGAACTATAGTACACATTGTACGCGGTTACCTGCTCCCCACCCGGGTTCGGCTGCCATTCAATGCGAACGCCGAGAGAAGTCGTGATCGCGTTCAGACCGGTCGGCGGCACGGGCTTCGCTTGCGGCGGGTCTGTATCAACGGCGCCATTGCCGGTATTCGGCAGGATAGCCCCATCCCCCTCGCTTGCTTGCTCTGCTTGGTCAGCCGGGTCGGAAGGAGGGCCGCCGATTTGTTGCCCGTTGGAAGTGATGATGATGCTTGGAGCAGACTCATGACCTCCCACGTCGACAGCGGTGACGTAGTATTCGTAATGAACGCCAGCCGTAATATAATCGACGAATCGCGTTTCTTCGCCGGTCAGTACCGGGGTGCCGCTGCGTTTGAAGGCTTGCGCGCTCGCAGAGCGATATAATCGATAGCCGACGACATCTTTCTCCGGCGAAGCCGCGAACGTGATGCGGAAGGCGCCATTGCCTTGTATCAACTCCAGACGTACGTTGCTCGGCGGTGAAGGGGCTACGCCGTCATCCGTGCGAGGATCGGTCTTGGACGGCGCGTCAAGCTTCGCATCCATGGGCAGGTAGAAGCTCATTGGACGTCTGCTGTCCGACGGAAGCTTGGCTTGCGCCTTCTCGATTTCCGCCATAAGGACATCCAGCGGTTTCTCCCGTTTCACCACGACTTGCTCGCGAACCATATCCGATGGCGTGGTCGCTTGCGGGACGTAGTTAACGCCGTTATACGGAATGTAGGCCATCTTGATTAAGGCGTCATCCGATTCCTTCGGCAAGTAAGGCTTGTTGAACCAATCCGTCACCAACATGCCCATCGAACGCGTCAATTCCGTCGGCTTTTTGCCGCTGACGCTCGAGACGGTCGCTTTGACGATATTGTCCGGTTTCTTGAATTCCTTGGTCGGGAACAGATCGGGTCTTGCTTCCGTCACGTCGTTCATAATTTGAGCCCAGATCTGTCTTGCGCGCGCTCGGCCGGCCTTGGAGAGCGTATTGATCTGCTTCTCGTAACCAGCCCATACGCCAAGCGTAACGTCAGGGGTAAAGCCTTCGAACCAGACGTCGCCGTAGCTCTGGGTGGAGCCCGTTTTGCCGACGATCGGGATTTTTTTGTAGTTTTTGTATTCGTTCTTTAATCTATGGCCCGTGCCGCTGCCGTCCGAGATGACGGTACGGAGCATGTCGGTCATCAGGAACGCCGATTGCTCGGAGAAGACGCGCTGCGGCTTGGGTTTGTGTTCATAGATCGTGTGACCTTCCGAATCGGTAATGCGGCTGATCATGTAAGCGTCGTTGAATATCCCGTTGTTGGCGATGGCGCCGTAAGCATTGGTCAACTCTTCGACGGATACGCCCACGCTAAGGCCGCCGATAACGCCGGTCTGCGCATACTCGTCTTCCGGCTGGAGCGTGGTAATCCCGAGCTTTCGCGAGAAATTCCAGGCTTCGGCGATCGTGACCTTATCGTTGAACACTTTCAGCGCCGGCAGGTTGAGCGACCGGTTGAGCGCTTCCCGGGCCGTCACCAGACCGTGATACTTGTTATCCGAGTTTTTCGGAATATGGAACCCTTTGACGCCATCCTTGAAGACGACGGGCGCGTCGTCCAGTATACTCCCTGGCTGGACGAGGCCTTTCTCGATCGCCGGCAGATAAGCCGCGATCGGCTTCATGGTTGAGCCTGGCTGACGCGTCATTTGCGTAGCATGATTCATTTGTTCTTCATAGAAATCGCGGCCTTCCAGCATGCCGAGGATCGCGCCGGTTTTGTGGTCGATCATAATCGCGGCAATTTGCTCGACGCCTTTCTCTTTGCTGTCGGGCGAGAAATTGTCAGGGTTTTTGCCGATCGCGTGCATCAGATTGTACACCTTTTTGTCGATCGTCGTATAAATCCGGTATCCGTTGCGCAGCAGCTCCTGTCGGGCTTCCTCGACGAGCGTCGCGTTCTCCTTCTTGCGGACGTCGGTCAAAGTCAGGTTCGGATCCTTCTGCATGAGCAGGATTTCCGCTGCCTGTCGTTCCGTCTCCAGCATGAGATAAGGGAACGTGGAATAGGCTTTCTTCGTAAGCGGAGCTAGCGAGCTCTTGATGTCGAAAGCGATCGCCTCGTCATACTGCGCTTGCGTAATTCGCTTCGTCTCCAGCATGCGGGAGAGAACGATCTTCTGACGGTCCATCGCGAGTTTGAAGTTCTTCTCGTTGAACGTACCTTTGCTCGTGAACGCTGTATATGCCGACGGCCGCTGCGGGAGACCCGCCAAGTATGCGGCTTGCGCGATATTCAGCTTATTCAGATCGGCAATGTTGAAGATGCCTTTGGAGGCGGCTTTAATGCCGTACAAATTATAGCCGTTCGCGCCCGTACCGAATGGCACCTTGTTCAAGTAAGCCGTTAAAATTTGCGGTTTGGTCAAGAACCGCTCCAGCCGGAGCGAGAGGAAAATCTCCTTTACTTTGCGGCTGTCCGTCTTGTCCAAATTCAGAAACACGCGTCTGGCAAGCTGCTGGGTGAGCGTACTGCCGCCGGTCTGCACGTCCTCGTTCAGCACCTTCTGCTTGACCGCGCGTCCTAGACCGTTGATGTCGACGCCGATATGCTCGTAGAAGTTGTTGTCTTCCGTCGCAAGCACCGCGTCGATGATGAGCTGCGGAATATCTTTCTCCTCGATCAACCGCCGGTCTTCTTCGGTTCGCAGCTGACCGATCGGCGTTTGCCCGTCATTGAAATAAGCAAAGCCGGTGATCGCATTCTCGTTGACTTGCGCTTCGATCTCGGCCCGCGTACGGATCGGATCGTCTTTGACAAGGGCGGCGACATAACCCGTCAAGGCTCCGCCGACCAGTAATCCAATTAATAATCCAAAAATGAATAGCCATTTTAACGTAATGAGCGTTACGACGCCGAACGTCCGCCATCCGCTGTATCCTTTTGCATTCTGCTGACGGTCTTCATCCATCTATAGATCGATTCCTCCTCCGATTAACAGTTGTAATTATAGCATAAATCGACGGTGGATATCAGGAACCGCTGCCGAATTTTAACGAAAACGTAGGGGTTCTCGATTCGCGATTTTTCTTTTAACGCTAAAATATTTCGTGAATATACGCAACTTTGCGGGGATAACGCGCGTAATTAAAATCAGGAATCGCTTCAAATAAATGGATTAGCGGGAGGGCATATGGAGGCGTTATTCTGGTCCTGTTTGGCTGGTGGAATCTTGTTCGCGCTCGTTAGCGTCATACTTGGCGATTGGCTTAGTCTCGCGCTGGACGGCGCGCTGGACTTTCTATCGTTGGACGGTCATAAGGTGTTTCAGCCTACGGCGATCGTCGGCGGCATAACCGTATTCGGGGGCGCGGGGCTTCTTCTGCACCGCTATGCGGGCACGGGGCCTGCGTCTACGGTTACGATTGCGATCCTCATTGCGATAGTTTCGGCAGCGGGCTTGTATTTTCTCTATATCCGGCCGATGGAGAGGAGCGAGAATTCGGTCGGGTACTCCATTCGCGACCTTGCCGGGACGCTTGCGGAAGTGCTGGTCCCCGTTCCCGCGGGAGGATACGGAGAAGTCACGTTGAAGATCGGCGGAGGGGTCACCCATCATATCGCGTCGGGTTACGAGGGAGAATCCATTCCGGCGGGCTCCAAAGTCGTCGTGGTCGAGGTCAATGCGCAAGAGGGCACGCTGCTCGTATCGAAAGTCGATTTCTAGTTCATCTCCTACTGAAGACAACTTGAATGAGAAGGGTGGAAATTCATCATGCCAGATTATCTATTGATACCTTCGATCGTCGTTGGCGTTATCGTCGTGTTAGGCCTCGCGTTCTGGGCGCGGTACAAGACCGTGGGACCGGAGGAAGCGATGATCGTAACCGGTTCTTTCCTCGGGAGCGCGAACGTGGCATCGGACGATTCCGGCCGTCGGATTAAAATCGTGCGCGGCGGTGGCGCGTTTATTCTTCCAATCTTTCAGCAGGCGGAATTTCTGTCGTTGCTCTCCCATAAGCTGGACGTCTCCACGCCGGAAGTGTATACGGAACAAGGTGTTCCAGTATTGGCCGACGGTGTCGCGATTATCAAAATCGGCGGTTCCATCGAGGATGTCGCGACGGCGGCCGAGCAGTTCATGGGCAAGCCAGTCGAGTCGTTGAAGGTCGAAGCGCAAGAAGTGCTGGAAGGGCATCTACGCGCGATACTCGGATCGATGACGGTCGAAGAGGTGTATCGGAACCGGGACAGATTCGCGCAAGAAGTGCAGGGCGTCGCCGCCCGCGATTTGAAGAAAATGGGGCTCTTGATCGTGTCCTTCACGATAAAAGACGTGCGCGATAAGCACGGGTACTTAGAAGCGCTCGGCAAGCCGCGCATCGCGGCGGTGAAGCGGGATGCCGACATCGCGGAAGCGCAAGCGATTCGCGATGCGAGAATCCAAAAGGCGAGAGCGGAAGAGGAAGGGCAAAAGGCGGAACTGCTGCGGGATACCAACATAGCCGAAGCGGATAAAGACAAGGAACTGAAGGTCGCCTCTTTTAAACGGGAGCAGGATACGGCCAAAGCCGAGGCGGATCAAGCTTACGCCATTCAAGAAGCAAAGGCCAAACAATCCGTCGTGGAAGAGCAAATGCGAGTCGAGCTTGTTCGGAAGGAGCGCGAGATTGATTTGGAAGCGAAAGAAATTTTGCGCCGCGAGAAACAATACGATGCAGAAGTGAAGAAGAAGGCGGACGCGGAACGTTATGCCGTCGAGCAGGCCGCCGAGGCGGACAAAGCGAAAAGGTTGCGGGAGGCCGATGCTTTGCAATATCGCATAGAGGCCGAGGCGCGGGCGAATGCGGAGCAGAAACGGCTGGAAGGGCTTGCGGTCGCGGAGGCGGAGAAAGCGAAAGGAACGGCCGAAGCGGAAGTCATCCGGCTGCGCGGGTTAGCGGAAGCCGAGGCCAAAGAGAAGCTTGCCCAAGCGTTCGAGAAATTCGGCGAGGCGGCCGTGCTCGATATCGTTGTCAAAATGCTGCCGGAGCTCGCCGGTAAAGTGGCGGAGCCGATCAAAGGCATCAATAAGCTGACGGTGGTGGATACCGGACATGGGGAAGGCGCCGCGAGAATCAGCAATTACGTCACCTCCTTGATGGCGACCGCGCCGGAGATGCTGAAGAATGTTTCCGGCCTGGATGTGAACGCGCTTATTCAAGGGTTGACCAAAGGCAGAGTGCCGGCGGCGATGCATTCGGCACCGCAGCAGACGCCGGTTATCCCGCTCGCTCCAAGTCCGGGGGCTTCTGCGGAGGAAGAACGCGATTAGATGCCTCGATTAGAATTAGAATAAAGAAGGGGCTGTCCTTCCGCATTCGCGAACGAATGCGGCGGACAGCCCAGACTTATTAACGGCTGTAGAACTCGACGATTTGCTTCTCGTCGATTTCTTGCGGAAGCTCAGCGCGCTCAGGAAGGCGAACATACTTGCCTTCTACTGCAGCGTCGTTGAATTCCAGGTAGTTTGGAAGGAAGTTGCGGCCTTCCAGTGCTTCTTTAACCGACTTCTGACCGCGGCTGCGCTCGCGAAGACCGATTACGTCGCCTACTGCTACGGAGTAGGAAGCGATGTCGACTTTCTTGCCGTTTACGGTAACGTGGCCGTGGGAAACGAGCTGACGTGCGCCAGCGCGGGAAGCCGCGAAACCAAGACGGTAAACAAGGTTGTCCAGGCGGCTTTCAAGGAGAACCATGAAGTTTTCGCCGGATTTACCTTTCATTTTAGCAGCCTTGTCGAACAGGTTGCGGAAAGGTTTTTCGTTTACGCCGTACATGTGGCGCAGTTTTTGTTTCTCCATCAATTGTACGCCGTAACCGCTCAGCTTTTTGCGTTGGTTAGGGCCGTGTTGACCTGGAGGGAAAGCGCGTTTCAATTCTTTGCCAGTACCGCTCAGGGAAATACCCAGACGGCGGCTCAATCTAAATTTAGGACCTGTATAGCGTGCCATGTGTCGTGACACTCCTTTTTCAATAGTTATGTTCGAAAATTGGAGTTTCGCCGAGTGCTGTCGAGAAGAACCATCTTCGGGTTCATCTGGCAGGTAAGTTCAGCCGCTGACCTGACAGCGACAGCCTCCGTGAGGGTGACACAAAACCGAACCAATATTCATCTATAAATTTTATTAAATCCGAAAGGTGTTGTCAAGTACAAAGCCTTGCGCGAACATAACCTTAATTAGTTAAAATTTGCGCGGAACAACTAGTATTATATGACTATTCTAGTGCACATTTTCCCAAATTAAGCTATGATACTCATAGAACCATAGACACAATATTCAGGCGGGTGCTGCGAATATGAATAAATCGATGCCATCTGGACGGACGGAGGATTATCGCGCTGATGCCAGCGCTTTTGGCGATACGCCGGCGTCCATGAAGGCGGCCGTTCTGCCAGCGGCGTCCCTGGATGCGCCGGCGGCGGCGGAAATCATGCTGGAGAGCTTCGAACAATGGTTAAGCGAGAACGGCGATTATTGGTTAGAGAAGATTCAAGCGGCACTTTATAACGCCGAGGGTCGCTTAATCGCCTGCACGCAAGCGACGTTGGAGTCGGAGGGGGATCGCAGCAGGATCGCCGCGATAGTCGCCGCGACGGGTCGACGGCAAGAGGGAATAACTTGCACGGCCGAGCCGTTAAGAAGCCGCTCCGGCGATGAGTTGCTAGGCGTACTCGTCTGGTCCGCGACGGAGGAGTGGGTGGAACTTCCTGCGAAGCAGCAGAGCGCGTTCCAGCCCGTCGCTTTTCATCTTCGTTCTATATTGGAGGCTCGCTTCGATCATATTCGGATGAGAGAGGCGTTGTACAAACAGCACGCGGCGGAGACGGAAGCGACAAGACGGGAAGCCATGCTGGAAATCGGGAAGCGGCTCCACGATCAGAATGATGTCTCGGCGGTGATTAGGGAACTTTTAGCTTACATCGAGTCCTATACGCCGTATGCGGATTTTAATTTATATCTATCCCAGGATTTCGTGAACGGCGATGCGCGGATCAAACCGCTGCTCATGCGCAACGACCCGGATGATTTATACTCCCGCGCCTTTCTCGAAGGGGTGCCCCTTAAGGATCAACTGAAGAGCGGTTGCGTCCGGCTGGCGATCCCGATGAGCGGCAAACAAGCGGTATACGGCGTGCTCGGCGTAAGTTTCAGCAGCAGACATTGGGATGAGTCTGAGTTCAAGGCCTTTACGCTTATCGCTTCAACGGCAGGCTCCGCATTCGAGAACGCGAAGCTGTATGAGCAATCCAACGTGCTGATTACCGAGCTGCAAATGATTAACGAGCTGACCAAGCGGTTGAACCAGTCGCTGCGGCTGAGCGAGATTTTCGAATTCACGATGAACGAGCTGCTGCATATTTTCAAGGCCGATCATTGCTGCGTTCTTCAGCTCAACCGGGAGAAGGATGTCTTCCAATATGTGGCCAGCAACTTGCCCTACCTAATGAAAGATTCGGTGCCGCTCGACTATGGATACGCCGGCATTGTGCACCGGACGAAGGAACCGGTCATCACGTCCGATTACTGGAACACAAAACTGGTGGCTTCCAAATTCATGGACGAGACCGGATCGCGATCAATTATCGCGGCGCCCATTATGGACGGCGCTTCGATCGTCGGCGTCATAATCGTGACTCACACGTCGCCGAACTTCTTCTCGTATGATAATTACAAACTCCTCCAAGTATTGACGACGCATATCGGACTTGCCATATCGAACGCTTCGCTTCATGCCGAGGTCAGACGCATGGTCATCACCGATAATCTGACCGGACTGCATGCCCGTCATTATTTGAACGAACGGATCCAATCGAAACAGCGCAAAGATCCTTGCGGCTCGCTCGTCGTCGTGGACATTGACCATTTCAAGCAGGTCAACGATACGTATGGCCATCTGGTCGGCGATCAAATTCTGATCGGCGTCAGCGACGTGATTCGCTCCTGTATACGCGAAAGCGATATCGCGGCGAGATGGGGCGGCGAAGAGCTGGCGGTCTATTTGCCTCAGATCCGTTCCGAGCAGGCTTTCCGCATCGCCGAACGCATTCGAACGAGGGTGGAACAGGGGACGCATCCGAGCGTTACCGTATCGTGCGGCATTTCGGAATGGACGTTCGAAGATGAAAAAATTAGCGTAGAGTCGCTTTTCTATAAAGCCGACATGGCCTTATATGAAGCAAAAAACAGCGGAAGAAACCGGATTATTGTCGCTTCATAGTCAGACATCGATAAACACGGCCCTAAGCGCCCGTGTTTTTGTGTTTTATGAGGACATTTCAGCGGCAGCGCGCATTCCCGCATAAGGAACCACCTGGATACAGACGCTATGTGCGATCAGTCATTCGACAGGAAAGGTTCGATGCGTATGAGGGATAGCCGAAAATATGTCGCGGCGGCGATCGGTATTTGGCTTGCGGCGCTCTTGCTGCCGGCTTGCGGCGAGCGGCCGCTTGTGGAGAAGGAACCGAAGGAATTGCTGCGTTTATCCGTGTCGGGATTGTCCGGCATCGACGCATACCGCTTCAGCGGTCAAAGCGGGATGAAGACCGGAGAACGCGTGACGGATATCGTTCGCTTCGGTGGGAAGGTCGAACACCACGATCAGATTCGGCTGGAAGCGTCTTCGGTTAAACAAGTCGAGCAGTATACGGTACGCGACCCTATGGCTTATCTCAGCCAAGTCCAAGCGGAAGCGAGAAGGACGGAGGTGAAGCAGGCGGAGTCCGACGCGCGATCCACGATGCTTGTCATGTATGCGGATTCGGAGTTAGCGCGCAAACGGTGGGTACGCACGCTCAAGGCCGCTTTCGATGACGCGATCCGCTCGGGAGTACGCCGATTGGACGGCCCCCGCGGAGGAAGTACGCTGCCGCCGAAGACCGAAGAGGAGATTCGCGTCTTGCGCAGGCAGATGAACGAGATGCTGCAGTCGCTGTCCGTCGAAACGACTTACCGGCTCGTTATTGACCGCAAGAAGCTGCTGCCGGGGAAGTTAACGGAGGATACGGTGCTTCATTATAAGCGAGAAGGCAGGACCTATTCGGAATCGCGCCAGCTCACGATGGAGATCAAGCCGGACCTGCGCAGGTAAGTGCATCCGGCATTCAAACGTGATAGGATATAGGAGTTAAATTGTTGGATAAGGATGTGGACTTCTATGCGCGACAGCCGTTTACAGGTACTCGCATCGAACCTGGCCGGGTACTCCATTGACGTACAGCCGGGTGACAATGTATTGATTGATATGATCGGCTCGGAGCGTGAGCTCGCGAAGTTGCTTATCGAAGAAGTAGCGAAGCGAGGCGGTCGGCCATTCGTGGAGACGAGCGATCGCTCTGTTCTCCGCACGCTGCTGAAGCACGCGACGAAAGAACAAATCGAATTGTGGGCATCCTTCGACCTGAAGCGGATGGAGAACATGCAAGCATATATCGCGATCCGTTCAGGCGACAATGCCAACGAACTCTCCGACGTGCCGGGCGAGAATATGATGCTTTATGAGAAGCTTTACCGTCACCCGGTACATTCGGAGCAGCGCGTCAAACACACGAAGTGGGTCGTACTCCGTTATCCGAATGCATCGATGGCGCAGCTCGCTAATATGAGTACCGAGGCGTTCGAGGATTTCTATTTTGACGTGTGCAACCTGGATTACGCCAAGATGGACAAAGCGATGGACCCGCTTGCAGAACTCATGTCCAAGACCGATAAGGTTCGCATCGTTGCGCCGGGCACGGATCTTACCTTCTCGATCAACGGCATTGGCGCGAAGAAATGCTCCGGCCACCGAAATATCCCGGACGGCGAAGTATTCAGCTGCCCGGTTCGGGACAGCGTGCAGGGAACGATTACATATAATGCGCCATCCGTCTACTCCGGCGTTACGTTCGAGAACGTCTCCTTCACCTTTGAGAATGGCAGAATCGTGAAGGCGACGGCGAACGATACGGCCAAGTTGAACGAAATTCTGGACACCGACGAAGGCGCGCGCTATATCGGGGAATTCAGCCTCGGCTTCAATCCGCATATCCTGCATCCGATGAAGGATATCCTGTTCGACGAGAAGATCGCGGGCAGCCTGCATTTTACGCCAGGCCAAGCGTACGAAGAAACGGATAACGGCAATCGTTCGGCCGTCCACTGGGACCTGGTGCTCATCCAACGGTCGGACTACGGCGGCGGAGAGGTCTACTTTGACGATCGACTCATCCGCAAGGACGGTATCTTCGTCGTTCCGGAGCTAGAAGGGCTGAATCCGGAAAATTTGAAGTAATTGCAGGGCCCTCTTGAACGGAATCCAGAATAAGGGTATAGTGAAAGAAAGCGTTTGAATTTTAGTATCTAATCATGGAGGGATTCGCATGTCCAATAATGCAGCGATCGTAGACATTTCCCAAACGGCTAATAAATTCCGGTCATCCATCGTACTTCAAGCTGAGAATAAGTATATCGATGTGAAGAGCATCCTCGGTTTGTTCACGACTTTGGTTGGCAACCATGCATATGAACTTCATGTTCACGGTCCGGACGCAGATGAAGCGAAAGGCGCAATGGCCGAAGTGTTCGCGAAGCATAACCTGAACGTAACGGTCGTCTCGGAATAATCAATTCGCCAGATTGCGGCGCTCGGCAGAACTACTGCCGGGCGCTTTGTTTGTTTTGTCCTTGTGCAAAAGGTACTTTTTGTTTAATATAAAAGATATAGAAGACGGCGAGCAATACATGCACAAGGGGGAGTACGATGTCTTCATCCGAGGTAATTATCCATTTGAACCAAAAAGCGCTCAATCTCCTTCAGGAAGATGCCTATAAAATCGAAAAGCTGATTGAAGTCCAGATGGAAAACTTGGCGACGCGCAAATGTCCGTTGTACGAGGAAGTATTGGACACCCAGATGTACGGGTTTTCGCGCGAAGTTGATTTTGCGGTTCGCGCCGGCTTGGTAGGGGAAGCGGAAGGAAAAGAAATTATCAGCAAGCTCGAGCGGAATTTGGCGGTGCTGTACGAGGCGCTGAACAATAAAGGGTAGTTCTTGACGTGTAGAGTACTGCGAGTTCATCAGCTGCAGTACTCTTGTCGCAAGGACTGCCTTTTTTATTTGATACGCAAAAAGCCGTTCCATATCGGAACGGCTTTAAATTTCTAGGCTTAGACCAAATAGAAGGCAAAGCCAAGGATGACGTAAACGAACAGCAGCAGCGCGCCTTCGTACCAATTCGTCCGTCCATCCCGCGAGATCGAGGTCGCGATGAATACGGCGACGCCAATGGCGGCCAGTTCGATTGTCGTGAAGACGAGGTCCATCGTCTCCCCGAACAGCATGCTGACGAAGACGAGAACGGGTGCGACGAACAAAGCAATCTGAAGACTGCTGCCCACGGCAATTTCGACGGCCGCGCCGATTTTGTTTTTCATCGCGAGTAAGATGGCGGCGCTGTGTTCGGCCGCGTTGCCGACGATCGCGATCAGGAAGGCACCGACGAAGATGGCGGAGAGGCTGAACCGTTCGCTGAACGAATCCAGCGTATGCACGAGCCATTCGCTGACGAGCGCGGTCATGGCGGTGGCGACGACGAGGAAGACAATCGACATGGTTTTGGACCAAGCTGGTTCTTCGCCGTGATCCGGCGTCGTCACTTCTTCGTCCGCCAAGATGGATTTATGCGTAATCATCGAGAAGATAAGCCACAGGATATACGCGATGATCAGAATGGCTGCGATCGAGATACTCAACGTTCGGTCTTGATCGATCGTGAAATGCTCGGCGGATACGAAGATCGCCGGAATGAACAAGGCGATGACCGCCAAAATCATGAGCGAGGAGTTATGCCCGGCCAATTGGACGTTAAACGTCTGTTCCTTGTATTTCAGACCGCCAAGCAAGACGCTAAGTCCTAGGACGAGCAGCAAGTTGCCGATAATCGAGCCGGTGATACTAGCTTTGACCATCTCGAATTCGCCTGCGCGAACAAGGAAAATCGCGATGATCAGTTCGGCGGCGTTGCCGAATGTCGCATTCAGGAATCCGCCAAGCCGTTGGCCGGCGTAATGGGCCACGCTCTCCGTCGCTTTGCCGAGGAAGCCGGCTACGAACAAGATGGCGAGCGCGGACAGAATAAACTCGGGAATCGTTCCCCAATGTCCATAGTGGCTCACCCCGCTAAGGAGGAATAGAACAATCAGCGCCGTGAAAAACAATTTTTGGTTCATAATCGAACCCCCCGTTCCAGTTTTAGGGAAACCTTTTTAAACTATAACCAAAATCGATTTGCATGTAAACTCTTCCATTTCAGCCGCTCGCCGCTTGCTTAAGGCTCCCTTATTCCATTACAATGGTAACATAAGGCGAAAGAGGAGTGTGTGGCATGACAGAGGATCTTCAGACGGGCATTATTCGTATTTCAGATGACGTAGTCGCCACCATCGCGGGACTTGCAGCGCTGGAAACACCGGGTATCGCCGCTATGTCGGGCGGGATCTCCGAAGGGCTTGCCAAACGGATAAGCGGAAAGAACGTGCAGAAGGGCGTATCCGTAGAAGTTGGCCAGTTGGAAGCGGCGATCGATCTGCGTATTATTGTGCAATACGGCATTCCTATTCATGAAGTGTGCCGCGTCTTGCAAGACAACGTTCGCGAAGCGGTGGAGAACATGACCGGATTGAATGTCGTGGAAGTGAACGTGAAAGTCGATGGCGTCGCGTTCAAAGACGACGAGCTCGACGAATTGAATCGGGTCAAATAAGCGAACAAACGAAGAAACCTCCGATCCTATAAAGGACGGAGGTTTCTTCGTTGCGGATTGGAATCGGTTGTGCGCGACTTTTTGGTCGTACGCGTTGTCTGCCGATCCGGCTTGTTATGGTCGCGCGAAATGCTAAGCAGCACGCCCATCGATATCAACGTGACAAGGAGAGACGATCCCCCGTGACTAATGAATGGCAGCGTAACCCCGGTGAGCGGCATCGCGCCGGTAACGCCGCCGATATTAACGATGGCCTGAATCGCAATCAAGCTCACGATGCCAACGCCAACGATCGTACCGTAGGAATCTTGACAGCGTACCGCCACGATGAGACCGCGCCAAATGAATAGCAGGTAGACGATTAGGAACAGCGTGCTTCCGATAAAGCCGAACTCCTCGGCAATGATGGAGAAGATAAAATCGCTGTAGGCATAAGGCAAATACGTGAGCTTCTGCACGCTATGGCCGAATCCGGTTCCCGTCACCCCTCCGTGTCCCAATGCTTGCAGGGAACGCGAGAGATGAAACGTCGTATACTGCTCGTCGGATGTCGGGTCGAGGAACGCGGTGAAACGGTCGATTCGATATTGCCATCCTTCGGGGTTGCTCATCATCGAAATACTGACGACGACCGCAACGAATAGCGAGATGATCGTCAAGGCGAATATTAGCTGTCTTAGGTTTGCTCCGCCGGCCACGATGATAAGCAACGAAGTACCCGCTATTACGATACATCCGCCTAAGTCGGGCTGCAGCATAATTAAGCCGCATATCGCGCCGACGATAATGAAAATCGGAAAGAGGCCTTTTTTGAGATCCCGAATCTTCTCGCCCTTCTTGGCGATCAGCGCCCCTAAATATAAAATAAGCCCCAGCTTGATAAATTCCGTCGGCTGTACCCCGAGTCCGCCGATGCCGAACCAGCTGCGCGCGCCATTGCGTATTTCGCCGATACCGGGAATCGCGACCAAAATCAACATGATGAACGCCGGAATGAAATAAAGCAGGAAGCCTTTCTTAAAGGCGATATAGGGGATATTCATGATGAACAGCATCATGAACGTGCCAAGAACAGCCCATAAGAACTGCATCTTCACGAAATAGAAGGGGTCGTTATAGTTGATCAGTGCCATGTTCGAGCTTGCGCTGAATACCATAACCAGCCCAAACCCGACGAGCAGGAGGATGAGGACGAGAAGCAAAAAATCCGGCCTGCCGCGCAGGCCGTTCGTTTTTGTCTTCATAATGTTGTCTCGCGACTAGGCAAGGAGCTTCTTCAGTTCTTGCAAACGCTGCGTAGCCGCGTTAAGAATCTGTTGAGGCACCGGAGATTCGTATTCCAGGCCGTGCGGGAAAGTAGCTCGTCCGATGTAGACGGATTCCAGCTGAAGTACGGCATGCGCCGATTCCAATTTGCCTTCGATCGCGCGCGTGCTGATCCGCAGATAGTACTCGGCGTGGTTCGCGCGGTCTTCCAGCTTCAAGTCGTATGTAGCGCGATAATATTCCCATTGCCAACGGACAAACCCGACTTTCTCCGCGGATTCATCAAGGTGAGCAAGGTCGCTAGTCAGGCCGTTAAGTCCTGTATTCTCGATAATCATGGATGATCCTCCTTAAAGTTAAGCCAAGAGCGCAGTGAAGCGTTTTCCGGCTTCAGGGCAGGTTTCTTTATCCATGATAGTATGTTTCCTTTTCCAGTGCAAGCCTTGCGCCAACGCTCGAAATAGGGCAAAAGTGACAGTTTAACGAAAAATGGAACGCCGATCGCCCAAAACAACTTTCGAGAGCGAACGGGCATCTGGTACAATAGAGGACAAACGAAAGACAGGGCGAGGAGGTTTGTAGGCATGAGCGAAGTTAATCCCGTGGAGGAATATCTGCAAACCGTCTATCCCCGTATTGTCGCGTGGCGCCGTTACCTGCATCGCCATCCCGAGCTTTCCTTTCAAGAGAGCCGGACGTCGGCATGGATCGCGGAGCAGCTGCGGGCAATCGGTTGCGAATTCAAAGAAGGCGTCGGCGGTTACGGCATCGTGGCCGTGCTACGCGGCAAGCGGCAAGGGCCGGTAGTCGCGCTTCGGGCGGATATTGACGCCCTGCCGATTCAAGACGAGAAAACATGCGAGTATGCGTCGACCGTGCCCGGCATTATGCATGCTTGCGGACATGATGCCCATACGGCGACTATGTTAGGTATAGCTTCCTATTACGCGTCGCTGGACGGCGACTTCGAGGGCGAGCGGAGACTGTTGTTCCAACCCGCGGAGGAAGTCACGCCAGGCGGCGCGCTGGATATGATTCGGGATGGGGCGTTGAATGGCGTGGATGCCATATACGGCGTACATCTGTGGACGCCGTTCCCGTACGGAACCGTCGCGACCCGCAGCGGCCCGTTCATGGCATCCGCGGACGAATTCGATATCGAGCTTGTCGGCCGAGGCGGGCATGGCGGACTTCCGCACGAGACGGTCGATACGGTCTTCGTCGGTTCGGCGCTTGTCCAGGCGCTGCAGTCGATCGTCAGCCGCAACGTCAATCCGCTAGAACCGGCCGTCGTGACCGTTGGTTCCATACAAGCCGGTACGACCGCAAACGTCATCGCGGAGCGCTGCCACTTGAAGGGGACGGTCCGCAGTTTTACGGAAGAGGCGCGCTATGGCATCCGCAAGCGTCTGGAAGAAGTGGTGGCTCGCACGGCCGAGCTGTATGGCGCGAAGTCGGAGATGGATTATCGGATGGGCTATCCGCCGGTCGTGAACAACGAAGAAGAGACGCGGCGGTTTTTCCGCGTTGCGCACGAGCAATTCGGCGAGGAGGCCGTTCGGGAGTCTTCATTAATTATGGCCGGCGAGGATTTCGCGTATTACGTGAAGGAGACCAAAGGCTGTTTCATGTTCGTTGGCGCCGGCAACGAAGAGGCAGGCGCAACGTTCCCCCACCACCATCCGAGATTCAACGTGGACGAAAGAGCCATGCTCGTATCCGCCCGACTCATGATCGCGATGGCGGAAGACTTCGCGGGCTCCAAGCCAGCTTAAAACTCCCACCGCCCGTCGATGCATGGCGAATGCCCGCCCGGTTCAAGCTAACGTTCGGGGCAGAAGCATGCCACCTGCTGACGAGGGGGACCATCGCAATGAAGAAAGTACGGGAGATCATGTCCAAAGACGTCGTGACCGCGACGACCCAAGATAATATTTTCGAACTGGCCACGATTATGAAAAATCACGATATCGGCTTCGTGCCGGTCGTCGAAGGCGAGAAGCTGATCGGGGTCGTGACCGACCGTGACCTGGTCATCCGCGGATATGCGGCCAAACATTCCGGCTCGACGGCCGTTTCCGAAGTGATCACGACGGACATTCGCTCCATTCAGCCGGACATCTCCGTGGATGAAGCCGCCAAAATTATGGCAACCAGTCAGATCCGCAGGCTGCCCGTCGTCGAGAACGGCAATCTGCTCGGCATCGTGTCGATCGGCGATTTGGCGGTTCGCGAAATTTTCGTGAACGAAGCGGGCGAGGCGCTAAGCAGCATATCGGAGCAGCAGCACCGCGAACCGGCGAGTATACGGTAACGATTCCTTGTGAATGAGTAAGCGCGCTAAATGAACGCATGCCGAGACGGCATGCGTTTTTTATGCTTCTAAAAGGAATAAAACCGGACGGTTCATTTCATACTGACTAGAAAAGATGGAGCGAATGTGCCCATAAGGAGTGGATGAAACGTGCTGAAGCGCGAAGACCGGCCTTTTATCGTGCAATCGGATTCGACGGTTCTGCTGGACGAGCGGCACCGCGACGCCGAGGCCGCCCGCCAATCGTTATCCCGGTTTGCGGATTTGACCAAAAGACCGGGCCACGTCCATACATACCGAATTACGCCCTTGTCCCTTTGGAACGCGGCGGTAGCCGGCATGTCGGCCGATGAAGTCATCGGCGAGCTTGGCCGCTATAACTGTTACGAGCTTCCGCAAAAAGTAACGTCGCATATCCGCACGTTGATGGGACGATACGGCCAACTGAAACTCATCCGCGGCGAAGATGGCCTTCTGCGTCTGCGCGGAGAGGAAAAACTGATGGAGCAGCTAATGGCAATCCCCTATCTGGCAGGAATGCTGAACGAATCCGGCGATGGGGAGCGCATAGCGAGTCCGGAAATGCGCGGCGCGCTTAAACAAGAACTGACGAGGATCGGCTATCCGGTCATCGATCTGGCGGGATATAGGCACGGCGAATCCTTAAACGTGCAGATGCGGGAGGTGACGCGAGGGGGCAAAGCGTTCGGGCTGCGGGACTACCAGAAGCGGGCCGTGGACATGTTCTACTGCGAGGAGCGAATGGACGGCGGCAGCGGCGTGCTCGTGCTGCCGTGCGGCGCAGGCAAGACGCTGATCGGCATCGGGGCGTTGAGCCGCCTGCATTGCGACACCCTCATCCTGACTTCCAACGTTACCTCCGTCAAGCAATGGCGGCAGGAGTTGCTGGACAAGACGACGCTCGGGGACGAGCACATCGGCGAATACGCGGGGAAGGCGAAAGAAGTAAAGCCGGTCACGATCGCCACGTACCAAATTTTGACGCACCGCAAGCAGAAAACCGATGAATTCGAGCATATGCGACTTTTTAACGAGCGGAACTGGGGACTGATTATATACGACGAAGTGCATCTCCTGCCCGCTCCCGTCTTCCGCATGACGGCGGACCTCCAGGCGACGCGGAGGCTTGGACTAACCGCAACGCTCGTCCGCGAGGATGGAAGGGAGACCGACGTGTTCTCGCTGATCGGTCCGAAGCGATACGACATGCCGTGGAAAGCGCTCGAGGAGCAGCGGTGGATCGCGGAGGTTACTTGCTCGGAAATCCGGCTCCCGCTCCCCGATGGAGAGCGATCTACCTACGAGGAGGCGGCCGGCGTGGAGAAGCTTCGAATCGCGGCGGAGAACAAGGCGAAGACGGAAGCCGTCTCAAGGCTGCTTGAGCGGCACCGGGGCAAACCCGCGCTGGTAATCGGTCAATACTTGCGCCAGCTGCACGAGATCGGCGAGAGGCTGAACGCGCCCGTTCTAAGCGGCGAGCTGCCGCATGCCGAACGCGAAAGGCTGTATGCCGGCTTCAAATCGGGAGATATTCCGGTGCTCGTCGTCTCCAAGGTCGCCAATTTCGCGGTGGATCTTCCAGATGCCGCCGTAGCCATACAAGTATCGGGGAGCTATGGCTCCAGACAAGAGGAAGCGCAGCGGATCGGACGTATTTTGCGGCCGAAGACGGGCGAGAATGCCGCTTGGTTCTATACCTTGGTGACCGATGGAACGAAAGAAACGCAATTCGCGCGCCGGCGGCAGTTGTTCCTCTTGGAGCAAGGGTACCAATACGAGGTGACGAAGTGGGAGAAGCCGCTCTTGGGCACGGCAGGCGGCGAGTTGGAAGGAATGGGAGCGAATTGAAGGTGGACGAAACAAGGAAACGCATCGAATGTTTGAGTCCGAACGGAAGACAGACGCTGCAATCCCTTATGAAGCAATTCGGCATGCTGCCGTTTCGCGACGAGCAGCTGCTTCGTCATGTCCATCCGGGCTGTTCCGGGGCGGAATATCGCCTTGGCTTGATCGAACTGGAGCTGGCCGGACTGCTGAAGAGTTATCGCAAGGGCTGGGGAGACAAGGTGTTTATGATGCCGGGGGCTCAATTCCGGCGTTGTTGGAGGGAGGTGTACCCGACTTTGCACCCGATCGCCGTGGACGAGAGCACGCTGCAATTCAGTCTGGACGCCATCGAAGAAGAATCGCCTCTGCCGCTGGGAGAACGACTGATGCACGGCGTGGCGGAACTTGTGAATTGCGGGCTTGCGCAAACGTCCAAGGGCAGTTGGCCGAAACGCACGATCGAGAAGGTAGTCCGGGCGCTCGCCATGAAGGAGTATGACCTTGCGCAGCTCAAACTGGCCGCCCGCGAACCGAGTTGCCCGCTCCCATATGCGTTGTTTCTTGATTTTGCCTTGCATGAAGGGTGGCTCGTGCTTGAAGGTCGAGATTGTCGGTTAGAAACGCGCCGATTGCTTTCATGGTTGAATCAAACGCAAGCGAAACGGGAATCCGCCCTAGTCGCCTTTTGGACGGATCAATATGCGGCTGCAGTACCTTCGCTTGCCAATGCGGCTGCTTTTGTCTTCGGCTGGCCTGCCTTGCAATGGTGTTCGCCGGCACACCTCGAGGAACGGTTCGCGATGGCGATATTCGACTGGTGCCGCCTGATGACTAGCCTGGGCTGGATGGAGAAGGCGGTAACTTTAGGCGGTCAACATGTCTACAGATGGGTCGTTGACTTGGGCGAAGCTACGAGCGATTCGGCCGGACCGCCGTACGCGCAAATCGCGCCCGACGGAGATGTGTTTGTTCCTCGGGAAGGCCCGCAGTACGCGGCTTTCGGTTTGGAGTTGATTGCAAGGCGCGTGTCGTCGGACGTCGTCGGCGTCTACCGGCTAGAGGCGGATCCGCTCCGAAAGGCGGCGGAATCGGGCATATCGGGCGAGCGGATTTTTACCTTTCTAAACCAAATCAACGGCGAAGCAGTCCCGCTTGCGCTGGTCATGGCCATCGAGGGTTGGATGAGCGAAGGTTCGGGGGAAATGCGCGAAACGGCAAAGTCGCGTACATTCGATGCTCTGCTCTCGAAGAACGAGAACAAAGAATGTCCGGCGCCGGCTGCGCCCGAAGACAGACCGGTCGTGCTTCCGCATGATACTAAAGAGATGACGGAGCTCAGACCTTCCGATCCGGCGGCCCTTTTCCAGGGACTCGACAGCGTGCCGGTCACATGGCGAAGCCAGATGAGGCAATATCATCCTTCGACGCGCAGGGAACTGGTGGAACGCGCTTTAATTTGGCGTACGGCGGTTAAGCTTAATATAAGAGGGCAAGCCGTGCCGTTCATTCCGGACAAGCTCGTCGAAGACGAGGAGGGATGGCGCGTTACCGGCGATCTCAGCTTGGACGGCCAAGTGGAACGAACGCTGCTCGCGCCCCATATGTGGGACGAAATGATGCTCGTTATCCCGGAGTTTACCAAATATTGAGGCCGGTAGTGCTTCCTCTCATGATCGGTCATATGGTATGATGATAGAAGTTTATCGTATTGTAAACCTGCGATAACGTTCGATTGTTCCGGCCCGTTCCGAGGCCGGCGGCAACGAGGAAGGGAGTGGGCGGGAAATGCAAGCAATGTCAACGGATGAGCATGCGCAGCTGGCATGGAGCGAGCCATTCTACGACGCCGATCACCGCGTAGAAGCATACGACATGGGTCGAATGATGCTTGATGCATACGAGCTTGGCGATATGATTAACCAATCGGCCGAAATGGCCGAATATTTATATTTGAAAACGTTGGTCGAGCAAGACGAGCAGATTCAACGCGAAATGAAGCGTTTTGCGAAAGCGAAGGAAGCTTTCGAGGAGACGGAGCGTTTCGGCCGGTTTCATCCGGATTTTCACGCCGCCAAAGATAAGGTGAAGTCGATTCAGCGAGAGCTGGACGCCATTCCGAGCGTGAGCCGGTTCAAGGCTGCCGAGAAGGCGTTGGACGAGCTGCTTCATGAGGTGGCCACCCAATTAGCCGGCTCGATCTCGGAGACGATCAAGGTGCCGGGCAACGAGAAGGCCGGCGGCGGCTGCGGTAGCGGCGGGTCGTGCGGCTGTGGCTCGGGAGGCTGCGGTTAACGCGGGGAACATGGGGGGAAGAGAATGCAGTTTTCAGAGCGAGTCGGTTATATCGTATGGGTTAGCGATTTGAAAGCTGCCCGTACGCTCGAGAAATACGGTAGCGTCCATTATATGTCCCGCAAGATGCATTACGTGGTCATGTACATGAACGCCGACCGAGCGGATGAAACCGTCCGCAACATGCAGCGCCTATCCTTCGTCAGAAGGATTGAACGTTCGTATCGCAATGAAATTAAGACCGAATATACGCAAGGCGTACCGGACAAGACCCGGTTTTACAGCCTGTAAGCCCGATAGCGGCTCTTATTGATAGACTTCCGCTGCCTCTTTAGGAAGCGGAAGTCTATTTTTCCTCATCAATCCATATTATTACAATATTGGTTTAACTTTATTTTTGAGTTGAAATCTTGGACAGGCATGATAAAATGAAATCGTGTATAAATATAGATAATAAGGCCTGCTTCTTAAGGAGGGGTGGATCGCGATGAAAGATAAGATGACGGAAAGATGGAGCACGTACGAACCTTTTCACGTCGTTCTCGGCGACAAGAAAGTTGCAGATATTGTCATCACGAACCATGCCAAGAGCCGTTGGGCCGACCGTGTTGAGAGCGAGAAGACGGGATTCGAGGACATTGCCGGCTTTTTATGGCAGTGCTTGAAACAAGGAAGAATCGAGCCGTATTACCGAAACGAGCAGGATGTATATTTAATTGATGATGATCTGGTATTCGTCGCGGAATTCACCACGTTGGAGAAGGAGACGGACATTGCCGGCAACCCGCTGCATAAGATGATCGTCGTGACGTTCCTCGGACGGATGTCCGAGACGATCGAACTGCGGGATCTCAAATCCTATTATTCGTGGCTTCGCCATTCTAGAAGAATGACGCTGATCAAGAATAGCCGAAAACGGAAATAACGGACAAGCATGCGTTAGGATCGTGACGCATGCTTTTTTACTTTTCGGTCAGCCTGTATAATGGAGGGCATAGATAGGAAGGAAGGTAGCATCGATGGCCCTTAATTTTCACCAGCTGCATATATTCTATACCGTCGCCGAACGGGGGAGCTTCTCCGCAGCCGCTCAGGCGCTGCACATGACTCAGCCGGCCGTCACGATGCAGGTTCAATCGCTGGAAGACTATTTCGGCACGAAGCTGCTTCAGCGGTCGACCAAGAGGATCGATCTGACGGAAGCCGGCCGCGCACTGATGCCTTTCGCCTTGCGGAGCATTGAGCTGATCCGGGAAACCGACGCGCATATGTCCAAATTCACGAAACAGCTGAAAGGCAGGTTGCAGCTAGGATCCAGCCTGACCATCGGCGAATATATCCTTCCGCGACTGCTGGGTCCTTTCGGCCAGGAGTTTCCGCATATTGCCATTAGCATGAAAGTCATGAATACGTCTCAAATTTTGGAAGATATTTTGGGGCACCAGTTGAATTTTGGACTGGTCGAAGCACCAGTCAACCATACGGATATCCATACGGAAGCTGTCATGAGCGACGAATTGCTGCTTGTCGTGGACAAATCGCATCCGTTGGCGCAGGCCGCGGAGGTGTCGATCGCCGACGCGATTGCATACCCGTTCGTACTTCGCGAACAAGGCTCCGGCACGCGTCTAGTCATGGAGGAGCAAATGCGCAGACACGATATCGATCCGTCCAAGTTGAAGATCGTCATGGAGCTGGGTAGTACCGGCGCGGTCAAATCTGCCGTCGAAGCAGGGCTCGGCGTTTCGTTTCTGTCTGCTTCTTCGGTCAAGCACGAGATCGCGCTCGGGTTGATCCACACGATTCCGCTCACGGATATGACGTTCAAGCGGCAATTTTATTCGATCTACTTGAAGTCGGCGTTGCTGCCGATCTCGGCCGTCACGTTCTTGACTTTCTTAAGAGAGAGGGATTTGAAGCAATGGCTGTAAACTTGGCGGATCTGCATACGCATACGACCGCATCGGACGGCTTGCAGCGTCCGGCGGACAATGTGCGAATGGCCAAAGCCGCAGGGCTGGCGGCTGTTGGCATAACGGACCATGACACGGTCGATGGCGTCGAGGAAGCCGTGAACGAAGGGGAGCGGCTTGGCATCGCGGTCGTCCCGGGCGTCGAGATCAGCACGTACGCCGGAGGCTGCGACATCCACATCCTCGGGTATTACACGGATTGGCGCAGCGACCGTTGGCGGGAGAAGCTCGGAACGCTGTTGAACGGCCGGAACAGGCGCAACGAGCTGATATTGGAGAAATTAGGCAAGCTGGGCATCGCGATCACGATGGCGGACGTGATGGCCGAGGCGCGCCGCGCGGGGAAAGACAGCGGGACGATCGGACGTCCCCATATCGCTGCGGTGCTCGTGGCTAGAGGCGCGGTCGGTTCCACGCAGGAAGCATTCGAGAAGTATTTGGCAGCGGGAGCTCAGGCATACGCGAGCGCTTCGCGCTTGTCGCCGTTCGAGGCATTGGAATGGATTCGGGAGGCGGGCGGCACGAGCGTGATTGCGCATCCCGGCCTCTATGGCAACGACTCGCTAGTGGAAGACATCATCCGCGCCGGGGCGGAAGGCATCGAAGCCTATCACTCCGATCACGCCCCCGAGGATGAAGCGAAGTACGTCAAGCTTGCGAGCCAGTACGGACTCATTGTTACGGGCGGCTCCGATTTCCACGGCGTTCGCGCCGGCGAGGACGTTTTCCATGGACCGATCGGCCACCGTACGGTGGATGCGGCCGTGCTAAAGCAGCTGAACCCGGCTTGGCGGGTCTAAGCGATTATGAGAATGCAGCGCGAAATAACAGCAAGACAAACAAGGCTTCCGCGCTCCCGAACAGGGAGACGGTAGCCTTGTTTGTCTTTGGGACAATCTAGGCGATGGCTACTTGGTCACGGACGGCCACGATTTGATGCGCTGCTCGTCCGGCGTAATGAACAACGTTTTCTGATGATCGTAAATGACAAAGCCGGGCTTGGCGCCGCTTGGCTTTTTGACGTAGCGAATCAGCGTATAATCGACCGGCACGAGGGAAGAAGAGCGGGCTTGGCTGTAATGCGCCGCGAGCATGGCCGCCTCTTCGAGCGTGGCGTTCCCGAATTCGGTGGCCCGAATGACGACGTGCGAACCCGGAATGTCTTTGGTATGCAGCCACGTTTCGTTCGGCCCCGCCGTCTTGTTCGTCAAAAAATCGTTCTGCGTATTATTCTTGCCGACGTAGATCGGAATGCCTTCGCTCGACGTGTAGCACAGCAGCGCCGGCTTGGCGTTCTTGCGCTTCTTGGCGCCGCGTTTGGCCCGGTCTCGCAAATAACCTTGCTCGACGAGTTCCTCGCGGATTTCGTCGATGTCCGCTAGCGACGCGCTCTCCAACTGCTGAAGCAAGGCGTCCAGGTAGACGATTTCTTCGCGCGCTTGTTGCATCTGAACGGCGACGGCTTCCAAGGAATTCTTATGCTTCGTATAACGTTTGAAGTAGCGCTGGGCATTCTCCGAAGGCGAAAGCTGCGGATCGAGCGCGATCGCGACGGGTTTTTGTTCTTCGTCGTAATAATTGATCACTTCGACCGACGCGTCCCCGCGCTGGAATTGGTGCATGTAAGTCGTTAGCAGCTCGCCGAGAATGCGGTATTTGTCCGCTCCGCTCGCCTCGACCAGCGTCTCCTGCAGCTTCTCGATCTTCTTGGCGTTCTTATTCCGCTCGTTCTGCAGGAAGCGAATCAAATCGGATACGCGCTGCTTCACCGTATCCCGCTCGGCTTTGTCTCCGTAATAGGCTTCCAGACAGCCGCTGATGGAATCGAACGTCTGCGCGTTGCCATGCGCAAGATGCGTGAGCGGCGCGACCGAGAAGACGGACTTGCGCGGCTGTCCGCTTTCGCCGGGCTCCACGATGTTCGGCGAATAGCGATGAGCGGCGAATTCGGCCATCATCGATTGGTAGACTGGCCACACGGCCTTGCCGCTCTCGGCGTCCGGCGCATCCGTCGCGCCAGACGCTCCGCCGCGATGCACAATCTCTCTGGCCAGCAGCGGACTCACCCCGCTGAATGCCGCGACGAGCAGCTGCTCCAAGTTCGAAGGCGGCTTCGGCGCCTCCTCATCATCCTTGGTTTGCGCCAACGGACGCTCTAGCGCGGCCAAGAAGGACGTCTCGTCCTGCACGGCGAACGGGTCGGTTTTCCCTTGCTCCGGCGGAGCGGTATACGCGGCCCCAGGCATGACGATCCGGTAGCTCGAGATGGCGGGCGTTACGTGATGGATGCCGTCATGGATCGTGCCGGTCGCATGATCAAGCAGGATAATGTTGCTGTGCCGGCCCATCAGCTCGACGACGATCGTCTTGAGCGCGATATCCCCGAGCTCGTCGCGCTGGCGCACGCGAATATGAATGATGCGTTCGGTGCCGATTTGCAGCACCTCTTCGATCTGGCCGCCTTCGCAATATTTGCGCAGCAGCATGCAGAACATCGGCGCTTCCAGCGGGTTCATGAACGATTGGTTGGTCCAGTGCATGCGCGGGTAGGTCGGATTGGCCGAGATCAGAAGCTTGCCCGGCGTCTGTCCGCCTCGTATTTGCATCACGAGGTCATGGTCGGTCGGTTGATGTATTTTATGAATGCGCGTGCCGACGAGCGTTTGCAGCTCGCGCACGACGGCACGTGTTACGATTCCGTCTAGTGCCATGGCGTTTGAATTCTCCTTTAACCGTATGTCATCTCCCTATCATGCCATAGATTGGCCAAAAACTTAAGGCCGGTCTGGGATATTTTGCGGGTTGTCCGAATAGATTTAGGCATGAAGGCTGTCCTAGCGGCGGCAAGTAACGGGAGGGAGACGCGGCATGGAACAACGGAAGTGGCATCAATTGGGGACGGAGGAGCTTGCGCAGACGCTGCGCGCTTCGCTGGACTCCGGGCTTTCGCAGGCCGAAGCGGGGGAGCGGCTTGTCAGCGGGGGGCGCAACGAGCTTTCCGAAGGGAAGAAAGTTTCGCCGGTAGCGTTGTTTTTCAATCAGTTCAAAGATTTCATGGTGCTGGTCCTGCTTGGAGCGACGCTGGTATCCGGTCTGCTGGGCGAGTATTTGGACGCCATCACGATTGTGGCGATCATCGTCATTAACGCCATTCTCGGTTTTATCCAGGAGTTCCGCGCCGAGAAGTCGCTGCGGGCGCTCAAGGAATTGTCCGCGCCGGCGGCCAAAGTGCTCCGCGACGGCACGGTGAAGGCGATTCCGGCGAGCGAGCTCGTGCCGGGCGATATCGTCTTCTTGGAAAGCGGCGACCGGATTCCGGCCGATCTGCGATGGATCGAGACGAGCAGCTGCTATGCGGAGGAATCCGCGCTGACCGGCGAATCGGTGCCCGTCAATAAACATAGCCAACCGATCGCCGCCGACGACATCCCGCTGGGCGATCAGAAGAACACGGGCTTCATGGGGACGATGATAACGAGGGGGTCCGCGAAGGGGATCGTCATCCGAACGGGCATGTCCACGGAAATGGGCAAAATCGCGGAACTCATTCAGCAGACCGAATCGATGGAGACGCCGCTGCAGCACCGTTTGGAACAGTTGGGCAAAATCCTCATCGTCGTCGCGCTCGGATTGACGGTCATGGTCGTCGCGGCGGGCATCCTGCACGGTCAGCCGCCGTACGAGATGTTCCTGGCGGGAGTAAGCCTTGCCGTCGCCGCCATACCGGAAGGCTTGCCGGCAATCGTGACGATCGCTCTTGCGCTCGGCGTGCAGCGGATGATCAAACGCAGGGCGATCGTGCGCAAACTGCCTTCCGTCGAGACGCTAGGCTGCGCGTCGGTCATTTGCTCGGATAAGACGGGCACGCTAACGCAGAACAAAATGACCGTCACCAAGATGTGGATCGGCGGCCGGGAAATGGACGTGACGGGCGAAGGCTACGAGCCGCAAGGAGCAGTCTATGAAGCGGGCAAGCCGGTCGACGTGAAGCAGGATCAATCGCTTCGCCGGTTGCTCCAGGTCGCGGCGCTTTGCAACAATGCGCAGCTGATCCAGAACGAGCCGGACAACGAGCCCAAGCGCGGCAAGCGAGGCCAGCCTGCAGTCGCGGCCGAGGAGTGGACGTTGAAAGGGGATCCGACCGAAGGCGCGCTGACCGTGCTGGCGGCGAAGCTCGGCGTGTCGGCGAAGTCGCTCGAGAGCTTGTACAAGCGCGAGAAGGAATTCTCCTTCGATTCCGAGCGCAAACGGATGTCGGTTCTCGTTAGCCATCAAGGCGGCCGCTTGGTATGCACGAAGGGCGCGCCGGACGTGTTGATGGAGCAGTGCAGTTACGTGCTGTGGGACGGCAAAGTGGTTCCGTTCACGCCGACGCTGAAGCAGAAAGTGAATGCGGCGAGCGAGTCGATGGCCCAGCAGGCGCTTCGCGTGCTCGGCTTCGCTTACCGGGATTTGCGCCAGACCGATCGCCACGAGTCCGAAGAAGACGTGGAATGCCAGCTCATCTTCGTCGGATTGACGGGCATGATCGACCCGCCGCGCAAAGAGGTGCGGGATTCGATCGCGACCTGCAGAAGAGCCGGCATCAAGACGGTCATGATCACGGGCGATCACCAGCTGACGGCCGAAGCGATCGCCGGGCAGCTCGGCATCATCCCGCGCGGCGGTCAGACGCTCAGCGGTCAGCAGCTCGCCGCGATGGACGACGAGAAGCTCGACGGCGTCGTGGATAATGTGTACGTCTACGCGCGCGTGTCGCCGGAGCATAAATTGCGTATCGTCAAGGCGCTACAGCGCAAAGGACATGTCGTGGCGATGACGGGAGACGGGGTGAACGACGCTCCCGCGATCAAAGCAGCCGATATCGGCATCGCGATGGGGATTACCGGCACGGACGTCTCGAAGGAAGCATCTTCGCTCGTATTGAGCGACGACAACTTCGCGACGATCGTCTCCGCAATCGAAGAAGGACGCGGCATTTACGAGAATATCCGCAAATTCATCCGCTATCTGCTCGCGTCCAACGTCGGCGAAATTTTGACGATGTTCCTGGCGATGATGGCCGGTCTCCCGCTTCCGCTCGTGCCGATCCAAATTTTGTGGGTCAATCTCGTCACGGACGGACTGCCCGCGATGGCGCTCGGCGTCGACCAGGCGGAGAAGGATCTCATGCAGCACAAGCCGCGTTCGGCCAAGGAGAATATATTCGCCCGACGGCTCGGTTGGAAAATCATCAGCCGCGGCATTCTCATCGGCGTCTGCACGCTTGGCGCCTTCTGGCTTACGCTGCGCGAAGATCCGGGCAATCCGGCGAAGCTCGTGGAAGCGCAGACCGTCGCGTTCGCCACGCTCGTTATGGCTCAGCTGATCCACGTGTTCGATTGCAGAAGCTCGCGCTCGATTTTCCACCGCAACATTTTCCAAAATAAATATCTCGTGCTGGCGGTTCTGTCTTCCCTGCTCCTCATGATCGGCGTGCTGTACATCGAGGCGCTCCAACCGATCTTCAAGACGGTGCCGATCGGGTTGCGCGAATGGTGCCTTGTCCTGGTCGCCGCCGGCATCCCAACATTCCTCATGGGCATCGGCAGCGTGCTCGGCACGACGGAGAAGAAGAAAAAGAACAATCGCAGCCAAGGGCGGCCGTTCGCGCCTTCAAAGCCTGCCGCTTAAGTTTGCAGGCAAAGCCGTTCCGCGCGCGGGACGGCTTTGCCGCGTTACGGCGTATGGCGAAGCGCGGTAACAGAGTGCAAATAATGCGCCAATTTATGAATAGCGTTTCGACTTTCTTTGCGATATGCTATTAGCAAATTAGAGCGACCGCGCAACATTTGAAGGAGTGCAAACGATGAACTTTACGAAGATGAATGGACTCGGCAACGATTTTATCGTCATTGCCGGCGAAACCGAGCTCCCAGTTAACGCGGCAGCGCTGGCGGAAGAATTATGCAACCGGTATTTCGGCATCGGCGCTGATGGCATGGTTTATATTCTTCCTTCGGAGTCGGCCGATTTCCGAATGCGTATCATTAATTCCGACGGCAGCGAGGCGGAGCAATGCGGCAACGCGATCCGCTGCGTCGCCAAGTACGTCTATGACAGCGGACTGACGGACAAGGAAGAAATAACGGTCGAGACGCTGGGAGCCGGTGTTCAAAAGGTACAGCTGACGGTGGAGAACGGGAAGGCGGTTCAAGTTCGCGTCGATATGGGACAGCCTGTCCTCGACGGATTGCGGATCCCGACGACGGTGGACGCGAGCCCGGTGCTGGACGAGGCGATCGAGGTCGACGGGCGGGAATTTCGCTTCACCGCCGTATCGATGGGCAACCCGCACTGCGTAATCTACGTGGATGACGCGTCTACGTTCGATTTGGCGACATGGGGACCGAAGCTCGAAGCGCATCCGATGTTCCCGCGCAAAATCAACGTGGAGTTCACGACCGTGCGCTCTCGGGACTATGCGGACATGCGCGTATGGGAACGCGGCGCAGGCCCGACGCTGGCATGCGGCACCGGCGCTTGCGCGACGCTCGTCGCTTCCGTGCTGAACGGTTATACGGACCGCAAGGCGGTCATCTCGCTTAAGGGCGGCGACCTGCTGATCGAGTGGAACGAAGACAATAATCACGTTTATATGACGGGGCCGGCGGCGGAAGTATACCGCGGCACGGTGTCTTGATAAGGAAGAGAGAAGAAGTGAAACGGGCCGCCGATCGCGCGAGCTCGTTTTTTCTCCTTCAAGCGCTTTTACACTTGTTCAACATCCGAAAATGAATTATGATAGATCAATGAATGCACTCGCTTCCGGGGATAGCCATGTCCTGGACAGGCAAACGGTCCGTTTGCGGGCTGCGCATAAGCCGGAAGGTCGAACGTATGCTCCGGACTTTTTTCGTCAAGAATAGTGCAATGGTTCTGCTTTTTCTATCATATGGCAGATTCGCCGCTTCTTATCATTCTTGCGTATCTTTAATTATTTCTTTGCAGCCATTATGCTGGAGGAAGACCGGAGGGGGAACCTGACATGGCGATTAAATTAATCAACATCGGCTTCGGGAACATCGTGTCCGCCAACCGTATCATTTCGATAGTGAGCCCGGAATCGGCGCCGATCAAGCGTATCATCCAAGAGGCGCGCGACCGCCACATGCTGATTGACGCAACCTATGGCCGCCGCACGCGCGCGGTTATTATTACGGATAGCGATCATGTCATCTTATCCGCTGTACAGCCGGAGACGGTTGCGCATCGGTTGTCCACCAAGGACGACGATCACGACGAATAGCGACGGGGAGTATTATGAATAAGGGATTGTTAATCGTATTATCCGGCCCATCCGGGGTCGGCAAGGGAACCGTATGTTCCGTTCTGCGTCATAAGCAAAGCGACCTGGTGTATTCGGTGTCCGCCACGACGCGCACGCCGCGTCAAGGCGAAATCGACGGCATCAACTATTTCTTCAAGACGCGCGAGCAGTTTCAGGACATGATCGCCCGCGACGCGCTGCTCGAACACGCCGAATACGTCGGCAACTTCTACGGCACGCCGCGCGACTTCGTCGATCGCACGCTGGCTTCCGGCAAGGATGTCATCTTGGAGATCGAGGTGCAAGGCGCGCTTAAAGTGAAAGAGAAGTTCCCGGAAGGCGTCTTTATTTTCTTGCTTCCCCCTTCGCTTGACGAGCTGAAGCAGCGGATCGTTGGCCGCGGCACCGAGAACGCCGAGGTAATCAACCACCGCATGACGGTCGCCGAGCAAGAGATGAGCTTGATTCGGTATTATGATTATGCGGTCGTCAACGACGAGATTGACGCTGCTTGTCATCGCATACAGAGTATCATAACGGCGGAGCATTGCCGGAAGGATCGGTTTTTGGCCGGTCTCGAAGAGATGCAGACCACGTCCGAGAAAGCATGAATGAGGTGAATCGATGCTATATCCGTCCATTGACGAATTGATGAAGAAAGTCGATAGCAAATACTCCCTGGTCGTGGCGGCTTCCCGCCGCGCGCGCATGCTGCGCGACGGCGTCAAGTCCGACCTTCGCGGACCGCGATCGCATAAGCAAGTCGGCGTAGCGCTGGAAGAGATTTACAGCGACTACGTGCAAGTGGAGAACGTGCCGGAGAAAGAAGAGTAACAGTTGGATATGAGCAAGACCAATAACAACCCGCCGCGGTTGTTATTTTTTTGAATTCTAAGACTTTACAAGCATCGCGTCTATAAACGAGTTTAGAATTCTCCAGAGTGAAACGCGCTTCGCCGCAAGGGACGGTGACAGCCGTTTCACCGGATTGCGGCATGTTTTCTCGCGGGCACGCGGTCAATTCGTTCAAGCGTGCTGCGAAAGAGAGAAGCATACATCTGCCGATTCATCCTCCAAACGGAAGGGGACGAAATGTGGTGCTGAGGGGAAAAACGATAGTACTTGGAATTTCGGGCGGCATCGCTGCGTATAAAGCCGCATCCATTTGCAGCAAGCTCGTTCAAGCCGGCGCGCACGTGCGCGTCATTATGACGGAATCGGCTACAAAATTCATTACGCCGCTAACGCTTCAGACGCTGTCGCGCCATCCGGTTTACCTCGATACGTTCGATGAATTCGAGCCGGAGGTCGTCTCGCATATTCATTTGGCCGACAGCGCGGATCTCGTCGTCATCGCGCCGGCGACCGCGAATATATTGGCCAAGCTGGCGACCGGACTCGCGGACGACATGTTAAGCACGACGCTGCTCGCGACGACGGCCCCGATTCTGGCGGCTCCGGCGATGAACGTACATATGTATGCCCACCCCGCGGTGGAGCGTAACATGCAGGTACTCGCCGATCGAGGCGTACGATTCATCGAACCGGGAACGGGACAGCTGGCTTGCGGATACGTCGGCAAAGGGCGGTTGGCCGAACCGGAAGATATCGTCCATGCGGTGGAAACGTGGTTCAGCCGGAAACCACGGCTTGCGGGCAAGCGGGTCGTCGTTACGGCGGGCGGCACGATCGAACGATTAGATCCGGTCCGTTATTTGACGAACGATTCGTCGGGCAAAATGGGGTTCGCCATCGCGGAGGCGGCACGGGCAGAAGGCGCGGACGTGACGCTTATCGCCGGACGGACGACGGCGAAGCTTGTGGACAATAGCGTTCGGCTCGTCCGGGTCGAGTCGGCCGAGGATATGCTGCGCGAAGTAACCGCCCGGTATCCGGATGCGGACATCGTCGTTAAAGCGGCTGCGGTCGCGGATTACCGTCCGGTTCATCGGTCCGAATCGAAGATCAAGAAGAAGGGCGAGCAGCTAACGCTGGAACTGGAACGCACGACGGATATTCTGGCCACGCTCGGGTCGCGGAAGACCGGGCAGTTTCTGGTCGGATTCGCGGCCGAGACGGACAATGTCGAGCATTACGCCATGGATAAGCTGCAGCGCAAACGGTTAGACCTCATCGTGGCCAATGATGTGACGCAGGAAGGCGCCGGATTTAACGTGGACACGAACGCGGTCGCCATCTATGGGCCGGAAGGGCTCGTCGACAAGATGCCCGTATCCGCCAAACGCGCGGTTGCCGAGCGAATTATCGACCACATCGTGGCGCGGGCGGGCGGTAAGGAGGCACGGGCATGATAGCCAGGGTCATCGTCGATGTGCCGAGCCGGCAGACCGACAGGCCGTTCGACTATGAAGTGCCGGAGGAACTCGCAGGTTGGGTCGAGCCGGGCAGCAGGGTAGGCGTTCCGTTCGGTGGCCGCGTCGTCCAGGGCTTCGTGATCGCGACCGCGGAGCAGGCCGATGTCGACCGCTCGAAGTTGAAGCCGATCGCGGAACTACTCGATCATATGCCTCCGTTATCGCCCGACTTGATCGAATTAGGGCAATGGATCAGCGAGAAATATTGCTGTCCGATGACGGTCGCGCTGCAAGCTATGCTTCCGTCCGCGCTCAAGGGAAAGGCGGAGTCCTACGTCGCGATCGCGCCGGACAAAGCGGAGGCTGCGTTGTTCGAAGCGGACTGGATGAATTACATTCGGCAGCAAGGCGGCGAGACGAAGCTGGCGTCGCTGCAGGCCAAATTCCCGGATGCGGCTCGCGAAGTGAAGGCGGCGATTGCGGAAGGGCGCTTGACTGAACGGGCGGCGATACGAGACCGGTTGTCGGTGCGCAAAGTGCTCACCGTGTTCCCTCCCGCCGACCGGGAGGAAGCGGAACTTGCGTTAACCGCTATTCCAGCCCGCGCGGCCAAACAGCGCGAAGTGCTGCGCTATATGATCGGGCAAGAAGACCCGATTCCGCTGCAAGCGTTGATCGAGACGTTGTCGACAACATCGTCTACCGTCCGAGCGCTGGCCGACAAAGGATTGCTTGTCATGCAAGAGGTCGAGCAGAATCGCGACCCTTATGCCGGCCGGTCATTCCGCCGCACGGAGCCGCTTACGCTCATGGAAGGGCAGCAGAAGGTGTATGACCAGATCGCCGATGCATTGGACGTCGCGGAACCGCGCGTATTCCTGCTTCATGGCGTGACGGGGAGCGGGAAGACCGAGGTCTATTTGCAAGCGATCGAGCATTGTTTGGATCTAGGGAAACAGGCAATCGTCCTCGTTCCGGAAATTTCGCTTACGCCGCAGATGGTCGAACGGTTCAAAGGTCGTTTCGGTCATGAAGTCGCCGTGCTGCACAGCCGTCTTTCGGGCGGCGAGCGGTACGACGAGTGGCGCAAAATCCGGGAGAAGCGGGCCAGAGTCGCAGTCGGCGCGCGTTCCGCGATCTTCGCGCCTTTCGAGCGGCTTGGGTTGATTATTATCGACGAAGAGCACGAATCTTCCTATAAGCAAGAGGAAAGTCCGAAATATCATGCCCGCGACGTTGCCGTAAGACGGGCTAAACAGCATGGCGCCGCCGTCGTGCTCGGCTCGGCGACGCCGTCCCTCGAGAGCTATACGGCCGCCGCGCTGACGAACGCATCGAGCGATGGCAGAGGCGCGGCGCTGCTGCCGATGCCCGAACGCGTCGGCGGCAAGCCGATGCCGCCGGTGACGATCGTCGATATGCGGGAAGAGCTCCGAGGCGGCAACCGGGCAATGTTCAGCCGACCTCTATATGAAGGCTTGAAGCTGCGGTTGGAGCGGGGCGAGCAGTCGGTTTTGCTTTTGAATCGAAGAGGGTATTCCACCTTCGTCATGTGCCGGGCATGCGGGTATACCGCGCAATGCCCGCACTGCGACATCGCCCTTACGTATCATCAGAAGTCGCGCGTGCTGCGGTGTCATTATTGCGGCCATGCCGAAGGATCGCCAACCGCGTGCCCGAGCTGCGAGAGCGAGCACATTCGTTTCTTCGGGACTGGGACGCAGCGCGTGGAGGAAGAGCTGTCGAAGCTGTTTCCGGGCATACGCGTCATTCGAATGGACGTGGACACGACGACCGAGAAAGGTTCGCACGAGAAATGGCTGACGATGTTCGGCGAACGCAAGGCCGACGTGCTGCTTGGCACGCAGATGGTCGCCAAAGGGCTCGATTTTCCGTACGTAACGCTGGTCGGGGCTATCGCGGCGGACACGTCGCTGCACCTGCCGGACTTCCGCGCCGCGGAGAAGACGTTTCAGCTGCTGACTCAAGTCGCCGGCCGCGCGGGACGACATCGATTGCCGGGCGAGGTGATCATACAGACGTACAACCCCGAGCATTACGCGATCACGACCGCCCAGCATCACGACTACGATGCCTTCGTCAAGGAGGAGCTAAGCCATCGCCGCCAAATGGCATATCCGCCGTACTGCCGTCTCATTCTGATTACGTTGTCGCATGAGCAACTGCCGCAGGTGATCAACGCGGGCGACAAGCTGGCAGGCTTGCTGCGACAATCCGCCGAAGAAGCCGGGGCGGGGGGCGGCGGTTTCAACTCGCGCTTCATCGAAGTTCTCGGCCCCGTGGCTTCTTCGATCCCGCGCATCAAGGATCGCTATCGGTTTCAATGTATGGTAAAATATCGTGGAAATGTCGATGCCGTCGGCATCGTGCGAGTGGCGGTCGCGGCCGTTGCGCGCCCGCAGGATAAGGCAAGCGTTCAAATAAGCGTCGACGTCGATCCGCAAGTCATTTTATAAATCGGCGTTAGACATGTCTTCATATTCAGGAGGGAACAACTGATGGCTATCCGTATTATTGTGAAAGATCCCGATCCGGTTCTGCGCGAGCGCGCGATCGAGGTTACGAAATTCAATTCCAATTTGCATAAATTGCTCGACGATATGGCGCTTACGATGTACGACGCGGAAGGCGTCGGATTGGCCGCGCCGCAGGTGGGCATCTCCAAGCGCGTGATCGTGGTCGACGTCGGGGACGAGAAGGGCCTGATCGAGATGGTGAACCCCGAGATCGTGGAACGCAGCGGCGAACAGCTCGGTCCGGAAGGCTGCCTAAGCATCCCGAACCTGAACGGCGAAGTGAAAAGATCGCAGCGTATCAAGCTGAAAGGCCAAGATCGCAACGGCAACCCGTTCGAACTAGTAGCGGACGATTACCTGGCACGCGCGTTCCAGCATGAAGTCGATCATTTGAACGGCGTGCTGTTCACGGATATCGCGGAATCGATATACGACATTTCCCAGCGCACGCGCGGACGCGGAGAGTGATCCCATGCGCATCGTATTCATGGGCACGCCGGACTTCGCCGTGCCTTCGCTGGAAGCGTTGATCGCGGCGGGCCATGAGATTCTGGCCGTCGTGACTCAACCCGATCGTCCGAAAGGACGCAAGAAGACGCTGACGCCGCCTCCGGTCAAGGAAGCGGCGCTTCTGCATGGGCTTGCCGTTCATCAACCCGAACGCCTCCGCACCTCGGATACGGTAGAGGAAATCGCTCGGCTGCAGCCGGATTTGATCGTGACGGCGGCGTTCGGGCAAATTTTGCCGAAATCGGTACTGGACGTTCCCCGTCTGGGCTGCATTAACGTACACGGCTCCCTGCTTCCGAAATACAGGGGCGGCGCTCCGATCCAACGTTCGATCATGAACGGGGAAGCGATGACCGGCGTCACGATCATGTATATGGCCGAAGGCTTGGATACCGGCGATATGATTAGCAAGGCGGAGCTGCCGATTACGGATACGGACAACGCGGGAACGATCTTCGAGAAACTGAGCGTGATTGGCGCGGAGCTGCTCATGCGCACGCTGCCGGCGATCGAGTCGGGTGAAGCGCATGCGGAGAAGCAGGATGACGCCGAAGCGACCTATGCGCCGAACTTAAAGCGGGACGACGAGCGGATCGATTGGAACCGCGGCGCGCGCGAAATCTTTAATCAGGTGCGGGGATTATCCCCGATGGCGGGCGCCTTCACGATGCTCGGCGGCGAAACGTTCAAAATATGGGCGTGCCATCCGCTTGCGGCAGGAGGCGGCAATGCCGCGCCAGGTAATGTTGTCGCTGCGGACGAACTTGGGATCAAGGTTGCGACGGGCGACGGCATCTTGCTGCTGACGACCGTGCAGCCCGCGGGCAAGAAGGCGATGGCGGCTTCCGAGTGGCTGAAAGGCGCAAAACTCGCGCCGGGTACCGTATTCGGCGGTGACCAGGCATGAGCGGCACCAAGCAAAGCGGGACCGGGAACCGGGCCGCAAACGTAAAGAACAGCCGTCAAGGGCATAAGCCGTCGCAAACGCTGAATCAGTCTCAACGGGGATCCGCGACCAAAGCCGTGCCGCCTGCGAAACAAGGCAAGTCGGACGCGAAGCCGAAGCGGCAGCTTACCGCGCGCGAAGTCGCGCTGGAGACGCTTGTCCGCGTAGCCGAATCAGGAGCATACAGCAATTTGCAGCTCAACCGCGCGCTCCAGGACGCGGGCTTGTCCCGGCCGGATGCGGGGCTCGCGACGGAACTCGTATACGGAACGATTCAACGGCAGCGGACGATAGACGATATCCTGATGCGGCTTGTGACCAAAGGTTGGAGCAAGCTCGCTCCGTGGGTGCTTCAGCTGCTTCGGATGAGCGCTTATCAAATCTGCTATCTCGATCGGGTTCCGCCGCACGCGGCCGTCAATGAGGCGGTGACCATCGCCAAGCGACGCGGACACTCTGGCATATCCGGGATGGTTAACGGCGTCCTGCGCAATCTGCTTCGGCGCAAAGAGGAGCTCATGCGGCCGGCCGAATCGGGCGGAGCAGCAACGGATATCGGCATTCGCCAATCGTATCCGGATTGGATCGTAAGCCGATGGATCGATGCTTACGGCGTTCAAACTACCGAAGCAATATGCGCGGCCGGCAACGAGCCGCCACATGCAAGCATCCGGGTGAATACCGTCAAAGGATCGCGGGAACACGCGTTGCGCGAATTGGCCGAGCAAGGCTTCGAAGCCGAACCATCCAAGCTCGCCCCGGCGGGAATCGTCGTTCGCGGGGGTGGCAATCTTGCGCTGACGAATGGATATACGTCGGGATCGTGGACGATGCAGGACGAAAGCTCGATGCTTGTGGCGGAGGTGTGCGCGCCTCGGCCGGGGACCCGCGTGCTCGACTGCTGCGCCGCACCGGGCGGAAAGACGACGCATTTGGCGGAACTGATGGGCGACGCAGGCGAAGTCATCGCCAATGACGTGCACGAACATAAGCGGAAGCTAATAGAAGAGCAAGCGAACCGCTTGGGTCTGCGATCGGTGCAGCCCGTGACGGGAGACGCCGGGCGGTTGACGGAGCAGTATAAACTCGCTTCGTTCGAGACGGTGCTGCTTGACGCGCCGTGCTCTGGATTAGGCGTCATTCGGCGCAAACCCGAAATTAAGTGGACCAAGTCGCCTGGCGACGTCGGCGAGATCGCGGGCGTGCAGCGCCGGCTGCTGCGGGAAGCCGCCCAGCTTGTTAAGCCTGGGGGAAGCCTGGTCTACAGCACGTGCACGATCGCACGCGAAGAGAACGAAGACCAAGTGGCCGCGTTTTTAGCCGAGCAGCCCGAATTCGAGTTTGACCCAGACTGGCCGGCGGACGTAATGTCCTCGCTGCGCGAGGCCGGCGTTATCGCGGACGACTTCCGCGGCGAACTGCAGCTGCTTCCGCAGCATTTTGGCAGCGACGGGTTCTACATTGCGAAGCTGAGACGCAAGCAAGCTTAAGTCATCCATAACCGAGTCTTGCAGCGCCCGTGCCGGCTTTGTAGCCTGTCATGGGCGTTTGTGGTAATATAGAACGATAGCGGCCGCCGGCAATGCGGCCAATAAAAAAGCAAAGAAATAGGTGTGAATTCGATGAAACCATTCATCTACGACTATACGCTCGAACAGCTCCAAGATTGGATGAAAGAGAACGGTGAACCCGTATTTCGCGGCGGGCAGCTGTTCGACTGGCTGTATGTGAAACGCGTCACCAGCTTCGAGGAAATGACGAACCTGCCGAAGCCGCTGCGCGAGAAGCTTTTTAACGAGTTCCAATTCGTCACGCTGAGCGAAATCACGCGTTTCGAATCGAAGGACGGCACGGTCAAATTTCTGTTCGGCCTGCATGACAATCATGCGATCGAGACGGTGATCATGCGCCACAGCTACGGCAACAGCATCTGCGTCACGACGCAAGTCGGCTGCCGAATCGGCTGCACGTTCTGCGCCTCCACGCTCGGCGGGTTGAAGCGCAACTTGACGGCCGGCGAGATTACCGCGCAAGTCGTCGTGGCGCAGCAGATGCTCGACGCGACGAACGAGCGCGTATCCAGCATCGTCATCATGGGCTCCGGCGAACCGTTCGAGAACTACGACGCGACGATGACCTTCCTGCGAACGATGATCCACGAGAAGGGGCTGAACATCGGCCAACGCCATATTACCGTATCGACGAGCGGCATCGTGCCGAGCATGTACAAATTCGCGGAAGAGAACACTCAGATCAACCTGGCAATCTCCATTCATGCGCCGAACGATGTCCTTCGCTCGAAGCTGATGCCGGTTAACCGCCGTTTCCCGTTCGAGGATGTAATCGAAGCATGCCGTTATTATCTCGCGAAGACGGGGCGCCGCATCACGTTCGAATACGCGCTCATCGGCGGAGTCAACGACCAGAACGAGCATGCGGAGGAACTGGCCAGCGTCCTGAAGGATATGCTGTGCCACGTCAACTTGATCCCGGTCAACCACGTGCCGGAACGCCGGTACGTCCGTACGCCCCGCGACCAAATTTTCGAATTCCAACGTATTCTGGAACGCAACAACATAAATGCAACAATCCGCAGAGAACAAGGACATGATATCGCGGCAGCGTGCGGACAGCTTCGGGCCAAACATATGGAGTCTACGACGGGGTGATTGTTGAATGAACATCGCGTTTCGCAGCGATATCGGGCGAATCCGGCTAGTGAACGAAGATCGCGCTTGGGCGCAACATGTAAATAACGGCTGTGCCGTCGCCATCGTGGCCGACGGCATGGGCGGTCATTTGGCTGGCGAAGTCGCCAGCCAATTGGCCGTCGATACGTTCCGCGAATCGCTCGGCGGCATCGAACTGCCGACGCTCAGTCTCGAAGAGCGCCGGACATTGGTGCGCGGCGCCATTTTGCAGGCGAACGAAGTCGTATACGATATGGCGTCCCGCAACGACCAGTACCATAACATGGGTACGACGGTCGTGGCGGTGCTCGCCGGGCAAGACGGCGGTATTATCGGACATATTGGCGATAGCCGCGTATACATATGGAGTAAGGGACAATTGGTTCAACTTACCGAGGATCACACGTTGGTCAACGAATTGGCCAAGCATGGCCAAATTAGTCAGGAAGAGGCCGCGAATCATCCGCGCCGCAACGTGCTGACGCGCGCGCTCGGAACGGACGAGCAGGTAGAGGTGGACCTGATCGATTTCGATTGGGAACACGGCGACCTGCTCCTGCTATGCAGCGACGGGCTAAGCACGATGGTGGCGGATCACGATATGAGCGCGATATTGGCAGGCGGCGATCACGACTTGGACGCCAAAGCCGAGCGGCTCGTCGAACTGGCGCTTCAAGCAGGCGGGGACGACAATATTACGGTCGTTCTGCTGCACCATGTGGGTGACACGGAGCAAGAGGGGTGAGCGACATGATTGGACACGAATTAGGCGGACGCTATGAGATCATCACCCGCATCGGCGGCGGTGGCATGGCGCTCGTCTACAAAGCCCACGACATTTTGCTAAACCGCAAGGTGGCTGTAAAAGTACTGCGCCAGCAATATACGCACGACGAGGAGTTCATCCGCCGGTTTCGGCGCGAAGCCCAGTCCGCGGCAGCCTTATCGCATCCGAATGTCGTCAGCATCTATGATGTTGGGGAAGAGGGCGATACGCAATATATCGTCATGGAATATATCGAAGGCCATAATTTAAATGAAATCATACAAGAACGCGCGCCCCTTCAGGTGGAGGAGTCGGTGCATATCGCCGTTCAAATTTGCGATGCGCTGGAACATGCCCATCACAATCAAATTATCCACCGCGATATTAAACCGCACAATATTCTGATCGGCAAGAACGGTCGCGTGAAGGTGACCGATTTTGGCATCGCGAGGGCGGTGACTTCCTCGACGATTACCCAGACCGGTTCCGTGCTCGGTTCGGTTCATTATTTCTCCCCGGAACATGCCAAGGGCGTCAGCACGGGCGAGAAATCCGATCTGTACTCGCTCGGAATCGTTCTCTATCAGACGTTGACCGGCAGGCTGCCATTCTTGGGTGAAAGCCCGATAAGCGTGGCGCTCAAGCATCTGCAAGAAACGTTCGAAGAACCGCGCATGGTCAATCCGTACATTCCGCAGAGCGTCGAGAACATCATTATGAAGGCGATGCGCAAAAACCCGGCCGACCGCTATTCCAGCGCGACGGAGATGCTGCGGGATTTGGAGACGTGCTTGAAGCCGGAGCGGTTAAATGAGCCGAAGATTACGTTCGCGAGCGATCATGCGGCCGATTTCGATGAGACCCGCGTCATGCCTGCCATTCGGGGGAGCATCGCGGGCGACACGCTCGGCGCCGCGCCAGCTTTGGGAAGAGGCGAGCAAGCTCAAGAGGAGAAGGCCGACCGCTGGAATGGCAAAGGGCTGCAGGACCCGCCCAAGCGCAAATGGGTGAAGCCTTTGATCGTGGTGCTGTCGACCTTGATCATCATCGGGCTCGTCTATTGGGGCGCGAGAACCGTGCTTGGCTGGTTCGAAATCGAAGAAGTCGACGTGCCTTACGTAGTCGGCAAAGACGAGACGGAAGCCATCAAAGAAATCGAAGCGTTGGGGCTGAAGGTCAAAGATCCGGTCATCTACAAAATGGATGAGAAAGTGCCGAAAGGCCAGGTGTACAATCAGTCGCCGACCAATCAGACGGTTAAAGTCGGATCGCTCGTCGTGCTGTATGTTAGCAACGGGCCTCAGTTGGAGAAAATGATCGACTATAAGGGCCGCTCGTTCGAAGAGGCTAAATCGGCGCTCGTGGATCTTGGCGTGTCCAGCGAGCGGATCACTTCCGATCCGGAATTCAGCGACGAAGAAGCTGGGACGATTTTGCGGCAGACGCCGGCGCCGAACACGGATTTCGATCCGAACAAGGAGACATTCCACTTTGTCGTCAGCAAAGGGCAAGAGACGTTCCCTATGCCGAATCTGATCGGCTATACGGAGTCCGAGGCCATCAAAGCGCTGCAAGACAAAGGGCTCGTATTCAATGCGGCGAACACGGTGCGGGAGCCGAGCTACGGCGAGAAGGGCAAGGTCATCCGCCAGGATCCTTACAATCCGAATGATCCGGTCGCGAAAGGCGCTTCCGTAACGCTGACGATCAGCGACGGTCTGCCGGAGGAAGCGATCGAGTACACGTACAATATTCAAATCTCGCCTGCTGTAGCGGGCAAGTCCAGCAAAATTCGCATCGTGTACAGCGACGCGCGGGGCGAGGATCAAGAGTGGGGACAGAAGACGATCAACGAAACGAGAAACTTCCAGATCAAGGTCGTCTTGGGGCCGAATACGGAAGCGATCGTCAAGATCTACCGCGACAACGAATTTACCGATTCGTTCTCGAAGACGTACGACGATGTGAAGAACGGCACGGAATCCTCGCCGGAGACGGTGCCAGGCACGGAGCCGCCGTCGTCGGAGGAGCCGACGGGCGACCCGGATGGCCAGCAGAATTCGGGCAATGAGTCAACCACGGAAGAGCAGTCAGAAGGTACGGCAAACGACAACGGGGGCGCGAATGCAGGAGAACAACCATAACGACACGGTCGGCCGAATCGTCAAAGCACTCAGCGGTTATTATTTCGTCGTTCCGGAAGGACAAGAGACGAACGGATCGTTTACGCCTATTCAATGCAGGGCAAGAGGTATCTTCAAGAAACGCGGTGAATCGCCGCTTGTCGGAGACCGCGTGCGCTACGGTACAACGGAGAACGGGGAGGGGACCGTCGATGCGATCCTCCCCCGTTCTTCGGAGCTTGTTCGGCCGCAGGTCGCCAATATCGACTTGGCGGTGCTGGTCTTCTCCGTCACGGAGCCGACGCTGAATTTGCAGCTGCTGGACAAGTTCCTCGTACATATCGAACACGCCGGCATCCCTACGGCGCTCTGTCTGAGCAAAGCGGATTTGGCCGAGGAAGGTCCGGATAGCGAAGAGGCTCAAATAGCGATGGACGCGGTCAAGCGGATCTACGAGCCGCTCGGATATGCGGTCTATACGACGAGCTCGCGTCAGAACGGTGGCATCGAGTCGCTCCGGGATCGGCTTCAAGGCCATTTGGCGGTATTCGCGGGCCAATCGGGCGTAGGCAAGTCGTCGCTGTTGAACGCTCTTGTTCCCGGACTTGAACTGGAGACGAGCGCCATCAGCAATCGGCTTGGTCGAGGCAAGCATACGACCCGGCATGTGGAGTTGATCCAAGTCGGCGGAGGGTTCGTTGCCGATACGCCCGGGTTCAGCCAGCTCGATTTCGTTGAATTGGGCATCGAAGAACTGGGCAGCTGCTTCAAAGAGATGCGAGAGCTGGCCGGAAGTTGCAAATTCCGGGGCTGCACTCATATTCACGAACCGGAATGCGCGGTACGAGATGCGCTAGCGGAAGGGAAGATCGAATCAACCCGTTACGAGCATTACAAATTGTTCATGGCGGAGATGAAAGAGAAAAAGCGGAGGTACTAATTATGTCGATCATCGCACCATCTATTCTCTCGGCGGACTTTGCCGCATTAGCTGACGATATTCGGGATGTTGAGCGCGCTGGAGCCGACTGGATCCATATCGATGTGATGGACGGCCATTTTGTTCCGAACCTAACGTTCGGCCCGCTCATCGTGGATGCTGTTCGTTCAGCAACGAAGCTGCCGTTCGACGTTCACCTGATGATCGAGAAGCCGGAACTATACATCCCGGCATTCGTTAAAGCCGGCGCGGATCGCATTACGGTGCATGCTGAAGCCTGCGTGCATTTGCATCGGGTGGTCCATCTCATTAAAGAAGCCGGCTTGCCGGCAGGCGTCGCGCTCAATCCGGCTACGCCGATCTCCGTGCTCGAGCATGTGCTGGACGATCTGGATCTGGTACTCATCATGACCGTGAATCCGGGTTTCGGCGGGCAGAAGTTCATTCCAGGCTCCGTGCAGAAGCTGCAAGCGCTCAGAGGCCTGCTGGAGCAGCGCGGTTTGAGCCAGATGCATGTTCAGGTCGACGGCGGCATCAACGCCGTTACGGCGCCGCTCGTGCGCGACGCGGGCGCGAACGTGCTCGTGGCGGGCAATGCGATCTTCACTGAGCAGGACCGGGCGGCCGCAATAACGGCGCTTCGCTAAGGGTCAGCTCATGGGAGAGCGAATCAAAACGCTGCTGTTGTTGCTGCTGTTTAGTTGGGGGAGCGGCACTTTGCTGTCGCTGTTCACCTTTTTTGGATTCCCCGTCAGCATGTTGTTTTCGATTGGAGCGATCGTGCTAGGCGTGTTGTTCTTCCGCAAGTTTCATAAGCTCGGTCTACGGATCGCGTTCGTCGCGCTCGCGCTTTTCTTCTATTTCATGGGCGTCTTGACGATGGCAGTCGCGGAGTACGCCCGCCAGCAGCAGGATGGAGCGGGCGCTTCAGCTTTGCTGATCCTACAAAACATCATTTAACGGGCGCTCTCGCGTTGGAATACGCGGGTGGGCCCCCGCATAGGATGGTTACATGAACGAAGGTTCCTGTAGCCTTTTTTGTTTGCCAGCAACTCGAAAAGAGCTGGCAGGGCCGCTAACGCTTTAACGCGCACACTGCGGAAGGTATCACGTATAATACACGGGACGGAGCGATGTCGAGCATGCTTAGGAGGGGTGGAGGATGAAGTTTTATACGATTAAGCTTCCAAAATTTTTGGGCGGGGTTGTCAAGGCGATTTTGAATACCTTTCAAAAAAGCTAACGCGTGCTGCGGGGCCGAATCTCGGCATAGACGCATATCCCGCCTCGGGAACCATACAGCCGCCTGCGGAGGACGTGGACGGCTACATTCGCGGGCAGATGAAAAAAAGCACCTGATGGGATCAGGTGCTTTTGTCCATGGCGAAAGATACTTACACGCGAGTAACTTTACCGGATTTCAGTGCACGAGTGCTGACGTATACGCGTTTTGGTTTGCCGTCAACCAGAATGCGAACTTTCTGAACGTTGACGCCCCAAGTACGGCGGTTTTTGTTGTTAGCGTGAGAAACATGGTTGCCAGTGCTTGGGCTTTTACCCGTGATGTAACATTTGCGAGACATGGAATACACCTCCTTGAAAACCGTTGCAAATAAACATACTCAAACATAATAACATAGTTCGCCCAACCAATCAAGACTTGCAAAAGGGGCGAAATGAGATGAAAATCGGCGAAATTCGACGATCGGACTTCAATATCTTCAATATTTATAGTACAATGTTGTTTAGTCCATAATACATAAACGAAGGAGTGGATTTCCATGCCTCTGCAGCTTCAATCGGAACAAGGAACCATCGTCATTAGCGATCACGTCATCGCCGTACTTGCCGGCTCAGCGGCACTGGAATGTTATGGGCTGGTTGGAATGGCTTCTCGCAAGCAGCTGAAAGACGGTATTACGGAACTTCTCGGCCGCGATAATTTGACGCGCGGCGTGGAAGTGCGCCGGGAGAACGAACGCTTGCTTATAGACTTGTACATCATCGTTAGCTATGGAACAAAAATATCCGAAGTCGCGCATAACATTCAAACGAAAGTGAAATATGTGCTGAACGATGTCGTCGGCCTTCAGGTGGATGACGTCAATATTCTTGTCCAGGGCGTGCGGGTATCTCGGTAGGAAGGGGAATCAACGTTGAGTAAACGTTATATAAACGGTTCAGACTTTGCGAGCATGGTGAATATGGGGGCCGATTGCTTGCATCGCAACGTGGACCACGTTAATGCTTTAAATGTATTTCCGGTGCCGGACGGCGATACGGGCACAAACATGAATCTCACCATGACATCGGGGGTACAAGAGCTTCGGAGCAAACCGTCGCCAGCGGTGGGCAAAGTTGCGGAAGCGCTTTCTAAAGGGCTGCTGATGGGAGCAAGAGGCAACTCCGGCGTCATTCTCTCTCAATTATTCCGGGGCTTCTCCAAGAGCGTCGCGGGCGCGGAGGAGATAAACTCGCTCCAACTCGCCGCGGCTTTCCAACATGGCGTCGACGCGGCTTACAAGGCCGTTGTGAAGCCGGTGGAAGGCACCATTCTGACGGTAGCCAAGGAAGCGGCCAAGCATGCGGTCGCCATCGCGCGCAGAACGCCGGACGTGACGGAGTTTATGCGAGAGGTGCATGCCAAGGCGCATGAGGCGCTGCAGCGTACGCCGGATCTGCTCCCCGTGCTCAAGCAAGTAGGCGTTGTCGACTCCGGCGGACAAGGGCTCGTGTTTATCTACGAAGGCTTCGTGCGGGCGTTGACGAGCGACATCGCGTCTGAAAGCTGGGGCGCGACGGAGGCGGCAAGACCCGAGGAGGTTGGGGCGCTTGGCGCGGAACGCGCCGCGGTTAAGCCGGTTGTGCCGACTCAGCCTTCGAGCGCGCAGTCCCGTCTGTCGACGGAAGCGATCGAGTTTTTATACGATATGGAGTTTTTCATTAACCGCAAGCTCGGCGGGGGCAAGGTGCTTCCATTCGACGAAGAAGCGTTCAAGAAGGCGCTTGCGAAGGACGGGGATTCGATTCTCGTCATCACGGACGACGAAATTATCAAGGTGCACGTCCATTCCCGCAGACCGGGAGACGTCCTCAATCTGGCACTGCCATACGGCGAATTAACGGACATGCATATTCTGAACATGCGCGAGCAGCACCGCGATATTCTCGAAGAAGGATCGCACGGCGGATTCGGCAGCGTGGCGGACGAAGAGCTTGGCAAGGCGGTACCTGAAGTATTGACCGGCGCTTCCATCGATTCGTTATCCGTATCGCAAGCGCACGAATGGGCTTCGTTCGGCATTATCGCGGTCGCCATGGGCGAGGGCATCAAGAACATTTTCCTGGATAACAACGTCGATATCGTGCTCTCCGGCGGTCAAACGATGAACCCGAGCACGGAAGATTTCGTGAACGCGATCGATACGCTCGCCGCCGAACATATCTACTTGCTGCCGAATAACGGGAACATCATTCTCGCCGCACAGCAGGCCGCGGAATTAAGCGAACGCAGCATCACCGTCGTTCCGACGAAGACGATTCCGCAAGGGCTGGCCGCCGTACTTGCCTTCCGCGACGAAGAGTCGTCCGAGGCGAACGCGGAAGCGATGCAGCAGGCGGCAAAGCAGGTCGTGTCGGGCCAAGTGACGCATGCCGTGCGCGATACGTCGATCGACGGCATCGATATCCGCGAGGGCGATTATATCGGAATCCTCGAGAAATCCATCGTCACGGCGCTGCCGGACTTGACCCAAGCATGTCAAGCGCTCCTGGCGCGTATGATGGAAGACGGGGGCGAGCTTGTTACGATTCTGACCGGCGAACAGGCGGATCACTCGCAGACCGAAGCGCTCTCGGATTGGATCATGGAGCAGTACCCGGACGCGGAACTGGAAGTGCACGCCGGCGGCCAACCGCTGTATCCATATTTGTTTGCCGTTGAATAGGGGGTGGCGTTGTGAGCAAAGTTCGAATCGTAACCGACAGCACGTCTGATATCCCGCCCGAGATGCGCGATCAATTGGGCATTGATCTTGTCCCGCTCAAAGTCATTTTCGGCGAGGAAACGTACTTGGACGGCATTACCCTTAGTCCGGAACAGTTCTATGAAAAGCTTCAGCGCGCGCAATCGCTGCCGACGACGTCACAGCCATCGCCGATCGAGTTCATGGAGACGTATGCACGAATTCTGAACGAAGACCCGGGCGCATCGATTATTTCGATACACCTGTCGGCTAAGTTTAGCGGAACGTTCCAATCGGCCATGATCGGCCAATCGATGCTGGAGCGGGATGCCGACATTTCCGTATACGATTCCAAATCCGCGACTTACGGCATCGGCCTCCTCGTCGTGCATGCCGCGAAGCTTGCGCAGGCAGGGAAGTCGAAGGCGGAGATTTTGGATGAGATCGAGCAGCTAAACCAGGACAAGAAACTTTATTTTATCGTCGATACGCTGGAGTATTTGCAGAAGGGCGGGCGGATTGGCAAAGCTTCCGCAGTCATCGGCTCTATACTGAATATTAAGCCGATTTTGAGCATTGACAACGAGGGCGAAGTCACGGCCATCGACAAGGTTCGAGGCCAGAAGAAGGCGGTTGCCCGGATCCTGGAACTGGTAGAGCGCGATTTCGGACGCGATCCGGTCGAGCTTACGATTGCGTGGACGAACGTCAAGGATTTGGCGCTAGAACTAGGCCGGCTCGTGCAAGAGAAGCTGGATGTTCGCGCCGTTCATCACACGTGGATCGGTCCCGTCATTGGCGCCCACGTCGGTCCCGGCGCAGCGGCGATATTTATTAATCGAGTGCGAGGTTAGCTATCATGAAGCTGGATGAACTATCAGTCCGGCAAATCAAAGGCGTGAGTGCTCAGAAGGAACAGGAGCTTCACGCCTTTGGCGTCCATACCGTGGCTGATTTGCTGGACTATTTTCCGTTTCGTTACGAAGATTACCGCATTCGCGGTTTAGGCGAAGCCAAGGATGGAGAGAAAGTAACCATTCAAGGCAAGATTATGAGCGATGCGTTATTGTCGCGATTTGGTAAAGGCAAGTCTCGGCTGAATTGCCGGGTGGCGGTCGATGGCGTGCTGGTGAACGCGATCTGGTTCAATCGGCATTTCCTGAAGGATAGCTTGACCGCCGGTCGAGAGATTGTCATGACGGGCAAGTGGGAGCAGCGCAGGCTGCAAATTACGGTCGCGGAATCCGAATTTCCGGACCGAGGCGCCTCGAGATCAGGCTCGGTCCAGCCGGTCTATTCTGTGGGCGGCAGCCTCACGCAGTCATGGATACGCAAGACGATTCATCAGGCGCTGACGCAATACGGCAGTTTGATCGAAGAAGTACTGCCGTTCGCTCTCATCGAGAAACATGGCTTAATGGCGCGCAAGGAGGCTGTCGCCATCGTGCATCAACCGGAAAATGCCGAAAGGGGACAAGCTGCCCGACGAAGGCTCGTGTATGAAGAACTTTTTCTATTTCAACTGAAATTGCAGGCTTACCGGGCGCTGACACGCCAGAAGGTGCAGGGGCTTTCGCATGTCGTGGGTGCGGAGGCCATCCGACAATTCGCGGCGACTTTGCCGTTCGAGCTGACCGACTCGCAGAAGAAAGTCGTGAATGAAATCTTGATCGACATGCGGTCAAGCGGCTGCATGAACCGGCTGCTGCAAGGCGACGTGGGCGCAGGCAAGACGGTTGTCGCGGCCGTAGCTTTATTCGCCACCGTGACGGCGGGGTATCAAGGCGCGTTGATGGTGCCGACGGAAATTTTGGCGGAACAGCATTATCGATCCTTGCAAAAGCTGTTCGCGCCGGCAGGCGTTGAAGTTGGCCTATTGACCGGGAGCATGACCGAGCGCCGCAAACGCGACGTACTCGCAGGTTTGCAAATGGGACTCATTCAGATCATCGTCGGTACGCACGCGCTTATTCAAGATACGGTGCATTTCCAAAGTCTCGGTCTTGTTGTCACCGACGAACAGCATCGGTTCGGCGTCAATCAACGGAGCGTACTCCGTCGCAAAGGCCTCAACCCGGACGTGCTAACGATGACGGCGACGCCGATTCCGCGCACGCTCGCCATCACGGCTTTCGGCGATATGGACGTCTCCACGCTGAACGAACGTCCGAAGGGGCGGAAGCCGATCAAGACCTATTGGGTGAAGCATAGCATGCTTGACCGGGTGCTCGGCTTTATTAGGCAGGAGACAGATCTCGGGCGGCAAGCATACTTTATCTGCCCGCTCATCGAGGAGTCGGAGAAGCTGGACGTGCAGAACGCAATCGACCTGCATATCCAATTGCAACAAGCTTTCCCGGATTTGAAGATTGGATTGCTGCACGGCCGAATGACGCCAGCCGAGAAGGACGCATCCATGGACGCGTTCGGTCGTAACGAGGCGCAGGTGCTGGTGGCGACGACCGTCGTCGAAGTCGGCGTCGACGTCCCGAACGCGACGCTCATGATTATCATGGATGCCGAGCGGTTCGGCTTGTCCCAGCTTCATCAGCTGCGCGGCCGAGTCGGCCGGGGAGAGCATCAGTCGTACTGCGTGCTGATCGCCGATCCGAAGTCCGAGGTCGGACGCGAACGGATGAAAGTCATGACCGAAACCGACGACGGTTTCGAGGTGGCACGTAGAGACTTGGACTTGCGCGGCCCAGGCGATTTCTTCGGGACGAAACAGAGCGGCGTGCCTGAGTTCAAGCTGGCGAATCTAGACACGGACCTCGCGGTGTTGGAACAAGCGCGCGACGATGCCGCCGAACTGACGCGTCGCGAAGACTTCTGGACCGACCCGGCGCTTGCGCGGCTTCAGGGGATATTGAGGCAGGATCAGCTTTTTGAAGGGGATTTGTTGGACTAGATATGTTCGGGATGACAGCGGCATATAGTAGGGACGAAGGGCTGAAATGCCGGACGGAGGTGCTATTGCCGCTTATGAGTTACACGAAATTTGGAATTCGCCCCGAATTCGTCGAACGCGTGAAAGTGAAAATGAAAAATCCGGTCGTCAAAGAGCGCATTAAACAGGTCGTAAACGGTTTGACGAAATACGATTTGCAGGACCGCGTCAAAGTGCGCCGCATCGTCAGGCAGGCTTCCAGCGTGCTGAACGAACCGCTGAACGAGGTTCAGGAGGAGCAAATCGTCGCATTCGTGCTCGCCCAGAAGATTGATCCGAACAATACGCTTCATTTGTTAAAGCTGTGGGCGATGTTTCGCTAAGTGGCGGATGAACGGTCATGCAGAAGGGCCATCCCGATGTCAGACTCTCGGAGTCGACTGGGGATGGCCCTTCTGCCGTCTTAATCTTTGGTACGCAGGGATAGCGCAAGACTCAGCTCGTCGCCGTGAAGGGTTCGATGCATGATAGCTCGTCCACCTTTACGCTGCCGACCGCCGTGCTAACCGGATACGCTTCCAGATCATCGGCTGTGAAGGGGACATAAAGCCGTCGAAGCTTGTCCGCATCCTGCATGCCGCGATCCAGCCACAGTTCCTCGTCTTCCGCTTTCAAGATGACGGGCATACGGTCGTGTATGGGCGCCATCAGTTCGTTCGGAGCGGTCGTCAGAATCGTGCAGGTGCTTACCCGCGTGCCATCCGGGCTAACCCAAATATCATAGAGGCCGGCCATGCTGAAAAGCTTTCGGTCACGCAGGACGATTCGCATCGGTTGTTTGCCGGTATCGGTTTTCTGCCATTCATAGAAGCCGTCCGCCGGTACGATGCAGCGCTTGCGGCCGATCAGTTGCTTGAATGCGGGTTTCTCCTGCACCGTTTCGGAACGGGCGTTCAACATTTTATTGCCGATTTTCGGATCATTGGACCAGGAAGGGATCAGGCCCCATTTGAGCTCGCCGAGCCGGTTCTGCTTCCCGTCATGAATGATGGCCAGCACTTGTTGCCCCGGAGCAACGTTGTATTTGGGAGCATGGAACGGAACCGTCGTCTCGCCGATCCAATAGCGCAGCATGAGCTCTTCCAACGTCACCGTAATCGTAAATCGTCCGCACATGGCTAACAAACTCCTTCCTTTCGAGTCGATCCATATTGCTTATTATACTTGCCCATCATCCGATGCAAAAGCGGAATCTCTCAGCTTACAAGCCCAATACTATGCAATGGCTAACGGTGCTTCCAATTGCCCATACTGAGTCGTATAGACGTGGGAAAAGGGGCGGGAGCTTGAGTTCAAACCGGGTAAAGCCGACAATGCGGGAAAAGTGGCATCAAGCAGCGGAGCGGCTCTTTCGGCTGCCGTTCGCGGTCTTCGCGGTTGTGAGAGCCAAGTGGCGCGCACGCGATCTATCCGCTCGGATGTCCGAACACGCCCGTCCGCCGAAGTTAAGAGAGACATCAGTTCGTCCGCTATATGCGAGTTGGTCGGTGCTGGCAGATGACGTTATGCCCGAGCGATTAACGGAGCCGATGGAAGCCGGCGAGACAGAACGCGGACCGATAGGGAAGGATCATGAACAACAGCGGGATAATCGGAAATTGTCCGACTGGGAGCGACGATTAGTCCAGCGAATCGTTCATGAGACGGCTCAAGCGAATCGCAACAACGTAACACGAACGGAAGCGTACCGGCTTCTTTATTTGCGGCGTCCGGAGCTGCATTGGGCGCTGCTCGCCCATTTGGTGTCCCGTAATGGCGGCTATAACATGACCGACTTGCAGGCCGAGCTCCTGCCCCGACTGCTGAACGGTGAGCAGCGCGACGCGATATTCGCCATGCTGGAGCGGGCAAACTCTCTTATCTTCGGAGATGCTTACCCGCAACTGCTGCTCTACGATGCGTCCTGCCGAGAAGGGAAGAGCTTGATGCATCTGCTGTCCGCGTTCGGCGTGAGCCGGTTCATGGCACCGGTCTGGGAGCAGTTTTGGCTGCGACGGGAGTCGGCGATTTTAACGGTTGCGCTCATCGTCAACGAACAACACTTCATTGAAAGGCGGATCGTGCAGCATCCGTTCTACCGGCAGCAGGTGCTCGATACCGCTTCCTTTCTCCTACAAGCCCCGATGCAGTTGAACGCGGTGTTCATGCCTTACGGCGCGCTGGAAGACGGCGAAATGCAGCTGGCGGGCATCGTACTGGAGGATTTTCGGAATCTCGAGGAGCGGATTGAATTCGGCAAACGGTTATACGCGATGTTGTTCGGGGTTCCGGAAGTCGGCCGCGGCGTCCATCTATATATCAAAGCGGTTCGCCATACCGGCTCGCGTTCGGATTATGCACCGCACTTGTTCACGTCGAAGCGTCCCGAGCGGATGCAACCGCGTTATAAGCAGAAGCTGGACGGCTGCAGATTAATCCGTGGACGCAAGCCATTCTATAGTCCAGAGTTATCTCAAGTATGGCCGGACCATCCGGTCGAACCGGTTGAGCCAGGCGATTGGTTTGCGGATGCGGAGAAGGTGTTGCCGTTTTTTCGAGGGTTGTCGATCCCCTCGACGTTCGCCGTTACGGAGGAGCATTGCTTGGGGTTGAACAAAATCGAAGCGGCCGTGCAAGCGGCCGAACGTCTCGGCGTGAAGCTAGGCGCGAAGGAATGAGAAAAGACTGATCCGACGGGATCAGTCTTTTTGGCGTTGGGTCATAGTTGCAAATATCTTATCGATTTTGCAACAATGCTATGGTCATAGCTGAAGAAGGTTATAAATCCTTCTTCAACAATGCCCACCGATAAACATATTCAAACAAAAACTCGAACGCTTCGAGATGTCGCTTCGCTTCGAAGGCGTTGGCGCCCCAGGCGTAGATACCGTGTTTGCGGAGCATGATGCCCGGAATGCGCGGGTCGAGCCGATCGGTGACTTCCGGCACGATCGAAGGGATGTGCGCGAAGTTGGAGACGATCGGAATTTCGATTTGCGCGTCCTCGTCCCAGATGTTGAATGCCTTGATGAGTTCCACGCCATCCACCGGGATGGACTTACGGTCCCAGAACAGCTCCGAGACGATGTTGTTGAACACGGTATGTACGTGGAAAATCGCGCCGCAGCCCGTCATCCGATAGATCTCGCAATGGATCAACGTCTCGGCGGACGGCTTCAGGTTCGTGCGTTCGCACGGCTGGCCGCTCTGGTCGACGAACAGAAAGTCCTCCGGCGTCGATTTGGATTTGTCCTTGCCGCTCGCCGTAATGGCGAATTGGAAATCGTCGGAGGCGAACTCGCCGACGCGCACCGACAGATTGCCGCTCGTGCCCGGGAACCATCCCCGGCTGGCGAACAGCTGCTTCACTTCGGTTAGTTCCGCTAATGCGCGTTGTTTCTCTTCAAGCGTGATGGCTGCGAAGCTCATTGGCGAATTTCCTCCTTCTGCTGCAGGGCGGCCACGATATCGTGGAAGTCGTTATACTCGGTATGCGGAAGCCCCAGTTCTTCGCATTTGGTCGTCAAGTGCGAGCGCGAGAAGACGACGTCGGCGAGTTTGGCGCCTTCGAAATCCGTCACGCTGTCGCCGATGAGAATACGGGTATGCGTCTCGGGCGGGAAGTTGCGCATGATCGTCGTTTTGCACATGCCGCAGTTGTTCGTGCAATGCTCATCGCACGGATGCGGCCATGTGATCTCGATGCGATCGCCGCCGAAGTCGCTGCCGTTGCAATAAATATGGTCGGCGGGAATGCCGAAACGCGCGAGTACCGGGTATACGAAAAAGTCGATTCCGCCGCTCGTCACGTAAAACTCGGTGCCGCTGCGCGCGCAGTAATCGAGCAGCTCCTGGAAGCCATCGCGGATACGGACATTGTTGATCGCATAATCGACGACTTCGCGTTCCATGGATGTCGGGAGCAAGCGGAATAGTTCGCCCACGCCTTCCGCAATCGACTTGCGCTGCGCGATAATGTCGTCGACGATCGGTTCCCAGCCTTCGGGATTGAAATGTTTGATGATGGCGACGATATTGTCGTTAACGGTAATCGTGCCGTCGAAATCACAGAAAATCACTTGCTTCTTACTTGGTGAAGCTTCGGGCTGTTCATGCTGACTGGTCATTCCTTAAACCCCCATAAATCGATTGCGGTTTGGAGCGCTTCGTTGCCGGTCTGCTTGGCCGCTTCCGGAAGAGAGAGGCCTTGCTCGGCCGCCGCGATGGCTTGACGGAAAGCTTGTCCGCCTGCCGCGGTACCCATCGGATGTCCATGAATGCCGCCGCCGGCGTTGACGACGACGTCTCTGCCGAAATCGCGGAGGATCAGCGGCACGAGCCCAGGGTGAATGCCCGCGGACGGCACCGGCATGCTGGCGCGAACCGGAAGAGCGGGATTGATCAGCGCGGCTTGTACGGCCAAATTCTCCTCCTTCGGCATGACGACCGAGCCGTATGGCGACGGGAAAAGCACGAGGTCCGCGCCGGCGAGCCGCATCAGTTTGCCGAGCAGCAGCGGTGCCGCGATGCCATAATGCGGCGAAGGGTAGAAGGCGCCGGCCAGCGAAGGGTGCGCGGCGATCGGCACGTTGATCTCCGGATCGCTGCTCAGCATGTGCAGCGCATCGTAGCCGTATGCAAGCACGTTAAACAGCAGGGCGTTGGCACCTGCGGCGACGGCGCGCTTGGCATTGGCGACAAGCTGGGAAGTCGGCCCGGTAAGATTGACGGCATACAGCAGCTTTTGCCCGGTTTCTTGTTCTGCCAGACGAGCTGCGGCCATGCAGGTCTCCACGCGTTTCTCTAGCGGAGTGAGCGGGTTCTCGAACAAGATCTCGTCATCCTTGATCAGATCGACGCCCCCAAGCGCCTGCTTGTAGAATTGCTCGCGCAAGCCCTCGAGATCATGCCCGATCACGGACTTGAAAATGCTCATCAAAAGCGGACGGTCGTGAACGCCCAGCAGCTCGCGCACGCCGGCAAGGCCGAATTTCGGACCCGGGAATGCCGATGCGAAGGATTCCGAGAACTCCAAGTCGAGCAATTTAATCCGACCATCCATCGACAGCTTCCCGAACGCCGTTACGAGCAGCGCCGGGATGTCGCGGCTGAAGTTGACGTCGGGATAGGCGATTTTCAGATCTGCGTAACGTTCGCCCGGCTTGGCGCCTTCCGATTCGTGCACGGTCACCGAGATGACTTTGCCCAGGTGTTTCTCCATTTCGGCTTTGCGGGCTTCGGGAAGATCGGTCCAGCTGCCGACCGTCAGGCCGACAGCGATTCCGAGCGCTTTTTTGTTGAAATCCGCTTTATCGTCGTAGCATCGGTAAGTTGCGACGCATACGCTACCATGGCTCATGGCAGTGCGCTCCTTTCGATTTCGGCGCCCATTTCGGCCGCGCGCTCGGAGGCGCGTTTAATGGCGCGAATGACGCCTTCCGTGAATTCATGCTGGTTCATCGTTTCGATGGCCGCTTGGGTGGTGCCGTTCGGTGACGTCACCTTGCGTCTCAAGTCGGCGGGCGTTTCCCCAGTTGATTTTACCATATGAGCGGCGCCAAGTACCGTTTGAATCGTCAAGTCGCGTGAAGCGGAGGTGCTAAGTCCCAGTTCCTCGCCTGCGCGCATCATGGCTTCCATCATGTAGTAGATATAAGCAGGGCCGCTGCCGGACAGTCCCGTCACGGCATCCAGCTTTGCTTCTTCGACGACCGTCGTAAGGCCGAAGGCTTCGAACATCGTTAGCGCGATGTGACGGTGCGACTCGGTGCAAGCCGCCGAGAAGCTGACGCCCGTAGCGCCGAGTCCGATCGTGCTGGACGTATTCGGCATCGTGCGCACAATCGGCATCTTTTGGCCAAGCAGAAGCTCCATCGTGTTCAGCGACAATCCGGCTACGACGGACACGAGCAGCTGATTCGGTTTCATGATGTCGCCAAGCTTGCGCAGCGCTTCGGCGGCGTCTTTCGGTTTCATCGTTAAGAAAATGACGTCCGCGTCGCGCAGCATGCCGATCTGATCGTCGGGGGCGGAGGAGACGCGCACGTTGTATTTGGATTGAAGTTCGGCAAGCCGTTCGGCGTTGCTCCGGTTGAACATCGCGATGCGGGAAGGCTCGGCTAACTCTTGATTAATGAGTCCTCGGACGACGGCTTCCGCCATGGAGCCCGCGCCGTAGAAGCACAGACGAAGCGAGCCGATGACCGGCGCTTGGCCGGAAGAAGAAAGTATGGACATATCGAATGCACCTCCAGAAATTATCCGCGGATTTGACCGCTGCCGTAAACGCGATACTTCGTCGATGTCAAAGCGGGCAGGCCCATCGGTCCGCGCGCGTGGAGCTTCTGGGTGCTAATGCCGATCTCGGCCCCGAAGCCGAATTCGAACCCGTCCGTGAAGCGCGTCGAAGCGTTGTGGTACACCGCCGCGGCGTCGATCGTCTGCAGGAAGCGGGCGGCATGAACAGCGTCTTCGGTGACGATGCATTCGGAATGTTTGGTGCCGTAATCGCTGATATGATCAATGGCTTCATCAAGACCGCCGACGATTTTGACGTTCAAAATATAATCATTATATTCGGTCGCGAAATCTTCATTCGTCGCCGCCTTAACGTAAGGGAGAAACGCTCTCGCAGCTTCGCATCCGCGCAGCTCAACGTTTGCTTCGCGCATCCGGTCCGCGATGGTTGTCAAATGTTCGCGCGCGAACCGCTCGTGGACAAGGAGCGTCTCCATGGAATTGCAGACGGAAGGGCGCTGTACCTTGGCGTTGAAGGCAATATCGGAAGCCATTGCAGGAATGGCGCTCTCATCGATATAAGTATGACAGATGCCGGCTCCGGTCTCGATGACGGGCACGGTTGCGTTCTCGACGACGTTGCGGATGAGCGATGCGCCTCCGCGCGGGATGATGACGTCCAGCAAGCCGTTCAGCTTCAGCATCTCGTCGACCGATGCGCGGCTCGGGTCCTCGATCAGCTGCAGCGCTTCTGCAGGCAGAGCGGACTGGGAGAGCGCTTCCCGGAGCACCTCGACGATGCGGCTGTTCGAAGAGAGCGCCGCCGATCCGCCGCGAAGGACGACGGCGTTACCCGTCTTCAGACACAATCCGGCCGCGTCGACGGTAACGTTCGGTCTAGCTTCATATATAATGCCAATGACGCCCAGCGGCACCGAGATCTTCTCGATGCGCAGGCCGTTCGGCCGGTCGAACGACTCTTGAACGAGCCCGACCGGATCGGGCAGCTCTACGATTTGCCGCAACCCTTCCGCAATGCCGGCGATTCGGCTTTCGGTTAGCGCGATCCGGTCCAGCAGCGATTCGCCGGTACCGTTCTGGCGACCTCGTTCCAAGTCGGCGGCGTTAGCCGCCAGAATAGAAGCTTGTTCAGTTACAAGCGCATCGGCCATGAGCAGGAGCGCTTCGTTCTTTTGTTCCGTCGTCAACGCTATTAAGGATTTGCTAGCTTGCTGGGCAAGCGCGGATTTTATTCTAGCTTCGCTCATCTCTCTCGTTCCTCCTTGTTTCTCCCCATATATCAACTATCCAATGCGACTATTTCAACGTGATCCATTCATCCCGGTGAATGACTTCGATCCGGGCGACGTCGATCCGCCGTTTGACTTCGTCGGTTCCAAGTCCCATGGCGGCCTGCACTTGCCAAGACGTATAATTGACGACCCCGCGGCCAATCGTGCGCTGCGCGAGATTGACGACCTCGACGACATCGCCCGGGTGGAACTCGCCGTCGATGGCGCGAATCCCGGCCGGTAGGAGGCTCTTGCCCCGCTCGGTCAGGGCGGATTCGGCCCCTTCGTCCACGACGATGCGTCCTTGCGTGGCGGAATGAAAGCCCAACCATTGCTTCTTGACCGGAAGCGTATGGAGATTGGCGGCGAAGTACGTCCCTTTGCCGGTCCCTTGCGCGGCTGCCATCAGATCGCCGCTATCCTTTACCCGTCCGATGAAGGCCGGAACGCCGCCGCGCATCGCGATCCGGGCCGCTTCGATTTTGGAGCGCATGCCGCCCGTGCCAACGGAAGAACCGGAGCCGCCGGCAATGCGCATGATTTCTTCCGAAATTTGATCGACTCGTTCGATTCGCGCCGCGTTCGGATTTTTCCGGGGATCCTCCATATAGACGCCGTCCGTATCGGTTAGAATAAGAAGGCGGTCCGCTTTGAGCAGATTGCCGACCAGCGACGAGAGGGTATCGTTGTCGCCGAATTTAAGCTCATCCGTGGCCACGGTATCGTTCTCGTTAATAATGGGGATCATTCGCTGCCGCAGCAGCTCTTCGATGGTTTTCTGCGCGTTTCCGATCCGAGAGCGGTTGGAGAAGTCCGCGCGCGTCAGCAAAATTTGCGCGACGCCGATCCCGTGCGCGGAGAACGCTTCCTGATAGGCTTGCATGAGCAGCGCCTGGCCGACTGCGGCGGCGGCTTGTTTCTCGTGCAGCAGCTTCGGTCTTGCCGCATAGCCGATGCTCTTGAATCCTGCGGCAACCGCGCCGGAGGTGACGAGCAGCACTTGCTGTCCCATGCGATGCAAGGAAGCTAGTTCATCCGAGAAGAAGCGGATGCGCTCCCGGTTGATGCCCCCTTCGTCGGAAGTGAGCGAACTGCTTCCGATTTTGACAACTGTACGTTCCGTCATACGCCCGATTCCTTTCCAAGTCGATAATCTTGTTCCGCCGTATGAAACGGGGAAAATAAAAAAACACACTTTCATCCTTTACTTGTATAAAGGACGAAAGTGTGACTTCCGCGGTACCACCTTTGTTGATAGCACAAGCAAAATGCGCACGGCTACCCATCTTAATACCTGATAACAGCAGGCGCTGTCCGGCTCGTCACCGGAAGTTCAAGGGTGGGTTTCCACGCCTACCGCGATAAATTCTCTCAGCTCATGAATTTACTCTCTGTGCGCGGCGGATGCTCGTGTACTTGGCCCCATCATCACGTTGATGTGTTCAATTGTGCATAGCATATCATGCTCCTCGCGAACCTGTAAAGGCTCGGCGGAGCGGGATTAACGGAAAAGTCCAAGGCGCCCGATGCGGTTCGCGGCTTCGATTAACCGCTCTTCGGAAGCGAGCAAGCCTAATCGGACATAACCTTCGCCATGGGTGCCGAATCCGATTCCCGGCGCGACGACGACGTCGGCTTGTTCCAGGACAAGATCGGAGAACGAGGCCGAGGTATGGCCTTTGGGCACGGGAAGCCAACAGAAGAAGGAGCCCCCTGGCTTGTTCGCTTGCCAGCCGATCTCGTCAAGCTCGCCGAACAGCGCATTGCGACGGTTTTCGTACGTTTGACGAAGCTGCGCGACGCAATCTTGCGGGCCTGTCAACGCTTCCGCCGCGGCAGCCTGAATTCCGCCGAACAAACTGCAGTAGTAATGATCCTGGATCAAGTTGATCAAACCGACTACTTCTTTGTTGCCCAGCGCGAATCCGACGCGCCAGCCCGCCATGTTATAAGTTTTCGAGAGCGTATAGAATTCGACGCCGACTTCTTTGGCGCCCGGCGTTTGGAGGAAGCTGACCGGCTGATTGCCGTCGAAACCGAGCGCGCCATATGCGAAATCGCTGGCGACGACAATATTATGCTTGGCTGCGAACCCGACGGTGTCGGCGTAGAACGAACTGTCCGCAACGGCGCCGGTCGGATTGTTCGGATAGTTGATGAACATGAGTTTCGCTTGGTCCGCGACGTCCGGCGATACGGCGGAGTAATCCGGCAGGAATGCGTGATCTGCTTTAAGCGGCATGTATTCCATACGTCCGCCTGCAAGGGCAACGCCGGACCAATAATCCGGATAGCCGGGATCAGGCACGAGCGCGACGTCTCCAGGGTTCAGCAAGCATTGGCTGATTTCGATTAGTCCGGTCTTGCCGCCGAACAGAATCGCCACTTCCGTTTCCGGATCCAGATCGACGTTATAATCTTCTTTGTACCGTTTGGCAACCGCTTCTTTCAGAAAAGCAAAACCGCTGAACGGCGGATATTTATGGAAAGCCGGGTTCGGCGCTTCTTCCTGAAGCTTGGCAACGATATGAGCCGGAGTCGGTTGATCGGGATTGCCTTGCCCCAAGTTAATGACATCCCGTCCTTTGGCGGCTTGAGCGTTGGCTTTGCGGACCAAACCCGCGAAAAATTGCGCCGGCAAACCCGTCATGCGATCGGCGGGTTGAATACGCGTATGTAAAGGTTGCGTCTTATTCATTCTCTTCACTCCATTTCGCTCACATGCTAACTGTCCCGAAAGCTACACATACTTTAACATGATTCCAAATCCGTGTCGATAGCTCGGATTAACGCGGAGTGAAGAGAGATGATAAGACGTTCGGCATTGCTTTTTATAGGCCGACTTTATTCAAGAACGGCTTTACGTCCACGTTCAATTGGAATAAGAACGGCTTGCGGTTCTCGTCGAATACGAGCAGCAGCTTAGGCTTTTCCGGACAGTAGAACAAGAAGACGTCGGTAGCCTGCACGGTGATGCCGGACGCTTTAATAACGGCCGGGTGATCAAGCGGTATACGGAATACGTAGCCGCACTTCTCGTCGGGTTGAAGCTGAGGAGCAAGTTCTTTGGCTTCTTTGATCCACGTCTTGGCGATTTGTTGGTACTCGGGGCTGTTCGGAACCGATTTGACGACCTTGCCGGCTGCGACGTCGAATACTTGAACGGGACGGACGGGGGCTCCGGCTTCTTCCAATGCGGAAGCCTGCGTCACGGACGGAAGCAGCAGCAGCGCCGCGCACAACGCGACAATCGTGGACCATCTTACTTTAAGCGGCATGATCATTCTCCTTCGTAAAGTAAAGTGATTGCGCTATTACGGTACCCATCTTGACAGTGAACCATGAGAAGGTATCATTAGGGAAAACCAATGAAGAGCAAGGGAGTTTTGCATAATGACGACCCCAAGATTGCGCCTTGCGCTGCTGCAGATGCACGTGGAGGCGGGTAATCCGGACGAGAATTACCGGAAGCTGGCCGAGCTTCTCGAACAAGCGGTTAACGCTCCAGACAAGCCGGACGTGATCGTTTTTCCCGAAATGTGGAACACGGGCTATGCGCTCGATCGAATCGAGCAGATCGCCGACATAAACGGAGAACGGACGAAAGCCATGCTTTCGGCATTCAGCCGCAAGCATGGCGTGCAGATCGTCGGCGGTTCGGTAGCGGAGAAGAGGGAAGACGGCGGCGTATTCAACACGATCTACGTTTTTGACAATAAGGGAGAAGTGCAGGCCGACTACTCGAAAATCCACCTCTTCCGTTTAATGGAGGAAGAAAAGCATCTGAGCGCGGGCAACGCGATCGGGACGCTGGACGTTGCGGGAGAGAAAGCCGGCATGATGATTTGCTACGATATCCGTTTCCCTGAGCTGGCGCGCAAACTGGCGCTCTCCGGCGCCAAGGTGCTGTTCGTTCCGGCGCAGTGGCCGAACCCGCGGCTTCACCATTGGCGGACGCTGCTGCTCGCCCGAGCCATCGAGAACCAAATGTATGTCATCGCCTGCAACAGATGCGGAACGAGCGGGGAAACGAGCTTCTTCGGCCATTCTTTGATTATCGACCCGTGGGGCGAAATCGTGGCCGAAGCCGGCGAGACGGAGACGATAATCCGCGCGGAGATCGACCTGGGACTCGTGAACGAAGTGCGGGGACGCATTCCGGTGTTCGAGGATCGCAGACCTACGCTTTATTAACGATAATGTTGCCGGGTTGTTCAAGAGCCGAAGTGTTCTTCTAACGTAGTCTTCATCGTATGAATGAAAGCTTCGGAAGCCTTGGACAAATATCGTCCCTTGCGGCTAGCCATGACGAGCGTTCGGGATGGGGCGGGGATGCCGAGGGAGAGGTAAACCGGCGTATATTCGCTCCATTTGACCCGCGTCATCATTTTCGGGACGAACGCGATGCCCATCCCGGTGGCGACGAGCGACTGTACCGTCTCGATATTCGTGCTCTCGAATACGATGCGCGGCTCAAATCCGCCCTGCTGGCAAAGGTCGAGCGTGATTTGCCGGAAGCCTTGTCCTTGTTTCAGCACGACGAAAGGCTCATCCGTCAGCTCGCGTAGCCGAACCGGCGTGCTGCGATCGGCGAGTCGGTGACCGGGCGGCACGGCCAGAATAATCTCTTCCTCGATGATCGTCTCGTACGAGAGCGACGGATCCACCGGCAGCGACAGTAAGCTAAGGTCGGTTTGACCGCTGGCGGTAAGCTGTTCGAGGCGGGAGGACGTGTCTTCGACGAGCACGATTTCGATATCGGGGTATTTCTTGGCGAATACCGGAAGGACGAGAGGAAGCACATGCGAGCCCGTCATCGGCAGACAGCCGACGACGAGCTTGCCTTTGCGCATGTGCGATAGATCGTCGAGTTCCTGCTTCAGCTGTTCGATGCTATCCAAAATCGTCTGCGCCTTATCGACGAATACGGATCCGGCATGGGTCAGCTCGACGGAGTTCGTCGTGCGGCGAAACAGCAGGACGCCGATCTCTTTCTCCAGCTTGGACAGCTGCTGGCTCAGAGAGGGCTGCGCGATATGAAGCTTCTCCGCGGCGCGGGAGAAGTTTTTTTCTTTGGCGATTTGAATGACGTACTGGAGCTGGCGAAATTCCATCGTTGGCGGCACCCCTTGCGAATTTGCGATGTCGGATTGTTCAAATACAAGCATTTATATGTTGCATACATACAAGTCATCTTGTACATCTCCGGAACGTAACGCGCCGCGCCGTAAATGGCGGCGCAGCCGTTACGACTTGATAGGTTGAATCTATTACCGTTATAGATATTATATCTTAGATCAATGAAGAAGGAAATGCTATGATGACTTCATCAGATCGACAGAGCGATTTAACGAACTTATGAGGTGATTATCGATGACGAAGAGAACATTGTTTGAGAAGATTTGGGACAACCACGTCATTCATTCCGAAGCCGGCAAGCCAAGCATTCTTTACATTGACTTGCACCTGGTGCACGAGGTTACTTCGCCGCAAGCGTTCGAAGGGCTTCGGATGTCCGGCCGCCAAGTGCGCCGTCCCGAACTGACTTTCGCGACGATGGACCACAACGTACCGACGAAGGACCGTTATAATATTACCGATCCGATCTCCAAGCAGCAGATCGATACGCTGACGCAGAACTGCAAAGATTTCGGCGTCACGCTTTACGACCTTGATAGCATCGACCAAGGCGTCGTGCACGTAATGGGGCCTGAACTGGGTCTTACGCACCCGGGCAAAACAATCGTTTGCGGCGACAGCCATACGTCTACGCACGGCGCATTCGGCGCGCTGGCATTCGGCATCGGAACTAGCGAAGTCGAGCACGTAATGGCAACCCAATGTCTGCAGCAGGCGAAGCCGAAGACGATGGAAGTTCGCTTCACTGGCAGCCGTAAACCGGGCGTTACCGCGAAAGACCTTATCCTGGGCGTTATCGCTCAATACGGCACGGACTTCGCGACCGGATACGTTATCGAATACACGGGCGAAGCGATCCGTTCGCTCTCCATGGAAGAGCGCATGACGGTTTGTAACATGTCGATCGAAGGCGGCGCTCGCGCCGGTCTGATCGCCCCGGACGCGACGACTTACGAATACCTCCGCGGCCGCGAGTACGCACCGCAAGGAGAAGCGTTCGACCAAGCGGTTGCCGTATGGAGCCAGCTGACGACGGACGAAGGCGCAAGCTACGACACGGTGGTTGATTTCGACGTGGATTCCTTGATTCCGCAAGTAACATGGGGCACTTCCCCGGGCATGGGCACGGACATTACGTCTTCCGTACCGAATCCGGCGGATCTGCCAACCGAGAATGACCGCAAAGCAGCCGAGAAGGCGCTTGAATATATGGGGCTGACGCCAGGCACGCCAATGAGCGAGATCGAAGTCGATTACGTCTTCATCGGTTCCTGCACGAACGGTCGGATCGAAGATCTTCGCGCCGCGGCCGAAATCGCGAGAGGCTACAAAGTCAGCGACAAAGTAACCGCGATCGTCGTGCCGGGTTCAGGCCGGGTTAAAATCCAGGCCGAGAAGGAAGGTTTGGACAAAATCTTCACGGAAGCCGGGTTCGAATGGCGCGACGCGGGCTGCTCGATGTGTTTGGCGATGAATCCGGACGTTCTTCAACCGGGACAACGCTGCGCATCGACGTCCAATCGTAACTTCGAAGGCCGTCAAGGACGCGGAGGCCGTACGCACCTCGTCTCGCCGGCAATGGCCGTTGCGGCAGCCGTCACGGGCAAATTCACGGACGTGCGCGACTGGAACATCAAATCCGAAGTATTCAACTAAGCCCGAGACGGAATCGAGAGGAGTTACCAAACTATGCAAGCTTTCACTCAACTGACGGGTATCGTTGCTCCCGTAGACCGTGTTAACGTCGATACAGATGCAATCATTCCGAAACAATTCCTGAAGCGCATCGAGCGCAGCGGATTCGGCCAATTCTTGTTCTTCGAATGGCGTTGGGACGAGAAAGGCAACGTGATCCCTGAGTTCAGCCTGAATCAGCCGAGATACCAAGGCTCGTCCGTGCTGCTATCCCGCGCTAACTTCGGCTGCGGTTCCTCCCGCGAGCACGCGCCCTGGGCAATTCTGGACTATGGCTTCCGCGTCGTCATCGCGCCTTCTTATGCCGATATTTTCTATAACAACTGCTTCAAGAATGGCATCCTGCCAATCCGTCTGAGCGAAGAACAAGTCGAAGAACTGTTCCAGCGCACGCAAAATAACGAAGGCTACGAGTTGAACGTAGACCTCGAGAACAAGAAGCTGAGCGACAATTACGGACTTGAAATCCAGTTCGATCTGGATGAGCACCGCCGTCAGTTCCTGCTTCAAGGCTTGGACGACATCGGCCTGACGCTACAGCACGAAGACAAAATCTCCGCGTACGAAGCTAGCCGCGTCGCATTCTAACGCTTAATATGATCGATAGCCCCTGCCAAGCCGCGGGGGCTATTTCTATTGAAACGTAATCGGCTTAGAGGCAAAAAGATGCGGGGCGCATTAGGACAAAACTTCCTGTTCATACGCAACTTTTTATGACAAAATGCGTCTATGTATTCGTCTAGAAGTGTCGGAATGTCGGATTGTTTTCGTCGAAGTCCATTGTCTTCGCGAGCAAGCACTCATGCCCGTAAAGCGGATGCGCCGCGTTCGCTTCTTATATTTACGCTGCTCGCGAAGCCCAAAATCAGTCATCGAGGTGAAAGATGAAGAAGTTAGTATCCGCTGTCATGCTGTTGTCGCTAATCTTTTCGTTAGTATCGGGCGTGGGCGCACGCGGTGCCGCAGCGGCGGTTTTACCCAAATTGTACCTGAACGGCATCGAACTGCAGTCGTCCGTTGCCCCTAAGGTTGTCAATCAGCTCACCATGGTGCCGCTTAGGGTCGTTTCGGAAGGAATCGGATTTCAGGTGGATTGGATAAGTCCGACCGTCCAGGTTGGGAACGGCGCGTCCAAGATCGTGTTGACCTTGGGCAGCAGCACGGCTGTCGTGAACGACCAAGAGATTGAATTGGATTCCGCTCCGTTCGCGGAGTCGAACACGACGTTCGTACCGCTGCGGTTCGTCAGTCAGAATCTAGGGCTCGGCGTAGAGTGGGACCAACAGGCGCAGTCCGTTCATCTGTATCAGAGCAGCGATACGAATGCGGGCAACGATTCGGGAAGCTCAGCGGATGGGGGCAATGCATCGGATGGTTCAGGGCAGACCGATAGCGGCTCTTTAAATCCCGGAGGGAATGCGTCGAACGGCGAGAACGGTGGCGATGAAGAAGGCATGCAAGTAAACGCGCTGCTCAAGGCGATCGATTTTGACGGCATCAACAGCGTGTACTTGCCTTATGACGGGACGATGGGCGAGATGAAAACGACGCTGCTTCATAGTCCGGAACGAATCGTCTTCGACCTGCCGAATACCGCCTTTGATGCTGGTTTCGCGACGCCGTTTACGAATTTGGTATCTCAAACCGGCGAAATTACTGTCGATACGCATGTTTCGTTGCAAAAGATTCGTTTCTCCTTGTTTTCGGACAAGCCATCTACGATAAGAGTCGTGTTGGACGTGGCGTCCGCCACTAATTATGAGGTTCTTCGAGAACCGGGCGCAATCGTCGTACGCGTATTAGACCCGATTCCGGGCGAGATTACGCCGCCGCCGACGGCGAACCCCGATCCAAGCACAGGCATCTATAAAGTCGTTATCGACGCCGGACACGGCGGCAAGGACCCCGGCGCGCCGAGCGTCATCGGCAAGTACGAGAAGGAATTCAACTTTGCCGTTGCGAAGAAGGTAATGGCGCTGTTGGATAAAGAAACGAGAATTCAAGGCATAATGACGCGCTCTACCGATACGTTCGTCGAACTCGACGGTCGGGTGAAAATCGCGAACGACGCGAAAGCGGATTTGTTTATTTCCATTCACGCGAATCGCGCGGCATCCTCGAGCGTATCAGGGGTAGAAACCTATTATACGCGGGCGAACAGCAAAGCCTTCGCGGATATCATGCACAAGCACCTCGTGAAGGGAACGGGATTGAAGGACCGCAAGGTCAGGACGGCGAATTTCCGGGTCATTAAATATACGACGATGCCGGCCGTTCTGCTCGAATGCGGTTATCTGTCCAACAAGAACGACACGTCGGTGCTGTTTACCGACGCGAAGCAAAACCAACTTGCCGCGGAAATCGTCTCTGGGATTAAGGAATATTTGAAATTAAACTAGGAGGGCTTGAATGAAACGTCGAATGGGCGCCAGCTACCTGCTTTGCACCATGCTTGCCGCTTCGATGCTGCTTGCGGCATGCGGAGCGAGGAGCGACGTTGGTTCCGAGCCTGACGCGGTTACCGCCGCGGGCAACGAGCAAGCGACCAACGAACAACAACCCGCGCAGCCCCAAGAGCAAGAAGCAGATCAGCCGCTGCCAGATAAGGCTAATGTCGGCGAAGAGGCACCGCAAGATGCCATTGAGGAGACGAAAACGCCGGTGAACGTCTATTTCACGGACGAGGAGCAAACGGGACTAAGCGAGCGGACCCGCGAGCTTGTATTGCCGGCGAACGATAGCAAGTCCAAGGTCGAGGCGGCGTTCAAAGCGTTGCAGCAGGATGGGGATAACGGCGAGGTATCGCTTTGGAAGCATGCCGAGCTGCTAAGCATAGCGGTCGATGGACAAGCAGTCACGCTGGATATTCATCTTCCGGACGAAGCGCGATTCGGCGCGCCGGGCGAGGCGTTGGCGATCGAGTCTTTGACCAAAACGTTGTTTCAGTTCGACGACGTGGACGCTATCGATATTCTGATCGACGGCGAGAAGGCCGACAGCCTAATGGGACACGAAATGCTGGATCATCCGATCGTAAAACCATAAAGAGGAGCATGCAGGCATGAAGAGACAGACCAAATGGACGACGCGGACCATCACGGCGGCAGCCGCGTTCTCGTTATTGACGACAAGCGCATGGACAGGCACGGTAAACAAGGTGGAGGCTGCGGCTTCCACCACCGCACAAACGGCCGCGACCGCAGGTTTCTCCGACGTAACCGCCAAGCACTGGGCCGCGAAGCATATCGCCAAACTCGCGTCCCAAGGCATCGTCAAAGGCATTAACGGCCAGTTCAAACCGAACGACAACATCACGCATCAGGAAGCGGTCGTCATGGCGATTCGATTCATCGGGAAAGAATCCGAAGTCGATCCGGACAGCGCCGTCGTGTTCGCATCCGGGTTCGAGGTGAGTACATACTTTAAGCCGTACGTGACGAAAGCGTTCGAACTCGGGTTGCTTGATCGCGACGAGGAATTCAAACTGGCGGAGGACAACCCGGATACGGCATGGGGCTCTACCAAAGCTTCGCGCGAGTGGGTAACCAAACTGATCGTCAAAGCGATCAATGAGCAAAAGAAGGCGGAAAGCCTGGCCTCCGCCGCCTCCAGCTTCCAGGATAGCGCGAAGATCGGTGCCGATTACGTCGGATATGTGAATGCGGGCGTCGAGCTACAGCTCATTAAAGGGATTACGGCGGAGAAATTCGATCCGAAGGGTTTCATTACCCGTGCTTCGATCGCCACGATCTTCAGCCGCGCGGAAGCGAAGTTTGCAGTCAAGTATGCGGGACAAGCCGGCGGCATAGCCACGACGTTGACCAAAGACGGCATTACCTTTTATGAAGGCGGGAGCGAGAAGTCTTACAAATTGACGGCGAATACGCTCATTTACCGTCATGATTCCGAACAGCTATCTTCGTTGGACAAACTGGTCTTATACACGAATTACCTGGTTATCGCGGATAGCAATAATAACGTGCTTTATTTGGAGCAATTGGACGATACGCAGCAGGTGGAGAAAGTTTCGGGGGTTGTCGACCGTGTGCTCCCGGCATCGAATACCGTGTGGATTTGGGTCAACGATGAACCTGTCAAAGTCACGTATGATGCCAAGACGGTCGTGAAGGATGGCAGCGGAAGCGCGATCGCGATATCCAGCTTGGCCAAAGACAGTAAGGTCGTCGTCACCCGGGATAAGTTCCGCGCGGCGCAGCAGACGCTTGCGATCGAAGTGGAATCGGCTCCGGTCAACAAAACGATCGAAGGCATCGTCAGCGGCGCGTCCGCAGCGAATACTTCCATTACGATCGTGGATCCGGCTACGGATGCTTCGTCGACCTACAGCGTCGCTCCCGACGCGATCATTCTTTGGCAAGGGACGGTGCTGGCCGAGGGGTTAGCCGGTATTAAAAACGGCGACACGGTTTCGGTGGAAGTGAAGAACAGCAAAGCGACGAAAATCACGGTTCAGCAAACGTCCGCGCTTACCGTGACCGGCAACTTCGTGAAGGCCGATGCTTCGACCATGACGATCAACTATACCCGTAACGGCGTTCTGGAAGCGAAATACGTTGCCGACAACGTGGAAGTCCTCATCGACGGGCTTTCGGGCGCCACGCTGGCGGACCTTCAGAAGGACGACCAGATCCAACTAACGTTAAACGGCCAACAGAAAGTAACGTCGATCAAGGCGATTAACCGGTCCGTCAAGGTCATGAACGGCGCGACGATTTTGAGCTTCGACGCGGACATCAACGCGTTGCAAGTGCGAGATGCCGTTACCAATGCCCTCTTGTCCGTCTATTTGACCGATACAACCCGCGTCACGACTAATGACAGCACGATCCCGCTTACGGCGGCCAAGACGATGTTGGTCAAGAACCGCAAGGTGTCGGTCGGCTACGTGAACGATAAAGCCGTATTCGTCCAGTTCGTCACGCAATATTCGGGCAAAGTGCTCTCCGTCAACACGACGACAAGGCAAATTAAGCTAGATCTTGGCAATAACTCGTCGCTAACGCTTCCAATCATCTACGATACCGTCGAGATGCAAGGGAAGTATAACGCTACCCTCGCAGACATTAAAGTCGGCGATACGGTAACGGGCTTGTTGAACACCGATCAGAATCAGTTCCTTTCCATTCGGTTGCATAAACAGCTCCAAGCCGAAGTCGTCTCGACCTCGGATTCCGGGAAGAAGTTGACGATCAAAGGCAGCGACGGAACGACGACCGAAGTTTCCACCGCGGCCATCAAACTGTTGGGCGAATCTGGCGAGAACGTGAGCTTGAGCGCGTTCGCCGCCGGCAAAATTGTCAACTTGACCTACGTAGGCACGACGCCTTCGTCCGCTCAGCTCGTTTCGGTTAAAGTAGGCAGAGTTACCGGCGTCGCCGCCGACAAAATCACTTATATCGACTACAACGGCTCGGTTAGCACGGAAACGCTCACGAGCGGTTATAGCGTCGTGAAGAACGGCACGACGTCCGCCAGCGCGTCGGTACTCGCCGTTGGCGATCGCGTAGAAGTCCGCAAAGGTGCAAGCGGCGCGCTCCTTATCACGGCATTGACGGGACTGAACAAGACGTTTGACCGATATGACGCGGTTACGGGAACGCTGTACGTGAGACTGGCTTCGTTGTCGGATACCAATTATACGTTCGCGGTTACATCTTCGACGAAAGTGACGCAAGGCGATGCCGCAATCGCGCTCTCCGCGCTCGCCGCGGACAACAAGCTCGTAATCTACGTCTACCAAGGAAAAGTGCTTGAAATTGTCAAGGTTTCATAGCGTTTACCCAAAAGCTGTTTCGTCTTTGTGGCGGAACGGCTTTTTTTATGAAATATCACGATGTAAGCGTTCTTTTCAGTTGCGCATTGTGACATTATTCGCTACACTTTGAAACGATAGCCCAATTGTGGGGAGAGAGAGCTGCTTGAACGCAAAGGAAAAAATGAATCGTGTTTTGCGTGTGGTGGGCGATATGTTTCCGGATGCCCACTGCGAGCTTCATCACAGCAACCCGTTCGAGCTCACGATAGCCGTATTGCTCTCGGCGCAATGTACCGACGAGACGGTGAACAAAGTAACGGCGACACTGTTTCAGAAGTACCGTACGCCGGAAGATTATTTATCGGTACCCTTGGAAGAGTTGGAAGGCGATATTCGCCGGATCGGTCTGTTCCGGAATAAGGCAGCCAACATTCAGAAATTGTCCCGATTGCTCCTTGAGGATTACGGCGGCGAAATTCCGCGCGAGCACGAGGAGCTGACGAAGCTTCCCGGCGTGGGACGCAAAACGGCCAATGTGGTCGTATCCAACGCTTTCGGCGTACCCGCGATCGCGGTGGATACGCATGTCGAGCGCGTGTCCAAACGGCTAGGTATCGCCAAAGCCGATGATTCCGTGCTGGAAGTCGAGAAGAAGCTGATGAAGCTGGTTCCCCGGGAACTTTGGACGGAGACCCACCATCGTCTTATTTTTTTCGGACGGTACCACTGCAAGGCGCAAAATCCGGCATGCCCCGTTTGTCCGCTGCTGGAAGTCTGCAAAGAAGGCAAACAGCGGATGAAGAACGCCGCGACAGGCAAACCTGATAGCAAAAAGAAGAAATTAACAAGTAAAGGATGAGTATACGATGAAATGCATTTCCGTTTACACGAAAGATTTTGGCTTGTTCTCCGATATTTACGAAGAGATTATGGAGGCGCCGCCGGCCGAGAACGAAGAGAAAGTGATCGAAGGCGTGACGGTATCAGGAGCAGGAGAAGTACCGGAGCAATATATTGAACGTATGCGGGTGAAGCCCGAAGTCGTCGTTATGCGAGAGAAAGAGCGCAACGTAACCATTTTGCAGCACGGCGACGTGTTTGAAATTTGTCTTCCGTCGGCTGAAGAGTCGGCTTAATCTGCAGCTAAGGCCCAAAGCGGGCAACTGAAGGCATGGATAGGGAGAGAGAGAAATGAGCAATCAAGTTGCTCAGCCGGACGTCGGTTCCATGAGCGCCGCGCTTGAGCAGGTAGCTGAGCGAATGGCCGAGGCGGGCGATTCGCAGCATGCGGGGAAGCTGCGGGACCTGGATGGCAAATTAACGGACGGCAAGCTGGCCATCGCGTTCTGCGGGCATTTCTCGGCAGGCAAATCGACCCTCGTGAACAGGATTTGCGGCGCGAATTTGCTGCCTTCGAGTCCGATTCCGACGAGCGCGAACGTCGTCACAATCGCGAGCGGCGAACCGAAAGCGGTTATCGAACGCGTGAAGGACGGGATTACGGAGACGGTTGAGGCGCCGCTGGAACTGCTGGATGCTTACTGCAAGGATGGCGAGGCGGTAAAGTCGATCGCGCTATCCTACCCGATCCCGCGTATTGGCGAACATACGGTGCTGTTGGATACGCCGGGCATCGATTCGACCGACGACGCTCATCGGATGGCGACGGAGTCCGCGCTTCATATGGCGGACGTCGTGTTCTATGTCATGGATTACAACCATGTCATGTCCGAGATAAACTTCACGTTTGCGAAGCAGCTGAAAGAATGGGGAAAGCCGCTTTATTTAATCGTGAATCAAATCGATAAGCACCGTGACCGCGAGTTGTCGTTCGCGGCGTACCGGCAGAGCGTCGAGGAAGGGTTCGCCAACTGGCATCTGGAGCCGAGCGGCATCATTTATTTATCGCTTCGCCATCCGGATCATCCGCACTCCGAGTGGGAGAAGCTGGAGAGGTTACTCGCGGAGCTCGCGCCGATGCGCCGCGACCTATCGCTCTGCAGCGTGCACGATTCGGCGGCCCATCTGCTGCGCGCGCATGCGCAGTGGGTCGCCGAGCAGCATGCTTCCGAGCGCGAAGCGCTCTTGGAATCGGCTGGCGGGGAAGAAGAATCGGCCCAAGTCAAAGCCGAGATCGAAGAGCTTAATGGTCGATTGGCCGATATCGGGGAGCAGCAGGACATGTACCGCTCGAAGCTGCTCGGTGAGGCGCAAAGCTTGCTGGACAACGCGATCGTCATGCCGGCTGCGACCAGGGATTTGGCGCAATCGTTCCTCGAGAGCCGCAAGCCGGGCTTCAAGATGGGACTTCTATTCGCGGGTGCCAAGACCGCGGCCGAGCAGGAACGGCGTCTTGCCGCGTTTCGCGACGATTTCGCCGCGAAGGTCGAGGCGAACATCGAATGGCATTTGAAAGACTTGATGCGCAGGTCGGCCGATGCGCTGGGTTGGCGCGACGCGACGCTTGAAGAACGGCTGGAGCAATCGCTTCATGTCGAGGTGAAGCCGGAGCGCTTAATCGGGCTTATTCAGCAAGGGGCCGTGTTCAGCGGCGAATATACGATGAATTATAGCCGTGAATTGGCGTCTGACGTTAAGGCGGAATATCGCAGGCTGATTTTGCCTTGGGTCGACGATCTCGCCGCCAGAGCCGCGGAGACCGGCGAATCCGAGGCGCTGCCATTGCGCGAGCGGTTGCGAGACTTGTCCGGCCAGGCGTCGGCGCTGGAAGCCTTGTCGGCTTTGGCGAGACGGGAGAACGAGCACCAAGCGGAGCTTAGCGCGATGCTGCCCGAAGCACCGTCGCGTCCTACGATGCCGATCCCGCTGAAGACGGCGGAGAAGCAGCTAACGTCCGTTGAGCCAAGCCAAGGGCAAGAGAACACGGCCGTCTCGTTTACCGACAACGCGGTAGAGAAAGATTCGCCGCTTACGCCGAATAAGCCTTGGACGGCGCATATCGAGGAGTCAGATGCGCTCGGTCCTCAGCGCGAAGCGGCGAAGCGGCTGAAAGCCGCCGCGGATTTGCTCGCTCCGCATGCTGCGCTGGCCGGCTCGGTCGCGACCATGCGGGAGAAGGCGGAGCGTCTGACCAGCAGTCAATTCACCATCGCGTTGTTCGGCGCGTTCAGCGCGGGCAAATCCTCGCTCGCCAACGGCTTGCTGGGCGATGCCGTGCTGCCGGTGTCCCCGAATCCGACGACGGCCGCGGTCAACCGGATCGTGCCGCCAACCGAAGAGCGTCCGCACGGCACCGCGATGGTCGTCATGAAGGATCGGTCGGCGATGGTCGGCGACTTGCTCTATTCGCTGAAGCTGCTCGGCGAGACGGCGGATGGTCTCGACGAGAGAGCCATCCTTCAGGCCATCGGCAAGTTGTCGCCGGACGCGGTGCACGCCGGTGGACGGCCGCATTACAGCTTTCTCAAGGCGGCGGCCCGCGGTTGGCAGGAACATGAGGCCCTGCTCGGCACGAAACTGGCCGTCGACAACGAGTTATACCGCAAATACGTGGCGGAAGAATCGCGGTCATGCTTCGTGAGCGAAATCGTACTGCATCATGCCAATTCGCTTACGGCCCAAGGGATCGTGCTCGTGGATACGCCCGGCGCGGATTCCGTTAATGCCCGACATACGGGCGTGGCGTTCAACTACATCAAGAACGCGGACGCGATCTTGTTCGTGACGTACTATAATCATGCGTTCTCGCAGGCGGATCGCCAGTTTTTGCTGCAGCTGGGTCGCGTGAAGGATCAATTCGAGCTGGACAAAATGTTCTTCCTCGTCAACGCGGCGGATCTGGCCGCGAGCGACGAAGAACTGCAGGGCGTGCTCTCGCATGTCGAGCGCAATCTGCAGCAGCACGGCATACGATTCCCGCGTATGTTCCCGGTATCCAGCCTGCTGGCCTTGGAAGGGAAACAGACGGGCAGCGAGCGGCTGCTGGCCAAATCCGGCCTTGCCGCGTTCGAGCAGTCGTTCCTTTCTTTCGCCAGAGGCGACTTGGGCAAGCTGGCGATCGAGTCGGCGGAAGAAGAGATCCGCAGGGCGAAAGGCACCATCGAACAGTGGCTCCGTTCGGCGCAGGGAGACGCGGCTTCGCGCGAAGCGGAGCGGAATCGGATCGAGAGCCGCGCCGCCGAGGCGATCCGATTCTCGGACGCCGTGTCGGATCGCGAGTTGAACCCGCAATTGGAGCAGGAGCTGCGCGAGCTGTTGTTCTACGTGCAGCAGCGTCTTGGCTTGCGCTTCGGCGACCACTTCAATTACGCCTTCAATCCGAGCAGTCTGCAGGACGATGGGCGCGACTTGAAGAAAGCGATCTGGACCTCCTGGCTGGAGCTTGCCCGATTGCTACAGATCGAGCTGTCGCAGGAGCTGCAGGCGACGAGCTTGCGGCTCGATAACGCCTTGAACCGTCTGGCCGCCAAACGACACGGCGATACGGCCGAGGAGATTGCGAAGCTGCTTGAAGGCTATGCGTCTTCGGCCTACAAGCCGCTCGCGCCGCCGACGCCGGAAGAGCCTCGGGAATGGGAGGCGGATACGGTGACGGGCAAATGGCTCTGGAGCCGATTCAAATCGCCTCGTCAGTTCTTCGAAGGCGAAGGCAAAGCGCAGCTTCGCAAGGCGCTTGAAGCGGAGATTGCCGCTCCGCTTGCGCGTTGGTTCCAAGAGGTCGAGGACGCGTGGGCGATGCGTTATCGGGAGCTGTGGCAGCAAGCGACCGAAGGCAGCAGCCATCTGACGCGAAGCGACATTAACGCGTTCGTTCAAGGCAAGCTGCATTCCCTGAGCGGTGACGCCGACGTGACCCGTCTGCGGTCGCTCAGTGATTCGCTAGCCGCACTTTCTTCATCGAATTAGCACGACAGAGCTTTCGCGGGCGGCAAGATGCCGCTCGCGAAAGCTCTTTTTTTATTTCAAGGAAACACGCAGCGCGGCACACCAAAAATAGGTGTGATGGAATCGTGCAAAAACCGGGGATGAATGTGCAAAAACGGAGCAATGCGGGCATGTTGGATATGATTTAAGACGATATCGAAGAATACCCCCTCCCTCGCGCGCAGGATGGGGAAGGAAGCGGATTTTGCCATTTATTCGCGTTTGTTCGTTGTTTGCCCTGCCGGAATGATGCTGTTAAGATTCACTCATATTCATAATAACGGCTGTGGGGAGTGGGAGAGAAGTTGGACGTTTTTAGGCGATTGAAACCGTATTACTGGGCGGAGCGCAAAAGTTTGATGGCTTCGATTGCGTGCTTGATATGCGCGACCGCGCTCGGGTTGGTTTACCCGAACATGCTCCGGATTTTAATCGACGATGTCATTAGACCGCAGCAATTCGAGATGGTGCCGGCGTTATCGCTGACCGTCGTCGGCGTGGTCTTCCTGAAAGGGTGTCTTCAATTTCTGCATGGCTTCTTCGGCGGTCGGCTCGGTAACCGCGTCGCCTTCCGGCTGCGAAACGCTTCGTACGAGAAGCTGCAAACGTTGTCTTTCCAATACTACGACACGGCTCGCACGGGTGATCTCATGTCCCGCTTGACGGCGGATCTCGAAGCCATCCGCAATTTCATCGGCTTCGGTTTCGCCCAAATTCTGAACATGTTCCTCATGGTCGGCTTCGGCGCGGCGATGATGATGTCGATCAGCTGGCAGTTGACCCTCATGACGATGGTTACGATTCCGCTGCTCGCGCTGACCGCGCTGCGGTTCGAGAAGCTGATTCACCCGGCTTTCCGCGAAATGCGGCAGGCGATGAGCAACCTGACGACGGCGGTGCAGGAGAACATTACCGGCGTGCGCACCGTCAAGTCGTTCGCGCGCGAATCGCACGAGATCGACAAGTTCTCGGTCCGCAGCGAAGCGTACAAGCAAAATCAGATCGGCGCATCGAATTTGTGGGGACGGTATTTCCCGATTATGGAGCTGCTAGCCAGCTTGTGCGTCGTCATTCTGCTCGTGCTTGGCGGTCGAATGGTCATACAAGGCTCGTTAACCCTCGGCGAGCTGGTCGCGTTCTTTAGCATGATCTGGTACATTATCGGCCCGATGTGGGGATTGGGCTTCCACATTAACAACTATACGCAGTCCAAAGCGTCGGGCGAGCGGCTGATCGAGCTGTTCAACCACTACGTTCACGTCAAAGACGCGGAAGCGGCGATCGTGCTCGGCGATAATAAGTTGAAGGGGCATGTCCGGTTCGAGAACGTCACGTTTCATTACGCGGACAAAACGCCGGCCGTGCGCAACATCGAGATCAACGCGCCGGCGGGCTCGGTCATCGGCTTGCTTGGAGGCACCGGCTCGGGTAAATCGACGATCATTCAACTGTTGATGCGGGCGTACAACACGCAAGAAGGTACGATCTCTATCGATGGGATGGACATCCGCAATCTCGAGCTAGAGAGCTTGCGTTCGCAGATCGCAACGGTATTTCAAGAAACGTTCCTCTTCTCCTGCTCGATTCGCGACAATATCGCCTATGGCGTGAAAGAAGTCACGATGGACGATATTATCCGCGCGGCGAAGCTCGCCAAAGCCCATGATTTCATCATGGAGCTGCCGGAAGGCTATGGCACGATCGTCGGCGAGCGAGGCATGGGGTTGTCCGGCGGACAGAAGCAGCGGATCGCGATCGCCCGCGCGTTGATCAAAAATCCGCGTATTCTCATCTTGGACGATGCGACGAGCGCGGTCGACATGGAGACTGAACACGAAATTCAAGCGGGCTTCCAGGAAGTGATGGCAGGGCGAACGACGTTCATCATCGCGCACCGGATATCGTCGCTACGGCATGCCGACGAAATTCTCGTCCTGCAAGGCGGGGAAATCGTGCAGCGCGGCAAACACGAGGAGCTAAGCCGGATACCTGGACCTTATCAGGATACGTACAACATTCAATATGCGGATAGACCCGACCGGAACGCCGGTTTGGACAGCCGGAAGGAGGTTGCGCCGTGAATTCGCGCGAAGAGTCCGCAAGGTCGGACAATCGAGAACGTTTTATTTACAAAGACGACGATGCGATCGAGAAACCGTTTAACTGGTCGCAAATCACGCGATTATTCCGTTATATGAAACCATACGCGAAGCAGATGCTGCCGCTCGTGCTCGTCATGATGGTGCTCGGCACGGCCACGCGGCTGGCCATTCCGGCATTGATTATCGTGGCGATCGACGAAGCGATCGCGCCGGAGGTTGGCGAGCCGAGCATGCAGAAGCTGTATTTGTACGCCGGCATCATGCTTGCGTTGTATGTCATCCAGTGGGGGGCGAACACGCTCCGCATCAAGTATACGAATATTATCGGGCAGCGGGTCATTTACGACCTTCGCCAGGATTTGTTCCGACATATCCAGAGGCTGTCATTCCGGTTCTTCGATAAGCGGCCGGCGGGCTCCGTGCTCGTGCGGGTGACCAACGACGTTAACTCGCTGCAAGATCTGTTCACCAACGGCGTCGTTAACCTGTTAATGGACTGCGTGCAGCTGCTCGGCATCGTCGTCATTCTCCTCGTGTGGAACTTCAAGCTGGGGCTGGCCATTATGATTACGGTGCCGCTCATGTTCATCGTCTCCACGTCGCTGCGCAAACGCATCCGGTTCGCCTGGCAGGATGTTCGGATGAAGCAATCCCGGATCAACTCCCACTTGAACGAATCGATCCAAGGGATGCGCGTGACGCAGGCGTATACGCAGGAGAAGGCGAACTTCGCGTTCTTCAACCATATCAATAGCATCAACATCAAAGCGTGGAACAAGGCGTCCGCGCTCAACCAAGCGTTCGGACCGGTAATCGAGATTACCTCCGCGGTTGGCACGCTCATCTTATTCTGGTATGGTTCCCATCTCATTCAGACGGGCGCGATCACGGTCGGCGTGCTGGTCGGCTTCGCCAACTACATCGGCAACTTCTGGGATCCGATCAACCGGCTCGGCCAAATGTACGCGCAGCTGCTGATCGCGATGGCCTCCTCCGAGCGGATATTCGAGTATATCGACGAGAAGCCGACCGTCGGCGAGCTGCCGGGCGCGCGCAAGCTGGCGACGATTCGGGGCGACGTCTCCTTCGAGAATTTGGTGTTCGAATACGAGAAGGGGCGACCCGCGCTGAAAGGCATCACGCTCGAAGTGAAAGCCGGGCAGACGATCGCGCTCGTCGGTCATACCGGCTCGGGCAAGAGCACGATCATGAACCTGTTGTCCCGATTCTACGATCCGGTTGAAGGCGCGGTCAAAATCGACGGCACGGACATTCGCGGCGTCACGATCGAAAGCCTGCGCTCGCAAGTCGGCGTCGTGCTGCAGGATACGTTTATTTTCTCGGGCACCATTCGGGACAACATCCGATTCGGCCGCCTGGACGCGACGGACGCGGAAGTTTTGGAAGCGGCGAGAGCGGTGGACGCCCATGATTTCATTATGAGCCTGCCGGACGGGTACGACACGGAGGTGCAGGAACGAGGCAACGTGCTGTCGATGGGACAGCGCCAGCTGCTGTCGTTCGCGCGGGCGCTGCTGGCCGATCCGCGTATTCTCATTCTTGACGAGGCGACGGCGAGCATCGATACCGAGACCGAGCTGAAGATCCAGGAGGCGCTCAAAAAGCTGCTCGCAGGCCGCACGTCGTTCATCGTCGCGCACCGGCTGTCGACCATTCGAGGCGCCGACCGGATCGTCGTGCTCGACCACGGCCGCATCGTGGAGCAGGGTACGCACGACGAATTGATGCGACACGGCGGCACGTACAATGGATTAATCGAAGCGCAGTATCGTTTTCTGTCGGCATAATTCTTGATTTTTACAGCGGGAACCTCCACAATGGAAGAAAACGCCGTCCGGATCGGCACGCCTTACATGGCTTGCGGTCCGGGCGCCATTCCAGGAGGTTCTTTTCTTTATGTACGGATCACCGCTTTCCCCGCGCGCGCGCAAAATGATGCTGCTCGGCTCCGGCGAGCTCGGCAAGGAAGTCGTCATCGAAGCGCAGCGTCTCGGCGTCGAGACGATCGCCGTCGATCGCTACGAGAACGCGCCGGCCATGCAGGTCGCCCACCGCCATTACGTGATCGACATGCTGGATGCCGCCGCGCTGCGCGATCTCATTCTGACCGAGAAGCCGGACCTGATCGTGCCCGAAATCGAGGCAATCGCGACAAGCGCGCTCGTCGAGCTGGAGAAGGAAGGGTTCCGGGTCGTACCTACCGCGCGCGCCGCGCTGCTGACGATGGACCGCGAAGGCATTCGCCGACTGGCGGCGGAGTCGTTGGCGCTTCCGACCGCGCCATACCGGTTCGCGGATTCGCTCGATGAACTGCGCGAAGCGGTTGCCGCGCTCGGCACGCCGTGCGTAATCAAGCCGATCATGAGCTCCTCGGGCAAAGGCCAGAGCGTATGCAAGACGGAGGCGGACATCGAGGCGTGCTGGCAGTACGCCATGGACGGCGGCCGCGCGAAGAAGCAGCGGGTCATCGTGGAAGGATTCGTTTATTTCGAATCCGAAATTACGCTGCTAACCGTTCGATCGGCGTCGGGCACGACGTTCTGCGCGCCGATCGGCCACGTGCAGAAGGATGGCGACTATATCGAATCGTGGCAGCCGCACGAGATGACGCAGGAGCAGATCGCTCAAGCCGAGGCGATCGCGAAGGCGGTGACGGACGAGCTGGGCGGTTACGGGATTTATGGCGTCGAGTTGTTCCTGACCCGAGACGGCGTGCTGTTCAGCGAAGTATCGCCGCGTCCGCATGATACCGGCATGGTCACGATGGCGACCCAGGATCTATCGGAATTCGCGCTGCACGCTCGGGCGATTCTCGGTTATCCGATCCCTAATGTGCGACTGTTGACGCCGGGCGCCTCTCACACGCTGAAAGCGGACCGCGATTCCGATTCGTTCCGGATCGGCGGACTGGATGAAGCGCTGGCGCTGCCAAGCACGCAAGTACGCGTATTCGGCAAGCCGGTTACGAAGCCGGGACGTCGGATGGCCGTCGCCCTGAGCACGGCGGCATCGACGGAGCAGGCGCGCGCGACGGCCAAGCAAGCCGCCGAATCGCTGCGCATCGTATACGAATAAGCATTTTTGATAAACAGTGTTCAGAGTCCCTTCGGGGGCTCTGTTTTTTTGCGTCGAAGACGTTTGTCTTGACTCCTAAGGGGGATCCAAGACGTTTCGCCTATCATAGTTCGCATTCATAGCTGCACTTAAGCGCGGACCAAGCTGCTCATCATGCATTAATGGGCTTTCCTGAACAGGAACGATTTGCAAATTTTTTGTGAAAGCATTATTTTAGAAGACAAGACTGCTTTTTTCGGCATAACTTTCGTTTTTTTGACCGTTTTTTTCTTGGGGAAGGCAAAAGGGGGATAGAGAGATGGAAAATAAGCGTACGTCTTCCGATACATTATGGAGAGTCGTTGGTCTTGCGGCGCTATTGTCGACGGCGCTGCTGGTCGCCGGGTTCGGCTATGCCGTCAAGGACTTGGTCTGGCCTTCGCCGGAGCACACTCCGATCCAATCGCCGCAAGCCGAGCTTCCGGCCAAGAAGCCGCTTTCCGAAAGCAGCGAGATTCGAATAACCGCGATCGGCGATTCGCTGACGAAGGGCTTCGGCGATGACGAAGGGCAGGGTTATGTTAAACAAGTGGTGGCCATGCTGAGGGACAAGTGGGGCATCCCGGTTCGGTTGAACAATAATTTGGCGGTTAACGGCCTGCGAGCCGATGAATTGGCCGAATCGCTCCGAACGAACAAAGGGTATCAGTATACGATCCAGCAGGCGAATCTCGTCTTGTTCACGATCGGCGGCAACGATTTGTTCCAATCGGTAACCGGCGAGAAAGCGAGCGAAGCGACGGGCCAGTTCGACCTGGAGAAATTGAAAGCGGGCATGCCCGAAGGGCTCCAACGCTTCGAAGCGGTCATCGAGCAAATTCACGCGCTGAATCCGAACGCGCACGTCGTATACGTGGGGCTGTTCAATCCTTTCTACGAGATGGAGGATCTTCGCGTCGGAAGCCCCTATATTCAACAGTGGAATCAGCAGGTGTACGACATTTTGCACCGTTACGATAATATGACTATCGTGCCGACGTACGATTTGTTCGAGAACGCGAGCGATCTTTATCTGTCGTCGGACCATTTTCATCCGAACCATCTCGGCTACGAGCAGATTGCGACGCGTGTCGTTCAGTCGCTTCGCTGAGCGCATGACCGCCATACCGATCCCATTAGTGACAGGAGGCTGCCTATGACTTCCGTAACAGACGCTCCGCCGCTTAGGCCCTTAACCGAGCCGGCAGTCCGTCGCGACATCCAGCCGGAGAAGGTGCTGTCCGTAAGAGGCATCAAGAAGAGCATCCGCGGCAAAATGATCATTCACGACGTTTCTTTCGACGTGCGCGCAGGCGAAATATTCGGGTTTCTCGGACCGAACGGTTCCGGCAAAACGACGACGATCCGCATGCTGGTCGACCTCATCAAACCGACGGCGGGCGCGATCGAAATCGGGGGCTTCAACGTTCATCGGCATCCCGAGGAGGCGCTTCGCCACGTCGGCTGCATCGTGGAGAATCCGGAAGTATACAGCTATATGAGCGGATGGGAGAACCTGGAGCATTTCGCCCGCATGCAGCCGGGCATCGGGAGAGACCGGATCGACGAGGTTGTCGCGATCGTGGGCTTGGAACAGCGGATTCACGATAAAGTGAAGACGTATTCGCTCGGCATGCGCCAGCGACTAGGCATCGCTCAAGCGCTGCTCGGCAGGCCGAAGCTGCTCATATTGGACGAACCGACGAACGGCTTGGACCCGAAAGGGATCAAGGAGCTTCGCGAGTTTATTCGCTCGCTGGCGGGTCAAGGGATGAGCCTGTTTATCTCCAGCCATCTGCTGAGCGAAATCCAGCTCATGTGCGATCGCGTCGCCATTATTAGCCATGGGCGGGTCAGGGCCGTCGGCACGGTGGACGAGCTCGTCGCGCAAGCGGGTAGCTACGTGGTTTGGCAATTCGATCAGACCGAAGCAGGCCGGAGGCTGCTGGCTGAGGAAGGCGTCCGTCTGGTCGCGAACGACGAGCATCAAATTGAAGAGGGAATCTTGGCGCCGATGAAGGAGCCGATCGTAGCGCAGATGCCGGCAGGCCGTATTCAGGACTTGGTTGAGAAAGCGGTGCGCGTCGGAATCGGCATCCGATCGGTGCAGCATGTCGCTCCCACGCTCGAAGAGCTATTTTTGCGAATGACGGAGGGAGAAAGCATTGGATAGGCTGCTGCCGCTCGTACAGAACGAGACGCTCAAAATTTGGAGGAAAAAACGCTTTTACGTCGTCGTTCTCGTTTTGATCATTCTAATTCCGATTTTTACGTATGCCCAAATGCGGATTTCGCAGACGAACGCCCAGAATTTCAAAGATTGGCGCAACCAGGTCATGAACCAGATCAACGACTACCAGAGCACGCTGGCGAGCGATAGCGTCCCGGAAGAATGGAAGCGGTACCGCAGAATCGCCGTTCAGCAACTGCAGTATTATTTGGACCGGGACGTCAATCCGAGCACGCCCGACGCGATTACGTTCACGCGCGGCTTCATGTCCGGGTCGGTCACGCTGTTTTATCCTCTGCTCGTGCTTGCGATCGCTTCCGACCTCGTATCGGGCGAGCGAACGACGGGTACGATTAAGATGCTGCTGACAAGGCCGGTCCGCAGATGGAAGATCCTGCTCAGCAAAATATTGGCCATGATGCTCTACGTGTCATTAATCGTCGTGACGAGCTTCGTGCTCTGCTATTTAATATCCGGCGTTTTCTTCGGCTATGAGGGCTGGGATGCCCCGGTATTCACCGGCTTCGACGTGTCCGGCGCGCAGGTAGACAGCACGAACGTGCATGCTATCCCGCAATGGCAGTACATGATCATGCAAGGCGGGTTGATCTGGTTTTCCTCCATGACGGTCGCTTTGCTGGCGCTCATGGTGTCCGTGCTGTTGCGCGGGACGGCGGCGAGCATCGTCACGATGATGGCGGCGGTCATCACCGGCACGATCCTCGGCAACATGGCGTCGTCGTGGGAAAGCGCCAAATATTTCTTTTCGGTGAACCTCGATTTGACGATGTACATGAACGGCTCGCCGCCTCCGATCGCCGGCATGTCGCTGCCGTTTTCGCTAACGGTGTTGGCGATTTGGGCGGCCATAAGCATCGTCGTTTCGTTCCTTGTCTTTACGAAACAGGATATTTTGAATTAAAATAGCTTGAAGTGACGGTAGAGCAGCTGTGCCAGGCGGGAAGCCGGGCGCAGCCGTCGTCATTTAAGCAGAGCTGACTGAGCGGGAACGGGAACGCCAAGATGTCGAGGGGAGTGCCTCGCGATCGGCGAACCGTGCCAGCAGTCTGCTTTGAACAGATAAGGGGGACGTGTATGACAGAGCAGTTGAATACGTTTGCGGGGGAGGCGACTTCTGCGGCCAATCGCAACTATGACGAAGGCGACATTCAGGTGCTGGAAGGTCTTACCGCTGTCCGTAAACGGCCCGGGATGTACATCGGCAGTACAACCACCTCGGGGCTGCATCATCTCGTCTGGGAGATCGTCGACAACGCGGTCGACGAGCATTTGGCGAAATTTTGCTCCGCGATCGACGTCGTCATCCATAAGGACCAGTCCATCACGGTTCGCGATAACGGCAGGGGGATTCCGACCGGCATGCACAAGACCGGCATCCCTACGCCGCAGGTTGTATTCACGATGCTGCACGCCGGAGGCAAGTTCGGCGGCGGCGGATATAAGAAATCCGGCGGTTTGCACGGCGTCGGCGCATCCGTCACGAACGCGCTCTCCGAATGGCTGGAAGTCGAGATATTCCGGGACGGCAAGATACATAAGCAGCGCTTCGAGTATTGGGTAGACGACGCGGGTAAGGAACATGTCGGCGAGCCGACGACCGGCTTGGTCGTGACGGGCAATACGAACCGGACGGGCACGAAAGTCACGTTCAAGCCCGACGCGCGCGTGTTCCACGGCAATACGACGATCAACTACGAGACGTTATCCGAGCGGCTGCAGGAGATCGCATTCTTGAACTCCGGTCTTAAAGTCACGGTGAAGGACGATCGCGCCGGCAAGGAAGATGTCTTCCACTACGAAGGGGGCGCGCGTCAATTCGTCCAATTCTTGAACGAAGACAAGACGGTGCTGCACGACGTCATTCACTTCGCGTCGGAACGCGACGAGATCGAAGTCGAGATCGCGATGCAGTACAACGACGGCTACACCGAGACGATCGCTTCGTTCGTCAATTCGATTCCGACCCGCGGCGGCGGCACGCACGAGACGGGCTTCAAGACGGCGTTCACCCGCGTCATGAACGATTATGCGCGCAAGACCGCAATGCTGAAGGAGAAGGAAAAGAATCTCGAAGGCAACGATTTGCGCGAAGGCATGATGGCGGTCATCAACATTAAGATGGCGGAGGTCGAATTCGTCGGCCAGACGAAGGACCAGCTCGGCAGCGCAAGCGCGAGAAGCGCCGTGGACGCGGTCGTATCGGACAAAATGCAGGTATTCCTGGAAGAGAATCCGCAAATCGCGCAGCAGCTGGTGAAAAAAGCCGTTCAGGCTTCGCGGGCGCGCGAAGCGGCACGCAAGGCGCGCGACGAGATACGCAGCGGCAAGAAGAAGAGCGAGAGCTCCAATCTCGGCGGCAAGTTGACGCCGGCGCAGTCGAAGGACTATACGCGCAACGAGCTGTTCATCGTCGAAGGCGATTCCGCCGGCGGTTCGGCCAAGCAAGGGCGCGACTCCAAGCATCAAGCGATTCTGCCGCTGAAGGGCAAGCCGATGAACCCGGAGAAGGCGAAGCTCGTCGATATTTTGAAGAACGACGAATACAAAGCGATCATCGCCACGATCGGGGCGGGCGTCGGATCGGAGTTCGACTCGGAATCGTGCAATTACAATAAAATCATCATCATGACGGATGCCGACACGGACGGCGCCCACATTCAGGTGCTGCTGCTGACCTTCTTCTACCGATATATGAAGCCGCTCATCGATATGGGCCGGGTCTACATCGCCCAGCCGCCGCTGTACAAGATCACGCGCAAATCGGGCAAGCTTGAGACGGTTCGCTACGCGTGGACGGACGAACAGCTGCAGAATTATTTGAAGGAATTCGGCAAGCAGTTCGAGCTGCAGCGGTACAAGGGACTCGGCGAGATGAATCCCGATCAATTGTGGGAGACGACGATGAATCCGGAATCGCGCACGCTGCTTCAGGTGCAGATCGAAGACGCTGCCAAAGCAGAGCGCCGCGTGTCCACGCTGATGGGCGACAAGGTCGACCCGCGCAAGCGCTGGATCGTCGAGAACGTCGATTTTACCGATTACGAGGAGTAGGACAGCACCGCAAATAAGGGGTAGGAGTTTGAATCGGCATGAGCAACCTGGAACAATTTTTGCCGGCGTTTCTGGAGGAGGTCGTGGGCGACCGCTTCGGGCGCTATTCCAAATATATTATTCAAGACCGAGCGATTCCCGACGTGCGCGACGGCTTGAAGCCGGTACAGCGTCGTATTCTGTACGCGATGTACGATGCCGGGAATACGCCGGATAAAGCATACCGGAAGTCCGCTAAGACGGTCGGCGACGTCATGGGCAATTATCATCCGCACGGGGACTCCTCGATCTACGAGGGCATGGTGCGGATGGCGCAGCCTTGGAAAATGGCGCATGTGCTCGTGGACGGTCACGGTAACTGGGGTTCCCAGGACGACGATCCGGCGGCGGCCATGCGTTACACCGAGGCCAGACTGTCGCCGATCGCGATGGAGCTGCTACGGGATATCGAGAAACGTACGGTTCTGTTCAAGGACAATTTCGACAATACGACGAAGGAGCCGGTCGTGCTGCCTTCGCGGTACCCGAATCTGCTAGTCAACGGCGTAAGCGGAATTTCGTCCGGCTTCGCGACCGAAATTCCGACCCACAACCTGCGCGAAATCATCGATGCCTGCGTGCTGCTCATGCAGCAGCCGAATACGACGCTCGAGCAGTTGATGTCGATCGTGCGCGGTCCGGATTTCCCGACCGGCGGCCTGATCATGGGCGAGGAAGGCATACGCGACGCGTATACGACCGGCAAAGGGCGCATCTACATTCGGTCGAAAACCGCGATCGAGGATATGAAGGGCGGTCGCCAGCAGATCGTCATTACCGAAATCCCTTACCAAGTCGTCAAGTCGCGGCTGGTGACGGCGATGGAGAATATCCGATTGGAGAAGAAGGTCGAAGGCATTGCCGAGGTGCGCGACGAGAGCGGCCGCAACGGGCTGCGCATCGTCGTCGAGCTGAAGAAAGAAGCGGATGCGCAAGGCATTCTCGCGTATCTCTTCAAGAAGACGGATCTTCAGGTCACGTACAACTTCAATATGGTCGCGATCGTCAATAAAGCGCCGAAACAGCTCGGCTTGCTGGATATTCTAAGCGCCTATATCGCGCACCAGAAGGAAGTCGTCACGTTCCGTACGACGTTCGAGCTGGAGAAGGCCGAAGATCGCGCCCACGTGCTCGAAGGACTCGTCAAGGCGCTCAACATCCTGGACGACGTCATCGCTGCCATCAAAGCGTCGAAGAACCGCCAGGATGCGCAGAACAACTTGGTCGCCAAATTCGGATTTACCGAACGGCAAGCCGATGCGATCTTGACGCTCCAATTGTACCGCTTGACGAATCTCGAGATTACGACGCTCGAGAAAGAGCACAAGGAGATCATGAAGCGGATCGCCTACCTTCGCGGCATTCTCGACAGCGAGAAGAAGCTGATCGGGGTCATCAAGGACGAATTAACCGAGATTCGGGACAAGTTCGGCATCGACCGCAGATCGGATATTCAGGGCGAAGTGGAAGAACTGAAGGTCAATCTGGAAGTTATCGTGCCGGCCGAGGACGTCTTCGTGACGCTCAGCCACGAAGGCTACATTAAGCGGACCTCCAAGCTGTCGTTCACGCGCTCGGGCGGCGAGCTTAGCAATGCGGGCGTCAAGGAAGGCGACGTCATCCGTCACCTGTTGGATGTCAACACGATCGACCAGGTGCTGCTGTTCACGCGCAAAGGACAGTATTACCAGCTGCCGGTCCATCAGATTCCGGAGTTCAAATGGAAGGATACGGGAACGGCCGTCGTCAACGTAATCCCGATGCCGAAGGATGATGCCATCGTAAGCGTCATTCCGGTCAAGGATTTCGAGGAGGCGGGACGCTCGCTCGTGTTCGTCTCCAAGCGGGGGCAGGTCAAGCGGACGGAGCTGAAGGAGTACAAGTCGTCACGTTCGACCGCGATTGCGGCGGTTAAGGTCGGCGAAGGCGACGAGATCATTCGGGTGCTGCCAAGCGACGGCGAGAAGGAGCTGCTGCTCGTTAGCAAGCTCGGCATGAGCATCCGGTTCCCGGAAAGCGAAGTCAACCCGATGGGACGCGTCGCCGGCGGCGTGCGCGGCTTGCAGCTTAAGGACGAGGACGAGGTGGTCGCGGCGGAGCTGGTGACGGGCGATGAAGGCGAAGTGCTTGTCTTGACCGATCTCGGCTACGCGAAGCGCACCTTGCTGATGGATTATATGATTCAGGGGCGGGGCGGCAAAGGCGTCTCGACGTTCGAGTTCAAGGAAGGCAAGCGCGTCAAGCCGAACGGCGAGCGTATCGTCGGCGCCTTCCACTGCAAAGAGGAGCGGGAGCTCGTCATGTTGACGGCAACCGGCGCGCACCTGTCAGCCTCGACGGAGAAAGCGCCGATCGAAGATCGCAGAGGAATGGGCAAGGCGCTCGTTACGGTCGATAAAAAAGACGCCATTCACACCGTGTTCCCACGATGCGGCGTCTGATAATGAAATTGGTTTAATCGAAAGGCATATGGGACTCGTCTCCGCGTTCCATAAGCCGCAACATAAGGTCCAGCACAACCCACAATGGCGCCGGTTCGTCTAGCCGGTCCAGCCATTGTGGGTCTTTTGCGATCGCGGTATTCTTGAGCCTGCGCACCAGTTCGATTTTACGGTCGTCCATTGTCGTCACGCTCCCCTTCCGGTCATTCGAGTCTCGGGTGAATTCGAGTATGCCTCGCAGTCCTCATCACTAACCTATGTCTAACCGTGTCAAATGGTTCTGTATTATAGCGACTCAGGGTACAAAATATTAACCTCGTTAATCTTACATTCGACAATTGATTTTCGTATAATGGTAATAGAGAAGAAATTCGGATCGAAAGCGGGTGGACCCTATCGTTTCTTCAGAGTTTGCGAGATTATGGATGAAGATTTCGAAGGATTGGAAGTCGCATCTGGAAGATGGCCTATCGCCGGCGCTTACGGAGGGGCAGCTTAACGTGCTGGAACTGCTGCTGCAGCATCAACCGATGAAGCCGTCCGATCTGCTGGTTTACCTCGCCACGACGCCGGCGGCGATCACGACGCTGCTCGATCGGATGGAGCGAGGCGGACTCGTCACGCGCAGTCGGGATGACAGCGATCGCCGGATCGTGTGGGTGACGGTCACGGAGAAGGGCGAAGACGAGGCGCGCAGAGGGCTGGAGCTCCGCGATGCGTACATTACGGAGGCGCTGGACAAAATCTCCTCCCATAATCAGCAGCTGCTTGTGTATTTGCTCGGGAAAGTGGCGAATTGAAGCAAACGTAAAAGGGACTAGAGCAGAAGAAACATGGGTTGAGCAATCGGCCGTGTTTCTTTTTTATTCCGGGGAATATGTGTATATAACCGTATAGCTAGATAAGGTAGAAAGGCGGCGGGGACATGATCGTATACGAAAAAGAGGATACGTACGTCTTGATTGCGCAGCAAGACCACGCGCGAATATCGGGCGATCTGATGGCCGCTTGGCAAGAAGAGCTACTCGGAGAACGAATCTCCGAGGTGATACAGGCGGCGTATGAGCATGACCGCAGCTGGGCGGGGCTGGATGTCGATCCGATCTGGAACGACGCGGCGGGTCGGCCTTACTCGTTTCGCGATTTCCCGCCGAATATCCGGTTTCTGCACTATCGGCACGGCATCGACGAGTTGGAGCGAATCAATCCCTATGCGGCGGTGCTGTCAAGCCTGCTGTACACGATGCTGGCGGAGAGGGCGGATACGCCGGAGACGCGCGCGTTTGTCTCGCGGGAGAAGGGGCGGCAAGCGAACATACAGGCCGAATTAGGCCTGTATATGGAAACGCTTCACTATCACTTGAATGCGTTGGTCTTATGCGATGAACTGTCGCTGTTCCTATGCATGGAGCCGCCGGGAACGCCGATCCGGCAGTACGAATGGTTTGCAAGCGGCTTCGTGTATCCGCAGCCGCGCGGCTGCGGCGGGAGACGGATCAAGGCGCAATGGCAAGGCGATCATGTCGTTGTATTAAGCGAAGGGCCTTTCGCCAGACCAGTGGACACCGTCCTCGCTTATAAGGAGGTCTGCAAGGGCGAAACGAAGCAACTGGGGATCGCGGCGGCGTACAAACAGGCCGAGCTAAGAAGCCATCGCGTTCGGTTTCTAGTCGGCGAGGTGAAGTGAACGACAAACGCCCCTTCCGCGATGGAAGGGGCGTTATTTCGAGATCCGCTTCGTTCAAATAACGCGGGATGTCGCAACTGCCGCATGGCGTCCTAAGGCGCTGCAGGCACCGTTACAGGCGCGGCGGACATCGATGCCAGTCTTTGGTCGATCGTTGCTTTCCCGTGCGTCAGGGCGGCATACTCGGCGTTGGAGAGTTCGGGAATTGAACGTTTGGCGATCGTCTCGCCGAGCGGGACGATTCGGTAATGGTTCGCTTTGCCCGTTTTGTATCGGTACACCCAAGTCGGAATCGGTTCGACTTCTTGGATCGTCGTCTTGCCGGTAGCGTGGTCCTTGCGGATGCCAACTTTCATCAGCAATCCATAATCCTTCGTCTCGCCGCGTTGATTCGAGATGAAATTGCCCATGGAGTAGATGATGAGCCCTTTGCGTATCGTGCCGTCTTGTTCCGCTACCTCGACCGTCTCGTAAGGCTGGACGACGTGCGGATGCGCGCCGGCTATAATATCCGCGCCGTGTGCGATCAGCTTGCGCGCGAGCTTCGACTGTTCTTCGGACGGGGAGGTCTGATATTCGGTGCCGAAATGCAGGGCGACCGTAATAAAGTCGGCGCCGGATTCCTTCAGCTTCGCGATGTCGCCAAGCATCTTCTGCTCGTCGATCAAATCCACGGCATATGGCATGGCGTCCGGCAGCGATATGCCGTTCGTGCCGTAGGTATACGCGAGCAAACCCATGCGTATGCCTTTCTTCTCCACGATCGTCAGCTTCTCGGATTCGGCCTTCGAGCGGTATGTGCCTTTCGTGACGAGCTGCTGCGCCTCCAAGGCGGCGAGCGTTCGGCTGATGCCTTCCGCGCCGCGGTCAAGCGAGTGGTTGTTCGCGTTCGTCACGATCGTGAAGCCGGCCCCGCGAAGCGCCTCCGCCAGCTCCGTCGGCGCATTGAACATGGGGAAGCCGGAATAACCGAGCGCCTTGCCTGCAATAGGCGTCTCCAGGTTCGCGAGCGACCAATCCCCTTCTTTAATAATGGCGCGTACGGAATCGAAGTAAGGCGAGAAATCGTACTGTTTGGTCTTGGCATCGTAGTAAGCCGGAAGCTGCGGCATATGCATCATGACGTCGCCTGCCGCAATCCAGGTCGCGTCGGTCGGCGGCGGAATCGGCTCGGATGGCTCGGAAGGGGTGGGGACGCCGGCATTCGCTTCGCCGCCGTTGGCATCGTCAGGGGAGGCCGTGCTGTCGTTCTCTTGAACCGGTTGCTCTCCATTCGCCGCAGCGTCTTGGTTACCAACGTCTTCCTGGCTGTCCGATGGAGCCGAAGCGTCGTTGCGATTATGCCCAGCCCCCTCCGATCCGCTGCCGGGTGAGCGCTCGTCGAACGAACAGCCGGATAGCAAGATCATGAGGACCGCGAAGCAGCAGAAGACGCCGCGAATCGGCTTTACCATGAGGTACCTTTATCCGCCGCCAACATCGATTCGGCGCGTCGCCAGGCTTCATCCGGAAACTGGCTCCACGGCTCGGTCCGCGGCGGCAAGGCGCGGAAGTTCAGCCATTCCTTCGAGACCGGATGATGGACGCCGATCGAGGCGGACCACAGCGCGAGGTCGCGTTCGCCCTTCGCCGGCGGGGCGCCGTATTTGCGGTCGTACGCGAGCGGGCATCCGATACGGGCCATCTGCGCCCGGATTTGGTGCGGCCTTCCGGTGTGCAGCCGGACGACGACGAGAGACAACCCGCCGCGCGTGTCGGCAACATGGTAGTCGAGCACGGCCTCTTTGGCATCCGCCGCGGGACGATCATGCACCGTTACGATATTGCGCGCCGCATCTTTGCTCAAATAATGGCGGAGCGTCGCGCTAGGCTTGGCAGGCGTGCCGTGGACGAGCGCCACGTACATCTTCTCGAAATTGCGCGAGCGGACCGACTCCGACAGTCTTGACGCGGCTTTCGAGGTCTTGGCGAAAACCATAACGCCGCCCACGGGGCGGTCCAAACGATGGACAAGCCCGACAAATACATTGCCGGGCTTGTTATAGCGGACCTTCAAGTCATCCTTCAGCAGCGTTACCATGTCCGGCTCGCCCGTCTCGTCCGCCTGCGACAGGATGCCCGGCGATTTGAGCACGACCAGCAGATGATTATCCTCGTGAAGAACGGGAAGGAGAGGCGCTGCCGCCTCCCGGTTCATGTCCGCGTTCATTTTATTTCGCCTCCCAGCGACCCAGGATACCGCACGGCAGGTGCAAACCGCTTGCCGTGATCGGCAATCCGATTTCGCCGCAATTGATCGTTCCGCCGAACTTGCGTCCGACCGTCATATGCAGCAGGTTGTGCAGCACAGAGTGGGACAGGCCCGTCGTATACGAGTTCACGAGCACGAAGAGGGGATTCGGCGACAGGATCGTCGTGCAGAATTCGAGAAACGGGAACAAGTTTTCCTCGAGCTTCCACATTTCGCCGTTCGGACCGCGCCCGTAAGACGGGGGATCCATGATGATCGCGTCGTACTGGCGGCCGCGGCGCTGCTCGCGTTGCACGAATTTGAACACGTCGTCCGTTATGTAGCGGATCGGTTGATTCTCCAGGCCCGACAGCTGCGCGTTCTCCTTCGCCCACTGCACCATTCCCTTGGACGCGTCGACATGACATACTTCGGCGCCGGCGGCCGCAGCCGCGACGGTGGCGCCGCCGGTGTAGGCGAACAAGTTGAGGACGCGGATCGGACGGTCCGCATTGCGGATTTTGTCCATCATCCAGCTCCAGTTGACCGCTTGCTCGGGGAACAGGCCGGTATGCTTGAAGCTGGTGGGACGAATGTGGAACTTAAGCTCTTTGTATCCGATGGTCCAGCGATCCGGCATCTTCGTGCGGAACTCCCATTGCCCGCCGCCGGAAGAACTGCGGTGGTAATGGCCATCGGCATTGCGCCAACGCGCGGAATCATGGACGATCGGCCAGATGACCTGAGGGTCCGGACGCCGTAGGACATAGTTGCCCCAGCGTTCCAGTTTATCTCCTTCCCCAGTGTCAAGCAGCTCGTAGTCGTTCCATTGATCAGCGATATACATGCGAAATTCCTTCCTTGTGTTGAAATTTATACCCGACGCCCCTCACGGTCACGATGTAGGTCGGGTTGGCCGGGTCCGGCTCGATTTTCTTGCGCAGGTTGCTGACGTGCACCATCAGCGTTCGCGTGTCGCCCATGCTGTCCGCGCCCCAGACGAGATTGTACAGCTCGTCGAGCGGGAACGCCCGGTTCGGCGATTGCGCCAGGCAGAGCAGGAGGTCGTATTCTTTGGCGGACAGATTCACTTCCGTCTCTTGCACGCGCACCGTGCGGCCCATCATATCGATGACGAGGCCGTCCATGGCGAGCACGTCGACTTGTTTGCGCTCCGGGCGCCAGTCCGGGTTGGACTGGCGGCGCAAATGCGCCTTGACCCGCGCCACCAGTTGGCTCGGGCTGAATGGTTTCGTGATATAATCGTCGCCGCCGACTTCCAGACCGTGTATAATGTCGGTATCGTCGCTCATGCAGCTTAGGAATAAAATGGGGACGCCGGATTCATTCCGGATGCGTTTGCACACTTCGATGCCGTCCAAGCTCTTGAGCTGGATATCCAGTATGATTAAATCCGGCTTGACCGTATGGGCCAGCCGAAGCGCATCTTCCCCGTTATCCGCCGAGTCTACGTCAAAACCGTCTTTCTCCAAATAAAGGGTTATCAGCTCGGTAATGTCCGGCTCGTCATCGACAACCAATATTCTGTTTCCGTTCATTCCAGTTTTCCTCCCCAGGGCCATTCCGACCGGCGCAGGCATTGTAAGCGCCTATAGTCCTGCTTCATCGCTTATTATAGCGAATGGAAGGAGTACCTAGCAACGAACGATTTTATGGAGGGAAGACCTATTCGGCGCTATCGTCTTATTTTGTTCATTCTCGTGATTGTCCAAACGCTGGTAGCCGGATGCGCCGCCAAGCCCTCCGCCACGCCGCCAGTAGCCAAGGAAGGCGTCATCGACCTAAGAAGCTGGTCGTTCTTGGATCAGGGCAGCCTTAATCTGTCGGGTGAATGGGCGCTGTTCGACCATCGGTTGCTCGGCCCGGTAGAAGCCGCTTACCAACCCGAATCCTCCGTCGCGTACGCGGCCGTGCCGCAGTCGTGGAACAGCTATCCGGCATCGTTCGGGCTGCAAAGCGGCGAAGGGTATGCCACCTACCGGCTAAAGGTGCTGCTGACGCCGAGCGATAAGCTGCTGGCTATTCGGGTGCCGAACATCTTCAGCGCGTACAAGCTGTGGGTCGACGGCAGATTGCTCGCGCGCGAAGGCGAAGTCGGCCGCAGCCGGGCCGATTCCGAAGCAAGGCAGCAGCCGCGCATTATTACGCTTGAGGGCGACCGCGGCGAACTGCAGCTGACCGTCCAAGTGTCCAACTTCCAGCACCGTAAAGGCGGCATCTGGGTTGATCTGAGGATGGGGACGAACGATGCGATCACCAAGAGCCAGATGCGGACAACCATCCAAGAGATGACCATTCTCGGCAGCTTGGTCATCATCGGGTTGTTCCATCTGGGCTTGTACGCATTTCGCCGTCAAGAGAAATTCACTTTGTATTTCGGTTTGCTCTGCTTGTACGTGGCGGCCCGCACAAGCGTGACCGGCAATATGTACCTCATTCAGATGTTCCCGGGGATCGATTGGGAGACCGCGATGAAGATCGAGTATATCTCGTTCGGGTTCAGCGCGGTGACGGGCATCCTTTATATCGGCGGTTTGTTCCCGAAAGAGATGCACCGGCGGGTCGGTCCTGTCGTCATTGGCATCGGAGTGTCCATTTGCGCGTTCGTGCTTGTCATGCCGTCGATCGTCTATTCCAAAACCGTTGCCGCCATCCAGCTGTTCGTGGTATTAGGCAGCTTGTATATTCTGCTCGTGCTATGGCGGGCGTTGTTCAGGAAGAGGGAAGGCGCGGGATTTATTCTCGTGGGAGTAGCGGTGTTCGTGGCGACGATCATCAATGACATTTTGTTTTATAATGAAATGTTGGTTCGTACCCAGTTGGTGCCGATCGGTCTCTTCTTCTTTATGCTCATGCAGTCGTTCATTATATCCAGCCGGTTCTCGAACGCGCTACGCGGGGTAGAGCAAGCCTCCGCCGAGCTGCGCGAGCTGAACATGTATTTGGAAGAGCGAATCGCGGAGCGAACCGAGGAGCTGCGGAGCGCGAACGAATCGTTAGCTTGCTCCAACCGGGAACTCGCGAGGTCCGAAGCATCGCGCAGGCAGCTGATGACGAATATCTCCCATGATCTGCGGACGCCGATCACGCTGCTTCAAGGTTACTTGGAGGCGATGCGGGACGGCGTCGTGAACACGGAGGAGCAGCAGAACCGCTACGTACGCATGATGCTTGGCAAAGTGCAGGGATTAAGCCGGCTCATTCAGGATCTGTTCGAGCTGACGCGGCTTGAATCGGGACAGCTGAAGTTGCATTATACGGAAGTGACGATGGAAAGTTGGATGGGATCGTTAAGAGAGCAGTACGAGATGGATGTACGGACAAGAGGGATCGGCTTCGAATGCCGGTTTGAAGAGGGCGCAGAGACGGACGAGGATGGCAGGGCCGTGCATCCGGACCGCATTACGCTTCAACTGGACCAGCAGCGCATGGAGCGGGTGATGGCCAATCTCATTTATAATGCGGTCAAATATACGGCGCCGAACGGCAAGATAACGCTTTCCTTTTCTTATAGCCAAGCGACCAACGAAGCGATCGTGAAGGTCATCGACACGGGAGAAGGCATCGAAGCGACGCACCTGCCCTTTATATTCGACCGGTTCTATAAGAAGGATGCCGCGCGCAATTCGGCGGATGGCGGAAGCGGTCTGGGCCTTGCGATCGCCAAGGAAATCGTCGAGGCGCATTTCGGCAAAATGGGCGCCGAGAGCGAGCCTGGCGTTGGAACGACGATCTGGCTTTCGCTGCCGGTGACGGATTGGTAGCGGTTACTCCGCTTGGCGGATGACGGCCATCATGCGGTCGATCGACTGCTTGCGTTTGTCCTGATCCATGCTGTTCAATATCCGGATGATTTCAAGTGCTTCGGGCATCATCTGGGTGTCGGGTTTAGTCGATTGCTCGCCGCCAATAATGTAATCCAGCGAGACATTGAACAAGACGGCCAGCTTCTTCAATGTTTCGTAAACCGGCTGACGATTGTTGATCTCATAGTGGCTGTAGGCCGAACGGGTAATGCCGATTTGCTTCGCCACTTCTTCCTGCGAAATGTTCTTTCGCAGCCGCAGCTCTCTTAAACGATCTCCCATCGTCATGTTAATTTCTCCTTACGCTCTGTACTGACTGCTAGAGCTGGTGATTCGGCGGGCGTAATACTCTACTACTAGTAATTTATGATACAAAGTGTATCAATGTCAAGTGCGTACACGGAAATTATGTAAAGAAGGGGCGGATTTGCGCCATGATTCTGGTATTTACGTGCGAGTGCGGCAATCGCGTTGATTTTCATGCGTTTGGCGACCGGGATGAACATGGAAGACAATGGCTGGAATCGGAGGATGACGACCGGTTGACGCTGCGCCGAGGCGAAGACGGCGTCGTTTTCGCGTGTACGTTTTGTAAAGAAACGTATCGGCTGCAAGCGGAAAAATAACTAGTCCTAAAGACCTGCTTGGTTGACGCTCAACCAACATGAAGATTCCTCTTGAAAAAGTACGGGCGAAGTCGTACAATAAACTCATTAAGTTGTACGTACAAGTTGAACGAATGCAACGGTGATTACTCGATAATGGTTATGACAACTGCAATGTTCATCTCACGTGCAACATACAATGATTATAATTGTTCGTACAAGTTATGCTTATTTAGGAGGAGATTATTCATGTTAACCGTAAAACCTTATCAGTTTTGGTTCGTGACAGGCAGCCAGCATTTGTACGGTCCGGAGACGCTTCTTGAAGTAGCGGAGCATTCGAAGGTCATCGCGCAAGGTCTTGACCGCGATGAATCGATTCCGTTCCCGGTCGCGTTCAAGCAAGTCGTGACGACGCCGGATGAAATTACGAGGGTGCTCGCGGCCGCCAACGCCGACGAGAATTGCGCGGGCATCATCACATGGATGCACACGTTCTCGCCTGCGAAAATGTGGATCGCCGGTCTCGCGCAGCTGCGCAAGCCGCTCCTCCATCTGCACACGCAATTCAACCGCGATATTCCATGGGACAGCATCGACATGGATTTTATGAATACGAACCAATCGGCGCACGGCGACCGCGAATACGGTTTCATCGGCGCGCGCATGAACGTTGCCCGCAAAGTCGTCGTCGGCTATTGGGAAGACGCCGAAGCGAGAGGCCGCATCGCAGGCTGGATGCGCACCGCCGTGGCGGCCGTCGAGAGCCGTTCGCTGAAAGTCGCGCGCTTCGGCGATAACATGCGCCAAGTAGCCGTTACCGAAGGCGACAAGGTCGAGGCTCAAATCAAATTCGGTTGGTCGATTAACGGTTACGGCATCGGCGATCTCGTCGCGCGCATGGCCGCTTTCTCGGAGGCGGACGTCGACGCGCTGGCAGCCGAATACGAGAAGTCTTACGATATCGCCGCTGAGATCCGCAACGACGCGGACCGTTGGGAATCGATCCGCGAACAAGCGCGCATCGAGCTGGGCATGAAGTCGTTCCTGGAAGAAGGCGGCTTCACGGCATTCACGACGACGTTCGAGGACCTGCACGGCATGAAGCAGCTCCCGGGTTTGGCGGTACAGCGCTTAATGGAGCAGGGCTACGGCTTCGGCGGAGAAGGCGACTGGAAAACGGCTGCATTAACGCGCCTGATGAAAGTCATGGCCGGCAATAAGCTGACATCCTTCATGGAAGACTACACCTACCACTTCGAGCCGGGCAACGAAATGATCCTCGGCGCCCACATGCTGGAGGTCTGTCCGACGATCGCGGCGAACCGTCCGCGTCTGGAAGTGCACCCGCTCGGCATTGGCGGCAAAGCAGACCCTGCGCGCATGATCTTCGACGGCCGCAGCGGCCAAGCGGTGAACGCGTCGCTGATCGATCTAGGCCACCGGTTCCGTCTGATCGTTAACGTCGTCGATGCCGTTCAGCCGGACCGCGATATGCCGAATCTTCCGGTCGCGCGCGTACTATGGAAGCCGCAGCCTTCGTTGAACGTCTCGGCGGAAGCATGGATCCACGCCGGCGGCGCGCACCATACGGTGCTCTCGTACGCGATTACGGCCGAACAGCTCATCGACTGGGCGGAGCTGGCCGGCATCGAAGTCGTCATCATCGACAACGCGACGCAAGTGAACGCGTTCCGCAACGAGCTTCGCCTCAACGATATGTTCTGGCGGATGCGCTAGCCGGTGATTCTTTCCGCTAGGCGACCGGTTTTATTCATCTTGTGAAGCATGACGCAACACCGCACTGGCGATCATTGGCACGTCCCGGCTCCCCGGGACGTCTTTTTTTTTTGCGCCGCGCGTGTCGGCCCATTGGCACCTCCTCTTGTACGTACATTTCATGTATAATGAACGCGGTTACGTTTCGCGGGGAGCGGGACTTCAAGCAGAAAGGGGACGGCTCATTGGTCACGTTGAAAGCGCTTTACATGAATCTTCGCATCAAATACAAATTAATCGCGCTCATCACGGCGGTCATGCTGCTCGTCTGCTTGCTGATGCTGATCGTGCAGCAGTACGCCTTCGAGAAGTACGACGAGGAGCTGTATCGTCAGTCGGCCCAATCGCTCGGACTGACGGCGGCGGGCATCGAGAGCGAGCTGCAGAAGATGGAGCGGCTATCCTACAGGCTGGCGACCGACGGCACGCTGCAGTCTTATTTGAACAAAATCAAGCAGGCGGGGACGGAATACGACCGTTTCGTCATCGCCGATTATATTCAGACGCGGATGCTGGAGATCGGCGGCATGGAGAAATACGTGCTATCGATCCAGATGACCGATTATTACGGCAAAGAATACGCGGCGGGAACGAAGCTGGTCACGTCATCGCCCGAGCGCATCCGCATGCTGAAGAAGGAGACGGAGCCGAACAAAGGAGGAAACACCTGGATATTGCCGGATGAGGAAGACCGTACGCTGAGCTCGGCTCGGCTCATCCGCTCCTATCAGGAATTGGAGCTGGCGCCGCTTGGCGTCATGACCGTGCGCATCGATATGGAAGGGCTGTTTCATGATTACTTGAACAAGGCAGGCGGCCTCGAGAATATGGAGCTCTATATTATGAAGGACGGTCACTCTATCTTCCCGGCGCTCGAAACGGACGAAGAGAGTAAGCTGAATGAGTTCATCGCGGGCAAGCAAGGTTATACGACGGCCGGCATCGACGGAAATCGGTATTTCGTCGCGTACGTCCCGTCTTCGAATACGAACTGGACGTATATGACGCTTATCCCGTACGACACGATCTTCGAGCGGGTCGCCGCCGTCAAGCGCGCGGTGCTGCTGCTGCTCGCGGCGCTGTTCGTCATGGCCGTCATCTTATCGGTCCGGTTCTCTAAGGGAATCACCGGACCGATCGAGCGTTTGAACCTGAAGATGAAACGGGTACAGCTTGGCCATTTTGACGCTTGGGAAGATGAAGACGACAAGCAAATTCCGATGGACGAGGCCGGCCAGCTGCACCGCAATTTCCGCATGATGGTCCAGCGCATCGACGATTTGATCACAGAGAATTACGTCAAGCAACTCGCGATCAAGGAGAGCGAGTTCAAGGCGCTTCAAGCGCAAATCAACCCGCACTTCCTGTACAATACGCTGGAGACGATCAATTGGACGGCCAAAATGAACCGGCAGCGGTCCATCTCGCAAATGGTGGAGTCGCTTGGCTTCCTGCTGCGCAGCTCGATCACTATCAAGGAGCCGCTGATTCAGCTGAAGGACGAGCTGGACATCGTGTCCCACTATGTCACGATTCAACGAATCCGATTCGAGGAACGGCTTGATTTTCAACTGGACGTGCCGGACGAATACCAGACGACGATGATTCCGAAACTTTCGCTGCAGCCGCTAGTCGAGAACGCGGTGAATTACGGGGTGGAACATATGCTGGAGCCTTGCCGCATCCGCATACGCGCTTGGCATGAGGCCGGCCGGCTGCTGATCGTCGTCGAGGATACCGGACCGGGAATGGACGCCGGGATTTTGGCAGGATTGAAATCGGGCGACGTACGGCCGAAAGGTTCGGGCGTGGGCATGCGGAATATCGACGACCGGATTAAACTTTTGTTCGGGGATGTCTATGGATTGCAAGTGGATAGCGAACGCGGCGCCGGCACGACGATTACGATGGCGCTGCCGTATGAGCGGAGGGATGAACATGTATAAGGTGCTGTTGGTGGACGATGAACGCATTATTTTGGAAGGCATATCCGCGATCGTGGATTGGGAAGGAACCGGGACGCGCCTGGCCGGCACGGCTAGGAACGGCGTGGAGGCGTTGGCGGCGATCGAGCGCGATCGGCCGGACATCGTGATTACCGATATCCGGATGCCGGGCATGGATGGCTTGCAGCTCGTCGAGAAGGTGACGGAGAACGAAGACGACGCGCCAGCGTTCATCGTCCTATCCGGCTTCGGGGATTTCGATTATGCGCGCAAGGCGATGCGGTTCGGGGTCAAGCATTATTTGCTCAAGCCGTGCAACGAGGAGACGATTGCGCAATCGCTTCGGGATATCGTTCGCGAACTGGACAAGCGGCGCAACCGCGACCAGTTTCTGGTCGGAATGGAGACCGAGCTGAACAAAGTCATACCGCATGCGAAGGCGCAGTTCCTGAAGGAACTGGTCACGAACAAAACCTACGGTAAACGGGACTGGGACGAATATGCGAGATTGTTCGGCCTTACGCTGGGCAGCGAGCCGGTTTGTCTGCTTCTGATGCAGGTCGAGGGCGACATAGAGTATGAGCACTTGTTCGCGCTGCTGAACATCGCGCAGGATCTGCTCGCGGAGGAACCGCCTCTGCTCGGGGCGACCATCGGCAAGCAGGTACTCCTACTCGTGCCAAGCCCTGCGGAAACGGACCGGTTGCGGGCGAGCATCGCCGACATCGCACGCACGTTCAAAGGCTTCTATAAAAAGGAGGTCACGTCCGCGCTAAGCGATCCGGGCGATATTACGGGCGCCAGAAGGATGTACCGGGACACGCTGGCTTGTCTCGAGCACCGCTTCTACGTTGGGGAAGGCACGCTGATCATGAAGCAGGACTTAGCCGATTATGCGGAGCAGCCAATGCAGGAGCCGTTCCTATATGACGAGGAGCGGCTCTGCCTGCTCGTCAAATCCGGCCGATGGAGCGAGACGGAAGCCGAGTTGGCCGCGTTGTTCGATTCGCTCGCGCAACAGCGGATGGACACGACGATGACCAAGTCGTACCTCATCCCAATCTACGTCGCGGTCGCGCGACAAGGCGATCCGAACCGGATGAAAGATTGGCTGACCTCGCTCGGGAAGCTGGAGGGCATGGACACGCTGCACGCGGTTCGCGAATTCATGTACGCCGCGGCCAAGGAAGCATGCAGCTTTAATTTCGAACGATATCGGAACAAGTATTCCGACATGATTCGGCGCATGTTGGAGGTCATCGAAGCGAATCTCGCGAATCCGCAGCTCTCTCTTCACTGGGTTGCCGGCGAAGTGCTCTATATGAACGCGGATTATCTCGGGAAGTTGTTCAAGAAGGAGATCGGCGACAAATTTTCCTCCTATGTCATGAAAAGGCGAATGGAACAGGCGATCGCGCTGATCGAAGAGGCGGAGGACGTGCGCGTGTTCGAACTTGCGGAACGGCTCGGTTTTGGCGATAATCCCCAATACTTCTCCCAAGTGTTCAAGAAATATACGGGAATGTCCCCCTCGGAATATAAACGTTCGCCTGTATAAACATGTCATAATCCCGTTGTCGAAACCTCTGTTTTTTGAACAACGGGAGCGGTTTTTTGCATTCCGCAAGCGCTTACGCCCCGCTACAATTGTAAATGTAAGGGTTAACATTTCAAGCGCATGCATGAAAGGGGATCGTTAGATGAAAAAGCTATCGACGCTCTTGGTGGCGGCTACGCTCGTAGTTTCATTGGCAGCTTGCGGCAACGGCAACAATGCGGGCTCGAACGCGCCGAACGACGGAACGGATTCCGGAGGAGCGGCAGACTCGTCCAAGCCGGTCACGCTCCGCATGGCCTGGTGGGGGTCGCAGCCTCGGCACGATTACACGCTGAAGGTTATCGAAATGTACCAAAAGGAACATCCGAACGTAAAGATCGAACCGGAATACGCCAACTTCGACGACTACTGGAAGAAGCTTGCGCCGCAAGCGGCGGCGAACGAACTGCCGGACATCGTACAGATGGATATCTCGTATTTGGCGCAGTACGGCCAGAAGGGTCAACTGGAAGATTTGACGCCTTATCTGGGCAACGGCATCGATACGACGAACATTTCGGATAACTCGATCTCCGGCGGCAAGCTGGGCGACAAGCTTTATGGTTTCAACATCGGCGTTAATACGGTCAACTTCCAATACGACCCTGAGCTCTTGAAGAAGCTGGGCGTCGAGAAGCCAGGCGAAGATTGGACGTGGGACGACTACTTCGCGATGGCGAGCAAGGCCAAGGACGCGGGACTTTACTTCGACAACGGCTTCCGTCCGGAAGTATTCTTCGGCTACTACCTGCGTTCGAAAGGCCAGCACTTGTACAACGCGGAAGGCACGGCGCTTGGCTACGAGGACGACAAGCTGTTCATCGATTTCTTCGGGCCCCTCGCGAATCTGGTCAAGGACGGACATACGCCGCCGCCGGACGTCAAAGCGCAGATCAAAGGGCTCGAGGACGACATGATGGTCAAGAACAAGCAGGTCGGCATCTGGCAGTGGACGAACCAGTTCGTCGCGATCCAGCAAGTAGCGAACCGTCCGCTCGAGATGGCGCATATGCCGGGTCCGGGCCGCAAAGAAGGTCTCTACCTGAAACCTTCCATGTACTTCTCGGTATCGAAAAACTCGGAGCACAAAGAAGAAGCGGCGAAGTTCATCGACTTCTGGGTCAACAACGTCGAAGCGAACAAATTGATCAAAGGCGACCGCGGCGTGCCGGTCAACAGCGCGGTAGCGGACGCGATCAAGCCGACGCTTGATCCGGCGCAAGTGCAAGTATTCGACTATGTCACGTGGGCGCAGGAGAACAGCAGCCCGATGGATCCGCCGGATCCGGTCGGAACGGCGGAGATCATCAAGCTCTTCTCCGGCCTGGGCGAGCAAATGGACTTCCAGAAGCTGTCGGTGGAAGAAGCGGCGAAACAATTCCGCAAAGAAGCGAACGCCATCTTGGCGAAAAACAAATAACGCATTCAGCAAACCGCATACATGGGGTTAGGGCGGCCGGTCATCAGGGCGGGCTGCTCTCTTTCCCATACGCAAAAAGCGGCTTAGAGAAGGTCAGAATCTGGGATTGGGAGTGGTAGCATGCGAGTCGCCTGGAAAAACCAGCTGACCGGTTATGCCTTTATTAGTCCGTTCGTTATCGGTTTTCTCGTCTTTATTCTCGTTCCGTCCTGCGTGTCGCTTTATCTTTCGTTCACGAGCTACGATTTGTTCACGTCGCCCCGTTGGATCGGGCTGGACAACTACAAAGAAATGTTTTTTGAGGACAGCAAATACTGGCAGTCGCTGAAGGTGACGCTCATCTACGTGTTCATGGGCGTTCCGCTGCGTCTTGCTTTCGCCCTCGCGATCGCCATGCTTCTCAATACGGCAGCCAAAGCGGTCGGGGTATATCGTACCATTTATTATTTGCCATCGATTATCGGCGGCAGCGTCGCGGTCTCCATCATGTGGCGCAACATTTACGGCGACGAGGGCATCATCAACGGCCTGCTGAATTTCTTCGGCGTGGACAGCGTACGCTGGTTCGCCGAACCGTTCGCGGCCTTGTGGATGCTCATCTCGCTGTCCGTCTGGCAGTTCGGTTCGTCGATGCTCATCTTCCTGGCCGGTCTCAAGAACATTCCAAGCGAGCTGTACGAAGCGGCGGGCGTGGACGGAGCAGGCGCGGTGCGCCGGTTCTTCAGCATTACGCTCCCGATGCTGACGCCGATCATGCTCTTCAATACGATTCTGCAGACGATCGGGGCCTTCCTGACGTTTACGCCTGCGTACATTATCTCCAAGGGCGAAGGCGGTCCTCTCGACGGCACGCTGCTGTACTCGCTCTATCTGTTCCGTCAAGGATTCGTGTATTTCGATATGGGCTACGCATCCGCGATGGCATGGGTGATGCTGATCATCGTCGCGATCTTCACGGCGATCCTGTTCGCCACTTCGAAATTCTGGGTTCATTACGAATCGAAGGAGGGCTAACGCCATGCGATATAAACCGTTGAAGTGGACGCTCTATCATGTCATCGCCGCTGGCGGCGCCCTGCTGATGGTCTATCCGGTCATTTGGCTGCTGATGAGCTCGTTCAAGCCGAGCGCGCAAATTTTCCAGACGGCCGGCTCGCTCATCCCGTCCGAATGGATATGGACGAATTACTCCCAAGGTTGGCAAGGTATCGGGGGATACGGCTTCGGCACGTTCATCAAAAACTCGCTCGTGCTCGTCGTCTTGGCGACGATCGGCGCGGTGCTCTCTTCCGCGTTCGTCGCGTTCGGCTTCGCGCGGCTGAAGTTTTTCGGCAGCTCGTTCTGGTTTGCCATCATGATGGTCACGCTCATGCTGCCGCATGACGTGACGCTCGTGCCGCAGTATATTATGTTCGCGAAGATGGATTGGCTGAACTCGATCAAGCCGATCGTCGTGCCCGCTTACTTCGGCGCGCCGTTCTTCATCTTCCTAATGATCCAATTCATCCGTACGATACCGTCCGAGCTCGACGAGGCGGCGACGATCGACGGCTGCGGCAAATTCCGACTGTTCTACCGCATCATCATTCCGCTCATCGCGCCGGCGCTCGCCACCGCTTCGATCTTCTCGTTCTACTGGCGTTGGGAGGATCTGATCGGACCGGTACTGTATCTGAACAAACCGAGCATGTACCCGGTATCGATGGCGCTCAAAATGTATCTTGACGCCGACACGCTCTCCAACTGGGGCGCGATGTTCGCGATGTCGATCGTCAGTCTCGTTCCGGTCGTCGCCGTGTTCTTCGCTTTCCAGAAGCATATCGTCGAAGGGATCAGCACAAGCGGACTGAAGTAGTCACGCAAGCACATGAAATGGATATCCGAAAGGGGATTTTGCTATATGCCACCGCTAATGTTTGACGAGAAACATATTCAGGATGTCATCGACCGCGTCGTTGAGCGCACGTTCCGCATGGACTTTAGCTGGGACTGGCCCGGAGGCGTCGCGTTCTACGGCGTAGCGGAAGCATACGAGGCAACCGGGAACAAGCGCTATATCGAGTTGCTGCAAGCATGGGTCGACGAGAAGCTCGAGGACGGGCTGCCGAAGCTGTCGGTGAACGGCGTATCGGTCGGTCACGCGCTGATCGCGCTCTACAAGGCGACGGAAGACAACAAATATCTGGATGTCGCGATCCAGATGGCAGACTATCTCCGACACGAAGCGGTACGTTTCGGCGACGGCATTTTCCAGCATACCGTAAACTCGGAGACGTACAACTTCCCCGAGCAGGCGTGGGTCGACACGATGATGATGGCCGGTTACTTCCTCGTCCGCATGGGCGCGCTGCTCGGCCGGGAGGATTACTTCGAAGACGGATTGAAACAGTATCACGGTCATGAACAATGTTTGCAGGATCCGGCGACGAATCTGTACTACCACGGTTGGGATAACATTGCGAAGAACCATATGTCCGGCATCTTTTGGGCGCGCGGCAACTCCTGGGCGGCGCTGACGATGGCGAAGGCGCTGCCGCTCATTCCGGTGACGCATCCGTCGTTTATGATCATTGAAGGATCGCTCCGCGACCAGTTGGCCGCGCTCGTCCGGCTGCAGAACATCGACGGGCTATGGCATACGGTGCTGACCGATCCGGGTTCGTACAGCGAAACAAGCGGTTCAGCGGGGATCGCCGCGGCGCTGACGCATGCCGGCGCGCTGTACAACAAATACGTGAATCTCGCGATCGAAGGCATTCTGAGTCAAATCGACGAGGACGGCTCGGTTCGTTCCGTCTCGGCGGGCACGGCGGTGATGCGCGACGTCGACGGCTACCGGGAAGTGCCGATCAAGCGGGTACAGGGCTGGGGACAAGGACTTGCGCTCGTCTTCTTGGCGGATTTGGTGCGTACGAAGCAGCGGGTATTCTCGTAGCGTTGATAAAGATTAGCAAATTGGCCAGCCGGATGTCCGGTTGGCTTTTTGGCATTCGCGACGGTGCGTTTCCTGCGGCAAAACAAAGACCAACGTCCCTATGCGCAAGGCATATTGACGTTGGTCTGGCGTACTTTCCCTGGTATGAAACGCGCGTCGCCGCTTAAGCTGGCGCCTGCCGCTTCATTTTGCTTATTGTTGGTACGGTACATGCTGCTGCGCTTGGAACGCCGGCTGCGCATTGAAGGAGTACGGTGCTTGCTCGATTTGAACGCGTTGCTCCAGTTGCTTGCAGAGCAATTGCACTTGGTTCATTTGCTGAATCGCGACTTCGTGGCCGTGCAGGGCGTTCTGGATGATTTGCGCCGCTTGCTGCTCGCGTCGAGCCAGCTGCTCCAGCTGCTGCGCGTTTTGAAGCTCTTGGTGAAGCATTTGTTGGTAGACGGCGGAAGCTTGCTGCGTTTGGTTAATCAGCTGGTGAATCGTTTGCTCCAGGAATTGGATTTGTTGCGAAAGATTCGTTTGATTGTACATGGTCGTGTTCCTCCCAAGTGGAATTTTTTCTACCTGGGTTAATTTGTCACGGCCCGGAATCAATTATGCATCGATTTCCAAAAATTCAGGAAAAAAATTCCCGTACTTGCGGCGAGCATGCGAAAGCGCAAGCAGCGGCCAAACGATCGGGTAACTTTCGTAGCGGGAATAGACGTGGCCGGGCAACGCGGCGCCTGTCGGATATTCGGCTTGCACGGAAGGTTGGCCGTGATGGGCGGCAATCCATTCGGCCGCTCGCTTGATGGCATCGTTGGGCTTGGCATGCACGGCCGTGAGCGCATCGAGCGCCCAGGCGGTCTGCACGATCGTCGAGCGTCCCAAAGGCACATACTGCCCTGCGACATCGCTGACGCATGATTCGCCGTAGCCGCCGTCCGGACGCTGAATATCCAGCAGCCATTGTACCGCCTTGCGGATCGCCGGGTGGTCAGACCGTTCGCCGACCGCGGCTAGTCCCGTCAATGCCGCCCACGTGCCGTAGATGTAGCAGACGCCCCAGCGACCGTACCAGGAACCGTCGTTCTGCTGATCGTGAACGAGCCACTGAACCGCGCGTTGCAGGAAGGGATGGCGATTCGATAGGCCGGCCGTGTTCCCGAGATAGTCGAGCGCCCGTCCGGTCAGATCGGCGCAGGAGGGATCGGTCGCGGCGGCTTCGACGCCTTCGAGCGGTATCCATTGGATGACCGGATGATGATTATTGCGTTCGAACGCGCCCCAGCCGCCATCGCTATTTTGCATGCCGAGCAGCCAATTCAGCCCGCGATCCGAGGCGTCGCCCGCTTCGGGCAGGATACCGCGCAGCGGTTCGATCGCGCGGAGGGCTGCCGTCGTGTCGTCCACGTCGGGATTAATCGTATTGATCTCCGAAAATCCCCATCCCCCCGGTTCCGCGTGCTCCGCCTCGAGTGCCCAATCGCCGGCTTTGTCGTGCTGACGGCCGAGCAAGTAGCGTCCGGCTTTCGCGATTGCATCTTGGACCCCGTCAAGACCGGCAGTCTGCAGCGCATGGCTGATGAGGGCGGTGTCCCATACGGCGGATGTCGTGGTCTGCAGATGATGTCCGTCACCGTCCGGTACGAATAAACGGGTCAGTCCGTCGACTGCTCGCTGAATTACGGGATCGTTTTTGTCGTAGCCAAGCGAAATGAATGCGAACACCATCAGGATCGTCGAGATGGCATAGCTGTAAAGCGTGCCATCGGATTCGATTCGGTCCCGCATGTACGTCTCGGCGGTGTCTACCGCGCGCTGCTTGAGCATTCTGGGCGCGTTGATCCACGCCAACGCCCATTCCTGCAGCGTATCGAGAGGACCTCGGGAGAGGTGGTCCGACCAGCTCGCTTCCGAAGTTGCGTTCGAGGATGTAGTGGCGAACAGCCAGCGGCTGCCTTCGAGCTCCGCCAATTTAGGCACATTAGGATTATGAAAACGCGGCTTGCGTTCACCGAGCACAAGCATGGGCGCCATGTGCACGCGGGCATAGCCGGAGAAGTGGAAGAAGTGAAGCGGGGCGCTCTTGGGAAGCAGCAGCGCAAGCGGAATCGGAAAGAAGGCCGGCCACGATTTGTATCCGGCCAGCGCGAGCAGAAATTTGGTCATTAAGCTGCTCACCCGTTTGGCGCCGCCCATCCGATCGATGGCATTCAGCGCCAGCTTCATATGCTGCGACTCCGGCGAATCGCCGGCATGGAGCAGCGCCAACACGCCTTCTATCGTAGCGGAGATGTTGCCGTCCGCCTCATCGGGATAGACCCGCCACGCACCGTCTGGATTTTGTCTCCCGCGAATCCGGTCTGCAAGCTTACGTACTTCCTCTTCGCGGCCGGCAATCCCCAGCAGACTGATCATGACCACGAAGTGGCAGTCGGTCATTATGCCGCTCTCGACAAATCGGTAGCGCCATGCGCCATCTTCGTGCTGTTCGGCAAGCAGTCGGCTCACCAGCGAAGCGATACAAGCTTCTATGCGTTCGTTCATCATATCCTCCTCATCCGTCCAAACACTGGATTGGATTTCCACTCACATTCGAAAGTATATGAACGGAGACAAGGCGAAGATAACCGGGCGCAGCGGTTAAGGGGAGGGATGAGGGATAACGGTATCCACGAAGAAGTGAGAAGCGGAGTGCAGGAATAACAATTAATGAAGGGAGTCGAATTTGCGTTTCATACAAGTAAGCTTTGGCCAATGGCCAAAGCGCATCAACGCCAGATGCTCGACTCGTCCTAAGGTCAGGCCATTACAACAAAGAGAAAACCAGATGTCCAGATGGCGGTAGCCATGAGCTTTGCCATAGGAAAATGAAAATCTGTCGAGCTCCTCATCGAAGGTGAGCAGAAACGAATCAACGACGTTAGCTTTGTCCGCAAGGACAAAAGCGCGCCTCGCTCGAAACTACCCGCCAACCACCAACACTCGCATGCGCACGAAACCGGGTGTCCAGAGGGCAGCGCCCTTGGAGCCCCCTCGGCGGAGGGGGTGGGGGGAGGGAGATCTCTAGAATGATAATTGTTCCGATAAAGTGGGTAAAGATCACTATCTTGGCTTTTCAAGCCCGCGCTTCCGAAAAATTTGTCCGTTTTTCGATCAAAATGTGAAAAGTATTTGAACACAAATCGCGAAAATGAGGTATAATAGATCCATAGGAAGCGTTTACTTTACCGAACGGGAGTGACCATCATGAACAAAGAAGTACGCGACGTGAAACGGATTTTCTCGACGATGAATATAATGGCCTGGTTGTGTTTAGCAATCGGCGTTGTGATGTGTATTTGGAACCTGAGCCACTTCAGCGACAAGAACTTGACGCTCATGGTCGGGATCGGCTTTTTGGTCGGCAGCGTATTTATCTATACGATCGGTACCGCTATCAATATGGTAGAGAACCGCAAGCACGGCTCCGACGGCCAACAGCGCATTTAACAGACGGAAATTGCATATTGACAAGCGATTCGCTTGCGCATGAGCCTCCCGGGACAACCGGGAGGTTCTTTTGCGTTTAGGGCGGTTATTAGTAAATATCGTCGAAATGGTGAAAGAAATATTACAGAAAATCTAATTTTCGTTGACGCATTTGTTAACGATAAGGAAAAGTGAGAAGACTTCTGTTATGGTTATGGCATGAAACAAATTTCACAAAGTTCGTCCACAATGAACGGCCGTAAGGAGATGAGGAAGTGAAGAAGCGCAGCGTTATGAAACGAATCACCGCAGCCTTCATGCTGACGCTGACGATGGTTCTGCTGTCGGGCTGTAACCCCATGGTGCTTGATCCCAAGGGTCCGGTAGGCGATTCGCAGCGGGATTTGATCTGGATTTCAACGCTGCTATGCGCAATCATTATCGTGCCTGTCCTGATTTTGACCGCCGTCATCGTATGGCGTTACCGGGACAAACCGGGCAACAAAGCGGCGTATAAGCCGAAATGGGAGCATAGCACGAAACTAGAGACGATATGGTGGGGCATTCCGATTGTCATTATCGTCATTCTCGCCGTCGTGACGGTACGCTACACGTATCATCTCGAGCCTTCGAAACCGCTCGAGTCCGAGAAGGAACCGCTCGTCATCGAAGTGACGTCGCTCGACTGGAAATGGCTGTTCACGTATCCCGAGCAAAATATCGCCACGGTCAATTACTTGAAGTTCCCGGAAGACCGGCCGATTGAATTCAAGCTCACGAGCGACGCGCCGATGAACTCCTTCTGGATTCCGCAGCTCGGCGGACAGATTTACACGATGTCCGGCATGGCCATGACATTGTTCCTGCAAGCGGATGAGCCAGGCGTCTATTATGGGGCCGGCGCAAACTTCACGGGCAAAGATTTCGGCAAAATGCGTTTCGACGCGACAGCCACGTCCGAAGAAGAATTCGCGGCTTGGGTGCAGGAAGTGAAAGGCACGGGAACGGAGCTTACGATGGACGGCTACGGCAAGCTGGCCGAGCAAGGCACGGCCGAAATCCAGTCGTTCTCCGGCTATCCGCAAGGACTCTTCAATTCGATCGTGAACAAATACGCGGTGCCGGGATCGGGCGGCCATCATCATGGTGGCGAGTCGACCGAAAGCGCGGAGTATTCGAAAGCAAGCACCGACGAAGCGAAATCTACTGCCGATGATCAAGAAATGAACATGGACATGGACGCCGAAATGGACATGGATCATGAGCATCATGCGGATCACGAATAACGGAAAGAGAGGAGAGACCGCATGTTAGAGAAAATCAAAGAGTTCGCCGGGGACTTCTTCGTCACGGGCGACCCGCTCATCTATGGCGCCGACGTGAGTATCGCGCTCGCGCTCATCTCGATCATTACGGTGCTGACCTACTTCAAAAAGTGGGGCTGGCTGTGGCGCGAATGGTTGACGACCGTCGACCATAAGCGAATCGGGATTATGTACATTATCGCATCGATTCTCATGCTCTTCCGCGGCGGCGTCGACGCGCTGCTCATGCGGACGCAGATCGCGCTTCCGGATGTCCACTTCCTGGAACCGGAGCATTACAACCAAATTTTCACGACGCACGGCGTTATTATGATCCTTTTCATGGCGATGCCGCTTATGTTCGGCTTATTCAACATCGTCGTGCCGCTTCAGATCGGCGCGAGGGACGTGGCCTATCCGTTCCTAAACTCCTTAAGCTTCTGGATGTTCTTCTTTGGCGCCATGCTGTTCAACATGTCGTTCGTCATCGGCGGTTCGCCGGATGCCGGATGGCTATCGTATGCGCCGCTCTCGGAGCTGTCGCATAGTCCGGGCGTCGGGCAGGACTTCTATATATGGGGCATTCAGATTTCGGGTATCGGCTCCTTGGCGACGGGGATTAACTTCATCGTTACCATTCTCAAGATGCGCGCGCCGGGCATGAAATTGATGCAAATGCCGATGTTCAGCTGGTCTGTCTTGTCCAGCTGCGTCACGATCATTTTCGCTTTCCCGATTCTGACCGTCACATTGGCGCTCCTGTTCCTTGACCGATACCTCGGCGCACACTTCTTCACGCTCGACGGCGGGGGCAACCCGATGATGTACGTCAACTTGATTTGGATGTGGGGTCACCCCGAGGTGTACATCGTCGTTCTTCCGGCGTTCGGGATCTACTCGGAGATCGTCGCCACCTTCTCGAAGAAGAAGTTGTTCGGCTACAAATCGATGGTGTTCGCCATGATGATCATCAGCGTGCTGTCCTTCTTCACGTGGCTTCACCACTTCTTCACGATGGGCTCGGGCGCGGACGTGAATGCGTTCTTCGCGATAACGACGATGCTCATCGCGATCCCGACCGGGGTCAAAGTTTTCAACTGGCTGTTCACGATGTTCCGTGGCCGTATCACGTTCTCCACGCCGATGATGTGGACGATCGCGTTCATTCCGTGTTTCGTCATCGGCGGTATGACGGGGGTATTGCTATCCGTCGCGCCGGCCGACTTCCAGTTCCACAATAGTTACTTCCTAATCGCGCACTTCCACCAAGTGTTGATCGGCGGCGTCGCGTTCGGATATTTTGCAGGCTTGTATTACTGGTGGCCGAAGATGTTCGGCTTCAAGCTGAACGAGAAGCTAGGCAAATGGGCATTCTGGCTGTGGAACATCGGTTTCTACGTCTGCTTTATGCCGCAATATTTCCTGGGTCTCGACGGCATGACGCGCCGCGTCAGCGAATACAGCTGGGACATGGGCTGGGGACCGCTTAACCTCGTCTCCACGATCGGCGGTTTCCTGATGGGGATCGGGTTCTTGTTCCAGGTTTGGCAGATTGCGCACAGCATTAAATTCATGGAACGCGATACGACGGGCGACCCATGGAACGGCCGTACGCTTGAATGGTCGATTCCATCCCCTGCGCCGCTCTATAACTTCGCGACATTGCCGCAAGTGCAGAATCAGGACGACTGGTGGGAAGACAAACAGCGCAAGGCAAACGGCTTGCCGTCGACGAAGAAGCCGCAACCGCTCGAACCGATTCATATGCCGAAAAACTCGGCGATTCCGTTCATCATGTCCGTGTGCTGGTTCGTTGCGGGCTTCGGTTTCGTCTTCGATTGGTTGATCTTCGCCATCCCGGGCATGATCGGCGTCTTCATCTGCTTGCTGGCGCGTTCGTTCTCGTACGACACGGACTACTACATTCCGGTTGATGAGATCAAACGCACCGAGGCCGCTTTAAGGGGGGCGAACTAAGTGTTGACACGTAAGTTTAAAACGCGGCCATTCATGGCCGCTCACACCGATACGGCGCACGGCAGCCATGCCGGCGGCGGACATGGCCATGACGAACACCACGAGCACGAACATGAGTCGATGAAGACGTTCGGCTTCTGGCTATTCCTCATGACCGACTGTATTCTCTTCGCAACGCTGTTTGCGACGTATATCGTCTTGAAAGGCAACACCAACGGCGGGCCGACGGCGCACGAGCTGTTCGAGATGCCGGGCATCATCGCCTCGACGTTCATCCTGCTTACGAGCAGCTTTACGAGCGGTCTCGCCGTGCTGGCGATGCATAAGAAGAATGTCAAAGGGCTTATTATGTGGCTGGGCGTTACGGTACTGCTCGGTGCCTCGTTCGTGGCGCTTGAAGTTACCGAGTTTATCAAAATGGTACACGAAGGCGCGACGATCAGCACAAGCGCGTTCCTCTCCGGATTTTTTACGCTGGTCGGCACGCACGGCTTGCACGTATCGCTCGGTTTATTCTGGATGATCGGCTTGATGATTCAGCTATCGCGCCGAGGGATTACGCCGGTTACGCAGCGTAAAGTCAACGTAATTAGCTTGTATTGGCACTTTTTGGACGTCGTGTGGATTTTCGTCTTCACGATCGTCTATATGATGGGGGTGATGTAAGATGGCACAACATCAAGGCGGCGCGCATGGCCATGATGCGCACGGCGGACACGGTTCGCTGAAATCTTACGTCATCGGTTTCGTACTTTCGATTATTCTGACGATAATCCCGCTCGTCCTGGTCTTGAACGACTACGTGGAAGGCACGGCGGCCAACGTCGTGCTGCTCGTGACCGCGGTGCTGCAATTCCTGGTACAGCTCTTGTTCTTCATGCATCTGCGCGAAGAGAACAAACCGCGTTATAACCTCATGTCGCTCTTGCTCGGCTTGTTGATTGTCCTGACGATCGTGCTTGGCTCGATCTGGATCATGACGTACAACACCGTCGCGCATTAATCGTATAGGCATCGTCAATCAAAAGAAGCAGCTCCTCGGATATCCGGGGAGCTGCATTTTTGTGCGTATGAACGACCGTTTCGTCTATCCTACAAGGCGCAGCGCAGCTGCTGCGACAGCTCATAATGCAGCATAATGAGCAAATCGAGCTTCTGGCTGATCTCAACCACGACGGATGCGGTAAGAGGCGATTCCGACGACACCGTATTGAGAATCAATCGAAGCTGCTCGATCTCGTTATTAATGTCCGCTAACGTAGCCATAAGCCGTGCCTCCTCGTCATAATTGGTCTACCGTCCTTGCGATTGTTGACTTGCCATGAAGAACATCCAGGCGTTGGATCGATGAAAGAGTATGTAAGTAGGCTTAGATGAAGTCGAGAAGCGTTAGTCCAGTTGAGCGGTTTCCCCGCTCCGCTTCTTCCTCTCCGGGCAACCGTACTTTGAGTGAAATAAGTATCGTCATTTTGGAAAGGTGGGCGGACGCCGAGCGAAACGCCGCTTTGACGGCATTCCTCCATGAGTGTAAGGCAATCGGAATCATCTGTAAACAGGCAAGCCTCCGCACCTTAGAAGCCATCCTTGAGGTCCCGGCGAATTTTCGATTCGTCGATTCCGACGCATAGATCGACCTTGATCGCATGTAGTCGGCAGCTCCCCCTTTCGTTGGTCTTAGTTATCATTCGACGTTTTATTGGGCTTTCCTTTATTTTCCTCGAAAAAGTTGACATGCCTTGTCCGGTTAACGGCTGAACATAGGATTTTCTTCCTCATACATAATATTCCATGAGTCGGATACACTAATGACCGTTGTGCTGAAAGAAGGAGGTGTACGCGCATGGCAAACTCGCAAAACGAATTGAACAAAGGCGAGGTTCAATCGACGAAATTGAACCAATTCCCGGTACCGGGCGAGAACGATACGGAGTTCTCCGCCGAGGAAGCGGCAGAAGCGTTCGAGCAGCAATCCGCTCCTGGACGCAGCGCTCAGCAAGAACAATAGGGCGCATGAACCAGACCTTACAAGGTCTGGTTTTTTTTATGACCGCATGGCAAGAGGACGCCCTGTCCGAAGTCTTGTTATTTTGAACAAGAACCGCTGGTTCGTTTTAGTGCTCCTTACAATAAATCCACTCTACCCTTCAAATAGCCGCGTGGAAAGAGGTAAGATGACGATATAAATCACATAAGATGTACTTATATATGACATGAAATATAGCGGGTTCATTGCAGAAAGGCGGGGGATACGATGAGTCTTGAGGCATTGCAAGCGCGCGTAAAGGCGGACTTGTCCTATTTGGCTTACGGCGGACTCGATTGGCTTCAACCGAAGCGCCATCCAGCAGGTCATGTTTATGATGTGGTGGTCGTAGGCGGCGGTCAGAGCGGGCTGTCGATCGGCTTTGGGCTCCTTCGCGAGCGGATTTCCAACATTCTGATTATCGACGAGAACACCGAAGGTTTGGAAGGACCGTGGGAAACTTATGCGCGCATGATGACGCTTCGAACCCCAAAGCATCTGACTTCCGTAGATCTCGGCATTCCGTCGCTTACCTTCCGCTCTTGGTGGGAAGCGCGTCATGGCGCGGAAGGATGGGAAACGCTCGGCAAAATCCCGCGCGGCGAATGGATGAACTATCTCCGCTGGTACAGACGCGTACTCGAGCTGCCGGTCTTAAACGAAGTTAAGCTAACACTTGTCGATTCGGCGGGCGAAGGGGTCCATCGGTTGCATATCGAAGGGGCCGGCGCGCCGGCGAAGGAGCTGTTGGCGCGCAAAGTCGTTCTGGCGACGGGCATTCAAGGCGGCGGAGAGTGGCATGTGCCATCGCTGATAGCCCGCAATCTGCCGGCGAATCTATACGCCCATACGTCGCAGCGGATCGATTTCGAAGAGCTGAGAGGGAAGAAGGTCGCCGTCCTGGGCGGCGGCGCCTCTGCTTTCGACAACGCGAATTTCGCGCTGCACGAAGGCGTCGCGGAGGCGCATGTCTTCGTTCGGCGAAGCGAGCTGCCCCGCATCAATCCGATCCGTCAAATGGAAGGTTCAGGTATGATCGAACGATTCGCGGCGCTGGGCGATGCCGACAAATATCGCGTCATCGCGCATTTCTTCAAGCATAATCAACCCCCGACGAACGATACGTTCGAGCGAGCGGCCGCTTCGCCGGGCTTCCATCTCCATTTGGGTGCGCCATGGCTGAACGTTCGGGCAGCCGAACAAGGCGCGGTCGTGACGTCGTCGCAGGGCGAGTACGCCTTCGATTTTTTGATCATCAGCACCGGGCTTATTACCGATCCGGCGCTCAGGCCGGAATTGGCGCTCGTCGAACGCCATATCGCCAGATGGGGGGATCGCTACGAGGCGCCGGAAGGCATCGCGAACCCGCTCCTAGACGCGCACCCGTACTTGTCTAGAGGCTTTGCGTTCCAAGGGCGCGACGCGGAAGGAGAGAAGAAGCTGCACGGTCTTTTCTCGTTCACATATTCGGCGCTGGTCAGCTGCGGAATATCGGCTTCGGCGCTATCGGGCATGAAGTTTGCCGTGCCGCGTCTCGTGGCCGAGATTGCGGATCAGCTGTTCATAGATGATCGAGAGACCATACTAGATCGCTACTACAAGTATGATGAACCCGAGTTCGTCGGCGAATGGCCTATAGAAGGATAGCTTGCGTTTGATGCGGGAACGCCCTTTGCCAAGGGCGTTATTCGCATATTATACGCCTGTGCCTGCAAGGGTACAGGGCGGACAGGGGAGAGCGGGCGGCTGCATTCGCCTCGCGTAGTATTGTTAGTCAACCGCAGTGTAATTCGGTATTATACGATTGTGCGGTACGCAGACGCATTGAAGCTTTCCGACACGACCCGAAGGCAGGCCGAATCGGTGGAAATAAACGCCGTGTAGACCAAGATACGATTGGCCGACAGATCCACATCATAGTCTGCGGCTTTCGCGCTGATTTGTTGGAAGAACGAGGTCGTCCCTTCCGCTAAATAGACCGCCGTGCTGGAATACACGACCGGATCCGTTAGCTGCGTGCCACGGACAATCGTCATAAATATTGCCAATCACATCCGGTTGCGTCACTTGAATCGTGGCGTTCGCATAGAGCTGCACGCTGAGCACCTCGTTTTCGGCACCGACTGGTACGATGAAGCCCAGATTACCGAATGGCTGTGCGTGCCGGCAGGAAGCGCGACGGCAATGGATCGCGCATAACTGGCGTTTTGAGAAGTAGCCCCGTTAATAAACATCGATCAAGCACCTCCTTCGCTAGACGAATTAGGAGCGGATCCTCGCACGATATCCAAGAAACATCTGCCGAAGCTAGCGCCGCCGATATTGATGGTAACGAGCGCGTGCAGGTACCGTTACGATTCCGGTTGTTTCAGGCGGAATGAGGCTCGTTCCTTGACAACAATATTCCCGCATCGGTATATTCTTCATATGGAACGTATATTACGAAAGAATCGGAGGGGGAAGAGATGGATGTTGCAACTTTGAGCGCGCTTGCCGAACCCAACCGGCTTCAGATGGTTGAACTGCTTCGAGACGGCCCGCTGACGGTGGGGGAAATCGCCGATCAGCTGGGAATCCGACAACCGCAGGCATCCAAGCATCTTAAAGTATTGAACGAGGCGCGCATCGTGGACGTGCGCCCGCAGGCTAATCAGCGGATTTACAACTTGAGGCCGGAGCCTCTTCAAGACATGCAGATCTGGATCCAATCGTTTCGGCGGCTGTGGGAAGATCGGTTCGATCGGTTGGACGCATATTTGGAGGAACTGCAGAAGGAGAACCCAACCGAATAGGCTGCACATAAAAAGAACCTGCATGGCGAGTTGCCATGCAGGTTCGATTGCTTTTAACAATGAATAAGGGCTAATTATTTGTACTGCAGCAGCATCGACCAGAGGTCGGCGCTTTCGTAACCAAGTCGCCATGCGGCAACGCCGGCGAGATCGTATTTGCGCGCAAGGTCGACGCGAGCCTTGACGGTCGCTTCCGTCTCCGCCCAGAATACGTGCGTGTAGCCATCCTTCGCGTACGTATATTTCATTTGACCGGATTCGGCGTCATACGTGCCGGTTGCGCCGTTCTCTTGGATGATGCGCGGCACTTCCTTCATGTAGATCGCCTTATTGTCCACTATGTTGCCCGAAGCGTCGATCCGCCATTCGCGAACGTAGAACGGAATGCCGAGCATTATCTTATCGCGCGGTACCCCATACGCCAAATATTGCTCGATGCCTTCTTCGATCCAGCCCATCCCGCCGACGGAACCGGGTTCGTCGCTGCCGCTCCAGTGCTCATCGTAGGCCATGATCATGACCGTATCGACGATTTGGCCGATGGCCGCGATATCGTAGGCGGTCTGCGCATTCCATTTGACGTCGCCGCGCGGCAGGTCGATGGAGAGGGTCATTCTTTTCGCATGCAGCGCCTTGGCGAGATTGCGGACGAATTCGGTATAGAGCGCGCGATCACCGCCGTACATGCCCTCGAAATCCAAATTCATGCCTTGGAGTCCCAGCGTATCTAGCCGCGACACGAGCGAGGCGATGAATTTCGTTTGCGCCGCCGGGTCTTTCAGAAACTCGCGCGTCAGATTTTTATCGAATTGATTGTGCACGAGCGGCTCGACCTTAATGCCCGACCCTTGAAGCGACGAGATCACGGCCGAATCCGAGTTGTCCATCATCGTGCCGTCCGCGTTCGTTAGCACGAACCAAGTCGGAGAGGTCGTGTCCAAACCCTGCGTATTCGCGACCTGCGCCAGTACGGTCTTCGTACTTGAGGTCCCGTTCCATCCGAGCACCTTCAATTTACTTGCGTTATTCCAGAGCGCTCTGCCTTCGGCCGTCAGGACGACCGCGTTCTTCACTTGAGAAGCGTAAGCGACAGCGGATTGGCGGGTGAAAAATTGTTTCAACACTTCGTCGCCTTTGACGACTTTCAAATAAGGCGCGTTCGTCCACCATTCTAAGCCGTCTTTCATAATCGTCGCGCCGTTCAGCGCTTTCGCATAGGCAATTGCGCTCTCCAGATTGAAGAAAGATCGAACGGCACGTCCGTTCTGGTTGACGATATACGGCGCCGCGTTCTGATGGACGATCTTGCCGGTCGACGTATTCAGGACGGCGCTGCCCGAGATGCCGGCCGAGGCACGGATGGCATCGGCCAAGAACCCGTACGGTGCATCGTTGGCCGCTTCGCCCGCAACCGTAACGATATAGACCGGCGTCGATGCGCGCTTGGCCGTTTTTTGCGCGGCGGTCAAGTTGTCCCATACCCATTGGTTCGCCGACAAATCGATGACGTGGGCATTCGCATAATATTTTGCCGCCGCCTTGGCTTCCGCCAGCGTGGCGAAGCTCCAGGCCGCCGACGTTTTGTCGCCTTGATAAAGCTGATATTTCGGATACGTATAGGATACCCAGCCCGGCTGCTGCAAATCTCGAATTTGGGCAAACTTTAGCTTTTTCGCGAACGCCTTGGCCTGATCGAGCGTCTTGAATTCGCGCGCCGCCGTCGAGACGCCGTTCTCGTACACTTTGTAGCGCGGGAAGTTGTCCCATACCCAGACGCGGTCGGTAATTTTTTCGATATGGCTATAGGAGAAGCTTTTCGCATAGGCGATCGCTTGGGTTTCGGTTTTGAATTCTTGGAGCGCCTTGTCGTTTTGATAGACGCGGTATTTGCTCGTTAAATCCGTAGATGCGGTTGCGGCGGATACGCCTGCAGTCATTACGCTTTGAGCGGCGATCATGCCGGCCAGAAGCATGCTCCATTTTTTCATCATCGGATTTATCTCACCTCGTTGTAGGATGTCTAGCTTTCTATTAGACGTAGAAACGAGGTGGATGTTGCGCGAATTCGACAGATTCCGATAAATGGCAAGCGCACGAAGCATAAAAAAGCCGGAACCCTTTGGGCTCCGGCTTGCTTATACAACTTAGTGATCGGCAATGTCCGCCCAAATCTCGTCCTCGACATCGAGCGTGATTTGCGAACGGAACACGCGCCTGTTGTACTCTCTGAACATATACTGTTCGATCGCCTCCAGCAGGTTGGCTTCCACCAAATACTGGCTTCTGCCTTGCACCCATACTTCGGCGGTGAATCCTAGGTTCTCATCCCATGCGAGCTGTACTTCGACCTCGCTTGGGGGAACGCCTTTGCGGTCGGCGGTGTTCAAGCAGACCGCGTTGATGATTTCGTCCATCGAAATCCGCATGTTTTAGTAACCCCGGTATTGATCATTCGGATGATGCGGCTTGCGGCGGTTTCGGAAGTAACGGACGATGCCGCGAATCGCGACGAACAGCAGGTAGATGGCGAACAAGTTGACGAGAAGACCCAAGAAATCGCCCATGAAGCCCATATTCATAAACATGCTGCCGAACAGCATGCCCGCGAGCCCGCCGATCATCAATCCTTTCATGAAGCTGCCGCCGCTCGAAAATCCGCGCTTGGTCGTGGCGGCCGTCGAAGCGGTGTTTTTCGTGCCGGATGTGCTTTGTTGAACATTATCGGTTTTCTTTGGCGTCTGCGTGTAGCTTTGCTTCGGCGATTTGAATGACCCGCCTCTCGGTTTCGCGCTTGCCGATCCCGCAAATACGGCGAAGATGAGCGTGAAAGCCATAATAAGCAGCATACTTTTCTTCATCTGTCGTTCTCCTCCTGAGTAGACCCTTTTTTGATTGTATTGCCTTTCCATACAATTACGTCTAATATAATCAAAGGTTTCAACTTTCATTCCAAAACGAGTTTTCTCTTTCATATAAACGAGGCGACAGGGAGGATGGAGATGATCGAGAGCGATAAGGAGACGAGGTATCCGCGGGCGTATGTCCGTTATCTGGTGGAATTCCATGCAACGCGCGATTATTTCGAGTGCCATGAGCTGCTGGAGGAGCACTGGAAGGAGCATCCGGGCGATCCGTTCGCTGATACATGGGTCGGGCTGATTCAGCTAGCGGTCGGCTGTTATCATCACCGTAGAGGCAATCTCTCGGGCGCGGTCAAGATGTTCATGCAGGCCTCGAATCGGTTAAAGGCCGAAACGCTGAAGGAGCTAGGGCTGGACGGCGAGCGCTCGATCGCGCTTCTGAACGAGCGACGCGCCGCCGCCTCGGCTGGCGCCGCCTTCCTCGACGTCCAATTGCCGATCGTCGATGAGTGGCTGTCCGGGGAATGCCTTCGAATGACGCGCGAGGACGGTTTGATCTGGGGAGCGCCGAGCACCGGCGACGAATCGTTGACCGAGCGTCATCGCCTGCGCGATCGCAGCGACGTTCTAGCCGCGCGGGAAGCCGCATTGAAGGCGAAAGACGGAAGATAAGAAGTTCGAATACGAAAAGGAGCTTTCTCCCGCTTGCCACGACCGGCAGGGGGAGAAAGCTCTTTTTCGTACATTCGAGTCGTATAAGAATTAGTGCTTGTCGTAGCCGTTGACGATCAAATCCAATTTGCCCGTCTCGGGATGGATGATGAGACCGTGAACCGGCGTGTTCGGAGGCAGCAGCGGGTGGTTGCGGACGATGCTGACGCTGTTCTCGACGCTTTCCTTCACGTTGTCGAAGCCGGTCAGCCAACGTTTCAGGTTGATACCGGAATGCACCAGCGTATCGATGACGTCGTCATGAATGCCGACGTCCTTCACTTTGCCGAGGACCGACTCCGGATTCAAGCCCGTCATGCCGCACTCGTAATGGCCGATGATCAGTACTTCTTCCGCGCCGAGCTCGTACACGGCCACGAGAATACTACGCATAATGTTGCCGAAAGGCTGCGTCACGATCGCGCCCGCGTTCTTAATGATCTTCGCGTCGCCGTTGCGCAGGTTAAGCGCCTTGGGCAGCAGTTCGGTCAATCGCGCGTCCATGCAGGTAACGACGGCCAGCTTTTTGTCCGGAAATTTGGTCGTACGGTATTCCTCATAATTCTGGTTGTCCACGAAGGCGCCGTTATGCGCCAAAATCTGTTCCAGTCTGCTCATCTTGCCCCTCCCGCGTATTCGTTTGATTCGTTGATCGGATTCGCCGCGACTACGATTTCAGCAGCCGGAGATTGGTCGTGTACGTCTGGTTGTCGCTCTTCAGGACGAAGGCGTTGCGAGACGGATTGTAATCAATCTTCAGCCGAGGTTCGAAGAACACCTCGTAATTGGGCTCGTACCATACCGGATACGGGTCGCCGGTGCCTTGCGCGTCCCCGAAGAAGGGCGTATCGATCAGCTGAAGCGTCGGCACGCCGTTCATGACGCAGCCGCAGCCTTCCGTGTCGTATAGCAGCCGGAGCTGTATGCCTGTCCCTACGACTTCAGGCGCAAGACGGTCGATCGCTGTCGGCGTAAACGTAAAATGCATAGGTATGCTCCTCTCCATCTCTATATTTAGCAAGAGCCGAACCAATTAAAGTTGATTATACGATTTGCAAATTGTAGTATCAAGTAGTAACGCGTTAGAATTCATTACATACCGAAAGGCGGCATGCTCATGAGCGCAATTGTGGAAAAAACCTTAGAGAAGTTCCTTGAGCGCATCAGACAGATCAAAAGCTACGAGGAAGCGCTTGGCGTTCTGTACTGGGATATGCGGACAGGAGCGCCGCGCAAGGGCGTCGAATCCCGTTCCAAAGCCATCGGCGTGCTGTCGTCGCAAGTGTTCGCCCTTCAAACCGGAGCCGACCTCGGCGAGTGGCTGACCGAGCTGGAGAAGCCGGAAACGCTGGCATCGCTGAACGAAATCAACCGCAAGCTCGTGACCGAGACGCGCAAGGACTTCGACCGCAGCGTCAAAATTCCGCCGAAGCTGCATGAAGAATACGTCATTCTGACCTCCGAAGCGGAGTCGTTCTGGGAAGAAGCGAAGGCGTCCGGCGACTATGCGTCCTTCCAACCTTATTTGGACAAAATTATTACATATACAAACAAGTTTATCGATCTGTGGGGGGCGAAAGCGACCCGATACGATACGCTGCTCGATATGTATGAGCCGGGGATTACGACCGAAGAGCTCGACCGGGTGTTCGGCGGCTTGCGCGAGAAGCTGGTGCCGCTTGCCAGCGCCATCGCCGCTTCCCCGCACCAGCCGGATACGAGCCTATTGAAGCAAACATACGCTAAGGAAGCTCAGAAGAAGTTCAGTACGTTCATTCTCGATCAGATCGGCTTCGATTTCCAAGCCGGCCGCCTCGACGAAAGCGTGCATCCGTTCGCGACGGGACTGAGCACGGGCGACGTGCGGATTACGACCCGCTATCTCGACGACGACGTAACGAGCGCGCTGTTCGGCACGATCCATGAATGCGGCCATGCGCTGTACGAGCAGAACATCAGCAAGGAGCTGGACGGCACGACGCTCAGCACCGGCACGTCCATGGGCATTCACGAATCGCAGTCCCGTTTCTGGGAGAATGTCATCGGACGGAGTCGTCCGTTCTGGAACCGTTATTTCGGCGATTTACAGAAGTTATTCCCGGGCCAGCTCGACGTGCCGGTCGAGGAGTTCTACCGGGCGACGAACGTCGTGCAGCCATCCCTGATTCGGATTGAAGCCGACGAATTAACGTATAACCTGCACATTATTATCCGGTACGAAATCGAGAAGCAGATCTTCAACGAAGGCGTAACGGCCGCCGAGCTGCCGGCGCTGTGGAACGCGAAGTACAAGGAGTATCTCGGCATTACGCCGGAGAACGACGGCGAAGGCGTGCTTCAAGACGTGCATTGGTCCGGCGGCGCGTTCGGTTACTTCCCGTCTTACTCGCTCGGCAATATGTACGCGGCACAGATGACGGAGACGCTCGAGAAGGAATTGCCGAACGTATGGGAGCTCGTCGAGAAAGGCGAGCTGCACCCGATCAAAGACTGGTTGACCGACAAGGTATACCAATACGGCAAGCTGCGCACGCCGTCGGAGTTGATCACGGCGATCACCGGCAAGCCGCTTGATCCGGATTATCTCGTGCGCTATTTGGAGCGAAAGTATAAGGATATTTACAAACTGTAGAGTAACGCGCTTTGGGGTTGCTTTAAGAAAACAAGACGGTTTTGGGACATGGGTTCCGAAGCCGTCTTTTTTGTTTGAGATTTTTTTCCAATCAGGCTGGATAAATCATGCAAATATCTCGAACACTACGAAGGAGTACAAAAGGCGAGGGTGGGGAAGCGAACTGGAACGGTTGACGGACAAGGAGCTGCTCGACGACGTTACGGCCGTCGGCGACGAGGAGCTGGCTAGAAGCTTGAAGGAAGTATGGCATGTGAATCGTTATTTGGGCGGCAATCCGGCGTTGTTCCGCCATATGCGGGAGCTGTTGCGGAAGGCGCCTCGGGATCGGGCCGTCCGCGTGCTGGACGTGGCAACCGGTCTGGCCGACGTGTCGCTGGCGCTCGCGGCTTGGTCCCGCCGGCATGCGATACCGATCGCGATCACCGGCGTCGACATCCATCCGCGCATACTGAAGCTGGCTGCCGAACGGACCGCTCACGCGGAAGCGATCAGAATCGAACAAGCCGACGGGCGCGAGCTCCCCTACCCGGATGGCGCATTCGATGTCGGCTTCTGTAATCTGGCGCTCCATCATTTCGAAGAAGAGGAAGCGGTGCTCGTGCTGCAAGAGCTGTCGAGGGTGTGCCGGTTCGGCTGGGTGGTGACGGATTTGGAGCGTCACCCCGCCGCTTACGCGGCCGCCAAGCTGCTGGCCAAGTTCGTCTGGCGCAGCCCGGTTACCCGGCATGACGGCCCGTTATCGGTCAGGAGGTCGTTCACGGCCGGGGAAGCGGCTGAATTGATTGCGCGCGCGAACGTCAATGGAACCGTCAAAAGGCATTTTCCATTCCGCTTGGCGCTGATCGGTCATGGATAGCGCCGATGTCGCGATCGTCGGCGCCGGACCTGCCGGAAGCGCGGCGGCGATCATGCTCGCCGCGCAAGGGCTGCGCGTCGCGTTGCTCGAAGCGCAGCGGCATCCGAGGCGCAAGCCATGCGGAGAGTCGGTCAATCCGGGCGCGGTGCAGGCGCTTGCGCGATTGGGCTTGCCGCCCGCGGCGTTTTTCCACGGCGATAGCGTACGCATTCGGGGCTGGCGGCTGCACTACGGGCGTTCGCTGCTGGAGGCGGATTTCCCGGGGGCACGCCTTGGCATGTCTTGTCCCCGGGAGCAGCTGGATCAGTGGCTTGCCTCGGAGGCCGTGCGCGCGGGCGCGGAGCTGATGGAGGACGCGCGCGTGGACGGACTGATCCGCGAGGCGGGAAGAGTCGCCGGCGTGACATACCGGCTCGCATCGGGCCGGCCGCGCGAGCTGCGCGCGCCGCTGGTCATCGGCGCAGACGGCTTGCGTTCGCGCATCGCCCGAGCTGCGGGATTATCCCGTGCGGGACGTCTAAGAAAAGCATCGTTCACGTTCCATACGGAAGCGTTCGATGAAATAGGCGATCGGATCGAGCTGCATTTGCAGAAAGAAATCGTCGTCGGATTGGTGCCGGTCGGCGGCGGGCTCGCGAATATGACCATTGGCGTCATGGGCGAGCACGCGAAGCATGCGGCCGGCAGAACCGAAGCGTTCGTCAAGGAAACGGCGAGCCGGCTGCCTTACCTGTCGAACCGGCTTCTTCATGTTAAGCCGGTTGACGAGGTGTTAGCTTGCGGGCCGTTCGACCGCCCGAATGCGGCCGCCGCGGCGGGCGTCATGCTCATCGGCGATGCGGCGGGCTATTACGACCCATTGACCGGACAAGGGATCTACAAAGCGCTCCGTTCGGCCGAGCTGGCGGCGCCGCATGCGCTCGCTGCCCTGCGGTCCGGTCTTGACTGGCCGCTGCAGCAGTACAGCTTGCGGCTGCGCGACGAATTCGCCGCAAGCGGCCGGCTGCAGCGGATGATCGAATACGGAACCCGCCATCCGCTATTATTCCGCGGGGCGCTCGGCGGGCTGAGGTGGAACCGCCGGATGCGCGATCGCATCGCGGCTTCAATTGGGGATATCGGGTTAGAACACGAGGTTGGAGAATGAAAGGAGCGGCTAGCCCATGCGGACGCTGAACGAGGTGGGAATTAACGGTCCGATCGAGACCGTGTTCGAGATCGCAAGACGAATCGACCTGTGGCCGGAACGGCTCGCGCACTATCGCAAGGTACGCGTGCTGGAAGGCGATCTGGAGACAAGCGGCGTCGTGGAGATGGCCGCCTACCGCGAGTTCGAGCGTATGAACTGGCCGGTCTGGTGGATCAGCACGATGGAGATCGACCGGGAAGAGGCTCGCATTCGATACCGGCATATTCGCGGCGTTACGAAAGGGATGGAGGTCGAGTGGCGGCTGGCGCAGGTTGGACCGGACGATACGCGCGTGACGATCGTTCACGAATGGAAGCAGCCGCCGATCGGCCGCCGAATGGCGGGCGGGTTCATTGGACACGTCTTCGTCCATCATATCGCCGATCAGACGCTCGCCGGATTGAAGCTGGCGGCCGAATCGCGATTGGAGGCGGCGGTCAATGGCTAATCGGAGAGCGGTCGTGACCGGTATCGGCTGCGTGACGCCGATCGGGATCGGGGCGGACGAACTGTGGGCGGGCTTGAAGCGGGGCCAGAGCGCGGTGAAGCGGATCGACCGGTTCGAATCGGGCGGGTTACGAAGCCGGATCGCCGCGCAAGTCGAGCGGTTTGATCCCTTGCAATATATGGACAAGAAACGCGCGCATCGGATGGACCGATATTCGCAGCTGGCCGTAGCCGCGGGAAGCATGGCGTTGGCGCATGCCGGCATTAAGCCGGAGGAGGCGGATGCCGAGCGGGCCGGCATCCTCATGGGAAGCGCGCTCGGCGGCATCGCCTACGCGGAGGAGCAATGCGGACAATTCTTGACCGGCGGCTATCGTTCCGTATCGCCGACGCTCGGCTTCTCGGTGTTCGGCGGAGCGGCTTCGTGCAATATGGCCATGGCGTTCGGCTTCAACGGCTTGAACGAGACGAACGCGATGTCCTGCGCATCGGGCGCGGTGGCCATCGGCCGGGCGCTCGCGGCCATCCGGCGCGGCGAAGCGGATTTCATTCTGGCCGGCGGCTCCGAAGCGCCCCTCGCGCCGTTGGCCTTCGGCGCCTTCGATATGCTGCGGGCGATGTCGACCCGCAACGAAGCGCCCGAGCAGGCAAGCCGTCCATTCGATAAGAATCGCGACGGATTCGTCATGGGCGAGGGCTCGGCCGTCCTCCTCATCGAAGAGGAATCCCATGCGCGGGCGCGCGGTGCCACGATTATCGCCGAGCTCGCCGGCTTCGGCATCAGCAATGACGCTCACCATATGAGCGCGCCGCTGCCGTGCGGCTCCCAGGCTGCTCGGGCGCTCCGTCAGGCGCTGCGCGACGCGGATATGGGCGAGGACGAAGTCGGCTATATCAACGCCCACGGTTCGTCGACCCCGCTGAACGACGTCACCGAATCGAAGGTAATTCGGACCGTCTTCGGCGACCGTCCGGTTGCCGTCAGCGGGACGAAAGGGTTGTATGGACACCCGCTCGGCGCCTCCGGGGCAATCGAGGCGGCGATTACGTGCCTTTCGCTGCAGACGGGCTGGCTGCCCCCGACATCGAATCTCGAGGAACCGGATCCGCTCTCGCCGGTAGACTTGATCGCCAGAGCCGGCCGCGATGCGCGCGCCGCGGCGGCGGTGTCCAATTCTTACGGCTTTGGCGGTATTAATGCTTCGCTTGCTTTTCGCCGAGGATAGGTAACATAAGAAGTTAATCAAGGAACGCTTCCATTACGGGAGGCGTTCCTTTTTTGTTGAAATTCGGACTTTAGTCCCGTGTTCCTCCGTCATTACAGTAACCGCCGACCACCGCTGCGCATAGGCTACAGTACATCTATCTAGCGGAAAGCAGAGGTTATGCATATGAGCAAGAAGAGAATGGGCGCGCTGCTGCTGGCGCTTGCCCTTATGTCGGGGCTGCTCGCCGGCTGCGGCGGCGGAAGCAACGAATCCACGGTCAAAGTGACGATCGGCGAAGTGACGCGCTCGCTATTTTACGCGCCGGAGTACGTCGCGCTCGCGAAGAACTTTTTCAAAGAAGAAGGCCTGGAAGTGGAATTGACGACGACCGCGGGCGGGGACAAAACGATGACCGCGCTGCTGGCCGGCAACATCGACGTGGCGCTCGTCGGCTCGGAGACGTCCATCTACGTGCACCAGCAGGGCTCGGATGACCCGGTCATCAATTTTGCCCAATTGACGCAGACGGACGGCACGTTCCTCGTGGCCCGTGAAGCCGGGTCCGGCAGCTTTGATTGGAACAGCCTGAAAGGGCAGGACTTTCTCGGTCAGCGCAAAGGCGGCATGCCGCAGATGGCGGGCGAATTCACGCTGAAGAAGAAGGGGATTGATCCGCAGAAGGATCTGACGTTGATCCAAAACGTGGATTTTGCGAATATTCCTGCAGCGTTCGCATCCGGTACGGGCAAGTTCGTGCAGCTGTTCGAACCGCAAGCGTCTATTTTCGAGAAAGAAGGCAAAGGCCATGTCGTGGCGTCATTCGGCGTGGAGAGCGGGAAGCTGCCATATACCGTCTTTATGACGAAGAGCAGCTTCATCAAGAAAAACAAGGATACCGTGCAAAAGTTCGCGAGCGCCGTGTACAAAGCCCAGCAGTGGGTGGACGCGCATAGCCCGGAAGAGATCGCCGACGCCGTGCTTCCGTTCTTCAAAGACACGGACCGCGAGATCGCCATTTCGGTCATTGAACGTTATAAGAGTCAAGGTTCTTACGCAACCGATCCAATCGTCGATGAAGCGGAATGGAACAATCTCGTCGATGTGATGACATCAGCCGGCGAGCTGCAAGAGAAGCCGGCGCACAAAGACCTGGTGGATAATTCGTTCGCCGAGAACGCGATGAAGTAACCGCTGGCTATATTTGGAACGGAAAGGAGATGCGACTGATGGAAACGCTGCTGGAGCTGCAAAATGTCACGCATGTCTACGTAGGCGATCAGGGCGCGAGCATGGCCGTCGAAAACTTAAGCATGGCGATCGGACGGGGCGAGTTCGTCAGTCTCGTCGGACCGAGCGGCTGCGGCAAGACGACCGTCCTCAGTCTCCTCGCCGGACTGCTTACTCCGACGAAGGGAGTCGTCCTTGCCGGAGGCGAGCGGGTCGTACGTCCCTCGTCCAAAATCGGGTATATGCTGCAGCAAGATTACTTGTTCCCGTGGCGAACGATATTGGAGAATGCGGCGATCGGATTGATGATCGGAGGAGGTCGGAACGCCGCTGCTCTTGAATCGGTGCGTACGCTGCTTGCCGAGCTGGGACTCGCAGGGACGGAGACCAAAATGCCGTATGAACTGTCTGGCGGCATGCGGCAGCGGGTTGCGCTTGCCCGTACGCTTGCGACAGAGCCGGATGTGCTGCTGCTCGACGAGCCTTTCTCGGCGCTGGATATGCATATCAAGCTGCAGCTGGAGGATCTGGTGCACGAGACGTTGGCGGCCAGGGGAAAGACGGCGGTCCTCGTCACGCATGACTTGGCCGAGGCGGCCGCGATGAGCGACCGTGTAATCGTGCTCGCCCCGAATCCGGGCCGGATTCACGCCGTCTTCGATATCCCTGAAGCTGTTCGCTCGCTGCCGCCTACGCAGGCACGCAAGCTGCCGGAGTTCCAGCGCGTGTTCGATGCGTTGTGGGAGGCGCTCGAGCGCGGTGAGCAAGCGGGAGGTGAAGGGTCATGAACATGCCATCAGATCCGAAGGTGAACGTGCATGCCGCGGGTTCTTCGGCGCGTGAACAGGAAAGAGAGTGGGTAGACGGTCTGCACCGGTCGCATCTCGCCCGCGCGCGCAAGACGACCCTGGCCGTGCGAATCACGCAAGCGCTGCTGCTCGTGCTATTCTTCGGCGCGTGGGAGCTCGCCGGACGCAACAAGTGGATCGACGTGCTGCTGTTCAGCTATCCGACCAAGCTGTTCGATCAGCTGTGGCGTTCGCTAATGGACGGTTCGCTGCTGCCTCATACCGGCATTACGGTGTTGGAAACGATCGTGGGCTTCCTGCTCGGGACGCTGCTTGGCACGGCGATTGCCGCTCTATTATGGTGGTTCTCGTTCATCTCGCGCGTGGCCGATCCGTATCTCGTCGTCTTGAACAGCATGCCGAAGGTAGCGCTCGGTCCGCTCTTCATCGTCGGCTTCGGTCCCGGCATGCTGGCGATCGTCATGACGACGCTGTCGGTCACCGTCATCATTACGACGATCGTCATCTACAACCGGTTCCGCGATGTGACGCCCGGATATATCAAGGTCGTCCGTTTGTTCGGCGGCTCCAAATGGCAAGTGTTCCGCTACGTCGTACTGCCGGATTCGTTCGCGGTTATCGTCTCGCAGTTGAAGGTGAACGTCGGTCTGGCGTGGGTTGGCGTCATCGTCGGCGAATTCCTCACGAGCAAATCGGGCCTTGGTTATCTCATCATCTACGGGTTCCAAGTGTTCAACTTCACGATCGTGCTCTCTAGCCTACTCGTCATCGCGGTCGTCGCTACCGTCATGTATCGTCTGGTCGCGGCGCTCGAGCATTGGTTGACGCGAGGCGGACGCGAGCGGTAGGATGGTAGAAAAGCCCGCATGACGCGGGCGCATGGGCAGCGGAGGAACTATGGGAATACGGGTGATCAAGACGGCGTTGGCCGCGCTGGCGGCGATCTATACCGCAAGCACGATCGGGCTCGACCCTGCGTTGTCGGCGGGCTTGCTCGCGATACTTGGCGTCGAGGTGACGCGGAAGAGAGGGCTTCAGAGCGCTTTCGTCCGTTTTGTCGCTTCGGCGCTGGGGCTGTTTTTCGCCTCGGTGCTATTCGCGGCGTTCGGCTTTCATATTTGGGTCATCTCGCTCTTCATTCTGATTGCCTTCCCCGTTATGTCGCGGCTTGCGTTGAAGGACGGCATCACGACGAGCGCGGTCATCGTCTTTCACGTCTATGCCAAGTCGGAAGTGACGGCCGCGCTCATCGTCAACGAAGTGCTGCTTCTGCTCGTCGGCTTGGGCTGGGCGACCGTGGTGAACATGCTATATATGCCGCGGGAAGATCGGAATCTCGCGACGCTTCGGCATCGGACGGAATCGCTGTTCAGCGGCATATTCGGCCAGATGGCCCGGACACTGCGCGATCCGGCCCACGTCTGGGACGGCGTCGAATTAATCGAAGCGGGGGACGCGGTCGAGGAAGGGATAAGGCGTGCGGAGCTGGCGCTGGAGAACCGGGTGCCGGGCCAAGACGCGGACGAGCTTCGGTACTGGCGCACGTATTTCGAGATGCGGCGTCTGCAGATGGAGTCGATCTCCCACATGCTGGTGCGCGTGTCGCTCGTCTACGAGAAGCTGCCGCAGGGCGAATTGGCCGCGGAGCTGTTCGATCTGCTGGCGGACGAGGTGAAGTCGGACGTCTACGAAGGCGTCGTGGAGCGGCATCTGAACGAGCTCGGTACCCGATTCAAGCAGATGGCGCTTCCGGCCAGCCGGGACGAGTTCGAAATCCGGGCCGCGATTTTGGAATTGACGCACGAACTGCACCGTTATTTGCATATCGCCAAGAGGTGGAAGAAGCGGAGGACGGGGCAGAAGGCGGAATGAGTCGCGTGAACCGAGCGAGGAGCGGTAGGGTACGAGTCGGTGCGGCCGACGCAATTCGCGGATACTAACAGAAGGCTGCGCCCGGAATTGTCCGGCGCAGCCTTTCTCGCATCGCGAGCAAAAAATGACGGCGCCGAGTACTACATGAATAGGTTCAATCGTATATTTGTAGGGAAGGGTGAGCGAGAAGATTCCTACTATAAATAGGCAGCCGGTTATCGGCCGAAATTGCCCGAATCAAGGTGTTTCTAACGAAGGCGGAGGTCGGATTTCGTGGGGATGGCGCGCGGTTCGCGATCGGCAAACTAAAAAAACGCCGTCGCGAGCCGTAGTTTTATCAACAAACGCCTATGTCCTGCATACACTTTAATTGAATGATTGTATGGAGGAGGTTAACTCAATGTCTATTGCAGATAAACAGCTTCAGCGTAGAGAGATATTAACGAAAGCTGTCTGCGGCAAAGGTCGTAAGTTTTCCACAGTAACTCACACCGTTACGCCGCCTCATCATCCCACGAGCATTTTGGGCGCCTGGATCATCAACCACCAGTACGAAGCGGTGCGTTCCGGGGACGGGATCGAAGTAATCGGTACTTACGATGTTAACATCTGGTATTCTTACAACAAAAACTCGCAAACCGACGTCGCGAAAGAGACGCTCTCCTACGTGGAGAACGTGCCGCTCTCGTACCTGGACCCGAAGCACCGGGCATCCACGGAAGAAGTAGCGGCTGAAGCCACGCAAGAGCCGAACTGCATCGAAGCGAACATTTCGGGCAGCGGCACGGGCGTCGTCATCCGCGTGGAGCGCGAATTCGCGGTCGAGTTGATCGCCGAAACGAAAGTCGTCGTCGCGGTCTTCCCGAGCGCATACGACGATGGTAAGGATATCGACTTCGGCGATGACGGCGATTTCGAGGATTTGGACCCGGAACTGCTGGACGACGAACTGTAAGTTGGAGCTTACGGTTCGTATACGCTATCGTATGCGATAGCGAATTGATTTTCGAGGGCGAGAGCCCTCTTTTTTTTTCATAAAATCAGGATGCCCGTCTTGCGAGGCGTTTCATTCATGCGGAGGGAGGGAGAGGTCGTGTCGGGAATCGGATGGCTGTGGGATGGGCATCGCTGGCGAACCCGGGAGGAACGCCAAGTTGGAGGAGGGCCGGAAGCAAGCGACGTGGTGCTTGTCATCGGCGATGCGGCACCTCCGGGTGCCTTTGCGCAAGCAAGCGCTCCGCTCGTGTTGAACGGCGGCGCGAAGCGGTTCGCGGCCTTAAATCGGGAGGATATCCGCGATCGGCTGCATCGCATCGGCGTTAGCTTGAGCGCTGGCGTCGTTCGGCATGCAGAGGCAGCGAGCGGCGACTGGAGGGTCGTGCGCTTTATTCGCGTGCGCGTGTTCCAAGATCAAGTGTTGGATGCCTGTTGGGTGCGGGATCATTCGACATTGCAGGGGCGTAATGGGGAGAAAAAGCATGCGACGGCGTTCGGTAGCGGCAATCGCCTGCTGACGAATGCGCGGATGGATACGGAACCGCTCCATCCGCAGCAGGCGGCTTACCGCAAGGCGTCTTCAACGGCGATACGGACGATTTACGCTTTAGGCTTGGATGCCGGCATCGTGGAACTGTCGCTGGACGGGAGCAAGAAGTGCGCCGTGCAGTCGGTGCTTCTCCCTGGGGAAGCGCCTAGCGGCGGCCAGAACCGGGACGAGGCGAAGTGGCTGGATGCCGCGGATAATCTCGCGCGCCGAATGGCGGAATCAACAAGCCCAAGACGCCGCGCGCCGGTTCTAATCGGAGCGGATCCCGAGTTTCTGCTCGTGAACGGCAAAGGAAAAGTGGTTCCCGCGGATCGATATTTGGGCAGCGGTCATGGCGCGGGGACGGACGCGGTGGTCATCGGCGGTAAAATCGCGCGTCCCGTAGCGGAACTGAGGCCGGCGCCGGCTGCTTCGCCGGCGGAAGTCGTCTCCCGTATCAGAGGACTGTTATCGATTGCACAGACGCGTATTGAGGATACAACCTTGCGTTGGGTAGCGGGCGCGATGCCGGTAACCGGGTTTGCCTTAGGCGGTCATATCCATTTGAGCGGCGTGCCGCTCACGAACCGGCTGCTTCGGCAGCTGGACAGTTACGTGGCGATTCCGCTCGCTATGGCCGAAGCGGAGTCGGGCCGAGCCAGAAGGCCGAAATTCGGTCTCTTGGGCGATTGCCGGCAGCAGCCGCATGGCGGATTCGAGTACCGGACGCTGCCCAGCTGGCTCGTCTCTCCGTCCGCATGCGAAGCAGCGCTGTCTCTTGCTTTGTTATGCGCATTGGAGACGGATCAACTCCGCTATTGCCCGGCGTCGGAGGAACGATATGCGGCTGCGTATTATCGTGGGGATCGAGTTACGCTGCGAGAGTGTCTGGAGCCGTTGATTTCAAGTATGCGGGCTGTCCCCTCGTACGCGAAACTGGCGACTGGCATTGAGCCGTTCATAGATTCGCTGCGACGGAGCGAGATCTGGGACGAAACGCTCGATTTCCGCTCGGCATGGGCGTTGCCGTCAGGGGAACGCGGTCAATCCGGCGTTTTGGCGGATATTGCTAACCCTTCGGTCAGACGCCTGCGGGGTGTGAACCATAGGACCGATCTGCTATAATGGAGTTCTGGTGTTTACCGACACGAGAGAACGAAATCGATGCAGGAGGGGCGCGCATGGCGGCTTATACCCCGATGATACAGCAGTACTTATCCATTAAAGAAGGCGCGAAAGACGCGTTTCTATTTTTCCGTTTAGGCGATTTCTACGAAATGTTTTTCGATGACGCGATCCTTGCGTCGCGCGAGCTGGAGATCACGCTCACCGGCCGCGAAGGCGGCGGGGACGAACGCATTCCGATGTGCGGCATCCCCTATCATTCCGCGGAAGGGTACATCGCGCGGCTGATCGAGAAAGGCTACAAAGTCGCGATTTGCGAGCAGGTCGAGGATCCGTCGGCAGCCAAAGGCGTCGTGCGCCGCGAGATTATTCGCACCGTCACCCCGGGCACGGTCATGGAGACCAAATCGTTGGCGGACAAGGCGAACAATTTTATCGTCGGCGTCTCGATCGCCGGCGGCGGTTACGGCCTGGCGGCTTGCGATTTAACGACGGGCGAGCTGTATGTCACGAGCGTGCCGGTTATGCTGGACGTTCTGACAGATGAACTAAATGTATATCATCCGGCGGAAATTATCGGCGACGAAGAGGTGTTGGCCGCCCTGCAGCCGGTCGCGGCCGGCTGGAGCCGTCCGGTGCTCTTCACGCCTCGCCTAACAATGGAACGGGCGGCGCTGGAATCGCAGTTCGAACGCGAACAGTTGGAGGCGTTAACCGAACCGAGATACAGGGCGATTAACCTGCTGACCGGCTATTTGACGGAGACGCAGAAACGCTCGCTTGGCCACGTTCGCCGCATTCGCGTTTACGAACCGAACCAGTTCATGATTTTGGATCCGTTCACGCGCCGCAACCTCGAGCTGACCGAGACGGTTCGGGATCGCAGCAAGAAAGGGACGCTGCTCTGGCTGCTCGACAAGACGCGCACGTCCATGGGGGCGCGGCTTCTCCGACGCTGGATCGACAAGCCGCTCTTGTCCAAGTCCGGCATCGACGCCCGTCTCGAGGCGGTGGACAAGCTGCACCGCGACCTTATCTTGCGCGACGACTTGCGGCGGGAGCTGTCGGAGATTTACGATTTGGAGCGGCTCGTCGGGCGTGTCGCGTTCGGCAGCGCCAACGGTCGCGATTTGAACGCGCTGAAGACGTCGCTCCAGCATGTGCCGGCGCTGCGCGCGATCTGCGAGGGCTCCGGTTCCGAGACGCTGCGCGGATTAGTCGAGGACGTGGACGATTGCGGCGATTTGGCCGACATGATCGCGACCGTCATCGTGGACGAGCCGCCGGTTTCGGTACGGGAGGGCGGACTTATCCGCGCCGGGTACGACGATTACCTCGATCAACTGCGCGACGCCAGCGTCAGCGGCAAGAAGTGGCTGGCCGACCTGGAGCGGCGCGAGCGCGAGGCGACCGGCATCAAGTCGCTGAAGATCGGCTATAACAAAGTGTTCGGCTATTTCTTGGAAGTATCCAAGGCGAACATCTCGATGCTGCCGGAAGGCCGCTACGAGCGCAAGCAGACCCTTGCCAACGCCGAGCGCTACGTTACGCCGGAGCTGAAGGAGAAGGAACGTCTCATTCTCGAAGCCGAAGAGAAGATGGTCGATCTCGAATATGCCCGGTTCGTCGAGCTTCGGGACCATATGGCAAGCCATATGCATCGGCTTCAGCGCTTGGCGGAGATGGTCGCCGAGATCGACGTCTACCAATCGATGGCGACGGTCAGCAGCGAGCAGCGGTTCGTTCGACCGGTCGTGACGGAGGCGTACGACTTGGTCGTGGAGGACGGCCGTCATCCCGTCGTGGAGGCGGTCATGGAAGGCGTACCGTTCATCGCGAACGGCACCGCGCTGACGGATGAAGCCTTCGCGATGCTGCTCATCACGGGACCGAACATGGCGGGCAAGAGCACTTACATGCGTCAAGTCGCCCTCATCTGCATCATGGCGCAGATCGGCTGCTTCGTGCCGGCTAAGAAGGCGCTCGTGCCGTTGATCGACCGGATCTTCACCCGGATCGGCGCGGCGGACGATCTTATTGGCGGACAGAGCACGTTCATGGTCGAGATGAAGGATATCCAGACGATGACGGAGAAAGCGACCGCGCGGAGTCTTGTCATTATCGACGAGCTGGGCCGCGGCACGTCGACGGCCGAAGGGATGGCCATCGCGCAGGCGGTGATCGAATTCGTGCATACCGAGGTGAAGTGCAAAGCGCTCGTTTCGACCCATTTTCACGAGCTCGCGCACTTGGAAGAGTCGCTGCCTCGTCTCGCGAATGCCTGCATGGCCGTCCAGGAGAACGCGGGCGGCGTGACGTTCCTGCGGAAGCTCGTGCCCGGCGCCGCGGACAGCAGCTACGGCATCTATTGCGCGCAGCTGGCCGGCTTGCCGGAGAGCATCATCTCGCGCGCCTATACGCTGCTCGAATCGCTGGAGCAGCCGACACATCATGATGCGTCGATGGAATCCGCGCCGACGCTTGTAGCGGCGGCGGCAGAGGCTCCAACTAGAAGGATGGATAGCCCCGGACTTATTACCGAATTCAGACCATCGTCAACCATTGGCGCCGTCGCGGAATCCGCGGCCAGCTACGAGCAGCCAAGCGCCGCGCCAGCCGCGGCGATGCCAGCTGCCGAATTCGATGCCGTCACCGACGAGACGTCCGCCGCGACGGCGGCGCTCGTCCAACTGTCGATTTTCGACGAGCCTGCTCCCGAGCCGGCAAGAACGCGCAAAGCGAGTCCGAAGGCGGAACAGCTGGCCGAACAGCTGCGCAAGCTGGATCTGTTCAACATGACGCCGATGCAGGCGATGCAGTGGCTGAACGAGATGAAGCTGAAGCTGCATAGCGACAAGTAAACGTCAGGCGAAACGCCGAGAGGAGGAGCTGCTAGAATGGGGAAAATCAACGTATTGGATGAACAGCTGGCCAACCAGATCGCGGCGGGCGAAGTCGTCGAGCGTCCTTCTTCGGTCGTCAAGGAACTTGTCGAGAATGCGGTCGACGCCGGCAGCACGACGATCGATATCGTCATCGAAGAGGGCGGTCTGACGCTCGTGCGGGTCACGGACAACGGCAGCGGCATCGAAGCGGACGATATCGAGAAAGCCTTCTTCCGTCACGCGACGAGCAAGCTGTCCACCAGCAAAGATTTGTTCCGGATCGCGAGTCTCGGATTCCGGGGCGAGGCGCTGCCGAGTATCGCGGCCGTCGCCAAGGTGGAGTGCGTCTCCGCCGTCGATGCATCGGGTCTCGGCAAGAGGCTTCTCATCGAGGGCGGCTCCGTGCGCAATGTCGAGGACGCGAACACGCCGCAGGGTACGGATATCGCCATCCGGGATTTGTTCTATAACACGCCGGCCAGGCTGAAATACATGAAATCGATTCAGACGGAAATCGGCCATATCGCGGATTACGTCAACCGGCTTGCATTAGCCCACCCGGGCATCGCGTTCACGCTGAAGCATAACGGCAACGTTTTGCTTCGCACGCTCGGCACCGGCGACCGGCTTCAGGCGTTCGCCGCCGTTTACGGGACGACCGCCGCGAAGGCGATGCTGATCGTCTCCGGCGACCATCCCGACTACACGCTGAGCGGCTATATCTCGAAGCCCGAGCAGACAAGGGCGAACCGGAACGGCATTACGATCGTCGTGAATGGGCGATACATCAAGAGCTATATCATCAATCAAGCGATTTTACAGGCGTATCACACGCTTCTGCCGATTAACCGCTTCCCGATGATCGTTCTCGAGCTCGGGATGCACCCGAGTCTGCTCGACGTGAACGTCCATCCGTCCAAAATGGAAGTTCGGTTCAGCAAAGAAGCGGAGCTTCGTCAGTTCGTCGAGGAATGCGTCGCGAAGGCGCTCGGCAAGCAGCGCCACATCCCGGGGCCGGCCCCGGCCGAGCGCTCCAAGCCGCAGTTCGTGCAGGAACGTATCTCGTTCCATCAACCGGAGCCAGTCGGAGCGGACATCCGCAAGCCGGAAGGATGGATGGAGCGGTTCAACGCAGGCGACCAAAGCACGGCGCCGACTGCTCCGTCCGGCGCGCTCGTCACGAACTTGTTCGGAGGAGCAGAGCGTTCGGAACAACGGTTTGCAATCGGCAATCCGCGTATCGCTTCCGACCGCGCGGACGGCATGGGAGCTTCCTATCCGTCGGCCAAGCCGGCCGTGCCCAAAGGTGCCGCCGAGCGATTGTATGCGCCGCCTTCCGATACTTCCTTCGCGGTTCGAGAGACGGCGGCAAGCGGAGCCTCCGCGCCAGCGCCTTCCGACGCCTACGTCGAGGTTAAACACGCATCGCCTATGAATTCGCCGACTTCCGTGGAGCGCCCCGTGGAGGGGCTGGAAGACTGGGACGCCGATTTTGCGCCGTCCGGCCCTTCACTTGAGGACGCCAGCCCTCCAAGAGATGCCACGGTCGAAAACGGTTTGTCGGAGTCAGAGGTTTCGCAGCCGATGGCTGAAATTGACCTTGGCGAAGATAAGGCCGCTTCACCGACGCTGATCCCATCCAAAGCTTCGGCCGAAATGCCGTCCGAAGAGCCGCATGGCGAACCGAAGGTTGATTTTCCCGAATTGTATTGGATCGGCCAGCTGCACGGCACGTATATCATCGCCCAGAACGAAGAAGGACTGTTCCTGATCGATCAACACGCGGCGCACGAGCGAATTAACTACGAGTATTATTTGGAGAAATTCGCACGTCCGCAGCAAGCTAGCCAGCAGCTGATCGTGCCGATGACGTTGGAGTTCACTTCGACGGAGGCGACCGCGCTGGCAAGCCGGATGCCTCTCCTGCTGGAGGCCGGCGTGGAGCTCGAGCCGTTCGGCGCCAATACGTTCCTCGTCCGGAGCCACCCCGAGTGGCTGCCGCGCGGAGAAGAGCAGCAGGTCATCGAAGAGATGACCGACTGGCTGCTGTCCGAGAAAGGCGCCGTCGACATCGGGAAGCTGCGGGAGAAGTCCGCCATTATGTGCTCTTGCAAGGCGTCGATCAAAGCGAACGACCGGCTGACGCGCGAAGAGGGAGAAGGCTTGTTACGCCGTCTGGCGTCCTGCAAGCAGCCCTACACCTGCCCGCACGGCAGACCGATCGTGGTGCATATGACGACTTATCAATTGGAAAAAATGTTCAAGCGGGTGATGTCATGATCGTTACGACACCTCAGAAGCCATCGCCCGAATTAGTGAAGGCTGCGCAGCGTCTGAGCGAAGAGCTCGGCGGCTGTTTCGTGCCCAGACGGCAAGAAACGCTGACCGGGCTTCGAAAAAAACACGGAGACGAAAACCTGCTCGTCGTGGACCCGCAGGGGCTGCGCTATTATGATAACGCGGATCAACCGCTTTATTTCCATCCGAGCATGGCTTATGTTAGAGTAAAAAGGCTGCGCAAAGGCGAGCGGGACCCGCTCGTCGACATTAGCGGCTGCGAGCACGGGGATACGATCGTGGATTGCACGGCCGGACTCGGTTCGGACGCGCTCGTGTTCGCGTATGCGTCGGGATCGGCCGGCAAGGTGATCGCCATCGAGAGCGAGCCGGTGCTGTGCGCGGTCGTGCGCGAAGGGCTGAAGACGTACGTCACGGCCCACGAAGACGTGAACGCGGCGATGCGCAGAATCGAGATGCGGGCGGGCAACCACCGAGCCTTTTTGGAGCAGCTGCCCGACAAGAGCGTGGACATCGTCTATTTCGATCCGATGTTCCGCCAACCCGTTCACGAATCCTCCGCGCTGGCGCCGCTGCGGTCGCTGGCCAATCGCGATGCCTTGGACGAGGAAACGATCCGGCAGGCGGTCAGAGTAGCCCGCAAATCCGTCGTCATGAAGGAGCATGCGGGCAGCGGCGAATTCGAGCGGCTCGGTTTCGACTGCGCGCACGTGAACAAAATCGCCTATGGAGTGATCAAGCCGACATGAGCATGGAAGGAACGCAAGACCTTAAACCAAAGCTGCTCGTGTTGATCGGACCGACGGCCGTAGGCAAAACGAAGACGAGCATCGAACTCGCCAAGCATTGGAATGCCGAGATTATTTCCGGTGATTCGATGCAAGTGTACAAGGGTATGGATATCGGGACGGCCAAGATCAAACCGGATGAAATGGAAGGCGTCGCGCATCATCTGATCGACATTTGCGAGCCGGACCATCCGTTTTCGGTCGCCGAATTCCAGACGCGATGCGGCGAATTGATTCGGGATATCGGATCGAGAGGCAAGCTGCCATTCATTGTCGGCGGGACGGGCTTATACGTCGAGTCGGTCGCGTACGGCTACGATTTCCCGGAGAGCGGCTCCGACGAGGCGTTCCGTCAGGAGCGGCAGCAGTATGCCGATACATACGGCGCGGAAGCGCTGCACGATAAACTCGCGGAGGTGGATCCGGAGACGGCTCGGCGTCTGCATCCGAACGACGTCAGACGCGTCATCCGCGCGCTGGAAGTGTTCCACCTCACCGGACGCAAGCTGTCCGACAAGCTGGAAGGACAGAAGCGCACGTCGCCTTACGAACTATGTATCATCGGCCTGACGACGGATCGCGCGTTGTTGTACGCGCGGATCAACCAACGCGTGGACGCGATGATCGCGGAGGGACTGGTGGAGGAAGTACGCGGGCTGCTTGACCGCGGCGTGCCGCAAGATTCCGTTGCCATGCACGGTCTGGGCTACAAGGAGATCGTGGCCTACCTGAACGGGGAGATGACGCTGGAAGCGGCCGTCGAGCTGCTGAAGCGCGATACCCGGCGGTTTGCCAAACGGCAGCTTTCGTGGTTCCGCCATATGCAGGATATCGACTGGGTGGAAGCGAGCGAAAATATTCAGGAGAATTTAGAGGCGATTCATGCTATAATAGCAGGAAAGTTTAGGATGAAGCTTGAATTTTTTTCTGACCAATCTTTTTGACAATGGGGGTAACGTTCATGAACAAATCAATCAACATTCAGGATACTTTTCTTAATCAACTTCGCAAAGACAGCATCCCGGTGACGGTCTATTTAACGAACGGCTTCCAGATTCGCGGCGTCATCCGCGCTTTCGACAACTTTACGATCGTCATCGATACGGACGGCCGTCAGCAAATGGTGTACAAGCATGCCATTTCGACGTTTACCCCGCAGCGCAACGTGTCGCTCATGCAGCAAGAACCTAGCAGCGAAGCGTAAGGCAATAGCTTCCCTCGCATGAAACTTTTTGTTGGCATGATGCGTTTAATTGGATAACGGCACGAGAGAGCAACCCGCCACGTGCAGGGTTGTTCTTTTCTGTTTGAGGAGCGGCCCCGTTTCAAGCGCCGCCGTTGCCGTTTACTACTACTGGGTATAAATAGAGACGAGGGCACACGCTCGTCAAGCAGGAGGGGAGTCGGCTCATGGCTGATGGACCGCGCGTAAGAAGAACGGCGAAGAAAGGCTCGGAGAAGAAGGGCAAGAAAAAAATGAACGGCAAGAAACTGATGATTTGGCTTTTCTTTACGGGGGCGCTGGCCGTCATCTGCGGGATTATCGGATACTTGCTGATCGTACTGAACGGCGAAAGAATTCTGGCCGCGAACTGGGACAAGATGGATATGGAGGAAGCGTCTATCGTCTACGATATCAACGGCGACCAAATTGCCAAGCTGGCGAGCGTGAACCGCGAGATCGCGGAGTACGACGAAATTCCCCAGCTGATGAAGGATGCGTTCATCGCGACGGAGGATCGCCGGTTCGAGGAGCATAACGGCGTCGACCTGTGGTCGATCGGCCGCGCGGTCGTGAAGGACGTCATCGCCCGCAGCGCCGTCGAAGGCGGCAGTACGATTACGCAGCAGCTGGCGAAGAATTTGTTCCTGACGCACGACAAGACGTTCTTCCGCAAAGCGACGGAAGCGTCGATCGCCGTGGCGCTGGAGCACAAGAAGACGAAAGACGAGATTTTGACGATGTACCTGAACCGGATCTTCTTCGGCAACCGCGCCTACGGCGTCAAAGCGGCCGCGAAGGTCTACTTCGATAGAGAATTGAAAGATCTGGAGTTGTGGCAAATCGCGACGCTTGCCGGTTTGCCGAAAGCGCCGAGCGCCTACAACCCGATCCGGAATCCGGAGCGGTCGCGCGAGCGGATGGCGGTCGTGCTGCAGCTGATGACCGACCAGAAATATATTACCGCCGCGCAGGCAGAGGAAACGAAAGCCAAGGCGCTTGCGTACGAGCCGCCGGCTAGCAAGGACGATAACGCGAACGCGGACAAATATTGGGCGTTCGTCGACTATGCGATCGAAGAAGCCGCCGAGCGCGTGCCCGAGATCACCGAAGAGCAGCTATACATGGGCGGCTATAGCATCTACACCACGCTTAACCCGAAAGCGCAATCCGTCATGGAGAAAGAATTCGCCGATGCGGACAACTTCGAGAAGAGCGTAGACGAGCAGCTTGCACAGGGCGCGATGGTCATTCTCGACCATTCGAACGGCAATATTCAAGGACTTGTCGGCGGACGCGATTACGTGCGCAAAGGGTGGAACCGCGCGGTCGTGCAACGCCAGCCGGGTTCCGGCTTCAAGCCGATCACGGTATACGGCCCCGCGCTCGCCACGGGCGATTGGTTCCCATGGTCGACGGTCATGGACGAGAAGAAGTGTTACGGCGACTATTGCCCGACCGATTCGAACAAGAACAAATATATCGGCGCCATCCCGATCTCGCAGTCGATCAAGGAATCGCGCAACGCTTCCGCGGTATGGCTGCTGAACGAAATCGGCGTGAAGACCGGCCTGGAATTCGCGAAGAAGCTCGGCTTCGAGCTCGACGAAGCGCAGGACCGCAACTTGGCGATCGCGCTCGGAGGATTGACGCATGGCGTAACGCCGCTTCAGATGGCGACCGCGTATAGCGTGTTCGCGAACGGCGGCATGTCGGTCGATGCGCACGCGCTCGTCCGCATTGTCGATAAGACGGGCGCGGAAGTTTATACGTACGAAGCGCCGAAGGCCAAACGCATCATGTCCGAACAGTCTGCATGGTACATGACCGAGATTATGCAAGCCGTGCTTGAGAAAGGCGGAACGGGCACTCAGGCTCGCATCGACCGCCCTGTCGCCGGCAAGACGGGAACGACGCAGCACGGCATCCCGAACTATAAGTCGAGCTACAACCGCGACGCTTGGTTCACCGGCTACACGGCAGAATGGACGGCGGCGGTATGGATGGGCTATGATAAGACGGACAAGGAACATTTGCTCAAGAAAAGCAGCTCCCAGGCGGCCGCCATGTTCGGCAAAGTCATGAAGGCGGCGATGAAGGGCATGCCGGTCAACGGCTTCAACAAGCCGAAGGACGTCGAGGAAGAGAAGCAGCCGGTCAATGTAGTCGGCGATTTCAAAGCGGCGTACGACGCCGAGAACAAAATGATCCGCATGTCGTGGACGCCGGTCGACGGCGAGGGCATGACATACCGCGTCTATCGCAAGGAAGCGTCCGAGACGGAGTTCAAGCGGCTCATGGACGCGCTGGACGGCACGGAAGTGAACGATATGAGCATCGCGCCGGGATTAACATTCGAGTATTACGTAACGGCGTATAACCCGAAGACCGACGTCGAGAGCGGAGCTTCCGCTCATCTTACGATCGCCATTCCCGAGGAGGAATTGGAGCCGATCGAGCCGGTAGAGCAGATCGAGCCCGAGAATCCGGACGATTCGGGTACGCAAGGCAACGGCACGGGCGAGAATACGAATGGCACGGAAGGCGACGGAACCGAAGGCGGCACGGACGATGGCCTTGGCGGCGAACCTGGCGTAAATGACGGAACGGGTACGAACGACGGGACTGGCGCGAACGACGGTACGGGTACGAACGATCCGTCGACCGATCCGGGAGGCGGCCAGAACGGCGGCGGAACGAACGGCGAGCCGCCGCAGGACGGCAACGCCGGCACGGGTACGAACGGTACCCAGGGCGATGCGAACGGCAGCGAGGGCAACGGAACGACGCCGAACAACACCGGCGCGACCGCTCCGATCGACGGGGCGAACGGCACGAACACGACGAAGCCGCCGACGGACACGCAAGCCGGCAACGTGCCGACATTGCCCGGCGAACCGACGGTTGTACCGACACAACCATAAATAACGGAGGTTAAACGATGCAACGCAAACGGCTGTTTATGACTTTATTACTCTCCGCTGCGCTTATCGCCGCGACGGCTGGCTGCGGCGCGAAGCAAGAGGTCGAGGAGAACAACGGCGGGAACGCCGCGACGGGCGGAGGAGCGGCCCAAACCGAAAGCAATGCCGGCAATGCCGCCAATGGCGGCGAGAATACGGCTGCGGAAGACAACGTGGCGGATAGCGCCGACACGACGTCTCAGGCGAAGTCGTGGGACAAAATGCCCGAGATGTCCATCGACACGTCCAAGACTTATCTAGCCCATTTCAAGACGAACAAAGGGGATTTCACGGTGGAGCTATTCGCGAAGGACGCTCCGCAGACGGTCAACAGCTTCGTTTTCTTGGCGAACGAGAAGTTCTATGACGGCATCAAGTTCCACCGGATCATCGAGACGTTCATGATTCAAACGGGCGATCCGCTCGGGAACGGCACCGGCGGACCGGGCTATGATATCCCGGACGAGTTGGATAACGGACACCAATATGAAGAGGGCATCGTCGCGATGGCCAACGCGGGTCCGAATACCGGCGGGAGCCAGTTCTTCATTTGCACGGGGGCGGATGCAGCCGGACTGAACATGCAACCGAACTACACGATCTTCGGCAAAGTAACCGAAGGCATGGACGTCGTGACCGCGATCTCCAAGACGCCGGTGGAAGCCAACATGCAAGGCGAGCCTAGCCAGCCGACGGAAGAAGTGACGATCGACGGGCTGACGATCGAAGTGAAATAGCCGCGTAAGGGAGCGAACCTCGCTCCCTTTTTTTGCGTCTTGACAAGTAAACCCGCGGGACGAGGCAGGCCAGGTTTATTTTAGGCGCTGGCTGGAGATGGACGTTAGATTATGGTAAGCTTTTTTTAACGAAACGGAATATACTAGTAACACGCTACACGATAACGAAGGGTTGATCGCGATCCTGACGGAAAGGTCGTTCCGTATGAAGAGAAAATTTTCAGACCGAGCCAACTGGCGACGCATCCTGCGCAGAAGCTATACGTGTCTGACGATGGATGGCGACGAGTTTAGAGGACTTGTGACGTTGTATCGCATTCACGAATTGCGCGAACCGCTTTGGAAAGAATACAATGGTCGACGGCTTTGCCTGGCTGACCGGGGTTACTTATGGATGCAGCATTTCCCCAAGGGCGAGCATTTCGTGGTCACGACGATGTTCGATGACAAGAACCGGGTCGTACAATGGTATATCGATATTTGCAAAACCCAAGGGCTCACGGATCAGCAAGTTCCCTGGTTCGACGATCTGTATTTAGACGTCGTCGTACTGCCTAGCGGCGAAGTGTTTCTTCTCGACGAGGACGAACTGGAGGATGCCGTGCGGCACGGCACCGTGACGAACAAGGACGCGGCGCTCGCGCGCAAGACGGCCGGACGTCTGTTGTCGGCGATCAAGAGCGGTCGATTCCGTTATTTCACGTTAAGCTTGAAGCACCGCAAGACGCTTGTCGTTCAGAACGGCGAGGTGAGCGAATCATGACGGCGCCGGCCGTTAAGCCGCGTAAGAAGCAGCAGCGCAAAAAAAGGCGGTTTCGCGTTTTTGCGCTGCTTCTCCGCGTCGCCTTTACCGGATGCGCGCTGCTGGCCTTCTGGTTCGGATATCTATTGTGGACAATCAACGGCTATTCACTGCCGAAACCGCTTCCGAAGGCCGACGCCGCGATCGTGCTGGGGGCCGCGCTCTGGAAGGACAAGCCTAGCCCGGGACTGCAAGAACGGCTGGATTATGCCCATACGTTATTTAAGCAGGGCAATGTTCAACATTTTATCGTGTCCGGCGGATTGGATCACAATGGATCCAAGCTGACCGAGGCGGAGGGAATGCGCGATTATTTGGTCGCCAAGGGCGTGCCGACGGAGCGGATCGTCCTTGAGAACGATGCGCGCAGCACGTACGAGAACTTACGCTTCAGTCAGCCAATCGCCGCAAAGCATGGCTGGGACAGTCTGATTATCGTCACGCACGATTACCACGCTTCCCGCTCTGCCGATATCGCCGAGTACTTAGGCTATAAGAACACGGTTACGGCCGGGACCAAATCCGTGAAGTTGTCGGCGACGTACAACCAGTCCCGCGAGGTGCTGGCTTACACCAAATGGAAGCTCGACGAACTGTTTATGCGCATGGGCGTTCGCTGGCCGGGCAGCTTCTAACACATGCGCTCGATTGCTTATCCCGAATCTGTTAATATGCCCCATTCTGCAAGAATACAATGGGTAGTGCGGCGTACGTGAGCTAGACTCTCATGAGGCACCATCATTAATCAGCTTCGAAGACGCCGGACGAAACAGGATACGAAGGATAGGTGATCGGGCAATGAACGAACGAGCCGGTTCAGCCGGGCAAACGGGAGGCGCAAGGCCTTCCAGGCAGATTAATGTCGTGCTTCGCAGTCACGAGCCTTACGTATCGACCGGCGCTGCCCCCACGCTGGAGCCTGAGCCGCCGGTGGCGGTCAAGCCGCAAACGCCTGGCGATCCGTATTTGGACATTAGCAAGGAACTGGAAGCCATGGTGGGGTTGGATAACGTCAAGCTGCTTATTTATGAGATCTACGCGCTGCTGCAAGTGAGCCGAATGCGGACGGAAGCGGGGCTTGCGAGCGGATCGCATGTCTATCATATGATTTTCAAGGGCAATCCGGGGACCGGCAAAACGACCATTGCCCGCATCGTCGCCAAGCTGTTCAACAAAATGGGCGTGCTGTCCAAAGGCCATCTGATCGAGGTGGAGCGGGCTGATTTGGTGGGCGAATATATCGGACATACCGCCCAGAAGACAAGAGACCTCGTCCGGAAGGCGCTCGGCGGCGTGCTGTTCGTCGACGAGGCTTACAGCCTGGCAAGAGGCGGAGAGAAAGATTTCGGCAAGGAAGCGATTGACACGTTGGTGAAAGCGATGGAGGATAATCGCAACCAGTTCGTGCTGATTCTGGCAGGCTATCCGCTCGAGATCGAGCAATTCTTGATGACAAACCCCGGTCTTCCGTCTCGCTTTCCGATTCAGATCGAATTTCCGGATTACAGCATCGATCAACTCATTCAGATTGCCGAGCTCATGGCCAAGGATCGCGAGTATACGTTGATGCCTCAAGCGCTCTTCAAGCTGCGTCAGCATTTGATGGCGGAGAAGACGGCGTCGCTGTATTCGTTTAGCAATGCGCGTTATGTGCGTAATATTATCGAGAAGGGCTTCCGGCATCAGGCTGTTCGGCTGCTGACGCAATATCCGAGCGCTTCGCCCGGCAAGCAGGAGCTGATGGCGATCCGGCCGGAAGATCTTCGATGGGATGCGAAGAGTTAAAATCGAGAGGAGCTGCGTAAGAGAGGATGCGACCAACCACCTACGAAACCGAGCACGAGATGCAGGACCGCGCCATACTAGTGAGCCTGGTGACCAATGAAGTCAAACGCGCATCGGGCGACCCGGAACACTCTCTGCAGGAGCTTGTCAATTTGGCGGAGACGGCAGGCGTGGAAGTGCTGACGTCGCTCACGCAGAACAAAGAGACGCCGGATTCCAAATGGTTTATCGGCAAAGGCAAAGTCGAAGAAGTACGGGCGGCAGCCGAGGAACTCGGCGCGACGACGGTCATCTTCGATCAGGAGCTCTCGGGGGCGCAGGTGCGTAACCTCGAAGAAGCGCTCGATCTGAAGATTATCGACCGCACGCAATTGATTTTGGATATATTCGCGCAGCGCGCGAAGACGCGCGAAGGCATCATCCAGGTCGAGCTGGCCCAGCTGAGCTATTTGCTGCCTCGCTTGTCGGGACATGGCAAGAACCTGTCGCGTCTTGGCGGCGGGATCGGCACGAGAGGTCCGGGCGAATCCAAGCTCGAGACCGATCGCCGGCATATCCGGGATCGGATCTCCGATCTGAAGGGGCAACTCGAAGAGGTGGTGCGCCACCGGACGCTTCACCGGGAGCGGCGTAAGAAGTCGGGCGTCATCCAGGTCGCGCTGGTCGGCTACACGAACGCGGGCAAATCCACGCTGCTGCGCGAGCTGACGAATGCCGACGTCTACGTCGAGAATCAATTGTTCGCAACGCTCGACCCGACTTCACGGAACCTGACGCTGCCAAGCGGTAAGGAAATCGTCCTGACCGATACGGTCGGATTTATCCAGAACCTGCCGACGGATTTGATCGCGGCGTTTCGCGCGACGCTCGAAGAAGTGAACGAAGCCGATCTAGTGCTGCACGTTGTCGATAGCTCTTCGCCGATGCGGGATGAGCAAATGGCGGTTGTCGACCGGATTTTGAACGAGCTCGGGGCTTCCGGCAAGCCGCATATTACGGTGTACAACAAAATCGACCTGTGCGTGACGGACGGCTCCGAGCTGCTGCCTGCGAGCAGCGGGGATGCCGTCGCGATGAATGCGTATAATGCCGAAGATCGCGGCAGGTTGCTCGATCTTGTCCAGAGCAAGGTGACGGGGGCGACGCGAACGTTCTTATTTCCGGCCGAGCGGGGGGATCTGGTGGCTCTAGCCCATCGTTCCGGTGATGTAATCGAGCTAGAGGTGAACGGTGAAATTCTTCGGCTTACGGTGGCGCTGAATAAGCAGGATTACGAACAGCATGGTCACAAGCTGGACGAATTCGTCGAACAAGCGTAAGATAGTAATTTCGCGCACGTATTTCGCATTGGAGACATAAGGAGAGACAACGGTTGTGAATGACTACGCAAGACACGAACAACCCCGGCAGGAGCAGTGGGAGACGCTGCTCGGCTGGGCGGAAGAAGCGGAAGAGCGACTGAGCTCGGTATTCCGATCGCTCGATCGGACCGCGGAACGCAATCAATGGAAGGTAATTCGTGCTTTTCAGCGGCATAAAGTTAGCGATTTTCATTTTAACGGGTCAACAGGTTATGGCTACAACGATTCGGGCCGGGAAGTGCTGGACTTGGTCTACGCCAATGTGTTCGGAGCGGAAGCGGCGCTCGTCCGACCCCATTTCGTCTCGGGTACGCACACGATTAGTTGCGCGTTGTTCGGGCTGCTGCGGCCAGGCGACGAGCTGCTTTACATAACGGGAAGACCCTACGACACCTTGCATAAGGTCATCGGCAAGCCCGGCGATGGTAAAGGCTCGCTTCAGGATTTCGGCATCGGTTATGGCGAGGTAGCGCTTCTGAATGACGGGGGAATCGATTGGGATGGCGTGGCGGCAAAGCTGACGGACCGGACGAAAGTCATCGGCATTCAGCGATCCCGCGGATACGACTGGCGTTCATCCTTTACCGTAGCGGACATTGCGGACATGGTGCGTCGCATTAAAGGAATGAAACCTGACGTTCGCATCTTCGTCGACAACTGCTATGGGGAGTTCACGGAAGAGTTGGAACCGACGCAAGTCGGCGTTGACCTCATGGCAGGATCGCTGATCAAAAACCCGGGCGGCGGATTGGCCCCGACCGGCGGTTACGTGGCAGGCACGAAGGAAGCGGTCGAACTGACGGCCTACCGGCTGACGGCGCCGGGGATCGGCGGCGAAGTCGGCGCAACGCTCGGCACGCTCCGCTCGATGTATCAAGGGCTGTTCATGGCCCCGCACACGGTGGGACAAGCCTTGAAGGGAAGCGTTTTGGCGGCCGCGATTTTCGAACGTCTAGGGTTCGACAGCAGTCCTCGTCCGGAAGCGCCTCGCACCGATTTGATTCAGGCGGTTCGATTCGAACGGCCGGAGCAGTTGATCGCGTTCGTGCAAGGAATCCAGAAGGCCGCGGCCGTGGATTCGCACGTCGTCCCCGAGCCATGGGACATGCCCGGTTACGAACATCCTGTCATCATGGCGGCAGGTACGTTCATGCAGGGCGGCAGCTTGGAATTATCGGCCGACGCGCCGATCCGAGAGCCTTATATTGCTTACATGCAAGGCGGTTTAACGTATGCCCATGTCAAATACGGCGTTCTGAATGCCCTCTACACTCTCGCGGAGCGAAAGTTAATTGTAATTAAACCTCACACAACTTGACACTTTTTTGGTAGAGGAGTTACAATAGGGGTATATATTCAGAACTGGAAGGTTGATGCGACATGGGTGATGATATTCGCAGAAATATGGCGTTGTTTCCGATCGGGATCGTCATGAAGCTTACGGACTTGACCGCGCGGCAAATACGTTATTATGAACAGCACGAGCTGATCGTTCCTGCACGTACATCCGGCAATCAACGGCTATTCTCATTCAATGACGTCGAAAGACTGCTTGAGATCAAATCATTAATCGAGAAAGGCGTCAATATTGCCGGTATTAAGCAAGTGATGAATCCGGTCTCCAAGGAATCCGAGGAAGCAACCGTCGTCACCGACCAGTCGGAAGTGAAGCGTCGCGAGCTGTCGGACGCGCAGCTTCACCGTCTGCTCAAGCAGCAGCTGCTTGAGAAACGGCCAGGCAAAGCATCGCTGATCCAAGGCCAGCTGTCCCGTTTTTACAACAAGAAATAACGCAGCGATCCAACACTAATCCATTAAGGAGATGATTCTGTGAGCTACACGAGAGAGGACATCATCCGTATTTCGAAAGAACAAAACGTTCGTTTTATCCGTCTTCAATTTACCGACCTGCTCGGCACGATCAAGAACGTGGAAATTCCGGTCAGCCAGCTGCAGAAAGCGTTAGATAATAAAATGATGTTCGACGGTTCTTCCATTGAAGGTTATGTTCGTATCGAAGAATCCGACATGTATCTCTATCCGGACCTGGACACGTGGGTTGTCTTCCCTTGGGTAACGGAGAACCGCGTCGCACGCCTCATCTGTGACGTGTACATGCCGGACGGCACGCCGTTCGCCGGCGACCCGCGCGGCATTTTGAAGCGTGCTCTGAAAGAAGCGGAAGCGATGGGCTTCACGGCGATGAATGTCGGTCCGGAACCGGAGTTCTTCCTGTTCAAGACGGACGAGAAGGGCGAGCCGACGACGGAACTGAACGACCAAGGCGGTTACTTCGACTTGGCGCCGACCGACCTCGGCGAGAATTGCCGCCGCGAAATCGTGCTGACGCTGGAAGAGATGGGCTTCGAGATCGAAGCATCCCATCACGAAGTTGCGCCGGGCCAACATGAGATCGACTTCAAATATGCGGATGCCATTCTGGCCGCAGACCAAATTCAAACCTTCAAACTCGTCGTCAAGACGGTTGCCCGCCAGCACGGCCTGCATGCCTCGTTCATGCCGAAACCGCTGTTCGGCGTGAACGGCTCCGGCATGCACGCGCATCAATCGCTGTTCCGCGGCGAAGAGAACGCGTTCTACGACGAATCCGATAAGCTCGGTCTTAGCCAGACGGCCCGTTATTACATGGCTGGCATTCTGCGCCATGCGCGCGCATTCGCGGCGATCACGAACCCGACGATCAACTCGTACAAGCGTCTTGTACCGGGTTACGAAGCGCCTTGTTACGTGGCATGGTCCGCAAGCAACCGCAGCCCGATGATCCGCATCCCGGCTTCCCGCGGTCTGTCGACCCGTATCGAAGTGCGGAATCCGGACCCTGCGGCTAACCCTTACCTAGCACTCGCTGTCATGCTGAAGGCAGGTTTGGACGGCATCAAGAATAAAATGCCGCTTCCGGCGCCGGTAGACCGCAACGTATACGTGATGACCGAAGAAGAGCGCATCGACGAAGGTATTCCGAGCTTGCCGTCGGATCTGAAGGAAGCGCTCGACGAGCTGCTGCGCAGCGAAGTCATCTGCGACGCGCTCGGCGACCATGCGCTCGCTCACTTCTACGAGCTCAAAGAAATCGAGTGGGATATGTATCGCACCCAGGTTCACCAATGGGAGCGCGATCAGTATCTGACGCTGTATTAAGATAGGGGAAAATTTTAATTTGAGATGCTTTCAGGTTGTTTGCTTGGAGGCATCTCATAAAGTCCCATATATGCGGGAACCCGGTGTACGAGCTAAACAACTAATATACTCCCTTTGATTTGCGCCGTTTTGCAATTTGAAGGGAGTATTTTTTTTATGATTTTTAAATGATACATATATAAGTATTTCATAAGAATCGACAATGAAATCCATTATGAGTCTTCGGTAATGATTCCAGCGGGAGGTTTATGAGGTGAGCAAACGTATGGGCAATATCCTTTTTCGTAGAGTAGGCATAACGACGTTGGTCGTCGCGGGCATGATGCTTGCGGCAGGTGCAGGTGCATATGCGGCCACGAAAATGACCTTAATCGTAAATGGCAAGCAATCAACTGTAGAACCCGTATCTATTAAGGGCGTTACTTACGTTCCTCTCCGCTCCGCCGCCGAGATGCTCGGTGCAGAAGTCAATTACAATGGTTCTACGAAATCAGTACTAATTACGAGCAAATCCGATACATCTCCGTTAGGGAATGATGGCAATGGCGTGGTCGGTTCAGTGAACGGCGTTCCCATTACCAAAAATCAGCTGTACGCGGCGATGGTCGCGGTTGGCGGTTCGCAAATGTTGGACAACTTGATCCAAGAAGAGTTGGTTCAGCAGGAGGCGAAAAAGAAAGGAATCGTCATCAGCGACAAAGATGTGGAAGGGGAAATCGCCCAGATCAAGAAGCAGTTCTCGTCTGATTCGGAATTTCAGGCTGCACTGCAGCAATCGAACATGACGCTCGAAGATTTGAAGAAACAATTGCCGATGCAAATTCGCATTCGCAAGCTAGTGGAGCTGCGCGCAAAAGTGACCGATGAAGAAGTCAAACAATACTTTGAAGACAACAGAGCGACGTTCGATCAGGCTGAGGAAGTGAAGGCATCGCATATATTGGTGCCAACGCAAGCAGAAGCGGATGGAATCATGAAGCAGCTGAAGGAAGGCGCTGATTTTGCGAAGCTGGCAAAGGAAAAATCAATTGACACAGGTAGTAAGAATGCCGGCGGTGATCTTGGTTTCTTCGGCAGGGGGGTCATGGTTGCCGAGTTTGAGAAAGCGGCGTTCTCGCTGAAGGTCGGCGAGCTAGGCGGACCGATTAAGACGGAGTTTGGTTATCACATTATTAAATTAACGGGCCATAAGGATGCGAAGGCAGCGACCCTTGAAGAGAAAAAGGCTGAAATTCGGGAACAGCTCGTACGTCAGAAGGTTGCGGAACTTTCCCCTCAATTGCTTGGAGAACTAAAGTCCAAAGCGAAAATTACGAAATCGCTTAACGTGAGGTAACGGAGGCGCGACTTGTTATGTCGGAGAACCCTTGAAGCCACAGGCTTCAGGGGTTTTCTATGTTATGGCTGCGAACGACATGCGAACGTGACAAAGAGGCGAGCATACAAAAAAGAAGCGCGCACGAGGCGGCTTCCAGCTCGCTGGCACGTGGCCGGCTAAAATAAAGAAGGCGGAACTTAAGACTTCCCGTGATCGACGAAAATGGAAATAACGACAAGCACGGCGCTGATACCGTTTGCAAGATCGTTGATCGTCTCGTCCGGAATTTGAATGCCGGCACTGTCGAGCAGTAGTTTAGCCGCGCCAAGAATACCGATGATCAAACCGGGTTGTTTCAGTTTCGTCAACAACTTCATCACCTCGATCGAACTGGGATACGTTATGCTATGTAGCCGTTGTTCGAATCGATTGGACGAACGTTCGCGTGCGAAAGCCTGAATTGGCCAAAAGGAAAAGCAAAAGGCAGACCCGCTGACGTTAATCGTCGTTAGGTCTGCCTGTTCGATTAATGGATATCGCGGAAGAGTCCAATTACTTTGCCGAGAATCGTCACGTTGCGCAGCCGGATCGGCTCCATCGTGGAGTTCTCGGGTTGAAGACGGATGTGGTCGCGTTCCTTATAAAACGTCTTCACGGTTGCTTCGTCGTCTTCGGTCATTGCGACGACGATCTCGCCATTGTTCGCGGTCTGCTGCTGGCGGACGATTACATAATCGCCATCATGAATGCCTGCCTCGATCATGCTCTCGCCCATAACGTTCAGAATGAATACGTTGTCGTCTCCGACGCGGTCAGCAGGCAGGGGGAAGTAGTCTTCGATATTCTCGGTCGCCGTAATCGGCAGGCCGGCCGTGACTTTACCGACCACCGGTACTTTGGCGATCGCGAGCGGGAACGGGATGCTCTCCATGTCGGTGTCCAATATTTCAATGGCGCGGGGTTTCGTCGGGTCGCGGCGGATCAAGCCCTTCTTCTCTAGCCGGTCCAAATGGCCGTGAACCGTCGAACTGGAGGCTAGTCCGACCGCTTCGCCGATTTCACGGACGGAAGGCGGGTAGCCCTTCTCCCGAACCTCGGTCTTGATGAATTCGAGTATCGCCTGCTGGCGGTTGGAAAGTTTCGACAAACGAGATCACTCCATAAGTTCATTTGTGTCAAATTATAACACAGAACCGGAGTTCGTACAAACATAAGTTCGAGAAACACAAGTTCGCATTTTAGTGCGAACAAATGTTCCGAAAGTCGTTGACTCCAAACGAGTGTTCGTGTTATTCTGTGTTCATCGAGAACAGAACAAACGTTTGGGGGAATCGAATATGGTTAACACGGTCTCTACTTATACATACACGGAACGGAAACAAGGAATGGCAAGACGCAAGGCAACGAACAAACGCGGCTATAAGATGAGAGCCGGCCATATCGCGAAATTCACGACAGTCGTTGCGTTCTTTTTCATCCTTTTCATCGGCTTCATGATCATGAAGGGCAATGCGACTACGGTCGTTCCCGAAGCGCCGACGGCATCCGAACAAGTCATCGTGGTAGGCAGCGGCGATACGCTGTGGGCGATCGCAAGCGAAGCCAAGGACAGCGGCGAAGATATTCGAGAAGTCATCTATTCGATCAAACAGCGCAATGGGCTTCGAGAGAGCGGCCTGCACGCGGGTCAGAGTTTAATAATTCCGGCGGACCACTAGGTTCGCCGTTTTTTGTTGTTGCCTTGACAATCGAGGAACAAAAGTGTCAAAGTAAAGAGTGGAATGTTGACTAGCATGAGCGTTACGGAAAGAGAGGCGTACCACGTTGGAGAAAATCATCGCACGCATAAACGAGCTGTCGCGCAAGCATAAGACCGTAGGCTTGACGGAAGAAGAGACAGCGGAACGCGCCGAACTGCGCAAACAATATTTGGACAACTTCAAACGGAACTTTCGAGGGCAACTGGATAATATCAAGTTTGTCGAGGACGAGGAAGACGACATCAAACATTAAGACAACGTACCCTCGGCTGACGGATCGATTACGAGGAGGAATGTCGATATGGAATACCGTTTGCTAGGAAGAAGCGGCCTTGCGGTGTCGAAGCTGTGCCTGGGCACGATGACCTTCGGTAATACGACGAGCGAACAGGACTCCGTGGAAATGATCCATCGTTTTTTGGAGAAGGGCGGCAATTTCCTCGATACGGCGGACGTATACGTCTCCGGCCGTTCCGAGGAGATCGTAGGCAAAGCGATCCAAGGATGCCGCTCCGAAGTCGTGCTGGCCACCAAAGTCCGTATGCAGACCGCGGACCATCCGAACGGCGCCGGAATCTCCCGCAAACATATCATGGACGGCGTCGAAGCCAGCCTGAAGCGACTGAAGACGGACTACATTGATCTCTATCAAGTTCATGTATGGGATCACGCGACGCCGATCGAAGAGACGCTGCGCGCGTTGGACGATCTCGTGACCGCCGGCAAAGTCCGTTATATCGGATGTTCGAATTTTTTCGCTTGGCAGCTGATGAAGTCGCTGGCCATTAGCGATATGAACCGGTACGTTCGCTTCATTTCCATTCAGCCGCAGTATAGCTTGGTGAGCCGGGAGATGGATCGCGAGATGATGTCGCTCTGCCGCGAGGAGAACATCGGCATCATCCCATGGGCTCCACTTGGAGGCGGTTTCCTAACAGGCCGATATAACCGGGAGGAGCCGACCGCCGGCAGGCTGACGTCCAAGGTCGGAGAGAGCTCGTGGGCGCTCCGAAATTCGGGCCGAAACTTCGCGATCCTGGATGAAGTTCTGCGCATCGCCGGAGAGCTGGAAAAATCGCCTGCTCAAATTTCCCTTGCTTGGCTGCTGAATCGACAAGGGATCACCTCTCCGATCTTCGGGGCGAGCACGCTGGGGCAGTTCGAGGACAATATGGGCGCAGTCGGCTGGACGCTTCCGCGGGAGCTGTACGACCGCTTAGACGAAGCGAGCAAGCTGCCTTCGGAATATCCGAATCGATTCATCGAGAAATTCGCAAGGCCGTTTTAACGGAAAGTTAGGACCTGAGCGGTTAACCGCATGAAACCGAATCAGGGATAGACCGTACAAGGCTTGGGGGTTCACGCCGAGCGCGATCCCCGATTTCTATCTACATGTATATTAGGAGGCTCCCCATTTGTCATCTAGATCCTGGGAACGCAAAGTTCGCAAAAACCAGACCCAGCTGAACAAGCAGCGCAAGAAAAACGGCCAAACGCCGCTTCATGTGCAAAAGTCGGAAGAAAAAGTGGATACGTTCAAAGGCCGCAGTTTTGTCATGCCGGCATTCCTCGTGCTTTTCATCGGCATGTACGTCATTACGACGTTCACGTCGGATTATTACAAAGACGCGGGAGCCATGTACTGGGTGACGATCGGCCTCTACGTGCTGATGGCCGTCATCTTCATTCTTCGCCGCCCTTACTTGTCGGTTGGCAAAGACTACGTCCGCACGCGCCGATTCGGCGGAGACCGCAATCTGTACACGGTTGCCATCAAGGCGATCAGCGTCCAGAAAGGTTCGGTCGTCATCGAGCAGCAAAAAGGCGCGAATTGGGTATTTAGCCGCATGATCAACCGATATCCGACGGATGAGATGGCAGAACGGCTTCGCGCGTTCGCGGCCGTTCATAATATACCGTTCAACGAGAAAAATTAGACTGGAGTGCAGTGAAGCATGTCGAAGAAAGCCGTACTGTTTGATTTGGACGATACCCTGTTATGGGACGAGCGCAGCGTGCAGGAAGCGTTCGACGCCACCTGTGAAGCGGGCGCGGCCCGGACAGGTCTGAATGCCAAGGAGTTGGAAGCTGCCGTGCGGGAAGCGGCGCGAGAGTTGTATGCTTCGTACGAAACGTTCCCGTTCACGAAAATGATCGGCATCAACCCGTTTGAAGGTCTGTGGGCGAATTTCTTGGCCGGCGAACAGGAGGAGTTCCGCAAGCTGCAGCAACTCGCGCCCCTCTACCGTCGGGAATCGTGGACTCGCGGCCTGAAGGCGCTCGGCGTCGACAATTCAGAATTAGGCGCGGAGCTGGCGGAGCAATTCCCGGCGGAGCGCCGCAAGCGGCCGTATGTCTATGAAGAAACATTCTCGTTGCTCGAGCAGCTGAAGGGCAAATACAAGCTGCTGCTGCTGACGAACGGATCGCCCGATTTGCAGCAAGAGAAGCTCGACGGCGTGCCGGAGCTGGCGCCGTACTTCGACCATATCGTGATTTCGGGTGCGTTCGGCGAAGGCAAACCGGCCGCTTCCATCTTCAAGCATGCGCTGGAGCGTCTGGGCGTCGGGCCCGAAGAAGGCATCATGGTCGGGGACAAGCTGACGACCGATATTCTTGGCGCGAACACGATCGGCATGACTTCCGTATGGATCAACCGTCATGGGGCGGTCCGGACGGACGAAATCATTCCTACCCACGAAATCAAGCATCTCGAAGAGCTGCTGCCGCTTCTGGCTTAAACGGCACACGTTCCAAGCGATGCATGCGCAAGCGCAAAACAACCCCCGTTCTCCTAGGAGAGCGGGGGTTGTTATTATATAGGGATTATTTCTGGAACGAAGGATCGGCGTACGGGTGCGCAATCCAGCCTTCCGTCTCGATGAAGAGGCGAACGGCGACGATTTGACGATTCTCCATCAGCGTGAAGAAATGCGCTTTATGCTCCGGTACCGAGATCACGTCGCCGGCTTCGAGCTCGACGTCGAAGTAGCCGACATCGTCGGTTCCTTTAATGATGAAAATGCCTTTGCCCGCCGTAATCGCGCGAACTTCGTCTTCCGTATGGGTGTGGACCGATTCGAACTTCTTCAGCAGTTCGTCCAGGTTAGGCGTCGCATCCGAGAGAGCGATGATGTCCCACGTGCGGTAGCCGCGGCGGCCGGCCAGATCGCGGATGTCTTCGTCGTATACGGAGAGGATTTGAGCTTTCTCTTCGTCGCTCAGGATGAACTTCTCGCGAAGCTCTTCCGGCAATTTGTCGGTGTTCCAATGTTCGTACAGAACCTCTTGATTCTCAAGAAATGCGCGGACGTTCTCCTCGCCTTGAATGCGTTCGTTTGTGTTGCGGATACGAATTTCAGCCATTCCCAATCCCTCGTTTCGTTGGACTTTATTTCCGATAAGAATAATTATAGTATAAAACGCCCCCCCTGTCGACATTAGAACCTTTTCACTCGATGTCGATTCTGGTAGACTAAGGGTTAATGATTTTGGGGTTCCATAGTTGAAGGCGGGAAGGAAGAAGTTCACCGATGACGAAACCGACCATTCAAGAGATGATGGGCCGTCGCATCTTGATCCTCGACGGTGCAATGGGCACGATGATTCAACAGCGCGATCTGAGCGACGCGGATTTTGGCGGCGAAGAGCTGGAAGGCTGTAACGAGATGCTCGTGCTTACGCGTCCGGATGTCATTCAGGACATCCACGAGGCGTACTTGGAAGCCGGCGCGGACATTCTCGAGACGAATACGTTCGGAGCGGCCAGCGTCGTGCTGGCCGAATACGATATTCCCGAGAAGGCCAGGGAAATCAACCTGGCCGCGGCTTCGATCGCGCGCAAAGCGGCGGACAAATTCTCGACGAGCGACCATCCGCGGTACGTCGCGGGCGCCATGGGACCGACGACGAAGACGTTGTCCGTGACGGGCGGCGTAACGTTCGACGAGCTGGTCGAAAGCTATTGGGAACAAGCCGTGGCGCTTATCGACGGCGGCGTGGACGCGTTGCTGCTGGAGACGTCGCAGGATACGCTCAACGTCAAGGCAGGCAGCATCGGCATCCGCAGAGCGTTCGAGACGACAGGCATCACGCTGCCGATTATGATCTCAGGGACGATCGAGCCGATGGGCACGACGTTAGCCGGACAGACGATCGACTCGTTCTATATTTCGCTTGAGCATTTGAACCCGATCTCGATGGGACTCAACTGCGCGACCGGACCGGAATTCATGCGCGACCATATACGTTCCTTGTCGGAAATCGCGCGTACGGCGATCAGCTGTTATCCGAACGCGGGCTTGCCGGACGAGAACGGACAGTATCATGAATCGCCGGCATCGCTCGCGCGCAAAATCGCGGATTTTGCCGAACAGGGCTGGCTGAATATCGCGGGCGGCTGCTGCGGCACGACGCCGGATCACATCCGGGCGATGGCGGAGACGCTCGCGAAATATCCTCCTCGTACCAAGCTGGGGGATCACCCGCCGGCGGTATCGGGCATCGAAACGGTGTTCATCGAAGACGAGAACCGGCCGATCATGATCGGCGAGCGCACGAACATATCCGGATCCCGCAAATTCAAGCGTCTAATTAAGGAAGGCAAGTTCGACGAGGCTTCCGAGATCGCGAGAGCGCAGGTGAAGGGCGGCGCCCATATTATCGACATCAACTTGCAGGATACGGATATCGACGAAGCCTATGCCGTCCATGAGTTCCTGCCGCAGGTCGTCAAGAAAATCAAAGTGCCGCTCATGCTCGATTCCACGTACGATCATATCATCGAGCTGGGGCTTAAATATTCGCAAGGCAAAGCCGTCATCAATTCCATCAACTTGGAAGACGGCGAATCGAAGTTCGAGAAGATTCTGCCGCTTATTCATCAGTACGGCGCAGCCGTCGTGTGCATCTTGATCGACGAGCGCGGCCAAGCGGTTTCGCGCGAAGCGAAGATGGAAGTCGCCACGCGCTCTTATGAGCTGCTTACCGGCAAGTACGGCATGGCGCCGGAAGACATCATTTTCGACCCTAACATGTTCCCGGTCGGCTCGGGCGATCCGCAGTATATCGGCTCCGCCGTCGAGACGATCGAAGGCATACGGATGATCAAAGAGAAGTATCCGAAGGCGAAGACGATCCTCGGCCTCAGCAACATCTCGTTCGGCCTGCCGGATGCGGGCCGCGAAGTGCTGAACTCCGTCTATTTGTACCACTGTACGAAGGCGGGGCTTGATTACGCCATCGTCAATACGGAGAAGCTGGAGCGGTATGCTTCTATTCCGGAACATGAACGTAAGCTGGCGGAGGAACTGATCTATAACACGAACGACGATACGCTTGCCGCGTTCGTGGCCGCATTCCGCGACAAGAAGGTCGAGAAGAAAGAGAAAGTGTCGAATTTGACGCTGGAAGAGCGGCTTGGATCATACGTCGTGGAAGGCACGAAGGAAGGTTTGATCCCGGATTTGGATGAAGCGCTCAAGAAGTATACCGCGCTCGAAGTGATTAACGGCCCTTTGATGAAAGGCATGGAAGAGGTCGGCCGGTTGTTCAACAACAACGAGCTGATCGTAGCGGAGGTACTGCAGAGCGCGGAGGTCATGAAAGCTTCGGTCGCGCATCTGGAGCAGTTCATGGAAAAGGACGAATCGTCGGTCAAAGGCAAGATTATTTTGGCGACGGTCAAAGGCGACGTCCATGATATCGGCAAAAATCTCGTCGAAATTATATTGTCGAACAACGGCTATCAAATCATTAACTTGGGCATTAAAGTGCCGCCGGAACAAATTATCGAAGCTTATCGCAGAGAAAAAGCGGATGCGATCGGTCTGTCGGGTCTGCTCGTCAAATCCGCGCAGCAGATGGTCGTCACGGCGCAGGATATGCGCAACGCCGGCATTGACGCGCCGATCCTTGTCGGAGGCGCCGCGCTGACTCGCAAGTTTACGAAGACCCGCATCAGCCCGGAATACGACGGTCTCGTGCTATACGCCAAAGACGCGATGGACGGGCTCGATATCGCGAACAAGCTCGTTGATCCTGAGCATCGCAAAACATACGAAGCCGAATTAGCGGAGCTCAAAGCATCCGGACATGCCTTCGAAGAAGAACGCAAACCGCTTCCGGAGTTGAGCCGCGCCGTTCGCTCCAACATTTCGCAGGATGCGCCGGTATATATTCCGCCGGATTTGAATCGTCACGTATTGCGCAATGTGCCGCTTACGCGAATCGTGCCGTACGTGAATATGCAGATGCTGCTCGGCCACCATTTGGGCTTGAAGGGTAGCGTGGACCAGCTCCTGAAGGAAGGCAACGAGAAAGCCGTCAACCTGAAGGAAACGGTGGATGGGATCTTGCAAGAAGGCGTGGCGAACGGCATTATTCAAGCGCATGGGATGTATCGGTTCTTCCCTGCGCAGTCGTCGGGCAACGATATCATTATTTACGACCCGGAGAACCCGGCCAGCGAAATCAAACGCTTCACGTTCCCGCGTCAGCAGGTGGATCCGTATCTGTGTCTGGCGGACTTCCTGAAGCCGGTCGAGAGCGGAGTCATGGATTACGTCGGTTTCCTCGTCGTAACGGCGGGTCAAGGCGTGCGCGACCTGGCGAACGAATGGAAGGACAAGGGCGATTATCTTCGTTCCCATGCGCTGCAGTCGGTCGCGCTTGAAGTGGCCGAAGGGTTGGCCGAGCAGGTTCATCATATGATGCGCGATACGTGGGGCTTCCCGGATCCGCCGGAAATGACGATGAAGCAGCGTCACGGCGCCCGTTATCAAGGCATCCGGGTGTCGTTCGGCTACCCGGCGTGCCCGAATCTCGAGGATCAGGAGCTGCTGTTCGATCTGATGAAGCCGCAGGATATCGGCGTGGAGCTGACGGAAGGCTTCATGATGGAGCCGGAAGCGTCCGTATCGGCGATGGTGTTCGCGCATCCCGAAGCGAAATATTTCAACATCGACAAAACTTGATCGCGGGCGGCCCGATTGCCGAGGCAGACGGCTGCGTTAGCGCAGAAACCGGCAATCGACCGCGCTATCATACCCTTCAAGCGACGGAATACATTCCGCCACTTGGAGGGTATTGCTATACATAAGAGAAATCAACATTTTAGCAAAGAGAGGAGGTTTCGCCTTGCAACTGACATTTTTCGGAACAAGCGCCGGCCGGCCCACCAAGGCGCGCAACGTGACGTCGGCCGCGCTTATGCTGCCGGAGCCGCTGCATGCGTTCTGGCTGTTCGACGCCGGCGAGGGGACGCAGCACCGGATGCTTGGCACGAAGTATAAGCTGAATCGGCTGGAGAAAATATTCATCACCCATTTGCACGGCGACCATCTATACGGGTTGCCGGGTCTGCTGAGCAGCCGTTCGTATTTTGAAGGCGCGGTGCCGCTTCAGATCTATGGGCCTCCAGGATTGCAGGCTTATTTGAACGCGGTGTTCCAAATTAGCGGCACGCATCTCGAATACGAGTTGTCCGTGAACGAGATCGAGCCGGGCGTCGTCGTGGACAACGAGCGTTTCAAGGTGACGGCGGGTCCGCTCGAGCACCGGATCCCATGCTTCGGGTACCGGATCGAAGAGAAGGAAACGCCGGGCGCGCTTGATCTTGCGGCGTTAGCCGAACTCGGTCTGAAGCCTGGGCCGGATTACGGCAAACTGAAGCGGGGATTGGACGTTCAGCTGGAAGACGGCGCGTGGATTCGGTCGGCGGATGTCGTAGGTCCTCCGCAGAAAGGTCGCATCGTCACGATCCTTGGCGATACCCGGCCGTGCGAGGAGGCGGTCAGTCTCGCGAGAGATGCCGACTTGCTCGTTCATGAGGCAACGTTCGCGGCGGGCATGGAAGAGAAGGCGGCGGCTTACGGACATTCCACGGTGCTTCAGGCGGCGACGATCGCTTCTCGCGCGGGAGCGAAGAAGCTCGCCCTCACGCACTTCAGCTCTCGCCTGGATACGGAGGCGCTGCGCGAGCTGGTCGAAGCCGCCAAAGGCCTCATTCCCGATTCCGTGGCGGCCGAGGACTATATGGACATTCATATCGCGCGACAGTAGTAGGCGACTGACCATCCTTATGGGCAGTCTATGCGAACTATCGTCTATAAAGACAACCCCCCAAGCACGTGCGCCTGGGGGGTTGTCTTTCTTTTGCGGAACGATTCGGTTTATTGGTTCGCTTCGTCTTGAATTTCGGACTGGAACTTTTGAAGGCTCTCTTTGCGATGTTCGTTTTTGACTTGGATGTCGTTCAGCTCGGTAGCGGAAATTTCGTCCGCATGCTCGTCCAAGTATTGCTCGGCCTCGTGCAAATTTTGCTCTGTATTCTGAACATGCTGCTGCAGATGCGCGACATTGTCGGCGCGGTTATCCGGTTTGGCCATCGTGTATGCCCCCTGCATCAATTCGAGTAGTCGTGCCTTTGAAGAGCTCAACCCGAACTAGCTTGCGCGGACGGACAAGGGAATATGCGCCGTTACAATTTCCTCATATGACGGAAACGTTTGGCTGATGATCGGGCGATACACTGGTGATGCTGAAGACCTCATTTTGAACGGGAGGACGAGAGAATGGATACCGGGAGCCATTTATTATTCGGTTTGACGCTGGCTGGGTTAGCCGCGGTGGATCCGAACGTCGCCGCGAATCCGGAGCTGCTGCCTGCTCTGGTGACGGCCACGATGATCGGCAGCCACGCGCCGGATTTCGATTCGTTCATGCGCTTGAAAGGAAAGGCGGCCTACATTCGAACCCATCGCGGATTGACGCATTCGCTGCCGGCACCAATCGTATGGGCGTGGTTAATCGGCTGCGGGTCGGCCGCGATTTTCAATCAGTGGCCTTTTCTGTTCACGCTCGTGCTCTGGACGTTTGCCGCCGTTTGTTTTCATATTACATTAGATTTATTAAATGGCTACGGGGTACAGTGCTTGCGTCCGTTCTCGCGGAAATGGTGGCATCTAGATGCGCTTTGCTTATTTGATCCGTATTTATTCGCGCTGCATTCGGTATCCGCGATCGCTTGGTTGTTTCTGAACATGGCGCCAGCGCCGTTATTTGCCGTCACATATGGGCTGACCGCGATTTATATTATATGGAGGCTAACGGCGCACGGCCGGACGATGCGCATCGTGCGCGGCGCCTACCCGTCCGCCGGAACGATTTCGCTGCTGCCCAGTCTCTCCGGACGCGTCTGGCAGTTCACGGCGGAGACGGGGAATATGTTTCGTCTGGGGAAGGTAAAGGACGGCATGATCATCGAAGAGGCCGCCATGCCGAAGACGCCGGAGGACAGCTTGCCGCCGCAAGCGCGAGCGACATTGGGAACCGACGTCGTGCGGACATTCCTCGGATTCTCCGACCGGATTCATGTAAACGTCTCTCCCGTCGCCGAAGGATACGAGGTCGTATGGAGCGACGTTCGCTTCTGGACCAACAACAAGATGCCGTTCGGCACGGCCGTGACGCTAGACCGGCAGCTGAACGTGCTTCGCGAGCGGATCGGCTGGGACAAAAAAACGTGGGAGCCGCCTCACGTGTAAGTCTTCAGGAAAGACCGCCTTTCCGGCGACGTCGGAATGGCGGTTTTTTGCGCGCTTTAGGAAGCGTGGAGGAGAGTTTTTACAGGAGGCGGCTCTAGCAAAACGAACAAATATTCGCTAAACTGGTAGTTAGACCGAGGTGAAACCAATATGCTCCGTAAACAAACGTTACCGGAACTCATTCAAGAGCTTCGCGGACATGAAAATATAATCAATTGGCATGAGATGGAGCCGCAGGAAGCACGGACGAAACCGATGCCGGCAACCGTGGACCCGCGCATCGCGGCGGCGCTGGCCAAACGCGGCATCCGCGAGCTGTATTCGCACCAGCATACCGCGTACGAGACCGTGGCGCGCGGCGAGAATATCGTAGCCGTCACGCCGACCGCGTCCGGTAAGACGCTCTGCTACAACTTGCCCGTCCTGTCGGCGATCGCGGCCGACGATACGAGCCGAGCGCTCTATTTATTCCCGACCAAGGCGCTTGCTCAGGACCAGAAGAGCGAGCTGAACGAAATCATCACCGAGATGGGCATTGACATCAAGAGCTATACGTACGATGGCGACACGTCGCCGGCGATCCGCCAGATCGTGCGCAAGGCCGGCCATATCGTCATCACGAACCCGGACATGCTCCATTCCGCCATTTTGCCGCATCATACGAAGTGGGTCAGCTTGTTCGAGAATTTAAAATATATCGTCGTGGACGAGCTGCATACGTACCGCGGCGTGTTCGGCAGCCATGTGGCCAACGTCATCCGCCGGCTGCGCCGCATTTGCAAATTTTACGGCAGCAATCCGATCTTCATCTGCACGTCCGCCACGATCGCGAACCCGAAGGAATTGGCGGAGCAGCTGACCGGCAAGCCGATGCGGCTCATCGACGACAACGGGGCGCCGCGCGGAAGGAAGCATTTCGTCTTCTACAACCCGCCGATCGTCAATCCGCAGCTGAACGTGCGCAAGAGCGCGACCGCGGAAGTGAACAGCCTGGCGAAGAAGTTTCTGCGCAACAAAATCCAAACGATTATTTTCGCGCGCAGCCGGGTACGCGTCGAAATCATATTGAGTCGCATTCAGGAGCTGGTGAAGAACGAGCTCGGCGCGAAGTCGATCCGCGGCTATCGGGGCGGCTACTTGCCGAAGCAGCGGCGGGAGATCGAGCGCGGCTTGCGGGACGGGGAGATTCTCGGCGTCGTGAGCACGAACGCGCTGGAGCTCGGCGTCGATATCGGCCAGCTTCAAGTATGCGTCATGAGCGGCTATCCGGGCAGCATCGCCAGCACTTGGCAGCAGGCGGGCCGGGCGGGAAGGCGGCATGGCGAGGCGCTTATTCTGATGGTCGCCAGCTCCACGCCGATCGACCAATATATCGTGCAGAATCCGGAGTATTTCTTTGATCGATCGCCGGAAGCCGCGCGCATTAATCCGGAGAATCTGATTATTCTGGTCGATCATCTGCGCTGCGCGGCCTACGAGTTGCCTTTCAAGGGAGACGAAGAATTCGGTCCGCTCGACGTCACGGACATTATGGAATATTTGGTCGAGGAGCGAGTGCTGACGAGACGGGACGACACCTTTTATTGGGCGAATCAATCGTTCCCGGCAAGCAGCATCTCGCTGCGTTCGGCCTCCCAGGAGAACGTCGTCATCATTGACCAGTCGAACGTCGCGGACGTCAAGATCATCGGCGAGATGGACCGGTTCAGCGCGATGACGCTGCTTCATGACGAAGCGATCTATTTGCACGAAGGCGTCCAATTCCAGGTCGAGAAGCTGGATTGGGACCACAAGAAAGCGTATGTGCGCGAAGTGGACGTCGAGTACTATACGGATGCCAATTTGGCGGTCCAGCTGAAGGTGCTGGAGATCGACAAAACGAATATCCGCCGGACTGTAACGATTCATTTCGGAGACGTCACCGTCAACGCGATCCCGACGATTTTTAAGAAAATCAAGCTGTCCACGTTCGAAAATATCGGCAGCGGTCCGATCAACCTGCCTGAAGAGGAACTGCACACCAGCTCCAGCTGGATGGAATTGAACGAGGAGCAGCTCGATCCCGAGGTGCGGGGCGATCGGCTCGAGCAGGTGCTGCTCGGTATCGCCAACGTGCTGCGCCACATCATTCCGGTTATGGTCATGTGCGATCGCAACGACATTCACGTCGTCTCGCAGATCAAAGCCGTACATTCGGGCAAGCCGACCATCTTCGTCTACGACCACTACCCGGGGGGCATCGGGCTCGCGGATAGCGTGTTCAAGCGTTTCGACGAGATCAAAGACGCCGCGAAAAACCTGATCCGCCGCTGTTCTTGCAAGGACGGCTGTCCAGCATGCATCGGCACCGAGATTATCGGCATCGACGGCAAACGGCGGAGCATGGATATCCTATCTTTTCTCTGACGGGAGGGAACGAGGAGGCGTTCGTTGATCGGCTTGCTTGTAGATGAAAGGAGGAGGTTCGATGAGCAGTCTGCGGGAGAAAATGATGCGTCTGCGCGGAAGCGCAGCGCCAGCCGCGGAAACGGCCGTTCCGGCAGAAACATCGACGCTAAGCGGAGAAGCGCGTCCCACCCCGCAGCATTCCGCTGGTTCTGAAGCTGCGGCGGAGCACGGGGGCGAAGCGCAGGAAGAACGCCTTTCTTCGGCATGGGACGAGATGAACGTGCGCATTCACCATACATCGTTAGGCGGGTTCCTGCTAAGGGAAACGCGGTACCCGCTGGACTTCCGGCACGGGGAGCACCGGCTTAGCGAAATTACCGACGTGCTGCAAGGGCTTGCTCAATTCGAGCTGTATAGCGAAGCGAAGAGCATGGGCGCGAACAAAGTCGATCCGGAACTATTCCCAATGGCGGTCGTGCCGGAACGGATGCTCTTCCTCGATCTGGAGACGACGGGGCTCGGCGTTGGAACCGGCAACGTTCCGTTCATGGTGGGGCTCGGATTTATCGAAGAGGACGCGTATGTCGTCCAGCAGATGCTCATTCGCCATCCGGCGGAAGAGCGGGCTATGCTGCGTTATTTGAGCGAGAAACTGCCGGCATACTCGCATCTGGTGACGTACAACGGACGGACGTTCGATTGGCCGGTGCTGGCGGGGCGGCTCGTGCTGAATGGCTTGCGCGATTTCCGCTGGGAGCCGTATCACGTCGATCTGCTCCACCCGTCCCGAAGCATCTGGCGCAACACGCTCTCCTCCTGCAAGCTTAGTCACGTGGAAGAAGAACGGCTGGGCATCGAGCGCGAGGACGACGTGCCGGGATCGCTCGCGCCGGCCATCTATTTTCAATTTCTCGCCGACGGGAATCCGGATCCGCTGTTCGGCGTGTTCCGCCACAACGAGATCGACATGTTGTCGCTGGCGGCGCTCGTCATCCGATTCGGTCATCTGCTCGGCGGCGCGATGGGCGGCAGGTTGGCGTACCCGGAAGGCCCGGAGGAGCAGCTGCGCACGGGACTGTGGCTCGAGCGGATGGGGCAGACCGAGGAGGCGGCAGCCTTGTACGCCAAGTTCGAAGCCGGCGGGAAGGCGGAGCCGCGGCTGATGCTGCAGCTTGCGGAGCGGGATAAGAAGTATGGCAATTGGGAGCGGGCTGTGTTATTGTGGCAACAGGTTGCCGCTCTGATGGCCGAACACGCGCATCCGTCATGGGATGCCCATATCGAGCTGGCGATGTATCACGAGCACAGCACGAAACAGCCGCGGCTGGCGCTGCAATTTACCGAAGCCGCGTTCGATCTAGCTCATGCGCGGTACGAAGGACTGCGTTTGGATGCCAAGAGCAGAGCCGAGATCGAAGCGATCCGCAAACGGATGGACAGACTGCGCGCCAAGCTGGCGAAGCTGTCCGGATAGGCGGTCTCCGCAGGCGACGAAAGTAACCGATTCGCGATCAGGCAGCCGGGTAACCGGCTGCTTCTTACATAATAAGGGGGAAACGCTAGTGGCAATACCTGCACCGATGCGAGGCTTATTGATAGATTTGGACGGCACCTTGTACCATGGCAATACGATGATTGAAGGCGCCGATGAGCTGATTCTGCTTCTGCGCGAGCGCGGCATTCCGTATTTGTTCGTCACGAACAACTCAACCGCATCGCCGGAGACGGTCGCGGAGCGGCTCAATCGCATGGGCATTCCGGCCGTGCCGTCCGACGTCTGCACCTCCGCGCAGGCGGCGGCAGCTTACGTGGCGGATCTGAGGCCGGGCGCCCGCGTGTTCGCGGTCGGAGAGTCTGGTCTGCAAGAAGCGCTTCGGAATGCGGGATTGGAGCTCGTAGAAGAGCGGCCGGACTATGTGGTGCAGGGGCTTGACCGCGGCGCGACCTATGCTCGACTAGCCGACGCCGTACGCTTCATTCGCGAGGGCGCCCCGTACGTGTTGACCAACCCGGACGTGCTGCTCCCATCCGACGGCGGATTTGTCCCGGGCGCCGGCTCGATCGCGGCGCTGCTCGAGCGCGCTAGCGGTCAACAGCCAACCGTGATCGGCAAGCCGTCGGCGATATTGATGGATGCGGCGCTTGCCAGGCTGGACGTTCCGGCCGCCCATGCATGGGTCGTCGGCGACAATCCGTTCACGGACATCGCGGCCGGCTATGCGGCAGGCTGCTCGTCCTTGCTCGTGCTCACGGGCTTTGCGAATGCGGACAATTGCGAGACGCTGCTCGAGCAGGCAGGCTGCCGGCCGGACGAGATCGTACCGGACTTGCGCCGGCTGATGGAGCGAATTGAGGCTTTAGCCGTAGCCGTTTCATAAAGACGGGGTCTTTAGTTGGAATTGAGGCTTCGACTCGTTTACAATAGACGTAACGATCATAACGACTGCGCAGCAGGGCAGGAAGGAAGAGAACGATGCCGGAATGGCCGGAAATGGAAAATTACCGCACACGACTATCGGGGCTGATCGCCGGTCAGACGATCACGGGCGTGGAAGTGACGCGCGCCAAATCGATAAATGTAGAGCCTGCCCGGTTCGAAGCCGAGCTGACTGGAAGAACGGTCTGGTTTATCGAACGCAAAGGCAAAATGCTCATCTTTCACCTCGACAACGGAAAAAGACTGCTTCTTCATCTCATGTTGGGCGGGTTGATGTACTTCGGCGCCGACGAAGAAACGCCGGAACGTTCCGTGCAGGTGGCGATCCGCTTCCAGCGGGGCACGCTCCGTTTCATCGGGCTGCGTCTGGGCTACATTCATTTGCTCACGCAGAAGGAAACCGAAGCCCAACTAAAGGATCTGGGGCCGGATCCTTTCGACCAACGGTTGACTTTGGAGCGGTTCAAAGAACGGTTCAAAGGAAAGCGCGGCGCGATCAAGACCGCGCTTGTCGACCAGCACGTCCTGTCCGGAATCGGCAATTGCTACGCCGACGAGATGGCATTCGAGGCAGGGCTTCGGCCGGACGCCCGCATTCCGGAGCTTGCGCCGGAGTCGTGGGAACGTTTATTTGACGCGATGCGCACCGTGCTGCATGACGCCTTGAACAAAGGCGGCTACATGGAACTTCCGCTGACGGCGGACGATACGCTGACCGGCGGCTACAACGATCATTGTCTTGTCTATGACCGGGGCGGAGAACCTTGCCGGCGCTGCGGCGGGACGATCGTGCAGGCCGAGATTAGTTCGCGCAAAATGTTTTACTGCCCGAACTGCCAGCAAGCCAGGTAATCGGCCATGATAGCCGGCTGTCACGTTTCGACCCAGGGCGGCTACAAAATGGCGGCCAGGCGCGCGATGCAAATCGGCGCGAACGCGTTTCAATATTTTTCGAAAAACCCGCGAAGCCTCGCGATAAAAGACTTCGACGCGTCGGATGCCGCGAAATGCGCGGAAATCAGCCGCGAGCATGGACTCGCGTCGATCGCGCATTCGCCTTATCCGACGAATATCGCATCGGAAGACGCATATCATCGCGAACGCACGGCCATGTCGCTGCTGAACGATCTGGCGATCGCGGAGGCGTGCGGTTCGATCGGCGTCGTCGTTCACTTCGGCGTTTATAAGGGGCCGGATCCGCTCGAGGGCTACCGCAATGCGGTAATTACGTTAAGCGCGGTCGCTTCGCAATGGGCCGGTTCCGCCAAGCTGCTCATCGAGAATCAAGCCGGCGAGGGCACGGATATGGGGATGACGATCGAGGAGCTAGCCCAAATCCGTTCGCTCTGCCGCGATCCGCACAAGATCGGCTTTTGCTTGGACACGTGCCATCTGTTCGCGGCCGGCGTTTGGCGCGGGGAAGCCGAAGCGGAATGGTTCGCCAAGGCGGAGAAGCTCGGCGTGTTGGCGCATACGGAAGCTTTTCATTTGAACGACTCGGTCTACCCGAGCGGTTCGAGGCGAGACCGTCATGCCGTGATCGGAGAAGGCCATATCGGCGAGGATGGGCTGAATTGGCTGCTGAACCATCCGCTCGCGGCGTGCAAGCCGTTCGTCATGGAGACGCCGTCCGGTGAGGATGGCACGCATCGCGATCAATTGGCGCTCATACAGCGCCGGGGAGATAGATCATGATCAACGTTTATTTGGACGATTTCCGCCCGTGTCCGGCCGGCTTCGTGCTGGCGAAGAATGCGGAGGAGTGCATTTTGCTGCTGGAAGGCGAGCAGATTGGCATCCTGTCGCTCGACTTCGATCTTGGCTGGGGGCAGCCGACGGGTCTACACGTGGTCCAGGCAATGGTCGAGAAAGGGCTTTATCCGCAGGAAGTGTTTTTGCATACGTCCTCGCCGTCCGGCAAAATGCAAATGTATCAGCTGCTGCTTCGCCATGCGCCGGAGCATGTACGCCTGCATAACGGGCCGATGGCGGGCTAAGCCTGACTGCGGCATTTCGTTTCATGGGAGATACCGGGGGAAGGCGGGATGAGATGTTAATTCAGCTGAAGGATTTGATATTGCAGCGGGAAGCGCGCACGATTCTCGGCGGCGTGAATCTGTCGATCGCGGAAGGGGAGCATTGGGTCATTCTCGGACGGAACGGCTCGGGCAAGACGACGCTGCTCGAGATGATGACCGGCTATATGTTCCCGACTTCCGGGACGATTGATCTGCTTGGCAATCGGTATGGCGAATGCGACGTGCGCGAGGTGCGCAAACAGATTGGCTATATCAGCCAGTCGATGGTCGAGAAATTGACGTTGCGCGATCCCGTTTGGGAAGTGGTCGCCACGGGAGAATACGCGTTTTTGCGATTTTACCAGGAGATCGATCCGGCGGTGCGTGAGAAGGCGCTTGCGCTGCTGAACGAAGTGGGGCTCGCCCATACGGCGGAACAGCCGCTCGGCACGCTGTCGCAAGGCGAGCGGAAGAAAGTGCTGCTCGCCCGCGCCTTGATGAGCGATCCGCGCATCCTCATCATGGACGAGCCGTGCGCCGGATTGGATTTATATGAGCGGGAGAAGCTGCTGGCCGATTTAGGCCGGTTAAGCGAACGCGACATCGCCGTTATTTATGTGACGCATCATATGGAAGAAATCATATCGATGTTTACGCACGTGGCCATCGTGCGGGAAGGCGTGATCGCTTCGGCAGGACCGAAGCGGGATGTCTTGACGGATGAAATATTAAGCCGGGCCTACGATTGGCCGGTAGCCGTCGAGTGGTCGCACGGAAGACCGTGGATTCGAGCAACGGCATCAGGAGGAGAGCAAGGTTGACGCAATGGATTTGCACGGCGAACCGCGGGTTTGCCACGTATGCGATGGAAGAGCTTCGGCGGATGTTCGCGGAGATGAGAATTTCCCAGTTAACGCACGGAGAAGTATTTAAGATCGAACTGCCGCTGGAGCGAGAAGAACTGCTGGGGCGCATTCGGGAGCAAGAACCGATATTCCTTCGGCACATTCAACCCGTCGAGCGGGTACTGCCGCTTAAAGGCTCGGCAGATGATCTGCAGGAGCTGGCGGAGATCGCGCGCGGCGCGCGTCTTCGGCTGGAAGGAAGAACGGTAGCCGTTCATGTGCGTCGCGCGGAGAAAAGTCCTTACCCGTATTCGACTTCGGATACGAAAGCCGTGCTGGACGCCGTATTAGAAGAGCTCGGGGCCGATCCGGTCGTTCAATCGCCGGACGTCATTCTGTCTTTGTTCGCAGGCGAGGAGCAGCTTTACGTCGGGATCGCGACTCCGGAAGAGATGCTGTCCGATTGGCCGGGCGGGGCGGTTCGTTTCCAACGGGAAGAAGGGCAAATTTCGCGGGCGAAATTCAAGCTGCTGGAAGCGGAGCGGGCATTCGGCCTTAGGCTGGAGCAGTTCCGGGAAGGCCTGGATATCGGCGCGGCCCCTGGCGGCTGGACGCATCTGCTGCTGGAGCGCGGCTTGAAGGTGACGGCGGTCGACCCGGCAGAACTTCATCCGTCGTTGTCTCAATATCCGCGGTTGACCAATTACCGGAAGAACGCTTCCGAAGTGAAGTTCGAACCCGGCACGTTCGATTTGCTCGTCTGCGACATGAGCTGGAGCCCGATGCAGATGGTTCGCCTCGTGTTGGATCTGTCGGACGCGCTCGCGGAAGGCGCGACCGCGATCGTCACGATCAAACTGATGCACAAAAAGCCGCTGCAGACGATCAAAGACGTCATCTCCCGCTTCGGGACCGGCTTCCAGCTTCGCAAAGCAAAGCAGCTATTCCACAACCGCGAGGAAATTACGTTGTATTTGGTTAAGAAATAGACAATACCCGGGAAAGCATCCCGAATGGAAGAACGTGACGCGTTCTTTCGTTCGGGGTGCTTTTTATTATTTCGAAGGAGGAAGCGTCATGATGGAGCAACGAAACGGATTGGAGACGGGCATGCTGATCGCGGGCAGGTACCGGCTGCTCGGGCTGATCGGTTCAGGGGGAATGGGGGCTGTCTATGCAGCGGAAGATACGCGGCTTGGCGGCATGCTCAGAGCGATCAAGGCCCATCGGCCGCATGCGGCCGGGACGGAGAATCTGGCGGAAGAAGCGGCGCTGCTCATGCGGCTGAACCATCCGCGGCTTCCGGCGATCGTCGATTACATCCCGCGGGACTATCATGGGATCGAGATGTTCGTCATGTCGTATATCGAAGGAATTCATTTGAAAGATTTTGCTGAACGCCTTCAAGGACGGCCGATCCCCGTCGATGAGGTACTCCGCGTCGGGATTCAGCTTGCCGATACGCTCGGTTACTTGCATGCGCAGCATCCGCCGGTCATCCACCGCGATTTGAAGCCGACGAACGTGATGATGCAGAAAGACGGGATGGTGAAGCTGATCGACTTCGGCATCGCCCGGTGCTACAAGCCGGGAACGGAAAGGGATACGCGCCTGCTTGGCACCCCGGGATTCGCGGCGCCGGAGCAGGAAGGCGGGGGGCAAAGCGATGCGCGTACCGACGTGTACGGTCTTGGCGCGCTGCTCTCTTACTTGCTAAGCGGCGGTATAGCGCCGGTAGCCGGCGGAGCCACGTATCCGTCCCGGAAGTCAATGGATGCGAGTCAGCGGGAACTCGAAGCGGTCTTGGCGCGCATGCTGGCCGAACGACCGTCGGACCGTTATCCGGATATGAAGGCAGCTTGCGGCGCTTTGCGGCAGTTGTACGGAAAGTCGCGCGAGGTGCTGATAGCGGAACATGCCAGTTGGGCAGGAATTGAAACGACGATGTTAAATCAAGAGAAGACAGGGGCGCCACGATTTCCGCAACCAGCGGGCGGCAGACGTATAGTCGTCGCCTCGATCGCCTCGGGAGCGGGCGCGACAAGTGTTGCATTGACGTTGGCGATGCTGATCGCCAAGCGGAGAATGAGCTGCGCGGCTTTCGAGCATCCCGCCGCCGGTCCCGAATGGCATGCGCTGCTGAATGCCGAAGGAGAAGGAGCCCCCTCTTCGCGCGGCGTGCTCACGCCGCTTGCGCCGGGCTACGCCCGGTTCGAGAAGCGTGGGGTACGATGGCATGCTCGCTTGCCGATCGCTCTCCTTGATGGCGAACAGCTGGCAAGCGCGTTGGCGTATCGCATGATGGAGAGTAACGCAGCATCCGACTACGCAGTCATCGATCTATCCTCCGGATGGATGGAACCGGATGCCGAAGACCTCCTGATGGAAGCGGACCTATTGCTCTTCGTTGGAGATCCGGACGTCGCCAAGTGGTCGGCGGTCAATCTGACCGCGGCCGAGCGGCTGCGCCGAGCGAGGCAATCCTCTTCGCGCATGACGCTATGGGCGGCGAACAAGGACATTCGCTTCCGGGAGCGAGCGGATTGGCTATCGCTTTTTCCGGTACGTCCCGAATTGCGGATCCCGTATATACCGCCGGAGAAGCGTCATGAACTTCTGTGGAAGGGCAATTGGTTGACCGACGACCGCGACCTGCTCGCGCTTTTAGAGAAAACCTATGCACCGCTAATTAGCCGGATCGCGTCGGACGCCGCGCACAAACCGCGCGTCCTATGATACAATATGGCTGCAACAACAGCATCCAATTTTCTCCTATTTAGCGGGAGGACAGCCTAATTTAGGCTAGTTTCTTGGTGTGTGGAGAGAGACGAAGACGCAAGCGACGCGGATCTTCCGCCGCCCGTCTTCGTCCAAGCCTTGAAAACAGTCGCTCGCTTCTTTATCATGAAGAGGATAAAGGTGGGCGAGTCTAGTACAAGTAGGTGGACAACCAGATGAATGAACGTATATTGGTCATCGAAGATGAGGATGGCATTGCCCGTATTTTGCAATTGGAACTGGAGCATGAAGGATACAGCGTCGGCCGGGCGGCCGATGGACGCAGCGGGTTCGAACAGGCGTCTTCCGGCGAATGGGATCTCGTCCTGCTCGACGTGATGCTTCCGGAATTGAACGGTATCGAGGTGCTGCGGCGGCTTCGCCAAGGGGGGAACCCGATTCCGGTCATTCTGCTGACCGCACGCGATACGATCCCGGACAAAGTCAGCGGATTCGAGCACGGCGCCAACGACTATATTACGAAGCCGTTCGCCATGGAGGAGCTGCTCGCCCGCGTGCGCAACCTGCTCCGTATTTTCGGTCAACAGCCGCGCGAGACCGAGAGCCCGGACGTGCTCAAGACGGCCGATCTCTCCATCGAGCTGCGTACCCGCAAGGTCATGCGCAAAGATACGCCGATCGAGCTGACGCCGCGCGAGTTCGAGCTGCTCGTGTTTTTGGCGGAGCACAAGAACGAGGAGAAGTCCCGCGAAGATATTTTGTCGGAAGTGTGGGGATACGATTTCATCGGCGAGACGAACTTGGTCGACGTGTACATCCGTTACTTACGGCAGAAAATCGACAAAGGGTATCGGCATAAGCTGATTCACACCGTGCGCGGAGTCGGCTACATGCTGAAGGAGCCGGACGCATGACGCTTCGCCGCAGATTTACGTTTTTTACGATTTTTTGGCTCATTTTCATTCTGATTCTATTTAATATTTTCGTCTATCTGTTCGTCATCAAAATCACGATCCGCAGCGAAGAACAGCTGCTGACGAACAAGGTGAACATCCTGCTCGAGGACCCCAGAATCGACCATCTCGCCGGCTTGACGGCGACGGATCTGCTCCGCGATTATTACAACGTCAACGAGCTGATCCGCATCATCACCCCGGATGGGAAGGTCGTAAACTCGCAAGGGTCGGACAAGGAGCTGCTCGCCCTCAAGACGGCGTTCAGCACGAAGTACGATACCGGAATGCTGTACATCGACGGCAAGCGCGTCATCTACATGAAGGTGCCGTTATACGAGGGGCAGCAGGTCATCGGCGTGCTGGAGCTTCACCGGAAGCTGAGCATGCTCGACAGCTATTTGAAGGTGCTCGTCATCGCGCTGACCATCACGAGCGTAGGCGCGATTCTATTCGCCGTCATCGGGACGTATTGGTTCACATCGAGGCTGACCTCCCCGATCCAGCATATGGTACAGACGATGCGCGAGATCGACCGAAGCGGCAAGCTTCGCAAAATCGAGCTGGGCAGCAAGGAGCAATCGGCCGAGTTGGAGCAGCTGGCCAGGGCGTTCAACCAAATGATCGAGAAGCTCGACCGCACGTTCGCCAGGCAGCGGCAGTTCGTGGCCGACGCCTCGCACGAGCTGAAGACGCCGCTGACGGTCATTTCCAGCTATGCGAACATGCTCAAGCGATGGGGACGCGATGATCAGAACGTGCGGGACGAAGCGGTCGAGGCCATCGCCAAGGAATCGCAGCGGCTGCAGAATTTGACCAAATCGATGTTGATGCTAGCCGAGGCCGAGCAGGAGGACTGGCTGAAGCTGGAGTCGTTCGACCTTGTTCATTTGGCCGACGAGACGGCGGACATGCTGCACGCGACCTTCCAGCGGATGATCCGCGTGCATACGCCGAAGACGGACGTCAAGATGATGGCGGACAAGGACAAGATTCGCCAGCTGCTCGTCATCCTGCTCGATAACGCCATCAAGTACAGCAAAGAGCCGATCGACATCATTATTAGCGTGACCAAAGGAACGGTTCGTCTGTCGGTCGCCGACAAAGGGATCGGGATCCCGGAGCACGACATGCCGCACTTATTCGAACGTTTCTTCCGAGTCGACGGCGCCCGCAGCCGCTCGACCGGCGGCGTAGGCTTGGGGCTGTCGATCGCCAAGCGGATCGTGGATTTGCACGAAGGGCAGATCGACGTCTTCAGCAAACCGGACAAAGGAACGACCATCACCGTCGTGCTGCCGCATAAGAAATAAACATCGCCCGGACTTGGCCAGGTCCGGGACCCATTTTTCGAGGACGAGGAGCGATGGACCATGAAATATAGAGTCGCCGCGGTACAATACAAACTGGAAGATATCGATAGTTTCCAGCAATTTGCGCATCAGGTGAAGCATTACATCCGCAACGCATCCGAATACGGCGCGGATTTCGTGCTCTTCCCGGAATTTATGACGACCCAGCTGCTTTCCATCGGCGACGAAACCGGCGAGGCGCTCACGATCGATCGTCTGCCCGAGTTTACGCAGCAGTATATCGAGCTATTCAAAGGTCTCGCGGCCGAGTACCGGATGCACATTATCGGCGGCACGCATGTGATCGAGGTGGCGGAAGACAAGCGACAGAACGCCGCGCATCTTTTCTATCCGGACGGCCGCGTGGAGGTGCAGCCGAAGCTGCATTTGACGCCGACCGAGGTGGAAGGGTGGGACATGGCGCCCGGCGATGCCCTTCGCGTCTTCGACACGCCGTTCGGCACCATCGCGATGCTGACCTGCTACGACATCGAGTTCCCGGAGATCGTGCGGATGGCGCGCGCGCAAGGCGCGGACGTCATCTTCTGTCCGTCCTGCACGGATGATCGCCACGGCTTCCATCGCGTTCGTTATTGCTGTCATGCGCGAGCGGTCGAGAACCAGGTCTACATCGTCACGACCGGCACGGTTGGCTCGCTGCGCAAGGTAGACTTGATGCGCGCGAATTATGGGCAGGCGGCAATCATCTCGCCGAACGACATCCCGTTCCCGCCAGCCGGCATCTTGGCCGAGGGCGTCATGAACGACGACATGCTCGTCGTCGCGGACCTGGACCTTACGCTGCTGGCGGACGTTCGCGCGGCCGGCTCGGTGACGACGTGGCGCGACCGCAGGACCGATCTGTATCCGGACTGGGAGTGATCCTCTCTTGCGCAAGGAGCTAATTGTATACGCGGAGGGCATCCCGAAGAAGGTCATCATTCGGAATTACGGGCCGCTTGACTTTGAAGGCATGATCGATATTCAGCGTCAAAGCTTCCCGCCGCCGTTCCCGTCCGAACTATGGTGGAACGAACAGCAGCTAAAGGAGCATGTGTCGCGGTTTCCGGAAGGGGCGCTGTGCGTGGAGGCGAATGGGCAGCTGATCGGCTCGATGACGGCCTTGATCGTGGACGACGAGCAGCTAGCCGGCAGCCATACATGGTCGTCGATCACGGACGACGGTTATATCCGCAACCATTCGCCTCATGGCGATACGCTGTACGTGGTGGATGTGTGCGTCATTCCGGCCTTCCGCAAGTACGGGATCGGCAAATGGCTCATGCAGACGATGTATGAAGTCGTCGTACATCTCCGGCTTCGACGGCTGCTGGGCGGCGGACGTATGCCGGGGTATAGTCTTGCCGCAGGCGAGGCCACGCCGGAGCAGTACGTGACGGATGTCGTTGCCGGGAAGCGGCGCGACCCGGTCCTATCGTTCCTGCTTCGCTGCGGCCGGCTGCCGGTCGGCGTGATGGCGCAGTATCTCGAGGACGAAGAGTCGCTTAACTACGGTACGCTCATGGAATGGCGCAACCCGTTTTTCAATCAAGCGTAACGAGGAGGACAACCAAGTTGGAGTACATCCGCATTCAGTCGATACATGATCCGCTTTTTGCAAGCATGCACAATTTGATGAAGGTCATTTTCCCGCCGGAGGAAGTGCTTGCTTTCGACAAGTGGGAAGGGCCGCTTCAAGACGAGAGCATTCATGTCTATGTTGCGGTGCATGAAGGGGAGGTCGTTGGCGCGACGGAGTACCGGTATTATCCGGATATGCGCGTGGCGATGACCGATTTTACGATCATCGGCAAAGCGGGGCTTGGCATCGGCCGATTCCTGCTTCGCGGACGCGAGCGGGATATCGCGAGACTGGCAGCGGCAAGCGGCACCGAACCGATCGGCATGTTCGCCGAAATATACAATCCGTCGCAGGTTGAGGAGAAATTCGCGGGCCTTTCGCCGATGAACCCCTACGTACGTCGCGAAGTGCTCTCTCACATGGGGTACAAGCGCATCGACTTCTCGTATGTCCATCCGTCTTGGGAAGAGAACGGCGAAGCGGTCAGCGGTCTTGATCTATCGTTCCTGCCCGCCGATGAAGAACGGGCGGATTTGCCGACGTCGCTAATCCGGCAGTTTCTTAACACTTATTACAGCGCGCTGCCGGCGAAGCCGGATGAATGGCATGCCATGATGGCGAAGCTTGGCGAAGTTGAACGGCTTCCGCTACTACCGCTCTAAAACGCAAGGCAGCTTGGAGGAGAAACATGACGACGATTAGTTTTTGGGGCACGGGGGACTCCATGGGGGTGCCCCGGGTTTATTGTTCCTGCGGGGTGTGCGAGGAAGCTCGCAGCGGCGGCGTGAACCGCAGAAGGAGGCCGCTCGTGCATATAGCGGACCCTTCGTTCGGCGAGATGCTGATCGACTGCGGGCCGGATTGGCGGGAGCAGATGGAGATGGCGGGAACTCGTTTTATTGACCGCATCTTAGTTACCCACGCGCATTTTGACCATATCGCGGGACTCGCGGAGTGGGCAGATGCCTGCCGCTGGCTGGAACGCCGCGGGGAAGCATACGCGCGAGCGGATGTGATTCGAGACATTCTCACCCGTTATCCATGGCTCGAGCGCAACGTCCGCTTCGTGCCGCTCGAAGGTATGGTGACGTTCGGAGATTGGCATTTCGATACTTGGCTTGTCAACCACGGCAAAAACGGTTACTCATACGCGTTCAAGTTTACTCATGTATCCGACGGTCGGGCTTGGGCTTACTGCTCGGATTCGATCGCGTTAACAGCCGAACAGCGCGCGCCTTTGTTTGGACTGGATCTGCTTGTCCTCGGCACGAGCTTTTACGAAGAGCCGTATCCGATGGAGACGCGTTCTTTATACGACGTGAAGGAAGCGTTGGAGCTGCTGGAGGAATTGAAGCCGAGACGGACATGGTTCACCCATATGTCGCATGATATCGACCTGCGGCGCCAATACGCGCTGCCGGAGAATATCGCTTTTGCGTTCAGCGGACTTCAAGTTAACGTGTGAGATCAATGGCTTGACGCAAGACCGTGGTTGCGGTTATGATGAAATTATCTTACATGGCAAGGGGAAATTTTAATGTTTGCTGGTGTTCTTAACTCGTAATTTCATATTCGACAGCGGAATAATGAGCACGGAATTCTTGTCTTTCACGACAGGTTGTTTTTGTGTTATCCGCTGGCGAGTTGAGGAGTTAAGAACATGATGATTTCCGCCTGCAACGGCTGAAACAGCGTGCTCTTCGAGCACGCTGTTTTTTATTTGGACTGTCTAGCGAAGCAGAACATGCGAGGGATTGCAATCGGGTCGAATTTGCGTCCAGCACCGGTCTGTTTCATGCTCGATAGATGTCCAACCTCAAGCCGTTGTATTAAGAGGCCGGGAGCGCATGCGCTCCCGGCCTCTTTGCGTACTCGCAAACCGAGAGATCTGGTTAAGTCAAGGTTCCCTTTAGATCGACTTCCCCTTGATCCATGTAAATGAATATGAACGCCAGGAGGCTTTCTACGATGAACGAAACGAGCATGACGCGATTGGAATTCGACAAAATCAAAAATCAACTGATGGATTTTACGGTGTCCCCGCACGGCGCCCGGCTTGTCGCCAAACATAACCCGAGCGCGAACGAAAGCACGGTACGGGCCTGGCTGAACGAAACCAAAGAAGCGGCACAACTGCTTGCGACCGGCGCGAGCGTTCCGCTATCCGCCATGGAAGGGATCGAACCTTTCATGCAGCTGCTGGGCAAAGGTCGTATTTATAACGAGCAGGAGCTGCAGTTTCTCGCCTCGTGGCTCGCGGCCGTCGCGCAGATGCGGCGTTATATGGATTCGAAGCAAATGATCGCGCCTACCATAAGCGCCTATGCCGACTCCATGCACGATTGCGCGAATCTCCGGGACGAATTAGACCGCTGTTTGCGTTATGGGCAAATTACCGATCAAGCAAGCGTCTATTTGGCGGACATCCGGAGACATTTGGCCGCGGCCGAGGATCGGATCGAGCGCCGGTTGAATCAGACGATGAGCAAGTACAAGAACGCGCTGCAAGAGCAGATCGTTAGTAAACGCAACGGGCATTACGTCATTCCGGTAAAGCGCGAGCTTCGCAAACAAGTGCCGGGGACGGTCTGGGACGAATCGGCGAGCGGCCAAACGTTGTTCGTGGAACCAGTGGACGTTGCCGAGCTGCAGGCGGAGTGGCAAATGTGGAAAGCGGAAGAGGAACGGGAGCGAACGGTCATATTGTCCGGTCTGTCGGATTTGGCGGAAGAGCATGCGAGCGAGCTGCACTGGAACGTGGAAGCGATGGCCGCGTTCGACTTTATTTTTGCCAGAGGGAAGCTATCCCGGACGTGGGACGGTCGAGCGCCGAAGCTGGCCGCGCAGCCGGTTATCAAGCTCGTGCAGGCGAAGCACCCGCTGCTCGGCGCAACGTCCATGCCGCTTAACGTCGAGATCGGACGCGGCTGGAAGCAGCTCATCATCACGGGCCCGAACACGGGCGGCAAAACCATCACGCTGAAGACGATCGGATTGTTCGCCCTCATGACGCAATATGGACTGCTCATTCCCGCCGCCGAGGGGACCGAGCTTGGATTGTTCACGCATATTCTGGCGGACGTCGGTGACGGTCAGAGCATCGAACAATCGCTGAGCACGTTCTCCGCGCATATGGCGAATCTCAAAGAAATGCTGGACGCTGCGGGCGAGCGCTCCCTACTGCTGTTGGATGAGCTCGCGGCAGGCACGGATCCCGGCGAGGGCATCGCCCTCTCGATCGCGGTATTGGAAGAGCTGCTCGGCCGGGGATCTTTGGTGGCGGCGACGACGCATTTTAACGAAATCAAACGGTTCGCGGCGAGCACGGACGGCTGCGAGAACGCGAGGATGGCGTTCGATCCGCAGACGCTGCGACCGCTCTACCGGTTAGAGATCGGAGAGGCCGGCGACAGCTACGCCTTCGCGATCGCGAGACGATTCGGATTGCCCGAGCGGGTTATCGCGCGGGCGGAGGCGAGGGCTTTGCTAACGAAAGGCGATAGGCCTGAAAGCAATGCCGCGATCGAACCTTATGTCGGCGCGAATATGCAACGAAAGTCGCGCGATCGCGGAAGTCAACCCGGAGAAATGAAGCTTGCCCAAGCGACGAACGATGACGGCATCCAAGCCGAAGGAACGTCGAAGCGAGCGTTTCAGGTCGGCGATTGCGTATGGATCTATCCGCTGAAGCGAACGGGGATCGTGTTCCGCGCGGCGGACGAACGAGGCGAGGTCCTCGTGCAAGTGCAGAAGCAGAAGCTGACGTTCAACCGGAAGCGTCTATCGCTCTACATTCCTTCGGATCAGCTGTATCCAGGAGATGATTACGACATGGATATCGTGTTCGAGAGCAAGGCGAATCGCAAAGCGCGGAACCAAATGAAGCGTAAATACGTTCCTGGACTAACAATCGAGACGCCTGGAGACGATCCCTCGAGTCGTTAAGACTCGGATCGCAGCGTCCGTCGTTCGGTCAGAGCTCGGCGTCCTCTTCATTTGGCCGAGTCTCGGCTTTCAATAACAAGCAGCAGTCCTTCCCGGATGGTAACCGTCCCTTCATCAGCTTCGAGAATGTTGCTTATGCCGAGCGACTGTCCGATTTCCAATGTGGCATCCCGAAGCGGGTAGCGGAAGCCATGCAAATCGATGCCGCTTACGACGGGCGTAAGCGGCAGCAGCGATACATGGCTATAACCGCCAGCTGTCAAAGTTAGCTTGCGCTCCGTAAGCTGGACGCGATTGTGGGCGTCAACTATCGATGCGCGGATGTTGCGGCCAAGCGCGCCGCGAAGCAGGTGTACATTGGCCAGTGAGTGGTCGAACCGGGTTCCGAGCGCGCCTACCAGAATAACTTCCTGCGGCTCCATCGCTAGAGCGTGACGAAATGCCAATTCCGTGTCGGTAAAGTCTTTATCGATCGGGTCGCAAGTCTCCACGCGTCGACTGCAGCGTTGAATCGCCGCAAATTGCTCGTCCGTCACGGAATCGAAGTCGCCGATGGCGATGTCGGGCGCAAATCCATTGGCAGCTAGGAAATAGGCGCCGCTGTCCGCGCCGATCAAGTAGTCGTTCGGCTGCACCAGCTCGATCGCCCAAGGACCAAGCCGGCCGCCCGTAAAAATCAAAATGCGCTGATTGAACATGGTGGTTCGTCCTTTCATAATTGCTGCTTACGCACCAGTATACTAAGGATTCGCGCCACTTGACCAGTTTGCCGGATATCCAGATGGGCGAAGGTGCAAAACTCCGTTTTCCGTGAGTCGTTGCGCAGCTTGCAAAAAGTTTCTTGCGCGCAGCGGATCGCGCGGCTAAAATGGGAATGTGAAAAATACGGACACCGTTCGACATGGGTACTGGCATCGCAGAGTCGATCGGGCAGGCGGAGGCATCATTCCTTGAACTGGCATGTGGATATGGACGTCTTTACGATTTTCAGCATTATCGGCACGATCGCCTTCGCGGTGAGCGGCGCGATTGTCGCCATGGAAGAGGAGTACGACATATTAGGCGTCTACGTGCTGGGGCTCGTGACCGCGTTCGGAGGCGGCGTCATCCGAAATCTGCTCATCGGCGTGCCGGTTACGACGCTTTGGACGCAGGGGATGCTGCTGAAGACGGCCGTGGTCGCCATGACAATCGCCTTTATCCTGCCCGTGCGTTGGATCCAGCATTGGCGGCGCAGCGAAGCGTTCTTCGATGCCATCGGACTCTCGGCCTTCGCTATCCAAGGCGCATTGTACGCGACGGGCAAGCATCCGTTGTCGGCGGTGATCGTCGCGGCGATGCTGACGGGGATCGGGGGCGGCATGATTCGCGACGTGCTCGCCGGTCGCAAGCCGCTCGTATTGCGCGACGAGATTTACGCCGTGTGGGCGATGCTGGCCGGAGCGGCCGTCGGATTGGGTTGGTTCGAGACGCCGATCGAACTATTGGCGCTGTTCATCGTCGTGGTCGCGTTCCGTATGATGTCCGTACATTACAAATGGCGGTTGCCGAGACGGTCCCTGAAGTACGCGCTGGCGCAGTCCGTGCATCAGGATGAACATCAGCAGGCATTGGCGGCAGATCAAGCCGCGAAGAAAGGAGATCGTCTATGATTGGCGTGTTATTCGTTTGTCTGGGCAATATTTGCCGTTCCCCCATGGCGGAAGCGGTATTCAGAGGCAAGGTGGAGGCGGAAGGGCTGGCGGATACGATTCGGGTCGATTCCGCGGGAACCGGCGACTGGCATCTTGGCAAAGTTCCGCATGAGGGGACGCGGCGATTGCTGGACGACCACGGCATCGCGTACGAAGGGATGCGGGCGCGCCAGGTAAGAATCGACGACTATGCCGACTTTGATTATATCGTGTGCATGGACAGCAACAACGAACGCGATGCCCGGGCGGTATTCGGCAGCAAGTGCGACGGACATCCGAAGGTGTTTAAACTGATGGATCTGCTACCGGAACGCAAGGCGAGCGACGTGCCGGATCCGTACTATACGGGCAATTTTGAAGAGACGTATGAACTCGTAAGCGAAGGGTGCGATCGGTTATTAGACCGGATTCGGCAGGAGAAGCTCGCAGGCGTTTAAGAGAAGAATAATATAGCAAGACGTGAAGAAAGACCGTGTTCGCTTCGGCGAATGCGGTCTTTTTGCACCTTCCGGCAGTACGGATACGATTAGAATTCAGGTTTTATGAAGGTTTTAATCGATGCCGGAATATGCTTCTGCCAAAATCCCCATACGTGTTTGCCTTCGTGCTCGCCATAATACGTTGTTGCGCCTTTGGACTCCAGGATGGCTTTCATCTCGCGGTTGATCGCCACGAAATTGAAGACGCCGCGGTCGGTCTCATAAGCATCTTCCTGTAAGCCGACGATCATGAATAGCTCCATGCCGCTCAAATCTCCCGCTTGCGAAGCGATGGATTGCGAGACGGGATAGAAAGCGCCGGATAAGGCGATAATGCGATTGAATAGATTCGGATGGCGAAGCGCGATGTGTAGCGACGCGGTGCCGCCGAGCGAGTCGCCGGCGAGAATGCGATCTGCCGGTTGGCGGCGGGCGGCGTATTTGCCCTCTATATAAGGAAGGAGTTCTTCGGCGAAAAATCGCACGTAGCCGTCGTGCAGCTCCCCATCAGGCGAATATTCGCTCGTCCGCTTCGATTTGTCGACATCTACGCCAACGATGATGAACGGTTCGATGCCTTCGTCCAATATTAATTGGGTCGCAATGGTCGCGACGCGTCCGAAATTGAAGAAATCTTCGCCGTCTTGGCAATAAACGACGGGGTAACTTAACACTTCATTATAGCCCGGCGGCAAAAAGACGCGCAGATCGCGTTTGCCTGCCGGCAAGTAGCGGCTTTCGACTTCGTCCTTCACGATGGTGCGTTTCATGTAGCGGGCATCGGTCATTGTGAAAATCTCCTCTCGGTTTGCATGAGTCAATGGGATTACGGGTAAACAAAAAGAAGGGAAAGAATGCCCGCCGCCTTACGAGGCGGCTTTTCGCTTGTTGTATTATTCTGTACCATAGAATAAATGATCCTGTTACATATACAATTCGGTGCGGTAATTCCCCAAATGTGCGAATTATCAATGGTGAAAACGATTTTATGCTTTGACCATTCGGATTAAACAGGGTTATAATCATTCTATAACAGTGACCTGTGTTTTTTCAAATATTAAGCTGAGGTGAACCTTAATGAGCAAGCTGTTAAACAAGCTGCCTTACGAAGTTCAGACGGAACCGGTTTATCCGTTGTCCATTCTTTCGCCTGAAGGCGAAGTCGTAAATCCTGATTTAATGCCGAATCTTTCGGATGACCAACTTAAAGAATTGATGTACCGCATGGTATTTACCCGTACTTGGGATGAACGCGCCGTTAACCTGGGTCGTCAAGGCCGTCTTGGCTTCTACGCGCCTGTATCCGGTCAAGAAGCTTCAATGATCGGCAGCGAGTACGCGCTGAACAAAGAAGACTTCATCGCGCCGGCTTACCGCGACATGCCGCAGATCGTATGGCACGGACTTCCGCTGTACCAAGCGTTCCTGTACTCCCGCGGCCACCAGCATGGCGGCCAAATTCCGGAGGGCGTGAACGTATTGATGCCTCAGATCATCATCGGCGCCCAAATCCTCCACGCGACTGGCGTTGCGATGGCTTTCAAGAAGAAGAACGAGAAACGCGTCGCGATCACGTACACGGGTGACGGTGGTTCTTCCGAAGGCGATTTCTACGAAGGTATGAACTTTGCCGGCGTTTACAAACTTCCGGTCATTTACTGTGTGCAGAACAACGGCTACGCGATCACGACTCCATTCGCGAAGCAGACGGCTGCCCCGTCGATCGCGCACAAAGCGATTGCCGCCGGCATTAAAGGCGTGCAAGTAGACGGCATGGACGTGTTGGCCGTATACAAAGCGGTCCACGAAGCTGCCGAGCGCGGCCGCAACGGCGAAGGCGCGACGCTGATCGAGCTGCTCACGTACCGCTTCCGTCCACACTCGATGGCGGACGACGCGACGAAATACCGCACGAAAGAGGAAGAGAACGAGTGGGCGCTGAAAGATCCGCTTATCCGTTTCGGCAAGTTCCTCGAGAAGAAAGGCCTCTGGACCGAAGAGGATACGAACCGCGTGAAAGAGGAAGCGAAAGCGACGGTCAACGAGCACATCAAGAAAGCGGAGCAAACGGAGAAAATGACGGTTGCCGGCTTGATCGACACGATGTTCGAGACGACGCCTCCGCACCTGGAAGAGCAGAAAGCCGACTTCCAATAAGATGGAATGCATAGGGGAGCGCGCTCCCCTAATATAGATGATTTTTTTATGCTTACAAGCGAGTTTTGTTGCGAAGAGGGATCGGGAAGTGTTCTCCTCCACAGAACTTTCAGCTCCACAAAACTTAAGCCCATGCTTCCGAAGCGAGTTTTTATTGCGAAGGAAATCGAAGTGGCTTATGCTTCAAAAAACTTTAGGAGGAACCAACAACCATGGCACAAATGAATATGTTGGAAGCGATCCGCGACGCAATGCGTGTGGAAATGAAACGCGACGCTAACGTTGTCGCCTTCGGCGAGGACGTAGGTAAAGTCGGCGGCGTGTTCCGCGTTACGGAAGGTTTGCAAGAAGAATTCGGGGAAGACCGTATTTTCGATACTCCGCTGGCGGAATCCGCGATTGCGGGCATGGCAGTCGGCATGGGGATCCAAGGCTTCCGTCCGATCGCCGAAATCCAGTTCGTCGGTTTCATCTACGAAGCGCTCGACCAAATGTTCGTACAAGCCGCACGCATGCGTTACCGCTCCGGCGGCCGTTACAACTCGCCGATCGTATTCCGCACGCCGTTCGGCGGCGGAGTAAAAGCTGCCGAGCTGCACACGGACTCGCTCGAAGGTCTCGCGATCCAGACGCCTGGCATCAAGGTTATCGTGCCTTCGAACCCTTACGATGCGAAAGGCCTCATGATCTCCGCGATCCGCGACAACGATCCGGTATTCTTCATGGAGCATCTAAACCTGTACCGGGCATTCCGCGCCGAAGTTCCGGAAGGCGAATACACGGTCGAAATCGGCAAAGCGAACATCGTTCGCGAAGGTAAAGACGTGACGATCATCGCGTACGGCATGATGGTGCACACGGCCGTCAAAGCAGCCGAAGAGCTCGAGAAACAAGGCGTAAGCGCGGAAGTCATCGACCTTCGCACGCTGCTTCCGCTCGACATCGACACGATCGTGGCTTCCATTCAGAAGACGAACCGCGCGATCGTCGTGCAAGAAGCGCAGAAAACTTCCGGCGCCGCTGCAGAGATCATCACGCAAATCAACGAGAAAGCCATTCTTCACCTGGAAGCTCCGGTACTGCGCGTAGCGGGTCCTGACACGGTTTATCCGTTCGCCCAAGTCGAAGACGCTTGGCTTCCGACGCAAGCCCGCATTATCGCGGCGGTCAACAAAGTACGGGAATTCTAAACATATACATTCAACCCCAAGGATATGAGGCAAGATTGATTGGAGCGGTTGCGGGGGCTTGACCCTCGTTTGCTTCACCAACCTTTGAGGAGGTAACGCAAGTGGCAAAGTTTGAATACCGGTTTCCTGAGCTGGGCGAGGGCTTGCATGAAGGCGAAATCGTCAAAATGCACATTAAGCCCGGCGACAGCGTGACGGATGACGATATTATCATGGAAGTACAGAACGACAAGGCGATCGTAGAAGTGCCTTGTCCGGTTAACGGCAAAGTATTGGAAGTATTCACGAAAGACGGTCAAGTGTGCCATGTCGGCGAAGTCGTGGCGATTATCGACGCGGAAGGCGATCTGCCTGAAGGCGCGGTACCTGCTGGCGAGAACGCGCCGGCGGCAGAAACTCCGAAAGCCGCAGAAGCTAGCAGCGCGGCACCAGCACAAGCTGCGCCGGCACAGGCGGCACCTGCAGGCCAAGCGGCACCGGCTGCATCGAACGCGAACGTGCTCGCAACGCCTAGCGTGCGCAAATTCGCGCGCGAGAAGGGCGTTAACATCGCAACGGTAACCGGCTCCGGCAAGAACGGTCGCATTACCCGCGAAGATATCACCGCATTCGCATCCGGCGGCGCAACGGCGGCACCTGCTGCTGCAAACACGGAAGCGGCGACGCCGGCGCAAGCCGAAGCCAAAGCAGCCCCGGTCGTCGTAGCTGGCGAGCGTCCGGAAGAACGCGTTCCGTTCAAAGGCATCCGCAAAGCGATTGCGAACGCGATGTCCAAATCGGTATATACGGCGCCTCATGTTACGATCATGGACGAAGTGGACGTCACCGAGCTCGTGGCGCTGCGCACGAAAGCGAAGCCGATGGCCGAGAAGAAGGGCGTTAAGCTGACTTATCTGCCATTCATCGTGAAGGCGCTGGTAGCGGCATGCCGTCAGTTCCCGATCATGAACGCGATGCTCGACGAGCAAAGCCAAGAGATCGTATACAAAAAGTACTACAACATCGGTATTGCGACGGATACGGACAACGGTCTGATCGTGCCTGTTATCCATGACGCAGACCGCAAGAATGTATGGATGGTTGCAGACGCGATTCGCGATCTGGCGACGCGCGGCCGCGACGGCAAGCTGACGCCTGCCGAAATGAAAGGCAGCACGATCTCCATCACGAATATCGGTTCCGCTGGCGGCATGTTCTTCACGCCGGTTATTAACTTCCCAGAGGTTGCAATCCTTGGTACCGGCCGCATCTCCGAGAAAGCCGTCGTGAAGAACGGCCAAATCGTAGCTGCACCTGTTATGGCGCTCTCGCTTAGTTTCGACCACCGTCTGATCGACGGCGCAACGGCTCAAAACTTTATGAACTACATCAAGCAGCTGCTGGCAGACCCGCAACTGCTCGTAATGGAGGTATAACCCATGGTAGTAGGAGACGCATCACTCGATATCGATACACTAATCATCGGCGCAGGCCCGGGCGGTTACGTTGCCGCAATCCGCGCAGCGCAGCTCGGCCAGAAAGTTATGATCGTCGACAAGGGTAAGTGGGGCGGCGTATGTTTGAACGTCGGCTGCATTCCGTCCAAAGCGCTGATCAACTCCGCTCATCATTATGAGCATATGAAACATGCGGACCAATTCGGTCTTTCCGTGGAGAACGTGTCGGTCGACTTCACGAAAGTGCAGGACTACAAGAACTCCGTCGTCAACAAAATGACGAGCGGCGTCGAGATGCTCCTTAAAGCGAACAAGGTTCAAATGTTCCAAGGCGAAGCGATGTTCATTAACGAAAACGAAGCGCGCCTGTTCAATGAGCAAGAAGCGCCTCGCTACCGTTTCAAAAATTGTATCATCGCGACGGGCTCCCGTCCGATCGAGCTGAAGCCATTCCCGTTCGGCGGCCGCATTCTGTCCTCGACAGAAGCGTTGTCCTTGAACGAAGTGCCGAAGAGCATGGTCGTTATCGGCGGCGGCTACATCGGCATCGAGCTTGGCCAAATGTATTCCAAGTTCGGCACGGAAATCACGATCCTCGAGGGCGCGGACACGATCATGCCTGGCTTCGACAAGGATATGAGCTCCTTGGTCGTGAAGCACCTGAAGCAAAACAAAGTCGATATCGTCAACGGCGCGCTTGCGAAATCCGCAGAGCAAACCGACAAAGACGTTACGGTTACGTATGAAGTAAACGGCGAAACGAAATCCGTCACGGCAGACTACCTGCTCGTAACGGTCGGCCGTCGTCCGAACACGGACGGCGAGCTTGGTCTGGACCTGATCAACGTCAAAATGACGGATCGCGGCCTCATCGAAGTCGACGATCAATGCCGTACGTCGATCCCGCACATCTATGCGATCGGCGATATCGTACCGGGCGCGGCCCTCGCGCACAAAGCGTCGTACGAAGCGAAAGTAGCGGCGGAAGCCATCTCCGGATTGCCTTCGAAAGTCGACTACAAGTGCATCCCTGCTGTCGCATTCTCCGATCCGGAGTGCGCTGCGGTTGGTTACACCGAAAAAGAAGCGAAAGAAAAAGGCTTCAACGCAAAATCCAGCAAGTTCCCGTTCGGCGGCAATGGCCGCGCGGTTACGCTCGGCGGCGCGGACGGCTTCATGAAGCTCGTCCATGACGGGGACACGGGTCTTGTACTGGGCGCTCAAATCGCGGGCGTTGAAGCATCCAACATGATCGCGGAGCTTGGACTTGCGATCGAGATGGGCGCGACGATCGAAGATATCGCCCTCACGATTCATGCGCATCCAACGCTTGGCGAGATCACGATGGATACGGCCGAACTGGCGATGGGGCACCCGATCCATACGCTGGCGCCTAAGAAGTAATAGAATAAGCTTGGTTTCTTCGGAGCCGACGTACTCATCCTCGAGTGCGTCGGCTTTTCTTTTAGGCAAAGAAATCGCTTACATTAGGCGGTCAGTCTTCTTGATCATTGGTGGATGATGGGGGCGAAGGGTTCGTTCGGGTTTTCATGAAATTTTGTCGAATATTCGCTCAAAAGCAAACGACAAATGCGACGGAAAATGGTATGATGGGGGATATAACGTTTGGTGTGAACTGTGCGAAATGAGGTTACCGATGTGGTTTCTGAGATCGTTTCCGGTTGTTTCCATCGCGAGATGAGATGAAAATGGTCGGAATGTGACCGAGATCTCGGTTTTAGGTTCGTTTGAAGGAGGGGTTTTGGACTTTTCCAAGGCTTTCCGCGATCGACGCGAGCTAGGACGGCTGCATAACGGTTACGGCAGCGAAGACATCATGCAAGTGTGCCGAACCGAATATTCGTAGATTGCGGGAGAGTAATGTTCGGTTATAGGTCGATGTAGAATAATCAACCGACGATCAGCGTTGTTGCCGCATTATAATGAAGAAAGGGGCCGTGCGAATGGCTGTTATTCAAATTGCCGCAATGGCCCGCAATCGGGCAATCGGGTTAGACAATAAGCTCTTGTGGCGATTGCCGGCGGAGATGGCGCATTTCAAGCAGACGACAACGGGCAAGACGGTACTGATGGGCCGCAAAACGTTCGAGTCGCTCGGCAGGCCGCTTCCGAACCGGCGCAACGTCGTGTTGAGCCGCGAGATGAAGCAGGCACCTGAAGGCTGCGAGCTTGTCCGATCCGTGGATGAAGCACTAGAGAACTACTACAACGGTCTATACGGCGAGGATTTGATGGTCATCGGCGGAGCGAATATTTATGCACAGATGCTGCCGTTTTCGCATAAAATTTTGCTTACCGAAGTGGAGGCCGACTTTGAGGCCGATGCTTTTTTTCCGCTGCTCACCGAGTCCGACTGGCAGGTGTCCTCTCGTGATTGCCGGGTGGCCGACGAGAAGAATGCTTACGATTTCTGCATCCTGACGTATGATAGAATTGCGCCTTTTTAGCTAGCAAATGGCTTTATGATTGTGACGCTTATATGCGTTAAAGTGCAAATGATTATACGGAAAATCCATTTAACAGCGCTAGCTGCAATTGCTACGATATTGTAAATGGTTTTGGCCCGGGTACGAAAGTTTGATCTTGAATAAAAGCTAGAATCCCGATATAGTTTGATAGAGATATGCTGTACCAGGGTAACGGGAAAAAGGATGGAGGATAAGCGATCATGTCTACACCAACAGGATTTATGGACTACAAGCGCGAGCTGCCCGCTGACCGCAGTCCGCTAGAGAGAATAAAGGATTGGGACGAATTCCACAAGCATTTCAACAGCGATCAGCTTCGCACGCAGGGCGCCCGCTGTATGGATTGCGGCACGCCATACTGCCACACCGGCATCGAAATGCCAGGCGGCACATCCGGCTGCCCGGTGAACAATCTCATTCCGGAATGGAACAACTTAATCTACCGCGGTCTGTGGCGCGAAGCGCTTGACCGTTTGCATAAAACGAACAATTTCCCTGAATTCACGGGCCGCGTCTGTCCGGCGCCGTGCGAGGGCTCCTGTACGGTTGGCCTCATCGGCGATCCGGTTACGATCAAGACGATCGAACAATCCATTATCGACAAAGGCTTCGAGGAAGGCTGGGTCGTACCGCAGCCGCCGCTCGTTCGCACGGGCAAGCGCGTCGCCGTCGTCGGTTCCGGTCCCGCAGGCCTAGCTTGCGCGGCGCAACTGAACAAAGCCGGCCATTCGGTTACGGTGTTCGAACGCGCGGACCGCATCGGCGGCTTGCTCACGTACGGTATCCCGACGATGAAGCTCGACAAGAAGATCGTACAGCGCCGCGTCGATCTGCTCGAAGCGGAAGGCATTCAGTTCACGACGAACACGGAGATCGGCAAAGACGTTTCGGCTGATCAACTCGTATCCGATTTCGATGCGGTCGTCTTGTGCGGCGGCGCGACGAAAGCGCGCGAGGTGGAGATCGAAGGCCGCGACCTGAAAGGCATTCATCTTGCGATGGATTACCTGAACGGCACGATCAAGAGCTACCTGGATTCGAACCTCGAGGACGGCAACTACATCTCGGCCAAAGACAAGAACGTCATCGTCATCGGCGGCGGCGACACGGGAACGGACTGCGTCGCAACGGCGCTCCGTCACGAGTGCAAATCAGTCACGCAGTTCGGAACGCACGCGAAAGCGCCGCTGGAACGCGATCAAGCGAGCAATCCTTGGCCGCAATTCCCGAACGTGTACACGCTCGACTACGCGCATGAAGAAGCGCGCGCGTTGTACGGCGAAGATCCGCGTCAATTCTCCGTTCTGACGAAGAAATTCGTCGGCGACGAGAACGGCAACGTGAAGGAGCTGCACACCGTGCAAATCCAGCGTACGGTTGATGAGACCGGGCGCCGTATTTATACGGAGATTCCGGGTACAGAGCGCGTATGGCCGGCAGATCTCGTCTTTATCGCGGTCGGTTTCGAAGGACCTGAGAATACGATCATCAGCCAGCTGAACCTCGAGCAAGATCGCCGTTCGAACGTGAAAGCGAAATACGGCGACTATCGTACGAGCGTGGATAAAGTGTTCGCGGCAGGCGATATGCGGCGCGGTCAAAGCTTGGTCGTATGGGCGATCAACGAAGGACGCGAAGCCGCTCGCGAGGTCGACCGTTTCTTGATGGGAACGACGATGCTGCCATAAGCAGCCGGAATGGCTATAATAGAATATGAGATGCACGCAAGGAGCGCCTACGGGCGCTTTTTGTTTGATTCTAAGCATTTATAAGTTTCCCCATGCCTAAATGATCTTAGAATTTTCCGGAATGAAACGCGTTTTGCCGACAAAGGCGGCACTTACCGATTCACCTTGCTTCAATAGAGGAGATGCGAATATGATTCAATACGATTCGGATGACATCCGAGAGATGCGGGTGACGGCATTCTATCCCACGATAGAACGAAGAGACGATCAATGGATCGACATGGAGCTGCGGATGGATGTGGAAGACGAGTCCCGGATCCACGAGTCGATCACGGAGCTGACCGCGCTCGTCATCTGTACGCTTGGCGGCGTAATTGCGCAAATTGTGCCGCAGGACGCGGGATGCGACTGCGATTTTCAATTTACGGCAAGCGAGAAAGATCAGATTCGAGCTTTCGTTGAATCAGCCGAAATTCAAGCGAGGATCCTACTTTTAGCCGCTCCCCAGTAAGGAAAGTTGTGGTAGAATAAGCGTACCACAACTTGTCCGGGGGAATGCTCGATGCGGAGTGAAAGCGCCGTCTTTTTGACGCCGGCCGATGTTCGAAACATTCAGCAATACGTGATGCGCAAGTATGCCGGCTTGCCAAGCGATCGGCATGCCGAGATTGTCACCGACGCCATACGGCGTATCGTCATGAAGCAGCTTCCTGCTTTCGGGGAAGAGGAACGGATGCTTTTAACGGGACAGCTGTTGGACGAAGTCGTCGCCCGCCAGCAGATTCCAGTTGGCGCCGAGCATGTGTTTGCCGCCTGTTTACGACGAGATGAGTCGGCTATCGAGTGGCTGGATACGTTGCGAAGATGGACGGAGGAACGTCTCCGGCGATTGCTCGATCCGCAGCGATTTAACCAGTATATCCGGCAGGCAAGAGCGCAACTCTCGTTAACAGATGTCGGACAAGAGCTTCAGTCCGGCCAATGGCTTCTACTGGTAGAAGAAGCCGCGTTATGGGAAGAAATCGCTGCGGCGGAAACCGTTGTTCCCGATACGGAGCGCGAGGCGTCCTTAGCTACCGCACGCGTCGTTCCGTACAAGCCTTGGTCCCTTCGGGAGCGACCTCGATTGTATGCGTTATTGTCCGCGTTGGTTCTTGCGGCTTCATTCGTATATGGCTGGATGACGTTGGCGCCTATGTTGCCCCAAGAGCTGCAGCCGCCCGTCGCGCTGCGTCCCGTAGAGCCGAAGCCGGCCCCCATTCCGAGGACGCGGCTGAACGAGCTGCCGAACGAACTTCGATACGCGGATGTGGATGTCGAGCGCCTGACCGAATATTTGGATGCAAAGAATTCCCTATTGGCTGAAGCGGAGCACCGGGATATTATTTTAAAGGCGGCTCATGAAAACGACATCCATCCGCTGCTGCTGTTCGCCATAACGGGGCAAGAGCAGGCGTTCGTGCCGAAGTCGCATAAGCTCGCGAAAAAAATGATCAACAATCCGTTCAATGTTTTTCATAGCTATCAAGAATACAACACGACGCTTGAGGATTCGGCCAGAATCGCATCCGAGACGGTCAATAAATGGAGCAAAAATCGGCCAGAAGGCGTAGATGCCATAAAATGGGTGAATCGTAAATACGCCGAAGATCCGAACTGGGCGAAAGGCGTCACCAGCATCTTTCGGGCAATGAAGCGCTACGTAGAGCATAGCGAGTAGGAATAGAGAGGCGATTCATTGAAAACGTTAATTATCGCAGAAAAACCGGATATGGGACGGACGATCGCAGCCGTTCTGGAGCCGAAAGCGCAAAATAAACGCACTTATCTCGAAGGCGAGCATCACATCATAACATGGGCGATCGGGCATCTCGTCAGCTTGGCGGAGCCCGATCGTTATGACGAGAAATATAAGCGATGGAATGCGGCCGACCTGCCGATCATCCCGGAACGGTTCAAGCTGTGGCCGAATCCGCGGACGACGGATCAGCTCAAGACGATCGGAGAGCTGGCCAAACGCTGCAATAAGCTGGTCAACGCCTGCGACGCCGGGCGGGAGGGACAGCTTATTTTCCATTTAATTAAGCAATACCTGAAATTGTCGCAGCCGGTTGACCGTTTATGGATATCTGACCTGACGCCCGAGACGATTCGCAGGGGCTTCAACGGGCTGCGCAGCGATGCGGAATACGATTCGCTAACCCGCGCGGCGCGCGCCCGCAGCGAAGCGGACTGGCTGGTCGGCATGAACGCGTCGCGCGCGTTTACGATCAAGCACAAGACGCTGCTGTCGGTCGGGCGCGTCCAGACGCCCGTCTTGGCGCTGCTGTACGACCGCCATAAGGAAATTACGGCGTTCAACAGCGAGACGTATTTTATCGTTCAAGCCTTGTTTACGCAATCGGATATCAGCTATAAGGGGATCTGGCAGGGCGATCGGATTATCGAGAAGGAGAAGGCCGATGCGCTTGCGGCCAAAGTGAAAGGGAAGCCGGGGCGAATCGTCAGCTACGAGAAGACGGAGTCCAAGGAATACCCGTTCCGGTTATATGACCTGACGCTGCTGCAGCGCGAGGCGAACGGCCGTTTCGGTTATCCGGCCAAGAAGACGCTCGACATCGCGCAGGCGTTGTACGAGAAACATAAAGTCATCACGTACCCGCGTACAAGCTCGAACTATGTGACGGAAGAGAATATTCCGGTCATGGGCAACGTGCTGAACATGCTCAAACAGACCCCGACGTACGGACAATTGGCGAACGGCGCGGACCGCAGCCGGGTGCATAAAGGGAATAAGGCGGTGTGCAACCCGGCGAAGGTAGAAGACCACCATGCGATATTGCCGACGCCGAAGAAGCCGGGGACGCTGAGCGCCGAAGAGCAGAATATCTATGATATGATCGTGCGACGGTTCCTTTCTCACTACTATCCGCCTGCTCGTTATAACCATCACGAGGTCATCACGGAGGTGGAGGGCGAGCAGTTTCGTACCAAAGCGAAGGAGCAGCTGGAGCCGGGATGGCGCGTGGTGCTCGGAAATGAAGGCGCGGAGACGGCCAAAGCGAAAGGCCGCAAGAAGAAGGGCGACGAGCAGCAGGAGGAACAGGACGATGAGCTTATGGTGACCGATCGGCCGTTCTCGGTCAACCCGGATGAGGCGGTACGGTGCAAGGACGCGTCGGGCATCGAGAAAGCGACGCAGCCGCCTAAGCCGTATACGGAGGGCACGCTGCTGAAGGCGATGGAAAGCGCGGGCAAATCGATCGAGGACGACGAGCTGCGCGAAGCGATGAAGCAGACGGGTCTTGGTACGCCGGCGACGCGTGCGGCGACGATCGAGCGGCTGAAGCAGGTCGGGTATATCCAGACGGCGGGCAAGCGGCTTGACATTACCACTAAAGGCTGCGCGGCAATCGAACTCATCCGCGGAGCGGGCGTCGAACTGCTCGCCTCGCCGGAGATGACCGGTCGCTGGGAGCAGCGGCTGCACCAGATTTCGAAAGGCGAAGCGTCGGACGAGCAGTTCATGCAGAAAGTCAAACAGTTCGCCGAGATGATCGTCGGCAAAGTGAAGCAGCAACCGCAAGCGCAAGCATCGATATTCGGAGAAGACGATGGGAAAGGCGGCGGAGCAGGGAAAGGTCGAGCCAGTACACGCGGAAGCAAAGCCGGCAAGTCGACCGGCACATCTGCTGCATCCGGTTCGCCGCGCGCCTCTCGGACGCCTCGTTCGACGGCTGCCGGTGAAGCTGGCGCTGGAACCGGCGCGGCGAAGAGCCGGTCTCGAACGTCAACGGCCGTTGCGGTCCAACAATCGAAGCCGGCCGGCGCGCCAGAGTGGATTGCCGACTGTCCTCGCCCGGGCTGCGGCGGCAAGCTCATCGAAGGCAAACGCGGCTTCGGCTGCATCCGGTACAAGGAAGGCTGTTCGTTCGTCATCTGGAAAGATCAGCAGGGCAAGGCCGTGACGGCTGCAATGGCCAAGTCGCTGGCCGCAACCGGACAGACCCGCAAAATGACGATCAAACGGCCGGACGGCAGCTCGGTCAGCGGTAAGCTCGTATTGACGGACCCGTCGGCCGGTACGGTCGAATTCCGGGATTAACCGAAGTCCGTCATGGATGCGTGCTCGCTCGCCTTCAGGTCATTCAGATTGAATCTAGAGGCGAGCGAGCGTGTTTATTAGCTGCGCGCCAATTGCTTGTCGCTAGACATATGAGGAAATGAGGCGTGAAGGTGACGGATGTGCTGAGATACTTGCTACTTGACCGCATCATCGACTTGCCGTGCACCGCGGTCATCCGAGGCAGCTTCGCGTAGCATACATGCAATGACGCTGCTCAATAATGATCGCAGCTCGAACGACAAAGCCCCTCCGGTTGAGAAGAAGACGCAAATCGTATGCGTCTAAGCTTACTCCACCGTGAGGGGCTTTTATATAGGTCGACCTTTATATCCGTCCCAAGTAACCATGAATCGTATCCGGCACTTCCTTCAGCGCCTCAAGGGTGAAGAATGCGCCTTTCGGTGCGACATCAATGCCGACGATATTGAACACCCACTCGCTGTCGGTCTTCATATGGATGGCGTGAATGCCGGCGGTCAGCGCGGGTACGATATCGGTGCGAATGGAGTTGCCGATCATCCAAGTCGTAGCGCGGTCGAAACCGCCTGTCGCGATAATGTCTTCCATGGCCTCTATATTTTTGCGGGAGCGAACGTAGATCCGCTTGTCGAAGTAACGCTCCAGTTGCATCGCTTTGATTTTGCGCTCCTGGATCAGCAACTCTCCGCCCGTATACAGGTGAAGTTCATGACCGCTGGTTGCGAGCGCGTCCAACGTCTCTTCCATATGCGGATAGGGCTCGACTTGATGCTCGTATACGCTTCTGCCCAGCTTCCATAGAAAATCTTCTTCCACGGAGGACAGCGCGCGGCCGTAGAGGGAAGCGAAATAGCGGTACGTGCCAATGAACGATTCCGGAAAATGGTCGCTCTTAAACCCATCCGCGTGGACGCCGGCCAGGTCGATCTCCGTTTGTTTCTCGCGAATGACCATCTCGGTCAGCCCGTAGCCGCCAAACCACATCGTCATGGAATCGACGAACTGGTCGATAACGTGATAGAAATATTTGTTGCAGTAAATAAGCGTGTCGTCCAAATCAAACAGAATCTGCTGCTTCGTCATAACATGGCTCCTTCTCCAAATGATTCCGTTGTCTTCTCAATCTACCGCACTCCTATGCCCTGCGTCAAACCGAATAAACGAAGCGCCCGAAACAAATAATGTAAGCGGAGGTGAGCTAAAGCCATGCCTTATAACAAAGCGGATGCAAAAGAGAACAAGAACAACGAGTCGAAGTTCCGGGTTCGTTCGCGTACGCCGAACCTGGAGAAACTCGCGAACCGCCCTGCCAGCTTGAACGGAATCAACAAGCAGCTTCCTTAATTCTTAGGCGAGGTCGGGTTGGTCTGCTCAACCACAAGCACAACAAACGCGCGTCACCGTGGCTCTTGCCGGTGACGCGCGCTATTGTTTAACAGGATTAAGCATACTTTTGAATTTTCTCCGTCAAATTCTTCCGTATAAAAGCCAGCCGCCGGCGGACGTAAAAGTCGTAGCTCTCGCCTCTTAAATCCCGCGGGGAGACGACCGACTCCGCCTCATTGTCAATTATCGTAAGCGAGCCGTCCGAATAAAATTTAAACGTCAAATCCCGGAATGGACGACGGGTTTCAATAAAACGATAGTTTTCACAACGTTGCAAGGTGATCAACTCCTTTGGAATGGTAGAGGGAACGTTTGTTCTTATTTTGATTATACCAAACATTTGTTCGGATGGAAACTATTTTTTGAATAATTTAAACTAGAATGATAGATGGCAAGAACTGTAGGCAAAGGAGCGCACCGGGCATGATCAGAGTAACGAAGTTGTCGAAGCAGCTACCCGGCAAAGTGAACATTTTATCGGATATAAGTTTCGAAGTAGGAGCAGGGGAGTTCGTCGCGATCAAAGGCGCCAGCGGGAGCGGGAAGTCGATGCTGCTGCGGTGTTTGGCGCTGCGCGAGCCGTGGAGTTACGGCGACTATGAAGTTGATGGCGTTTCCATCTTCAAAAAAGGGTTCACCGGCAAGCTGAAGGTGCGGCGCGAAATCGCATACCTGGAAGAGAAGCCCGAGCTGCTGCCGAACAAAACGGCGCTCAAAAACGTGCTCATCGGGGCCAGACATCAGACGCCGATCTGGCGGCGCGTAACAGGCATGATCCGCAATGACGACTACATGGGCGCGATGGACATGGTCGAGAAGATGGGGTTGTTGGACAAAGCGCATCGGAAGGGCGACAAATTGAGCGGTGGCGAGAAGCAGCGCATCGCGATCGCGAGGGCGCTCGTGCACGGAGCGAAGACGCTGGTCGTCGACGAACCGGTGTCGGGCTTGGACCCTCATACGGCCGAGCAGGTGCTGAGCGATCTGAAGCGGATGTGCCAAACCCAGGGGATTACGGTCGTGGCCGTATTGTCGCAAGGCGATTGGGCAGAGCGGTTCGCCGACAGGATTCTTGGCTTGAACGGCGGCAAGCTCGTGTTGGATATTAAAGGAAGACGGATGACCGCGCGCGAGAAAATGCTGCTGTAGTCGCTGCGTTAACCGAACGAAGCGTTGAACCACGGGCATGCGCCCTGCATATAATGGGAAGTATTTCATTATGAGCAGGCAGGTGTCATGCAGGATGGCATTTCAATTTCCGGTTCACGTGCAAGCATCCCGAATTACGTTCCCCAAGGTAGAATTGTGGATCCCGGTCGTAAGCGGCGTACAGAACGCGGGCGCTCGCAACGCGATTAACGCCGCCATTCGCCAGCAGGTACGCGAGCTAGCGGCGGACCAAGGATCGCTCGACGATCCGCGGGCCGAGATGCAAGGCTATTTCGAACTTAAGACGAACGAGAAAAGCATTCTCAGTTTATCGCTGTTCAACTATGCCTATACGGGCGGCGCGCACGGGCTTACGCTACAGAAATCGCTGACGTTCCATATCGGGACGGGCAAGCGTTATTCGCTCGCGGAGCTGTTCAAACCGGGCAGCTCCTACGTGAAACGGTTGTCCGAACGGATTAAAGCGCAAATTACGGAGAGACAAATCGCCACATTAGGCGAGTTTGTAAGCATCGCCCCGAATCAGTCGTTCTATGTGGCGGACCGCGCGCTGGTCATCTATTTCGACCTGTACGAGTTGGCTCCGTATGCGTTCGGATTCCCTTATTTCCCAATCTCGGTGTTCGAGCTGGCGGATATCGTGAATCCGAACGGGCCGCTTGCCCCGATGATCGTGAACGATTAACGATCCAAGGCCGCGGTTAATGTTCACTTAAAGTACGCGCGCTGATAAAGCGTCAGCAGCGCCCGCATGAAGGAGAAACATCACCATGCTCTACATCTTCATCATCCTACTTATCGTCCTTGCGGCGCTGTTCATTTGGCGGAGAGCCGGTAGTAAACGCGCCGGTCGGCCTGCCGAGAGGCAAGACGGATTAACATCATTAAATAATCGGGACTCGAGTGAATTCGGTCCGTCGTTCTCTTCGCGGTCCGTAGCGTCGGAAGCGGGTCATGTGGACGCGTCGTCGAATTCCGCAGCGCCTGTCATCGAAGAAGACGGGCCGCCCACGGTAATGATCGTCGACGATCAAACCGCGATTCGCATGCTGCTTCGCGAGGTATTCGAGCTGGAAGGGCTTCGCGTGTTCGAATTCTCGCACGGCAAGTCGGCGATCGAGACGCTCCAACAGAAGCGGGTCGACTACATTTTGCTCGATCTCAAAATGCCGGACATGGACGGGATCGAGGTGCTGACCGCAATCCGCGCTTATAACCGGACCGTCGACGTCGCGATGATTACCGCTTACGGCGATCCGCTGAAGCTCGATGCCGCCCGCAAGCTTGGCGTAACGACTTTCTTTACCAAGCCTTTCGAGATCGACGATGTCAAACAAAGCGTGCTGGCCCGGCTGAACGGGTAAAGGAGGCGCGTACTATAGCCAGGCTGTGGATCGGCGCGCTCGCGCATTTCATTTTCGGATTGTTGTTCCCCTACGTGGCGGTGGGGGCGACGATGTTGATCTATGGGTTCATGGCGCCTTCCACGGAGGCGGAGAAGCTGCGCGGCGCGGTCATTGCGCTCGTGTACCTGCTTGCGATCGCCGTCGTGAACGTCTATGCCTTATGGAAGCTGCCGGCAAGGAGCAAGTGGAAGCGTCTTGCCATGCACGTGCTCGTATTTTCGTTCGCCGCCGCAACGATGTTCGCCCTGCTTCGCTGGTCTTAATCCGGCGAAGCTTTTTTGTGCTGGAGGGGCCCTATGCGACATACAGTCAAATAGGGGGTGCCTTGCTATGTCGGCCGTGTTTGTTGGTTTTTCGCTCTTCATAAGCGTATGCGTCGCCGCGCTGCTGCTTGGAAATCTGGCGCAAAGGCATGCCGCGTCCGCGCTTCAGCGGCCGCTGCCCGACATTTCGCACGACGTTAGACGCGCAGCGGGAGACAAGCATGGCTTGTACCAACAGGGACAAGCCCGGCAGCAGATTGGACGAATGAACGGTTTTGCGGCCTTTAGCTTCTCGTTCTCGGGAATGGGGTTGATCGGGTGCGGGTGCTGGTTGCTCTTGCCCGCGGTCGCGCAAGGAGGGCCTGCCGTACTCGGCATCGGTTGGCCGGTTATCGGCTTGTTCGCCGTACTGTCGGCATGTATCTATGCATCGTCGGCTTCGGGCATGCCATCTACCGGTGGCGTTTATCATTGGGTTTCGTCGATCTTGGGCAACCGATGGGGCGTGTTGGCGGGCGGGCTGCATATCGCGGGGCAGGCCGTTCTGTATGCCGTATCGAACGTGCTTGCGGCATCTTGGCTCAATATGACCTTGTCTGAAGCGTTCGGTTATGAAGCGTCCCCCATTGGCCAATATGCCTTGTTAGCGGTTTTATTCGCTGTGCAATCTTGGACGGGCGCGCGCGACCCGGTTCGACTTGGCCGTCTGTTCGTTGCGGGGGCATGGCTGGAGATTGCGACCATGCTCATCGTTATTGCCATTGTGGTTTGTTCGGGGGAGATTGGCTACTGGCCGATCCAAATGATCTATGAGCAAAAGCATCCGGTTGATGTGATGGCCGCAAGTCCGGACGCAACATCGGTGCTGCTCGGTCTGCTGCTGCTGTACCGAGGGATGATCGGCGGCGAAAGGGCGGCGGCGATGACAGAGGAGACGGCGGATGCGCGCGTCCATACGCCATGGGCGATCTTTTTGTCGACGGCGTATGCGGTCGTATTTGGCTATTTATTCTTCGCGATTCTCCTCGTGCAAATCCCGTTCTCGCCGGAAGCGGGGGGGCTCCTGACGGGAATTAACGCCATAATAGGCGGCGACGCGTCGAAATTGTATTCAGCGGTAGCCGTTATCGTGTTTATGTCCACGTTGTTCTCGGGCGCAGGCAACCTGGCGTCCATCGCGCGGACGTGGGACGCCATGGCGCGGGAGCGTGCCGCATTGATGGGCGAACGATTCCGGATCGTCACTAGGCGCAAGGGGCAAGCACGCTCGCTTGCAGTCACGGTTGTCGGCTGCGCCATGATTAGCTTATCGGTGCTGATGGTGCACGCGCGAGGCGGCGAATCGGCGCTGCCGGTGCAGCCGATGCTGCTTGCATTCTTGCTGCTGCATGCGGCATTGGCGATCGTGGCCGGCGGCAGATGCGCCGCGCGGTTCAGCGGCATCGCGATCTTGTCTGGCCCATGGCGGCTTGGCCGGATAGAGCCATGGACGGAGCGGTTAACCGCAGCATGGGCGATTGCTTGGTTAGGAGGCATAGCCTGGTTTCTGAGCGCGATGACCTGGTCTATTCTGGGAGTCGCTGGACTGCTTCTCTCGCTGACCGCTGCCTTGCGGTTGAAGAAAAGCGGAAAAGAGCAGCGTCCGCCGTTGACTGCCACGAGAAGCGGATCGGAGCGGAATGCGCACGGGGTCCATTCATCGAATTGAAAGAAAATTTCCGCAATAATCCGGGAAATGATCGATCATTTCCCGGGGAAGCGCAAGAAGCAACAAGAGCGGCGGCGTTTCGACAAGAAGGCATCGGAAAACCGAAAGTCGTGGCGAATTCGCGCGAGTCGCGCGGGGGGGACGTAGTTCAGCCTGACTTCCAGGTGGCTAATTCGCCGAGAAGGCGATGATGCCCGAAAGTCGCCGCATCATCGCTCTCCGGTCTAGCAGCGGGATTGCCAACTCTTTCCTGTGCAGACTATAATGACGATATCGAGAAGCGGGAGAGTGAGTGCGAATGGTTGAGCGGTTGGGTACACTGGTGTCGCTGAACGTTGCGCTGCCGGTGGCCGTCATGCACGGCAGCAAAGAAATTCAGACCGGCATCAATAAGAAGCCTGCAGAAGGAAGGTTATTCTTGACCAAGACCGGCCTGAACGGCGACGGGCAGGGCGATCTCGTCCATCATGGAGGCGAGGACAAGGCGGTTTGCGTCTATTCGCTGGCGCATTTCCCTTATTGGGAGGAAGCGTGGGGCAAGCCGGTGGAGCCGGGTGCCTTTGGCGAGAATTTCACGACGGAGGGGTTAACCGAGGACGCGCTGCGGATCGGCGACGTGCTGCGGGTAGGTACGGCGCTCGTTCAAGTGAGCCAGCCGAGACAGCCGTGCTTTAAGCTGGGCTTGAAGCATGGCTTGCCGGAGCTGCCTGTTCGCGTGCAGGAGAACGGTTATACCGGGTTTTATTTCCGCGTGCTGGAAGAGGGCGAGGTTGGAGCCGGCGATCCATTCCTGTTGGAACGTCGGGATTCGGCGGGCATCACGCTGCAGGAAGCGAACCGCGTCATGCATACGGACAAGAAGGATGCGGCGGGGATCGCGAAGGTGCTGGAAGTGGCGGCGTTGTCCGCAAGCTGGCGGGAGACGCTGAGCAGCCGGCTGGCGAAGTTGGAAGCGGAAGCCGACCGCGCATAGTTGATCTTTGCAGCCAGGCTATTGACGGATCTGGGACGACTCGATTTGTTTGACGACGCACGCCATTGGCTATCCGCAGAAGATTGGCAACGCGTCAACGTCTTCATTTCATAGCATTAACCATTTTTATTCTTATACAACGAACGATACGGAGGCAGCATGAACGGATCGACTAGCGGCGAATTCGCCGCTTTTTTGAATGCATACGAGTGGACGAGCCCTTGGCGGGCGGAACGGGAAGAGAGCGGGATGAACAACACGACCCGCATGATTTACGCCGGTGATGAACGGTATGTGCTTCGGGTGTACGACAACCATCGCGACGAGGCGATCGTTCGGGTCGAGCATGCCGTGCTGCTGGCGCTAAGCGAGAAGGAGATGGGACTGCGGGTTCCAGAGCCGGTGCTCAACCGGGAGGGCAGCACGGTTACCAAAGGCCCGGACGGCAAGTTAGCCGCATTATACCATTATATTGAGGGCTGTCGGCCGAGTCCGGATCATCCGGCGCATATTCGCGGACTTGGCGAGGCTGCCGGCAAGCTGTCGTCGCGGTTAGCAGCCGAGCAGATCGACGCGAAACCTCTCTACGACGCGTATTACCGGTTCGAAGTCACGCATCAAGCGATGGCGGGCGACCGTCTTGCCGAACTTGCCGGCTCGCAGGGGCTGCGCGAAGAAGAAGGGGAACGGATCGACGCGATGATTCGTCTTCGGGACGAACTGAGAGCGGCCGCGACTCGCGCGGCGCGGCTGCCGCATCAATGGATTCACGGGGATATCGTGTTTACGAACAGCGTGGCTGCCGGCGATCGGATCGTTGGGCTGCTGGACTTCGAGTTCGCGACGATCGACGTCCGCGCGATGGAGCTTGCCGTGGTCTTGGCCGAGTTCCCGGGACCGGACACGGAGGTCGCGCTTCATCGGATCCGGCTGTTCTGCGAGGGCTTCGGTACGGCGGTCCGATTGAACGCGGAGGAGGCGGACATGCTTCCGGAGCTGATGCAGCTGCGCATGATGGACGTCTTCCTTCATTTTGCCGGAAGGCTGGCGGACGGCGCGGACGATCTCGACGTATGGCGCGGACAGATTAGACGAACAAGCTTCGTATGCGAGTGGATCGATCGCAACCGCGGCGAACTGAATCGTATCCTGCATGAAACGTTAACCTGATCGGCGTCGACGGATGTCTCCTCAGCGATTGTTCGGCTTGAGGCGGCGGGTATGAAATGCAAGTTCCGCCATATAATCGGTCGTAAGAGATCCCACTTCATCCTTTGCTTGGAAGGGAGCCATCCAATGACTACAGCTGAGCGGCTCGGATTCGGGCCTCAAGACCGGTTGCTCATCGTCAACGCGGACGACTTCGGATTGTGTCACGCCGTGAATCAAGGCATTCAATCGCTATTGTCGGACGGGATCGTCTCTTCGGCCACGCTTATGACGCCATGCGGCTGGGCGAGGGAGGCGGCGCTGTGGAGCGCCCGCCACCGCCACTTGGACGTCGGCGTCCATTTGACGTTCACGAGCGAATGGGACGCGGTCAAATGGGGACCCGTATTCCGAGGCGGCTCCACGCAGTCGCTCGTCACCGACGAAGGGTATTTTCATAAAGACGCGAAGTCGTTCGAGCGGTTCGCCGATCCGGCGGAGGTGCGCTTGGAGCTCGTGGCGCAGATCGAGATGGCGCTGGCGCTCGGCGTGGAGCTGACGCACGCGGATAACCATATGGGCAGCCTATACGGCATTCAGACCGGGCGGCATTTCATCGAGGAAGTGTTCGAGGTGTGCGAGGAATACGGACTTCCGTTCCGGCTGCCGCGTAACCTGCTGCTAGAGGATGGCCAGGTGGCGCCGCCGGAGCTTGCCAGTCAAGCCGGACGCATGGCGCAACTCGCCGACGAGAAGGGCGTCGTCGTTTTGGATTATTTGCTGGGTCTGCCGTTCCGCGGCGCGCCCGGCGAGACGTACGAGTCGTTCAAGGCGCAGATGATCGCGCTGCTGCGCAATTTGCACCCGGGCGTCTCGGAGGTGATCATCCATCCGTCCCTCGTGACCGACGAGCTGATGGCTTTTCACGGGGAGCCGCTGAGGCGGGGGATGGAGATGGAATTGTTCCGGGACCCCGATATTCGGCGCACGATCGCGGAGGAGGGCATTCTGCCCGTCCGCTGGCGCGATTTGCGGGAGCTGCAGCGGGCGAAAGGTTAATTCGACGAATCGCGACAAACCCTTGCGCATCCTCACTTTGGGGGTGGCAAGGGTTTGTTGTATACTTGGAGGAAAAGCACCTAAGAGAAGAAGCGGGAGGGAAGAACCATGAACGATGCACATAACGGGAAACTAATAGGTCAAGCCAACGATATCTCGTCGCTCGTCGAGAAGCAGAAGCGCTTTTTCTCGGAGGGCCGGACGTTGTCGCTGGAATTTCGCAAAGAGCAGCTGAGCCGGCTGAAAGCCGCGGTCAAAACCTACGAGCAGGAGATTCTGGACGCGCTGTATGCCGATTTGAACAAAGCGGCCGACGAAGCATTCATGACGGAGATCGGTCTGTTATATACGGAAATCAACGAGGCCATTAAGCGGCTTCGCAAGTGGGCGAAGCCGAAGAAAGTCCGGACGCCGCTCTTGTTCTTCGGGGCCAAGAGCTATATCATGCCCGAGCCTTACGGCACCGTGCTCGTAATCGCGCCATGGAACTATCCGTTCCAGTTGGCGATCGCGCCGATCATCGGCGCGATCGCCGCGGGCAATACGGTGATCGTCAAGCCGTCCGAGCTGACGCCTCGCGTGTCGGCGGTGCTTGCCAAGCTGTTCAAATCGGCGTTCGATCCGGCATTCGCGGCGGCCGTGGAGGGAGACGTGGAGGCAAGTCGCGCGCTGCTTGCGCAGCCGTTCGATTACATCTTCTTCACGGGCAGCGTCGCCGTCGGCAGGACGGTGATGGAATCGGCGGCGAAACGGCTCATCCCGGTCACGTTGGAACTGGGGGGCAAGAGCCCGTGCATCGTCCACCGCGACGCCAATCTGAAGCTGGCGGCGAAGCGAATCGCATACGGCAAGCTGATGAACGCCGGACAGACGTGCGTGGCGCCGGACTATCTGCTGGTCCACGAAGCGGTCAAAGCCGAGTTCGTCAAGGCATTGAAGGACGCCTTCCGGGAGTTCTACGGCGACAATCCGATCGAGTCGGAACGATATGGCAAGATCGTCAACGAGCGGCATTTCGACCGGGTTATCGGTTATCTGGAGGGGGGCGGCACCGTTGCGCACGGCGGCCGCTATGACCGCGGGAAGCTGAAGATCGAGCCGACGTTGATCGAGAACGTAACCTGGGAACAGCCCGTTATGCAGGACGAGATCTTCGGACCGATCCTGCCGATTCTAACCTACGATCGGATCGACGAGGTCATTAACGCCGTTAACGAACGGCCGAAGCCGCTTGCGCTCTATCTATTCACGGCAGATGGCGCGATCGAGCGGGACGTGCTGGGGCGCATCTCCTTCGGCGGCGGCTGCGTGAACGACACGCTGATGCATCTAGGCACGTCGAACTTGCCGTTCGGCGGCGTCGGCGAGAGCGGAATGGGCAGCTATCACGGCAAATTCAGCTTCGATACGTTCTCCCATCGCAAAAGCGTGCTGAAACAGACGACCCGTTTCGATCTAGCGATGCGCTACCCGAGCGACAAGAGCCGGATCGGGCTGCTGCGCAAGGCGATGAAATAAGGCGATCAATGCGGATCGATACCCTGTAGATTGAAGCGGGCTTGACTCGTTGACGCGATCTCGGTTCTAGCGCAGGCATTCGCCAAGCATGCCGAAAAGCCGCCGAAGATCGGCGGCTTGGAGTTAACGGCGGGCAGCCAGCAAGTTTGCGGCGATTTTGCGGCCGTGGAAGCGACCCGTCTCGATGAAAATTTCGTTCGCTTCGCGTCTGGAGGCGACGACGCCGGCGAGGTAGATGCCCGGCACGTTCGTCTCCATCGTCGCGTCGTTGAACGTTGGATAACCTTCTTCCTCCATCGTGACGCCGACCGAAGCGAGGAAGCCGCGGTCGGGATGAAAGCCGGTCAGCGCGAGCACGAAATCGTTGTCCAGCTTTTCGGAGCGACCTTCGCTTGTAAGGATAAGGTGAAGCGCGCCGATCTCGGTCACTTGCGAACGGAAACGCATGGCGATTTTACCTTTGGCGACGAGACTCTCGAACAGCGGCCTCACCCATGGCTTGATGCTAGGGGAATACGAATCCCCCCGATAGATAACGGTAACCTCCGCGCCGGCTCGCTCTAGCTCCAGCGCGGCGTCGATGGCGGAATTGCTGCCGCCGATGATCGCGACCTTCATGCCCGTGTACGGATGCGCTTCGCGGAAGAAATGACTCACTTTGTCCGACTCTTCGCCCGGGATGCCCAGTTTGTTCGGATGATCGAAATAGCCGGTCGCAATGACGACGTTCCGCGCGCGGTACGTCTTCTCCGACTGGGAGCGGTCCGTGCTCCGGACGAGCCATCCGCCTTCCGGCAGCTTGTCCAGCCCTCGCACCGTTTCATAAGCGTGTACCCGAACCTGGCGGCGCAGCGCGACGGTACGGTAGTAGTTGAGCGCTTCGAGCCTCGAAGGCTTATCGTGCGCGGTCGTGAACGGGATGCCGCCGATCTCGAGCAGCTCCGGCGTGCTGAAGAAATGCATGTAGGTCGGATATTGCGAGATCGAGTGGACGATATTGCGCTTCTCGATGATTAGCGCGTCGATGCCGGCATCCTGCAGCTCGATGGCCGCGGCCAAGCCGCATGGGCCGGCGCCGATGATGATCACTTGCTCTTCTGTCATGGCGGAACGCCTCCTATACGCGATTACAGTACGGTTATTGTACCATATATCCGGTTGGCGGCTCCGCATTTTGACGCTGTGTACAGGCGTTCGGATAGTGTATAATAGATTCACGCTTGCCATTATCATGTTTATGCTCCTATTGGCAACAGCAAGGGTTCAGTCGACACTAAAGGGGGAGATAGAATGCGACGCCGCTTTGTTATTGAGGCCGTCATGGTGGCTACATATGGACAATTGCTCGTGCCTAGCCGGCCGGTCGATTTTGTCTTGCCATATTCCACGGTCTTGGAATTGTACGATATGAAGGAAAGCGCGGAGCCGGTGATGGACGATCCGGAGGAAGACAAACACGTGAAGCTGAAAATCGCGGAGCTGATCAGTTTCTTCGAGGATCCGTTGAACCGCAAAAAAATCGAACGCGCGCTGCAAATGCCGTGGCGGGAGAGCTCTCCGCTGCTGCTGAACGACATCATTCAATTTACGATCGTGCACGGGATCGACAACGCGCAATACGGCGAATATTTCGATCCGATCGAAACGGAATTGCTGCTGACGGCGATGAAGCTCGATATTCCGCTGCTGTCCGACCAGTTCGAATTCCAGGACCGGCTTATCGAAGCCGAAGTTCCCGTGCAGGTTTACGATATCGAGGACTACGAGTTCGCGGTGGAGGAAGGGCTGTCGCCCGCGGAATGGGAGACAATGCGCGATTTGTGAGGGTTACCGGAAGACCGGGGAGGCGGCTGCCAAGCTGCTCCCCGGTCTTTTGCCGCTATCGATTCCTGACGCGCGCCGATTTGCGGACTTTCGGCAGCGCGCCGGGCGGCTGCTTGCGGATGTATTTCACGTAAGCGGCGACGTTATCGTCCGATAAGAGCGCCTCGATCGTCGTCAAGCCCATGCGCACCAGATCCTCGTTCGTGTAGAGCGCGTGAATTTGCCGGTGACAGGTGCGGCATAGCAGAGCCGTCCCCATAAACGTGCCGCCCATTTCCTTGGGCGTCAGATGATGTTCGGACCGCTCGACCTCGTCTCTGCCGCATAACGCGCATCGGCCAACGTTTTCTTTTTGTTTTGCCACGAGCCCGCTCCTCTCTGCCGGATTTCGGTTAGCTTGCGGATGGAAGGACGCTAATATGCGGTTGCGGCGGAAACCGGTCACCGAAGGCTTGCGCAAGCTCCCCCGCGCTGCTATAATCTCTACTAACAAATACACAGAACACCATGCCGATGAAGAGCATCCAACTCGGAGGCGTTGCGAACGGATTGTCGCCGATCAGATCGGTTTGGCGTCCTCTAAGTATTCCGGGTCCGTCCCGTTATAGGCGGAGCAAAGCGAGTCGGCGCATGCAGCCGGCTAAGTTGGGTGGCACCGCGAGAGAAGCGCTCCTCGTCCCATATGGGGATGAAGAGCGCTTTTTGGCATTCCATCGAACGAGAGGCAGGAGAGACGCATGTTAGACATTCGAATGATCCGAGAACGGGCAAGCGAGGTACAAAAGGCGGCGGACCGGAGGGGAATCCCATGCGATGTGGCGGAGCTGCTCGATATCGACGAGCGGTATAGGCAGCAGCGGGTGCGGGTAGAAGCGATGCGCGCGGAGCGCAATGCGCGTTCGGCCCGGATCGCGGCGCTTATTCGCGACGGACGCGAGACCGAGGGGGCGACGGAGAAGCGGGAAGCCGCCGAACTTGCCGCGAGCATGGCACAAGCCGAAGCGGAGCTGAAGCAGCTGGAGCTCGAACTGGACCGTCGTCTGCTGGCAGTTCCGAATTGGATCTCGCCGGATACGCCGGACGGCGGCACCGATGAGGATAACGTCGAAATACGCAGATGGGGGGAGCCGCAAGAAACGGATTTCCCGCTATTAAGCCACGTGGAATTGGGCGAGAAGCTGGGGATGTTCGATCTGCGCCGCGGCGTCAAGGTCGGGGGCAGCCGTCACTATGTGCTGAAAGGCGCGGGGTTCATGCTTCATCGGGCGGTACAGCAGCTGGCGCTCGATCTGCTCGGCGACGAAGGCTTCACGCTGCTCGACGTTCCGGTCATGGCGAAGGAAGAAGCTATGACTGCGACCGGCTTCTTCCCCGCAGGCCGCGACCAGGCTTTCGAGCTCGAAGGAGGCGGCCGCTTCTTGGCCGGAACGGCGGAGGTGCCGCTGGTGGCCATGCATGCGGGCGAGACGATCGACTTAACGGAGCCGCTGCGGCTCGCGGCCGCGACGCCATGTTTTCGAAGCGAGGTCGGCAAGGCGGGCAAGGACGTTCACGGTTTGTATCGCGTGCATCAATTCGCCAAGGTAGAGCAGGTCATTATCTGCCGGGCGGATTCCGCGCTTGCGGATCAGTGGTTGGAACGAATCTTGTCGCACGCGGAGAAGCTGCTGCGGTTGCTGGAGCTGCCTTACCGGGTCGTGGCCGTCTGCACCGGGGATCTGTCGTACAAAAATTACAAGCAATTCGATCTCGAAACGTGGATGCCGAGCAGGCACGCGTACGGAGAGACGCATTCGGCATCGAATCTGCTTGATTTTCAGGCCAGACGCGCGGGGATCCGGTACCGAGACGAGGGCGGACAGCTGCGTTTTGCGTACACGCTGAACAATACGATGGCGGCGACCCCTCGCATCCTCATTCCGTTGATGGAGAATCATCAGGAGGCAGACGGATCGATACGCGTTCCCGAAGCGCTTCGGCCTTATATGAGAGGGATGGAAGAAATCCGGCTCCCGGTTTAGCGTTAGATAAGGCAGCTGGAGTGGAGAGAAGACGCTAAATACAATTGCGAAAGCTTTCCGGCGAGACGAGATCGCCGGGAAGCTTTTTGGCGTCATGACGCTTGTTAAATGGAGAACATATGTTCTATAATGTTCTTATCCTTTCTCGTCCACCGTAGCTGGGACGAAAAGCTTGCCCTTATGGAGGAGGCTTATCCATGCTTCATCACATCGAACTTTACGTATCCAATTTAGAACGCAGCGACCGATTCTGGTCTTGGCTGCTGGCACAGCTCGGCTATGAGCGTTATCAGCGCTGGACGCATGGCGTCAGTTACCGGGCGAACGATGCCTACATCGTGTTCGTTCAAGCCGAGCTGCGGTATATGGACGTGCCGTACCACCGGAAGCGCGTCGGACTAAATCATTTGGCGTTTCGCGCGGCATCGCGCGAACAAGTGGACGCGCTGATCGAAGCGCTTCATGCTCGCGGCGTTACGCTGCTGTATGCGCAGCCCCATCCCTACGCCGGGGGCGAACGCCATTATGCCATCTATTTCGAGGATCCGGACCGGATCAAGGTGGAGATCGTCGCGCCATCTTGACCAGGCCGGGCGTATCCGGCGGAGGACCGCGAACGGCAGCGGCGGAATGAACATGGCGCGCACTCTCGTTACCCGTTATACTAAATGGGAAAAGCTCCCTATCAACCTTCGCGCATAACTGAGAGGAGAAAGCGTACATGAGCTTCCAAACTGTCCAGCGGCTGGCCGATCGTATCCGCGGCAACGTCGGCTCCGTCATCGTCGGGAAAGAAACTGTTATCGATCATATGCTGATCGCCATTATCGCCTCCGGCCACGTGCTGCTCGAGGATGTGCCCGGAACGGGCAAAACGCTGCTAGCCAAAGCGGTCGCCCGCTCGATCGGCGGATCGTTCAAGCGGGTGCAATTTACGCCCGATCTGCTGCCGTCGGATTTGACCGGCATTCATTTCTATAACCAGCGAAGCGGGGAATTCGAATTCCGGCCTGGCCCGCTATTCGCGAATATCGTGCTGGCCGACGAGATCAACCGCGCAACGCCGCGGACGCAATCCAGCCTGCTCGAGTGCATGGAGGAAGGGCAGGTCAGTCTGGACGGTACGACGTTCGCGCTGGAGAAGCCGTTTCTTGTCATCGCCACGCAGAATCCGGTTGAACAACAAGGGACGTTCCCGCTTCCCGAAGCGCAGCTCGACCGCTTCCTGTTCAAAATTCGGATGGGTTATCCGTCAACCGAAGAGGGGATAGCGATCATGAAGCGATTTCTAGCGGCGAATCCACTGGAAGAGCTGGCGGCCGTGGCGGAGCCGTCGGAGATGATCGAAGCTCAGCGTGTATGCCGAACCGTGCGGGTGAGCGAAGAGCTGCTCCGATACATGCTGGCGATCGCGGAGGCAACGCGCGCGCACGCGGAAGTCGCGCTAGGGGTAAGTCCTCGCGGCGCGCAGGCGCTGCTTCGGGCATGTCAGATCCGTGCGGCGCTATCCGGGCGGGATTATGTGCTGCCAGACGATGTGAAGGCGCTCGCGATTCCGGCTCTGGCCCACCGGATCGTCGTTCGCGGCGGAATTCGGCTTAGAGGGAACGCGGCCGACGACGTTATCGCCTCGGTGCTCGCCCAGATCAAGGTGCCGGCGGATGCGCCGATGCACGCGGGTTAGCCGATGAATCGGCCGGAATCGAAGGTGCGGCGATGACGATTCATTGGGTGATTCTTATTCTCGTCCCCGTGCTCGTCGCTCAGAGGCTCTTGTTCCGCTATTTGGGAATGCGCAAGTTGTCTTATGAACGTGCATTCAGCGTGCGGAGCTGCTTTGAGGGCGAGCGCATCGAGATGATCGAACGGATCCGGAACGAGAAGCGGCTGCCCGTTCCATGGCTTCGCGTCGAATCGCAGCTCCGAAGCGGACTGTTGTTCGGCGGCGGCGATAATTTGGATGTAAGCAGCGGTTCGCTGTACCAGAATCACGCGAGCCTGTTCAGCTTGGGCGGACGGCGTCAGATTACGAGGCGGCATCAGGTTCGATGCGCCAAGAGAGGCGTATATCGACTCACGTCCGCCGCGATCTCGTCGGGCGATTTGTTCGGCTTGTTCCGCGCATGGAGAACCGTCTCGCTGAACGCGGAACTAACCGTCTACCCGCTTCCGGCGGAACGAAGCGAGTTAGGTTTGCCTGCCCACAGCTGGCAAGGCGATGTCGCGGTTCGCCGGTGGATCATGGAAGATCCGTTCCTCGTCAGCGGCGTGCGGACTTACCAGAACGGCGACCCGCTGAAGAACGTCAACTGGGGAGCGACCGCCCGCACGGGCACGCTTCAAGTACGCAAGCACGACTATACGGCCGATTATCGGTTAGCCGTCTTGCTGAACGTGGAGGATCATGCGGGGATGTGGCAGGCCGTGACCGACACGGAGCTGATCGAGCATGGCATTCGCAAGGCAGCAGGCTTGATGCAGCTTGCGGAGGAACAGGGGCTCGCCTTCGGCTTTGCTTCGAACGGTCATGATTTGGACGATCCGGCCCGACACATTGCGACCTCGAGAGCGGCGGGACGCGAACATCTAATTCATGTTCTGGACGCCATGGCCAGGCTGGTCGTCCACCGATGCGTTCCGTTCGAAGCGCTGCTTGGCGATGTCTTGGCAGACGAGGAAGAGCGATGCGATATCGTGGTGGTATCCGCGTTCTGGAGCGAAGCCATCGAGGAGGCGGCTGCGCTGCTGCGGCAGCGTGGCCACCAGGTGAACTGGCTGCCGATCGAAGCGCCGGCGGACGAGGAGGCGGACTTGTCATGAAGCGAATCCGCGAAGCAAGTCTTGTATTCTTCCAGGGACTGATCGAGTTCATTGTATACTTACCGCTTATCTTCGCGGCGAATGGTCTCGTACAGCCGGCCGCATGGGAGCAATGGTGGTGGTTCGTACTGCTGCTAAGCTATCCAGCCGGTTATCTGCTGGGCGTGCGCGCGGCGTTCCGGCAGCCATCCGTGACGTTGCTGCTTGCCGTCCTCTGCGGAACCGGAATCGGCGCGCTTCTGCTGTCAGTCGCCTCCATCGGTACCGCCATCGCGACCGCGCTTGGATGCATGGTTGGTTTGTACCGCGGAGCTCGTGCGGCGCTTGCGCCGTGGCCGGTAAGATTTACGTCGGCGCATTTCAGCATCGGACTGTTGATCTACGTCATCTTTTCGGTTATTATGCAGCGCAACGAGCGCTTCGCGGTTTCCTCGTTCTTGTTAACGGCGGGAGGATTGTCGACGATGTTAGCAATGCTGCTCGTCGTGAATCTCCGGACGGTGCGCGCGGAATCGGCCGCATCGGGATCGGTCGCCCGAACGGATGCGGCGGTCCGTAACCGCAATATCCGGCTTACGCTGCTTGTCGTATTAGCTACGCTGCTGCTCGCCGCCAGCGGCACCTTGCGGCAATGGTTCCGCACCGTCTGGGGCCAGGCGTCCGAGTGGATCAGTCGTCTGCTGGCGCCGGGGGAGCCATCGCCTGCTGCTCCTCCGCAATCGGAGCCGGCAGCGCCGCCGCCTTCGATGCTTCCCGCCGGCGAACCTCCAGATCCTTCGCCGTGGTGGGATTGGATCATGTACGGTTTCATGGGCGTTGTCGGCCTCTTCATTCTGATTGCGGTCATTCGCCGGCTGCCGCTCGTTCCGTCTCTGCTGCGCGCCTTGATCGCTCGGCTAGCCTTGTGGCTGCGCCGGGAACGGATCGCGGATCGCGCGGATTACCAGGACGAGGTAGATCGGATCGCCGAGCCGAAGCGCAAACGGCGATCGCTCTTCAGACTTGGCAGCCGCCCTGAGGCAAAGTCCGTTGCGGACGATCCGTCTGCCCGGCTTGTCTTCCTCTATCGGACATGGTTGTCCGAGCGCACGAAGTCGGGGCAGCCGTTCGAACCTTCGCGCACTCCGATCGAGATGGGGCAAGCCGAAGCGATTCGCAGCGGCGAGGAGACTGGCGGAGACTTCGGGGTCAGGCTAACGCGAGCCTATTCCGCCTATCGGTATGGCGGCATCGAGGCGCAGGACGGGGAGCTTGCGCGGATGACCGGCGAGATCCGGCCCAAGAAACCCAAAAAATAACGCGCTGGTTACATAAAGCAAACGAGACTGCGCATATTAGAACTATTCTTTAGGCAAACAGGGAGGTTCTGAACGATATGCAGCAGCAACCGAATCAAGGGATCAATAGCCAGCAGCTTTCGTACGAGCAATTCCAACAACAGGTGCAGCAGCAGAAGGAGCAAGAGCGCGTACAAGCGCAGCAAGCGCTGCGCAACGTCGGCCTCGATTCGCGCTCCCAACAGGTGAACCAAGTGCTTATGGAGCTCCAAGGCATTCAGCAGGAGCTTGCCATCGCGGAGAATCAACTGCAAATGCAGATGGACGCGCAGAAGCGCCAAATCCAGGCAATCGGGCAGCGGATTAGTCAGGCGGAATCCCAAGTGAGAATGTCAATGAACGCGAGCGCCGCGTCCGGCGCGGTACCGCCGATCGCCTCGACGGGATTCACGCAATAGCGACGCTGCATCCGTCGCGATCGCTCATCCGAACCGCCTGATGCCCTTTGGGGCATCGGGCGGTTTTGCGCGTTGAACCTGATTCAAGCTTGTCTCCTTACGGTAAAGATACGTGTACCGATTACCTAAAGGAGGCGTTTACGATGACGGAACGTAACCACGCGGTGTTGAAGGACGGAGAACTTCAAAACGGTAAAATCGAGGAAACGATCGAGCGGCTCAGCCCGGCGAAGAAGGACGAAATTCTTGCGGATTTCGAACAATTCCGCTCCTACTTGAGCAAGCGGGTGAAGATGGCCGAAGCGATCGGACTGAGCGAAGAGCAGCTGGCCGTTGCCGCGCAGAAGGTCGCCCAATATCTCGCGGAGCATGAGCAGCCTCGCAACGCCGAGGAGAACTTGCTTCAGCAGCTGTGGAAAGTCGGGGAAGAGCAAGAACGCCACGCCTTGGCGCATTTGCTCGTCAAGCTGGCGCAGAACAAACAAGCGGATACGCACTAATATATAGAAGGGAAGCCTTGGTTCGCGGCGGTTCGATGCCGTTCGGCCGGGGCTTTTTCTTTTTTTGCAATCCGGGTGCGTACCGGGTAAACTGGAGGGAATGTTCACTATTCCATTCCTGGCGTGGCAAGGAGTTAAGCATGAAAAATTTACTCGCGACCGGCTACCGCGCGCATGAGCTGGGGATTTTCGACCAAAAGCACAAAGGCATCCCGCTCATTAAGAAAGCGATCGAAAACAAACTCGTTCCGCTAATCGAGGACGGGCTGGAATGGGTCATCACGGCGGGACAATACGGCGTTGACCTCTGGGCTTGCGAAGTGGCGATCTCGCTGCGCGAACGCTATCCGGATCTGAAGGTATCCGTCTTGGCCGCTTATCTGAATCCCGAAGAGAAGTGGAACGAGGCAAAGCAAGATTATTATCGCGGGATATTAAAGCAGGTGGATTATTACGCGAGCGTCAGCAAGCAGCCTTATGAAGGCGTCTGGCAGTTGAAAGCGCGCGACGAGCTGCTGCTGCGCAAGACGGACGGTATTCTTCTGTTCTATGATGAAGAGAACGGAGAAGCCAGCCCGAAGTTCATGAAGCAGCGCGCCTGGAAGAAGCATGAGGAAGAAGGGTACGGCTATATCATCTTGACGGGCGAAGACGTGCAGAACGCGGCGGACGAGCAGAACTGGGATTATGTATAGCTGAATGGGAGAGCGTGCTGTCTCTTAAGCGCTTCGCGGTACGATCGGCGCGGGATGAACGCTATTTTGGGCAGCGGCAAGGCGGCGCATGGCAGCGTCGCCTTTTCGCGTAAATTGGGTGGCGGCAAGCGGTGCGGCACGAATTCCTGCAGACACGTCCCCATTCACGGTTCTGATTGCCGCCAGCAAACGTTCGCAAATAGGACGTCGGTGAATCTGGCCGCATGATGCGCAAGCGGCAGGAAACAATAGCAAATGCCGGTAAGTACGACTTGTTCGTGAGCAGGACAAGACGATCGCCCCGCGCATCATGAAGTAGAAATTAAACCGCGCGCACGACACGCGTCGCATCATACGATCCCGTTTATTCATAGTCGAATACATAGATTTTACCGGTCCGCCCTCTTTACGCTGGTTACGATCCCCAGTATACTTTTCTAAAAGAAGAAGAAAATGCAAAGGGTTTGCGGAAATGTTTCGCCTTTTGCGTGGAACGGAGCCGGGGAGCATGGAGACGGAAGAGTATTACTTTATGCTGCGCAGAAGGTTCGCCGATGCGCCCGTTCGGCTGCCGCTCGACATCTCGATGGATACGCTGACGGAGCTATTCGGTTGCACGCGGCGCAACGCGCAGTTTATTTTGCGCCGACTGATGGACGGCGGATTCATCGAGTGGCGCGCCGGGAGAGGGAGAGGTCATCGTTCTAGCCTCGTCCTGCTGATTGATCATGGGGAGCTTGCGCTCGAGAGAGCGGCGAAACTGGTGACGAACGGCCGATTGTCGGAAGCCCGCGGCTTGATCGACGGATTCTCGGACAGCGGCTTGTCTTATGCGTTCTCTCAATGGCTAGCGGGACAACTGGGGATCAGCCGCGATCCGGAGGAGCAAGACGTCCTGCGGTTTCCGTTCTACCGCACCGTGCCGGCGCTCGATCCGCCGCTGGTCATGCGTCGAACGGAGGCTCACTGGGTGGAGCAGATATTCAATACGATCGTCGGTTTTCGGGTTTCGGATCGCAGCGTACAGCCGAAGCTGGCCCACTACTGGGAGGAAGAGGACGGAGGACGCTGCTGGACGTTTTTCCTGCGCAAAGGCGTTCGTTTCCACAACGGGAAACTTATGGCCGCTCGCGACGCGGTTTATGCGATCGAGCGCGTTTTCCGATTGAATCCCGCGCATTGGTTGGCCGGCTTTATCCTTCACATACAAGCCTGCGGAACGTACGGGATTCGGATCGAGCTGAGCGAGCCGGTCTCCTGCCTTCCGGAAGCGTTATGCATGGAGCACTTCGCCATCGTGCCGGAGGAAGCGGATCGCTTGACGGGCACAAGCGATTTCGCGCGCATGCCGATCGGGACGGGACCCTTCCGGGTCGTCCGCAACGATGAATCGATGCTTGCGCTTGAGGCCAATGATCACTATTTTGAAGGGAGACCGCATATCGACCGGATCGAAATGTGGGTTTGGCCGGATTATGAAGGAATCGAAACGTCGGAGGTTACGCGGCATGACGCCCAGCTGCTCTATTTCGAGGCGCTCGAGAAGAACGGTCATCCGCCTTCGCTTAGTCAAGTGGAGGAGGGCAGCGTTTACCTCGTCTTCAATCAAGCTAAGGACGGTATCGCGCGGAACGAGCGGTTTCGGCGGGGAATTCGGCTTGGACTGGATCGCGGTCGCATGGTCGAGGAATTGGGCGGACTTCGATATTCGGTGTCGGAAGGCTTCCTGCTTCCGGATTGTCTGCCGATCCGCGAGTCGGGCGAGGAGGCCGATCTGTCGCTTGCGGCCGAAACGATCAAGCAATCGGGCTATGGCGGCGAGACCGTTCGCATTTACACGTATGCCATGGCCAGTAACGAGCAGAACGCGGCATGGATTCAGCGCGCATGCGGCGTCATTGGCGTGCAAGCCGAGGTTATTGTTCTGCCCATCGAACGATTGGCCGAACCCGACGTCATGCTCGGCGCCGACCTGATCGTGGCGGGCGAAGTGATGGGCGAACAGCCGGATCTGACGCTGATTGGCGTATATACGTCGGCGCGAAGCTTCGTCAGGCCGCTGTTGGCGGAAGCCGACCGCAAGGCGGTCGACGCGCAAATCGCCGACTGCCTGAAGCAGCGGGATTACGAAAGTAGGATAAAGGCGCTCGCCTCAATCGAAGAACGGTTGAAGCGCACCTGCAGCCTGCTGTTTCTATACCATAGCATTCAGACCGCGGATTATGATGCTTCGCTCCGCGGGATCGCGCTCAACGCCTGGGGCAAAGTCAACTATAAAGAGGTATGGGTAAGGCGCCATGCCGGACAAGCCAAGCACGGCCAAGACTGAACGGGGGACGCAAGATGAGATATATCAGTATTGAGCAGGTAGAACCGGGTCAATATTTGGGGAAAACGGTCTACTCGGCCAACGGTACGGTCATGCTGTCTGCAGGCGTGCAGCTCACCGTATTTATGATCAACACGCTCAATCGGATCGGCGTCACGATGATCTATATCCAGGATAAAACGCTCGAGGACGTGGAAACCGAGGACGTATTGAGCGAGCGTACGAAACAGACCGTCATCCGGGAAATGAACGACACGTTCGAGGCGGTCCGCTCCGGCAAGGAGTGGAGCACGAAGAAGATCGGCGCCAGCGTCAGCCAAATCATGGATGATGTCATGAACAACAAGGAAGTGCTCGTCCAGCTGACGGATATCCGGACCAAAGACAATGCCCGATACGTACATTCCTTGAACGTGTGCATGATGTCCACGCTGATCGGCATGAATATGGGATTGAACGCGCTTCAGCTCAAGGATTTGGCGATCGGCGCGCTATTGCATGACGTCGGCAAGACGGTGCCCGGCGCAAAAGCGGATCCTGCGCTCGACTTGAAGCAGCATCATACGTGGCGAGGGTACGAACTGCTCAAGAGCAAGCACGAGTTCAACCTTCTCATCGCCCACGTTGCCTTGCAGCATCACGAGCGGCTGGACGGCAAGGGCATACCGCGCGGCGTTACGGGAGCGGACATCCATCTATATGCCAGAATCGTGGCCGTCGCCAACCTATTCGACAACTTGATCAATGCCTTTGACGGCGAAGGGCTGCTGCCGCACGACGCGTGCGAGAAGCTGATGTCGTTGTCCGGCGAGGCGCTCGACCGCGACGTGCTGATCCAGTTCACCCGAATCGTCTCCGTCTACCCGAACGGTATGGCCGTGCGGCTCTCCACGAAAGAGACGGGCGTCGTGGTCAGACAACACCGCGGCTTGCCGGGGCGTCCGGTCATTCGAGTCGTCAAAGGGGAGAAGGAAGAAATGGAAGTCAAGGAGATCGATCTGGCCGTCCAGACGACGGTCTTCATCGAAGCGGTCTTGGCTTAACCGGAGTGATGCCCTATGTTATATTACACCGCGGCGCTATTGGCGGCGGCCGCAATCCTGCTCGTTCGCAATCCGCGGCATCCCGTTAGCCAAACGGCCGCTTTATTTCTGATCAGCGCGTCCTTAGGCGGATTGGGGGACGTATTAACCGACACGAGCTTCCAGCGGCTCGCGCGCGTCGTCCAGGTCGCGAACCTTGCGTTCACGCCGTACGCGGTGCTGTTGTTCGCAAGCGTATACGGAAATTGGAAATCGCTGCGGCTGCCGGTCAGACCGGCCCGATGGCTGCTGCTTGTCCCGGTCGTCGTCACCTTCGTGGCGGAGAGTTGGTACAATCCGAATGTCATTCGGTACGGATGGCTGCTTGTCTGGGCCGGGCCGTATTATGCGGCGGCATGCGCGCTGCTGCTCGACGCGTTCAGGCGGGCGGAGTCGCCGCAGCTGAAGCGAAGTCGGTTCATCCTCGTTTTGATCATGGTGCCGACATTATTGGCCGTGCTGATCTTTATTTATGGGGCGCGGGCGATTTGGCCGGAATTCGCATTCATGCGCTATATTTCCGTATTTTTCGTCTATTCGTTCGGGGTGGCGCTGCTGGGGACGTTCCTCTACGGCGTGCTCGGAGTCAAACTGACGTTCGAGCGCGATCCGCTGGATACGGCCATGAAATCGGTTACCTCGGGGACGGCCATGCTCAACCACGCGCTCAAGAACGAGCTCGGCAAAATCGCCATCAGCGCCGACAATCTCCGGGCGGAGCTTCCCCTCGGACAGGAGGCCGCCAGCGGGACGGACGATCATCTGCGGATTATCGAGAACGCTTCGGCGCATATGATGGCCATGGTGTCGCGGATCCACGCCCAGACGAGGGAGATCGTCCTGCGGGAGCAGCCCTGCTCGCTGGCGAAGTTGGTCCAAGCGTGCGTGGACGGGCATGCGGGTATGCTGGCTTCGCAAGGAATCGCGGTCCATACCGACTACCGGATACGGCCGATCATGGCGTGCGACGACGTGCATGTGAAGGAAGCGCTCGGCAATCTGATCCGCAATGCCATCGAGGCAATGCCGGCAGGCGGCGCCATTACGATTCGACTCGATGCGGACAAGAAGTATGTTCGCATCGCGGTTACCGACACGGGTCCCGGCATCTCGCGCGAAGCGCTTGTCCGCGCATTCGAGCCGTTCTATTCGACGAAGAGCCGGCATGACAATTACGGCTTGGGGCTGTCCTACGTGTACAACGTCATGGCGCGCAGCGGCGGACGCATCGAACTGGCCGGCGAACCGGGACGCGGGACCACGGCGATGCTCCTGCTGCCGCTGGGCAAAATGATCGAGGGCGAAGAGGAAGGGGCGATGCGTCCATGACTCCTATACGGGTGCTGATGGTCGAAGACGATCCGGATTGGATCAAGGCGGTGACCGCCTACTTGAACCGCGAGTCGGATCTGCTCGTCGTCGGGTCCGCGACCGCGGCGGATGAAGCGGTGCGCTTGGCCAAGACGCTCGCGTTCGACGTGGTCTTGATGGACATCCAGCTGTCGGACAAGGAATACGAGGGAATCTACGCGGCAATGGAAATCCATGCGATACACCCGGCCAAAATCGTGATGCTCACGTCCGTCCGCGACGAGCGCGCCATGACGCAATCGTTCACTGCGGGCGCGATCGACTATCTCGAGAAGTCGCGCTTCCATGAGCTTCCCCAGGCGATCCGCAAGGCGCATCATCATGCCGCTCCTATGGAGGCGCTGTTGAAGGAGTTCAGCCGGCTGAAGCGGGAAGAGCAGTTGAAGGATTTGACTTCGGCGGAACGCGAAGTGTTCGAGCTGATCGAGGACGGTTATACACAGCCGCAGATCGAGAAGAAGCTGTTCAAGGCGGAGAGCACGCTGAAGAACCAGATCAACAAAATGCTCAAGAAGCTCGGCGTGAAAAGCAGCAAGGAAGCGGTCGAGCTTGTCCGCAAGAACGGGCTCGTGCCGAAACGCGGCATGGAGGAGGAAGCGAAGCGTGATCATTGATTTGACGCATCCCATTGTTCACGGGCTGCCGGTCTACCCGGGCGATGCGGAGACGAAGCTCGTCCATGACCGCCAGCTGCGGCGGGATCATTACAATAATCATCTGCTGACGATCAACATGCATGCCGGCACGCACATGGACGGGCCCATGCATTTGACCGATTCGACGACATACCTATACGATTATCCGGTCGAGCGGTTTATTGGAGAAGGATGTCTGATCAATGCCGTCGGCGAACGAGAGATCGGCTATAAACGGGACTATGAGACGCTTATTCAAGAAGAATCGATCGTGATCGTGCATACCGGGCATGGACGACTGTTCGGCCAGCCGGGCTACTTCGACGACTATCCGGTGCTAACCGTTCCGTTCGCGGAGCTGCTCGTGCGCAAGCGCGTGAAGATCGTCGGGCTCGATACGCCGTCTCCGGACCGTTATCCGTTCGAGGTGCATCATAGTCTGTTCGCGAACGACGTGCTCATCGTAGAAAATCTGGCCAACGTCGACAAGCTGCTCGAGGCCGACGCGTTCGAAATTACGGCGCTGCCGCTGCGCATCCGGGCCGATTCGTCGATTGCGCGGATCATCGCGCGAGTCAAGCAACCGTAACGGCCTTGCCAGAGCGGACGGATCTTGCGACGGCAATATACGACGATCCTTACATGCGAGGGTATTACGAAATGTAGTACCTTTCTTCATTTACTCCCACGAAAGTTGGAACTAACGCGCGGCGCCAGGCAGGCTTACAATGAATCTCGTATAGAGGAGGCAGACGGCGATGGGCACCAACGGGCAAACAAACGCAGCGGCGGAATTTTCCGACATTATGCTGATTGACGGCGAATGCGCGCTGTGCCATGGCATCACGCGGTTCGTCATTGCGCGCGATCCCGCGAAGCGGTTTCGATTCGTGGCTCTCCAATCGCCCGCCGGCATTCGGCTGCTCAGACGGCATGGGTTGCCGGAAGGCGACATGGACACGTTCGTGCTCCTCGACGGGGGGCGAGCCTACGTGAAGTCCGAGGCGGCGCTGCGGGTGCTGCGTAAGTTAGGCGGGGGATGGCGGCTGCTCTCGGCCTTGATCATCGTGCCCGCCTTCGTCCGCGATTGGGCGTACGATCGCGTCGCCGGCAGCCGTTACCGGCTGTTCGGACGGAACGAAGTCTGTCTGCTTCCTACGCCGGATATTGCAAGCCGGTTCATGACGGTTGACCCGCATGACATACCGCTTGAAGCGAAGCCGCTTCGCGAAGAATCGCGAGAGTAAGCGGGCGCTGTGCGAGGCGTTCCCATGTGCTGAAGCGGAAATTAGGAAATGATGGATACCACCTCGTGTCGACGGCGTAATATTGCTTACTAACGCGGATGCGAGGCGATGCAAATGGAAGGATTCGGTTTGTTCGGATTAGGTTTATTATTCTTCGGTTTCCTGTTGTTCGTCGTTCATATTATGGTGTGCGTTTGGGCGTTCAAGGATGCGCGCAGAAGAGGCAGAAGCCCGGAATTCGCGCTGCTCGTGCTGCTGGCGATTTTGTTCTTTCCGATTCTCGGTCTCATCGTGTATGTGTTGATTCGCGAAATGTAGCGCGAGGCAAACGTCATTTTCCCGATATTCTTTGGCGGCAGACGTAAAGAAAACCGGGAACGGTGGAATGCTATACCGGGCGAGTAATCGCATTCCAACGTCGAAAGGAGACGGCAGGCGATGAGCAAGAAGAATAAAAACGCACAGCAGCTGGAAGGAACGGAGTTGACGCGCGAGCAATTCGAGGACGCGTACAACGCCGGAACGAGCGACGGCATTCAGCAGCTGGCGGACGGCGAAGTAAAGATCGAGAACGAAGGCTACGAAAAATAGCGCGCAAATGAAAGGAGCCCGACGAATGGGCTCCTTTTTTCGTCGTAGACGACATGCCGCTACAGAACGTCATTCATCTTCTAACCTTCATTTTTGGCAGCCAGATACCGACGAAATAGAATGAGGTCTATTTTGCTGCGAATGAAGGAGTAATCAGGCATGAAAAAGCACAATCATTGGCGAAGCGGCTTGCTGATTCTGGGGGCTTCGGCGCTGCTCGTGGGCGGCGTGGTAACCGGAGCGGGAATGCAGATGCCGCATGCTTCGGCCGATACCGCCGCTTCCGGGGCGTTGCTGTCGTATCCGACCGCCGCGGTAACGACGGCGGCGAACAGTCGCGTGCCGCTCGCGGATCGACTAATTGCGCCGGTATCGGCCGTTATGACGTACGCATCGGGGAATCCGGCGATCGCGAAGGTGAATGAGAAAGGCGTCCTCCTGCCGGTGTCGCCGGGACGTACGACGATCACCGTCAAAGCGTTCACGGAAGACGGCGCTGCGAGCTTGTCGCTTCCGGTCGTCGTGACCGCGGCGAAGCCGCTTGCCGTTAAGCCGACGTACGCGGTCCGCTCGGTGAAAGCCGGCGGACGGACGTTCACGATTCGCACGGTGACGGTGCCGAAAGGTACGCCGGTGACGGCGGGGCTCGCATCGCGTCAAGTTGGCAGCGCTCAGAGCTTGACGGCCATCGCAGCCGCTTATCGGGCGGATACGGCGATTAACGGCACGTTCTTCGAGGCGTACAACGGCGTCCCGGATCCGTACGGCAACGTGATCAATAACGGTATTCCGGCCCATATTGGCAATACGGGCACGACGATCGGGTTCAAGTGGGACGGGGCGGCGGTCATGGACACGCTGCGCCTTGGGATCGCCGGATCGGTCGCGAACGAGAAGGGACCGAAAAGCTGGTATGCCTACTTCTTGAACCGGACGCCGGTGTCGGATACGACGGCCACGCTGTTCACGCCGGCGAGAGGGAGTCGGATCGGCTTTGCGGCGGAGACGGCGATTATCGTGCAGAATGGCGCGGTTGCCCGCATTGCCCGAGGCGAGAACGTCGCGATTCCTTCCGGCGGGTTCGTCATCGTCTTCGAGGGGAAAGAAAGCGGCCAAGCTACCCGTTTTCAAGTCGGCGCTAAAGTGGACTTTACGTTCACGTACCGCAACGACGCCGGCAAAGAGCTGGACTGGTCCGATGTGCATACGGCGATCGGAGCCGGACCGCGGCTGGTGAAGAACGGCCAAATCGCGGTCAATCCGACGGGGGAAGGGTTCAAGGATCCTAAGATTCTCACCGGCGGCGGCGCGCGCAGCGGAATCGCCATCCTGAAGAACGGCTCGGTCATGCTGGCCACCGTGCCGGGCGCCACGATGAAGCAATGGGCGCTCATTATGAAGCAGCTAGGCGCCGTGCAGGCCATGAATCTGGACGGGGGCGCTTCCTCCGGCCTCATGTCCGGCGGGAAGACGGTCACGACGCCCGGCCGGGCGTTAAGCAACGCGCTTTTGTTCGGGTCTAACTTGAAGTGGTAATCGCGCGCGAGGCAGCGGAGACAGGGAGACTTGTCGTGCTGCCTTTTGTCATTCTTCTCCAAGTTACTCCCCTCTGCGCGGAAACGGCAGCGGCCGGAGGGTATAAGCACCCGCCAGCCGCTGCCGTTCTTAACGCTGCGTTATACAAGACGATAGTCGTCCGTCTTCTCGCCATCCTCCCAAATTTCCACGAACAGCGCGTCCGCGCCTTCCGCGTCGTCGAGCGTCATGGCAAGCGCCCGCTCTTCGTCGCTCCCTACATACACGTTCTCCATGCCGTCTTCCGTGAATGCGAGCACCACGTAAATTTTCATTCCATCAACCTCCTGCTGCAAGCGATGCGAGCATTATATCACTTATTTCATCAGGCCGGAACGAAGAACGTCGTCGTAAAAGATTGTGAATTCTGAAAAATCAAGCTGCTGGGCGGCATCGGACAACGCGGTCGCCGGGTTCGGATGCACTTCGACCATGACGCCATCGGCTCCGGCAGCCAGCGCGGCTTTGGCGCATGGGGCCAAGATGTCTTTGCGTCCTGTGGAGTGCGTCACGTCGACTAGGACTGGCAGATGGCTTTCCTGCTTCAAAATCGGCACGGCGGAAATATCGAGCGTATTGCGGGTTGCCTTCTCGTAGGTGCGGATACCGCGTTCGATGAGCATGACTTGCGTATTGCCGCGCGAGACGATGTATTCCGCCGCATGCAGGAATTCGTCGATGGTCGCGGCCAGTCCGCGTTTGAGCAGGATCGGCTTTCGAACGTCGCCGGCCGCTTTCAGCAGCTCGAAGTTCTGCATGTTGCGCGCGCCGATTTGGATGACGTCGATGTATTCGCAGGCAAGCTCGATATGGGCGGGGTCGACGATCTCGCTTATCGTCTTGAGGCCGAATTCGTCCGCGACCTCCTTCAGAATGCGCAGCCCTTCGATGCCGAGACCTTGAAAATCGTACGGCGACGTACGCGGTTTGAAGGCGCCGCCCCGCATAACGGTAATGCCGGAAGCCTTCAGATGCGCGGCGACCTCGCGGACTTGCTCGTAGCTTTCGACCGAGCACGGGCCGGCGATCATGACGGGCTTGACGCCGCCGATCTCGACATCGCCGAGCGCGACGACCGTGTTGCGCTCCTGACGCTTCCGGCTGACGAGCAAGTGCTTGCCGTGATCCTCCTGCTGGATCTTGAGCGAAGCTTGAAAAATCTGCTTGAACAGATGGCGGATCGTATCGTCGTCGAACGGTCCTTTATTCTGCGCGACCAAGTCCTTCAGCATCAGCTGCTCGCGCACCGGATCGAATTTGGGCACGCCTTGTCTTTCTTTCTCGGCCCCGATCTCCAGCGCGATCTCCGCGCGTTCGCTCAGCATCGTCAGCAGCGCTTGATTCACGCCGTCCAATTGACGGCGCAGTTTCTCCAAACGTGTCTCGTTCATCTCGCGTCTCTCCTTATGCGTATAAAATAAAAAAGACTTCTCCTCCGCAAGGGACGAGAAGTCGTGGTACCACCCTAATTAGCAGCCGCGGCCTGCATCAGAATCAGGCGAGCGTGCTCTCAAGCCCCTTTAACGCAGGGAATACGTGCAGCCCTACTTAGAACGCGTACATGACGCTTCGCGTTCGTTCAGGTGCCGGCTTCGGAGTGAACTTCGGCAGGCGATTTCGCTCGGACGCTCTCAGTCGGCGGCGTTCCGTCCCTGTCTTGCGAAATGAGGCCTGCTTACTCTCTCCATCATCGCCTTTGCGAAGATGTGCAGCAAGTTAAGATGGATTCTATACCATGCGCAAGACGGGATGCAAGTTCGCGATTTAACGCTAAATTGCTGTATGGTGTTAAAGCGGGCGGAGAGAGCTCGCGTGAACTGCCGGGCGTTTGTTTGACCAGAACAAGAAGTGATGAAGGGGTTGAAATGATCGTAAATGCCAGGAGCCATGCGCGTTCCTTACGTTTTCGGCACGGTGCATTTTCGCATTAATTTCATTGATGTACGAAATTAATTCGACTATGGCAGCAGTGCAATACGCGCAGTTGTTTGTATCAAAATAGTACAAACAATTCCGCATGCGCATAGCCGCCGAATGAAAAAAATGAAAGCGGATTCCATTTCGTTCGGAACGACATCGGAAACGCCGCGCGATCGATGCGGATGATCGATGTTGGAAATATACGATTTTGTTATTAGGCAACATGGGCATAGCTTCGTAAAGAATAGGTAATCCGTTGGGAATAAAGAGATAGGCTGGTTTCATACTTAGCCATGAAGTCGTTGCGCATGTGTTATTCCTCATTTGCATATGGCAAGTAAGTCGCGCTAAATCGTCCTTCTAAATCTCGAACTTCCGCTGTCATCATCCGTACACTCGCCTGTAACCAAAATGTAATCTTGTCCTCGCCAAGAAGCAACAAAAAATGCAAATTAAAGCTGTTATACTGAAGCTACGCTTAGGGAGCTAAGCGATAACGGGAGGGATTGTCCATGAGCGAGTTCGAACAAGAAGAAGTCGTCGCGTCCGAAGTGGAAGCAGCGGAAGAGGAAACCGCAGCGGCCGAGGAAGAAGTCGCGGTAGAAGAAGCCGCCGAAGAGGCGGTTGACGAATCGGAAGCCGAGGAAGCGGAAGCGGCTGACGAGGACGAAGCATCCGAGGACGAAAGCGCGGAAGCAGAAGCGTCGGCGGAGGACGAAGTTGCAGCTTCGGAGGAATCGGAGGAGGCGGCTGACGAGGCTGCCGAGGAAGAAGAAGCGGCCGACTAATCTTCGTTCGGCTCTATCTTCTCCCAACTGAAACAAGAACGATCGAAGAGAGGCGTTCCGCTCGCGCGGAGGTCTCTCTTTTTGCATTGCCGAACGGCTTATCCGGAGAAGACGTACGTCCGGAGACGGGGAGGATTTGGTCCTCGGGACGGTTCAACCGTTTCCTTATCTTGGTTACCATGGAAGGGATAATCGAGTATGGGGAACGGAGGAGATAAGATGCGTTTGTGGGAAGGCGTTTTGCTCGCGTCGAGTTTGGCGCTTGTCATCCTGCTGCTAATTGGCCGACCATCGAACACGAAGCGGATCATGATGTGGATTGCCGCCGGATTAAACGTTGGCGCGTTGGTGATCCATTTGACGATGGAAGGGTATAGGTTTCAACTATTCGCCTCCTATCTTGCGGCCGTCTTGCTGCTGACTGCTTGGGGGGCAAGCCGCAATCGGGACACGAAGGGCAAGCGCGTGTTCGCGAAGACGATCGCCATCTGCTCGCTGCCGCTGCTGCTGCTCTCCGGCGCCGCCGCGCAGCTGATTCCGGTGTTCAAGCTGCCCGCTCTGCCCGGCCCGCACGCGGTTGGTACCGAGATCATACACGCGGTGGATGCGAGCCGGGAAGATCTGCTGGCAGGCAAGCCGGGGACGAAGCGGGAGCTGGTCATCCAAGTGTGGTATCCGGCGGACAAGACGGCGCAAGGAAAGCGGATGCCGCTTATTCCGGGCGGTCGCTCGCAGCTCGCGGCGTTCGCTGACAGAATGAACCTGCCGGAGGTTACGCTGGACTATCTAAAGTATGTGAAGAGCCGTTCTTACGAGGGCGCGGCGGTCGACCGGGAGGATGCCGGCTACCCGCTGCTCATTCTGAACCATGGGTACGGCACGACGAGGCTGCTGCACGTCGAACAGGCGGAGTCGCTCGCCAGTCGCGGGTATGTCGTGGCGTCGATCGATCATACGTACGGCAATATGGCGACGTTATTCCCCGACGGCCGCGTCGCGGACTACCGGATCGATAGCGAGCGGTTCGATGAGTCGGCCGAATATCGCGACCAGATCGGGACAGCTTGGGCGAACGACATCCTGTTCACGTTGGCGTATATGGAGCAGTTGAACGCGGGCGAGGGGCCGAATCGCAATTTCGAGGGGGTTATCGATACGACGCGAGTGGGCGTGTTCGGACATTCGTTCGGCGGCGCATCTTCGTACCTCGCGAGCGCGGACGACCGCATCAAAGCGACCATCGACATGGACGGCACGCTCGTTGGTTTCCAAGGGATGGAGGCGCCGAACAAGCCGTTCATGTGGCTGAGCACGGCATCGACATTCGAGATGTACAAGAAGGTGCTGCGGTTAGAGAATTCAGGCGCCAAGCTGGACGGCTTCGGGTCGACGCCGGAGAAATACGAGGCGATGGTGAAGCTCGCGAAGGCGGAGCTTAGTCATATTCATCAGCTGATGGAACGCAAGGGCGAAATGCTGATCGCGGACGGCATGGAGCATTACAACTTCACGGACGCGCCTCGCTTGTCGCCTCTTCTTCCAAGGACCGGCATGACGGGCGGCATGAAGGCTGACCGTTCGGCAAGGCTGGTCGACGACGTCGTTGCCGATTTTTTCGACCGCCATCTGAAGGGCGAGCCGGCCGACGCGAAGTTGCTTCAGACCTATCCGGAGCTGCGGAACGTCAAATCGGAATTTCTATCCGAATCACGCGCGTTGGATTAGGAGGCTATAGTGAGGCTGCCGGGCTCTCGGGGAGCATGGCGATGAATTCCCGCAAGGCGCTGCTGACGAACGAATCTTTGCGCGTAATAAAATGGGTCGTCATGCGGCCGTACAGTTCCGGCAGCGGATAAGCGCGAAGTCTCCCCTCTTCGATCTGCCTGCGGATGACGGCAAGGGGCATGAGCGAAATGCCGAGCCCTGCCGTGACGCCGCCCAGAATGGCATCGAGCGTGCCGAACTCCATCGTAACCGGGTTCGAGAGTCCCTTCGATCTCACCCAAGCTTGAAGCACATCGCGGTACGAGCAGCCGACCGTGAAGACGAGGATCGGTCTTGCGAGCGCCGCTTCGAGATCGGGTACTGCGGGCGAGGTGACGACGACGAGCTCCTCTTCGAACGTCGGCATGCCCGCAAGCTCCGGATGATCGACGCCGCTGCCGATGAATGCGCCGTCCAGCTCGTAACGGAGCACTTGCTCGATGAGATATTGAGTGTGGCCGGTCGCGACGGACAACGATACGCTCGGATAGCGGCCATAGTATGCGGTTAATAAACTCGGCAGTCGTACCGCGGCGGCGGTCTGCGTCGACCCGATGCGCAGCGAGCCGCCGGGTTCGTCGGATGCGGACAACGCAAGCGCGGCATCGTCCAGGAGACCGATGATCTTGTCGGCGTATTGCAGCAGCAGCTTGCCGCTGCCAGACAAGTCCATACCCCGGTTGTGCCGGGTGAACAACGTCGTCCCGAGCTCGTTCTCCAAATGACGGATGCGCGCGGTAATATTGGACTGGACATAGCCGAGCGAACGGGCGGCTTTCGTGACGGAGCCTTCGCGCGCTACCGCCTGAAAGATGCGCAAATCGCCGCTTTCCATGACAGATTCCTCCTTAATCGTTTAGGTATTACTGAGAATGATGGCAAATATCGTTATCCTTCATTATACAGAAATGCAAGCCTCCGATACAATGAGACCACGACACGAACCTGGAGGTTTTGCGCATGACGCGTATGAATTACACGATGCTGGTTTTGTTTACGACGCTATTGATGGGCATCGCGTTCCCGATTGGGAAGATGGGGCTTGAATTCGCGCCGCCGTTCTTGCTGATGGGCGTTCGGTATACGCTCGCCGGCGGTATGCTCGCTATCGGCATGGCCGGGAGGGCGCCCATGCCAAGAGGCGGCGATTGGCTGCGCGTGGCGGCGATCGGATTCGTGCAGACCTGCGCGGTGATGGGGTGCGCCTACTACAGCATGCATTGGATTAGCGCCGCCGAATCGGCGATCTTGACGTTCACGAACCCGCTCTTCGTGATCGTGCTCGGGACGCTGCTGCTCGGCGCGCATTACCGGCCGCGCCAATGGGTTGGCGTCCTGGTCGGCTTCGCGGGCGTGGCGATCGCCTTCGGGGCTCGGCTTGGCTTTGGCGCAGGAACGGCAATCGGTTTATGCGGCGCGCTTCTGTTCGCTTGCTCGACGTTGCTCATCAAACGATGGGGCGGACGCTTCAATGTCTACGTGCTCGTCGCGTACCAGATGCTGCTGGGCGGCATCGGCCTGCTGTTCTTGAGCTTATTCACCGAACGTATGACGTTCGCGGTGTCCGGCCGTTCCGTGGCCATCGTCGCGTGCCTGGTCGTCTTCTGTTCCATCATTCAGCTGATCCTCTGGTTCCGGCTGCTCCAGACGGGCGATCCGGCGAAGACGAGCGCGTTCTTGTTTCTGGTGCCGCTCTTCGGCGTGTTGAGCAGCTGGCTGCTGCTCGGCGAACCTTTGACTTGGCATGCGGCGATCGGCGGCCTATGTACAGGCGCGGGCATTGTTCTCGTCAATTGGGAAGGGACTCGGCGCATGGAAAAATCGGTTGCCGTTACCTGAATATGGGTGTACACTGGAGGAAATCAAAGGCGCATGCGACTGGCGTAAACATGGAGAACCATGGGGGAGCATGCTGCTTATCAGCCGTACGCCTGGGCGAAGTATTTGATCTTGCGGTCAAATGCTTTTTTATTTTGTCTGGAAGGCGGGATGGTCGGATGAAAATAGCTTTCGTATTGTTTGATGGCATGACGACGCTGGATTTCTCGGGATTCTTCGACGCGATGACGCAGCTGAACCGGGTGCCGGGAACGGGAGGCGTATCGTGGCGGTTTTGCGCGTTGACCGAACGGATCGTGGACGACCGAGGGCTTGCGATGCAGGCAAATGCCGTGGCTGGGGATCTGACGGACTTCGATCTGGTGTTCGTGCCGGGCGGAATGGCGACCAGGCAGCTGCGCCATGACGAGACATTCCTCGCTTGGCTGCGTACCGCGGAAGGCGTCCCGTGGAAGGCGTCCGTCTGCACGGGGGCGCTGCTCATGGGGGCGGCAGGCTGGCTGAATGGCAAAAGGGCGACGACTAACAAATCGGCTTATGAACTGCTCGCGCCTTATTGTAGTGAGGTCGTGCGCGAACGATACGTGCGTGATGACCGCGTCTTCACGGGCGGAGGCGTCTCGGCCTCGATCGATCTGGGCTTGTTCGTCGCGGAGTCGTTGTATGGCACCGCGGCGGCGAAGGAAGTCGGACGCTTGATGGATTATCCGTATTACCAATTCCAGAGCGCATGAAGATAAGACGACCCTAGAAGAAATGAAACGGGTTTACGCTATCAATTAGCGATTGTATAATGTTGGAAGGTGTTCGCCCCGGCCGACGCGGGTTCAATCCCCGAGCCGCCGGCCGGGGTTATTTTTGTCCCAAGAGGCATTGAACGGTGTCAGGAATGATTCCGAGGCGTACGTATTCGGCGGCTGAAATTCATTTGACGATCGGCAATCCCGTTGAACGCATATATCGGTACAAGGGCGAGGAGGCGCAGCTTGGGCAGGTGCGTGCCGCGCTGGAATTTTACTGCCGCGAACATCGCATTTCGATTGTGCATTAAAAAAGGGGCGATAGAATGAGCAAGGTTAGAGACGGAATTCTAGGGTTATGCGTCGGCGACGCGCTCGGCGTGCCCGTCGAGTTCAGATCTCGCAAGGAGTTGGATGCCGCGCCGCTTGCGGACATGATCGGTTACGGCTCCCACAATCAGCCGCCGGGGACGTGGTCGGACGACAGCTCGCTGACGTTCGCGCTCATGCAGAGCGTGGTCGATTGCGGCGGCGTGGATCTGTACGACATTGCTAGCCACTTCACCGGCTGGTTGTATAAATTACGCTGGACGCCGCACGGCCGTGTATTCGATGTCGGCAATGCTACGGCCATGGCGATCGAGAGGCTGAACGACGAACTCATACGCCCCGATCTGGCAGGCGGTCGCAGCGAGAACAGCAATGGCAACGGCTCGCTCATGCGGATATTACCGCTTGCCTATTTGCTGCAAGGTGCCGATCTGGAAGAGCGAATGACGCGCGTTCGGCAAGTATCGTCCATCACGCACGGACATGACGTATCCGTAATCGGGTGTTCCATCTACGTGGAGATCGCGATCAGGTTATTGAACGGGAGGGCGCTGCAAGATGCGATAGCAGGGGCGATCGGGACTATTAACGAAGCGTACGGCGGTAATCCCGAGCTTCGGCGATACGACCGCATTCTACAGGGCGGGCTCGAGGACATCGCGCGCGAGGACATTCAATCGGGCGGATATGTCGTACACACGCTGGAAGCCGCTTTGTGGTGCCTGCTGCGTGCTTCGTCTTACGAGGAAGCGGTGCTGCTGGCAATAAATTTGGGCGACGACACGGACACGACCGGCGCGGTCGCGGGCGGACTAGCCGGCATTATCTATGGCGCCTCGTCGATCCCGGCGCATTGGATCGCGGGACTTGCGAGACTCGGCGATATCGAAGCGCTATGCGATCGATTCGAGTCGGCGTGCGGAGCGAACGGTCAAACAGACTAATCCATCTCGGGCAATGCCGCGGATGCGCAGGGAGGCTCGTAAGGAACAGAAGCGAGGAAGGCGGCACGGCAACGAGAATGTGCAGGGAACGGAGGCGCATGGCAATGGAGTTGTACTTTCGAGACAATTTCTTCAATTCCGGGTCGACCGAAATTCTGAATGCGAACCAAGACAAGATAGGCGAAGTCGATTTGCGGAGCTCGTTCGGTTCGTCGCTGGAGGTGTTCAACGTCGCGGGGGGCTCGCTCTACAGCGGCGAGTTTCCGTTCTTCTCGGGCAAGTGGACCGTGACGGGCGCGGATGGCGCGGAGCGCGGCAGGCTGCGCGGGCGCATGTCGTTCTTCTCGAAGAAATTCGAATACGAGGCATACGGCAGAGGCGTCTTCGATATCGAAGCGGGAGCCTTCTCCAGCGAGTATGAAATCCGCGACGCGCAAGGACAGCTGGCGGCGGCGTTCGAGAAAGTGAGCGGCTGGTTTTCTTCGTCCGCCTACCGGCTGAGCTGCGAGACGAACGCCGTGGATGCCTTCGAATGGGTGGCCGTTATTCTCGGCTTGAACGAGATTCAGAAGCGGCAGCGAAGCTGACCGTAGAGCGGGAGACCGCCGGACGTCAGCGTCTTCGCGGACCCTATTGTTGGCTTGTAAGCCAAATAAAGCCTGGTTGCTCGCGCTTGTTGGCGCTGGCAACCAGGCTTATATTTTTGTCGGACAAACAAGCTCGTCTCATACTTGCATGCTCAACTGCTTCTCCAGCTCTTCGGTATCGAGCAGGACGGCCGATTTGTCCGGATAATTCTTCTCGATATGGTGTTCGCCCCACGCGCACAGCGCATCCAGGATCGGCTTGAGCGACCATCCGTACGGAGTCAGCGAATATTCAACCTTCGGGGGGGCCTGATTGTAGATTTCGCGGGTAATGACGCCGTCATCCTCCAGCTCTCGCAGCTGTTGGGTCAGCATTTTCTGAGTAATGCCGGGCATGAGCCGCTTCAGCTCGCCCGTGCGCCGAGTCCCTTTGGTCAGGTAGCACAAAATAACGACCTTCCACTTGCCGCCGATCACTTCCAGCGACGCTTCGACCGGTATGTTGTATTTAATCATGACCGCACCTCCTCTTGCCTTCGGCGTTCCTTGCCGGAACGCGCGCGTTCGCGCCTCATGTGCTGTTTGTTATTTTTGCACTTGAAGCCGAATTCGTCAAGCGGATCGGGACTGGTAGATATATGGCGAAGGCCTCGTCTCCGATTCATTTCAACCGCTCGGACAACGCAGACGAGGATTGTGACAATGCGGGGACAAATCGGTCGCGGGCTTGTATCGGGCGTTGGAAAAAGGTACTGTGGATAAAGAACAAAAGTGGTGAGGAGGTCTGGCTATGATCGAGCATCTGGTCGCGTTCAAATTCAAGGCGCCGCTCGGCGAGGCGAAGGAAAGGGAGCTGCTGGACGCGTTATACGCAATGAAGGGCGAGGTTCCCGGCATCGTCGAGCTGACGGCGGGGGCGAACGAGACGGAGGAGACGGATAACATCCGAGGTTACACGCTCGGGCTTCGCGTGACATTCGACAGCCGCGAAGCGCTTCGTCAGTATGGCCCGCATCCGGCGCATCAACGTTTCGTCGCGCTGCTGGACGGCATAATCGACGACGTCGTCGTCATCGACTATCCGGCGCGCCATGCGGATTAACGCAGGACGAGCAGCCCGTTGGCCATCGCGCGTCATCGCGGGCATTGCGGCATTCGGACTGCTATTCGGGGCAGTCGGCATGACGGGCGCGATATCGGCGTCCGCGACGCGCGTGTACAATAACCTGAACGGCATCGAGAAAAAACGGCAGCTGCCGGCCGGCTTCGTCTACGCGGACGACGTCATCCCGAAGGCACAGTACGACATTCGCTATTATACCGATTATAATTTCGTCGGCGCCCGGATCGACGGTTATGAAGCGCCCCTAGCGATTATGACGAAAGAGGCCGCCGGCGCGTTGAAACTCGTGAGCGCCGATCTGGCGAAGAAGGGCTACATGCTGAAAATTTACGACGCCTATCGGCCGAGCAAGGCGGTTGCGCATTTTATCCGGTGGGCGAAAGATACGGACGATACGAAAATGCAAGCCGTCTTCTATCCGGACGTGGCCAAATCTGATCTGTTCAACGGCTATCTGGCCAAACGCTCCGGCCACTCGCGCGGCAGTACGGTCGATCTGACGCTCGTGAACACGTACGCCGGGCGCGAAGTCGATATGGGCAGCCCGTTCGATATGCTCGGTCCTATATCCGCGCACGGGTCGAAGCTCGTAACGGCGGCGCAGCGGGCGAACCGGGCGATGCTGAAGGCGGCGATGGCGCGGCGCGGTTTTGCGGCTTACAACAAAGAGTGGTGGCATTATACGTTGGCGAAGGAACCGTTCCCGAAACGGTATTTCGATTTTGATGTACAATAAGAGCAGACAGGCAACAGGAACGAGAGGAAGCGTGCGAGTATGAAAATCATCGTGGACCCAACGGCCGCGCGTTGGTACAAAGAAGAGCTGGCGGCAAACGACGGCGAGCAGCTGCAAATCTTCGTCTATCTTGGCGGGTGCGGCAGCGTGCAGCCGGGCTTGTCGCTCGGCATCGTGAAGAAGCCGTCCGACGCGCCGCGGATGTCCGCCGTGGAGGCGGGCGTCGAGTTCTATATGCTGGAGGACCAGCTGTGGTATTTGGACAACCGGGACCTGCAGATTTTGTTCGATGCGAAGCGGGACATGAGCTATATTCACGTGGACGGGGAAAAGTTCGAATAACGAAGAGACGCGCAGCGGATGGCTGCGCGTTTTTTCTTGGCGAGCGCCGATGAGGCGTATCTTCCGCACGAAGTTATTCGTTAATGAAGTGACAAGCCTAAGGAGGGAATGGAATGGATTTGCTGCTACTCGGAGGGACGAAATTTCTGGGCAAGCATATCGCGGAGACGGCGCTGCGCCGCGGGCATCGCGTCACGTTATTTCATCGCGGATTGACGAATCCGGGACTGTTCCCGGATGCGGAACATATCACGGGCGATCGCGACGGAGGGTTGGATGCGCTGGCGGGCAGACGGTGGGACGCGGTCGTCGATACGAGCGGCTATGTGCCGCGCGTCGTCCGGCAATCCGCGCGGCTGCTTGCGGAGCGCGCCGATCATTATACGTTTATCTCCTCCGTATCGGTCTATGCGGATTTCTCGGTGCTTGACATCGCGGAGGGCGCACCTCTACTCTCGCTTGAAGACCCGGCGGAAGAGAATGTGGCCGCCCATTACGGCGCGTTAAAGGCCAGCTGCGAAGAGGAGGTGCGCTCGGCGTTCGGCGAACGGGCGCTTGTCATTCGACCGGGTTTGATCGTGGGGCCGGACGACCCGACAGACCGGTTTACGTACTGGCCATGGAGATTTGCCCAAGGCGGCGACGTGCTTGTGCCAGGCTCGCACGGTCGCGGCATCCAGTTCATCGACGTGCGGGATTTGGCGGAATGGACGCTGCGGATGACGGAAGCGAGGGCGGGCGGCGATTACAATGCCACGCAGCCGGCGGGAAACGTGACGATGGACGATTTGGTTCAAGCTTGCCGGAACGTCGCGTCCGTCGACTCGAATCCGATCTGGGCGGAGGAGACGTTCCTCCATGAGCATGGCGCTGCGGAGTGGACGGAGCTGCCGCTCTGGGTGTCCGCGAAAATGAATTGGCCCGGATTTATGGCGATCAACGTGAAGCGCGCGGTCGAGGCGGGACTATCCTTTCGTCCCTTGAGCGATACCGCCATGGACACGCTCGTGTGGTGCCGGCGTCTTCGCCCGGAGGGAGAATGGAAGGCGGGGCTGGATGCCGAGAAGGAGCGGCAATTGCTTCGTCTTTTAAGCAGCGGTAAATAATGATGAATTGTTATCGTGAAAATTCCCTTGATCTTCCAATTGAACGGCGCTAAAATCGGCGTGAAGGAGTGATGGTGATTTTGGGCGAAGCGGGATTCGAACAAACGAATGGTTTGAGAGACGACGAGTTGGTACGGGCGAGTTTTCAGCCGCTTCTGGCGGCATACAAGGAAGCGAGCGCGGCTAACGGGGATTTGACGACATTGTTCCGGAGTTGGACCTCCGGTCAACGCGCGTTGTTCATTAGCTACTCGTATATCGTGCATGTCATCGAATCGCCGCAAGAGGCTTATTGGTGGAGCGCCTTCTTCATGGCGCAAGGCAGATGGGCAGCCCTTCGGGCAAGCGCGGACGAACTCGACGCCAAGCTGTTCGCCGACATGCTGTCGGATATCCAAACCGAGCTTCACCGTCGCGGCCATCCGATTGCGTTAGCCGAAGCTCATCGCATTCAGCGCGAAGACTTAGAGCAGGATGATACGCTGGGCAGGTTCTTCGTCGAGGTTTATGAAAGGCTGACCTCCGTCGCCGCGAAAGACGTTATCGCGCGTTCAGCGTCCGCAATGCGGCTAGCGCCGGAGGAATTCCGGTTGCAAACCTAAAGAAGCAGCCGCCCCGTTCACGGGGCGGCTGTACCCTTTTCATGAAGCGATCCGAATGACGCCGGTTAATCCAGCCAGTGGGTCAGCCCGATCATCGTCAGCGTGCCGAAGATGAAGGCGAACGTGGCGGGCGTCTCGTTGCCGTCGCCGTGGCTTTCGGGGATGAGCTCCTTGTACACGATATACAGCATCGCTCCCCCGGCGAATGCGAGTCCGTACGGGATGAGAAACCGAAGCTCGCTGCCGAAATTGAAGCCGAGCAGCGATGCGAGCCATTCCGCGGCCGTCACCCCGCACACGTATAGGACGGGCTTCAGCATCCGACTCTGGGTCGAAGCGAAAACGAGGGCGATTAGGAAGCCTTCGGGCAAATTTTGCACGCCGATCGCGAACGACACGATTGCCCCGAGCTGCGGATCTTGGTCGGCAAGGCTGATGCCGGTGGACAATCCTTCCGGCAAGTTATGAAGCGTCATCGACATGATTAGCAGCATGCGGGATGCGGACGACACGGCGGTCGCATCGGCGTCGTGGACGGGATCCGTATGCGGAATGTAACGCTCGAGCAGCGTGAGCAGCACCGTGCCGAGCAGGATGCCGAACGTCAACACGTAGAGGTTGGACAGCTTGAGCGCCGATGGAATGAGTCCGTACGTCGAAGCCGCTACCATGACGCCCGCGCTGTACGCCAGTAAAATATCTTTGCCCCGGTGGGATAGATTGCGAATGAGCAGCGCGGGCAAACTTCCGACGATCGTCCCGAGCGCCGACAGCCCCGACAGCACCAAATAATGTTCCATGCGACCTCCGTCGATCTCTGATGGAACAGTATATGTGGACAGGGCCGGGAGGATGTCCTCTACTTGCAGCGCTCGATTTCCCCGTATCGTTACTCGTCCTGCTTCAAGAACCGCCGCTCGGCCTCGCGCCGTTTGGCCAGACTGATCTTGATGAACAAGCTCGTCAGATCGTTCAGCGGATTATCGATCCGAACATGTTGGTTGTTCATATGAATATGCTCGATCGACCAGCTGTGAAAATGCATTTTCCCCTCGCGGTCCAAATCCTCGAACGTCAAATCGCCCGCGTATTGAAATACGTCCTGTTCGTCCTTTAGCATAATGTCCAGCCGCTGAGAGCTGATATGCAGGCTGACCAGCGCGGCGTCGCCCATCTCGACCAGCAGCGTGCCGGCGCGAACGCCTGGGCCAAGCTTGCGCCATCGGCCGCCTAACGTCTCGGCCAGCGTATATTCCGGTGTATCCTGGCTCATTTCGATCACCTGCTTCGTTCGCTTATTCATCCACCTGAGCTGAATGCTGCATTCTCAATCTTTGGATTGTGAACGCAAACCAATCAGCTTTATTCTACCGATTATTCGCCCGCGCTATAACCGATTGTAAAATCAGCCAAAATAAACCGAAAATCAAGCGAAAAAAAGGGATTGACCTTCACGCTGCGTAAACCTGTACAGTAAAGGTGTCGGGAGGCGAGAGAATGGAATACACCGTGCAGAAACTTGGCAAACTGGCGGGAATCAGCACGAGAACGCTGCGGTATTACGACGAGATCGGCATGCTGAAGCCGGCGAGAATCAATACATCGGGCTATCGGATCTACGGGCAGGACGAGGTGGACCGCCTGCAGCAGATCTTATTTTACCGGGAGCTTGGCTTTGGGCTGGAACAGATTAAATCGATCGTCAATTCGCCGTCCTTTGACGGGACCCAGGCGCTGCTGGCGCACCGCGAACACTTGCTGGACCGACGACAACAGCTGGACCAATTGATCTCGAACGTGGAGAAGACGATTGCCGTCCGCGAAGGGAGAACGACAATGAGCGATCAAGAGAAATTCGAAGGATTCAAGCAAAAGCTGATCGATGACAACGAGGCGAAATACGGCCAGGAGATCCGGGAGAAATACGGCGACGACGTCGTCAATAAGAGCAACGCGAAGCTGAAAAACATGACGCAGGCCGAGCACGACGAGCTGACGCGCCTTGCGGAGGAAGTGAACGCGACGCTGGCCCAAGCGCTCGCGACGGGCGATCCGGCCGGACCGCTGGCGCAGAAAGCGGCCGACCTGCATCGCCAATGGCTTAGCTTCTACTGGAGCGAGTACACGAAAGAGGCGCACGCCGGCCTGGCGCAAATGTACGTGGACGACGAGCGCTTCAAAGCGTATTATGACGCGGCGCAGCCGGGAACGGCCGAGTTTCTGCGCGACGCGATCCACATTTATACGGGACGGCGTCAGTAGTCAAATCAAGAAGAAGACCATGGGGGATCGTGGTCTTCTTCTTTGCCTTCAGCCGCGGGTTGCACGCATTCTATTCGGTTCGTAAATCTATGTGCCTTTCTATAACGAGTCTGTTAGAATAAAATGTAAACAAAATTGAATACTAGGATATAGCGCAATCCGAAATTCTTTTTCTTGCTAAGGGAGGTTCGCCGCCATTCACCTGATTCTCAAAATCTACGCGGCCGCTTCGAGGCTCAACGGAAAATCGCTGGCGGTCTCGGCGTTCGTCTTTTTCCTCTTCAGTTCATGCATGATCCGAATACTAGAACCAGCAAAATTCGAATCGGTATTTCAAGGCTTCTGGTGGACGGTCGTGACCGCCTCGACGGTCGGGTACGGAGACTATTATCCGGAGACCGTTCCCGGCATGCTGCTCGGCGTATTCGTCATCTTCACCGGCTTATTCCTGATCGGCGCCATTGTTGGGCGGATCACGGAGCAAATATTGAAACTCAAACGAAGCAAGGGGGAAGGGCGATTGCCATACGCGAAAGAGGATCATTACGTGCTCATCGGCTGGTCGGAGGAGAAAAGCCGGGCTACCGTAGAAGAGCTGCTGCAGTCTGACCCGAGCCGGGACGTCGTGTTGATCGACCGTCTTGCGCACGCGCCGTTCAGCCATGATCGATTTCACTATGTGCAAGGAGATCCGACGATGTTCGAGACGCTTGCGAAAGCGCGCGTGGAGCGAAGCCGCAACGTCATCATATTCGCGCCAGTGGGAGAGACGGACCCGCTGAAGGCGGATGGCCAGACGCTTATCATCGCGACGTCGATCGAGCATTACGGCCGAAGCGCGAATGCAGCCGGGCGGGATATCTATACGATCGTCGAGATCGTCAAAGCGGCGCATGAGCAAAATTTCGCGTATGCCAACGTCGACGAATTCATTCTATCCCAGCAGTCGACCTCCCACATGATGGCCAAATCGTCGCTGCACAAAGGATCGTCTCAGCTGTTCATGCAGCTGCTCAGCGATTCGTACGGCGAGGATTTGCGCGAGATCGCCCCGCGCGAGCATTGGCGGACGTACGGCGAGGCCTACGAGGAATTGAAGCAAGAAGGGGCCAATCTTATCGCAGACCGCAAAGATCTGGGTATTATCCGCAAGTTGGATGAGCCGCTGCCGAAGGAAGCGCGTCTGTTCATTATTTGCGACGATTCGACGTATGCGCGCATACGAGACGACAAATAGCCTCCGAACCGGATGGCTGCCGGGTTGCACATGGCGTCCCTCGCCGAGGGCGTCATGTATAACAAGGCACCACCGTGATTCGGAGGCTCTCTTTTTCAATGCATGAGAAGCGCTTCGCTGAAAAGACGGCGCTGGCATTTCACCTTGCATGTATTCGTGCTCGTCTATTCAGCCGGTGCCTGCAACTCCTCGTAACCTTGCCGGATCACGTCGAGCGCGTCCGCATGCTGGACGAGATTATGGACGCACGTCGCGACGACCAACATCAGCATCAGTCCGGTCAAGATCGTTCGCGCGGTACGGAGCCGCAGCCCGATCAGGAATCGCCCGCCGAGCAGGAAGAGGGCGAACAGATAATGGCCGGCGTAGAGATACAGATCATACTGGTAGGTTGACAGCCCATAGCCGACCCCGATGTGCAGCGCGAGCGCGAACCCGATATACGCGCCCAGCATCCAGGCTTCATACGTGCGAATTAGAGCTAAGAAACCTAGCACGGCGAGCAGGAGCAGAAGTCCGCCGCCAAGCGTGACATAGAGCGGGTACATGACGGACAAGTCGGTCGTGAAAGCGACGATACCCGGATCAAGCAGACGGATGGCGGGCGTGAGAACCGGCGAGATGAAGAGCATGTAGACCGCTTTCCAGTGGTGGGCAAGCGAGAACGACGCTACATACGTGTAGCCGCCGCTGTCCAAGTTGTTCCGCCAGTCGTTCGCCCAGGAATGTCCATCGAAGAGAAGTCCTTGCGCAAGCGTACACACCGCAATAAGGGCCAGCAGCATGCCGACTGCGGCCAACAGCTTCAAGATGGAGGATTTGAACGGTCGACGGAACAACGCGGCGAACGCCGATACGGCGAACGGAACGACGTTCGTTGAGGTGATGGCGAAATGCCCCAGCCCATACGCGGCCGTCGGCAGCGACGCGATTCGCGCCTCAGCGCGGCTGTACTGCAAATAGAGCACGGATAACAGCAGCAGACTCTGCGCGTACGGATACGAGTCCGGCACCAGCGACGAGAACAAGCTGTAGGAACTAATACCGAACAACAGACCGAAGGCAGCGGGAACGACGTATCCGGATTCCGTGCTGCTTCTGCGCAAATACACATAAACCATGACCGCGCTGAGCGCGTTCAGGCACGCTTGCAGGACAAGGAAGAACAGGTTACCGCCTAAGTGATCGGCTAGGTAGGCGAGCGAGCCTTTGATTACGTTGAAGAGCGGATGTATGATCGTAGCGTTGTCGAACCCGTAGTAGAGCGATGGATCGAAGTTGAATAAGTTCAAGGTGAACGGCGTTCCGAAGAACGGGCTATGCTCCGCCAGCAGCGGCGCTTGTTCCTGCATGAAGCGAATGAATGGTAAATTGGTCAGGATGCAAAATAACGCGACGACGAGCGCGATCGACCCAGCCAAGGCCGCATCCCGCTTATCCGAGAACCAAGACGCGAAAAACTTCATATTCAACCACCTATCCGAGTATCGTTCCGGCCTCCTCACAGCACGAGCAGAAGCAGGCCGCACATAATGATGCATGTCCCCGCGATCTTGAATTTGCCGATCTTCTCGCCGAACCACCACTTGGCCAGCAGCAGCGTCCAGACGAACGTCAGCGAATTGGCCGGCAGAACCAGCGTGTAGGGAAGCTTGGTCAGCAAATAAATATTGAGCAGCGCGCCGGTTCCATAACACGCGCCGCCTACGGCCAGCAGGACGAAACGCTTGCTCGCCGAGTAACGTTTGAACAATGCCCCGCCGAACGAACCGAAGACGGTCATGGCGATCAGCAGCAGGAAGAGGAGGCTAGTCGTCATACGAAGTCAAAGTCACTCCCAACCCTAGCAGCGCGATGGCAGCCGATTTCTTCCAGGTTAAATCTTCTCCGAGGAATAGATCGCCGTACACGAGCGCGACGGCATAACTGATGCACATGAGCGGATATGCGACGGACAGCTTCTCCAGTGCGAACGCCTTGAGCATCAGCAGGGCGCCAATGCCGTAGCAGAGGAATCCGATGGCTAGATAGAGCAGGCCGGAAGTGCCCCATTTCCAGAAAAGCTGTCCCGTCGCGGTCATGAACGCGGATAGCGCCATGAGCCACTTGCCTGCATGCCTGCCGGTCAACGTCGCCATTGCAGCACCTCCACGCCGGGATGACGGCCGCGGCCGTTGATCCAGTATCGATGGCGGGCGAGCTCGAGCATCGGCAAATCCGAGAGCGAATCCGAGTAGGCGTAGGAGCGCTCCGGATCGGGCTCGATGCCTGCGCGGCGCCAATATTCGCGGATGCGAAGCACCTTTTCTTCCCCCTTGCAGTTCTTCCCCTCGATCCGGTTCAGGTAGCGATCGCCATTGCGGACCAGCGTGGTGCCGATGACGGCGTCGACCTCCGGCATTCGTTCGAAATATTTCATATATGCGACAGGCGAGGCCGTAACGAGCAGGATATGGCAGCCTTCCTCCTTGCGCCGACGCATCTCCGCGAGCGCTTCCCCATATATCAACGGCTCTAGTTCGCTTGTATAAAATACGGCCAGATCGTCCTCGTCCATGTGGCGAATCGCATGAAAAAACGCGGCTTTCGCCCGTTCCAAGGAGACGAGCTTCAATCGGGCAAGCGCCGTGAACAGTCCCATGGACAGCAGAGCAATAGCGGTCGACGGCTTCTTCGCCATGCCGTATCGCGCGAATAGCAGCATGGAATCGCGGCGAATAATTGTGTGATCAATATCGAATAACGCGACAGGTTGCAACGTTCATGTCTCCTTCTATCGAAACTTTTACTCGAAAATCGCGAAGATCGCGACGATGCTAATGATATAGAGAATGACGGTGAACAGGATGGGCTTGTCCTCGAACAGGATCCGATCCGGCGCGCCGCCTTTTTTCTCCACGTGAATTAAATAGAGATAGCGAAAAATGCCGTACAGCACGAGAGGGATCGTCCACATGAGATGAATGGTCCTGCCCGAGGTGAACGTAAACAGCGAGTAGCTGATGACCGTGGCCGTCGTCACGATGCTGTTCATCTGGTCGAGCAGGGCGACGGAATACTTGGCGAGCACCTTGCGATGCTCGCCTTTGCCCTCCGATAGCAGCGTCAATTCGTGGCGCCGTTTGCCGATGGCGAGGAAGAGCGAGAGCAGCATCGTGCAGAGCAGGAACCACGGCGTGAACGAGACGCGGATAACGATGCCGCCGGCGATTGCGCGAAGGACGAAGCCGGCGGCGATGACCAGAATGTCGACGATCACGACGTGCTTCAGCTTGAACGAATACGAGACGTTCAGCGCGAAATAGAAGGCGAGCACCGCGGCGAACAGCGGATGCAGCGCGATCGCGCTAGCGAAGGATAGCAGCAGCAGCAGACTTCCGAAAGCCAGGGCAAGCTGCGGATTCAGCTGTCCGGATGCCATCGGGCGGTTCTTCTTCTGCGGGTGATTGCGATCTGCCTCGCGGTCGACGTAATCGTTCAAAATATAGACGCAGCCGGAGACGAGGCAGAACAGCAGGAAAGCAGCCAACGTGTGGAGGAAAGCGGCGACGGACAACCGCTCGAACGAGAAGAGCAGCGCGGCGAAAAGCAGGGCATTCTTGCTCCATTGCTTCGGCCGAAGCTGAATGAAGAGCAGTCGCGGGACGCTATAATCGCGCAGCGAAGCAGGATGCTCGAGATTGGTTTTGGCAATTGGCATATGATCAGTGAACCCTCCGTCATCATCAATGTCCGCATGAGCGACAGACAGCGAGCCAACTTGCGGTCCTGCAGGGCAACCGCACGCTAGATCGCAATCTAGCAAGCTTACATATCTTTACCATAGTAATGAACCTTGCAAATCAAGTCAATTATTAGGAGGTTCGTAAGGAGAGGAAGCATTCTACCTTGAATGACGGTGGTTCATGCGAAATAGTTCCAATATCAACCAAATAAGGGTTGACGAACCTATATATGAAGGGCATAATACAGCTAAAGTGTATGAACTGATTGGTACACACACTCCGCCGAAATGCGAGGTTGAGCAATGAAATTCGACGAGACATGGACAGAGCTGGCATACAACAACCGCGACCCGGTTTATTTGCAAGTGGTGAGGCATTTCAAGGAGCGGATTGCCGCGGGCAAGCTGGAAGCGGGGCAGGCGATTCCTTCGCGACGGGAGCTTGGCTCCCTGCTAAGAATCAATCCGAATACGGCGCAGCGTGCCTACAAAGAGATGGAGGAACAGAAGTTGATTACGACAGAAGGGAATTCACCGAGCCGTATCACGACGAATGCGGACATATTGCGCTCGATCCGCTCGGAACTGTTGGAAAGCGCCATTGACGTCTTCCTGACTTCGGTCAAGTCCATCGAGATCTCCGCGGACGAGTTGTCGGAACTGGTCAAACGCAAGTTCGAGCAGCGGCAGGACAAGCGCGGTCCGGAGAAGGAGGGATCGGCATGATCGAGGTCATCGAGGCGCGAAAGCGGTATTGGCGGCGGTCTATTTTACAAGGGGCATCCTTCACGGTGGAGAAGGGCACCGTTACCTGCTTGATCGGTCTCAACGGAGCCGGCAAGTCCACGCTGCTGAAAGCGATCATGGGATTGACGCCGCTGACTTCGGGCCGGATTCTCGTCGATGGCGAGCCGATCGGCCCGGCGATGTACGAGCGGGTCTCGTTCATCCCGGATCATCTGACGCTGCCGCCGTCCATGAAGCTGTGGGAGGGCTTACGGTTCATGGCGGAATTCTATGCGAATTGGAACGCGGAGAAGGCTGCCGAGCTGATGACGTTCTTCCGGCTGTCGGCTTCCGACCGGATCGGCAATCTGTCGAAGGGTACGGCCGCGAAGTTCAATTTGGTCACGGGCCTCGCGCTCGATACGGAGTATGTGCTGATGGACGAACCGTTCTCCGGGATCGACATGTTCAGCCGGGAGATGATCGCGGACGTGTTCGCCAGCGATTTGATCGAAGGGCGCGGCGTGCTCCTCACGACGCACGAGATCGGCGAGATGGAGCATCTGATCGACAAAGCGGTGCTGCTGTCGGACGGCGTCGTCGTGCGCGAGTTCAACTGCGAGGCGATGCGCGTCGCGGAAGGCAAGTCCGTCGTCGACGTGATGAGGGAGGCGTATCGAGCATGAACCGGTATTTGAAGCTGGTCCATATGGAGATCCATCGGTTCCGGTATATTTTGGCCGCGTTGTTGGGCCTGGTTGCGGTCGTGCAGTGGGGGGCGTTGGTGTGGAGCGCCCGGAGGATGGATGCTGCATTAGATGAGGTGGAGAAGTTTGGAAGATACACTATGTATATTAATGAATTGAGCGATCGCAAAATTTCGTACGCCGAGGCAATTTATAACGCCCAGCAGCTCTATATCCTATCCGTGTTGGCGGTCATTGGCACGCTGTGTGCGTACCTGCTGTTCGTTTGGTACCGCGATTGGCTGGGCCGCAGCACGTTCATCTATAGGCTGCTCATGCTGCCGTCCGCCAGGAGTTCTATTTATTTGTCTAAATTGACGGCGATAGTAGTCTTCATCATAGCCTCGTTAGCATTTCAAGCGCTTTCGCTGGCGATCGGCGGCGTCATCTTCGAGGTGCTAATCCGTGGTGATCGTCAGGGTGAATCGTATTTCGTGGACATCGTCAACGCCACTCTGGTACTCCAGTACCTCATGCCGTTGAGGCTGGGTGACTTCGCGCTGAACTACGGCCTTGGCATCGTCGCGGTTTTGGTCGTCTTCACCGGCATCTTGATCGAGCGTAGCTATCGCTGGACGGGCATCGCGTATGCCGTGGGTTATGTACTGATTTGCGCGGCTGCCATCGTCATTCCGATTAATGTTATGGGCATGTACCGAACAAGCTCATATTTGTATACCGCCGAGATCGTCGGCATTGAACTGGCCATCATCCTTTTTGTCGCGGCCGTTTCGATCTGGCTCGGCTTCCGGCTCCTACGCCGCAAAATATCCGTTTAAGGGAGAACGACATGAAACGTTACTGGTTATCAATAGTTCTGGCGCTGTTCGGCGTATGCGGCATTGCGGGCTATTACGTATTCGGCGCGTCGGACGAGTTGCCGGCCTTCAAGCTGACGACGATAAGCGGAGATCCGAAAGAGGCGGAACCGCTTCAAATTACGGCACAATATGAGAATCGGATCAAGCTTAAATACCTTTATCTAACGACGAAAGGCAGTCGGTATCAACCGGATGAAGGACTGCTTGATCGGCCGAGACCGTCATGGATGGACTATCCGTTCTACCGCAAGCTGCTCAAGGATCATCGAGGTTTTATGCGTAAGAAAACCGTCGACAGCAGTCTTTATGTGGATGAGAAGAGGCTTGTATATGCGGATGTAAGAAGCGAGACTGATCGGGCGGATTATACGATCATCCTAGATATATTAGACCGCGCAAGCGAGGAGACGCTGCATAAAGAAGGAACAATGCCCTTGCCGGAATTAAACAATTGGACGATCGTCAGCGACGTTCAGGTGAGAGGAGAAGATCTGCATGTGCTCGTTCAGAAAAGCGTAAAACTACGAACCGGAAACGAAGTTCGGTACGAATACGTCGATCATGTTTTTGATTTGACCGGCAAGCATAAGCGGGACATGAAACTCGATTTTGGATTAGAAACCCCAAATAACAGTACTTATTTCATTTATCGCAATGGGGAGGTTGGATCGAGCGAATTTGCCGGTTTTTGGTCTCAAGAACAGCAGCAGAGCGAAGCGGATTTCGACGGCACTCCCTATTGGACATATCGCGCGTATACATATAGCTACGACACCGGTAGGATCACGCAGGTAGGGGATGCGCGCCTTGAAAAGCCGAACACTCCGGGCTATATGTATGAAAACTGGCTTGAGGCCGGCGTTTTCTACACTGCTAGAAGCGATCACGCTAAGCATAGCTTGGAGGTCGAGCGGCATGAACTCGGAACGAAACGAAAGCATGCATTAACAATCGAATATGATACGCTAGGTGGCAAAGAATTGCAATCGATACGCATCACTGCGGGTCGAATTTATTTGCTGTTATCAATTCCAGAATCAGAGGAAGAACTGCTCGTCGCGTTGGATGTCTCAAATGGTAAGGTCCTATACAAAGGTAAAATTAGCGCTGAAGACGGTACTGAGAATGTGATGGACGTAAATCAGGATTTACGTCCGGTTCGTATTGATTATAATTATTAATTCGTATCACAAAACCAGCCGGCCAGCTCTCTTGAGCGGCCGTTTTTTTATCGTCGTCCCGCATCCCCGCCGCTGTCTTTTTCCCCCCAACAGTTGTAAAATGATGGGTACGAGCCAAACGAAAGCATGTGATGTAGGGGGCATACTGTGAAGACGGGCAAAAGGTTGACTATCGCCGGATACATCGTCGCGGGAATACTGGCGGCGGCGGGGGAGCTCGTCTGGTTAGGCGACCCGATTCGGATTGGAGCTTATTATTGGATCGACGCGATCGAGCTGTTATATGGGCTGTTGGCCGTCGTGCCGCTGTTGTGGCTGACGGGCGCGATCTTAAACTGGAAGCGCGAGAAGAGCCCCGGTGCCATCAGTCGCGCGACTAAGCTTATCATTATCATTGTCAGCGGCGTCACCATTGTCGCCATTTTCTGGCCAGCCCGCAATCTGACGGCGACGGGATCGCTGCTTGCGTCCGGCTGGCTGCTGACGATGATCGATTTGACCTGGGCGGAGTACCGGAGCGGCCTGCGATGGCTGCGCCCGTGCTTGATTCGCGTTGCGGTCATGTCCGCCGCGGCCTGGCTGCTGTTCTGGCCGACCGCGTACGAAGTGACGGTGCCGGGTTTTACGCTAGATATGAACCGCTACGCTCAGGTCGAGGGCGGCGCGGCCAAGGGTTCGATAACCGGCGTGCTTGTCATCGGACGTCCCGCTTTCCCGATCGATTGGTTGTACGACCGGCTATTGCCTCATATAGATAGGAACAAGCGCGATGTCAGCCAGTCGATCGGCGAGCAATTGTCGGCGGCCCATTCGCAGCGCGCCAGCGCCAACGAGATCGCGGCCGCGGTCGCGCTCCACAAGCTTGGCTTGGGACGAGGCGTGACAAGCGACGGCGTGCGCATCCTCTTGGTCTCCAGCGAAAGTCCTGCCGAAGGATCGCTGCAAGCCGGCGATTTGCTGACGAAGCTGAACGGCAAGACCGTGACAAGCGTGGCCGAACTGGCCGAAGCGATGAAGAACGTAGTCCCGGCGCGCAACGTGACGGTCACGCTCATCCGCGATGGCGGCGTCATGAGTCTGGCCGTCCCGACGCAAGCGAGCGAGGAGGAGCCGGAACGTGCCGTTTTCGGCATACAGGTGGAGGATCACGCCCAGGCGGATGTCACGAGAACGATCGATTTTCGTTCCTATCTCGTCTATCAGGGCGGGCCTTCGCATGGTGCCGTGCTTGCGCTGACGCTGATGGATCAGTTAAGCGAAGGGGGCGTCACATACGGCAACCGAGTCGCCGCGACGGGCACGATCGACGGCGATGGCGCGGTCGGCCTGATCGGCGGCATCGAGCAGAAGGCGTATGTGGTCGAGCGGGCGGGAGCCGACGTGTTCTTCGTGCCATGGGAGCAAGCGGATGAAGCCCGAGCCGGATCGTCCACGCTCAACATCGTGCCGGTCCGAACGCTGGACGACATGCTGATGTGGCTCCGCGAACATCCTAAGCGGTAACCGGACGGATATGCGGCGAGCATAACCTTAAGATTTTAATAACCGGTAGGATTTTGGGATATCGTGTCGAATGTACTAGTTCACAAGTTTGCCATTTCGTAAAACCCGGGGGAGTGAAAGACGCGTGTTTCTGCATTTTTTACAGTCCAAGGCGCATAAGGAAGCGTTTCTGGATTTGGCTCACCTTGTCGCGGAGGCCGATGGCTGCGTCAACCGCAAGGAGCAGGGCTTTATAAGCGGCATCATGGCGGAGCTGGACTGGCGAGAGCCGTACGCCGTGAAGAAGGATCGCCAGCTGGCCGATATCGTTGGCTCGCTCGACAACGAGCAAGTGAAGAACGTGTTCTTCGCGGAGATGCTATTGCTCATGTTCGCGGACGGCGATTACAACGACGAAGAAAAGCTGGTCGTCAGCGAGCTGAGACGACTGTTCGGTTACACCGACGAAGCGTATGCCACGTTTCGCGACTGGGTGATCCGCATGGACCAGCTGAAGATCGAAGGCGTCAAGCTGATTTTGGGCACGCCCTGAAACGGACGGCGCCGTCGCGCGTAACAGAAGAGCATCACCACTATTTTTTTAAGGGGAGTTAACGAACCATGAATTACAACGCTTCTTCCAGCTCGTATGGCAATCCGATGGCCAAACTAATGCTGACCTTCTTCTTCGCCTTGATCGTTTCGGGCGTCGGCATGTTCATCGGCACGATGCTGCCGACGGCTGCGCGTATACCGCTCATTATTCTCGAGCTCGCGCTGCTCATCGGGATGATGTTCCTGCGCAGAAGAACGTCGATTGGCTACCCGCTCATGTATGCGTTCATGCTCGTATCGGGCGCCACGCTTCAATTTACGCTAAGCTACTATATCGCATCGATGGGTAGCTCGATCGTCATTCAGACGGTTGGCGTCGCGGTGCTGGTCTACGCGGGTCTGGCGATTTACGCGTCGAGAACGAAGGAAGACTTCCGCTTCTTGCACGGATTCCTGTTCGCCTCGCTGATCGGTCTCATTCTGATCGGTCTGATGCAGTTCATCTTCCCGTTCGACGGCGCGATGGAGACGTTCTACGCGGGCTTCGGATTGTTGATCTTCATGGGCTATACGCTGTACGACTTCAACCGCATGGCCAAGGAAGGGTTCGACGAAAGCGAAATTCCGCTCATGGTCGTCAACATTTACCTCGACCTGATCAACATCGTCCTGTTCGCCCTTCGCTTCGTGAAGTCGTTGACGGAAGACTAAGCACGATCGGTTTGAAAGCATCCTCAAGACGGCATGTCTCCTTTCGGAGATGTGCCGTTTTTTATTTCCGACAACGAAATCGATTGTGGTGTTTTGCACAAGGGGGACGGATTCGAAATGCTTCAGGAATACCTAATATAACGCTAATGATGGTGTCGATACATGTCTAAAATCATTTTTAAGAGGTCAACGACAATGAAACGAGAGGAGAGGAAATCATGCGTAGTTTACCGGCTCATTTAAAGCGAAAGTAACGTTTTTCGCGTTGGTGCTTGCCATCGAGCGTCATGATCGACGTGCCGATCCTGACCGATAGCGGCGAATTCGCCGGGGCTCCTGCAATGCATGGTCAGCCACGAGAGCCTAATCGAGGACTTGGAGAACATCCAAATGGGCGAGAGCGGCTATGCTTATATACTCTCCCAATCCGGCGTTTATCAATCGCATAAGGACACGTCGCTCGCCACGAAATCGCTGAAAGACGTCGAGAGCGAAGAGACGGCGGAGCTCTTCGCGAACGAAGTGTTGGCGAAGAAAGAAGGGCGTGTCGAATACACGTCCGCGGCAGACGTTCGCGAGCTTGCTTTTTATGCGGTCATCGAACAAACCGTCTGGCGCGTCGTCGTTGCCGGGGATGAGGCTGAGCTGCTGAGTTCGGTCCGTCAAGTCCAAGTCATGACATGGATCACCATCGTGGTAGGAGCCGCGGCGGTGGCGATTCTCGCCTACCTGTTCTCCTCTTTGATGCTGAAGCCGATTTTCGCAATGATCACAACGATGAAAGTCGTCGCGAAGGGCGATTTGACGCCGCGCCTTGCAGTCGCGGGCAACGATGAGTTGCTGCAGATGAAAATGATTCTGAACGACATGCTCGACGCGTTCAGCGGCACGCTCGGCAAAATGTCCGAGTCCGTCCAGCATACGGCAGCCTCGTCGGAGCAGCTGTCGGCCATCGCCACGAGCTCGTCCGACGCCGCGGAGAATATGGCCAAGTCGGTGGATCAAATGGCGCAAGGCGCCCGCGTTCAATTCGAAGGCTCCGAGCAGTCGTCCACGGCAATGGAGGAAATGGCGATCGGCATCCAGCGCGTGGCGGAATCTTCGAGCAACGTCTACGAGATGGCGCAGGGAATGAACGAGCAAGTGAGGATGGGCAGCATCGCGGTGAAGAACGCCGTGACGGAAATCGTGAACGCGAACGAAGTCGTTGGCCGCTCGGTGCATTCCGTCCAGACGCTCGAGAACAAGTCGCAGGAAGTCAACCAGATCGTGCAGTTCATCTCCGAGATCGCGGCGCAGACGAATCTGCTGTCGCTGAACGCGGCGATCGAAGCAGCGCGCGCGGGCGAACACGGCCGCGGCTTCGCGGTCGTCGCCGCCGAAGTGAAGAAGCTGGCCGTCCAAGTCGTGCAGCACGGCGTGGAGCAGGTCGAGGAGCTCGGCAGCATCTTCGATCGCATCGTCGATGCGGTCGGCGACGTAACCGCGCAGATCCAAGAGGTGTCCGCGGCATCCGAGCAGATGTCGGTCAGCTCCGAGGAGATCGCGGCGTCCATGAACGAGACTCTCGGCATCTCCAGAGAGTCGCTGAACGAGCTGACGTCGGTGAGTTCCTCCACGGCCGAGCAATATCGGAGTATGCAGGAGATCGCGGCTTACTCCGATTCGCTGAGCCAGATGGCGACCGAGCTTCAAGATATGGTGATGAAGTTCAAAATGAAATAAGGCTCGCGTTCATGACGACCCGCTTCATTTTCGAATGAGGCGGGCTTTTTTTATATGTGCAAAATGGGAATATTTTCTTGTGTAACCTTTTCGCATCGAGTTGCGTCTGAGTAATCAAATAGCACGAAACAAGCAAGTTTGAATCAAAATGACAACAGAGGAGCGATTAAGGATGAACAAAAAATCTTGGATTATTGCGGTAACTGCAGCTGGTGTATTGTCGACGACGGCGGTGGCCGGAGCAGGAGGATTCATCGAGAAAGTTCACGGCTTGCTGCGCAGCGACATTCAAGTATCGGTCAACGGCGAGAGCACGGCCCTGCATCCGGTTTATATTAACGGCAAAGCCTATTTGCCGGCACGGGATACGGCAAGCGCCCTCGGCTACGAGCTGAGCTGGAACGGCAAAGAAATTAAATTGCAGGGCGAAGGCGATCAGCAGCAAGAAGAAGAGACGGACTACATTCTGATCTCGGGCGTCATCGCGAAGACGACGGCGCTGGAAGACGGCAGCGTGAAGCTCGAAGTACTCGGCCGCGGCACGAACAAGTGGATCATTCTGACGGCGGACAAAGAGACGGTCATCAAGGATTCGCAAGGCAAGACGGTCGCCGTGAAGGATCTGAAGGAAGGCATGCAAGTGACGGCGGAATACGGTCCGATCATGGCGCTCAGCTACCCGGGCCAATCGCATGCGGCCACGATTACGGTCGGCCAGCACACGCTGGTTAAGGAAGACGCGGTGCTGTCGTCGGGCAACTCGACGGACGGCTGGCAAATTCAATTCGGCCAAGAGAAGCCGGAGCTGACGTTGAACGCGGGCAAAGAAACGCTCGTCATCACGCCGGAAGGACAGCCGGTCGAGTGGTCGCAAGTGAAGCCGGGCACGAAGGTGCGCGCGTATTACGGTCCGATCATGACGAAGAGCCTGCCGCCGATTAGCCCGCTCCACGTGCTCGTCGTGCTTGACGAGCAGCCGGAGAACGCCGCCGAATTCCGCGAGCTCGGCTGGTCCTTCGTTCCGAAAGAGCAGCAGTCCCGCCTGGTAACGAAGAAAGATGAAGCGCTCGTGTCGGTCGTTCCTGCCAAATCGGCTGGCGTCATGACGTCGACCGATAAGCAGAAACAAGCGTTGGCCGACCTCGTTGCGAAGGAAGGCAAGCTGATCACGGTCACGTACTCGACCGATCAAGATGCGCTTCTCGGACCGCTCGTCGTGGTTATCCACCCGGAGACGAAAGAGTTGATCGGATTCTACGCACGCAAATAATAGCCCGACTCCAGAAGCTCCGCGCATGATGCGCGGAGCTTTTTGCTGCGTGCATAGCGTGCGGCGTTGATATTCGACAGGTGGCGCGTGTCGCCGGCTGTCGAGTAAACGGCGGTTAAGGAAAAATTTAGAATAACCTGCAACAAAACGCCGACGTACTCGTCTAAAAATTACGGGCTTCTTTGGGTTCGGACGCAATCAAATTCGAAGAGAAAGATGGGATGAGAGGAACTTATGAAGAAACGTGTTCAGACGCTGCTCGCGTTCGCGGCCGCGCTCGTGTTTGCCTTTGCATTCCAGGCGAACGGACAAGCCGCGGCCGCCGCTTCCGGCAAGCTGCAAATCGTGCTTAATGAACAGCAGTTGGAACTGCCGCCGGCCTTGAAGCTTCAGGTGTCCAACAACAGCGTCATGGTGCCGATCCGGATTATCGTGGAGAAGCTCGGTTTTCAGGTGGATTGGAACAAGGCAGAGAACAAGGTGAAGATCGCCAAGGATGACAGGCAGATCGATTTGACGATCGGCAGCGCTTCCGCGCTCGTGGACGGAGACCCTCGGTCGCTGATCGCCGCGCCGGTCGTGCAGGCGTCCACGACTCTTGTTCCGCTTCGGTTCGTCGGGGAGAACATGGGACTTACGGTCGGCTGGGACGGGAAGAAGCAGCGGGTCGTACTGACCGAGCCCCTATCGCCGGAGCAGCCTAAGCCGGATGAGGACTCGCCGTCTCAACCGGATAACAGCATGCCGCCAATCGAAGGAGAGGCCGGACAGGGCAGCTCGGAGATTCAACCGCCGACCGATGACGCGGTTGGGCGCGTGCAAGACATCCGGTTCACCGATAACCGTCTATCGGTCACGGTGGAAGGGGGCGGCGTGCCGGAAGTGACCGCGTTGACGGGACCGGACCGCATCGTTGTCGATCTGCCGCAGACCGGCTATGCGGACGGTTTCACGCTAACTCAAGGGGAGTTCGGCAAGCAAAGCGGCGCGATCGAACTTCCGGACGAACCGAACGTCAGCAAGGTAAGGTACTCGCTGTTCAGCGAATCGCCGCCGAAGGTGCGAATCGTGATGGATTTGAAGGCGAAGCAGGACTACTCGGTTTACAGCGAGGGAGAGGGCGTTGACATAGTTTGGACGATCGACCTGAACGGGACGGGCGGCGGCCCGGCGCCTGCCTTGCCGAGCATTCCATCCGATCCCGTTATTCCGGCGGTTCCGTCCGATCCCTTGCCTACGGGTAAGCGCATCGTCGTCTTGGATGCCGGCCACGGCGGCAGCGACCCCGGTACGATCGGCTATACCAAGACGCAGGAGAAAGCGTTCACGCTTGCGCTCGCGCTGAAGATCGAGCGGCTGTTCCAGAACGATCCCGATATACAGATCGTGATGACCCGAACGGACGATACCTACCCGACGCTGTCCGAACGCGCGCAGCTTGCGAATCGGCTGGGAGCGGATCTGTTTCTCTCGCTTCACGCGAATTCCGTGAAGAATAAGCCGGACGTCAAGGGCACCGAATCGTTCTATTATCATGATAATAGCAAAGCTTTCGCGGAAGTGATGCACCAGTATTTGCTCGGGGCGACGGGCTTTAAGGATCGGAAGGTGAAGAAGCAGAGCTTCCAGGTGCTGCGGGAGACGACGATGCCGGCGGCGCTGCTGGAGGTCGGGTTCCTGTCGAATCAGGAGGAGGAACAAATTATTTTCACGGAGGAGTTCCAAGACCGCGTCGCCCAGAGCGTGGCGGATGGAATACGGGCATATACGGGTCAGCTTGCAGCGGGCGGAGTCTAAGCGAGGGCTTTGGGGGTACGGTAGATGAACGCAGGGCTGGGCAGAGCGCCTTAATCGCCTCCGCCTCCGCCCCCGCAGCCCCCGCCGCAGCTGGACCCGCCACCTCCATCGGAACCGGAGCCGCAGCTAGATCCGCCGTCCGACCCGGAACGGTCTGATCCGGTATCCGAGACGCCGCCGCCCATCCAGAAAACGTCGTGATCGTTGCGGCGTTTTTTTGATTTGCGGACGCGAGAGTAACCATAAGTTTGACGGAGCGCCTTGCGGGTACGGTTGATTTTCATGTGAAGCGAAACGGTCAACAGGGCGAAGATAAGAAGGACGCCGGACATTAACGCGAGAAAGATATACATGAGATCGCCTCCTTGTTAGAGGTAGCTCAAAAAGTCGCCGATTGATCACGAAGCAAATCAGGAAGAAACTCGGCATCGAATTTTGCGTTCAGGCTTGAAATCCGGTGCTCATTTAGGTTGGCCAAAACTCCGCTCTTCCTTCTTCGCCTTCAAGCAACCTTCTCGGTGCCGAATCATCGGCTTTTTGAACTTGCCTGTAATGGTTCTACGATCAGCATAAGCGATCAACATGAAGTCGGTGTAAACAATAGTCTGAAAATTGTAAAAATAAAATCAAATTATTCCGCTTGTCTTAAACATGATTACGGTAATGTTGGGGCGAGACGCCGACGATTTTCTTGAACAGCCGGGAAAAGTAGAAGACGTCCTTGAACCCGAGCGCGATGGCCGTTTCCTTCACCGATTGATTCGTGTTGAGCAAGATGTTCTTCGCTTCGGATATCTTCAGCCGGTGCACGTATTCATGCAGCGAGTAGCCGGTCGCCTTGTGGATCGCGCGGCGCAGCGTCGACATCGAGATATGGTGGCGTTCGCAGAGCGCCGCCGCGTCGAACGGCTCCGCGATCCCGGCTTGAACCGCTTCGAGCAAGGCGGCCGTCGGACTGACGGCAGGCGCCTTCCCCGGAGGCTTGCTGCTCTGCATGAGCTCGAATAGGAAGGTCTCGAGCAGAAGCGCCGCCCGATCCAGGTTGCCCGCCTCTCCGCTGTCCATCAACGCGAAGATGCGTTCGATTTTCCCGCGCTGCGTATCGTAATTCCACGCCTGCTTCACCCGGTCCGGCTCCGAGAGCCAGGTCGCGAACCACTCTTCGACACGCGTGCCTTCCACCGTGAAATAAAACTCGTCCCACGTCTCGTTCGGACCCGGCCCGTAATCGAATACCGCTCCCGGGTAGAAAAGGAAGAAGCTGCCTTTGCCGACCGGTTGACGCTCCCCGCCGTTGACTTGATAGGTGCCGGAGCCATCCGCGATATAGACGATTGCGTGGTGGTTGAAGGTTGCCGAGCGCCGGAACAAGGTGCGGTTGGGCAAATGGCCGGCCGTGATTAAGGACAGCGATTTGACGCTCAGCGTGCCGGGATCGATCATTCGGTCCACGATCCGAATGGGCAATTTGCTGATCGTATAATCCATGAATGTGGTCATAACGGTTATTCTCCCTCGCGTAGCGGATATGTTAGCCTGATTGTATAATGCGAATCCGGTTATTCGCAACTATCAATGGGGAGGCAGCGCGCGTATGGCGGCAGCAACAATCAAAGTAGGTATTATCGGGTTGGGATCGATCTCGGAGTTGCATTTGCAAGCTTACCGGAGAATTGAAGGGGTTCAACTGGTAGCTGCCTGCGACCTGAACGGGACGCGAGCGGAAGAGAAGGCGGGCAAATACGGCATCGGAAAGGTGTATACCGATTACCGCGAGCTGCTGGCCGATTCGGAGGTAGACGCGGTCAGCATCTGTACGTGGAACAACTCGCATGCGGAAATCAGCATTGCCGCGCTTCGCGCCGGCAAACATGTGCTGGTCGAGAAGCCGCTCTGCCGGACGGTTGAGGAGGCCGAGCGGATCGAGGAAGCCGTGCGCGAATCCGGCAAGACGCTTCAAGTGGGTTTCGTCCGGCGCTATGACGCCAACGCGCAGCTGGTCAAGCAGTTCATCGATAACGGCGACGTAGGCGGCATCTACTATGCGAAAGCCTCGTTCATTCGCCGGCTCGGCAATCCCGGCGGGTGGTTCGCCGATCCGGAACGCTCCGGCGGCGGACCGTTGATCGACCTTGGCGTCCATATCATCGATCTGTGCTGGTATTTAATGGGCCGGCCGAAGCCGGTATCGGTAACGGGCAATACGTATAAGAAGCTTGGCAATCGTTCGCATATCCAACATCTATCCTTCTACCAAGCGGCGGATTACGATCCGAACGTCAACGGCGTCGAAGATATGGCCAACGCCCTCATCCGGTTCGAGAACGGCGCGTCGTTGCTCGTCGATGTCAGCTTCACGCTTCATGCGAAGAAAGACGAGTTCGCGGTCAGACTGTACGGCGATCAAGGCGGCATCGAGATCGAGCCGGAGCTGGCGATCGTAACGGAGAAGCATAACACCATCCTCAATATCGCGCCGCAGACGGACAACAAATCGATTCATATCGAAGACGCGTTTCTGAACGAGGTTCGTCATTTCGTCGATAGCGTGCGCGCGGGCAGCAAGCCGATCAGTCCGGTCGAGGACGGCGTCGCCGTCATGCGAATGTTGTGCGGGATCTACGAGTCGGCGCGGACCGGCGAAGAAGTGTGGCTTTAATAGAAAAGACGAGAACGAGAAGGAGACGCGAACATGAAATTAGGCATAAGCTCTTATAGCTTGTATCAGGCGCTCGAATCCGGCGAGATGGATATTCTGGGCGTGATCGATTGGGTGGCGGATCAAGGCGCCGAGCATGTCGAGATCGTGCCGGTCGGATTCGAACTTGCCGGCAACCCGGAGCTCGCGGACGCGATTCGCGAGAAAGCGGCGGCACGGGGAATCGCGGTTTCGAATTACGCGATCGGCGCGAATTTCGCGGTCGAATCGGAGGAAGCGTACCGGTCGGAGATCGAACGGGTCAAGTCGGAGGTCGAACTTGCAGCGCGTCTCGGCGTCAAGCTGATGCGGCATGACGTCGCCCGAAGCGATGATACGTCCATCCGCCATTTTAACGCAATCTTGGCCAAACTGGCGGAGGCATGCGGCGAAATCGCGGATTACGCGGCGGGATACGGCATCACGACAAGCGTCGAGAATCACGGCTATTTCGTGCAGGCCAGCGACAGAGTCCAAGCGCTCGTCCAGGCGGTGGACCGGCCGAATTTTCGGACAACGCTGGACGTAGGCAATTTCGTCTGCGTCGATGAAGATCCGGTCGCGGCCGTCCGCAACAATTTGCCGTTCGCCTCGATGGTGCACGTGAAGGACTTCTACCGCAGGCCATCGTATCGCAATCCCGGAGACGGTTGGTTCCGCAGCGCCAGCGGCAACTTTCTGCGCGGCGCCATCGCGGGCCAAGGGGATCTGGATCTGGCCGAGAGCCTTTGCTTGATTAAGCGCAGCGGCTATGACGGTTATATCTCGCTCGAGTTCGAAGGGCTGGAGGAGTGCAAGAAGGGAACCGCCATCGGCTTGGCAAACGTGAGAAGACTGTGGGAGGAAGCGTAAACGATCGCTGCGGTTCATGCGAAGAAGAGGCAAGGGCGTCATTCGATGCTCTTGCTTTTTCGTTTTGATCGAAGCGTGCCATATCTTTATTTTGGCGGACCGGTGCATAGAATGCGCCCATTTGCCCATACTGATTGTCGTTAGCAATTATTACAATGGTCGCAGTGCATAATTAGGACTCGCCACCTCTTGTCGAATCATGTAGAATTAAGGCATGTTAAGCGGAAGGGAAGAATGAACAGCATGGCATATAAAGTCGTTCAACAGATTGAAATCAAGGACATGAACAACGAACCGATCCGTATCGTAGACTTTGCGTACGGCACCGTCGCCAGCGCGTTTCAAATCGGTGGCGTCGCCATCGTACCCAAAATCGGCTTGAAGGAGTTCGACGTCGTGTACGATACGCGTACGGACGAGGTTGAGCGCTTCGAAGTCGAGCGTCTGGAGTATGACATGCGTACCGATCCCGTGACGGGCACCATCATTTTGAAGCCCGCAACGCTGATCCTAGGTTTGCACGACGTTGGACAAGTATAAAGCAATCTCCCCATAAATAACTGCGAAAGCCGCGCCTAGCGCGGCTTTTATGCGTTTGGTCGGCATGTGCGAAGCCTGACCGGCAATGTCATGCGGCCGAAAAAGGGACATGAAAGGCGACATTCGCTAATATACTTGCTCCTATACTCCGGTCAGAGAGCCACTGCCAACGAAGGAGGGATGCCATCTGATTACGTTTAAAGGGGTGAATAAGTACTTTGGCAGCCTGCACGTGCTGAAGGACATCGATCTGCACGTTGATCCGGGCGAAGTCGTCGTGGTCATCGGTCCGTCCGGCTCCGGCAAGAGCACGCTGCTGCGCTGCATGAACCGGCTGGAGACGGTTTCCGGCGGAGAGTTGACCGTGCTGGATATGGCGCTTGGCGGGCGGAAAGCGGATGTCAACCGACTTCGCCGCGACATCGGCATGGTGTTCCAGCATTTCAATCTGTATCCGCATCGAACCGTACTGGACAATATTACGCTGGCGCCCGTTCAGGTTCTCGGGCAGACGAAGTCGGAGGCGGAAGCGCATGCCCGTCATTTGCTGGCGAAAGTGGGCATACCGGAGAAAGCGGACGTCTTCCCCTCCCAGCTGTCGGGCGGGCAGCAGCAGCGCGTGGCGATCGCCAGAGGGCTCGCGATGAAGCCGAAGATCATGCTGTTCGACGAACCGACCTCGGCGCTGGATCCGGAGATGATCGGCGAGGTGCTCGGCGTCATGAAGCAGCTGGCGATGGAAGGCATGACGATGGTCGTCGTGACGCACGAGATGGGATTCGCGCGCGAGGTCGCGGATCGGGTCATCTTCATGGATGAGGGACGGATCGTAGAGGAGGGGGCGCCGGCGGCGTTCTTCGGCCAGCCGAAAGCGGAGCGGGCGAAGCTCTTTTTGAGCCGGGTGCTCAACCATTAAGCCAGACACGTTAATCGAACGACAGGGGGGTTCCAATCATGTTGAGATGGAGAAGCATCCGAATGCTCGGCGTCATGCTCGCCGCGATCATGCTCGTCGCGTCCGCGTGCGGAACGAAGAACGATAACGCGGGCGGAGAGAGCGGCGGCGCCAATGGCGGCAATGCCGCGAGAGGCGGGACGAACGCCGAAGCGCCGGCGGACGAAGGCGTGCTCAAGGAAATCAAGGAGCGTGGCAAGCTGGTCGTCGGCGTCAAGTTCGATACGAAGCTCTTTGGTTTGAAAGACCCCGGCAGCGGCGCGGTCGAGGGCTTCGACGTCGATATCGCCAAGCAGGTGGCCAAGAAAGTGCTGGGGGATGAAACGAAGCTGGAACTGAAGGAAGTCACGTCGAAGACGCGCATCCCGATGCTCAATAACGGCGAGATCGACCTGATCGTCGCGACGATGACGATCACGGATGAGCGCAAGAAGGAAGTCGACTTCTCCGACGTTTACTTCAAGGCGGGCCAATCGCTGCTCGTCAAGAAAGGCAGCGCGATCAAGGGTATTGAGGACGTGACAAAGGATTCGAAGGTGCTCGGCGTGAAAGGCGCGACTTCGATCAAGAATATCGAAGATAAGATTCCGGGCCTCAAAGTGCAGCAGTACGAGAACTATCAGGAAGCCTTCACCGCGCTGCGGGCCGGCAAGGGAGAGGCGCTCACGACCGATAACGCCATCTTGTACGGCATGACGAAGCAAGACGATAATTACGAAGTCGTCGGGGGGACGTTCACCGACGAGCCTTATGGTATCGCGATCAAGAAGGGCGAATCCGCGCTCGTCGCGCTCGTGAACGAAACGATCAAGGAGCTGCAGGCTAGCGGCGAATATGCCGCCATCTACGAGAAGTGGATCGGCGAGAAGCCGCCTGCGGAGTAGGGTTCGCCTATGCCGGACTTCACGGTGTTGACCGATCACTGGGAGACGTTCCTGCTCGGACTGCGCAACACGCTGCTGGCCAGCCTGCTGGCGCTCGTCGGCAGCTTCGCGGCCGGAACGCTGATCGCCGTCTTGCGGATATCGCATTGGCGCGCGCTTCGCTTCCTCGGCACGGTGTACGTGGAGGTGTTTCGCAATATCCCGCTGCTGCTCGTCGTATATGGCTTTTTCCTCGGCCTGCCCGCTTTGGGCATTGCGCTGAACGGATTCGTCTCCGGAACGCTAGGGCTCATCGTCTATACCTCCGCGTTCATCGCCGAAGCGGTCCGGGCAGGAATCCTGGCCGTGCCGAAGGGACAAATGGAAGCGGCGCGGTCATCGGGTCTCACGTATGCCCAGGCGATGAGACGCGTCGTGCTACCCCAAGCGGTGCGGATCGTCATCCCGCCGATGACGAACCAGTTTCTCAATCTGGTCAAAAATTCGTCCGTGCTCGGCGTCATCGCCGGCATGGACCTCATGTATTACGGCGATATCATTAACCTGGAGACGTACGACACCGTCGATACGTATCTGTTCGTCGCAATGTTCTATCTGGTGCTGACGCTGCCGCTCGCCTATACGTCCCGGCTGCTCGAGCGCAGACTGGCACGCGGCGGGTAAGGAGGGACGAAGGTGGATTTCAAGCAAGCTTATTCGGCCGACAACTTGATGTTCCTGCTCGAAGGCTTCGGTATGACGCTTCGGCTCGCCTTGCTCGCCATCGTGCTCAGCTTTATCGTCGGATTGTTGGTCGGCGTCGTTTGTTATGCGCGCATCCCGATCGTCTCCAAGCTGCTGGGCTTGCTCGTGGAAATGGTGCGCAATTTGCCGCTGCTGCTCATTATTTTCTTCGCCCGATACGGGCTGCCCGAATTCGGCATACAGCTGAACCTGTTCTGGGCCGCCATCTTGGCCCTCACCGTCTTCGAAGCGGCGATGATCGCCGAGATCGTGAGAAGCGGTCTGAGGTCCGTGGACCGGGGGCTGGTGGAGGCTTCTCGGGCTTCGGGGCTTGGCGCCGTTCAGACGCTTCGGCACGTCGTGCTCCCGATCGGCCTGAGGCGGATGGTGCCGCCGCTCGTCAGCCAGTTCATCTCGCTGCTGAAGGACACGTCGCTCACGGTCATTATTAGCTTGGCCGAGCTGACGCATAACGCCAACATTATTATGGGGCAGAATATTAACATCGTCATGCCGACTTTGCTGCTCGTGGCGGCGCTCTATTTCGTCGTCAACTATGCCCTATCGCTGGCGGCGCGGAGGCTGGAAGTACGGCGGCATGCCTAGCGGATGGCCGACTGCGAACGCAGCATGTACAATCCTTACACAGCGCCGCAAGGCGCTTTTTCCTGTTTCACGCAACCTCATTCGGTCCAGTTACGTTTATAGAGGTAGCATGCGTGTCGGTTAAGATCGAAATGGAAGAACGGGAAACGCGCCCGTAAATTTTTTTGTAAGAGAATGGCGGAACGTGTTAGAATGAACCGACAGCTACAACTAGTTCGGAATACCTAGTCAATCTATGACTGCAACGAGGGCTGCGCATTATGAATGAAATATCGCTCGATTTTTTGACGATACTGCTTCCGTCTTATGTCTATTTTTATATGGCGATCACGCTGTACGTCCGCAACCGCAAGAGTCCGCACAACCGCGTCGCATCGCTGCTCATGTTGTCGCTGCTCTCTTATTTCATGGGGGAATATATTAAATCGACCTTGTATAATGCTTACGAGGTGCCGATCGTCCTCTACTGGAACGCGCCGATGCTGCTGTTGACGATCAGCCTGCTCATCCATCTTTGCCTGCAGATCAGCGGCACGCTTAGCAAACTGGCCCGATGGCTAATACCGGCCGTTTACGGCCTGCCGTTTACGCTATACGCGACGCTGCTCGCCTCATATGCCGATCGGGCGTTGTATAACCCCGAGGTTACAGGCGGAGGCAGTCCGCTGCATCCGCTCATTCTGGCGCTGGCCGTCTCGTTCGTCGGCGGCTATATTTTATCCTCCGTCCTCATCTTGACGATCGGTTGGCGCCGTTCGCGCAATCCGAGGCAGCGCAAGGTGCTCCAATTGCTGCTGCTCAGCTTGATGACGATGTTCGGCTGGTTCGTGCTGGTGACCGTCTTGCTGCAATATGGCATCACGACAAGTCCTGAATCGATGGCGTTGTACTTCTCCGGCTGTCTGCTGTGGGTTCTCGCGTTGCGAACTATCGTGAACAAATACGATTTTCTCCCGGACTACAGGCAGTTGTTCCATACGCTGTTCGAATCGGGTCCGAACGCGATTATTTTGCTGGACAAGCTGGGGGCGGTCAAAGAAATGAATCCCCGCGCGGCCATCCTGTTCGGCTCCGAGCGCGAAGCGGCGGACCCCGCGAGTTCCCTGCGCTTCGAAGACGGCACCACGCTGCGGGAGCGGATGCAAGACCGCAAGTCCGGCAAGCGTCCGCAGGTCGACGGAGAGCTACGCATCGAGACGCCGGAAGGCGGACGAACCGAGTTTCTCGTCCATGCGGACGTGCTGCAGGGCATCGACGAAGAACTGCTCGTGCTGCATTTGACGGACGTGACCCGGCTGAAGGAAGCTGAACGCCGCTTGGCGGAATCCGAGCAGCGGTACCGTCAGTTGGCTCATCACGACACGTTAACCGGACTGCATAACCGGATGGCGATCAATGAGGAAGCGGACAACCTCATGAAGCGCGGACGGCGGTTCGCGCTCGTACTGATCGATTTGGATAACTTCAAATGGATCAACGACACGTTCGGCCACGTGGCGGGCGATAATTTTCTCGTCCATATCTCCTCCTGCTTGCGGCGCGCGTCCGGCCCGAACGACATGCTCGGTCGCCTGGGCGGCGACGAGTTTATTATTTTAATCCCGGACCCGGTTCGGACGGAAGCGCTGTTAGGCGATATCTCCGTCCGGCTCGGACCGCTCGGACAACAGCCTTTCCAGATCGGTCAGGAGCGGATTACGATCTCGTACAGCGCCGGCGTCAGCGAGTTTCCATCGGATGGCATGTCGTTAACGGATCTACTGCGAGGCGCGGATGAGGCCATGTACCGGGTGAAGCGTAACGGCAAGAACGGCATATCGGTCTATGCGTCGTAACGTATTGGCGAGGAATAGAAACGAAGCGGCTTTGCAGGACAACCTGCGAAGCCGCTTTTTCATGCGGGAAGCGGAGACTACGCGCCCAAAATATTGCCCGGCTGACCCATCCAAATATAGATCGCCATCATGGCGAACAGCAGGAAACAGAAGTTGACGGCGACGAACAGGCAGCGCATCGCAAGCGAACGGTGAAAGTTGAACAGCGTCTGCCAGTTGCCGCTGCCTTCGATAATGAAGAGCAGGAAGAGGGTGTGCAGGATCGTATGGCCGACGACCTCCGTCTCGCCGAACACCGAAGCGGTGAACAGGAAAATACCGGTGACGAGCAGAGCGGTAAAGCGGTTCATGAGGCCGACGATGAATGCCCAGGCTAACCCGAGCTCTACGAAGGCGGAGATCAGGACGAAATCTTCTACCGTAAATCCCATCGTCGGCAGCCCGTAGTCGTGCATGACGGTGCAGGCGAGCTTGGCGAGCGTCAGCTTCTCCATCGCGAGCCAAGCGAGCGACAGACCGGTGAAAACGTACATCACGTGCGTGCCGGAGCGATTCCACTTGGTGTTGGCGGTGACGAGACAATAAATGATGCCGACGTAGAACATATAGTCCAGACTGTGGAATAAACCGTAGACCGTAATCGTTCGGATGTACAAGAAGGCGAGCGCGGCGCCGCTGACAGAAAGCAGTTTCTTGTGGACAAGCCCGGCAATGGCCGCGATCAACAAGACGTACAGCCACCAGGAGTCCAGCGGGAATTCGGGCGCCAAGTACGTGCCTGTGAGCAGCTGCAGCACGAGACCGATACCGAGACCGATGCGCAGAATGCCCATTTTGTAAGGCACGAACCGGTTCAGAAAGCCGTGCAACCTACGTACGACCGGAACGCGGTCAAGCGGCCCCGCCAAGACGGAGCAGAGCAGTAGACCCGCGATCGTCAGACCGAACCAATACAGGAAGCCATTGGTGAGCACCTTCGACATCGGCTGAGGCGTCCAGGAGAAATCGTCGATGAACCATTTGACGTGCGCGTACATCGCGCTCCACTTCGGGAGCGTTGAAACCATCAATGAATCACCTCCTTTGCTGGCACGGAGGTTACGCGTACAGGTAGTTGAATGTGAGATAGGTGGCGATACAAGCGGCATTAGGGGAGATAAGGCATGAAAAGGGCAGGCACAAGGAACGATCGTACCGGACCATGCCGTCTTGGTGCCGTTGTTCGGTCAACAAAGCTTACATCCAATGCGCGCGTGGTACGAGTAACCGGGTTGTGCGAAGTGATACAGCCGAGTAGCGAAATAATCGTATCACATCAAAATTGAAATGTAATCGACATTAGCGGAAAAAATGACAAAATAACGTCTGAGTGACATAAATAATAGAAAAGTGTAAAAATTGTTAATTGTAAATAAATTGGAAATTAAATCGGGAAATAGGGGCTTGAAAGCGAATGCTCCCATAGTACCACATGTCCGCTGGCTTGAACATGCATGTAGACGCGCACGGTAAATCGTAAATGGTACAAGAAAAAACCTTTTCCTGAACGCGCTTAAGCTGTTCAGGAAAGGTTCTTTGGCCGGCATTAACCGATATTTTGCAGCGTACGATTGACTTCGCTAATGCTGTCTGTCGTTCGTTCATTGCCTCGCAGCAAATTCTCGACCGTCGCAAGCAGCTCCTGCAGCGAAGCGCTGGCCTGTTCGGCGGCAGCGGCAAGATGACCGGTCGACGATTTGATCGCATCGACGGAATCCGTCATCTGCGCCATATGATCGCCGTAGCCGTCCGAAATCCGGTTCAGATTCGCGATGGCGCGATCGATGCTCTCGAAGGCGGATTTGGTATTGTTCGACATGGCGTAGCTTTGTTCCATCTGAACCGATACCTGCTCCATCCGTCCAAGCGTCGCGTTCGACTGCAGGGAGAAGGCGTTCAGCCGGCTGGAGATTTCATCCGCGGCGCCGCCCGCCATATCGGCAAGCTTGCGGATCTCCGAGGCGACGACGGCGAATCCCTGGCCGTGCTCGCCCGCGCGGGCCGCTTCGATGCTCGCGTTGAGCGACAGCAGATTGGTCTGGCTGGCGATTTCCTTGATGGTTTCGCTAAATTGGCTGGTCTGCGCGAGCTGGCGAATTAATTCGCCGAATTCCGCGGTCATGGCATCGGTGTCGGCTTTGAAGCGGGTGAGCGTGTCGAGAAGCTGCGCCATCTGTTCCTGTCCCGACTTCGACAGCTCGCCGGTGCTCCACGCCTCTTGACGAAGCGTCGCGCTCGAATCGGCGATCGAACGCGTCATGCCGGCCAGGCCGCTCACTTTGTCGTCAATCTCGACCGTGGCTTCCATCTGGACGGCCGATCCGGATGCGATCTGCTGGAAGGCGTGCGACATTTCTTGGAACGACGACATATTCTGGCTGCTGTTCGCCGATATGTCGCCCATGTTAAGCGAGAGCTTCTTAACGAATCCGATGAGCTCGTCCTTCTGCGCCTGCTGCGCCGCGAGCAGCTGCTCGGTCTCGGCGCGGGAAGCCTCAATCTCCTTCATGACGAAGTTCGATACCCGCAGCAGCGAGAAGAACAGGATGTTCAGCAGCAGATAATACACGACATAGGCGCTTGCGGCATCGTGGTCATCCGTTTGGGAGATGAGGTATATAAGGATGCCGAGTCCCCAGCTGCTTACGCCGGCTGTGAGCGGCAGGCGCATGTAAATTAGAGACATCATGATCGCGTAGTAGATCAGGAAGACATTATTCAAGTCCGGCGTGGCGATCATCAAGTAAGTGGAACTGATCAAAGTTCCCGCGATCGCGTAATACCCAATGACTCGAATGCCTTTGCGTAAATAATGCATGATGCCGAATATCGTCGTATTCACGAGCGAAATGCCGATCGTGATCATGCTGGAAGCGGTAATGGAATCCAGCGCGAACACGGACATGAGCGAGAGGGCGGCTACGATCAGGAGCGCGACGAGCACGACTTTATTGCGGCGGATCAAATCCCGTTCGCGCGAATCGTAGCCGGCGTCACGCGTTTTCCGTGGCTGCGGAGCGTCTTGCATGGTTGTCTTTACCTTCTTTCTGGTTGTAAGTATGGATATTTGGTTAGGAAAGGCTGATAGATTCGACACCATGTTTATTATCGGCAGTAGAACGCTTTTCTTTTATGCGAAGGAAAAAAGTGGAATAGCCGCCTTCGCGTTATCCGCTTGCTTCAATCGCCCGTTCGGACGGGTAATGAAGTCCAAGCTAGAAAAGGGAGGGAAGCTGGATGCCGAATACGGAATTGACCCCAAGCCAGCTCGAGGCGTTGCGCGGATTGCTCGAAGAGGAACGAGAGCGGTTGAACGCTCATTTTGAAGACGGAGCGGCGGATAGCGGCTTGCGGGGGGCGAACGAGACCGAATCGGTCGGCGAGTTGTCCGCTTACGATAATCATCCGGGCGATCTGGGTACGGAGACGTTCGAACGGGAGCGGGATATGGCCATTGACGATAACTTTCGTCAGAAGCTGGCGGAGATCGAAGCGGCGCTTGACCGGCTGGAGAGCGAGGAATACGGCTTGTGCGACCTATGCGGAAAGCCGATACGGTACGAGCGTCTCGAAGCGCTGCCCGCAACCACGCGATGCGTCACGCATGCGTCGGCCGGACCGGAGGACGGAAGCGGAACGGATGCCCGCGCTTCGGTATCCCAACTGAACGCGGATGAAGAGCGGACAAGGCAGGCGGCCCGTTTCGACGACGCCGGAGCATGGGAGCGGCTGGAAGCATACGGAAACGCGAGCGATACGGTTACTACCGGCAACACGCGGAAGTAAATAGGGCGATCCTGGCGCCGGACATGGCGAAGGATCGCTTTTTGTCGAGCGCCGTTTCCCGATGTCAGCCCAATAGAAAGAAGAGCGACCGGGAGGTTCGCTCTTCTTTGCGATCTATTCTGGCGTTGGCATGAACAATCGTGTCATGCGCTAGCCGAGATGGTTTAGCTGTTGTCGTTGTTGTTGCGGGATCTCGCTTCTCCGCCTTTGCGTCCTGCTTCTTCGCGGCTCATTTTGCCATCTTGGCCGTCATCGCTATCGCGTCCGCGACTGTCGTCGCTGCGGGACTCGCCGCCTTTACGCCCGATTTCTTGATAGAATTCCTTGTCGTGGCTGCGGGATGTCGCTTCGCCGCCCTTCTCGCCGATCTCCTGATAGAACTCTTTATCATGCGTGCGGGAAGTTTCCTCGCCGCCTTTGCGGCCGATTTCTTGATAGAATTCCTTGTCATGACTGCGCGCTGTTGCTTCTCCACCCATGCGTCCTGCTTCTTCACGGCTCATTTTGTCGTTGTTTGCCATTACGAATCACTCCTTAGTGGGTTTTGTGTGCTTGCTACATGTTCTCTTTACCCTTGTCCGCTTTGTCAAAACGTCTTTTGAATGAAATAGTAAGGTTTTCCTAGGTCCTTCGTCATGCTTGTTTGGTGGGGCATGCTCTATCGGAATGCCGCCGTTTTGTGCTACCACAAGCCATCGGCATCGTATATAATAGATGCATCTTCGAGGAAAAGACAGGTGAGGGGATATTGGAGAAGGCGATCGCGGAGCGCCTCGTTCGGCGCCTGCTTGAGGCATCCGGAAGCACGGCCAATGTCATATTGAAAGGCAGCTTTCCCGGAGGCCGAATGATCGGTGGCAAATACAGCTTGTCGACGCACACGATCACGATGTATCTGACCGAGATCGCAAGCCAATGCGTGCAGTTGTTCGGCTCGGACGAGCAGCTGGCCGACTATTTCGAGGTGGTGCTTGCGCATGAACTCGGTCATGCCGAAGATCCTCGCTTGCCGGAACTCGCCCGAATCCTCGAGCAGAACAAGGCGGCAATGGAGTCGGCGAGAACGGCGCTGCTCATCGAAGAGAACGCTTGGTCATACGCCATTCAGCTATTGCCTCATGCCGAGCCGGCTTTCGTCGACCGCATAGTCGAGCACTCGCTGGCCGGTTATTTCGAGGCGATAGTACAGGCATCCGCCTGAATCGATAGAGAGCGTCTGCTGCCGGCAGACGCTTATTTGCGCTAGTGCGCATGCAGGCAGTCGGAATGAACCGACTTCAAGCGTTGGGTATAGACTTATTAAAATGGGGCGCTGCGGCCGGAAGGCGGGACCTCATCGCCGAGGTGGTAGACAGATGATAGCGGAGCGCATCGAAGCGGTTCGGGAAGCGGCGGATCGCCGCTGCGAGCTGCTCGCGATTCAATATGTTGGGGCGGGGCAGGCGTCCGGTTGGGAGACGGAACCGGCGGAAGAGCGGCAGGAACGAGAACTCGCCGAGCTGCTCGCCATGCTGGATCCGCGTTGGGACGCGATTTCGCGCAAGCCTCCGGCCAAAATCCGACAAAGTAACGTATGGCGGACCGCCCGTGCGGTCCCCGGGGGCTTGCTGCTGATTTCGGCAACCGAAGCGGATTTGTTCGGCATCACGCCGGCCTCGCCGGCAGCCAAGCGATTCGTTCGGCTCCTTGCGGCTTCCGGAGACCCGGTCGAATTGCGCCGAGAGACGAACGCCTTGCCGGAACAGGCCGTCTTGGCGTACGGGACGTGGCTGGCGCAGGCGGCGGATCGCGAGCGAGGCGTTCGCGTCTGGCTAGCTTCGCCGAACGGCGAATTCGAGCAGGCCGAATTGACCGGCGAACGCGTGCAAGCCGCGTGCGCGCATATATCGCAAGTGGACGAATCGAGCGAGCGGATCGCGATAACGGGCGTGCTGACGCATTGGGACGCAGCCAAACGGTCGTATCGGATCGAATCGGAAGGGGCCGAGTTTGCCGGTCGCGCGGATCGCAAGCTCAAGAGTTTGCTGCAAGAGCTGGAGGCAAGCGGCAAGCAACCGCCGCTGCGGGCGGAGGCGGTTATTGAACGCCGAACGGCAGTCCGTCCGATAACGGGGAGCCGAATTACGGCCGACTGGCTGATGGAATTGGACACTGATATCGGCGCGGATCCATCGGAGACCTTGTACGCGTTGGAAGACGTCGCAAGACGAATTCGAACGCTGTTAGAGAGCGACGACGCCGGCTTCGGCGGATTAGGTTTGACGGAAGACGAATTCGCGCAATATGCAGCTCAGCTTGCCGAACTCCGAGCCGGCAATCCGCTTAAAGGCGCGCTTCGCTATCTGGATCGGCAGGATGCCTCGCAAGCCGCCGAGCTTATGAGCGAAGGACGCGCGATCGCGAGATGGATCGAATGCTTGAACAGCTCCGCCGCCGCGCTGGACGATATGGATACCGCGCCGGCGGCGCGATCGAAGATAGCCGGCCGGCTTTCAAGAGCGGCGGCCGCCGCCTACCCCGATCTCGTAGCCTTGCGCTTGCGCCTGGAACGAATGGCCACGTCGATGCGGCAAGCGTTGGAGAAGTTATGAGCATAGTATGCCGGTCATGGCGCCCAAAATCCGTTTGGCGCATTGAGTTGACGCGCCCTAGCTTGTATAATAAGGCGAGAAATCAGACTAAAAAGTACGAGTTCAAAAATCGACATTTTTGAACAACTCTAAAAGAAAAGGTGTCATACATGAGCATTTTAAACGTAGAGCGGCTCAGCCACGGCTTCGGCGACCGCGCGATTTTTAACGACGTTTCGTTCCGCCTCCTGAAAGGCGAGCATATCGGCTTGATCGGCGCGAACGGCGAAGGCAAATCCACCTTCATGAACATTATTACGGGCAAGCTGCAGCCGGACGACGGGAAGGTCGAATGGTCCAAGCGGATGCGCGTCGGCTACCTGGACCAGCATGCGGTGCTGAGCAAGGGCATGACGATCCGCGACGTGCTGAAGGGCGCCTTCCAATACTTGTTTGACATGGAGCAGGAAATGAACGATATGTACGGCCGCATGGGCGAAGTAAGCCCGGAAGAACTGGAGCGGCTGCTGGAAGACGTTGGCACGATTCAAGACACGCTGACCAACCAGGATTTCTACATGATCGACTCTAAGGTCGAGGAGACGGCGCGCGGTCTAGGCTTGACCGATATCGGCCTGGACAAGGACGTTCACGATCTCAGCGGCGGCCAGCGGACCAAGGTGCTTCTGGCGAAGCTTCTTCTCGAGAAGCCGGACATTCTGCTGCTTGACGAGCCGACCAACTATCTGGATGAAGTACACATCGAATGGCTGAAGCGCTATTTGCAGGAGTACGAGAACGCGTTTATTCTCATCTCCCATGATATTCCTTTCCTGAATAGCGTCATCAACCTGATCTACCATATGGAAAATCAAGAGTTGAACCGTTACGTCGGCGATTACGACCACTTCCTCAAAGTGCATGAGATGAAGAAGCAGCAGCTTGAATCCGCCTACAAGCGGCAGCAGCAGGAAATCGCGGACCTGAAGGATTTCGTCGCGCGGAACAAGGCGAGCGTGGCGACACGCAACATGGCGATGTCCCGTCAGAAGAAGCTCGACAAGATGGATGTCATCGAGCTGGCGAAAGAGAAGCCGAAACCGCAGTTTAACTTCAAGGACGCCCGCACGAGCGGCAAGCTTATTTTCGAAACCAACCAGCTCGTCATCGGCTACGACAGCCCGCTGTCGAGACCGCTCGATCTGCGCATGGAACGCGGGCAGAAGATCGCGCTCGTCGGCGCGAACGGCATCGGCAAGACGACGCTGCTGCGCAGCATCCTGGGCGAGATTCCGGCGCTGTCGGGCTCGGTTCAGCTAGGCGAAACGCTGCATATCGGCTACTTCCAGCAAGAGATGAAGGAAGCGAACTACAACACGTGCATCGACGAGATATGGAACGAGTTCCCGTCGTTGAACCAGTTCGAAGTTCGCGCGGCGCTTGCCAAGTGCGGTCTGACGACGAAGCATATCGAGAGCAAGGTCGCCGTGCTCAGCGGCGGCGAGAAAGCCAAAGTTCGCCTGTGCAAGCTGATCAACCGCGAGACGAATTTGCTCGTGCTCGACGAGCCGACGAATCACTTGGACGTCGACGCGAAAGACGAGCTGAAGCGCGCGCTGAAAGCATACAAGGGAAGCATTTTGCTCATCTCCCACGAACCGGAATTTTACCGCGACGTGGTTACGGATACGTGGAACTGCGAATCCTGGACGACGAAGGTGTTTTAAGACGACGCGCGAACGGGGCAGATTTATAACCAAGGCAGCCAATGGCTGCCTTGGTTTTTTTGAGAACGGAATGCAAGGGGGAAACGCGAAGGAATATTTCCGGAATTACCCAGCCTGATGCAGGGAAAAGCAGGCCCCGCGGAGAATGGAATAAACAGGATGTCAGAAAACTCTGCGAGGAGTGATCATGTGGATCAAGAAGGAAAAGTTCTCGTTATTGACCAGATGGATCTTAGAAACATCCGCTATCTCATCGCAAGCCGTAATCAGTCGCTGCTTATGGCGCTAATCACGGAAGCCGACGTGCATGCCATCAATTTAGAGGGGGTCGACGAGGTGCGAATCGTGCCGGATCGACTGGAACGCGAGCACGAGCTGCTTCGGGACGATATCCGCGTCACGCTTCACCATTATCACCGCAACAAGTCGGAATGGACCGCGACCGCTCATTAAGAGCGGTTTTTTTTATAGGAAAGTAAAAGTTTCAGAATCCATCGATCGCAGAAAATGTTGTCAAATGGCTTCCGTTCTTATGAAAAATATGGTAGATTAATGAACGAGAACATTTGTTCTGATTACTGCATGCCGTGCGCTTTGCCAGCGCGCCGCTCATGCAATGAGGATGGTGCCCCGCGTGTTGGACCGGTTTCCGGAAATTGAAGAGGTTGTCGCGTTTATTCATGACCACATCGACGAACCGCTCCCGCTCGAGAGGCTTGCCCGCGTCGCGGCATATAGCCCTTATCACTTTACGCGAATATTCAAGGAGAGAGTAGGACTTCCACCGTTATATTACGTCTCGTCGCATCGTCTAAGCCGCGCGAAGGAGCTGCTGCTAACAACGAAATTAAGCATACGCGATATTGGACTCGAGATCGGTCAACAGAGCTTGGGCACCTTCACTTCCAGGTTCACCGAACGTGTCGGTATGACGCCTGCTCAGTTTCGGACTTGCGGCGAAGAAGCGGACGGCAGCCTGCGTCATCTGCGAAAACTTGGGGATTGGCGAGTTCCCGGTACTCCGCCGAACGGTCGGCAGCAAGTCGAAGGGCGCATTGCAGCCGATACGCCGTTTGAAGGGGTTGTGCTGATCGGCTTGTTCGCCAAGCCGATTCCGGAAGGGCTGCCGATCTTCGGGACGATCATTCCGGCGTTGGGCGGCTTCCGGATTACCGACGTGAAGCCTGGCGTTTATTATCTAATGGCGACCGCGGTCGCGTGGGAGATGGGCGCGAAGGAAGCGCTGCTGCCGCGCGCTACGCTTCGCTCCCGCACCCGAATTCCGATTATCGTCGAATCCGGCAGCGAAGTGCCGTACCAGGAAGTGACGTTATACGATCCGAGGCTGGACGACCCGCCCATTCTCATCTCGCTGCCGCTGCTCATGCAGCGGTTCTTGAGCAGCATGGCGCGTCATAGCAGGTAGCGCGTGGGGCAAACAACCGGTTTATGGACATTCCGCTTTGTTTAGAAAGGCTGCATGCCAAGCGTATCGATTTTCTCGCCCGTTACGTCGACGCCCATCTTGGCGGTGATTTCTCTGTAGTGGCCGCTACGCCGTTTGACCGGGCTTCCGTCAACTTCGCCCAAGTTCGCTTCGAGACCGTTAAGCACCATCGTCGACACGCCGAAGCCGGGCTGCCAGAGTCCTTTGGCCTTGTGCTCGGGAGCAGGCTTCCATTTGCCAACCATGACGTCATGTCCGGAAGGCTTTGGCGTTTGCGGCGTCATCCAGAATAGAATCGCGGTCATGTAGCCGATCTTTCCGTCCGCGGCGACGATCTCCGGGTTCCTAAGAAGCACGTTTTTGTCACCATAGATTATCGAGCTGAACAATCCGTAATTGAAATTCCAGCTGAGCATGATCGGCCCGCGTCCATAATAGCGTTTGCCTTCATGGCCGGGGTAGAGCGCGCTGCTGTTTTTATCCACGAACGGGTCCATGTTTTTGCCGGTTCGACCGGCGATATTTTCGTTCCAGAACAAGCCCCAGCGCAGCGGTCCTCCGGGAGCGGCGTCCCAGCCTCCGCCGGTTTCGTGCGACAGATGGGCGAGGAAGGCGGCCAGCTCGCGTTTGCGGTCTTTGGCGAAGCCTTCCTTCAGGAATGTGCCGAAGTCGACGATTTCGGTTCGTATGATTTGCTTTTTGTTCGATGCCGAGTAGAAGTCGTCTGCCCGCGAGACGAGCGTTTCGACTTTGGCTTCTTTGTCCAACCGCAATATTTCCTGCGCGTTCGACCCGGCCCTCGTGTTGATCTTCAATTTCAAGTTAGCTGCTTCGGTAACCGCCGCGATGAGATTGTCATAGGAGAAATAGTCGGCTTGGTTCGCCTTGTAATACTCTTTTCCCTCCGCGGCGGAGAACCATTGCGCCGATCCAAGACGGTAAGGAAATAGAGCCTCGAAGTCATCCTCCGGCAGCAGCGTTTTGACGGTATCGACCGCTTGGGCCGCGCCGTACTCCGCATCGATGCCGTCCCATTCTTTGCGAATTTCCTTCTTGCTTAGTACCCGGTTCTCGCCGATGAGCAGCGAGCTTCCTTTGTTCGCATGATGCGGATTGGCGACGGTTCCCGATGCCGACGCAGCATGGTCGGCTGCAGCGGCGAGCGGCGACGTCAGAAGGGCCAAGCCAAGGGTCACGGGGACGGCGCGTTGAACGAACCTGCTTCGATATGCAACACTCCATTTACTCATCGCAATTCTCCTTTTCATACAGAAAATTTGTAATCCAAACTAATTATTAGGAAACGGTGAAGGTTTGTATATAGTCTAGGGCGCCTGCTTCCAACAAAGCCGAGAACAGGCGGATGGAGCGGACTGGCGTCGAACGAAAGCGTTTTCATTTCGTGGCCGTCATAAGGCCTACGTTAATGGTGTAAAACGATGGGAAGGAATGGCGAAAAGGGGAGGCGCCTGAGTCTGGCTGTCCATTTATTGACTGAACGGTAGGCGTCAGGACCATGATGCATCCGTAGGCTGATACGGTTGGAATAATGAGGGGCGTGTTTGCGAATAGTAAGAGGAAGCCCATGGAACAAAAGGAAGGACTACGCCATGTTGAACCGGATGAAACAGGCAGGCGCCAGAAGCCGGATTCAGCGCGCGGCAGGACGAGAGCCCAACAGCGAACCGCTGCCGCTGCGAACGGATATGAAATCCAATCTGGATTGCATGCTGGCGATTACGGGATCCCCGGACGACTTGATCGTCCGTCACTTTACGATCGGCGCCCAGCATCTTCCTGTCGCGCTTATGTTCATTGATAGCCTCGTAGACAAGGACCTGGTTCAGAGCCAAGTAATGAAGCCGTTGCTTCAACACTACGAGAACGCCAAGAACGATCTCTATCACCAAGCGGTTCAGTTGGTAGTCGAGGAAGTGCTCACATCCGTCGACGTCGAGATTTTGGAGACGCAGGAAGAGGTTTTAAATACGATACTTGGCGGCGATACGGTGCTCTTCCTGAGCGGCAGCAGGCAGGCAATCGCAATCGGCAGCGCCGGATGGAAGAGCCGCGGGATCGAAGAGCCGTTAACGGAGTCGATCATTCGAGGTTCCCGCGAAGGATTCGTCGAGGACTTGCGCACGAACATTTCGCTTATTCGGCGACGGATCCGCAATCCGGAATTGCGCATAATGACGTTCAAAGTCGGTAGAAGGGCCAAAAAAACGATCGTTCTGATATACGTAGAAGGCGTGGCGAACCGAGGGATCGTCCATGAAGCGATCCGCCGGATAGAGAGCCTCGATATCGACGATATCGAAGGCTCGGGCACGATCGAGCAATGGCTGTCCGATAGCTTTATGAGCCCGTTCCCGCTCATAGCCAATACGGAGCGGCCGGACAAGGTGACCGGCGCCCTCCTGCAGGGTCGGCTGTCCGTTATGGTGGACGGCGATCCCTTCGCGCTCGTGCTGCCGATTACGTTCTCGTCGAATTTACAGTCGCCGGAAGACTTTTATCAGAATTGGCTGCTCGCGACGTTAACCCGGATTTTACGATTATTAGCTGCGGCAATCGCGTCCTTCCTGCCCGCGCTGTATATCGCGTTGTTGGAATTCCATCATGGTCTGATTCCGTCCAAACTGGCTTTCTCCATCGCCGGCGCGCGAGAAGGTGTTCCTTTCCCGGCCGTGATCGAAGCGTTCATCATGGAGACGACACTCGAATTGCTGCGAGAAGCGGGAATTCGGCTGCCGAAACCGATTGGCCAAACGATCGGCATCGTAGGCGGTCTCGTTATCGGGGAAGCCGCCGTCGCGGCCGGCATTGTCAGCCCGATCATGGTCATCGTCGTCGCGGTAACCGCCATCGCATCGTTCTCGTTCCCTTCTTATTCGTTTGCGATCGCGCTTCGCATTCTTCGGTTCACGATGATGCTGGCCGCTTCCGTGTTCGGTCTGTACGGGATCATTCTTGGCTATATCATGATCAACATCCACTTTGTCAATTTGAAGAGCTTCGGCATTCCGTATTCGACGCCGTTTGCGCCACTTTATCTGGATGATTGGAAAGATGTGATTCTGCGCGCGCCAGTCAGTTTTTTGAAGAATCGTCCGCGCATGCTGCAACCTCAGGACAAGAAACGATTGAATAAGAAATAGTGGTGGTCCGATGAATCACTGGGAGTACGATGACAACAAGATTGAAGCGAAGGAACTAACGATCACGGTTTCCTCGATGATTATCGGCGTCGGCATCTTGACGCTTCCAAGGGTTTTGGCGGGAACGACGTCATCCTCCGACGGGTGGATTTCGATCTTGATGGCGGGAGCGTTTGCCGTGACCATCGCCGTGCTTTTAGGCAAATTCGCGGGCTTATATGCGGGCGGGACCTTCTTCGAATATGTCCGATCGCTCGTTACGAAGCCAGTCGCGATTGTCATAACCGGGATCATGTGCGTTTATTTCATGCTGTTTCTCGCGTATGAAATCCGGGCAATCGCCAACATTTCCAAGACGTACCTCTTCGATCGCACGCCGGCCGAATACATCGGGTTGATGTTCCTTCTTATCGTGGGCTATGCGGCTTCGGGTACTCGAATCGGACTCTTGCGCCTCAATACGATGTTTTTTCCGATCGTGCTGGTCGTCACGTTCCTGCTTCTTTTCTTCAGCAACAGCATCGTGAATTGGGCGGACCTTAAGCCGTTCTTCGTAACCGACGTCAAGCGGCTGATGGTCGGGGCGAAGGATTCCGTGTTTTCGATGCTAGGCTTCGAGGTGATTTTGTTCTATACCGCGATGATGAAACGACCGAAGGAAGCGCCTTTGGCAGCCGCGGTTGGCGTCGTTATCCCCGTCGTGTTGTACGTGCTCATCTATTTGATCTGCATCGGCACGTTTACGCCTTGGGCATTACAGGAAATCGGCTATCCGGCGATTGAACTCGCGAAGGAAGTGAAAATTCCGGGAGAATTTTTCGAACGGACGGAGTCGATTTTTTTCACCATCTGGATCATGACGATCTTCAATACGGCGTCTATGGCGCTCGATATTGCCGTTCATCTCGCGCATTCGATCGTTAGGAAGGGAAAACGGATTCATTTCGTTGCCGCAATCTGCCCGGTTGCTTATTTAATCTGCATGCTTCCGAAGAACGTGATCGAATTCGCGCTGCTGGGCGAAGTCATAAGCTACATGGGATTTCTCACCATCGGAATGACGTTGTGTCTGTATGGAGTCGCTGCCGTGAAGGGGATGATCAAATGACATCGTGGAGAAAACGGGCAACCGTTCTGCTCTTCCTTCTCCATGCCGTCTTGCTTAGCGCGTGCTGGGATCGCGTAGAGATCGATCAACGCGGCTTCGTGGCAGGCGTCGCCATCGACAAGGAGCCGCAGAGAGAAGAGACGTCGCAGAAGCAAGGCAAGGCGCCCGAAATCGTCGGCACCTATCAAATGCTGGTTCCTTCCGGATTACGCAGCGGCGGCAAAGAAGGAGGTTCGCCCGGAGCGGCTTTTTTCAACATGAGCGTCACCGAACGTTCGATTATGGCGCTTTCCGCCAGAATGGCGGCGAAGACGAGCCGTACGCCCTATTTCGAGCATTTGCAGGTTATTCTGCTTTCGAACGAAGCCGTCAAGGATGGGAGGTTGGATTTCGCCGACATTTTGGATTTTTTCCTCCGCAACAACGAAATGCGCCGGGACATCAATGTTCTGATCGCGGATGGCGATGCGAAACGTCTGCTGTCGGTGAAGTCGATGAACGAATCTTATCCCGCGGCCTACATTGATTCTGCGATTAACAATTATAAAAAAACCTGCTATATGCGCCCGGAATCCCGAATCGGATACGTGCACGAGCAAATTTTGAAGAACGTCAGCTTTACGATTCAGAAAATCAGCGCCTACGAAGACGGTATTTCGCTGACTGGCGCAGCATTATTCGACAGCCACCATAGGTTCGTCGCCTTTCTTAGCGGGAGCGAAACGGGAGGGTTGAACTTTCTTAAAGGGGATGTCAAAGGCGGTGTCGTCGAGACGAGCATGGACGATGACATCATCGATTTCGACATCGAACGGGCGACGCGCAACATCAAGGCTAGGCGTGAAGGCGACAACTTTAAATTTACGGTGGAGATCGAGGCTGAAGGCACGATCGGGAAGTCGATACGCAAACTTGATGTCGCCAAATTATCGTCGATCCGAAAAATGGAAGATTTGTTCGCGAAGGAAATCGTCCAATTAAGCGAGAAGACGATCCGCACGTTGCAAAAGAAATACAAAAAGGACGCGATCGGATTAGGGATGCATCTCTATCAGAACAAGCTGATGTCCTGGGAAGAGCTTAGCGAGAACTGGGAAGATGGCAGACAACTGTTCGCGGATGCGACTATCGAGGTCAAGGCGGAAGTCAATATTCGCCGATTGGGGAATATCAACCAGAGCGAAAGGCGCTGAAGGCCATGTGGGAGCAAATCGTCGGGAATATGCCGTCCGGAACGACGTTCTTCTGCGCCTTTCTGTCGGCTTTCATCCCGTATATCGTCTACTTCGTTAACCAACGGCTCCATCAATACGGCGACCCGCCCTGGGTGGAAGCGAACGCGCCAAGCAAGGATCAAAGCGTGAATGCGGGGGGACAAAGACCGAATCAAAAGTCTGGAGGCGGCAAGCAGTCGTCCAATCCGGAACCGACGGCGGACGGCGGTACGGACAAGCCGAAAGAATCGGGGCAGAACGAGAGGCTGGCAGAGGAGTCGGATTCGAAACAGTCGGCTAGCGGCGGTTCGGGTGAGAATACGGACGCTTCGGGAGAATACGGCAAGAGAGGGGAGTCGACCAGCACCCTGCCGTCAGACGGCGAGAATGCGCATCAGGCACGATCCGATCCATCAGGCGGCGAGGAATCTTCTGTAGCCAGCGCCACCCCGTCTAATCTCGGCGAGAGCAGCTCATCCGGCTCCGGCGCCAATTAGCGATATCGTTCGCGGCACAATGCGCCTTCAGGCTTTCAAGGCGCTGCATGCGCGAATCCGTCATGCGCGACTTTTTAGAACCATTCGCTTATGGTATAGTGGATGAATCTGAATGAGGAAACGGAGCGAACGCGAGCATGGCGCAAGATCGAGACAGAGACCGCCGCAGACGGCATGACGGAGAGGCGGGAGGGGACAAGCGCGCGCCGCAATCTTCCGCTCGGGGAGCACATCCGCGGACGGAGCACAAAGGCAGCCGAGGACAAGCGGGGCCACGGGCGAACGAGCGTCGAACCGGTCGGCGCGGCGAGACGGTGGCGCCCGCCAGACCGGAGAAGAAGCGCAAGCAAGAACGCCTGTACCCTGTCGGCGAGCCGATGGAGCTGCTTGCATTTCTGCTGATCCATCTCAAGGACAAAGGCAGAAACGCCATTAAATCGATGTTAGCCCGCGGTCAAATTGCCGTGAACGGCGAAGTCGTTAAGCTATACAATTATCCGCTTAAGCCCGGCGTCACGGTTACGGTCAGCCACGGGCTGATTGTCGAGCGCGCGCCGCTCTTCGGCATGAGGATCGTGCACGAAGACGACGATATCATCGTCATTCATAAAGATTCGGGTCTGCTGTCGATCGCATCCGACAAAGAGAACGAGCTGACGGCCTATCGGCAATTGACGGCGCATGTCCGTGCCGCCGATCCCGCGAGCCGGATATTCGTCGTGCATCGGCTGGACCGGGATACGTCCGGATTGATGATGTTCGCCAAGCGCGAAGCCGTTCAACAGCAGCTGCAGAATGACTGGCAGCATGCGGTGACGGAGCGTTCGTACATCGCCCTGGTCGAAGGTTGGGTGAAGAAGTCCGAAGGCACGGTTTCCTCCTGGTTGAAGGAGAGCAAAACGCTCAAAATGTATTCGAGTCCCTATCCGAATGACGGTCAGCATGCCGTGACGCATTACAAGACGCTGGAGACGAACCAGACGGTCAGCCTGCTGGAAGTGCGCCTGGAGACCGGCCGAAAAAATCAGATCCGCGTCCATATGGAGGATATCGGGCATCCGATCGTCGGCGACAAGAAGTACGGCGCGAGATTGAAGCTGCTGAACCGTCTCGGCCTCCACGCGCGCGTGTTGGCGTTCAACCATCCGGTATCGGGCGAGCAGATGCGTTTTGAAACGGAAATCCCGAAGTCGTTCCTGCAGCCGTTTCGGACGGGAGATGGCGGAGCTCGCGAAGGTAACTAGGAGTTGTCGATCGGATAGAAGATTTACGAATATCGTGTACGATGCAAGTAAAGCGCGGATGAAGCAGCCATCCGGGCTTTTTTTGCGTGCTATAGCCATTCGTTGTGCTCTGTCGAATGAAGTCGAATAAATCGCACAAATTAACATTTCTAGCAATTTGCATAATAGTATCCCTGGTTCAAGAGAAATGTATCCCTTCACACGTAGATACGAACTGTATCATTATGAAAGAAGGTATACAATTCCTTAACGCAAACGAAAGATGGGTCATTCGAAGGGAATGTAGGCTCAGCATCAAGGGCGGAAGGAGGCGCATCAAGCAACTAGGCAAAAGGTACGAATGAAAGCCAAGTAACTTCATTCACTAAAAACGAAATAGCCGAGGTGACACTATTGTATACGCGCAATGTTCGAAAGTCCAAAGGCGCTATGGTTTATGCATTATGTTTTGCAATCGTTTTCAGTTTATTTGGCGCCTCCCTTGCTTCCGCCGCTGAACCATCCGATTATCTGATCCCGCAAAATCTTAATGCAACGGATGTGAAGGCCGATTCCGTCGTGCTGAATTGGGACCCCGTTCCGGGCAACGATTCGAACTTAGGCTATCAAGTTTATATGAAAGTCGGCGAATCCGGCGGCTGGGGCTGGAAAGCCTGGTCCGGCTTCTCGCCGAAGCTGATCGTCGGCCTCGACGAGGAGAAGACGTACTCCTTCTATGTCACGCAGGTGCCGGAAGCCGGCAAACAGAGCAAGCCGAGCAACATCGTCACGATTACGACGCCGAAGGCCGATCCTACCGAGCTTCCGCCGGCGCCGTTGACGCCGCCGCAATATTTGCGTGTAAGCAGCGTGGTCGGCAGCGACGTGCAGCTGAGCTGGACGCCGAGCCCGAACGCGGTCGGCTACGAGATTTATCGCGGCGAGTCGTGGTTCCGCTGGATCGAAGGCGGCGCGACGACGTCGACGACGATCAATCTGCAGGATCTGGGGCTCCAAGACGGCGATTCGGTGAACTTCCGTATTCGCGCGCAGGACTCGAAGCGTCTGGTCTCGGCGATGAGCAACCGCGTGACGTTCACGGTGGGACAGCTCGCCGCGCCGCAGGGGCTGAAGATCGTCTCCGCCAACCAAACCTCCGTCTCGCTGGGCTGGGGGCCGGTGCAAGGCGCAACGTCGTACGAGATTTACCAAGACGGCGCGCCGATCGGCACTAGCGCGTCCAATCGCTTCGCCGCGACGGGGCTTACCGATGGGCAGGCGTACAACTTCGCCGTCGTGGCGAAGAACGAATCGTGGACGTCGGAGGCGAGCGCGCCGATTCGCGCGGTACCGGGAAGCGACTATAATTTGGTGACGTATTACACGTCCTGGGCGAGAAGCGAGACGGCTCGGAATTACGTGCCGGCTGACTTAGCCGCAGCTAATTACACGCACATCAACTATGCCTTCCTTGATTTCTGCTGGGCGGGCAAAGATACGTCGGGCGATCAATGCCAGAACGCCGATCTTCCGCTGCAGAAGGATTATGTCTTCGACGGCGGCATCGTGCTCGGCGATCCGTCCTTCGATCTGGCCAACTTCAGCGAATTCGAAGCGGTGAAAGCGGCGAATCCGCAGCTGAACATGATCGCCACCGTCGGCGGCTGGTCGTGGTCGAAGAATTTCTCGCTGATGGCCGCCACGGAAGAGACGCGCCGCAACTTCGCGAATACGGCCGTGAAGGTCGTACGCATGTACGATTTCGACGGCTTGGACATCGACTGGGAATATCCGGTGTCGGGCGGGGCGGACGGCAACGTGCATTCCCCGGACGATCCGCAGAATTTCACGCTGCTGATGAAAACGGTGCGCGAGGCGCTCGATGCCGCGGGATCCGAAGACGGCAAATATTATCTGTTGACGATTGCTTCCTCGCAATCGGACAGCTTCACGGTCAACGCGGATTTTGCCAACTCGACGCAATACCTCGATTTCGTCAACATCATGACCTATGACTTCAGCGGCAGCTGGGAGAAGCTGGCACATCATAACTCGCCGGTTTATTACGACGACGAGCATCCGTACAAACGTCCGCGCAGCACGGTCAGAGGCGGCGCCCTCGGCCATCTGAACAGCGGTCTGCCGGCGTACAAATTGGTGCTGGGCGTTCCGTTCTACGGCAAAGGCTGGGCAGGATGTCCGCCGCAAGGCCAATACCAAACCTGCGAAGGCATGGGCGAAGGCACGTGGGAATCCGGCCTCTACGATTTCTATGACATCGAGAACAACTATGTGGATAAGAACGGCTACACGCGTTACTGGAACGAGAAGTCGAAAGTAGCCTATGTCTACAATCCGGAAACGAAGCTGTGGATCGGCTATAACGACAAGACGACGATGATGTACACGACCTCGCTCGTGAAAACGTTGAACCTGGCGGGCGTCATGAGCTGGGACAGCAGCAGCGACATGAATAACACGCTGTCGACGCAGCTGGCGAAGGATCTGCCGTATGGCGGCAACCTGAATGCAGGCGAGCTGCTGCCGCCGACCAACGTGAGCATTGCAGGCGCGGCAATGACGTGGGAGCCTTCGGTCGGCGCAGCGGGCTATGAAATCTTCCGCGACGACGTCTATGTCGGCTACACGACGGATGCGAGTTACGCCTTGACGGGCTTGACGCCGGAGCAAACGTACAAATTCCATCTCCTGGCGATTCGCAAGGATGGCGAGGCGATCACGGAAGTGTCCGCGGCAAGCCAGTCCGTCACGTACCAAGCGCCTGCGGAGCCATCGGATGCGACGGCGCCGGTTACGGAGCTGTTGGCGAACGGCGCGGCAGTCGCGGCTTGGTACAAGGCGGGTAATATCTCCATCTCCTTGACGGCGTCGGATAACGCCGAAGGGTCTGGCGTGGCGAAGACGTTCTACCGGATCAACGGCGGCAGCGAAGCCGAGTATTCGGCGCCATTCCAGCTGTCCGGTGCCGCTTCCTACACGGTAATGTATTACAGCCGCGACAACGCGGGCAACGTCGAGCAGGAGAAATCCGTCACGATCAAGGTCGATTCGATCGCGCCGGCGACGAAATTCAGCGTCGCGCCGGTCTGGGCGACGAAGAGCGGCGTGAAGTACATTAAAGGTTACGCCTGGACGCTCAAGGCGACCGACAACGCGGCCGGCTCGGGCGTGAAAGAAATCAAGTACCGCGTGAACGGCGGCGCCTGGACGACGTATACGTCTCCGTTCGTGCCGACGTCCGCGAGCGGTTCCGTCAACGTGGAGTTCTACAGCGTAGACAACGCGGGCAATCAGGAAACCGTGAAGAAATAACGTATATACCGTCGTTTTAGCATGCGCAATCGAAAACCCGTCTTCCAATTTTGGAAGGACGGGTTTTCGTTCGCATGTAGATACGCGTATAATGGCGACAGCGGAAAGGGGGACGGCATGACAAACAGCGGCTTTTATAGGGAAGGATTGGAGATTATCGCGCGCTGCAAGAAAGAGACGGGCGATATTTGGGCGGCGCATTACGGCGCGGCGGCAATCGCGGGAACGGCGTTCGCGTCGGACAATGCGCTGACGGATGCGATTCGATCGCTCGTCTCGGATCAGGCGGATCGGATGCTTGCGGGCCATCGGGATGGCAGGCTGCTGCCGAGTGGCGACGAGCGGTTGCCTGAGGCGCGGTTCGGACCGGGGGCGAGACAGTACATCGTTGAAGCGCTGGAGGAGACGATAGATGAGCTGCGATGGGTCGGGCACAACGTAATCTACGGCGCGGTTAGCTTGCTGGCGATGCATCGATTGGAACAACACGGGCAATTGTGCCGGCCAAGCCATGAATCCGCCCCGAATGTAAGGGGAAGCGTGCGGGAGGCCGCGGGCATCGCGATCGGCGCCGATATCGCCGATTTGATCCTGGCGTTTCGCAAGGCGATACCAGGCCGATCCTGGATCGGGGCCAGTACGGCGGAGGTGAAACGCATTGAGCTGACAGCGGACCTCGCTCGGCTGCGGCTGGCATCGCCGGAGGAGTTGTCCGATTGGGTGCTTGGGGAGCTTGCGGCTTTCCACGCGATCTACCGGGCGGAAGCGCATCACGATTTAATCGGTCATCTGCTGACGTTCTCCCACGGGCTCAACTTGCTGCACGATCTAGGTTACGTTGCCTTGTTCCGCCGGGGACAGGTTCCGCTGCTTCGGCTCGTCCAGGTACTGCGGCTGTCGCGGGATTTACAGGAGAAGGGGACGGAACCGAAGCTGTACTCGCCGGTTGACCGCCTTCCGCTACACCGTGCCGAGCGGTCGGCCAGTCTGCCCGCGGAGCAGCGCTTCTGGGAACGCGATTACAACGCCTGCGACTGGGATTTCGGCCATGTATTCAAATTTTCTTGGAGTTTCTATGATCATTGGCGGCGCGGCGCGCGCTCCCTGTACCGGGAGGCGGCGACCGAGAATTTTCGGTACATTATACGCGTCTGCGATCCGGCGGAGGTTTAGTAGACGATTGCTCGCTCGTCACGTAAAGGGCTGCCCTGCGCGATCGAATGGCGCGGTGGACAGCCCTGTTACTATTCATTCGTTTGATCGACGACGATGACGTATTCGTTCGAACGGCTTTCCCCGGAATTCATTTGTTCATCGAACCGGTACTTGTACCTCGCGGTGAATAGGCCGACAATGTCGGGCAGCGCGACATCGTAATCTTCCCCGATATCGCCGATATAGGCGACCCGAATCGATCCGCCCGGCGGTATCGTCCCCAGGTAAAGTCCTTCCGTTAACGGAAAACCCGGCACGATCCGGCCGGCAATGCGAACATCCCGAATATAGTACTCGGGCGGGTAAGCGGTTCGATACAACGTGACGTCGGCGCTCAGGTTGCCGTTGTTGCGGACGATCGCGCCGATACCGACCGATTCGCCGGGCTCGACGTACTGCGGTTGAGCCGCGGCCGTGACGGCGATGAGCGGCGCGAACAGCCCCGTCTTCACCGCGTTGGATGCTGCGGTCATGCTGACGACTCTTCCGTCCGCGAGACGGAACGTGAACGAGGCGCGAACGCCTTCGAGAATCGGCGGGAGTCCCGGGGCGACCGCGGACGACAGAATCTTGACGCGACAAGCGACGACCAGCTGCGAGTTGGCGAGCAAGGTGCCGAGCGGAAGGCCGCCCTCGATTCGCGTTACGCTCTGTTGCTGGCCGCCTAGGGTTAGGCTGTCCGTCACGAACGACGTGCCTGGAGGAACGAGATCGAACAGCCGCACATCCACGGCAAAGCTGCTGTCGTTGCGGACGACGGCGACATATTGCAGCGTATCGTTCACGCTCGCCTGCGTGCGGTCCACCTGAAGCTGGATTGAGACTTGAGGCTTTACGACGGTGAAGACGAGCGGATTGGCGAGCAGACTCGCCGCCGCTCCCCCGATTGTGTAGGCGATTCTCCCTTGGATGACGACTTGTTCGGAAGCAGGCGCGCCCGTGACGCGTAGGTGGACGCTAACACGCACGGATTGACCGGGTAAAAGGGTGCCGATCGGTATGCCCATGTTCGGATCGATGCCCGGCATGAGCACCCCGTTGATCACGACGCTCCCCGGCACGAATTCGAATCCTTCCGGCAGCGGGATCGTAATGACGACATTCTCGAGCGGTTCGCTGCCCTCGTTCGTTATCGCGAGCTCATACGGGATGACGTCTCCCGCGAAGGTGACGGTCGTGCTCGAGCTGGCCGAAGCGGACAGGCGAAACGGATTTACGCCGAAGGACGCGGTGTTCGAATGCAACGTCCCGCTCACGGATCTGCCGTCCAGCGCGGTGAATACGTACTCGACTCGCGCCTGATTGGCGAAACGCAAGCCGGGCGGCATGCTGACGACGATCGCCTGGAAAGTGATCAGGATGGTGGCGCCGACGTTCACGATGCCGACCGGGATTCCTGCCGAAGGGGAGATGCCCGTTAGCGGGACGCCTCCGATCAGGACGCTGTTGGCAATGAACGATAGACCGGCAGGCAAAGGATCGATGACCGTCACCTGGGCGGAGCGGTTACCGCTATTCGAGAGCGCGATCGAAAACGTGACGACTTGGTTGATTGACGCCCGCGGCGTACTGACGCTCTTCGCGGCTTTCAGCAGCGGACCGACGAGTGGCGTACTTACCGTGTTGGAATACGCGACGCCTTCATACGTTCCGTTCTGAAAACGGACATGCGTCTGATTCTGCACGGTGAAATCGCGCGGTCCGTCTGGCGTCATATCGTCACGACCTGGACTTGGAAGGTAACCGTGACCGAGCCGCCGCTGGCGATCGTGCCGACCACGATCCCGGTATTCGGATTGGCGGCCGGACGCGCGGCGCCTGCGACGGTGATGCTGCCGGGCACGAATACGGTCCCGATCGGATCCGGGTCGACAAGGACGACGTTGTTAACCGGACTGATGCCGTTGTTCGTAATGGCGATCGAGTACGTGATCATATCGCCGACGACGGCGTCGATCGCGGCCGTGCTCTTCACGACCGAGACGTCCGGCGAAGAGACCGGAATGACGAGCGTATTCGAATCGACGCTGCCCGTGAGCACCCGGCCATCCGGCGGCGAGTACGTGAAGCTGGCCGCGGCTTGGTTCACGAGCTGTTGACCGATCGGCAGCGTATCGACGGTGACTTGCAGCGATACCGTGACGCTCACCATCTCGCCGGGATTGACGATGCCGACCGGAATGCCGGTCGTTGGGTCCGCACCGGGCTGCGGCACGCCGTTCACGAGCACGCTGTTCGGCACGAACGCGCCGCCGACCGGAATTTGATCGGTAACGGTAGCAGTAGCCGGCAAATTGCCGGTGTTGGTGACGAACAGGAGATAGTTGATCGTATCGCCTACCGTGGCGTTCGTCGTGTTCGCGCTCTTGAGGAGGATGATGATCGGCTGATAGACGGGCGTGACGACCAGATTCGATAGCGCGCTGCCGGAGAACGCCCCGGACGTGAACGTGACGGAGGCCCGGTTGCCCAGCTCGGGCGGTTCCGGCAGATTCGTGACCGAGACGCTGAAGGCTGCCGTCACGAAGCCGCCGGGCGCGATCGTGCCAAGGGAGACGCCGTTGCTCGGTATGGCGCCCGGACGCGGCAAGCCGTCGACCGTCACGGAGTTCGGCACGAACGACGCGCCGATCGGGATCGCGTCGGTCAACACCGCGTTACTAATATTCGCGATGCCGCTGTTCGTAACGGTAATCGTATAGGTGATCGTATCGCCGACGACGGCGTCGATCGCCGGGGTCGACTTGACGATAGCGATGTTCGGCGCGGATACCGGTATGGTGACCGTGTTGGAAGAAAGCGACCCGCCGAGCGTCCGGCCGTCCGGCAGCGTGAACGTGTAGGTAGCCGAAGCTTGGTTCGTCAAGAGCTGGTTAGGCGGCAAACTCTCGACGACGACGGAGAACGAGACGTCTACGCTAGTCGTCACGATCCCGAGCGGTATGCCGGTGGATGGATCGGCTCCGGGCACGGGCTGGCCGCCTACGAGCACGCTGTTCGTCAAGAAAACGGTGCCGGTCGGAATCGTATCGGTCAACGTGACCGTGGCGCCATAGTTGCCCGTATTCGACAGGTTAATCGTGTAGGTGACCGTGTCGCCGACGGTTGCCGCGGTCGTGCCGGCGCTCTTGACCGCGCTCAGGATCGGTTGGAAGACCGGCGTCGTCGTTATATTGGAGAACGTGACGCCCGAGAATACGCCCGATGTGAAAGTAACGGAGGATTGGTTATTGAGCACGGCCGGGTCCGGCAGCGTGGTGACCGTCGCGTTGAAATTGATTACGACCACCTGTCCCGGCGTCAGGCTGCCGATGATAATGCCGGTTGCCGGGTTGCCGTCCGGTCTTACAATGCCGTCCACGGTCACCGAACCGGGTACCAGCGCCGTGCCGGCCGGCAGCGGGTCGGTGAACTGGACGTTATTGACCGAATCGATGCCGCTATTCGTTACGGAGGTCGAATAGGTGACCGTATCGCCCACGGCAAGCGCCGTGGACGGCGTGCTCTTCACAACCGCGACGTTCGGCGCGGATACCGGTATCGTGACCGTGTTCGAGACCGACGATTGCGAGAACGTTCGGCCGTCCGGCAGCGTGTAGCTGAACGAGGCCGTGCCTTGATTGACGATCTGCTGCGGATTCGGCAGCGTCTCGATGACGACCGAGAAGAACACCTGCAGCGACGCGCCGGGCGCGATCGAACCCGCGCTGATTCCCGTCACGGGATCGGCGCCCGGCAGAGGCGTGCCGTTCACGAGCACGCTGTTCGCCAAGAAAGCCGTGCCTGCCGGAATGCTGTCGGTTAACGTGACGGAGGCGGGGTAATTGCCGGAATTAGTCATGCTAAACGAATAGGTGACCGTGTTGCCGACGGTGGCGTTCGTCGTGCTGGCGCTCTTGGCGGCGGCGATGACGGGCTGGTAGACAGGCGTGGTGATCGCATTCGAGAACGACACGCCGGAGAATGCGCCGGACGTGAAGGTTGCCGAGCCGGTCGCATCGATCCGCGTCGGAGTCGGTACTGCATCGACGAGGAGCGTGTACGTCACCGTCGCGGAAGCGCCTGGCGCGATCGTCCCGATCGGCACGCCGCTGATCGGACTTGCGCCCGGGGCAGGCGCGCCGTTCACCGTTACCGTTCCCGGAACGAAGGATGTGCCGGGCGGCAACGGCGTCGTATATTGGACCGACGAGACGGGATCGATGCCGCTGTTCGTGATGACGGCCGTGTACGTCACCGTGTCGCCGACGGTCAGCGCCGTGGACGGCGTGCTTAGGGCGACCCCGACATTCGGCGCCGAGACCGGGAAGGAGACGGTATTGGACTGCGCGGCGCCCGTTATGAGTCGGCCGTCCGGCGGCGTATACGTGAAGGTAGACGACGCGGTGTTGGTCAGCTGCTGCGGAGAAGGCAGCGACGTGACGACGACCCCGAAGGTGACGGTGACCGTTGCGCCGGGCGCAACCGAGCCGACCGCAATGCCGGTTACGGGCGATGCGCCGGGTTGCGGCACGCCGCCGACGATGACGCTGTTATCGGTGAACGTCGTACCGGCCGGCAGCGTATCCGCGAGGGTCACGTTCGCCGGGAGATTGCCCGTGTTCGAGATGACGATCGTGTACGTAATCGAGCCTCCGAGCGTCGCATTGTTCGTGCTGGACGATTTGACCAACGCGATCTGGGGCTGCGTGACCGGCGTCGTGGTTACGTTGGAAGCGGATATAGCCGAGAACGTGCCCGACGTAAAACTTGCCGTGGATTGGTTGGTCACTTGAGACGGAATAGCCATAATTACGCTCACCTCGAATGTAACGGTTACGGACCCGCCTGGGGCCAGCGAACCGATTGATATGCCGTCAGCGGGCGAAGCTGCCGGCCTGGACACGCCATTGACGAAGACGGTTCCCGGGGTGAACGCGATATTCTCGGCAAGCAGGTCCCGGATGTTGACCCCATTGATCGGGGAGCCCCCGTTATTCGTCAAGATAGAGGTATAGCGCAGCGCGTCGCCGACAATCGCATTGGCGCGGTCAACGCTTTTCAGGATCGATACGCTCGGCAGGGCTACCGGAACGATAACGGTATTCGAGCTGGCCGCGCCGTTGACCGATCTCCCGTTCGGAAGAGTGAAGGAGAAGGCGGCCTGCGCTTGGTTCACGAGCTGTCGCGAGCTCGGATAGGTCTCGATCGCCACGACGAAGCTGACGACGACGGAACCGCCCGGGGGCACGCTGCCGACCGGTATTCCGGTCACGGGACTTGTGCCCGGGACTGGCGTGCCGCCGACGAGCACGCTGTTGGCTATGAAGACGCACGCCTCCGGCACTTGATCCGTCAACGTGACATTGGCCGCCGTATTGCCGCTGTTCGTCAATTCGAACGAGTAAGTGAACGTGTCGCCAACCGTCGCGTTGGCAAGACTGGCGCTCTTGACGACCGCGATCACGGCCTGGGCGATCGGCGTTGCCACCGTGTTGGAGATCGAGGCGCCCGAGAACGCGCCGGACGTGAAGGATGCGCTCGCGGCGTTCGCCAATTGGCCGGATTCCGGAATGCCGGTCACGCGGATTTGGAAGGAAACCCCCACGACGCCGCCGGGATTGAGCGTCCCGAGCGCGATCCCCGCGCCAGGGTTCGCGGCGGCGAAAGGAATGCCGTCGATCGTGACGCTTCCCGCCACGAAGGCCGAACCGGAAGGAGCGGGATCCGACAAGACGACGCTGCTTACCGGAGCGCCCCCGTTATTCGCGACCGCGATGCTGTAGGTCAACGGCTCGCCGACGGCCGCGGATGTATCGCTGGCGGCTTTGGCGATCGTCACGTTCGGCGCGGAGACGGGAATCGTCAGCGCGTTGGAGCTGCTGGCGCCCGTAATCGTCCGGCCGCTGGCCAAAGTAAAGGAGAAGTTGGCCGTCGCTTGATCGGTCAGCACGGCGGGGGACGGCAGCGAATTCACCACGGTCTGAAAGGTGATCGTCGCTCCGCCGCCCGGCGCGATCGTGCCGATGCTGAAACCGGTGGCCGGCGACAGACCCGGACTTGCGGAGCCGTTGATCGTCACGCTGTTCGGAACGAACGACGACCCGGCCGGGATATTGTCGCTGATCGTCACGGCCGCGCTAATATTGCCGGTATTCGTGACGGCGATCGCGTACGTGATCGTATCGCCCACCGTGGCCGCGTTCGCGTTCGCCGATTTGGCGAGGTTGACGACCGGCCGGAACACGTTCGTCGTCGTCGTGTTCGACGTCGCGCCCGCGGCAAGCGTGCCGGACGAGTAGGAGAGGCTCGACCGGTTCAGCAGCTGGCCGTTTGCGGGTACGGACACCACGAGCGCTTGGAGCGTTACGGTAACGGAGCTGCTTGCGGCAAGCGTGCCGATCGTAATGCCGCTTGCGGGATTGGCGGCTGGCGCCGAAGTTCCGCCGACCGTTACGCTCCCGCCGACGAATTGCGAGCCGGCCGGCAAGGCATCGCTCAAGATGACGTTCGTGACGGCCTCGGTTCCGTTATTCGCGACGACCGACGTATACGTGATCGTGTCGCCGACCGTGGCGCTGCTCAGGCTGGCGGTTTTCGCGACCGTTACGTTCGGAAGCGATACCGGCAAGGCGATGACGTTGGACGACGCGCTTCCAGGCAGCGTGCGGCCGTCCGGCGGCGAATACGTATATTGCGCCGTGCCTTGGTCGACGAACTGCGGCGGCGTCGGCACCGCGTTCACCTGCACGTCGAACGTCACGGAGACCGTCGCGCCGGCCGCTACGGTCCCGATGGCGACCCCCGCCGCCGGATTAGCGCCAGGAACGACGGTACCGTTCACGCGGAAAGTGCCCGCAATGAAAGAGCTGCCCGTAGGGATATTATCCGCCACGGTCGTCGCCGCGCCGATGTTGCCCGCGTTGCGGATCGCGAGCGTGTAGGTCACCGTGCTGCCGACCGTCGCGCTCGCCCGGTTCGCGCTCTTGACGATCGAGACGACCGGCGCGTAGACCGGCGTCGTAACGGTGTTCGAAGGAATGACGCCGGTGATGGTGGATCCGCCGGCAACGCTCTGGAATGAGAACGCGGCGTTGGCGCTGTTGGCTACCTGGGTCGGATTCGACGAGACGGTCGTTCTGTAGGTGATCGTCACGGCCCCGTTGATCGCGAGCGTGCCGATCGGGACGCCGGCCAGAATGTCGTAATTCGGGCGAGACACGCCGTCGACGGTGACGCTGCCCGAGACGAAGGATAGGCCCGACGGAAGCGGGTCGGTCAGCACCACGCTCGAGGCGTTCGCGGTTCCGGTATTCCGGACCGTGGCGGTATACGTGATCACATCGCCGACGATTGCTCCGGATACGTTCGCGCTCTTGGTAAGCGTCACGTTCGGCGCGTTGATATTGATTTGGATGGCGTTCGCGTTCAGGACGTACGCATCGCCCGAGGTTGTCAGTATAAGCACGGCCGATGACTGATTGTTCACCAATCGCGCGGAGACGTCGACGTTCGTGATATCCCAGCCCTGGCGGCCGCCGACGATGTTCGTCCCCGGCGTGCCGTTCGTTTGGTTGCGTGTGCCGAATGTCCCGGTCGTGTTCAGCGTGCCGGCATCGCCATTGATCTGCGAGGCGAAGAAGTTGGTGGCGAAATTATTCGGTCCCGATAGCGCGGCGGCCGTCGCGGAGGTCGGCCCGAACAAAGCCTGGTCTCCCGTCCGATTCGCGTCGCCTTCCTGGGCGCTGAACAGCGCTCTTCCGCCGAGCGTCCCCGACAGCGGCGTCGCGAAACCGGTCAGCGTCGTCGTGACCGGCCCGGAGGTGGACTGAACGAGAACGGCCCCGGCGCGCAGCGACATGTTGCGGAAGGGCAAATTCGGATTGTAGTAGATGACGCCAAGCGTCCAACCGGCGTGGTTGGCCGTCGGATCGTTGTTGATGACGATCGTGCCGACTACGCCGCCCGTCGTATATGTACCTGCCCCGGCTTGCTGAACCTGCGTCGTTACGTTGGCGGAGCGCGTATAGGCGAAAGCGCCGCTGCCGAGATTGACGGTGTTGCTGGTCGCCGCATCCGGGGAGATCGAGAATGTGCCGGAAGGCGTGGCGAACGTGACGGGATTGTTAATAAACGCGCTTAAATCCACGTTGCCATTTATGTAACAACCGCCCCAGACGAGCTCGGCATATAAGACCGAACTTCCGGCGGGCAGCGTCAAGATCGCCGACGCGCTGTTACTCGCATAAGCGTTCGTCGTGCCGCTTGGATATGAACCGAAGGCGCCCGTCGAGGCCGTCGTCGCGAAAGCGCCGATACTGTCCTGCGTTCCGGGGACGCCCGACGTATCGGACCGGCTTAGACCAAGCGCATTGCCCGTGAACGTAATCGCGCCGGTGGCGTTGAACGTTGCCCGCGTAATAATCGGAATGAGAATCACCCCCTTGACAATGGGTCGATCTGCGAAAGTTGCTTCGAATACCGTCAGATTATACCTATGAAGTAGGCGTGTTCAATATTAATTAACGGCTGAAAGGATGAGCGCGGATTCTGTTTCGCCCGTGCCATGGAAGAGAATCTTAACATGCCGGGTAAGTGATCAAAATTTGAACGTTTGAACGATCCGGTCGGAAATCCGGCTTGCGGGGGAGTCCATTTCGCGCGAAAATCGGTTATAATGGGAATAAATCATTGAAGAAAGTGGGAACATCATGGGTCGCAAGTGGAACAACATCAAGGAAAAGAAAGCGTCCAAAGACGCGAATACAAGCCGCATTTATGCTAAATTCGGCCTTGAAATCTACGTAGCCGCGAAGAAGGGCGAACCAGACCCGGAATCGAACCGCGCTTTGCGCGTCGTGCTCGAGCGGGCGAAGACGTATAACGTGCCGAAAGCCATCATTGATCGCGCGATCGAGAAAGCCAAAGGCAGCTCGGACGAGATTTACGAGGAGCTGCGCTATGAAGGCTTCGGTCCGAACGGTTCGATGGTCATCGTCGACGCGCTCACGAACAACGTCAACCGTACCGCATCGGCCGTGCGCGCCGCGTTCAGCAAGAATGGCGGCAACATGGGCGTGAACGGCTCCGTGGCGTACATGTTCGACGCGACGGCCGTCTTCGGCGTGACGGGCAAAACGGTCGACGAAGCGATCGAGCTGTTGATCGAAGCGGACGTGGACGTGCGCGACGTCGTCGAAGAGGAAGAGACGGTCATGGTATACGCCGAACCGGATCAATTCCACGCCGTACAGGAAGCATTCAAGAGCGCGGGCGTGACGGAATTTACGGTAGCGGAGCTGACGATGCTCGCGCAGAACTACGTGACGCTTCCGGAGGATAGCGTGGCGCAGTTCGAGAAAATGATCGATACGCTCGAGGACCTCGAAGACGTGCAGCAGGTCTATCATAACGTGGAGTTCGAAGAGTAGACGTCGGACGAGCCCCCGTTGAACTAGCGGGCAAGGCGAGACGCTATGAACCTTTTGCGAGAAGAGGCTTGCGCGATGCAAGCCTCTTTCGTTATGCCGAGTATCCCCGAACAGGATCGCAATCGAGAAGAAACGGAAGACCGCCGGGGTGTGATAAACTTGGTTTTGCAGCCCGCGATCCGGGCAGATTCCGATGATGAGGTGGTCCAATTATGGCTTTTCGCGCCCAACAAATGTTCGTTAACTTGCCGGTGAAGGATTTGAAGCGATCGATGGCGTTTTTCGGCGAAATCGGGTTCGAGTTCGATATGAACTTCACGGATGACAATGCGGCTTGCATGGTGATCGGCGAGAATATATACGCCATGCTGCTGGTCGAGGATTACTTCCGCACGTTCGTGACGAAGGATATCGCGAATGCCGCGGCGACGGCCGAAGCGATCTTCGCCCTGTCGGTCGAGAGCCGGGAAGAAGTGGACACGGTCGTGAACCGGGCGCTTGCCGCGGGCGGCAAGCCTTCAAGCAACAAGGCCGATCATGGCTTCATGTACCAATGGAGCTTCCAGGATGTGGACGACCACTTGTGGGAAGTGTTCTATATGGATATGAATGCGGCGCAGGACCCGAATGCCGCGCAAGCATAACAGGACAGACGAAGAAGCCGGCGACGGCTTCTTTTTACATGGAGCCCCAATGATGAATGCCAGAATATTGGGGTGAAAAGAAATTGTTGGCGAGGACTGTATTTTGAAGGGGGAAAATCCGATATAACAGGTAGGCCACAACTAGAGGAGGCATCTTGTGTTCAAGTTTTTGAAATCCAAGAGCTTGGCGTTTACGAGCTCGTTTGTGTTATCCATTCTGTTCATCGCCGTAATCGGCTCGATGATAACGCTCTCCATACGAGATCAGAAGGCGGCGTACTTCCAGCAATTCGAGCAATATGGCACCGTATTCACGGCGCTCATGCAGGCGAAAGGCGATCTGGTTGCCGAAACAACGAATGCGATCGCGCAGAATCAGCCGCTAACCGGTCATGCATTCGACGAACTGTTGGTCGATCTGAATGCGATGGTAGGGAACGATATCGTAGCAGGCGCGTACTTGCTGACGCCGGACAAGATTGAGCGGGACGGCAAGACGTACCTGTATAATTCCCAATATGCCCACGCTACATCCGAAACGGAAAGTCTTCTTGGCCAGGAATATGAATTGTCCGCCATTTTCGAAGCCGGTTTCGATCAGGCGATGAAGAATGGCTTTGTCCTCACCGAAGACTATACCGATTCATTCGGCACGTTTATTTCGTATTTGGCCCCGATTAAAGACCAAAGCGGCAAGCCGGTCGCGTTGTTCGGCGTCGACTTCGACTATGGCAAGGTGAAAGCATCCATCAACCGCATCCTTTGGACGAACATTATCGTCGGACTGATCTTCACGATCGCGGCAATCGTCATTTCGATCGTGCTGGTGCGTCTGGCGGTGCGTCCGCTCAAGCGTCTTGCGGAAGTTTCCCATATTGCGGCGCAAGGCGACCTCACCGTCGAGATCCCGAACGGATCGAACAACGAAATCGGACGAGCGACGAACGCCTTCAACGACATGGTAAGAAGCTTGCGCGAATTGACGCACAGTATCCGCCACACGTCGGGCGAGGTATCCGATGCTTCGGTCAATCTGCAGGAGAGCGCTCAGCAGACGGCGCACGCGACGGAAGAAATCACGAACGCGATTCAGAACATCGCGGCCGGGCTCGACGAGCAGTTGCAGCATTTCCGCGATTCGCAGCGCGCCATGGACGAGATGATCATCGGCATCGGCCGCATCGCGGAATCGTCGTCTATCGTCTCAGAACTGGCCGCGGACACGGCCGGAAGCGCGAACCTCGGACAGGCGGACATGGAATCCACCGTCGTTCAAATGCAAGCGATCGAGCAGAACTTGCATAAATCCGTGGATACGATGCACGAGCTCAGACAGCTCAGCAACCGAATCGGCGAGATGATCGCCTTGATCGGCGAGGTGGCGAACCAGACGAATCTGCTGGCGCTCAACGCTTCCATCGAAGCGGCGCGCGCAGGCGAGCATGGCAAAGGCTTCGCCGTCGTCGCTCAAGAAATCCGCAAGCTGGCGGAACGTTCGAAGACATCATCCGAGCAGATCGCGGATATTCTTCAGGGCATAAGCGAACGGACGGGCGAAGCAGTTGGTTCGCTCGAGCAATCGATGGCGGAAGCGCAAACGGGCACGATCGTCGCGAACAAAGCCGGAGATACGTTCAAAGCGATCGTCCAGTCGATCCGCCAGGTGTCGGAGCAAGTCGGCGAAGTGTCCGCCGCTTCCGAGCAAATGTCGGCCGGCAGCGAGCACGTCGCCGTCTCCTTGAACAATGTCGAGCGGATCGCTTCGAATTCGTCCATGGACTCCGCGCGCGTAGCGGCGGCTTCGGAAGAGCAGCTTGCGTCGATGCAGGAAGTGGCCGGATTCTCCGAGCAGCTCCGCAATATGGCAAGTTCGTTGAAGGAGACGATCGGCAAGTTCCGCGTGTAGTCGCCAAATAAGCGGCAGCTATTCGTCGTGCCGCGTACTTTGATCGAACACGAACAAGGGCTCGTTCTCTCGCCGATTTATCGGCGGAGGACGAGCCCTTGTTCTTTCGGATATCCGATCGATTAGAAATTGAAGTGGTCCGGATCCGGGCCGACGCGGCGGTTTTCGTTCAGCGCGTCGATGCGGCGCATCGCCTCGACCGACAGTTCGAAATCGAATACCGCGGCATTGTCGGCGATACGATCCGCCTTCGTCGATTTGGGGATCGTGACGACGCCGTGCTGCATGTCCCATCGCAGGATGATTTGCGCCACTGATTTGCCGTGCATATCCGCGATGTCGCGAAGCACGGGATGATCGAGCAGCATGCCTTGCATAAGCGGTGACCAAGCTTCGATCTGGATCCCGTGCGACTTCGCGAACGCGCGAAGCTCTGCTTGCGTCAGCAAGGGATGGAACTCGACTTGGTTAACGACCGGTTTGATATCGGCGTTCGCCATCAGCGCTTCCAAGTGATGCACTTGGAAGTTGCTGACGCCGATCGCTTTCACGCGTTCATCCCGGTAGAGCTTCTCCATGGCGCGCCACGTGTCGTTGATTTTGCCTGCAACCGGCCAGTGGATGAGATAGAGGTCGAGATAGTCGAGGCCGAGCTTCGCCAAGCTGGCTTCATAGGCGGCCAGCGTCTCCTCGTAGCCCATATCGGCGGTCCATACCTTCGAGGTGATGAACAGTTGTTCCCTGGATAGATCGTTCTCGGTTAGTGCCTCCCGGATCCCCTGCCCGACGCTTGCTTCATTGCCGTAGATCGCGGCCGTATCGATGCTGCGGTATCCATGCCGCACCGCGGAGTGGATCGCGTGAACCAGCTCTTGGCCTTCCTCGACCTTGAATACGCCGAGGCCGAGCCAAGGCATGGTAACGCCGTTATGAAGGGTGGCGCGATGATGTATCGATTGTGTCATAAGCATGATCCTCCTGGTTGAATATGATGCGGATTTCGATGTTCTTCAGACGGTATGGCTGGCTTATCCGGCTTGCTTAAACTCCGCTCGAGCTTGTTCCCTGTTTGCCAGCATCCGGCTCCATGCTGTCAAGGCGGCGGCGATCGCAACCATGATGGCACCCACCCATGCGGTATGAACGAGTCCCATGCGTTCTGCGACGATACCGCCCAGGTAAGCGCCGATCGCTATGCCGGCATTGAACGCCGCGATATTGACGGCCGATGCGACATCGATTGCTTTGGGCGCGTATTGCTCGGCCAGATTCACGACGTACACTTGGAGACCAGGCACGTTCATGAAGGCAAGCAGCCCCATGGCGAACAGCGTGACGAGCGCGGCGATTTTGAAAGGAGCGGCGAACGTCAGCGCGAACAAGACGAATGCCTGCGCGATGAACATATAGAGCAGGGCGGCTAGCGGTTTACGGTTGGCGGCTTTGCCGCCGATAATATTGCCGATCGCGATCGCAATGCCATAAAGCAGCAGGATAAGCGCAACCGTGGACGGCTTGAAGCCGGTAATGTCGTGCAGCAGCGGCGATAAATAAGTGAAGACGACGAAGGTGCCGCCATAGCCGAACGCGGTAATGAGGAAAGCGATGGCCAGTCGTCCGTTCGTGACGAGCCGCAGTTGTTCGCGGACCGGCGTTTTGCCGCCCTTGCGAAGCGCGGTAGGCACCAGCAGCAGATTCGCGATCAACGCCAGCGCGCCGATCACCGCGATCGCCGCGAACGCGGCTCGCCAACCGAGCTGCTGGCCGACGAAGGTGCCAAGCGGCACGCCCGTCACCGTCGCGACGGTCAAGCCCGAGAACATCGTGGCGATGGCGCTCGCCCGGCGGTGTTCGGGCACCAAGGCGGCGGCGATCGTTGAGCCGATGGACATGTAGATGCCATGCGATAAAGCGGATATAATCCGCGCGGTCAGCAGCATCGCGATGCCGCCGGACATCGCCGCAAGCGAATTGCCCGCGATGAAGACGATCATTATCCAAATGAGCAGCGTCTTGCGGCCGACCCCCGATGCGAGGGAGGTCAGCACGGGAGCGCCGAATGTCACGCCAAGCGCGTATACAGTCACGGTCAAGCCGGCAGTGGCCACCGATATGTTCAAGTCCTCCGAGATTAAGGGCAGCAGCCCCACGCTTATGAATTCCGTCGTTCCGATCGCAAAGGCGCTAATCGCCAAAGCGAGCAGCGCCCACGCGGCGCGTTTGGCATCAAGCGCCATGTCTCTCACTCCGCTTCTTCTGTTATCACCGGCCGGTGAATGTTATTATGAATGGAACGCCCGGCGATGAATAGTACGCACTTTGAAGTACTATAGGCACTTCGAAGTGCCTGTTAGCGGCAGCAAGGCGAGATGATCAATTCAGACTAGCGGGATACGTATGAAAACATTGGTATTCGACCGCTTCGGCGGACGGACGTGTTGACGCCGCGCGAGACAGCCGCTCCGATCAAGTCATAGATCCGCTAAGCCGATCGCGCGCGCTCCTTTGTCTTTGGCTAATTGGCGCGCCCCGCCATCCAAATGATAATGGCCTAAGCGTGGAAGGAAGCGTGCTTGGACTCGGCACGCTTCTTCGGCATACGCAAGCCTGTCTGTAGAACGCCGGACACCGACGAATGTCCATGCGGTATAGGGTTATCGTCCATGGTTGTTCTAATCCGAGCCAACTATAATGTCTGTTGAGAATCATTATCACTATCAACGTGATAGACTCGGAAACTAGTCTACTTTGACCAACAGGGCGTGAACTATGCGATACCACTACATCATGCGAACTTCCATCTTCGTGCTGGCCCCGCTCGCCATCCTGGCGACGATGATCATCTCCGTCCTCTACGGAGCGAAAGACATTAGCCCGGCGACGATCCGGGCGGCGATCTTCCATTTCGACCCCGACAATATGGACCATCAAATTATTGTGACTTCCCGGCTGCCCCGCGCCGTCGGCGCGCTCATGATCGGGGCGTTCCTGGCGGTATCCGGCGCGATCATGCAAGGGATGACGCGGAACTATCTCGCTTCGCCTTCCATCATGGGCGTATCGGACGGCTCGATCTTCGTCATTACGCTGTGCATGGCGCTGCTGCCGAACAGTTCGAGCTTCGACATGATCCTTTACTCGTTGATCGGCTCGGCGTTGGGAGCGGGACTCGTCTTCGGCTTGGCATGGCTGCTTCCGAACGGATTGTCTCCGGTTCGAATGGCGATCCTTGGCACGATCATCGGGACGTTCCTGAACGGCGTGGCGGAGGCGATCGCGTCGTACTTCCAGCTGTCCCAATCCATCAGCTTCTGGTACAACGCGCGGCTGCATCAGATGGACCCGGCGATGATCAAGCTCGCCGTGCCGTTCGCCGTCATCGGCTTAGGACTCGCGATCGCGTTATCCAGATCCATTACCGTGCTTTCGCTCGGCGATGACATCGCGGCGAATCTTGGCCAGCGGACTCGGCTCGTGAAGGTGTTGTCGCTGATCAGCGTGACGCTGTTGTGCGGCGTATCGGTCGCGCTGGCAGGCAAAATCGCGTTCGTCGGTCTGCTCGTGCCGCATATCGTCCGATATCTCGTCGGCATCGACTATCGGTTCGTCATTCCGGCTTCCGCCATCGCGGGCGGCTTGTTCCTCGGCTGGTGCGACGTCGCCAGCCGGTTCGTCAATGCCCCGTTCGAGACGCCGATCGGCGTCGTGACCGCGCTGCTGGGCGTACCGTTCTTCCTTTACTTGATCAAGACGAAGGGGGGCGGCAAACATGCATAGCCGTTCGCATTCGCGTATCTGGACGGTATTGGCGGTGATATGGGCGCTGCTTGCCGTCGCGTTGTATATCAGCATCACGGAAGGCACGTTCGATATTTCCGTCAAGGATGTCGTGAAGACGCTGCTTCGGATCGATCCCGTCATGGAGCATGATCTGGTCATATTCGAATTCCGCCTGCCGCGCATCGTGATCGGCGCGCTCGTCGGCTTCGCGCTCGGCATCGCCGGAGCGGTCGTCCAAGGCATTACGCGCAACGGGCTGGCCGACACCGGTATGCTCGGAATCAATGCGGGCGCAGGCACGGCGACGGTGTTGTTCATGTTCTTGTTCCAGGGCCAAGTAACGGGGCTCGGGACGTGGTCGATCATGCTGATGCCGCTCTGCGGCTTGGCCGGCGGCTTGCTGGCCGCGTCGCTTATCTTCATGCTGGCGCGCGAGGGCAAACGGCTTGATCCTCAGCGGCTCATTCTCGTCGGCATCGCGATCGGTTCGGGCTTCGGGGCGGTCACGCTGTACGTCTCGCTCAAGATGAACCCGCAAGATTTCGAGATGGCGGCCGTCTGGCTGGCCGGCAGCGTATATAACGCCAATTGGACGTACGTCGCTTCCATGCTGCCTTGGCTGATTCTGCTCGTGCCTTTCATCTGGATGAAGTCCTACGTGCTGGACGTGCTTCAACTGGAGGAATACAGCGCGGCCGGCGTCGGCGTGCCGGTGGAGCGGGAACGCAGGGGACTGTTGATCGCGTGCGTAGGGCTTGTCAGCGCATGCGTGGCCGTATCCGGCAGCATCGGCTTCGTCGGGCTGATCGCGCCTCACATCGCCAAGCGGCTGGTCGGTTTGAAGCATAGCCGGATCATTCCGGTATGCGGTTTCATCGGTATGACGATGGTCGTCGTCGCGGATTTGATCGGCAAAACGGTGTTCGCGCCGAACCAACTGGCCGTCGGCATCGTCATCTCGATCATCGGGGTACCGTATTTCGTCTATCTGTTGTTCCGCTCGTCCAAATAGAATAAGCGCGGCGATGATCCGATCCGGACTGTCGCTTGCATGAAAGAAGAGCCTTGGATGATCTGAAGTCATCCAAGGCTCTTCGACGTGTACGTTCACGGTTTGCCGGCGAATCGCAGCGCTCGGCCGGTAAGCGGGAGCAGCACGGAGAGGTGGCCCTCGTCTTCGATCTCGTCGAAGCGGACTTCGAGTCCGCGCGATGCAAGCCGTGCAAGACGTTCAGCCATCGCGGCCGCGTTCGCGTTCATCCCGCTATGATGGGAACGTTCCAATTCGCCCGCGGCGATGTAGAGTCGAGCGGTGACGCTGCTTAGCAACGCCTGTTCGGCGAAGAGACGCTCTTCTTCAAGAAGCAGCCGTTCGTTCCAATGGATGGACGGGCTACCGGCGATATAGGTCTGGAAAGCGCTCGGTTGCGTGAAGAGGGCGTGAAGCGCGAACAAACCGCCGAGCGAATGGCCGAATAACGCTTGCCGGCTTCGGTCGATGGCATACCGGCTTTCGATGAGCGGCTTCAATTCATGCTCCAGGAACTGCTGGAACAGCGCGGCGCCTCCTTGCTCCGGCCAAGCCTTGCCCGCCGGATTGGCAGGCAGCTCGGCTTGGTCCGCGGTGAGCGTGAAGTCGTAATGCCGGGCAGGCGGGTATGCTTCCTCGCCAGGATGACCGATACCAACGATTATCGCTGGCACGACGCCGGTGACGCCCGACCTTGCGGCGAGCAGGCGCTGCGACTGGGCGAAGTACGGGAAGATCGCGCCGCCGTCGAGCGCGTAGACGACCGGAAACCCTTGCTCTGGCGTATCGCCGCAGGGAATGGCGACTTGAATGGTATAGGTTCGACCGTTCGCGCGGGCCGTCACCTCGAAGGCGTTCGTACCCGGCAGCGTCGCCGGAGCGGTGCCGGGGGAAGACATGTCAGCCGCTGCTGCCGCGTAAGGGGCTTCATGCATGGTTCGTCGTACTCCTTTCGTTCGGCGGAAGTTGATCCGCAACGATGGCGATATGCCAAGCATTATATAAATCCGGCCGGCCGGCGTACATGGACGCTGCGCTCATTCCGAATGGACGCCTTGCCAAGGACGGGTCTACCAGCCGGCAGGGATGTCTGCTATACTGTGATTAATAGTGATAATCATTATCATATAGAACGGAAAAGGCGGGTCATGCAGGATGGGAACGTTAACGACAATCGGCCCCGAGCGGAACTGGAAACTATGCGTCATGCAGTCGGTGGTGCGAGTGGCATCGGTCGAACGCATCGCGAGGGAGTCGGGCGGCCAGCTGCCGCAGCAGCTGACAGACTCCATGGCGATATTGCTATGCAAACACGGAGAAGGAATCTTGCGGTTGGACGGCCGGGAATTGACGATTCGGGGCGGACGCGTATACGTCTGTCCCGCGGGTCGAACCTTCGGCATCGAGCGCGTATTTGCCGCCGTGGAGGTGACGCTCATCCGCTTCGAGCTCTATGAGCCCGTCGAAACCGGCGTTCAACTTACGCGCGCGGCCCCTGCGAGCTTCGACGAGCGCGCATGGCAGCCGGAGTTGTCGTTGAGCGAAGAGATCGCTAGGCTATCCGACAGACTCTATGAGCATTGGACGTCGGAAGAGGAGTTGGAGCGGTTTCGCTGCGCGGCCGATTTTCAAACCATGCTGTATCTGCTTCTCAAGCAAGAGCAGGGCGCAAGTCGCCCCGATTACGGCCAAGATCCGCTTACGGCGGCGAAAGCTTATATCGACGAGCATTTCGAGGAGAACGTCTCCGCCGATCAGCTGGCGACTATCGCCGGATTAAGCGCGAAATACTTCATGGACGCCTTCAAGAAACGGTACGGCCAGACCACGGCCGATTACATCGCGGCCTTGCGCATGAGCAAAGCGAAGCGGCTGATGACCGCCTCGCCCATGCTGCTGCGGGATATCGCGCACGAGGTCGGGTACCAGGACGAGTTTTACTTCAGCCGCAAATTCAAACGCTATTTCGGCGTATCTCCGTCCTTATATCTAGCTAATCGGAGACGGAAAATCGCTTCATACAGCAATTCGGCGACGGGCATTCTGCTTGCGCTCGGCATCACGCCATACGCGGCGCCGCTGCATCCGAAGTGGGGCGGCTATTACATGCAGCGTTACGGCAACGAAATTCCGCTTCATCTAAGCGCCTACCGCTATGGGGCGGACTGGGAAGCGAACGTCGCGCTGCTCCGGGGAGCGCCGCCGGATCTTATCCTCTGCGAAGCGCAGACGGCGGACGAAGAGAAGGCGCAGCTCGCGTCCATCGCGCCGGTTCACTATTTGAGCGGCCCGTGGCGGGAGCGACTGCGCGACGCCGCCGCGTTGCTGGGCGAGGAGCCGGCGGCCAAGCAATGGCTGGCCGACTATGAACGCCATGCGGAGGCGTCGCGCAAGCGGATCGAGCCTGTTGTCGCCGGACATTCGTTCCTGGTATTGCGCTTCTCGCGCGGACAATTCTCGCTGTACGCCAGACCTAATATTGTCGACGTACTCTATGGCGATCTGGGACTAACGCCCGCGTACCCGCTCGCGAAGGGCAGCAATCCGAACGAGGCGATGCCGCTGCACGCGATCCAGCAGGCGAACGCCGATCATATTCTGCTCATGGTGCGTCAGGAGGAAGAGACGCTTCGCTGCTGGCAGGCGATGCAAGCCGAGCCGGGCTGGAACGACCTGACGGCGGTCCGACATAATCGGGTTCACCTCATCCCATCCGAGCCTTGGCTGGAATATTCGCCGGTCGCGCATGAGCGGGTCGTGAACGAAATGGTGGCCATGTTCGCGGCTCCTTGACAGCAGAATCGCGAATAACTCGCAACCGACAACGAGAAGCCCGGGACTAAGTGGTCCCGGGCTTCTCGCGCATGAGGCATGGAATTAAGGCAAGTTCGTCAAATACGGCTTCACCGTATTGGCGTATGCATAGCCGCTGGAAGCATCCCAGTTGATCGACCACGTCATCGCGCCGCGCAGATCCGGATACTTGGCAACCGGCTTGTAGCTTCCGCAATTCGTACCGCTGGCCAAACAGCCAAGCGCGTGGTTGACGACGGAAGGACTGACGTAGCCGCCGCCTGCGGCTGATGTCGTCGCAGGCAAGCCGAGGCCGAGCTGGCTAGGCGCCACCCATTGCAGCGTCAGATCGGTCAGAGCGGTCAGGAAGTCGACCGTTCCTTGCGAGTAGCATTTGCCGTCGCGGCCAAGCATGCAGCCGGAGTTGTAGTACTGCACGTTGATGACCGTCGTGATGTCCTTCAAGCTCTTGTACAGCTGCATGTAAGCGGTGTTCTCGTTCTGCATGTCGATCGTCTGCGGCGCCATCGTCAGAATGAAGCCGGATCCGACCTTCTGCTGAAGTTGGCGGACGGCCGTCGCGACGTTGGCCGCGTTCATGCCGTTCTCGAGATCGATGTCGATGCCATCGAAGCCGAACTGCGTGATGAGCCCGTACATGCTGTTGACGAAGTTGCTGATGTTCGGCGATGCCGCGTTCAAGTTCACGTTTCCTTTCTCGCCGCCGATCGCGAGGATGACCTTCTTGCCTTGTGCTTTCTTGGCGGCGATGTCGGCGATCAGATTGGCGTTCGTGTACCCGCCTAGCGCGCTTGCGAGCGAGGAGTCGACGTTGAACGTGACGCCGCCCGGCTTGCTCGTGTCCATCTCCGCGAACGAGACGACGATGATGTCGTATTGGCTCGGCACGGCGCTAAGCTTCAGATTCGTGGCGCCGTTGACGAAGTTCTGCCAATATCCGGTCAGCGTATGCTTCGGAATGGAACCGCCCGTTCCCGTGCCCGGCGTCGTCGCGCTGATGGCATTGCTGGCCGCGGACGTGTTGCCCGCCGCATCCTTCGCCTTCACGGTGAAGGTATACGTCGTGGATGCGCTAAGGCCGGTTACCGTTGCGTTCGTGCCCGTCACCGTCTGGACGACTGACGAGCCGTTCAATACTTGGTAACTAGCCACGCCGACGTTGTCGCTCGAAGCGCCCCAGGAGAGCGAGACGCTAGAGGAAGTGGTGCCGGTCACGCCCAAGTTAGCCGGCGCGCTCGGCGCTTGCGTGTCGCTGCCGCCGGTTCCCGGCGTCGTGACGCTGACGGAGCCGCTGGCGGCGGAGACGTTGCCTGCGGCGTCTTTCGCTTTAACGGTATACGTATAAGAAGTGCCCGCCGAAAGGCCGGTGTTCGTGTACGAAAGGGTGGAGCCGGACGTGCTGCCGACGAGCGAAGCGCCGCGATAGACGTCGTAGCCGGTCACGCCGACGTTATCCGTAGCGGCGTTCCAGGCGAGGGCGACGCTGGATGCGGAGGTTGTCGTGACGCGCAAGTTGGCCGGCGCGGCCGGCGCTTGCGTATCGGTCGTGCCGCCGCCGGTCGACGCGAGCCAGAGCGCGGGCACGTTAGGCGGCTCCCAGCCGGTCAGAGAAGTATGGGACTGTCTGCAGGTGTACGTTTTGCCGCCGTAGGTGACGGTATCGTTCACGGAATAAGACACGTTGGGGGCCCAGGCGCCGCGGTCGGCGGCGGAGGCCAGGGCGGGAATACACATGATAAGAAGGGCGACAACTAAGACGAGCGATACGATCTTGCGTGCGGTGATCGGATGCGGTGAAGACGTTTTCATCAAACTACCTCCTTCGTCATCGGTAACAATTTGATGGCTTTCGCTTATGTCCGTCTTGCAGGCGACAAACGCGCGGCTTCGCACCTCCTTCGCATCCCGTTCCTAGCTTTAACCAGGATCGTCTAATATTGTCGGATAATTCTGATAGATTAGCCAGAGGTAAAATTATCCGAAATAGGGCGAAAATTATTTGACGAATAACCAATGTAATCCAATGATTACCAAGAAAAATAGGAGGAACGTGCAGCCTTGTCCCGCTCTCCAACTGAAGCGATGGGGCGTGCGTCATAGCGTCCATCGTTCCGACAAGCGGCGTCGAAACGGTTGCGTCAGCTGGCGACTCATTCCCCTTCGAGGGATGTCGAATAGTCGATAATGGCAGTCGCCCAATGCCCGCCTTCCGGAACACGACGAAAAGCCTTGTTCGCGAGCCCGTCTCAAGACGGTTCGAACAAGGCTTGGTCGAGGCGATCGGCCCGCTCTCGGCACGGTCATCGCCAAAATATTTCTTCATTCTTGCTAAACGAAAGCAGCAGTTCCTCGTCGACGGGAAATTGCGAACGGTACGCGAGAATCGCTTGCAGCTTCCGGCCGATTTCGCGATCGTTCAGCGGCATTCGCTCTTGCGGAGGCCAAGGTAGGCCTTCTGGAATTCGCTTGCCATCGTACAGATGGGCTTCGAAGGGAAGGGTCGGCGTTACGCCGCGCGGCCACGGCCACTGCTCGTCGTCAACAGGTCCGCTGTGGATCAGATACGTATGCAGTCCGCCGGCGAATCCCGCTCGTTCGGCCGCCTCGCGAACGAACAGTCCCACCGCTTGATGGTCCGGGTGACGGTCCGCTTCGTTGGTCATGTAGATATGGCGCGGCTGCAACGTACATATGAGATCCGTCACGTCTTTCAGCACGCATGCTTTCGTGTAGGCGGCAGGGCGGCCGAAACGGGAGCGATGATAGTCGGGGACCAGCGCGGCATAGGTTGCGCGTTGGCCGGTGAATCGGCTCGTGAACGGTCCGGCATCGGCCGCCTTGTAGATCGGCAGCAGACCGGCGTCCGGGTAAGCCAGGAAAGTGATGCAGGAGGGCGGCAGCCCGATCGCTGCTGCGGCGGCGAATGCCTCCTGCTGGCGGATCCGCGCCGATCGCAAGTAATCCTCGGGCGCCAGCTCCTCCGGCCGTTTGCGCAGCACGAGCGACAACAACTCTTCATAGGCGTCGCCGTTCGTGACTATGACGACGTGCACGCGAAGTCCGGCCGCCAGCGACCGCATGATGACGCCCGCGGTTCCCAGCGTCTCGTCGTCCGGATGCGGAGCGAACACGAGCACGTCCGCCCGAAGCGGCAGAAGCGCCCTGCCATTGTATCCCGCTGTCAACATCATTCGATCGCCTCCTCAACTGCTACCAGTCTATGAGGAGGTGCGAATCGTTCATGCCTACTCGGAAAACGTCTCTGCCGGTTATTTCCACTGAGGCAATATCGGCTTCGTCGGAGCGGGGAATTCCACGCCGGCGATGAGCGCGATGCCGAGCCCCCAAGCCGCGATCATCCAGCCTAGAAACACCCACGCCTCGCGCTTATTACCCGTCCGCCGCCAATATCTGATTTGCTGGGCGCTTGCGACGATGGCGAATATCGTGAACCATGTTATGGATGCGATCACTATTTATTCACCTCGTCTTCCGGCAGGAAGAATGGCGCCCCCATTAAGCCGACTTGCGTAACGGTGGCATCGACATCCACCGCGACCGCTGCCCGAGGATACACCTCGTCCCATTCCGGCTCCAGCTTCTTCCACGCTTTAGGATTATTGCGGTAGACCAGTTGGCCCAGTCCCGTGCTGTCGGCCTTGTATTTCGTCTGCAATTTATCGAACAAACTGAGGTACAACCGCCGCAACTCCTGTTTCATGGCCACATCCAGCTTTTCCTTGACGGCCGCGTCGCCCAGATCGAGTCCGGCCGTGTTGCCCGTCACTCTGCCAGTAGCGCGTACGCGAAATCGGAAGGCGGGCACGCCTTCCTTCACCGCGACTTTGCGCTCGATCTTCAGCTTGTTGACCTGGATCGCCACGTCCCCTTCGGCGCCGGGGTAGCGAACCTTGATCACGCCGTACGGATCGTCGCTGCCAAGCAGGCTAAGCAGCGCGATCGTCTCGTAGCCGTCTACATATCCGACCAGCTTGAGATCCTTGAATATGGCGATGCTCTTCAGGCGGATTTGTCCGTCGGACCCTCTGGAGAAGGCGGCCGCGATCGGTTCGATACCTGGCTCCGCCGAGTTCGCGAACACATCGCGGAAGGTAGACGGGACTTTCATTTTACGTACGATTAGCTCCCGCAGCGCCTCTTCCTTGGTGGCTTCCAGCGTATATTCCGATTCCGCGAGCTTGGCCGCCGTCATCCCTCGGGCGACGACGAAGAACGCCCGCAGACGCTGGTCAGGATCGCGGCTGATCGAGTCGAGCACGCCTTCGATGCCGCGTCTGGCCAATTTCTCGCCGACGATGAAGACGCGGCGGTGGGCCAAAATGACGTTTCGCGAAATGCGTTGTTCGAGTTCTACCATCATATCGTCCAGTCCGGTGCCCTTGACCATGACCGGCATGTAGGGGAGCGACGACGTCGAGCCCGCTCCGCCGCCCGTGCTGCTAGCTTGACCGGAGATTTTCTTGGGCAGCGCGACCTGCACGAGCGATTGATACGAGCCCGGCTTGTCGCCGGCATCGAACGCGGTCAGCTGCACAATGCCTTGGTCGTTGATTTCGGTCCGGTCCCAACAGCCGCCGAGCAGCATGGGAAGCAGCAGGATTAGGAAGCGCGCGGCTTTCATGCTAGGACGAACCTCCTTCGTTCTCATGCCGCGGCGACAAGGCGTCCGCTTCCGGCGGCTTCGAGGCTATACTGGCTTCGGCGGGCCGGATGACGGAGAAGAGCGGCAGCCGGATCAGTAGATCGCGCATGCCGTCCAGCCGAAGCGGCGCGATCGGTGTCAAGTAGGGCACGCCGACCGACTTGATGCCGGTTAAATAGATGCCGATCAGGAATAGGCCGAACAAGATGCCGACCAATCCGAGGCTACCTGCCATGAAGAGCAGCAAGAATCTCAGAATGCGGATCGGGAACGTCATGTTGTAGCGGGGAATCATCAGAGAGGCGATGCCCGTCATGGACACGACGATGACCATCGGCGTCGATACGATGCCCGCCTGCACGACCGCTTGCCCGATGACGAGGGCGCCGACGATGCCGACCGTCTGGCCCATGATCCGGGGCAGCCGGATGGCCGCCTCCCGAAGCGCTTCGAACGTCAGCTCCATGAGCAGCGCCTCGATTAACGCCGGGAAGGGCGAGACCTCGCGGGCGGCCGCGATCGACAGCAGCAAATTCGTCGGCATCATTTCCGGATGGAACGTCGTGATCGCCACGTACAGCGACGGCAGCAGCAGAGCAATGAACATCGATATGGCCCGGACGAGGCGGACGAACGTCGCGCTCCCGGTGAGCAGGTAGTAGTCCTCGCTCGCCTGGAAGGCGGTCCAGAACTGATAAGGCGCAATGATCGCGAACGGCGAATTATTCACCAGCACCGCGACCCTCCCTTCCAGCAGGGAGCCGCTGACGACATCCGGCCTCTCGGTGCTTAGCATCGTCGGGAACAGGCTGTACGGATGATCGCGAATACATTCCTCGACATGCGTGCTCTCCAGGATCGCCTCCGTCTTGATCGCGCCGATCCGCCGCGCCATCTCCTCGACGACTTCGGGGGAGGCGGTCCCTTCGAGATACAGCAGGCGCACTTCGGTCTGGCTGAGCGAGCCGATCATCCACGACTTGACGCGCAGCTTGTCCGTGACGAGCCTTCTTCGGATGAGCGCGACGTTCACGGCGAGCATCTCGGTGAAGCCCTCGTGCGGCCCTCGGACGGAAGGCTCGGAATCCGGCGTTTCGATCGGTCGATGGGGCATGGAGATCAAATTAACGGTAAGCAGCGACAGGTCGCGATGCCGGATGAGCAGCGCGGAACCGTTCAGCAGGCTTTTCACCGCCGTTTCGATGGTCTCTGCACGGTGCATCGTGCTGTTGCGGATCGAGAATCCGCCCCCCGCTTCGGAGAGCGGCGTCAGCACTTCCCGCTCCAGCCGGGAAATATCGATTAAACCGCACAAATAGACGACGGTCGCTTCGGGCGCGTCGTGGACGATGAGATCGGGGTCGTCGCCGAGCGTCGTCTTAATGCGTTCGACGGTATTCGAGACGGACGTCATTCCGGTGGTGGATATGGTCATGGCTTCCCTCCGGGCTGCGAGGATTGGAGCTGTTTCTTGACCGTCCCGATCGCGAGCACGACAATCGGGAGCATGACGAACAACGGTAATTCGATCACCCAGGGCACCCATTTGAGCCCGACGAAAATATGGCTGCTGATGCTCTTGGCGGTATAGATGGCCGTCAGCAGAATCATCGTGCCGACCGGGACGACGATCGCCCGATGATCGCGGATGTGCCATTGCGCGGCGATCCCGGCGCACGCGGCGTAGGCATAGGCGAATACCTTGAACATGCCGCCGGTAATGAAAATACTGACGACGGCAGGATCCAGATTATCGATGAAATCGGCGACCCGGATGAGCTGAAACGTCGACAGCAGCGGATAGAGCGCGCGAGAGAACATCTGCGGACCGAGCGTTCCCACGGCGATCAGGTCGAGCAAAATGAAGACGAGCCCGACAGCCAGCGAAGAGAACAGCGCGCTTCGGCGAAAATCCTTCGGCCCCACCGTCAGCGTCCACATCATCGCGAAAACGATCGTCTCGCCGAACGTTGTCGTCAGTCCCAACGGGAATACCGTAACCGCGATATGCTTCCAATCGGTCGCCATGGGTAACAGCCAGCCGAAGTTATTGACGCCGGAGCTGAGCAGCAGTGCCAGCAGCAGAAGCAGGAAGATGAAAATAAACCAAATACTGACCTCCGCTAGCCGGGCCATCCGTTCGATGCCCGCGTTCGCCGCGTACACCACGAGCACCAGGACGAGAAACATCGAGAAGCCGATCGGCGTTCTCGGCAGCAGGAACGTCGTCATTAATTCGCCGAGATCCCGCAGAATTCGGCCGGCTTCATAGATAAGAGCGAGAATATACAGCATGGCCAGCAGATGGCCGACCCAGCTGCCGAACGTAAGCTTGAGAATGGCGACCCAATTATGCTTCGGATGCTGCTCGTAGACTTTGGCGATGCACCAGACGACGCCGCAGCCGATCAGCGTGCTGATCAGCGCCGCCAGCCAGGCGTCCTGTTTGGCGCCGCCGGCGAAGCCGAACACGATCGTCGTGCCAAGCTGGAAAATAAAGAGAAGGCAGAACGTTTGCCATGGCGTCAGGCTCATGCGCACCAGCGTGCCTCCCATCCGGTAAATTCTGCTTATCTTCCCCCGCGCGCGTGAAAAATATGCCAGCGGCGGCCCTGGCGCTTTCGCGTAGTCTCAATACAATGTGAAGATCAACGGCAAGCACGCCTGAAGCGGGCGTGTTAATAACCCTTCCCATGTATCGGGTTGTGAATTTTGGATATCGTAATAGGCAGGACTTTCATGCTCTCCCACGCCTAGTGCGCGCCGTGACCGACACCGATCCGACTAAAGGGGAAACGATTCGATGAACAAGGAATTTATTAAAGAAACCGATGGCACGGTCACGAAAGATAAATATTTCGTCACCGTCGAAGCCGTCGATTATTACGAAGTGAAGAACGACCAACACGCGCTGTTCCTGGATAAGGGCAAGCAAGCGACGGTCGGCGATTATGTTCGGTTATTCAAGGAAGTCTTTGACGTCGATGCGGAACTGAAGAGTATCAGCCCTTATATGGAGTTTAAGGTGCCAAACCCGAAACCGAAAGGGATCCGATTATTGAAGGTGCTGCGCATTACGAGGGATTTCACGTACCGGCCGATTACGAAGATTTAATCCGAATCTTGCTGTCTGTCCAGACGGCGAAAAGGCTTAGCCGCGGGCAACCGCGGCTTTTTCTTATACTCAGCGTTCCAGGCTGGCGGACAATCCGTCGCGAGTCCGGTCGAGGAGAAGCTGGAAGCTAACATCTTAAAATCAGCTTCTATTTATCCATCGCAGAACCCCACCAATCCGTTTATCCGAAATGAAACGCGCCCCGCCCCCAAAAGACGGCATTAGCCGTTTCACCTTGAATACGCGCGTTATGGGAGCGAGAAAAGAAGAAAAAGGGAATTCGCGCGCGGCGTCGAATTGTGGGTGGAGCTATTGAATTGTCTACATTCGAAAGAAGATCAATAATAATCGGGGGCTTCAACCATGCGAGGATTAACCATTGGGAATAACAAACCACGCTTGACCGTATGCGCGATTACTATCGCGATCGCGCTCATCGCGGTCGAGGCGAGCGTGCCGTACGTTTCTGCCTTTGCAGCGGTTCAACCAGGCACGTCCGCCGCCATGTCGATCACGGTCGTCAAGAGCGGAGCTAAGCTTGCGCTTCCCGCTCCGCCTTACGCGCTGCGCGACACCGTCATGGTGCCGATGAAAGCGGTGCTCGACGCAAGCGGCGCGGCGAGCGTATTGGATCGGGGACAAATTACGGTGACTCTCGGCATGCGGGTGCTGAAAGCCGCGCTGAACGACAAACGCGTGCAGGTCGGCGGCCAAACGGTTCTGCTGAAAGAAGCGCCGACGCTCGCGAAGGGAAGACTGTTCGTGCCAAGCCAGTTGATCGCGCTGGCGCTTAACGAACCGGTCGTTTACGACGCGAAGCTAAAGCAGCTGCGCATCGGGTATACGCCTCAGGAGCTCGCGGCCATGCAGAAAGATTTGTTTCTGGCGGCGATGCGAGGCGACGCGGCCGCGATCGAGCGACTGTTGAAGCGAGGCATCGACCCGAACGCCAAGAACAAATATTACGGCGATTCGACGCCGCTCGACAAAGCGATTGCCAGCGGCGGCTTGGCGGCCGTCAACATGCTCGTCGCCCACGGCGCATCCGTGAAGCTGGTGTCCGCCCGGACCGGCCACGACCTGGTGATGAAACAAGACGCGGCCATGCTGTCCTGGCTGCTCGAGAACGGCTTCGATCCGAACGCGAAGGACCGCGAAGGTGCGACGCTGTTGGAACTTGCATCGGGAGTCATCGGCGTCTCGCAGAACGGCGGAGCGTCCCGGAACCAGTACCCGCTGCCGGCCATGGTCGAGGCTTTGCTCAAGCACGGTGCCGATCCCCGGAACGACGAATCGCTCTATAAAGCCGTGCAAGCGCAGAGCTATCCGATCGTGCAACAGCTTCTTCGGGCGGGCGCCGATCCGCATCGGGCGAACCGATTCGGGGACACGCCGATCCGGCTGGCCGAATCCAAGGGCTTGAGCAAGTGGCTTCTGGCACAGGAGACGGAGCCGCTTGTACCTTTCATTGCATTCTTGGGAGCCAAGGGCCGGTTCGTCGAGGACGGAACGGCTTACATTCGTTCGGCCGGAGGGGAATATCGGCCGTTCCAATGGACGGGACATTCGGCTTACTTCGACTTGCCGGACGGCAGCTACACGCTTATGGGCATCGGAACGTATAGTTGGGCGGGGATCATGCAGCAGCCGTTCGTCGTCAAAGACGGCCACGCCGATCTTGAACAGGTATACGTGCCGGCGACGAACGTAACGGGCAGCTTGACGTTCGCCGATGGCGCGATCGGAGCAACCGGATTTCTCCACGTCTATGGCAGCGACGGCAATTACCTGCTCACGGTTCCCGTCCACGAAGGCGTATTCCGGTTATATGCACCGGAAGGAACGTACTCGTTCCGAGAATATTACGCGGACGGCCGCGTCTATAAGGCGGAAGGACGCTTCGACGCCGATTCGAGCATGACGGTCGACGCGGCTGCGAAGGTCTTGAACGAAGATCCGTTTGCCCAATAGCGCAATCGATGGAACCGATTCTGCCGGCAGGATCGGTTCTACTCTTTTCCAAGGCGAAGGATGCCCCTTTCGAACCGTCGGTTTCGGCGGAAGTCGTAACGCTGTAGCGAATACCGTCGGGTATCAAGCTCGGCGAAAGTCGCTTCGCCTTGGCGACTTTCGTCGGCTTTTGACGAGGGCAATCCCGGATGCTACAGTTAGAGGTATACTATTTATTCATGGATTGGAGCATGCGGATGTATCGGAATATGGAAGAATGCGTGGCGGATTTGGAGCGTCACGGTCACTTGGTGCGGATCAAGGAGGAGGTCGACCCTTACCTCGAGATGGCGTCGATCCATCTGAAGGTATACGAGGCGGGAGGGCCGGCGCTGTTGTTCGAGAACGTGAAGGGCTCCAAATACCGGGCGGTATCGAATCTGTTCGGTACGCTGGAACGCAGCAAGTTCATGTTCCGCGATACGCTGGGCGGCGTGCGCCGTGTGATGGATTTGCGCGGGGATCCGATGCAGGCGCTGAAGCAGCCGTTCAGCCATCTGACGACGGGCATCGCGGCCTCCAAGGCGCTTCCGGCCAAGAAGAACGGCAGAGGACCGATGCTATCGCAGGAAATTCGGATCTCCGATCTGCCGCTCATCCAGAGCTGGCCGATGGACGGCGGCGCGTTCGTCACGCTGCCGCAGGTGTATTCCGAGGATCCCGCCAAGCCGGGCATCATGAACGCGAATTTGGGGATGTACCGGATTCAACTGACGGGCAACGAATATGACTTGAATGAAGAGGTCGGCGTCCATTACCAAATTCACCGGGGCATCGGCGTACATCAGCAGAAGGCGAGCAAGCGGGGCGAGCCGCTCAAGGTAAGCATCTTCATCGGCGGGCCGCCGGCGCATACGTTATCGGCCGTCATGCCGCTGCCCGAAGGATTGAGCGAGATGACGTTCGCCGGACTGCTGGCCGGACGCCGATTCCGCTATGGATACGAGGATGGTTACTGTATCAGCCATGACGCGGATTTCGTCATTACGGGCGAGCTTCGCCCGAACGAGACGAAGCCCGAGGGGCCGTTCGGCGACCATCTGGGCTATTATAGCTTGACGCATCCGTTCCCATATCTGCACGTCCACAAGGTGTACGCCAAGCCGAACGCTATCTGGCCGTTCACGGTCGTCGGCCGTCCGCCGCAAGAGGATACGAGCTTCGGCGCGCTCATTCACGAGCTGACCGGCGACGCGATCAAGCAGGAAATTCCCGGAGTCGAAGAGGTGCATGCGGTCGATGCCGCAGGGGTTCATCCGCTGCTGCTGGCGCTTGGCAGCGAGCGATATACGCCGTATCAGCGCGTGAAGCAGCCGACCGAGTTGCTGACGCTGGCCAGCCGCATTCTCGGCACGGGACAGCTCAGCTTAGCGAAATATTTGTTCATCACCGCCGAGGATGACGTTCCGGTGACGACGCACCGCGAGGCGGAATTTATGGGCTACTTGCTGGAGCGGATGGATTTGCGGCGCGACGTCCATTTTCACACGAATACGACGATCGACACGCTCGATTATTCCGGGACGGGGCTCAACAGCGGTAGCAAAGTCGTGTTCGCGGCTTATGGGGAGAAGATGCGCGAGCTTTGCCGCGAGGTGCCGGAAGCGCTCCGCGAGCTGAGAGATTTCCCGAACGCTAGGCTGATCATGCCGGGAGCGGTGGCGCTGCAGGGGCCGGCTTTCGCGAACTACGCGGAAGCGGAACGGGAGCTCGGTCTGCTCGGCGAAGCGATTCGCGAACGCGGGGATCTGTCCGAATGCCCGCTCATCGTCATCTGCGACGACAGCGACTTCATGACCGCGAAATTCGACAATTTCCTTTGGGCGGCGTTCACCCGAAGCAATCCTTCCCACGATATTCATGGCGTGAATGCCGGCTACGCATACAAGCATTGGGGCTGCGACAATCTGATCGTCGACGCGCGCCTGAAGCCGCATCATGCGCCGCCGCTCATTCCGGATCCGGCCGTCGAGAAGCGGGTGGAGCGGCTGTTCGCCAAAGGCGGAAGCCTCGAGAAAGTTCGCCTATAGCTGGTCGCCATAAAACCGCGATGTTCGCGGTTTTTTCGTTCTGAAGGGAACGAAGCCTTTCGTTCCGAATACTTCATCCGCTTGTACTGCCGGGGCGGAATCCAATTCATGACTTCGAATTTAATCGGGATTCGCATAGCCCCTTGTTCGCAACGGCTTGCTTTTTGCCTGCCAGACTCGTTTGAATAAGAAAGCCGTAGAGCGAAGGATGACTGCGAACCCGCCTTCACCGACTTAAGGAAGCCGATAATCCATGAAAGAAAGAGATGGAAGCATGCAATCTATACCGCAACACGTTCGCCCCCGCAAGCCGAAAAAGAGACGATCGATACGCCGATTTATGCTGTGGTTCACCTTTCTCGTTCTGCTGGCTGCAGCGGTCATCGAACTGATGCCTGCTGAAATCGTGCGGCATCCGGAACCGATAACCGGGCTGCATCCCGTGGTGGCGGCGAAGGCCCAACAGTTGAAGGAGGCGGGCAAGAAACGCGGCATCACGATTCGGATCACCGACGAATTCCGCTCCGCGGCCGAGCAGGATGCGCTGTACCGCAAGGGAAGAGAGACGTCCGGATCGATCGTGACGAACGTGAAGGGCGGGCATTCCTATCATAATTACGGCCTTGCCGTCGACTTCGCCATCGAGAAGGGAGAAGGAGAGATCATCTGGGATTTGGATTATGACGGCAACCGGGACGGACAATCGGATTGGATGGAGATCGTCTGGCTGGCGAAGTCGCTCGGTTTCAGCTGGGGCGGCGATTGGAAGGGATTCCCGGACTATCCGCATTTGCAGATGGATTTCGGCTTGTCGATCCGGGAGCTCCGGCAAGGAAAAAGGCCGCCGATGCCGGCGGCCGAACAATAACGGAATGTTGACGAGCGGCTGCTCAGGGGGTGGATACTAGCCGGACGGCTGCGTGAAGGTAGGGTCCGCATCGCAAGGCGAACGACCGTTCTCGCGTGTCCATTCCGACGGGGAGATGACATCCCACGCCTTGATCGTCATCCGGACGGGCTCGCGTTCCGCATCCAGAAGTTCTACGGCGATCGCAAGCTGGTAGGCCGGCAGAAGCTGGCAAGGCTCCATGAACAGCCAGCCGTCCCGTTCGCCCCGCTGCGCGCCGAGCGCGATCCGGATCTCTTTCGGGTCCATCGCGAAGCCCGTTCCCGCCGCCTTGATCAGCGCTTCCTTCTTGGTCCAAATCTCGTAGAAGGCATGGAGCTCCGATCCGGCATTCGCCTGCACATAGTTTCGTTCTTCCTGCGAGCAAACATGGCCGACGAGGTTAAGATTGGATGCCTCCATATATTCCAAGTCGATGCCTACGCGGCGATGACGGACCAGCGCGCAGGCGACGACGCCGTTCGCGTGCGTCAAATTAAACTGCCATTCGCCCGGAAAGGCAGGCTTGCCGTAAGCGGTCTGGTTTAGTTTCACGTCGTGCGGCGACATTCCGTATTTCCGGCCGAGCAGGCTTTTCATCAGGAGGCGCCCAAGCAGAAACTCCTTGCGCTTCAAATCCGTCCGGTACGCCCGGTATCGGTCCATCTCCTCTTCCGTCAGCGCGGCCGCCGCGGCTCGTCCGTCAAGCAGCCATTCATGCCCGCCGGAATGCGCGTAATAGACCTCGATCATTGCACTCAAACCGCCTTTCAACACAGCGTAATCTCCCTTTCACGCAACCTTCGAATAAAACCTGACGTTCGACCTATGCGAGCGTTCCCGCAAGTATAGAATTCAATGATTTTTTGAAGATATCAATCGTGTTTTCGCTACTATCGCATGAAAATTATGAAGGAATTCCTAAAAATAATGAAAGAAAAGCGAAATAAAATGATTGCGAAAATAATCGGCGATTGACTTTTTTTGGACCCTTTTGGTATCTTTTAGCTACTATCTCAGGGTGTCATAACCTGATTCTATCAAACATTGGGGGCGTAATCATGTACGGTTCGAAGGAGAGTCCGCTTTCCCGGGAATCCGTTTATCCGCTGACGCATCCGCAGCGGCGGATTTGGGTCATCGAGCAGATCTTTCCGGGCATGCCGCTGCACAATATCGGCGGTCCGGTTCGCATGAAGGGCTCCATCGATTTGGACGTCCTGGAGGCGTCCATTCTCGCCTTCATACGCAGACACGACGCGCTGCGAATCCGAATCGGCGAGGCGGACGGACAACCCTATCAAACCTTCGGCGACGCCGAACCGCTGATGATCGGCCGGCGAGACTTCAGCGGATCGCCCGATCCGGAAGGCGCGTTCCGCCGCTGGGTGGACGAGCAGGCGGGCAAGCCGTTTCGTTTGTCGGACGAGTCGCCGTTGTATGAATTCACGCTGTATCGCATCGGGGAGGACGACAGCGGTTATTTGTTCCGCTGCCACCATATCATCGCCGACGGCTGGTCCAATGCGATATTGACCAAGCAAATCGCCGATGATTACGCGCTTCTCGCGGCCGGAGGGCCGATACCGGAAGGCGAAGGGGCTTCCTCCTACGTCGATTATATCCGGCAAGAACAGCACTACTTGAACTCGCCTCGCATGGCGCGCAACAAGCGGTTCTGGAACGAGAAGTTCGCCTTGCATTCCGCGCCCGGCAATACGGGCTATCGATACGCGCCTACAGACGGCCGCCGCATGACCGTCGACTTCCAACCAGATCTCGCGCTCCTCATGAAAACATTTGCCGCACAAGCGAACGCCTCACTGAACGCATACTTCGTCATGCTATACGCTTTGTATTTGTACCGTACGACCGGTCAGACCGCGATTACGATCGGCACGCCCGTCGCGAATCGGTCCGGCAAGCAAGAGAAATCGATTTTCGGCATGTTCACCAGCACGATGCCGCTGCGTCTGCAGATCGACGAAACGGCGAAGCCTTCCGAGCTGTTGGCGGACATTCAGCGGGAGTTAACCGCCTGTTATTACCATCAGCGTTATCCCTACGATCTGCTGCTGCGGGATTTGGACGATGCGCACGGCGGAGGCGGGCAATTGTTTGATACATGCATCAACTACTATAACACGAAGCTGGCATCGTCTATCAATCACGCATCGATCGAGAACGTCGAATTTTACAGCGGGCATCAATGGTATGCGCTTCAGCTCGTCATCAAGGAATGGTCGGAGGACGGCGGCTTGACGCTGGATGCCGATTACAAGCTGTCGGAGCACGACGAAGACGGGATTCGGCGCATGCTGGCGCTTATTCGGACGATAAACGAGCATATTTTGACCGGAGCGAAGACCGCCGTCTCGCAGCTGGAGCTGCTGACGGAAGAAGAACGGAACCGCCAACTCATCGCGTTCAATGATACGGCTGTCGATTATCCGCGCGATCGGACGGTGTGCGATCTATTCGCCGAAGAAGCCGAACGCGGTCCGCATCGCATCGCGCTTCAAGACGGCGAAGCGGCAATGACCTACCGGGAGTTGGACGACCGCAGCGGCAGGCTCGCAGGCGTTCTGATCGGGAAAGGGGTTCGGCGGGAGTCGATCGTCGGCTTGCTTGTGCGGCATTCGGCCGAGGCTGTCGTCGCGATCCTCGCCGTGATGAAAACCGGCGGCGCTTATCTGCCGATCGATCCGGACTACCCATTCGACCGAATCGGCTATATGCTCGGCGATTCGGGCGCGGCGCTGCTGCTCACGGATGACGGCACGCACGCGGCGGCGGCGCGGTACGGAACGCAGCGAATTAACTTGCAAGATCCCGGCTTATATGAGGACAGCAGAGAGGCTGCCCTGGCTCTGCCTTCGGCGAAGCCGGACCAGCTCGCATACGTAATCTATACGTCCGGCTCGACGGGTAGGCCGAAGGGGGCTATGATCGAGCACCGGGGGTTAACGAATTACATTTGGTGGGCGAAGCAGATGTATACGCGCGGCAGGGGCGAAGTGTTCCCGCTCTATACGTCGCTCGCGTTCGATCTGACGGTGACGTCGATCTTCACGCCGCTCGTCAGCGGCGGAACCATTCGCGTTTACCGCTCCGACGACGGCGAATTCAGCCTGTTTCGGATTTTGCGGGACAACGAGGCAACGGTCGTCAAGCTGACGCCCGCGCACTTATCTTTGCTGAAGGATACGGATTATCGCGATTCATCGGTCAAAACGTTCATCGTGGGAGGAGAGGATCTCAAAACCAGCTTAGCGCAAGCCATCACGAACCGATTTGGAGGGGAAATTGACATCTATAACGAATACGGCCCGACCGAGACCGTCGTGGGCTGTATGATTCACAAATTCGATCCGGATGAAGACGGCAGAGCCTCGGTGCCGATCGGCGTTCCGGGACATAACGTGCAGCTGTACGTGCTGGACGAACGGATGCGGCCGGTGCCGCCGGGCATGCTCGGGGAGTTGTTCGTGTCGGGAGACGGCGTAGCGAGAGGCTACTTGAACCGCGAAGAATTGACGCGCGAGCGTTTCGCGGATAATCCGTTCAAGTCGGGGGCGCGCATGTACCGAACCGGCGATCTCGCGCGTTTCCTGCCTTCGGGCAAGCTGGAATACGGCGGACGGATCGACCATCAGGTGAAAATCCGCGGTCACCGCGTCGAGCTGCCGGAAGTCGAGGCTTGTCTCATGAACATGAACGGGATGCGCGAGTGCGTCGTCATCGACTTGGAGCAAGAAGGCCAGGGACGCTACCTGTGCGCATACTACGTTGCCGACCGGACGTGGACGGACCGCGAACTTGCATCCCAGATGAGCAATACGCTTCCGGACTATATGGTGCCAACCTCTTACGTCCGCCTGGATCATATCCCGCTGAACGTCAATGGGAAGGTGGACCGCCCGCGGCTGCCAGAGCCGGAACGCCGTTCCGTCAAGGGAGACTACAACGCGCCCGATACGCGGGCAGAGAAGCTGCTCGCGCATACGCTCGAGTCGGTATTGGGCTTCTCGCCGATCGGAATGGGCGACAACTTCTATCATCTGGGCGGCGATTCGATCAAGGCGATCCAAACGGCCTCCCGGTTATCCCAGGCGGGGGGATCGATTAAGGTCAAGGATATGCTGGCCAATCCGATCATCGGGGATATGGCAAGAGCCGTGCAGATCCGGGCGGAGCGGGACGCACGCCGTAACGAGCCCGGCACGGGAGAGCTTGCGCCGACGCCGATTCTGGCCTGGTTCATGAACCGGGAGCTCGCGCAGCCGCACCATGACCATCAATCGGTATTGCTCCGGCTGAAACAACCGCTATCCAATCGGGAGATCGGACTGATTATGCGGGCGCTGATCGGCCATCATGACGCGCTGCGGTTGAATCTTCGGCGCGGAACGAGAACGTGGCATTACACGGATCGAGCGGAATCGGACAGCGGCTTTGCGGTGAAAGGCTACGACTTGTCTTCCCTATCCGGTCAGGAGCGGCAGGACAAGCTGGCAGAGCTGGGCGAACGATTCAAATCGGAATTCGACCTCTACGAAGGCTTGCTCTTCAAAGCTTGCCTGTTCGACTTGGGCGAAGACGGGCCGCATCTGCTGCTCGCGGCGCATCATGCGGTAGTGGACGGCGTCTCCTGGCGGATTCTGCTGGAAGATTTCGCGCTGGCGGCGGAAGCCGTGCGGCAGGGCAAGGAGATCCTGTTCCCGCCTACGACGGATTCCTATCAGCGGCATGCGCTGCGGCTCATGGAGCAAACAGAGGCAGACGAGGCAGAACTAGCCTATTGGAGGAAGGCAACCGACCTGGCGACGGCTTGGCCGGAGGATCGGGATTTTGGCGAAGACGTCTGGGGGAGCTCCCATACCGAGACCATCCGGTTGTCGGAGACCGACACGAATGCGCTGGTCGGCGGCGCCAACTTGGCTTATGGCACGCAGCCGATCGAGTTAATGGCCGCCGCGCTCGCGGAAGCGCTCGGCGCCGCGTTTCCCGCGACCGAACCCGTCGTAGAGCTGGAAGGACACGGGCGGCTAGACGCCGGGGAGGATGCGGACGTCGGTCGGACAGTCGGCTGGTTCACGACGCTCTATCCGGTCTTGCTGCCCCGGGGCGGGGATATAGCCGCTCGCATCAAGGCGGCGAAGGAAACGCTTCGGCGGGTGCCGCGAGGCGGAATCGGGTTCGGCGTACTGGCCGAACATCGGAACGCGTTCCCGGCGTATCGGGGCCTCAAGCCCGTCCGCTTCAACTATCTTGGCGAATTCGGCCGGGAGCTCGATAACGAATGGTTCGCTTATTCCGACTTACCGACAGGGGCCGAATCCGGCCCGGCCAACGCGCTCTCCTTCCGGCTGGAGTGGAACGCGATGATCATCGGCGGCAGGCTGCAGGTCGGGATCACGTACAGCCGCAACCTTTATGCGGACGAGACGATCGAGCGCCTCGCCGCGCATTATGCCGATGCGCTTCGAACGATTCTTCGGCATTGCGCGGATAAGGAGGAGTCCGAATTCACGCCGTCCGATTTCGAGACCGCGGCGCTGTCGCAAGCGGATTTGGATCATCTTTTTCGATAAAGCACGCAGCCGACGAGAGGAGCTACCGATGGCTAAGGTAATCTACTTTGGCGTCGACCTTCACGGTCACGTCAATCCGACGCTCGGCTTGATCCGCAAGCTGGTCGAGCGCGGGAATGAGGTCGTTTATTATTGCAGCGACGAGTTCCGCGGGAAGATAGAGCGGACGGGCGCGACGTTCCGCAGCTACCGAGGATTGCTGAATTTCGCCATGCATGAAGGATCGGGCATCGATACGTTTCTCGTGTTCGCCGATTTCATCATGGAGAAGGGCCGGCTGCTGGCGGACCGGTTGTTCGAAGAAGTGTCGGGTCTGCGTCCCGTTTGCATCATTCATGACGCGTTCGCCTATTGGGGCAAGGAGCTGGCTGCCAAGTTAGGCGTGCCAGGCGTTTCGGTATTTGCTAATTTTCCGTTCATTCATGAGATGGCGGCATCGGATCCCGGTTTCTTCATGGAGCACGTGCTGCGCGCGGGCGACGACCCGCTATACAAGAAGTACAAAGGCCATACGGACATGTATCCCAAACTGATCGAGAAAGTCTCGCGCATGATCGCACGCCGGCATGGGCTGGGCGAGGTGAACGTTATCAACGACGTGTTCGGCAGCAAGCAGCCGCTGAATTTGATTTTCTCCTCGCGGGCGTTCCAGCTGTACGAGGAAGCGTTCGACGAAAGTTACCTGTTCGCGGGTTATACAGCCGATCCCCGCGCGGATGCGGAACCGTTCCCCATGGACCGGTTGGACGGCAGGCCGCTCGTCTACATCGCGTTCGGCACGATTTTGCATGATTTAGGCGACTTGATCGAAGGCTGCATGAAGGCGTTTGGCGGAGAAGAGGTGCAAGTGGTCATGTCGGTCGGCAGACAGTTCAAGGTCGAGCAGTTGGCCGGCGTGCCGGACAACTTCCTGGTCATGCCTTACGTGCCGCAGCTGGAGTTGCTGGAACGGGCGGATGCTTTCGTTACGCACGGCGGCGCCAACAGCATCTACGAGAGTTTGTGCGCGGGCGTGCCGATGGTCGTCGTGCCGCAGGTATTCGACGAATTCATGGGCGCCTTGATGGTCGAACGGGCCGAGGCCGGCATTCGTCTGGAGAGCGAAGCGTTCGCGCCGGAACCGCTGCGGGAAGCGGTGCGCAGCGTGCTGAATGACCCGGCATACCGGATTGGCAGCGCGCGCATAGGCGATTCCTTCCGGGCGACGGGGGGACTGGATATGGCGGTGCAAAGCATCATCCACTATACGGAGCAGAGGGTTAACGCATGAAACTATTGAGACGCGCCGGAGCGGCGCTCATCGCCGCGATCATGGCGCTCGCGGCGCCTTGGGCGGCCACAGCCGCCGAAGAACCGCTGCTGGGCCGACAGGCCGAGATCGAAGCGTACATCGACGGCATTGTATCCCAGACGGATACCCCGGGGATGGCAGTGGCGATCGTGCAAGGCAACGAGACGGTATGGCTGAAAGGATACGGCAAGGCCGATATCGGCGAGAAACGGGCGGTTACGCCGGATACGCTGTTCGAGCTCGGATCGACGAGCAAGGCGTTCACCGGATTGGGTTTCCTGCTGCTGGAGAAGCAAGGTCTGCTGAATCGGGAGGATCCGGTTGCCCAATACCTGCCGTGGTTCCGCGTTACGTTTGAAGGCAAGCCGGCGGAAATTACGCTCGGACAGCTGCTGCACCATACGAGCGGGGTACCGTTCGATTCGATCGGGCGCATTCCCGCAACCGAAGCGGACGATGGCCTGGAACAAACGGTGCGAACGCTCGTCGGGCGAGAACTCGATCATGCGCCTGGCGAGGAATATTTGTACGCGACGATTAATTACGACGTGCTTGGTCTGGTCATGCAGACGGTGTCCAGACAATCATTTGAGACTTACATGCGGGAGAACGTGCTGCTGCCGCTCGGCTTAAAGCATACGTATCTGTTCCGCGACGATGCGCCGGACGCTTCCAGCGCCACGGGGTATAAATTCAAGCTGCTGCGGCCGGTCGCCTACGACGCGCCGATGTACAGGGGCAACACGCCGGCCGGTTATTACATTACGAGCGCGGCCGACATGGCCAAGTGGCTGCAAATTCAGCTCGGCCGGGTTCCGGTGCCCGAGCCGTTCGGCGAATTAGTCGCGTCGTCGCATGAGCCGGACCGGTCGGTGCCTCCGGCTTCGGACGGCTCCTCGTACGCGGCGGGCTGGAGCGTCTTCCAGAGGGGCGGCGGCGAAATTTCGCACGGCGGCAGCAATCCGAACTTCGCTTCGCATCTGGTGCTGCGTCCGGAGGAAGGGCTCGGCGTGGCGGTGCTGGCCAATATGAATACCCCCGATGCGGCTCTGCTCGGGCAAGGGATCATGAACATTCTGACAGGTCGGGAACTTCCCAAGCCGGTTGACGATATGTACGAAGGGCTCGACAACACGGCATCCGCCGCGCTCGCGCTGCTCGCGCCGGTCATGCTGCTGACGCTCTGGTTCGGCGGCAAGGCGGCCGCTCAGGCCGCAACCGGCAGAAGACGATTCGCGGGAACGCCGGCGTCCGTCATAACGAGCGTCGGCAGCCTGATCGTCTTCCTTGCCGGTCTCGGGTACTGCTTGTATCGAATTCCCGACGTCATCTACTGGGGGCTGAATTGGGCGTTCGTTCGCGTGTGGGCGCCGGAGACGCTGATCTACGCGGTATTCGCCATGCTCGCGACCGTCTTCTTGTTCGGGTTCTACTATATCGTGACGAGCTTGTTCCCGAGGCCGGACGAGAAGCCGCTGTTCATGCTGACGCTGCTCAGCATCGTGAGCGGACTAGGGAATGCGTTCATCATCTTCACGGTGAACGAGACGCTCGGCCGCGATCAGGACGTGTTCCAGGATGGCCTGCTGCTGTACTTCCTCCTCGGCATGATGCTCTATATCGTCGGCCAGCGTCTCGTGCGGCTGCGGCTCGTCCGCATCGCCAATCGGATGGTGTACCAGAAGCGGACCGAGCTGCTCGACAAACTATTGAACACCTCCTACGAGAACGTCGAGAAGCTGGAGGATGGAGCCATCGAAGCGGCGCTCAATAACGACACCGAGACGATCAGCGACGTATCCAACATCGTCATCACGGGGGCGACGAGTCTCGTGACGCTCATTTGCTGCTTCGTCTACATGGGCATCATCAGCTTCCCGGGCATGCTGGTCGCCGCCTTGGTCATCGCGTTCGCGGCGGGCATGCACTTCCTGATGGGATCCAAAGCGAATCAGCTGCTGGAGCAGACGCGCGATATTCAGAACCGATTCTTCAAATTCATACACGACTTGCGAACCGGCTTCAAGGAGCTGAGCATCAGCCGAGCCAAACGCGGCGATTTCCAAACGGACATGCAGACGAGCATCGGCACGTACCGCGACAAGCGGATCGAGAGCGATCTGCGCTTCGCGAACGTCAACGTCGTCGGCGAGTTGCTCTTCACGTTCGTCGTCGGCACGGTGGCGTTCCTGTTCCCGCTGATGTTCAAGGACCTGCAGGTCGGCGCCTGGCGCAACTACGTGTTCGTGCTCTTGTATTTGACCGGCCCCGTGCACGGGATACTCGGCACGATTCCGAATTTGTTCCGCGTGCGCGTCAGCTGGGGCCGGCTCAATCAGCTGGCCAGCCAGCTCGATGCCGTGCAGGTCGATCCGTATCTGCAGGATTCCGCTCCCGCCGCGAGCGGCGGCATTCAGATGGAGTTGCGGTCGGCCGCATACCATTATGCGAACAAGGAAGGCGAGCAGTTCGCGGTCGGACCGATCAGCTATACGTTCCGCTCTGGGGAGATCGTCTTCATCACCGGCGGCAACGGGAGCGGCAAATCGACGCTCGCCAAGATGCTGACCGGCTTGTACGCCCCTGCCGAGGGAGAGATTCTGGTCGACGGACAGGCGGTTAGTCCGCAGCAGCTCGCCCAGCGCTTCACGGCGATCTTCAGCGACTTTCATTTATTCGGCAAACTGTACGGCATCCCGCTGGCGGGCAAGGAAAAGGAGATCGATGCGTTCCTGGAGCTGCTTCATCTAGAGGATAAGGTTCAGGTGCTGGACGGGGCGTTCACGACGGTCAAGCTATCGACGGGCCAACGCAAGCGGCTCGCCTTAATGCAAAGTTATTTGGAGGATCGGCCGATCTATCTGTTCGACGAATGGGCGGCCGACCAGGATCCCGAATACCGCGCGTTCTTCTACGAGCATCTGCTGCCCGAGTTGAAAGCGAGAGGCAAATGCGTCATCGCGATCACGCACGACGACCGGTTCTTCCATTTGGCCGACCGCGTCATCAAGATGGACATGGGTCAGATCGAAGGCGGCGACGCCGCGTATCGGCCGGGTCTTAACGCCGCGATGCGGTAGCGAGCAGGAAGCGCGCGAGACGCGGGAGACGGGAACCAACGGGACAATGCTATCAGGTTAATGAAAAACGTCAACTGAAGCCACCTGTGGCCTATAGTTGACAGGCTTGTGTCTTAGGACTGAGTTTCAACACCCAATGAAGCTTTGTCCGTCAGGACAAAAGCGTGCCCCGCTCAAGCCCAATCGCCGACCGCGAATAAGTGCGCCAGCGCGAAAAAGGGAGTCCAGAGGGCAAAGCCCTATGGTTCCCCTCGGCGGAGGGGGGAAGGGGGAGGGAGCAATAAAACTCGGGTCAAAGGGCGGAGCCCTCTTAACCTGACAGCATTGACCAACGGGAAAGGACGGGTAGGATGAACGGCGAACCTACGAAGCTCGACAAATCGAACGTAGAAGACATTCTAGGCTTGACGCCGCTGCAGGAAGGTCTGCTGTATCACGCCATGACGGGCGACGACCGCCATTACGCCCAGCATCTGACGCTGCGGCTAACCGGCGATCTGGCGCCGGACGCGATCCGGCAAGCTTGGGCGCACGTGATTCAAGCGAACGACATGCTGCGGACGGTCTATCGCTGGGAAGGAATGGAGCGGCCGGTTCAGCTGGTGCTGAAACGGATCGACGTCCCGATCGAGATTCGGGATTACAGCGCCGAGATGCCGGCGGAGAGCGAGCGATTGGCACAGGAATTCCTCCGCGCGGAGCAAGAGCGGCCCTTCGATCTTCGGACGAAGCCGCTGCGCATCGCGGTTTGCAAGCGAAGCGCGCAAGCAGGCGATATGCTGATCAGCTGGCATCATATTCTGTACGATGGTTGGAGCAACGGCGTGATCATGCGCGAATTTCTCGAAGCTTACGAGTCGCTGAAGGCGGGCGCAACGCCCCCGGCGCGCGTGAAGACCGGATTCAAACAGTTTCTCAAATGGCGGCAGGCGCAAAGCAAAGCGAGGGTGCAGGCATACTGGCAGGATGCCTTGTCCGGCTTGGAAGAACGAACGTCGCTGCCGGAGCTGGCGCGCGTCGAGCGGCCGGCGCAATCCCCGGCATCTGGAAGATGTAAGATCGCGTTGGAAGACATCGCGACGCAGCGGCTATATGCGTGTTCGCGGGAGCTCCAGCTGCAGCCGGCCGTGCTGTTCTATGGCGCCTGGGGCCTGCTGCTAGGCCGCTACAGCCGATCGAACGACGTGCTGTTCGGCACGACCGTGTCGGGCCGCGTGCCGGCAATCCCCGGCGTCGAAGAGATGGTCGGCTTGTTCATCAACACCGTTCCGCTGCGGGCGCGAATGGCGCCGGATACGGTCGTCTCCGAATGGCTTCAAGCCCTGGCGGAGCAACTGCGAGAACGGGAAACGTTCGAACACGCGCCGCTGACGGACGTCACCGCCTGCAGCGGACTGGGAGCGGGACAGCCGCTGTTCGATTCGATCGTCGTCGTGGAGAATTATCCGCTTCAGCGTAATCTAGGCAGCGGAGGCGCGATGGGCATCTCGAGTTACGACATGCAGGAGAACACGCATTATGCGCTCACGCTCGGCATCGCTTTGTTCGACGGAATCGGCATCGAGCTCGCTTACGATACGGAACGCTACGGGGACGAGGCGGTCGGTCGGTTGGCGGAGCAGTACCGGTACGTGCTTGAGCAGCTAATCAGTCATCCAGGTGCCCGCCTGCGCGATGTCAAGTTGGCGACGGAGAGCGAAAGCGATCAGATTCTCACCGAATTCAACCGCTTGCGCAGACCGGCCGAATATCCAGACGCGAAGCCGTTCCACGTTCTGTTCGAACGGCAGGCGGAGCGCACACCGGGCGGCGTGGCGCTCGTGCACGAGGGGAGAGCCTTCGCATACCGCGAATTGAACGAGCGGGCGAACGGCCTTGCTCGGCGGCTGCGGGAGAAGGGCGTGCGGCCGGAGGATTTCGTGGCGATCTATATGGCCCGCTCCGAGCGATTGTTGATCGCCTTGCTGGCGGTGCTGAAGTCGGGTGCCGCTTACGTGCCGATCGATCACGAGTACGCGCCATCGCGCGTCTCTTATATGCTGCAAGACAGCGGTTCGCGGCTGCTGATCGCGGACGATCGTCCGGTGGCGCTCGACTTCGACGGCGAGACGATCCGGGTAGACGATGACGACTTCCGCGCGCATGATGATTTGAATCCGGACAATGTCTCCACGCCGCGGCAGAGCGCGCTCGTGCTTTATACATCCGGATCGACGGGGAACCCGAAGGGCGTCGTCCTTACGCACGGCAACCTGATCGCGTACGTCGAGGCTTTTCGGCGGGAGTTCGGCTTGACGGCCGACGACGTATATTTGCAGCAGGCGTCGTGCGCATTCGATCAATTCATCGAAGAGGTGTTTCCCGTATTGGCGGCTGGCGGTCGCATCGTCATGGCGCAGCGGATGGACGTGCTGGATACGTCCGGGCTCGTCAAGCTGATCGAGGACGAAGGCGTTACGATCGTCTCCGCGTCGGCGCTGCTATTGAACGAGTTGAACAAGCAGCCGGGCATGCGAGGGGTGCGCGTCTTCATCAGCGGCGGCGACGTCATGAAGCCGTCTTATATCACCCATTTGAAGCGCCATGCCAAGGTATACAACACTTACGGCCCGACCGAAGCGACCGTGTGCGCGACGTATTACCGGTATGACGGCGACGCGGACGGTCCGATTCCGATCGGCAAGCCCATTCTCCATTACCGGGTGTACGTATTGGATGAAGCCGGCCATCTCGCACCGATCGGCGTTCCGGGCGAAATCTGCATTGCCGGCGCCGGCGTGGCGCGCGGGTATTTGAACCAACCGGCGCTTAGCGAAAGCCGATTCGCGGCGGATCCGTTCGCGGCGGGCGAGCGGATGTACCGGACGGGCGACGTCGGCTCCTGGCTGCCGGACGGGAATCTGCTGTTCCACGGCCGGAACGATAACCAGCTCAAAATTCGCGGTTACCGGATCGAGCCGGGCGAGATCGAGCATCACCTGCAGCGCCATCCGGACGTAGAGGAAGCCGTAGTATTGCCGGTCGAGACCGGTTCCGGCCAGAAAAGTCTGGCCGCTTACGTGAAGTCGTCCGCCAGCCTTACCGCAGGTGGACTTCGCGCACATTTGGCCGAGCTGCTGCCCGCGCCGATCATTCCGTCCGTCTATTACCGGATCGAAGGCGTGCCAAGAACGGCGAACGGGAAGATCGACAGATCGGCGCTTCAGCGGATCGCGCAGCCGTTGACGGCAAGCGATTCTGCTGTCCGCGCCGCCAGCGAGACCGAAGCGACCATCCGCGAGCTATGGGATCAGGTGTTGGGCTCGGGCGACTTCGGCTTGGATGATCCGTTCATGGAGGTCGGCGGCGATTCGATTCGACTGATGCAGCTGCACGCCAAATTGGAGAAAACGTGCGGCGCCGGAATGCGGATCACGGATTTATTCACGCATGCGACGATCGCGAAGCAGGCCGCATGGATCGATGGCCGCCGCGAGGGAGCCGCGATGGCGGAACCGTTATTGCGTCAGCGTCTGCCCGCGGCTTATTTCGGCAGGAGCGCGCAGGCGAGCGGGTCGAGGACGATCCGCTTCCAGCTGCAGGGCGAGGTGCGGGTCGGCGTGGCGCGGCTTGCGGCGGCCAGCGGCGTGGCGCGCTACGACATTCTGATCGGAGCGCTGCTCTATCTATTGTCCGAAGCCGGGGGCAGCGGCAGCGCGGCGCTGTACACCATGTCGGTGGAAGAACACGGCTTGCTTCCGGTCACCGCGAACTTAAGCGGCATGACGGCGTTCGAACAGCTGTATGAGAGCGTGAGCGAACAGCGGAACCGCGCTGAATCGCAATCCATGCCGGTTGAACAGGTCATGAAGCGAGCTGGCCATCCTTCCGGCAATGAAGCTCTGCTATTGGCGAGTCCGGTGAACTTGAGCGGCAGGGAGGTTGAGTTATTAGGCGCGTTCGATGCGCTGCTGGTGCTGGAAGACGACGAGACGGAGCAGCGAATTAGCTGCAGCTTCGCGTTCAACGATCGAAGGCTGCTGCATGACCGCGCGCAACATTTGATCAAGAGTTACTTAGGTTTAATCCAGCAACTAACGCAAGAGAAAGTCAGGTCGTGAGAGGAGCGCGAGCGATGAGAAAACTTGCCTTATTGTTCCCGGGACAAGGCTCCCAATATATCGGCATGGGCCGATGGCTGCACGATAATCACGCTTCGGCAAGGGCGGTCTTCGAAGAGGCGGCCGATACGCTCGGCTACGATATGGCCGCTCTCGTGTTCGAGGGTACGGAAGAGAAACTGGCGAGAACGGAATACACGCAGCCGGCGCTGCTGACCGTGAGCAGCGCGGCATTCGCCGTCTACATGGAGGAAATCGGCGTGCAGCCGGCGTATTCGGCCGGACATAGCCTCGGGGAATTCTCGGCGCTCGCGGCGGCCGGGGCGCTGTCGTTCGGCGACGCGCTGCGGCTGGTCCGAACGCGGGGGCGGCTCATGCAAGAGGCTGCCGCCGAGGGAATAGGCGCGATGTGCGCCGTGATCGGAGCCAGCCAAGCGCAGACGGACGAAGCTTGCAGGTCGGCATCCGCCGCTAGCGGTCTGCAAGTCGGCGTCTCCAATTACAACTCGGCGGACCAGCTCGTTCTGTCCGGCCATCGGGAGGCGGTCGAGCAGGCGGCCGCGATATTGTCGGGTCATGGGGCCCGCACGACGTTCCTGCGCGTAAGCGCGCCGTTCCACAGCCCGCTCATGCAGCCGGCGGCAGAACGGTTCCGCGAGGAATTGGCCGCCGTCGCGTTCGGCCCGCTGAAGTGGCCGGTCCTCTCCAACGTGACGGGCGAGCCTTATCAAGATCCTGCGGATGCGGCCTTGCTGCTGACGGCGCAGCTGACGGCGCCTGTCCGCTGGCTGGACGCGATGCGTTACCTTGAGGACGCCGGCGTGTCGATGGCCGCCGAGATCGGAGCCAAGACGGTGCTCACGCACCTCATGCCGTCATGCGCGGGAACCGTCCGCGCGTTCCCGTTCGATTCAACGGAGCATCTGGAGCGGTTGCGTCAGGAGCTGGCCGCCGAGATCGCCGACGAGAAGGGCAAGCGTTCGGCGCGCAATGTCGTGACTAGATGCTTGACCGCCGCCGTCAGCACGCGGAATCGGAATTGGGACAACGCGGAATATGAACGCGGCGTACTGGAGCCTTACCGCGAGATCGCGGCGCTGCAGGAGCAGCTGGACGCGCAGGGAGAAGGGGCGCGGCCGACGGAAGCGCAGATGCGGCGAGCGCTGTCGCTGCTCAAGCGCATTTTGGATACGAAGCTCGTGCCGGAACAAGAACAGCGGGACCGGTTCCGCGACATCTTGGCGGACACGCGAACCGAAGCGCTGTTTCCGGAATATTTGAATCCGGGCGCTTGATTACGGGCAGGCGAGAGAGGAGGGAGACGCGCGTGGACTTTCAGTCGTTGAAGCTGGACGGCTTGCTGTTCGAATCGGACGATGGCATCGCGTTTGAAGACCAGTCCGATGAAGACATTGCCATTATCGGCATTTCGCTCAAGCTTCCGCTTGCGGAGACGGTCGAGCAATTTTGGGCGAATTTATGCGCCGGCCGGGATGCCGTCCGCCCGCTGCCTCCGGAACGCAAAAAAGACACCGACCGGTATTTCTCGTTCGTGGGCAGACCTCTGGATCAGATCCCGTATGGGGAGGCCGCGTATGTCGAGGACATCGACAAATTCGATTATCCGTTCTTCAAGCTTTCGCCGAAGGAAGCGAGCTTGATGGACCCGAATCAGCGCGTATTCCTGCAGACCGCCTGGCATGCGCTGGAGGACGCGGGTTACGGCGGGACGGCGCTGGAAGGCAGCCGCACGGGCGTCTATCTCGGCTACGGTTCGGATGCCGATTACAAGGCGATGATCCACGCGGTCGAGCCCGAATCGTTATCGCTCGCGGTGGCGGGCAACGTCCGGCCGATCATCGCGAGCCGCCTCTCGTATTTGCTGAACTTGCGAGGGCCGAGCATGGTCGTGGACACGACCTGCTCGTCGTCGCTCGTCGCCGTTCATCTGGCGTGCGGGGCGATCCGGGGCGGCGAATGCGAGATCGCGCTGGCCGGCGGCATTCAGCTCCATCTGCTGCCAGTTCGCGAAGCCGAGGTAGGGATCGAATCGTCGACGGCTCGGGCCAGAACGTTCGACGACGCGGCGGACGGCACGGGGACCGGGGAAGGCGCGGCCGTCGTCGTGCTCAAGTCGTACGCGAAGGCGAGGGCGGATCGGGATACCGTCTACGCGGTGATCCGGTCGAGCGCGGTGAATGCAGACGGCCGCTCCGCCGGGTTGACCGCCCCGAACGCCGAGGCGCAGGAGCAGGTCATCGCGGACGCATGGGAGCGGGCAGGCATCGATCCGCGGTCGATCGGCTACGTGGAAGCGCACGGCACCGGCACGAAGCTCGGCGATCCGATCGAGATCGACGGACTCGCCCGCGCGTTCCGGCGCTATACGGACCGCAAGCAATTTTGCGGCGTCGGCGCGCTGAAGAGCGGGATCGGTCATCTGGACAGCACGGCCGGCATCGCGGGGTTGATTAAGGCGGCGCTCTCGCTCCGGTACCGGAAGCTTGCGCCGACCTTGCACGTCGACCGTCCGAATCGGAATATTCCGTTCGCGGATTCGCCCGTCTACATCGTCGACCGGCTGACCGATTGGCCTGCGGGCGAGGAGAAGCGAAGATGCGGTGTCAGCTCCTTCGGCATCAGCGGCACGAACTGCCATGTCATTCTGGAAGAAGCGGAGGAGGACGGACGCTCGGTTGGCACCGGAGAAGATGGCGCGCAAGTTGTGACGAAGCCTGAGGATGCCTTCGCGTCACGGCCGCGATTGTTCGTGCTGTCGGCCAAATCCGAATCGGCGCTGCGCAAGCTGATCGAGAGTTACGATGATTTCGTTAATAGGCATCCAACCGTAAATGTTGATGATCTATGCTACACCGCAAGCATGGGCAGAGGCCATTATGAATATCGCGTGGCTGCCGTAGTCGGAAGCGCGGCCGAATTGGCCGGCTTGCTGGAGAAGGCGAGGGCGAATGACGTGCCCGTTGCCATGCGCCAACGATGGGTGGCAGGCATGCCAGGACGGGAAGCGGGTGCGGATGAACATCTCGTCGACACGCATAGCAGCGGTTCGCCAGCGCGGATCGACGACGCGATGGAACGCTACCTCGCATCCGGCAAGCGGGACGAGTCGAGCCTAGCGAGCCTGGCGCTGGCCTATGCGCAAGGCGCCAACCTCGATTGGGAGATGATGTACCGGCGCGAGAGGCGCTGCCGCATCCGGCTGCCGCTCTACCCGTTCGATCCGCATCGGTGCTGGCTGCGCATCCCGGCCGTTCCCTCCGGAGACCGGGAAGCAAGCGACAGCATGTTCCACACGCTCACTTGGGAACGAGGGGCGCATGATAGGGCTAGCGCAGATGATCGCCGTCCGGCGCACGCGCTGCTGTTCAAGGACAACCGCGGTTTGTCTGCTTCCTTAGCGGCGCTGTACCGGAAGTCCGGCACGCGCGTGACGGAGGTAGAGTTCGGTTCGTCGTTCCACAGCGCCAGCCCGGAACGGTACACGATCGGGGAGCGGGAGTCGGATTACGAAGCCTTGATCCATGCGCTGGACGGCGCCGGTATCGACGCGATCGTGCATGCAGGAGCGTTCTCGGGGTGCGGGGCTGCGGACGAGGCAAGCGCGGCGACGGACCGGCTGGCAAGAGGGCTGCGAAGCGTGTTCATGCTCGTCAAGGGGCTTGCGGCGGCCGGATGGTCGAGCCCGCTCGAGATGGCCGTCTTGACCGATCGCGCGCACGGCGTCACCGAGGCACAGGGTTCGGTTGTTCCGGAACATGCCGCGCTGATCGGATTGTGCAAGGCGGCCATATGGGAATACCCGTGGCTGACGATCCGCTGCATCGACGCGGATCCGGATGCCGAAGCGGTGTTGTCCATATGGCCGGAACTCCGATCGGCGGCGGAGGAATTCGCGGTCGCTTACCGAGAGGGGGGGCGATACGTGCAGCGGCTCGTCCCGTTACCTCAGCATCACGAGAGACAGGCAACCTCGCTGAGAACGAATGAAGGCGTGTGCCTGATTACCGGCGGGCTCGGCGGCATCGGCCTGCATGTCGCGGCCCAGCTTGCCGCGCAATCGGCTGCGGGCATCAACCTCGCGCTGCTGTCCCGAACCGGACGGATCTCCCTGTCGGACGATTCTGGCGTGGAGAAGGAGAACCGCAAAGTTCGGAAGGCCATAGCCGAACTGGAGCAGCTTGGCGCGCGCATAGACATCGTGCAGGCGGACGTGTCGGACGAGAGGCAGCTTGGGGAAGCCGTTCAAATGCTTCGCGAGCGGTACGGGCGCATTGCGGGCGTGGTTCATGCGGCCGGAGTGGCGGAAGGGAACCGGATCGGCGACCTCGAGGCCGACATGCTGGAGCGGGTGCTCGCGCCGAAGATCCAAGGCACGATGCTGCTGGATCGCCTGACGGCGCCTGACGAACCGGATTTCTTCGTCCTCTTCTCGTCGGCGATCACGTTGATCGGCGGCGTCGGGTCGGGACCGTATACGGCGGCCAACGCTTACATGGACGGTTATGCGGAAATGCGGGCAAGAACCGGGAAGCGGACTTTGTCCATCGGCTGGCCTTCGTGGCTGGACACGGGACTATCGGAAGGGGCGGACATTGACGAGAGCAAAGAGCTGTTGGCGGTCATAACGGCAGGGCAGGGCATGGAAGCGTTCAGCCGGGCATTGGAATTGCCCGAACGACATATCGTGGTCGGACGCTTGAATCTGCAGAGCGATCTATTCGCGCTCGGGAATCGCCTTCCTTTCAGGCTATCCGGGTACGACGCGCAGACCGACGCGGTTAACCAAGGAGCTTCCGGCGCCTCGGCAGGCCAACCAAGCAAGACGAATCCGGCGTTCGCGGGCCGTGTACCGGTAACGTACCCGGAGATCGAAGTCGCCGTCACGGATGCGTGGCGAAGGGTTCTCGGCTATGAACAACCGGATGTCGGCGCGAATTTCTTCGACATCGGCGGCGATTCGATCTCGATCGCGAAGGTGCTTGCGCATCTGGAACCTACATTCCCGGGAAGGCTCGCGATATCAGATCTCTTCACGTACCCGACGATCGCCAAGCTGTCCGGATATTTGGCGGATGCAAGGAAGGATAACCCGCGGAGCGGAACGAAGGCGCAAGCCATGCTACTGGCTCCGGACTCGCAGTTCGAAGCCGCCGTCATGGAGTTATTCGAGGAGCTCGAGCAAGGCAGCCTCAACGTTGACGATGCGGTGAACCGATATTACGGGCTGGAGGTGACCAATGGATAATCCGGTGCGCCTCATTATGGAGCAAGTCGCAAGCGGACGCATGAAGAAGGAAGACGGGCTCGCGCTTCTCAAGACGTTGAAGCGGCAAGAACCGGGGCAAGGCAAGGAGATTGCGATCATCGGCATGTCCGTCAAGCTTCCCGGCGCGAATGACATCGACGAGTTATGGGAGCGGCTTACCGGAAGAGAAGATGCGATTCGGCCGCTGCCGCCCGACCGTCAACGGGACAGCCGTCCGTTCGTGCAGGCTTTCACGGCTTTGCGCGCGGAAGACGCCGCGTACAGCCACGGCGGATATTTGGACGAGGTAGACCGGTTCGATTACGGCTTGTTCCAGCTATCGCCCAAGGAAGCCGCCCTGATGGACCCGAACCAACGGCTCTTCCTCGAAGCGGCTTGGGAGGCGATCGAAGACGCTGGCTACGGGGGACGCCGGATCGAGGGCACGCGGACGGGCGTGTATCTCGGCTATGCCGATTGGCCGGTCTACGGTCAATATATATCGAAACATCAACCGGCCGATATCGGAACGGCGAGCATCGGCAACACGCCGTCCATCATGGCCAGCCGCATCTCGTACCTGCTCGATTTGCAAGGACCGGCGTTCTTGGTCGACACCGCATGCTCCTCGTCGCTAGTCGCCATTCATCTGGCTTGCATGGCCATTCGCGGCGGCGAGTGCGACATGGCGATCGCCGGCGGCGTCAAGTTGTGCCTCATGCCGGTGGATGGGGTCTTCGAGATCGGCATCGAATCGGCAGCCCGGGTGACCCGGACGTTCGACGACCGCGCGGACGGCACCGTATGGAGTGAAGGGACGGCGGTCTATCTCCTGAAGCCGCTCGATCGGGCGCTGCGCGACGGCGATGCCATTCATGCGGTCATCAAGGGCAGCGCGATGAACAACGACGGCGCTTCTGCCGGCATCACCGCCCCGAACGCGGCCGCGCAGGAACGGTTGTTGACGCAGGCGTGGAAGGACGCCGACGTCGATCCGGCGACGATCGCGTATGTGGAAGCGCACGGAACCGGCACCCGGCTGGGCGATCCGATCGAGGCGGACGGTTTGACGCGAGCGTTCAGGCGATATACCGATCGCCGGCAATTCTGCGCGATCGGATCGGCCAAGTCGAACATCGGCCATCTCGATGCGGCTTCCGGCGCGGCAGGGATGGCGAAGGCAATCGCCGCGCTGAAGTACAAGGCGATCCCGCCGACGCTTCATTTCTCGATGCCGAACCGCAACATCGCCTTCGAGTCGTCGCCGCTCTATGTGAGCGACAAGCTGGAGCCATGGGCGAGCGAGGGACCGAGGCGATGCGGTGTCAGCTCGTTCGGGTTCAGCGGCACGAACTGCCATCTGGTGCTGGAGGAAGCTCCGGCCCCCCCGGCTGGCGAGCTGTTGGAAGCGGCCGATGAGGCCGAGCTGCTGGCGCTATCGGCGAGAGGGCCGATCGCGCTCCAAGCGCTGATCGGGCGTTACGTGTCCGACTTGCCGAGTAATCCGGCGACGCTTCGTCAACTATGCTACACGGCGAACACGGGGCGAGGACGGCACGGGACGCGCTTATCCATCGTGGCTCGCGGCAAGGATGAGCTGCGCGCCAAGCTGAAGAAGCTGCTGGAACAGGGAGTGACGAGTTACCCAGAAGAAGGCATCTATTATGGAGATCGCAGCGGGCGATTGGCCCGACAGCGGATCGGCGACACGCCTGCTCCGGACGTTGCAGCTTCGCGCGATCCCTCTCTTTCGGCGGCTGTCGGCGAAGATCCATCTACCGATCGAAACAAGCAACGTGATGACGCCTGCGATCAGGCGGCCAGGCAGTTCGTGCAAGGTATCGAACCGGAGTGGGACTTGCTTTATGGGAGTGAAGCGATTCGCAAAGCGCGGGTGCCGCGCTATCCGTTCCAGCGTTCGAGATGCTGGCTCGCCTCTGCGCCTGAAACGGCGGAGACGCATGCCGGTCCAACGTCTAATTCGAAGATGGCCGATACGCTGCCGACGTCTGCCTCGGTCGTCTTAACCGGCAGGGACGATGGCGCGTATACGGATGCGGAGCGGCTCCTCGCCGGCATATGGGCCGACTTGCTCGGCCACGAGACGCTGCACCTGGACGACGACTTCTTCGACCTTGGCGGCAATTCGATTCTCGCCATCCGACTGGAAGTCGAGGCGGAACGGCGGGGTAAGCCGTTGCCGACAGACGCGCTGAACGAGAACCGGACGCTGCGCCGAGCGGCCGCTCATATTGCGGCCGACGAGACGCTAATTGCCGTGAAGCCTTCGGATGAGCAGCGGGTTCTCAGCGAACCGGAAGGGATAGGTCCGAGTACCGTAGTCATCGCCGGCATCGAACCGTTCAACGACCTCTATTACCGCAGCTGCCTGTACAACTCGATGTTCCCGGCCGTTCGCAAGTTCGGCGGCAGCATTCTCCCTTTTCTGCTGAACGATCTGATTCTCTATCGGTTGGCGGAGACGGTAGACTGGCATCGGCTGGAAGTCGACTATGAGTCGGTTCAGCCGCTGGCCGGCGTGCTTCGTGACATGGGGCTGGCAGCCGAACCTTATTCGGACGGCGCGAACCTCATCGATACGCTTCGGCGTCATATCGGCCAAGGTCATCCGGTCGTCGTATGGGTGGACAGCTATTACGAATCGATCCGCAAGGACGCTTACTTGAAGCAGCATATCGATCATACGCTGCTCGTGTACGGCTATGACGAGGAGCAGGAGCTGTTCCATATCGTCGAGCACGACCGAAGAGAAAATTTATCTTATCGCGCGCGTACGCTGCCATACTCCGAACTCGCTGCCGCGGCGGAAGGGTTCGCGGACCGCTATTTATTTAACGGCGAGCATCAGGTGACGCACTACGTGATGCGCCGGACGAAAGAAGCCGGAAGCGAGCTAGGCCAACCGTCAGCGGCGAGGGCGGAAGCTGAACAATTAATCGATCTGACTCGCTCCCGCTTCGCGCTGAACCAGCTGATGCACCAAGGCAAGTTGGCGGAGAGCATGAAGTCGCTGCGTCGATACGCGGCATGCTTCCGTCACCTCGTCACGGACGAGGAGAAGCTGAAGCCGGCGCTTGCGGATCTCGTGCAGCAATTGAACGATATCATCCTAGCCAAGCAGGTGGAGCATTACCGGCTGTCGCATGCCTTCAATCCCGAAGATCCGCTTGCCGCGCTTGCATGGACCGTTCAGCAGCAGTGGGATACCGTCCGCAAAGGGCTGGTCCGCTATCTCTACCTGCCCGTCTATCAGTCGGAGGCGATGCGGCAGCTCGCGGATCGTGTCGATGCGGCGTGCCAGGCCGAGACGCAGTTGCGCGATCTGCTGCTGGCCCGCTTGGAGACATGTCTTATTGAAACGACCGTATAGAGGTTGGACACGACCGTATAGGAGGAATTCATAATGACGACGGAAATTCAAGAACAAGAGGAGCTAAGAGAGCGCATCATCACGATGCTCCGGGACAACGTGGACGATCCGTCCATGCTCGACGATCTCGACCCGGACGCGGATTTGACCGCGCTTGGCGTCAATTCGCTAACCTTCATCAAGCTCGTCATCGCCGCCGAAATGGAGTTCGGCCTGACATGGAACGACGACGATCTCGACTTCCGCCATTTTTCCAGCGTCAACAGCATCTTGAACTATGTCCAACAATCCGGTTACTAAGATCCGATAGAAAGAGGGTTCGCTATGCTAACGAAAGCAGGACGATTAGGCGGGACCGCGCTCGTGGAGCACGTCCGTCAGCTGAAGCCGCAAATCAAGCAGCTCACCTTGTTCCCCTCCGAATTGTGCAATTACCGTTGCAGCTTCTGCCACATTTGGGGCGAGACGGGATGGGCGCTCAAGGAGCCGCAGCGCGCGATCCGCGAACAGCTCGATATCGACGTGCTGAAGCGGTTTTTGGGCGAAGTGACCGAGAACAACAAGAATCTCGGCGTCATCATTACCGGCGGAGAGCCGATGCTATATAAGCATTTTACCGAGCTAGTCACTTATCTGCGCAGCCGCAAGGCGAACGTCTATCTCCTTACGAACGGATCGCTAATTAAGAATCGCGTCGAATTCATTATGGAGAATATCGTCGCGCTCAATATTTCCATCGACGGTCCCGAAGAGTTCCATGATTCGATCCGGGGCAAAGGCAGCTTCAAGACGATCTGCGAGAACATCGACGCGCTTATCCAGGAGAAACGCCGCCGCAAAAAAATGTTCCCGTTCATCAATATTACGATGGTGCTCTCCAAGTACAACTACAAGTCCGTGAAGGATTTCATGCGCGCGCTGCGCGAACGGTTCCCGTCCGAGTCGGTCGTCCTCCATGACTCCCGCAATCCATGGATGAAGCGTCGCGACCTGTCGGTCAACCTGGCGCCGCTGCTCTTCACGACGCCGGAGCGAGGTCAAGCTTACGCCGACCAGATGAAGGAGCATTTGAATTGCGACGTATCCCCGGCTTGGCAGGGCTTCGTAGAAGAGGACATCGGGATCGATACGCTCGAGTTGAAGCGCGATCTTGAGGAACTGTGGGCCGAAGAAGGCATCGACACGTCTCATTTCGTCGATATTCACGACTACTTCACCGACATCGAGAACGTATTCGAGCGTTCCAAATGCGTAGCTCCTTGGCACGAGATGGTCATCCGCCGGACGGGCGACGTCTATCCTTGCGTGGACTTGCCTGATTATAAGTACGGCAACATCTACGAGAATTCGTTCCAGGACATGTGGGAGGGCGAGCGCGCAACGGCGTTCCGGGATTACCTGCGCGACGATAATCTGCTGATGTGCAACCGGTGCACGCGCATGTTCGCCGACGCGGAGTCGTTCTAATCTCACGATAAGTTCAGAGAGGGGAAGCCCATGACGCAGCCAGTCGAAACGGCGCAGTCGCTCGAGCGGCGCGTGCTGCCGTTCACCCAGCCGGACGTGTACGGCTTTCTCGGGCATGCGTTCGTGCTCGGGATTTTGCAGAATTACGAAGAATGTCAGCCTTGGATTCATACCAATTACATGCAAATGTACATTTCCCAGCATTACATCGACTTGAACGAATATCGGCTGGATTTCTATCCCGATCTGCTCATTATCTTCGGCAACGTGCCTTGGCTGGAGTATCGCCAGACGGACAAAGCCGAATTGAAACGGTTCAATATTAGCGTTCACGACTACATCCAGCGTCAGATCGACGGCGGGTTCTACTTCTTCTCTTACGTCGACGAATACTATATTCCGTTCACGCTGGCATACGGCGAACATCATTTTACGCACGATATTTTCATCTACGGGTACGATCGGGCTAGAAGGGTCTACCACTACGCCGTCTTCGACCGGAATCGGCAGTTCACGCTGCGCGAGCTCGAATTCGATGTATTCGATACGGCTTACCAAGCGGATACGCGCCAGAACGCGATCTCGGTCTGCCGGAAAGTGGCGCCCGAAGAGTACGCGGCCTACAAGTATGACTTCAAGATCGGCAAGTACGACTTGGACGTGGCGCTGATGGCCGATATGCTGGACGACTACGTGAACGCGCGCAACTCCAGCGATCGTCTGCGGTTGTACCGCAATGCGGAGCCGGGCCGATGGGGGATGGACGTCTACGACGCGCTTGGCGAGTATTACGGGCTGCTTATCGAGGACCGGATCAATCTCGATGTTCGTCAAATGCATAATCTGTGGGAACACAAAAAAATGATGCTCGTCCGCATCGGCTACTTGCAGCAGCTGGGCATCGTGGCGCAAGAGGTTCCCTACTTGGATACGTTCCGAAGGCTGGAGCAGGAGACGTTCAAAATGCGCAATATGTTGCTGAAGTTCTTCTTCAGCCGAAACAACGCGGCGCTGACGAAAATCATCGCATTGCTCGCCGCAATGAAGGCGTCCGAACGCGAAGCGTGCATGCAGCTGCTGGCGGATCTTCGCCGGTATGCGGCTGCGCAGGCTTGATGGTTGTGTAAACCAAAGATAGACAAAGGCAAGCTGTCGATTCACTCGACGGCTTGCCCTTTTTGCGTATTTCGCCAAGTATCCCATCCCGGAAGTTTAGGCTCGTCGCCCCACGGCATCCGCGCGAGATGCCGCCGCGCGTTCTCCTGTGGCGGAATGGAATTATTCGCTTGGTCTTGATGAATAATAATGGAATTGGGACGGACAAGGAGGATAATGATGGCCGATTCGCTTAAAGCAGGAGTTAGCACGCAGGTGCTCGAACAAGGCTCGGTATTGGCCGCACTGGAGCAATCGCTGGCCATGATCGAATTTGATCTGCAAGGAACCGTATTATGGGCCAACGAGAAATTCGCCGGGGCGGTCGGATATCGGGCGAGCGAGCTGACCGGCATGTCGCATAAGAAGTTCTGCACGCGGGAATTCGCGGAGAGCCGGGAATATGCGGAGATGTGGAACCAGCTTCGCCAAGGGAAGAAAATTCAAGAGAAAATTCAACGCGTAACCAAAGACGGGCGGGTCATATGGCTCGAAGCCGCTTATATGCCCGTGTTTCAAGGCGGGCGCGTGCAAGCGGTCATTAAAGTCGCCACGGACGTCACGGTTCGGCAGGAGAACAACGCTTCCGGCGTGACCACGCAGCTGCGTCAACTGTCGGAGGCACTACGCGCCCGGGCGGAGGACGGCATGACGCGCAATCGCGATCTTGTGACGGCGGTCGACCGAATCGCCGCGGAGGCGTCGGATAACGCCGAGCTCGTGCAATCGCTGCAGAAGCAGGCGAACGCGATCCGGAGCATCGTGCAGACGATTCGGGATTTCGCCACCCAGACCAATATGTTGGCGCTGAATGCCGCCATCGAAGCGGCGCACGCCGGGGAATACGGCCGCGGCTTCGCGATCGTGGCGGGCGAGGTTCGTTCGTTGGCGAAGCAGGTGCAGGATGCCGCGCAGGAAGTGCATCAGAACGTGGAAGAAATCTCGGCTTCCGTCGTCAAGATCGGGGCCGGCTCGCGCAGAACGGAGGAAGCGGTCGCGGACAGCCAAGGGCGCATCCGGCAAGCGCTCGACGATTTCGAGAGCATCGGAGAGGCGGCGCGCAACCTGGATGAGCAAGGCAAGGCGTTCATCCGCTTGCTGTAGTCCGTGAATGGAAAGGAAGTCAATTGAAGCAAACTATGGCAGTGCGCAATAAGAGGTTGTTCGAAAAAGCGGCAATTTGATCACGAAGCAGATCTAGGAAGCAAAGGGGAGCGGCAAGATGAACCAGGATGTGACCATCGTCATTTGCGACGATTCCGTACTGATACGCAAGAAGCTTCGCGAAATGCTGGAGGACCTCGGCTACGAGCGCATTCATGAAGCGTTGGACGGGGAGCAGGCCGTGGCGATCGCCCAGGAGCATCGTCCCGAGGTCGTCTTCATGGATATCGTCATGCCGGTTAAGACGGGCATTGAAGCGCTCCGGGAAATCCGCGAAGAACTGCCGGAGACGAAAGTCATCATGGCGTCTTCGGTCGGCACGCAAACCAATTTAAAGGAAGCGATTAAGCTCGGGGCCTATGATTTCGTGCAGAAACCGCTATCGGCCGAGGCGATCAAGCGCGTCATGGAGAAGGCGACGAACAGGGGGGAGAGCTAGCATGTTTACCCAATATTTCGGCCATTATCTGTTGAACAGGAACCTGGTCTCCTTGCCGCAGCTTCACGAAGCGCTCGATCAACTGCAGTCCACGCGGGTCAAACTGGGGGTGCTGTCGGTCAACGCCGGGTACATGAGCGCGGCGCAGGCGGACGATATCAACCAGCTCCAGGCCACGATGGACAAGCGTTTCGGCGAAATCGCGATCGATAAAGGGCTATTGACCGAAGAGCAGCTTGGCGAGCTATTATCCGCGCAGAAGGAAAGCCATCTCGTGCTCGGGCAGGCGTTGATCGATCAGGGGACGCTGACGCTCGAACAATTCCAGGAGGCGCTGGAGCAGTACAAGCGCGAGAATTACCTCTCCGACGAGCAGTTCGAAGCGATCAAGAACGGCGATATCGACGTGCTCGTCTCGACGCTCCTCAAGTTGGACCAGACGAAGGACAACGAGTGGTACCAGCAGTATTTGTCGCTGCTGGCCAAGAACATGATCCGCTTCATCGACGGCCAGCTGTTCATGGAGGTGAACGCGATCCCGCGGGACTACCATTGCGACTGGTTGGTGTTGCAGCGAATCTCGGGTCAAGCGAAGCTGACGACCGGGTTCTCGATGAACGAGCAGGCGTTCCTGCGGCTGGCCTCCGCGTATGCGGAGGAGAACATCGCGGCCCCGGACGAGATGGCCGAAGCGTCCGTCGGCGAGTTTTTGAATCTGCATAACGGGCTGTTCTTGGTCACCATGTCCAACCACGGGGTGGAGCTAGAGCTGTCTCCGCAGGAAATTAGCCGAGACGCATCGCTGCCGCCCATTAAGTCGGGGCTGCTCATTACCGTATATTTGTCCGATGTTTCGTTCGAACTGGTCCTTTCCGTGGATTGAGCATCGGACCGGGCATGCAGAGAATAGCCGAAGCAAGGCTGCCTCCCCCATGAGTTACTCAGGAGAGAGAGGCGGCCTTCGTTCGTTTGCGGCGCGAAATTCGCAAGGGCGGTAACTTTTACGGATGCACGGACGTCCATTCTAATAGCGCATTTATCATCCATTGAGGGGGATAAGAGAGGAGGTTGCGGATGATGAAGATCAAGGGCGCTTGCATGTTAATGCTTCTAGGCGCGAGCTTAATAGGATGCGGCGACGGCGTTCCGGCGCATCCGGATTCGCCCTCGCAAGACGCGATCGCGGCCGCCGCGAATTTAGCCGGAACGAATGCAAGCGCGATCAATAAGCTGGAGCTGGGCAAGCCGGACCGCGAACATCCCAGCCGGTATCCGGTCGTTGCCGATACGACAGATGCTGGCAAGGTGCAGCGGTTCATGGCGTGGATGGGGGCTGTCGCATGGGAGAACGCGGAAGTCTCGATGTCGCGGCCGCCGGATATGAAGATCGTCGGCACGAACATGGACGCCGGCGTTCGGGAGACGTTCGCGCTCTGGTTGTCGCCCGATGGACGAACCTACGAAATCGTGGTCGAAGGACGCGGTTTATACGGTAGGATGTCCAAGCGAGACAGCGGCAGTCTGCGTGAATGGATCGAATCCTCCTTGTCCTAGGAGGATTTTTTTATTGACGCCCGGATTCCTCGGTCGCTATACTACTACTTTATGGCAATTATTGAATGACGGACAAACGATCGAGAGGAGCGGGTAGAACGATGAGAATCGGGTTGATCGGCGATTATAACGAAGAGGTCGTAGCGCACCGCGCCATACCGGAAGCCATTCGGTTGGCGGCCGAGGCGATCGGCGCGGAAGCGGAATCCGAGTGGATATCGACGCCGCGCTTGGACGAGGCGGCAGAAGACAAGCTCGCGCGCTATGACGGTTTGTGGTGCGTACCCGCTAGCCCGTATCGGAGTATGAACGGCGCGCTGAACGGCATCCGATACGCGCGGGAGCGTGGAGTCCCGTTCCTGGGCACGTGCGGCGGATTCCAGCATATGATCATCGAATTCGCCCGGAACGTCGCGGGCCTGGCAGACGCGGATCATGCGGAGATTAATCCGGAGGCTTCGGTCGTCCTCGTCGCGCCGCTAACTTGCTTCGTCAGCGAGCAGACGAACGCGTTCCGCCTGACGCCGGGATCGCGGACGGCCGCTATCTATGGCGCGCAGGAGACGGTCGAACAATACGGCACGTGCAATTACGGACCGGATCCGGCCTATAATGAACGGCTGGAGGCGGCGGGATTGCGCATCGCGGGCGTCGATACGGATGGAACGACACGGATCATGGAGCTTCCGTCTCACCCGTTCATGATCGGCATGCTGTTCCAGCCGGAGCGCTCGGCGCTCAAGGGAGCGTCGCATCCGCTTATCCGTGGGTTCGTCCAGGCGGCGCGGGACAGACGGAAGATGTGAGGTTGACTCCCGGTCCTCGCTACCGCGGGGCCCGGTGTTCGGCTTTCGTTCGTAATCGGCTTGTATTCCATATAAGTACATGGTGATATTATTATTTACTTATATAAGGGTATGCGTATATAATTCGAATACTAACTGCTTTTATCGACGCCGAAAGGAGTGTACCGAATGAGCACGATCGAAGAGCTATCCGAATGGTTGAAACTCCTCTCGGACAAGACCCGATTAACCATCGTGGCCTTGTTGAAAGAGAAGGAGATGTGCGTATGCGACATCGTGGATATATTGGAGACGACCCAGCCCAACGTAAGTCAGCATTTAAGGAAGCTCAAGCTCGGCGGTCTTGTCCAGGAAACAAGACGCAGTCAATGGATTTATTATTCCTTGAACGTGGCGGACAAGCCCCTTCTTCATAGCATCGTCGAGCAGTTGCCATGCATGCAGGAGAGGCTTGAAGCTCGAACGAATTTATCTTGTGATTAGTCAAGGAGGACACATGCTCGCGATCGCTTCGATTATTTTTTTGGTTACGCTGGTTTTCGTCATCTGGCAGCCCAGAGGCCTGAATATTGGTTGGTCCGCTTCCGGAGGAGCGGTAATCGCCTTTATGTTCGGCGTCGTTTCGTTAACCGACGTTTGGGATGTGACTCGGATTGTCTGGAATGCCACGCTGACATTCGTAGCCCTTATCTTTATTTCGTTGGTATTGGACGAAATCGGTTTCTTTGAATGGGCTGCCTTACATATGGGCCGCTTCGCCGGCGGGAGCGGCCGCTTGATGTTCGTCTACGTCATTTTGCTGGGAGCGACTGTATCGGCGTTATTTGCCAATGACGGAGCGGCGCTAATTTTGACCCCGATCGTGCTGGCCATGGTACGAGCGCTAAAGTTCGACGACAGGATGATCTTGCCGTTCATTATGGCCAGCGGCTTCATCTCGGACACGGCGTCGCTGCCGCTTGTTGTAAGTAATCTGGTAAACATCGTCTCCTCCGATTTCTTCGCCATCACGTTCGTGGATTACGCGAGCCGAATGATCGTGCCGACGTTCTTCTCGATTGCGGCAAGCTTGCTGGTGCTGTTTCTTTATTTCCGGAAGGGCATTCCGGACCGCTATGAGGTGAAACAACTGAAGGTGCCGCGGGATGCGATCAAAGATCATCGGTTATTCAGGTTATCGTGGGTCATCTTAGGCTTGCTTCTAGCCGCTTACATGTTAAGCGAAACGATTCAAGTTCCGGTCTCTTTCGTAGCCGGCGCAGCGGCGATCGTCCTGCTGTTTTTTGCGCGGCAAAGCGAGTCGATTCACGCTTGGAAGCTCGTTAAAGGCGCACCATGGGCGGTCGTCGTCTTTTCGATCGGCATGTATGTGGTCGTATATGGCCTGCGGAACGTCGGCCTTACCGATGAACTCGGGAAGGTTTTCCAATGGGTCGCCGATCAGGGGCTGTTCGTCTCGACGGTAGGCGCAGGATTCATCGCCGCCATTCTATCGTCGGTCATGAACAATATGCCGACCGTCATGATCGACGCGCTCGCCATACAAGGCACCGCAACGGACGGCGTTATTCGCGAATCGTTGATCTACGCGAATGTGATCGGCTCCGATCTTGGTCCCAAAATTACCCCGATCGGGTCGTTGGCTACCTTGTTATGGCTGCATGTATTGTCCAAGAAGGGCGTCAAAATCGGATGGGGCTATTATTTCAAAGTCGGCGTTCTGCTGACCGTGCCGACGCTGCTCATTACGCTCCTTGGATTGTACCTGTGGCTGCTGGTCATCGATTCCGTCGGCTTCAATATTTGGTTGCTCATTGCGGCGATTGGACTTATTTCCGTGCTTGCATTGATTTTGTTCGTCGCCGCTCAATCGCGTAAGCAGAAGAACGCCCGACGGGCTTAGCCGCTCGACGTTGAACCTGTAGTATCCCATATATTCACCATAAAGGAGATCGTACTCATGGAAAAGAAACCGCTCGTTTACTTCTTGTGCACCGGGAATTCCTGCCGCAGTCAAATCGCGGATGGCTTCTTGAAGGCATTTGGCGGCGATCAATACGAGGTCGAAAGCGCGGGTCTCGAAGCCCATGGCTTGAATCCTCGCGCCGTGGCCACAATGAAGGAAGCTGGTATCGATATCGCGAAACATACTTCCGACGTCATCGATCCGGAGACCTTGAATCGCGCCGACATCGTCATTACGCTTTGCGGCCATGCCGATGAGCACTGCCCGGTCATCTCCAACCCGAGCGTCGTGAAATGGCATTGGGGATTCGACGATCCGGCGAAGGCTGTAGGTACCGAGGAAGAAATTACGGCCAAGTTTCGCGAGGTGCGAGACTCGATCAAGAGCCGTATTCAGGCGTTCGTGGAAACGGGAAAGTAATCATCGCGAATCTGGCAGGGGGCGAGAGCATGGAGAAGAATTACCAAAGGCTTGTAGACGATAAGATTTATTTTGGCGGGGCGGCCGATGTCGAAGCGATGTTTCACAATGAGGGAATCGAAGTCGTCGTAGATCTACGAGGCGAGGCGACCGAGTGCGCTTATCCGAACGGGAATCTGAAATGGGTTCAAGTCCCCCTTGGCGATCAGGCGGAGGTTCCCCAGGAGCAGTTGTTCAAGGAAGCGATCAATCACGTCGTCGAAGCTTATAAACGTGGTCAGAGGGTCGGATTCCATTGCGGCGGCGGAAGCGGTCGAACCGGTGCGGTAGCCGTGGGCACGCTTATCGAGTTGGGCTTAAGCCAGACGATCGCAGAAGCTGAATCATTGGCGAAGTCGATTCGTCCTAAAGTGAACATTAAACTGTCGCAGCGCGAGGCGTTGGAGAAGCTGTACACGTAAGGGCACTGTGTTGACGCGATGCGGCGCGAAGTTATACCGCATGTTCGAGAAGCCAGACGACCATAGATCGTCTGGCTTTTTCGTTTGCAGCAGGCAGGTATCGGAACGCAAACCTAATAGACGCTTATCAGTTAACAGGTAGAGGAACCGCATGATGGCGACTGCGCTTCTTCGTTCACTGGACTGCGGCAGCTGCTCGAATTGGACACCGCGAGAGGCTTGAACGATTGTTTCTTCAGTTGTGGACCGCAGCAGCCGGCGCTCTCCGTAACGGATGCCGATGGTTTCGGCACCGAGCAAACGCCCGTCTCGGGGAGTTGGAGCTTTACTTCGCGCGCGGCCTCATAATCCCCGGCTAAAGCGGCCACCACGCTGCGAACCTGCTCGTATCCAGTAGCCAGCAAGAATGTCGGCGCGCGGCCATAACTTTTCGAACCTACAAGATAGAAGTTCTTCTCGGGCTGGCGGAGCTCGGCTTCGCCGTGCGGTCGAACCGTGCCGCAGCTATGGAGGTTAGGATCGATGAGCTCCGCTAGTTGCGGTACTGACTCGACGACGGAATCGGCGGCATATCGCAGTTCGCGAAGGAAGGAAAAGTCGGGTCTGGATCCCGCGGCCACGATAACCTCATCGATTTTATCGATGGCATAATCTCGGTCTGACTTCGTGCCATGAAGGGTGATTTTGTTCGTTGCTAGGTCTTTCGTTAGCCGATGGATGAGGAACGGAGCGTGCACCAGGACGTTTCCGCTTTGCACGTATTGGTTGGCACGGGTCCCAAGCTCGCCGCGAGCTGGCAGACCGTCGTTCTCCCCGCCTCCGAAGGCATCCGTCACGGCATTCTTTCTTAGCGCCCAATGGATCGTGGTTGCCGGAACTTGCAGCTTCAATTCATGAAGGAGGGTAAGCGATTGAATCGCGGAATGCCCGCTGCCAACGACAACGATATTCTTGCCGGCATATCGGTCTCTGTTCGAACCTATGCTATCTGGAATGCCATACGCAATCTGACGCGCGAATTCCTTCTCGCCTTCTGCCGTGCTGCCGCTAGCGCCGATCGGATTGGGCGTCAGCCATGTTCCGGTGGCATCTATGACGGCAGAAGCTTCCGCCCGAAGGAGGCGGCCTTGGCGCTCGTACTCGACGATGAAAGGAGCGCGTTCGCGACCCGCCGTCTTCATTTTGTCGAATCCTTTGCGATAAATCGCTTTGACTGTGGATTCCAAATGAATATTCGGCTTGAGCGGAGCCAATTCGGAAAGCGGCTCCAGATAGAGCTTCACAAGCTCTTCGCCCGTAGGCATCTCATCTTGCGGAGGCGCGATCCAACCCGACTCGAGCAAAAGTTCCTTGGCGGCGGAATCGATATTGAACGTCCATGGCGAAAACATCCTCACATGCCGCCAGCTAAGAACCGATGCCCCAATTTGAGTCCCTCCCTCAAATAGCATAAAAGGCAACTTTCTTCTTACAAGCTGCGCGGCGGCTGCTAAAGCTACGGGTCCGCCGCCGATAATTGCGGTTGGCAATGGGTTTGTCATTTCGTTTCCTCCTCATTTTCATGTAGGCGCGCTCTTATATTTGCAAATTGCAACTATTTGACAAAATATATACCTCCTTTATTTTGGAGGCACGCAGCACGAATCGGACTTTTGCATTGCATCGTTAAAAAGTTGGATAGAGCGGATGACGGTATCTTTCTCAAACTCGGACATGGTGGAGAGGATGCCGTGAAGCTGAGCGTTTACGGTAAGATGAATGGCATTCTCGATCGCAAGACCTTCAGGGGTCAAGGATAGGATATTGATGCGATTATCGGCTGGATGAGGAGTTTTCTTCACGAATCCTTTATCCGCCAATGTCTTGACTTGTCTGCTAAAGGTTGTGATGTCCATCCCGAGCGCGCCTGCGATCTCTTGCATCGAAGGCTGATGCTGCCGGTTGATCTCATAGAGGATATGGCTCTGGACGAGGGAGACTTCTTGGCCGCAGCAGTTGTCGCAGCATTGCTCATTCAATAATCCAAAGTTTCGCGCCAGAATCTGAAACAAATTTCGTACGTTTTCCATGGTCATGACCTCCTAATTCAGTTATAACACTGATATTTGCAAAATGCAAACGTTATTATATAATCGAACCATTCCATGATCGTATTCAGGAGGTCTGTTACACGTTAGATCTTATTAATGACACGCATATTAGGGATCGCTAATACCATTCATATTAGTGAGGACTGAAATGAGGGCTTGGAGGAGAAAAGCAAATGGGGAAAAGCGGCTATGAGATGAAGGCCAAATTCATTCGTGGTTTTGGCGACAAGACAAGACTGCAAATTCTCGAATCCATCAAATATAAAGAAAAGACCGTATCGCAAATCGTGGATGACCTGAATGGAAACCAGTCTAATATATCGCAGCATCTGGCTTGTCTAAAGGGTTGCGGCATTATCGTGTGCCGGCAAGAAGGGAAATACATGTATTACAGCATAAGGAACGAACAGATTCTGAACTTGCTCGAACGGATGGATTCCGTGTTCGAACAAGTGGAAGAAGAAGTAGCTGCGTGCGAGAAGAATGATGAATTGGATTGCTGTCCCAGAACATAAAGGAGGCGTCTAAAGATGAATGATGAAAAGGAGAAAGACGATTCTTGCTGTACGAATAAAGGGTGTTCGTCCGAATTACCGAAGAAGCCGAAGGAACTCAAGTTCAAGAAAAGTCTCGATCTTCACGTTAGTCCGGCGAAACCGGCGACGGATGCCTGCTGCGCGGACGATAGCTGCTCGGCGACTTCTTCAAACGAGACTGTCCTAGAAAAGCTGTCCGAAACGGCAGGGAAATTAGGAGGATATAGTCGTGAGAGCGTGAAGCAAAAAGGGAATGCGCGAACTTACCTGATCGAGGGCATGGATTGCGGCTCTTGCGCGATGACGATAGAAAATCACCTCAAATCGCATGCCGTCGTCAAACAGGTAAGCGTCCATTTTGCCGCCGGAAAAATGACGATCGAACACGACAATTCTGTCGAAGACATCATTAAGGAAGTATCCAAGGCGGGATTTAAAGCTGCGCTAATGTCCAATCGGCGGACTGGCGAAGCGAAGCTGGACAAATCGAGCATGAACGCGGTCGTACTATCCGGAGTCCTGCTGATGTGCGGGTTTATCGGTTCTTACACCGGGGTTTCGTCGTTATTGATCAACGCGCTGTATGCGATCTCAATCGTGCTCGTCGGATACAAACCGGCCCGAAGCGCCTATTATGCCGTGAAGAGCCGGTCGCTGGATATGAACGTGCTGATGACGGCAGCCGTTATCGGAGCCGCCGCGATCGGAGAGTGGTTCGAGGGGGCGACGGTCGTATGGTTGTTTGCGTTAGGTAATATCTTCCAGTCGCGTTCCATCGAGAAAACGAGGAACTCCCTTCGCGGCTTGATTGATCTTGCGCCGCCGGAAGCCTACGTGAAACGCGATGAACAACTTGTCCGAACACCTGTCGAAGAAATTTCCGTAGGGGACGTCATTGTCGTCAAACCAGGGGATAAGATTCCGCTAGACGGTGCCGTAATTAGCGGGGATTCCAGCGTCAACCAAGCGCCGATAACAGGGGAATCGATTCCAGTCGATAAGCATGCGGGCGATACCGTATATGCGGGTACGATCAACGAGCATGGATCGCTGGAAATTCGCGTGACGAAATTGGTGGAGGATACGACCATCTCGCGGATCATTCATCTGGTGGAAGAAGCGCAAGAGCAAAAAGCGCCGACGGAAGCGTTCGTCGATAAATTCGCGAGAATCTACACGCCGATTGTGTTACTTCTTGCCCTTGGCGTTATGGTCTTGCCGCCGCTTGCGGGAACGGGATCTTGGGGCGACTGGTTCTATAAAGGGTTAGAGTTGCTGGTCGTCGCTTGCCCGTGCGCCCTGGTCATTTCCACGCCCGTGGCCATTGTATCCGCGATCGGCAATGCGGCCAAGAATGGCGTTCTTATCAAGGGCGGCGCCTTCTTGGAAGCGGCCGGCCGGATTTCGGCGGTTGCTTTTGACAAAACAGGTACGTTAACCGAGGGGAAACCAAAAGTTTCGCAAGTGATTCCTGAGGAGGCGACCCAGGAGGAACTATTATCTATTGCCTATACCCTGGAGGAATATTCCGCGCATCCGATCGCTAAAGCGGTGGCCGACTATGTGAGGGAACGGGGGATCTCTACCGCGTCCGGCGAAAGCTTCCGCAACTTAGTGGGCAAAGGAGTAGCGGCGAGGATCGGGGGCACCGAATATTTCGCCGGCAACTTGAAATTGTTCCTGGAGCTTCATGTATCGCTCGGCGAGTTGGAAACCCGAATTCAATCGCTGCAGCAAGAAGGAAATACGATCGTGATCGTCGGTACGGCGAGCACGATTCTCGGCGTCATCGCCGTGGCGGATCAAGTGCGCGAGAGTTCGGTGCGAGCGCTGAAGGGACTGCAGCATTCGGGTATTCGGCAGGTAGTCATGCTTACGGGCGATAATAAGGGCACAGCGCGGAAGGTCGCGCTCCAGACGGGGGTTACCCGATATTTCGCCGAGCTGCTCCCCGAACAGAAAGTGGACGCGATCAAGCGGCTTCAGGGCGAGGGACATCGCGTTGCCATGGTCGGAGATGGGATCAACGATGCGCCAGCTCTTGCAACGGCTAACCTGGGGATCGCCATGGGCGGTGCCGGCACGGATACCGCCATGGAGACGGCGGATATTGTGCTCATGGCGGATAATCTGGAGAAGCTGCCTCACACGGTGAAGCTGAGCCGCAAGGCGATTCGAATCATCAAGCAGAATATATGGTTCTCGCTCATGATTAAAGCCGCGGCATTGATCTTGATCTTCCCTGAGCTGCTCACGTTATGGATCGCGGTCATTAGCGACACGGGGGCAGCTTTGATCGTGATTCTGAACAGTATGCGATTGCTGAGGTTCAAAGGAGGTTGAGAACCATATTGGGCACGGTAGGCAATACGCCGCTCGTGCAACTGCGGATGTATCGCGCTTGCGAATTTATTGCATCGGGAAATCCCCGGTTCCTTCCGCCCGGATCAATGCTTCAATCGCCAGAACGCCGACGCGCATCACGAACAAACGGCCGCCGAATTGTTCGAGTAATGGGGCGGCCATCAGGATGCGTTTGTCATGGGGCCGGTTGCCGGCTGGATCTCTTATGAACGCATGTACTTGTTATGCGGGCTATGTTGTCTTGGCTCCTGCGTGGTTGCGATCTCGTACCGTATAGGTGGGCGCATAATTCTTCGCAAGGATATGGCAGGAGATTTCGCTGAATAGAGGAGGTAATTCGTAGTATCTAACCGTTGGTTAGTTGGGCTCGCGCAGCACGCCGCGCAGTACTTCTCTCGTCCGCTCAAGCCGCTGCTCCGCACCGTGTGAATGCAGCGGATCGCTCCATGCGAAGCCGTCGCCTTCGTATCTCGGAATGAGGTGCATGTGGTAGTGTCCGAGATCGTTGAATCGTCCGCCGTTCTGGCAGATCGTAATGCCGTCGGGGCGAAAAGCGCGCTTCAAGGCGACCGATAGCATCCGCGATGCTTCCATGATCGCATGAGCAGTCGACAATTCCATCTCTTCCACGTCGAGCACGTGCACCTTGGGCAGGATGAGCAGATGCCCCTCGTTGAACGGCGCGATATCGAGCACGCAGGCCAGCCATTCATTCTCGTATACGATTTGCACGCCGGGCTCCAAGCCGCGTGCGATTCGGCATCCCAAGCAATCGATCGGCATGTTCGCATCCCCTTTGTCAGAAAGTTGAAGAATAATATACAAAATGCCATGATAGACATACCCGCTTTTCGCATGAAGCAAAGGAATCCCCTCCGTCCGCAGCGAGAACGACATGAAATGCCTACGAACGCGCACGGGGAGGGATTTCAGCTGTACACATCCGCCTGCTTCGGAAGTCGTGAACACACGGAACGTTATTTAAATCCAATAAAACCTTTATATTGGAGCTGAGTCATGGAAGAAGAAACAAAGCAAATTAAAAATAAGCAACCGAATATTTTGTTTTATTTTATGTTATCGATCGGATTGATAGGCTCATTAACTATTCTACTTCAAAAAATTTATCGTTGGGCCCTTGTGGATATTTTCACCCCTTTTTTTGCGCCGTTCATTGAGCTGTTTGGTTATCTAGTTTTTATAGTTTGCTCATCGATAGTTTTTGTATACTTTGTTGTAAGTAAACCATTCCAAAGAGCAAGAAACGGGATACCAATCTTGATAAATATTGTTGTTCTTATACTGATATTAATTGTTCCTTTTACTTCATTGACACTAAATCTTGATCATCGTTTCAATAAGTCAGAACGTGAAGAAGTTATTAAAATGGTATTAGATGGTTCGTTGAAACCTAACGTATCTTACAATGCAGCTATAATACATTTACCTGAAAAATACAGAAAATTGTCCAAGGGCGGTGGTGAGATTGTTCGCGAAGGAAGAGGACAGGATACCCATATTCTATTCTATACTTATCGTGGAGTCGTCGATAATTTCGCTGGATTTATATATACCGTTGATGGAAAAAGCCCGGATGAAATGTTATTTGGGGATTTTATTCAAGTGAAAAAATTAGAGAAGAATTGGTATTGGGTTAGCGCTACATAGCAGTGAATTTTAATAACAATGTGTTCAGGCGTCGGCGGACGAGCCGCTTCGTTCGTTATCGTTAAGGAATCTTGTAAGTCTTATCAGAAATTAATACATGGGGGTCGAAACCTTCATTTATACCGTATACCATAAAAGGAGGCCATCATCACAATGGATATAGAGACGGCAATAGCAATTGCGCTTAAAGCCCATAGGGGACAAACTGATAAGGGCGGATTACCATATATTCTACACCCACTGGCTGTCATGAATCGAGTGACAACGTTGGAAGAAAAGATCGTTGCCGTGTTACATGATGTTGTCGAAGATACCTGTATAACGTTGGACGTGTTGAGACAGGAAGGACTTGAAGAGGAGCTTATCAGTGCGATATCGAACTTGACAAAGAGAGAAGGAGAAAACTATACGGAATTTATAGAAAGAGCTAAGAATAATCCAATCTCAAGAAATGTGAAAATTGCGGATATTGAAGAGAATTTAAATATTTTTAGAATTAAAGAGCCTACACAAAAAGACTACGACAGAATTGAAAAATATAAAACAGCTCTTGAATATCTGGTCAAAGATTAGAGCTGTTGAATCGATTTCAATTAAAAAGATACAATTCGTAACGAATCCTGGTGCTTCGTCGATGACTCGCTTCGGTCTGCTCGAGGCATTTTTGTCGTTTCTTCGAGCGTCGGACTTTCTTGAGTTTGTAGTGGGAGAACATGCTGCCGAAATGGCGGCTTTTTTCTTTTTTTATACGATAATGATAGATTTAGAGCTGCAGCTAAATCGCCAAATAGCTACTATTTTGATGGGAAGAATCGGGAGTTTTCTTGTCAAACTATCACTAAATTGCTCGGATAACGTCAGTGTCACCATGCTTAATAAGGAGGTCTAAGTAAATTTCTTATAAAGTAATTGCTAGACCCAACATCCGATGATACAATCTGTATTGTTTTGGAAGCCTATCCCATTTCCCGTTCGATTAAGGAGGCCCATTATCCATGCAAGCGATGTCCAAGAAACGTTTGTCCGGCGCGCTCGCGCTGCTGGTGGCATGCTCGGCCCTGATTCCCGGAGCCGCGTTCGGCGCAGACCAATCCGCAGAGCCCGCTCCCAAGGAAAGACCGTTCCCTTCTTTACCGGGACAGTTCCGAGCCTTGGCGGAGCCGCCGATGTTCATCGAGAACAATATCGGCAACGCGTTCGTGCAGGCGCAGGTCGACAATACGGGCAGATTCAATGCCGCGCTCAAAGATACCGAATCCGAAGGCTGGTACAACATCGTCTACAATTGGCCTTCCAATCCCGGCACCTCGTTCACGTCGCTCAAGGTGGACGGCCAAGAGATGGTCTACGGAGATTGGACTACTGGCGAATTTCTGACTCCGCCGGCTAACAACGAATCGCTGACGGCGAACGACTCGGTGTGGAGAACGGGAGACGTGACGGTCCGTCAAGTGTTGAGCGCGGGCGTTAACCCCGCAACGGGTCTGCCCGATGCCTTGCAAATTCGCTACGTCATCACCAATACGGGCGAAACGGATCACGAGGTCGGTCTGCGACTCATGCTCGACACGATGATAGGCGGCAACGATGCCGCGCCGTTCAAGGTGCCGGGGACAAGCGGGGTAGAATCCGTTAACTACGAGCGGGATTATCTGGACGGCGACGTGCCGGCATTCTATCAAGTATTCAACGATTTCGATATTCCGGGCATCAGCGCGCAGTACTCGCTGGAAGGCCGCGACGCCACGTTGCCGGACCGCTTCACGATCGCGAGTTGGAGCACGATGGATGATACGCTTTGGGAGTATGCGATAACGGAAGGCCGCGAGACCGGCGACAGCGCGGTAGGCATGTGGTGGAATCCGGATACGCTGTCTCCGGGCGAACAGCGAATCATTACGACGTATTACGGACGTCCGGGCGTCGGCGGCGAAAGCTCGCTCGTGCTCAGCGGTCGCAAATCGCTGTCCTATGACGAATGGCAGACAAATCCGTTCAAGCTGATCTCGTACCTCTCGAACAGCACGGGCGCAGCGCTAGACAACGTGCGGCTGCAGATCGAGCCGGATGCCGGTCTCGTGCTGGATGGCACGGCGCCAGAGCAGGCGGTCGGCCAAGTCGAGCCGGGACAGACGGTTCAGACGGATTGGAAGCTGAAGGCGACGGCTGCCGGCAAGTACGGCGTTACGGTCCGCGCTTTCGAAGACGGGGCGACCGATCCGTTCGCCACGGCCGAGTACGAGGTGGAGGCGCTGGCGCCGGTCGTGCCGCCGAACGTGACCATCGGCGGCGGTCAAGGCACGACGTCCGACGGTACGCCTGTCGCCGGACGGGTGAGTCCGCTGACGATCTCGGCCAGCTTCGATAACCCGCAAGCGTCGGGCGTGTCGCTGAGCGTTGTCGATGCCGACGGAGACGAGTACGTGGCCGAATTGACGACGGAGAACGGCATCGATTGGACGCATACGTTCATCCCTAGTCAAGTCGGCTTGTGGGAGACGCCGCTGCGCGTCTTTATCACGCCACGTTATCCGGATAACGCGACCGGTCCGGTGCTTGAATTCCCGATCACGCTCATCGACCCGAGCGGGTTCATCTATAACGAAGCCAAAGGCACGGATTGGAAGCTGCCTGGCGCAACGGTCACGCTGCAATATCGCGATCCGCTGTTGAACACATGGGTGAACATGAACGAAGAGGCATATCCGGGTCAATTCTCGCCGGTGACGAATCCGCAGGTGACGGGTCTTGACGGCCGTTACGGATGGGACGCAGCCGCGGGCTCGTACCGCGTCGTCGTCAGCCGTCCGGGCTTCGCGTCGGCAACGAGCCGCGTCGTCGACATCCCGCCTCCGGTAACGGATCTCGATGTTGGCTTGACGCCGACGGATACGACCCAGCCTACCTTGACGATCGATGGCGCTCAAGACGGCGTCAGCTACACGGGGGCGGTTCAAGCAAGCTTCGAAGCTTCGGACGAGGCAGCCGGCGTTCGCCAAGTCAGTTATTCCATCGATGGCGGCGAAGCCGTCGTCGTGAACGACGACGAAGCGGCGCTTCCGGCGATCAACGGCATCGGCCAGCATACGATCGACCTGAAGGCGATCGATCATGCCGGCAACGAGAAGTCGCTATCGCTTGCTTTCGCGATCAAGGCTTCCGATCAGACGGCACCGGTCACCGAATTGCTAGCGAACGACGCGCCGGCCGCGGAATGGTATCGCGCGAACGCGATTGAAGTGAAGCTGAACGCATCCGACGAACCATCCGGCTCCGGGATAGCCGGTACGTATTACAAAGTAAACGGCGGTACGGAGAAGCCGTACAGCGGTCCGTTCAGCCTGTCCCGCTCTTCCTCGTATCATATCGAGTATTACAGCCGCGATAACGCGGGCAACGCAGAGAATGCGAAGTCGGTCACGCTGAAGGTCGATTCGGCCGCTCCGACGACCTCGTACAAAGTTAAGCCGATCTGGGCAACGAAGAGCGGCGTCAAGTACATCAACGGATATACGTGGACGCTGGCGGCCAAAGACGCTGCATCCGGCTCTGGCGTGAAGCAAACCTACTACCGCATCAACGGCGGCGCGTGGAAAACGTATGTCGCGCCGTTCGAAGCCGTGACTTCGACGAATACCCTTCATATCGAGTTCTATAGCGTCGATCATGCGGGGAATAAGGAAGTCGTGAAATAAGGCGTTAATCCCGACGCTTCAAGCGAGAAGGGGCCCTCTTGTTGGGGTAGCCACCCTCGATTAACCAAATGTTCTCCCAAGATAGTCCAAAAGGCGTCACAGGTCGTATTCCTGTGACGCCTTTTGCAGTTTGCCGAAATGACAACGGATGAACTACGAATTCCTGGGTCATCATTTGGGACGAATGACTGCTCCGGCCGCCTCCGCCGGAATATCGACCGTGGCGCGCGGCCATATCGCTTGCCAGTTCTTCTTCGATAACCGTTGCGCATAGACGCGGATCAGCTTCTCGTCCGTCAAATAGAGCGGCGTGGGCCGAACGACGAGTTCGAGCAAATCCTTCACGCCGCATGGCGCGGTCAGGATGACGCGGCCGCCTTGGTCCAGTCGAACGCCGAGCGCGGTCGCGGTCTCCGGGAACTTCGAGATGGCGTCTTCGGTGGAAGCGTAAGGCGGGAGTCCGTTCACCAGATGCATCCTGGCTTGGTTCTTCACCGACCATGGCTGTCCGGGGAGCAGCTCGGCGAGACGCGCCTCCCATCGCTTCTCCGCTTGCTCGTCCGTGCAAGCAGGATCGAAATAGACGACGTCGATATCGGGCATCGGCGTACGCGTCTCGTACCCGTGCAGCGCGTCCCACACTTTAGCCCGGACGAAACCCGCGCAAGCCCAACAATCGGGTAGTTCTAGCGCTTGCATCGTTCTCAATACGTCCATCATCCAACGATCGTCTTCGATCAACCTCGTTATCCATCGTTCGTCGCGCATCTCGTTCTCCTTTCCAATGCCGGGAGGGAATGTATGTTCTTATCATACGGGTTCTGCGAGAAATATGCTAGATTCTAGTAAAAAACACCGGCGACTGGGTAGTTAAACGTACCACTTTCCAGTAAAATAAGGTAGGACATACCATAAATGAGAGGGGGTTCATAGGAATCGATTCGACGCTTGATCAATAAGAACGAGGTGAAATGATGAAACTATCGATTATTATTCCGGCCTATAACCGGGAGAAACTGCTTGCGATTACACTGGACTACATTGCCGCGCAAAAGGACGTCGATCCGAATTCGTTCGAAACGATTATCGTCGACGACGGCTCGGAAGACGGCACGAAAGGCGTCTATGAGACCTACCGACGCCGAATTCGGCATCTGAAATACGTATATCGCGCCCGCGATGAACGATCCTGCCGATCTCGGGCGCGAAATCTCGGACTTGCGGAGAGTAACGGCGAAATGGTGATGTTCCTGGATACGAGCATGCTAATTCCGAATCACTTCATTCGCAATTTATACCGCATTATGGAAGAGCATGCCCACCCGAAGCTGAACATCTATCACTATATGATGGGGATGTGGGTGGAGCCGGAGAAGCACGATCTCACCGTCCTTGACGAGTTGACGCCGGATATTATGACCGATATTACGAAGCGATTGCTTGCGCTTCCGGAGTGGCTCGACAACCGCGAGGGGTTGTTCCAGCTGGCGGATCATGACCTGAACAAGCTTGCCGCCCCGTGGACGCTCGGCTGGTCCGGCTGCTATACGGTGAACCGGGCGTTCGTGCAGGAAGCGGGCGGGTTCGACGAAGCCTTCCTCGGCTGGGGGGCGGAAGATACCGACCTTTCGTACAGGCTCTACAAGCAGGGCGCGCGCATTATCGCGGACAGCGAAGCGCCGGCTTTGCATCTGCCGCATTTCAGCCCGAAGGAAGCATCCGTGAAAGAGGTGCTTAACAAGCGGATCAATAACGGCAAGAACCTCATGCTTCAGCATCAGAAGCGCTACGAATTCGATACGGAATTCTTCCAACTCTATCCGGGACCGTACTATAATCACGTGCTTGCCCGTTTCCACTCGCTGTCGCTCATGGAAATCGTGCCCGGGTACAGCGGCGAGCTGCTGCGCATGCTGAGGGAGCTGCTCCGCGAAGAATCGCGCACCGCGCTGATCGGCTCCGATCTGGCGTATTTCATCCAAGGCGCGGGCGTAACCGACGTTTTCCTGCAAAATCCGAACGTAATCGGCGCGCTCGGCCGCAGACTGCCGGACGCGCGCATGCATTATTTGCTGGGCATGCACACGCCGTTCGCGGATAACGCGTTCGATACCGTCGTGATTACGGATTATATCCGCGCATTCCCCGGCCGGTTCGCCATGCGCCTGTTGAAAGAAGCGTCGCGAATCGGCAAGCGCGTTATCTTGCTCTTCACCGATGAATACAATTCGGTCATCAATTGGCTCGACGGCCAGCATTGGTCGGATATCGAGCTGATCCGCAAGTCGGCTACCGCCAACAAGCTGACGGTCGCGGAATTGGCGAAGGTGGAGTCGACCCGGATTTTGGAGCTGACAGGTCCGCCTCGCAGAAAGGACTTGTCGTCGGAGATTCTCGCCGGCGAGGAGGGGCATGCCGTCAAGCAGCCAATGCCCTCGGCGCAAGTCACGGCAGACTAATTCGCATATCAACGTTAAAGGAGATCGCCGAGATGGCGGTCTTCTTTGAAATACAGGGAATGATAAGTTTCACGCTTTACAATCCTCCTGTATTTCTCCGGAACGAACCCCCCCCTCTCCGATAAAAGACGGCGATAGCCGTTTCGCCTTGAGTATTCGCGGCAAATTGCCATTTACCGCCCTGTGAGAGCCCTCCAGCAGGAGAAAGCATGGCGCGAAGAGAAGGGAGACGAGCATGGAGTAGATGACGGCGCCTAGTCGCCGAATAGACGAAAGGATGGTGCGTGTTTATGACCGCTCCCGTTATGTTCTGCTATGCCCATCCCGATGACGAAACTTTCCTGAGCGCGGGGCTCATCCGGACGTTGTCCGACCAAGGCTTCCCTCCGGCGCTGCTGCTCGCGACCAGCGGCGATGCCGGCCATAAGAACGGCGCTTACCGCGATTGGACCCGCGAGGAGCTCGGCGCGTTGCGCGAACAAGAGATGGCCGTCGCCGCGCAAGTGCTCGGCATCGCCGACGTGCGCTTCTTGCGCTTGCCGGATGGACGGCTGCAAGAGACGGATGAAGCATTATTCGTGCGGCAGGTGGCGGAGGCGATCAACCGGATGCAGCCGGCCGCCGTGTTCACGTTCCCGCCTGACGGAGGCAACGGCCACCCCGATCATCGGGCGATCTCGCGTATCGTGTCCAAGGCGGTAACGGAAGGGCATTGCGGCTCGGTTCGGCGATTATATTACGTCTTCTCGGATTCACTGGCGCAGGAAGGCCGAATTCCGGCGGTTAAGATCGACACGCTGCACCTCTGGCCGGACAAAGCCGACGCGCTGCGCGCCCATGATTCGCAAATCGAGGCGATCCGGCGTTATTTCGGCGATCTGTCGTTATGTTTGCCGGAAAGACGGTACGAAGCGTTCGCGCTCGCTTGGGAAGACGGCGCGTGGTGGCCGGAGAAGACGGAACGACAAGCGCTTGAGGAACTAGGTCTGCCCCTCTCGTAAGATCGCATCCAAGACGTTTTCGAGAAGATGAATCAGCAGGAGGGGTAAAGTGCAGCTAAACATCTATTTTCACCGTGATTTCGACGGGATGGCGGGCGCCGCGCTGCTGAGCGAGGTGTTCCGCACGTGCCGCGGCTTCGAGACGTTCGCCTATCACCCGGTCGATTTTCATCTGAAGGACGAATGGCTGGACATGCGCCTGGCGCAGCCGGCGGCGGTGCTGGATTTCTTCTATCATCCCGATGCGACCTACTATTACGATCATCACGATTCGCCGATCGCGGAGCGGTTCTTCGGGGCGCCGCAGTTGGACGAGCTTGACCGTTGTCTGTTGTTGGCGATGAAATCAACGCCATCCATCCTGCGCTACAAATTCGGTGATCGGTTCGACTTCGGCCGATACGCGGAATTGGTCCGATGGTCCGATATCATCGATAATTGCGAGTATGCCTCGCCACGGGATCTATACGAGAGCGAAGAGCCCTATATCCGATTGAACAAGCTAATCTGTTATTTCCAAGATCGGAACATGGACGACGAAATCATCCGTCTTGTGTCGTCGATGCTGCGAGAGCCGGAGGAGGCGCTGCGCGAACGCGCGGAATTGGTGGAACTGCTGATCGACGAAGAGCGGGAAGTCGCGCGGCGATTGGCGGAGACGATCGAGGTCGAAGGGGCGATCGGCTTCATTGACCAGAGCGAGAGCGGATTCGCCGTCCAGCGTTTTATCTCGTATTGTTACTATCCTGATCTCGATTATCAAGTGATGATCTATCGCAAGAACGACGCCTATCTGGTCAATGTCGGCCGCAATGCTTGGAAGTCGTTCGATTCCCGCAATCTCGGCGAGATCGCGTCGAAGCTCGGCGGGTTCGGACGGAAGGACGCCGGCGGCATTTTCGTCCGCACGCATGCCGAAGCGCTTGCGTTAGCGGCCGTCATTCGGCGCGAGTTAACCGAGGATTCGAGTTCGGAATCTCTTTTTTAACATGCATTATCGGGTCATCCATCCACGTAATAGTACGCGAAGCGCCGCAAGCAGACGTCCTAATCACGGGATGTCCGCTTGCGGCGTTTTTTTGCCTTGAGATACAAGTGCGATTGACCTGTAAACTAGTAGATATTAAAATAAAAAATGGAAATCTTTTTCGATTTTGGAAGGGGGGGATTGCATTTCCATCATCGGCAGACCGGGTTAGACTGCCGCTAACGAGGTGAACATTTTGGATAGAAAAGAGGGATATGATGAATTGGCAGCAATCGTTCGATGAAGCGGTGGAAGCGCATTTGAGCGAGCTCGAACAGCAGAAGAAGGACGAGCTTCGGCTTGCGTTCGGAGAGCGGGATATGGTCGTTTTCGACGGCCTGCTTCCGGAGCGTCTGCGAGACGAGATGCAGGAGGAAGCGCTTCGGCTGCTTCGGCAGCATGGGCGCCGCCGCGAGCTACACATTCAGGAAACCGGCAACACGCCGCGGTATTTCAACAGCGCGGGCAGACAGGCGATCGCAGAGCACGGCCGATACATTCCAGCCTTCTTCGCCTCCGAACCGATCAAGCGATTCTTGGCCGAGATCAACGCCGGCAAGCCGTTGTTTCCTGTTCCGTACGAACCGGAGGAGTATATCATCAACAGCCAACAGGCCATGGGCGATACCCACGGCTGGCATTGGGACGACTATACTTTTGCATTAATCTGGATCGTCGAAGCGCCGGCCGAAGGGGAGGGAGCGCTGGTCGAGTATATTCCGAGGACGGAATGGGACCGCGACGACAAGGCGAATTGCGTGCAGAAAATACTCGAATCCCACGAGACGAGCCGCGTCTGCATTCCGCAGGGCCACTGTTATCTGATGAAAGCCAATACGACGCTGCACCGGATCAGCCCGCTAACCGGCTCTTCCCGTAGGACGGTCATCGTATTCACGTATGCGTCGGAGGAGGATTTTCAGAAGGACATCTCGCATGAGACGATGGAGCAAATTTGGGAGAACGAGATTAAGAGCGGCCAGGAAGCGATTGCCGCAAGCGGCAGCTAACGTTTCAGGTCATCATACAGCTATCCAAGCAGTCGTTCTTCTTCGGAAGGACGCTGCTTTTTGCGCTTGGGCAGGCGGCCCGTCTCCTAGGTATTAGGCGAAAAGACGCGTCCTCCCTATTAATCGATGTAACGTTAGCAATTGGGAGAATGGATGAACATCGAGACGATTACGATTCAAACCTTGGATGCGAAGACGACGAAGAAGGTCGTCTTCTTGTTCAAGGCGTTGTAAATGCCGACGGCGCGAGCGGAATGGAGAGTTCAAGTATAACCGTCCATTACCAACCGTCCGCTGCCGATGGCGATTATAATGGGGGTAACAACTCCAGGAGGTAGACTCACATGTCCCAATCCTATATGCATGCCGCGATGGAATCCATTCGAATCGTCGAAGTAAGCGGCAGAGCCGACCATACCGCGATGTAACGGCCGTTCCGGGTTCGTTGCAGGCGCGTAAGGGGGTTGCATGCCGCCTTGTTAAAGGAGAGGTAATCGCCCCATGAGTGAAAACAAAGCGTCGCGCGTTTATTTAGCCATGTCGTTCTTCACGGCCTTGGCTAATTCTATAATGTTTACGACCTATGCCATCTATCAAGTGTTGGCGCTGGGTCTTTCGCCCTTCGAACTGCTGATGATCGGCATGGTGCTGGAGTTGACCGTACTGCTGTTCGAAGGGATCACCGGCGTGATGGCGGATATGCACGGCAGGCGCAAATCCGTCGTGATCGGCATGTTCGTCCTCGGTGCCGGCTTTACGCTGGAGGGATGCGCCATCTGGCTTGGCGAGATGCAGCTGTGGATGAGCGCGTTCTTCTGGCTTCTGATCGGCCAATTGTTCTACGGGATCGGCGCCACCTTCGTCAGCGGAGCGGATGCCGCTTGGATTGCGGACGAGGTCGGCGAACCGAAAGCCGGACCGCTATTCCTGCGGGCTGGGCGGTACGGATTGGCGGGCTCGCTGATCGGCATTCCGCTGAGCGTCCTCCTCTCGCAGGCTGACGCGAATGTCCCTTACTTGGCCGGAGGCGCGCTGTACGTGCTGATCGGCGCATTCCTCCTCGTTCGGATGCGGGAGACCGGGTTCGTCAAGCCGGACCGGCCGATAGGGCGCAATACCTACTGGGTCGGCGTGAAAGAAACATGGTTGTCGGGAGCGCGCATCGTTCGAGGTCGGCCCATCTTGTTCGCGATGCTGCTTGTCGCGACGTTAAGCGGCGCCGCGTCGGAAGGATACGACCGCTTGTGGCAGGCGCATCTCATGCTCGATATCGGTCTGCCGGAGAATTGGCCGACGGCCGTATGGATCGGATTGCTCGCGATGCTCTCGACCCTGCTGGCCGTTCCGCTCCTCCGCTTCGCCGAGAATCGCTTGGATACGGGGAACGATCAAGCGATGGCGCGGGCGCTGATGGGGTTGACTTTGGTCCGGATCGGAGCCATTGCCTTACTAGCTATGTCGCCCGGTTTCGCCTGGGCGATGGCGGCGATTCTCGTGCATGATGCCGTTCGCACGCTGGCCGGACCGATCTCGGCCGCATGGATGAACCGGCATATCGACAGCAGCTCCCGCGCGACCGTGCTCTCGATGATGGGGCAGTCGGATGCGCTAGGCCAGACGGCCGGCGGTCCGTTCGTCGGCTGGATCGGCAGCCGTTACGCGCTGCGCGCGTCGCTGCTCGTCTCCGCCGCGCTGTTGACGCCGGTCATCGCCCTCTATCGGAGTTCGGTTCGAACTTGGAGGAGAGAGGAAAAGGAATAAATTTTTGGGAATCGCTTGACTTTGATGAAAACCGCTGTGTAAGATAAAGACCATATTCAAGGCGATGACCAAAGACACGATTCCCATGCCGGGCTGCCCAGAGAGAGAGGCGATTGCTGCGAGCCTCTTCAGCTGCCGAGTGCGGAGTTACCCCTTTGCAGCCGCAGCTTGGAACCCGGTTCGCGAGTCGAGCTGTCAGTATAAGCCGCCGACTCATCCCCGTTACCGGATGCCAATGAAGGACCTGAAGTCGCCCGCCTCGATGCCAATCGTTGCCGGAGTCGCCGAAGGTCGAATTAGGGTGGAACCACGAGTTGAACGCGCTCGTCCCTTGCCGGACGAGATGCGTTTTTTTTGCGTTCAATAAGGTAGTTCAATAAGTCGCTAGTTGTCGAATTTTTGAACCCAAACTATTTTCGAGGAAACGGAGGCTTAATCATGGAGAAGATCAACGTAACAATGCCAGATGGAACAAGCAGGGGGTTCGAACGAACGACGACCGTCGCGCAAGTGGCGGCCGCAATCGGCACAGGGCTGGCCAAACAAGCGATCGCGGGGAAAATCAATGGCACGCTGGCGGATCTGAACCAGACGATAGCCCCGTATAGCCTCGTTGAAATTATTACGCTTGATTCGCCCGAGGGAGCGGAGATTCTCCGTCATTCGACCGCGCACGTACTGGCGCAGGCGCTCAAACGGATCTACGGCGATCAAGCGGTGAAACTGGCGATTGGTCCGGTGATCGAGAACGGCTTCTACTACGACGTCGAGCTGGAGAATCCGTTATCCGCCGATGACCTGGCAAGCATCGAACGGGAGATGGCGCGGATCGTACGGGAGAATCAGCCGATTACGAGCCGCGAAGTTAGCCGGGAGGAAGCGCGAAGACTATTCGCGGAGCAAGCCGAGCCCTACAAATTGGAGCTCATCGACGGTTTACCGGAGGAGGCGGTCATCACGCTGTATACGCAGGGCGAATTCACGGACCTGTGCCGTGGGCCGCACTTGCCTTCGACGGGCCGGATCAAAGCGTTCAAGCTGCTCAGCGTCGCCGGCGCCTATTGGCGGGGCGATGCGAACAACAAGATGCTGCAGCGCGTGTACGGTACGGCGTTCGCGAAGAAGTCCGCGCTCGATGAGCATTTGCACATGCTGGAGGAAGCCCGCAAGCGCGACCACCGCAAGCTCGGCAAGGAGCTGTCGCTCTTCATGTTCTCGGAGGAAGCGCCGGGCATGCCCTTCTATTTGCCGAACGGCATGACGATTCGCACGGAGCTGGAGAATTTCGCACGCGAGGCGCAGCGGAAGCTGGATTACCAAGAGGTCCGCACGCCGCTTATGATGAACAACCGGATATGGGAGCAATCCGGACATTGGGAGCATTACAAGGACAATATGTACTTCACGAACGTGGACGAGACGAAGTATGCGCTCAAGCCGATGAATTGTCCGGGACATATGCTGATTTACAAAGATCGCCGCCATTCCTACCGAGAGCTGCCGATCCGGATGGCCGAATTCGGCCAGGTGCACCGACACGAGTACTCCGGCGCGCTCGGCGGCATGACGCGGGTCCGTACGTTCTGCCAGGATGACGCGCACCTCTTCGTCCTTCCGGAACAGATCGAGGCGGAGATTGGCCGTGTCATCGATCTGATCGATGACGTCTACGGCGTCTTCGGCTTCTCGTACGAGATCGAGCTGTCGACGCGGCCCGACGATTCGATGGGTTCGGATGAGCTGTGGGCTCAAGCGGAGCAATCGCTGCGCAGTGTTCTGGAGAACCGCGGCATCGCTTACCGGCTGAACGAAGGCGACGGCGCGTTCTACGGCCCGAAGATCGACTTCCATATTCAAGATGCGCTCAAGCGGAGCTGGCAATGCGGCACCATTCAGCTGGACTTCCAGATGCCGGAGAAATTCGACCTTGTCTACATCGGCGAAGATAACGGCAAGCACCGTCCCGTCGTCATTCACCGCGCGGTATACGGCTCGATCGATCGGTTCATCGGCATTCTGACTGAACATTACGCGGGCGCCTTCCCGCTGTGGCTGGCGCCGGTGCAGGCGAAGATTCTGCCGGTATCGGAACGGTATGCGGACTATGGCTACGAGGTCAAGCGAGCGCTGGCGGTAGCGGGAATCCGGGTCGAGATCGACGCGAGGAACGAGAAGCTGGGGTACAAGATCCGGGAAGCCCGGCTGCAGAAAGTCCCTTATTCGATCATCGTCGGCGAGAGCGAATTAAACGCAGGCGAAGTGTCCGTCCGCCGACGCGGCTCGGAGGACAGCGAAGGCATGAGCGTCTCCGCGTTCGTTGAACGGATGCGGCAAGAAATAACGGACAAAAGCTAAACGATTGCCGGATGCCCGTCAAACCGCAAACGCAAGGGGAGGCCAGCCGGCCTCCCCTTGTCCACGTTATACGATCGCGTTGTTCCAGGTCTCAGTATGCTTCTTCCCGAAGCATATACCGGTGGAAGACAAACTCGAACGCCCCGAGCATGAGCGAAATAAAGAAGGCCTCGCCCAGCGACAAATTCCAGTCCAAATAATCCGCGACGACGTACAGATACGCCATGGCAAGACCGAAATCGGCGATTGTCGCGATCGTATTGTTCGTCTTGCGCAATATGAGCTGATCGCCTATCAAGTAGGCGACGACCGTTAGTCCGGTTGCGGCCATCGCGGCTTCCAGCAGCGTCGCATCGGTGTAATACATAAGAAGCGCGACGACGATCGCGCCGTTAACCAACCATTTAAACACAAACTTCGACATGTGCAGGCGGCTCCTTTATCATGTGATTCATCTTAAGTTGCCGCTGCCGCCTTCTTTTTAATCATCATTTTGCCGCGAATGCATGATTGTTCGCGCGATTCATAGCTAACGCTCGCAAAAAAGACCCGAAGTATATAATATACTCCGGGTCTTTCGCGCTTTAAGGGAGAAGTTTCCAAACGTCGGCTACGCCAGGGGTTTCGCCTAGCGTCCACCATTTGGCCTCGTAATTCTTACCGTTATGACTGACTTTATTGCCGCCTACATAGACGGTTGACGAACTCCATGCCGGGTAAGTCGGGGTTGACGTTCCGGTCGTGGTGACGGATAGCGCGGCTGATAAGTTCGAGGCTCCGCTTCCGTTAGTCGCTCTGACCGTGTAGGTATACGTCGTGCCCGATGACAGGCCAGTGTTGGTGAAGGATGTGGTCGTCGACGTGCCAACCAGGCTGTTGTTGCGGTAGATTTCGTAGCCCGTCGCGCCGCTTACGGCACTCCAGGACAGCGTGGCGCTCGTGTTCGTGATGCCGGAAGCCGTCAGGCCGGTCGGCGTGCCGAGGGTAGGCGTCGTGCCGCCCGTGAAGTTGACGTCGATGACGTTGTAGAAAGCATTAGCCGTGTCGGCGATTTCCCATACGGCGAGAATGACATGATACCCGGATTTGGCAGGAACGTTGCAATTGCTAGTGTAGGTGAATGGAGGCTGAGTACCGTTCTTCAGCTCGGTGCAGAACGGCGTCAGGTTGAAGGAGTCGCGGGTAAGTGGGGCGTTTTGGTTCCAGCCGTCTTTCGTAATGTAATATTTCCAGCTTGCCGTGGCGTGCGCCGCTGTCAGTTTCCACGTGAACTGCTTAGGGCCGGCTTGAATATTGACCTTGTTCCAGCGTGTGGACGATTGCTCGTCGAGTTTCGGGAATGCGCCGCCCGCGCTAGCGATTTTGCCGTCCGCCGGGCCTGCATTCGGCCAGCCTTTAGGCGCTTCCAAGCTCTGAGGCTCGTATACGATGGCGCCGCAATCGACGTTCGTACCGTTCTTGCACTGGATGGCACGGCTTGCAGGCGAGTCGACGTATCCGTGCGCGGAAGCTTTCTGAACCAGGATCAGCGAGAGGACCGCCATTAAAAGCATCGATCCGCCCACCAGGGCCATCTTTCTCCATAACAGTTGATTCGGCAAACTAATCGTCATTCATCTTCCTCCTTGGTCATTTGGATTGGACAAGCAGTAAGCGCTTCCAAACAAGGGGTTTTAGAAGATGTTCACCTCCCTTCCGGCTGGTTGAAAGGGTGATACAATTTGTTGCCCTTTAATCATAGCTCACCTTTACAAACGTCACAATTACAACATTTTATACAAATTAACTATTTATTACAGAAATCAATGGGTGATCCCAAATGTCGCGTTTTTTCACGGGGCTGATTTGACGGCAAGGGGAACCTTTTCGACGGGGCGTATTTCAAGGGCGAGATGACGTGATCCCGCCCGAGGGGCCGAGCGATAGTTTTCGAGGGGGCAGGGCATGCAACGGAATTTACCAGAGCTGGGCAATTAGCAATGGCCAGCCTTGGAAGATATCCGTGGAGGCAATTCGGATAGCTAGTCCTTGCGATTGGAGGGCGGGTTTGCGAAGACTTTTGCTTGGAGCAGCTCGATGGCCGCGGCGACTTCCTCCAGCTCGTCTACGCTCAACTCGCCGATGCGTGCCGCCAAACTCGCTTCTATGCTGGCGAAAGCGTTGTTCATCATCGATTCGCCGCTGGCGGTCAGACGAATCCACTGCTTGCGCCGATCTTCGGGATCGAACGATTTCACGCACAGTTCCTTCTCGCTTAATTTGCGGAGCTCCCGGCTCGTGTTGGGCATGGACATTTGAAGACAATCGCTGATATGGCTGAGCGTCACCGGTTGGCTCACTTTGATGAATTCGAGCATCTTGTATTGGACGGGCGTCACCTCTTCGAGCTGAACCGCCTTGGATAGTTCGTTCGCCGCTTGATGGACGTTCGCGACGAATTGCACGATAAGTTGAAATAATGCGGGCTGCAATCGGATCACCTCATGAACACAGTAGCAAATTAATTGTCATTAAACAATTATCAATTAATAATTATCAATTGACAACTAATTGGAGGGCGTGATAGCCTTTAGTTACCAAATCATAACGAAAGAGGGGGAATCACGTGAATGTACTCGTCATCTTCACGCATCCGAATCACCAAAGCTTGAGCTATGCTTTCCTGCAGCAGGTATTGAAAGGAATTCGCGAGAATACCTCGGTTCGCGAGGTGCAAGTGGCGGATCTGTACGCGGAGAAGTTCGATCCCGTGCTCGTATTCAACGAGGAGAAACGCAGGCGGGATATGCATGCCGACCCTAATCTGGCCAAGTACCGCGAGCAGCTCCTCTGGGCGGACAAAGTCGTCTGCATCTATCCGATTTGGTGGGGGAGACCGCCGGCCATGCTGCTCGGATTCATTGACCAGATGTTCGCCTCGGGTTTTGCTTATCGCGACAAAAAGGGACTATTTCCCGAAGGGCTGCTGAAAGGAAAATCGGTCGTCTGCATCTCCACGATGAAAGGTCCGGCGAACTATCCGCTGCTGTGGCTGAACAATGCTCATAAGGTATTAATGCGGCGGGCGTTATTCGGCTTCGTCGGGATGAAGCGGGTGAAGTTCTTCGAATTCGGCAATATGGAAAGTCCAAGCGGCAAACACCGGGAGAAGCTGGATAAAGTCTATCGTTACTTCAAGGCCGTCGCGAACTGATTCCCGCTTCGACTCATTACGTTCCGCGGGCTTGCAGGATAGGTCTGTTCCCGCTTCCACGCGTTGATCGGATTGGCATGAGCCATCCGGATATCCGAAACCGCAAGACGCTCTTTGCGTAGTTCATCGAGAACGGATTGCATTGCCTCTCCGGAATGATTAAGATGAACTGAGTCACTATACCTATCATCGTAAGGAGAACGACGCGTGGAACAACATTCATCCGGCCCTCGGACGGGCACGCTTAACCCTTGGCTGACGATCTGGATCAGGCCTCGCGCGACGATTCGCGCCTACCTGGATTCCGCGCAGCCGGAACGCCATCTCGTGCCGTTGTCGATCGTGGCGGGCATTATTAGCGCCATCGTCGAATATTCGACGAACCCGCGGCTGCAGGACATGCCGCCGGTGGCGCTTGCCATCGCGGCCATGATTTCCGGCGCCGTTGGCGGCATTATCGGCATCTATTTCTTCGGCTGGCTGATCGCGAAGGTCGGCGGCTGGGTCGGCGGGCAGGGACGATCCCGTGAGATTCGCACTGCCATCCTGCGGGGGAACTACATGCCGGCGATATTGGCGGCGATCGTCAGCATTCCGAATTTGATGATCCCGGGCGGTAGTCTGTTTAGTCTGCTATTCGGCGGTCTCACCATCGTGCTCGGCATCTGGATGCTTGGCATTAGTATTCTTTCCATTGCGGAAGCGCATCAGTTCAGCGTCTGGAAATCGCTGCTATGCGGGATCATCGCCGGCATATTGCTTATGATTGTGTTAGTGCTGGTCGTTACGGTTATTATTCTGCTGTTCAATTTATAAGGGCTTCGTACGCGAACGCTCGTCGGCAATAGGCAAGCCCGGTATCCGATGATACCGGGCTTGCCTATTTTACATTACAAGAATTTCCCTGGAACGAAACGGCTATCGCCGCAAAAGACGGCGATAGCCGTTTCGCCTTGGTTGGCCTGGCCAAGCTTTCGGCGGATGTCGCGGGATCGCTTTATGCAGCTAAAGTCGCTTTCCTTCCGATGCTTTGGCACATTCCGACAAAGGCTGCCGAACGTCGTTAGGAGAAACGATACAGCAATCCAGCATGCCGCTGGATGGATATTCCGGCGCGGCGCCTTGTGCTATTCTCTCACTGGAATATTTATTCATATCGCATAACGATTGTTAATTCCTCTACCGCGCGAATATTCCGATGCAATCCATCCCGTCAGTCAGAAACCAAATGGGAGGTTGATAGAGATGGAGAAAGGCACGACGTTATTTCTGCTGAAGAACGACAGGGAGGGGGCATACGACGGATCGGTCAAGGGCATCGCGGTCACGCGGCTCGTCAATGCAAAGCCGCTCGAGGCGGAGCTTGGTTTTCGGCTGGACAAAGGGTGCATCGAGCTAGCCCGCAACAAGGATTTGGACAATCTTCAATCCTTCACGCTTGAAGCGACCATAACGCCGGATGCCGCCGGCGGGACGCGCCAGAACATCATTGAGGCGCAAAGCCCGTCCGTCGCGTTGTTCATCGAAGCAAACGGGAAACTGGTCGGCTCGGTCCATACGGCTGCCGGATGGGTGTCGGTCGACAGCGGAGCGACGCTGATCCAGGGGCGCGCTACCGTCCGCGTCCGTCTGCTGCGCGACGACGCGGGGAATACGGAGCTGCAGATCGACGATAAATCCGTCGGCGCGAAGCTCATTCCGGGCCCGGTCAAAAACGTCGGCGCGCTGGGCTTCAAAGTAGGGGCCGGCATCGATGGCAAAGCTTATGCCTACACGGGCCGCATCGCGAACGTCGAGATCAAGCAGGGCGCGGTGTCCGGCCAACATCTGGCCGCCAAGCAGGCGAGAGCGTATCAGCTGGAGCAGCAGGTGAAACAGGCGACCGGGCTGTCGGATATCAAAATCAACTGGCTGCCGGACGCTAGCCGGGCAAAGCTGCAGCCGATCAAAGATATCATGAACGCCGCCGGAGTTGACAAGCTTACCGACCTAGTCACGCTCAAGATCGTGAACAAGACGGTACTGACCCCGGGCAAAGTCATCGTCGCGCCCCGCAAGAGCGGCGGCAACGCGATCGACTGGAAGAAGGTAGCCGAGAATTTCGTGGCGGGCGCGAATCCCGGCGCCAGACGAGAGAATTTGGCCAAGTATCTCGTCAACCGCAACAGTTCGCAGGTGCTCCGGCGCTACATTCCGGCGACGGTTCCGACGCGTCCGCCGGTGACGGCGCATGGCGTGCCGGGAATAACGGCTTCGGCCGCGATTTCTTCGGCCCCGCAACCTGCCGCTTTCGGTAGCGCGTCAGCGACTTCGGCCGGCATAACGGCCGGGAGAAGGACAACGGCCGCGATCCCGACCGCCGTGCTCCGCGAGCTTCCCGTTCTCAAGCGTAACCAGCCGCCGACGACGATCGGCGACGTGCTGAATATCGACCGCGACTTGCTCGAAATCCGCGACAACGCCATCATCGGCAAGCTGGAGTCCCGCAGCCCGGGCCTATGGCCGACCTTGAACGCGCCGCCGGTTCAGACCTATTCGTTGAAATCTATCCCGGTCTCGAGCGCCGTCATCATCGCGAATACGTTGGACTTGACCGAGACGGAGCTCGTCATCGAGCCGAACGTCACGACTTGTTACATCATCGCGGAGCAGATCATTTGCGGCAATAACGCCAAGATTACGTGGCGCAGACCGGGCGGTTCGACGCCGCCAAGGCTGGACAATCCGGAGCTGAACGGGCGAAATTATTCCGGCATCCATACGAAGGCGGGCTCGCGAGACGGGCTTAGCGGCGAAGACGGCCGCAACGGCGATATCGGGATCGAAGGGGCGAAGGGAGCAACGGCGCCGCATCTCGAAATCTGGGTGAAGAACATGGGCGCGATGCCGAATATCGATCTGAACGGCGAGGAAGGTCGCAAGGGCGGCCAAGGTCAGCGCGGCGGACGCGGCGGCAACGGCGCGGACGGTCAGGTCGGGGAGCGCTGGTGGCTGTTCGGCTGGCACTGCTCCGAGGATCCGGGCGACGGCGGCGACGGCGGCGATGGCGGAGACGGCGGACGCGGCGGCAAAGGCGGCAACGGCGGCAGAGCCGGCAACATCACGATCGGCGTGCTGGACGGCACGCTCGAGTCGACGGTCACGAACAAGGCGTTCAAGCTGAAGAACCAAGGCGGCCAGCGCGGCCGCGGCGGAGACGGCGGACCCGGCGGCTTGGGCGGCGCGGGCGGCAGAAGCGGCGTCGGCGAGACGTGCAAGGACGCGCGCAACGGCCATTCGGGCGCGCAAGGGCAGCCGGGCCGCGCGGGTACGGACGCGGCATACGAAGGCGTGGACGGCAGCATCGCGTTCTTCGAATTTACGGAGGATGCATGGGAGGATCTCTTGGAACGTCCGTGGCTGACGGATATTACGCCGTCACAGCCGTTCCCCGGCGACAAGCTGACCCTCCGCGGCAGCCACTTCACGAGCAACGACCGCGTCATGTTCGGCGGTCAGTTGATGGTGCCGACCGTCAACGCGGACGAGAGTCTGTCGGTCATCGTGCCGATCGAGGAGTCCGGAGGCGCGAAGACGGCGTACGTGATCCGGCAAGACGGGACCGAGAGCAACCGGCTGAACGTGCGGGTGAAGCCGCAGCTGGATCCGTTCTCGGGCGTGCTGACGCCGGGAACGAGCATTACGCTCAAGGGCAAAGCCTTCGTGAACGGCGCGGCGGTGCTCGTAAGCGGCGCGGCGGTGCCGGCGATCGTGGCCGACAAGAAGACGCTGGCCTTCATCATGCCGGATACGGGCGGGGGCGGCAGCGCGGGCGGAACGGTGACGCTCCAAGTGCGCAATCCGGACGGTCTGCTCAGCAGCGGCAGAACGGCTTCGATCCCGCGCATCATGGAGATCCCGTTCAAGTTCGGCCAGCATAATTTGCCGTTCGACAATTTCAAGGACGGCATTCCGAGCTGGGGCACGTTCGAGGATACGTTCGGGACGGCGGAGGTCATCCACGAGATTTCGGACCCGGTATTCGGACATCCGATTCTGACGGCGGCGTTCTTCGCGTTCTACAAACACTTCTTGAACGGCGAGGACAAAGGGGGACTTGCGACCGGTTTCTGCACGTCGCTGGCCGCGCTCGTCGCCGACAATTTCTGGCAGGGCAAGAACGATACGATTACGTTGACCAAGGCGGGGCTTCACGAATTCCTGACCGCGATTCACGGCCGCCTGCTCAGCCGGGAAAGCCTGATTCACTTCCACGATCAAGGACGCGAAGGCGTTGCGCGCGTAGAGAAGACCGGACGCGAGATCGAATCGGCATTCTTGCGCGGTCTGGACCGGAACAATGCGCCGCTGCTGTTCTTCATACCTTCTGGCGCGGTATGGGATGCCGGCTATACGGACAAGCTGGCGGATTCGCACTGCGTCATGCCGTACAAATTCGTCTACCCGGTCGGCCATCCGGGTCCCAAGCTGTCGCCTGACGGCACGACGACGATTACGAGTCTGGACGGCGTCGAGATGTTCGTCTGGGACTGCAACGAGCCGGCTTCGAAGAACTGCCGCGTCGTCTTCAAGGTCGTGAACGGGCAGCTGCACTTCGATTATTTCAACGGGGGATCGGACGTTCAGTTCAGCAGCGCGGACGGCATTACGCTCGGCACGATGACGAACGGCCAATATTTGCTTGCCGATCATGATTTGCCGTTCAGCGGACCGCTCGGCCTGACCCGTTTCGTCGTCGACTTCCTGCTCTCGCCGGCCGATCTGCAGATCTCCGACGAGAACGGCTTGACGACGGGGCGGTTCGGCAACCAGATTCGCGCCGACATTCCGGACAGCCATCCGTGCTACCTCGTCAAGGGCGCCTATCTGCTGCCGGAGAACGTGCCGCTTACGCGCAAGGTGGTCGGCACGGGAAGCGGCACGTACACGTACAATTCCATTCTGCCGAACGGCTTGACCGTCGTCATTTCCGGCGTATCCACCCAGCTCGGCCAGGAGGACGTGCTGTCCGCCAACGCCGATTATTCGCAGATCCGCTTCTCGCCTGGCGCGGAGAAGAACTTCACGCTGACGCTCTCCCGCCAGGTGGGCGAGCAGGTGCGCGCGATCGCGGTGCAGGGCATCGGCGGCGGTCCGGCGGACGACCTCGACATTACGCTCTCCCCCGAGCTGTCGCTCGTGCGCGTCGGCAACCGCAGCGGCATCAAGACGGTCGACGTGAAGGCGTTCGTCCTCGACAAGGCGTCCAATCAACCGCAGAACGGCCATCTCGCCGACATTCATTTGCCGGAGAACCATGATTTGGTCGTCGCGGTGCCGGACTGGAACAGTTTGGACTTGAACGTCGACACGCTCAGCTTCAACTAACGCCGAATCGCGGCCGATTTCACGCCTCATCCCTCTAGGGATGAGGTTTTTTGACATTTAGGGGCGTATAAGTTTTATGCGGCGGTTGCAATGGTATTCGATTTAGGCAAAAGGAGATTGAATAATAACAAACGGTGATGTATATTGTTTATATAAATAATAAACGAAAAAATGGAGTGTTTAGATATGGAGCTGAATGAACGTTTTTGGTCGGCCGGCCTGGAAGATTTGAAGCGGGGATATGTCGTGGACGAAACGTCGGGCGCGTACAGCTGTCTTATCTGCGGAGAGACATACGAGGACGGCGTCGTATACCGGGTGCCTGGCTATGACGACCGCATGTATGAAGCGCGCCGAATGGCGCAGCATCATCTTGAAACCGTACATGGCTCGATGCTGGCGTATTTGCTCGGGCTGGATAAGAAGGCGACCGGCTTGACGGATTTGCAGAAGGAGCTTATTCGCGACTTCGCCTCCGGGCTGTCGGATGCCGAGATCGTGAAGCGCGCGGGCTCGGGCAGCGCGTCGACGATTCGCAACCACCGTTTCGTCCTGAAGGAGAAGGCCAAGCAGGCGAAGCTGCTGCTGGCGGTCATGGAACTGATGGAGACCGGCGTCTCCCCGGAAGCGCCGCGATTCGTGCCGATTCACCGGACGGCGACCCGGGTGGACGAGCGATACGCGATCACGGAAGACGACTACGAGAAGATGCTGAAGCAATATTTCCCGAAAGGGCCTGACGGTCCGCTGGAATCGTTCCCGCGCAAGGAGAAGAAGAAAATCGCGATATTACGTCATATCGCCACGAAGTTCGAGCCGGGACGCGCTTATTCGGAGAAAGAGATTAACGAGCGGCTCAAGCCGTTCTGGGAAGAGGATTACGTGACGCTGCGGCGATATTTGATCGAATACGGCTATTTGGACCGGAAGGAAGACGGCAGCTCGTATTGGCTGAAGGGATAAGAAGCGAAAGGAACGATCGACATGAACAAGAAGGAACAACGCAAGCAGCTCGTACAGAGCTATCAGGAGAAGGAGCGTCGGATGGGCGTATTCTCGATTACCAACAAGGCGAACGGTCGCCGGCTGATCGGGGCATCTGCGAATTTGGACGGCGCTTGGAACCGCGAGCTGTTCGGGCTCGAGACCGGCTTGCACGCGAATAAGCTGCTACAAGCGGATTGGAACGAGTACGGCCCGGAGGCGTTCGAATTCGAGGTGCTCGAACGCATCGAGACGAAGGACAAATTAATGTTCGATTATAAGGACGTGTTCCAGGCCGAGTCGTCCGATCAGGCGACGCGGACCATCCGAGAATACCGGAAAGAAGCGGCGAAGCGGGAGAAGATCTGGATCGAGAAGATGAACAGCTACATCCCGGAAGGGTATAACGAACGCTAACGACAACGGCCGCGCTGATCAACCGCGCGGCCGTCGTCGATATGTCCGCGATATTGTCTCGCGGTTAGGAATGGTTCCATCTGGCTCTCAATCTCGCAAGCCAGGACTGCGGCCTCGGATGCCGCTGCGAGCGAGGCGCGAGATCGCCGTCGTGACGGAAGTGCGGGGGAATGTAAATCGGTTCCGCGGGGGCGGCCGTTACGCCGACCGGTGTCGTTGAAGGCGAGTCTTCGGGTTCCGTCGGTGGTACGGCATCCGTCAAGTCGGCTTGTCCGGTTTCCTCCGCGTGTTCTGACTCGTCCGCATGCACGGCGAGCAGGGAGACGTCCGGTTCCGGCTGGACGCTGCTCTGACTATCCGGCAGAGGCTTCGGATCGCTTGCCTGGCAAGGTGTATCCGGAGTTTCTTGAACAGGTGCCTGCTGAGACATCGGGCTCGATTCCGGATCATCCACCGTCTGCATCGGCAATTCGGCGACAGGGTCCTCTGTCTGCTGTGGACCGGAAGCGGCAGAATCTTCAGGCTCCGTGGCGAAACCCGGTGCTGCGTCGTCATGCATCAGCGGCTCCGGCGGTGCCTGGCCATCGCGATCGGCGGTGATTTCCGGCTGCCCCTCCTCGTGTTCGGCGGTGGGTGGGTGCCCGTCGGCCGCGGCCGTTTGCTGAATGGTCTTCAATATTTCCTTCAAGCGAGCGACTTCGCCTTCCAGCTTGTCGACGCGATGCGCTAAAGCGGACCAGGCGTCGCGGCCTTCGGAAATCGGCGAAGCGGCATGGCCGGACGGATCGGCAGCTTCTTCGAGCAACAGCGCGCGAAGCTCTTCAGGGGTGAGATAATTGGAGAACGACATAGGCGGCGGAACCTCTTTTTCTCTCATAGAATATCGAACTTGCTAGTTTACGTTCATTATATCAAAATTTGTCGATTTTGAAGCGGTGTCGTTGAAAAAGTTTGCCGGAAGTTCTTTTGCACGCCGGAGTGATTGTCGGGCCGCATTCACATTAGGCAGGCCATTCCGGTTGCGTTATACTAAAAGAAACGCATGACGCAGAAGTCGGAGGATATGACGTGACGACTATGATTGATAAAATCGCTTGGGTGAAGCTATCGGAAGGTAAGCTGCTTGGCGCAAGATCGTTCGGAAGAGAGCTGTACTACATTCCGGGCGGGAAGCGGGAGCCGGGCGAGACGGACGCGGAAGCGCTGGCTCGCGAAATCAAAGAAGAACTGTCCGTGCGCATCATACCGGAGACGATCAAGGCCTGCGGCACGTTCGAAGCGCAAGCGGACGGCAAGCCGGAGGGCGTGCACGTCCGGCTGACCTGCTACGCGGCCGACGCGGATGGCGAGCTGCGGCCCGCCTCGGAGATCGAGGAGATCGTCTGGTTGACATACGCGGACCGCGAACGGGTATCGGCGGCGAGCCATCTGTTGTTCGACCGGTTGAAGCAGGATGGTTTGTTGGTTTAATCGCATAGATCAGCGATCAAGAGGAGCTCCATTCTCGCGGCGGCGAGGAGAGGAGCTCCTTTTTGCGAGCATGGAACGGCTCCGTGCGCGCATTACGCGTAGATTGAGGATGATACATTGTCGCGAACGATATAATGGAAACTTAAAGGAGGGCGTGGACATATGGAGTTAAACGAAGCGCTGGACGAGGCGGTCCGGTTATTTCAAGAAGAGCTTGGCGCAGGGCTGACCGGCGTTTACGCCCACGGGTCGGTCGCGATGGGCTGCTTCAACCCGAAGCGAAGCGATATCGACCTGCTCATCGTGGTGAAGGAGCCGCTTGGACAGGATACATGCAGGCGTTTGGCACGCCGTGTTCTCGATTACGACGATCGTCTTGCGATAGGGCGAGGCGTGGAGCTAAGCGTCGTCCTGGAAGATGCGTTGCGCGATTTTCGTTATAAGACTCCGTTCGAATTTCACTACTCCGACTTCCATCGGGACCGCTACCGGGCGGATGAGGATTATGTGTGCGGAGGAAACGGGTATGCAGATCCTGACTTGGCAGCGCATCTGACGATCGCCTATCATCGCGGAATCACGTTGTACGGTCCTCAGTTGCACGAGTTATGCCAGCCCATTGATCTCTCCTATTATGAAGCCTCTATACTAGCGGATATCGAGAATGCGGTGTCGGATGCGGAAAGCAACCCGTTGTATGTGACGCTTAATTTGTGCCGGGTGCTTCATTATTGGCGTGAAGGCGCGATCTCTTCCAAAAAGGAGGGCGGCGAGTGGGCGATATCGAATCTGCCAAAGCGGTATCGCGGCGTGGTGCGGTATTATGTCAACGAATATACGGACAACGGTCATCCGGACGAGAACCAGCCGTGCAGCGAGCAACTGATCGATTTCGCCGTCTATATGAGAAGGGAGATCGACTTGCTGGCGCAAGTTAAGAACCGCCCCAGAGACCGATGACGAGAATGCCGGCCGTGATGACGGCTGACATGACGACTCGCGATCGTCCGGCTTGCTCCTTCAGCCAATAAATGCCGAATATCGTGCCGAATACGGTCCCGATCTCGCGGATGGGCGCGAGGTGCGACAGCGGCGCAAGCGTCATGGCAAGCAAGAACAGCAGATAGGAGCCGGGCGAGAAGATCGTTCCGAGCAAAATCGTGCTTCGGTTCGCCTCCCATTCGCGCCGAATGCCGCGGGACTTGACCACGGCGGGCAGAAGGGCGAGCACGTAGGCGAGATTGCCGAGTTCGATCAGCGCGACGGGCGATAGCCAGTTTAACACCATTTTGTCGGTCATGACGTATCCGGTGATGCAGCAGCCGACCGCGAGGGCGAGCAGCAGCTTGCGGGATTCCGGGCCGTGCATCGGACGACGCCGCGCCACGCCGCTGATCGCGAACAAGCCGGCGACGATGCAGCCGACGCCCAACCAGCCGGGAACCGAGAGCGATTCCCGATAGATCCAGACGCTTAGGATCGGTACGAAGAGCGCCCCCGTACCGCGCATGATCGGATACATTTGGGACATGTCGCCGAAGCGGTACGTTTGGGGCAGCAGCAGTCCATAACCAATTTGGAACAGCGCGGACATGCCGATGAACAGCCAGCCTTCCGCGGGGATGGAGGCGCGCGAGATTTCGATCAAGAAGAAGGGCAGCAGCATGATGGCGGACGCGATATGGATGAGCCACAGAAACACCTGCTTATCCTGGCTTCGCTTCGTGAATAGATTCCACACGGCATGCGCAAGCCCGGAGCTTAATACGAGTAAAACGGCGACGAGCACGGCGATCCTCTCCTTGTTAAATCCGATGATGGATGAAATAGGTTCATCATACGTCCGCGCGTTTACAAAGTCAACACAAAAACAACTAAAAACAACTATTCCGAATGCTGTGCAATAGGGCAGTGAACTTCGGACAACATGGTAGGTTTCGCTTGTAGTCTTTGTGCGTCCTAATGTTTAAGGTTGTATCGTACGTTTATATTCGGGAAGCCGTAAAGCACGAAAATGAAATGAATTGTGTATTTTGTTGTTTTTGTGTTGACCTTTCTTCTCCGCTAGGCGTAAGATGATCGTAATTTATTCGGGGAGGCGTCATACATGGGAGAGTGTCAACGCGTCGTCATTATCGGGTGGGATGGAGCGGGTAATTTCGTGCGGCAGGCGCAAACGCCAACGTTGGATAATATTGCGGCTCGAGGGGTTATCGGTTACGAGGCGCAGACGGTCATGCCGACGATCAGCGCGCAGTGCTGGGGGTCCTTGCTGCACGGCGTCTCGCCGGAGAAACACGGCTTGACGAACGATATTGCCGCGCGGGAGTCCTTCGCCGCAGATTCGCCGTATCCTTCCCTATTTCGCGTAATACGGGAGCGAGAGCCGAATGCGAAGCTGGCCGCCTTCAGCTCATGGCATCCGATTAACGCGGGTATTATCGAGGATGGATTGGACGTACATAAAGAAACGGCCGAAGCGGAAGCGCTCGCCGATGAGGAAGCGGCTCGGCTGCCGGAGACGACAACCGCCGGGATTCAGCGGATTACCCGAAAGGATAAGAAAATCGCGCTGGCTGCGGCTTCCTATATCCGGGCGAATCCGGATTTCAGACTGCTGTTCGTTCAATTCGACCTGCCGGATGCGGCCGGCCATCAGGAAGGCTACGATACGGGGCATCAATGGCGCAGCATCGAATCGACGGATGAACATACCGGAATTATCGAGGATGCATTAGAAGCGGAGGGCTTGCTGGAAAACAGCCTTCTGATTCTGGTCAGCGACCACGGAGGCGGCGGGGAGCATCCGAACGACCACGGCAGCGGGCATCCGATGGACCGGAGCATCTTCTGGTGCTGCGCGGGTCCCGGCATTGCGGCAGGGAATCGTCTGGACGAGCGCATCACGATTACGGATACGGCCGCGGTCGCGGCGCGGGCGCTCGGTCTGCCGATGCCCGAAGCGTGGGACGCGCGGGTGCCGGAGGGGTTATTTTGGTCAAGCATACAAGCGATCGATAAGCTCATCCTTCAAGCGGGCGTTAACCGATTCGTGGAAAACCGCAAGCTCGCGGCAAATGTCTTCATGCTCGTGCGCGCTTATAACTATGGAAGGCAAGGCCGGCGGCAGCCCGTGCAGTAATTCGAGCCGATACGGCGTCGGCGGATGCGTGTGGTCCAGTCGCGAACCTTCTAAGCGCTGGACCCGGTCCAGACGCTCGATTTCCCTTTGCGGGATTTGTTCGGCATACGCCTGCCACATCCGGATGAAATCGCCTTGCTGCTTTTGGAGCACATAGCGCTGCAGACAGCTTTGGAAGGACTCGGCGATGTGCAGCTTGCGCGTCAATCCCATCTGTCCCCGAACTCCGCTCGCGCGGGAGGCCAGCGCATCGGCGTAATATTCGCTGCGCTGTTGGTCGTCGTGACTTAATCGCGACAGGATGCGAAGCAGCGCGAGCGGAATTTGAGACAGACCGCGCATCGCCAGCTCGGTGACCTGCGCCAATATGCCCCCGCCATCCCGATCGGGCGACAAATATCCGTACCATTGCGAGGTCGCGCGGAAAGCCGTATGTACGAACAAGCCGCGGGTAAGATCGCCGTTCGCGCCGTGCGCGATTTCATGGGCGATGATCGCGACCTTCTCTTCCGGCGTAAGAATCGTCATTAAAGGCAGACCTAAAGTCACGAAGCTGCGTCTTCGCCAGCCGATCTCCGTGTACGTGGCATTGAACGCTTCTGAAATTTGCAGTCCGTGAACGCGGTTCGCGCCGAGGTTATCGGCGATGCGATCTGCTAGGGCTAAGAGCGCCGGAAACTCCTCTCGAGCTAGCACCGATTGACGATCGGTTCTGCCGAGCGAAGGCAAGGAGAAGAATGAAATGACCAGCATCAGCGCGCCTAGACCCGACAGCAGAGGGGCATGCAAGCCATTGGCGGCGATGAGCCAGATGCCAAGGCCGAACAGCAACAACGTAGCCAGGTGTATAATGGACGCGCATATATATAGCGAGATCTTGTTCTTCCAACCTGGCGCGGTTACGGAGAGAGACATAGCGTCTTTCATCTCCTGCAGCATGCGTTCGCCCCTCCGGTTTCCGGCCGCGGCTCGTTTGCCTTCGAATCGGGTTTCTTCTTCCGGTCGATAGGGGCGAAGATTCCATCCGCATTCGCACCAGGTCGTATACTGATGGTAATGAGGGACGCGACTGCCGCAGTCCGGACAAGTTGCGGTGTCGGACATCGGCGTTGTCGCGATAGTCGTCTGGTTCAAGGGGATCATCCTTTGCTTAGTTGGCGCTAACATCTCCATTCGTCGCGGGATTGACAAAACCTTTTCGGACAGAGAAGATTCTGAGAGCGCTAACTGGATAATGATCGATCCGACAGGGAACATGGAGGAACGCGGGATGTTCATGACAATCGAATATTTGCAAGCGGGCACAAGCATACAACGCGCGGCTTTCCTCGCCATTACGCGACTGGGCCTCATGGATACGCTGGCCGACTGCGAGCCCGTCTTATGCGGCACGATTCCGATCGGCATCGATGTCGACGGATCGGATCTGGATGTCATTATGGAAGTACGGGATGCCGATCGTTTTCAATCCATCGTCCGCAGGCAATATGGCCATCTGTCGGGCTTCGAGACGGCGAAGCTCGAGGTGAGCGGCGTACCGACGGTGACGGCCAACTTTCGATACGACGGTTTCGCGTTCGAATTGTTCGGACAGCCCGTTCCGGCAAAGCTGCAGAACGCGTATCGCCACATGATGATCGAACATCGGTTAATGGCTGACCGGCCAGGATTGAAAGAAACGATCGTGCAGTTGAAACGGCAGGGCATGAAGACGGAGCCTGCGTTCGCGCTAGTGCTCGGATTGTCGGGCGATCCATACGACGCGCTGCTTCGGTATGGGGAAGAAGCCGGGTTTATGGAAGAAGAGGAGGAACGTCCATGAGCCAATCCGACACAAGCAGCGGCATTTCGCGCTGGCCGATTATTGTGTTCGCGATTGTCGTATGCGGAATCGCGGCGCTCTTCGAAGCGACGGCGAAGCGGAAGGGCGATACAAATTCGTCCTGGACATGGTCGACGAGAGCCATCCGGTAGGCTGGGATATTCGCTGCTCCTAACGGACACCGCATGCTAAACCAAATAATAATTCTATTAACAAAACGGTGGGTTTAGCTTACCGTTTTTGTTTGCTTTTAGTTGATAAATCGAACACGAGCGGCTATTATGATAAAAGATTATAAATATATTTACTGTGTAATAAAAACATTACTCAAATGTATCAATGACTCATGCCTACACTATACAGCTCATAAGGAGAACAGGTCATGAACCGACAAGCATCATCTTCTGCGCACGGCGAGCAGCTGATCGCGCATTACAGATTCGACGATGCCGGGGCGATCGGCAAAGATAGCTCCGGATTCGGACGCGAAGCGGCGGCAGAAGGAACGAATCCGCCTGTTATCCGTACCGTGAGCGGTCGTCCGGCCGCGGAATTCGCAGGCGGCGCTAGCGGCACGTCGTATCTCCGTCTGCCGGCTGGTCTGCTCAAAGGTATTACCGACGCGACCGGCGTCACGATCAGCGCCTGGGTGTATCTCGGGAAAGGCGGCGTTTGGGAACGCATATTCGACTTCGGCAAAGGACCGGAGGGGCCCTATTTCTTCTTGACCCGCAATCTGCGCGGCGTCTGTCATGCCGAAGGCGATCTCGTCGCGGACGGGGGCAAAACTTATCCAGGCGGCGAATGGCTGCATATCGCCATGGCGGTTTCCGGTACCGAAGGCGGCACCCGCAGCAGCGCGGGTCCGGTCGTCTACGTGAACGGCGAAGCGATCGGAGATGGCACGATCAGCCAGACGTCGAGCGGGATGTATGCCAAGCTCCGTGCTTGGTTCGCCACGTTCTCGGATATGGACAACTACGGAAGCGCCTACATCGGCAAGTCGCAGTATGCGGCAGATGCCGATTTCGCCGGTTCGATCGCGGATTTCCGCATCTACGCGGCGGGGTTCGCGCAGGACGAAGTCATCGCCGTCATGTGCGAATCGCTCACCGATGAGGAGATCGTACACTTGGCGCGGGACAAGTACCTCTCGTTCCCGGGTACGATTATAACGGGCGACATCGAGCTGCCGAATGCCTTAATGGGCGGCAAAGCGCACGTCGCTTGGAATTCCAGCCATCCGCGTTTAATTACGGGTTCGGGCGGGTTCGTGCAGTGCAGCGAACCGACGGAGGTCATCTTCACCGCCGCGCTAAACCGGGGTTCGTACACCGCGCTCCAATCGTATCGCGTCACGCTCGTGCCGAGCCATCTCGCGCCTTACACGCTGCACGTGGACGGCGACCGCGCCGGCCTTGCGGTCAGTCCGACGATGTACGGTCTCTTCTATGAAGATATCAACAACGCGGCGGATGGCGGCATCTACGCGGAGCTCGTGCAGAACCGCTCCTTCGAATCGTTCGAATTCGATACGTATTCCCACGCGAGCGGCGCATGCGGCTGCTCGACCGGACGCAATCGCAAGCCGCTGCATGCTTGGTCAGGCGACCTTGACCTCGTGTCCGTACGTCATGAAGGCGGATTGAACGAGCACCTCGGACTAGCGGACGCGGAGACGAACACGCATTACGTGACCGTCCAAGACGGCGCGACGCTGCTTAATCGCGGATTCGCCGATACGAACGCGCACTGCGCCATGTTCATCCGCGAAGGCAGCCGCTATCTGTTCACGGTCTGGGCCAAAGCGGACCGTCCGGGCGCGATTGGGCTGGAGCTGCGCGACGAAGCCGGCCGGCCGGTCAGCACGCAAACAAGTATTGCGATCGAAGGCGGCGGCCACTGGCGGAAATACGGCGTGGAATCGCCGATCGCGCTAAGGGGAGCCTCGACAGGACTGAGTCAGCTGGCGCTCGTATTCGAAGGCGAGATTTCCGTCGACATGGTGTCCCTTGTGCCGGCCGACGTCTGGGGCGCGGAGGAAGAGACGCGCTCGGCGACCGCGCACGCGAACTACGCGGGCAATCCGAATTACCGGCTTCGCCGGGATTTGGTCGAAGCGCTGCTGGATCTGCACCCGACGTTCCTGCGATTCCCCGGCGGCTGCATTTCCGAAGGCTCGTTTATTTGGGACAACGTGTACGATTGGAAGGATTCCGTGGGCGAGGTCGAGCGCCGCAAGGAAAATTTCAACGTCTGGGGCTATATGATGACGATGGGGCTCGGTTACATGGAGTACTTCCAGCTGGCCGAGGACTTGAACGCGACGCCGCTGCCGGTCATGGCGTGCGGGGTGCTGTGCCAGGCGCGCTCGGATTATGTCCACCCCGCGGGCGGCGCGCTGCGCGACTACTACGTCAAGAACTTTACGGATCTGATCGACTTCGCGATCAGCATCGACTTCGATGGCAACGAATGGGCGGCCATGCGCCGATCGATGGGGCATGAAGCGCCGTTCGACTTGCGATATCTCGGCGTGGGCAACGAGAACTGGGGCGCCGAGTTCTTCGCGAGCTTCGAGCATTTCAAGGCCGAGATCGATGCCTACATGGAGCGGTATTATCCGGGCTACGAGCTGCATATTATCTCGACCGTCGGCGCGCAGGCGGATGACGACGCGTTCCAGCAGGGCTGGAAGTTTCTTGCCGGCGGTTTGACGGGCACGGCATCGGTGACTTTCACCGACGGCAAGACGGATACCGAAGAGACGATCTCTTGGTACGACAGGCAGCCGAATTACATGGATACGATCGCGGACGAACACTACTATCGGTCCAACGACTATCTGCTGAATAACGCGGACCGTTATAACTATTATTACCGGGTGTACAATCCGGACGGCACGCTGAACGAGCGGGAGACTTCCAAGGTGTTCGTCGGCGAATACGCGTCGACCGATAAGAATACGCTGGCGGGCGCGATTGCCGAAGCGGCGCTCATGACCGGATTCGAGAACAACGCCGACGTCGTGCGGCTGGCCGCGACGGCGCCGCTGTTCAACAAGGTGCTGACGGACGGCACGTACCGCTGGACGCCGGACTGCATCTGGTTCGACGACGAGACGGTCTGGTACACGCCGAACTACTATGCGCAGCGTCTGTTCGCCAAGTATTTGGGAACGGAGACGGTGCCGACGCGGTTCGCTTCCTACCAAGGCGGGGAGTTGACGCCGCTGATTCCGCGCGGCGGAATCGAGATCGCGGCGGGCGGCGCGGAAGTTCGCGTGAAGCGGATCAAAGTGACGTCGAATGCGGACGGAGCGGTGCTGCTGGAGCAGGATTTCCGCGAGCCGCTGCATCCGGACTGGTCGGTCATACCGGGCTCCGCCGGGTATGCGATCGACGCGGAGGACGGTCTCGTGCTGCAGCCGCAAGCCGGCGGGCGCAACGGGATCTATCTCTATAACGACCAATGGACGAACTATAAGGTCGAAGCGGAAGCGACGAGGCTGTCGGACGAGGATGGCATCTATATCGGCGTCGGCGTGACGGCGATCGAGACGGACCGGAAAGACGCCATCGAATATGCGGTCGGCTATGCCGCCGGCGATATTGCCGCCGTGAAGGTGTTCAAGCGAGGCGTTGAGGGCTATACGCTCGGCGACTATTCGTCCAGCACGGCGGCGGGCAATCTGCGCGCGTGCGGCGATATGCGGATGGCGCCGGGACGGCCGTATACGGTAACGGTCGACTACGGCGGGGGGAAGGGAAACCGGCTCGTCTGCTCATTCACGGACGGAGACAAGACCAGCCGCGTACTGGATTACAAGCTGGAATCGTACAACCACGAAATTTTCAGCTCGGTAACCCGCGACCGCGAGCATGTCTATGTGAAGCTCGTCAATCCGGATTCGACTTCGAAAGGCACGAAGCTGCAGCTTCACGGCATCGCCGCCCGGCAGGAAGGCAAGGTCATCACGCTTAGCGGAGACGAGACGCTGCTATACGTGCCGAACGTGAATCGCAAAGGCGACGAGCGCGTCGCGCCGCGCGAATCCGTCCTCCATCTGAACGGGAGCGAGACGGAAATTCAGCTTCCGCCGTATTCCGTGACGGTCGCGGTGCTTCGTCTGGCTTAAAGGTTGCCCAAATAAATAGCATTCTTTCGCCCAATCTTGTTATCGAACGCGAGTCTTTGGCAATAATGAGAGATGTAGCATACGAGACAAGGAAGGCGATAACCTTATGAAATTAAACCGAAAAGATCAATGGACCCCTGAAGATGACGCCATTCTGGCGGGCATCGTGCTGGAATATATCCGCGAGGGCCGTACGCAGCTCGGCGCATTCGACGCGGTTGGCGAGCGCCTGGGCCGCACGTCGGCGGCTTGCGGCTTCCGCTGGAATTCCGAGGTGCGCAAGCAGTACAACGAGGAAATCAAACAGGCGAAGCTGGCGCGCAAACAGCTGACCGGGCGCGGACGGAACACCGTGCTTCACTTCCGCCAACTGCTCAAGACATCGGCCCCGGCGCACGATCAGGCAGGCGAAGCCGAGACCGGCGCGTTCCTGGCCGGCATTATTCAGCTGGCCGAGCAGCATCAGTCGCAGGTGAACGGGATGGAGCAGACGATTCAGACGCTGCGGGCTCAATTGTCCGAGCGGGACAACGTGATCGCCTCGCTGCAGGAGCGGCTAAACCGCGTCGACAACACGCTGCCTTCGGATACGCAGACGTTCTTGGCTATTCTGGAGCGCGCGCGTCGGCTAGGCGTTATTGAATCGACGACGGAGCAATCCGGTTAAAGCAAGTCAAGGTGAAACGCCCGTCGCCGTCTTTTAGCGGCGCGGAGCGTTTCATTCCAGAGAATTCTAAGCGTTAATTCAAGCGAAAGGGGGGTGTCCCAAAAGTCATCATAAAGATGACGTTGGGACACCCCTGTTTCAATTGCATGTTTTTTAGTTACCGCATCCACTGCGCGGTCGCATGTTCTTCCGATCGCTGTTGTTCCCGGATTCCTTGAATGTAGTAGGCTAGGGTAGGAATCCGCTCACAAAGGCGAACGCTGACGCTTCTCCAGAATCATGCGACCAAAGGTGATTGGCTTGCGTTCCCTGGAAGGGAAAGCAGCATTCACCTCTCCGTTCGGGTAACCCTACTCCAAATTTCAAAACAAAAAGAAGCCTTTCCTTGTTAAAATGGAGGTACCACCCAACCATATAAAAAGGAGAGACTTCTTTTGTACAAAGAATATATCATGGACCAACTGTCCTTGCCAATGGACTTGCAAGAAGATATCCCTCAAAACCATCTCGTTCGCATCGTCAACGAAGCCGTCGACCGTTTAAACATGAGCCTCTTCACCAAAGCCTATCCCGGCGGCGGTCGGGACAGCTACCACCCCAAAATGCTGACAAAAATCATCATCTATGCCTACACGCAGCGGATCTACTCCTCGCGCCAAATCGCGAAAGCCGTGCGCGAGAACATCATGTTCATGTGGCTGGCCGCGCGGCAGCGCCCAGACTTCCGTACCATTAACCGTTTTCGTTCCGAGCGCATGAAAAACGTGCTGGAATCCATCTTCACGGCTGTTCTTCAATGCGCAGCATTCGCAAGGACTTGCTTCCACGTCTTCAAAAGTATGAAACCCAACAGACCATCTTGGGCAACCGCAACAGTTTCAGTAAGACAGATCCAGACGCCACCTTCATGCGCATGAAAGAAGACCATATGCGAAATGGTCAGCTCAAACCCGGCTACAATGTGCAGATCGGAACCGAGAACCAATTCATCCTAGGATACAGCGTTCACCAGCGTCCAACGGACACCAGATGCCTGAAGCCGCATCTGGAGAAAGTGAAACACGCGTTAGGTGCGCTGCCTGGCACGATCATCGCGGATGCCGGCTATGGCGGAGAAGA
>NZ_VNHS01000007.1 GCF_008124765.1 Paenibacillus methanolicus | reverse complement strand
TCAAGCTAAAGCGGTAAAAGTGTGAGGAAAGTGAAGAGAATCTAAGCGCTAGGTAGGTTAAGTGGCATAGACTCAAGAATTCGGGTGTTTAACCGTTCCAATAACATAAAGCAAGTTATTTATCGTTCTCTGATCCCATTCTATACATGATGTTGTATCGATTAGTTTATCGAATATTGTATTGAGAAGTTCCCAGTTAGGGTACATTGTTTCCCATTCAAATTCTTGTTTTACCGTCTTCGACCAACGCCAAAATGCATCGACCTGTTCATCAAGCTTCTGATAAACATCTTTATCTGGGGCGTGAATTATCTTATACAAATCCTCCATAATGCACCTCGAAATTCTATTCTTAAGTTAATCTTAACACATGATCCAACTAGAGGAAGTATTAGCGTAATCTGACCTTTAGCTTAGTGCCAGCAACCAGTCTACAACCTTTTTCACGGTCTAAGCCTTTATTTACTCCGTCTAATACATTGTTTTCTGCGTACACCAAACAGCCCACATCTGAGTACAGATGTGGGCTGTCTGGGTTGCCGACGGCCTGCGCGAAGCGCCGCGCATCGGCCCCGCGGCGCTCCCGCAGGGAGGCGCAGTTCCTGAAGCGTCTTCCGCTCCCCGCGTCGTTCTGCTACGCCCGGGGCGCGCTCTCGAACTTCCCTCGATGCGTCATATCGCAGAAGGGCTTCTTGTCCGACAGGCCGCAGCGGCACAGGATGAACGATTCGGTCGTCTCGAAGCGATTGCCTTCGGCGTCGACCATCTCCACCTGGCCCATGATGCGCAGGGGGCCGTTATCGATAACTTTTATAATAACCTCGGACATCTCGATTCGCCCGCCTCTCTCGTAAATTTCGCGCTAGAACACGAAGCAATCCAGATCGCAGAATCCGCTGCCGTGGTGATGGTTGCAGCCGCGATGATGGCGATGCCCTTGATGCGCCGCCTGCTCCCCTTGACCGCTGCCGCCGCCGTATGCCGGCGACTTATAGTAACCGCCGAAGTAATTATGCGGCGACCAGTCCGGGCTCGCTTGCGGCGCCGGCGGGGACAATTCCTTGAATTCGTCGGTGCCGTAGACGATCCGGCCGCCGACGACCGTAAGCACCGATTCGATCTTCTTGATCGCTTCCTCCGGAATGTTCAGGAAGTTGTCCGAGAGCACCGTAAGATCCGCGTAATAGCCGGCCTTGATCTGCCCCTTCACGTCCTCTTCCTTGGAGAACCAGGCGTTGCCCGCCGTGTACATGCGCAGCGCTTCGTGGCGCTCCACCCGGTTGGACGCCGGATACAAGCTCAAGCCGCCGAGCGTCTTGCCCGTCACGAGCCAATATAGCGCGACCCACGGGTTGTAGCTGGCGACCCGGGTCGCGTCCGTGCCGACGCCGACGCGCAGGCCCGCGTTCAGCATCTTCGCGATCGGCGGCGCGTTCTCCGCGGCTTCTACGCCGTAGCGGTCGACGAAATATTCCCCTTGGAACGCCATCCGGCTCTGCACGGCGATCGATCCGCCCAAGGCGACGACCCGCTCCAGATCCCGCTCGTGAATCGTCTCGGCATGATCCAAGATCCAACGGATATCCTTGAACGGCACTTCTTTGTTCACGCGCTCGAATACGTCCAGGAAACGGGAAATCGACTCCCCGTACGTGGCGTGCAGCCGGAACGGCCAGCGCTGCTGGACGAGATGGCGGGTCACGCCGTACAGATCGCTCTCCAGGACGGCCGGCAGCTCCGGACGAGGCTCGACGAAATCCTCGAAGTCCGCCGCGCTGTAGACGAGCATCTCCCCGGCCCCGTTATGCCGGTAGTAAGCGCTGCCGGTATACGGCTGCGAGGAGGACGTCCACTTTTGGAAATCGGCCAGCTCGTTGTTCGGATTTTGCGTGAACAGATTGTAGGCGGTGCGCACCGTGATTTCCCCGCGGCGGTCGAGCTCCTCGAACACCTGGTAATCGTCCGGATAGTTCTGGAACCCGCCGCCCGCGTCGATGACGCTCGTGACGCCGAACCGGTTCAGCTCGCGCATGAACAGCCGGGTCGAATTCAGCTGGTCCTCGTACCCGAGCTTCGGCCCTCTGGCCAATGTCGCGTATAGAATCGTCGCGTTCGGCCGGGCGATCAGCATCCCCGTCGGATTGCCGGCGGCATCCCGCTGAATCTCGCCGCCCGGCGGGTTCGGCGTGTCCTTCGTGTAGCCGACGACGCGCAGCGCCGCCTTGTTCAGGAACGCCTGCCGGTACAGATTCAGGATGAACACCGGCGTATCCGGCGCGATCCGGTTGATCTCGTCCAGCGTCGGCATCCGGCGCTCGCGGAATTGGAACTCCGTCCAACCGCCGACGACCCGCACCCAATGCGGCGCCGGCGTCCGGTCGACCTGCGCCTTCAGCATGCGAAGCGCATCCGCCACCGAAGGCACGCCGTCCCAGCGAAGCTCGAGATTGTAGTTCAATCCCCCGCGGATGAGGTGAATGTGCGAGTCGTTCAGACCCGGGACGAGCATCCGCTTATGGCCGTCCACGACTCTGGTTGCCGTCCCCTTGTGGCGCATCACCTCGGCATCCTCGCCGACCGCCAGGAATCGTCCGTCCTTGATCGCCACGGCGGAGGCCGCCGGACGCGCCTCGTCCATCGTGACCACGTTTGCATTGTAAATTAGCAGATCCGCTTCTTCGAACCGCGTTTGCTCGGACATGATTACTCTCCTTTGTCGTTTGAAATCTAGTTATTTGCTGGACAACCACAGCTTGATCCACGGAATGAGCCGCTGTCCCAGGAACATGCCCAATAAGCCGAGCAAGCCCAGAAACGGAGGCGCCGGCGAAGGGATGCGAAGCGACTGAAAGACGATGCCGATCACGATTCCCGTTCCAAGCGCCAACAGCATGGAGCCCCACATGCGAATACACCTCCCTCTTGCCCGCCTGCCTTAGGACATGCCGTCATTCATCCACATAACCCGACAGCATTGCCCTTAGGCAACCGGATAATCTATCTGTTCCAGGCTAGTTCTCATTCTAGTAAACGGCTTCATCCGCCATCAATACGGTTCTCTCTATAGGAAACATAGGCAACTTTTATAGTCGGGCGGGCTGGGTAAAGCTATAATTGCCCCCTATCGATCCTATAGAAAAAACGGAATTGATGGGTACTTTTGGATTGTCTAGTATGGATGACATACAACGGGGCCCATGCCCGGGCGGCGATCCGCGGTTGTATCCATCTTGATAACGAAAGTAGGGAATTTCATGTTCAACGCGAAAGAAGATTTGCTGACGCCGGACAATTCGGCCATTATTCTTATCGATCATCAGCCGCAAATGCTGTTCGGCACGCAGAGCGGCGACCGGCAGGCGATCATCAACAACACGGTCGGCTTGGCCAAAACCGCGAAAGTGTTCAACGCCCCGATCGTCCTGACGACCGTCGCCGCCGACACGTTCTCCGGCCCGATTCATCCGCACATTCAAGAGGTATTCCCGGACTACAAGCCGATCGACCGGACGTCGATGAACTCCTGGGAGGACGAGAATTTCGTCGCGGCGGTGAAGCAGACGGGGCGCAAGAAGCTGATCATGGCCGCGCTCTGGACGGAAGTCTGTCTGGCGTTCCCGACGATCTCCGCGATCCGAGACGGTTACGAGGTGTATATCGTCACCGACGCGTCCGGCGGCACGACGACCGAAGCCCACGACATGGCCGTGCAGCGCATGATCCAAGCCGGGGCCATCCCGGTCACCTGGCTGTCCGTCATGCTCGAGTATCAGCGCGACTGGGCGCGCCAAGCAACGTATGACGCCGTCATGGACGTCACGATCGCGAACACGGGCGCGTACGGCGCGGGCGTCTTCTACGCGCACACGATGTTCGGCGGTCACGAAGGGTAAGGTTCACCGTTCTATCATTGATCTTGCGGGCATTCGCCTGTAGAATGATAGACAAAAACGGAGGCTACCTTCATGATTCAACGTACCGTCCTACTCAAATTCGCCGACACGACCACGCAAGAGCAGCTGCAGGAGGTTATCCGCCGATTCAAAGCGCTGGAGCAAACGTTGACCGGCATCGTGGAAATCCAAGCCGGACTGAATATCGCCGAGAAGAGCAAAGAGTTCCAAGTCATCCTTCAGGTCCGCTTCGAGAACCAACTGGCGCTCGACGCGTATACGGCCAATGAAGATCACCAAGCCGTCGCCGCCTTCATCCGCGAATCCGGCCGACTCGACAGCATTGGCGTCGATATCGAAATTTAAGCGGATTGGTTTGCGTTCCCAATCCGAAGCTTGGGAATGCAGCTTTCAGCGATACAAAATGTTTATAAGCGTGAAACTAATAGATTCTTATATTCCGACAGCAAAGGCTTTCCACTTCGACATCCGAGGATGAAGAAGGAGAAAGCCTTTTTCTGCATAACCGGTACTTGACTCATTCGTCACTAGACACCCACATATTCCCAATATCAGTCCCGAGACGGGTTACAACGCTAGGAAGGTTCCGTAAAATGTGGTTGTGCTAGACAAGGTGAAACGGCTGTTGCCTGCGATTAGCGGTGCGGCGCGTTTCATTCTGGAGACATATAGGCCGAAGTATAAGCGTGAAACGTATACGTTCCTATATGTTGAAACATCCGTCTGCAACGATAGATGATGTCCCGTCGAAACCAACCATCTGTTAGGAGGATTCAACCATGTCCGCATCCCACCGCCGCCGTCGTTCCGTCCGTCTGTTAACCGCCGCTCTCATCGTTACGTTATCATTGGAAGCCGGCGCGCTTGCCGCATCCGCCGCGCCAGCCGCCGGGCTGACAGCCCCTGCCGCTTCCCCGCTTGCCGCATCCGCCGATTCCGCCGCGGCCGCGCCCACGAGCGCCGGCCCGAAGGACGCCAAGGAAGTCGAAGCCTTCCTCGACGCCTTCTTCGCCCAAGCGAGCGTGAAAGCCAAAGCAAGCGGCGCAGCTGTGAGCATCGTCAAGGACGGCAAGCTGCTCGCCAGCAAAGGCTACGGCATCGCCGATAAAGCGACCAACACCAAGGTCGACCCGGAGAAGACCGTCTTCCGGATTGCTTCGGTGTCCAAGATTTTCACCGCGACCGCCGTCATGCAGCTCGTCGAACAAGGCAAAATCTCGCTGCAGGACAATATCGAGAAGCACCTCGGCGGCTACAAGGTCGTCAATCCGTTCGGCAAGCCGGTGACGATCGAGATGCTGCTCACGCACACGACCGGCTTCGAGGTGCGCGAGCCGACCGCGGACAACATCCTGCGCGACCCCACGGTCAAACCCCGGACGCTCGAAGAGCAGGTCAAGCTCGTCTTCCCGCCCGTCGTCCGCGAGCCCGGCACGTCCTACATGTACGACAATTTCGCGTCAAGTCTGCAAGGGTATATCGTCGAGAAAGTGAGCGGCGAGCCGTTCGAGACGTATATGCAGCGGCATATTTTCAAACCGCTCGGCATGACCTCGTCCAGCTTCGTCCAGCCGAAAGAGCTGGAGGAGCGTCTAGCATCCGCCTATGACGCCGAAGGCAAGCAGCTTCCGCTCCTGTATCTGTCGCCCAGAGAGATTCCGGAGGGCAGTATGCTGTCGACCGCGTCGGACATGTGCAAGTTCATGAACGCTTTCCTGACCAGCGGCAAGGCGCCGGACGGCACCGTCATTTTGACCCCGGCTTCCATCCAAGCGATGTCCGTCTACCGCAGCTCGATTCATAAGCAGGTGCCCGATACGACCTACGGATTCGAGGCGCCGTCCGTGCCCGGCGGCACGAACGGTCAGCATGTGATCGTCAAGGGCGGGGACATAGACGGCTTCAGTTCGCTCGTCTGGCTGCTGCCGGATCAGAAGACCGGCGTATTCATCACGTACAACGCGAACGGCGACATTCGCGACGACCTGTACAAGGCGTTCATGGATCATTATTTCGCGGGCGCCAAAGATACGTACGGCGTGACCGGCTTCAAGCCGCAATCGGCCTCGGCGCTCGGCAAATTCGAAGGCATCTACACGGATTTGCGGATCGGCGCGCTGCTGACGCACGTCAAGGTTGCCGGCGACGGGACGCTGGCGGTGAAGGACGCGATCGGCGGCAAGCAGACGCTGAAGCAGGTCGACGAGCTGCTGTTCCTCGATGAGAAAGGCGTGCCGATGGCGTTCAAGCTCGGGGCAGACGGACAGGTGACGTACGCCAAATACAACAATTTCGGCAGCTATATGACGAAACTGCCGGAATCGTCGGGATATTCGGACGTGCCGGCCGGCCATCCGTACGCGGAGCCGATTCTCGCGCTGCAGTCGCTTGGGCAGTGGGAGAACGGGTCTTCCTTCAACCCGACGGCGTCCGTCAGCCGCGCCGAGTTCGTCCATGCGGTCATGAAGCGATTCACCTTGCCCCCTTCCGCCAATGCTTCGATCTTCGCCGACACGGCCGGCAATCCGTATGAAGCCGAAATTCAAGGCGCCGCCGAGCTGGGGCTGGTCACGGGCAACAGCCTGAAGCAGTTCGAGCCGGAACGGGCGATCAAGCGCGAGGAAGCGGCCGTCATCGTCAGCCGTCTGCTCGAGCTATCCGGCTACAAGGAGCCGGGCGACGCCGCGATCAAGCTCGCGCCGGATACCGGGAAGTGGGCCGTCGAAGCGATCCGGCGGACGATCCAGCTGGGGCTTCACGGCCCGGAGGTCACGACGGAGAACGGGGTCTATCAGTTCAATGCCAAGCGCGCGCTGAATCGCCAGGAACTGGCGGCCATTCTGTATACGCTTCTGCTCGCCTAATTCGGAGACGATAAGAAGAAAGACGCTCCCTTTGCCGCCTTCGGCGAATAGGGAGCGTCTTTTTACGTTCAGATTATGAATGCCGTGTTCATGGTTTAAGCGGCGAATCGATCAACGTGGCAAAATTGAACCGATGCACGTGGCCATCATTCAACGTCGTTTGTCCGGTAACGAAATGCACGTGCTTGCCGTTGCCCACCGGAATCGCCGGTCCGGTTCTTATTTTTTTCAGATTATGAAAGTGATCCAGAAAGTCGGTATGCGTTAGATCGATTTCATGAATATGGCTGCTGCCCGACTTGATCGCTTGGCCCGTTATGCCGGCAAACCGATGATTGTGCCGGTCATCTCCCTCCTCCGCCAACTGCGTGCTCCCTTCAAACTCATGGACATGACGCTGTTGTTTCGGTTTCACGGTGCTTTTCCCGGATTTCCGCAGCGCTCCGTGCTTTTTGATGGCCATTTGCATGCCTCCTTCGATTTGAGCGCTAGCGTCGCTTAATCGGCGGCACGGCAAGGAATATAACTAGTTGCGGCCCGCTCCATAAAGCGCAGTCACCAGCTCCGGTTCTCCGTGCGCGTGCCGGACCAATTCTTCGTAGTACCCCTTCCGCGCCATGAGCTCCGCATGCGTGCCCGATTCGACGATCTCTCCCCGGCTGAGGACGAGAATCCGATCGGCGTTCATGATCGTCGACAGCCGGTGCGCGATGACGATCGTCGTCCGTCCTTCCGACACCACTTCGAGCGCCTGCTGGATGAGCTGCTCCGTCCGCGAATCGAGATTGGCGGTCGCCTCGTCCAGAATGAGAATTCGCGGTCGGAAGACGATAATCCGCGCGAACGACAGCAGCTGCCGCTCGCCGGCCGACAAGCCGCTGCCGCGCTCGGACAACCGGGCATCGTAACCGCCCTCCATCCGCTGAATTAGCTGATCGGCGCCGACCAGCTCGCATGCGCGGATCACCTCCTCGCGCGAGATCGACGCATCGAACATGCGGACGTTGTCGATCATGCTGCCCGCGTACAAATACGGCTCCTGCTGCACCAAGCCGACGATCCGGTGCAGGTCCGCCTGCGCCATATCCCGAATATCGCGGCCATCGATCCGGACGGCGCCCGCTTGGACGTCGTAGAACCGGGCGAGCAGGCTCATGAGCGAGCTTTTGCCCGCGCCGGTCGTGCCGACGACGCCGATCAGCTCGCCCGGACGAATGCGCAGGTCGAGCTCGCGGAAGATCGGTTCCGCGCCTTCGTAGCCGAACGTGATCCGGTCGAAATCGATGCGGCCCGCGACCGACTCCCGCTCGATCCGTACCGCCTGCGGCCGATCCTCGATCTCGGGCTCGGTATCCAGCACGCTCCAGATCCGGTTGACCGCGACGGTCGCCGACTGGAGCGTGTTCCACTGCTGCGTGATCGCGTTGATCGGCTGGAAGAACTGGCGGATGTACGTGATGAACGCGTACAGGACGCCGAATTCGAGCGATGCGCCGAGCACCGCCTTGCCGCCGACCCAGACGACGAACGCGATGACCAGGTTGCTGAGCAGATCGAACGTCCGGTTGAAGAGCACCATCGTGCGGATTTCGCGGACGTTCGCTTGGAAATACGACGTGTTCTGCTCCTGGAATCGCTCCCCTTGCGCATGCTGCTGCTGGAAGGCTTGGATGAGGCTCATGCCGGCCAAATTCTCGGCCACGAAGGCGACCAGGCGCGACAAGCGCGTGCGCGCCAGCTGGTACGTCGCCCGCATGTAGGAACGGAACGCGATCGCGATGCAGGCGATGACCGGCAGCAGCACGAGGCAATAGACGCCGAGCGTCGCGTCGAGCTGGAACATCATGACGAGGATGAAGACGAGCGTCAAGCCGTCGCGCAGCAGCGTCAGCAGCACCTGGCCGAAGAACTGGTTCACCGCTTCGGTATCGCTCGACACGTGCGTAATGAGGCTGCCGCTCGGCGTCTTGTCGAAGTAGGACATCGACAGCTTCGTCATGTGCGCGAAAAGCTGCTTGCGAATCCGGGCGACGATGCTCTGGCCCGCATGCTGCAAGAGGTTGTTCTGGATATACGTGAAGACCAGCTCCGCCAGCGACAGGCCGAGGTAAACGAAGCAGATCGCCGCGATGCTCCCGTACCCGCCGTCCCCGGCCATCAGATGATCGTCGATCGCGACCTTGACCAAATACGGCTGGAACAGCTCGGCCGCAATGGCGAGGACGGTACACAGCACGACGAGCGCGAACGTTCGGCGGTGCGGTTCGATATAGCCGCCCAGTATCCGAAAGGCGGACCGGTAACGAGGCTTCGGCTTCCGTTCCAGGCCGCCGCTCGGCTCCCCGCCTTGCTCCGTCCGCGCTTGATTAACGGCTTGCGGCATGCTGTCCACCCTCCTCTTGAATCGCGTAAAGTTCGGCATACAGCCCCGGCTCCGCGATCAGCTGCTCATGCGTCCCGCGCTGCGCGATCCGGCCGCCGTCCAGCACGATGATGAGATTCGCGTGCTTCAAGGCGCTGATCCGGTGCGCGATGATGATCGTCGTCTTCTCGCGCCTCTCCTCTTGGAGCGCGGCCACGATCTCCGTCTCGGTAACGGCGTCCACGGCGCTGACGCTATCGTCCAGAATGAGCAGCGGCGCTTGCTTCAGCAAGCCGCGCGCGAGACTCGCCCGCTGGCGCTGCCCGCCGGACAGCGTAATGCCCCGCTCGCCGAGCTTCGTCTCGAACCCGTCCGGGAACGCGACGATATTGTCGTAGACGCGCGCCTGCTTGGCCGCCGCCTCCACTTCCGTCTGCCCGGCGTCCCGCTTGCCGAAGACGATATTGTCGCGAATCGTCGCGCTGAACAGAAACCCGTCCTGCGGCACGTACCCGATCTGTCCCCGCAGGCTATCCAGCCGAATGTCGCGGATGTCCGTCCCGCCGATCCGGATCGAGCCGGCCGGCGCCTCGTACGCGCGCAGCAGCAGCTTGGCGAGCGTCGTCTTGCCGCTGCCCGTCCGCCCGACGATACCGAGCGTCATGCCGGGCTCGATGACCAGATCGAGGTTCGCGAGCGCCGGCTCGGGCGCGCCCGGATACGAGAAAGTCAGATCGCGTAGCCGGATCGCCTCCTGATCGAGCCGCGCCGGCACGGCGTCCTCGGCCTCGACGATGTCCGGCCGTACCGCCATCAGTCCGTTCAACCGCTCGAGCGACGCGCGCGAGCGCTGCAGCGTATTGATGACGTTGCCCAGCTGCTGCAGCGGATTCATCAGCATCCGGACATACAGCGTGAGCGCGACGAAATCGCCAAGCGAGATCGTGCCGGCCAAGGCCAGATAGCCGCCGAGCGCGAGCGACGCGATCAGCGACATCGAGCCGAGGAACGGAATGAGCGCCTGGAAGAGCGAGGACACCCGCACGAGCGACAGCTGGTGATCGCGGATCCGGTCGACGTCGGCGCCGAACCGCTCGATCATGATCGGCTCGACCGCGAACGTCTTCGTCACCAGAATGCCGCCGAACTGCTCCTCGGCCGACGCCGTCATCGCGGCCAGCGATTCCTGTACCTGATGCGACCTTCCGCGGATGACCGGTCCGAAGCGCATCACGATCCACGGAATGAACAATAAAGGCGCCACGGATGCCGCGATCAAATACAGAGGGATATCGCTGAGCGCCATCGCACCGAGGCAGGAGACGACGAGCAGCGAAGCCATCGCAAGCTGATTAATGCCCATGGACAGCGATTCCCGTACGCCCGTCACGTCGTTCATGAACGTGCTGAGCAGCTTGCCCGTGCCATTCCGGGAATAGTAGTGCTCGCTGAGCGCCGTAAAGTGGGTATATAGCCGTCGTCTGGTCAGATAGTCGAACAGTCGACCGGCGTACATAATCAAATATTGGCCGTACCCGCCGAGCAGCGCATGGCCCGCGCCGACCGTCAGCAGCAGCAGGCTGTAGCGCGCAACGTCGCTTCGCAACAAATCGCCTGCCTGCAATTGATCCGTGAAGAAGCCGAGCAAGTTCGGGAAGTAAGCATACACGACGCTAGCCGTGGCATGAAGCGCGAACGCCCCCAGATAAATAGGCCACGTCCGCGCGAAATAAGGCTTTAATAATCCGGTTGATTGCAAGACGTACCACCGCCTTCCTTGTCATTGATTCGCCTGTCGCGGTTCTTTGTCATCGTGTTGTACGCTCGCCCACATTCGTATACATTTGTATACAACCGCTTCTCGTATACAAATGTATACAACGTTTGGCAGACCGTCAAGATGCGTTTTGGCCGCCGCGCGCCGATCCGCAGGCTATGCTTCACCACCTCCTTCTCGAATTAGGCTTGACGTATCGTCTACGGCGATGTATCCTGATGTCAGTAACCACTGACATACATTTTGTGCCAACGAAAGGATCATGCCATGATGGATCCCGATAAGATGAGCAGCAGCGACAGGCTTTTGTGGGCAGCGATCAATCTCATCTCGGAGAAGGGCTACAACGGCGTCACGACGCAAGAAATCGCCGCGGCCGCGGGGTTAAGCGAGAAGACGCTGTTCCGGCAGTTCGGCAGCAAGCAGAACCTGCTCGAATCCGCGCTCGACCGGTTTCACTACGCCGAGGAAATGCGGACGCTGTTCCAAGAGAAGCTTGTCTGGGAGCTCGAGGCGGATCTGCTTACCGTCTGCCGCACCTACCACGCGGTCATGAACCGGAACCGGAAGCTGATTCAGATCAGCATGAAGGACGAGGCGCAATTGCCTGGTTTTAAGGAGCGTTCGAGGCAGCACCCTTTGCAGCTGCTGGATTTCCTCACGAATTACTTCATCGCGATGGGCGAGAGAGGCAAACTGATCCAAACCGACCCTCGCCTGCAGGCTTTCACGTTCATGATGTCCCAGTTCGGCGCCTTCCTCAATGATCTGGAGGCCGGCGACAACTACCCGGATATCGCCTTGGAACCTTACATGTTGGCCAGCGTCCGCTTATTCGCTAGGGCTTTGACCCCCTAGCATTTTTTATAAGGTAAATGTCAGTCATCACTGACTCCCTATTTGCTGTGATGCCTACCCGGCATTAAGGACGATCCACAATGAGAGGATGATGGTTATGAAGCGGACTACGGACGAATACGATGTCGCGGTAATCGGCGGCGGGCTGACGGGATTGACCGCCGCCGTTTATTTGGCCAGAGCGGGGAGATCCGTTCTGATCCTCGAGAAGGAACGCGAGCTGGGCGGATTAGCCCGAACGGTCAATGTGAACGGTGCCCTGTTCAATCTAGGTCCGCATGCCATGTACGAAGGCGGCGCCGCGCTTCGCATCCTAAACGAGCTGGGCTGCCTGCCGGAGGGAGGGTACGCCATGAAGGGGAGTTTGATCGGCATTCTGAAAGGCGGGATTCTCGAAGTTCCTGCCGGGTTAACTCCGGAGGAGAACCAAGAATGGAGCTCCGTTATGGCCGGACTGCGGCATGTCGACACCGAGCCGATCCGCTCGGTCGGCGTTCAAGCATGGGCGGAGAAGCATATTCGGTTCGGGCGCGCGCGCTTGTTCTTCTACGCCATGTGTCGGCAGTGGTCCTACTGCGACGACATTCGCCGTCTGAGCGCCGGTTACGCGATTAAGCAAGGCCAGCTGGCCGGGCAAGGCGTCCGCTACGTCGAAGGCGGCTGGCAAACCGTCGTCGACGATTTGCGCCGGGCGGCGCTCCAAGCCGGAGCCGCGATTGCTTCCGGGTGCGGCGCGGAGGAGATTATGATCCGCGACGGGCGGGTCCACGGCCTGAAGCTGTCGGACGGCGCCTTCGTTCCCGTCCCCTCGGTCATCGCCGCGGCGGGACTCGAGGAAGCGTGCCGCCTCGTAAGGGGATCCGAGCAGATGTCGCTTGGAAAGTGGAAATCGGTCTCCAGCCCGCTATATGCCGCTTGCCTGGACATCGCGCTCCGGCGCGCGCCTCGTCCGGATCGCTTGTTCGCGCTCGGTCTTGACGAACCCTTCTACTTCTCCAAACATTCGGGTCCCGTCTCCTTGAGCGACGATGGCGCGCTGGTTATGCATGCGATGCGCTACAACGGCGGGGATCGGGAGCGCGATCCCGATGCCGACAAGCAAGCTTTAACCCGGCTCATGGATCTCCTGCAACCCGGCTGGGAGCGCGAAGTCGTCGCGATCCGTTATTCGCCGAACGTCCTCGTCGCCCATGATGCGCGAACGGCAAGCCATAACGGAGCCGGACCAGCTCCCGGTCACGCGGTTCCCGAGGTGTCCGGGTTATACGTCGCCGGCGACTGGGTCGGATCGGAAGGAAGGCTGGCCGACGCGGGAATGGCGAGCGCCAAGCGCGCCGCCGAGGCGGTGCTCGCTCGATGCTAGCCCTCGCCACAGCCGAGCCCCCATCCCAATGCTGTCAGGTTAGAGGGCTCCGCCCTTTTGACCCGACTTTTGTTGCTACCTCCCCCTTCCCCCTCCGCTGAGGGGAACCAGAGGACTTTGCCCTCTGGACTCCCTTTTCGTGCTGGTGCGCTTGTTCGCGGTCGGCGAGTGGGGTTCATCGGGGCACGCTTTTGTCCTGACGGACAAAGCTTCAGTGGGTTTTAAGATCCTTCTTAGACATGAGCGTGTTGAAGCCTGTTTACCGCTGGCCCTAGTTGGCTTCATCGGACGTTTTCCTTAACCTGACAGCATTGGCCCCCATCCCGAAGGGAAGGCGACAAGGAGCCCTCCCGTCGGGAAAGCTCCTTAGCTCACATCGCTTACGTTCACCGGCTTGCGCTCGCAACCGACTTCTCTTCGTTGGCGAAATACGCCACGACGAAATCTCTGAACTCGCGCGCCGCCTTCGACAAATAGCGCTTGTCGTTCCAGATGAACCGGAAGTGCCGCTGGCACGCGGGCGATTCGATGGCAAGCAGATTCAGCCGCGTCTGCGCGCCGCCGCAATTGCCGACCAGCGCCACGCCGAGACCGGCGGATACGAGCTTGGCGATCGAGGCCGCTTCGTCGACACGGCAGACGAAGTTCGGCGCGAATCCCGCCTCGCGGAAGAACGCGTCGTTCATCTGCTGAAAATGGAATCCTTCCTGATACCCGATGAACGGCTCGCCCTCCGCCTCGTTCAGGCGAACGCTCTTCCTGCCCGCCAGCCGGTGCCCCGGAGGAACCGCCAAATACACGTCCTCGCGAAGCACGGACACCGCGCTGAAATTCGTCCGCGCGAGCGGCATCGGGGTGAAGCACAAGTCGACTTCGCCCGCCTCCGTCAGCTGCGCCATCTCGCACATGGCCCCTTGGGTAATCCGGAAGTTCACCTGCGGATGCAGCGCGACGAAGGCGTTGAGCGGGTCCGACAGCCGATCCAGCGTCGATGTCGCCAGATGGATGCTGCCGTGCTCCAGGCCCGCCAGGTCCGCGACTTCCCGCTGTCCCTCTTCCAGCAGGAGGAGCGCGGCCTCCACCTTCGTCAAGAATGCTTTGCCGAAGGCGTTAAGCCGGATTTGCCTGCCTTCCCGGTCGAAGAGCGGCACGCCTACGTCCTTCTCGAGGCGGGCGATCGTCTTGCTGAGCGCGGGCTGCGCCACCCGCAATTCCTGCGCCGCCTTCGTCATATGTTCCAGCCTCGCCACCGTGCGAAAATATTGCAGCTGCAGCAGCTCCATGCTAACCCTCCTTATATACTCAACGGAATGAATCATATGAAGTAAGATATATTTTTCATTATCGATTATCGGCTATACAATCAGGTTATGCAAGCGGAAGCCAAACTTCCCGGGAGAAAGCACCTGATTGTCATCTGGCTATTGAACGCCAAAGGCAAAAGGAGAGATGCACCGTGAACCAAGAAGAAACCAAACGGAACGAAGCCCGGCAGCCGGGCGAACGCTTGCTGCGCGTGCTCGCCTTCACGCTCGTGATCTCCGTCATGAGCGCCACGATGTTCAATATCGTCCTGCCCGACATTCGCGAGGAGTTCGGGCTCTCGCTTGCTCAGGTCAGCTGGGTGACGTCGGCCTTCCTGCTCGTCTATGCGGTCGGAACCGTCATCTACGGGAAACTGGCCGACATCTATAAACTCAAAAATTTGCTGACGTTCGGCCTGCTCTTCTTCGCGTTCGGGTCGATCATCGGTCTGGCTGCCCAAACGTATGGGATGGTGCTGCTCGGCCGAATCCTGCAAGCGGCGGGCGCCGCGGTCATCCCGGCCACGGCCGGCATCATACCGGTCCGGTATTTCCCGCCCGAGCGCAGAGGCCGAGCGTTCGGCATCGCGATGACGGGCCTGGCGATCGGCGGCGCGATCGGTCCGGTCGCGGCGTCCCTGCTCGCAAGCGCGGTGCATTGGCGGTGGCTGTTCTGCATGCCGCTCCTAACCTTGCTTACCTTGCCCTACTACCGCCGCTACCTGGACGACGCGCGCGGGCGCGCCCCCGCCATGGATTGGGCAGGCGCCGGTCTGATCGCCGGCACCGCTTCGCTGCTGCTCCTGGCGATCACGAATGCGGCATGGCTGCCAGGGGCCGGCTGCCTCCTGTTGTTCGTCCTGTTCGTTGCCCGGATCCGCTCGGCGGCCAGCCCCTTCATCCGTCCCGAGCTCTTCCGCCATAAGAGCTTCGCGCTCGTACTGCTCATGGCCAGCCTGACGTCCGGCATCGGTTATTCGCTCGCCTTCCTTAGTCCCCAGCTGCTGAGCGACGTCCACCATCTGGACACGAGCATGGTCGGCTTCGCGATGTTCCCGGCCGCGGCGGCCACCGCCTTGCTCGGGCGCAAGGCAGGCAAACTGGCGGATGCCAAAGGGAATGCAGCGCTCTTCTATGTCGCCTCTACCCTGCTGTTCATCTGCTTCCTGGCGCTATCCGTCTTGGCAGCCCGATCGTCCGTCTACGTGGCCCTCCTCCTGATCCTCGGCAATGTCGGCCAATCTTTCCTTATGATCGCGATGTCGGGTATGATCTCCAGGACGCTGCCGCAGGAACAGACTGGCGTAGGGATGGGGCTGCTCTCCATGCTGAACTTTATCTCCGGGGCCGTGGCCTCGAGTCTGTACGGCGCGGCCGTCGACCTCGGCGCGGGCTTCGCTTGGAACGGCATTCCCGCGGATCCGGCCGCGAACGTGTTCAGCAATATTTATTTGCTTCTCGCCATTCTGCATGTGTTGATATTAGCCTTCTACTATATACAGTTCGGCAGAGCCGAGCGCAAGCGCAAGGCGGCATCGCGCCGCGTCATGATTCGATAACCAAGGAGGACGAAGGTATGAAAGCAGCGGCAATTACTTCATTCGGCGGACCGGAAGTCATGCAATTAATCGAGGTGCCGGAGCCTATAGCAGGTCCGGGACAGGTGCGCGTGCGGGTCAAAGCGGCAGGCGTGCAGCATTACGACTGCGCGGTGCGCGGCGGCTGGACGCCGGCGTATGGACTGACGGTCCGTCTGCCCCAAATTCCGGGCAACGAATTCGCCGGCATCGTCGATCAAGTCGGCGAGGGCGTAACGGGATTCGCCGTCGGCAGCGAGGTGCTCGGCTTCAATCTGCTCAACTGCTACGCCGAATACGTGGTCGTCGGCGCCGACCAGATCGTCGACAAGCCGGCCTCGATGACGTGGGAGGAAGCCGGCGGGTTGACCGGCAACGGCCAGGGAGCGCACATCGCCCTGCAGGCGATCGGCATCGGGCCCGGCGATACGGTGCTGATCAACGGCGCGGCCGGCTCGCTCGGCGCGTTCGCCGTGCAGCTCGCCAAGCATTGGGGCGCCAAGACCGTCATCGGCACGGCCAGCTTGCGCAACCACGACTATTTGCGGTCGCTGGGCGCAATCCCGCTCACGTACGAGGAAGGGCTTGCCGAGCGAATCCGGGCCATAACGCCGGACGGCATTCAGGCGGCGTTCGATACGGCCGGGGGCGAAGGATTGGAGGCGGCGGTCGCGCTCATCCCGGATAAGAAGCGCATCTGCACCTTCTTCGCCTACGACCGGATCGAGGAGCTCGGCCTTCGCGTCGTCCGGGGCGAGCGTTCCGCCGCCCGTCTGGCGGAGCTGGCCGAACTGCATACCCAAGGCAAGCTGCGCATCGAGATTCGGGAGGCGTTCCCGCTCGGGCGGGCGGCGGACGCGCACCGCTTGATCGAGACGCGTCACGGACGCGGCAAAATCGTGCTCACGATCGACTAAGCATGCTAGAGATCCATCCGCGCAAACTAAAAACGGCGCCGCAAGCATTTCAGCCTGCGGCGCCGCCTTCGTTCGTCAGCTTAAGCGTTCCTTTAATTGGACATGCAGCAGATCCGCCTTGCGCATCGCTTCCCGGTCCTGGGCAATATCGCCCGGCCGATTGCCTTCGCCGAGAATATACCCGCCGTACGTCGTGCCGAAGAAGCCGAATATATGTTGGAACTGCAGCACCAGCGGCAGTCCTTTCAGCAAAGGCTGGTCGCCGCCAACGGCGATCACGTACGCGGTCTTCGCCTTCATTTGCTCCCGGAAGCCCGGACGGTCCGCATCCCGCAGCGTTTGGGACCAGCGATCGACGAAATTTTTTATCGGGCCCGACATGCCGTACCAGTAGATCGGCGTCGCGAACAGCAGGATATCGTGCCGCAGCGCGCGGTCGATGATCGCGTTATAGTCGTCGCCCCGATCCCGGAACCCTTCTTCGCTGTGCCGATGATCCTCGATGGCCCGAATATCGTAATCCTTCAAATAAATACGCTCGGCCTCCAAGCCGTTCAAGGCCCGCTCGGCCAGCTGCTCCGTGTTGCCGCCGGCGCGCGTTCCCCCGTAAATAACGGCGATACTCATTTGCCTGCACCCTCTCCTGCCGCCAGCCGTCAAGCCTGCTCCGCAGCCGTCTGTTCGCGATTGCCCGCGAGTCGGCTCTATTATATAACGGTCTTCGCGGTTCGCCAAACTGACGATAGATCAGTTCTTCGACCGCGCTCCCGCTCGAATGAGCAGCTCCGGCACTGCCAGCACCAACGCGATCGCTCCGTACACGCCGATCGTATAACTCGTAACGTAAGCGATACCGCTCATATCGTGAAGAACGAAGGCCAGCAGATGGATCAGCATGTTCGTGAAGCAGAAGGCATAGCTGCGCAGCATCCACTGTCTGTGCCGGACCACCCGCTTCTTGAAAATATGGACGAGCGCCGTCGTCGTTGCGATCAGCCACAAGATATTGAGCAAATTAAAGCCCATGCCGCTAACCTTCCCGCCGGTTGCATAAGGGGCCATGTAGCCGGAAGTGAGCACCACGATGAGCACCGACGCGACATAGACGTACCCGTTCGCGCGGTGAAACCCGCGGTGCCGGGCGTAGCCGCGAACCAGGGCGAAACGGCTGGCGCCGTCTTTTGCGGCAAGGCTCGCATCGCTCCGGAGATATACAAGATTCTTGTATCTCGAGAAATTCGCCAGTCCCGATGCCATGGCGACGCAGGCGAAGCCGACATGCACGTACATGACTTTCAGCCATATGCTTGGCTTCAGCTCGCGCTTCAGATCCGTCTTGTACCCAAGGAAGGCCTCGGCGCCGGGATCGAGCACGTAATTGTTCAGCAGCGCGTACAGAATGTAGAGAAGCACGACGCTCGCGATCAGCAAGTAGAACGTTTCGCGCCGCTCCAGCCGTTCCGGCATCACTTGACCCGCCTCCCCGACAATTTGGATGCCGGCAGCACGCCCGCCTTCGCCGTGCCGGTCATATGATCGCCGTCCACGCGCGCCTCGAACGTCAAGTTGAGCCGCATCGGCTTCGTAATGCGCTGCGACCAACGAAGCGTCCCGCCGGTCAGCACCGGATCGATTAATTCGCTAAACTCGTCGCCTTGCGCCGCCGTGCCGCGCACGACGCCAAGAGCCGTCTCGATACGGAACAAGACGTTCATCTTGCCGACCGGCGTCGCGATCGTCGCCTCCCATTCCCCGTCGAACGCCGATCCCCCGCCGCCGTTGCGCGCTACGGCAACGGGCAAGCCCTCGCGAACCTGGACCTCGCTCGCTGCAGCAGCTTCCGCCGCGCCGCTCGCCTTCGGCGTCATGCCTCCGCTCTTCCATGCCGTGCCTCTGCGCTCGAACTCGAACAGCTGCTCCACCGCAAGCGCGACGCTCGGTCCCAGCTCCCGCTCCACCAAATGGATCGCGACGTCCAGCCCCGACGTGACGCCGCCTCCGCTGACGAAGTCGCCGTCATCGACGACCCGGGCTTGGATCGGCCGCGCCCCCGTCGCGCCCAGCACCTCCATCCCCATATGATGCGTAACCGCCGGCCTTCCTTCCACTAGACCGCCCATCGCCAGCAGCAGCGAGCCGCCGCATACGGTCGCCACGGTGATCGCCGGATTGCCGATCGCCTGTTCCATCAGCGCGATCAGCTCCGTGCCGGCCGCGCGGGCGAGGATCGCGGGAATCGCTTCCAACCCGTCCCCTAACAGCTCGCCCGATGCGCCCGGCACGAGAATGATGCCCGGCCGCGACGGGTCCAGCTTGGCGGTCGCCTCCATCCGTACCCCGCCCACGCCGCTCGTGACCGTCCTCGCGCCTTCCGCCGCGACAAGCTCCGCCTGAACCGCTCCGTCCGCAAACATGCCCGCCGCGCAAAATACTTCATAAGGCGCGATGGCATCCAGCAGATCGAAGCCGTCGAACAATGCGATTTGTACGTTCAACATCACTCATTCCTCCTGTTATTCGCTCGTATGGGAATCAGCATACCAACGCAACGTCACGAACAACGCGCCCAAAAGGTCACAAATTCATCAACGAACGGTCACGATTCGCGCGGTTCCGCTCCTAGCCGCCGCGAATTTGATACACTGGGAGAGAAACGGCAACAGCGAATACGGGACGCAAAGGCGGGATGGACGTGAATGAACGGCCTACGGTGCTGATCGTGGATGACGATCCGAGCATCGTTGACATATTGAAGGATTTCCTGGAGTACGACCAGTTTCGGGTGGTGACGGGATGCGACGCGCAGGAAGCTTGGAACGCGTTCCGGAACAACGAGGTGCAATGCATCCTATTGGATATTATGATGCCGGGGCAGAGCGGCTTCGACTTCTGCCGGCGCATACGCGAATCGAGCGACGTCCCGATTCTGTTCTTGAGCGCCCGGAGCGACGACGTGGACAAGATCCGCGGCCTCTCGCTCGGCGGCGACGATTATATCGTCAAGTCCGCTTCGCCCGGCGAGATCATCGCGCGCGTGAAGGCGGTGCTGCGGCGGGCCGGCGCAGCGCAAGGGAGCAGCGCGCCCAAGGCGCTCGACTACGGCTACCTGAAGCTCGATTTGACCTCGCGGGAGGTGTTCGCCGGAGGCCGGAGCGTCTCGCTGACGCCGAAGGAGTACGACCTGCTGCGCCTGTTCGCGGAGCATCCGAGACAGGTGTTCACTTACGACCAGCTGCTCGCGAAATTCTGGGAAGGCGTCGGGGACAAGCATACGATCCGCGTCCATATGGGCCGGCTGCGCGAGAAGATCGAGCCCGATCCGGATCACCCGAGATATATCGCCAACGTATGGGGCGTCGGCTACCGCTTCGAGGCCTCGCCATGAAGAAGCTCCGCGTTCGCTCGTATGCGCTGCTCGGGCTGTTGACCCTGCTGTTGCTGCCCTGGATATTTTTTTTGGCTGTGCTCCTCATTACGACCCAGTCGGTACAGCTGGGAACGGACCGGCAGCATTCGTATATGATCGTCATCCCGCACGTTGCCGCGTTCGCGGGGCTGCTGCTCGCCTTCTTCCTGGTCGGCATCCGGCTGCGGCGGCTCCTGCTCGCACCCTTGGAGAAGCTGAGCGCGGCTTCTCGCCAAATCGCCGAGGGCGATTGGGACGTGAGGCTCACTCCCTCCGCGATCCGGGAGATCGCCGACGTGCAGGCCGGCTTCGAAGCGATGGCGAGCGGCCTTGCGGATTCGCACCGGAAGCAGGCGGAGCTCGAGGAACAGCGCCGGTTCGTCATCGCGGCCGTCGCCCATGACCTGCGAACGCCGCTCTTCGCGCTGCGCGGCTACTTGGACGGACTCGAGCAGGGCATCGCGCGCACGCCGGAGCAAGCCGCCAAGTACGTCGCCGTCTGCAAAGCGAAGTCGGCGCAGCTGGACCGGCTCGTCGAAGATCTGTTCGCGTTCGCGAAGCTGGACGTCATGGACGAGGCGGCCGCGGATACGCTCCGGACCGCCGACCTTCGCGCCATCGCGCGGCAATCGATCGACAGCGTAATGCCGCAAGCGAGCGCGAAGCGAATCGAGATCGCCGCCGATTGCGACGACGCCGATGGCGTAGCGGTACTCGCGGATGCCCATATGCTCGAGCGCGCCATTATCAACCTGCTGGACAACGCGGTGCGGCATACGCCCGCGCAGGGGCGAATCGAAGTGAGCTGCCGCCGGGAAGGCGACCGCGTCGTCTTCGCCGTGCGCGACACCGGAGACGGATTCGCGCACGATGAGCTGACGCGCGTCTTCGAGCCGCTGTTCAGGGGCGAGCAATCGCGGAATCGCGCGACCGGAGGCGCCGGACTGGGGCTGGCGATCGCCCAGCGCATCATCCGCAGGCACGGCGGCGAGCTTGCCGCGAGCAATCGCCCGGAAGGCGGGGCGGTCGTGACGGGCTGGCTCCCCGCGGCTGATCCGGCCGCCGGCTGAACGCGAATAACCGGGGAAGCCGAACGCGGCCTCCCCGGTTATTTTTGCTGCGTCGCGTCATGCCTCGCGCCGGACAAGGCCGCCCGGGCGAAGCTGTTTCTCGACCGAGAACGCTTTCATTTTACCCTTTCGCGATCGTCGATCCTTCGTTCGCCGACTTCGCCTTCGCTCTTCTCAAGAGATACGCATACAGCTTGATATACTGCCCGACCAGAATCGCGTTGATAATCGTGCCTTCGCGGATGAACTTGACTTCGCCGAGCCACAACAGCCCGACACAGGCCGAGATGACGAGCAGCGAGCAGTCGAATACCGTCTTCACGTTGCCCCATTTCTTCTGAATGCGCTTGACGACCGTGTTCACGAACAAGTCGACCGGGATCAGCACCAGGTTCGCCTGAATCATGAGGAACAGCCCGAACGCGAGCGCCGCGTCCGCGAAGGCGAGCAGCGCCACTTTGACCGCATACGCATCCAGATGGATGAAGCTCGTCAGCTCCAAATTTAAATCCAGGAACACGCTCAGCGCAAGGGCCGGGATTAACCCGGCTATGTATTTGAGTTTGAATTCCTTCGGCATGACGAAATACGATAGAACGAGCATGACGAGCTCCAATAAGAACGAGAACGTGCCCTGCGACATACCGGGAAAAATGAGCGTCATCGTCCGCGTCAAACTGCTCTGCGGCGAAATGCCGATGCCGGCCCGAATGGCCAGACTGATCCCCAGCGTCAAAATATAGATACCCGCCAAATAGACGATCCATCGCTTCATGACGCTGTCGCTGCTATTCATCTCGGTGATACCCGTATTGTTTTGCATAGTCCATCCCTCTTTCACGTCAATAGTTTATTTTCCGCGAAGCCTCTAAAGCAGGGAATGATGCGCTGCAGCGTTCACCGAGAACCCCCCAGTTCAACGGTTGCGGGCTGTTGCTTGCAAACAAGAATAAGAAAAGCGTTGCGCGGCCGAGAACGGCGCCGGGCTGCTATTGCATGAAGCGGAAGCGGTGAAGCGAAATGAACAGGCTGAGCAGCTTGTTCACGACCGGCTCGCCCTCGTTGCGGTTGCCCAGATCCTCCAAAGCACTGTCGATCGCGGCCGCGCTGGACGTCAACTCGTCCACGGTCATATTCGCCATCATGCCATAGATTTCGATCGGCATCACGCTTTTGTGCATGTGGTCCTCCGTGACGATGCAGGCGCCGGAATACTTGTCGACCTCTTGGACGCAGTAATGCATCTCCTCGCTATCCTGCCCGACGACGACGAAATACGGGATCGGAGCCGGGAACGAAGTCGCGACCGCGCCGCGCTCCGCATATACGCCTTTGAACAGACCGTTCACAACATGCCGATTGCCGTCCGCATAACGGCGAATGACGGATAACCGACTGAAGCGCTCGCCCTCGTATTCCGGCACCACCTTGCCGCCCTGGAACGGCACCCACACCTCTTGATAGAACTTCGCATGCCCGCGTCCGTACACGTCGAACAGATACACCTTCGCCAGCGTGCCGTCCTCGGACAGTTCGAGCGGCGCAAGGTCCAGCTCCTCCGGCTTCAGATCATCCGCGCCCGGCACCCCCGGCGTGCACATGGCGGAGTAGTCGGTGTCCGCGTTCTTCAGCAGCTTCCGGTCCTTGGCGATCAACTCGCCGTCCTTGAATACATACCGCGGGTTGATGCTGGAGAGGCTGTCGGTCAAGACGATGTCCGCGAACCGGCCCGGCGTCAGGGAACCGATGCGGTCGTCCATGTTATAGGATTTGGCCGTGTTGTAGGTCGCCATCTTGATCGCCTTGATCGGACTGATGCCCATCTCCGCGCAGAGCGAAATGATCCAGTCCATATGCCCCATCTTCTGCAGCCGCTCGATCGAAATGTTGTCCGTGCACAGCATGAAGTTCTCCGTTGGGAATTTGCGGTCGACGATCGAACGAAGCAGCGTCTTGATTACCTCGCTGCTGCCGACGCCGAATTTGATCTGGGTCGGGAAGCCGTAGCGGATGCTCTTGGCGATATCGTCGCCGTTCCACACGTCGTGGTTGTTGGACACCCCGATCGCCGGCAAATAGTTCAGCACCATGTCGGGCAGCGCGGTCAAGCCCCAATGGCCGTTCATGAAGCCGCCCTTCGCCCGCACCCAGGCGGCTTTGCGGAAGTCGTCCTCGTCCCCTTTGCTGTACGTAAAATGCTCGAATTCCCCAAGCCCGATAACCGGCTCCATCTCTAGCACTTCCTTGGTAACCCAGGCTGCCGTCTTCTTGCCCGGCGCGAACGCGTACAGCCGATACGGCAGCTTGTCATAATCGCGGAACAAGAGCTGGGCCGCCCGCACTCCGTCGTCTCCGGCCGCGCTGAGCAGGTCGAGACACTCTGCGAAAATCGTCGTCGTGCCGCACGGCACCATCGCCTCGGCCAGCGCCGTCGGGTGGGCAAGCTGCGACTCGAAATGCAGATGCGCGTCGATCAGCCCGGGAATCGCGTACAGCCCCTGCCCGTCGAAGATTTCCTTCACCCGAATTGCGGATTCGTCCGGATTCAGCGCCACGATGCGCTTGTCGTAGACGAGAATCGACCCTTGGTAGACGGTCTCCCCGTGCACGTCGAGGATGTTCAGATTGCGGAGCAGAAGGTCGGCTTCCCGGTCTCCGGCCAGTACCTCGAAAATGGCGCGGACGTTGGCGAGCTGCGACTGCTGAGTTTCGGTTTCGGCTTGTTTCATGGTGCGTTCTTCCTTTCGCGGATGATTGTATATAAGCAGAGGCGAGCGGGGCTCGGCACTGGGCTTATCGAAGATTGTGTTGTTCGATTGTTGTTATTAAACGTTTAATAAATGGTATGCGTGTGGTACAAACGAATGGCGGAATTAGTTGGATGGCTGTGAGTTTTACGTTAAGCAATTTGAGAACATGCAATGCGGTGTTACAAACAATCATGTCTGTACGAACAACCAAGACATGCGGATGGCACAATCAGCCAGCGTGAATGATTCAAGTGGTGAAATTAATGAAAAAAATCCGTTGAACCTTCCATGTTAAACGTTTAATAAATGCTAATGCGTGAACGTTAATTCGGAATTGTGCGTATCTTTTATTCAGGGTTCGTTTCTTGTTGATAAGAACCCCTTTGTTAAACGTTTAATAAGTGGGTATAAAAAAGGCTACAACCAGATAGCAGCTAAGGTGATTTTCCATTGGAAAGTCGTCTGAGCACGGCCATTGTTCGACTAACCATCAATACGACAGCCGATAGTGGGTTAGAAGCCACTATCGCCCTACTAGGCACAGGTGAGTTCATCAATAGTCGGCTGGGTACCATTATTTCGTTGCTGGACGATGATACGACCGCCAATAGTCGACTAGACCCCACTATTTCGCCGCAAGTCACTGGCACGATTACCAATAGTCTGCTGGAACCACTATTGCGCGACTAACCATCGGTACGTTCACCAATCATTGCCGGACACCGCCATTCTCCCCGTCCAGCGCCGCTCCTTAGACGGAGCCGCGCTCCACGATGGACGGTTCGAGCACCGTCACCGGTTTGAACGCCTGCTTGCGGATCTGGCTTAAAATGATCTCGGCGCTGCGAATGCCCAGTTCCCGGTTCTGCAAGTCGATGCACGTTAGCTCCGGGGTCGAGATTTGCGAAATGAGCGAATTGCCCAGGCTCAGCACGGCCATATCTTCGGGAATGCGAATATTCGCCTTCGTCAGCGCTTTGGCCAAATAGACCGCGCTCAATTCATTGAGCACGAACACGCCGTCGATCCGGTTCTCCGCAAGCGCGGGGATGACCGACTCCGAGAGCTCCATGCCCTCCTCGATCGCCACCAGCAGCGGCTCGCCGTCTTCTTCGATCGCCTGGCGATACCCTTTCGCGAACAACTCCAGCAGACGATCCGGCAGCCGCTTGTGGACGAGCGCAATCCGGCGTCTCCCTTTCGATGCCAAATATGCCGTCCCGAGCTTGCTCGCTTGCACGAGATCAGGGTACAACAGTGGGAATCCGTCGAACGAGATATACCGATTGGCATACACCACCGGGATCTCCCACTCGACCGCCGCGCGAATCGATTCCTTGAACGATTCATCCGAGAACAAGCCGATGAAAATAATGCCGGCGATCATATTCTCGCGCATCAGCTGCAAAATTTCGCCTTCGTCCAGATTGAGCTGGTCTACTTCGTAGATGAACAGATTGTAATGCTGCTTGCCGAGCGTCTGGCTGATGCCGGAGGTAATCTCCGAATAGTACAGATTGTTGATCTTCGGCACGATGACCGCGACATTGAACGTCTCCTTGCGTTTCAGCGCCTTGGCCACCACGTTGGGCACGTAACCAAGCTCCTTGATCGCGGCTTGGATGCGCGCTTCGGTCTCCTTCTTGACCGCCAGATCGAGACTTAAATACTTCGAAACGGTGGCAACGCTTACATTTGCATGTTTGGCGATATCCTTCAACGTCGTCATGAATGCCCCCTGCTTGCTGCGCGATGAGCATACTCATGCCTCGTCGCGTCTTGTTAAACGTTATACTAGTTCGTAAAAAATATAGCACGCCCATTCGGTAGTTGCAACCACATTTCGGCAAACGCCAACTCGACGGCCAAACGAAAAGAAGCGCCCGAACGTCATCCGCATGACGGGGGCACCTCTTATGCTGGAGCTCTAGCGCTACTCGTCTGCGGCAGCATCATCGCCAATGACCAACGGCCAGCTAGTGCGCGATGCCGGCAGGCGCCGCGAGCATGCTCTTGACGACCTGCAAATAGTCGACCGACGCCTGCCAATAGGCCTCGTAGGGACGCCATTCATAGACGTTGCCCGTCAGCAGCGACACCGCTTCGATCCGGGACGGCATCGCGCCGTACAGCGCCCGGAAATACACGGTCGTCATGCGCGCGTACAGCTCGAGCGCCTCCGGCGATTCGTCCACGATCAGCTTATGAACGGCCATGCCGCCTTGCCCCGTCTCATCCTGCAGCACGAGGTGAAACGTCTGCTTGACCTCCATGTCCAGCTCCGGCAAGTAGTGGACGAACGTTTCGAACAGCACGATCGGGACGGCGCCCGCAAGCCGCTCTATATAGTCGCTCATGCGACCGACGACCGACTCCCGGGTCAGCAAAAAATGCTCGGGCGTATGAAAACGTTCATACCTTCGGCTCCACCTGCGAATGACCGCCATCTCCAGCTGCTTCGCGCGCGCCGCCGTGCTTCCGCCGCCAAGCACGTCGAACAGGCAGGCGCACGCCGACTCGAGCACGATCTGCTTCCAAGGCTTGTTGGCCGCCGGGCGCCGTTCCCCGCGCAGCATCCGCTCCATGACATCGTCCTCCAAGCGGACGAGAGGATCCATCGTTTGAAGGTCGCCGCTCCGGATTTCGTCCTGCTTCATGTGGCGACCGACAGGAGTCCGGCCATCAGCTTGCCCATCTCGGCCGCCCGCTCCTTCTCGCCCGAGGAAGCGCCGTATTCGAATTTCAGGCTCTCGCATGCCACTTCCGCGCCGAGCTCCTTCAGCTTGTTCTCGATCGTATCGACCGCGCCGCAATAGATCGCGTACGACGTATCGCCGGAGCCGAATACCGCCGCCTTCTTGCCCGTCAAATCCAATCTTTCCATGCCTTCGTAGAAATCGAGGAACTCGTCGGGCAGCTCCCCGTCGCCCCATGTATATGCGCCAATGATAATGCCGTCGTATTGCAGCAGTTCTTCCGCGTTCGCATCGAATGCTTCCTTGAGCACCGTATCGGCGCCGGCTTCCCGAGCGGCCGCGGCGATAATTTCCGCCGCTTCTTCCGTATTGCCGGTCAGGCTTGCGTAAACAACTAAAATCGAAGACATTGCGTAACCTCCATGCATTAAGTGATAATGATTCTCATTATCATAAATCATATTCATGTTTCCCGAATTTGTCAACCGACGTGTTGGGATAGCCAGTCTGCATGGGGTCGGTCGGCACTATAATCGAGTCAAGTGCGGAAGTCATTCCAATAACCGCTTCCCAAGCATGAAAAAACCTGCAATTCGGCGCGAATTGCAGGTCTATCTCAGCATGAATTCAACTGTCCGCCGGCCATGTACCCGCATTATACGGCGTCGTCTCGCGCAAGGCCGATCAGCGACTCTCCGCCAGAACCTGTCTCAAGAACGCGCCCGTATGCGAAGCCGATACTTCCGCCACCTGCTCCGGCGTGCCTGCCGCCACAAGCTGCCCGCCTGCCGCGCCGCCTTCGGGACCGATATCGATCACATAATCGGACTCGCGAATCAGTTCGAGACTGTGCTCGACCACGATTACAGTATTGCCCGAATCCACCAGCTTGTCCAGCAGCGCGCGAAGCCGTTTGATGTCGGAAGGATGAAGCCCCGTCGTCGGCTCGTCGAGCAAGTATAGCGTGTGATGCTTGGAAGGCTTGCTCAGCTCTTTGGCCAGCCGAATCCGCTGACCCTCCCCGCCCGATAATGTCTTGACCGATTGGCCCCACTTCAGATAACCTAGTCCAACCTCGCACAGCGTCGCGATCAGTCCCGCAATCTTGGTTTCCGACTGCAGGACGGACAGGCTTTCCTGGATCGACATATCCAGCAAATCCGAGATCGAGCAGCCCTGATACCGGACCTGAAGCACTTCGTCCGTAAATCGTCTCCCCTTGCAATCGTGGCATCTGACCTCAAGGTCGGGCAAGAAGTTCATATCGACGGACAACACGCCGAGCCCTTGGCAGGTCTCGCAGCGGCCTCCGGGCGTATTCGTCGAAAAATGCTTCGCGGTCAGCTTCCTTGCTTTGGCTTCCGGCAAGCCGGCGAACAATTGGCGCAAGTGCGTGAACATATCGGTATACGTCGCGACATTCGAGCGCTGCATGCGGGCGAGCGGCGTTTGGTCCACGATGACGATGCTGCCCGCCTGATCCAAGCCGGTGATTACCTTACAGCCCGATTGCGCATTCCCCTGCGGATGTCCTTTCGCCAGAATATCGAAGACGAGCGTGGATTTGCCCGAACCCGATACGCCCGTCACGGACGTGAGCGTGCCAAGCGGGAAGGAGACGGAGGGGATATTCACGTTGCGGACATTGGCTTCTTGGATCGTCAAATGATGGCCGTTCCCCAGCCTGCGGACGCGCGGGGGCACCGGCCGAAGTTCATCTCGCAAATAAGCGCCCGTCGCCGACAGCTCGCTTGCCATCAAATCCTCCAAACTGCCTTCGCCTGTAATCATGCCGCCGTATATGCCCGCTCCGGGACCGATATCGATGATATGGTCGGCTGCGCGCATCATCTCGATATCGTGCTCGATGACAAGAACGGTATTGCCGAGATCGCGAAGCTCCTGCAGCACCCGGATCAAGCCGGCCGAATCCTTCGGATGAAGCCCGGTCGTCGGTTCGTCGAGAATATACAGCACCCCGGTCAGTCCGGATCCGAGCAGCGACGCGAGCCGCAGCCGCTGCGATTCCCCGCCTGATAGCGTGACCGTCTGGCGGCTCAACGACAGATAACCGAGTCCGACGTCCATAATCCGCTTCAGCCTTGCCGGCATGTCATGGAGAATAGGCTCAAGCAGTTGAAGACCCTCGGCAGGAATCGCCGTTTGCAGTTCGCGCGTCCATGCATGCACTTCGCTAAGCGACCATTCCGACACCTCGGTGATGGTCGCGCCCGCCGCTTGCACCAAGCGCATCTCATGCTTCAGCCGGGCGCCGCGGCATTCCGGACACGACTGCTCGTGAAAGAAGCCGTCTTTCCCTTGTCCGCCGGAATCGCCTTCCTTCTCTTTGTAACGCCGCCACAAGCCGGGGATGACGCCTTCGAATTTGGCGCCTTGGACGGGCTTCACGCTCGGATAATGCCGCTTGAACGCCTCGCTCTCGACCCCGTAATAGAGCAGATCGCGCTGAACCTCGCCATACGCATGCAAGGGCTGGTCCACATCAAACTCGAAGCCATAGTGCTTGCCGGCGGCAACGAGAATGCGCATCTGAATGTCGCGGTGGACGCCGCTCAGCGAAGCAACGCCGCCCTCGCGCAGACTGAGCTCCGGATGGAATACCGCGGACTCGTTAATGCTCGCCACATGACCTAGTCCGCTGCACGCCGGGCATGCGCCTTCCGGCTTGTTGAAGGAGAAGTGCTGCATCGTCAGCTTCTCGAGCTCGGCCTCGCAGTGCGGGCAAGCGATCGTCCGGCGTTCCAGCGGCTCATCCTCGTCCTCGTCCATGAGCGGACCCGTCGTCTCGAAGACCGGCGGAATGCGGCCGCTGCAGGAAGGACATATGCGTTCTCCCAACCGGGCATAGATAAACCGGACGTACGTGTAAATATCGGTCACCGTTCCGACGGTCGATCTCGGATTGCGGTTCGCGGCATGTTGACCGACGCTGATCGAGGGAGACAGTCCTTCGATGGCTTCCACCTTCGGTTTGCGAATCGAATCCGACTTCATGCCCATCGACTCCAAGTATTGCCGTTGGCATTCCCGCTGCAGCGTATCCATGGCAAGCGTGGATTTGCCGGAGCCTGACGGTCCGGTCAGCACCACCAGCTTATATTTCGGAATGGATAGCGAGATTTGCTTGAGATTATTCTCGCGAGCGCCTTTAATGCGAATACATTCTTTCACGCGAACGACTCCTTCTATTGAATTTGACCGCACGCCGGTTGCGCCGTCTTTGCATGGCAATCGTCTTTTCGCTACAATAAGTTTGATTAATTGTCATTCATCAAGTATCTTGTTTATAAAGTATCTTGATTATCAAGATATTATGATCTTAAAAGGAGGCTGGTCTTTTGTCAAGCGACTGGCAAGATCCACCAACCGAGCTTCAGGAAACGTTTACCTTGCGCATGCGCGGGCTTGGATCCCGAACGGTATTATTTCAGCAGCAGGTCGCCGCCTCGCTCGGGCTGTACAACAACGATTTTTTGGCGGTCGATGTTCTTCATGAGAAAGGTCCCATCACGGCCGGCGAGCTGTCCAAACTAACGGGCCTTACGACGGGTAGCGTGACCGCCTTGATCGACCGGCTTGAGAAGAACGGCTTCGTCCGCAGACAGCCTGATCCGAACGACCGCCGCAAAGTCATTCTCGTTCCCTTGTACGAGAACAAACAAGAGGTCGGCGATACCTACATGCCGCTGCACGCCGCCATGATTCAACTGGCTGCCTCTTATTCGGAGGAAGAGCTGATGCTCATCAATCAGTTCCTGGCGCAGGCCAGTATGGTTCTTGAGAATCAAATCGATCGCCTGAACCAAGCGCGCGGGCGAACTTCAACATAATGCGTATGGGCGTATAAGAATGAGTTCTCCCAATTATAACGGCGTCACAGGTTGATCCCTGTGGCGCTATTTGTCGTCGATTTCGGCATGAATCTAGATTGAACCCCATGTACTCCGATGATGAAATATATCTCTTAAACATAAGTATCTTTTAAAATCAAAATCTTTTAGGGCTGCCGTTTGTCCGTTGAAACCCTTGGCGCATAAGGCTTTGCCGCGAGTCTAGCGCTATTTTTCCAGCCTGACGGGTCTTTCGAGTGAATTTTGCAGACAAGCCGTATTATCCGTCAAAGAAATAGAAAAAGGCATCTCCATCTCGCATGTCCGTGCCGCCGACCTCGGAGTGCTTCAGTTACCCCCATTATTTATCCCCTATTCGCATCGTTACGTCTAAAATAATAACCAGCTACGATCCACGAAGGCTTTACTAGGATGCTAAAGTCTATATTTATAACAACGGTCGAGATTCCGTGTGCATTCCAAGGGTATCCCAAGGCTATCGTTCGCGCCTCCTTCGCGTGTATTTGCCGCCATCGCGCCTCCCGAATTCGTCCCCTATTCGGCTGCTCCTCGCATGAACCAACGCCAAATAGCCCCTCACTACTGGGGGCTAAGATGGGATGATACTGCTCGATTAAGTTGTCGCGAAGCGCTCGATCAGGAAGTCCTCCAGATAGAAGTCTTCTCCTCCCGCGCCGCCGAGCGCCGATTGTTGGCCGCGCAGCAGAGGAAGCGCCCGGCGGCAGACGGCCGCGAATCGCTTGAGCGAGAAATGAGCCCGGATCGCCCGGTAGAACTGGATGGGTCGGGCCAGTCCGAATTCATCCGTCTCGTCGGAGACGATGAACGGATAGATGCCCGTGCGCTTGGAGAGCTCCATGAACTGCACGAACTCGCGGTCCGCCAGCTCCGATTGCAGGACGAGGATCGGGTCGGCCGCAAGCAGCGGGTCTCGCCGCATCATCTCCTGGAGCCGTCGCGCGGCGAAACGGAGCTTCTTCAGGCCGCTATTGCGAAGCAGCTGCGCGAGCCGCAGGAAGGTTTGTCCATGCTCCATAAATTCGAAATCTCCGATGTTGAAGCTATGAAGCAGCATGCGAAGACGCCCAACCGTTCTCGAGTAAGGCACCTTGGCTTTCGGAATCGAACGGTAATGCTGGCCTGCCTGATGACGCGCCAGGTAGGCCGGGTTCGGCACGCAGCGCAAAGCCCACCGTCCCAATGCGTCCTTGTCGACGGAAGCCGCGTTAAACAACGGCTCGCCGGCGATCGACTCGAGCGCGGCAAGCGACCGAAGCAGCTCGCGTACTTGAGCCGGACGGGACTTGTGCGTTAACGTATAGAGCCAGCAATCCTCGCCGAGGAATTCCTTGAATTCGGTATTGACCTTCTGGCCATTCCGGCTGACGACGTATAGATAAAGCTTCTGGGCGGCGACGGGCAAATCGGTGAACGCTTTCGTAAACACGACCGGATTGAACAGCACGAACCGTCCGGTGCCGCGCTTGAACGATTCCACGCGCCATTGCGTGATCAGGCCGCTGCGGTTCGTCGAGATCAGTTTGAGGGCGATGAATTTGCGCACTTCCGCATAAAATTGCTCCTTGGAGCCGGCATCCTCGTATTCTTCGTTCATCAATTGGTAGAGACGGTGGATGGACACGCCGATAAGCGATCCTTCCGTATTGAAGCGGCGGAAGATCGTCATCATTAGGCGGAGGGACATCTCGGTGACATGGTATTTCCGCACCGGATGGCTGTTGCGGCGGAACAAGACGACTTGATCCTCGCGATAGGAGCGTTCGATCTGGAAGAGATCTTGCAGGAAAGAATAATCGACTGCAACCGGAAAGGTGGCGCCTTCGTTCTTGTTGTTCAAGATCATGTAGTTATAGGTTCGCGTACCCTTCGGTTGCTGCTTTTTACTCATCCTGCGTCCGTTGCCTCCTTCCCTCGATGTCCTGTCAAAACTAGCGGTCGATTGTATTTACGCCAAGCTATTCGGGCGGTATAATAGAAGGCAGACCATAAAAATGGCAAAGCGAAAGCAGACCTTTTTGATCGCGTTTTTTCGCGAAAAAAGGACTTCTGACGACCGCATGGTAGATTCTCGATGTTCCGTCGAGAACGCATGCTTCGATCCGTTGGCGCGGATTCGAAGCCATCTTATGTACCGCAACTGCATCTATTCGCTGCTTCCGGTTGGCGCCGGGACAGCTCGCGCAAAGTTTGGCGACTTTGCGTTTGTATCCCCCGCTGGCAGCGGGGGTTTTTCTTTATGGAAACAAGACTGATTCAAGCCTTGCGTTCATCACAAAAACAGGTGACTCTTGTCGCCTAGTTTCGACAATATCATTCCGACGAATCGGTGGTCAATCGTAATGCAGAGGAGGTTTATTCGTAATTCAAAGGAGGTTGTCGGCAGAAAAGCAGGGCTTTTCGCCTATGCCAAACTTATTTTCGTAATACAGAGGAGGTTTAATCGTAATGCAGAGGGGTTTCGTAGCGGAAAGGATAATCGCTCGTAATAAAGAGGAGTTTGGCTCGTAACGCAGAGGCGTTTCGTAATACAGAGGCGTTTGGCTCGTAATCGAGAGGTGCGAATTCGCGAAAGAAAATTTTTGAGCACCCGAACATGGATTCTCATCGTTTCGTAATGCAGAGGCGTTTCGTTCGTAACGCAGAGGCGTTTCGTAATACAGAGGCGCTCTTTTCGTAATGTAGAGGAGTTTCGTAATGCAGAGGCGTTTCATTCGTAATCCAGAGGAGCTTCGTAATCCAGAGGTGTTTTAGTTCGTAATGCAGAGGAGTTTCGTAATGCAGAGGCGGTTTATTCGTAACGTAGAGGAGTTTCGTAATGCGGAGGCGTTGGCGGTCGGATTCGCCAAGGTTGAAAACAAAAAAAACGCCGATCTAAATATAGATCGGCGCGTTGGCGTTGTCGATGAGCAGCTGCTCGTCGTAGCTGTTGGCTTGCAGCAGCCAGTCGCTCGGTTGAAAAATGATTTTGACCGGCGTCCGGCCGTTCTTCAAAATCGTGAAGCTCTGAATAACGTCGAAGTTTTGCAGCTCCTCGAACGAGGCTTTGAGCAGCGAATAGGCCTTGGACTTCTCGTTCGAATTAATGCCCAAGTGGCCGATCAGCGGCTCGACCTCCAGAATGAACTCCTTGTCCTTCGTCTTGTTGACGACGACGAGGTACAGGTTTTTCGAAGTTGGCGTGGCGAGATCGTTGAAGAGCGAGATGCTGATGGAGACGACGTTGCCGAGCAGCAAATTCTTGAACAGATCGTCGCTCAGCTTCACGTGCGCCTGGTTCGAGTCCCTGTCGATCTCGACGGTCTGGAACGGATTATGAATCTTTGTTCTTCTCCGTTTCTTCGCTTCGGCATCGTAATACTCTTCCATGACGATCGACGTTTTGCCCAAGTTGTCGAGACTGTCGTGCAGCGCTTCGTATTCTCCGCCGTTAATATCGGCCTGCACGCATTTGAGCAGCTCCCGGAATTCGAAGGCGAACTCCTTGTTCTTGCCCTTCTGTTCCCACATCTTGAAGATGCCCAGCATGTTGCGCGCGTCCGAGGGCAGCAGCACCTTCCCGTTGCCGTTCTGGTAGAACAGATTGCGGAAGCCGGTCTTGCTCATCTCCAGCACGCCGTTCTCCTTGCGTTTCTTCTTCAGCGTCACCTCGTTCGGACTGCTCGAAGAGATGAACGGATGATCGATGAAGTTCCGCTCCACGCTATGGCTCAGCTGACGGTTCTGCTCTTGCTTCTTATGGATCGCCTTCTCGAGCATGAGGATCTGCATCTCGACGGTATCGAGCTGTTCGATCAATTCGTCGCTCGGATTCTTCTGCTCCATTCGCGTGTTCAAGAACTGGCCGGACAGATCGTTGCGCTTCTCCATCAGCTGAAGATGCACCCGCTTGAGCTCGTAGATGCGTTTGTTCAAGAGCGGCGTGCAGTATGTATCCGCCTCTACCTCCAGCTGCCCCTTGATCATCTCTTCGTCCATCGTCCGGCCCGTAAGCTGCTCGCGAATGGCCACCAGATTCGGCGCGTATTTTTCGAGTGTGTTGATGATGGCTTTGCTCAAAGTTGACGTAACCCACTTTCAATCGTCGTTGTCTATCTATTGTAGTGCGAATGCGAACGTCTGACAATCGGGCATGCTTACCAGCGTGGGGATTACGTTCTCAACGTTGTAAAAGAAGCTCGCCCGATGCGGCCCCTCTCGTTGAGGTTGGAAACTGCCGGTGATAAGATGGAATTATGTCTACTTCCATTCCTAACGCCAAATTTCATATTCCGCCCCGTCGGCCCCATACGGTTCTCCGACAACGTTTGATCGAGAAACTGCGACATGGGTTATATCGTAAAATGACCCTGATATCCGCGCCTGCCGGTTACGGGAAAACAACCTTAGTCGGCGAATGGATCGCCGGATGCGGGCGGCCCGCCGCCTGGCTGTCGCTGGAGGAAGGAGATGACGAGCTAACGCGCTTCCTGGGCAGCTTCATTGCCGCGCTGCAGACGCTGTCGAAGCCGATCGGAGAAGGCGCGCTCGAAGCCCTTCAATCTCCCGCGCCTCATACGGAATCGATTCTCGCGGCGCTTCTTCAGGATGCCGCCGACCTGGCTCCGTTCGTCCTTGTCCTGGACGATTACCAAGCGGCGAAATCGAAGCCGATCGACGAGGCCGTCTCCTTCCTGCTGGACCGTCTTCCCGCGCATATCCACCTCGTGTTGATCACGCGCGAGGACCCGCTTGTTCCGTTGGCCCGGTTGCGGGCGCGAGACCAGTTGACCGAATTACGGGCGGCCGATCTGCGATTTACGTCTGCCGAAGCCGAAGGATTCCTGAACGAAATCATGGAACTGCGCCTTCCCATGGATATCGTCGAGACGTTGGCCTCCCGTACCGAAGGCTGGATTGCCGGCTTGCAATTGGCCGCGCTATCCATTCAGGGCGATCAAGGCCCCGATCGATTCATGCAATCCATCGCCGGCAGCCATCGTTTCGTGCTGGATTATTTGGTGGAAGAGGTGCTTCATCGACAACCGCAGGAGGTGCAGACCTTTTTGCTGCGGACTTCCGTTTTAGACCGTCTGTCCGGTTCGCTTTGCGATGCCATCCTGCTCGATCCGGGGATGTCTGGCCAGGAGCGTCTGCTTGATCTGGAACGCCGGAACATGTTCGTCATCCCTTTGGACCATGAACGGCGCTGGTATCGCTACCATCGCTTGTTTGCCGAATCTTTGCAAAGACGGCTGCAGGACAGCTTGGACGGCAGCGAAATCGCGGAATTGCACCGTCGCGCAAGCGCGTGGCACGAGTACCGCGGCTTTGAAATCGAGGCCTTTCGTCATGCGGGGGAATCGGCCGATATTGACCGCGCCGCGCGACTGCTGGAAGGGGGCGGAATGCCGCTGCATCTTCGCGGTGCGGCAGGCTTATCGCTGAAATGGCTGGAGTCGCTGCCCGCCGCGGAGCTGGACGCCAGACCCGCATTGTGGGTGATGTCCGGTTCCGTGCTGTTGATTACGGGTAAGCCGACTCACGTCGAACCGAAGCTTCGATCGGCGGAGGCCGCGCTGGAAGGCGCCGACCTGGACGATCGCGTGCGAGACTTGATCGGACTCATTGCGACAACTAGAGCCGCGGTAGCCTCGCTGAAGATGGCGGCAACGACGAATGAGGCTAGATGGGAACTGCAAGCCGCGGAAGCGTCCATGCGAATGACGGAACATGACGATAAGACCGATGATTTGATTAAACTGATCGCCCCTTCGAAGGATGCCGGAGCGAACGAAAGCCGCGAGATCGACTACGTCATTGCCCAGGCAAGCCGCGCGTTAGACTATCTCCGTCCGGATAATCTTCCCGTTCGGACATCGGCCGCATGGATGCTCGGCGTCGCGCGTCACCGGCGCGGAGACCATGCCGAGGCCCGAAATGCCTATAACGAGGTCATCGCGTATTGCCGCATGATGGGTCACAACCTAATGGCCATCATGTCTCTAATCGGGCTGGGTCAAATCGAGGAAGCGGACAATGAGCCTCGTTCGGCGGAGTCCCGTTACGAAGAGGCGCTTCTGCTGGCCGGCGATCTGCCGCTCCCTGCGCTTCGCGAAGCGCAAGCTGGATTGGAGCGCGCGCGGGCGCGCCTCCGACCCGGAATGAAGCGAGATCTGATCGAACCGCTCAGTCAACGCGAACTCGAGGTGCTTGTCCTCATCGCCAAGGGACTGTCCAACCGGGACATCGGCGCGAAGCTCTTCTTGGCCGTGGACACGGTCAAAGGGCACAACCGCAGAATTTTCGAGAAGCTCCATGTGCAAAGACGCACGGAAGCGATCGCGCGCGCCCAAGAGTTGAATTTGCTCCCGCCACCATAAACCACACTAAAGTGTCTACTGAACCCCATGCCCCCTTCGCTATAATCCTACTAACATGAGCCAAGGGGGAGATAAGCATGAAGTGGATGGCAAGGGTGGCAGGGGCATTATTTCTGGTATCGACGGCGGCCTATTTGATCGGGAGCGGGCTCTTGAATCCCGTTCTTCAGCAGTCCGAATTTCTCGAGGGTCTGGCTGCGAGCCGAACAAACATAGTCGCGGGGTTGTTGTTGGAGTTGATTAACGCGATCGCGGTTCTGGGAATCGGGATGCTGCTCTACCCGATTCTACGCAAACATCACGAGGCGTTCTCGCTAGGGTACTTCGGTTCCCGCATCATCGAGTCCGCGATTCTCATCATTAGTTTAGCCGGCCCGCTCGTGCTCATCGCGCTCGGCGACGAATATGCGGCGGCGGAAGCATCGGATCGTTCGTATCTCCAAGCGATCGCCAATGCTGCGGCGGACGCGCATTACATGCTCTTCGAATTGGCGATGGCCGTGCTGAGCATAGGCAGCTTGCTCTTCTGTTATGTCCTCTACCGGTCGAAGCTGGTTCCGCGCGTGTTGTCCGCGATCGGCTTCATCGGGTATGGCGGTTTGCTGACCAGCAGCTGCCTGGCGATCGCCGGCATAGACACCGGAGCCGTGCTGTATATCCCGGGGGCCATATTCGAGATTGTTCTCCCGCTGTGGCTCTTAATCAAGGGAGTCGATCCGCGTGCGGAGAAATCCTGATGAGGCATTAGGCATCGCGCATTACTTACGCATGGCACAAGAACGATCGCGCGCGTCTCTGGTATCATTAGAATAAACCAATACTGGAAGGCGGACCCTCTCTCCATGTCTATCACGCTTACGTTCCGCATTCTGTTGCTGGCATCAGCCGTGCTTGCAGGCATGACGGCGAGCCGGCAGGAGATCTCTCCTGCCTCTGCCGCCTCGGCCTATTATGTAAGCGTCCAAGGCGATGATCGCAACGCGGGGACCAAACAATCGCCTTGGCGAACGCTCCGGCATGCGGCTGACGTCGCGCAGCCAGGCAGCACCGTGTATGTACGAGGCGGCGTGTATAAGGAGCAGCTACGCATCACCCGCTCCGGATCGGCTGAAGACGGTCCCATCACGTTCGCAAGCTATCCGAAGGAACGCGCGATCCTCGATGGATCCGGCCTTCCGATCGAGGACCGGCTGGGAATGATCGAGATCGAAGATGCCAGCTACATTACGGTTCAAGGATTCGAAATCCGCAATCTCAAGACAGCCAAGCGAGATCGGCTGCCCATCGGCATCTATGTGCACGGTTCGGGCGGTCATATCCAGATAAGAAGCAATAAGGTGCACAATATCGCCAATACCGCCGTGCCGAAGGGCGGCGATCTGATCGGCCGAGATGCGCACGGAATCGCGGTGTACGGTACGAATGCCCCTGCTTCGATCCATCATGTCGCGATAGACGGCAACGAGCTCTACAATCTGGTGCTCGGCTCCAGCGAATCTCTCGTCGTCAACGGCAACGTGACCGATTTCGTCATCACGAACAATTCGATTCACGATAATGATAATATCGGCATCGATCTCATCGGCTTCGAGGGCGTCGCGCCGGATCCGGCCTACGATCAAGCCCGCAACGGACGCGTAAGCGGCAATCGCATCGCCAACATTACGTCCAATTACAACCCCTCCTACGGCCGATCGCTGCCGAACGACAGCAATTCTGCCGGGGGCATCTATGTCGATGGCGGGAAGAACAGCATCATCGAACGAAATTACAGCTACAAGAACGACATCGGCATCGAAATCGCCAGCGAACATGCCGGGAGGTCCACAAGCGGCATTACCGTGCGAAGCAACGTCGTCTACCAGAACCGTTATACGGGCATCGCGATGGGCGGTTACGATCGCGAGCGAGGCGCGACCGTGAACAGCGCGATCATGAATAATACCCTCTATCTTAATGATACGTTGAATACAGGCGGCGGCCAGATTCTGCTGCAGCACAATACGAAGAATAATCGAATCGCGAACAACATTATTTATGCAGGCGCGTCCAACGTCTTCATCTATAACGAATTCACTTCAAACGCGGGCAACACGGTCGACTACAATCTGTACTACGCGGCCGGGAATCGTTCGAAGGCGACATGGGTGTGGAAAAATAAAACCTACGTCGGTTCCGCCGCCTACAAGTCTCGTACCGGCAACGACGCGCATTCGATCTTCGCCGATCCTGGGTTCGCGAACGCGGCGGCCAGCAACTTTCACGTCAAGCCGACTTCCCCGGCCATCGATGCCGGCCAATCGTACGGCTTTGCCCTTGGCACCTTGGACATCGACGGTCAAGATAGGATTCGGGGGCGCTCCGTGAACATTGGGGCAGACGAATAACGAATAGAGGGCTGGCGGGATCTTCGTATTCTGCCAGCCCTATTCGTGTTCATGCGTCGCAAGCGATTCCGCACGAGCAGCGGCGCTTGCCGAACATCAGGGAGTAGCTCGCGGCGAACTCGCGGTTGACGCGCTGCACTTCCGCCGCGAACGCTTCTTTGTCCTGCGGGATCGGCTTTAATCGGTCGGCTTTCTCCTGCGTGTCGATCATGGCGCCCGGCGGAACGAAGCGATCATTGGCAATGGTGACGTTCCCGATGACGACGGCGTTATTGGCGATATGCACGTTGCTCCCGACAATGGCTTGAAACACCAAGGATTGAAAGCCGACAAACGATTGCTCCCCGATATAGGCGGGACCATGCACGATCGCGCCGTGCGCCAACGAAACCGATCGATCGACGTAGATCGAGTACGGTTGCCCGCCGACGAGCACGCGGCCATCCTTGAGGCCATGCAGAATGACGCCGTCTTGCAGATTGCTCCCCTCTCCGATATGGAACGGCGTTCCCTCGTCCGCGCGTATGCTGACATTGGGCGCGACAAAAACGCGATCGCCGATCGCAACGCCGCCGATCACGCTCGAGAACGGCCCGATGAAAGCGGTAGGCGCGATACGCGGCGATAGCGATTCGGCATGAAATGGGGTAGCGGGATTAACGCCGATAAATCGAACGAATTGGTTGTACGGACCTGCTGGCAGCGTCATGATCATCCTCCATTCGCATGCTCTCTCGGCTAGTGTATGCCGGGCGTTCGGATGGACTAACCATCGATACGGCAATCAGCCTAGGCTCAATTCCGAATGGCCGCGAAATAAAAACGTCTTCCGCCGCTCGTGAGAGGGCAAGAAGACGTCTGAGAATGAAGCGCTTAGTAAACCTCTTTCCACTCCGCGATGTTGCCGGCGTCGAACTTGAACGGATCGCCGAGCATGATCTGCGTGCCGTCGCCGTCCGCGACGATCTCTTTCTCGCCGAGGCTGCCCGCCGTGAACTTCTCGCCCGTCGCGCCGGTAATCTCGCCTGCTACAAGCCCTTCGGCCGCGAAGCCGGCCAGATAGCCGACGTCGATCGGATTCCACAGGTACATCCACGGACAGACGCCGCTTTCAATATACTCCGCCATCTCGCTCGGCAGGCCCAGACCGGTCAGCTTCACTTTGTCCTTCAAGCCTTTGTCCGTGAGCACCTTGCCCGCAGCCGCGATGCCGACCGTCGTCGGCGCGATGATGCCCTTCAGGTTCGGGTACGACTTGAGCAGCGCTTCGGTCTCGGAGACGCTCTTGTCGCGCAGGTCGTCGCCGTATGCGACTTTAACGAGCTTCACGTTCGCGTATTTCGGGTCCTCGAGCTCCTTCTTCATCCACTCGATCCAGGTGTTCTGGTTCGTCGCCTGGCTCGTCGCGCTCAAGATCGCGATCTCGCCTTCGCCGCCGATCATCTCGGATACGCCTTGGATGAGCGTCCGGCCGATGCGCTCCGGATCGGCCTGGTTGACGTGCGTGTTGCGGCTCTGCGCGTTGACGGCCGAATCGAGCGACGACACTTTAATGCCCGCCTTCATCGCCTTGGTCAGCGCCGGCTGCAGCGCGTCCGGATCGTTGCCCGCGATGGAGATCGAGTCGACCTTCTGCGAGATAAGCTCCTCGATCATTTGTATTTGCGCTTCCGCGGTCGGCTGGTCCGGCGCCTTCAGAATGGCCTCGTCGCCCTTCTCCTCGATCGCTTTCTTGAAGCCTTCCATCATTTTCTCGCCGTAAGGATTGCCCGTATTCTTGAAAATAATGGCGAACTTCTTCTTGCCGCCGGCATCCGCGCCGTTGCTCGCATCGGCCGCCGCGTTGGCGCCTCCGCTCTCTCCGCTTCCCGCATTGTTATTGCTGCCGCAGCCCGCCAAGAGCGAGACGGCCATCACGGCGGTTAATCCCAAGGTCATCATCTTTTTCACTTTTTTCTTCCTCCCTTTTATTGAACGTGATACGCCTCTCTATATACCAACCGATCCCCGGAGGACCGACGAGTATCGAACCGGGCACGAATGTCCGCGTCTTAACGGGCCGTCCGCTTCAGCTTGAGCTTCGGCACCATGACGGCGAAGATCAGGAGCAAGCCGATGATGATGAGCAGCGTCTGCGCCGAGATATTGACGAGACCGAGACCGTAACGCAGATACCCGATCAGGAAGACGGCGAGAATCGCGCCGACCATGCGTCCTTTGCCCCCTGCCGTGCTAATGCCGCCGAGAACGGCCATCGCGATGACGTCCAACTCGTAACCGGTGGCGATGTTCGGACGGGTGCTGCCCATACGTGACGTCAGGAACAAGGCGGTCACGGCGGCCATAAGTCCGGCGAGCGTGAAGACGATGATTTTGATCCGGTCGACTTGGATGCCGGAGTAGCGGCTCGCCGTCGGATTGCTGCCGATCGCGTACACCCGTCTGCCGAATTTCGTCCTGTGCAGCAGCACGCCGAACAGCGCCGCGAAGACCGCGAAGACGATAAGAATGAACGGAATGCCTCCGACATAGCCCCAACCGAGGAAGTTGAACCACTCCGGGAATTTGCCGGCCGATTGATCCTCCAGCAAAATATAGGCGATGCCGCGGTAGATGATCATCGTGGCCAGCGTCACGATGACGGCGGACAGCTCTTTGAATTTGACGATGAGCAGACCGTTCACGAAGCCGCATACGGCGCCGACGGCCAGGCAGATCAGCATCGCCAGCCACATCGGCACGCCATGCGTATACAGATCCGCCATGACGACCGAGGACAGCGCGACCGTCGAGGCGACCGAGATATCGATGTCGGCCATGATGATGATGAGCGCCATGGGCAGGACGATGAACGCTTTGTCCAGGAAGCCCATCGTCGCGTCGCGCAAATTGTTGTAGTCCCAGAAAAATTCCGATAGATTGACGTTCATGACGATGACGGCGAGAAACAGCAGCGCCAGCATCCATTCCCATTGCAGGAAGAAGCCTTTAAGCGTGAAGGGTCTCTCGTTAAGCAGCACTCTCGGTTCCATGCTCAAATCTTCCTCCTCATCAGGTTGTTGCGGTCGATGCCGCGCTTCACGAGCGCGTTGATGATGACGGCGACGACGATGATCATGCCCTGGATCCAGCTCTGCCAGAACGGGGATACGTTGATCATCGGCAAGGCGTTATTCAGAATGCCGAGCAGCACCGAGCCGAGAATGATGCCCGAAACTTTGCCCGAGCCGCCCGCGATGCTGACGCCGCCGAGCACGCACGCCGCGATGACGTTCAACTCGTAGCCGGACGCGGTATCGCCCTGCGCCGAAGCGAATTTGGATACCCACAGCACGCCGGCCAGTCCCGTTAATCCGCCCATCAGCGTATACACGAGCCACAGGATTCGGTCGGTCTTGATGCCGCTGATCGCCGCCGATTCGGGGTTGCTGCCGACCGCGTAGACTCGTCTGCCGGTGCGCGTATGATTGACGAAATAATACGCCGCGATATAGACGAGCACCGCGATGACGATCAAGTTATTGACGCCGAGGAACGTGCCGGTCGCCAGCGCCTTGAACGACTCGGGCATTTGGTGGGCGCTCACCCACTTGCCGCCGCTCGTCTCGTACGTCAGGCCGCGGAACACGTTCATCATCCCGAGCGTCGCGATGATCGGGAGAATGTCCATCTTGGAGACGAGAAACCCGACGATCCATCCGCAGACGATGCCGACCGCAATCCCGAGCAGCAGCGCGGCGGCCGGATGCAAGCTTGGCATCTGCTGCACCGTCTGGGCGGCGATCATCCCCGAGAGGGCGAGCGTCGCGCCGATCGACAGGTCGATCCCCCGCGTAATGATGACCAGCATCATGCCTACGGACAGAATGGCCAGAATCGCCGTGTTGGTCGCGATATCGTTGATGTTCTCCCACGTGAGGAAGCTCGGGTTGCGAAGCTGCACGCCCGCGCACAGCAGGACGATGAAGACGAGCAGGCCCATCTCCCGGAATTTGGCAAAGCTGCCGCTAAAAGAGGTTTTCGGCACGGTCTGCCGCGCCCCTTGGCTCACCGCCAATGCGGGCTGTCCCCATTCTTTCTGCTTCATGTTGAGGTCCACTCCTTATCCAATGTCCGCGGTCTCGGTCGCATCGACCATCGCCGCGCGCAGAATCGCCTCCTGCGTAATGTCGCTGCGTCCCAGCGTCGCGGTGATCCGCCCTTCCCGCATCACCGCGACCCGGTCGCACATCCCGATGATCTCCGGCATCTCGGACGAGACGAGGATGATGCCGTAGCCGCTGCACGCCAGCTCGCTGATAATCTCGTAGATCGCCGACTTGGCGCCGACGTCGACGCCTTTGGTCGGTTCGTCGAGAATGAGGACGTCCAGCTCCGCCGTCAGCAGCTTCGCGAACACGACCTTCTGCTGGTTGCCGCCCGACAGCGAGCTGACCAGATCGAAGATGCTCCCTGCCTTCACGCCAAGCTTCTCGGCCAGACTCTTCGCCGCCTGCGCTTCCCTTCTGTCGTGCAACAGGCCGCGCTTCGCGTACTTCCCCAGCGACGGCAGCGTAATGTTGCGGCCGATGCTCCACTGCAGCACCAGTCCCTGCTTCTGCCGATCCTCCGGCAAGTAGCCGATGCCGTGCTCCATTGCTTCGAGCGGATTACGGACTTGCAGCGTCTGGCCTTTGTAGCGAATGCCGCCCCGGTCGAAGCGCTGCACGCCGAAGATCGCTTCGCACACCTCGGTCCTCCCGGAGCCGACGAGCCCGGTCAAGCCGAGAATTTCGCCTCGGCGCAGATTGAAGCTGATATCCGCGAAATATCCCGTTTTGCCCAGCCCCTCGACTTTCAGCAGCTCCTCGCCGAGCTGCGCCTCCTTCTTCGGGAACAGCTGCGTGATCTCCCGGCCGACCATCGCGACGATAAGCTCCGGATTCGTAATCTCGTCGACTTTCCACGTGCCGATGTACTTGGAATCCCGGAACACGGTCACCATGCTGGCGAGCCGATACATATCCTCGAACCGGTGGGAGATGAAAATAATCGACGCCCCGTTATCCCGCAGCCGCTCCGCGATCCGGTACAGCTCCTCGCTCTCGTTCTTCGTCAGCGCGGCGGTCGGCTCGTCCATGATGATGATTTTGGCGTCGGTCGACAGCGCCTTGGCAATCTCCACGATCTGCTGCTCGGCGACGCTCAGCGCCCCCATCTGCGTCCGCGGACTGAACGCGGCGCCCAGTTCGTCCAGCAGCCGTTGCGCTTCCGCGTGCATCTCGTTCCATAGAATCCGCCTGCTGCCCTTCGCGACCTTCTCATGCCCCATGAAAATATTCTCGGTCACGCTCAAGTCCGGGTAGCAGGTGACGTGCTGGTAGATCGCCGCGATTCCCGCCTTCTTCGCTTCGGTCGGGTTCTTGAAGTTCACCCGCTGGCCGTTCAGCAGCATCTCGCCTCCGCTGTCGGGCGCATGCACCCCGGTAATGACTTTAATAAACGTGGATTTGCCCGCGCCGTTCTCGCCCATCAAGGCGTGAATCTCGCCCGGCCGCAGCTTGAAATATACGTCATCCAGCGCCTTTACGCCGGGAAAGGTCTTCGTGATGCCTTTCAGCTCCAGCACATATTCGCCCATCGTCGCTTCCCTCCATGCCTTGATCGATCATGTTGCGCTTTCGTTCGTTATGCTTATGATAGCGCTTTAGTCTGGCGGCGTTGAGGTGACAGCTTTCGGATAGGGGGGAGAGTTGTCGGGAGTTGCCCCTCCCACCTGGCTTTAGGAGAGATATAGGGCTTCGCCCTCTGGACACCCGTGTCTATACAAGAAGGGCTTCGCCCCCTTTGACCCCACTTTTGTTACTCCCTCCTCCCACCTCCTCCGCCGAGGAGGCTCCAAAGGACTTTGCCCAAGCGTATGCTTCCGAAGTGCGTTTTCCTTTGAAAACGCTAAGGACTCCCTATTTCGTGTTCGCATGTTTGTTCGCGGTCGGCGGGAAGGCTTGAGTGTGGCACGCTTTTGTCCTTGCGGACAAAGCTTCAGTAGGTTTTGAAGTCCGTCCTAAGACTTAAGCCTGTCAACTATAGGTCCTAGTTGGCTTCATCGGTTTACCTCAGGCACCCGAATGGGGCGTGACCATTGCGCGGCCGTCGTTGATGTGTCCTTTCGTTGTGAGCTCGCTTTGTCCTTGCGGACAAGGCTTTCGTTCGAGCTTCTTTCGGGGCTTGGGTGCCTTGGGTGGAGACCTGTTGGTGGTGCCTATTGCTCGGCTGCGTGCGGACTCTCGCTTGACGTCCGCTGTTGTGGACACGCTTACCTTCTTATTTGGAAAAGCAATGAAAAAAAGGACAAAGGCTAGTTCTGGCCTTGCCCTCCTTGATGGATCGCGAGATCAACATTTTGTAGCCCTAGCTAGTGGAGAAATATGTTAAAATCGGGACGCATACCTGCAAATTCCTCCTAAGGAGTCATGTCCATGGCTGCGCCCTCGAGCAAATTGAAGAAAATTCCCGGGACTTTAGAGAAGACCGCCTCCCACCAACAAAAAATATTAAGGCTGAACGGACTGGCCGCCATTGAATCGTGCACGCGCACGGAAGGCGCCTCGGGGACGCTTTTCTTGGAAGACCATATGCTCTTGTTCGTCCTTGAAGGGGTCTATACCGTCCGGTTTGGAACGGAGGTCCATACGGTACGCAAACATCATATGGTGCTGATCCATAAATCCGTCGCGATCCAATACGAGAAAAGCGGGGAGCCGAATTCCGACTATACGCTCAACTACATGATGTTCTTCTTAAAGGACGACGTCATTCGCGAATTTATCCAGCTGGCGGACGCCCCGTCCGATTCGGCGGCCGACGGCACGGCGACGATCTCCGTCCATCCGATCGATGACCGGCTTTTCAGCTATCTCGAATCCTTGCAGCCGTATTTTCACGAACCGGAGCGGGTGAAGGATGGCTTGGTTAAAGTGAAATTGTTGGAACTCTTGTTCGGCATCGCCGAACGAAACGCCGGATTCCGGTTCGAGTTGTCGCAGGCGAAACGCCAAGCGCGACGAAGCATCGCGGACGTCGTGGAAACCAATCTCGCCAATCCCGTCTCCGTGGATGATCTCGCCTATTTATCCGGACGCAGCCTGTCCGCCTTCAAACGCGATTTCAAGGCGATCTACAACACGTCGCCATTGCAATGGATCCGGAACGCCCGGTTGGATCGAGCGAAAGACCTGCTGGCCCACTCGTCGTTATCCGTCACCGAGGCGTGCTTCCGGACGGGCTTCGAGAACGTCTCTCACTTCTCCAAAGCGTTCAAGTTAAAATTCGGCTTCCCGCCTTCCGCGCTCAAGCAGCCGCCGCATCCCTGACTTGAACTTGAGCCAAATGAACAACGGATTTGGACCTCCGGGCAAAGCTCGATTCGCCATCGTCTGGTACGCTAATACCTGTTAGCCCGAAGATGCGATGGGCAATAGAACCCAAGGAGGAACCACCATGTCCGACCTCAACCTGCGGCGGGAAGCCGCTGCCAACCCGATCGCCTCGATGAAAGGCCACCATATCGCCATCCGCGTGTCGGACTATGAAGCTGCAAAGAACTGGTACGTGGAGAAGCTGGGCTTCCGCGTCATCCAAGAGTGGCCCTTCGGCGATTTGAACCTCGCCTATGTGGCGCCGCCCCATGACGATTCGTTCTATATCGAGCTGATCGGAGACGGAGAGGTGAGCGAAGCGCCCCTTCACACGGAAATCGGCAGCAGCCTGCGCCAAGGCGGGCACCACCATCTCTGCTTGAACGTGGACAATGTGGATGAAGCGATCGCATACTTGGCCGCGCAAGGCGTAACGCTGATCGGGGAGCCGTTCGAAGTAGACGCGATCCATCGCCGCCTCGCGTTCTTCGCCGATCCATGGGGGAATCTGTTCGAATTGGCTCAAGTGACGGAGTAGCGACTCCGAAGGCTAGCTTAAGCTTTGGCATAATGATCGCATAAGCAGCGAAGTCCGCCTGATGAACGGCTGTTCGTTCAGGCGGACTTCGCGGTTTAAAGATGAATTTCCCGATCGGAAGCTACTGCTTGTCGTGATGCCCCCAGTGCTTCTTCGCCAGTTCGATCTTGGCGATGGACGCCCCGATGCCCGGTTGGTTCGGCGCGTTGGCGCCGCGGGCGACGTCGAAGTTGCTAACGTACAACGTGTCGCCGACGAAATGCAGACTGGCCGGGAATTCCAGCGGCCCCTGGTTGTCGTTGGCGATCAGTTCCTTGACGTTGCCGGAACGGGATACGTGGACGATCGCGTTGCGCTCGTTGGCCGCTACGTACAAAGCGCCGTTCGGACCGAAAGCGATGCCGTCCGCGCCGTAGAGCAGCGGGTCCTTCGCGAACCGCTCGACTTCGCCGAAGGTGCCGTCCTTCTTGATTCGGACCCGATTAATCTCGCCGGAGCTCGTATTGGCAATGTACAGTCGTCCGTCCCGGCCGAACGCCAGTCCGTTCACGGTTATCGGCTGCTCCGGACGTTCGGCTCCGATCCCACTAGCCCATACGGTCCGCTGCCCTTGCGGGGTGATCACGTAAATATTCCCCGTCGCGCCGCCGCTGACGTACAGGTTGCCTTCGCGGTCGAACGCCAATCCGTTCGCGCCGTCGACGTCTTGCGCGAACGTCTCCACCTGCCCGCTCTCGATTGGACCGCCCGATAGCGCACCCTTGGCGATACGCAGGACGACGCCGTCTACGCCATTGCCGCCTCCGCTTGCCATGTACAAATTGCCTTCCCGATCGAACGCCATGCCGGTCGCGGACCTTGGCAGAACCGTCAGCGCTTCGAGCTGCCCCGTCTCAGGCGTGAACCGGAACAACTTCTTGGAGTCCATGTCGATCGTGTATAACCGCCCGTGCTTGTCCCCGGTAATGCCTTCGACGCGCATGCCCGTCGCGCTGGACAGATCCAGATCGACCGCGATCGATACGTTCGCCGCTCGCTTTGTTCCCTCCGAAGCTTGCATCGCAGGCGCCATGACAGCAACCGCCACCATCGTCGCCGCTAACGCCGAAATGACCTTTGTCTTCAACTGCATCGCCTCCTTCATATTCATTCAGCCCAACGTAATAAGAGTAACCCGCATCGGGCGAACGCAATCAAGGGAAGCGGTTGGTCGGATAAAGGCAAGCGATTGGCCGGCACAAGGCGTGACAACGGCATTGCATCGCGGAATCGGAAATCGCGCCCGCGATGCCATGATTGGAACTTCCTTCATCCCCGCATCGTCTCAGTTAGTGGAGGTGTTGGAATGAAATTTGGTTTTGCAGGCATACTGCTCGGCGCGATTCTAGTTACGGGATGCGCCAATGAAGCCGTGAACGTCCAGGACGTCGCCGTTAGCCTGGAGGAGACTAAGAAAGAAACGCTACTCGCGAGCGAGGAACAGGTCATCGAAGCTTATCTGACCGACAAGCTCTTGAGCCCGGCGACGGGCGATGTCAGATTCGCGGCTTATGAGAGATTGGAGGAAGATACGCAGGCTGGCGAAATGTACGCATGGAGCTTAGTCGAGGCGTACGACTTGACCCGGGATGCGTCAGAATCCACCCGAGGCGTGTCCATTCCGGTCGTCCTGAAAGTCAGCCGAACGAACGGATCGCTCGCGATTACCGGGCACACGACGCCACGCGACGGCAGCTATTATGCACCCGATGTTCGAGCGTTGTTCCCTGCCCGGATCCAGAACAAAATTCTGCGCTACTCCTCGCAACACATCCAGACCTTGATCAAGGAGCTGGAACAGAAGGTGAAGGCCGCCAAGGAGAACGGAACACCGCGCCCGCAGTCTTGATGGCCGCTCGCCTTGTCTCCTCACGGCTTTCTGTAATCGACCACGATGACGTCGATCACGCGCTTGCCCCAATTCGCTAACTCCGATCTCCGCTCGTTCCAGGCATAGGTGATGAGCGCCTTCCACAACGCCCATCCGCGCGCGCGATCGACGGTAGCTTCATCGACGTTCATGCGGTCCAGGAAGATGCGGCGGCTATCGACATCGAAAAAGTTCCACGCCATCACGAGGTCGCTCGACGGGTCGCCAACGCCCATCGTGCCGAAATCGATAACGCCGCTGAGCCTGCCGGAGCGCACAAGCAGATTGCCGACCGCCACGTCGCCATGCAGCCACAACGGCGCCGCTTGGTAGGTCGTCGCGAGGGCGCGCTCCCATATTTCCGTTAACAGACGCGCGTCATATTCACCCGCAAGCGCATCGATGATCTTGCGCGTATCCTCGTCGTACACGGCGAGATTGCCGCCGCGATGAAAGTTCTGAATGCCGGCAGGCACGCCGCCGGTCGCATCGATCGCCTGCAATTCCTGCAGAAACCCCGCGAGATCCTCGGCGAACTGGTTCGGAACACCCACATTTGCATGCGTAACGGTCTCTCCTTCGATCCATCGGTTGACCGACCACGGAAGCGGATATTCATCCGTCGGCTCCCCTTTGGCCACAGGCTCCGGTATAGGCAAGGACAGCAGCGGCTTGAAGACCGGCAGCCACGTCAACTCCTTCTCCACCGCCGACGCGTAGCGTTCATGGCTCGGCAGACGAACAGTCATGTCGCTCCCTAGCCGGTAGGTACGATTATCGTGTCCGCTTCGGTCCACCGGCTTGAGGGGCAGCTCCCTCCACTGCGGGTGTTGGCTATCGATTAATCGTCGTACGAGCTCGCCCGTTATGTCCACCATCGTCCATCGCTCCCTGCGCGTAGAATCCATCCCCTATCATTACCCTGACTATAAACGCCGATCCCGGATCGGTTCAAGGGAGAGAATCGTTATAACCCGAACGGTCCGCTCCGCAACTGCCGCTTGAAATTCGGTCGAACACAATCTATACTGAGTTTGTAGACTGGATAGTCGGTTTATTAATAGCCGCATCGAAAAGGAGAACGCATCATGGCAAGACCTGCCGGAGCGGGGGAACACACGAAGAAACGAATCGCGCTAAGAGCGAAATCGCTGTTCGAGCAGAAAGGGTATTCGGCCACGACGATGGATGAGATCGTTGCCACGGCCGGTACGAGCAAGGGCAGCATCTACTACCATTTCAAGCGCAAAGATGAGCTGTTCCTGTACATTCTGGAGCTGACGATGCAGGAGTGGACCGATAAGTGGGCCCGCCTCTCTGCCCCTCTCCAGACCGCGACGGAGAAGCTGTATGCCTTGGCCGAGCTATTCGCGACCGATTTCCAAAATCCGCTCATGAAAGCGGCGGAGGAGTTCTCAGGAAGCGAGACGGCAGATCCGGACATTCACGCCCGTTTGGTCGAGATGACGCGAATGCACTATCCCATTCTTCAGGAGCTGCTGGAGGAGGGCATAACCCGCGGCGAGTTCGAGCCGTTCGATACGAGGGAGCTCATGTACGTCGTACTCGGACTGCTAGGCGGTCTCGGGGTTGCATATTACGACCTGGGTACCGAGCAAATCGTGCCCCTCTATCGCAAATCGATCGACATGCTTCTTCGGGGCATACAGAAGAAATAGACAGCCCCGGTCTGGCACCAAATTTTTTTGTCCAATTAATAGACTGACTAGTCGGATTAATAATGAGGAGTGATGAGACTTGAAACAATTGTTCCGTAATCGGGTGTTCCTCATCGTAGCTTCGGTCGATCTGATTCAACAGCTGGGCATCTGGGTCCGCAATATGGCGCTACTGTTCTACGTGATGGATCAGACCGGCAACGATCCCGTCGCCGTATCGCTGCTGACCGTGTTCGAATACTTGCCGATCTTCGTCTTCTCGATGATCGGCGGGACGCTCGCCGACCGATGGAACCCCAAGCGGACGATGATCGCGGGCGATGCGCTGAGCGCCCTCTCCATCGCCGTCATCCTGGCGTTCATCGAAGCCGGATGGTGGCAGGCGGTATTCGCGGCGACCATCGTATCCGCTGTCGTCAGTCAATTCTCGCAGCCTTCGTCCTCCATCATGTTCAAGCGGCACGTGCCGGAAGAACTGGTGCCGGCGGCGATCGGAGTGACGCAGAGCCTGATGTCCTTGTTCGTCATCGTCGGGCCGATGATCGGCACGGCCGTCTATGTTTGGCTGGGCGTGAGCACCTCGCTCCTGATTCTGGTGATCGCCTTCGCCGCCGCGGCGCTGATCCAGCTGGCGCTTCCCGCATACGTGAGAGAGAAGCGGCCCGATAACAGCTCCGTATGGAGCGAGATGGCGATGGGGCTGCGCTACGTGGGCGGCCAACGCAATCTGCTGCTTATCACCGCGGCCTTCGCGCTAATCGGACTCGGCTCCGGCTTGATCCAGCCGCTGGACGTCTTCCTTATTACCGAGCGGCTCGGGCTGGATAAAGAGGATTTGAAATGGTTCTATGCGCTGTCCGGCATCGGGATGTTGGTTGGCGGCGGAGCCGCGGCCGTCTTCGGCCGAAAGGCGAACCCGAGAATCGTCGTCGCGTCGGCCATCGTCTTCCTATCGGCGTCCATCGTCGTCGAAGCGCTGTCCGTCTGGGTTGGCCTGACGGCGACGATGCGATTCTTGGTCGGCGGCGCGCTCACCTTCATGCAAATCATTCTCGGCACCGCGCTCATCTCGATGGTGGCGGAAGCGTATATCGGACGGGTGAACGGGACGATCGTGCCCGTCATGATGGCCGGCATGCTGATCGGCTCCGGGCTCTCCGGCTTCCTCATGAAGTCGACGGGTCTCGTCCCTGCGTACATCATCGCCGCGGCGATCGTATTGTTGGCCGCTCCGGTGGCGATGCGCATGAAGATCGATCGGCCGAAGGACGCCGAGCCGTCCCTGCCAATTGCTCAAGGTGAAACGGCCGACGCCGCTCTTTAGCGTCGCGTCGCTCGATAATGAAATATGAGACAATGAAGAAAGCCGCCCCGGCGCCATCTCGAAGGATGACGCCCGGGGCGGCTTTCGCGTACACGGTTTACGGCTAGACGCCGCTCGAATCTATTTTCCCTGCAGTCTCCCGGCTGCGGCCAGCTGCTCTCTGTATTGCGAAGGCGTCACGCCCGACCATTGCTTGAAGAGCCGGCTGAAATATTTGACGTCCTGGTACCCGACCTGCACGCTCAGCTCCTGCAGCTTCAAGCCCGGGTCCTGCAGCAGCTCCTTGGCGGCTTCCATCCGCATGCGGGTCACATAGTCGAGCACTGTCTCGCCGCATTGGACTTTGAAGCACTCGCAGAAGTAGGTCGGGTTCATATGGACGCGGTCGGCGATCCGCTTGATCGTCAGCTCGCCGGCAAGATGCTCGCGAATCCAAGCTTTGGCCTGGTCGACGGGGGTGCTCTGACGGCTGTCGGCCCGCGTCTCCTCGATCCCGCGCACGGCTTCGGCGATCCGCTTCTGTACCTCCTGCTTCAACTCATGCAGATGCGCGGCCCGCTGCAGCTTCTCGAACGTCTCCTCCAGCGTGACCGCGAAGCCGGAATGTCCGCTGCCGGTCAGCGACGCGGAGTGGACGAGGATAAGCAAGTTCTGAACCGCCGGCAAGATCGCGGCGGGCGACTCCCGCTTCTCCACCTGCTCGAAGAACTGCTTCGTCTGCAGCAGCGCCTCTTCCAGCCGTCCCTGCTCGACCGCGAGCCTAACTTTCCCGGCTGATGGCGGGAGGGCGGTCTCTGCACCCTGCTGCCCCGTTCCGAGCGTATCCTGCTCCGGCCGGAAGAGCCGGTTCCCGCCCACCACGAGCCGATATTGAACGAGCGACAGGCATTGCCGCTTGGCTTCCGGCAGCAGGTACAAATCCTCGATTGCCTCGCTGCAGGCAATCGAGGCGGAGAACGGCGTATAAATCCGGAACGCGGAACGAATCCGGTCCGCAAGCTCGGTCATGGCGCGATCCTCGGCCGCCTCGTCCTCGGGCATATGCAGCAGCGTCCAGAAATCCGACTGCCCGCCGCGCCAGCACCAGCCGCTGCCGCCCGACTTCTCCGTATGCGCATAGACGAGCTCCTCCAGTATATTCTCAAGCGCATAGAAGTAAGCTTCCCAGTCCTTGACCGTATACGAACGGCTTTTGACCGGGAGCGCATCCAGGCTGATATACATCAGCTGGTACCGGCCTTTCGGGAACTCCTCGACCCAATAGCCAAGCCGCGTCAGATCGACGCCGGGCGAAGTCGTGTAGCTGAGCGCCTGCGTCTGGCGCGTGCGCTTCAGCCGGCCGGCTTGCTGCTCCAGTTCGCCGAGCTTCAGCTGCCGCGAGCGGTCGCCGGCGATGCGCTCCTCGATCTCCGCCATCCGGAGCCGGAATTGTTCCCGGTCCACCGGCTTGAGCACGTAATCGATCGCGCCTTCGCGCAGCGCGGCGCGCAGATATTCGAAATCGTCGTAACCGCTGATGAAGAGCGAATAGAACGAATAGCGCGCTCTCGCTTCTTTCACGAACGATAAACCATCCATCTCCGGCATTTTCACGTCGCTAATGACCAGATCGACCGCCCCGCCGCACTGATGCAGGAAGTCCAGCGCCTCCCTGCCGTCGGAGAGAACGGCCACTACTTCGAAGCGTTCTCCGCTGGAGAGAACCAGCCGCTCGATCCCCCGTCGAATCCGCGGCTCATCATCCACGATCAAGGTTCGTATCCGTTGCACGATGCTTCGCCTCCCTCTCGATTCGTTCGACCTCCGCGGCCCGGATAACCGGAATGCGTACGGCCACCTCGGTCCCGATGCCCTCGATGCTGTGCAGCTGAACCCCGTAATCCTGCCCGTGCAGCAGCACGATTCGGGCATTGACGTTGCTCAGGCCGAAGCCGGAATCTTTGCCTGACCAAGCGTCCTCCCGGATCGCCTGCTCCAATTGCGCCAGCCGTCCGGCCGTTATCCCCGGCCCGTTATCCCGAATGCGGAACACGAGATCCTGCTTCCCTGACCTCGCGCTGAATTCCTCGCTGACCGTAATGCGGATATCGACGCCTTTGCGGGCTTCCAAGCCGTACTTGATCGCATTCTCCACGATCGGCTGCAGCACGAAGTTCGGCGTATACAGCGCCTCTCCCGCCTGACTCGGCACCGACTCCGCGATATCGAAGCTCAGCCGGTCCTCGAACCGGAACTTCTGAATGGTCAGATAATCCCGCACATGCTGCACTTCCTGCGTAATCGTCACGAACTTCGACTTGTTGCTGACCGAGAAACGGAGCATGCGCCCGAGCAGCGACACCATCTCCACGACCGTCTCCTTCTCGTCCTCCTCGACCGCCATCGAGATCGTCTCCAACGTGTTGTACATGAAGTGCGGGTTGATCTGGGACTGCAGCGCATACAGCTCCGCTTCTTTCTGGCGAATCTCGATATGGTAATTCTGCTGAATGAGTTCGCGGATCGTCGCGACCATCGAATTGAAGCTGGCCGCGAGCGTCCCGATCTCGTCCTTGCTCTGCACCTTCAGATCGACGTTGAACTTGCCCATCTCCACATGCTTCATCAGCTGATTCAAGCGTTTGAGCGGGTTGGTCACCCGGATCGAGAAGAGCGCGTACATGAAAATGCTCACGAGCACCAGGCCGATGAAGACGAGCACGGTCACCTTGCGGACAAAATCGGTTCGCGCCGTCAGCGCCTCGAGCGGCACGCTGTGCACGAGCACCCAATCGAGCTCCTTGGATTCATGCATGCTGACCAGTCGCGCCCCGTCTCCGCTTTCCTTGCGGAAGCTGCCGCTCAGCAGCGGATATTGATCGATGTTCGGGTCGAACGTGCCGGTCAGTTCCGGGTCGGTATGATAAATAATCTGGCCCTCGCGCGTCATCAGCCACATATCCGCCTGATCGCTGTTCTCGAGATCCTGCAGCACATTGCGGATAAAATTCAGCCGGACGGCAATGAACATCGTGCCGAGCTTCCTCCGGTTGTCGACGTCCTCGATCGGCTTCATGATGAGCACGTATGGGATGTTATCGACGAACCGTAGGCCGACATCGCGCGGCAGCATGACTTTCACGCTCCCGCGCAGCTCCAGATCCTGTCCGTAATCCGTGAACGCCCGGCTCCAATCGATGCCGGAATAACTGAGCCTCGTGCTCTCGAACACGCGGTTCTTGGACAGGAGGAAGACGCCGATGACATCGGGGCTCGCCCCGTTCAGGTACGTCCGGTTCAGGAAGCTGTTCATCTCGAATTGATCCCGGTTCAAGTCCGCGCGGCTCTGGTACGCATCCCGGCGCAGGATCGCGACCATCGATTCCGAGTTGAACAGCATCTCCGGCAGCACGGACAGCTCCTCCATATGCTTCTCGATGTTGGCGTCCGCCTGGACGAGAAAGCGCGGCATGTATTCCCCGATCTGCTCCTCGATCGACTTGGTATACTGCCTGTACGAGATATAGCCGAGCAGCGACATCGGGATGACGGTGAGCAGGATATAGGTGACCATCAGCTTGGTGCTCAGCCGGAACCGGGTAAAGGCGAGCTTCCCCCGCAAGTTAGAAATCATATTGGTTCACGTTCTCTTTCGTAAAATCGACCGGGTCGCCCATGACGACCACGTCGCCGTTCACCCGGATGATGCCGACGTTCGGCAGCATGACGCCGTCCTCGGGCGGCTGGCCCGCAAGCGCCCGCACCGCGAGCACGACTGTCAAATAGCCGAGCTTCTTCGGGCTCCACAGCGTCGCCACCTGGGCGGAGCCATCCGTCAGATAAGGCGCCATCAAGTTCGGGAGCGACAACCCGACGACCTTCACCTTACCGGTAAGTCCCGCTTCCTTGACGGCTTGGGCCGCTGCGGGCGGGCCGACCGAGGAGTTGCCGATCAGGCCGGCCAGATTCGGATACTTCGCGAGCATCCGTTTGGCCGTCTCGTACGCCTTCTGCGGATCGTCGTCGGTCGCGGCGATCTCGACCAGCTTCATGTCCGGATAATACGTCTCCTGCTGCACCTTCATCCACTTGATCCATTCGTTCAGCGTAGCCGCCTTCTGCTGCCCGGTCAGGATCGCGAATTCGCCCTTCTCCCCCGTATTCCAGGCGAGCGTATCCATCAGATGACGTCCCAGCTTCTCGTCATCGACCATGTTAACGAAGAAGTCCCGGCCCTCCCGGTACGTATCCGAGTCCCAGGTAATCACTTGGATGCCCTGCTGTCTCGCCTTCATCAGCGCCGGCAGCAGCTTCTCCGGGTCGTTGGCCGAGACCGCGAGCGCGTCGACGCCTTCGACCATGAGCTCCTCGATGATGCGGATCTGCTGCACGGTATCCGCGATCGGAGGACCCCGATAGACCAGCTCCGCGCCCAATTGCGCCGCGGCCTCCCTAGCGCCTTCCTCCACGAGATTAAAATAAGGGATCTCGACCAGCTTCGGCACGACCCCGATCTTGAATTTACGCGGCTCCTCCTCATGCGCCGACTGCCCCGGCGATGCGACGGCCTCGTTCTTATCCATGGCGTATATAACTTCATATCGATTCTGCTGCCCTGCCGATTGGCAAGCGCTTACAAACATAACAAGCAGCAATGCCGCGATCCCGATCCGCACGCGCCCGCCTCCCCTACCATTGCTTTATCGCATAATACGACTATTATTGCACGCGTAAGAAATGGAGGTAAAGATGCGAAATAAGAGAAGCCTCGCCGATCATCGCGAAGAGACCATGAGCGCTATCCTGCGATAGCGGCTAATGGTCCCCCTCTTGCATCACCGGCTAGAACCCCGTCTTCGGGATTTCCTTCGGACAATCCCGGAACGGCTCGATGAGCCCGGTACGCACGCCGTACATGTCCCGATGCGTCTGCCGCATCGCCGCGGCGAACGGCGGATAGGGCATCATGCAGACGTCCACGGCGCCAATCTGATAGTTCTCTCCGTCGAAGCGCCCTAGCACCGGCTGATCATTCAGCTGGAAATAATGAACCCCGATAAGCTCCGGCAGGGAAGCGGCCGACTCCACGTAATAGCGGTAAGCCTCGCCCCGCTCCCGCTGCGTGGCTACGGCGCGGATGCCGTAAGCCAACAGGCCGCCGTCCGCCGCGCCGAAGTGAAATTCGCCGATCATGACCGGTTTATTCAGCTTGCGGCTAATCCACTGGATATGCTCGCGGTCCGGTTCGAACGCGTAGCAGTTGAGCGAGAACACGTCGAATGCTTCGCAGCCCTCCAGAATCGATTCATCGCTCACCCAGGCGTACCGCATGCCAAGATTCAGATGATGAGGCAGCGTCTGCTTGCAATACGCAGCCGGAATTTCGACGTAACGCCGGATGAGCTTTCGGTTAAAGTCGTCCACATCCCGCTTGCATGCGGGGCTATCGGTCAATTCGGCAAGCTCCGGCTCGAGTAGATCCTCGAACCGCGCGAACTTCGTCCGCCAAGCCGCGTTCAATTGCCAGATATCGCCGTACTTCGCCCGCACGTCTTCGAGGAATACGGTTTTGCTCCGAAGCCGAAGCGGCGACCTTAGCATATGCGCGGTCAGATTCAAGCTGTCGACGAACGCCCAATGCGGCTCGTTCCGCATGAAATACCCGATCAGCCGGCGGTCATCTTGGAACGAATGAAGCTGCTCGGCGAACCGCTTCGCATGAACCTCATATTCGGGATCGAAGACGTCGGGGAAATCCCGAAAAATCGTCTGCGCGGTCGTTGGAAAGTCATACATCGGCCATACATAAGGCAGACTGGATTGCGCGATGAACGCCGGCGATGACCAGTTGCCGATCGTATTGATTCCCCACGCCTTCATTCGCTGTTCCGTTCGGCCGAACCATTCCTGCCACCATTCCGAGCCATAGAGCGCAATCAGGTTCGCCGCGGCAAAGTTGAACTCTCCCCGCTGCCACGCCTCCGCGAATTCGCCGTCCGCCTCCGGCAGTGCCGGCAGCAGATGCTCCATGCCCGCCACGCGCGTCCCGCCGCCCGGGTGAATACAATCCATGCCGGCGCTGAACAGCGCATAGCCGTCCGGATCGACGAACCACCACCGCTCGCCATCGTGCTCCGTTCGGAAATACCCGGTCGCGTCGAAGCGCAGCCGCGTCCAGCCCCCGTAGGCGTTCCAATCGGCGAAGTCCGACATCGCGGGCGTAAGCTCCGCCGCTTCTGCTTGCCATGCGGCGCGAAGCTCCTTCGGGCCCTTTATTCGGCCGTCCCATTGCCTGCCTATCAATTGACCAAGCTCATCCACATATGGCGCTGCTTCATAATCGAACTGCGGTTCGGTCTCGCTTAACGCCAAATTTGCGATCAGCACCGTCCTTGCCGTCGTCGAAGGGATCGTCGAGATGCGGAAGGCGCGGATCGTCTCCCGATCCACGAAGGCATCCCCCCTCAGTACGGACTGCATCACGCCGGGATACCGGGGCAGGAATAACCGATCCCCGTTCAACGCTTGCAGCGGCAGGCAAATCGTCGTTCTCACATGCGGAAGCAAGCCGTAATGAATGGCAATCGAGCGGCCGAGCGCATCCTCGAAGGCGAAGACGAGCACGAGCACGTCGTGCGACTCGTGGTAGGCTTCCGCGGTTACAAAGGCATGTTCGCGCCACGCTTGCGGAGAGAGGCGCTCGCCATCGACGAACAGCCCTCCTCCCTCGGCCGGCGTCGTCAGCCGGAATTGATTCGCGCCGACCGGACCCAGCGCCACGTTCGGATCGCCGCGCAGCCAAGCCGATGAGATGTGCAGCGTCATCGCTACTTCATCCCCATCTGGCTCATGACGTCGACTTCGCTGGCGTTCTTATACCACGCGTTCACTTCTTCGGCGATCTGCGTGCCGCCTTTGTCGTGCCATTGCTTCACGAAGTCGTCGAACGCTTCGAGCGGTTCCTTGCCGTAAATGATTTTGGTGTACGTTTCCTTCTCCATCGTCGTCAGCTGCGCCCAGGAAGACTGCATCGTCTTCGTCGGCGGACCGTTGAATGCGTTCGGCAGCAGAACGTCGCTGTTCTCATACGAAATGACATAGCCTTCTTTCATCGTCTGATCCGCCGCATTCGCTCTCATCAGCACGCCCGTCGTCGGCTCGGCGCCTTGGGCCAGCTCGTAGAACGATTTCCCCGTGCCATCGACGCTCGGCGAGTTTTTGGTGAACGACATTTTGCCTACGCCCTGCACGACATCCAGCGGTTTGTTGAATTTCGTGGAGTCGAACGTCACTTCGTCGTTCACGATATCGTAGTCGTAGCCTTGCGCGTAGCCGTACTTGAAGTCGCCGGTACCGAACGCGGCGTCGTACAACTTGTCGTAGTAGAGGAAGAACGCTCCCATGTTGGTGAAGTCCTTGTTGAACATGAAGACGCCGTCGTTCAGCTGGCCGGATTGATACGTTTTATCCCCGCTTATGCCGCTAATCGTCGGGTAGATTTTAATTGTGGCGCCCTGCACGTTCTTCTCGACGTCCTTCACGCTGCCGTACAGCCAAGGGCGGCCGATAATAATGCCGGCTTTCCCCTGCGTGAAGTCTGCCAAGGCATCCCAGGCGCCTTGGGTGGCGAGCTCTTTGTTGAGGTAGCCTTTGGCATACCAGTCCCGAAGCTTCGCCAAGGCGTCCTTCATGCCCGGCTTCACCGAGCCGTACGCGAGCTTGCCGTCCTCGTTCAGCCACTGCCCCGGCAGACTTTTGCCCGCGAAGGCGCTGAAGATCATGACCGAATCGCTCACCCAGCCCGTGTTGTACGAATCCTTGCCGGAGAAATCGAAGCCGTACGTATCCGGCTTGCCGTTGCCGTCCGGATCGTCGTTCGTGAAGGCCGCGATCACCTGCTCGAATTCCTCGATGTTCGTCGGCGCCTTCAACTTCAACTTATCCAGCCAATCCTGGCGGATCAGCATGACCTGGCCTTCGGTCAAATTCGGAGAGATCGCCATCCCGTATACTTTGCCGTCTTTAATAACGGGATTGAAGGTGCCGGGATATTGCTTGTAGATGTCCTTGAGCCGATCCGGCATGAATGTCTTAACATCCTCCGTGATATCCTTCACGAGCCCGGACTGGATCAAATCGCTCGCCAATGCCGTATCGTACACCGGCAGCACGTCCGGAAGTTTCTCCGATCCGGTCAGCGCGAGGCGAAGCTTCGTATTGTAGCTGCCGGCGTCGCCGCCCAGCAGGGTCGTCTCGATCTTAATGCCGAGCTTATCCTCGCCCCATCGCGTCAACACATTATCGTTCAAGCTTTCGCCGTTGATGTATTTGCCGGCGTTCTCGTCTAATTGCTTGGCGATCGTGATCGTGATCGGAGGATCGTATTTGCCGTCTTTCAACGTGCCCTCCGAAGCGGAGGAGCCCGTATCTTTGCTGACCAGATTGCATCCGGACAGCACGCCGGCCATCAGAATCGCGGAGGAAAGCAGAACACCCGTCTTTTTAAGCATCGACCTGTCTCCTTTAAGTTCATATGTTGTCGAAATGAGAAGCGCCGTCTTTATTCTTTCACGGCCCCCATCACGATTCCCTTCACGAAATACTTCTGCAAGAACGGATACACGAGAATAATCGGCAAGGTGCTGATGAAGATCTGCGCGGCCTTGATGCTCTGCTCGGACAATGCCTCCGCCTCCGATTGGCTAAGCGCCATGCTCTGCGCGGAGCTCTGGACGACGACCGTCTGCATGAACGAGGCGAGCGGATAGTTCGTCGTATTCGACATGTACAAGATGCCGTCGAACCAGGAATTCCAATGCCCGACCATAATGAACAAGCCGACCGTGGCCAGTCCCGGCAGCGACAGCGGCAGGTAGATCCGCCACAGAATCGCGAAGAAGGAAGCCCCGTCGATGAACGCCGCCTCTTCCAGCGCCTTCGGAATCGTCTTGAAGAAGTTCATGATGAGGATGAGGTTATACGCGCCGAACGCCCCCGGCAGCACGAGCGACCAGATCGTATCCTTGAATCCCAGATTGGTGATGAGGATATAGGACGGAATGAGGCCGCCGGAGAACAGCATCGTGAAGATGAACACCCACATGAGCGCGTTCCGGCCCCGGAACTCCTTGGACAGCGCATAGCCCGACGTCGTGATGACGAACATGCTGATGAGCGTCCCGAGCGCCGTTCGGACGGCGGAAATCTGCATGGAGCGCACGAAGTTGGCGTTCTGGAACGTTTTCACGTAAGCATCGACGTTGAATTCCACCGGCCAGAACGACACCAGATTCCCGTTAATCGCGGACTTGCTGCTGAACGACTGCGCGAGCAAATGGAGCAGCGGCAAGAAACAGGATAACGCGACGAGAATGAGGAGGAGATGGTTGAACAGCGAGAAGACTTGATATCCTTTGGACTTATGGTACACGCCCGGCCCTCCTTTCTAGAAAATCCTGTAGTTGGCGACCTTGTACGCGATCCGGTAGGCGATGACGATCAAGATGAGACTGATGCCCGACTTGAACAAGCCGACGGCCGTGCCGAATCCATACTGTCCGTTCAGCAGCGAGGACCGATACACATACGTATCGATAATATCGCCGGTACTATAGACGAGCGGGTTGTACAAGTTGAAGATTTGGTCGAACCCCGCATCCAATATATTGCCGAGGCTTAAGGTCGAGATGACGATTATCATCGGCATCATGCTCGGCAGCGTCACGTGTACGATTTGCTGGCGCCGCGTGGCCCCGTCGATCTCCGCCGCTTCATAGTAAGAGGGATCGATGCCCGTAATGACGGCCAGATACACGATCATCCCGAAGCCGAAGTTCTTCCATAGATCGCTGATGATGATCGTGGGGCGGAACAGCTCCGGGTCCCCGAGGAAAAAGATCGGTTCGATGCCGAACGCGCCGAGCATGTGGTTCACGCCCCCGTCGAGGCCGAGCACGTCGATCATGATCCCGGCAATCGTCACCCAGGAGAGGAAGTGCGGCAAATACACGAGCGTCTGAATGCTCTTCTTGATCCCCATATGGCGGATTTCGCTCAATAGAATCGCCATGACGACCGGGACGATAATGCCCGCGACGATTTTGATCACCGCGATAATAAGGGTGTTCATGATCGCCTGCATCGACTCTTCGTACTCGAATATTCGCGCGAAATTGTCCAACCCGATCCAAGAGGAGCCGGTGATGCCAAGCCATGGCTTGTAATCCTGGAAGGCCATCACCAGCCCGCCCATCGGGCCGTAGGAGAAGATCAGCACGCATGCGAGCGCCGGCAAGCACAACAGATATAACGGCCAATTTTTTCGGATTTCCTTGTTCCAAGGCGTTTTTTTGCCTCTCTCGACGACCGGTTTTGCTTGGACCCGCCTCGTCCGCCGCTTGGTTAGTTCAGCTATCGTCGTTACCCCCTTTGACATCTTCATCTGGTTTTGCCGTGATTCCAATGCTAACAAAAGCGCTTTCATTCCGAAATGTCACAATCTTAACATCATAGCCACAGCGTCAATCGATGCGGCGAATCATGCAGGATCTGGAAGTTCACCTCCTTCCTATTTGGTAACGAATCGCTTATGATAGGCATTAAATCAAGGGCAGTCTCGGCTGAAGGGGAAGAAACGCATGTTCCAAAAAGTCAACATGAAGCGGTTCATTTACTTTTTCGTCTTTTTCCTATTGCTTACGCTCGCGTTGTTCTACGTGCTGGAGCGGTTGGGCGCGGAGGCGATCCAGGACAGTCTTATCAACTCCTCCGAGAATCAAATCAACTACACGGAAGGCATGCTGAGCGGCGTCATCTCGGAGGCGACCATGCTGGGCATCCAATATACGGCTGACAAAACCGTCGAGTATTATCAAGCCCAGAAGCGATCCCTGAGCGCCTATGATTCGCAAATGCAGAAGAATCAGATCTTGGACCGCATCACCGACACGTTGCTGTCGAACCAATCGGTCGATTCCATCGGGATCTACTGGAAGAGCGAGCATGAATTCATTACGAGCAGCCACGATCCCCTAGCCAGAGCTCCTTTTGAAAGCGTAACCAAACGAGGCTGGAAGCTGGTGGACGGCAGCCTGTATTACTTCTCGCTCTATCCCTATATCAAAACCGATCAGCCCGCCCAATCGCAGTACATCGTCGGCGTGAAGCTCAACATGGACGCGTTGTCCGGCCTGCTCGATAAGGCGTTCCAGGGCAGCGATACGCATGCGTTTTGGCTCATTCAGCAGAAAATGATGATCGGCAATCAGCCCGTCGACCAGCAGCTGGCCGATGCCGCGAAGCGCACGGTCACGCCGAACTCGGAAGCGATACTGAAGTTTAATTACGAGTCCCGCGAAGGCCGTTATTATGTCTTGTCCAAATATATCGAACCGCTGGACGGCTATCTCGTGACGTATACCCGGACGAATCCGTTCTTCGATCCGCTTAACCGCAATCATCAGGTGTTCTATGGCAGCATTCTCGTCATTCTCGTCATCGGTCTGTTCGTCATTCTCATGTTCTACCGCCACTTCTATCGCAACGTCCATCTGCTCGATCGGAAATTCGTTCAAGTCGAGCAAGGCCATTATACGACGCGCATCACCGAGAATCCGGACAATGAATTTATCCGCCTGTTCAAAAGCTTCAATCACATGGTGTCCAAAATCCAAGCGTTATTCGAATCGTTGCGGATCGAGACCGAGCTTCGCCGCCATGCCGAGCTGAAGCAGCTGCAAGCCCAGATCAACCCGCATTTCCTATACAATAGTCTCTTCTTCATCATGTCGATGGCCCGGACGTCGCCCGAAGCCGTCACGCAGATGAGCAAACATCTGGCGGAATATTACCGGTACTTGACCAAGACGACGTCGGAAGCGGTTACGCTCGGTTCGGAGCTAGAACTCGCCGATCATTACCTGTCCATCATGTCGCTGAGCAAGGAAATCGACTACGACATCAACGTATCGCCCGGGCTTGCCGATCAGCGCATCATGCCGCTCATCCTTCAGCCGATCGTGGAGAACGCGATTCAACACGGGATCGAAGAGCGTCATGGCGCCTACCGGGTCGCCATCGAAGTCACGGCCGATTCGTCCGGCACGCGCATCGCGGTCTCCGATGACGGCAAGGGCCTGTCGCCCGACGAGCTGAAGCGGCTCAAGCAGCAGGTCGAACGAGAGCAGGCACCGGAGGAAGCCGGCGGGGTCGGATTATGGAATATTCATCGCCGTCTTAAGAATAGCTACGGAGAGACGAGCGGTTTGCAATTCGCCGTGAACGAGTGGGGCGGACTGACGGTAACCTTGACGATTGATTTCTCGCGGAATGGAGGAGGCGCGCATGCGGCTTTTGATCGTGGATGACGGCCATTATATCGTGGAATATGTGAAGCATTTGGTCGACTGGGGCAAGATGGGCTTCGACGAGGTGGCGACGACGACCAATTCGATCCATGCCAAGCAGCTCTTGAGCGAAGGCCGGGTCGATATTCTCCTGACCGATATTCGCATGCCCGAAGTATCCGGCATCGACTTGCTCCAGCATGTCAAGGATCGCCGCCTCGACACCCAGGTCGTATTCCTGACCGGCTATTCCGATTTCGAATACACGCGTACTGCTATTCGCCTTGGCGCCGCAGACTACCTGCTGAAGCCCGTGGACAAAGAGGACATGGAGAAGACGATGAAGAGCGTCCTGGATAAAATCCCGCGACGGCCGGCCTCGGCCGACATCGATTGGGAGAAGTTCGACGGCCTCGGCTGCTTGCTCTCCCTCCTCTGCGGACAACGGCAGTTCGCCCGGGACTACAGCGGCTATCAAGAGGCGCTGCGCGAAGAACCGTTCCGCTTCTTCGAAGCACCGGGCATGACGGAGAAGGAGGAGATGCTCCTCCGCGACCAGTGCGGTCATCCGAGCCGCTTCATCTGGACTGCGGCCGGGATGGCGGCCGGGCTTATTCCAGCCTCCCGCGCGGCCGGGCTGCCCGGCAGCATCCCCGCCATCCGATTGTCCGATGCGTTCACGATTCAGCAGACTCATATGGTCCGCCTCCTGTTCTATCAATTCTTTCTGCGGGAGCAGATCGGGACGGACGACTTCGAGCTGCTGCAGGGCGTCGAGGGTTTCCCGAACTTGGAGCCCGGCGAGTGGGAGTGCTCGAAGAAGAAGCTCCTCAAGCGATTCGCCTCGTTCCGCTCGCGCAAGCATAAAGCGATGTTTCTGCTCGAAACGATCCATTTTCTCTATTCGACCGCGAGCAAGCTGCCGCCCGCCGAGGTCAAGGACTGGATGTTCAATCAGCTCCAAGATCCGGTTGAAGCGATCAAGACGATTATGCAGCGGGTCGACGCCCTCGAGAGATGCAGCCGCGTCTCGAATGACGCCATTATCCGAACCGTGCGGCAGTTCATCGCCGATCATCTAAGCGAGGGCTTAAGCTTGGAGGATTTGGGGCGGATCGCGCACCTTCATCCCGTCTATCTATCGAAGCTGTACAAACAGGAGACGGGCGAGAATCTATCCGCGTACATCGCGGCCAAACGGCTGGAGAAAGGAGCTCAGCTGCTGCTTGATTCGAGTTTGCACGTGGTCGACATTTCGCTGATGGTCGGGTACAAAAAGCCGCAGTACTTCATTAAGCTGTTCAAGGACGAATACGGCATGACGCCCAGCCACTACCGTCGGAAGGAAATCGGGAAGGAATAGAATGGAAGCCCAAAGAGGCATGCGACTCGTCATTGAATCGCATGCCTCTTCGCCGTTCATGCTCTCGTCAGGACTCGAAATGCCGCGCCAAGAACCGCAGCGCGAGGCCAAGCCACTGGGCCGCGTCCGCGTTCAGCTGCTCGTTCTTCCCCGTCACCTTCGTCGCGAGACTTAGGCCGTGTCCGCCCGTCTCGAACACGTGCAGCTCGTACGGCACGCCGTGGTTCTCGAGCGCAAGCGCCAGCTTAAGCGAATTGCCCGCCGGGATGAGTCCGTCCCCGGCCGTATGCCAGAGGAACGTCGGCGGCACGTTCGGGCTGACGTGGTGGATCGGATTCGCTTCCGCAATCGTCTCCTCCGTGAAGTTCTCGCCCAGCATCGCCGTGTCGATCTTCCGCATCAACGCCTTGAAGTTGTCGTCCGCGCCGCGAAGGGCGATCTCGTTCGTATGGGCGACGTCCAGCCACGGATACCCGAGTATCAGGGCGTTGGGTCGCAGCATCGCAGGCTCGGCGCCGAGCTTCTCGCTCAGGAATGCGTCCTGCCAGCGAACCGCGAGCGAAGCCGCCAAGTGACCGCCGGCCGAGAAGCCGCAAATCGCGATTTTATCGGGGTCGATGCCCCACTCCGCCGCGTTCTCCCGGACGGTCTGCATCATGCGGGCCGCATCGTATACGGGGTTCGGATAGGCCGGATCCCCGTTCGCCGTCGTCGTGTAGCGCAGCACGAACGCGTTGTAGCCCGCGGCGAGGAACGTCATCGCGATCGGCTCCGCCTCCCGGTCCGACGTGTACTTATAGCCGCCGCCCGGGCAGACGATGACGGCGGGACGCTTCCGCTCCGCCTCGATCTCGCCCGAGTTGTCCAACAAGTATTTCACATAATACGTTTCGCTGCCCGATTCCCACAGCCTGCTTTGTTCGACGCGCACGGGGATGACCTCCTTCAGGTTTGGCACTTTCGGTAATTCGATGAAAAAGTCCGTCTTAGCCATTTTAACGCGAAATGATTTGGGCAACAATGGAATTTATCCAAGCACGGGAAGGAACCGACTATGTCCAGCAATGCCTATTGGTACATCGGCTTAAGCATCGTCAGCCTCGTCGTGTTAACCATCGTGCTGGTGCGGGCCAAGGCGGTCCGCGCCGTGTTCTTCGTCCTCATCATGACGCAGATGGCGTACTTGATCGAGACGGTCATCTATATATTTGGCAACAGCTACTTCTATCGCCCGGGTTTTCTGAAAGACAGCGCCTACTATGACAGCAATATGGGCGCGCTCGCCTCCAACATGCTCGTGATACCGACAGCTGCGCTCCTTATCGCCGTCTATCGCCTGCAATGGAGGGGGATCTTGGTCGCTATCGCGCTGATCGGGGCGATCGAGTGGCTATGGGTGAAGCTTGAGCTTTACACGTTATATTGGTGGCGAATTGAATATACGGCGATCGGGCTGACGATGTACTTCCCGTTCGCGCGAATCGTCTACGAGCGCCTCCGTCGTCCGGCTGCCGGGTTGCTCCATTCGGCGCTCCTCTTCCTGTGCGTCGCGCCGATTCTAGGCACGCTGCACATCGTGCCGATCATGCTGTTCATGAACCGCGGCTACGATCCGGGCTGGTACGGCGATCCCGCGCACGATACGACGGCCTTCTCGGCCATCTATTACGTGGTGATGAGCCTGGTTATCGTGACGGCGACGAAAATGCGGCGAGGCGCTGCCTGGGTGAAGGCGCTCGCCATCGCGCTGATTATTTTCGGGGTCACGAGGCTTCTATTAGCGACGGACCTACTTCGCATCTATGCGTGGTGGGACCCTTGGTACTATTGCTTGTTCCCGCCAGTTGTCTACTTGCTGTTAAAGCCGATTAGCGCTCGCTTGGCGAGAGGCGGCTGAACTATTTGGCTGCAGGCAAAAGACGCGTGCTCCCCGATGGAAGCAAGCGTCTGAACCCTTTATTTCGAAAGTTCCTGTTCTTTGGCCTGCTCGTTAGCCTGGGCTTTCGTCGTTGACTCCAGCACGGCCGTCAGCAGCGAGAGGGCGAGCCCTTGACCCCAGCCTTGCGCCCATTTGCGGTCGATCGCGAGATAGCCGGCAATATCGTTCATGACGGCAGTGCCGCCGGATACGTTCCGAACTCGTCCGTTGTCCGCGATATTCGCAATCACGCCTTCCAGCGACTTCTGCACGTATTTGGCGTGCAGCGGGTTGTGCTGCATGACCATGGCGGCGGCGATACCCGCCGTCGCCGACAATTCCCCGTAAGCTTCCGGATAGTCAAGCACGGTGCCCCAGAGGCCGTCTGCCTTCTGCAATTTCTTGATCGCGGCCAGTTGATCGCGCAGGGAGCTCCAGATATGCATCATCGGCGGATACAAGTATGCTTCCGGCAGGATTCTGGCTGCGCGGGACATCGTATAGGCCGCCCACGCGTTGGCGCGGGCCCAGTAGATGCCGGACATGTGATCCTTGTTGATGTTGTTGTAGCCGTGATACCACAGCCCGCTGTCCTCGTCCTGCAAATAGTTGATATGCCAGAAGAACTGGTGCAGCGCGTCGTCGATCAGCCGCTTCTCGCCCTGCATGATGCCCACGCGCAGCAGGAAGTAGGCAGCCATGAACAGCGTGTCCGCCCAGCATTGCTCCGGAAAATCGTTCTTCGCGGACACCGTATGCTGGAGCACCCGGTCGCCGAAACGAAGCGCCTTGTTCTCCAAATAGTCCACCTTGCTCATAATCAGATCGAGGTAGCGCTGCTCCCCGGTTTGCTCGTACAAGGTGATCAGCATATGCCCCATCGCGCACGTGTTTACCGTCCAGACCGGTAGACCGGCCTCCATGTACTCGTCGACCCATGCCGCCATCCGCTCCAAATACGCCTGCTCGCCCGTAACCTCGAATGCGCGGCTGACGCCGTAGTAGGCGACGCCGCCCGGCCAATCCCACGTCAGGTCCATGCCGAAGGTGTATTCGACCACGCGGTCGATCGTCTGCTTCAGCTCGGATGAATCAATCGAAATTTTCACGATGATGTACCTCCTTGGTTTAAAGCCCCAGCTGGGGGCTGGGGCTTTGGGAATATGCCTCTAGTTAAACTTACCCGCGTCGATCGCGGCTTGCTTCTCGTCGAGAATTTCTTGGTAGCCTGCCTCGAGGTACGCCTTCTTCGCCGCCTCGTACGTCGCGGCGAACTCTTCCGGCTTCGCGAGGACGCACTTCACGTACAACTCTTGGAACAGCGCGTTCAGGTCCGCCTTGTACTCGTTCACCTTCTCCAGCACGACGCTGAACAGCGCGTCCGGCGTGCGGAACTCGGCGTATTGATCATAATACTTCAACAGATCCGTCGCCAGGTACTCATAGCCCGGAGGCGCCCATTGACGGATATAGGCCTTGCGCGTCACGGCAGGATCGGAATACTCGACCATCTCGGTAACGAGCGCCCAGTAGTCTTTGTTGTTGTTCTGGGACAGGACGGATTCGCCCTTGAAATCCGCGTTCTTGACCGCGATGCCGTCGGCGTCCTTCGTGTAGTTCTGGCCTTCGACGCCGTTCTGCAAGAAGAACAGGTTCTCCGGCTGACTCATCCACTCCAGGTACATCCAGACCGCGGCGCGCTCTTGCTCGGTCGACTCGTAGTTGATGCCCATGATGAAGCCGAACGGCCAGTACGCGCGCGCCTGCGGCTTCTTGCCTTCCGGCACGCCCGCCGCCGCGTCCAGCACGGCGAATTCCGCGCCGGGATTGTTCGCGAGCGTCGCGGTCAGCACGTCGGTGTTGCTCGCGAGGTAGAAGCCGAAGGAGCCCGTTTTGCCTGCGACGAACTCGGCTTTGATTTTCGGCTCGTCGTCGCGCAGGTAGAATTCCTTGTCGATGAGGCCTTTGTTATACAGGTCGTTCAGATTGCGCAGGTAGCTCTCCGACGCCGCCGTCGTCAGATCGGCCACGCCCAGATCGGAATAGAGCGCGCGTTCCTTCGGATCGACCGGCCAGTCGCGGAAGGCGTAGCTGTAGATGTAGTTGTTCTTCACCAGGGACATGGCGCCGACGCCAAGTCCGGCTTCCTTCCACTTGGCCAGCATTTCGTTGTATTTCTCGAGGGACGTAATGTCCTCCACCTTCATGCCAACCTTCTCCACCCAGTCCTTGCGGATGATGTTCACGAAGTTGTCCGCGGCCGGGCGCTTGGCGAAGAAGAACGCGTTCTTGCCGTCGACCTTGCCGTATTGCTCGATCGTGGCGCTCATGTTCTTCCAGTAGGTTGGGGCGTAGTTCGCAATCTCGGCGTGATCCAACTCCTGCATAACGTCCTCGCTGTAATAAGCAAGCGCTTGCGGCATGTCGTAGTGGAAAATGATGTCCGGCGCCTTATGGGAGGCGAGCAGCTGCTGGTAGTCTTTCACTTCGCTGCTGCGCGTGATCGGCACGAATTTGACGTTGACGTTGTATTTGTCGCCGAATTCCTTCTGAATCCAGCGGGTGTAGAAGTTGTCGGTGACGTTCCAGCCTTCGAAAGCCCGCTCGTAGACCGGAATGTCGAGGTTCACCTTCTCGGGGAAGCCCTTCGAATAATCGGCGTACTTGCCGCCTTCGGCCGCGGCATTATTGGTCTTCGTGCCCGTGTTGGCCGCGGCCGGCGCCGGATCGTTCGCCTTGTTGTTGCCGCCTTCGGAATTGCCGCCCCCGTTGTTCGAACAAGCGGCCAGCATGCCCCCGGCCATCACGACCGACATCAGCACGGATGCGAATTTCTTTGCTCTCATCGCCTTATCCCCCATCGATTCTTAGTTTGACTTGCCGGGTTACTCCTTGATCGCGCCCAGCATGACGCCTTGGACGAAGTACTTCTGAATGAACGGATAAATGCACAGGATCGGCACCGTCGCGAAGACGACGCACGACGCCTTCAACACCTCGGGATTGCTCAGCGACACCTGCGTCGCCTCCAGCTGGAAGCTCTCGCTCGCCTGGATGACGAGGTAATACAGCTTCAGCTGCAGCGGTCGCAGATCGACGTTCTGCTTAATGTAGAACAGCGCGTCCATATAGGCGTTCCACCGCCCGACCGCGAAGAACAGCGCGAGCGTCGCCATGATCGGCTTGGAGAGCGGCAGGACGACGCTCCACAGAATGCGGAAGTGGCCGGCGCCGTCGATCCGCGCGGATTCTTCCAAGCTGACCGGAATGCTGTTGGTCAGCGCGCTTTTCATAATGAGCAGGTTGAACGAGCTGAACGCGAGCGGCAGGATGAGCGACCATATCGTATCCAGCATGCCGAGGTTGTTGATCAGCATGTACTCGGGTATGATCCCGCCGCTGAAGAAGAGCGGGAACGTGAAGATGATGGTCAGCGTCACGCGTCCCTTGAGCTGTTTGCGGGACAACGGGTAAGCCGCGCAGATCGTCAGAATCATGCCGAGCAGGGTGAACAGCGCGGTGACGACGACCGACACGTAGAACGAGCGCAGAATGCTCGCGTCGGCGAAAATTTTGCCGTACGCCTCGGTCGTGAAGCCGGCCGGCCACAGGAACACCTTGTTGGCGATGACGTAAGCGTCCTCGCTGAACGACTTGGAAACAACGTGCACGAACGGCAGCAGACAGGCTAGCGAAGCGATGATCAGAGTGAGGCGGATCAGCACATCCCATATGTCGAAGCGCCGTCTGCGAGACGCGATTAACGCGCCGCCGGTTGCTTTCATGGTAACGCCTCCTCTCTAGATCAATCCGTCTTCGCCAAGCTTCTTGGCGATTCGGTCGGCGAGCAGCACGAGCGCAAGTCCGATGACCGCCTGGAACAGCCCGAGCGCCGTCGCGCGGCTGAAGTTGCCGCTCTCGATGCCCCACCGGTAGACGAGTACCGGAATGGTCGTGGTGTATTCCGTCGTGGCCTTGTTCTGCAGCGCGAACACCCGCTCGAACGACCCGTCCATCACCTTGCCGAGGTTCATGATGAGCAGCGTCACGATGGTGAAGCGGATGGACGGGATCGTGACGTTCCACATTTTGCGCCACCGCCCGGCGCCGTCGACGGTCGCCGCTTCATACAGATCCGGGTTGACGCCGCTGATCGAAGCCAAGTAGATGATCGTGCCCCAGCCCATGCTGTACCAGACGCCGATCGCCAAATAGCTGATCAGCCAGTTGGTATCGTCCTGCAGGAACGGGATGCGCGTGCCGCCCAATGCCTCGATCGCGTTGTTCACCATGCCGCTGCCCTCGCCGAGCAGCTGGTAGGCGACCGCGCCGATGATGATCCACGATAGAAAGTGCGGCAGATACAGCAGCGTCTGATTGACGCGCTTGAACCGGATGCTCTTGACCTCGTTGAGCAGCAGCGCGAGCACGATCGGCATCGTGAAGCTGAAGATCAAATCCAGGACGTTCAGCAGCAGCGTGTTGCGGACCGCCTTGGCGAAATCGGGCTTGGCGAAAATATCCCGAAACACTTCGAAGCCGACCCATTCGCTGCCCCAGAATCCTTTGGCGATCTTGTATTCCTTAAAGGCGAGGACAAGACCGGTCATCGGCGCGTATTTGAACACGAGCACGAACGACAGCGGCAGCAGCAGGAGCAAATACAGCTGCCAGTCCCGCCGGAAATAATGCAGGATCCCCTTGGATTCTCTTTTGGATGGTTTTAAAGCGGTTTCAAAATTCGCTGAAGCGCTTTCAACTTTCACGGATTCACCTCCCCCATGTCGTGCGTCTTATCGTCGCCGCCGAGCCAACGGGATCGGCGGGTCATGTTTGCATCATAGCCGCTCCGTTTCGCCGCCGACAATCGTGAGGTTTGATTCCCCGCGTCATTTTTGATCGCGGAGGCGTCATTTGGCGCATTGGCAAGGCTTACATAATCATTTTTGATGTCCCAGAATCAAATGTGAAGCGCTGCTTCCTCCCCCTTCCCCCTCCGCTGAGGGGAACCAGAGGACTTCGCCCAGCTTATGCTTCCGAAGTGAGTTTTCCGCTGGAAAACTTCAGGACTCCCTTTTCGTGCTGCCTCAATTGTTCGCGGTTGGCCGGGTTGCTTCGAGCTAGCACGCTCTTGTCCTGACGGACAAAGCTTCATGCGTCGGTGCCCTTCTCCTTCCCTGTCCGCCACCGGGTGACAGAGCGCGGGGAGCGTCGGGGTAGAACTTAAGCATGCCAACGAGAAGGGCGGCGCATGTAATGGAATGAAGAACGCCGTCCCTCGAGGGCCCGTACGGACCGGATGGACGGCGCAAGCGGCATGCTTATAGGTGCTCTTCCAATCCGCCGGCGGGCGGCATGGCGGCGGCGCCGCGCAGCGCCTTGAAGCCGCTCGGCGGGATGCCCTCGAATTTGCGGAAGAAGCGGTTGAAGCTTTGGACGTTGCTGTAGCCGACCTCCGCCGCGATCTGCGTCATGCTGAGATTCGTCTCCAGAAGCAGCTGCTTCGCGCGTTCGATCCGCAGCGCATTCACGTAATCGATCAAGCTTTTGCCCATCACCTCGTACGCGATCTTGCGCATGTAAGAGTAGCTGATGCCAATTTTCTTCGCCATGTCCTCGTACACGATCTCTTCGCGGAAGTGCGTCTCCAAATAGCGGATGATCCGCTCGCCGTAGTTGGCTTCGCCGGAGCTTCGCGCCAGATATTGCGTAATGTCGCGGAAAAATCCGCGCAAATAGTCCTCCAGCTCGTCTAGCGTGTCGATCGACGCGATGGCGGAGTAAACGTTGCCCCGCCCCGCGAATATGCGCGACGTGCTGATGTTGTTCTCCCGCAGATGCTTGATCGTCACGCCGACCAGCTGGTTGTAGATGAACAAAATATTGTCGTAGGAGATGTATTCGGCCGATTCGATCTCGACGCGGACGTTCGCCAGCTCGTCCTCGATGCTGCCCAAGTCGCCTTTATCCAGGAAATTGACGATGCGCCGCTCGCTGTTCGTCGGATACATGTACTTCTTGCCCCGGTCGGCTTGCTGTCCCCAATAGGTGATCCCCCCGCCGCCCGCGATCATGCGATGCTTGATGACCTCCATCGCCTCGACGACCAGGTCGGACAACCGGACGCTGTCCTCGGCTTGGCTGCTGACGCCGATCGTCACGGTATGGCCGAGCAGTTCCGCGGCCGAATCCCGAATCGCGGCGAGCGCGTCGCCGATGCCGGCCGAGACCGCCTCCGGATCTTCCTCGCCGTAATTGAGCACGATGACGAAGCAGCCGCCCCCCTGGTAAACGCATCGCGCTCCGACCGTGTCCGGGAACAAACCGTCGCATTGCGAGATGAGCACGTACCGGTGGTAATTGCGCGTCTCCGGGTTGGCGTGGCTCACGTACCGCCGGTAGCGGTCGATGGAGACGACCGCCACGCGGAAACAGGACGCCGGGAACAGCTCGGCGATCTGCTTGGTCAAGTCTCCCCGCAGCAGATTGTGGATCGCCAGGCTGCGGGTATCCTGCTCCCGCTCCTTCAGCAGTTGATAGAGACCTTCTTCCTCCTCCTGCATCCGCTTGAATGCCGCGTCCAGGAAGAGCAGCTCGTTCTTGTTCGCGACGCCGAGATGGCCGCGGTCGCGCATCGCGCGCACGAGCTGCCGCACCGGCTTGGACAGCCACGTCGCGAGCAGGACGGTCAGCACCGCGCCGGCGAAAATAATGACGATCGTCAGCCCGATCAAGCCGCGCTGCAGCGTGCGGGCCTTCGTCATGAGCTCGTCCGTCGAGTACAGGTTCACGTTCCACCAGCCGAGCAGCTCCGATTTGGACCACGTGTAGATGAGCCGCTCGCCGTCCGTCTCCCGGAACGCATAGCCTTCCTTCGATCCCGCGTCCAATATCTCCCGAATGAACGGCTGGTCCCGGCCATCCGTCAGCAGCAGGTTCTTGTCGCTATGCGAGATGATCGTGCCATCCGCTTCGAGCAGGAAGTAACCGTGCTTGCCCGGCTCGGTCGAACGGAGGTAGTCGCTGATCCGGCCCTCCTGCAAATTCACGACGATCGTCCCGCGCGTCGTGGTCGACAATCGGTTCAGCGGCATCACGTACGTGACGACATTGACGCCCGACGCCAGCTTGCGCGGCACCCACACGCCGCTGATTCCCCTTCTGCCTTCCAAGGCCTTCGCCATCCAATCGAGCGGCTCGTAGCGGTCCAGCCGCGTAATGCCTTTATCCGTCGAGACGACGTAATCCGAATCGCTCAGATAGAACATGGACGAATAGACGCCGTCTACGCGGTGGTTCAAGTTCTGCAGCTCGGACAGCACGACCAGCGTGCTGCTGACGTTGCCGTAGTTGGCGTTCGCCTCCGCGAACGTCTCGAAGCCGCGAATCCGGTCGAATACTTTGCTCGTGGCCAGACGCACGACGTCCTGGGCCATATTGCCCAGCGCGTTCTCGTTCAACCGGCGGTTCGCGTTCAGTCCCGCGAGCGACGATTCGGCGATGGCGCTCTCCGAATGCTGCACGATCCGCGCGCTGCTGTACCACGTCAGGATGGCCATCGGAATAGCCATGACGCAGAACAAAATAAGCGTGAGCTGCAGCATCATCGGAAACCGTTTCATGAAACCTCTCCTCTCTTCTCTTGGCTTAGCAGCCGGAACAAATAGACCCCACTCCATAAGATAGCGCTTACATTTTAGTATGTATAAATCGTGCCTCTTTGCCTCCGCCTTGCAGCCGTCGGACGGAAGCTCCCCGCAGATGGATGCGGCGGACGGACAAACGCGCGAGGCGAACGCGGATTGCCGTCGTCGTTTGTCGAAAAATGGATTAACAGATAGCGAAATCCAATAACATTATAATAAATCAGCTCGAGGAATTAGGGAAGGAGAAGTTTGGGAATATAAGGGCTTCGCCCTTCAAAACCCACCTTTCACCCTCGCCCCTTCCCCCTCCGCCGCAATGCTGTCAGGTTAAGAGGGCTCCGCCCTTTTGACCCGACTTTTGTTGCTCCCTCCTCCCACCTCCTCCGCCGAGGAGGCTCCAAAGGACTTTGCCCTCTGGACTCCCTATTTCGTGCTGGCATGTTTGTTCGCGGTCGGAGGGTTGGCTTGAGCGGGGCACGCTTTTGTCCTTTGGACAAAGCTTCAGCAGGTTTTGAAGTCCTCCTAAGACTTAAGCCTATCAACTAACGGCCCTAGTTGGTTCATCCGACGTTTTTCCTTAACCTGACAGCATTGCCCTCCGCCGAGGGGAACCAAGGGCCCCGGCCCTCTGGACTCCCGGATAGGGCGTGACTCGTGACGCGGCCGGCGTTGATGTGTCCTTCGAGGTACGCTCGCTTTGTCCAGATGTCTGAACCGGAGCTGTTCATTTGGACAAGGCTCTTGTTTTAACCTCTTACGAAACGTTGTGCCTTGGGTGGTGACTCCCTTTTTCATGCTCTTCATCTACGCTCTGCTGACCCTCGCTTTCGTCCGCTTCCGCAGACACGCTTTACGTTATTATCCAAATAATGAACGGTTGCATATTTTTTCAAACTATAAACAGGCCGATGGATGTCCATCGGCCTGTTTCCCTACACTATGATTACGCGACATCCCCGTCACCGGTTGCCATCCGTCCTCGCGTCTCGTTCCTCTTCGGACAGTAGCCGCCTAAAGACGAATGCCAGCTTGAGCCTCAGCAGGCTATCGGTCTGCTTCAACTGCAGGCCGAGCAGCTTCTCCAGCTTCTCGATCCGGTAAGCGGCCGTATTGCGATGGATATAGAGCCGATTCGCCAATTCGTTAATTTGCCCGTCGCAGGCGATCAACGTCTCGAGCGTGAGCAGCAGCTCCTCCCGCTGTCTGCGCTCATTGCTTTCGCGCAGCGATAGCTTGGCTCGCGGATGGCCGGGGTGGCAAGGCATCAGCGGTCCCAACACTTGCTCCACGTAGCCGTTCATGCTCTCGCGCGGTATCTGCGCGAACAGCGCCTTCCATTCGCGGGGGAGCGGCTCCTCTTCGGTTTCCTTATTCGAGGCGGGTTCCAATCGCATGAAGCTCCCTCCCATTCCGTATCGGAGCGATACCGTCCTGCTCGGCGTACACGATCGTGCCCCGAAGCAGCGTCGACGCTACCTTGCAGCCAATCTCCCGGTCGAGGTAAGGGGTATGCTTGTGCCTATGTTGGAGTTGCTCGGCCGTTAAGCGGTACTTCCGGTTCAGGTCGATCAGCGCCAGATCGGCGTCGAGGCCTTCCTTGATCGCGCCTTTGCGGCCGTCCAGCCCGAACCTCGCGGCGGGTGCGCCCGCGAGCAAGCGGCTGATGGCGCTAAGCGGCATGCCGCGCTTCCGGTGCCCTTCGTCCACGAGCAGCGTAAGCGAGCTCTGCGCTCCGGCGATGCCGCCCCATGCGGCGAACAGATCGGACGATTGCTTCAGCTCGCCCGGACAAGGCGAATGATCGGACGCGATCAGATCGATCTCGCCGCGTTCGAGGCATTGCCACAGCTTCGCCCGTTCCTGCGGACCGCGCAGCGGCGGCGCGCATTTGGCAACGGCGCCGAGCCTCGCGAGATCCTCATCGGTCAGCGCCAGATAATGCGGGCACGTCTCAAGGGAGACGTCGACGCCCGCCAGCCTCGCCGCGCCGATCATCCGCACGGCCGCTTCGCTGCTAATATGGGCGAAGTGCAACCGGCATCCGGTCTGCTTCGCATAGTTCAGCGCCTTGCCGACCGCCTCCGTCTCCGCCTCGACCGGGCGCGTGGCGGCATAATCCGCCGCTGACTGCCGACCCTCCGCGCGGGCGATCGCGGTCAACCGGGCGACGATCGACTCGTCCTCCGCGTGGAGCACGAGTATCTTGCCCAGCTCGGCGATCCGCTTCATGCCCTCGAGCAGCGTGCCGTCGTCCGAGCGCCGGAACGCGTCCTCGTCCTCGTCGCCCGGCGACGACATGAACGCCTTGAAGCCGACGACCCCTGCCTCCGCGAGGGCGGGCAGTTCGCCCAGATAGCCCGGCATGAGCCCACCCCAGAAGGCGTAATCGATCAACGCGGCGCCCGCCGCCCGCTTGCGCTTGCGCTCCAATGCATCGACGGTCACCGTCGGCGGTATCCCGTTCAGCGGCATATCGATGAAGGCGGTACAGCCGCCGGCCGCCAGCGCGTTCGTTCCGGTGACGAAGCCTTCCCAGTGGCCGAGACCCGGTTCGTTGAGATGGACGTGCGCGTCGATCATCCCCGGCATGACGACGAGTCCCGCCGCATCGACGATCCTCGCGCCGCCGCGCTCGACGGACGGGGCGATCGCGGCGATGCGGCCGTCTCGGATGCCGATCTCCGCCCGCGCCACGCGATCCTCCAGCACGACCTCCCCGTTCGCGATGACAAGCTCATATGACTGCCCCGCAGCGCTCCTTGTTCTCATGCGGTCGCCTCACTCCTATCCGGCTTCGACTTGGCAGCTTCCGGCCATGGGCCGGCCAAGCTAATCGTCCAAGCCGATCAGCTTGGCCGGATTGGTCGCCACCATATGGTAAATATCGTCAGGCGCGAATTGGTAATCGAGCATCGACGCGATCATCGTCCGCATGCCTTGAACCGGCGTCGACGCGGCGCGGATGCCGTAGTCCGTGCCGAGCACGAACCGGTCGATCCCGACTTCCCTGATCGTCTTCATCCAAGCGACGGCGTTCGTATGGCGGCCGAGCTCGGCGCCCATGTCCATGTATTCGCGCTCGACATAGTAGTGGGTGCGCGGCACGTCCGGATACAGCCAATCGACTAGACACGCTTCCAAGAAAGCGCCACGGGCCGCGGCCTCCTTCTGCTGCTCCACCGTCATCCGCCCTCGCACCGGGTGGGCAATGAGCACCTTCTTGATCCCGTATTGCTCCGCTAGATCGAGCAAGCGCAGCGCCTCAGCGACGGATACATGCCCCGTGTTCAGATACACCTGCGGATGCTGGGCGATCATCGTCAGAATCTCGTCCAGCTCCTCCGGTATGGAGCCGTCAAGCGGCACGGACGTGGCGACCGGCAGCTCCTCCTTCGCGAACTTGGGGAACGCGTCCTTGAACGGAACAAGCTTGCCGTCGATGAGCGTCGATTCCCGCTCCGCCGAGTGACGCGTGCAGTGCGAGCCGAAGCTGATGAACCGGCAGCCTTCCTCCATATGCAGCGCCGTGCGGATCGAACGCGGATTGAGACCGCCGTGACAGGAGTTCATCAGATAGCCGCCGTACGTGTGGATGCCGGGGACGTGGCGGTTGACGACCCACGCCATGCCCGACGCCCAGCCGAATACGTCGTAGTAGACGATGCTTCGCATGCCGGCCGCGGCCGCCTCTTGCGCGACTTGGATCGGATCCAGATGGCCAGGGTTCGAATTCAGCACCGGCCCTGCGTGCACATGGCTGTCGATCGCGCCGATGAGCAGTTCGTCGGGCAGCTCCATCGAGCGGCGGTAGAACGACTCGTTCCATTTGGACCTATCTGGCGTGCGGACGATCGGTTGCTCTTGATTCAACATGTGTTCATTCCTCCTCTGAATTAGGGCTTGCGGGGCAGTCGCGGCTTCGGACTACCCTTTGACCGCGCCGGCCATGACGCCCGCGACGATGCGCGAGCTGAACGCGAAATAGACGACGGCCACCGGCAAAATCGACAGCACCATGCCGGCCATCAGCTGCGGGTAATTCGTGCTGTGCTGCGATTTGAAGTACGACATGCCGAGCGGCACCGTGCGCAGCGCTTCGTCCTTCAGCAGGACGAGCGCGAACGAGAACTCGTTCCAGCAGGAGAAAAACTGCAGAATCGCCACCGTCGTCAGTACGGGCGCCGCCATCGGCAGAATGATCGTGAACATCGTCCGGCTGAACCCGAGCCCGTCGATCGCCGCCGCTTCCTCGATCTCCTTCGGGATGCCCGTAATATAGCTGGCGACGAGCAGGATCGGCATCGACAGATTAAACGCCACGTACGGGATGATCAGCGTGTACCATTGGTCGGCCAGCCCCGATTCTTTGAAGAGCAAGTAGACGGGGACGAGCAGGGCGTGGATCGGAACGAGCAGACCGAACAAGTAGTAGACGACCATCAGACGCTTGCCTTTGAACCGGACTCTGGCGATCAGGTAGCCGGTCGCGAAGGCGATCAGCACGATCGCCAACACGGAGACGGCAGTGACGCGGGCGCTGTTCCACGACAGCTGAAGCATGTTGGTGAGCTTGATCGCTTCCGCGTAGTTGCTAAAATGTAGCTTTTGCGGCAGGCTGATAATGCTGTTCGAGAACTCCGACTGGGTCTTGAGCGACGAATAGCCGATCCAGATTAGCGGAAAAATGCAGCTGGCGCTGAACAGCATCATAATCACGTTGAGCAGCAGCTTCTTGATCAGCCTGGCGAGATTCGCGCTCCCGCGCTCGGCTGCGGCCATGTCCATCGCTTGCTCCATTAGTGCTCCACTCCTTCCGCGCCGCGCCTGCGCTGCAGCAGCGCCGTGCCGATCAGAATGATGAGCAGCGTCAGCGCCATGATCATGATGGCGAGCGCCGATCCGTACCCGTAGCGGAAGCGGAGGAACGACGTCTCGTAGGCGTACAAGGCCATAACCGACGACGCGTTCCCCGGGCCCCCGCCCGTCATCGCGTAGATGTGCTCGAACCCCCGCATGTTATTGGCGATGCAGAGCAGCGAGGAGACGATCAGGGTCGGCTTGGCGAGCGGGATCATGACGTACCACGCTTTGCGGAATCCGGTCGCGCCGTCCAGCTCCGCCACCTCGAGCACCTCTTTGTTGATGGCCGCGAGCCCGGCGAGCATGAGCAGCGTGTAGAACCCGATATTTTGCCACGAGAGCGGGATGGAGACGAGGAGGACGATCGGGCCGGACAAATCCAGCCACGATTGTACCCACCGCTCCAGTCCGACGATCCGCAGAAACTCGTTGAATAACCCATAGTTGTAGTTGTAGATCAACGTCCACAGGAAGGCGATGATGATCGGCGCCATCGTGGAGGGGAAGAAGCTGATCGTGCGGTGGAATCCTTTCCACCTGACCGCCTTCGACATGAGGAACAGCGCGAAGACGAAGGCCAGCCCCACCTGCCCGATCAAGCCGTAAGCGGTCATGATTACGTTGTTCCAGAACGCGTGCCAGAACACCTCATCGCGTAGAATCTCCGCGTAATTGTCCAGCCCGATATAGCTTTTCTTCGGTCTGCCCGTCCACGAGAAGAAGCTGTAGCGGAACGCGGATAGAATCGGAACGAGCACGACGAACGAATAGATCGCCAGCCCCGGCAGGAGATACAGCAGCACCAGCCAGCCGGAAGGACGCAATGCTTTGCCCATGCGGTCACCTCCCTCGATCGAATTCCGTCATGGCTTGGCTAGAAAGGTCTCGTAGGCTTGCTGCGCCGCTTCGGCTAATTGCGCCGGCGTCTTGGACCCGGACATGACGCCTTGAATCTCCGTATTGATCACTTCGACGATCGACGCGTCGAACCACAGATCGAATATCTTCGTCGCATCGGCAGCGGCGCTGGCTTCGTAAGCGGCACGGGCGACCGGGTGCAGCTTAGTCGTATCGAATTCCCCCGGATCGTATGCCGGGAAGCCGCCGACCTCCGCCATCAACTTGGCGCTCTGCGAACCCGTCATATATTCGAGCAGCGTCATGATGGCATCCAGCTTCGGCCCGGGCGCGATGCCCGCGTGGACGCTGTAGTAGACGCCGGCGCCGCCGGAGGAAGCGAGCGGATCGCCCTTGCCGTCTTCCACGCCCGGGAACACCGCGACTTTCGTCGCTTCCCGCACCGCCTCCGGCGCGTTATTGACGACGTTCATCGCCGACCAGATGCCGCTGACGAACGCGGCCGAGCGGCCTTCGAAGTAGTAGGACACCATCGTATCGCCGTCGACGGAGTTCATGTCTTTGTTCAGATAGCCGGCCTTGGATAGATCGGACATAATGGAGATCGCGTTCACGAAGCCGGGATCGGTGAACGCCGCGCCGCCGCCGCTCAGGATCGACGCCGTCCATTCCGGTCCGGTATGGCGATCGGTCAAGGCGCTGATCCAACTGGACATCGCGTAGCCTTTGGATTTGTCGCCGTAGGAGAAGAGATTGACGCCCTTGTCCGCGAGCTTGCGTCCGGCATCCATCACCTCGTCCCAGGTAGCGGGAAATTGGTCATAGCCGATATCGGCGAACAGATCGGCATTGTAGTAGATCAGATGGGTCGGACCGGCCGCGATCGGGATGCCGAACACCTTGCCCTCCCGCGTGCCCGCGTCCAGCGTGCCGGCCCGGTAGCCGTCCCGCCATTCGGGACGCTTATCGAGCTCCTCGTTCAGCTGCAGCACGATCTCGTTGTCCACGAAGTTCGTCATCCACGAGCCAGGCACGATGAACACGTCCGGCATATCGTCCGCGGCGGCGAGCGCCTGCGCCTTGATCGCGTAATCCTCGTTCTGCAGCTGTTCCTCCACGATCTCGACGTCCGGAAAATCCTTCTTGAACCGCTCCACCCCGTCCAGCACCGCCGTGTCCTCCGGGCTCTTGCCGATATTCGACGCTTGATACCGGTGCATGAGCGTGATCGAGATTTTGCCCCCGCCACCCGCTTCCCCTTCCCCGGACGCAGCCTCATTCGTTGGCGCCGTTTCGTTCGAACAAGCGCTCAGCAGTAATGCCGCCGCCGTGCTCAACCCCAATACAGCCGACCTTTTCCCCATAGTCTCCACTCCCCAATGGTTTCTCTCCCGCAATGGCCTACAATTTGGCATACGATATTGGATACAATCTAGGGTAAAAAAATTTAGCTTTGGAAAATTTCCGATAAATTCGCCACGCTGCCTGTCGCAATCGAGAAATCCAGCGATCGCTCAATCTGCAGCAGATGATCCGTCATGACGCGGGCGGCCAAATTACCGTCCTTGAGCATGATCGCCTCCACGAGCTCCTCATGATCCCGACAGAACGCTTGGTTCGTGCCGTAGAGCGCGATGATGACCGACGTCAGCGAGATGAGCTCCTCCAGGAACGTATAATAGTAGGAATTGTGGGCGAGCTCGGCGAGCTTCAAGTGGAAATCGACCGTCACGTCGAGCGCGCCGACGACGTCGCCGGCATGGCTCGCTTGATGCTCCTCCCGCAGCAGCTCGCGCAGCTGGGCGATTTGCTCCGTGGAAGCGGCCGCGCACACCTTTCGAACCATGGAAGGCTCAATGACACGCCGCATTTCGAACACCGCTCTCGCGTCCTCCACGCTCGGACACGAGACGAACGACCCCCGGTACGGAATGACCGTCACCAGCTTCTCCATCGCCAGGCGCCGCAGCACGTTCCGGATCGGCGTCCGGCTGACCCGAAAGGCCTCCGCCAGCGCGTCTTCGATGAGCTGCGTGTTCGGCAGCAGCTTGTGCTGCGTAATCGCCAGCTTGATTTCTCGATAGATTTCCTGTTCCCGCTTGTTGGACATAGCGTCCCTCCTCAACTGCAGTGATGATCGGTCTATGTAACTCATGTTAGCTATACTGACATTGTAAAATTTAGCGTGCCCAGGGTCAATGATCCAGGCGGTTTTTCGGCAGCGTGCATAAGAAAGCGTTTAGAATTAGGTCGGAGCGCTCGGGCTCATGTTCAACGCCAAAAAAGCTCAACCCCGCCATCGTACGGCAAGGTTGAGCTTAGAGTCGAATAGGCAATGATTTCGAGGCCGGCCGATTTGCGAATCATTTATAGCCGGTATGCGATCGCCGCACGTCTATACCATAATCTCCTTCCAATCCCCGAGCACCCCCTGATCCTCTTGCGTTCGTACGAGATCCGGATACACCTGGCCTCTGCGCATAAGCTCTTCGTGCGTGCCCTGCTCGACGATTTGCCCTTGATGCATAACGAAGATGACATCTGCGTTCTGGATCGTGGACAAGCGATGAGCGATGATGATTGTCGTCTTCCCCGCTCGCACGTCGTCCAGCACGCGCTGCATTTCGCGTTCGGTCTCCATGTCGAGCGAAGAGGTCGCTTCGTCGAGAATGAGAATTTCCGGGTCTCCGAGGATCGCTCTGGCTAGCGAGACGCGCTGCCGCTGCCCGCCGGAGAGCTGGATGCCGCGTTCGCCGATCGTCTCCTCGAGTCGGTTCGGGAAGCGCTGAATCGTGTCCCAGATTTGAGACGCGCGCAATGCTGTCTCAAGCGCCTCCTCGGAAGCTTGTTTGCCGAAGGCGACGTTCCGGCGAATCGTGTCAGCCAGCAAATAGGGATCCTGGAACACGATATGTATGCGGCTCATCCACTCCTTGACCCGAAGCTCGGACAGCCGCACCCCGTTGACGTAGATCCCGCCGCCATTCGGGGCATAGAAGCGCATGAGCAGCTGCGCGATGGTCGACTTGCCGCCGCCGCTCGTCCCGACGAACGCGATTTTTCGGCCGATCGGAATATCCAGCGAGACGTCGCGCAGCACCGGAATATTCGCCTCGTATTCGAAATCCACGTTCTCGAATCGCAGGCTCCGCACCTTCCCTTCGAGCCCTTTCGCCCCTTCCTCCATCGCCTCAGCGCCGAAGAACGTCTGCAGACGATCGATGAACGCCATCTTGGAAATGAACATCATCGCGAAGTTGAACTGGCCTTGGAAGCATTCCATCAACTGGTTGGCGAACTGCAGCAGCACGACGAACATCCCGAGCGAGAGCTCGCCGCTCATGAGCTGATAACCGCCGAAGGCGAGCACGACAAGGTTGACCACGTAGCGGAGCGGCGCGCTGAGCAGCACTTGACCGTTCGTCGTACGGCCTTCCGCCATGACCGCCTCGTAGTAGTCGCGGAACAGCGCATGGTAGATTCTCGCCTCCCATTCCGCGCGATGGAAGGCGATGACTTCCCGCGTGGAGGAAATGCCTTCCTCGATATGGATCATGAGATCGGTTCTCGTCTGCTGCACGCGGGCGTTCGCCGCCTTCACTCTACTGCCGAAATAACGGGCCGCCGCGGTATAGAGTGCGCCGATCGCCAGCATGCTGACGAGAATCCACGGTCCCGCGAGGCCGATTATGACGATGAGTACGATCATCTGCACGAGCTGCTGGATCCATCTCGGAATCATGAATCCGATCGCCGATCCGGTCTCATGCAGATCGCTTGTCAGATTTTGCACGTACAGTCCGCTTCGTTCATGTTGTACCTTGGCTAGCGGGAACCGGTAGAAATGCTTGAGCATCCGCACCAGCAGCACTTCGACCATCCGATATTCGCTTCGCACGAGCACGTACGGCGCGCACACGCCCAGAATCGCGTTCAAGCCGACGAAGATGCCGAAGAACATTAACAATCGGGGCAGTTCGCCGACCTGCCCCTGCACAAAGACGTCATCGATAATGAATTTCTGTATAAACGTGGCAAGCAGCCCGAAGGCCGTCTCGAGCAGCACCAGCAGAACGGCGAGGCCGAATTCTTTGCGGATTTGCCGCAGACAGCCGCCCACCCATCTCAAATAGCTCATACGGCTTCCTCCCGCTCCTTCGCTTGGCCCATCGCGATCTGATAGAAGATGCCCCGTCTCTCCAACAGCTCCTCGTACCGGCCAATCTCGGCTGCCCGTCCTTCATCCAACACGATAATTCGGTCAAAATCCTGAATCGTCGACAGTCGGTGCGCAACCGCGATGACCGCCCTTCCTCTCATGACCCGATCCAGGGCCGTCTTCACTTCCGCTTCGCTCACGTTGTCCAGCGCGGAGGTCGCTTCATCGAGCAAAATAATACGCGGCTGCTTGATGACCATGCGCGCGATTGCGATCCGCTGCCGTTGCCCGCCGGACAGCTTGATCCCCCGGTCGCCGACGAGCGTATCGTATCCGTCCTTTAGCCCGAGGATGAATTCGTGGGCATTGGCGATCCGGGCTGCCTCCTCGACCTCCGCGTCGGTGGCGTCCGGCTTGCCGAACCGAATATTCTCCCTCACCGAGATGCCGAATAAATACGACTCTTGAAACACGTAGCCGATCGAGCCCCGGATCTGCTCGAATGACAACTCGTTTAGCGACTTTCCGTCCAGCAGCACCTCCCCTTCAAGCGGATCGTAGAATCGACACACGAGCTTGAGCAGCGTCGATTTGCCATTGCCGCTCGTCCCGACGATCGCGGTCCGCTCCCCGGGGCGAATCACAAGACTGACGTCCTTCAGCACGTCCGGCCGGTTCGGGTACCCGAACCGGACAGCGCGGAACTCGAGATGCCCTTGCACGTCCGCGAGCGCGGCCGCCCGCTCCGGCTCCGCCACCTCGGGTTCAAGCTTCATCAGCTCGTGAAGCGGCTCCATCTGCTGGATAACCATCGTCTGCTCGATCAGGTTGCTCATCAGCGTCGAGAGTTTCAGCATCAAGGCCGCATACAATAGAATGAACGACACGAAGCCGCCAACGCTCAATACGCCCTCTCGGATGGACGTATAACCGATGACGAAGAGCGCGATCGTCCCGATATTGAAGAACACTTGGCGCAGACTGAACCGGGCATGGATGTAGATGACCCACATGAGCGTGCTGCGAGTGACGCCCGAATAATGCCTCAAATTCTCCGATAAGTCCCATTCCTCCGCGCTGTACGCGCGGAACTCGCGCAGGCCGGACACCGTCTCGTACACCTTCCGGTTGAAGTCGATCCGCGTCTTATACATCTCCCGGCCCCATTTGGACACGTTCCGATCAATGTACGGCCCGATGAAGTAGTAGACGAGCAAGCACGGAATGGTAATCGCCGTCAACATCCAACTATTGTGCGCCATAAGCCCGAACGCCAGAATTGCGAATAAGGCGCTTTCCAACATCTCCGGGAAAAAACGGTTATACAACCGCTGCGCCGCGAAGACCTGCTCGTTCATCAGCGACAGCGTCTCGCCCACCGGATGACGCTCATAATAAGCGAATCCAAGCCGGCGGATCTGCTTCATGACGGAGAACTGCAGATCCCGGGACGCTTTCGTCCCGACGATCCGCTGCAGCATGTTGCGCGCGACGGACGCGACGGCGATGACGACGATCAGCCCCGCGAACCCGAGCAGCAGGTTCCGGAAGGAAGCCGTGTCCCGATTCGGATAATAGTCGTCCACGACATATTCGATCATTTTGGGCAGCGCGAGCTCGCCCAGCGCGATGACCACGCCGCACAGGACGACGAACGCGACGCCCAGATAATACGCTTTCAAATAGGACAAAATCCATCCGTAACGCTTGGACCGCTGGATATATGTTTGTAGCGGCACCGTTCAACCCCCTCACAGAATTTGGAATATTCTAGAACAAGGGGATAGTATCTCACATCAGGAGGATAACGGGAACCGAGGAAATTATTCCTATTTTCATGTCTAAATTAGAGATAACGCGACAAATAGGGCCGCTCCCCTGCGAGCGGCCCCAGCTTATTTATTAGTCCTGAATAACGACCAGCGTATTCTCCCCGCCCTTGTAGATGCGATTCGTCCGCACGTTGACGACCGTACCGCCAAGCGATTCTCCGGGCTGAAGTACCGCGATGCGCTGCAGGCTGGTGCCGTTATAGACGGTCAACGGATCGGGCTTAAAGTCGATAAACTCGGACAAGTACAGCCGATTCGATCTCGGATTGAGGAACAGGCTCGCAGAAGTCGGGATCGTCATCCTCCGGACGACGCGGTTCGTATCGCCGTTAATGACGTATAGCCTTCCTTTCGACTCGACCTGCGCCGACGTGATGTACACTCGATTCGTCGCCGGATTGAGCGCGATGTCGCTTTGAAGCCGGCCAAGCTGCAGTTTGCGAACGGTACCGGCCCGCGTATCCAAGATGGAACAATACCGGCTCAAGTTGTTCGGAATGTACAGCAGCTTCGTCTGTTTGTTCAAGACCGGCGTGATGACCGGATTGCTGCCTACTTTCCACGTGCGGAGAATTTTCTGGTTGCGGCCATCCAGCACGGAGACGGTATCTTTGCTCGTATTCGTAAAATAGATCCGATTGGTCTCTTCGTCCACCACGAGCGTAGAGAACCGGCCTTGGATGGAGAGGCGCTTCACGATGGCGTTCGTCTTCCCGTCGATCACCGTCAGTCTGCCGACGCTCGACGAGAGCGTGATCGACGCGACATAGATGAGGTTGGTGACCGGATTGAGCGCGATCACGTCGCAGCGTTCGCCGATGGGGATCGTTTTGACGACGCGGTTCGTGCGGCCGTTAATAATCGTCAAGCTGCCATCCAGCCAGTTGGTGACGTAGACGCGGTTCGTTCTGGCATTCACCACTACGCCGCGCGGCATCGTGCCGGTCGGAACGGTAGTCATGATCTTGTTCGTCTTTCCGTCCAAGACGCCCAACCCGCGTTCCGTCAGCGTGTAATACACGCGGTTCGTCACCGGATTCACCGCGATATCGCCCACTTGTCCGCTCACCGGGACGGTCGCGACGATGCGAGGTTTCGTAGCCGTCACGTTGACCCGCGCCCGGGCTTTCACTAATGGTCTAGGCAAAGGAAAGGTTCCTCCTTGTCATCAGGCATGCGTTCTTGGCATTATATTCGGCGGGCGTTTATCGGTAACCGGGCTGATTGGTTTGCGTTCACGGTCGAAGACCGGGAATGCAGCATTCAGCCGGTGCTCCAGATTATGGGTGTGCAACCGCCCACATCGCAGTCGGCGAAGCTTATCCGTGAACGCGAAGAAGCCGCCGAGGGGCGGCAGCTTGATTGGGTTGTATTCGATTTAGATGACGCAGACGATGGCAACCTCTCTTCCGGCCCATAAGGTGAAGGTATACCCGACCCTGTCCCATTGAATATGTACTTTGACTAAGCGTTCCATGCTACCCCCTTGGTTCCGGATAAAGGAATGAAGTCACTTCCCGCGATAGGATCGTCCCATTGTAGCGGCAGCGCGTCCGACAAACGACCCGCATAATCAGCATCCATCGATCTCCTTAAGGGGAGTTTATACACGACCTCTGAAAATAGGCCCGGACTTCTAACCAGTTCTCCACTCTAACGTATCCGGTTTCGTTCAGATTGTGCGGTGCGGAAAACAAAATCCCTTGACCGTTAAAGCGTTGAAAATGTCTCGCGTTATCGTCAATCAGGTAATCCGCGCGGATAATGCTCTTATCTCCGCAAAAAACAAAATTCATCTCCGGAATAAAGGGGAAATGTTCCTTGAGCCATTCATACTTCGCGGCGAATGAAGAGGGGAACTCCATCGCGGCCGTGGTGATAAAAATTTCATACCGTTCGCTTAATTCTTTAATTACGGTTTGGCTATCTTTCATAACGTCTAAATCGCGGAAGAACAAAGGGTCGTTCAAATACGCCAAAATCTCCTGCTTCCATTGAGGTCGCAGCTCTCTTAGACGCGTCCCCATCAAGTCGCGCACAGTAAGATTTTCCTTGTAATCCCGATTAAACACGCTTAAGTGCTTCGTGTTGAAATCGGCGATCACTTCATCCATATCAATTGCAATTCTTTTCATCTCACCACTCCTTCTATCTTGTTACCAACCATCCGTCAGCTGCAACGATCGGCTCCTACGCTTAAACCTGTAAACGGAAAGAATAGTAATAACTGAATTGTATCTTAGGAGGAGCGAGCCGTTGAAGAGGAATTCAATTTTCTTGAACATTCTCTTCAATTCGTTCAATTATACAAATTTGATGAGAAGATTTACAATCATCATGATGAGATTAGGACAGAAGGAGCGTGTGCGTCATGGAGATGAATAACAAAGTGGTTCTGATTACGGGAGGCGGAACAGGGATCGGCAGAGCAACCAGCCTCATGCTGGCCAAACGAGGGGCGATCGTTATGGTGAACTATTCCCGTTCTCAAACCGATGCGGAAGAAACCGTTCGAACAATCAATACGGAAGGCGGACAAGCGGCGGCGGTGCAAGCAGACGTATCCAAGGACAAGGAAGTCCGGGAGATGGTTGAAACCATTGTTCGGCAATACGGAACGGTAGACTTGCTCGTCAACAACGCCAGTATCACCAAGCATATTCCGATGGAAGATCTGGAGGCCGTGACCGGGGAAATATGGGATGAATTGTTCGATGTGAACGTAAAAGGCATGTTTTATTGCGCGCGCGCCGTAGCCCCTCACATGAAAAAAAACAAGCAGGGGGCAATCGTCAATGTGGGTAGTATCGCAGGACAAACCGGACTGGGGTCCTCTCTTCCCTATGCGGTATCGAAGGCTGCCGTTCACGGCCTGACAAAATCGTTAGCGCGAGCGTTAGCGCCCGATATCCGGGTTAACTGCATTGTGCCAGGAGCCGTCGCCACAAGATGGTGGGCTGGAAGAGAAGAACAAATGCAGCGCTTAGCTCCGCATCTTCTGCTGCGACATATTTCGACGCCTGAAGATATCGCCTCATTCATCTGCGCGGCCTTGGAACAGGAAGCAATGACAGGGCAAGCGATTACCGTGGATAGCGGTCAGACTTTATAAACTTATCAGAGCCGCCTATTGCGATCGTTCAACCAGCTGCTTCGTTGACAGCCCGATAAGCCGGAACCCTGGATTGATGGGAACCGGATTATCGGGCTGTCGGGAACAGGTAATGAAGGTTTGAGAATAAGTACCGGACGGCGTTCACTTGAGCAAGTTCTGCGCTTCGGGCTTCAGAATATCATCGCCCTCGAGGATAAGATTTCTTAAGCCTTCCAAAGAGTCGATCTCTTGCCTGAGGATAGTGCTCAACGCCTTCAGGTCGTCGGAACCATCGCTGAAATCCGCATCGAGATATTGAGCCGGAACCTTCGTACTATCTATTTTGATGTTGTACATATGATCGTCCATGACGATCAAGCCTGCATGAAGTGTGCCCGCAATCTCTATGGAGCCGTGATTGTAATAGCCATAGACCGCTTCGCGAATATGGGCGTCTCCGTTGATGAAAATTTCAGAGCCGCCGGCGAGAATGTTGCGGGCAATGACATTCCCCTGCACCAGCAGCAGCGGACCACTGTCCATGTTGGTATTCAGCACGTTACCTTCAATGGTCAGATCGCCGAGAACGACCAGCCCATGTATGTCCCGGTCTCCCTCTGGAGCCAGGCGTTCAAGTTCTTCCCAATCGAGCGGCAGATGCCGATTCAGCACCAGCGGTCCGTTGCTGACCAGGAATCGATTCTCGGGATCAAAGTAATAGTCATCCAGGTACGAAGGCAGCGAGAAGATTTGGCGCAACTGTACTCTGGCGTTCAGACTTTCAAATGTTTCCACGATCACGTCTTCATCGAACCTCCCCTAATCTTATGCCAATTGTTGCGCAATCTCCCATGCATGTCCTGCCGGATCGAGGAAGGAAGCCGTGCGTACTCCCCACGGCCGGTCGATCGGACCATTAAGAAGAGTAACCCCGCGTTGTTCCAATTCCGTACAGACCGAAGACAGGTCATCCACCCGAATCGTGAGCAGGAAACGAGATCCGGATTCGCGTGTCGCGATCGTTCCCGGCTTCATCAATTCGTAGGATGCGGAAATATTCAGGAGGTTCACGCTCATATTCCCGAAATCAAAAACCGCCGAAACCTCGTCTTCATACACGGCTTGAATTCCGAATACTTCCCGATAGAACGTCTTAACCTGCTGAAAGTCCTCAACAAACAGTGTAATCACATCCACGTTCATCGATCCTAAAGTCTTCATCTGTACACCCTCTCCTTTTCGAATCGACCTTTCCTATTCCTTTCTAGCCATCAAATCATACCATGTATGAAACATAGTGATTTGTTATGAATTGCTATGTTCCATCGATTAGCTTCCTAATACGAGATGCAGTATAGGAAAAGGGCGTCCCGAACTGTCTCGTTCGGACCGTCCGATCTGCACAAAACCCAATCGTTGATAGAATGTGCATGCTCCGTCATTTTGCTCGTTCACATCAACCTGGAGATGGCTTCCTTTGATTTTTTCGGCATGTCGTATCATTCGGCTGCCTATGCCCCTGCCATGATATTGCGGGTCTACGAACAGCATCTCGATCTTTGTTCCGTCAAGCCCGATAAACCCGACCGGTTCATTATTTTCGTTCACTTCCAACCAAATCTCGACTTCCTTCAATGCCCCGTTTTGAAGCATCTGCCGATAAAATTCAATATCCTCGTCCGTTAAAAATGCGTGCGTATGGCATACAGCCTGGTACCAAATATCGATGACCTTATCATGATCGCGCTCTTGATAAGGGACAATTTTGTTTAGCATTCCTGAACCTCCGTCATTCTCAGTACTTGGACAGCCTATATACCGGCCGCAATACCAGTCTCAAAATTTTGCGAATCCAAAAAGCCATAATCGTCTCCGCTGTCCAGGAGCTGCGAGTATGTTGGATGTATTGATCGTTGATGATGTAAGTCCGCGTGGAAGTAGGGCTCTTCAGACCGAACTCTTCCCACTTCGCCGGATCATTCGAACCGTTGAGCCTTCCAAGCATATTCGTCGACGCCTGATCGATATTCGCCGGAAGCTGCTCGAATGCTTGCGTGATTTGCACATGAAACTCGTCGATCGGACTGCGGCTGGCCAGGCTCTCCAAGTGGATGCCTTCGCGAAGGTATGAAACATACGCCAGATGGTCCGCCCAGAACTCGTCGATATAAAATAGCCGCACCCGCTGCTCCGAAGGGCTCATCGGCCGCTCGCCTTTCAAAATGCCGAGCCGCTCTTCGTACAGAATTCGCCTCTGATCTTCCACCATATCCGAATAGCGGTTCAGTTCCTGGCGGATATGGAAATTCTGCCCCATCGTCACGCGCTGAACATGGGCGATTTTGCCGCGGAGCGCCGACTCCTCGAGCGCCTCATCCTGTCTAGCAACGCGAATCGCTTGATTCATGCCGAATCGAAGCAGCAGCTCGTCCTCCAAACTTACGAAAAATACGGAAGTTCCCGGGTCGCCTTGGCGGCCGGAACGTCCGCGCAGTTGGTCGTCGATCCGGACGCTTTCGTTCACATGCGTACCGATCACGTACAACCCGCCCAGCTTGGCGACAATGTCTGCTTGCGCGGGGTCGCCGCCGCCGAGCCGTATGTCGACGCCGCGTCCAGCCATATTCGTCGACACCGTTACGGCGCCGATTTCTCCCGCCTTGGCAATGATCTCGGCTTCCTCGGCGTCGTTCTTCGCATTCAGCACATGACAAGGTACATCGGCGACCGCTAGCGCTTCCGCCAGCCTGTCCGACTCCTCGACGCTTGACGTACCAATGAGAATTGGGCGTCCCGTCGCATGGATCGACGCGATCTCTTGTACAAGGGCCTTAAGCTTGGCTTCTTTATGGGTATAAATCCGGTGCGGATGATCGATCCGTATGTTTGGCCGGTTAGGCGGGATGGGCAGAACTCGCAGGTCGTAAATAGCTTCGAATTCCATAGCGGAAGCGTGCGCGGTAGCCGTCATTCCGCAAATTTTCGGATACAGGCTAATAAAGTGCTGAAGGGTAATCGTCCCGAGAATTTTCCCGCCGCCTTTCGACTGCAGCCCTTCTTTGGCTTCTAGCGCGGCTTGCAGCCCGTCCGGCAAATACTTATTCTCCGCCACGCGGCCGGTATATTCCTCGATAAGTTGAATCTTCCCGTCACGGACGATGTAATCGACGTCTCTTCGCAATAACGATTCCACATGCAGCGCGCAATGGATGGACGTTAATACCTGACTGTTATGGCTCTCGTACAAATTGCCGCATCCCAGCAGCGACTCCGCTGTCGCGGCGCCTGTTTCATTCAAGTAAACGTTCCGCTGAAACTCGTCGAACTCGTAATGCGCGCCTTGCGCCAGCTGCCGAGCCACTTCCGCGTAACGAATGCCGTCGTTGCCGGAAGACCCCGACTCGCCGGTGATGACGAGCGGCACCCGCGCTTCGTCGAGGAGCAGGGAATCGGCTTCGTCGACGAGTACGTAGTGGAACGGACGATGCACGGTATCGGCTTCGCCCAACGCGATCGTGTCTCGCAAGTAATCGAATCCCGCCTCTTTAGCCGTAACATAGGTAATATCCTTGGCGTACGCTTCCCGTTTCTCGATTAGGCTCATGCCCGCTTGTACCGAGTCGACCGTTAACCCGAGGGAACGATAGATCGGGCCCATCCACTCCGCGTCTCGCTTGGCCAAATAATCGTTAAACGTCAGCACATGAACGCCTTGGCCGGTCAGCGTATTTAGATAAACCGGCATAACGGCAGCGAGCGTTTTCCCTTCACCGGTATGCTGTTCGATTAGAAACCTCTCGTGCAGCGCGATGGCAGCCATGATCTGGACGTCGTAAGGCTGTAAGCCGAGCGTTCGCTTCGCGGCTTCGCAGACTAACGCATAAGCATCGACAAGCAGCTCATCCAAAGGCGTACCCGATCTGGCTTCTTTTTGCAGCCGGAGGGACTCCGCTTGAAGCTGTCGATCATCCCATGCTTCCAAATTCCGTTCCCTGATGAGCTCCGCTTTGTCTCGATAAACGTCCAGCTTATGCTGGATTTCGCGGTTTTGAAGCTTGCGCAGCAACTTGACGGCTACATTCATCGGAATTTGATCCCTCCTTACGAAGATCTCCTATACTTATTTTCAGTATAACACTCGCACCCAATATTTTGTATGATTTGGTAGTTTTTATAATGTCGCTATGCATCAAACCAACTCGGAAATAAACATGGGCGTGGCTCCATCTTCTTGGGAGAACCCGCATTTATGATAAAACTCCACGGCGCTCGGATAGGAGATCAACACCTTTGTTTTACATCCTTTGTATCGACCCAGCATCATATCCATCATGCTCGACCCGATCCCCTTCCCCTGATAGCTTGGATTGATGAGCATGTAATGAAAATATACGGTCAATACGCCATCGGATAGCGCATTTATGATCCCGATCAACTTATCTCCATCCCAACTCGCTACAATCGAATGAGATCCTTTCATCGCTTGCAAAAGCTCGCTTGGATACTTCGCCGATTCCCACTCTACCGAAAGAAATAAGTCTTGCAGCGCCTCTTTCGTCATACCTTCAAGATTCGAAGTGTAACGTATGCTCATCACCATACCAGCCTTCATCGGAATTTAATGCCCTCGTAAATTAAGATCGCTTAATGGATAATTACTACTCCCCCAAGTATAGACGATATAATAGTCGCTTCGTGCTTCATCTGTAGGTAATTCTTTAAAGATCAAGTCGCCATGATCAATAAAATCAATTTCATTACCCGCTTGCCGTTCTACTATGTAGCTCCGATCCTTTTTCCGAGACGCCGTATAATAATCATGTAATTGTTCCAGGGTAAGTTCCGATCTAATTAACATCGTGCCAAAAAATTGCATTCCATTCCCGTTTCCCACCAGCTTCCTAGCTGCCGATACCGCATCTACCCGTTCGTTTTTGTCTGGCAAAGGCAAGCTCATAATCTCTTTTTTAATGGAATAAGCGATATAATCGTTTATGAATCCTTAACAACACAAGGAGCGGCTCCCCGCCTTGGCGGTAAACTGCTCCTATAGTGCTGAACGTTCGTTCTCCACGGTTATACCCGCGCACCTTCCAACCGATAAGATTAGTCGCCGCCTTCGCGTCGAACCATTACGCCTTACTCCTCTTGCAAAAACGCAAGCACCGCGCTAAGAAATTCGGCGGGCAACTCCACGTTCGGCAGATGAACGGCGGGCAGGACGAGCAGCTTCGCGCCGGGGACGGTCTTGGCGAGGAGCTCGCCGTGCTCCGGAAGCGTCACCGTGTCGTATTGCCCCGCGATCACGAGCGTCGGGCGGTTGATGAGCGCGGCCGTCCGGCGCATATCCATGTCGCGGATCGCCGCCCAGCTGCCCGCGATACCCTGCGGACGCGTCGCCAGCACCATCTCGCGAAACGAAGCGACGATCGGGTTATCCGACGCCAGCAGATGCGCAGGTAACCAGTTCTTGATGAACATATCGGCAAATTCCGGAAGCTTCCCCGGCTCCTGCACGGCGGCGATCAAACCCTCCCATTGGTCGGCGGGCCCTAAGTATGAGGAGGTATTGCTCAGAATGAGCCGATCGATCCGCTCCGGCGCGTAGATCCCGAGCCATTGCGCGACGGCGCCGCCGAGCGACAGCCCGAGCACGTGCACGCGTTCGAATTGCAGCGCGTCGAGCAGCTCGACGACATCCCGCCCCAATCGGTCGAACGAATACGGACCGTCCGGCGTATCCGAGCCGCCATGTCCCCGATAATCGTAACGAAGCACGCGGAAATGTCGGGTAAGCTCGGCGATCTGTCCCTCCCACATGTCCATCGAAGTCGCGATGGAATTCGCGAGCAGGAGCACCGGCTTCTCGGCCGATCCATCCAACCGATACGCAATCCGCACGCCATCGCCGATCGTCACATATTCCAACCCTTCAACCTTCTTCATTTCATTCGCGATCATGGCCATCCGTCTCCCTTATTCGTTTATTTCGTTTATAGTGACATTTTATGGGATCCGCCCTACAATCTGAATAAGAAGATGAAGGTGTTTGGGGCTCCAAACCTTATTTCCATCGTTGTTTCCCCCGCATACCTGAACATAATGAGGTGACCTGTTCATGGACCATATCGATAGGAGAATCCTGTCTATTCTGCATGATAACGCCCGGATTACGGTCTCGGAGATGAGCCGCATGATCGCGATGTCGCAGCCGGCCGTAACCGAACGGCTTCGGAAATTAGAGGAACGCGAGGTCATCGAGGGTTATCGCGCGCGAATCGCCCCGTCCAAGCTGGGCAAGCATACCACGGCGTTCGTCTTGTTCAAGTCCAAGTCCTGCAAGGAATTCGAAGCGTTCTGCGAGGCGTCCCCCGCAATCGTCGACTTCTACCGTACGAGCGGCGAATTCAATTATTTACTGAAGGTGGTTACCGAAACCGGCGAGACGCTGGAAGCCTTCTTGGAAGCGTGCAACGCCTACGGATTCTCGACGACTCTTGTCGTGTTGTCCACGCGATTCGAGGATAAAAGCCTGGTGGCCGGCCGGGAAGCCTCGAACATCGTTCCCTTGGTTCAGCCCGGAGAGAACGAGCGTTAGCGATGATTGCGGTTATGGCTGGTATCTATCGCGCTTACGGCACGGAATTCTCGATGACCGTCATGAACCCATTGTTGGCGGCCGTATCCATCAACGCCAGTATGGCTTCTTTAGCCGCATCGTTGAACAGAAACCACGCCTTCGCCGAGTCGTCGTAAAGCAAAACCTTCGGCCACGCCGAGTAAGCTTCTTTCGATGCGCCGGTTAACGTGTACAGATCGAAGCGCGCTAAGCTGTTTCCCTTGGCGTCCAGAAAATCGAATTGACGTATTTTGTAATAATCGCCGTCATCCACAAGATTCAGCTTCCACGCGTACCGGGTGGGGGCTTCGACGTTGTCGCCTTTATTGTCGGTCAGCAGGTTGTACACGGAAGCCAAGTACGCATTCCCGCGAGCTTGCTGAATGATGCCGCCGAAAGACATGTGGAGCTCTTCTTGCAGCGCTTTGACGGGCACGCCGTCGATGACGAGCGGCTTCGTCTGGATCGTAACGACGCCGTTGCCGTATTGAACCTTGCAATCGAACGTCTCCGCGACAAAACGGAGCGGAACCATGACGCGATTTTGCTGCAAATACGGTTTGGCGTCAAGCGCGATTGCTTCGCCATTGATCTGCGCCGTCGCGCGATCCAGATGCAAGACGACGTTCAGGTTATTCTTGGTGAGAGTCACTTGGGAAGGCGACCAAGCCACTTGCGCCCCCAAATTCTCGCCAACGACGCGCAATGGCACCATCGTGCGATCGTCCAGCGTCCTCGGCTGCACATCCGGCGCAAGGGCAACGCCGTCTATATGGATTTGAACCTGTGCCGCAATAGCAGACTGCGAATCCGCTGCCATTAGCAGTGTCAGTAACGCGAGTAGGATGACCTTTCTCATCGCATAAGCCCCCATTGTTGATAGAGTTCGCGCAATTCCGCCGCTGTCCGCGAAACGAACGGTCGAATAACATCCTCGCGCAAGTAGCCCGGGGCGATCCGGGGTTCATTGTCCTTGTTGCGCAGCCAAGCCAGCTTGATATCTCGGTATTGGCTGACTTCGCGATCGGTTAACAACGGTTCAATCGCGTAAGCTTGAGCAGTCTGCAGCTGGTTCAGGATGACGTCCGCCCATTCCGCCTTCCGCATGAGCTCGAATTCCGCCTGATCCGACTCCACGTTATAGGTCCGTCTAATTTGCTCGCGCTCGCCTTGGTATGCCTTCTCGAAATCCGCGTACACCGTCTCCGTCCACCTGATGTCCGCATAGATATGCGCAATATAACCGAGTATGTAGTCTTTCCAATCCAGTTCAGGGTGCAAGCCTATATAATGCAAACACTTCTCCTTCAGCGCTTCAAGGGGCGGGAATTGATCTTCCGCTACGAAATGCGTCATTCCCTTCTCTCTTCTTGTCACCTGTCCTCTGACGTGCACGGCATCCGGAGCAATGCTCCCGATGACGAACCCCGGGCGCGGTTGCTGCGACCAGAGCGCCGACGCAATCGCAAAATGAACCATGGGATAAGGCATGATAGACCTCCGCAGTTTCTTTTCCTAAATCATCCAGCTATTTATCAGACGAGGGAACCGTTAAATAGTTGCGTCGATGAACGAGGCTTTCGCCATGAACGATGCGTCGCAAGCCAAAAAGGAATAGATCGCATCCATTGGCCTGGATGATCTATTCCTCTGCTGGGGAGCTGCTTGCGGCTCCCTTTTTTATAATATCGGATGGCGGGGCCGGAACAGCCGAATTCGTGAGCCGGACATCCTTCCACTCAATCTCATAAGCTGAATTCGAACACCAGCATTGACCCGTCAACTTCTCGCCATTCTGATACAAATTGATATTCAATATATCATCGTCGAAATAGGAGCATGTCAACACAGGACGGGTTAAATACTCCGACAAGGCTTCGCCAAAGTCCTCGGCCTCCCCGCTGCCAAACCAATCATTTAGTATGCTGACCCATCCAGGTTGCAGCTGAAGTGACCTCTTCGATGTTGTCGATTTTGACGAGGACGTTGCCGAACTTCGTTCCCACTGTGACTCCCCCATGAATATCGTCTTCTTTACTCGTTAACGCAAGGATAGGTCCAAGCTTCCTTGTACGGCTGTTAATAGTGCCCCTGGCTCAAGCTCCATTCCAAGATTAACACCCTTGTCCGTAAAATATTGATATCCGCCGCCGTGGCCTCTCTTGGTTGGATACACGATATAACCCTCGTCCTTCGTCCATCTGATCGCGATTAGTTTCTTGCCTCTAGTTGCAGACGCCCAATTTTTACCGCCTAACATCTTCGTTAACGTATCGTCTTTCGCAGGAAATTCCGGCGCTCCATGGAGTAACAACGATTCAGCATGCTCATTACCGCTTGATATAACTCCTCTTCGCCGAAGGGCAGACGAATACGCTCCACGATACTAAGCGATACAATCCCCAGTTTCTCACGCCATCCATTAGGTACAAGCGCTACTTCATTTCTCTTCTCATCACAATATAGATGAACCAACCTAAATAGAAGACTCCGATCCATCGCTACTCCAGCTCCCCTCTATCTCGCGAGCGTCTACTTCTTATCCCGTATCTCCTTCAGCACCTCTTCGATACGCTCCATCTTCCGCAGCATCGAATATTGGTTCCCGATCATCCCCAGCAACCCGACAACCAGTATAACGATTACAAGAAGTTCCATACCCGCTCCTCCGTTCCCCGATTACACCGAGACTGCTCTACCATTCCAGCTGCAATTCCCGGTAATTATTCCTCATGTACATGTAGCCCGAATAAGCGGTTACCGCGACGGCCGCGATCATGATCGTCAGGTCAACGGGGAGCGTCGTGACATACGAGAACGGGTAGTTGCCTAACAGCACCGCGGTAATGCCGACGACCTGGAGCACGAGCTTGATCTTCCCATGGTTGTCCGCCGCAAGCGCGACGCCCTTCGCCGCGGCGAGAATGCGAATGCCGGATACCATGACCTCCCGACCGATGATGACGACCGCGATCCAAGACGGAATCATGTGCTGCTGCACCATCAGGATTAAAGCCGCCGAGACTAACAGCTTATCCGCGAGCGGGTCTAGCAGCTTGCCCAGATTGGTGATCTGGTTGTATTTTCGAGCCACGTATCCATCGAGCTTGTCGGTCGCCGAGGCCAGAACAAATATAGCTACCGCCCAATACAAGCCATACTCATTGAGATACTGCAGCCATTCCCATTTCTCCGTCATCCACAGGGGGTACGGTTGAAGCGCCGCCACAAAAAGCGGGATCAGCCCGATTCTCGCCATCGTAATTTTATTCGCCAAGTTCATTTCGTCATCACCGCCGTCATTTTATGGTTCAGCTCTATTGTTAGCTTCAGTCCTGATATTTTGTTTCGTAGTTTTCTCCTTATCCAAGTCTGCCTTAAGCACAACGGCAAACAATGCCGCGCCGACAAGCATGAATACGATGCTGAGGATAAAAGGTATTGTCAATAACGTTTGGTTCAAAGCCGCCAACAATTGCACACCGATCCACCCCGACATATTCGGCGCATAGCGCGCAATGATCCAATAGACCAGGCCAAACAAGAACGTCCCGCATACGAACAAAACGGACCCAGCTAAAGCGAAGGTTTGCTTCATGGCTCTCATCTCCCGTCTTCTTTTCGAACAATTGCAGGCGTCACCGGTCATTCCAGCTCTCCATACGTCTTCAGATACTCGCGCATCAGCACATTCGAGATGGCCAGCCCTTCTTCGCGCGTAGCGGCAGGCGCCGAAAGCACCCAACCATGCTCGGCATCCCAGAGGGTGTGAGCGCTCAGCCCGTCTTTCGACTCCGGGACTTGTTCCGCTAGCAGTAGACTGACCTGTGAGAAATCCTTGTTCGCGAAGAGAAGATGCGAGTTGTAAATATTGCTCCCCGAGACAGCTCCTCGCTCATCATAGATAAAATAAGGATAGGCGATCGCTCCCCAGCCTTCTTCCGCGAAACGGATCTCCACCTGCCGCTGATCGGCGGGAACCGGAATTTGTTCGCCGACAATCGTCACTTCCCCACGAAACGTACGTTGACCCTTGAGTTTCGCGTGCAACTTCCCTTTTATGACTACAGTTGCCGGCTCCTCCTCTACCTTCGCGCCTTTCGCTCCGAGCTGATACCTCACGCCCGTCAACGTCACGTCGATCGTACGCGGATACGATTGGTAGACGATGAAAATCACGCAGCTCGCTATGGCGATCAGTACGATCCAGATCATGCGCCTTTTCATCGCACGACACCATCATAGGAGGGGAACGGCTGCAGAAGCGAAGTGCGTTTTCCGTACAAGCTTGATCAACCCCTCAAGGAAATATTAGGAAACTATTGTCACAACTGTATGTTAACGCGTTTCGGAACATCCTTTCAACCCCTGTTATCGTCAACCTATCAGAGAGACTACAGAAGAAGGTGAATCCCATGAATAAAAGAATGAAGCGGCTGCGAAGAACGCTGCTTATTACCCTCGGTACGGTTATTGGACTCGCGCTCGTCGGCTATGGGCTGCTAAAGTTGTCGGGATCTCGCGAGTTTCAACTTTACGGCGGCATCGTCAACCATGTGGAGACGTCGGAGAAGGCGGTGGCGCTTACGTTCGACGACGGCCCTACCGGGAGGACGGAAGAGATCGTCTCCATTTTGCGAGAGGAGGGCGTGAAGGCGACCTTTTTCTTGACCGGCGCGGAGATGGAGGCGAACCCCGAGGAGACCAAGCAGCTGATCGAAGCGGGTCACGAGATCGGCAACCACTCGTATTCGCACGACCGCATGATGTTCAAATCTCCTTCGTTCGTGAAAGAGGAAATCGAGCAGACGGACGCGATCATCCGCTCGTACGGCTACGAAGGACCGATACCGTTCCGGCCGCCTTATGGGAAGAAGCTGCTCGTGCTGCCATATTACTTGCACGAACATGACCGGCAAACGATACTTTGGGATGTCGAGCCAGATTCAATCGGGGAGATCGCCGGCGATGCGCAGCGGATGGTCGATCATACGGTTGAGCACGCGAAGCCGGGTTCGATCATTCTTCTCCATGTCATGTACGAGAGCCGGACGCCATCCATGCAGGCGGTCAAGGGTATTATTGACGGACTTCGTTCGAAGGGGTATGGGTTTAAGACCGTGTCGGAGTTGATGGGCGAGTAACTTCAACGAAAAGACACCGATCGGGCAGCTCGCCCGGTATCCACGTTATAAGCTGCAAATTCGCGCATAGATTGTATAGGTCCTATACGATTGATGCAACGGACAACCGTAACGCGCATCGAAATGACGCCTGATTTGATTTCTCGAGAAGATGGGAGCGGTATCGCGACATGTCTGGAAAACAGCGAATTCTGATATCCGGCGCAAGCATTGCGGGGCCGGCGCTCGCCTATTGGCTGCACCGGTACGGGTTTGAGGTGACGATCGTCGAACGCGCCCCTGCGCTTCGGCGGGGCGGTTACGGCGTGGATGTTCGAGGCGCGGCGATCGCGGTTCTGGAGCGGATGGGCGTTCTGCCTCAAGTTCAAGCGGCGGACACGAATATGACCGGGGTTTATTTCGTCGATCGCAACGGCACGATCAAAGGGCGCATAAGCGAAGCTAGCATGGGTAACCGGCATGGCGTAGACATCGAAGTGATGCGCGACGATCTGACGGACATTTTGTACAAGGCGACCAAGGATACGAGCCATTACATATGGGGGGATTCGATATCCGCGATCCAGGAGACGCAGGAAGGCGTCCTCGTCCGATTCGTTCATGCCAAGCCGCGAATGTTCGATATCGTGATTGGGGCGGATGGTCTTCATTCCCATGTGCGCAAGCTGACGTTCGGCGAAGAATCGCAGTTTAAACGGACGCTCGGCTGCTACATCTCGATATTCGCCGCACCCAATCACTTGAACCTCGACCATCAGCAACGGTTCTATGCCATTCCCGGCAAGACGGCGGGGATGTACAGCACGCGCGCGAACACCGAAGCGAAGGGGTTGTTCGTCTTCAAATCGGCGCCGCTACCATACGACCGGCACGACATCGAAGCGCAAAAGAAACTCGTAGCCGATGCGTTCGGCATCGAAACGGGCTGGGAAACTCCGCGGCTTCTTCAGGCGATGAAGCAAACGGAAGATTTTTATTTTGACGAGATCTGCCAAATCCATATGCCCGCTTGGTCGAACGGCCGAGTAGCGCTTGTCGGCGATGCGGCTTATGGCCCGTCGCCGCTCTCCGGCCAGGGCACGAGCCTTGCGCTCGTTGGCGCATACGTGCTGGCCGGCGAGTTGAAGGCTGCCCAGGGCGATTATACCAAGGCCTTCCTATCCTACGAGAACGAGATGCGCGCGTTCGTGGAGAAGAATCAGAAGATCGGACTGTCCGCCGCCCAAGGCATGGTCGCGACCTCCCGCTACAAAATTTTGCTGCAAGATTGGATGTTTCGCGTGCCGTTCCTGATGACCGCGACGTTCAACATGATCGGCAAGATGATTGAGAAAGCGGCTAACGGGATTGAGTTAAAGGGTTATTGATGGCGGAATGGAGCAGAGAGCATGACCATGATGGTTATGCTCTCTGTTATGGAAAAACGATATTTCGACGTTATTCAACTACACGGCTGTATATCCTCCATCGACCATTAAACTCGTCCCCGTTATATACGATGCGTCATCGCTAGCTAGAAATAAGACTGCTTTGGCCACCTCGATTGGCATTCCCAGTCTTCCAATCGGATGAAGGCTAATTAAATACTGTTTTGCCGACTCCGGTATATGATTGATCAGCGGGGTTTCAACGTAGCCGGGACACACCGCATTGATGCGTATCCCCTTTGAAGCGTAGGCAACTGCCGAAGATTGCGTAAATAACTTTACCCCGCCCTTGGCCGCCGCGTAGGCAGCAACTCTGGCTTTCCCGACGAAACTATGAACCGAGCCGCAATTCACGATGGCGCCGCCGTTGTTCTGCGCTAACATTTGTTGGATGGCATGTTTGTTACTTAGGAACACGCCCGTTAAGTTAATATCTATCACACGCTGCCATTCCTCAAAGTCGATCTGATCGGCCGCTCCGTCGCTTGCGATGCCGGCGTTAGCGAACAAGATATCCAGACGGCCGTACTTCGCAACCGTATCCTTTACCATCTGCATCACTTCGTCTTCCTTCGTGACATCGACTTGAAGATAGGATGTCTCTAGTCCTGCTGCCCGATATTCATCGGCGAGCCTCTGCCCATCCTCGGCTATATCCGCCAGCACGACGCTTGCGCCTTCTTCCGCGAACAACCGGGCCGTCATGGCCCCTATACCGCTTGCGCCTCCCGTGACGATCACGACTTTCCGATTAAATCTTTGCATCGTTGATTCCTCCTCATTAAAATTAAACAACTAGTTAGTTTTAAATGAAATGAGTGATGAGATTTCTCTGCCTTTATAGCAATGAGGGCTCCATCACGCCATAAATAACCAGCTTCACAAGCTGTTCCACGAAAGCTTCTTGGTTCATCCCCACGTCGAGACTATCATTCGTTGGGCCGTCGAGCCGCTTAAAGGATTGGACAAAAGGAATAATACTATTCATTAAGAGAATGGGAATCATGATGGGTTCGATATCTTGACGAATGATCTTATTCTTCTTGGCTTCGCACGCCAGTTCATAGAATGGTGTGAACTCATCCATGGCATACGAAATCTGTTTCCACGTCTTCCATCCCTCTGCCGCTTCCCACGCGAATATTTTGACGTAGTTGGGATTGTCGTTCATGATCCGGTAAGACGTTCTGAGCACGGCTTCCAGGAATCGCCGGAATTTATCCGGACTATGAGTCAACTCCGCATCCGCTAACATCTCTGCCACCGCCGCGTTAAAAGCTTCGTTACCAAATTGATCAGCTCTCTGGATGACTGCGACATAAAGCCCCAATTTGTCTTGGTAATATTGATAAATGAGGCTTTTGTTATAACCCGATGCGCTGGCAATCGCATCAATTCGCGCGGCAGAATAACCATGTTCCGCGAACAACTGCTCGGCGGCCGCCAATATCGCCGACTTCGCGCGGGCAGCATCATAGGGTCTTTTTATTCGTTCCGTCATTGTCGTTTAACCTCTATATCCAAATTAACTAACTAGTTAGATTTTATGTGATATGGATTTTTATGTCAATCCTTTCGTGTTCTGCCTTAACAAAAACAAAGGCAGCCGGTTAGGCTGCCTACTAGCATTAGAATCCCATTGTAGCAGAAGGATTCTCTCCCAGCTGTTTGACGAAGGTAAAGAGGAACTGCCAATCGGCGTATCGATAGTCTTTAATGAGCGCAAAGCGTTCAATACCCGTTTTCCCAACGACTTGCACCTGTTTCTTGTAGCTTCGGAAACCCTGGGAAGCACACCAGGTACTCAAGGGTTCTTTTCGTCCGTTTTGATAAGTGATCTGCAGAATCCGCGCGCTCGCGAAGATATCCGGGGATGGCGGTTCCGAACCGTAATATTCAAGCGCAACCACTGCATTTTTACCGTATTCCGGATCCTTCTCATCTGTCTTAATCACGACGGCCGCCCCATATTTCGTATCGCTTAGCTGCAAGGACAAACAATTCCCGTCTTGAAACAAAGGTTTGCGGATGACGAGTTTTGGGATTTTTCGCACCTTCGGGTTCGGCTGACGACACTGATGCAAGAACGTCTGGAGCGCCTGTTTACGCTTCAGCAGCGCTTTCTCCGATTCGACCTTCCAGCTGTCCAAGCCGTTCTCCTGTTCCAAATCCTGCTCGATCTGCGCGATAATCGATTCATCGACTTTGCCGTAACTCCACTGCGCTTTCGCGATGCCCAGCCATACGAGAGGTCCTTCGTCCTCGTCCTCCAATACGTCCCCGAAATTCTCCAAGCAAATGCGCGTCGCTTCGGCGATATCCTGCGTATATTTCAAAATATGCTGATAGGTTCCTATTACATCTAAAACAACATCGTCTTGCGTTATGCCTTCTCCCCAAGTGCCCATGCCAATACGTCCTCTCTAACCGTCGACTCCATTTACTGAATACCGCTATGATTATAGCAGACTGCATAATTATCTCGCACTTGGTGATTTCAGGAATTAGAATATTGAAAAATTATCTTCCCCTGGTTCGTCACGCCAAGTTATACTCCAACGGCGGCAAAGAATATTCCACGTTTACGCTCCAAATCAACTGGATGAAGAACGAAACGAGAAGCACAATCAAGATACCCTGCAGAAACGGGCGAATCCTCCATTGATTTTCGATATACCGCGTCCATAGAAAGAACACGATGCCTTACCAAAAAAAATTCATAACCAGCATCCGAAATGCAATTTCGGTGTGCTCCTCGTGCAGTGCGGGTAACATGTCCAAACCGGGTTCAGGCCGATGATCGAAAAACAATTTCAAAACATCGAGAACACGTCCCGGAATTAACGTAAATAATATACTCGTTATGAATATGATGAAAATCAGAAATGCGACCCTTCGAACCATTGTCGTAACTCCCCCGCACATTCACATAAAAATAATAATCACAAACTGGCAGGAACCGCTTGCCACGACCACAACGCAACTGCGATGATCACAATACGCAAATTCCGCTCTTTGATCATAAACAAATAGTAAATAACCCCCAGAAAGAGATTGCCGACGGTGAGATTCGCGATCATGGCGATCGCTGCAACGATAAGTAGACCAAATCCACCGAATCCCCTATTCGAAACATCCATCTCTGCTTCATGGTAACTTTGGAGCAGCGCTATCGCGTGCCTAACGCCTACTGGAAGATAAACAGCCACAACCGAAAACACCAGCAAAAAGCACGCCAACATGAAAAAAGGTTTAATCTTGCTCATACTTCCCCCCACACAATACGCCTCCTCATCCACAATTAATTGCGTTATCTTTCGCACCTTCAGGAAATGCTAAATAATAACATCGCTCCACGTCCAGCGTCGAGGAGCTGAAGCGGCTGTTCCGTACGGAGATCGAAACTCATTTAAACCAAATCGGGGCCATCAAACGCAGCGCTCACTTCCCCTGAAACGCAAAACGGCAGCCGACCATCTGGCCAGCTGCCGTACTCTTATCGCGAAGCAGGATTCCATTCCTCCCGCTAGCCGTTAATCCCCGCCATCCTCGTCGCTGCGATACTCCAACAGATCGCCCGGTTGGCAGTCGAGCGCCTTGCAAATCGCCTCCAACGTGGACAGCCGAACCGCTTTCGCCTTGCCGTTCTTCAAGATCGACAGGTTCGCCATCGTGATGCCGACCCGATCCGCCAGCTCGGTTACGCTCATTTTCCGTTTCGCCAACATTACGTCAATATTTATGATGATCGCCATGTTCTCACCTCAGACCGTCAAATCGTTCTCGGATTTAATCGCAATCGCTTCTTGCAGAAGCCGTTGTAGCACGGCGGCAAACACGGCAATGACCAGGGAGGCAAAGATCAGGATCATGCCGATGAGGATAACCCCCGGCGCATCGTCCCGCTCCGCGATCAAATAGAAGAGCGGCAGACCGACCACGAAAATGCCGCTAATGGTCAGCGCGCAGTTGCGAATGTTCTTGAGCGCCAGCACGGACAGGTCCGAGAACGCTTGGTTCGTGTCGATGTAAATCAACAGCTTGAACGACTGGTACAGCGCGATGTAGAACGGGACCGCCGATCCATAGAACATGAGAAAGATCAGATATTGCAAATACTTATGATCCGGATACAACTCGACGATAAATTCCGCGATCTCCGGCACCAAGAAGATGCACAGCGCCAGCACCGGAATACCCATGAGAATAACGGCCGCCTTTAAAAAGAGCGTTGTTCCTCGTTTCATGAAAAGCCCCTCGCTTTGATTGAAGTTAATTTGACTTTACCACATGTTTTATCGTTTTACAATAAAAAGTTGCTGATGTTGAATATATAATTGCTGTTATAGGTTTATCCCATATTCATCCGGAATATGCTTCGCGCACAAGGCGAAACGGCTATCGCCGCCTTTTGAGGCGAGGCGAGTTTCGTTCCGGAGACATATAGGCCGAAGTATAGGCGTGAAACTTATACTTTCCTATATGTTAAAAAAGGCGCCCCCGCGATACGAGAGCGCCCTACCTTTGATATGCCGCATCCTTCCAATCCCCGCCGATGAAGCACCTGACGCGTCACCGATCCGCGCGCACCTCACAAGCGAGCACCGGAACGCCCTATCCGCTCACGCCCGTCCCAGCAAATCCAGCCGCAGCGGCGTGAACGTATCGAGCAGCTTGCTCGCCGCGAGCGCGCGGCATCCGTGCTTCGCCCCGCCCGGAATAAAGATCGTCTCCCCTTGCGCGATGACGGTCTTCTCCCCGTCCACCGTGAACTCGATCCGCCCCTCCAGGCAATAAGAGAATTGCTCATGCGGATGGCTGTGCAGGTACCCTTCCGCCCCTTCCTCGAAGTGGACCTCCATCATCATGATCGACTCGCCCGGATTGAAAATTTTGCGCTTCACGCCCGGCTCGGCAGGCTCCCATACGTTCAATTCCTTCCCCATCTCCATCTTCCTCCCCTGCGCGTAATCTGCGAGATTATCATACCGTCCGCGCCCGCCTTGCACCAGATACTTGGAACAGATCCTAAAAAAGTTACAAAAAGACCTAAAACCGCCCGCATTATCAAAACCGGCGTCCTCCCGTACACTTAGTTCATGTAAGCACTTACATTGGACATTAGCAAATCGCACTTTCGCAAAGGGGGCATCCGGTTGAAAAAGACCATAAAACGAATAGCGCTGGCGATCGATTCGTTCTTCGAACATTTCGCGTTAATCGCCATCGTTGCTATGGTGGTCATCGTGACGATTCAAGTTATTACCCGCAAGCTGTTCAGCTTCGTCTTCTTCTGGTCGGAGGAGGTGACGCTGCTGCTCATGGTCTGGTTCTCCTTTATGGGCATTGCGATCGGGTTCCGGGAGAAGCTTCATCTGGCGATGGACAGCTTCACCAACCTGCTGCCGAAGAAGGTGAATTGGGTCATCGACAAGGTCATCCTGATCGCGGTGTTCGGCTTCGGCTTGTATCTCGTGAAGAACGGCTGGGACTTCACCGTGCTCATGAACGAGTCCACCCTCGCCGCGACGAAGCTGCCGAACAGCGTGATGTATCTCGTTATGCCGATCACCGGCGTCATGATCTGCGTTTACACCCTGCTTCAGCTGATCGGCATTGAGACGATCCGCCACGAAAACATCGACGAGGAGGTGCCGAAGACGTGAATACGATCGCGCTCATCATACTAGCCGGCACGTTCATCGCCCTGCTGCTGCTGCGGTTCCCGATCTCGATTACGCTTGCCGGGTCGGCTCTCGTCACGATGATTTACCTCGATCTGCCGTGGGTCGTCGTCGGACAACGCATGATTCAAGGCATCAATTCGTTCTCGCTGCTCGCGATTCCGTTCTTCATCCTCGCCGGTCAAATCATGAGCGCCGGCGGCATGGCGGTCCGGCTGGTCAATTTCGCCCAGCTGTTCGTCGGGGCGGTGCGCGGCGGACTCGCGCTCGTCAACTGCGTCGCCTGCATGTTCTTCGGCAACATCTCCGGATCCGCGGCGGCGGACGTGTCTTCCATCGGCTCCGTGCTCATCCCGGCGATGAAGAAGAAAGGCTACGACGCGGATTACGCCGTCGCGGTCACGACGTCGGCTTCGATTCAAGGCGTTATTTTCCCGCCGAGCCACAACTTAGTCTTGTTCTCGGTCGCCGCGGGCGGCGTGTCCGTCTCCAACCTATTCTTAGGGGGCATCGTACCGGGATTGCTGCTTATGTTCACGCTCATGATCATCTCGTATTCGGTCGCGGTGAAGCGGAACTATCCGAAGGGCGAGCCGATCAAATGGTCGCAAGTGCCCAAAATCATCGGCGACGGTTTCCTCTCGCTCATGACGGGCGTTATCATTCTAGGCGGTATCCTCAGCGGCTGGTTCACGGCAACGGAAGCCGGCGCGATCGCCTGCGTGTACGCGTTCATCCTGACGTTCTTCGTCTACCGCGATGTCCCGCTCCGCCATATCGGCATCGTGCTGAAGCGGACGTTCCGCACCGTCTCGATGGTATTGTTCCTGATCGCCGCCTCCGACGCGTTCGGCTGGATACTCGCCTACTTGAAGGTGCCGGTGCTGCTGACCGACATGTTCCTGAGCGTCTCGGACAACCCGTCCGTCATCCTGCTCATGATCAACGTGCTGCTGCTCCTCATCGGATTCCCGATGGACATGGCGCCGATGATTCTGATCATGACGCCGATTCTGCTGCCGGTCGCCACGGCGCTGGGCATCGATCCAGTCCACTTCGGCATCATCATGATCCTCAACTGCGGCATCGGGTTAATCACCCCGCCGGTTGGAACCGTCTTATTTATAGGGTGCGCGATAGGCAAGGTTCCGGTCAGTCAAGCGACCAAAGCCTCCTGGCCGTTCTTCTTCGCCATGTGCGTCGCCCTGCTGCTCGTTACGTATATCCCGGAAATATCGCTATGGCTGCCGCATCTGGTCAATGGCGCGCCGTAAACGTAAATTGAACCTTTTCTCCCTACAACATGTATCCGCTTTCAACGATATTATTCGCAAAACAGGAAGATGGACGATGAACGACGAACGATAACTGAGGAGATGATGAACGATGAAGATGAAACGGTTCACTGGGGTCCTGACGGCAGTTCTGGTATCCGGCGCGATGCTCGCAGGGTGCAGCGGCGCGAATGACGCCAACGCTCCCGCTAATGAAGGCGCATCCTCCGGCGACGAAGGGAAGAAGCAGCCGACGTATACGTTCCGCCTGGCCGAATCTCACCCGGCGGATTACCCGACGACGCTGGCCGATAAGAAGTTCGCCGAGCTCGTGGGCGAGAAATCGGGCGGCCGGATCAAGATCGAGGTATTCCCTTCCGCCCAGCTCGGCGAGGAGAAGGCGGTCATCGAGCAGGTGCAGCTCGGCGCGATCGAATTCACCCGCGTCAGCACCGGCCCGCTGGCGGAATTCAACAAGGCGTTCGGCGTGTTCAGTTTGCCTTATATTTTCGAGAACGAGGAGCATGAATGGAAGTTCCTGAACGGCCCCGAAGCGCAGAAAATGCTGGAGGACCTCAGCTCGTCCAAATTCATGGGGCTCGCCTACTACGACTCCGGCGCCCGCAGCTTCTACACTCGCGAGCCGGTGACGAGCATCGAGGATCTCAAAGGCAAGAAAATCCGCGTCATCCAGAACAAGGTCAACATCGACCTGATGGACGCGCTCGGCGCCAGCGCCACGCCGATGCCGTACGGCGACGTGTTCAACGCGCTGCAGACCGGCGTCATCGACGGGGCCGAGAACAACTGGCCGAGCTACTTCACCTCCAAGCACTACGAGCAGGCGAAGCACATTATCGTCGACGGCCACCAACGCGTGCCGGAAGTGCTTATGGCGAGCCAAGTGACTTGGGATAAGCTGTCCGATGAAGACAAGAAAATCATCAAGGAAGCGGCAACCGAGTCCATCGCCTACCAGCGCGAACAATGGAAGCAATTCGAGAAGGAATCGGAGGACAAAGTCCGTGCGGCGGGCGTCACCGTCACCGAAGTCAGCGACCTTAAGCCTTGGCAGGACGCGGTCAAGCCGATGATCGAGGAATATCGCGCCGATTACAAGGACGTGCTCGCGGCGATCGAAGGCTCGAAGTAGGCTTTAAGCGGACGTAATGGGCGACAACGGAGCGTACGACCATCACGGTTGCGAAGCAAGGCGTTGCCCTCGCTCGAGTCGAACTCATATCGCGATTTTCTTTTGGGAGGCTCAATGCCTCCCTCTTTCCTTTCGCGCCATTGCGCCGCAAGCGGCAATCGCGTGCGGCGTCCGTTTTTCGCGCTGCGGTCCGTTGCGGAAATTCCTGCCGGCCATGCATAATGAAGGAGTCATCACTTGCAGGAATGCTTGGTGCATAAAGTGAACGTTCAAAAATCGACAATTCAGCACCGAGAAGGTTGCGAGAAGGCGAAGAAGGAGGAGCGGAGTTTAGGCCAACCTAAATGAGCGCCGGACTTCAAGCCTGATCGCAAGATTCGATGTCGCGTTACGTCTTGAATCTGCTTCGTGATTAATTGTCGACTTTTTGAACCACCTTTATCGATCGAGTTCAAAAATCGACAATTCAGCACCGAGAAGGTTGCGAGAAGGCGAAGAAGGAGGAGCGGAGTTTAGGCCAACCTAAATGAGCGCCGGACTTCAAGCCTGATCGCAAGATTCGATGTCGCGTTACGTCTTGAATCTGCTTCGTGATTAATTGTCGACTTTTTGAACCACCTTTCAAAGGAGAGCTGTCCGCATGGTCTGGAACAAAGCGCGCCACTGGTTCATGCACACGGTGTTTCTGCGCGATCATTCGCTCGGCGCGAGGCTGCTCGTCTTCTCCGCCGTGCTCGTCATTATCCCGATGCTCATCGTCGGTCTCATCTCGTACCAGCGCTCCTCCGGCGTGCTGCAGCATGAAGCGCGGCAGTACAGCTGGCAAATCATCGAGCAGGTCAAATCCCATGTGGAGCACTACGTCCGGGATATCGAGATCATCGCGCTCAAGACAATTAACCACCCCGATATGGGGAAGCTGCTCAAAATGAACAGTCTGGAGGAAATCGAACAGTCTCAGATCCGCCAACCGATCATGCAGCTGCTGCGGGATTCCGGCTATTCGCGATCGGATATATCCAACATCAGCTTATTCTTAAGCAACATCCTCATCCTCGATCTGCGGGGAGACGACAGCATCGAGCCGCTGGCGCCGCTCATGGACGAATATTGGTATCAGCTCGCGCCCGCCAACGGGGAGCCGATGCTCGTCAGCCGCGTCATCAAGTGGAAAGACCGCGAGGAGCCGGTTATCTCCATCGTGAAGCGATTAGTCAGCCCCCATACGCTGGAACCGATCGGGATGTTCATCATCGACGTGAATTACAAGCGCTTTCAGGAGATCGCGGACCTCGTCACGATCGGCAAGACCGGCTATATGTTCATCTTGGATTCACAAGGCCACTACGTCTATCATCCCGAACTATCCCAGTTAGGGAGCCGGGCGCAGCTAGACGGCTTGAAGGAAATTCAAACGATGGAGAGCGGTTCGATCCTGTCCTCGGACGGGAAGCAAAACTTTCTCACCTTCAGCCATTCTTCCTTCTTGGGTTGGACGCTTGTCACCGCAGTGCCATATAAGGAGCTGACGTCGGGCATCGGGTATATCGGCCGGACCATCCTGTGGACCGTTATCATCACGCTTGGCGTCGCCTACTGCCTCGGGATCGGACTCGCGTCCAGCATCATCAATCCCGTCCGTCAGCTGCAGCGGCTCATGAAGCGCGTGGAGCTGGGGGATTTCGAGAGCAAAGCGGTCGTCACCTCCCGGGATGAGCTCGGTCTGCTGACGCATGGCTTCAACAAAATGGTCGGGAATTTGAAGGAGCTGCTGGAACAGATTTATTTCTCCAAGCTGAAGGAGACGGAGATGACGTTGCAGCAGAAGGAGATGGAGCTGAAGATGCTCATCGCCCAGATCAATCCGCACTTCCTGTACAACTCGCTGGAGACGATCCGCGGCATGGCGCTCGAGCAGGACATGGACGACATCGCCGACGTCGCATCGGCCTTGGCCCGCCTGCTGCGATACAATCTCCGTCATCCGTCGCCTTACGTGACGCTGCAGCAGGAGTTGGATATCTGCGACATGTATCTGCGCATTATGAAATACCGGTTCGAGGATCGGCTCGCCTACGAGTTCCATGTGCCGGAGCTGCTCCGCGAACAGCCTTTCGCCAAGTTCTCGCTCCAGCCGCTCGTCGAGAATTGCATCGTGCACGGCTTCGAAGCCGGCGGCGGCGCGAGCCGCATCCGCATCGCCGCCCGCGCGGAGCTGGACGGGACGTGGTCGATTACGATCGAGGATTCGGGCGTGGGCATACCGGAGGACCGGCTGGCGGCCGTTCAACAGAGTTTGCTGGAGTCGGGGACATCGCACGATAGCAGCCACATTGGCCTTGCGAACGTGCACCGGCGGATCGTGCATTTGTTCGGCGAAGGGTATGGCCTTGCGATCGACAGCGCCTGGGGCAAGGGGACGCGCGTGACGATGCGTCTGCCCTGCGGCCATGCCGAGCATCGGGCGGGTTAATACGACGGAGGAGGTGTCGCGATGCCAAGCATCGTGCTGGTGGATGATGAGCGATGGGTAAGGACCGCTTTGCGGAAGGTCATTGAGCGCAGCGAATCGCCTTATCAAGTGGTGAAGGAATGCGCGAACGGGCAGGAGGCGCTGGACTGGCTGGACTACCATGAGGCGGACATCGTCATGACGGATGTGAAAATGCCGGTGATGGATGGCTTGACGCTCGTGCAGCAGCTGCGCGAACGCCCGAAAGCGCCCGAGGTCGTCATGATCAGCGGGTACGACGATTTTCAGTTCGTCCAATTCGCGCTGCGGGCGCAGGTCGTGGACTACCTGCTGAAGCCGGTGGAAGTCGACGATATGCGCAAATGTCTGGAGACGATCCGCATGCGCCGGTCGGCAGGCGGCGCGATCGAGGAGCCTCTCCCATCCAAAGCGGAGAAGGAGCGCGAAGAATCGCCGATCAAGCTAGCGGTCCGTTACATCCAGGAGGCGTTGCCCGGCGACGTGACGCTGCAGGAGATCGCGGCCAGGGTGCACCTGAACCCCTCCTACTTGAGCCAGCTGTTCAAACAGCAGATGAAAATGAACTTCATCGACTACGTCCTCGAGCAGCGGATGGAGCGCGCCAAGCAGCTGCTGTCCCGGACGACGCTGCGCATCTCCGAGATCGCCGAACGCGTCGGCTACTCGGATCTGGCGTACTTCAGCAACACGTACAAGCGGATTACGGGAATGACGCCGTCGGAGTATCGGAAGGGGCAGGCGTGAGGCTGGAAAACACGCGATGCGGGGCGGTTCATTCAGCGACTAATCCTCTTTACCCCCAGCGCAGTCAGCGCAGCCAGGGATAGCCCGATGAGAAAGGTATAGGCGTTAAAATAGATAGTGTTCGTATATTGGTTCAGCCAGCCGAAATGGTAGATGGCCGAGTCGGGATTGGCCGGCCCTCCCCCCAAATGCCGAATTAGTCTGTCGACGAACGCATATTCGCCGAGGCCGCACAGGACAACGAATATGAGCAGCGCAAGTCTCGCCCTCTTCCTATACGGCGCATGGTCCGCGACCCGCCTGCTAATCCGGTAGGTAAAAACGACGGCTGCCAGATAGACGGGGATCGCCGGGAAGACGAACAGGATCGCCGGGTTGCCGTTGCCGGACACGCCGTGACCCGCCCCCCGATAAGTAAACGTGAGCAGATAAACAACCATGAATAACAGAGCGCTCAATAGGGACGATACAGCAAAGGCGATCAGATCAACCTTCGTTCGAGACATGCCGTGTTTCCTCCTTTACCACTGCTTGGGAGATCAAGCTAAGGGTCAGCCCGAGGCGTTCGGCGCCAACCTGCCTTCAATACATATATATCCTATATTGCATCACTTTGGATAGTTGTAAAACTGTGGCGCAATAGCAACCGACCACCCTGCCGAAGCCGGCAGGATGGTCGGTTTTTGTATGCGGGAACCGGCGAGCAGCGATTGTCGCCCGCCGCGTTGCCGACTAACTTGATTTTAGGGAGTACATCATTATATTTAGGTTTAATCGATTAAACCAATGAACAAAGAAGGTGGATGCTATGGACCAACATACCGCACCTGTTCTGCAGCAATTCAAAGCTTGTATCCCGCTATTGGAAGTGCTGACGGATGAGAACCGTCAAGCTATTATTATGCTGTTGGCACAGAACAAGTCCGGTCTTAATGTGAATACAATAGCAGGCCATATGAATTTGTCCAGACCGGCAGTCTCCCATCATTTGAAGGTATTGAAGCAGTCCGGCTACATTCAATCCGAGAAAAAAGGCGTAGAGAATTATTATGTATTGACGGTCCGCCAACCGCTCGAACAACTCAAATCATTAATTGCCGCGGTCGAATCCGCATGCGATTCGCCTCAATGATCCCCTAAGACTTGAGGCGTGTCCTGCGCGTCGAGCAGCTTAATTCGCACCATTGGTTCGTTTGTTTAAACCAATAATCATAGTGGAGTGATACGAAATGAAGGCCATAACCATTGCGAAATACGGGAAACATGTTCCGCTGATGATGTCAGAACAACCCCTGCCTACGATCGGAGAACATGATGTGCTGGTGGAAATCCATGCAGCCAGCTTAAATCCGATTGACTTCAAGATTAAGGAAGGCAAGATGAAATTCCTTTTGAATTACAGGTTCCCGCTCATCTTAGGAAATGATTTTGCCGGAGTGGTGGTCAAAGTCGGGGATAAGGTGAATACATTCAAGCCCGGAGATAAAGTGTACGGGAGACCCCGCAAAAACCGAATCGGAACATTAGCCGAATTCATCGCCGTGCACAAGGAAGATATTTGGCTGAAACCGCAGAATCTGACCTTCGAAGAGGCGGCTTCGATCCCGCTGATCGGCCTTACCGCGTACCAGGCTTTCGTTGATCTTCTAGACCTCCGGAAGGGTCAAAAAATCTTGATTCACGCCGGTTCGGGAGGCGTAGGAACGTTCGCCATCCAATTGGCCAAGCGGATGGGCGCCTTTGTCGCCACGACGGCAAGCGATAAGGGGTACGCGTTGGTCCAATCGTTGGGGGCCGATCAGATTATTAATTATAAAGAAGAGCATTTCGAAGACATGCTTACCGGATACGACGCCGTGTTGGATACTTTAGGCGGAGCAGCCTTGGAGAAATCCTTCCGCATTCTGAAGCCAGGCGGACAAATCGTCTCCATCTCGGGCATTCCCAACGCCAGATTCGGCAAAGAGGCCAAATTAGGGTGGTTGAAAACATTCATTTTGTCCATGGCAAGCCGTAGGATTACCGCTCTGGAGAAGAAGAGCCGAACACGCTACCACTTCCTTTTTATGAAACCGAGCGGAGAACAATTGAGGGTCTTAAAGGGATTTATTGAAGAGGGTCTCATTAAGCCCGTTGTTGATAAGGTATATCCATTGAGCGAGGCCGAGCAAGCCTTTCAATACCTGGAAAGCGGACGGGCCAAAGGAAAGGTCGTCATTCAAATCAAGACGGATGACCCGGCGACGAATTCAGCCATCTAACCGGATCGCCGCCCCCGCCCTACCCAATCGGCACATTGAAAAACTGCTGCGCCGTGCACTCGCCCTTGGTCCGGTGCTGAATCCGCAGCTCGCCCGTCCGGTCGCGGAAGACGAGGTGGTCGTCCGGAATCTCCGCGTTGTAGACGGCTGCGCCGGCCCCGACCGATACGCGGTCGCCGACGGTTTTGTTCCCGAGTATCATCGCTCCTGCCCCGAGGAATAAGCCCTTCCCCAGCACGGGGGCCGGGCTGCCGGCATCGTCGACGGCCGTATTGATCGTCACGTTCTGGAAGACGACGAGGAAGTCCGCGTATTTCGCTTTGCCCAGCACGGAGCCGACCGGGTGTCCGAATAGGAAGATGTTCGGCAGCTCCACCTTGTACGAGTAGAACATCCCGTTCATCATTTTGTTCAGGAAGATAAGTTTGTCGCAGATCGGCTTGTTCTCGGAACGGTTCCACAAGCTATGGGACAGGAAGTAGAGAAACTGGCTGTACTGGTCCGAATGGAGATGCGAGAAATAGGCCTCGCCGTCCTTCGTGTAGCCGGGACTCGTGATTTTCTCGAAACAAAACTCGGTCCGCCCGAGCGCGAGGCGCATCGCCGCGTCGATATCGTCGCCCGCGAATGCGTGCGCATCCGGGAAATAATGCTAGAGCTGACTGCCGAGATAGGCTTTCAACTCGGAGGTCGTTAGCGACATTTTCATCTGGTACCGTCCACCCTTGCGTTCAGATCGTCGTTCATCGTTCCGTCGTTGTCAATAAATGGCTCAATCCCAATTATTCACTCCTCGTCTGCGATGTATACGACAACCAACAAAAGGGCTTCTCCCTTCAGGATCCTCTGTTCTCGGTCCACTCCCTCCCCCTCCGCTGAGGGGAACCAAAGGACTTCGCCCTCTGGACACCCTTCTTCGTGCTGACACGTTTGTTCGCGGTTCGCGGTTGGCGGTCGCGTCCGTGTTGGCACGCTTTTGTCCTGACGGACAAAGCTTCATGCATGGACGCCCTCCTCTTCCCCTCCGCCGAGGGGGAACCAGCGTTCGACACGGTATGCCTTGGGGTTTAAACCTGTCTCTTCGTGCACTTGGCGGGATGTCGTACTGACCTTCGCTTTCGTCCGCTCCCGCGGACACGCTTTACGTTTTTATCCACAACATGAACAGTTGCATAATTTCCTAAGCATGCACGAAGCGGCCTTAGCTCTGAACGCATTCAGATCCAAGACCGCCGGGTAAGGGCACGTTTTAAGGTATCAATTGCCCCGCGTACCACGTATTCGCATCCGCCAGCACCTGCGCGCCGCCCGCTTCCAGGAAGGACTGCACGAACGCGTCGAAATCCTCGACCGGCCGGTCGCCCGTAATGATCGCGATATACGCCTTGTTGCGCAGCTTGATGAGCTCGGGACTGTTCTTGATCAGCGACGGGAACGGCACCTTGAGCGCGTTGTAAATGCCGTGCCGGTCGAGCCCCAGCGTAGACGCCCACTGCTCCCTCCGTCCTTTCGGCGCGGCGGGCACCATCATGCCGATGTTGGCCCCGATCTGATTCGTATAGTTCGGCCGCTCGTCATACGGAGGCAGGACGACCACATCGTCCTTCGACGCGCCGGGCCATGTCCAATGCTTGTCCTTCACGCCGTATTTCATCGTCATGCTCTCTTCCGGATTCGGATTGGCGCTGACATAGTCGAGAATCTCGAGGATGCGGGCCAGCTTGCCCGGTTCCTTCGCCGCATTCGCCCCGATCGCGGTGTAGCTCATGAGCAGATCGTAGGCTTTCGAGCCGCTCTGTCCGGTTGGTCCGATGATCGGCGGTCCGAACGCGATCCGAGCGTCGCGGTTCTTACTCGTCAGCTCGAGCGCGTTGAACGCCGCTTCCGCCGGCACTTCTTCGCCCTGCGCATTGAAGGTCTTGTAGTCCCCTGCTTGAATCCAGTGATAATAGTTGCCCATCGACGTCATGCCGATCCGGTCATTGATGAAGGCATGCGACAAGTGCTTGTATCCGCCTTTGTTCTCGCCGGTGACGAACTCGGGGTCGATGACGCCGTCCTTGTACCACTTTTGCACATACCGAAGCGCTTCTTTCATCTCCGGCTCGAGCGCTCCGATGACGAGCCCGCCGTTTTTCTCCGCAAAATATAGCTGCTCGGTAAACACCATTTGGCCGAACGCGCCGAACACGACGTTCATCCCCTCGCTCGACAGCCCGTACGTATCGTGCTTGCCGTTGCCGTCCGGATCGTTCTTGGCGAAGGCATAAATCACCTGCTCGAATTCAGCCAGCGTAGTCGGGACGGATAGCCCGAGCGCCTGCAGCCAATCCTCCCGATAGACGACCGGCACCCGGAACTTGTTCGTCGAATTGACGACCGGAATGCCGTACTGCTTGCCGTCCAGCTGCCCGAAGGCAAGATAGCCGGGGGCGTTCGTCTGAAGCTGGCGGGTCAAGTTCGGCGCATAATGCTCCAGCACCCCGGCCGGGATGTCGGCGAGCACCTGCTGCTCCTGGTACTTCAGCAAATCCTGCGGCTGCCGGATGCGGAACAGATCGGGGATCTCGCCCTGCGCCAGCCTCAGATCGAGCAGCGCCTCGTAATTCGCGTTCTCGAGATTCCACACGTCCAGATCGACGTTGAATTTGTCCTCCACATACCGGATCATCTCCGCGTCCGCCGGCACGTCCTCGTTCAGATGCATCGTCCATGAGATCGTGTACCGCTTCTCCTGCGCGCCGTCCGGCTCTGCCGCCTCGCTTGTGGCTGCCGCGCCGCTCCCTGTCGGGGATCCGCAGCCGCTTACGACAATGAGCATCGTCAGCATAAACAACCCGATGGGGCGATTACCATACCGTCGTTTCCGTTTCATAAGCGCATGACCTCTCCCGGCACGTCGATGGGTTCTTCCTGTTTCAGCAGGGTTCGGACGTAATTTTTCGGCGTGGCGCCGTACGTTTCCTTGAACTTCTTGATGAAATAAGCCGGCGTGCCGTAGCCGACGTCGCCCGCGATCTGCTCCACGGTCAGCTGGCTCGTCCGCACCAGTTCGAGCGCGCGCTCCATCCGCTTGCGCGTCACGTAATCCGTATAGCCGACGCCGGTCTCTTCCTTGAACATTTTGCTCAAATATTTCGGGCTCAAATACACGTGCGCGGCCACCGCGTCGAGCGACAAATCGTCCGCCAAATGCGCGCCGACGTACGCCTTGACCGCTTCCACGCTATCCGTCGCCCGCTCGTCGCTGCGCTTCTCCATCAGCTCGAAGCATTCCGCGATCGACTGCACGAGCCATGTCCGGAAGCCGTCGATGTCGGCGATATCTTGATACTGCTTATACAGGTCGATCTTGAACTGGCCGGACTGCTTGAACCGCACGTTCTTCAGGAAATCCGAGTATATCGAGATCAACTTCATCAGCACGAACCGTCCGTATTCCGCCGCATACGGCCCTTCCTTCAAATCGCGCAGCAGCTGGTCGGTCGCCGCGGTCACGCCCTCCAGACTTCGGGCGTGCAGCTTCTCCGTCCACTTCGGCAGAACGGATGGCGCCAGCTCCAGCTGGCTTTGCTCCCGGTTCAACAGGCGGAATTCCCGCACGATCGGCGATTCGGGATAGAAGAAGCCGTATTGGATCAGCGTCTGCGCGGCATCGAAGCTCCGGTGCACGTCGGCGCGCCCCTGCACCCACAGGCCGTAGGCGATGCGCACGTCCAGGCTGAACTCCATCCTGACCTCGGTCAGCACCAAGTCGGAGATGGCGTCCAACATGGCGTCGTCTGCCCGGTTCGTGCCGACGATGACGGCGATGCGGCGATCCGGAAGCTCCTCCGCGATGAGGCAGGCATCCTCGAGCACGGCCGCCTCTAGCTGATTGATCAGCTTGTAGATGACATACTGGCTCGTCTTGGGGCCGAGCGCTTTGAAGCTTGGGTTGACCGGGTCGATGACCAGACAGCAGTAGCCGGCGAACGCCAGCGGAAGGTCCAGCAGCGCCAGCTGCTCGTCCAGCTCATCGGCGCCGTAGCGGTCATGCAGCATGTTCAGCACGACGTTGTGCTTGATGACCGGCTTGTTCGCCTGCAGCGTCTCCTCCAGGCTGTTCACCTTGCTGCTCAGCTGATGGATGGCGGTATCGATCAGCTTGAATTCGTTATGCTTCGCCTCGGCGGGATGATCGAACAAGCCTTTGATCCGGCCGACCAACCGCTTGATCGGCTGGTAGCTGACCGCCGTGAAGATGCCCGACAGCACCAGTCCGACCACGACCGCCAGTCCGCAGATGGCGAGCATGATTTGCTGGAGCAGGATCGACTTCTGATAGAAATGACGCTCCGGAATAACGTTGTACAGGCTCCATCCGTTCGCGTCGAGCTTGTTGCCCGATACGACGTAGCCGGTCCTGCCGATGTCCGTGCCGAAGCTTTGCGCTTCCGCGTCGGAGGCGAGGAGGTCGTCGATATAAGGCGCTTGCGGGGGCCGATTGCCCAGCAGCGTTTTGTCGGCCGCGGCAATCACGACGCCGCTTGCGTCGATTAAGTAGGTATTCGGATAGTCGGATGGCATCATTTGGCCGATAATCGCGCTCAAGGCGGCTTCCTTCATGTCGATGCCGATGAGGATATCGCTGTCCTTGCCGGGCGCATTGAACGGATAGCTGCGGGCATACGTCATGAGCGGCAGCATCGCGTTGCTGCCGGATACGCTGGCATAGATGTCCTTCGGCACGAGACGCGGCGCGGTCCACAGGAACGTCTGCTTGCTTGTGCGCATCGCGTCGATCCAGTCCATCTTGTGCAGGGACGTATCTTCCTTCGCCCCCGCCTCGTATTGCAGCCCATATAAGGAAGAGATCATCACGCCCGACTTCGGATAGAACAAATGAATGGCGTGCACGAGATCCTTATGTTGGATAACCTCGCGTTTGAGCAGGTTTTGAATATCTATGATCGAACTGCGTTCTCCCTCGAACGCATCGCGCGTATGCAGCTCGACCTCGCTTTTTCGCTCCAAGGTCAGATCCAGATAGATTTGATTGATCCGCTCGACGACGTCGGATTCGATTCGCTGCGCCGCTTTGTCCATGACCATCGTATTGTTGGCCCGAATCTGTTCCTCGTAGTTAGGCGGCACGACCAGATAGAGAATGGAACAGAGTAATAACACGATGACGACGACGATCGTCACATATGATATGGCCAAGTTGGCCAGCACCGGCTTCGATCTTCGCATTGCCCGTAACGCGTTCATCGCATGTCCCCCTCCTTCCAATTCCCGATTATACAGCAAAGTTCGCGCCTGTTTAGCCGATTAACGATAACTTAACATGCCGGTCCCAGGTGCTGGAAAAAGCGAAATTGTTGATGTAAGCGTATGCAAAATTGGTGGTGGGTAGTAGGTCGATGTTCGACGAATGCTGCCCAATTGGCGTATAGAATACCATTTTCGTATAATCCGGAGATTGTTCTATAGAGCCGCCGCGGCCCGGATGATAGGCTGAGGTCGTAGTCCAAATCGGCATGAAGAAGGGTGATGAAAGAGAATGCGAAAAGGTAGAAAAGCGCTGAATCTGATGCTGGCGTGTACGTTAATGGTGCCGCTGAGCGTGACCGGCCTCGTCGGATCGGCGAGCGCGGCGACGGGCAGCTTCGATGTGCTGTCGTACAACATCGGCGGGCTGCCGGATATCCTCTCGAGCAGCTCGGACCCGGAAGCTTACACGCCGCAGATCGGCGCGAAGCTCGGCCCTTACGAACTGGTGAACGTGCAGGAGGATTTCAATTATCATGCGTCGCTGTACGCCAGCGACAATCATCCGCACCGCACGCCGACCTCCGGAGGCGCCGGCATCGGCAGCGGCCTGAACACATTGTCCAACTACCCGATTACCGATCTGAAGCGGATCACCTGGAACAAACGGTACGGCCTCTTCGACAACGGCTCGGACGAGCTGACGCCGAAAGGCTTCACCTATTCGCAGGTCGAGGTGGCCGACGGCGCGTATATCGACATCTACAATCTTCATGCCGATGCGAACACGGATACGAAGTCGAACGAAGCCAGACGCGACAATCTGACCCAGCTGGCCGCTTACATCGAGGCGAACTCGCAGGGACATGCCGTCATCGTGTTCGGCGACACGAACTGCCGGTACACGCGAGCGGAGGACAACTTGAAGTCGCTGTTTCTCGACCGGCTCGGGATGAAGGACGCCTGGATCGAGAAGATTCGCGGCGGCAGCTATCCGGCGATGGGCGCGGCGGCCCTGCTCGGCACGCCGGGCGCGACCAGCGCGGACAACGAAGTGGTGGACAAAATTTTCTATCGCAGCGGCGCGGGCGTGACGCTTCAGGCGAATACGTACAAGGTGGAGAATACGTATTTCACCGATTCGGCCGGCAACCAGTTGTCTGACCATTTCGCCATCACGACCAACTTCTCCTTCTCGACGAGCGCGAGCGTTGCGTACAGCGACCTCGTTGGCGGCGATGGCGGCACGGCGTTTAATTTCCTGGGAAATGCCGCCCCGGTCTCGAGCAATCCGACGGCCGTTACGCTGCGAGGCGCCAGCCGCGTGGACGCGGTATCCATGACGTACGCGAACGGCACGACGCTGACCAATGGCGGCACGGGCGGCACCGCGGCGACGCTGACGCTGAATAGCGGGGAATATTTCACGAAGGTGCTCGTCTATCACAACACGTACAACAACAGCGTTCGCGTGTTCTACGTCGAACTGACGACGAATCAAGGGCGCAAAGTATCGGCCGGCACGAAGAGCGGCACCGCCACCACGTTCACGGCGCCATCCGGCAAGTCGATCGCGGGCTTCTTCGGCCGCGCGGGCGAGAACGTCGACAAGCTCGGGGTTATCTATCGCTCCCTGTAAGGGTCGAGTCGACATTGGATCACGAAGCAGAGCAAGACGTAACTCGGCATGGAATGTGGCGTTAAGGCTTGAAGTCCGGTGCTCATTTAGGTTGGCCTAAACTCCGCTCCTCCTTCTGCGCCTTCTCGCCACCTTCTCGGTGCTGAAAGGTCGACATTTGATCACGAAGCAGAGCAAGACGTAACTCGGTATCGAATCTGGCGTTCAGGCTTGAAGTCCGGTGCTCATTTAGGTTGGCCTAAACTCCGCTCCTCCTTCTTCGCCTTCTCGCCACCTTCTCGGTGCTGAAATGTCGACTTGATTAAATTCGCACTTTGAACATGCGCTTTATAAAAGACACACAGAGAGGAAGCCACATCCACATGACAGTCAAACGCAACTTCGCAACCGCAACAGGACTTTTCCTACTAATGAACACCTTGCTCGGCAGCTATGCCAGCGCGACATCCCTCCCCTCCATCGAGGCGGCGCTTGCCGGTCCGGTGCCTGTCGAATTGCCGACGGCGCCGGCTTGGGGACATTTTGTCGACAGCTACAAGAACAGCATTGCCGACAACAAGACGGTCGCCTCCAATCCTTCTATCGGCGTGCTCTCCGGATTCCTCGAGCTGTGGACGCCCGGTGACAGTTGGGATAACGGCACGAAGCTGAACAGCGCCGTGCTCGACGCCAACATCCAGAAGGTCGTCGATATCGCGAAGACGCGGACGCAAGCGGAAGCCGATGCCGCCTACCTCGATGATCGCCGCAAGCAAAGCTACGGCGCGATCGAGGGACTAGGCTCCCTCACCGACGTATACCGCACGAAGGCTGGCGCAACCACGACGATCAACGACATTCCGGCCGACGCCACGACGAAGAAATACGACGACGGCGGCACCGATGCGGGCGATCCGAATTCCGAGCTCGGCCGCATCGTAACGCTCGTCAAGACGCTGCGCGGCAACTATTCGTCCACGAATCCGGCGAAAGCGTTCTACAGCTACATGCGTCCGTTCCGCTGGGCCAACGACACGTCGGTCATCGTGCCGACGCTCGTACCGGCGAAGAGCGCGACGCCTGCGACGGACGGCGGTTTCCCGAGCGGACATACGAACGCTTCGTATTTGAGCGCATATGCTATGGCTTACGCCGTGCCGGAGCGCTTCCAAGAGCTGATGACGCGCGCATCGGAGATGGGCAACAGCCGCGTCGTCGCCGGCATGCACTCCCCGCTCGACGTCATCGGCGGACGCGTCATGGCTACGGCGCTGTCGGCCGCGATCCTCGCGGACCCAGACAACGCGGCCGTGAAGCAAGCGGCATACGACGAAGCGCGCGCGAAGCTGCTGACGCAGACCGGCACGGCGGAAGACCGGTTCAGCGACTACGCGAAGAACAAAGCGCAATATACGGAGCGGTTGACGTACGGGTTCAGCGCGATCGGCGAAACGACGAAGCCGATGATCGTGCCGAAGGGCGCCGAGGTGCTGCTCGAGACGCGCCTCCCTTATCTGGACGCCAACCAGCGCCGCGAAGTGCTTGCGACGACGGGTCTGCCGTCCGGCTATCCGGTGCTCGACGATCCGGAAGGCTGGGGACGCCTCAATTTGTTCGCGGCCGCGGACGGCTACGGCGCCCTCGACAACGATGTAACCGTGACGATGGATGCGGCCAAGGGCGGATTCCATGCACAGGACCGCTGGCGCAACGATATCGCAGGCAGCGGCAAGTTGACCAAAGCCGGCTCGGGCACGCTCGAACTGCAGGGCAATAACACCTATGCCGGAGGTACGCTCGTAAACGGCGGTACGCTCGAAGGCGAGACGGCGACGGCTCTCGGCACAGGCAATGTTGCCGTTACCGAAGGCACGCTGATCGAGCAAGTCGCGGGCAAAATGACGATCGGCGGCAATTTCGAGCAAGCGGCGACCGGCACGCTCGAGTTGAACGTCGGCAGCGCAAGCGACGTGTTGGAAGTGAATGGTTCCGTGAAGGCAGACGGCAAGCTGCGTCTGAAATTCGCGGACGGCTACGTGCCGGGCAATGAAACCATCACCATCCTGACGCATGGCGCAGACCAACGTACAGGCGAATTCGCGGCGGTGGAGACGGTAGGTTTACCGGACGCTTACAAGGCGACCGTGAAGTACCTGTCCGACCGGATCGAGGTTGCGATCGATAACGGAACCGCGCCGGCATGGGGACATTTTGTCGATACGTACAAAACGAACCAAGCGAGTAACACCACGGTCGAGGGCAATTCCTCCATCGGCGTGCTATCCGAGTTCTTGAAACTGTGGAAGCCGGGCAGCTCGTGGGATAACGGCACGAAGCTGAACAGCGCCGTGCTCGACGCCAACATCCAGAAGGTCGTCGATATCGCGAAGACGCGGACGCAGGCAGAAGCCGATGCCGCCTACTTCGATGACCGCCGCAAGCAGAGCTATGGCGCGATCGAAGGTCTCGGCTCCCTGACGGACGTGTACCGGACGAAAGCCGGCGCCACGACGACGATCAACGACATCCCGGCCGACGCGACGACGAAGAAATACGACGACGGCGGCACCGACGCGGGCGACCCGGCTTCCGAGCTCGGCCGCATCGTAACGCTCGTCAAGACGCTGCGCGGCAACTATTCGTCGACGAATCCGGCGAAAGCGTTCTACAGCTACATGCGTCCGTTCCGCTGGGCCAACGATACATCGGTCATCGTACCGACGCTCGTACCGGCGAAGAGCGCGACGCCTGCGACGGACGGCGGTTTCCCGAGCGGACATACGAACGCTTCGTATTTGAGCGCATATGCTATGGCTTACGCCGTGCCGGAGCGTTTCCAAGAGCTGCTGACGCGCGCATCGGAGATGGGCAACAGCCGCGTCGTTGCCGGCATGCACTCCCCGCTTGACGTTATCGGCGGACGCGTGATGGCTACGGCGCTGTCGGCCGCGATCCTCGCGGACCCGGATAACGCAGCCGTGAAGCAAGCGGCATACGACGATGCACGCACGAAGCTGCTCACGCAGACCGGTACGGCAGAAGATCGTTTCGCGGACTATGCGAAGAACAAAGCGCAATTTACGGAGCGTTTGACGTACGGCTTCACCCAGATCGGCGACACGACCAAAGCGATGAACGTGCCGAAAGGCGCCGAAGTGCTGCTCGAGACGCGTCTCCCTTACCTGGACAACGCGCAGCGCCGCGAAGTGCTGGCGACGACCGGCCTTCCTTCCGGCTATCCGGTGCTTGACGATCCGGAGGGCTGGGGACGCCTCAACCTGTTCGCCGCGGCGGACGGCTACGGCGCGTTCAACAAGGATGTCACCGTGACGATGGATGCGGCGAAGGGCGGCTTCCATGCGCAAGATCAATGGCGCAACAATATCTCCGGCACCGGCAAGCTGACCAAAGCTGGTTCGGGTACGCTCAAACTGCAAGGCAACAACGCCTACACGGGCGGCACGATCGTAAACGGCGGTACGCTCGCGGGCGGGTCGGCGACGGCGTTCGGTACCGGCGATGTGGCCGTGAACGCAGGCACGCTGGTCGAGCAAGTCGCCGGCAAAATGACGATCGGCGGCAGCTATGCCCAAGCGGCGGACGGCGCGCTCGAACTGAACGTCGGCAGCGCTGGCGATGTGCTTGAAGTGAAAGGCACTGTGAAAGCGGACGGCAAGCTGCGTCTGAAGTTCGCGTCGAACTACGTGCCGGCCGAAGGCACGCTTACGCTCATCACCCATGGCAGCGGTCAACGCATGGGCCAATTCGCGGCCGTCGAGACGACCGGTTTGCCTAACGGCTACACCGCGACGGTAAGTTACCAAGCGGACGGCATCAAAGTCGCGATCGACGACGGCGTCTCCGCGCCAGGCCCAAGCATGCCGACAGCGCCGGTTGTCACAACGCCAGCGGCGGATAGCGCAATTACGGGCGATGCGAACGGCCAGACATTGGCGGTTAAAGCGACTGCTGATTCAGCTGGCAAAGCAAATGTCGACGTGCAAGACACGCAAGTGAACGCTTTGTTGGACAAAGTGAATGCCTTGACGGGTTCCGATCTGACGGCGGAGCTGAAAGTCGAGGCTGCTGCAGAGGCGAAATCGGTAAGTATTGACCTGTCCAAAGCGGCGATCGGCAAGCTGGCCGACAGCAAAGCGAAGACGGTTGAAGTGACGACGCCGTTCGGCATCATCGCGCTGGACAAAGCCGTATTGGAAGCGTTGGAGAAGACGGCTGGAGATAAGATCCGATTCGAGCTGGCTGTAACCGGTACTACGGCGCTCTCCTCCGAAGCGACGAGTCTGGTCGGCAAGCGCCCTGTCGTGAACGTAACGATTCAATCCGGATCGACGAACGTCCCGAGTTTCGATAGCAACGAAGTCGAAATCCGGATTCCGTACCAACCGGCGCAAGGCGAAGACATGAACGCGATTGTCGTCAGCTACATCGACGCGAGCGGCAAGCCGCAAATTCTTACGAATTCGAGCTACAACGAGTCGGCCGGACAAGTCATCTTCACGACCGATCATCTGAGCACGTATGCGGTCAGCTACAACAACATGAGCTTCAGCGATACGACGAACCACTGGGCGAGCAGCTACATCACCTACCTGAGCGCACGCGGCATCGCATCCGGCTCCGGTAATGGCTCGTTCGCGCCGAATGCAGAAATCACGCGCGCGGAATTTGCCAAGATGCTGGCGGGCATTGCGAATGCCGATGTGAGCGGCTACACGTCCTCCACGTTCTCGGACGTTAAATCTGGCGACTGGCATCTGCCATACGTTGCATGGGCGGCGGAGCAGAACATCGTCAAAGGCAACGAGAAGCAGCAGTTCCAGCCGAACGCGCGGATCAGCCGCGAGGAAATGGCCGTCATGCTGAAGCGGTTCGCGGATGCGACGGGCGTGGCCTTGCCGACAACGAGCGGCGCGGCGAGTTTTGCGGATCAAGCGCGGATTAGCGCTTGGGCGGTTGAGGCTGTAAGCGCGTTGAGCCAGGCGGGGCTTGTTGCCGGTAAAGGCAATGGGGCGTTTGATCCGCAAGGCGGAGCGACTAGAGCGGAGGCTGCGAAGGTTGCGGCGATTTTGATGAAGGATATGATGGAGTAGTTAAATCGAAGTCGTAATTAATAAAAACCTTCTCTGTTCCATAATTATCGGGACAGGGAAGGTTTTTCGCATTCTCTATCGCCGCCAGCCAATTGGCAGCGGCATCGTCTCATACAGATCGTTACGGTACTGGCGTTATGGCCGAAATCGGCGACTCTTCCGACTGAAGAACACGTTGTGATGCGTTAAGGTTACCCGCGTCGTCATGGCCAAACACGTCGATGACGACATTCGTGCCTGTCACGTTAAATTGCACTTCATAGGCAGGAAAACCAGCAATGCTTACTTCCCTTGTCGCGACCGTAAGGGGAGCAAGCGAGAACAGCTGATGCGCGGTTGGAATTTTCGGACTCCCGATTGAGCTGATGGGGATCAGGAATACCTCCAGCTCGATTATCGCCGTCGCGGTCAAATCCTCGTTGCTGATCAAGATGTTCAACATCGTGGAAAGATACGTTCCGCTATTGAGAATAGGTCCGCTGCTAATCGCGGGCATACATGTCAGCTCCTTTTAAGATACCGGCGTTGTGTCGTATAAACCGGCGTTCCTTCTCTCTACAGCTAAGGCACGGGCGTGATACGAACAAGAGGCGCTGCTTCAGCTCGAATGATGCTTACGGCGGCCACGGCATTTTCTTGATTGTCTAAGGGGAAGACCGACACCAATACGTCTGCTGCCGTATCGCCAGTAATGAAGTACTGAATCTCATAGGCTGGGAAGTCCGCTGCAAAGTAACTTCTGCTCATCACGGTACCTGGAGCTATGCTAAACAGTTCGTGCACGTAGGGAACTCGGTTTGAGCCGCTAAGATAGAAAGCTTCAATCTCGATCGTGGACACATTGAACAAGTTGTCATTGCTGATCAAAACCTGAATGGTAGATGCAATAGGGCCGGTTTCTGTTAGATTGGGAATGACTCCTGTAGAAAAGGATTGTACAAAGTCGAATTTGACAACGAACGCATCTTGAACGCCGCCAAAGGTACTATCGAAAGCGCCGGATGTGGTAGGGAAATCATCGGAAGCGGTGACTCCGGCCACATAGGCGTTCCCGAATGCATCCAATGCGATGCCAAGACCTTGCTCCGATCCGCTTCCTCCAAGATAAGTGGAATAGACGAGCGCTGTCCCGGTCGAATTCAGTTTCGTCACAAACACATTCTGCGGACCGATCAAGCTATTCTCGAAGGCGTCAGGAGTGGTGGGAAAGTCGGCGGATTGCGTGAATCCAGTCACATAGGCCGTACCGGATGCATCTAACGCAATGTCGGTACCTCGATCAAATCCGCTTCCCCCGAGATAGGTGGAGTACACGAGTGCCGTCCCGGCCGGATTCAGCTTCGTCACGAACGCATCGAAACTACTATTAAAGGTGGTATCGAACGCGCCGGGAGTCGTTGGGAAATCGGCGGAAGCGGTGTCTCCGGTCACATAGGCATGATCGGAGGTATCCACCGCAATGCCGTAACCAGTTTCAATGACGCTTCCCCCAAGATAGGTGGAATAGACAAGCGCCGTCCCGGCCGGATTCAGCTTCGTAACGAATGCATCTTGAAGGCCACTCGAGCTCGTATCGAACGCACCGGGGGTGGTGGGGAAATCGGAGGATTGGGTGAATCCTGTCACATAGGCGTTACCGAGTGCGTCTAACGCGATGCCGTTACCTTGATCGCTCCCACTCCCTCCGAGATAGGTGGAATAGACGAGTGCCGTTCCGGTCGGATTTAGTTTGGTCACAAAGGCATTCTGAAAACCGCTCAACGTGGTATCGAACGCGCCGGGGGTGACGGGAAAGTCGGCGGATTGGGTCGATCCTGTCACATAGGCGTTTCCGGATGCATCCAGCACGATACCTGAACCTTGATCAGTTACACTTCCCCCGAGGTAGGTGGAATAGACGAGAGCTGACCCGGCCGGATCCAGTTTGGTTACAAAGGCATTCTGCAACCCGCCCAACGTGGTGTCGAAAGCGCCGGGGGTGGTAGGAAAGTCTGCGGAGGAGGTAAATCCTGCGACATAGGCGTTACCGGATAGATCCACCGCGATGCCCAAGCCCTGCTCACTCCCGCTTCCCCCGAGATAGGTGGAGTAGACGAGCGCCGTCCCGGCCGGATTCAATTTGGTCACAAACGCCTCGAAACTGGCATTAAAGGTGGTATCAAACGCGCCGGGGGTGGTAGGGAAGTCCGTGGAAGCGGTAAATCCTGCGACATAGGCGCTGCCGGATGCATCCACCGCGATGCCGAAGCCAACATCATTCTCGCTTCCTCCCAGATAGGTGGAGTAGCTGAGAATCGGATCGATAACCAGCGGATAACCGGGATCCGATTGTTCCATCAGCTCAAATCCGATGTTCTTGCTTCCATCCGCTTCCGACCGGAGCACAAAACGGCAGTCTATCGGCTGTCGCTGGCAGCCCGTATCTTGATAAGCGAAAGGTTTGAGATCTGTGAAGGTCCCGAGAGAAGTTTCGATCAACAAATTCCCGGCATCATCCAGATGGATATGATCCGCACCTTCGCAAACGAACCGGATATCGTCTACATGTCCTCCTGGATGCAGAACGACATCGTATTTCAGATTTCGTTGGTCACCCTGGAACACCACATCAATACCAGGCCAAACCTGCCGGTACGTGACCTCTCGATACACGGGAAGCTGTACGTGGTGTTGCGTGGGATTACTGCCGCGGAAATAATTGAATGTCCCCATCTCCGGTACTGTTCCTTCCGGGGACAAGCCCGTACGGGCATTCTTAAACCGCCAAACTAAGTTAATGCCCTGTATTCTACGTCGCTCTTCGTCCTTACTTAATGGCGTCATTCGTGGTCGATGATACGATGGGGTCGGATCGCTCTTAAAGAAGGTCATTGTAATGTGTTCCGGACTAAAAGCATACCGGAAGCAATTGCCTTGAACATTGTATCGTATCGAATCATTCCGTTGTCCGGCATTCGGCACGAAGGCAAGAGGAAGTTTCCCATAACACTCCAATGCAGCCGCCCGTCGCTGCTCTGAAACAGGCATACTACGGCACCTCACTTTGCTATGAAATCAAACAGGATAATAGCCAAACGAACCGAGCGCTTCTCAGCCCTCCAATCTTACATTCTTTTTCATCTCCGCTAGGCTTAAGGTTCCTCACCTCACTTACGCCATTTATCTACTATATGCCGTTCCTATCAAAATGAATGGACAAATCGAATAGGGTAATATGCAATTGTATCGTTGAGGAATGGTTTGCGTTAATTCCGTCCGGATAGCATAAAAACAGCAGCCGCCCTAAGGGCCAGCTGCTGCGGTCTCTCTATTCAGCTAAAGTTCGATTTACCCCGCAATATCGCGGTTTTTCTGAATTTGTTTGGTGCCTTTATTCCTTTTATTCTGAAGATTCCCCCTACGGCTAGCGGCGATCATCATCGGGATCGCAATCATCAAACTAACGATAATAGGCACGACCGAAGCTTCCAGCCCGAAACTCCCTCCGGTGAGAAGCGTCGAACCCGACAAGGTAACTTCAAAAAGACCTTTGGAGGCAACCCCCGACACCGGGATGCCTAGCAACCCTTCCAAGGCATTCCATGCAAAATGCAGTCCAACGACAAACCATATGTTACGCCGCCACAGGAAGCCCGCGCCTAGCAAGATGCCCGCTTCGATGAAGATCGCGATGGCGCTCCAAATCGTCGCACCCTCGTTCACAAGGTGAGCGCCGCCAAAGAAAATCGAGGTCACGGCCAGCGCAATCCAACTGCCACCCATTTTCTCGATCGCTTGCAGCATAATGCCCCGGAATACCAATTCTTCCAGAATGGCCGCGCCGATCGCCGAAGCGATGACCGACATCGCGAAGCGGTCAGCTGACCATTGGAAGGAGTAGCCGCCGAACAAGACGATGATCCCGACGGATACGGCGATTAAGACCAGACCTATTGTCGCGCCGAAGATCGTCTCGGTCCCTGCACGCTTGACATGGAGTTCGGGCACCTTGCGCCCCGCCATGAACTTCATCAACAGCCAGTAGATCCCGATCGACACCCCGCCTCCGACGAGTGCCAGCACAATGGACATGAAGCCCTCTGGACCATCGGTCAGCCTTCTGAACACGGAACTGGACAGCAGCATGATGAAAGCCCCAACTAACATCCATACTAGCGGAAATCGAATCACTTTTTTCATTATGAACTAACGCCCCTCGCTTAAACTGGTAAAGTTTATCTATTTGTATTCCGTATTCCAGTAGATCATATTTACTAGGAAATAGCCATACATCGGCGGAATGATATTATCTGGAGCTGAGGCGATCCTTCATTTGAGTCGTACGAACAGCGAGACGCTCATCCCCTCCCCTCCGCTGAGGGGAACCATAGGGCTTCGCCCTCTGGACTCCCTTTTTCGTGCGGGCGCACTTGTTCGCGGTCGGCGATTGGGCTTGAGCGGGGCTCGCTTCTGTCCTCACGGACAAAGCTTCAGTAGGTTTTGAAGTCCGTCCTAAGACTTAAGCCTGTTAACTAGAGGCCCTAGTTGGCTTCATCCGACATTTCCCCTTAACCTAACAGCATTGCCATCTTCCATCCAGTAACTGCGGCGTACGCCAGCGCCGGACGGCACGTCCACGAGGCGTCGGTTGCGAGAACAACCGGCTCCGCGGTCCCCGCATCGATCGCCGCTTCCGCGATCAAGCCCGGAATCCGATGCACCGACTGTCCGGTTCCTTATCCATAATACAGCGCCAGCAGGGCGATGCCGTTGGCCCGATCCGACTTCGCCGGCAAATCGAACACGCGACGAAAATGACAAACCGTTCTTCAGCTGCTCGAAATGCGTCTCGACCTCATCCGGATCCCAAATCAACAGCGTCCCTCTGCGCCATTGCATCGCATTGTTGTCACGCTGACGGCCTCGAATGAACCGTTCCGCTGAGCTTTGCGCCATCGTCCCCACCCTCTCCTGATCGTTCATTGTAAATTCTGCACGCCCCTTGGCGAAATCGGGGGTCATTCATACGCTTGACACCACCATCTAATTTAACTAATATCTAATTAGATTATTGTCTAATTTCAAAGGAGCGAATTAGCATGTCCGAACCAATCACGCCCGCGCCGTCCAAGAACGATAAACTTCAGCAGGCGGTGCTTCGAAATTTCCTCACCAAGGAAGGCGCCATCAAGCATCTTCCGTCGCAATTGAAGAAAAGGATCATCGTTCTCGAGTATCTCGCAAGCAAGATGGATACCGCCAGAACGTACACGGAACTTGAAATCAACGCCTTCCTAAAGCCGTTTAACGAGGACTACGCTACGATTCGCCGGGAGCTGTATATCCACCGATTCGTGAATCGGGAACACGATATTTACGAGGTGAATGAACCGGGTGAATGGCGGAATTGGCGAACGCTGGGGTAAGAAATGGGCGATTTGAAATTAACGCTGAATCCAATCCGGATCAACCGAGGACTCGGTGAATGATACTTCTTAAGTGGGTAATAAGAGGAGTCAATCGATACAGTCGGAATTCGACTGTAAAATTCGGGGCCGGGAAGGTTGGATTGGACGATGACAAAGGATTGGTTTAAGTGGATGACCACCCTGCTTCTCGTTGTTATCGCGGGATGTCTGCTGTATATCTGCACCTATCTGGACGATTTCTTGGAATATTTGAGAGCCATCTCCTTGTTTACATCTTCTCGATAAGATGCCATGTGAAGGATGCCTGCCGCGCAGGTTACGCAATATACAATACATGGCAGCCATAAGCCCGATATGGAGCAGCGGAGACTGCTGATGCCGCAGGTGAAGGAGCAAGCCGAGCAGCTGCTGCGTCTCATGGAGCCGTATGCGCGCGTGAGCGGCAAAGGCGCTGTTGGCGGAGGGCAAATCCGTCAGCCAGACAGCCGAGCTGGTCGGGTTCGTGAACGACAGCTATTTTATTAAGATATTCAAACGGTTCGAGAACAAGACTCCGGCGAAGTTTAAGCGGATGCAGTAGGGTTGTGATGTCATTCCATAGCCCAATTGCGGGCGAGGAGCCGGGCGCAATCTTCCGATTTGGCTTGCTCGAAAGCAGCCAGCCACTCGCCCCAAGACGTCTTCCGTCCGCCTTCCGCGAACGCCTGCCTCTACGCGAACCCGAATAGGTCCTTGCTCGCGCCATGTCCGCCATCCTCTCGCCGCTCCCGTCACGACCGATATGCTTCGCTCGAGACGAACGGCGACCCTTCGGCGGCGATTTACGAGGCGCGGTGTTACGGGCCGGAGACCGTTACCGCTCCTTCAAGTGCTCGCGATTGACTTGCTCGTTGCGAATCGTCTGCTCCAGCTTCTCGATAATCGCGGCATGCTCCGACGGCCTGCGGCGAAAGCGCAGGAACGCCCAGCGGTGTTCCTTCTTCAGCAGCTTGAGCAAGTATATTTTTTATTTCCATGTGAACATAATTGGGGGCACCTCCGACTTAATATGCGGTAAACCTATAACAGGATTATCATAACGGATTGCGTTCGGCGTGTGAATGACAAAGGGTCAACCGCTTGGTTGACCCTTTGTCCACTATATTTTCTTATACACATATGCTCTGAAGCCTGTAAAACCTTGCTTGTCATAAAAACGCTTTGCGCTTTCATTATTCGCCCAGTAGTCCAGCTCAATCGTGTCGATTTCTTCAGCCTTTGCCAAATCATAAATGTAGTTCATCAGGTGCGATCCGCATCCGCTGCGCTTTCGCTTCTCTGCGATGCTCAGCTGGTGGACAAATACCGATTTGCGCTGCTTAATGAAAGCCCCTTGAGAATAAGTCTTTATTTCTATCCAAGCATAGCCTATAGGTTCGTCCTTATCCTCTAGTAGAAGGAAAATGAATTGCTCGTTCTGCACGTAACGTTCAAAGGCATCCCTCATTGCCGCAAAGCTATATGCCTCAAAATAATCCGGATACAAGGAAACATGTAAATCGTGAATAGGCTTATTTAGGTTTGCGAGCAGGTCGAAATCCGTGGTTCGACTAATTTTCATCAAATGCCTCCAGCCGCTTTAATCCAACATGCTCCCAAATAAACCTAACCGAACTCCCTGTTCGAAGGCCAAGACCCTTGAAGTTTGCGGAGGAGAACGATCTGCCCGGTATGGTAGGAATCGTGCATGGCGAGCGTTAGCACTTGGCCGCCAATCGGAAAATGCGGCATGGGACGATCCAATTCTTCATCTTGAAGTTCCTTCAGACAACCTTGAATATCTTGATGAACCTGAATCAATCTCGCGACCGCCTGTTCCCAGATCGGTTCGCCGCCTTCGGCAAAGGTAGCATCGTTCGAAGTTGGTTCGGGCGATTCCAACCCTCGTAAACTTTGCAGCAATTTCTCTTTATAAAAGAGTAGATGGGTTGCGATCTCGCGAATGGTGTTCGATGCTCCGATCTCGGGGCGCCAATCCGCCTGACCTTCTTCAAGTCCTTCCAAAGCTTTCATTAGCGGTGGATTCCAGCCTTCCTGCTGAAACGCGAACTCCAAACTGTGCATTAAAATGTCCTGCCGGCTTAGTTTCATACGCCTCTTTCCCACCTCTCGTTATCATGCCAATTCCGTTCGCAGTGACTTCAACTATGGCTCGCTATGACCGTTCAATCATACCACATATTGGAACTTATCTACCTGTTGCTTCTATGACCAAAAGCAGCCGATCGTTTGGCCGGCTGCTGTCATTGTAAACACTATTTATACAACTCATCGATCGGCTGGCCATCCAACACATGACTTACAACGACCGGCAACTTTTTCATCAGTTTGCTCCACTTTATGCCTTCAAAGACGAAAAGCTCTTGATGTTCGACATCGAAGCTGCCCAGACATTTTTGATCCGGTATCCAAATGATGAACCCGGTGCCGCCATAGCCTTCAACTTCCTTCGTGACGTCTAGAAATATCCTGCCCTGCCACTCGATCGGCTTCACGTCAAAGATCGTTTCAAACTCGACGTATGCTGCAACGCTTGTCTCGGGTAGATCAATTCTTCGATTTTCAGTACCTAGCCATTTTATGATGTCCGTCGGCATGCCCATCTTTTTGAGCGCTTGTGCACGTTGATCTGCTTCATGCCAGATAGGCGGTTCAAACTGCTTAATATATTCCATCATCTCTTTATTCTTGTTCTGCTTTGCCTCAAGAAATGCGCGGTTGCCGTACTTATCTCTTATCGTGACATCAGCACCGTGCGCGATTAAGTATTTTACGATTTCAAAATGATTTATGGATGCGGCCATTTGCACGGGTGTCGTGCAATATGGAAACACTTGATCCGCACCGTTAAAATTAACATCCGCGCCATGTTCTACTAAAAGTTTGACGATGCCAAAGTGCCCGCCCCATGCTGCATCTCTTAGCGCTTTTCCTCCAACCTCGCTGACGTCAATGCCCATTTCCACAAGAGCGGTTGCGCCGGATAGGTTCTTGAATGCGATCGCGCGGCTTAGCGCGGAGTGGCCGACATGGTTAATCGCGTTGATATTAGCGCCTTTTTGAAGCAGGTACTCGAATAGCGCGCGCTTACCGCGAGCTGCGCTTACCATTGCAGGATTAGCCTTATCATTAATGTCCGCGCCATGTTCTATGAGAAGTTTTGCAATCTCATATTGTCCATAATCAAAAGCATAATCCAGGGCGTAATCATTGATGCCGATCTTTACGTTAGGATCAAATCCATCCTCTAATAAACGACGTACAGATTCAATCTTACCTTCTTTAATGATCTGCTTTAATTGTTCCATATTGACCCTTTCAACAATGGATTAGATCCCAAACCCGAACGATGGCATGGTCCGGATCCGCGGGTTTCTGTCGGCTGTATTATTTCAGACAGGCGTAAACGATATTTTTTAGCCGAGGATGTACGTAAGGCTCCTGATTGTTCACCAGATGCTGCGCGTACATGACGGTCAACTGCGACTCGAGATCCATGATCGCGAAGCTGCCGGCCGCACCGCTCCAGCCGAATTCGCCGAGCGGGGACAGGGAGCCGCTGCCTGCTTGGGAGATATGGGTTCTGACGCCAAGCCCAAAGCCGTACCCGGCGTGATGCGCCCAGTTGTAGTCGCTACGCGTAAGCTCGGTCAGATGGTCGCATCGCATGAGATCGACGCTGGCAGCCGACAAGATGCGCACGCCTTCCGGACTAGTGCCGCGATTGGTCAGCGTGTTCGGGAACCGCGAATAATCGCTTACGGTTGACAGCAGGCCAGCCCCGCCGCTCTCGAATTCCGTGCCGATGCGATACCAATCCCCGTCCATAGGAACGGTTTTGCCGAGCGCATCATCGTATTGGTATTGCGGAACGAGACGGCTGCGCTGTGCTTCTGATAAATCGAAGCCGGTATCGCGCATGCCAAGCGGCCCGGTAATCTCTGCGCGCACGTACGCGCTGAATCTCCTTCCGTCGACCTCCTCCGCAAGTGCCGCGAGGACGTCATGACAAAGACTGTAGTTCCACCGGGTACCAGGCTCGAACAGCAGCGGCTCCTTGGCGAGCGCCATCGCAAATTCGCGGGTCGGCAGCCGGCCATTCGTGCGTTCCACGGCCTCCCGTATGGAAGGCGCCGCAAGGTCGTAGGAGAAACCAGCCGTCATCGTGAACAGGTCGCGAACCGTGATCGGGCGTTCCGCCAATTCCGTTGCGAAACTATCGTCCATCTGCTTCTTACGCACCTCCATTTCGGCGAACTCCGGCAGATAGGCGGAGAGCGGATCGCCGAGCAGAATCGTTCCCTTTTCAACCAGTTGAAGCGCGGCCGTGCACGTCAATATTTTCGTAAGCGAATAGAGATAGATCATCGGGTCCTCTTCGATTGGGGTCTTCGCTTCCAGATCGGCGAAGCCGGCCCGGTAGCGAAACACCGTCTCATTGCGATGCATGACGAGCAATTCCGCCCACGGAATGCGCCAGGCAGTAATGCGGTCGATAAAACGGGACAGCGGCGTGAAGTCCATAGTTTTCCATCCTCTACTAAAAATCTCCCTTTCATTATTGTACAGGGAGGCCGTTCCTGCAAACCGGTTAAGGGAAGCCTTCGATTATCGGGTTCCACGAAAAGTGCGGCGCATGTCTTCCACCCATTCCTGCGGAATCTCCCAAGGAATGAAATGTCCGCCCTGTTCATGAACCGTGATGTTGACATGGTTGTACCAAGGTGCCCGATCGCTGTCCAGAAAATGCCGTACGCGTGCGTCGGTCGTAATGCCCGGCGGATTCTCATAACCGACGAACGTGATCCCGGTTGGCGCTTCGATAACCGGCCAGCGGTCATGGACGGGTGTCCACGGATAACGGTTATTGTTGGCATATACGCGCATGGAGGTTTCAATGGTGTTGGTCACCCAGTAGATCGTCGCGTGCGTCAGCAGATCGTCCTTTGAAAAAACATCCTCGAGCTTTCCGTTGTTATTGCTCCATCTGGCCCAACGTTCCAATATCCACGCTAGCATGCCGACAGGCGAGTCGCTCAAACCGTAGGCCAGCGTGCCGGGATCGAGGGTATGGACGGCAAGATGGGAGGCAAACCGGCGGTCCAGTTCAAAAATTTGGGTTCGGATACTTTCGGGCAGATTGTCCGGAAGGGGGCGGCCGCCGGTGAGATCCCAGGCACGTTCCCCGTTGAACAAACTTAGTTTTTGCGCGGAACCGATATGGATGGCATAGAGTTCATCCGGATACTTATGTCCGAGCTGACCGGTTACGAGCGCCCCGACATCACAGCCTGCCGCGGCATATTTGGAATAGCCGAGAATATCCGTCATGAGCGTGTGCCACAGATCGGCGATTTTCCAAAAGTTCATATCAGGGTGGTTAGGAAGTGGCGAGGAGAAGCCGAATCCCGGGAGTGACGGTACGATAACGTCAAAGGCCTCGGTTGGTTCGCCTCCGAAGGCAGCGGGGTCGGCCAGCGGCTCGATGACTTTAGACCAATGCCAGAACGTCCACGGCCAGCCATGGGAAAGGATTAAGGGGATTGGGTTTGGACCCTTGCCAGGTTTACGCATGAAGTGCACAGGTACACCGTTGACGTCCACGTGATAATGTTCGTAGGCGTTTATTGCTCTTTCGGCTTTTCGCCAATCGAAACGGTGTATCCACACCTCGACCAAGCCTTCCAGATAATTTCGATTCACGCCGTAAAACCAATCCTCATTGCCGGCATCAAGGGGCCATCTGGTCGATTGGAGCCGATTGCGCAGATCAGCCAGCACTTCATCCGGCACGAAAATTGGCCGGGGCTTAAGCGGGAAAGGGGCGTTAGCCATAAAGAAAATTCCTCCTTAAGAAAACAAGTTGAGGAGATTATATAATTAATTTATATAAATGTCTAATATAAATTAACATGCTTAGTCGTATGGTTCATCGCCCCGAATGTAGAACAAGGCAAGCGAATGCTTGCCTTGTTCGAAAAAAGTGTCTTTGGGGGCATGCCCATTCCCTTGATTACATGGAATAATTCCCAATTTCGGCAAGATGCCTCAGGGCAGGGATTGCCTCAGCAATAGCCGTCTTCTCCTCCGGCGTAAGTCGTTCGAACAACTTCGAAAGGTGAGCTATGCGTTCCGAGCGTCGCGAATCAATTATTTTTGCGCCCTCCTCGGTGATATGCACAAGCACTACCCGACCGTCGCTCGGATCTGGTCGGCGCTCAACCAGCCCGTCCCGTTCCAGCCGGGTAACCAGCTGCGTGATTGCCGATTGCGTGATTTGTTCTGTAGCCGTCAGCTCCGTTAACCGCATAGGGCTCTTGCGCGATAAGGTGTGAAGAACAGAAAGCGTAGTGAAACTTAGCTTCTCAATGGATGGCAGCCGAATAATAATCCTCGTCAGTTCCTCGAATGCCATAGCGAAATCGGTCAAGTTGATATCGTTAACATGGTCATTAGGTTTCATACCACAAATCATATCACAAACTTATATAAATGACCGTATGGATGCATATCACAAGGGCCGCCCACCGCATAAAATGACTATAAGCTCATGATAACTTCCCTCCAGGTGCCTCTTGTTAGAATCAATAGATACGTTCCGATCATTGGAGGAGCAGCTGCGGTGGAAAAACTGCTCCCTGCATCGTTTAACTATCGTCAACCGCTAGTCCAATAGTGATCATAGTATCTGCCCTGTTTTTAACTTGGGTTTTGTTAGCCGGAAGCTATGTTGCACCATTTCATAAACATCTTGCTCTTGCATATCTCCATCTAAATAAATAGTATTCCAATGCATCTTGTTCATATGGTAACCTGGTTTAACATCTGTAAAGATGCCGCGTAGGAAGTCGGCTTTGCTTGGATCACACTTGAGGTTTAAACAGAGATGACCACTATGGTCGAATACCATCGCAACCATGTATTGGAAGTGTTCCGTCATTCAGAGGAGTGCTTATGATCATATATACATCCTACGATTGTTATTGCGCTGTCCAACCGCCATCTACTAGCAGCAATGTGCCCGTTACCAGATCAGAAGCAGGAGAGACCAAGTAAATCACCGCTCCAGCCACATCAGTTGGGCCCATTTGCCAATATACAGATTGATTTGCGTATGTGGCTACTTGCCCGCTTTGGACGTTCCGGTAAAATAGCTCATCTCGACCGGTGAGGCAAGCTTTGGCTTCGGTTCGCCCCTCCCATTCTCCGACAAGCCGTCTAGACCTTCATCCGAGCAGTCCTGTCGATATCTCCCATCCTCTAACTTCATGTCGATAAAATCGACAACCTGCTGCAGCGAGGCGATTTGGCTGACGATCGTACTCCGATGGCTCCTTAAGCGTTCCACCAGCTCGGGATATTCAGCGGGATCGGCATCGGCGGAGACCGCCAAAAAAGGCCGCATTTCCTCTAGCGGCATCCCTGTTTTTTTGAGGCATGCAATCAGCTTGATCGTATCGACGTCCTCCCGCCGGTAGACGCGGTGCCCGTTGTCCTTCCGCTCTGCACGAGGCAGCAGCGCGATCTTCTCGTAATAACGGATGGTATCCTCCGTAATGCCGGTTTGATCGGCGGTTTGTTTGATCGTAAAGGATTGCGCTTCCTTCATCTTGTTCCCTCCGCAGATTGTTTTTAGCATTATATATCTTGGAGCTGACTTCAAGTCAAGTCTCTTCTCTTTTTGAGGGAAACGCTGATCTTGCGCCTTGACTTGGAGTCGACTTCAAGTTGTAGCATGTGCTCTACCAAGGCCATTATTGGGTTATCAGGAGGAGAGGCACAATGAACAAGTATCCGCGTGAACATATCGCATTCATTACAGGCGCAAGCGCCGGGATCGGATTGGAATTAACCCGGAAATTGCTGGCGGAGGACTGGCAGGTCATTGCTTTGAACCGCTCGGACTTTCCGGCGGACGATAGGAGCATCCATGATGCGGTCAAGCGTGGATCGCTGCGAATTTATAAAACCGATGATCTCTCCGATTATGCCAGCTTGAGACGGACTTTGGAAGCGATCAAAAGCAAGGAGCAGCGGATTGATATATTGTTCAATAACGCCGGAGGTTCCTTCCCCAAGCTGAGCTACTCGAAACAAGGACGCGAGATGCATTATGAGCTGTTAACGGTCGTTCCGTATATTATTCTGACCGAGTTGACGGCACTTCTAAAAATGGGGCACTTAAAAACGGTGGTCAATACCTCGTCATCCGCGTTTAAATTTACGAAAGAGTTTACGATCGACATTTTGGAACGTCCCAAGTCCTTCCGCAAGTTGATTGGTCCTTACGCCACCTCGAAGCTGGCTCTCTCGCTTTGGACGCAGGCCATCGCGTCGCAGCTTGCCAAGGAAGGCATCATGATCCGAAGCGTCGACCCCGGTGGCAACAATACTCTGCGCAGAGGGAAACAATCCGGACTCCCCCTCCTGGTGGCAGTCCTAATGAAGCTCTTTTTCTCGCCGCCGACTCACGGCGCCAACAAGCTGTATGAAGGTGCTCTCGGGGAACACCGCGCGAAGACCGGCGTGTTCTTGCTGAAGGGTCAGGTTACGGACTTAAAATTCAAAGACCAAGCGCTGAACGTTCTGGATCGCATTCAAGCGATATATGAACACGAATTTGTGCCGCCTAAATCTTAACCTTACGCTGGGTACTACCTCAGCTCAAGGCGAAACCGCTGGCGCCGTCTTTTAGCGGCGACGCGCGTTTCGTTCCGGAAAAGCGGATTAGTTTGCGTTCACAATCCGAGGATTGTGAATGCAGCATTCAGCGATAGTGAAATACGAGATGACTGATATGCGGTGAAACATATCAATTCTTGTATTTCGAGAAAAAGGGACCCGCTCCAGATCGGATGGGTCCCTGCTTCATTGGCTTACGGTTTGACGGTTCCGTTAATCTTCTCGAAGTACGGGGCTAATCTCGAGGCGAGCTGCTCGAACTGCTGCCGCTCTTCTTCGGTCAACTTATCCTCATGCACGACCCCGTTCACATCGGTGATCTTCAGCTTTAATTTCATCAACTGTTTGCTCAGCTCCGTATATTCCTTAAATTCGTCTTCCGTTAGCTTGCCTTTTGCCGCTTGAAGAAACTCTTCTATTTCTCGGTAATCTTCGTCTGTACCACCGTGCTGTTTAATGGTCGCAGAAGATCCGAATATGTCATCGGCCAGATAGGATGCGCCAAAAGCGGCGGACGGAATTAGGATTGCTGCAGCGGCAATGCCGGCCAGGATGCGTTTTTTCATGGGAGATCGACCTCTCTTTTCTTTTACATAGCGCTGATAGGACTGTCGGACGCGTCCATGCAATTCGGGTGGGCAGTGCATCGAATCTGCTGCCTGACGCAGCTCTTCGCGCAATTCCTTCTCAATGGACATACACGTCTCCTCCCGTCATTTCGGAACGTTTCCGGAGTTCTTTCAGTGCCGCATGATGCCTGGATTTCACGGTGCCAACGGGGATCTGCAGCATGTCTGCGATTTCTTCCAGCGCATAGTCGTGAAAATAGCGCAGGATGACGACCACGCGAAGTTTGTACGATAACTGGCGGACAAGGCTCAACAAGTCATGCTGCATTTCGGACTTCAGGACAGCTTTGTCCGTCCGCTCGAACGGTTCCCAAGCCATCTGGCGGTTCCGTTCAAAAAGGCGAATTCGCCGCCAAGCCTTTCTTTTCCAATCCTGGACCTGCCGTACAATGATCACGTGCAGCCAATACCGGAACGGCCGGTTTGGGTCGTACGCGTGGAACGACCGCCACATGCGCATATAAATTTCATTCACGATATCCTCGATGTCCTGTTTGTTGTAGACGAGAAAAGCAACCGTCCGATAGACGTCTTGGCGCGTCGCCTCATAGACAAGCTGAAAGGCCGACTCGTCGCCCAGCGTTGCTTTTTCAAGCCACGGAACTAACTCTTTATCATTCATGGGGGGCCCCTCCCTGACGTGTTACAACCCTTAATTCGCTCTCTCGGGGAAAAAGGTTCAGTACGAGAATAAACTTTTTTCGAACAAAGTTGCCGTTCGCTCAACATAAAAAGCCGATCATCCTGATCGGCTAATAAAACACTTGTCCAACGACGCCGGCATCAGACGGGTCGGTATCGATACAGAGATAGTCTCCGCCGCCATTGCTTGCGATTGGAATCCACTTCGAATTCCAAAGGCAGGGCTTTATTTCGTGATCGATCTCCTCCGCCTCTAGTTCATCGGGGTCGAATTCCTCCTGCAGGAAAGTCCAGGTCCGGATGATGTCCGAAATCGGGGAAAGCGTCAAACTTCGAACAAAACCGCTACTCCCTATACGCCAATCCTCTTTCGTGCGCGACCTCGGCCATGGCTTCGGCGGATGATCCGCTGCTTCCAAATGGCATTCGTAGCATGGATAGTAGCGGTCGCAGCAGCCGAATTGGAGCGCGATAATGTCGCGTTCGGAATGATAATGCTTGCACCTCGTCGACGACCGAGCCGTATACGTTGGGCTGTATTGCGTAATCCCTGGCGGCGTTGAAAAAAGGGAGCAGCGCCGTGGCGATCTTCTCCCTGGTTGGATTAAACTACCGCAAATGAGGTTCCCGTTCAGTTAGGTCTGTTGCCATTAAACCACTCTCTTTGTGATCGAAGGTGACTTCTATTGAATTTTGCCATTTCAATCGATAGATATTGTAAATATCCTCCTCTATGCGATCTGCATAATAACAAGGTGTGCGGAATCTGACCGTGTTCCTCCAGCTAATGGAGTGATGGTGAGCGCCGTGGAATTACCAGCAGGATTTCGAACCGTGAGTATTGAATTGATGGCCGTTGTTTGCACAAGCGCCATTCCTACTATTTGAGAAGTTCCTGTTGCACGCCCGACCACCGTATAGGCTAGGTCAGCGCCATTTAGCGTTAATATCAATTGCCCCGCTTCGTTTACATTTACCTGAAACAAAACCTGATAGACGCCAATTACAGCCAAATTAAATGAGCTCGCAGTTATACGGGTAATTGCCGTCCCGCTAATTAGACCATCTTGCGGAAAACTTACGTCCGTGTTGGGCGCAACAGTTGCTGCATTATCAGGAGGCATCAAAGCAAAAAAATCTGCAAAGCCTAAAATTCCGCCTGCTGGCCCTGCAGGTCCTGCCGGTCCAGCTGGTCCCACTGCTCCAGCTGGTCCAGCAGGTCCCGTCAGTCCGGTCGCGCCAATTGCTCCTGCAAGTCCTGCGATTCCTTGAGGTCCAAGCGCTCCTGCAATTCCTTGGGGTCCAAGTGCCCCAATCGCTCCTAGAAGTCCCGCTGCCCCTTGAGGTCCAAGCGCTCCTGCGATTCCTTGAGGTCCAAGTGCGCCAATCGCTCCTACAAGTCCCGCTAGTCCTTGAGGCCCAAGTGCCCCTGCGATCCCTTGAGGCCCAAGTGCGCCAATCGCTCCTACAAGCCCCGCTGCTCCTTGAGGTCCAAGCGCTCCTGCAAGTCCTTCGGGTCCAAGTGCGCCAATCGCTCCTACAAGCCCTGCAGCTCCTTGGGGCCCAAGCGCTCCCGCAAGTCCTTCCGGCCCAAGTGCGCCAATTGCTCCCACAAGCCCAGTTAGCCCTTGGGGTCCAAGTGCTCCAGCAAGTCCCTGAGGTCCGGCTTCTGCAATTGCTCCCGCAAGTCCTCGAAGTAATTGCCGTCCTTTAGGGGGAGGACACTTTTTATAAATGATCTTCTTAATAACCCGAACACGACGCTTCTTTTTTTTTCCTTTTGGATGACACACAATTATGGTTTTCTGTTTACACCGTTTTTTTATATCGGGACAACTCAACAACGACACCTCCCTATAAGATGGTTCAGTGTACGTGAGTCGTTTTTATTAAGCATGGACTAATAGCTTGGCATCGGCTAGACTAAAAACTATTTTTAGAAAAATGGGTTTATGATAGGGATAGCGTTTTATCACGAAACCCCACACTCTTTCAATTGTGATGACATATTTTAATATTTATGCAAGTCTACCTTCATGCAGAGGGCAAGATAGTTTAATCATTCTCCATAAATATCTTGTCATTGTTCAAGTTCCGTTCAAGGCTGCCATCAATACTAATTAAGCCAGCGACTACAATGACAAAAGGAACAGTTACACAGGCAAATTGCCCTAAAGCTGTTCGAGAGCGCGTAACGAGCCCCTTCTACTTACCCGCTTTACGGCTTTAATAGTATATTCGCACACTAAGCGATTGATCCCGTTGGGGCCACGTCGTACTATGCGACAAATTCTTCCAGAAGCGCGTTAGTAGGACAGAGCACACGTGTTCAAAAAGGGGAGGTAGCGAATGACCCGATTCAAATCGGACAAGCTGGCTGCAATAGGGTTAAGTGCCTTGTTGGCCATTAGCCTGTTTCTTCCGCAAAGCGGTTCTCTTGTAGCGGCGACTGACGGGGAGCCCGCTCAAGTCGTGGTTCCGGCAGCGAAGAGGAGCGCCACCGCTTCGCCATCATTTCCTGCGGATATGGAATTAGCCTTAAAACAAGCGGAGCGGCTCTTGTATAATCAGAAGCCATTCCCGGATTGGGCAGCCGTTGGTTTTGCGAAGAATGGACACGCTTTGCCGGATGGGTTTAAGGAAGCGAAAGCAGACCTGATCCTTCACAACCGCGGCGAATTCGACAAGCTGACCGATCTGACGCGTACAACGATTGCCTACGCCGCGGCAGGCGGAAGCAGCATTAACGATATCGCCGGCATCGATCTGTATACGAAGGCGATGAATCACCCGGCCATGACCGAAGAAGGGATGACAGGGCTTGTATCCGCCTATGTCGTGTCCACGCTCTACCAATGGTTTTCGCCTTTCGCCAGAACGGCGTGGTACTCGGACAGGTTGCTCTCTCGCATCCAATCGGAGCAGCTATCTACTGGCAGTTGGCCTGATAAAGGCAGCAAGAAAGGCAGTGTTACATCGAACGCATTGGCGTTAATCGCTCTATCTCCCCAGCAGTCAGAGTTCGTACGCATCGGCGGGGAATCGGTTATGGATCATCATCGACGGCGCGATTCACTATTTGAAACATGCAGGTATCGCCTATGAGACGAAGACAGATTCTTCAGGTCAGCAGGTCATGACCTCGATTGCCGGAATTAAAGCCGGGCAATATGGAGGCCAAGGTAGCTGGCGGTCCGCCGTCTATGGCCGATTCGGCAGTTGGATGTGCGAAGAAAACGCGGCCGGCCGGCTCTATATCGAGGAGGGCGGCACGCTGCTGCTCTACTACGGCAACGATAAAACCGAGCTGATAGATCAAATTGAAAAGGAATGGATATATAACGGGCAGACTGTTAGTGGACGACCATCCGCCCATACGCCATTCAAGCTGACGGTTAGGAAGTCGAATCCGGCGATAGGCGGATTACTCGCTTCCGGCATAACGGTGACCATCGACGGCAAGAAGAAAGTAACCGATGCCAAAGGGGTAACCGCCTGGAACGGTCTGGCCCCCGGCGTTCATGTCGTAACCATGACCGGATACCGAAACGGCACCGTGCCTGCGGCAGCCAAACGGCTGTATTATTTAACCGTATCCGCACCTGAGCGAGCTTCCTTTCAGGATCGGGCGCAGGTAGCCGATTGGGCGACGGACGGAATGTCGAATGCGCTTTGGCACGGATTGATTCAAGGGGTGAGCGCGCAAAGCAGCATTCTGGCGCCAAAAAAGCGCTGGCGCGCGCAGAATTCGCGATGATGCTGCTTCGTCTCGTGCATGGTGCTACATAAGACGAATGGCAAATCGCCTTTCCAAGACGTTCCGACCGGCAAATGGTACAGCGGCGCAATCGTCCAAGGCTACATCGGCACCTCTATCCTGAGGCATATTTGGACTAGCGGAATTTTAAATCCAACTTTTATGCTAGAAGCAAAAAGACAGCTGCGCGTCATTCTTATGATCAACTTAACCGAATCCTTCGCTTTGGCAGCAAATCTGTATTTTGCTACTATCGTCTCCAGATCGTTCAATGACCAAGCTTCTCTGTGATACGGCTCACCGCGTTGTCAGTTAGCTTACACGAAATACGGCCTAACAATTTATTCATGAAGCAGAACCGTGTACCCCCCCGTCCATAAAGGCATTATTCCGACAAACCCAATAAATCGAGCGGGTCCGAATGAGAAAATCAATAGCGAGAGTATGCCCAGCCCCACAATGATCCGAAACCCGCGCTCAAAACCGAGCTGGAACTATCCGTTCATCGACGCTATCGAAATCGTCTCGCATCCGTTGAATAATGCAAAATTCTCGAAGCAATTGTGCAACGCTGTTCGCAATTGCTTTGTCGGCTTTATGTCGTTCTCGTACCAGACGTTCTTAACAACGAGCGTCCCGGCTTTACGCTCCGCGATTACCTCGGCTCGTCCGATGAAGCTTTCTCCGTATAGGAGAGGCAACACATAATAGCCGAATTTCCGTTTGATTGCAGGCGTGTAAATCTCCCAGGTGTAATCGAATCCAAACAATTCATTGATCAGTTTTCGGTCCCATAGGAAATTATCGAGCGGAGCAATCAGCTCGCAACGCCATTTCGGCGCGGGGTTTTGCAGAACGGCTTCGATCAGCGGCAAGTCCTCCGCGCGGCAATAAAGAATATCCTTCATTTGTTCCACGGCAACAGCAACTATGCGAGCCTCGTGCAACAGTTGGCGGAAAACCTCGTTGCGCTGCTCCGCTTTCAATCCCCATATGTTCAGCCAGGCATCGGATGCGCGATTCCATAAAAGGCCAACCGCGCCGATTCGACGCAGTACCCGCCACTTGTGATGCTCCAGCTCGCTCTCCAGGGGCTCCGGCGCATTCAGCAGATTGGGCTGTATGTACTTCTCGGCGATATCATAATATTTACGCGTTCCTTTTTTGTGATGGATAATCAACTCGCCTGTCGAGTACATCTGCTCCAGCACCGACCGGGATGCATTGTTGCCGCCGCTCCAGTGGATGGCCGATTGCCACGCGAAATTTCCATCCAATTTAAGATCATCCGAACTTAGCACACCGTGATTTTGGATGTGAGCTCGTACTTGTTCGATCAACGCTTCCATTTCGGGATAGCGCTTGGCATGCTGCCTCGCGGCCTCCCTATACCGTTCAAAATACGGCCAGTCCTCGACAGGGATAATGGCCAAATTCTTGTCGGGATAATCGACAAGGATTCTATCTTGATACAGCAACTCGGCGAGCATGTCCTTGGTAAATCCTTTGATTCGCGACTGCAGCACCAGTTCGGCGTTTTTTCCGCAAACATCGATGGGATCGTATTGAATGCAGCCGACCTGCCGCGCAAAATCCAATATGCCCTGCTTTCCGGTAAAACGATATTCGCCCAACAACCCGTGCTTCATTAGCAGAAATTGCCGTGCCTGGCGGTTCGTCAATTGGATCATATCCACATCGGCTCCTTAACGAAACAAATGGGAGCCGCGTGCCCATAATGATGGATAGCGAGCGTAACCGAAAATGGCTCTTCTTCAATGAGTTCAACCACGCCTATTCCCCCTATTCGTTGGAGAACACAAAAAACAAACACACGTTCCCGTAAAATATTACCATTAACTCGAGCATAATAACAAGAGCTAGTCCATGCTGCCCGTTAACGCAATGAAGCTGCCGATCGCCGCGGCAGCTTCATCTAAGTCGTATCGAGCTATTGTTCGCCGATAGCTTCGTTACCTCTCGGTCATTTCTTGCTCGGTAACCTTTTGTAAATATCGAATATATCCATCACCGTTTCCTTCATGACGGGGTCTCCGCCAGTTCCAATGCCATGTATTGCCGTATCGAGCCTGGCGTAGATGATTAGCAGCAGACTTCTTGCTTCTGATTCATCTAATTGGCTAAGTCTCTCTTTCACCCTTTCAATTTCTAACAATGACAAACCTCCTCTGAAGGCTGGCTGCCGATGTGGCTTTATTCAACCCACGTCCCTTTAGCGCTTCTAAGAAACACTAACATTTCTTTTACTTAATTTCTTAAATCCTTCGTATTCCTTGTTGGACTTTATAAAACTCAATATCTTTTCGGCACATTCTATCGGATTCATCTCTTCCGTATTTACTTCGAGGTCATATTCACCATTGCCATATACTTTGCTAAACTGTGAAGCTGCAAGTCCAATGTGTCTATCTCCTCTTGCTTGCTCTCTTCTATTGAGTTCTTCTTTCGAGCATAGTACCCCTATAAATAAAGTAGGCTGATCGAAAAATAGATCATGACACTCGTTGAACCACTTGTCATTCTCGATTACAGTATCTACGATTACATTCAAACCCATTTCCGAAAACAATTTAATTGTCGAATAGTACAATGATAATAAAGGATCGAACATTATTCGTGCGATCACTTGCTCATCTAATTCCCTTGCCGGTTCAATATCTGAAAATTTATTGTTAAAAAAATCCTTGATAAAATCATCTACTGATAAATGGTGAAAAAGAATCTCTTTCTGATTCATCAGTTCCCTAGATATACTAGTCTTCCCTGAACTTGAAGTTCCGTTCATCAACACAATGATTCCTTGCTTCAAACGAATCACCCTCACATCTACGATTGCGTATCTATCTTTCAGATAAGCAACGTTTTTATGAATTAAACGCTTTTTCGAGCGCGGCCGTATCTTCGAAGATTTGAAAAAACTTTATCTTCCCTTGATCTACTTCGCAAACCATTGCCCAATCACTATCGAATACTTTTCCGGTTACGTTGACCTTGATTCGGAATTCCCCCCATGCACACGCCGCTTCCTGATTACCGATGAGTTTATGTAGAGTAAACCGCTCTATTTGTTCTGTTTCCTCTAAGAGGTTTAAATATTTTCTAACACCTTCTTTACCATAAAATGTACCGTATAAAGGGACTTTATCGGAGGGCTCTTTTTTTAGAATAATAAATTTCGCTTCATCATGAATCAATTCGATCACGCTATCAATCTGCTTGCTTCCTAATGCTTGAAAATAACTTGTTAGCACCTGTTGAGCACTTAGCATGTTCAATGAATCTCCTTTCAGAATAGGCATAAGCATCACAATCCAATATTAACATATTTCCCCAGTGTCCTGCCCTTCTAGATGACCTACTGCATGGCCGCAAACATCCAAAACATGCCGTAACCTAAACCCCATAGGCTTATCTCGTCACCACGGTATCCTGCACTTAGCCCAATGAAGAAGGCAGCCGATCGACTGGCCGGCTGCCGCTGTGTCTTGATTCAAGTTTCTCGGGGAATGGAGTAATCACAACTGATCAGGCAGACCATGCAAATACATTTTTATACAGTCGATGTTCTGTTTTAAAGCTTGGGTCGTCCTAGCATTCGGAATGCTATAAATGGTCAGATAATCCGCCTCGTCATAATCTTTGCGGATCGGAAAGGCAAGTTTTTCTTCATGCAATGAAAACTCTGCGTGGATTCCAGGTTTATTGCCTCGTGCGTCCAAGCGGATCCATGCATCTAACTTCTGTATATAAACAGCGTTTAAAGCATGAATACAATAACCCGTATCTGGAGTGTCCCCTACCGTCAATCGCTGATAACAGAAGCCAGACGGTATGCCTGCACCTCGTAATATTGCACACAAAAGATTAGCTTTTGCATAGCAAATACCTTCCTTATAAACCAATGTTTCCGAAGCGGAACAAGTAATTCTAGAACTTTGGATATCCCAGGAATGATGAATTTCATCACGGACAAATTCATAGGATCGTTTAATTAAATCTTCTTGGTTCTGCGATGATGCTACCAGCTTGGAAATCAATTCCGCAATCAACGGGTGATTATAATCGATCTCGTCTGTCTGGGTTAAATATTCTTTTATGTCTAGTGATTCACAGCTTAAATTCATCTATTTCGGTTCCTCCTCACCTCATTGTATTTGTATAATTATGCACCTTGATGTTATATAATTCAATCCATTTCTCCTTGTCTTTCCACCTCAACGAGCAAAGAGCAGCTGCCTCGTCGGCAAACTGCTCCTAGACGATTCTGAAATAGCGGATGTTATTGTAACGAGTTTACGAACTTCGCCTCCGGAAAGCGGCTATCCGGTCCTGTCATTAAGCTTCCGCCTTGATTTTTCAGATACAGATCGAAGAAATCCAGCATATAGGCATTAACAACGGAGCTCGCTCTTTCGGGCGCTATCGTTCCTGTAACGCCAAGCAGGTTGAAGATCGGAGAAATGTACTGAACGTCGGTAAAATTCAAATGCTCCGTATGCTCGATATAAAGGACTTGTCCCCCTTCGTCGACCGCTTCGCGCATCCGTTCAAGTTCCAACTTTTTATCTTCCGCTACTTGATCCTCCCACTCTCTTGTTGAACCCTTACGGTTAAGCTCTTCATCCGTGTAGACCCGGTTATCCATCACCCTTTTTAATTGTTCGGAATAGCTTTCCGAGTTGATGAACAAGAATGGTTTTCGCAGCCCCTCTCTGTCACGCAGTCGATAAAGCCCTCCATCCAGGTCGATTCCAACCGCGATTCGCGGATCGTAAGCAGCGTCATAGGCCGTCGCTCCCCCGATGGAATGACCGAACACCCCGACATGACCGAGATCCATCCTCCCTTTTAGATCGCTTGGAATCTGCCCCGATTGGAGAAGCTCGAATTGGTCCAGCGCAAACGCCACGTCGTCGGTTAGAATTTTTCCCAACTTGTCGCGATTTCCTCTACTCGTCGGGTAATCATCGCTGGGCGAGAATACGTCGTCGGTGGTGCTGATCGTGATTCGCCCGTCCGGAAACTTGGTTGCAAACGTATTGTAGGTGTGGTCGATCACGGCCACGATATAGCCATGACTCGCGAGATTTTCGGCTTGCGACGTGTGGAGGAACCTGGAAGAGCCGTTGCCGGGATTCGCAAGGATCAGCGGGTATGAAGTCTGTGCCGAATTGACTTCGGCCCCCGAATAAGAATGACTGGATACGTACTTCAGGTGTTGAAAAGTAAAACCGGGGAGGCCATAGTCCGCGGCCATATAACGTAAAATCGGGGTATCGGGAATCATGGGAGCGTACTTGCCGGTGCCGGCTTGAGCCGGGTACCATACCTGAACCATCAATTCTCGCTTCCCGTCTTTGGTTTCGCCGAAGATCTCTTCCTTATTCGGATCCACGAAATGAAAAGTCTGCGTTCCTACCTTAAATTCGCCTGTCGGTTCAGGTAGTTTAAACACAGGAAATGCATACATGACACCCGCGGTTACGACCAGCATGACGGCTATTGCGGTATAAGCTAAACCCAACAGGAATCGCGGGATTTTGGGGAGGCCGGTTTTCTTAAAATAGCTATAACCTGATAGGGCTAAAAACAGGATCGTTATGCCATAAGGGAAAGCCAGCTGAACTCTGTATCCTTCCACCGTCCAATGCATGACCAGTACAAGCATGGCGATCCCGCTTGCAACGAATACCGGAATTCTACGCCGTCCTTTTTTGAATACGACTGTACATGCTAACAAGCCGATGTTGGACAACACAAGCAACAGTTCAAACAGTCTCATCTCGATTCTCCTTTTTAAACATCTCTATTTTCGTTTGTTCCCATCTTATCCTGCCAGGCTGGCCCAAGCGATCGATTTGCCTTACATCCACCTTGCAAGTTTGTAAGATTATGACTTAGCGCGCAACCATGAAAAAACAGCCGTTCCACATGGACGGCTGCCATTAAAAGCTTATTACATCGACGAAGTCAAACACGATCGCGCTTTCATTTTTCATTCCTCATGGGCGAAGGTAAACATTCCCATTCAAAGTCTTCTCTCTGGTAAAATAGAGAAAATCATAGTTTCGCTTGGGAGGCTGATGGCAACGATGGAACAAGAGCTTCGCGCACAGATCATGCAGTGGCATGAGGATAACGAACACCAGCAGATCGTAGACGCTTTGCTGAAGATTCCTCCAGCAGACAGGGATTACGACATGATCGGCAGCATAGGTCGAGCTTATAACAATCTAAGTTTGTATGAACAAGCACTGGAACAGTTTGCTGGCATTGCGGAGCAGGGAAACAATGATCCGTTGTGGTATTTTCGAGTAGGCTATGCCTATTATCATTTGAAGCGGTATGAGGAAGCGGCAGGCGTGCTAAGCACCGCGCTGGAACTGGATCCCGGCGATCGGCATGCAGCCTGGTTGCTCGACCGGAGCCGCAGAAAATGGCAAAAACAACAGAAGGCTGACTCCCGGCGCACACGCGACAAACCGCATAAAGACCCTGGAGCAATCCCTTTCGAAGGGATGGATCTCGACCGTTTCTGGGAAGACAGTCCCTATGCCAGCGAACATTATGTCTCTGATCCGCCTACGGAGGAGCTGATAGCTTCCGTAGAAGAAGAACTCGGCTATAAACTGCCAGCAGCCTACATCGCTCTGATGAAGCATCAGAACGGGGGCGTTCCCCGCTATACCTCTTTTCCGACAGATGAACCTACTTCTTGGGCTGACGATCACATCGCGATAACGGGCATTATGGGAATCGGACGCGACAAAAGCTATTCTGTCTGCGGCGATCTCGGCAGTCCGTTTATGATTGAAGAGTGGGGCTATCCGGATATCGGCGTGGTCATCTGCGACTGCCCTTCGGCAGGGCACGATGTCGTAATGCTGGATTACCGTCACTGCGGGAAGGACGGCGAACCCGAAGTCATCCATGTCGATCAGGAGGACGATTACGAGATTACCTTCCTGGCGCCGGACTTCGAGACGTTCATCCGCGGTCTGGTGATGGATGAGGATGACAGCATGCCCGAGGCGTTGGCCGATGAAGGAGAACCGAACGATTTGGCCCCTTTCATCCTCGTGGAACAGCATGATGGCGGCAAATCTGTCATTCTGACGGTCGGCAGCTATTTGGCCAAGCTATTCGACAGCCGGGCGGACGAGGGGTTCGAAGGCAGCGGTTATGATTGGGCAGCACTGGCGGCGGTGTTCTTGCATGAGCGGATGCCGGAGCTCGCAGACACGATCCGTTTGGACCCGGAAGCAGATATGTTCTGTGCCTACTCGACGAACGGAGCCGCTGTAGAACAATTCGCACGGGCGTTCAAATCTGCCTGCGAGGATGAGGCGCTTATTCACGATCTATTCACTCGCGCCGAGCTGGACTGAGCTGCGTGATCAGAAGAATCGCCGCGGCGGCGCCCATGACTTGAACAATAAAATCTTAAGGCGCCGCTAGCGGCATTCGAATCTTGATACCCTACTGAGCTTTTAGTTTACGACTTGGTGGACGTAGTGCCCAAGATACGATAATCAGTACAAGAAATATCAATGGTGATACAATCTGAACGATGCTGTCCCCTGCATAGGCATGAGATGCCGAAGCGGCGAATAGGTCAATGACAAAGCCCGCATAAGCCCATTCTTTCAGGCGTGGAAAGCGCGGTATGACGATTGCGACAGAACCTAGGATTCTTCCAATCCCGAGAAACGTTAACATGTAGACCGGATAACCAAGATGCTTCATTTCCTCTACTTGGTGCTCTCCCTGCATGATGAAAAGAATACCGCCGATCAATAAAAGTCCTGCAGCTAATATGGTGCTTATCCAGTATGTGGTTGTTTTCATGGTTTCTCCTGTCATTAACCGATTATGATGTTTATAGTCGATTCCATATCGGTTCTCAAGAATGCTTTTGCCTCTTCATTTCCTGTTAGCTGAAGCAAAACCGGCTCTTCCGTGTTGCTTGCAATGACCGTGAACGTTAGAAATGGGCAGCATTTGCGCTCCATGCTTACCCATTCATGGATAAGCCTCAGCGTTTCCGCGTCTCCTGGGAAGCCATATTGGTACCCGGTTTCAAGCTCTGTGATGCCGAGCCTTCTTGTTTCCAGCGCTCCCCAAATGTTTTTATACTCCACGCGCTGTTCAGTCGTAAAAACGCTGTGACAGCAAGCCACCGGTATTTTTTTTCATATCTCATTACGCTCCTTTCGTCTTACAGGAATTGCAGCCGCATCCTGTGGTCATTGTCATGCAAGAGGATCCGGTTGTTTTACGTCTTTGATAGATTACGATGCCTACTACGATGAATAGAAGCGCGATACCCGCTATAACGAACGGATTCATAAAGAAGGAGGATACCCCTAAAACAGTTAGGCCTCCAATAAGCGGCAGCGCGCAGCACAAAGCGCATGCCCCTAATAGTCCAAGACTAGCTAGCCAACTCTCTTTTTTCATTTACATCCCCTTCCAAGAAAGCTATAATCCAATCATAAAACTTAAAGCTTACTTTAAGTCAAGGAGTTGTTGTTATGGCTGGACTTAGTATTGGTAAGCTCGCGGAAAAGGCAGAAGTCAACGCATCGACGCTGCGTTATTATGAATCCGTCGGTCTTCTTCCTGCCCCAGAGCGCAAAAATGGTCAACGTCGATATGACGAGGGACTTTTAGATCGCATCCATTTTATTAAAGTCGCACAGCAAACAGGCTTTAGCATTCAGGAAATCACAATTTTGCTAGAAGGATTTGAACCAGGGGATTCACTTTCGGATCGGTGGGAGCAGATGGCCAAGCAAAAACGCGCCGAACTCGAAGCGCGAAAGAAACAGCTAAATTCGATGATCCAGATTCTTGATAGCGGCATAAACTGCAAATGCCTGACTTGGTCGGAATGCAAAGATAAAATAGAAAACGAAGGCTCGTGTTAGGGGAATTTTTATGGTGATGGCCATTTTTATATTTGTGCTTGCCGGTCTCGCTGAAATTGGAGGAGGATATCTGGTTTGGTTATGGATCCGAGAATCAAAACCTCTTTGGTGTGGGATTGTCGGCAGTATCATTCTTATTTTGTACGGTATCATCCCTACGCTGCAAAGTTTCCCGTCATTCGGGCGAGTCTATGCTGCTTACGGTGGTGTTTTCATAGTACTGGCGGTGTTATGGGGGTGGCTTGTCGATAGAAAAACGCCCGATATGTTCGACTGGTTGGGAGCCGCTATTTGTATAGTCGGTGTATCGATCATGTTATGGGCTCCAAGAGGGTAAGGAGGCTCCCGCTGAGATGGGGCCTATTTGGTTTTCCGCGTTATCCTGCTCGTTATTACAATGGAACAGGGAGCGGCGCCGCGGCGAACTGCTTCCTGTTCGGCCTACTCCCATCAGGTGCTGTTAGTATAACCATCTCGCCCTAACCTGTTTGTCCATTGACCCGGACTCGACCTTGTATTCGTATTTACGTATCGTTGCTTTCTGTTTATTAGGAGGCACACGATTATCCATTGTCCGGAACTCGACCTTCACGTAGGATTCACCTGTCGTTTCTTCGAGAATTTGTAATACGAGTTTCGAGTATCTCGAGTGTAACCACTCCGTAGCAAAGTCGATCGGACTGTAGATTATAAAGGTGCCCTCCACATACTCCGCCTTTGTATTCTCAAACCATGTATCGAAACTCCGAATATCCATTTGGCTTTTTATTTTTATCAGTGCTTTTGTCCAAATATCGAGCTGTTCGGAAGTCCCATTAGGAGGGTTCACATCTTCCATAATCACAGAATCACTCGTGACCCTTTCACTTAGAAGAATCTCTTCTACAGACTTATTGAAGACCTGTCCTAGTTTAAGTAAAACCTCGATATCAGGCAAGCATTCGCCTTGCTCCCACTTCGAAACGGCTTGATGGCTTACGCCTAGTAAGTTGGAAAGCGCTGATTGAGTTAATGATGCTCCCTTCCGCAATGCCAATATGTTTTTGCCTGCTTTTTTGTTGTCCAGCACCGAAAGTCCACCTCCATTACTCAACCCTAACAGATCGTATCACAAAGCAATCGGAATCAAAATCGAGTGTATGTTGAATTGGGTCCTCCATAAAATACAACCATAGGTTGCAAGAGCTATTTTGCGTTTCCTTGCATGCAGTAGCGTAACCCTTCATGTAGACATCATAAATAATGGATGGTTTTTTGCAGGATGCACGCCGGAATATAAAACGTAACGGTTAACTTTTGAACTGCTGTATAAATACCGATTCAGCAATCTTTAGTAGTTCAATTGAAATTAGGGATCAAATATGATCAGGATGAGAAGGTTCAAGAAATGACGGATAAAACGGAGATTAGTAATTTCGTATCCAACTTGTCTGCAGCAAGCCTTAAAGGGGATGGCGATATTTGTATAGAATCCAGAAGACCATCCCCAATATTATCGTGTTAATAATAAAAGCAGAAAACATACTTAACCATTTGTGTTTTTTATTCCTCATTATCATGATAGATAAAGCAGTTGACACGATAAAAGAAAAGACCATAATAATAAAGTTCAACAATCCTATTTGTACACCTCCTACTACAATGCTAGAGCGACAATATAACTTTTACGTGTTCCGCCAGTCTCACCATCCAATATTACCAGCTGCCGTCGTGGGTTCATTGAGCTATTGTTCTCCGATAGAGCTTAATGTCCGCCCTAAGTGAATATAACTCATTGACTGTAAAGCGTTACTGCCCGTTCAACTTTTATTGGTTCGTTGATCGGTATTTCAAAAAAGTACTTTAACTGCCAGTTCTGGGTTTTTTGAGCCTGACGGCTTGTTGGCATATCCCAAGATGGATAAACTCGTATTCCACGCTTCCCGCCGCTCCCATTATTAGAAACAATATTGTTTTGTACTAGCGCTTCTTTAGGAAATACAAATTGCCCCAACTTATTACCATCCCGAGTACTAATTACAAAGTAATCCACTTCTTCTGAACCATCGAATGGTCGAGTTGTACCATCTTCCATTCTCCGCCATAGTGTTACGAATTGCCCAACTTTTCTGGGAGTCACTTTGGCTACACGAAATCGAATCAGGCGTGTATTCGCATAAAACAAATAGGCCCCGTATTCCGCATTTTGGACTTCTACGCATGGCTCGGAACAAACAAATTCACACACGTTATAGACCAATTCTATGGTAGCAAGTAGATCACGATGAATGTCACCTAATTTCTTATCTATTTGAATCACCTTCTCCTCATTAATTAAAATAGAATATCTAGCTAATCGCATAATTTCCGGTATTCTCAACATGGTATTTGACTAGCGTTCCCAGATAGCGTAATAACGTGTCAATACCCTCGAACAGATTGTATTATGCCAACAGCTGCTCTTATTTTTGCTTGTACTGTCCCAGATATACTTACAATTAAGTCTCCTGCTTCATCTTTTTCGATATCTATATTAGCTCTATATGTGTTATTGTTTGACCTTAAAATAACTTCTTGGATATCAAAGAAATCAAGCTCGACAAATGCAATTGAATCGCTTTTTTCAACCCATTTCTTCGGAGGATTGTCAGGAAAAACGGGCATATCGGAGCTTACAGTAATTCTGTCGCCTTCACGAGAAATTCGCAGATTTTTTAAAGCGGGTACTTCATTGTATAAAAGTTTAATAAAATTGTTTTCGCTTAAATACTCATACCACATAAAGTTCACCCACTAATAAAACGATTGTATTTCCTTCATTTTATCATGTTTCTCTATTGCGCTAAACTGCCCCTTAGCGTAACGAAAAGGCAGCCGATCGAGCGGCTGCCACTGAAAAAATGTAAAGAACATTTGACAGTTACCCGTGCTTTGAATAAGATGGAAATGTAAAAAACTTTTGACATACGAGGTTGGAGAATTGGAGAATCGAATCAAGGGAATTCGTAAAGAAAAAGGGATTTCGCAAGAACAACTCGCAGTGGCTTGTTCCGTTTCCAGACAAACGATCAATGCCATCGAGAATAATAAATACGACCCGACGCTCCAGCTTGCCTTTAAGCTAGCGGAAGTGTTAAACATGACGGTTGATGGGTTATTCACTCGCAATTAATAAGTCTCATGAGGAGGAACAAGACTATGAGTACTGCCAAAATGAACTGGCGTCAGCTTCTAGTTTATATCGTCGGGGGACTTTTTTTCCTATTATTCTGTCAAATGTCCTACCGGTGGCTTCAACGCGATACGCTTGGGGTCGTTGACGATTTTATACGCTTAGCGATTCCGCTCGGAGTCGTCATGTCCGCTTTGACATGGGGACCTCAGCATCAGGGTTTCAGCCCGGATGACGAATTGGGCAAGATGATTCAATTGAAGAGTGCAAGAATCAGCTACTACGCCCTTCTAATCGCCCTGGTTATCGTTCTCGTTGTCAAGAAGTATGTGAATGGTCAAGACAACGTTCCGATAAGTCTCATTCTGTGCTTCGGCTTAGCCGTATACCCTGTTGCCGAGTTTCTGATCTCTAGGCGATATCGATAAAGAGGTACGCCCCATTTCACTAGCCTTTTCAAAGCCCTTGATATGTTGCGATAATCTGCTCCAGTTGAGAAAACAGCAACCGCTCAATGGTTGGCTGCCGCGGCGTTCGTTCAGCTATCGTCTCCAAATCGTTCAATCGATATCTTTAATGTGGTCCCCACTTTCATCAATCTGGTAACTTCCACCGCCGAAATGCCATCCTTTACTCTCGATAAATGCGATAAAAACTTGTAGGAATTCGTTATGCCCTAGATCACCTTCATTTGCATAAATTGTCCCCTCAATCTGAATCCCAATTGGTCGTTTTATACGATTCACTCCGATCTATCCATTGGGCTAACGTTCCCCAGTTAACTTAATGCTTCAATGAAATAATAGACGAGAAACAAACTACTCACAAGAAGAAATACAATCCCAATAGTACGGGTCAGTATCAACTGAATTGTTCCTATCTTATCTCCTCTAGCGGTGAATCCTTCCTTACTAATATGTAGCTTAAAGGAAGAGATATAATGAGTAACCCTCGGAAAAAAGGTAAAAAGTACACCTAATAACAGAAATGCTATACCTAAGCCCATATAAACCTCCAATTCAAAGTAAGTACTACGCTTTAGGAATTTTCTTTAAATGCTTACGCTTCCTAACTAGGGAAAGTTTCTCGGACCCAGTGATCAATCCTTGAATCGGCGTCATTAACTCCGTACTGATGCCTTGCTCTTGGCACACTTCGATGAAATTAACAAATCCCGTCTGGTTGATGGAAAGACTGGACACGTTCGTTCGATGTTCGCCTGCATCTACAGCTTGCGCCATCAAGGGCAACGAGGCCGACATGGCCTGGAGCCAAGGAACCACAAGTTCCGTAAAAGCTTCCGCTTGGATCTGTTCCGAACGGATCATGGCCGTAGCTTGGAAGAAACCACCGAACATCCCATACATGGCACTTAGGAGCACCAAGTCATAAAGCGACGCCAATCCCGGGTCTTCGCCAAGATCATTCACGGCCCCTAACCCCTTTAGCATCGGTTGGTAGGCTTGGAAGACCTTTTCTGATCCGCTGTACAGCACAAGCGCGCCAGAGGTGCCAATCATCTGGGGTACAGCCATGATCCCGCCATCCAGATAATCGGCCCCCCGTTCGGTCACCCAGGCGGCAGTTCTCCGGCCTTGTGCCGGAGTTCCATTTGTAAGATTTACGATCGCCCGACCGGCCAATATCTCGCCTGCCCCCTCAAGGATATCATCCACGGCCCCGTAATCCAGCACGCAGATCACCACAATCGGACTTGCTGCAATCGCTTCGTTCACTGTGTTCGCGAGCTTCGCCCCCTGCATCACAAGTGCCTCGGCTTTGCCTGGCGTACGATTCCAGACGGTCGTCGGATGTCCTTCCTTCAGGAACGTTTGGGCAATAGCTGTGCCCATCATGCCTAATCCGATGACGCTCACGGGCTGGAGGTTAGCTATCGCTGTGTGTTTAATCTCTTTCATTCTGATACCTCATCTCCTTTCCCCCTTATCTTAAAAGATTGACACTGTGTCAAAGTCAACTCATTTTTAATGATAAATTCCCCTCCCGCTATAGAGAAATGGCAGCCGACCGTTAGATTCATCAAAAAAGGAAGCAGCTGCCACAGCTGCTTCCTCATTGGAAAATTCAAATGCGCGTTATGGGTCGGCAAGGAACTCAAATCACCCCAAAGTCGGTAACAAGCCGAACGACTTCCCCTTCCTTATTAAGTCCAAAATAGGAAACATAAAAGCCGTCTCCCCATCCGGAAGAAAATAGGGCAACATTATGTGGCTTTTGGGGATCAGGAACAATTTCACCATAATCAAGGTTGCCGTCTTTGGTTTCAAGCAAATCACTTAGAAAATTATCATAGTAACTAATGAAATCATGACCGAGCTGTTTCTCCAACAACTGCTCATGCTGAATCATTGACTTCGCACTGTCCGCATCCATGAAGCAACCATAACCGGAGTCCACCAGGTATCCATATGCTTCGCCGTCCTGGAGTTCCTTCATTTCTTGTTCAGGAAGTAAAGCCATTTCCCACGTGTGAACTTCTTCTTCCGAGAAACGCAACTCCGCGCAGGCCACCCGGTCATACTGATGATCAAAATACAGATAAACAGGAAAGGTTCCAATAGGAGTTTGGCGTTTAAAACCTGACCTTTCCATACTTACCACCGGATCTGTCGCGACAATGGTTCCAGTAGGTATGTACAAATCCAGCGCCTTCACTATACGGTCAATAGCGGGATGGTTCTCCTTCTCAACGAGAACGGATAGGAGGTCATCCTGAGGCTGATTCATTTGTTCCAACCTCCTCCTCTCCGCCTTGAACACTTGAACAGCTTCTGGAATCCAGTATTTCACGGCTAAGGAGGGGGCATATTCATCCTCGAGCTCACTTGGAAACATGCAGACAAGATCCCCGTCTTCGGCATACATATCTTGTATGAGCTGCCATCTATTCTGCCGCGCATACCAGACAATTCGCAAACCATAATGATGTATAAAATTCGTATACCCTATTTGCTTCCACTCGTCGCCATTAGAATGGTAAAAGAAGACGTTTGCTGTCTCTTTTTGCGCTATCGTATAACTCGTTTCCTTCTGGAAAATGGGATCACCAAAGACTTCTTGAAATTTGTCAGACAGCTCTTCGGGAAACGAAGCATATTTTTGCTTCCGCTTCGCTTCATCCGTAACTGTTTTTCCATCGATAAAGGCTTTCAAAAGCATTTGCTCGTTCGGCCAACATCCATCGTGATCCGGATCGACGAGTTCTTCTTGAAGAACATCCTTGGATCGGAAAGTGGACGGGTATACCGTCCACATCCTTTCATAGGTGTTGTCTTCATTCTCGAATACAGTCATACCATGGATGCAATTATCGGCAATGAGAACATTACTCCGTATTTGATTGATCCACATTTGAAAATCTCTAGCAATCACCACTCCGGCCTCCAGTTGCCCGGATACGATCAACTCTCCATGATTATAGAAGCCGTACAGGCACTCGCATTGGAGATTGCCGCCAACATAAAAGCTGTGACCGCTCAAGAAAATATGTTTGGCCTGGAGATTCCCGAAAACCACAAGGGGCGGTGAATAGTCGGTATCATAAGCCATCATGTACTGATCGACGGTTAGATGGCTCATGAATATATATCCTTCGATTCGGAAGCCAATCCGCTCTTCGCAATCGGCGAACTGTTCCATGTCCAAATGGGTGAGATGGGCATCCTCTTCCATAAGCAGAAAGTAAGCAGGTCTATCCGTGTCGTAGCTGCCATAGTTGGCCAATATCGAGTAATACAACTTCCTGTTTTCTCCCGGATGGATAAGCTCATGCAATAGCTGTTCTGCCTGTTTCAAGGTGATGATGCGGAAGGTATGGCCAAAAAGCTCGCATGTCTGATCCAGGAGATCCTCTTGGTTCATGAGCGTTTGGATAACAAGTTCTTTCTCTGCGGCAATGGCTTCCAACTCATTTTTGTCTTCGATGTATTTCTTGTTATGAATCGGCACTATTTGGGCAAGCTTTTCAAAATAAAAGATGGCCTTTTTTAACTTATCGGTATCATCGGGCATAATTTGTTCCGATTGTTGCTCATAGCCATTGCCTGCCTGAAAGCTGAGCCCAATATACTTTTGACCTTGTTCGTCAAGGAGAACTTCATAATGAAAAAAACAAAAATCTTCTTCCCCTTGATGTTGAACGATTTCTTTGCCAACATCTACTCGAGGGCACTTCCCTTGTCCCGGCAAACGAAATCCGAAGAATAACTTGCCAAACCAGTAACCATTTCGATCCAGATCGTAGTAGTCGTTATATTTTTCTTGGACGATCGGCAAGGAGAGGATCTCTTCAATCTTCTCGACCGTGACCCGCTCCCGAAACCGGCCCCACTCCTCTTGCGGAGGTTCAACAGATGCGGTCATCAGGGGGTTCAAAAGCGATTGCCCGGAATCCAGTTTGTCCAACACCTCACGGCCACGAGTCAAGCGAAAACCTTCTTCATCTTCATCTTCATCTTCCACGTAGAGTTCGGCACATAGCCATTGCTCGATGTCACCGCTGTCTAATTGTTTCCAATCTCCATCTTCGTCCCATTCACTTAGATGATGTTTAGAGTATTGAGTACCTGTAATGCTTACGTGATATTCGTCCGTAGCAGCAAAAATGGCGGCATTTACATCTCCACCCACCCTTAGATCACCGTGGTTGTAATCTCCCCAAAAAAGCTCGTTAACGGCCAAATTGCCTGTTATGTAAATTTCTTGTCCACCCACAAGCATATTGCCAGCGGTTAGATTTCCCTTCACGATCAACCCTGTTGCGCCATCCGTATTTTTATTATAGATGTAGTTGTGGACAGATAGATTGCCGTCGACAAGAATGAGAAAGATGTTGTCCATTTCGAAAGGCATATCCAGATTCAGCTTGTCCAGCCATGCGTCTGTCGAGAAATAAGCAACAAGCTCTTCTTCAAATTCGCCTTTATTGCTTTCATTTCGAGAATAAGCCCAACAATCTTTAGGCAAATTTTCCTTCACCTGCGAAAAAGGTAGTATTTGATACGATCGATTCATGAAATACCTCCCACAACGTAATAACGATAGGCCAACTCCGCAATGCGATCCGGGTCTTGCCAAAATCTCGCATCAAGCTTATCCAGTATGGCGGTCTCTTCTTCGGTAAGAAAAGTCGGAATATCCCAAAGTTGAGTGAGGCGGTTATCTTCCGACAAATGCTCGATACAGGCATATCCGGACTTGACGACGTCCAGCGCGTGGACGGCCCCGATGGCTTGTAATGCCCGAACCGCATAGTTATAAGCCTCTTCCCCGCCATTGCAAAAGAACTGCAAAAACCCTCCGTTATATACATCGGCCTCCAACATCCAAAGAGCGGCAATTTCTTGTTCTTGCACGGACAGCGCATCCCAGCCCGATGCATTCTTTCTCTGTACGAAGGCTGCGGCAAAATCGAACCATAAGTCGCGAATATCAATTTCTCTCAAGTTATGCGCCTCCTCAATCGATGCTTATCCATACTCCCATTATCTACTACTTCTCCTGCAAGCGTAAACTCTTGCGGTGGGTAGCATCGGAGATAGCGCCCCTGGTCGAGAAAAAGGGACCCGCTCCTGATCGGATGGGGTCCCGGCTTCATTGTCTTGCCTGTTGAAAGCCTTACCGAAAGCAACTACTCCTCTTCCGCCAAACAAATGTCGATGAATGCAAACAGACTCTTCCCCTCAACGGAGCGATTTCCCCAATCATGCCAATAATAAAGCACTTGTCCGACGACTCCGGCTTCCGACGGGTCTGTATCGATACACAGATAATCCCCGCCACCATTGCTTGCAATTGGAATCCACTTCGGATTCCAAAGGCAGGGCTTGATTTCGTGATCGATCTCCTCCGCCTCTAGATCATCAGGATCGAATTCCTCCTGCAGAAAAGTCCAGTTCTCGATAATTCCGGAAATCGGGGATAGCGTCAAATTTCGAACAAAGCAACTACTCCCCATATTCCAAACCTGGCCATTATGGATGCGATAGAAACTTTTCAATTCTTCCGGGAGCGTGACGCCAAGGGTTCGTTCGAGAAGCTGGAAATCTTCCTCTGTAGCGCCGGGCTGCAAATTTAAGGCTTCCTCAAAGTTCGCTTCCACGCTCGAACCTTTCTCGATAATACGCCTCCATAGCCGTTCAGCTCGTTTAATCCCGTCCATGCCGCTGTTCTCCTCGAAATAAAGATCGTAATGAAGCTGACAACCCGGATTGAACGCCGCTTGGCACGACGGGCATTGGAAGCCGCTTTCCTTGTAAGCCTGGACGGTCATTTCATGACCGCAGGCGCCGCATAAGACGGCAGGCTCCTCCGCGCGCGACCTCGGCCATGGCTTCGGCGGATGATCCGCTGCCTCGAGATGGCATTCATAGCATGGATAATAGCGATCGCAGCAGCCAAATTTGAGCGCGATAATGTCAAGTTCGGAATGATAGTGCTTGCACCTCGTCGCCTCGTCGACGACGGCGCCGTATACGTCGGGCCGCATGTTAAGCCTCCCCCTTAACGAATAATGTCCCCCTGGTTTACTGAGGGATAATCGAGCTTTCTAATTAACCGATCGGTCTTCCTCGCTAATTTGTTCAATTAACTCCTTTATAAGATTCTCATACTCAGGCAGCTTTTCCACTATCCATTTCCTTCCGGCCTTTGTTGTTTCGCATCCTGTGGCCCCCTTAAACACTTGCACAACAGTAACGTTACGTTGCACCCATTCGATTACTTTTCCTGAGTCTGTTATACCAAAATATACAGTTGGTACAAGTGCTATTTTCAACAAATCCTCTTGCAAACCATCTCGGTAATAACAAATATGCGCGATTATTGCAAAGTAAGTTAGTGCCGCAGCACCGCAAGAATGGCTGGGCAAATATTCGCTTACGGCAGATTTTATTTCTTCTTCAGAACATTCGTAGGGGGAGTCAACAACAGTATTCATAATCCTCTTAAGTCTTACGTCGGAGATAGCATTGATCATTTCTCTCTCGCTCTCCCTCATACACATCTCCTCGCCGCCGCTAGGCAACTGCTCTATTAATAATGTTGGATGAATAGAAGTCCCCCGTTAGCGCCGCGATCGGTTAGTAATTTTCAAGTTCCTGCTCTAGATCATTCAGCAGCACATGAATCTCCATAACTGCGGAGTCATCTCTATTCCAAAAAATCGACGGCTTATGCCGATCTTTCTGCATACCGGGCAGCCAGTCATTAATAAATGCCTCTAACGAGATACGATGAGCGTTGTAATTAGACCACTCTTCAGAAGCGCAATACTCCGCAAATTCTTTCTTTGGCCAGAATGGAAGCAGCAAATTCCCGTTATCATCCGAAGTCATCGCCCAGCCATCATCATACAATCCCCAAATCTCCTCGAAATCAACGACCTTCTTTACAAAGTACTCGTACCGGATATTCGCGGGCAGCCTGATGACGGCCTCGAATTCTTTTTGATTCAAAATATTCTCTCCTTATAACCAAGTGCTCCGGTTCTCGCTTACTCAGCTTTTCGAAAACGCTTTTGTAACCCCCGGATGCTCTATCATAAATTTAGCGTTTTCCTTGTATAGCTCAAGATGGGTGTAGATCTCCTTGGATCGGTTTGTCTGAATGGTAACAAGCACTTTTTGATAGGTGTTTAACATGACAAAAAGTTCAAAGGCATTCTCGATTGGCTCGAATTCTCTACATGAAACACCATCAATTTTCATTGTATTGACCTTAAACACGCCTCTTTTTTCATCATCCACATACAGGTCACCAATAGCCTCAGGATAAATCGACTCTAAGATGTCATTGCCCAGCGTTAAGGGGTTATACTTCGTTTTGGGCGGCAAAATTAAAGCACATCCATATATAAAAGACAGGCCCACGCAGTAAATCAAAAACGCCAGCAAAAGATCGTCTATCGCGAAATCGCCATAAATGAAGCTACCCATCGCTTCAATGAAAGTCGCAATGATCGCCATTTTAAAAATCAGGAACGAAATAGAAGTTAGATCCATTTTTGAATACTTCATTGAATTCCACCTGCCAATACAACCTTAATCAACCAATTCACATTCACATTTACATTTACTTTCCAATCCTTCATCTTTTCTCGGCTCTCCTTGATGTCAAATATCCTCATATTATATCGTTTACTTTGAAGGAAATCGCCATTTTGTGTAAAAAAGCTATATTAAGCACTTGTTGATTGAATGATTCCATCAGGAATTTATGCCCTGACCAACTCAAATAGCCGCCAATCGGCGGCTATATATCAAGTTGCCGCTTCGAGTGGAAATGCGATGCTACTCTACTTGTCTTAACCGGAGCTGAATTCGCGACACAAATTATTAAACAACCAGGGAGCTGCAATCATGCAAAAAGAAGATATTATTCATATGCTAACCGTGAGATTGTGTATCGAAGAACTTCAGGTCGCGGGCATCGTCGACGAGTTACTGGACGAGATTTGCAGAGGGTTGCAACAGGAAGCTGAGGTTGATTTGCCGGAATTCGGCGTGTTTCGCAAGATTATAAAGCCGGAGAGAATCGGGAGAAATCCGGTAACTGGCGTTGAGATCGTCATCTCCCCTACAGCGGAAATTACATTCGATGCAAGTGCTGAATTATTGCGAATCATAAACCAACAAAGCTAAGCGACGCGCTTGGAAAGGTGAAGCTGAATGTCATCTACGACGCTAGTTTGCGTGTGTGTTGGTCTCTATAGGGACGCCTTGACGCGCGGCCAACGATACGAGATTTTAGAAGAAGATTCGGAGAAAGCGCAAATCAAAGTGCTAGGCGATAATAATCGAACGAGATGGTTCCCTAGAAGTTACTTCAATGACTCAAGCGTCAATGTACCTGTAATCGATAGCTGGAAATTCGACGATTACATTCGCGATGACGGCGAGAACTCGTTGGAGCATATTGAATTTACGGTCACGTTCAGTACCGGTGAGCAACGATGGGGTTGGATTTGTACGAAAGCAGGCCTTGCCGATTATATAGACAGAAATTGGAATGGTCCTGTCTTGTTGATCGAAAACCAGATCGTTGTACAGAACTTCAGCCATTCCACTGTACAAGAGGCCTTGTACGAGCTGGATCGACAAGATCAATTGATCCGGGCTACGCAACCGTTGAAACAAAAGGTAACGACGTCTTTTACTTCTGATTGAGCCAAGAGGCGGCGAAAAGCAGCGCGTCTCATACGAGCATCACCTTTTACGCCGCCGTCCCCGACTCCGAACTCAATCTCCCCCATGTTACGAACCCGGCTGATCCTGCGCTTGCCGCGCTTGCTCCCTAGAAGCCTGCCAAGCCCGCTTGATCAACACGAAAGCCAGCAGCAAGACGGCGATGCCGAACACGGCCCAGGGGCCGAATTTCTCCAGCATATGCATGACATCCTCCATCCGCTTGCCAAGCCAACGTCCCAACAAGACATAACAAGCGACCCAGACTACCGCCCCGGCATGGTTAAAGAGAAGAAACGTGCGGAACCGGAAACCGGTAATGCCGGACACGTACCCGGTAAAATGCCGGAAGCCCGGAATAAAATGGCTGACCAGCACGACGCCGCTCCCGTAGCGCTCCATCCACCGGCGAATTTTGTTGATCCGCTTAGGGTGCATCAGCATGTATCTCCCATACTTCTCGAAGAAAGGCGCGCCGAGTTTCGCCCCGAGGACATAGGTAAGCGTCGTCCCGATAATGGCGCCCAGATAAGACAAGATCATCACTTGGAAGATCGGCATTTTACCAAGAGAAGACATATACCCGCCAAAGGCCATCGCCAGCTCGCCGGGGAACGGAACGGCCAACGATTCCAAGAATAAACCCGCAAACAAAACAAAATCGCCGTACTGCTCGAACAACTGCCGCATCCATTCCATCGTGTTAGCTCCTTACAAAATTATTCATTACATCCATGACGTAAGTGTATAGGAGCATCAACAACCAGATAATGGTCCGCAGCATGGTTTTGTTTCCGGACTTTGGTCGAGGCTATGAACGGACCGCAGACCGTCTTCCGCGCAAGCGACGGAGCTTAGCGAAGGTCTCGACAGCTACCTTCCCGCCTCTTTCTTAATCCGCGCCCGTTCGCTGACGATGATCTTCTTCAACGCTTCCGTTCAGCCGGTCAAAACCAACATCGCCGCCAATGCAAACACGATTACGCTGAACCGTTTCGTCCCCCGCATTGTCCACCACCTCATCATCCAGACGTTCCCAGACGAGTCAAAGTTACAGCGGCACGCCGTAATGGCTGTCAGCCAACCCCATCGGAGCTCGTAAAGGAAGCGCGAAGCGTCTGAACGTCCAACATCGGCGGCCGTCCATACATCCGGGCATATTCCCGGCTGAACTGGGACGGGCTTTCGTACCCGACCTGGAAAGCCGCGTCGGAGGCTGGCAAGCTCTCCGTCAGCATGAGGCGCCTTGCTTCCTGCAGCCGCACCGTCTTCTGATACTGCAGCGGACTCATCGCCGTGACGCGCTTGAAATGTTTGTGGAACGCCGAGGCGCTCAAGCGGACGGACTTGGCCAGCTCTTCGACCGCGAGCGGGCGATCGAATTGCCGGTTGATCGACTGAATCGCCTGCGCAATGGCATTGGCCTGACTGCCGTGAATGGCGAACTGATGAATAAGCGCGCCTTGTTCGCTTTGCAGCACCCGGTACAAAATTTCGCGAATCGTAAGCGGCGCGAGCACCGCCACGTCCTCCGGCTCGCCCAGCAACTGCAAGAGCCGGACGATCGCATCGAGCAACGCGGCGGATGTCCGATTGACGGCGATGCCACGCGAGATTTTCGACGGATTACGCGGAGACCGGTTCATCTCCCGAACAATGTCCAGGATGACATCGGCGTCGAAACTCAACTTCAAGCTTAAATACGGCACTTCGGGCGAAGCCTCGACGATGCGCCCGATGATTGGCAATTCGACGGAGGTGACGAGGTACGCCGAGGGATCGTAGCGGAAGGTTTCGTCGGCCAACGAGGCTGTCTTGGCGCCTTGCGCCACGACGCAAATCGACGGTTTATACACCGATTCCAGCGGCTCCGACGCCTGTACGGCATGCATGAGCGACAATCCCGGTACGCTCGTCCGATGCGTGCCGCTCGAAGGCGCATGGCGCCGGATCAGGCTTGCCATTTGCCGCAGCGCTTGCGATTCTCGCAGGAGATCATCCATGTTCGATTGTTCGCCCCCCATAATCAAATTCATTGTACGCCTATCATAGCGGGCCCGAAGAGAATTAGGCAAGGATCGGAGAGGTCTATTCTAACGGGTGACGCCGCGGCTTCGGTAAGATAAAGGCACGAGGACCGGTACAGGGAACACCCAACCGGTCAAAACGTCTAAAGGAGAGATACGCATGAACACGAATCTACAAGGCAAAGTAGCGATCGTCACGGGATCATCGCGAGGCATCGGACGACAGATCGCGATGCAACTGGCACGAGGGGGCGCCAAGGTCGTCGTCAATTACGCATCGAATCCGGCGAAAGCGACCGAGGTCGTCGATGCGATCCGGAATTCCGGCGGCGAAGCTGCCGCCATCCGGGCGGACATCGGCCAAGTGAAGGAAGTCGAGGCGCTGTTCGCGGAGACGCTTGAGCGGTTCGGTACCGTGGACATTCTCGTTAACAACGCGGGCGTCATGGCATGCACGGCCATCGCGGACGTGACAGAGGAGATATTTGACTACCAGTTCGCGATCAACGTGAAAGGGACGTATTTCGCCTGCCAACAAGCGATGCTGCATATGGCGCCGGGCGGGACGATCATCAACTTCTCGACCTCCGTGTCGGGCGCGATGCTCCCGACCTACAGCGTCTATGCGGCGACGAAAGGCGCCGTCGAACAGCTCACCCGTCAATTGGCCAAAGAATTCGGTCCCAAGCACATCATCATCAACTGTATCGCGCCGGGGCAAGTGGCAACCGAATTATTTCTGAACGGCAAATCGGAGGAGCTTATTGATTCGTATCGCCGCATGAACGCCTTCGGCCGGCTGGGCGAAGCGGAGGATATCGCGGACGCGGTCGAACTGCTCGTCAGCGACCAAGCTCGCTGGATCACCGGTCAGACGATTCGCGTGAACGGCGGGTTTAATTAAAGGACGTTCCACGTACGAAAGTTTGTCCGCCCCCCTCGGCAGCCGGTCATCGCGATCGGCTGCTCTCTTGTTTATATGTAGATTTTGCTAACCTAAAGGAGCCTAGATAGAAGAGCAGAATTTAGATTAGACGTTTATTCGTTCTCATATGTCGTAGCAAGGGGTTGCCAATGGGGAAGCAAATTCGTTTTTTTATGAACGCGGACGATGAAATGGCGTTTTGCAATAAGGTGTATTCGCTCGGCGGCGTGCTTGTGACCAGAGATTTAGTCGAGATTCGCAATGGTTTCTTGATCGAGAACGAACCGAGAAAGGTATACCTCCGGTTCCCTTACTCGCGAATCATGCTGGAGGACTCCGGGCAACTGGATGTCATCCAATCCGACGTGATCGAGCTTGTCCGGTGCATAAGCCGCGCCAATGCGTTAACCTACGGGAGATTGTGGCTGCCGGTCAAGAATGACAGTCCGTCGGAACCTTCGTTAATCGACGCCTACTATCAGCTCGTCAGATGGATGAAGACTTCCTGCAAACTCAATACGGACAAGGATTGTTACATTGCGCGCGGAGCCTATCGACAGTACAAATACGGCGTTGAAATGATGGCGTCGCCTAATACGGCGTGCCGCTTTGAATAAGTGAGCGCTTGGAGATAACGGCGGATTTCTAGAGTTTGACCATATTGCGTTTATAAAAATGGCAGGAATCCCCTATCAAGCTGCGAATAATTCTACCAACAGCATCCGTACTGACTTCATGCGACCAACTAAAGGAGGCGGGTCCCATGTCAACCGACACCCCGATCATTCTCATAACCGGCATCATGGCCAGCGGCAAATCGACCGTGGCGCAGCTGCTCGCCGGGCGATTCGCGCAATCGGCGCATGTACGCGGGGACGTTTTTCGCAGAATGATCGTGAACGATCGCAAAGAAGTTCGCCCGGATGCGGGGAGCGACGAACTGGATCAGCTGCGGCTGCGCTATCGATTGGCCGCGCACGCCGCGGAAGCGTATCGGCAAGCGGGATTTACCGTCGTCGTGCAGGACGTCGTCGTAGGCCCCATGCTGCATGATTTTATCTCGTACATACAGAGCCGCCCGTTATACGTCGTGGTGCTTTGTCCGCAACCGGAGGTGGTCGCCCGAAGGGAGGCTGCCCGATTGAAGAAAGGCTACGGCGCTTGGAGCGTCGAACAGCTCGATCATGTCCTGCGGCACGAGACGCCTCGCATCGGATTGTGGCTGGACTCCTCCGAACTCACGCCCGAGGAGACCGTGGATGAGATTATCGCAAGAATGCATGCGGAGGCTTTGTTATCATAGACACGATGCGTTATTGAAACTTCGAGCTATATTCGAATCCTTGCATGGATAGGGGGTTGTTTATGAATTCGAAATGGTCCTGCGCCGTCGATCAAGCCATCGGTTTGTCCGATGAGGAAGCGGCGAGCTTGACACGCGCCTGCCAGGTGGAATATGTCGATTTGGGGAGTTCCGACAAGGAGCAATTCAGCCGATTCGATATGCTATTACTCCATACGAAGCTGCCGGACGAAGTCTTGGACGCGTTCAGTCGATGCCAATACATCGGCATACGGGCGCACAATACGGATTACGTGAACGGCAGCCGCGCTCAAACGAGAGGGATTGTCATTCGCGGTCTGCCGCAGTTCGGCGAACATGCCGTAGCGGAGCACGCTTTCGCGCTCATCTTCGCCTTAACGAAGCAACTCATTCCCGCTCACAATAATACGAGAACGGGAAGCTGGAGGGATGGCCTCTCTCCGGGCATGGCAATACGGGGGAAAACGTTAGGCATTATCGGCTATGGAACAATCGGCAAAGAGGTGGCGACCCTCGCGCGAGCGCTCGGCATGCAGGTTAGGATTGTTTCACGTCATCCCTCTTCAGCGATAGAATCACTTGATGAAGTACTGCGTCAATCCGATATTATCACCCTTCACGCCTCAACGAAGCATAATAATGGACCCCTCATCACGAAAGACGAGATCAATTGCATGAAAGACGGCGTAATCCTCATCAATACGGCTCGCGGCAGTCTTATCGAGTACGATGATTTAATTCAAGCCCTACTCGCAGGTAAAATTGCGGGCGCAGGCTTGGACGTGTTCCCCGAGGAGCCCTATCGCAATCCGGAATTATTGGATTTGCCCAATGTCGTCTGTACGCCGCACATTGCATTTTTCACAACCGAAACCATTCATAACATGAACCGATGTCTCGTGGAGCAAGCGGTCCGTTATGTTGAAGCTCATTCCGATCAAGAAGATCAAGCTTGACAGGTATAGACGATCGCTAGAAGACAGGAGCAGCTCGGACCCATCGGTCCTGCGGCCGCTCCTGTCTTTTGCCTATTAGGCGTCTATCCGGCGCAGCGCTTAGGCTGCCGCATACAATGGGGTGTACCTTTAAACAAGAGATGGAGGGCGTTACATTGCGTATGCAATCTGCAGGTCTTCAAGAGCAAACCATCTATCAGGCGAATCCGGGCATGCACCCTGCCATGAAATCCATGCGGGATCAACTCCACCACGTATGCAGGCAGCATGTGAACCGGTATGCTCGCGTCGAGACGATGGACGGCGACGTATTCGAAGGGGTCATCGTTCATTGCGACAAAGGCATTCTGTACCTCAAGATTCCCGGGAAAGGCATGCGTCGCAGCTTCTCGCAAAATACCTACGAGGACGTTATTTTGCCGCTTGTCTTATACGAGCTTCTCGTCATCACGCTGATGTTGCTCTAACCTGCAATTCTTCACGTATCCTTCACCTTCGAAAAGGAGTGATTCACATATGGCATTCATGCCGCCGCAGGGACCGCAAGGCATGCAGCAACCGCCTTCGGCTCCTCCCCCTCAGTTCGCGCCGCAGCAGCCGGCCGCTTCGACGTTCGCGGTCGATCCCGGCGCCATCTCGGGCTGTCTATTCCGGAATACGTACATTTGGCCGCGATTCGGGAACGGCTTTTGGTTCTACCCCACCTTCGTTGGCCGTACGTCCGTGTCGGGCTTCCGATGGAACGGACGCTTCTGGGTGTACTCGGGCATCAGCCTGAGAAGCATCGAATCGTTTACGTGTTTCTAGACGTCCGGTGACAACCGCGCGACCTATGGTCGGGCATATCCCCAAGCCGTTCATGGAACGCCGATGCGCGTTCCTTTTTTTGCATACAACCTTAAATGACGGCGTGATGCCGCCGGCCGATATTTCGATTCTGAAGCTCCATGCTTATATGGAACGGCAAGGCGTTGTATTCGCAAGCTAATCTGATGTAATTAAAGACGCCTTCGTTTCCCGAATGCTGGAAACGGAGGCGTCTTAGGCGTCTGGCTTTCAATTGCAGCTCTAGCGTTCGACCGTCAATTCGTGATGGCCAGCCGACTGCTCTGAACGGCCTGGATCCATTCCCGCGCGATCAGCTCGTGACCGGCCGGCGTCGGATGCACGCCATCGTGCAGCCAATATTCCGCATCGGCCCTCGTAACCGCCTGATTGAACGGCTCCTGCAAGCCGACGAACACGGCATCGTACTGCTTCGCCAACGTGCGGGTAATTTGCCCGTAGGCATCGATGAGACCGCGGAATTCATCCCATACGTCCATTCGAATCTCCGCCGGCAGAAGGAAGGGCTCGCATAGCACCAGCCCGGCATGCGGCATGACTTCCTTCGTCTCCTCCAACAAATGCCGGTACGCCCGTTCGAAGCGATCCGTCGTGCCTTCGGGCAGACGCATGACGATTCGCCATGCGTCGTTCACCCCGGCAAGAATGCTGATCGTGTCCGGCTGCAAATGGATCGCGTCCTCGTTCCATCTCGCGTACAAGCTGGAGACGCGATCTCCGCCGACCCCCCGATTGATGAAACGATGTCCCGGCTCCGCGGCGTCTAATCCGAGCCGGCCGGCGATCAGGTTGACGTAGCCGTGGCCTAACGACTGATACCCCTCGCCCCTTCCACGACCCGCATCGGTAATCGAATCGCCTTGAAATAGAATAGTTCTCCCTTGCTTCGCCATGTGTATCTTCCCCTCTCGATTATGCTATGACCTGCTCTCGCAGGACGCCTCTGCCATGCGGTACGACGACGTGACGCCCGTCTTCTGCAGAATACGGTCCGCGATCTCGGCCAGCGTAACGGGGGGCGTGAACAACGACTCCCCGTCCTCGAATTGCAACGCATAAGACTGCTCGGCATGCGCCACGAGCGTCATGATGCGCAGCAGGTCCATGCCTGCCATCTGCAACTCGCAATCGGGCGCGAGTTGAAGCAGACGCGAATCCGCCGACAACTCCGCGGCCATCTGCCGCAGCACCCCGACAATGTCCGCTTTGAACTCCACCGCCATCCCCCCGTCCTGCGGCCGCTTAGCCTGCGCTATTCCCTGCCCGCTAGTTCCAATTCAATTCTCGCAGGTGCACCCGTCAGCTCGAACCGCAGGAAGATCAAGCGGTCCTGGATCTGCTTCGCCTCCACGCCAGTCGTGCAGGATGTCACGCGATATCCGCGCAGATCGTCCCAATAGGCGAGTCCGAACGGCATCGGCGCCCAATGTCCGATCTCGAACGTCATCCGGATTCGGCCGTCCGCTCTCTCATACCCGCTCACGAACACTTGCGGCACGGCTTCCTCGAATTCGCCGCTCATATCGCCTTTGCCAACATAGCTTCGCAGTCTGTCCGGCGCGCACGCTCCCTCGATGAACGCCATCTGGCAATCGCGATCGTAATAGAGGAACGTATCCGGCCAAGGACCGGACGCCGTCCCGCCGAGCGTCATCGTATATTCGTTCACGGCCGGGCGGATGCGCGTATCTCGGGTCAGCATATAAGAAGGCGCGGTGACCGCGTGACGATCATGGTAGGCTTCGACAGCCCGGGGGAGCGTGGTCAGCGTAATCGGGTACTGCGTAATATACGCGAAGAATTGATCGAGCATGCCCGAGCATTCATCGACATGAGAAGCTGGATACACCTTGAATCGCGCGGTGTATTCCATCTCGTGGCTCTCTTGCTGCTGCAGGAAATGGACCTGCTCGTTATGATCCGTGTTGGCCAGGTAGTCATGGAAAAGGCTCTTCCAGTATTCGATATCGTCGCCCGTGCATAGCCCTGCCCGCAGCACGTCATTCGGATCGGTCGAATAGACGCAGGGGCTGCCGGAGTGATAGGTCGCATGCAGGTCGCGCGCCGTCCATTCGCATGCCACAAGCTTGCCCTTCCCGGGATGAGGCACCTTGAATCGATGGCTGTCCACATACCAGGAGCCCCAAGGGATGCCCTTATGCGTAATGCCGTCCCACCAGGTTTGCTCCCAACAATACCCCCATACCCCTTGGAACCCCAATTTCTCCGCCGCTTCGAGGAACCCGTTGTAGATTCGCCCGCGTGCGACGACCTTGGTCGCAGCCCAAGGGAAATGCCGCTGTACCGCAGCCCATCCCTGCTCGAGCGCCTCCTTCAGCCGAGACGAGGAAGTCTCGGATTCATCGGCATCGAAGTTCACCTGCAGAATGACGTCGTCGCCGAATCGCGCATGCCAATCGCCGATCCTCTCGGCAAGCACCGGGGCCGAACCGGCGTTCACGATCCACGTGACGGGAATGCCATGCTTATGGGCGATGGCAGCCGTCCGGTCGATGCCTTCGATCGCGATGCCTTGCCCCCAGCTCTTGTCGACCAGCGTCGCGTAGCTGACGAACGTATAGATCAATTTGTCCGGTTTCACGTCAAGCTCTCCCTCTGCTCCTTATTTAGGAGCCGAAGAGCACCCCGCGGGCGACTCCCCGACTCCAGACGGATTCTCCGGCATCTTACTTGTTCTCGGCCCACCACGCGTCGATCTGGGCTTGCAGCTCCGCTTGCACCTTCTCGAGGCCGCCATCCTTCAGCTTCGCGTTCCGTTCATCGAGCAGCTTCGACGGATTCGGCACCGCGCCCGTGGTCAGCGTCTTGTATTCGGTCACGATCCCTGTCAGCTGCGCGATCTCGTTCTTCACCTTCGTATCGTCGAAGACGAAGCCCATCAACGGGAAGCGCACCGCTTCGTCGTTGAACTTCTGCCAGTTGACGTACAGATCGTCCGGCTGGCCTGGCTTCAAGTAGTTCAGCATCTGGCTCCCGATGACCCAGAACAGCGCCGACGCCCCGTAACCCGAGTCCGCGATCGGTTCGATGCGGTTCTCGCCTACCTTCTTGTAATGCTTGCCCTCGATGCCGTGCACGATCAGATTGACCACGTACGGGTCGGTATGCAAATAATTGAGCACCATCATGGCCCGCTCCGGATCCTCGGAAGTTCTCGAGATGGAGAACATGGAGCCCGCGGCCAAATCCGTCGTGACGATCGGCTCCGTCACGACATGCGACACATAGTCGAATTGGTTGTTATCCGCGATCTTGGTTTCAATATCCGACCCCGGCTTCCATACCCCGGACGACATCCAGAGCTTGCCCTGCCGCCGCAAGTCTGCCGCGTTCGTCTTGCTGGTCGCCGCATCCGGGTTAATATAGCCTTTCTCGTAGTACTTGCGGAACAGCTCGAACTCCTTCTTGTTGATGTCGACCAGCTCGGGATCCAGAATGGTCTTCACTTTCATCTCGGAGGCGGTGTAATCGACGAAGAACATCTGCGTCTTGCCTGGCGTCGGGCCGACCGGCCGGTAATTGGAATTCGTCTCGAACATCATATGGATGCCGCCGCCGCTATTGCCCGATCCTCCGCTCATATAGAGGTTGGTCAATCCCGGCTCTTCCTTGCTGATTTTCTCGTACCATGGCTCCAGATCCGCCCATTTATTAATGGTTTCAATCGGAATGTTGTACTTGTCCACAATATCTTTCCGGTAAGTGAACGATTGTCCTTGCGTAATCTCCTTGTTCGTCGGAACGGCGTACAGCTTGCCCTTGAGGCGCGGTGCTTCCAGATAGAGCGGATGCAGCGATTCCTTGATGCCTTGACCGTGCTTCTCGAGCAGCTCATCGAGCTCCAGGAAAGCCCCCTTCGTCACATTGCCGAAATAATTAAGCCACGATGCGGTGAACACCAGGTCCATTTTCTCGCCGGTATTCATCATCAGCTCCGTCCGGTTCTGATAATCGCTTGCCGCGATCGGCTGAAGCTTCACCGTCGCATTGATTTTCTCCTTGAAAAATTCGTTCAGCTTCTCCTCCACCAGCGCGCCGTCCGCCTCCGGCGTGCCGAAATAGACAATCGATACCTCATACGGCTCCAGCTTGGTCTTCCCGTCCGCCGGCTCCTTCGCGGCATTGGCGGCGTTCGAGGTCTCCTTCGCGGCATTGGTCGATTCGCTTGCGCGGTTGTTGCCGCCGTTGTTGTTCGATGAGCAAGCCTGCAGCGCCATCATGGACGATAGCATGAGCGCCGTCACGGCGAGCCATGTCTTTTTTGGTCTCATTCGCTTGTAACCCTCCCATATTCGTTGATCGTATAGTACGGCTTGCGCCCTTGACATGGACGCTTGCCGGGACTACCAGCATGTAGGTCAGCCTTTGACGGCGCCGACGGTCAATCCTTTGACGAAATACTTCTGGAAGAACGGATAGACGAGCAGGATCGGGCCCATGCAGACGACGGCCAGCGCCATCTGCAGCGATTCATCCGGCAGGTTGGACATCAGCTCCGGATTTTGCGAGGCCAACTGCACGTTATTCCGCAAATACTGAACATCGTTCAGAACGCGCAGCATCAAATATTGAAGCGGATACTTCTCCTCCGTGCGGATGAACAAGAGGGCGTTGAACCAGTCGTTCCAGAAGACGATCGTGCCCAGCAGCGCCATGGTCGCCATGACCGGCAGCGACAGCGGCAGGACGATGCGGAAGAAGATGCGGAACTCGCCGGCGCCGTCGATCCTCGCGGATTCGATCAATGCAGGGTGTATGGTCGCCTGGAAGAACGTCCGCATGATGATCACGTTGAACGGGATGATGAGCAGCGGGAGCAGAAGCGCCGCGTAGGTGTCCAGTAAATCCAGCACCTGCGTGAAGACGATATACTTGCTCACCACGCCTCCGCTGAACAGCATCGTGAAGAAGAGAATGAAGGTGAAGAACGCTCGGAACGGATAATCCTGGCGAGAGATCGGGTAGGCGTACAACGCCATCAGGATGACGCTCAGCGCGGTACCGCCCACGGTTAATCCGATACTGATGGCGTACGCTCGCACAAGGGTGCCGTAATCCTTGAATAGGCTTTCATACGCAATCGTGGACCATCGGGAAGGAATGAAGCGATAGCCCTCGCTCACCAGCGAATCGATATGCGTGAAGGATACGATGACGACAAGAATAACGGGCAGGATGCATGCTAGCGAGAGTAGAATAAAGCACGCGTTCAGCAGAAGGCTTGCGGGTGGCGAGATGGCGTTCTCACGCCGCCTCAGTTGGCTGCTCATCAGGTTCACCTCAAGTCATAGTCTAGAATAACGCCTGATCCGAATTGATGCGTCGCACCGCCGAGTTGGTGAGCAGCACCAGAATGAAGCCCAATACGGATTGCGCCAATGCGGCCGCGGACGACATGCCGATGTCGTTCAATTCCATCAGCACGCGGTAGACGTACGTGTCGACCGTATCCGTCACGGGATACAGCGCGCCCGAGTCCATCGGCACTTGGTAGAACAAGCCGAAGTCGGTATTGAAGACGCTTCCCATCGATAGAATGGTCAGGATGACGATAATGGGCTGGATCAGCGGCAGCGTGATATGAACGATCTGCTTCCACTTCGTGGCGCCGTCGATGACGGCCGCTTCGTAGTATTCGTTGTCGATGCCCGCGATGGCGGCAATATAGATGACCGCGCCGATCCCGACGTTCTTCCACGCGTTGACCAGGATTAGAATATAGGGCCAATACGGCTTCTCGGAATACCAGGATACCGGGTCGGCGCCGAACCACTCCAGAACGGTTCCGTTCACGAATCCTTTCTCCGGATTCAAGAAGGCGTAGACCAGGTAGCCGACCACGATCATGGACAAGAAATACGGCATAATCAGGAATGTCTGATACGTCTTGGCCAACCGTCCGCGCAGCTCGTTGATCGCCACGGCGATGACGACGGACAGCACGGTGTTCACGATCATGAAGGCCACGCTGTACAGCACCGTATTACGCGTAATTCGCCAGATCGACCCGGAATTGAATAGAAATTCAAAGTTCTTGAACCCGACCCAAGGACTGCCGAATATGCCGTCGATGTAATTGATATTCTTGAACGCGATGAACACCCCGAACATCGGCATATAGTTGTTCACGACCAGCACCGCCAGCGCCGGCGCGAGCATGATCGTCAAGAACCGGTACTTCCACAGGGAATGGACGAATAGCGCGAACCCCGTTCTCTCTCTCACTTCTTTCAACTCCTCTCGGTTGATTTCAGTATAGGATAACCCCGCCTCGCAAGACGATGATCTATTCCTGTCACTGTGTGATATAAATCGGGACCTCCCTCGCCCCTTCCCCCTCCCTTTTCCTCCCCCAAGCCCCCTCGCGCAATGCTGTCAGGTTAAGAGAACTCTGCCCTTTTGACCCCACTTTTGTTGCTCCCTCCTCCCACCTCCTCCGCCGAGGAGGCTCCAAAGGGCTCCGCCCTCTGGACTCCCTTTTTCGTGCAGACACCATTGTTCGCGGTCGGCGGCTTGCTTCGAGCTGGCACGCTTTTGTCCTCGTGGACAAAGCTTCAGAGGGTTTTGAACCTCAACACAAAAAAACTCCGGCTAGGCGCCGGAGCTTGTGCTTGATGCGGTATGCGCTTGAAGCGGCAGACGGATCACGGCCCGGATTCCCCCGCCGTCGCGCCGGCAATATCGAAGACCGTATTCTTCGCCATAGTGCAGCTGAATGCGCTGATTGACGTTCCGGATGCCATAGCCCTTGTCGTCCAGCTCCCCTCGGACGATCCGCTCCAGCCGCTCCAAGTCGACGGGCAGGAACCCGTTATCCTCGACGGACATCTCGATCGTTCGTTCGACGCGCCGGATTCGGATCCAGATCGCGCCTTCCCCGTCCATGCCGCTCACGGCGTGGAATATCGCGTTCTCCACGAGCGGCTGCAAGATCACCTTCGGCGTCGTGAAGGCCAGCACCTCCTCCTCGATCGCCCAGAACACCTCGAATTGGTCCGGGTACCGCTTCATCTGCAGCCGGCTGTAGGCTTGAATATGCTCCGCTTCCTCCCCGATCGAGATCATCGTCTTCCCTTTGCTTAGGCCGATCCGCAGCAGCTTGGACAAATCCTTGACCATATCCCCTACGTTCGAGTTGCCCTGATCCAGCGCGTACCAATAGATAGAATCCAGCGTGTTGTACAGCAAATGCGGCGTAATCTGGGCATGCAGCGTGGCCAGCTCGTTCTCCTTCTGTTGAATCTTCATCAGATAGTTCTCCTCGAACGAATGATCCAGCCTCCGCGTCATCCGCAAGAATGCGCCGTACAAAATGCCGAACTCGTCCGGACGCAGCAAGTCGTCCTCGATGTTCAGTTTGACGCCGGGCTCGTAGATTTTCGTTATCGCTACCAGCCGGTGCAGCGGCCTAACGATAATCCGCAGCAAGTACAAGAGAAACAGCAGCACGAACGCCAAGTAGAGGACGGACACGACCATGATGAACCATTGGAACGACGTCTGGCTGCCCGTGATCGCATCGAACGGAACCCGGTAGACCAGACGCGTGCCGAAACCGCGCTCGTAGGAGGACGCGTACAACCACCGCTCGCCATCCTGCTTGGCGATGAAAGTTCCCGAGGCTCCCTTCATGGCGGATTCGGCTATGCTTGACAGGGGGATATCGATCGCCCCCCGCTGCAATAGGAGCTCTCCGAGGTCGTTGAACAAGTAAATGCCGGAGTTGGCCGGGAGCTCGACGGATACGAGATCCCGCATCAACCGGACCTCCAGATTGGAGACGATCAGGAATCCGATCACGTCATTATAATTTTGCGCGTTCAAGATGCTTCTCACGTAACTGACGTTCGCGCCGCCATTCTGCGCGCGGCGGAACTCGCCCGCGCCCCGCTTCTCGATGGCTTGCTTCGCCCAGTCGGGGAACTCGGCGGCATCGCCGTCCAAGTATTTGAATCCGCGATCCTTATGAGACAGGTCGATCAGCGTCCGTTTGCCCACTTTGTTCATCATATAGAGCGTGTACGCCGTGCCGTCCGAGGACCAGCGCTCCAGAATGCTATCCGCTTGTTTGATCTGGCTGAGCGTCTCGATGTTCGTCCAGAACGCATTCGGCCCCGACAGATCGAACAGATGATTGTCGAGGAAGGTGATCGTCTTATCGTTCACCGCGAACATCGTCTTCACGATCGTGGCATGATTCTGCTTCGCCAGCTGAAGCATCGTCCGTCCAACCTCATCCTGCATCGATTCGGCGGCTTTGTAAGCCGAGATCCATCCGACGACAAGGAAGGGCCCGACGACCAGCAGCGCGAACGCCAGCGCGACTTTATATTTCAGCTTCAGCGGGACCCCCCCTGACCTTCTTTGCGGTAGTCCGCCGGACTGACGCCGGCGTATCGCTTGAACATTCGGCTGAAGTGCTCCGGCGATTCGTAGCCGACTTCGTAAGCAATCTCATAGCGCTTCTTGTCCGTCGTGACCAGCAGATGCTTCGCTTCCTGAATGCGCAGCTCCGTCACGTAGTCCCAGACGTTCTTCTTCGTCTCCCGCTTGAACAAGTATCCGAGATAGGCGGAGCTGAAATGCACCTCGCCGGCAATATCCTGAATCTTGAGCGCCGGGTTGCGGTAATGCTGCCGGATGTACGCGAGGATCCGCGACAGAATCGTAGTCTCGCGCTCTCGGGCCATCATCTGGATCGTACGGGCCGCGTCTTCCATATAGGCAGCCAGTCGCCCGATCCGGGCCTCGATCCGCAAGTCCTTATAATAGACGTCCGGATCGAATCGTCGTAACGAGGCGGTGCCGGCATGCCCATATTCCAGCAGCAAGCCGTATATCCGATAGACGAGCATGCCGAAGTAGCTGTGCGCCAATTCGTCCGTATGGCCTAACCGCCGCAGCATGGCGATCAAATCCCGCGCGCTCGCCTCCGGCAGCTCGTCCCCGCCTTTCTTCAGCTGCTGGACGCACGCTTCCACTTTCGCCATCCATTCGACCATATTCAAGCTATCCTGCGCCGCGATATCCGCATAATAGAACACGTTCTGTCCGGGGTGCAACCGCTTCCAATTCACGGCAAGGTTGGCTTCTTCCATAAGCTTGGCTAATAGGGTCGCGTCGTCGCGCAGACTGCTCGTCCCGATCGTCGCCTCGAGATTCAAGTATTGCCGGAGGTTGTTCGAGACGTATTGACCAACCAGATGGAGCTGAGTCTGCAATTGGCCGCGCGGTTCAGTTCCGGCCGGCGCCTTCACTTGGATGATACCGATCAGCTCGTTGCCGAATCCGCTGAACGCGAGTCCCCCCCATTCGGCCAAGCTCTCCGAGAATAGGTTCAACGCCGCGAATTTCAGTAATTTCCGATCCTGTTGCAGTACTTCCCGATGGCTGAAGCCTCCGCGGCTAAGATCGAGCCGAACGGTGACGACGCCGAAGTACGGCCCCTTGATCTTGTCGCCCAGCTCGGCCAGCAAGTCTTCATGCTCCTTCTTCGACAACCCCCGCTCCGTCACCAATTCCATTAGAATCTCCTGACGCCGGGCCGAATCGGGTATCCGCTTGTTTCGTTCCAGTCTGGAGCGCTCGAGCGCTCGCTTGCCGATCTCCTCCTTCTCGGTCAACACGCCGCGAACGACCCGAAGCAGATCCTCCTGATCGACCGGCTTCACCAAGTAGTCCCGCGCGCCTAACCGCAGCGACTTCATCGCGAAGTCGAACTTCTCATGAGCCGATATGACGATGACCGGCAAATTCGGCTGCTCCATATAGATCGTCTCCATCAGCTCGATTCCGCTCATCCGGCTCATCTGGATATCGGTCAGCACCAGATCGAACTGGTCCATGCGCAAATAATCGACGGCCTCGAATCCGTTCAGCGCCGTCTCCACGCTGGAGATGCTCAAATCGGACGCCAGCAGGAAATTGCGAATGCCGATGCTGACCCTCGGCTCGTCGTCAACAACCAGTATTTTGTACATGGGGGGACCTCCTCGGAGCCACTCGCGCCCTCGCAAATTTTTTCCTATTATAAGCCACTTCCATCCTCTAGTCGATGATGTTTCGCGCAGCAAACATGATCTATTGCGCAAACTTCGGCACCGGCTCCCACAATGTCTCTCATTTGCTCGAATAGATCACAAGGATACTGATATTGTGCATGGTTATGATTCTACCGATCGCCTATTCTAATCTTGCAAGCGTATACAAAACGAGGGAGGGAGGCGCTAGCGAAATCAGATCACGAATCTAGTATTTTGCCGGCAGTTCTGGGAGTCATATCGCATTCGACACAAATTGAACCACACTATGAAACGGAGGTTTTATCATGACAAGCGTCCCCCGCTTAGGAAAACGGACGAGAAAGTTGATGATGATCGGACTGGGCTTGATGGTCGCGCTGCAAGCGCTCGTGCTGGCGCCCGCTCCATCGCATGCAGCCGTCAATCCGCTCCCCGATCCCAACAACCCGGCGATCTTCGACGACTTCGACGGGAAAGGCATATTCAAGCTAGATTGGCAGAACTGGTACAATCAATCCGGAGGAACAGGCGCATTCTCGAAGGTTACGGTTGACTCGCTCAAGGTCGGCAAATTCGCGCAGACGCCTGCCTCAAGCGCCTCCCAGGCCAAGTTCGAGCCTTGGCACACGACCTTCGATGTCAGCGGCTACCGTTACTTGAACTTCAAGATGAAAAATCCCGGATATCCGAATGCCCGCATTCGCATCCTCATCCACGACGGCTACAAGGGTCACGACCTGACGGGCGGTTTCGCGGCGGTTCCGACGACTTGGACCGATACGCAGATCGACTTGGACGCGCTCAGCCCCAAGATCAATAAGAAGAGGATCCGCTTCGAGATCTGGCTGAAGCAGACGACTACGGGCTACGGCGAAATCCTGATGGATCACATTACGGGCACGACGGACAACACCGGCAATTCGCCTACGTTGTCGGCAGCCCCCTTAACGTCGAACTCGGGCACGATCAACAATCAGAACACGACGTATACCTTCAAAGCGACGTATACCGACCAGGATAACAACAAGCCGTACGCGATGCAGGTTGTCTTCGGCGACAAAGCCTACAATATGCGAGAGGCCGATTACACCGACACGAACTACGCCGATGGCAAGGACTACATCTATCTGAGTAAGCTGCCTGTCGGCACGACGTCTTATTACTTCCGTTCGGCCGACGGCTCTTCTCCCGCAGCGTCCACGGCGCCTCAGAACTCGCCGACCGTGGTGCAATCGACGAACATCGTCGATGTCCTCGTGAGCCAAGCCGGTTACGGCGCGAACGATTACAAGAACGCTATCGTGACGTCCACGAGCTTCCTGGCAGATACCAGCTATCAGGTGTTGAACGGCACGACCGTTGCCAAATCGGGGCAAATGACTTACAAGGGAAGCGTCTGGGGCAAATTCCTCTACACGATCGAATTCCCGACCGTTACGGCGCTAGGCGACAATTATACCGTGAAGACGAACGGCGTCTCCTCGTTCCCGTTCCCGATCAAAGCCAACGTATGGGACGGCTACAAGGACGAGATGACTGCCTTCTACCGGATCCAACGTGCCAGCGTTGCGACATCCGATGCCTATCCGCAAGGGTACAGCACCATCCCGCCGTCGGATAAAGTGTTCCACCCTGCCGGACATCTCGACGATGCCAAAAGATTAGACAACGGGCAGAGCGTCGATCTGACAGGCGGCCACTACGACGCGGGCGATTACGGCAAGTACGGGGCCAATCAATGGGTAGGCGCCGAGATCGTCTTGGCTTATCTCCGTAACATCGACTCGCCGAGCGTCAAGTTCGATAACGACAACAACGATATACCCGACCTCATCGATGAAGGGATATTTGCCAGCGACTACATCGTGAAATTTGCCGACCAGTTCAACGGAGCGTTCTATGACATTTCCCATCATGGCGCCTTCGTGCACCCGAACAAAGAAACCGACGGTATTCCGAGCAACGCGGATGACCGGAAGCTGCGCACCGACGTGCTCAGCGTCGAAGGATCGGCCAAAGGAGCTGCAACGGTTGCCGCGACGGCACGCGCGATCCGTACGGCCATTGCCGAAGGCGACGTGCCGGCGTCTCTGGTTCCGGATCTAACCGCCACCGCCAATGAATACGAAGCTGCGGCCGTTACGCTCTATGACTTCATGGTCGCCAATCTTACCAGTCCTCAGCGCGGGGATGTCAATAAATCGAGAATTTTCGCGGATGTGGAGATGTACCTCCTTACGAACGATGTCGATTACAAGAATGCGGCCACGACTGCCGCCAATGCTCTCACGTTCGACGACTTGAGCTCGACCGCGTACTGGAGCATGCGTCCGATCGCGCTCGCCGAATTCTATCCGGTGGCCGATACGACGACGCAAGCGCATATTCAGGACCTGCTCGAGCAGCAGTTCCATTACGTCATGACGCTCATGGACGATACGCCGTACGGCGTCATGAACCAATTCAGCAACTTCGGCGTGAACGAACCGCTCATGTCGTACATCGGGGATATGATGCGGTACTACGAGCTCTTCGGCGATCCCGATACGCTCCGCGTCATTCAGAGAGCGATGTATTGGGTCTACGGGCAGAATCCATGGAATATTAGCTGGGTGTCCGGCATCGGTTCGGACTATGTCGACTTCATTCATACCCGGTTGGACGAAGAATCGAGCTCGTCTGCCAATCAAGGGATCGTCATTCCAGGCGCGATGGTCAGCGGCGCGAATATCAAGGATACGAAGGACATGTACAGCGTCAGTCCGTGGTATGAAGACCGCTACCAAGGCGCTGACAATATGAATCAGTGGCGTTACAACGAGTACAGCGTCAACATCCAAGCCGGCATGCTGTATACGGTTATGGGTCTCAGCACCATTAACAATGCCGTAACGTCTCCATCGAATCTGCCGGAGCTTCAGGTGTCCAGCCCGATTCTCGGCGATTACGTGCGCGGCGATGTCACGGTGTTCGCCAGCACCAACGCCGGCACGCCGGCGGTAAGAACGGGCGGCACCTATGTACCGATGACGCTTACCGGGGCTGCCTATGAGTATACGTTCAACACCAGCACGGTTACGCCTCTCTCTAATCTCGTTATGCGGGTTCGAGGGAACGATACTTCAGGCAACCACACCTTCAGCAATATGCACTATACGGTTGCCCAGCCGCTTCCGGACCCGTCGCATCCGCTGCTCTTCGATGACTTCGACAGGCACGGATTATGGGGATTGACGAATGGACAATGGGTGAACTGGTGGAACCAGAACGGCGGCAACAACGAAGGCACGTTCAGCAGAGTCGAAGATACGCCGGGGAATTTCGTCGGCAAGTTCACGCAGAATCCTTCCCACGTCACGGCGCAAGCGAAGTTCCAACACTGGAACGAGTCGTTCAACGTGGACGGCTACCGTTACGTCAACATGAAGGTGAAGAATCCGAGCCACCCGAATCTGCGCATGATGGTCACCTTGTCCAGTAGTACCGGCGGCGTCAACTTAACCAATGGCTGGATTAGCATCCCGACCACTTGGACAGACTTGCAGTTCGACACGAGCACCGCTCCGGCTGCCATGAACAGGAAGAACGCCGTCATGACGATCTGGCTGAATCAGACGGTCAAGGGCTACGGCGAAATGTTCATGGACGATCTCCGATTCACGAACACCGCTAGCGGAACCGCGCCGACGTTAACCGCGGGCAGCGTGAACGCGGCAACTGGCAATACGCAGTCCAACTTCGCCTTCACCGTCACGTATACGGATGCCGATAACCAAGCGCCGTATGCAGTAGAGCTCGTCACCGACGGCGTCGTCCGCAAGATGGTCGAGTTGAACCCGAGCGACACGAACTATGCGGATGGCAAGCAATACAGGGTCGTCACGAGGCTGTCGAAGGGGAACCATAAGTACTACTTCACGACGACGGATATGACGTCCGACGCGGTCAGCACGACCGTGGCGACCGGTCCGTCGGTCAACTAACGAATCCAGCGGCAAGGAAGGAGAAGAAGGGGAACCCTGAATGTCGGGGTTCCCCTTCTCTTGTCACGGTTCGAGTACGAGCCGGAACGTCTTCACTTCGTAAGGCAGGAATGCGGTCTGGAACGATTGGGGCCCTGACGCTGTCGGCGTCTTATCCTGCTCGAGCAGATCGCATTCGTGTACTTCCCGAATCGGGTTGCCCGCCCACCGGATGTCCGCTGCACGGCGGGCTCCTTGGTTCTCATACAACCGGATGATGATGGAAGCGGGCTCTCCGGCTTGGGTCTGCACGAACTTCAACGCGGACAAGAAGATTCCGGTTGCGGACAGCTGCAGGAAGCTCTTCTCGTCCGAGACCATGCCGTCGCGGCCTTGAACCGGAATGATCCGAAGCGGGACGTTAAAGCATTGACCTGCTTCATCGACCTTAGCCGTGCGCCAATCCCCTTCATGACAGAAGAGCGCATAGCGGAAGGCGTGCTTGCCAAGATCGGCTGTGTCATCCGGGTATTTCGCCGATTTAAGCAGCGTGATGCGAAGCTTCCCATGCTTGCAATCATAGCCGTATTTGCAATCATTCAACAAGGCTGCGCCGTAGTTCGCCTCCGATACGTCTGCCCATTGGTGCGCGGGCACTTCGTACTGCGCGCGTTCCCAGGACGTATTCGTTCGCGTGGACCGCTCGACATTGCCGAAGGCTGCGTCATACGTTGCTTTGTCGGCATGGATATCAAGCTCGAAGCCGGCTTTAAGCATCGCCCGCTCTTCCTGCCAATCGACCTCGGTCTCGAACTCCAGCTCCCTGGAACCACGCCGAAGTCGTATCGTTTGTTGAATACGCGAGCTTCGGAACGATCGAACGATTCGAACGGCTTGCGCGGCTGACGACTGCTCCAGGATGTCGATGGCGTCGAGCTCAAGCAACGGGATGCCATGCTTCAGCGATTCGCCCGCGATATTCCAAGCGTCATAGAAATCGTAGAGTTCATCGAACAACTCCAATGTGTTGCCCGCCATGCCGCCGACTCTTAATACATCGCGGTCCATGGATTTATCATAGATGCGCTCGATCGTGCCGTCTTGACGACGAATGCGGACACGAAGGTATTCGTTCTCGAGCACCAGACAACCGTCTTCAACCCGAACCAAGACATCATCGGACGGGATGTTGCGCTCCCCCTGCCTGATCTCATAGCGCTTGAACCCGACGGAGGGGATGTCCTTCGCCTCGATCATGACGCTGCCGTCCGCTCCCATGTCGTACATCGCTTCTTCGCCGGTCGACGCGTCGACAATCAAGAAGGGATCCTCGGGAACGCTCGGCAAGAAGGCCCACCCGGTTCGAGGAAAGGAGAGCGTGTTCAAAACGATAAAGGAGCCCCTGCCGTCTTGCTTGTCCGCATCGCTTGACGGCTCTCGCCGCGAATGCCGCCGGACCAGCGATAACGCCGCTTCGGCGTCAAGACGGTCGACGATCTCGCGTACCCGCCCGTAGTCCCGCTCGGCCTCCAAGAATGTCTCCGCCTGCGAGGTGCCTGGCAGAATATCGTGGAATTGATTGAATAAGACGAGCCGCCAAGCTTCATCGAGCAATTCGAATCGTTCTCGGTCGATCCGCCCTGCCAGCACGCCGAGCAGCTCGGCATCCCGCAACCGTTCCTCGCTGCGCCGATTGTCCTTCTTCACGCGCGCCTGGGACGTAAACGTGCCCTGATGCCATTCGAAATACAATTCGCCGCACCAATGGGGAAACGAGGGGTTCGCCGATTCGATCTGGTTGAAAAAGTCTTCCGCCTTGCCGAGCTTCACGGCCGGCATGCCGGGAAGCTTATCGTAGCGCTTAGCCCGTTCAATCATCCCGGCATCGACGCCGCCGCCCCCATCGCCATGTCCGAATACGTGGAGAAGCGCTCCGTCGTGGCCTTTGCGCTTGAACCGATCGATGCCGCCCGTCAACTCCGTCAAGTTCATCTGGCCGTTATAGGATCCGAACGCGTCCAGCGTCCCGATAATCGTGCTGCCGTCCAAGCCTTCCCAGCGAAAGCTATGAAACGGAAGCTCGTTCACGGAATTGTAATTCAGCTTGCACGTATAGAAGTAGCGATAGCCGGATTTCGCCAACAGCTGCGGCAGCGCCGCCGAATAGCCGAATGTATCCGGCAGCCAGCAGATGTCGGCATGCTTGCCGAATTCGTCCATATAGAACCGCTGCCCGTATTGAATCTGCCTGACGAGCGACTCGCCGGAAGTCAAATTGCAATCCGGTTCCACGTACATGCCGCCGACAAGCTGCCACCGCCCCTCGCCTACGTATCGTTTGATCTGGTCGTACAGGTCCGGGTAATGCTTCTTGGCATATTCGTACTGAGCGGGCTGGCTTTGGGCGAAATGGAAATCCGGATACCGCTCCAGCAGCCGGAGCATATTGGAGAAGGTGCGCCCGGTCTTCCGCACGCTTTCCTTGGCTGGCCATAAATACGCGAGATCCAGATGGGAATGGCCGGTCGCAATAATCGTGGTCCCCTGCTTATCCGCAGCGCCGTCGAACCACTCTTGCCGTAAGAACAGCTTGGTCTCGCGAACGCCGGCGAGCAGCGACTCGAGCGGAGCTTCGGGCTTGATCATTCGCTGCGCTGCGATCAGCAGGCGCTCCGCCCAATGGTCGGAACGGACGCGCACGCTCTCGGCCAGCACGGCCAGATCGTACAGGAGGTCCTCGATTTCGGAGTTGACGTTCACCCAGGCCGCGTGCCGAAACAGATGACGGTCGTATTCCAATCCGTTCTGCTTCATATGCGCGAAATTCTGCCAGCGAATGCAGGATTCGATGACGAACGCATAGGTTTCGCCCGCAACGGCCGAATCCGAGATTCGGCATAGGCTGCGATTCGGGTCGAAGCCTTGACGCGGTTCGCCGTTCACGAACAGCAGGCTTTCGCCTTGATTGTCGAACCACAGCTCGAGCGGCTTCCCGGCAAGCGAAGGCGGTACGACCGCTTCCGCGCGAAAATACGCCGTCGTCTCCAGCCACGCTTCGCCGACCTCGATCGTTCTCCACTCCGAGGTGTACCGGATGTCTCCCGGCGAAACGTATTCGGCGCTGCGAATATGCCAGTCCGGAATGGGAATGACGGTTTCGAAGGACCGCTGCTTCAGCTTGTTCAAGAAAGAATGCATCGTACGTTCAAAATGTGCGTTTGTCGACAATGTAGGATCGCCTCCATGACCAGGGATACGACAAAGTATACCGACAACAAGAAGGAATCATAAGGCGAGATTCGGACTACGTATTAAGAAATATGGACCTTGTGAACGCTCGATTGGATAGGAGGCATCGCGGTGGGCAAGAACGGCAGGATACGTAAGTCATATATCACGGAAACCATGGACTTTCGCTTCAACATCCCGGACTTCGAAGTGTATGTCAGCCATGTGAATCGTGTTGGGCCAGACCCGAATTGGAACGTTCCCGAGCATTCCCATGCTTGCTTCGAGCTGCATATCATCCCTGCCGGCAAGGGGTTTATTACGATCGAAGGACATGATCTCGACGTATGCGGCGGCGAAGCCTATATTACGGGTCCTTATATTAAGCATGCGCAGTCGGCTGATCCCCATGATCCGATGGAGGAATGCTGCATGCGATTCGACTTGCTCCCCTCCGGCCTGAGAACGGAGATGTCCGAGGAAAGCGAACAAATTAAGCAATACTTATCGCATTGTTACCCGCATGTCTTCCAAGATCGATATCGCATGGACCTGAAATTCGAAGAGCTCTTCGAAGAAATGGAGCGAGGCGAGATTGGATACCATTTACGCGCACAGTCCATCCTCATGTCCGTCATCGTGGATATGCTGCGCCTCGTCAAGGACATACAGCGGCAAGGCGCTTCCAAGGAGCTGACTGGCGTGGAAGCGCGTAACCGAGTGCGTCGTATCGTTGAATTCATCCATACGCATTACATGGAACCCATTCGGATCGAAGAAGTATCTCGTTTCCTATTCCTATGTCCGAAGCAAATTAACCGGCTCCTCTCCAAATACTTGAACAGCTCCTTCCATGACCTTCTTCAAGCTCGCCGTCTAGAAGAGGCCCGATGGCTGTTTACCACGAGCGCTTGTTCCATCGAGGAGGTGGCGACCCTATCCGGCTTCTCGAGTCATCACTATATGTATCAGGTGTTCAGAAGACACGGCTTACCGACGCCCGCGAAGTTGCGCGAGAAGCGCACCAGCTGTACCTGCTCGCCAACGACGCTGCCTACAAGGATGCGGCAATCGCCGCCGTAAGCTATATACGCTGCAGCATATGTACCCGACGAATGAAAGAGTCGACGTAAGCTGACGAACAAACGGCGCCGCAGGGTGATTTGCTCCCCGCGGCGCCGTTGTGCCGTTTATGGTCTACTGCGATTCGCGAGCGCGGGCTGCTCATTTGCAGCGTCCGCTTGAACTATCGCAGCCGAATCGTCAAGCTCGCCGCTACGCCCGCAGGATTGGCCGGCGAGCGCGGAGCTCCGAAGTTGAACGCGATGATGACGATATCGTTGCTGCCTCTTCTCAAGAATCCGCCGATATTGAAGGTGCGGCCCGGATTAAAGAAAGAAGGCGTGTTCTGTGGTTGGTCGAATACGACGGCCCGCCCGTTGATGAAGACGGCCGCGTAATTGTCCACGGACAGCAGCAAGCGTGCCGAATTAATGCGTCGCGTGATCCGGAACGTGTTGGATATGATCGCGGTCTGACTCCCAAGGTCGCGGGCGTTCCACACGTAATTGGCGCCCGGAACCGCCACCCAGGCAGGGTCTTGGGGAATCACGGCCGCATTGAACCAGGTGTCGTCCGTGCCGATGACCGTCGTCGTCTGGTTCACCTCGATCGGTTGAACCGCGCGAGCCTGCAGCCGGCTGGCGTGATTGCGATACATTTGCATAATCTTGCTCTTCGCTTCCGCACTCCGTTTTAATTTCACGACCTTGCTGGGGATGGCTCTACTCTTCTTGACATTTGCCAATGCACTCAACTCCTTAAAGGGAAGATGGTAGCATTGTATGTCCGAATCTTGATTTTGAAAGTGCAGCCGTCTATGAAACTACGAAAATGGGGTCATTCAAAAAAAGCGGAATCGGCACGGTAGGATTGCAATCCTCACAAGCCCGAATACTCGCCGCCGTTCACATGAAGCGTCTGACCGATGACGAAACCGGATTCCTCCGAGGCCAGGTATAAATAGATAGGCGCGATTTCGTAAGGCTGCGCCGTTCTTTTGATCGGTGCCGGATTATCCAAGGATCCATAAAACATGTAAAACTCGGGCGGAAGCGAAGAAGGGATAAGCGGGGTCCATGTTCGGCCGGGGGCAACGGCATTGACCCGGATTCCCCGATCGGCTAGAGAAACCGCCAAGGACCGGGTGAGCGCGCCGACGGCGCCTTTGGTGGCGGAGTAACTCGCCATTGCCGGATAACCTCTGTCCGCCGCGACAGAGGTCGTATTGATGATTGCGCTGCCCGGCCTTAAGTGGGGGATTACGGCTTGGGTTAAATAGAAACAGGAGAAGACGTTCGTCTGGAATATCCGCAACAACTGCACGGGTGACAGGTTCGTAAAGTCCTCTTCATAAATCAGCTCACCCGCGTTATTGATTAAAATATCGATCCGGCCGAATGTGGACAAGGTATGCCCGATCGCCCGTCTGCAAAACGCTTCATCGCCGATATCACCGGCAATCGTCAAGCAACTGCGGCCCAATTGCCGGATTCTCTCCTGCGTCTCCGAGGCATCGGCGTGCTCATTGAGGTATATGATCGCGATATCCGCGCCTTCCCGGGCAAATAAATAGGCGACCGACCGGCCGATTCCGCTGTCCCCTCCGGTAATGACCGCTACCTTATTGTGCAGTTTGCCCGATCCGGAGCTTCCCGGCCGTTCCGAGACCGGCCTTGGGATCATCAAATATTCCAATCCCGGCTGTCCGGGCTGATATTGAGGCGGAAATTCGACCGGGACCTCTTCGCATTTCGTCACTCGAGAATCATGGGAATTCAAGGGGTCTCCTCCATTTCGGCGTTAGCTACTAACAGACTATTCTTGAGGCCGGAATGGGTGATTGACCAGTTGATCCTTAATGAAACGGTATACGCGGATCGTAAGCAAGGCAGAGAGGGGATAAGTAGGGACGGACCACGTCATTTTCCAGCCCCTGCCGTAGTCCAAGAAGCCGAATTTCAAACTGATCCATTCAAAGAAAAGCGCAATACAGGTCCAGGCCGACAAATAGAAAAGTAAGACCCGCTTATTTCGGTTGATGGACCACTTGTCATAGTAGTATAAGAAAATGAACGAATATGGTGTGTACAGAAATGCATGGGCATAGGCCGCCATTGGCTCGTAGGTTGCATTGTCCATACAATCGTACAGATGAAACGGCGTGGCGGCCAGCGCATAGTCTAAGGTCGCGACGAAGACTAAATTATAGACCCAGAGGATGAGCATTAACATAGGCTGGAAATGCTTTCGGATGATCCAAACATAGGTTAGCAGCACGATGGAGCATGCGACCACGAACCATTCGTTTCCGTCAAATCGAAAATTCATGAGCTAACGGGCACCTCCGGATTGAAGCTTGTTGCGGAACAGGATCATGATGCCGACCATGATCAGGTTATGGAGCAGCCAGTACGTCATCGCCCACCACTCCTTCAATGTGAGGTGGACAAAAACGCCTAATGCGCCGGACAAATATTCGAATCCGTACATGAGCAGCGAAAACCCAATCAGACAGATCAGCCTTGTCCCTGCCCCTTTCGAAGCCTTGAACGTATGAAGGAAAAGAAGGGTTAGAACAGGATACAGAACGGTTCGGTTGAGTAAATGGGCGAATGCCGGGCCGAGTTGGTCCGGAACCATAGCGCTCTTGAAATTCATGGTCTGCAGCGCGGAGTAATTTTGTACGAGCATGGAGCCGATGCACCAGTAGAAGAGGATTTCCAGCGGCGCAAGCTGCTTGCTCCGGATTCGGAAGAACCCATATACGACCCCCGCGTTTATGAGGAGATACAACAAGAAAACCACAACCTCATCTCCTAGTTCTTGGCATCCCATCCGTACTGTTCTCGATCAGTATTGAACTTGATGTTCGATATGCAAATATGTCTTCGTCCAAGAAGTGGATATCCGATTCCCGCTTATTTTAATGAATTTGAGGCGGTTATATACAAGCAGCATCCGGCTTTTTCGTTATTCAGCGGCAAAAAGCAATAGCCGCCATCACGGCGGCTATTGCTCCTGTCTCCTGATTCTCTGTTTCCCTACGCGCTCGGCCGCTCGAACACCCACACCCCGAACGCCGGCAGCTCGACTTCGCCTTCCAACCAAACGCCCGTCAACGAATCCTGTACCCGCTGCTTGAGCAAGGCCGCCACCGGACGATCCGCATAGTTCAGCAGGAACACGTATGCGCCCGCATCCGAAGCCCGAATACCCAGCTCCACTTCAGCCGGCACCTCCAGCCAATTCGCAACCGGCGAGACAAGCCTGAGCTCGTCGATCAGCGCATCCACCACTTGCTCGCTGTATGCCGCGCCGTAATACCATGCTTCGCCACTGCCCGCCTTGCGCCGGGTCAATGCCGGTTCGCCTTCGTAATACTCGCTCGCATACTTCGCGACGACTTCCACGTCCGGTTTGTCCACGCGCAGAATTTCGTTGAATCCGACCGCTTTCGTTCCTTCGGCAAGACGCCCGTCCGCCCCCTTGATCTCCGCCGCCTTCGCCGTGCCTTTGATCATCGTATAATCCTCGACCGTCACGCCGCACAGCTCGGCGACCGGACCCGGCAAGGGCCGCATGTTCACTTGGCCGGTCGGGTTCTTGTAGCCCGTGCGCGCGCCGAAGAAGAGCTTGCCGCCTTGCTCGACGTACCGCTGCAGCAGATTCGCCGTTTCATCCGTCATGATCGCCGCGTGCGGGTAGACGATGACTTTGTACTTTGCCAAATCTTCCAACGTCGTCGCCGGACGGAGCGTTATGCGATCTGCAGGAATATGCCGGTACTGCAGCTGTTTGAACCAAGCGCGCTGGCTTTGCCATTGGAACGGTCCGTGCCAGACGTCGAATTCGCCGTCCCAGTGGTTGTCATAGTCCTGCAGCAGCGCAATTTCCGCTTGGTACGTCGTCCCCGCGATCGCGCCGCCGATCTTCGCGAATTCCGCGCCGATCTGCCCGACCTCCCGCACTCTGCGATTCGGCTGGTTGTGGTGGTCGTTAATGCCGTGCCAGTAAATCTCGGTGCCCATCGTCGCCGTGCGCCAGCGGAAGTAGACGAGCAGATCGCAGCCGTGCAGCACGGATTGGTACGACCAGAGCCGGATTTGACCCGGTCTCGGCGAGGCCATCTCCATTCGGTTCACCCAGCCGCCCGGGCCGGATTGCTGCTCCATGACGCAGAAGTTCGGCGAGATCGAGCGCACGTTCGCAAGGCTCATGCTCCACGCCCGGTCCTTCAGCGAATTCTCGTCGTCGCTCGGGAAGATCGTCGAGAACTGCGGATACGAATCATACGAGAAGAAGTCCAGCACCTCGTCCGTCAGCGCATGGCTGTCCAGATGGCCGAACAATCCGTTCGTCGTCACCCAATGCTGCGGCGCCAGCTCGCGGATGATGTCGCCCTGAAGCTTGGCGAACGAGATCGTGTTGTCCGAGATGAACCGTTTCTCGTCCAGCGCGAGATGCGGATTCGGCGACGGATTCGCCATTGGCCGCGTCAGGTAGACTTGCTCCCAGTCCGTGTACGTCTGGCTCCAGAACACCGTGCCCCATGCTTCGTTCAGCTTCTCCAGCGTCCCGTAGCGCGCCTTCAGCCACTGCCGGAATGCCACATGGTCGGCCTCCGCGTAATAGACGTTCGATTCGCAGTTGAACTCATTATCGATCTGCCAGCCGATGACGGCCGGATGGTCCTTGTACGCCTCGACCATGTTCCGCGTAATCCGCGCGCACAGCTCCCGGTACTTCGGACTAGAGTAGTTATAGTGGCGGCGCATGCCGTGGCGGTGCAGCGTTCCATCCACGTCCGCATTGAGCACCTCGGGATACTTATGCGTCAGCCAGGCGGGCGGCGTCGCCGTCGGCGTGCCCAGAATGACCTTCAATCCATATTGGTGCGCCAAGTCCATAACCCGCGCGAAAAAGCTGAAGTCGAAGCGCCCTTCCTCCGGTTCCATGATTGCCCACGCGAACTCGGCCATTCGCACGACCGAGATGTTCAGCTCCCGCATGCGGCGGAAATCGTCCTCCCACAGCGCCTCCGGCCAATGCTCCGGATAATAACATACGCCTAACGTTAATTCGTCCACCTGAATCGATTTTGCCATCTGCTGCTGCCTCCTTGTCGGTTCTCGTACCTTCATTCTAGGGCACGCCGATGAGGGATGGATATGACAAATTCCTGCGAATGATATGAAATTCTTGTCATCCTGCGCGACGAAATACTTGCTATAATATTGGATAGAGTGATTATTGTTAGAAAATATTGCGTTTCTATCGGAGGTGCCTCATCCCATGAAGGAGCATATATTCCTGCCTAAGCCGATCTTCCCGCGGCATGTCTGCTTCCCGGATTTCATCGGCGGGTACCGCGACTTTCCCGAGCATGCGGTCAATCGCGAATTCGCGACCACGGAGGTCAATTTGGACCGCTGCTACAACCTGCACATCGTGCTCGACGGCAAAGGGTATGTGCAAGAGGGCGGGACGACATACGAGCTTACGCGCGGACAAGGCTTCCTGTACGGTCCAGGCATTCGACAGCGGTATTACGCGGACGCGCGGGAGCCGTGGAACATTCGGTGGGTGCACTTCTATGGCGTGCGGCTGGAGGAATTGCTGAACGGCAAAGGGCTGGACGAGCCGTGGCTGTTCGGGCTATCGGAGCTTGACCCGATCGCGTCCTTGGTCGAGCGGCTGCTCGGGCTGGGCAGGACGTACGAGGTAGAGGATGAATACGCGACGGCCGGCACGCTGTACGAACTGCTCACCCGGCTGCAGGCGATGGCCACGCAGCTCAACGTCCCCGTCAATCTAGCGGCGGACAAAATCCGGGCGGCCGCGAACTACGTGCGCGCGCATTGCCAGAAGCCGTTCACGCTTGAGGAAGCGGCCGCGATCGCCGGCTACAGCCCGCATTATTTCAGCCGCAAATTCAGCGCGACGTTCGGCATGTCGTTCCCGGATTTCGTGCTGGAAGCCCGCATCCTCCAAGCCAAGCGCCTGCTCGCCTCCACCCGCCTATCCGTCAAACAGATCGCGATGGAGACCGGCTTCTCGCAGACCAGCTACTTCAGCAAATGCTTTCGGCGCGCGGAGGGGATGACGCCGCTGGATTTTCGGGGGCTGCATCAGGAATAGCCAAATACCCTGACGGGGTTGCGCTCCGCCAGGGTATCTCCATCTTGTTCTATCGATAATCCAAATCATTCTACGCCATCCTATCGCATTTATCCATCCAGCTCGCCTCATCGCGGCTTATTTTTTTCTTAATTCTGCAGAAATACCCAACGAAGTATCCTTGTTTATAGCTGTCAAAAGATAGCTCTCACCCATTAATTCAACTTCTTCTCCAAGATGAATCCTCAATTTACTCCGATTTGTCTCGATTAGTAAGATGTCAATTGCGGAAGTGGTTTTATTTTCTTCGTAACGCCACGTTGTCTTACCTTTATCCGAAGTGTTTGGCAGCGGGACAATAATCTTCTCGGGAGAGCTGTTCGTATTCTCAGACCTATTTAATACTAAGAAAAGGACAACCATTAGGGCCATCAGCGAGAATACCATTCTCTTTTTAGTCATGATAGGCACCTCTCATACTAAAGGAGTAAACGCAATAATTCACGTCACTTCATATTTTCCTTTCTAAGCGACTACTCCTGCTTTTTATACGGCCTACTATTCTTTTCTCTTCCATTCGCCCCGCCTTCCATAGCGATCTTATGGTACGATAGAAAAAAATGGATAACGGAGGCGCACGAAGCGTGAACACGGATTTTCTAATCGGATTTATGGAGACGGCCCGTACCAACAGCATCGCGAAAGCAAGCGAGGCGCTGCATCTGTCGCATACCGCGCTCAGCAAGCAGCTGCGCAGCTTGGAGCAGCAGTTCGACGTCCAGTTGTTCACCCGTTCATCGCAAGGGGTCGAGCTGACGGAGGCCGGGAGGGTATTATACGACGCCTCGGCAGTACTGCTCGATCAGCTGGCGGTCCTCAGCAAGGCGCTGGAGCCCCATAAAGTTTGGAAGCAGATTCGGATCGGAACGGTGCCGGATATCGCTTCCCGGTATCTGCTGCCTTCGCTCCACAAGTTGGAGGCTCAGGGCCATCAGGCGGAGCTCGTCTATCGGCAGTCTACGGCGGAGGCCTATCGGATGTTGATGAACGGGGAAGTGGAGCTGCTCGTGGCCGAACGCATCTCGATGCATCCTGCTCTGTGGATGGGGGATCTGCATCGGGAGCCGTTATTCGCGGTCGTGCCGAAGGCGCATCCTTTCGCAGCGCAAACAACCGTCGCGTTAGACGAATTAAGCGGAGAGCCCCTTGTTCTGTATGCGGAAGGCTGCACGATTCGCGCCAAACTAACGGATCTCTTCCTCGCCGCGAATCTCCCCATGCACATCAAAACCGAGGTGAGCTTCAAAGAAGTCATCCTCGGTTATGTGGACCATGGCGCGGGACTGACCGTGCTGCCGGAGTCCCATATGAGTTCGCTGCCTGCGGAGCGATTAGTCGGCATTCCTCTCGGTCATCCGGATGCCGTGCGCACGATTGCCGTGTTCGGCACGAACCGGCAGAAAGGCAAGAAGATGGTCCAGCTGCTCCGTTAAATGACGGGGACGGCTTCCGGAATGCCGAACACTTGGAGCGAAATGTATGGATACGTGCCATAGCGGACGGCCAGCTCCAGCTCCAGCAGCGTGAATCGCTCGATCGTCCGGTTGTTGGCGAGCGGACCGGCATGAAGGAAGCGGAACGGAAGCGGGTTGAAGCGCTGGATGAACTGCTGCACCGCATCTTCGTCATCCCCGGTGACGAGCACGTCGCTCTGGCGGTCCTGGAAGACGGGATTGTCGAAGACGCGGAAGAACGTGTTCTTAAAGGCGCCAATGACGATCGATTCCGGCAGCAGCGCTTGCAGGCGTTCGGCGGAAGACTCGCCCCAGGCCGTCGTGAAGCCGCTGAAGTCGGCATTGAACGGGTTCGCGATATCGACGACGATTTTGTCCTTCAGCCGATCTCGGTTCGCTTGCGCCCATTCCATGATCGCCGCGGCCGGGAAAGCCGGGATGATGATATCCGCTTGCAGCGCGTCTTCATACGTGCCGGTTACGATGCGTTCCTGCCGGAAACCTTTGGCCAGCTCCGCCGCTTCCTGGGGATTACGCGATCCCCACAGGACCTGCCCTTCCAAGTTCGCCGCCGCTTGCTTCACCAAAGCTTTGCCCATATTGCCTGTTCCGAGTATGCTGATTGTTTTCATGTTTATCACTCCTTCTCTGAATTGATTTCAGCTTATCAGAGATAGAGCGACCTTCGAAGTTCCGCGATTTCGTACCCCTCCCACTTTTGGTTTCGGCGCTGGCAATCGCATGTCGCTCACTGCTTCTTGATCACCATCGAAATCTTGTAATTCGCATGCTCGTTAAGTTGCACCAGGAAGTCGTCCAGCACCTCGTTGGACGGGAATCGACACTCCAGCAAGTAGCAGCCGTCGCCGCTGATTTTATAGTTTCGCAGCACGTGACCCTCTTGCGTCTTGATAAAGGAGAGGAACGGCTCGTGCTGTACGGTTTTGGTGAAGATCGTAATGAACGCGTGCATGAGGCACCCGATCTTGGCTTGATTGACTTTGATCGTATACCCCTCGATGACTCCGTTGTCCTCCAGCTTGGCGACGCGCGCCGCGGCCGCTTGACCCGTAAGATGAACCCGCTCGCCCAATTCCTTCATCGTAATCCGGCTGTTTTGGGCCAACTCTTCCAAAATGCGTCTATCCGTTTGATCCAACAATTCATCACGTCCTTATCCCAAGTCAATACTTTCAAAAAGCAAGCCAATCGCGCGAATGACTTGATTTGTTCTATGTAACGGCGGCCGGCTCCTCGTATACACTTAGTACATGAGAGAGAAGGAGCTGATCCAATGAAAGTAACGCAAATTAGAAATGCCACGCTGATCGTCGAGTATGCCGGTAAAACCTTCCTGATCGATCCCCTCTTGGCGGAGAAAGGCGCTTATCCGCCTATCGCCAATTCGATCCGGCAAGATCAACGCAACCCGCTCGTCGACCTCCCCCTGCCCATCGACCATATTATAAAGGCAGACGCCGTCGTTGTAACCCATCTCCATCTCGATCATTTCGACGATGCGGCCAAAGCAGCCTTGCCCAAGGACATCAAGCTGTTCGTGCAGAGCGAGGCCGACGCGGTCGAAGTTCGCAAGGCGGGATTCCAGCGCGTCGAGGTGCTCCAAGCGGATACGGTGTTCGAGGATATCCAGCTGTGCATCACACAAGGCGAACACGGCAGAGGCCCGCTCGTCAAGCTCCTGGGTCCCGTCAGCGGCGTCGTGTTCAAGCATCCGAGCGAGAAAACGCTCTACGTCGCGGGCGATACGGTGTGGTATGAAGGGGTGCAGGCGGAGATCGCCGCGCATCAACCTGACGTCATTGCGGTCAATGGCGGAGACAATCAATTTCTCCAGGGCGGATCGCTTGTCATGGGCAAGGATGATATTTACGAGGTACACAAGGCTGCCCCTGAAGCCACGATAATCGCGACCCATATGGAAGCGGTCAATCACTGGACATTGTCGAGAGCGGAATTAAGAGACTTTATCGCGGAGAAAGGCATCGCATCACGCGTGCTCGTACCGGAGGATGGGGAATCGTACGTGTTCTAAAATAAGAGAAGGGCCACGCCAATCGTCATCGCCGATGACGCCGGAATGGCCCTTTTTTATTGTCGGCAGACAGCGCTCCTTGGTTAGCCGGTCTTGATCCCGCCTCTATTAGCGCTCAGCTTGGATGGATCGCCGCTTGCAGCCGATTCACGATCTCGACTTGTTCCTGGCCCCGCATTTCGCAGATGCGAGCCGCCAATGTGGGGACGAGCCAACCATCCAGCGAGCTTCGATCGATCCCTGTCAGTCTGGCATATTCGACTACATACGCTTCGGCGAACATGTCGCGCAGCGCCCGCTCCGTCAACCAGGCGGGAGCCTGCGGCGGCAAGGCGCTCGAGCTCAACATCATGAAGGAGCGGGCGACATCCGCGAGCGGATCGCCGACCAACGCGTTCATCCAGTCGATGATTACCGGCCCCTTGGGCGAAAGAATGATATTACCCGGATGAAGGTCGTAATGGCACAGCGCGTTGCCTTCGGGCAGAGACTCCAGCATGCCGAGCGCGGCCGCTTTATCCGATTCCGCGATGACCGGCGTATGGCGAATGCGCGCTGCCAATTCGAACTTTAAATTGGGGCGGACGTCAAACTCTGCCGCATGCAATTCCGCCTGCAGCTGGGCCATTAACCGGGCATATTCAGTCACGTCTGATTTCGTCGGCTGGATGTATTCAAGCATCGTCGGCCCTTCGACCTTCTCGTAGAGGAGACACGTCTTGCCCTCGTACTCTATCATCCCGGAGAACCGGGGCGCTTTGACGGAGAGCCTGCTGACGATTTCCGCATTTCGCGCTTCCTTCATCGCTTCCTCGCGCGCGCCCTCCCGAAGATGAAAAATTTTGATCGCTTCGCTCGCTCCCCACTCATACACGCGCGCCGTATTCCCGACGCCCAAGAGCTGACCTTTTCTCATCGCGATGCCCCTCTCCTACATCTCTTTCGCTCATGCGATCGTCTAGGAGTAATCATACTACATGCTGGGAATGACCTCGCTATCGCTATTTCCCCGTAGACGCATATTCCGCATCGCATATCATCAGAAATTCGAGCAGACCGCCCTCGGATTCCGTGAACAGCGTGCTAATGATGTAAGCGGGCTTTTTATTATCGATATCCAATTGATCGTCGCTATTTATCATGCTCGTCCTCAGCTTGCCTTCGGTTCCCTCCGGGATGAGGATATACGTCAGACCCGATTCGTCGGTGTACTCGGTCTGCCCGTAGAGCGCTTCGAAAACCGTTCGGCTCGTCAGCAATCCCGCTCCACGCGGCGTCTTGTACAGCGTCTTCGCCTCGGTCAACTGCAGCATGAGCGCCACGACCCGGTCTTTCCGGTACCCAACCTTGATGCCGTCGTAAGTTATGCCGAACAGCGACTCGTCGATAGGCATCCCGATCACAGCTTCCGCTTCCTTCCTCGTCATTCCCAAAGTCACGCGCGATTGCGTGCCTTCTTGAACCACAGCGAGATCGGCCATCGTGATCGGCTTCGCGGCCTCCGTGGGCATTAGCGCCTCATTGTTGCGCTCGACGCGCTCCATGGAAGAAATGGCATAGTCGCCGCGTACCAACTGAATGCCGTACATATCCCCCAGTCCATTGACGGATAGCTCGAGCAAATAAAAGTCCGACCGACCCGCATATCGCTGCAGCTCCTGCGTCCCTTTAAGCTGAAAGAGCGTGGCCGACTTCGCATCCCATCGGTAGCCGTAGGTCAGCGTATTCGAGACGGAAGGCGCTCCTAGCTTCTTGGACGCGTTCGCAAGACTGCTGTTCACGCCCACGCCGCTTGCAAGCGTCGATGCCTCGCCCAGCGAGAACAACGCCAACCGACCGTTCATGTACCCCGCCATGACATCGCCATACATGTAATAGTCCCCGCCGTCCGGAGAACGGTATGCTTCCGGCTCCCCGAGCAGCCGGTCGACGCTCGCCTTGGTCATTCCCATCCGGATGACCGCCGTTCGGCCGTCTACGCGTTGCAAGACCGTCATCTTCTGATCGCGTACCACGCTGCCGGCTTGGGCCGGATAGTTGCTTGCCTCGGCTGCCATCCCCTGTGGCAGGTTCACGAATAACAATGCGGCTAGAATGGTCAGAATGAACGTTTTAACATTTGCTTCTCTCACTACAGACCCTCGTTTCTATGCATGTGCAATATTGTAGTCCTCGCAATTTTCCTATCATACGCATCGACCGTCCGGTCTGTAAATGATGAATAGACTTCCACTTACGTGTCTATCCCATACTCGCCTGCGGCATGCTGACGAAGCAGCTTTTTCGGCGCGTGCTCCTTCCACAATTGGCGAAAATGGCCCGTCAACTCGTCGAGATCAACTTCGGACAGCCGCACCAGCACATAAGGATAGCCCCGGTAATGATCCGTAATGTAATAGCGCTCCGGATTGGCTTGCATGTAGAAATCGCGAGTGTCCGCATCCATTTTCAGCACCAGGTTCACGCCGTCTTCGTGGAAGCGCGCCAGCAGTTTGTCCTTGAGCTTAAATGAAGGGGTTCCGTAAGAGACGCTCTCCGCGACGCCCGGCAGCGACAGCGCGATTTGACGTATGGATTCGATGGTGTTCATACCGATCGTCCTCCTCTATGACTAATTACCTGACAACATGACTAAGAAGGGGTAAGCTTTTCTTTTACATGGCTAAGCGCCATGTATGCCTCGTACGCTTCTTCAACTTTTTCTTTACATACCTGTTGCCAAGTATCCTTAAGCTCGGTAACCAATTGTTCATGATAGGGTTCTGGTGCCATATCGCCGCCAAAACCGATCCAGGAATCATGACCGACTTCCCCATTTTCATGGGAGTAGGCAATTTCGTTTGGCGCAGGAGCATGTCCCGCAAATGGACAATCATGTCCCAAGCAATGATAACCGGGCTTTTTCACACCGTATTTGCAGAAGGCAGGGACAGACATTTCCTCCTCTGTGTCACCAATTCCATACAAACAATGGAGTTCAATAATTAGGTGGGTGAATGCGATGAGATACCCCTTCTTTCAATACAGAACTTGCTTATAAGTGTAGCATGACTAACACAGAATTTAACATTGCCACACCAAAACAAAACGGCGCTAGCCCCTGTAAATCCAGGGTTAACGCCGTTCTGCCATTTTAACTAGGGACTGGTATGCCTACTATTTCCCTCATACCCCCACACCGGGTAATCCGTAATAATCCCGTCCACGCCCAACCGCGCGATGCGCTCCATCTCCCGCTCGTCCCGCAGCGTCCACGCCATCACCTTGCGGCCTTGCGCATGAATATCCCGGACGAGACCGCGATCAAGCTCTTCGAAATTGCAGTTGATATAGTCCGCATACGAAGCCAGGTCAGTCAGCGTGTCAGCCGATAGCGGATGCTCATCCGGGTGGACGAGCACCGCTCGCGGAATGTCCGGCAGCCGCTGGGCCAGGAAGCGCACCGATTCCCGGTCGAACGACTGGATCATGACCGGCGCCTCCCGGCCGTCCCGTCCCGCTGCCACGGCGACGTCGTAGTCCTCGATCAACTCCGCCAGCTTCTCCTCGATCCCCGGATAGAGCGCCGTCTTCTTCAGCTCGATCAAGATGCCGATTCGGCCTGCGTAGCGATCCATCACCTCGCGCAGCAGCGGTATCCGCTCATCGTGGAAGGCCGGTTCGTACTTGCTCCCCGCATCGAGCGCGCTCAGCTCCGCCCACGTGTGGTCCTTCACGAGTCCAACCCCGTCCGTCGTCCGCTCCAGCGTCTCGTCGTGGAGAACGACCAGCTCGCCGTCCTTGCTCAGGTGCACGTCGAGCTCGAGATAGTCCGCCTTCATCTCCACGGCCAGCTCGAAGGCGGCCATCGTATTCTCCGGCGCGAAGCCGGACGCGCCTCGGTGCGCGATTACGGTTATCCCTTCGGACAGGCGCGGCGACAGCATGAACGAGGTCAGGACGAGCACGGTCGCGGCGGCCGCAAGTCCCGCCGCTCCCGCGCGCAGCAGCGACATCCGCTTCGCTCGGCGCATCACGCTTAGCCTCCGTTAACGCACGCTCGCCGCTTGAGCGCCGATCGCCGCCAGCAGCCGGTCCGGACAGTTCGTCGTGATCCGCAGGTCCGGATAACGGCCGACCAGTTGGTTCAGTTGATCCGGATCGTCCACGGTCCATACGCCGGTATCGATACCCGCTTCGAGCATCTGCGCCAGCAGTTCGGGCGTGAGGAATCCGTAATGGATAGACAAGCTCGTCGCGCCGGTGAACGCCAGCTGCTCGAGCAGCAGCGTAGGCTTACCGAGCAGGATCAGCCCGGTCGCGATCTCGGGAGCGAGCTCATGCGCCAGCTTCATCGAATCGTGGTCGAAGGAGGAGAGCACCACTTGATCCTGCATCTCGTGCTGACGGATCAGCGAGACGACTTTCTCTTCCAGCCCGCGGTTCAGCTCGCCCATCGTCTTCAGCTCGACGGCCAGGCGCACGCGGCCCTTGCAAAGCTCCAACACTTCTTCGAGCGAAGGAATCCGCTCCCCCTCGAATTCCGGCGCGTACCAGCTGCCGGCATCCAGCCGCGCAAGCTCCGCGTACGAAGCTTCGCGCACGGGACCCGCCCCGCTCGTCGTCCGGTTCAGCGTATGATCGTGTATGACGACGGGCACGCCGTCCGCCGACAGATGCACGTCAAGCTCGATGTAATCGATCTTCGGCTCCTTGAGGGCCAGCTCGAAAGCGGCCATCGTATTCTCGGGCGCGGCGCCCGACCAGCCTCTATGCGCGACGATGACTGTCATGGTTCATCCAACCTTTCCGTTGTGGGTTTATTTCACGCCGCTATAGACGAAGGCGCGGATAATGTGACGCTGCGAGAAGAAGAACGCGACGAGAATCGGCGCGACGAGAATGAGATTGCCGGCCATGAGCACGTTCCACGTTGCCACGCCCTCGACCTCTCGGATCTTGGCGATGCCGAGCGGCAGCGTGCGGGCGGTCTCGTTCGTCGTCATGACGAGCGGCCAGAAGTAGTCGTTCCAATGCGCGATGAAGCTGAACAGCGCGAAGGTGACGAGCACCGGCTTCACCAGCGGCACCATCAGCCGCACGATGATTTTCCATTCGCTCGCTTGGTCGAGGCGCGCCGCCTCGATCAGCTCCTCCGGCACCTGCATGAACCCTTGACGCAATAGGAAGATGCCGAAGGCGCTCGAGGCGAAAGGCAGAATGAGACCTAAGTGCGTATTGAGCAGCTTCAGGGCGCTCAGCTCCAGATACACCGGCAGGAAGATGAGCTGCGCCGGAATCATGAGCGTTACCATGACGACGCCGAACAGCAGGTTCGAGCCGGCGAATTTGTAACGGGCGAACGCGTAAGCGGCCGGAATGATCGTCAGCGCCTGGCAGATCAGAATGCCGATCGCCACGATGAAGCTGTTCATGAAATATTTCAGGAACGGACCGGTCTTCCACGCCTCGGCGTAATTCTCCCAGACCGGCTGCTTCGGAATCCACGCCGGCGGGAAAATCATCGTCTCCGGCAATGTTTTCAGCGACGTCGAGAGCATCCATCCGAACGGCATCGCGAACACGAGCACAAGCAGCAGCAGGCAGAGGACGTTCAGCACGCGCAGCGCCATGCGGCCGACTCGGGCCAGGCTTGCCTGTGTCTCTCCGCTTCGCTCCATACTTCGGGTCATCGCCGCGTCGCCGCTTTCGGCGAGAATGCCGGATTTGGTTGCTTTCACTTGTTTCACCACTTTCTAACGGTAATGAACGCGGCTGGACAACAGCCGGAAGTAGACGATCGTTAGCAGCCCGACAATCGCGAGCAGAATGACGCCCGCCGCCGAGGCATAGCCGATTTTGAAGAACCGGAATCCGTTCTCATAGATGTAATACACGAGCGTGTTCGTCGAGTTGACCGGACCGCCCTGCGTCATGATCGCGATCGTCTCGAACACCTGGAACGAGCCGATCATGTTGATGATGACGAGGAAGAAGATCGTCGGCGAGAGCATCGGCAGAATGATGCGGCGGAACGTCGTCCACGGCTTGGATTGATCCAGCGCGGCCGCCTCGTAGATGTCGGCGGGGATGCTCTGCAAACCCGCGATGAAGACGAGCGTGTTGTAGCCGATTCCCTTCCACACCGCCACGATGACGAGCGATACGAGCGACGTCTCGGGATGCGACAGCCACTGCATCTTCTCGAAGCCGAACAGTCCGATCACCCAGTTCAGCAGCCCGTACTCCGGATCCATCAGCCAGCTCCACAGGAGCGAGATGGAGACGAGCGAGATGATGTGGGGACTGAAAATCGCGCCCTGCACGAACGCGTGGAACACCCCTTTGCGGTTCAGCCACAGCGCCAGGAAGAGCGACAGCCCGGTCGTCAGCGCCACGGTCATCAGCGTATAAAGCGTCGTGTTGGACAGCACCTGCCGGAAATCCTCGTCGGTCAGCAAATCCTTGAAGTTCTGCAGCCCGACGAACGTTTTGTCCGGGCTGACGAAGTTCCAGTCGTAGAAGCTTAGGTAGATCATGTAGAAAATCGGATAGATGAAGAACATCGAGAAAATGATGATCGACGGCGCGACCATCCCGTACGGACGCAGCTTCTCCCAGGCGGTCATGTTATACGCCTCCGGCCGCCGCGAGCTGCCGCTCCTGAACGCGCACGCCATACAGACGTTTGCCGTCCGGCCCGAAATAATACAGCTGCTCGTAAGGAACGACGACGCGGACGGTCTGCTCTTCGCGCAGCGGCTCGAGGAACGTCTTCACGAAGAACACGCCGCCCGGAGCCTTGATTTGGTAGATATTCTCCGCGCCGAGGCTCTCCCGCGTCATGACTTCGCCCGTCAACCGGTAGCCCTCGTGCATGCCGCCCCAGTCGAACACGGCCTGCTCCGGCCGGAATCCGAGCTTCGCGACCGTGCTCTCGCTCTCGAGCGAAAGCCCCGCGGCATCGCGCGTATCCAGCACGTTCATTGCCGGCGTGCCGATGAATTGGGCGGTGAACAGATTCGCCGGCTCGTGGTACAGCTTCATCGGCGTGTCGGCCTGCTGGATGACGCCCTGGTGCATGACGACGATCTCGTCGCCCATCGACATCGCTTCCACCTGGTCGTGCGTCACGTAGACGAACGTTGTCCCAAGGCGACGGTGCAGCTGGATAAGCTCCGTCCGCATCTGGTTGCGCAGCTTCGCGTCGAGGTTGGAGAGCGGTTCGTCGAGGATGAACACCTTCGGCTTCTTCACCATCGCGCGGGCGAGCGCCACCCGCTGCCGCTGGCCGCCGGAGAGCTGCTGCGGCTTCCGGTCGAGCAGTTGATCAAGGCCGACGATCTCGGCGATCTCGGCAATGAGCTTCTCCCGCTCCGCCTTCGCGACGCCCCGGTTCTTCAGCCCGAATTCGATGTTGCCGCGCACGGTCATCGTCGGATAGAGCGCGTAATTCTGGAATACCATCGCCACGTCCCGGTGACCGGGCGCCGTGTCGTTGACGCGCTTGCCCCCGATGCGAATCTCGCCGCCGGTCGCGGTCTCGAGACCCGCGATCATGCGCAGCGTCGTCGACTTGCCGCAGCCGCTCGGGCCGACGAGCACGGTGAACGAGCCGTCCTTGATCGTCAGATTCAAGTCGTCGATGACCGTCTCGTCCTTATATTTCTTGCAAATGTTGATCAGCTCGATTTTGGCCATGATCCGCCATCCTCCTTGTCGTTGCCTGTTGAACCAGGCGAAGCAGCTCCTCCAGCTCCTCCAGCTCAGTGAAACGAAGATCCCAACGCGTCGACTCGGCGCTTGCGTACGGGGAGATTAAGCACGTGCGGCCGCCAAGCCGATGGACCGGCTCGAGATCGTTCCACGCGTTGTCGCCGACGGACAGAATTTCTTCCGGCTTATAGCCCTGCGCCAGCAGCTCCCTCATATAACGGTCAATGCCCTCGGGCTTCTCGGCCCCGCAGTACACCTCGTCGAACAGGTGATGAATGTCCATGAATTGAAGAAACGCCAGCCCCGATTCCAGGTACGTATTCGTCATGACGACCTTCTTCTCGATCGCCGTCAGCGCGGCGAGCGCCTCGAATAAGCTGCGGCTGGTGGGGAAAATGTACGGCTCCCGCACCATCTCCTCGCGCACCCGGCGGAACGCTTCGAGCCGCTTCTGCTCCGTCAGTTTGTAACGGCGGCCCATGATCGCCGCGATGCCCCACGGGTCGCCGAACGGGATCAACCGCTCCGGCATCGCCGTCTCGCCCGCCAGCATGGCGGACATCCCGGCATCGATCGGCAGCACGGCTCCGTCCCAGTTCAGCGCATGCACGAAGCGGTCCGCCTCGCGCACGAGCACCAGATCCTGCGCTTCATCGTAGAAATATCCGCATTGCACCGGATGTTGTCCGGAGAGAATCGCCAAGCCCAGCGAGACCGCAGATTCGGTATGCGGCTCGGCTTCGGTACCTTCCAATAGATAGCGAATGTAGCGTTCCATGAACGTATGATCCTGGTACAGGGTGCCGTCCATATCGAAAATAATCACTTTGAGGTCGGACAACCAAAGTGCCGGCTCCATCTGAGCACCCCCGTTAGATGTAGTATTCAGTAACGCGGCGGCCCCGACGTTATCGCGCAATGACGGCGCCGCCCGCTTGCTTGTTTAATTAGGTCGGTCTTGCGCGACTTATTTGGACAGCAGCTTATTCGCTTTCTCGGCCGCTTCGTTCAGCGCGTCCTGCGGCGTTACTTTCGAATCGAGGATCGCCTCTTCGATCGCCGTCTTCAGGATGCTGGCCACTTCCGGATAAGCCGTCTCCATCGGACGCGGTCTTGCGTGTTCCAGCTGGTCTACGGCGACTTTGTATTGCGGGAATTGCTTGAAGTGCTCCTTCAGCTCATCCGTCTCGAGCGCCGACAGGCGCGTAGGCAGGTAGCCGACATGCTTATGCTGGTAGATCGTGCTCTCCGCCGTCGTCATGAATTGAACGAACTCCCATGCCGCTTCCTTCTGCGCGTCGTCCAGCTTGGAGGTGATGACCAGCTGACAGCCGCCCGTCGGAACGCCGTAGCTTTTGTTCGCCGGCATGAACGACGTCTCCATCTCGAAGTTGTTGCCTTTGGCGATCTCCAAGCTGCCGGATACGCCCGCGGTGGAGCCGAATTTGAACGCCGCCAGCTGATTGGACCAATCCTTGTCCGCGGTCGCGCCCGCTTCGTCGCCGACCGGGATTTTGATCAACCCTTCGCTTGCGAGCTTCTTCCAGAACTCGACCGGCGCCACGCCCTCCGGCGAGTTGAACGCCGCCGACTTGCCGTCTTCGCTCAGCATCGTGCCGCCGCTCTGCGCCACGAGCCCCTCGTAGTACCAAATATCCGCCGGCATCGTCATGCCGACTTTGCCTTTCTCCTTGAGCGTCCGGGAATATTGCTCCAGCTCATCCCACGTCTTCGGCCCGGCCGGGTCGAGGCCCGCTTCCTTGAGCATCGTCACGTTCTTGTACAGAATCGGCGTGCTGCGCATGAACGGAAGGCCATACAGCTTCTCGTCCACGTAGGCGTTGCCCATGAGCCCCGGGTTGAAATCGTCCAGCTTCAACTTGTCTTTGTCACGCTCGGCGAGCTCGGTCAACTCTTGGATCATACCCGAGCGGGCGAACACGCCAGTCGACGCAATCTCCAAGTCCGTGATAGCCGGCGCGTTGCCCGCGGCGAACGCCGCCTGCACCTTCGCGTGCAAATCTTCGTACCCGCCTTGATGCTCGGCGACGATCTCGATGCGGTCCTGCGATTCGTTGAAGCGCTTGACGAGCTCCTTCTTCGCTTCTTCGATCTTGCCGCCGAACGCGTACCAGTATTTGAGGGCGATCTTCTCGCCGCCCGCTTCCGTCTTCGCCGCATTGCCTGCCGCGCTTGCCGTCTCCGCGGCATTGGCCGCTCCCGCGTTGCCCGCATTCTCCGCGTTGTTCGTGTTACCTGCGTTGCCTCCGCCGCATGCCGCCAGCAGGACGGACATGGCCACCGGCAGTGTTACGCTTGCAATCTTCTTTTTCATCTTCTAAACCCTCCATTTGCTGAATTGGGGATTGGAGCAGCAAAAAGAAACCTGAATCAGAACTGCGGCGCTTGCGCCTACAGCCCGATCAGGTTTCTCCGTGAACTCCAACCTTGATTGGTTATTTACTTGTCACCTTGAATATTAAAGGACAACTATTAAACGAGCGTTACCGAATTGCGAAGAATATATGAACAAAGGGCTTAGCCCCTTCAGAACCCCAATCTCCATTCTCTCTCCCCCTTCCCCCTCCGCCGAGGGGAACCAAAGGACTTCGCCCTCTGGACTCCCTTATCGTTCTGGCGCGCTTGTTCGCGGTCGGCGGTTGGGCCTGAGCGGGGCACGCTTTTGTCCTGGCGGACAAAGCTTCATTCGTATGGGGTGCTTCTCGCGAATATGCTATACTCCGATCCACAACATGAATAACTGCACAATTTCCTAAACAAGAAGCAAAGCAGATTGGTTTGCGTTCAGCGATCCGGCTACGCCATCTGTCTGACGTTCCGGCCGTCCCGCAGCTTATGGACAGCGCTCCAGAGCTCCGGCTTGGACGCGGAGATCGCGGTCGCCCCATGACTCAGACATTGCTGCGCGTGCGCGGTCTCGTACAGCAGCCCGCCGGTAATGATCGGCAGGTCCGTGAAGCTCTTGACGTGCCCGATCATCTCCGGGATGCGGGCCGGCATCAGCTCGACGATATCCGGCTCGGTCTGGCTCAAGCTCTTGGCGATATTGTCGAGCCCTTCCGAATCGACGAGGAAGAAGCGCTGGATCGTGATGAGCCCCATTTTCTTCGCGGTGCGCACGACGCTCGTCTTCGTCGTAATGATACCGGCCGGCTTGATCGTCTTGGCCAAATAATCGAGACCGTGGTAGTCGGTGCTCAGTCCCCCGATTTTCTCGAGATGAAGGAAGACCGGCAGCCCATGCTCGTTGAACAGATCGACGTAGCCTTTCAGCACCCCGATGTGGCCGGTCAGCAGGAAGACGCCGCTCAGCAGCTGCCGATGGCGCAGCGCCACCTCGATATGTTTCGGCTCCTTGATCGAGGCGATCATCCGGTTCGCGGCAAGCCGGTCGTAGAATGCATTCAACATAGCGGGCTGCTTCATTCGTTCGCTCATTGCGCGTTCAGCGCGGGCGCGCACGCGATGAGACATTCGCGCTCCTCCGCCTGTCCGCGCGCGTTCGGATTGTGGCGGAAATGCGGCATATGGCCGTGCAGCGTCCGGGCGTGCTCCGCCATGTCGGCATCGTCGCAGTCGATTGCCGCAATGCGGATGTCCCGCTCGCCGAGCTCGACGACGCGGAAGCCATGTTGGTCGATACACGCCGACAGCTGTACGAACGTCCAGTTCTCCTGCTGGACGATCGAATCCACATGCGTATGGCCGTTGAAGTAGACGCCCGTTCCTTCCTTCTGACGTAGGATGTTCCACATATCGATGCTCGGGTGAATGGAGCCTTTATCCGTCTCCGAGCGCGTCGTCGTTTGGTACACCGGGTGATGGCCGAAGACGAGCAGCGGCTTCGATCCGGACGCTTGCACGACGCCTTCGAACCACTGCAGCTGCTCATCGTCGATCCAGCCGCCCCAATCCGCGTGATCCATCTCTTTGGCGGTATCCAGGAAGACGAGCATCGCTTCCTCCGTATCGATCGCATGGTAGCGCCGGCCGCCGGTCAATGCCAGCACCTCGCGGCGAGTTTGGGCGTACAGGTCGTGATTGCCCAGCACATGGATGAAGTTGCGGTCCTTGCGACGAAGGATCTCGTAGACCTCCATCAGTTCGGAAGTGGTGCCATAATTCGTCAAATCCCCAAGCGAGATATGGAAATCCGCGTCTACCTCCAGAAACCGTTCCAGCACCGATTCATAGAAACCGGCCCGCGCTTCCCGCCATCCTTCGACCGACTCGTCGATGTCGTGAAAATGCAAATCCCCCATCAACACCAATTTCATGCGTTCGTCTCCCCTTTCGCTCACCGCGAATAAGATTGTCCACCGCCTATATTACCGGGAAAGCGTCGTTGTTCTGTTAGAACGGTCCGAATATTTTGTAAAGTTGGGAACGAGCGGGATTGGAAGGACCATTCGAAAGACCAAAAGCAGCTTGGAAAATGAAGGATTACGCGGCGCGTATCCCGAAGGTTCAAGACGGCATTTAAGTTCGCATAAAGGAGTGACGATCGCCTTGCTGCAAAACATCGTGCACGAACTGGAGCACCGGCTGCAAGCCGTGGTTCCTTCTATTAGATGGAACGCCCCCGCGGATGAAACGCTTATTCGCCAAACCGAGGAGGCGCTCGGCTTCCCGCTGCCGGACGACCTGCGGGAGCTGTATCGGCTGCATAACGGCGAGCATCCGGATAGTCTCGGCGTGTTCTTCGGCATGGAATTCCTGTCGCTCGCGGAGCTCCTCCGGCAGTGGCAAGTCTGGCGTGAACTTGAAGCCGAGTATGGGGATTCGTTCGACCATTATTCGGTTCCCGCAGGCGCGATCAAGGAGCAATACATCAATCTGCGCTGGCTGCCCTTTGCCCACGACGGCGGCGGCAACCATATCGGCGTGGATCTGGATCCCGGTCCGCAAGGAACAACGGGACAGATTATTAATTTCGGTCGGGACGAGTCGTACAAGTATGTCATTGCGGAGTCGCTGTCGGATTTCTTGAAGTTCGTGCTGCAGGCGCTGGAGAATGGCGAGTATACGGTTCACGCGGAGAACGAAGGCGGCGAGGAAGACGAGGACGACGAAGAGGATGAGGACGATGGTGAAGCCGACGACATCTGGTGGAGTTACGGTCGCCGCTCGGAGGGGAGTTTCCTGGACGCGCTGCGCACGCTACCGCTACCCTATCCGAATCCGGTTCAGTCCGTCTCCCCGCTATCGGATATCGAAGCGTGGTATGAAGGGCTCGCGCCGGAGTGGCGGAAGCGGATCGCGGCGTGCGGACCTTCGATCGAACGCGGATTTTTGCAAGCCAAGACGCTTCGATTCATTAGAGAAGACTTGCGCGAGATCGAGCCGCTCCGCTGCTGCCGGGAGCTGCGCGAGCTGGTGCTGAGCGCGAATCAGATCGAGGATGTTGCCCCTCTTGCCGATCTCCCTGCGCTGAAGACGCTGTACTTGACGAACAATCCGATCCCGTCGCTCGAACCGCTCGCCGGCTTATCCGAGCTGCGCATGCTGAATTTGTCCCGTACCCAAGCGCGCGATCTGGCCCCGCTCGCCGCCTTATCGAAGCTGAAGGAGCTAGACGTGACCCAAACGCAGGTCGAGGACTTCAGCCCGCTTCGTTCCATGGCCGGTCTGCGCGTCTTGAGCGTCTCCGCTGTCGATCGGCCGGAGCAGCAAGCCGCGATCGGACAGTTGAGCCGGCTCCAATCGCTGACCATCCAGTGCGCCGATCTGGCTTCGCTCGATTTTCTAACCGGCTGCCGGGCGCTGGCTAAACTGAGGCTCGAAGATTCCAGCGTACGCGATGCTTCCGCGTTGGCGGCATTGCCCGCGCTTCGGGAAGTGGAGCTGACGAACGCGGAGCTGGGCGAGCTCGAATCGCTGACGGGCTCGCGGACGCTGCAAGCTTTTACGGGCAGCTTCGCGCAGTTCGACCGCTTGAAGGATGCGTTCGACCGGCGGATCGACTTCTCGTCGATTACCGGCGGCATGACCAGGGAGCAGCAAGATTTATGGAGCGAGTATTTGAGCGCGAACGAGGAATAAGGGCCGGCCGTCTATCACGCCGCCCCAAAAGGAAAAGGCCGCCCGGTTGCCCGCGCGGCCTTCCTTCCTTTAATAATTAACTCGTGCTAAGCCAAATGCGTAACGGCCGCTCTTTCGATCGCGAGCCCTTGCTTGTAACGATCCATGAACGTTTCGAAACCTTCGACGTCCTTCGCGTCCGGGGACAGCGTCTCGCCCGTCTGACCCGCGAATACGCGCTCGTTCAAGTATTGTTCCAGCGTCTCGCCGTCGGCCTTGTTGACCGCGTACGAAGCGAGCAGGGCGATGCCCCATGCGCCGCCTTCGCCGGCCGTCTCCATGACGGAGACCGGCACGTTCAGCGCGGCCGCCATGATGCGCTGGCCGACGCCTTTCGTCTTGAATAAGCCGCCGTGGCCGAGGATTTCGTCCAGCTGGACCGCCTCTTGCTTAAGCAGAATATCCATGCCGATCTTCAGCGCGCCGAGCGCCGTGGACAAATGCACGCGCATGAAGTTCGCCAGATTGAAGTTGCTGCCCGAGGAACGGACGAACAACGGACGGCCTTCCTCGAAATGCGTCATATGCTCGCCGGAGAGGTAGCCGTACGCCAGCAGGCCGCCGCAATCCGGATCGCCTTGGAGCGCGAGGTTGTACAGCGTGCCGTACAGCTCGTTCTTGTCCAGGTTCATCCCCATCGCCTTGCCGAATTCCTCGAACAAGCCCACCCAAGCGTTCAGGTCGGAGGAGCAGTTGTTCGAATGCGCCATCGCGACCAGGTTGCCGGTCGGGGTCGTCACGAGGTCGATTTCGTCATACGCCTTGGACAGCTCCTTCTCCAGGACGACCATCGCGAAGACGGACGTGCCCGCGGAGACGTTGCCGGTCCGCTGCGCGATGCTGTTCGTCGCGACCATGCCCGTGCCCGCGTCGCCTTCCGGCGGACAGAGCGGGATGCCGGCTTGCAGCTCGCCAGTCGGATCGAGCAGCTTCGCGCCTTCCGCCGTCAGCGCGCCCGCGCTCTCGCCCGCGGACAGCACCTGCGGCAGAATGTCTTGCAGCTGCCAAGGCAGATTACGGTTGGCGATCAGCTCATTGAACTGGCCGATCATCGCCGCGTGGAATGTTTTCGCATGAATATCGATCGGGAATACGCCGGATGCTTCGCCGACGCCGAGTACCTTCTCGCCGGTCAGTTTCCAATGAATGTAGCCGGCCAGCGTCGTCTGGAACTTGATGTTTGCGACATGCTCTTCGCCATTCAGGATCGCTTGGTACAGGTGCGCGATGCTCCAGCGCTGCGGAATGTGGAAGTTGAACAGCTCGGTCAGTTCCGACGACGCCTGCTCCTGCAGGTTATTCCGCCACGTGCGGAACGGCACGAGCAACTCGCCGTCCTGGTCGAACGCCATGTAGCCGTGCATCATGCCGCTGAAGCCGATCGCGCCGATCGTCTGGAGCGTGACGCCGTACTGCTGCTTCACCTCTGCGGCCATCTTCCGATAGCTGTCTTGAATGCCCTTCCAAATATCCTCGACGCTATAAGTCCAGAAATTGTTGACGAAGCTATTCTCCCAGTCATGGCTGCCGGATGCGATCGACGTATGGTCCTCGCCGATGAGCACCGCTTTAATACGCGTGGAGCCAAGCTCGATGCCAAGTACGGTTTTCCCGCTCAGAATGGCGTTTTTTACATCAAGACTCATGCCTAATCCCCCATCATCGTTCAATGATTTTTAATACGATTAATTGATTAATATATTAGCAAATATACAACCTATATTACAATAGAATCGGATTCTAGAAAATTGTAATTTTTTTCGATTCGGGAGATGCTTGAGGGGAAAAGCCGCCCCACTCAAACCGCTCTCGTCTGCCGCTCCTTCCTCGCCTGCCATAGCAGCGCCATGAGCAAGAACTCGATGATCGCATAGAAGAGAAACGTCAGGTTTAACGTATTCCCTAACGCATCCATGAGACGCTCCAGCGATGCCGGATTAAAATCGCGGGTTCGCAGCGTATACGGACCATAATCGTTGGTGTAAGCAAACATAAAAAAGGCGATGGTCGGCAGCACCGGCACCCATCTTGCTATCGCGCGTCCCTTACGAAACTTCGGAGACGGCTCGATCGCGGTGTTCCTCTTAATCCAAGAACGAAGAATTAGGTATAAAATCGATATCCCCGCTAGAATAACGCCGTAGGTTAGGAGATAGACCGAGCCGAAAATCGCCCGGAACCCATCATACAGGCCGATGTTTCGAACGAATGCCCAGCCTAGTGCAACCCACAAGAATAGGACGAAATTACGCGCATGATTCATCTGTATACCTCCGAAGTCTATTGTCGATTCTTTCTATTTGCCGAGTGCAGCCTCCTGCCATTCTACCTCTTTTGGAAGATGCTTGCTATTTGCACAGCCCACTTGCTTACAATTGAATAAAATTGCGCTCGGACTTGTTTCAAAATCTTACAAACACGGTTAAGGATACTCGTACTCGATCTTCTATGAAGGGCTGATTCCACCTTATGCGAGCAAATCAAAAGATACGCATTTTGGAGACGGTAGAAGACTCATTCTTGCAGCACCTATTAACGCGCACGCTGCACAAAAAGACGCAACCCGCGTTCCTGGCCATTATTCTGGAGGAATTTTATTTCCGTGACATGAATCCGATGCAGAGGTCTGGCTTGGAATAAAATAGATAGAGCAGCCTTGGCGGGCTGCTCTTTATTTTGCCTTTCAGAAGACTGCTCTCCCGGTATAGGAACTCGGACTAGCTAATATCCAAGAACAAGAAAACCTGTTTTTTGTGAGATCTACCTATATACTGGTAACCTTTTGGCGAGATGATGCGTCTAATTGGTGGTCCTTGCAATTTAACCGCACACAAGGAGGAAAATCATAGTCATGAAAAAACGCATGGTTTCGCTTATGGTCACTTCCGCATTCGCGCTCCAAGCCGCGGCATCCGTCTCCGCCGCGCCGGTCGGCGGAACGATTCAAGATTACGAACCGAACGCCATCGTCAAGAAGAACGGCACCTTCTGGAATTGGGGCGTCTGGGGCATTGCACAGCGGGCCGTGCCGACACAGGTGAATGCGCTGAGCGGCGTGAAGAAGGCGTTCCCGAACAGACTCGTCCTGAAGCAAGACAACACCGTCTGGCAATGGACGATCGCCCCGCAGACCGGCAAGGCGACGGTCACCCAAGTACCGGGCGTAAGCGGTCTCGCCTTCTCCGTCAGCTCAGGCGACCTCATCTACATCGTCGATGGCGCCGGTGCCGTCTACGCCATACCGTACGACTCGGTTACTCACGAACCGCTTCCGTCGCAAGTTGCCAAAGTTGCGGGCCTCGAAGGCGTGACGGACATCAGCCGGTACAGCGAGAGCGATGCGACGCAATGGCGCGAGCAGTGGTTGTTCCTGAAGAAAGACGGCACCGTGCAGCGCAAACTGAAGGACGAGACGACCGCCAAGCCGGTTGCCGGATTAAGCGGCATCGTCGACCTGCAGGACAACTTCGCGCTCAAGAACGACGGGACGGTATGGGGCCTTCCTGCCGAAGTCGCCAATTCCGATCGTAATCCCCGGCAGGTCAAAGGCTTGACCGACATTCAATCGTTCAACGCCGCCGTCGCGATCGATGGCAATTCCCAGCTTTGGTACTGGGGAAATACCGTGACGGGCTGGTCGGATACGACGGCTCGGCACCGCCAATCGCCGATTCGCATCACGACCATCAACGACGTCAAGGCCGCCTTCGCCGTGGAGCGCGCGTTGCTCGTGCTGACGAACAGCGGCAAGCTATATATGACGTCGATCGAGATGGAGAAGCTGCCGGCCAACCCATCCTTCAAACTGATCGCCTCGGACGTGGACAACGCGGAACCCGAATACCGTCATCTATTCTTCCAGAAGACGGACGGCTCGCTATGGGGCGTAGGCATTAACAAAAATTCCGAGCTCGGCTACGGCGATTTCGAATTCGAGCACTGGACGCCCGTCCCGGTACAAAAGCCGATCGAGGTCGTTCTGAACGACGAAGCCGTGGAACTGACGAACGGCGTCGTCTCGCGTTCCAACCAGACGTTCGTCCCGCTTCGCTCGATCTTCGAGAAGCTCGGGGCCAAAATTACGTGGAACGCCGCCGAGAAGCTGGTCACGCTGGAAGGCGGCGCCCAAGCCTCCGACCCGCTCAAAATTACGATTAACTATACGACGGGCATTACGACGCTAAACGGCAAAGCGGTCGACACCGGCACGCCGCCGTTCAGCCTGGCCGGCACTTCTTACCTGCCGCTGCGCTTCGTCAGCGAGCAGCTGGGGGCCAAGGTGGATTGGAACCAGCAGGAAGAGAAGATTAACATTACGTATAAGTAAGCAAACCGGCAAGCGGGCTTCTAAGCCTCGGCTTGCCGGTTTCTCATTTATGGGGGCACGACCTAAAGTCGTTCTAGCCAGGAAGGCGCATAGGAGAGCATTACGGTCCCCGCCAGCAACGACAGCAATAACATTTTAGAGCGGGCGTTCTTCATCACCATCGCACCGAAGATAAACAGGCCTGCGGGAACTCCCCATAGGAAATGAACAAGGTAGGTCGTCCCAAAGCTCGGAAGCGAGGCGAACACGTTCATATAGATCGGCACCCCGATTAGCACCCACACAACGGCGCATCCGCCTCCAATGAGCAGGTTTGGGAGTGTAGCTTTTATCAAGGGGCTCACCTCGCTCCGTTCTGATTAACGATCTCCTCGTTTAGGCCAAAGAATCATACCGAATCCAGCTCATTTCCTTCATGTGCAGCACTTCCTTAAACTCCCTCACCAGCTGTCGGTAGGAGCCCAGCGTTCCGTAGTAATCCCCGTTCAAAATATCCCGTAACCGCTCGATGCACGCGTCCTCTACGTCGAATAGACGGAACTGCTCCACGTTGCGATTGGCGAACTGGTTCGCTACCGCCTCTACATACGACGGCCAAGCATTCACCTCCTGCGCCAATTGGTTATACACCGTCTGCCCAGGGTCGACATAGACCAATTCGAACAGATCCTGATCCGGGTACCGCTGGGCGGCCAATTGCATAATGAATTCATCCTTCACTTCATACGACACGTGAAGAGCGGCCAACTCCTCGCCCTCATGAACGATCCGATACCCCCATGCGTGATCCTCGAAATTGTAAAAATAAAGCACGGGCAACGCCGCCGACAGCGCCCGCACCTGCTCCGGCAGCTCTTCGCCGGCCTCCGTATCTTCGGTCATAAAGAGCACCCACTTGTCGTTGAGGTCCCGCATATAGACGGGATTCATTTCGCTCAATTTCGTCTTATACGGCTGGATCGTCAAACTACCTGCGGTAAACTCGCTCATCGTATTGCTCCCCCTTCATTTCCAGCGGCGCGCGCAATGCCCTCAATAAGAGAGGCGCCGACTAGACGCGTTCATCACCTTGCGCTATCCACTATTTCTAGTCATTTCCACATTCTCCTGCACGCTTGCCCGACTCGCCTCCATCGCGCTTAACAAACCTTTTAGGTCCGCCCGGCTCGTCCATGGAGTCTAATCTGCCCTTGCAGGTAATACAATCGTTCAGGAATGATTTCTGCCATCGGTTTCCACGTCAGGAATAACTGAAGGAGGAGCTTTATTATGAATCTAACGCTCAGGAACCCCCGGCTGCGGCGGTTCCTTCACCGTTTGCTCGTCATCGGCCTGGCCGTCAGTCTCTTCGGTCTCATGCAGAGCCGGGCGGCCGCGGCCGACGAGCCCGTCGCGATGGACCCCCGCATCATCGCCGATACGAACAAGCCCGGCGTCGTGATGATCGCCACCCTCTATTCCGCGAACATCTCCATCCCGGACGTCACCATGTCGCAAGAGGCGCTCACCAAGCTGCAGAACAAGCTCGCGGGCGATATCGTCAGCGGCGCGCTCGCGAACGACCCGAATGCGGTGATCGACGCCATTTTCAAGGAAATTTTCAAGGATCCGCTCCTCTACCTCATCCCGACCGACACGTACACGACCAAAGAGGTGCAAGCCGGCGCGACCGGCACGGGCTTCATCATTACGCCGGACGGCTACATTCTGACGAATGCCCACGTCGTGTACACGCCCGAGGACCAACTGAAGCAGACGCTGATTACGACCGGCCTGCAGGAACTGATCGAGCAGGACGTCACGGCCTTCGTCGCGGAAGTCAAGGCGAGCAACTACAAGCCGACCGAAGAGATTTTGCAGCAGCTGCGGCAAGCCGCGGCCAGCTTCTACGTCCGGTACGCGACGCTGAGCGACGTGCAAACGAAGGTGTACACCGAGATGGGCGTGGCGATCCCGGGCGTGCAGACGATGCAGAAAGGCTTCGCCAGCGAGATCAAGAGCCGCGGCGAGCCAAGCCCCGGCAAAGACGTAGCGATTCTGAAGATCGACAAGGAGAACCTGCCGACCGTTCCGCTCGGCGACGACGGCTCGCTTCGGACCGGCGATCCGATCTACGTCATCGGCTATCCGGGCGCGGCGACCTTCAACCCGATGCTGGCCGAGGAGAGCGTCGTCGAATCGACGTTGACGTCCGGACTCATCAGCGCCCGCAAAACGATGCCCGGCGGTTGGGACATCATGCAGGTGGATGCCGCGATGACGCACGGCAATAGCGGCGGCCCGGTCTTCAACGACAAAGGGGAAGCGATCGGCATCGCGACCTTCGGCAGCATCGACTCCAGCGACGGCACCGCCGTGCAGGGCATGAACTTCGTCGTGCCGATCAGCATCGCCACGCAATTCCTGAACGAGCTGAACGTCACGCCGACCGAGAGCCAACTGACGTCGCTTTATAAGGAAGGCCTCACGCTCTACAATCAACAGAAATACGCCAAGGCGCTCGATAAATTCCGGGAAGTCAACGAGCTGAATCCCGGTTATCCGTACATTCAGACGTTCATCACCGATTCGCGGATGGCCGTGAACAACCAGCCTGCCGACTCCGGCATAAACTGGCAGCTGTACCTGTTCATCGCCGGCGGCGTCCTACTCTTGGCCATCTTAGTCGCGCTTCTCCTCCTGCTGCTGCGGAAGTTCAACTTCAAAGTAGAGCGCAAAAGCGCCCCTCCGGCAGCCGAACCCCCTGCTCCTACGCCGGCGGCGAGCGCTCCGCGCAGCGAAGGCGAGACGGCCCCGGAAGCTGTCCAGCCGGACAACGGCGATTCATCCGACCGATAAAACGCCAAAAGGAGAAGGCCGCGCGCCTTCTCCTTTCGTTTGCGAACGGACCTTCCGGAACAGGCGCCCGATCTCTCCCTGGACCTCCCGCTAATCGCCGGTCGCGCCGCCGCCGACTTCCACATGCAGCAGCCGCGTCTTGGTCGCCATACCGGCGCGCTCCAGCGTTCGCTTAGACGCCTCGTTGTAATACCAGCAACCGCTGAGCGGACGTATTCCGTTCGCCCTGCACCAGCGCATGAGCTCCGTAATGACGGTCCGGCCAATTCCCTGCCGCCTGTACGCCTCGTTCGCGAACATCCCGATGCTGGCCGCGCCTTCGAGCAAGCCGGACTTCTCGACGATCCCGATGCCGAGCAGCATGCCGTCCCGCTCGTACGCGAACAGCTCGCCGTTCTCGATACGCCGCTCGTACGCGTCGAGGAAATCGCCGCCAACCTGCCTCATCGCGTCCGCATCCGTCAAGACGGCTTGGCGGAACGTCGCGCCTTCCGCCAGTCCTTCCCCTTCGATCGCCGCGCCCGCATCCTGGAAGAAATACGCCTGCTTATGAATCGTCAAATCCCGGTCCAGCGCCAGACTGAGCAGCAGCTCGTCGCTAGTCTGCACGAAGAGGGACGCGATCGCATGTCGCTCCAGCACGTCCCCGAACACGCGTTGCGCGTGCATGAGGTACGCCGGTCTCATATAAAATTGCGTCAATCGTTCTTGGTCGTGAATCGCGTAATAGCCCGCTTGTTCCCCTTCGCCGGTCTGAAGCAAGTAGAACGCCGAATCCCGAATGTACGATTCCAGGAACGAGTCGAACGGCGAAGCTAGCCCTCCAATCCACTCATCGAGCAGCATACGCGCCTCTTCAAGCTTGCACGCAATTGCCTGCATCATGCCGCATTCCCGCCTTTCCTGTCCATATGCCCCGCTTTCGCATCCCATCAAGCGCCCGGCTTACCCGCCCTGACGCGTTGTCCCTATCATACGCATCCCCGCGGCGAGCTGTAAACCTCTCCTTCCGCGCGCAAAAGGGAGCAAACTGCCGCTGCAGCCTGCTCCCTCTCCACGTCCCGCCGACTTTAGTCGCTAGTTAAAATGAATCCGCTCGAGCTGCACCGTGCCCGACAGGACGGCGATTCGAACGGTCGATTCGCTGCTCGCCTGCAGCGGAATCGCGGCCGACCGCCGCTTCCCGTCGTTTGGTTCAAGCGTCAGCTTGCACAGCTCGCGCCCGTCCTGCGCAACCGACACTTCCGCCGGCTCCAGGCAGCGGTAATCGAAGGCGACCGTGCTGCCTGCCGACGTGTCGTTGATGGAATAGACCGCGAATTCCTCCTGCCCCATCTCCAGCAGGAACCGGTCCCACAGCACGTCGAAGAAGAAGCGTTTCTCCAGCTGCTCGATCGGCGTATCCTCCACGATGCGCATGCCGGTCTTCGACCGGTACCGGTACGGATTGCCTTCGGCGCGCAGCCCGCTGTAGGCTTCCCCTCGCCCCGGCAGCTCGTCGAAATCGGTCGCGCGGACGGTGCAGCCCGGCCTGCGGAAGACTGCCGCGGCGACTTCGCCATTGTAGACGCAATTCGCAAGCTTGATGTTCGCCAGGTATTGATCGAGTATCGCGCGCGACTGCTCATACCCCGGATGGACGCCGCCTTTGGTGTAGTCCATGATCTTATCCCAGCCGTCCGGCAGCGGAATCGAATAGGGCGAGTTGGCGCAGTTCATTTTCTTCCACGGCCACAAGTTATACCCGATGTTCAGATCGGCCGCCAGCGGATACATCGCCGCGAACCACTCCGTCACGTTCTCGCCCGTCTCGCCGAGCCAGAGCGGCATGTTCAGTCGCTCCGACAACGCAAGGAATTCCTCGTAGGCGGAGATGTCCGGCAGACATGCGTACCGGTGAAAATGAACGTGCATGTTATCGTCGTAGCGTTTGTAGAAAATGCTCGTATTCGTCGCCCAATGATGGCCTTCGATCGAGAGCATGTGCAGCGGATCGATGGCGCGTATGGCGGCAATCGCTTCCTCGTAGAATTGGATGAGCTTCGGCACGAGGTAGTCGACGCTCTTCTCGCCGCCGTACGTCTGTTTGAGCGGCTCGTTGAGCAGGTCGTACCCGCCCACGATCCAGCGGTCCTTATAACGCTCGGCGAGCGCTTCCCACAAGCGGATGCCTTTGTCCCAACTGTCCGCATCGGTGAACAGACGCGGCACGTCGTCGATCGAGTCGTCGATATTCGCTCCGGTCTGGCCGCCCGGCGCGCCGTGCAGATCCAAGAACGCGTACAGCTTGAACTCCTCGCACCAATCCAGACAGCGGTCGATCAGCCGGAAGCCTTCCTCAATCCAGGCGATGCCCGGCTCATCCTCCATCAGCAGGCGCCAGTTGATCGGAATGCGGACCGAATTGTAGCCCTGCTCGGCCATCGCCCGTATATCTTCGCGGGTCACGTAATGCTCGCGGAATTCCGACCAGAACCGCTCGGCGTACGCGCTGCCCGTCAGCTCGCGAATGACCGCTTCGATGCGGCGCGGGCGGTCGAACCGGCTGTTGTGCGCGGTCCACATATAGCCCTCCGGCAGCAGCCAGTTGCCTAAGCCCCAGCCGGCCAGCAGCACCTCCTCGCCGTCCTCGTTCACGATCTTACGGCCTTCCGTCCGCAGAAATCCCTTCACTCTCGACCTGCTGAATTTCTCGTTCATCGTCTAATCACCCTTTATGCGAAATGAGTGGATATCGGGGTTGCCTTTGGTACATGCGCTTCGATTATATGACGGGCGAGGACGCGACCGTAAGGGAGGGGATTTCAGGTAAGGTGCGATTATTTTGGATGAGAGGCGGCGCAAGGGTTGGCGGACGGTAAGCGCGAAACGCATCTCGATAGGTACGCACAGGAAAGGCTCCGCAACCTTAAGGTCGCGGAGCCTTTGTTAGTGGGAAGCGTAATCAATGACGGCTTAACAAGCTATTTTCCAACTGCTAGGGTGCCTTACCGGAAAAGTATCGAAGAAATCTCGACCGTTTCGTCTTTCTTAATGTTGGGCTCATTGGAAATCAACAACCTTTCGGAATGACGCGTAGCGTCATGTGCTCCTGACGGTGTTTCTTTAACCACTTCCCACTTGACTACTATTAACCCGCTCGGACAAGCCTGAAACAGAACGATGCGCGAACGAAAGCGAATTTGTCGTAAAAGCGGCGACGCCCGGTTCTAGATACCGATGCGCCGCACGGAATTGCGCTCCACCAGCTTCGGCTGCACGTATAAGCGCAGCATCTCCCGGCATGGTTCCTTGAGCGACAGCAGCAGATCGGCGGCCGCTTCGCACATGCGCTCCTTATCTACCCGCATCGTCGTCATCGCAATCCCTTCGTCTTCCTCGTAACGCAGATCATCGAAGCCGACGATCGACACCTCCTCCGGAATGCGCAGCCTGCGCTTCCGAAGTTGTCTGGCCAACAAATACGCGATCCGGTCGTTGCCGCAGAAGAACGCCGTCGGCATCCCGCCCGTGCGGTCCAAGAAGTCCTCGATGTCCCGCTCCGTGTCGCCGAAGCCCGCCGAACGGACCAGCACCTTCTGCGGATCGATCGGCAGCCCGTGCTCCTGCATGGCGGTCCAATAGCCGAGCCATCGCTCCTCGTGGCTGGTCGTCAAGTTGGCCGGACCGATGAACCCGATGCTGCGGTGACCGTTGCGGATGAGCGTCCGCACGGCTTCGCCGGCGCCTTCGACGTTCGCCGACGCCACGACCGGACAAGGCAGCCCTCGGTGATACGAATCCAGCATGACAAGCGGCGTATCGAGCTTCCAGACCAGCTCCGCGTAGGATTGGTTCACGATGCCGAACAGAATGATGCCCTCGTACGCGATCTCCCCGCAATGCCGCGGCAGTTGAAGAGCGGACTCCATCTCGGCGTCGATCGGCGCGATGACGGCATTGCGTCCCCGCTTGCGGATGCTCTTCTCCAGTCCCCAGATCATGTCGTGGAAGAACTGGAAATGGTCGTTGTCCTGATAGCTCATGATCCGCTCCGGCACGAGGACGAGCACGTTCCCGCCCGATGCGGGCTTCTCGGCATAGATGCCGTAACCAAGCTCCTTCGCCGTCTGCAGCACGCGGTACCGCATCTCGTCGCCGACGCCCTTCTTGTCCTGGAGCGCGAGCGAGACGGCGTTCTTCGAAATATTCAGCCGATCCGCGATATCTTGCATAGACACCTTTTTTTTGCGCGCCATTCGTCTTTTCATTCCTTCCGAACCGTGATAAACTTATCGTAATTTTACTTTACACGATTACTTTTTGTCAAGTTTGTCAAGTTACGACAGAATGATTCGAGGAGGAACGAACTTATGCAAGCTGCCATCGGCATTGACATCGGCGGCACCAAGACCGCCATTGGCCTCGTCGCTTCGGACGGAGCGGTGCTCGCCACAACTTCGCTGCCCACGGATCTTACGATCTCGCCGTACGACATGGTAGACCGGATCGCCGAAGCCGCCAATCGGCTCATGGCCGAGAAGGAGCTGCTTCCTGCCGACCTTCAAGGCATCGGCATCGGCGCGCCGGGACCGCTGAACACGAAGCTCGGCCAAATCGCGGAGCCGCCGAATCTCCGGGCATGGTGGGGTTTCCCGGTCGTGGACGCGTTCAAGCGCCATTATGACGCGCGAATCGTGCTCGAGAACGACGCGACGGCCGCGGCGCTCGCCGAGAAGCAGGCCGGCGCCGCCAAGGACGCGGACCATTTCGTCTACGTGACGATCAGCACCGGCATCGGGGCGGGAATCTACAGCCATGGCCGCCTCCTTACCGGCTCGACCGGCAATGCCGGCGATATCGGGCATATGGTCGTCGATCCGGCCGGCGGCGACTGCCCTTGCGGACAGCGCGGATGCTTCGAGCACATCGCTTCCGGGACGGCGATCGCCAGGGAAGCCAGCGTCATGCTCGGTCGTCCGGTTACGACGAAGGAAGCGTTCGAGCTCGCGCTCTCCGGTCGGGATGCGGCGATGGATCAGCTTGTCCAGCGCGTATTCCGCTACATCGGCATCGGCTGCGTCACGCTGATCAACACGTTCGATCCCGAGCTGATCGTCATCGGCGGCGGCGTCTCCCAGGTCGGCGCGCCGCTCTTCGATGCGGTGAGCGGCTATATCCGGGAGCACGCGCTCAATCCATCCGGCCGGCGCACGCCCCTCGTCCCCGCCGCGCTTCATCAGGATGCCGGCTTGATCGGCGCCGCCGCGCTCGTGCAGACCCACTATTAATCCGCGAAGGGAGCTATAACTCATGAATCAACCGATCTTTTTGCAGCCCGTCTTCCAAGAACGAATCTGGGGCGGCACCAAATTAAGCGACCTGTTCGGCTATGCCATCCCGAGCGATCATACCGGCGAATGCTGGGCTATCTCTGCCCATCCGAACGGCCAGAGCGTCGTCAAGGAAGGCCTGTACGCAGGCATGGCGCTAGGCGAGCTGTGGTCCTCGCATCCGGAGCTGTTCCGCTCCGCGTCACCGGTATTCCCGCTGCTGATCAAGCTGCTGGACGCCTCGGACGATCTGTCGGTCCAGGTGCATCCGGACGACGCCTACGCCGGGGAACACGAGCAGGGCGAGCTGGGCAAGACGGAATGCTGGTACATCGTGGACGCCGAGCCCGGCGCCTCGATCATCTACGGCCACGAGGCGTCCTCCAAGGCGGAGCTCGAGAGCATGATCCAAGACGGCCAATGGGACGCGCTGCTCACGAAGATTCCCGTCAAGCCGGGCGACTTCTTCTATGTCCCGAGCGGCACGATTCACGCGCTCGGCAAGGGCATCGTCGTGCTCGAGACGCAGCAAAGCTCCGATACAACGTACCGGGTGTACGACTACGACCGCCGGGACAAAGACGGCAACCTCCGCGAGCTGCACTTGGAGAAAGCGATCGACGTCACGTCCGTCCCGCAAGCCTATGAGCCCGCCGGGTTCGAGACGCAGACGCGCGATGGCCTGAACGTGAAATCGTTCGTGTCCAATTCCTTCTTCACCGTTGAGAAATGGGACGTAGACGGCAGCGCGCAGCTAGCGGCCCACGAGCGCTATACCCTCGTCAGCGTCATAGCCGGCAGCGGTTCTATCCACGTCCAAGACGGCGAATATGCGCTGCGCAAAGGCGACCACCTTATCCTGCCGGCCGGCTTCGGGCCTTATGGGCTGGACGGCGAGCTGACGCTTATTACCTCGCACGAATAGTCGTATTCTTCCTCCCCCTTCCCCCTCCGCCGAGGGGGACCAGAGGGCTTCGCCCTCTGGACTCCCCTTTGCGTGCTGACACGTCTGTTCGCGGTCGGTGGTTGGCTTCGAGTTGGGTGCGCTTTTGTCCTGGCGGATAAAGCTTCATGCGTGCGGGGAACATCTAAAAAACGCCCAGTTCGTCGCATAAGGACGAGCTGGGCGTCATTTTTATAATCTCAATCAGGATGGATAAGTGCCTCTACCCTTCATTGCTAGTTCTTGTACGCCGGCATCGGCAGGAAGACCATGGCCAGCGGCAGGAAGCTGCCCGACGCGAGCGTGAACTTGATCTCGACCGATTCCTCTGTGCTGCCGGTGCGGTACAGGAAGCCCGCTTCATTGTTGTTCAGCAGCACGGAATTGTTCGTGACCGTGACCAGCTCGCCGTTCACCAGGAATGCGCCCGTGTACATGCCGCCGCGCGGATTGAGCGCGATGACCGTATTGGGGGCGACCCGATCGAGCTTCATCGTGTACATGACGCCGAAGTTGCCGAGATTCAGCTCGTTCACGCCGCTCGAGTAGTCGTAGCCGAACAGATACGGGTCCAGCTTGCCGTCGCCGAACGTCATTTTGGCCGGCTGCTGGCCCAGCAGCTCGCTCGTCTGGAGCGTCCGGTTCGCGTTATTGAACGTCCCGCGGACATGCTTGCCGTCGCGCGGCATGACGGGCAACAGCGGCATTTCGGCTTTCGGATCCTTGTCCGCGGCCACGACGACCACGTAGTAGTACAGCTCCTGGTCCGAATACAGATCCGCGTACGCCGAGAAGACTTGGTTCGGCTTGATCGGATACTTGCTCAGCTCCGGCAGCACCTCGATCGTCTCGCCCGGCTTCACCGTCATCGCCTTCGGCGGCGCGCCGTCCTTGATCGACTGCAAGTATCGGACCGCCGCCAGCTTGGCGGAGTTCGCCACGTAAATATCCGGACCGCCGTAACCGTAAGTGCTCGTGTTGACATTGACCGTCGTGGAACCCTTGTTCGTCGCCATCAAATACATCCGCACCGGGTAGCCGACCTGGTTGACGTTGTGGAACAAGTAGCGGACGCTGCCCGTCAGCTGCTCCTCGTACGCGACCCCTTCGCTCACGAACACCTCGGGGCTGTTGCTGCGGATCAGCTGCGCCGTATCCGATTCGATGTTGTACTTGATCTCCGTATAGTTGCGAATATCCGCTCCGCTGACCGCGAACTTCTCGCCTGCGGTCGAGAAGAGAAGACCGTATTCTTCCTTCGTATAGAGCACCTCGCTCGTCACCGTAATCGTCTTCGTCGCGGAGGCGGTCAAGCCGTGGGCGTCCGTCACTTCGAGCGTCACGGTATGCTCGCCCGCTTCGAAGAACGCGTCGCCTGCCGGACGCCCGGTATATTTCGCCTTGGCGATCGCGTTCTCGTCATCCGTGCTCAGGTCGGTGAACGTGATCCGTTCCCCGATCCGATACGCGTCGCGGTCCACCTGGAAGTTCGCCACGGGCGGCTGATTCGGCATGATGACTTCGACCGTGACGGAATACGGATCGCTCCATTGGCCCGTCGCGTCCTGCACTTGCCGGGTAATCGTATAGGTGCCGGGCTCGGTGAAACTTTCCTGCCGACCGGTCCATTGCTCGTTCACGAACGGCTCCCCCGTCTCGCTGGTCGAGCGGTCGGTATAGGTCACGAGCGTCTCGCCCGCGTATATCACGGCCGGCGTCACTTCGAAAGTCGCCGTCGGCTTCGTGCCCCAAGCGAGCGTGATCGTCGTGCCGGTCAAGGTCAGCTTGCTATCCGTCATGTTCGACCATGTGCGAATCGGCACCATCATGGAGCCCTTCAGCGCGAACGGCGCGAGCGGCGCGCTCACGGCCTGGCCATCCCGCGTAATCGTCTTCCGGTCCGCCTTGAAGCGGAACTCGTGCTGCTCGTTCTTCACGACGGATTCCTTCGTCTTCGCGTCGAACGATACTTTATAGCCGTATTGGTCGGCTACCGACTTGAGCGGGATGAACGACGTGCCGCTCTTCGCCGTCACCGGCTGCGCCGTCAGCGAGCTGACGCCGTTCTTGATCATGACGTTGCTGTTCAGCTGCAGCGTTAATTGATTCAACGCTTCTTGCGCTCTTGCTTCCTTGGCGCCGAAGCCCCCGATCGGGGCGGCCAGCAGCGACAAACTCAGCATCCATTTTAAAGCTTTCATGTCTCGTCTCCTTCTGCTTCTGCTTGCGCGATCTGAAACTTCTCCTTGTCTCTTGCCGGCGGGATGGCTGATCTCCGCCGTTGAACCCACGCCATCTTAAACGCCTGCAATTGCCAAAAAGTTTCTCTGTCTTATCCAAAATTTACGAAATACTGGAAGCTGGCTAGCGGCCGGAATGCCGGCAGGCTATAGTCGACGCCCCTTCTCCCCCGAACAATTCTTTCGCACCGTTCATCGGCTCGTTGCTGGAGAGGAATCTTTAGGAAGGATGGCCGAATCCAATAATCTCCTTTTATGTTAAAATGACATAAACGAGGAGGTGGCGAAATTGGTTACGGCGAAACATGCCATTAAATATCCTTCTAGGGTCGGGGCTACGATTGGGGTACTGTTCTCCGTTTTTTGGATGTTGTTCTGGATGTTCACGCTGCTCGGAGATATTCGCGCGGTAAGCGTCAAGGTGCTGCTCTTGCTGTCGGCCGTTGCCATACTCGCAAACTTTGTCTTGTGGATCATCGCATTGGTTAGAACGTCCAAGCTCGGGACGGACCTGCAGTTCGACCGCGACCAGCTCGTCATCTATGACCGGACCGTCCGCCCGGAGGACATCAAGACCATCATGATCAAAGGGTATTTCAACCCCATCGTCGGCTTATTGCCGCATGGCAAAAGGGTCGTCCCCGTCGCGATGACGTTCCGCTTCACGTCGAATGAAGACAGAGGCTTCGCGGACTTGAAAGACTGGGCGGATCGCAATCAGGTGCGCGTGGTCCATCGCTCGTTTCAGCGGTGGATCTAAACGGGTTCCTTCCTCCAACCGGGAAGCTCTTCCGCCAACGAAATCCGAGCATCGGATCTCGTTTGGCTTTTGACTTTCTTCAGGTCGACACGAATCGTCCCCATCGCACTTTAGCCGCGAATAATCGCTTTATATGTGCAATCGTTTGCAAATTTACTGTTCCTCCATGGTCTTCTTCCTCTTATAACCATCTTCCTAAACACCACACTTCAAAATTTATCCGCAAATGCCGATAACACCAGTAAGGCTTAGAAATGGTGAAAATACCTCATAAATACTAGGAATTTATTAGTCATATCGTTTACTGCATTCCATTTATTTTTAGTTTACAACGCCCGTGTCGTTCGTTTACCATTAGTCTCTAATCCGCACATTTTTGTGCATTCGTTTGCACAATGAAGCCGTTTGATCAAAAATCGCCATTACACATTTTTTTCTACACCGGGGGGCATCGCATTGGCATTCAGACTACGCACCAGATTGTTGTTCAGCTTTCTCTCGATTATCGCGTTATTCCTCGTCACCGTCGCGGTCACGACGACGATGAACAACCGCATTACCGCGCTTACGGACGATATCTTCGCGTCGCAGCAGCGGCTGGAGGTCGTACAGCGGCTGAACTTGTTCGCGCGAACGGCCAACGACGACGGGGCTCATTATTTGCTGGCGCCTAACCATCTGATGGGCAGTTATAAAGGCCGTTTCGAGGAAACCGTTAAATTTCTGGACGAAGAGCTCGCCAAGCTGAAGAGCATGACGACCGATCCGGACGGCTTAGAGCAGCTGGAAGCATTCAGCGGCCTATGGACCGAGAACGTGGCTTATAAAACAAAACTCATGGAGTTAAAGGCTGCCGGGGAAACCATCTCTGCTCAAGAGCGGTACACCCAAGATTCCTTCGATCCGATCGCGTTCGCGCTGCTCGCCTTCATGAAGGATGAACAAGCCAATATCGAAGCTTACAAGTCCGAAATTACCACCAAAAACAAACAGGTGGAGCTGGCGAATTATTCGCTGGTCGGTATCGCGATTCTATTGTCGCTCGCAATCGCCTTCCTGCTCTCCCGATATATGCTTAGCCGCACGGCCAAATTGATGCAGTCCGCGGGAGCCGTTGCGCAAGGGAATCTCGATGCCGAACCGCTGGCGTTCAAAGGCAAGGATGAGCTGGCCGAGCTGGCCGCGGCGTTCAATACGATGACGCAATCGCTCCGTTCGGTCATCGGCAGCGCCGACTCCGTGTCGCTTCAAGTCGCCGCCTCGTCGGCGCAGCTTCAGGCGAGCGCGGAACAAACAAGCCAAGCAACCGAATACATCGCTTCCGTTATGCAGGACATCACTGACGGCACGCAGCGTCAGGCGGAGCAAGTCGGGGAGAATATGAACATTATTACGCACTTGTCCGAGAAGGTCCGCGCGATCGCGAGCAACGGAGAAACCGTCCTCCGCACCGTCACGCATACGTCCAATACCGCGATGCAGGGCAAGCACGACTTGACGAACGCCATCCGGCAGGTGCGCATCATTGAAAGCAGTACCGACAAACTATCCGGCGTGATCGAAGAGCTGAAGCAGCAAGCCCAGCAGATCGGCCAGGCCATTCAGTTAATTACGAACATCGCGAAGCAGACCGACCTGCTGGCGTTGAACGCGGCGATCGAAGCGGCAAGAGCCGGGGAACAAGGACGCGGGTTCTCGGTCGTCGCGCAAGAGGTCCGCAAGTTGGCGGAACAATCGCGCATATCGGCGGACCAAATTCACGGTTTAGTCGCGGGCATTCAACGGGAAGCGAGCGTGGCCGCTTCGGAAATGGAGAACGGAACGTTCGAGGTTCAGAAGGGCATTCAGTTGATCGAGGTGGCCGGCGATTCGTTCGAAGGCATCATCGCGCTCATTCGCCAGGTTGAAGAAGATGTGCAGGGCGTTACCGAATCGACGGCCGACATTCTGGCCGGCACCGAATCCGTCGTGGACGGCATAACCGTCATCTCGGCGATCGCGAGCGAGAATACGTCCGGCACGCAAAGCGTGGCGGCTTCTACCGAGCAGCAGCTGGCTTCCATGGAAGAAATCGCCGCTTCCTCCAACTCTCTCGCCAGTCTGGCGGACGAGCTTAAGACGCTTATCGGCAAATTTCGATTATAATTCCATGGCTAAGGGTGATATAACGTGTTGAAGCAAATACTATCCGTACTTGTGGCCATGTCCTTAACCGTGACGGCCGCGTGTGCTAAAGCAGAGAACGAACAGCCGATTACTTTGACCTTCGTGAGCACTTACGACGGTAAGGAGGCCGAGCTTATCAAGGCCCGCGCGAAGGCTTTCGAGCAGGAGAATCCGGGGGTCAAGGTTAACTTCGTGGAAGTCGCCTTCGGTTCCGCCTCGAACTATGTCAAGACCGCCATGCTCGGCGATCAGGCTCTCGACGGATTCCGTTCCGATAATTCATGGGTCCCCGAATTCGTTGAACTGGGGCTTCTGCATCCGATCGACGGGCTCATCTCGCCCGAGAATGCGGCAGACTTTAATCCGACCGCGCTTGCGTCCGTCACGATCGGCGAGAAGCTATATGGTCTTCCCACGGTAATGGAAGCACCGGCCCTTCTTTACAACAAGCGCCTTCTTCAGGAGAACGGGTATGCCGCTCCTCCCCAGACGATGGACGAATTGATGGCCATGGCCAAGAAAATGACGGCTGGCGGGCGCTACGGCCTTTACGTCTCCGACGATTCTTACTTCGCCCTTCCTTATGTATGGGCTTTCGGCGGCGACACAATGACCGATGACCGCAACTCTCATATCGCCTCCGCCGAGTCGGTCCAAGGTCTTGCGTTCATGCGGACGCTTCGCGAGAGCGGCGTCACCCAGCCTTACCCGGATTTCGCAGACGGCTATAACCGGATGATGAGCGATTTCAAGGAAGGCAAGAGCGCCATGATCGTGAACGGTCCATGGGCGGTCAGCGACCTGCTGACCGGAGCCGAATTCAAGGATGCCGGCAATCTCGGCATCGCGGCCGTACCCGCGGGGCCGGGCGGACAAGGCTCGCCGGCCGGGGGCCACAGCTTGGTCGTATCCAAGTACAGCAAGCACCCTGACGCGACGTACAAGCTGATTCAATATTTGACCAACGCCGAGACGCAAACAAGCCAAGCGAAGGAACTCAAGACCTTGCCTAGCCGGCTGAGCGTCTATGAAGATTCCGCGCTTGCCTCCGATTCGATCGTTCAGGGCTTCAAGGAAGTGCTCGAATCGGCCAAACCGCGTCCGCGTATTTCCGAAGGAGCTCAGATGTTCGGCGATTTCTCGGCCAACCTTGGGCCGATGTTGCTTGGCCGCTTAACGCCTCAGGAAGCCGCGAACAACATCGACGCCGCATGGCGGGTTTTATTGAAGCTGGATCGTTGACGAAGATCTGCGCGCAATCGCGGCGAGAAGGAGGATTGCGACGACTCGCTGTCTCTCTATCATGCGAAAGAACCCGGAACATGATTCGTTCCGGGTTCTTTCGCATGATTTCGAAGGCGTCCTCGTCATAAAAATGATCGAAAGCGACTTGCGCTAGTCCGTCATACTTCCTGCCCCTTTGGCCGATCATCGAACAACCGCTCGCTGACCAATCGCAGAAATTGCCCCCATTTCGCTTGGAACTCCGGCTCCTCCGCGGCATGTCCCGTAATCATGCGCGTCACGTTGCTGTACAGCAGCGGATAGATCGTCAAACTCGAGATCATCAGCGTAATCAAGGCCGGATCCAGCTCCTGCGGCACCAATCCCTTGTCCTGCTTCGCCTGCATATCCGCCACGTACGATTGGAGAATCGCCTTCCTCCGCTCCTCGCCGTTGCTGTTCTCCGGCACTTGATCGATCGCTTCCCATGCGGTGAACTTCAGAAAATCCGTCAAATGCTCCAGGTTGACCTTGTATCGGAAATCCGCGATATGGGCCGGATTGTCCGGCAGGACGAAATTGCCCGAAGGCAGCGACGAAATGAAGCTGTCGATCACTTCATTAATCAACGCGTCTTTGCTCGTAAAGTAATGATAGATCAACTGCTTGTTGATGCCCGCCCGCTTCGCGATCGATTCGATTCTCGCGCCCGTGTAGCCTTTCTCGAAGAACTCTTCCTTCGCCGCCTGGAGTATCGTATTCCGCGTGCGTTCCGCATTCCGTATCTCGCCCATGCATGACCCTCCAGCCTGTAGATAGCTTTATGGTAGTTTCTGATGGCGCCGAAGTCAATTTTAGTGCGACGGAACCGCTGGTACAACTTGACAGTCGGTAAGTTGGATTTTATAGTAATTTCAATAACTTTATACTTGTAAAGTTAAATTCCAATCGAGGTGACTTGCGAATGGCGCTCCAGCTCAGTAAAACGTTTATTAACCTGCCCGTCAAAGACTTGCGGCAATCGATGGACTTCTTCTCCCACATCGGCTTTGATTTCAATCTGCAGTTCACGGACGATAACGCTACCTGTATGATTATCAACGAGCACACGTATGCCATGCTGCTCGTGGAGCCGTTCTTCCAATCCTTCACCTCCAAGACGCTGGCCGATTCCACGAGCAGCACCGAGGTCATCGTGGCGCTGGCGGCCGACAGCCGCGAGCAGGTGGACGAGATTGCCGACAAAGCGATGGCGGCGGGAGCTCTCCGTTCGAATGATCCGCAAGATCTGGGATTCATGTACACCCGGAGCTTCCAGGATATTAACGGCCACCTGTGGGAAGTGTTCTATATGGCCGATCCGGGATCTAATCAAGGCTAGTTCGCACGACGCGATCAAGAGAGGAGTTTACGCATGAGTCAGGAAGTCGCCGCTTACATGGAAGCTTTGCAAGAACCTTGGCAGCAGGAGCTTGCAACGGAACTGCGCCAGTTGATCCACCAAGCGATCCCCGAGGTGCAAGAACGCCTGCAGTACAAGAAACCGCATTTTCTGAAAAACGGCAAATATGCCGCCGTCGTCTCCGTCTCGAAGGATGCGGTCAGCCTCACCATTTTCAACACGTCCGATCTATCGCTCCCGGGTACGTTCGATGGACCGCCGGAGCGAAAGACGCTGAAGCTGCGCAAGGGCGCAGCCTATGATGCAGGCGCGCTTGCGTCTTGGCTGAAAGAGGCTTCGGCCTCGCTTTAATCGGCCGCTATTCCGACCGGGCAACGCGTGTACGACGAACAGGACTGCTCATCGCGATCAGTCCTGTTTGCCTTCCGCCTTCATATCGAAGGTCCACGGGCGGGATACGGCCTCTGGCCGTCGCGCAATATGTTGTCTCCCGCGTCCTGCTGCCGTTTCACCGCTTGCCGATCATGGCTTCAATTTGTCCGTATACCCAGCGAACGTCCTCGTCCTCGATAACGGCCGCGCCGAATTGACCTTTCAAATGAGCCAACAATTCTCGGTAATGACGCTCTTTCTCGGTCTGTTCGAAACTCGAGCGGCCTACGGTCAACGCATCCTCCAAGTACTGTTGAAGCGACCTTTTCACATCGAACGCTCCCCTCTCGCGATTACAGGATATCGGCGACCTTCCGCGCCTGCTCGTCCAGCTCGCGAGCGGCGAGACCGATATCCGAAAATTCAAGGACCGCCTGCCGAATCCGCAGCTGGCTGCCGGTAATCGCGGAATGCGATCGCTTCGCGCGCTTGGCGACCTTCTCCACTTGTTCGGTAATGCCGGCCAAGCAGACCCGTACCTTCTTGGTCGATTCCTCGGTCTGATTGGCGAGCTTGCGCACCTCCGCCGCCACCACGCCGAATCCCAGTCCATGCTCTCCCGCATGCGCGGCTTCGATCGCCGCATTGAGCGAAAGCAAGTTGGTCTGCGAAGCGACCTCGCGAATCGTCGCCGTAATCTCGCGGACCGCGCCGGCATTCTGCTCCAGCGTTTGAAGAACCTTGATATTCTCGTCCGTATCGGCTGCCAGGCCGTTGATCGCCGCTTCGAGCGCATGACTGCTCGCAATGCCGCGTTCGGCGCGGGTCAACAATTTCTCCGCCATCGCTTGCAGATGGCCGATCACGTCGACCGCCGCCTCTTCTCTCGCCGTAATATCGGTCGCTACCTTGATAATGCCTTGCACGCGTCCGGTTGCGTCGAATACCGGAGAGTAAGTCGCCTCGAACCATAAAATCCGCCGATCCTTTGTGACCCGCATGACTTTCTCCTGAAACGAACGCCCGCTGCCCAGCTCCTTCCACAGCTTCGCGTATGCCGAGCTGTTCGCATATTCGAGCGTGCAGAATTGACGGTGCGTCATGCCCGGAAGTTCGGAAGGCGAGTAGCCCATCGCGCCCGCGAAGTTCGCGTTCGCCCACAACACGCGTCCTCGAGGATCGAATTCAATCATGGCAAGCGTATGCTCTACCGCCGCCATAGCCGCGCTAAGATCGAATACTTGCGTACTGGCATGCCGTCTTGGCTGAATAAGACCCAACATGACGCATCTCCTCTTATGTAAGCAATTTTGTATAGATTATGTATAGTATTTTGTGTAAAAATTATACGTAAAGTCCTTTCGATTAGCAAGCTTTTCTTAAGCTCGTTCGTTAAATATTGCGTGCATGGGGAGACCGATTTTGTGAAGTTTATGTATAATAGCATTGAGGTGAACGGGCATGTACAGCATCAAGAAGGTGTCGGAATTGACGGATATTCCGATCGTGACCATTCGGGCATGGGAGAAGCGATACCAGATCGTCACCCCCTTGCGCACCGGCGGGGGACACCGGTTATATAGCGAGACCGATATCGAGACCTTGAAGTGGATTAAAGATCAGATGGAGCGGAATCAGCTCAAAATAAGCGAGGCCGTATTCCAGCTTAAAAATAAATCGGGCGAGGCGCTTGCGGATACCGGCTCCCAATCGGAGTCCGGCTCGGGATCGTCCTATCCGGATCTAGGCGAGCGGCTGTACCGGGAGCTGACCGCGCTCGACTCCGCCCAAGCCCATCGCACGATCGACTTGGCGTTCTCTTTGAACGACTTCGAGGACGTGTTTCATCGTCTGTTGGCACCGGTTCTGTATCGAATCGGAGATGCGTGGGAGAGCGGCCTCATCACGGTCGCGCAGGAACATTTCGCTTCGCAGCTCGTCATGGAGCGCTTCAATCAATTTCACCGGATTTTGCCCGTGCAGGCGCATCTGCCGCTGGCGATGGCGTTCTGCCCGGAGGGCGAGCATCATCATATGGGGCTGATGCTCTTCAGTCTGTTCATGCGCCGGAAGGGGCTTGACGTCGTGTACTTGGGGCCGAATACGCCGCTAGCCGGACTAACCCGGCTCATTAAGATGAGACGCGTCTCGATCGTCGCGGCGTCGGTCAGCGACCCGCCTCTGCTGGCCGCGTTGGAGACATGGATCGAAACCTGCCGGACCGAGCATCCCGGCCTCGCGTTCGTCTTGGGCGGACAGGCGTTCCGGGATTGCCCGCCTTCGCTCGCCGATTACGCGCGCTCCGGCGATCCTGCAGAATGGGAAGCCTGGTTCCGGTCGACCGTGCTCCCGCTTCGCTACCGGGATCTGGGGATGTAGCGATACGCATAAGACGCGCAACAACCCGGCACGCGCCTGCGTGCCGGGTTGTTTGACGATTCGTGCCAAGCCGAAGCCGCTTCAGATTCTACTCGAACCGGATGCTCTGGTTCATGCTTCCCGCGGATGCCGTCTGCGCAATTCGTCCACGTGTTGGCCGCGGCCGGTCTCGGCGAGACGATCGGCGTACGCGTTCAGATGCCCTTTGGCATGATAAGGACCGCCCTCCCTCATGACCGTCCACAGCGGGTCGACGTCATGATCCATCGACATCATCATCGCATCGTGCCAGTCGAGCAGGCGATAGGCTGCCTCCCGGCACAGATCGGGCCTGGCTTCGGCCAGATTATGCTGTTCATGCGGGTCGTCCTTCAGGTGGAACAACAGCTCCCGATCGAACAGATGATAGCCGTCGTGATAGGTTCGAATATACAGCCAATCCCCGAACCGGACGCTGCGCTGGCACACATGGGCGCACTGCGACACGATCAAGCTCTCGCGTCCCGTATCCTCCCCCGCTAGAATCGAGCCGGCATAACTGCGGCCATCCCAGCTTGACGGCGGCGCGAGTCCCATCAGCTCCGCCATCGTCGGCGGCAGGTCGAGGTGGTAATGCAGCCCGGCGTCGACATGCCCCGTCTTGCCGCCCGGCCACCGGATGATCATCGGGATTCGGCACGTCGCCTGATCCGCCGTCCCGTGCTCGCCGTAGATGCCCAGCTCGCCCATGTTCTCGCCGTGATCGGCCGTCACGATGATGACGGTATCCTCCAGCATCCCCTTCTTCGCCATGACGTCCAGCAGCATGCCGATGTTCTCGTCCATATGCCGGATGCCGCAATCGTAGCCGTCGATCATGCGCCGCAGATCGCCGCGGTCCATCAGTTCCCCGGGATGCCGCGGATAATCCGGCGACGTCCGGCTATCGTACATGTTGATCTCGCGGGCGCCGTGCGGTCCGACCTTCTCCCGATGCCGGGCGAACACTTCGTCCGTTATCCATTCCGGCAGCGGCTCATCCCGGAACGGATCGCCGAATGCCTCCGGCGCGCGGTAAGGCGTATGCGGATCCCAATAATTCACGTAGAGCATCCAATCATCCTGCCCGGCATGACGCTCCAGCCATTCCAGGACGACCGGCGTCACCTCTTCGGCCGACTCCATGCCGCCCTTGCCCGTGTTATGAATTTCATTGAAGCCCGCATAGAACGTCCACGCGGCGTGACGCTCGCCGAACGGGCTGATCAGCGCCGTCTTCATGCCCGCCTTGCGGAAGAGCGAAGGGAAGCACTCGCCGGCCAGCCTGCTGCGAAAATCGCGCGATTCGCCTTCATGGCGCACGTCCGCCGCCGTTCCGCCATGGCCGACGACGCCGTTGTGAATGCCGAACCGCCCGGTCATGAGCGCCGTTCGCGAAGGGAAGCACGGCGCGTCGGACGTGTAGTAATTCTCGAAGCGGACGCCCTCGGCCGCGATCCGGTCGATATTGGGCGAGGTGTTCCGATGATACCCGTAGCAGCCCAGATGGTCGGGGCGCGTGGAATCCAAATCCAGCAGCAGCACTCTCATCGTTCGTTCTCCTTTGTTTCGCATATACGCCGGTCCTCCCCTGTTTGCCTTGTCGCTTCGGCGTTACGTCCAGTATAGGCGCCGATCCGTTGCTCGGTCGATGTACGGCATCCCGGTACGGTGTACGATTCAACGCTAATTTCCTCGCTCCCTCTTGCGTTCGCCTATCTGGATTTCTCTGTCGTTGCTATAATAATTCAATGAAATCTGCGCACGCGGAGGTAGCCGATGCTGATGATTCAAGCTGTACATTTCGACGATTCCATCCCGAGCTGGCGCACGCAGACCGCCGTGATCGACTACAATGTGCTCGTGCTGGTCGTGTCGGGTCGCGTCCGTTACCGGATCGGGGAGCACGATCATGTCGGCGAGCCGGGGGACCTTCTGTTCATCCCGCGCGGCACGCGCCGGGCCGGAGACAACGATCCTTCGGGACCCCATCGGAAATACACGATTCTGTTCAACGAGGACGCGGACCGCTTGTCGTTCATCCCGTTCCTGCGCGACAGACGGTGGCTTCGGTTCCAGCCGCGGAAGATGGCCTACCTTCGGCAACGATTCGCGCGCTTGCACGAGGAATGGCGGCCGGACGATCCGCTCCAAGCCTTCGCTTGCCTGGGCGTTCTGCAGGAGCTAATCGGCTTGATCGCCGCCGATCTGGGGCGCCCGGAGGTGCCGCCGATCCGGACGCGATACGCCGATGCCATGCAGCGCTACCTGCGCGACCATTACCGCGAATCCGTCGCAACCCGGGAGCTCGCGCGGCTGATCGGACGGACGCCGAATTACGCCATCGCCGTCTTTCGCGAGGTAACGGGACAGACCCCGATCGCCTATCTGCATCAACTGCGCATCGCGGAAGCCTGCCGGCTGCTGTTGGACTCCGACATGACCATCGCCAGTATCTCCGACTATTTGGGCTACTATGACACGTCCTACTTCTTCCGCGTCTTCAAGAAGCATGCGTCGATGACGCCGAGCGATTATGCGGCGAGCGGGAGACGGTTGTCGTTTGATTGACTGCGTTGTAACTACTAACAGGTGAGGAGACAGCCGATATGGATGATGTATTGTATGTGCGGGTCGTAATCCCGCCGGAGGTCGTCACCCTCCCGAACATACAAATATGGATTCATGATCTCGTCTTATTCAGCCCTACTAAGATGAGGACGAAGCTTACCGATCGCAAATTTAATGCCAACCAACTTCACAAAGAACTAGAGAAGTTATTCTCGGAGGAATGCGTGAATTTTCAACTGGAGTTAAGAGATGATACGAGTTCCTTTACCTTGACCAAGGGAATAAATCAGCTCCCTTCGATCCTTTGCCTATTCAGTAAGTCCGTATATGAGAACATCTCGGTGCCAGAGATTGCGAGCAAATTTACGGACTTCTTCCAAACCTATGAAGGGATAGTCGGCCATGCAGTATCGCGCGAAGATCAGAAATGGCAAAACGAAACCGATATTCAAGAATATAAGGATGCGAATAAACCTTTGGACCATGTAACATACAAGCCTCATTCCTTCGATCCGGACAAAATCATGATCGATACCGAGTCATTCCCGGGACACCATCATTTTGTCAAAAGAGGTCTTTGGTTTGGAGCTGCATGGAGAATGTGGTTTGGCAACGAGTACTTTTCGTATATTCCAAAAGATAAAATCCTTGCATTTTCAGATGGCTATCAAACGCAAGAACTGCACAATGGATCCATTAGCATAACGCTACATGAGGATGTCTGGGATTACGAGACAGCCGTGCATAGAGAAAGGCAATGGGAATTTCGCAGGAGGGTCGGTATGGACGAGGTTGCCCATCCAATGCGAAACCGTTCAAGATAATGGCAAGTATACCAAATAGTTAATATATGGTAAAATCCACAATGCAACTACCGTTTTTACAAGGGGGGGCGCTCCATGGACATCGCCTTAGAGCTAATCGAGAGCATGTTAGTCAAGTTCAGATCAGAGAAGAAATGGACGCTGCAAGCGATCGAACAATTGTCCGAAGCGGATATCACTTCTTCCCCGACCTCGGAAAGCAACAGCATCGCGAACCTCGTTGCGCATATTAGAGGTGCGGTACACTCGCGTATTGAAACCATTCTATTCGATATGCCGGACACAAGAGATCGAGACATGGAGTTTGAGATAGGGCTTCACATGTCGAAAGAACAAGCGGTCACCTCGATCAGAGAGTCGTTTGATCTGCTTATTCAATACCTGGAACAGTTCAAAGCCTCGCCCCCGTTATTAATGTCACAGCCCTTCCTTGAGCGCCCCCCGCTTACATACAGCCAGGTAAATAACGAGACGACGGCGCTGAATCTGATAATGGCCATGTTTAGAGAGGTGCACTTTCATACCGGGCAAATTATCTATGCGGCCAAAATCAGAAAAGGGCAGCTGGTTTGGCAGATGTAACAGGTGCTCGGGACGGGACGGAGTATCAATATCGATTATCCGTTGGATAGCACACAAAAGGCGGTGAGTTGCATACGCGGCAAATGGCTCCTCATGATCATCTTGGCGTTGTGTCTAGGTTCCGCCGGGTGCAGCACCGATTTGCTGGACCGACAAAGCATCGTGACGATAACACTCGAATGTGCCGACTTTTGCAAGACGATGAACAACGCGCCGTTCGCCGCCGAGAAGATCATCTCGTACGAGAACGCGGATGAGCTGCGGATATTCCGGCGGGCGATCGAAACGGCGGTGAAAATGAGCGGCGAGCTAGAGTACGGCGTCATGTTTTACATGTACCTCTCGATGGAAGACGGCACGCAAAAGAAATTCGTACTGAACGTCGGCGACGAAGAGGATCAGACGGGTCTGCTGGTCGATACGGCCGCTAGCGGCCAAGGCTATGAAATTCCGGAAGATCAGACGGCGAAATTGCGGGAAATCATATATGAAGGATGACATCGACAGCCGTGATTCGAACGGCTGTTTTTTCTTCTTAGCGAGGTAATAAGGAACAACTATTTTGTTGTAAATACAACAATAATTGTGTATGCTTGCCTAACTAAAACCAATTCAGGGAGGCTACGAAAAGTGACGATTCAAATCAAAGCGTGTACCTTGTCCGATCTCCATGTACTGCAAGACGTTAGCATCGAGACATTCCAGGACACGTTTAAGCATCAGAATTCACCCGAAAATATGCAAGCCTACTTGGATCGAGCCTTCAACTTAACCCAATTGGAAAAAGAGTTGCTCCAGCCTTCTTCGGAGTTCCATATGATTTTCGCCGACGATGATATTGCCGGGTATGTCAAGGTGAACATCGATGAGGCGCAATCCGAAAACATGGGCCAGGATTCGCTTGAAATCGAGCGGATCTATATTCGGGAGAAGTATCATAATCAGGGGCTCGGCAAGCATCTCGTCCAGCAAGCGATCGACATCGCCAAAGAACGAGGCAAAGCGAAAATTTGGCTCGGCGTGTGGGAGAAGAACGAACGCGCGATTGCCTTTTATCACAAACTGGGGTTTGTCCAAACAGGAGCTCACTCATTCTGGATGGGCGATGAAGAACAACTGGACTTGATCATGACCAAAACGCTCGAATAAGCGCTCTGCTATAGCGTCGGCGTTGAGCTTCCGGGAAATTTGCTCGACGTTTAATACGGGCACCCGCTTTCGTTCGACTCCGATGTCACAAATCAGCGCCCTATCTTGTTATATGCGTATACCATGATAAGGAGCTGAAGCATGATGAACGAATTGACATGCATCATCATCGGAGGCGGCCATGCCGGGCTTGCCGCGCTCAAGACCATTAAGGAAACGACCCGGAGCATGGCCAACGGACGGACGATTCGGATCGTGCTGATCGACAAGCAGCCCGGCCATGTGCGCAAAGTGCTGTTATTCCGTCCGGCTGCGGGCGGGGAAACGATTACGATTCCCTGGTCCACGTGGTTAACGGAAGGCGTGGAATTCGTGCAAGGCACGGTTACGTCCGTGGAGAGCGAGGACAAAAGGATTCGATATACGGACGCGCATGGACATGACGCCCGCATGCGGTATGATCTTCTCATCGTGGCGGTCGGCAGCATCGTTCGGCGCCCTGATCCCGATCAAGGCGGCATCGCCTTGACCGACCCGCAAGCGGCGGCGGATATCCGGAAGCGCTGGCGCGACAACCTGGGGAAAGCCGTCGGCGAGGCGGACCCCGAGGAACGGAAGCGATTGATGACGGTCGCGGTTGCGGGGGCGGGTATCAGCGGCGTCGAGACGTCCGTCGAACTTGCGCTCGCCATGCGGGAGGAAGCGTCGTCGCTGGGGCTGCATGCGCCGGATACGCGCGTCTATTTGCTGAATGCGCAGGAACGTCTCTTTCCGGAAGGGCCGGATAGAGTTGGGCGGAAGCTCGAACAGACGCTCGACGAATGCGGCGTGACCGTGCTTCATAAGCGTAAAGTAGTGCGCGAGGAAGCAGGCGCGGCGACGCTCGACACTGGCGATCGTCTTGCGGTCGGCCTATGCATATGGACGATCGGTCTGATCCCGAATCCGGCCCTCCGCAGCCTAGGCTTGCCGCTAACGTCCGAAGGGCAGGTGCTGGTGGATGAAAGCTATCGCGTCAAAGGGGCGCCGGGCGCGTACAGCATTGGCGACTGCGCGAGAATCGTCGATCCGCGAACGGGCAGAGCGGATTCGATGCGGTGCGGAGAAGCCGTGTTACAAGCGCATCGGCTCGGCAAGATCGTGAGAGCCGATCTGGAGGGCCGCCCTGCCCCGGTTCATCAATCGGCGATTATGGATTTATTTTGCATCGGTCTGGGGGAAAATCGAGGATTAGTGTGGGGACGCAAATGGGGACTGCAGCTCGTTGTAACGGGTAAGCCCGCATGGAAATTCAGGAATTTAGCCTGGGATGCAGGCAGCGAGCTTCGATAGGAACAAGCGCCCAGATTGACAAGAAAACGATCAGCCAGGATAAGGTGGGACGACGAATGGAGGAACTGTACGATCAATATCGAGCGCTGCTATTCACGCTAGCCTATCAGTTAACCGGTTCTGCTTCCGACGCCGAAGATGCGGTACAGGACGTGTTCGTGAAGGTGTGCGACGTACAGATCGAGCGTCTAACGGAGCCGAAGGCGTATTTGTGCAAAGTCGTAACTAACCACTGCCTTAATCAGCGGCAGTCGGCGCGGAAGAGGCGCGAAGTGTACGTCGGTCCGTGGCTCCCCGAGCCGATTGCGACGCCGGAGGCGGATACGCTCGAGACGACGATCGTTCGCCGCGATCTGCTGTCTTACGGCATGCTCGTGCTGCTCGAGCGGCTGACCCCGACAGAGCGGACGGTATTCGTCCTGCGCGAGGCGCTGGGCTTCGATTATCCCGAGATCGCCGAACTGATCGGGAAACGCGAGGCGAATTGCCGCAAGCTGCTCAGCCGGGCAAGAAGCAAGATGGGCATATCCGAGGATGAGGCGGTCGCGGCCGAAGCGGTCGAATGGGATTGGATAAGCCGGTTCCTCACCTCCCTCGAGCAAGGTAACGTCGATCACATTCTGTCTATGCTGACCGAAGACGTCCTGCTCATCGCCGATGGAGGCGGCAAGGCCACCGCGTTCAAGCGCCCGGTCCATACGCGCGATCTCGTAGCCCGCGTCCTGCTCGACAGGTTCCACGGGAGAAGGTCCGATCATCGGGAAAACTTCCAGTTCGAGGCCGCCCCTCTAAACGGCGAGACGGGAATCGTCATCCGTTCCGGAGACGAAATTCTCGCCGCGATCATCCTCCAACTTCGAGGCGGTAAGCTGGCCCGCATGTATGCCGTACGTAACCCGGATAAGCTCGCCCGGCTATAGGCTTTCTTGCTTGCGTAAATTTCATCTTAAGTTCAATGCTATCAGGAGCAGCTAGCCGTCTCGGCAGTTGCTCCTCTTCAATTCAGGAGGTTCTTTGGATGTCTTTTCCCTTTGATTCCATTACTGACTTTATGTTTTTTGAAACGAAGTTGGAACAATCAGAAGTTATCTTAATTCCTGGAGCAAGTCAACCTCAATTAGCAGAACGAGCAGCACTGTTATATCGCCAGGGAATAGCCCCCTTAATTTTACCTTCTGGCGGCGTCACCACTCATGTGGAGACGACGGAGTGGGAGTTTCTGCGGAATATAGGGACGTCATTAGGAATTCCTTCAGAAGCCATACTTCAAGAAGACAAAGCTACGAATACTTTTGAAAATGCGCGATTTTCCTTAGAAGTTTTAGACCATCACGGAATTCAACCGAAAAAGGTGGTTTTGGTGTGTAAAAACTATCATGCAAGAAGAGCGCTGTTAACGTATCGTTTTGTTTTTCCAAGAGAGACCGAATTTTATGTAAGCCCGGTTATTGATAAAACGGGGATTACAAAAGAAAACTGGTTTCTAGACGAGGAAAAAATCAGCCGTGTGATGAATGAGCTAGAAAAGGTCGGAAAATATTTTAGACCTGCTATATACCGGATTGGTTCAAGTGCTAGACAGTAGATAAATAGATTACGCGAGGATGAATGTAGATGACAGAGAGTAACTATAAAAATTGGCCGACCGATGAGCATGCCCGATGGATCAGAATGGGGCATTTCTTCGGGAAGACGCTGATGGAAGAAGTGAAGGGCCATGCAAAAGAGAGAATCGATCCCGCTTCTTCCGTAGAGGAACGACTTGCGGCGGAGAAAGCCATTCGCGATACCTTATACGGTTTTATGATGCTGCTTGATGGAGTGATCGACAGCCCTATTGATCAAGACCATGGGGTTGAATTCGCCCTAGTGGCTAGAGTGTTCAACCAAGATACAAGGGAATATCTGGAGGAAATCGAATTGGCCCCGGACGGCGACGGCTTATGTATGGGGATACATATGTGGGAAGACGGGGAATTTGAATAAGGGAACGTCTATGTTCGTCCCCCACGGCGACGCGCGTTTCATTCCGAAATATAAGAATCGATGGAGCGTAGAACTTATAAATTGTTGCATAACGTCAAGAAGCCCGCGGATAGCTGCGGGCTTCTTCGTCGATCACGTTGCTTAAACACGGTCCATCGCCACGCGGAATCCGATATTCCCCGTCGAGCTGTCCGGCGTGTTGGAGCTGCGAGCCGCGACCCGGTAGCGATTGCAGTAGGAACGATGGCATAAATACGAGCCGCCTCGCATCGCGCGCTTCCCGGTCGGGTCCGTGTAATGCGGATTCGCCGGGGCGGTCTGCCGATGATAGCCGGGACTGAACCAATCCGCGCACCATTCCCAGACGTTCCCCGATAGGTTGTACAAGCCGTAGCCGTTCGGCTCGTACGCATCGACCGGCGCCGTGCCGACGTAGCCATCGCTCGCGTTGTTCTTCACCGGGAATTTGCCCTGCCAAATGTTGCAGCGATGCTGGCCCCCCTGTTTCAACTCATCGCCCCACGGATACGTTCTCCCCGTCAAGCCGCCTCTGGCCGCATATTCCCATTCCGCTTCCGTGAGCAGACGCGTCCCCGACCAAGCGCAGTATGCGGCCGCGTCATGCCACGACACATGGACGACCGGATGGTCCATCCGCGCTTCGACCGACGAGTCAGGCCCCTCTGGCTTGGCCCAATAAGCGCCCTCGACCACGAGCCACCAAGGCACTTCCTGCGGGACGTTCGCCACGCGCGCCCGGGTCTCCTCCGACGCCAGCAGATGGAAGACGAACGACCAGCCGAAGCGCTCCGCCTCGGTCACATACCCCGTAGCGTCGACGAACGCGGCGAATTGCCGGTTGGTCACCGCATATGGCGCAATGCCGAACGGGTCGACGCGCACCTTCCGCACCGGACCTTCTCCATCCGCCGGGAACCCGTCCGGCGCATCCGAGCCCATGTAGAACTCTCCGCCTTCCAGCCAGACCATATCGCCCGACTGAGCGTTTCCGCGCGGTTGCGCCAATTCGGGCGCATTGTTCCCGGCTTCATGGGTTACGTCCTGCGACCGGCTGGCCGAACAACAAGATTGCGTTGGTTTCAACATCCTCGTCCCTCTCCCTCGTCAAAACTGCCGTTTGGCTAGTAGTATAGCAAGTCTATGAAGAAAAGATAAGCAGCTACGCGGCCGCCGCGATATCGAACGCGGCGTACCGCCTACTCCTTCGCGAGCCCCGGCCTTGCGGCAGGCAGCCGAAGCGTAAGCAGCAGCATGAAGACGCCCAGCGCGGCGCAAGCCCAAGCCATGCTATGCAGCTGCGGCGTCGAGATGGCCTTCCCGAATAGCGCGGCCAGCAAGCTGGAGGAGAGGATGGTGCCGATGAACCGGCTCGTCATGAACAAGCCCGACGCGATGCCCGTCTCTTCCTTCTTCACGAAATCGTACAAGACCGTCTGCATCCCCAAATTATTAAAACCGTTCGCAAAGCCAAGCACGCACAGCACCGGGAAAATGACCGTTACGGGTGCGGCATCCCGAATAAACAGCAGCAGCAGCGAACCGGCTATCGTCGACAACGTCCCCACGACGAGCGAAGGCTTGGAACCCTTGCGGTCGATCCATCGGCTGACTAGCGGCGTCACCAGCACGCTGAAGCCGGCGATGGACAGCATGACAAGCCCCGTCTGCTGCGGGTCCATATGCTGCACCTGCTGAAGATACGACGGTATGCCGAACATGATGGAATAGAAGGCGATGTTAGTCAGGATAAATTGCGCGTAGATCAGCGTCACGTTAACGTTATTCCGCAGGAACGCCACGTCGATGAACGGCGCTCGCCGGCCAAGCTCATACCGATAGAACCAGATCGACATCCCGGCAGCCGCCGCCAGCGTCCACGCGTTCGCTCCCTCCGCAATGGAGAGGAAGAACAGGAGCCACAGGAAGATCGTAGCCGAGAACAAAGCGACGCCCGGCCAATCCATGCCCGACAGTCGTCCGGGCTTCTGCGTATCGCGGGGGAACGCCTTCCACGCAAGGAGGAACGAACCGGCGATGAACGGGAAGTTGCATAGAAAGATGAGCTGCCAATCCCCGTAATGCAGCAGCAGACCGCCAAGCGATGGCCCGAACGCCGCGGAAGTGCCGGAGAAAATCGACAGCACGCCGAGCGCCTTGGCCTGGCCGGCCGTAATTTGGCTTCGGATCATCCCCATGCCGGACGGGAACAACGCCGAGCTGCCGAACGCCTGAATGATGCGAAATCCGATCAGCCAGCCGAAGCTCGGCGACAGCGGCGCCAGGCAGGATGCGAGCGTCACGAGCGTAAGACCCAGCAAGAACACCCGCTTGCGACCGAAGAGATCGCTCCATTTGCCCATGATCGGCTGCCCGATCGCGCTGGCCAAATAATAGGTGGAGATCAGCCACGACACCTCGCCGAAAGTTAGCCGAAATTCGTCTTGAAGCCGGGCCAACGCGACCGAAATCATCGTCGTATTGAGCGGGTTCAGCAGCGTCCCGAGCGCCACGGCGGTAATGAGCAGCAGTTCGCTCCGCGTCAACCCTCTCCGATCCGTCGTCATGCGTCGCCTCTTTTCTGCATCCCATGCGGCAAGGACGCGTTTATCATGCTTTCCATTATAACGTAACGCACCGATCTTAGGGGAGAAAAGGGATGTCCGCATGTTCGCCCAAGCCCGCGAATACAATGAAGAGGTTGTTCAAAAAGCGATTCGCCTGCACGCGCAATAAAGTATTTGATCATCGGGAGGGTATGCCCATGCCGCAGCCGTCATCCTTCATCAGAGGGACGTTCGTATTGTCCGTCGCCGCGTTCATCAACCGCATACTCGGGTTCGTCAGCGGGATGTATGTCGCCCGCCTGTTAGGCGCGGAGGGGATCGGTCTGCTCATGATCGCTCATCCGCTCGTGCCGCTCGTCATCACGCTGACGGAGCTCGGCTTGCCGGTCGCCATCTCCAAGCTGGTCGCCGAAGCCGATGCGCGCGGCCAGCACGCGAAGGTGAGACGAATTCTGCGCGTCTCCCTGGCCGTCACCGGCTTCTTGAGCCTGACGCTGACGACGGTTTCCCTGCTCGGTTCGGAATGGATCGCCTCCATCCTGCTGAGCGACCAGCGCGCTTATTACGCCATGCTCGCGATTACGCCGATCGCCCCGATCGTCGCCGTGTCCGCGGTGCTCAAGGGCTACTTCCGCGGCAAACAGCGGATGCAGACCATCGCCGTGTCCGACGTGCTGGAGTATACCGTCCAGATCGCCTGCGTCTTGGCCCTGGTTCACCTGCTGATGCCGTACGGCATCGCCTATGCCGCGGCCGGCGCGATGGCCGCTTCGGTCATTAGCGAAGCGTTCAGCCTGCTGTTCCTGCTCGCGAGCTATAGGCTCAGACGCGAAGCGCCTTCGCCGGGCGAGACGTGGTCGAGCCATCTCAAGCAAGGCCGGCCTACGCTCGCGGAGCTGCTTCGCATCGGCCTGCCGACGACCGGTCACGGCGTCGTCCAATCGCTGTACGGCGCATTCCAGCCGCTGCTCATCACGACCAGTCTGGCGTTGGCCGGGATCGGCACCGCCATGGCGACCAAGCAGTTCGGCATGCTCGCCGGCTTCGCGTTCCCGCTGCTGTTCATGCCAAGCTTTATTACGCATTCCTTGTCCACCGCCCTCATCCCGGCCATCAGCGAAGCGGCCGCGAACAAGAACAAGCTGCTCATGCACGAGCGAATGGACCAGGCGATGCGCTTGGGGCTCTTGATCGGGGCGCCGGCGACCGTCATCCTGTTCGTGTGGGCCACGCCGCTCACCACGCTCATCTACCATGCGCCGGAGGCCGGACCGCTGCTCCGCATTCTGGCGCCGATGTTCTTCCTGCACTATTTCGACGCGCCGCTGCACGCCATTCTGCTCGGTCTAGGCCGGGCCAACGCGTCGTTGTGGAATTTCGTCGTCGCCACGGTCTTCAAGGGAGCAGCCATCTTCGTGCTGGGCAGCAAGCTCGGCATCGAAGGCGTGGCCTATGGGCTGGGCATCGGCATCGTCGTCCAGACCATCTTAAATTTCTTCTCGATCTCCGGCACGATCGGCTTCTATTGGGATATCCGTCCTTACATCCGCGTCGGCCTCTGCATGATCGTCATGGCGCTATGCGGCCAAGCGGCTATGCGCTATCTGGGGAATATGGGACTTCCGACGACATGGGCCGTGATCGGCTCGATCGCGCTCTCGCTGCTCGTCTATCTCGTCGCCTTGTACTTCTCGGATCCGCCGGAGCGCAAGCGCAAGGCGCAATTCTCGTGGGGCGAATAAGCTTCTTGGTCGGCAAGCCTCGTCGATGGTTGATCCGGCGCGCGATTCGTTACGAACGCAGCAAACTCCTGCCTCATCGCGAGGCAGGAGTTTGTCGTTTATGCGGCTATTGCGCGGAACCCAGCTGAATCCACGCTTGCTGGATTTCCTCGACCGCTTGATCCTTCGTCTTCGACTTGCCGATGTAGGCTTGCATGATTTCGCCGAATTTCTGATGGAACGTATCGAGCGAGTAGTTGACGGACAGGTCGCCGGATTTCTCGGTCTTGAGAATTTCGTCCATTTGCTTCGGCATGTCGAGCTCCGGCAGCGGCGCGTCCTTGATCGGCGGGATAACCTTCGCCACCGAGGAGAACCAGCCTTTGCCGTAGTCGGACGTATAGAGCCAGTTGAAAAATTCGATCGTCTCCTTGGCTACCGCCGAATCCTTGTTGATGCGAAGCGCTTGGTCCGCGCCGGTGATGATCTGCGCCTGCTCGGCCTTGTCGCTGACCGGATAGCCCGCGATGCCCAGTTCGAAGTCCGGCGTAATCTTCTTGATCGCTTCTTCGTCCCATGCGCCCTTGCCGGTCAGGATCGCCGCTTTGCCGGACGCGAAGTCGCTCACTTGGGCGTTGCTGTCGCGCTCGAGCGGCTTCGGCGTGCCGTGCGCCACCGTCGTGTCGATGAAGCTGAAGAAGTTATTGTACAGCAGCGGATGGTCCTGGAACTTCGCCTCGCCGGCGATGAACGCCTTCACGAGATCCTGCGCGCTCTGACCCGCGTCCTGCGCGGCCGCGTCGACGTAGTGCTGGAAGATGTGCTTCCATACCCACCACTCTTTGTACGCGTTCGCGAACGGGGTGACGCCTTTCGCTTCGAGCTTCGCGATCGCGTCCTCCAGCTCGGCGGTCGTCTTCGGCGGCGCCGCGATGCCTGCATCGGCGAACAGCTTCTTGTTGTAGATCAGAGTGAACAGATTGCCCTTCACCGGCAGGCCGAGCACTTTGCCGTCCGCGGACGTCATGTTCGCGCGCACCGCGTCCGTCATCGCCGCCGCCAGCGGCTCGTTCGTCAGATCGGCGCTATATTCGGCGAACGTATCGATGTCGCCGCCCGCCGTCGTCTGGAACACGTCCGGCGTGCTGCCGGCCGCGATTTTGGATTTCAGCACCGTATTGTAGTCGGCTTGCATGATTTCCAGGTTTATCGTCACGTTCGGCTTCACTTCCTTGTACTCTTCGATGTAAGCGTTGAAGGCTTGCGTATATTCCGGCGATGCGGTAAACATATTGATCGTTACCGGCTTGGAGGCATCCGCCGCCTCGCTCGCATTCGCTCCCGCGTTCGCGCCCGCCGCATTGCCGTTGCCGTTATTGTTGCCGCCGCATGCGGATAGCAAAGCCATCGTCATCGCCAAGCTCAATGACAGCGCCACCATTTTGTTCTTCATGTCTACGCCCCACTTTCGTTATCGGTTGAACCTCTCGATGCCTATTGTAAAGAAAGCGGCGCGCGATCGAAATGCACATAAGTGAAGTGTTAAGGGTAAAAAAGCGTTCTCCCGGTGCCGCCTCCCCCTTCCCCCTCCGCCGAGGGGAACCAGAGGTCTCTGCCCTCTGGACTCCCTCTTCGTGCTTGCACGTTTGTTCGCGGTCGGCGGGTGGCTTCGAGCGGGGCACGCTTTTGTCCTCGCGGACAAAGCTTCAGTGGGTGTTAAAGTTCTAAGACATAAGTCTGTCAACTATAGGCTGTGGATAACTTCACCCGACTTTTTCCTTAACCTGACAGCATTGCCCTCGGCTTAGCCGTCGCAACGGGCAGCCCGATAGTCGGACGGCGAGAGGCCGCAGTAAGTGCGGAACGCTTTGCTGAAATAGTTCTTGTCCTTGTAGCCAAGCATCTCGGAAATCTCCTGGATCTTCAAAGCGGGATCGCCCAGCAGCTCCTTCGCCTTGTCCATCCGCACCTTCTGCATATATTCGTGAATGCCGACCCCGTACTGCTGCTTGAACAGCTTCATGAGGTATTCGCGGCTGAGGTAATGCTTCTCGGTGAACATGGAGATCTTGATATCCTCGAAATAATACCGGTCGATGTAGTCCCGCACGTCCGCGATCTGAAAAGGGCGGCTGCCGGACGCCTTCTCCAGGATGCGCTCCCCGTGGTGCTGAAGCGTCGCGGTCATCGCCGCCTCGAATTGCGCAAAGTCCGCGAAGTCCGGTCCGCCGCCTCCTTCGACGCGGCCGCCTGCTCCCGCGCCTGGCAGCGGCTCCAACCGCGCGCCGAGCTCGGCGGCCAGATCGCCCAGCAGCACCTGGAACTCGCGAAGACGCAGATCCGCCTCGGCCAAGCCGAACGATTCGAATTGTCTCAGCTGGCCGAGATAATCGGCTAACACGCTGCGCGCCTGCGGTAGATTGCCCGCCTCCAAGGCGCCGCGAATTTGGCCCATCCGGCTCGCGAGTCCGAGCGGCGCGCTTCGCGTCTCTCTGCCGGCGGACGCGCCGCCGGTTTCCGCGCCCGCGCCGGGCTTAAGCAGATTGAACCGGTTCAGCGCGGACTTCGCTTCCTCGTATGATCCCGCCAGCTCCAGCACATCGGTACAAGGCGATCCGAGCCCTGTCGCGACCTGCATCCCGAATAGAGCGGCGAGCGTCGCGACGGCTCTCTTCGCCAGAATGCCCGCCGTGAAGGCCAGCTCGTCCGCATAGCCGCCATCGGCGGAATAGACGACGATCATCTCCCGCGCGAACGCCGGATCGGCGAAGCTGAACGCCTGCAGCCGCTCGCCGCCCACGTCGCTCAGCACGTTGGCGACGGCGAACTGCAGCAGCGCGTTCTCCTTGTTGAAGCGCCTCGCGCACACCTCGTCGAAGTTCATCACCCGAAGCACCGCCGCTATATGGCGCCCGTTCGTCTTGTCCGCGCCGATGAGCGGCAGGAACGCCTCGTTCGATTGCCGCTTGAAGCTGCGTTCGAAGATCGACAGATACAGCTTCTCCTTCAGCTTCGGCAGCGACATATTGAGCGTGATGTTGCGGTTGACCAGCTCGCTCTGGCGCTCGCGCCTGGCTTCGAGCACCTGGACCGCCTTGCGCAGCGCCTGGTTCAAGTCCGCGCGATTCACCGGCTTGAGCAAATAATCGGCCACCTTCGAGCGAATCGCCTGCCGCGTAAATTCGAAATCATCGTAGCCGCTGATGACGATGGTCAGCAGCTCCGGATAGTCCCGCTCCACCTCCCGGAGAAATTCCACCCCGTTCATCTCCGGCATTTTCATATCCACCATCGCCACGTCCGGCTTATGCGCCGCCAGCATGGCGAGCGCGCTTCTACCGTCAGCGGCCTCTAGGATTCGCTCCACGCCCAAGCCCTGCCAATCCCCGAGGATGCGGATCGCTTCCCGCACGGGCTCCTCGTCGTCTATGATCAACACCGTATACACTTGTTTGTCACCCTCCTCGCGGCAGCGTCATCGTCATGCGGGCGCCGCTCTCTCTTGCTTCGATCGTCAAATCCGCCGCTTCGCCGTACAGCAGCTTCAAGCGCATATGCAAATTATGCAGGCCGATGCTGTCGCTCTCCCGCTCGTCCCAATCGGCCGCGAGCAGCCGCCGAACTTCCTCCAGCCGCTCCGGCGTAATGCCGGGGCCGTCGTCTTCCACGACGATGACGGCCTGCTCGTCCGCAAGCTCCGCGCGGATGACGACGGCGACGGGACGGGATACCCGTTCGACGCCGTGCTTGATCGCGTTCTCCACGAGCGTCTGCAGCGACAGCTTCGGCATCCGCAGCTCCGACAAGCGCGGGTCCCACTCCGTCGCGACGAGCAGCCGGCTGCCGAACCGCGCTTTTTGCAATGATAGATAGCGCTCCATATGCCGCAGCTCCTCTTCGGCGAGGACGATATCTTTGCCGCTGATGCAATATCGCAGCGTCAGCGCGAGCGCGTCGACCATATCCGCCACGTCGTCGGTCCCTTGCTTCAGCGCCTTGGTCGAGATCGCCTGCAGCGCGTTATAGAGAAAGTGGGGATTGATCTCCGCCTCCAGCGCCTTGAGCATCGCGTTCTTCTCCACCAGCTTCATCCGGAACCGCTCGTTGATCAGCTCGTTCGTCCGGACGACCATCTGATTGAACCGCCGGGTCAGGAACGCGATCTCGTCCCGGCCCTTCACCTGCGCGGCCGCGTCAAACGTGCCTTCGCCGAATTTGCGCATCTGCACCGACAGCTTCTTCAGCGGGAGCGTGATGGCATTGGCGGTCAAGGCGACGAGAATGACGGCGATGACGAGGAAAATCAACCCGATCATATAACTGACGTTGCGCGTGGTTGTCGCCGCCGCATAGATTTCGCGATACGGAATCGGCTTGACCAGCGACCAGCCCTCCACCTGCCCCGCGTTATGAACGACCATATACGGCTCGTCCGTCCCGTCCCAATCGAACTGCCCGTTGCCGCTGCCCGGCAGCCGAGCCGTCATGCCTCCTTCGCGCGCCTGCCGATAGAACGACGCGTCGTCCGCGTAGAACGGCGTCCGCGACGGATCGAGGAGCATCACATGCTCGCCCTCGCCTAGCGGCACGTCCCGCATCGTCTCTCGAACCGCTTTGTCGTTGAAGTAGAACGACAGCACCGCCTGGGGCTCCCGGCTGGCGATCGAGCGCAGTACTTTATGGAACGCCATGAACACCTTGTCTGTATGGACGTCGTAGCCGGTCGTCTCGCCGGGCAGCACGAACGACTGGAACGCGCGGTTCTGCTTGCTCGCCATCATCTGCTCGTACCAGCGCTGGTCCGCGATCTTCGCGTCCGTCCCGGTCCGGCTCGAGATCGTGTACGTCTCCCGGTAGATCGTATAGTATTTGTCTTCTTCCACGAGATAGAGATAGATCGCCTCCAGATCGTTCCGGGAGAAGAACAGGTCGCGCAGATAGTTCTCCAAGTATTGCCTCGACGCATAGTTCTCCGCTTCGGTCTTGATCGCGTGCACGATCTCGTCATAGCGCAGCTGCGGCTGGGACAGCGCTTCCATCCCCGCGAGATAGCCTTCGATATTTTTGTTCACGAGATATAAATTGTTCGTCGTGCTGGCGATGCTGCTCGCCACCGACTCCCGTTGAATCATCTGGTACGAGATGACGGTCAATGACCCGACGACAAGGATGATAATGCTCGTAAAGAGCAAGATCAGCTTGTTGACGAGTCGACGCGTCGCCCGGTCGACAATCGCTGCCAGGCCTCTTTTGATGCGGTCGATCATCGCTCGTTTCGCCCTCCCGTCCTCGGTTGCACAGTTCACCTTTTTACCCTTAACAGTCCCCTTTCCTCCATTCTGCGCGCTCGGCCCCCTAATTTATAATCCATTGTAACGAAATCCATCCCGAAGCAAACAAGGCGATACTTGTTACGTTCCGGAAAAGCTGATTGGTTTGCGTCCACAATCGAAAGATTGGGAATGCAGCATTCAGCGAAGGTGAAATACAAGATGACTTATATATGTGTAGCATATAAACGCTTGTATTTGAACAAAAAAAAAGAGGTGCTCTATGCGCAGACTAAGTAGAAAATGGGGCGACAAGCTCGAATTCGGCATCTTCACGCTTCCCGTGCTCCTATGCGTGGCCATCGCGTTCTACATTCCGTTCGCCATGACGGTGCGCTATTCGCTCACCAAGTGGAACGGGATTTCCAAGCATCCGAAATTCGTCGGCCTGGACAATTTCAAGCAAATCTTCCTGCACGACGCGAACTTCGCCAACGCGGCTTGGTTCACCCTTAAATACGCGGTGCTGTACATCGTGCTCGTCAACGTGCTGGCGATTCTGCTCGCGCTCGTGCTCGACATGAAGCTGAAGTCGTCGACATGGCTGCGGATGGCGTTCTTCACGCCGTATATTCTGAGCCTCGTCATCGTCGGCTTCATCTGGAAATTCATTTTTATGCAGGGCTTCGAGTCGCTCGGCGCCAGCACCGGATGGGGCGTCTTCGACCTCAGCTGGCTGGGGGAGCCGGGACTGGCGTTCGTCTCCATTCTCGGCGTCTCCATCTGGCAATCGATCGGCTTCTATATGGTCATCTACATCGCGGGTCTCCAATCCGTACCGGACGATCTGAAGGAAGCGGCCGTCATGGACGGCGCCGGACCGGTCCGGCGGTTCTTCAGCATCACGCTGCCGCTGCTCGCGCCGTCGATCACGATCTCGGTGTTCATGGCGCTGACGAATTCGATCAAAATATTCGACGTCATCCTGTCGCTGACCGGCGGCGGACCGGGCGGCACCACGTACAGCGTCGCCTACGACATCTACCGCGATACGTTCCAGAACAATTTGTACGGCTACGGCACGGCGAAAGCACTGATCCTGTTCGTGGCGGTGCTGATCATCACGATCGTACAATTATCGATCTTCAAACGCAGGGAGGTTGAAGCCTAATGAAGCGAATTAGAACAGGACGTCTGCTACTCGAAGTCTTCATGGTCCTCCTATCGCTCGTCTTTATCTATCCGCTCCTGCTCACGATTCTGAACGCGTTCAAAAGCTTCCAAGAGGTCATGACCGACGTCATCGCCCTGCCCAAAAAGCTGTCGTTCGCCAACTACGCGTACGTGTGGGACTTCATCGACTATCCGCGCCTGTTCCTGAACAATACGATCATTACCGTGCTCGGCTTGGCCGGCATCGTCCTCGTCTCGTCGATCGCGGCCTACAAGCTCGGACGCACGAAGACGCGAATCAGCGCCTTGATCTACCTGCTGTGCATTATGCCGATGCTCATCCCGTTCCAATCGATCATGCTCACCGTGCTGCAGCTGGCCAAAGACCTGAATCTGTCGGAGAGCACGTGGGGGCTCGGCATCCTGTACTGGGGCTTCGGCGCGCCGCTGGCGGTGTTCATCTACCACGGCTTCGTCAAAGGCATTCCGCTGGAGATCGACGAGAGCGCCAAGATCGACGGCGCCTCCGGCTTCCGCCTGTTCTTCAGCGTCATCTTCCCGCTGCTGAAATCGGTGACGACGACGATCATCATCATCGACGTCATGTGGATCTGGAACGACTTCCTGCTGCCGCTGCTCATGGTCAACGGCTCCCCGTCCACGAAGACGCTGACGCTGGCCGCCTATACGTTCGTCGGGCAGTACACCTCGGACTGGCAGTACGCGATGACGGCCATGGTGATGGCGGTCCTCCCGTCCATCGTCGTGTTCATGCTGCTGCAGAAGTATATCGTCAAAGGCGTCGTGGCCGGGGCGGTGAAAGGGTAGGCAGCGTCAATCAAAGGGCTATGCCCTTCGAGAACCCGTTCTTTTCCTCCCCCAAGCCCCCTCGCGAGGGGGTTCAGAGGGACCCGTCCCTCTGGACACCCGGAAGGATCGTGACTCGTTGCGCGGCCGTCTTCGATGTTTCCTTTCGAGGGGAGCCCGCTAGTCCTTCGGACTGGCTCTTGTTCGAGCTTCGTTCATTACGTTTTGCCTTGGGTGGTATCCTACAGGGCTGTCCGTTTGATGCGGCTCCGTGCTGACCTTCGCTTTCGTCCGCTATCGCGGACACGCTTTACTTATTCACTCGCAACAAAAAAGGGATCCGAACGTCATCCGAGATGACGATGGGATCCCTTTTCTCTTAAAATAACGCGATTTACCGCATCCGCTAAATTAGTTTATGACAGAAGTTGTCACGATTAGGGGATACAATTGGTTTCGAGGCCGGCGCATCGCAGTCCGAGCTAAACGAAACCAAAAGGAGTGTTTGATCATGACGTTTCAAGTTACGCCTTTTATCACGCTGAACGGGAATGCAAGAGAAGCGATTCGATTTTACGAATCCGCGCTGGAGGCCAAAACGGTATTCTTGCAAACATATGGAGAAGGCCCCGAGGATCCGTCGCACCCGCTGCCGGCGCACGCCAAAGAACGGGTAGCGCACGGGGTGCTAAAGATCGGAGAGGCGGAATTATTCGTGGCGGACTCGATCTCGGACGAGCCGAACGCGACCGGCGATCGCCTGCAGATCTGCATCACGACCCCCGATACCGAAACATCGGCCCGCTTCTTTAATGCGCTCTTGGAAGGCGGCCAAGTCGTGATGCCTTTGCAAGAAATCTACTTCAGCCCGGCTTTCGGCGTCGTGACGGACCGATTCGGCATTACGATCCAACTCTTTACTCCGAGAAACAAAGCGTAAACCGGACGAGGCGACCAAGAGATCGCCTCGTTTTCATCCCTGATAGTTCTCAAGTAATTCGATCAGCCTTCTGCGGATGGAGGCTCTCAATTCCGCCGGCTCGCGCAGCTTGACTTCGTCTCCCAGGGAGATGAAAAAATCAGTGTAAAATGAAATGTCGCTCCGGTCGACGTCCGCATCGATTATTGCAGTCCCGTCCTCGCGCACTTGGAGCAAAGGAGAGAGCCAGAGCTCGGCTTCGCAGCGCTGGGTGCCGGCGCGGGTCAGCTCGGCTCTTAACCTCATTGCATCCGCCGGCGACGCCGCCTCGTGCCCGAGCAGGCGGATATCGCTCAGTTGGAGCGGCTCGGTCGGATCGTCGACCGCATCGCGAATCCGGTCGCAGCGGAAGGTTCGGTAGTCCCGGCGCAGAAAACAATAGGCCGTACAGTACCAGAGGCCGCTGTGCGCATACAGGAAAACCGGCTGAATCCGCCGACGACTGGCCGCCCCTTCCTCCTTCGTGTCGTATAAGACCGCAAGCACCTTCTGCTTGACGGCGGCTTCCAGCAAGACGGCCAGGAACGGAGCGTCCGACCGCCGCGTCGGCGTTATAAAATCGACTCGCTCTTTCATGCCGTCGATCCGGTCCCGAACGTCGCCTGGCATGTGCAAATAAAATTTGCTCAAGGCCGAAGCGGATTCCGCATCGAACGGCAGCGAGGAATAGTGACGAAGCGCATGCACGGCAAAAAACATGGCCCCGGCCTCCCCCTCCGTGAACGCAATCGGCGGCAGCACCCGTTCCCTCACCACCTGATACCCGCCGTGCGGCCCCACCTCCGAATACAGCGGCACGCCCAGCTCGCTCAGTTCCTGCAAGTCCCGCAGAATCGTCCGCGAGGAGACGCCGAATTCGTCCGCCAATTCTTGAACTTTGAACCTCCGTTTACGGTTCACCGTCATCATGAGCTCCATGAGCCGTTTCGATTTGGGCATCGTCGCTCCCCCCTTCGGAGTAAATTCGCCTATGTCAACTATTCGCCAGATGAAGGAAACGAACCTGCCAGCGCCGCACAGGCAACGAAACGAAGCCGGTCTGCTCCCCGCTGGGGACAACCGGCTCGCTCGCGTGACGCTGCAGCTTCAAGCGTGTGTCTAACTATCTTTCTGAATATTTTCTAATCACTGTCACAGAATTGTTCCTTCAGCTGTCTTAATTGATGTATCGACAAAATACAAAATGGAGGAACCAACCTATGAGTAAACTGCTTGTCATTAATGCACACCCGGATACGGAGTCCGCTTCATCTTACAGCCTAAATGTCTTAAGTTATTTCTTAACACTCTATAAACAGCAGCATGCTAGCGACGAGGTCATTGAACAAATAAATCTATACAATGATGTTATACCTATGATCGACCAAACTGTCCTCCGTGCTTGGGAAAAACAACGAAATGGCGAAGAGTTAACAATCAAAGAGCAAGAAGTAACTGGGCGCATGAATGAAGTCTTGCAACAATTCAAGCGTGCAACTAAATATGTAATTGCCTATCCATTGCATAACTTTAATATTCCATCAAAATTAAAAGATTATATAGACAATATTTTGATCGCCAATGAGACGTTTAAATATACCGAAAATGGATCGGCGGGGCTTCTTAAGGATGGGAGAAGCATGATTGTAATCCAAGGAAGCGGAGCAATATATACGAATAATGACTGGTATACCGAAGTTGAATACTCGCACAAGTACTTGAAGTCGTTGTTCAATTTTATTGGTATCGAGGATTATGAAATACTTCGGGTTCAAGGAACATCTATAATCGATAAAAATGAAGTCTTGCAAAAGGCATATTTGGAGGCAGAAGAAGCAGCTTCAAAACTTGCGGCAAAATGACCCAAAAGTTCGGTTTGAATTGGACGTTACTTCAACGCATAGTGAGCAGCGGCAGCCGAACCGGCTGCCGCTGCTCGCTTATCTGCATCCCGCAGCTAACACGAGATTAAGAGCGTTGCCTTCGAGCTCTACTTCGCCAATCGAACCTCGAACGTTCTGCCTTTCGCGCCGCCGACTTCGACGCTTAGCTTGATCCGCTCGCCGAGCTCCGTCACCGTTACGCCGGCATCCGCTTCGATCGCGTCGACCGCTCGCAGCGCGAGCTCGACGTCGATCGCGCCCTGAGCGAGCATGGACGGATCGGATACGGCGACGATGATCTCGCCTTCGGTCTCCCGGACCATGACGGCGGCCGGAAGCGACACCGTGATGCCGCCGGCGCTCGCGCCCGGCGCCCAGAACAGACCGCCCGATATACCTAACGCATGCTCCCGGATAACCTGCGCCTCCGCCGTATTCGCGATGACCTCGAAATCCGGATTTGCCGCGTACGCGTTCACTTGGTCATCGGCGCGGTTCGGCAGTATCGCATAGGCATAGGAAGCTCCGGCCGGATTGGCCCCGTGATCCATCCATAGGGTGACGTAATTGCGAGTGAGAGGCGTCCGGGACTGGCCGCCATTGATGTCGGACCAGCTGGCCGTCCTTGCTTCCCGTATCCCTTTGACGGACGCGCCGCCCGGGAAATAATAGCCGATGCCGGTGGATGGCGTCTTGCCGGACAGATAGGCGCTGGAGACGTCGGATCGTTCAGCCGTCCAGCCGAGGGCGGCGCTTTGCGCTTCGCCATTGATGGATAGCCCTTGATTCGCGTCGAACAGCTTGCGGTTCTCGACAATCGTCTCGATCGCGCGGTTGTCCGTGCTCGTAATGCCTGCGCCGAGCGCCACGATCTCGTTATCGAGCATGAACCATGCTTTCTTGGCGGTCAGCGTACTGCTCCACCCTTGCAGATCCATGCCGACCGCGGCGAATTGTCCGTCCAGCACCGCGCCTCCGACGCCGGGATTGCGCATGACCGCTTGGCCGTCGCCGTCTCCGCGCTGACGGGTATCGACGGTCGTGCCGGGCAGCCGGTACGCATCGACGGTCGGCCAGAAGCCGTCGTCGTATTGCGTCAAGTCGTCGTTATACAAGTACGTCATGCCTTCCGACGTATACCAACCCTTGCGGTTCTCGTCGTTCATATATTCGTAGTTGAGCGTCCGGCTCGAATACAGACTGAGACCGAACGAATACCCGGGTCGTTGCTGCACCGCTTTGTCCATGTTGGCGAACACTTTCGCCGTTACGGGTACAGTCGCCGGTGCCACGGATTCGTCGGCGAGTAGCTCCCTCGCCCGCTTCATTTTGTTCAAATCCTTCAATTGTCCCACATGATCCCGAGCAGTATCGGCCTCTATCCACGACTTCGCCTTGCCGAGCAATGTCGTTCTATCGCTCCCATCGGCGGATTGCGCCAGCAGGATCACGGCGTCGATGATGTCGTGTCCGACGGAACGGCCCGTATCGGCCGCGCGGGAAATTGCCCGTCCGCGCACTATCTCCATCATAGCGCCGCTGGTCATGAGCGGTTCGAAGGCGGTCTCGACCCATTTGTACACATTGCTCCGGTCCGGGTCCGTCACTTCCCAATCCGTGCCATGCAGGATGTGCAGTACCTCGCCGATCCCCGACAGCAGCACGTTGCCGTATGATCCCGTATAGGCGACGTTCGTATGCTGAATGAAAGAACCGTCCGCATAGAAGCCATCCCCGGACGTCACTTCGTCGAACACGGGACCGATCGCATTCCGTGCCGTTTCCAACAACGCCGCTTGCTCGGCGAGCGCGCCGGCGACGATGTACACCTTCACGTTATCGACCAAGTTCGCGCCGGTCGCGGGGAACGGGGAATTGACGCGAATTCGGTTCACCGACGGGTCGGGCAGGAAGTATTGAATCGCGGCAGTCGCCTTCCGGACATGCTGTTCGTCGGCGATACCATCCAGTAGGACCAGCAGGTTATTCAACGCTTGCGGGCCGCCGATCTCCCAGTTCCACCAGTTACCGTATTCGACCTGCCCTTCGAAATACTCCTGCTCCAGCATCCAGTCCAATCCATCCATGATCGCGTCGTATAACGCCGGCTCGCCCCGCACAGGAGAGCCTTCCATGACGAAAGCTTTCGCCATCGTCGTCAAATGGCGGAACGATGTCGTGATGCCGGCCGAGTCGTAGCTTTTGTCCGCTTCGGGCCAGAGGTAGCGACGCTCTTTTCCTTGAAGCATCTTGCTGCGCACGTACTGCGCTTGCTCCGCCATCCCGGCGACGATTCCGTTCATGAGCGGGTCCGTCTCGAGGTACGCCTGTTCGCCGAGCATATGGTCCCGCCACGATGCGCGCAGCGCGTCGAAGCGGTCCGTCTCTCCGGCGACCACTTGGACGGGAACGGTATCGCGCACGCTTCCGTCGGCCGTCCGTACCGTAATGACCGTTTGACCCAGCGCGATCCCTTCTATGAAGCCGCCGTCCACCGCCGCGATGGCCGGATTGGAGCTCTCCCAGACGAGGGCCGTCGGCGACGCGTCCGCAGGTCCGATGGTGACCGGGGCATAGACGGTTTTACCCTGCTGGACGTGGAGCTGATCCTCCCGAATCGTCAGCGAACCGATCGGCGTCCAGCGCGCGAAGGCGACGTCATCCGCCCATACCGTCCCTTTGCTATGCTCGAGGAACAGCTCGATACGCGCTTTGTCGGCCCCGGCCGGCGCGACCGCCGTTCGTTCGACGGACGCCCAATCCGTCGTACCGGTGAGCGCGGACGTATAGACCGCACCGACGCTGGTCCCGCCCTTGTAAAATTGAATGCGGATCCGCGCGCCTTGCTCCTGGTTGACGGCGCTCGTCTTCAAACGGGCCGTTAAGCGGTACGCCGCGCCTGCCTCGATACCGCCGATCTCCTGCACGATCGCCCCTCTGGCCGGCTTCGATGCCGAGATGCGGACGGCGCTGCTTCCCGTGACGGAAGCAGACGCATCGACCGCATACGATGGCGTGCCGTTCGCGGTCCATGTCGACCAGCCGGTCGCGCCGATGGATTGGCTCCAGCCGGTCATCGCGGACGTCGCTTCGAAGCTGCCGTTGCGCTCGAGACCGGTGACGGTAATGCTGGCGACGGCCTTTAGTTTGCCGTCCGGCGTCTCGGCGGCGACCTTCGTCGTACCGGGCGAGATTCCCCTCACCACGCCGGATGGTGTTACGGTGGCGATCCTCGGATCGTAGGCGGTCCAGATGAGCGATTGGCTGGATGCGTCCGCCGGTTCGATGACCGCTTGAAGCGCTCGCTCCTCGCCCTGCGCGACGGTTACGGCTGCATCCGCAAGCGTCACGGATTGCGCGGGCGTCCACGTCTCGAGCATGAAGTCGTCGTACCAGACCGTGCCGGTGCCGCTCTCGAGCATCGCCTGCACGGACATGTTGTCCGCGCCGGGCGGCGCCGTGAAGATGAATTCGACCCGCTGCCAATCCCGGGTGCTCTGCACGCCCATCGCATAGACGATCGAAAGCTGAGCGCTGCCCTGCTTGAACTGGACTCTCGCCCGCGCGCCCGAGTACGCCGTGACGGCGTCGGTCTTGATGCGATACGTCAGCCGGTACGTCTGCATCGCCTGGGCCTGCACCGTCTGGGTAATCGCGCCGCGGGAGACGACGGCGCCGCCGATGCTGACCGAAGCGGCGCCTTCCGCTTTGACGGCGGTATCCCATGCGAATTGAGGCTTGCCGCTCGCGGACCACGTGCTCCAACTCGTCGGCTTGAGCCCGCCCGGCCAAGCGCTCGACGCCTCGGTCGCTTCCAGTCCCGGGTTGGCGAGCAAATTGATGCCGGCCGCATGCGCGACCGGCGGTTCGGTACCTCGGGTAGTCAGACTTGCAAACGGCGAGATGATCGTTAAGCTCAGCAGGCAGGCCGCCGCGACAAAAGCGATTTTACTCCACATCGTCATCCATCTCCCTCGCTTATTTTAGAAGCGTGGTGAATAAACCGTGACCTCCGGTCGATATGGGCTTCCACTCGCTGTTGTAACCGGATTTCTTTGACTTCAAGTTGTATCTGAGGTTGATATCCGTTTACAAAGGCGACCGCTGACGCTGTTCCTTCTCCATATCGACACTCCGGCCACTTCTTCACCACGCTTCTAACGCTCGTACCAATAACCGGGAACCCCGCGCTCCAGACGCAGCAGCGCTTCCAGATAGTAATAATCGCCCCAGATCATGTAGCCGTCCGGCCCCAGGTCGCCGCGGACGTGATAGGAGCCGTGGTCGAGCAGCCCCTCCGCTTCTTCGCCGATCGTGGCGTAGCCGCGGATGAGGGCGTCCACCGCGCGGGCGGCCGCTTCACCATACCGCTGACGGTCTGCGTCTTCCTCCGGCAGATGCGCGATGATCTCGAGCAGCCCGCACAGCGCGATCGCGGAGGCGGAGCTGTCCCGGTTCGTCGTTGCCGTCACCGGGGCGTTGAAGTCCCAGTAGGCGACGCCGTCCTCCGGCAGATGCGCGAGGAAGTAATCCGCCATTCGTTTCGCCGTCGCCAACAATTCGCCCCGTCCGGTGTAGCGGTACGATAGCGCGAATCCGTAAATCCCCCACGCCTGACCTCTCGTCCACGTCGAACCATCGTGATAGCCTTGATGCGTCCCGCCGCCGATCGGCACGCCGGTCGTCTGGTCGAAGTAGAACGTATGGTAGGAAGAGTCGTCGCCCCGCACGAGATAGCGCCGCGACAGCTCCGCTTGCCGAACCGCCACCTCGCCATAGGCGGCATTGCCAGTCGTCTCGGAAGCCCAATACAGCAGCGGCAAATTCATAAGACAGTCGATAATGATCCGCCCGCCGTTCTTCGGATCGCCCTCCGGTCCCCACGCCTGGATGTACCCGGGCGCGCGCCATCTTTCCATCAGCAGATCCGCCGCTCGCAAGGCCAGCGCTCGATGCGCCTCGCTGCCTTCGATCACCCAGCCTGCGAACGCGGATGGGCCGTACAGGAAGCCGATATCGTGGTGATCCAGACAGACCCGCTCCGTCAGCCGGCGGTCGAAGTCTTCGATGTGCCGATTGGCCTGCTCGCGGAAGAAGTCGTCCCCCGTGTATTCGTAGCACAGCCACGCCAGCCCGGTATGGAACCCTTCGATCCAATCCTCGTTCGCGCCCCAGTCGTACCGCTTCTCGCTCGCGATATGCGGGAACGCCAATCCGCGTTGTTCGAGATTGCGGCGCACCTTCGCTACCGCATCCTCGATCGCGGCCTGTCGAGTAGTCGATTGCGCGTTCGTCGTATTCGTCGTGCTCATGTCTGCGTCATCCTTTCACCGCGCCTACGGAGAGGCCGGATATGAAATATTTTTGAGCGAAGAAGAAGACCGCGATGACGGGAATGAGCGACGACACCGCGCCCGCCATAATGAGATTGAACTGCGACGCGAACTCGCCGTTCAGCGAAGCAAGCCCGAGCGGAATCGTCTTCAGACGATCGTCGTTCAGGTAAATCAGCGGCGCCTGAAAGTCGTTCCACACCCAGGAGAAGCAGAAGATCGTCAACGTGGCGATCGCCGGCTTGGCCAACGGCAGGATGACCCGGGCGAAAATGCCGATCTCCCCGCAGCCGTCGATCCGGGCCGCCTCGGACAGCTCGCGGGAGATGGAGATGAAGAACTGCCGCATCAGGAACACGCCGTACGGGCTGAAGATCTCCAGGAAGACGAGCGCCCAGTGCGAATTGACGAGCCCGAGGTTTTTCATGATCAAATACTGCGGGATCATAATGACTTGGTACGGTATCATGTACGACACCAAGTAGACGAGAAACATCCGGTTGCGCCCCGGAAACTCCAGCCGGGCGAAGGCGTAGCCGGCCAGCGAGCACGTCAGCAGCTGCCCGGCCGTAATGATCAGCGCCAGCTTCACCGAATTCCAATAGTAGGTCGGCATCGGAATGGCGGTCCAGACGGCCTTGTAATTCTCCGGCGCGAACACGGACGGAATCCATTCGATCGGAAAATTGAACACGTGCTCCTCCAGCTTGAAGGAGGTCGACAGCATCCAGATGAACGGCAGCGTCATGACCAGCGCGATCGCGACCATGACGACATACAGCGCGGACCGACTCAATAGTTGACCCATTTCTTCTCCCCCCGGTATTGGACGAACGTGATCAAGAGCACGATCGCCAGCAGCACGATCGCTTCCGCCGACGCATAGCCGAATTTGTTGAACGCGAACGCCTGCTTGTAGATATCGTAGACGAGCACCGAGGTCGCCCGTCCGGGACCGCCGGCCGTCATGACGTAGATGAGGTCGAACGACTTGAACAGGTTGATGATGCACGTAATGACGACGAGGAACGTCACCGGCGACAGCAGCGGCAGCGTGACGCGCCAGAATCGGCGGACGACGCCCGCGCCGTCGATCTTCGCCGCCTCGTACAGTTCCTCCGGAATGCCCTGCAGACCAGCCAGGAACAGCACCATGTAATACCCCGCCATCTTCCATACCGTGACGATGATCAAGCTCGTCATCGCCCAGTCGGAGCTGGCCAGCCACATCGGCGGACTGTCCGTGAACAGCTTCAAGAACATGTTGATCGGGCCCTGCGTCGGGTGGAAGATCGCCTGCCAGATGACGGCGACCGCGATGAACGACGCGATATGCGGGAAGAAGTAGGCGGCACGGAACACCGTAATGCCGCGCGTCTTCCGGTTGACGAGCAGCGCCAGCGCGATGGAGGCGCAGATGACGAGCAGACAAGACAAGGCGGTGTACGTCAGCGTATTGACGAGCGAGATGTGGAAGCTCTCGTCCGTAAGCAGCCGCTTGTAGTTGTCGAGCCCCACCCACCGAATCGGATTGAAGCCGTCCCAATCGGTGAACCCGAGCAGGACCGCCATGACGGCGGGCGCGGCGATGAAGAGCAGGAAGCCCGCGACGTTGGGCAGCAAGAAGAGATACGCGGTTCTCGCCTGCGGATGGAATGCCCGTTTCATGAACGTATTTATAACCACCACTCCGATCTGTTAACTCGGTATAGAAGATGAATCTGCCCGCCATGCAGGTCAGATTCATCCTCTCGCGCCCCGTTAAGGCAATTCCTTGCTCCGTCTATCCGCGATCGACGCTATCGCTTCGTCCGGCGTAATCTCGCCGAGCAGCGCGCGGTTGCCTTCCTCGGTGACGATCGTCTCGAGCTCCGGCAGGCCGGCTTGCAGATTGCGCTCCGGCACCGGCGTCATGTTGAAGATCGGCGCCATGTCGATGCCTTCGCTGAAATTCGATTCGAATGCTTGCTTCACGCCGTCCGCCTTGGACGCCGGCGTCTGATACTTCGCCACGATCGTCTGTCCTTCGTCGCCGGAGATGAAGCTCAGCCACTTGAACGCCTCCTCCTTGTGCTTGGAGGTTGCGCTGACCGAGTGGACGACCGCGGTCGACATGCTCGTGCCTTTGGCGACGCCTTCCGGATGCGGCACGTACGTCATGCCCCAATCGAACGATAACTTGCCGTCCTTCTTGTCCTGCTCGAGCATGCCCGGGAACCACGTGCCCGTATTGACCATCGCGGTCTTGCCGGCCAGGAACACCGGACGGTAATGGGCGTTGGTCGCTTGGTTCTCCGCTACGGTCGGCTGCGCGCCGCTGTCCGTCAGTTCCTTCCGCAGCTCCAACCCCCGTAAGTAAGGCGCCAAATCTTCGTCGAACAGCGTCTTGCCCAGCTGCTGGCCGTAACCATACCACGTCTGCGACCAGTCTGGCATGAAGGAGCCCCACGTCTTGCCCTGCCCCTCGCCTTGGGTTAGCTGCTTGGCGAGCGCGACGTATGCCTCCCACGTCATGTCGTCCTTCGGATAAGCGACGCCGGCGGCATCGAACAGATTTTTGTTATAGAAGAGCGCCCACCCGTCGTTGCGGAAAGGCAGACCGTACAGCTTGCCGTCGATCTTCAGCGTATCGAACAGATGGCTGACGCCGTTCAATGCGTCGCCCGCGCCCGCCGCCTGATCGTCGAGCTGCACGACCCGGCCGATCGAGGCCAGGCGGTAATATTCCTTTAAATCCTTGAACGCGAACGCGTCCACGTCCGAGCTGCCCGTCAGCGTGATCGTCAGCTTCTCGCTGTACGTTTTGATGTCGCTCTTGACGAGTTCGACGTTCACGTCCGGATTGTGCGCCTCGAAGGCCGCGACCAGGTCGGCGTACATGCTCTCGGATGCGGTATCGCTCCAGTGCATGAATTTGATCGTCACCGGCTCCTTCGCCGCATTCCCGGTAGACGCCGCCTCCGTCTCCGCCGCATTGCCGCCGCTTGCCGCTTCTTCCTGCGCATTGCCGCCGCAGCCGCTCAGCAGCGTCCCCGTCAGGACGATACCCATTGCCCCCGCCAACCACTTCTTCATTCGCGCTTCCCCCCGATGATCTCCAAGTTAATATCGTGTAAAGGTTGTGCCTTAGCTTGAGTATAATCGCGCGCGCCGCCCGTCGTCGTTGGCCGTGGTTCGGGTCTATTGTGCGCGGCTTCAGTTCCTCGTCCGGCGCTTGTTCCGATCTTCAGATGCGCTGTCGCGATCCTCAGCTTGGGCTTACCCGCGATAGTCGGTTGGGGATTTGCCGGTCGCCTGCTTGAACTGCTTGGAGAAGTGGCTCAGGTTCACGAAGCCGACCTGCTCGGCGATTTCTTGAATGAGGAGGTCTTTGCGCAGCAGCAGCTCCTTGGCCCGGTTCATGCGCAGCTCGGTCAAGTAGCCCATCGGCGTCCGGCCGGTCTGCTCCTTGAACAAGGTGGCGAAATAGTTCGGATTGAGGAACGCCTCCTGCGCCAGCCGCTGCAGCGTGATTTTCTCGGCCATATGCCGCTCCATGCTGGCGATCGCGCCGGAGACCGCCTTGGAGAAATCGCCGATCGGCGCGCGGTCGGCGAAGGCGCGCAGGAAGCCGGCCGTCTCCTGGAGGAACTCGTCCTTCGTCCGGCACTTGACCAGCTGGCTGACCGTCTCGCCCCAGTTCATGCCCGATTGGTTCACCCGCTCCGGCCGCGAGCCGCGCACGAGCAGCATCGCCACCGCCTGCTTGAACGAACGGGGATGCACGCCTTGGCGGTCCGCCTCGTCGATCGCCTCGCCGAGATGCCGGAGGCATTCATCCGGCTTGCTTACGGCCAACAGCCGCGCCATTTCTTCGCTCATGCGCGGTTCGAGCGGGATTTGCCCCAGCTTGTAATGCCGCCGCTGCTCATAGCGCAGCCTCGTCTGCCAGCCCGTATAGAAGAAATCCGCGCACAGCTCTTCCGCCTGCCGGAACGCCTCCTCCCAGGCGGATGCGACAACCGAGCCGCTCAGGGCCAGCGCGCATTTGCAATACCCTTCCATCCACGCATGGATCGCCGCCGGCTCTTCAGCGCCTTCCCGCAGGATGGCATGCACCCGTCCGGACGCATCCACGAAAACCCGGTTGTCGCGGAGCGCGGCTTGCAGCGGGAAATCCGACCACTGGATCGTTCGGCCCCACGAGCCGATGTCCGGATCTTCGAGCTCCGTTATCGCCCAAACCCAGCCTGCATGCCCCTTCGCGTCCTGCTCTCGCCGGTTGGCTTTAAGGTAAGACAAAGGACTGAATTCAATGGCCGGCTTGCCGGTCTCCTCCGCGCTCTCCGCCTTCCCCGCGTCCGCGCCGTCCGTCTGACTTCCGAGCAGCTCGCGCAGTCTGCCGAGGCATTGCTCGATCTCGCCGGAGGAGAGGTGAACCTTGTCGAGGTACTCGAATACCCCGTGCCGGAAGCCTTGCTTGACGAGATTGAAATCGGTATGGCTGCTGAGCACGCAGATCGGCACCTTGGGCGACAACTCGCGAATATGCGCGATGAGCGTCATCCCATCCATGCCGGGCATGCGGATATCCGTGAATACGACGTCGGGCCGCAGCCGCTTGAACAGCTCGAGCGCGGCGTCGCCGTTGTCCGCCTCGCCCGCGATCTCGAACCCTTGCTCCTGCCACGGAATCATGCGCCGCAAGCCTTCCCGCACCAACCACTCGTCTTCCACCAGCATGACGCGAATCATGATGCCTTCTCCTCCATCCTTTTCGGTAGATTGATTTCCACGCGCGTCCCGCCGCCCGCCGCGCTGTCGAATTGAAGCCCGAACATGGGGCCGAAATACAGCCGGATCCGCTGGTCGATGTTCGTCAGCCCGATCCCGCCGAAGCCGTGCAGCGGGTCGCTCTCCTCTCGCCCTGCTTCGATACGACGCAGCGGGTTGACGTCCGTGCCTTTGCCGTTGTCCATCATGACGACGACGCAATGCTCGCCCGCCATGTACGCCTGCACCCAGATCATGAGCGGCGCATCGCCCTGCATGCCGTGATAGATGCTGTTCTCGACGATCGGCTGCAGCATGAACCGCGGGACCTCTTGCCGGAACAGCGTATCGGGGATGTCGATGATGACGTCGAACTTGTCCGGGTAGCGAATCCGCATAATGTTCACGTAATGCTCCAGCGCTTGGAGCTCCTCTTCCAGCGGCACGATCGGACGGCCATGATAGATGCGCGTGGACATGAAATACCCGAGGGAATCGACAAGTCGATGAATCTGGTCCGTTCTCCCCTGCAGCGCGAGCCCGTTAATGGAAGCGAGCGTGTTCTTCACGAAATGCGGCTGGATCTGCGACAGCAGCGCGTTGAATTCCATCTCCAGCTTCAACTTCTGCTCCTGCTGCATCTGGCGCTGCATCAGCTTGAGGTCGGTCGCCATCCGGTTGAACGTGTTCTGCAAAATCCCGATCTCGGGGTCGGCCTGCACGTCGAGCATGTCTTCCTTCCAGCGACCGTGGCCCAAGTCCTTCATCATCCGCACGAGCTGCAGGACGGGACGGATGATTCGCCCGATGAACACGTGTCCGAGCACGACGGAGACGATGGCGGCCGCGGCGCCCGCGAAGAGCAGTACTTTGCGCAGCGGGGCCAGCTCCGCGAGCAGCGCTTCGTAGGGCACGCCCTCCACGACGAACCAATCGTTGTCGAAGGCGCCCGCGATCAGGAGCATCCGCTCGCCGCCGCGTTCCTCGCTCGACCAATCGATCCGCGTCTCGCCCGGCTGCGGCGCAAGCCGAAGCGAAGCGTCCCGGAAGCCGGCGTCGAGCGAGGCGTCGGTCGCGTAGACCGCCGTTCCGGTCTTGGTATAGACGGCGTACGACTCGGCGATCTTGCCCGCGGTCCCGAACATCTCGTCCACGCTCGACGAGACGACGACTCGCCCGCCTTCCGCGCCGGTGCGCGGATCGATGTAGGTCGCGGCATACGACAGCATCGCGCCGCGATTGCCCTGCTCCGTGAAATCCGCGTGCGGCGCGGTCCAGCCGAACGGCTCTTCGGCGCCGGCGTCCAGGATGCCTCGGAACGCGTCGTTCCGCTGCAGCCGCTCGTACAACGGCTCCCCGTTCGAAATCCAGCTCGTGAATACTTTCGTATTCGATCCGTAAACGGTTACATCCGGCGGGGTCGCGAAGTTGTGCGTGTATTTGTTGACCAGTACGTTGAACGTCTGCCACTCGCGTATGTATTGCGTCAGGTTGGCCGCGGACGACTGCGGTGACAGCATGGCGCCGATCTGCTCGTCCAGCAGCAGCGCGTCCGCCAGCATTTGGAGCTGATAGAGGCGGTCGTCGGCCGCGGCGATGCTCTGCTGGAGCGCCTGCTGCCGAATTTGGCCCGCTTGGCTGATGATCGTCTTCTGCGCGAAATAATACCCCGCCCAGCCGATCAGCTGCATCGGCACGATGCCGACGACCAGCAGCACCAGAATAAATTTCGCCCGCAACGTAAGCCTCTTCGCGTATCGCATCCTCATTCCCATGCCGCTTTCGCCCCCATGTTCGCCCGGACGCCTGTTCAGGCGTCGCTATTGTGTTGGGACTAATTGTAATGAGATTTGGGAGATTCGGCTAGGCGTTTGTGGGGACAACCGACCAAGCAGGGGCAATAAAAAGAACCCGCATGGAGTTGTGTACTCGCATGCGGGTTAAGAGTCAGAGAGGTTGGGGCTGATTGAATTACTTCGTTTATTCTTCCTCTTCATGGTAAACCGTGACGAACCCCCCATCCCAATAGCCTCTGTCTAAAATGCAGGGACCAATGGTAAATCCATCGGGGTAATCCCGAAACCCCTCAAGTTTTTTGTATTCCTCTACAGCGGCTTCCGCTTTCTCCAGCGACGAGAATATCCCGATTATTTTCACCTCTATTTCCTCTTCTAAGTCATAGGCATGCTGAACAAGATATACAAGAGGTTGCTTTTCTTCATCATTTTTATAATCCAGGGGTATCATTCCTTTGATAGATTTTTTATTAGCATTGGTTGGTCTTAGGCTTCCGAATTGAAAGGAATTTTATTAACGCTAATGGATTTTATTGCCGAATTATCGTCGTCCCATCCTTCTAAAATAAAGTAGATCCCCTTGTACTGTTTCGAAAAAAAATTGCAGTCGTTATCGTCCTCAATTAATTCATACTCTAACAGGTCCCGATAGTCAGCTAAGATAGACCCGACTCCTACTTCGCCTAGCACTTTCCCCTTATACGTGCCATATGCAGTCAGCTGGATTAATGCGAGGTTCTCATCAAAGAATAAATCGATACCTTCTGATTCCACTATGGTGCAATCACCAGAGACTACGACTGTATATGCAAAATCAATTTTTCTTTTGATTGCATCGATATGTTCTCCCAGCAAAAAAATCCCCATTCGCTCCCAGGGAACTATTTCGCCAAACAGATGTTCATTCATAAGCAATCCCTCCAACTTTTCATGAATCCATCATACCACGATCTAGTTATCTGCTAACGTGATGGATATCGTTATCTCAGCCTCTATTTCTGCTGTTGTTATTACATTAAAGGCCGTTGCCTATCAAGCAAATCTTTTTCGATTGACAACCAATTTTGACCAATGATAGAATGCTAGCAACAAATTCCTACACTTTTAGTCGGAATAACACGCGTTCAGGAGGCATGTCCGATGGTCCATCCGTTCATTCGTTCGAAGAAAGCGCTCGCCACCGCTCTTTCGTTATCCCTGCTTGCCGCGCTACCCGCGCAAGCTCTGGCAGCCGAAGCCGCCGCTAAGCCAACCTCATCCACAGTAGTCGCTCCCTCTAGTCAGAAAGCCGCATTGACCGAGAATTATGCGCTGTTTCTGCAGGACAAGTTCGGCATCCAATTCGCTCCGAACCCGACGCGCGGCGGCTTCATCCTTGCCCTCGCAGCCGCCCTTGAACTAACGGCGAAGAGCGAAGCCGAAGCCGTCTCCACCGATGCAAGCCGCCTTGCTACGGCCATCGCCGCGCTTCAGAAGAACGGGATCATCAGCACGACGGACATTCAGGCCGATCAAGCGCTGACTTCCTTGCAAGCCGTATTTCTAGCCGTCAAAGCCGCGGAGCTGAAGGAGCTGGCCTACACATATCCGAGGGACAAAGCAGCCGCTTCGCTAAAGCGCGCCAAGCTAAACTTCGCCCAGTTCGGCTCTCTCACGGCTGCTCAAGAGGTCGCGGCCGCGATCGACACGGGACTCGTCGACCCTGCGTTTTATAACCAGCTCTCGCCGGGAACGAAGGCATCCGCCGCTTTCTCCGCGGCGCTGCTCGGCCGCGTGCTCGAAGCGAAAGGCTTGTATAAACACTACTTGGGCGAGACGTCCGATTTCGATATCTATGCGAAACTGACCGACGCGTACCGCACGTCCGACATCCTGGAAGGCGGCGAGCTCGAGGAGATCGCAAGCGGGGCCCTGGAGCAAGGGCTCGTGACGGGCTATAACCTGAAGGACAGCCGCTACGACGCGAATTTCGTGGATGCGCTGTCGCTCACGTACGGGCATTCCGATCTCAAACATGCGATTCAGCTGATCGGCCTGCTGCGCAGCGAAGGCCTCCATGCGAAGGTGCAGTTCGAACCGAAAACCTCGGCGTTCGTCCATCTCATCGAATGGGGCGAGCCGCAGCCGTCGGAGGATTACCAGTACGAGAAGCTCGATAACGGCAACTATATCGCCTCCGCGAAGGAATACGATATCGCCTTCGAATTCGATTCGGCCGCGGACAAAGAACGCTTCCAGCCGGTTATTTTAAAGTATGCGAAGAAGAACAGCGAGGATGTCCAAGGGCTGATCAGCGGCTCCTGGTGGCAGCCGCTCTATTACTCCAATACGAAGCTGGCCGACTACGACGTCATCACGAATAACAAGCTGCTAGGCGACGGTTATGTGTATGCCCAATCATTCTCGCTGAGCAAAGATTCCGCGGCCGTCATCGCCGGGTTCAAGAAGCTGAATCCAAACGCGAACGTCATCTCCTACGAATTCTGGGTCGACCATCCGTTCCATAACTATTTGACCGGCGATTCCCATCTGTAAGCGAAAAGGCATGTGCTCTGCCCCTCGGCAGAACACATGCCTTTTTAACGTTTCCCTCGAACTTAGTCGTTCCCCGCGGCATCGAGCATCTCGGTTACGCCGATCGGCGGCACGATTTCTTTGGCGGTCTCATGATAGGTATAGATGAATTCGTTCCTCATGCTCACAAACCCGTTGCCGTCATCGGATTCGATCTCCAACACCGCGGAAGCCGGCAGCATGGTAGCCGCATCGATCCGAAAGCGATGCTGCGCGGCAATGGTTGTGGAAGAGGGGCGGTGCTGAAGCGCGAGTTTGTCTATCTTGCTCGGATTATAGCGGATTTCAACGTGGATCACGTCTCCGGAAGCCGCCACGCGAACCTCTTCGGCAGCTTCTGCATTCGCATCGGAGAAATACGCGGTCAGATTGTCCGGCGCCCCGCCAACGCCATCGCTAACCGTCCATTCGCCCGCTAAATTGTTCGTGGAATATAGTTTATCTTGGACCGCGATCGTTTCTTGCTCCACGTCCATCCCGCCCGATTGAAAGGACGATTTGGCATGCAGGGCGAATTCGGGCTTAAGGTTGATATCGCCCTCCAGCATCATGGTCAACTCGTAATCGGAACCGGTCATGCTCATGGAACCTTGGTAGGCATAACGGTTCACTTGCCCGATGGCGTTCATGATCGTGCTGAAGAGGCCCCGCTCTTCGTCCGACAGGGTAAAAGGAGGTTCAATTGCTTCTTCCTCCTCGTCTTCCGCGTCCAAATCCACGTTATGATAGACCTGCAGGACGTCCTTCAGGTCTTCGAGGTCGCGGATCATGCGCGCGAACGGGGCCTTCGCATCGGCCGGAAGCGTGATATAGTCCTGCGGCTCCATCGTCTGCTCGACAACGGCGAATGCCGAGACGCCGGCGTTTCGCAGCGCCTGCTCCATGACCGCGAACGCCTCCGCGTTGCACAAGCTAACCACCGCATCCTCATCCTCAAGGATATAAAATGAATTGACTTGCTCTTCGATGTGAAGCTTGTACACATCTTCATAACTGAGGTCGGTCTGGCCGATCACGCCCATCGCATCGAACATGCACGCCGCGGATTCGCTCTCGCTCCAGCTTATGCCGTTCTGCTCGAAAACGTCGCGTACGCCGGCGATCGTGCGTTCCGCCTGATCTGTCAATGCCTCCACGATGATCATGGCGCCATCCGGCCCGAAGCCTTCGCAGCGAATTTCCTCGTAACGTTCCGTGCCGCTTCTCGCGTCTTCTATCGCGCGGTCTATCATGTCACGGGGCACCTGATAGGTTTGCGCGCGCGCAAGAACGCCTTTCAGAGAGCGGAAGGCATCCGAATCGGCATCCCCTCGTCTTGCAGCGGCTTGAATCTCGCGGCGGAATCGTTCATAGACGCGACGCGCGCCGGCCTCATCGGAGGCAATCCGATTGCGGATCTTGTTCCACTTATGGTCCATATGGCTTCCGCTCGCTTTCTAATTTTGTCTGCAGTTCACGTCGTTCATGTCCACATTCTACCATATTCAATTAACAACCGACTGGCGCTGACGTTAGGCCACAAGCCTTATTTTGAGAGAAGAAAAAAAACCAGATTCGCTCCCGCCGGAACGAATCTGGTTTGGCGGCCCGTCTTACGACGGCACCTCTTGGACATCTCGACGAACGGGCATGAACGAGAAACCTTCCGCCCCGACCCGTGGTTACCTCGTTCTCGCGCCTATTCCATCGAACACATGCTGGACCAGCTGCTCTACGTACGCATCATCGACCGGATCGCCGGATACCAGCAGCCGGTAGAAGATCGATCCGTAAATGAGATCCGTGATTAAAGCCACATCCACGCTTGCGGGCAGCTCCCCGCGCTGCATCCCCTTCTCCAGTATGCCGCGAAACTCCAGCCGGCGCGGTTGAATGTATCGGGTACGGAGCGCTTCCGCCAAGGAAGCGTCGATCTGGCCTTCCCCGATGATCTCCAGCAACACAACGCCTTCCCGGCTTCTCGTGAATCGGGCCGTGTTGGTCGCATGGGCCAGCACGTCGCCGCTGACCGAGCCCGTATCCGGCACGGGCAATCGCGCGGTCGCCGCGAATAGGAAGCCGTCCATAACGACCGCCGCCTTATTCGGCCACCATTTATAGATCGTCGCCTTGCTCACCTTGGCACGCTCGGCGATCTTCTCGACCGTAACCTCTCCAAAACCGCATTCGAGCAATAGATCGTAGGACGCGGTCAGAATCGCGTCGTGCGTGTCCATGTTGCGCGGCCGTCCTCTTTTGCCCTGCACAGCTCGTCCTCCCTGCAACTATTCCGTCTGCTTTTCATCTAAACGATACGTTTAGTATACGAAAGACAAGCGGCGAAAAAAAGCCTATTTACAAAACGATACGTTCAGTATATGATTTGGAACAAAAGAATTACTGAACACATCGTTCAATATATTGCGGAGGTGGAGTAGGATGCGAAACGAATCCGGAAATCAAGAACGTCGCATTTCAAAATGGATGGTGCTGATGCTGTCGGCCGCGTGCGGACTGATCGCTGCCAATTTGTATTACGCGCAAACGCTGGTAGGACCGATTCGCGATGCGATCGGCCTGTCTTCAACCGCTGCCGGGCTCATTGTGACCGTGACCCAGATCGGGTATGTCATCGGCTTGCTGTTCATCGTGCCGATCAGCGACATCGTGGAGAATCGGCGGCTCTCGGTCGCGATGCTGCTCATCGCTGCGCTTGCTCTCTTAACAACCGCTTTCGCGACCACGGCGCCATTGTTTCTGCTCGCGGCGCTCGTCATCGGGATCGGTTCGGTCGTTGCGCAAATTCTCGTCCCCCTCGCCGCCTCCTTGGCTTCGGAAGAGCAGCGCGGCCTCGTCGTCGGCAACGTCATGAGCGGCCTCTTGCTCGGCATCATGCTCGCACGGCCGGCCGCCAGCTTCGTCGCCGACTTATGGGGCTGGCGCGCCATCTTCGTGCTCTCCGCAATCGTCATCGCGCTATTAACCACGCTGCTCGCTTACGCGCTTCCATCGCGCAAGCCGCCGAAGGCCGTCCGCTACGGGCAGCTCATTCTATCCCTAGGCGCATTGTGGCGGCAGACGCCCGTGCTGCGCCGCCGCGCGTTGTATCAGGCATCCATGTTCGGGGCGTTCAGCTTGTTCTGGACCGTCGTTCCGCTGCATCTGGCCGACCGGTTCGGCATGTCCCAGCAAGGCATCGCCTGGTTCGCGCTCGTCGGCGTCGGCGGCGCGATCGCCGCGCCGATCGCGGGACGATTGGCCGACCGCGGCTGGAGCAAGGCGATGACGTGGAGCGCGATGGTCGTGGCCGTGCTGTCTTTTCTGGCGATTCATCTGTTCGACCGTCACTCTACGCCGGCGCTCGTCCTTCTCTTCGTCTCCGCTTTTACGCTCGACATGGCCGTATCCGGCAACCTGGTCGTCGGCCAGCGCGCGATATATACGTTAGGAAATGCAGCCCGAGGACGTCTAAACGGATTGTTTATGGCGGTGTTCTTCACGGGCGGAGCGATCGGATCGTCTGTCGGCGGGTGGTCATATGAACAAGGTGGCTGGGCGCTCGCTTCGTTAATCGGAACGGCGCTGCCGCTGATGGCGTTGGGGTATTATTTCACGGAGAGACGGATGGCGACGAACAACGAGACAGCCAAAGGAGTCTCTTCCGTCGGTTAACCGCCCCTGTACGAGGTTGGGTCGGCCCAGTATGAGGCGCTGCGGAGTGCATGCTCAACTTATCTTATCGAACTCATTTCTCTTCGACATATAATGCGCCGTCAGATAAAGAACAAACTGAATAGGAACGGAATAGGTGAATTTCCAATTCACGGGGTTATACACTAGGAGCCATTGAAAAAAGGGCTCGGCCACATAAGAAGTTAACAACGCAAAAACCGCCGCTTTAAGGTAAGGGCTCACGCTTGGTTTGAATTGAATGAGCCACATAATGGTAACGGGCATCAACGTAAAGTCCCAAGGCAAATAGGTAGGCACCACGGGAATTACGTTAAACCGGTAGTTCCAAAAGCCTAACTGATCGCCGACTAAATCTAAAGCAACCGCGATAATGGAAGCGAAAAATCCGACATAGAGCAATCGATCGGTGCTGCTTTTTTTTCGGTAGAAAATCCAAATTACCCAGGGGATAATCGACAAGGCTGCGCCCATCCACCATAGATTCGAGAATACAACCTGCTCCGACCATATTTCGATTTTCTTTTGAATGAGTTGATGAATCTGCTCCACATTCTCGTCAATTAATCGTGCCGTTTCCTTTTTATCACTCATGAGCGAGTATCCCTCGGCAATGTTTTCCTTAACATTCCCGCATGGTTGTACTTTATTCCCAGATCTAAGCATGACAAGGCCGGCTTATGGAACGGGGGCGAAGCAGGCCGAGAGGAAGAGCGGAGAAACAAAAAAGAAGAGGATGCTCATCCTCTTCTCAGGCTCCCCGTCCGCGGGAAGCTCTCGATTTGCTAAAGTCTTGGCCCTTGGTCACGACGCGGCCGCCCTGCACGTCTTCCATTTCATCTTCCGAAAGCTCTTGGGAAATATCTTCGATTTCCGTCGTACTCGGTTGCTGCTCTTCAGGTTTCTGATTATCGGCCATGATGGCACCTCCGTTAAAATAAGATTCCCCGAGAGGGGGAGCTGCGAACTTAGGGATTACCTGCCGCGTCTCTTATCTCTAGTCGACGGTCCTGTTCTGCCGCCTTGTACGTCTTGCTTGTCCGAATCCGTTAGTTCTTGGGCCAATGGTTGCACCTCCGGCAGTAATGAAGACATTTTAACATGGTTCAACTCGCAAAATGTATACCCCGAAGGGGTGATCAATGGGGCGGGAACTGCCGCTTGGCCCGTCAACAGCAGCCTGCGAAACGAATGCTCCGCGCGTGTAAGGGCGCTTAATCGCGCCCAGATTGGAATACCCGTGCACACGCCGAAAGCCGAGGGACTATCCCCTCGGCTTTTGGCCAAATACAAGCGTTATAAGTTTCACGATTATGCATTCACCTTGGTTCATCCGCTCAATATTCCGTGAAGCTCGTAATCGACTTGCCCGGCAGCGTGACCGTCACGGCCCCGTTCGTGACCGTCAAATCCGTCAGCTTGGCGAGGTTCTCGGTCGCGCTCGTGCGTCTGGCCGCCAGATGGGCGAACGTCAAGCCGTCGATCGTCGCCGTCTGCGCCGAGGCGCTGTTGTTGATGACGATGACCGAAGCCCGCCCGGTGCCGTTCTTGCCGGCGATCGAGACAAGGTCCGGGTTGTTCGAGGCCGCCAGGATGCGGGTATCGTCCGGACGAAGATATCGGCTGAACTGCCCCATCGTATATAACCGCTTGTTGACGGTATAAGTGCCGTTCGGCCCGAGATTGACGAGCCCCTCGCCCGTCGTGCTGGAGGCGGGATTGACCGCCCACCAATACAGCCAGCCGCGCTCGCCCCGTTTCAGGTCGGCCGCGATCATGTTCGCCCATTTCAACCCGTCGGTAATACTCGGATCGTTCGCGGATTGGAAGTTGCTGACCTCGGTCGCGATGAGCGGCTTGCCGAAATGGTTCACGTCCGCGTAGGCGCTGTAGTCGTGGACCGACACGAAATCAAGTTTGTCGCGGGTCGCCTGGCTGAAACTCTGCATGTACGCGTTCGATGCCGTCCGGTTCGAGCCTTCCGGCGCGCCGACGAGTACGCCCTGGCCGAGACTGTGTATCGCGTCCGCCACTTTGCCCGCCACCGTATTCATCTCGGCCGTCGTGTACTGCGCGGAGGCGTAAGGCGTCGCCAAGTCAGGCTCGTTCTGCACGCTCACCCACTTGATGTTGAGGCCGTATGCGTTCCGGTATTGGTTGACGTAGGTTTTCAAATAATTCGCGAAGGTATCGTAATGCGTCGGCTTCAGATGTCCGCCGTTGTTCGGCGAGCTGTTATCCTTCATCCACCCCGGCGGGCTCCATGGCACGGCGTAGAACTGGTTCATGCCCCGGTTCTTCGCTTCGCCGGCGAACCAGCGCTGATGCAGATCGGTGTTCCAGTCGATGACGCCGTCCTGCGGCATGAACGTCGTCTGTACCGCATCTTGCGCGGCGGTGTACGGATTGATCTCCAGGCGGACGATCGACAGCCCCGCGTTCGACTCGTCGGTCTTGAAGAGCACATCCAGAATCGCCGACTGAGTGGCCGCGGAGTAGTTGCTCCGCAGCTCCTGCACCGGATGATTCGCCGCCGCGCCGAAGCCCCAGATCGTCTGGTACGCCGTGCTTTTGGACACCGAGATCGTGTTGCCCGCCGCGAGCGACGCCGACGGCGCGTTCATGCCGCCCGCCGCCAATGTCATCGCCAAACCTCCAACCGTCGCGGCCCGCTTCCAACCCTTCATGCTCATCCGAATCCCTTCTCTCTCAAGTGATTGGCTTGCAGTGCTATTTTAAAATGAAAGCCCTTACAAGACACGGCAGAGGAAGTACGATTTGCGGCAGTCATCGTATCGACTTTGCCGCGCTCGTCCCTCTTTATTGCAAATTCAGTAACCTGAAATGCCGCCTGTCGGGTTACGCCTCCTCGAACCGGTTCTTGTACTCCGTCGGGTTGATGCCGTGATACTGCTTGAAGATGCGCGAGAAATGGATGCTGTTCTCGTAGCCGACCCGGTCCGCGACCTCGTAGCTTTTCAGGTTCGTCGTCAGCAGCAGGTCGCGGGCTTTGCGCATCCGGACGTTGATGCAGTACGTCCAGATCGTCATCCCCGTCTCCTCCTTGAACAGGATGGCGAGGTAAGAGCGGCTCATCGCCACGTGGTCCGCCACGTCCTGTAAGCTCCATTTGCCGGCGTAATGCGTCTCGACGTACCGCTTGACCTGATCGACGACGGATTGCTTCTGGAGATTCTTGTTCTTCCGCGCGCCGGCCATCAGCAGATTGGCCACGTCCTCGAGTCGGCGAACCGCGCACAGCCGAAAATAATGCCGGACTCCGCGGCGCTCCAACAGGTCCCCGCCCAGCTCGTCGTCCGCGCCTTCTTCGTACGCGATGTGAACGGCATGCTTCTTCAGCTCGTCGATCACAAGTCCCGTCCACGCCGTCGCGAGCTCGCCCAGCAGCTCGTGGCGCCCGTCCAGCCAGTCCTCGAACGCAGCCAGCGTCTCGACGATGAGCAGCGGCTGCCGGTGCAGGAACACCGACAGCACCATGTCCACCCATTGATCGAGCAGCGGCTTGCACGCCGGCAGCTTGCGGAGCAGCAGCTGGCCCGCTTCGTAACGGCGGCGGGTCCGCAGCTGCGCGCGCGCCTTCGTCATCACGTCGGCGAGCGCCGTCTGCTCGATCGGCTTCATGATGTAGTCAACCGCGCCCAATTGCAGGCTGCGCTTGGCGTATTCGAAGTCGTCATGGCTCGAGATGACGATGCAGCTCATCCACGGGTATCGTTCGTTGATCGCTTCGATCAGCTGCAGCCCGTCGACGAGCGGCATTCGGACGTCCGTCACGCAAATATCGACGAAGTAGCCCTCCAGCCACTCCAGCGCCTTTTGCCCGTTCGCCATGGCTGCCGACACGCTCACGCCCTCCATATCGGCGAGGCGCATGGACAAGCTTTGGCGGATCAAATGCTCGTCGTCCACGACCAAAATTCTATGCATCGGTCCCATCCTCTCCCTTCGCGCTCATGTTGTCGTCTCGCAGCGGCAGCACGACTTCGACGACGGCTCCGCCCGCCTGCCCGTCATTGCGGAACGATATGTCCGCTTCTTCCCCATAGAACATGTGCAGCCGGTAGATCAAATTCGAAAGGCCGACGCCCGTCAACGAGTACGCCTGCGCACCGCCTCCGCGAATTTCCCCGCGCAGTTGGGCTAACGCTTGCTCCGTAAAACCGGCCCCGTTGTCCCGAACGGACAGCTTCAGCTTGCCTGTCTCGATGATCTCCGCCGCGACCCGGATCGACACCGCCTCCGCCGTCGTCTCCCGCGTATGCTTGATGCAGTTCTCGATGAGCGGCTGCAGCAGCGCCTTGGAACAGCGGGCTTGAAGCAGGTCGGGCGGCACGTCCAGCCCATAGGTCACCTCGTCGCCGAACCGCACTTTCATAATGCCGAGGTAGTCTTCCGCATGCCGAATCTCGTCTGCCAAGGCGACCTCCCACTCCTTGTAGTTCGACGTATAGCGCAGCATGTGCGAGAGCGATACGGCTACCGTGCCGATATCCGGATTGCGCGAGATCAGCGCCATCGAATTGATCGTCTCCAGCGTGTTGTACAGAAAATGCGAGTTGATCTGCGATTGCAGCGCCGAGATCGACGCCTTATGCCGCTGCACCCGCGTCTCGGCCAGATCGTGGACCGATTGCGCGAGATGCCCGAGCAATTTGTTGAACGACACGCTCAGATCGGTCACCTCGTCGGTGCCTTCCACCTGCGCGCGCAGCGAGAAATCGTTCTTCACCTGCGTCATGAACATCGCCTGCCGCAGCTTCGCGATCCGCCGGACGACCGAAGCGGCCGCCCAATACGTGAGGAAGACCGAGACGATCAGCGCGGCGACCGAGATAACGATCGTCGTATTGCGCACGTGGTAGAGGCTTCCCGCGATTTTCTCGTACGGAATGATGGCGAGGATCTGCCACCCCGTGCGCGCGATCGATTGGTAGACGATCAGCTCCTGCCGGTCGGAATCGTAGATCGACCCCTGCTGCTTCCCGGCCAGCAGCTTCACGACCCGCTCGTCCATCCGTTGCATGACTTCGCCCGATTCGGAGTGATGAATGATCGTGCCGCTTCCGTCGATGACGGCAGCCGCGCTGGAGTCCACGATATTGATCCGGTCCATGACGTTCTGCGACGGAGTGAGCGAAATATCCATGCGGAGATAGCCGTCGTAGAACCGCTTGAACAGCGTCAGCACCGGCTTCTCGACCTTCTGGTTTGACCGGTCCATATAATAATCCGCGGTGCGCGGGATGAACTTCACCTTGTCGTACCGCCCGCTCTCCCCGAGGAACGCCTCGCTGCGGATGCTGTAGTCGCTCGATAGAATCGCCGCATTCGTAAAGTGCTGCTCCAAGCCGCGCGGATTGTACATCGACACCGACATCACTTCCGGGTATTGCAGAAACACGCGGTTCAAATAGTTCTCCTTGATGCGCTCGTAGTAGCGCACCGATAGCGACGTCAACGATTGACTGCCCGAAGCGTGCAGCCACTCCCGGTACTCCAGGCTGCTGCCGAGCAGCAGGAAGATCATCTCGTATTCCGTGTAGTAGCGATCGAGATTCATATTGGCCTGGGTCAAAATTTGCTTGCTCAAACGGTCGATATCTTTGCCGACGGAACGCATCGTCTGGTTATAGCCGACGTACCCGATCGCCGAGACGGTGAAGACCAGAATCGCCGCGATCATCGCCACCAGCTTCCATTTGAGCGATTGTTTGACTTTCTTCGTGATGGCAGCTAGCAAATCGCCCGGCCTCCCTGTCGAAACTTGTAACTCTTCTTTCACTGTACCCGACGCGCGAGCTTTAGGAAAGACAACAAAGGGCTTCGCCCCTTTGACCCGACTTTTGTTCTTCCCTCCCCCTTCCCCCTCCGCCGAGGGGAACCAGAGGACTTCGCCCTCTGGACTCCCTTTTCGTGCCTGCACGTTTGTTCGCGGTTGGCGGTGGCATCCGTGTTGGCACGCTTTTGTCCTGGCGGACAAAGCTTCAGTAGGTTTTGAAGTCAGTCCTAAGACTTGCTGACCTTCGCTTCCGTCCGCTCCCGCGGACACGCTATACATATCCAGAATTCTTCGGCTCCGCCATCTTCCAGCGGCGTGGCACGTATCATTCAGCGACCATGAAGTACAAGAGCAAGACGAACCCCTCGGTCCGTCATTGCACCTCGATATCCGTCACTTGCAGCCGCCTACATCCCCGTGCTCGGCCCGAGCGTCGTCCAGTTGCCGGCCGGATCGGACGCCTCCACGTGATAGACGGTCTCGCCATCTGTCTGCCCGGCATCGGTATAGCTCGTCTTCCGGCCGTCTAACAACGCAATGATCGCGCCGTCGCGATAGAGACGGTACTGCTTCACCTCGACGTTGTCCTCGGCCTTTTCCCACCGCAGCTTCACGCCGTCCTTGCCGCTCGTCGCCTCGATCCGGGAGCCGGTCGGCCACTGCGGCACGATCGTATCCCGCTCGAGCGTCCGCAGCTTCTCCGCCTTCAGCGGCTTGGAGACGTTCCCGGCGGCATCGACCGCGACGACATGGACATCATAGGACGTTTCGGCCTTCAATCCCGTGATGAAAATGCCCCGCACCGCTTTTCCGACCTCGGCAATCATACGTTTCTCGACATAAATCCGGTAAGCTTCCGTCCCGGTATCGTCAGTCGCCTGCGGCCATTCCAGCCACGCGCCGGATACGGATTCGGACGAGACGGCCGCCTTTCCGCCCGCGTTCCACTTCGGCGGCGCGGTGTCGGGCGCCTGGGTCGTCAGCTTGAGCGGGGCGCTCGTCGTCTCGTTGCCGGCGGCATCCCGCGCGCCGATGCGGATCGTATAGCTCGTTCCCGGACGCAGACCGCGCAGCTCGTAGACATTGGCGCTGCCCGGCAGCTCCGCGACGGCCGTGCCGCCGTTATACACGACATAGGTCTCGATGCCGTAGTTGTCCGTGGCGGATGGCCATTGAATCGTCGCGCCGAATCTGCCGACATCGGCCGCACGCGGCGAAGCAGTCGATGGCCATTCCGGAGGCGTCATATCTGCGGCCGGCGTCTCGATTCGGATCGCCGGACCGTCCGTCGTCTCCTGCGCGGCATCGAAGGCTTCGACCTTGAACGCGTACGCCGTAGACGGCTGCAGTCCGTTCGCCTCGTATGTCGATTGATCCGCCGCGATCGTCGCGATCGCGACGCCGTCCTGGTAGATGCGATAGCCATTCACGCCCGCATCGTCGGCCGCCGCCGACCAAGAGAACGTCGCGCTCAGCGGCGTCACGCGGTTCGCTTCGGCGCGCGCCCCCTCCCATGCAGGAGCTTGCGTATCCGCAGGGACGTCTTCCGTCCCGATCAACAAGTAAGGCTTGAATACGGCATTCGCTCCGGACGCCTCTCTGGAATACATGTCGACGTTCTGGTCGAGCCACTTGTCATCCGTCAGTTTGAAGCTAACCACCTGGTCGCCATTACGCTCGGCGACGACGTAATCGGTGACCGGAATCGACTTCCAATAGCCGGCATTGCGCACGACCGCGCCGCCGATCCGGCTCCCGTCGGCCGGTTTGTTCTTCCAATTGATCGTCGTCTCCGTCCAATCGTCTCCGGTCGCATAAACGTCGAGTCCGATATCGACGTTCGGCGTTTGAACCGCGTAGACGTACACGCTCAACGTCGCCGAATACACCGAACCTTGGACGTCGTTCAACGGGAATTGCAGATAAACCCGGCGGTTGTTGCCCGTATTCCGGTTCTGCTCGCTCCCCGATGCGCCCGCCGCGTTCTTATACCGCAAGTAGCCGAGCGCGTTCTGGTTCGTGCCGTCGCCGCCGAATACGGCCGGCGCCTGAATGAAAGCATCCCCGCTTGGCAGCACCTTCGTCTCGCTTCGCACCACGCCCGCCGGCGTCGTCACCGCGACGGATGGTCCGCCGGAAGACCAATTGCCCGCGGCATCAACGGCTTCGACCCGGAACGAATACGCGCGGCCGGCCTCCAGCTGCTGTACGGCGTATTCGCGGGCAGCTCCATCTACGGTCGCGATGAGATCGCCATTCCTATAAATCCGATAACCGGTCACCCCGCCGTTATCGTCCGCGGCCGACCAGCGCAGCGTGACGCTTCGGTCCGTGAGCGTGCCGTATTGCAGCTTCCGGTCCAACGGCCAGCTTGGCGGGGCGACGTCCCGAGTCGCGGAAGGGGTCGTGATCGCCAGCGTCGGTCCCGTATTCGACCAATTGCCGGCATCGTCGGCCGCTTCTACGCGGAACGCATAGGCGCGGCCGCCGGATAGGCCATCGACTCGATAAGACGAGGCCGAAGGCGGCAAGGTAACAATCTCCCGGTCGCCATCGGACAACCGGTAAGCCGCCACGCCGACGGCATCCTGCGCGCCGCTCCAATGCAGCGTCACGCCGTCCGCGGTAAGCTCGCTCGACGTCAGCGTCGGCTGCTTCCATGCGGGAGCCGTCGTATCCGTCGCCTCAATTGTACGGAATACGACGACCGGACCGCCCTCGGACAAGTTGCCCTGCTTATCCTTCGCCGCTACGCGCACGGTGTACGAGACGTTCGGCGACAAGCCGTCCAACGCGTATTCGCGCTCGGCGGTCTCCCCGTCCAGCTGCCCGTTCACGTAGATTTTGTAGCCGGCGACTTTCCCTTTGCGGTCGTCGGCAGCCTGCCACTTCAGCCGGACGCTCGTCTCGCCGAGGCCGCTCAGCTTGATTAGCGAGCCGTTCTTCCAGCCGGGAAGCGTCTGGTCCGCATCGGCGACGGTCTTCACGGCCAGTTTGCCGCCGGGAACCGAACGATTGCCCGCTCCGTCCACCGCTTCGACGGCGAACGTGTAGCTGTGATCCGGCGCAAGCCCCGTCACGTCATACCGGGTCACGTTCGCCGCCGTCTCAAGCAGGAACGCTCCGTCCTTATAGATGCGATAACTCGTCACCGCAATATTGTCCCGCGCGGCCGGCCAGCTAAGCGTGACCGACGTCGGCGACGGGTCCGACGCGCTGAACGCGCTGCCGTAAGGCCAGACCGGAGCCGTTATATCCGAGCCCGACGTCGGCAGCGGCAGCGGCTCGAACGGCTTGGCCGGCTGCGGCTGTTCGCCCAGCGTGACGGATACGCGGCGCGAGCCTTCTTTCAGGAAGGAGGCTGGTACCGTCTGGCTAACGCCATTATGCGTGACGGTGATGTCATACTCGCCATAGAAGCCCCGCGCCGCGTACACGCCGCTCGCGTCGGTCTGTCCTGCTGTCTCCGTCCACCAGGTATCGTAAATCAAACTGCGCCACGCTTCGCCCGACGGCTTCAAGCTCCAGTCGCCGCGGAACAGCGGGGCATTGTTCTGCCAATGCGCGCCGTCCCAGAATCCCCACAGCGTGAACGACGTGACATTCGGATGGCTGAACATCGCCAGCAGCAGGTCATGCGTGAACTTCCCTTGAATATCCTCGCGCGGGGAGTTCATGTCGAACTCGGTGATCGCGATCTCCGGCGCGTATTGGGCGAAATGCGTCACCTGGTCGTAGAACGCCATCGGGCTGACCGGAGTGCTACCGAAATGCGCTTGGATGCCGACGCCGTCGAGCGGCGCGCCGTTGTCCTTCAGCGTCTGCAAGATCGACGAGAGACTGGCGATGACCGGCGCGTCCACGCCGAGAATTTGCGTCTCGTTCACGAACAGCTTGGCGTCCGGGTCGGCTTCCTTGGCCCGCTTGAACCAGTCCGCCGCGATGGCGTCGCCGTATCGCCCGCGGATCAGGCGATTGAGCACAGGCTCGTTGAGCACGTCCCAATCGAGCAAGCGGCCGCGGAAGTAGCCCGCCGTCTCGTGAATATGTTCGGCGATCCTCGCATCCAGCTTGGCGCGGTCCTGCAGCAGTCCGCCGATATCGGCAGGCATCCGGCTCTCGCTGTCCCATAGCAGATTATGTCCACGGACAGAGAAGCCGTTCTCGCCGAGCCAATTGTACAGCTTGACGGCCCGGGCGCGGTCCGCCTCCCACCACGGCCACTTCATCTCGTTCTCCATGACGGCCGAATTGAAATTCTCCTTCAGCTTCGCCCGGTACAGCTCGGCGTTCGCGTCCGTCCCGAGCGCAAGCGCGCTGTTGACCGCCGTGCCGAATTTGAACTCGTGGTTCGTCATGCGCAGCTGCACGTCCGCCCCCGCTACCGGCTGGCCCTGCTTGTCCACGACGGCGATTTCGAAGTCGCCCTTGCGGACCTGCTCAATCCGCTGGTTCGCTTCGGCTCGCCATGGCGCGTCGTCCTCCATCCCCACGTAGGTGACCGGCGTGCTCGGCAGCTGATCGAACGTAACCGCTTTCATAAAATTGGTAAGTTCGAGGCCTCCGATCTCGACCGTCTGCGGCTTGAAGCCGAGCCGGAGCGTCAGCTGCGATTGCCCTTCCGGCATGTCCACCGCGGCCTTGATCGGCACGATGAACTTCTTCCACTGGGTCGGAATCGCGACCGTCTCGGTGAGCGACTTCTCCCACGTGCCCTTCTTCTCCAGCACGAGCGCCAGCTGCCCTTCGCCCGTCTCGACGGTCGAGCTGACCGCCCGGGCGTAGAACGTCGCGAGCAGCACGTCGTCCTTCGCGATCGGTCCCTCGATCGGCAATATATATTGAAGCAAGTACGCGCTGGCCGGCTGGGTTACCGTCCGGAACCGAAGCGCCTCGGCGAATGGCTGGCCTTCGGCCGCGACGACCTCCATCGCGCCATAGGCGGACGCCTCCGCATTCAAGGCTGCGCCTTCCTTCCGCAGATCGTCGATCAGCACTTGGCTGCCTTCGATCGCCTCCAGCTCTTCTTCCGTCAACGGCTGCGCGAACGCTCCGCCCGAGAGGCAGGACGTCCAGATCAGCAGGCCGATCAGCATAAGCGTAATTGTTTTGTACGACCGGTGACGCATCATGATCACCCTTTCCCATAAGGTATTCCCTCTCCCCGAGATTGCCTCCCCCTTCCCCCTCCGCCGAGGGGAACCTAAGGGCTTTGCCCTCTGGACTCCCTTCTTCGTGCTGGCATGGTCGTTCGCGGTCGGCGGTTGGGCTAGAGCAGGGCACGCTTTTGTCCTGACGGACAAAGCTTCAGTAGGTTTTGAAGTTCGTCCTATGACTACAGCCTGTCAACTATAGGCCCTAGTCGGCTTCACCGTACGCTTTTCCTTAACCTGACAGCATTACGATGGCGGGAAGAGGGACATTCATTCGAACTAGCTGAATGCTGCATTCCCAATCTTCCGATTGGGAACGCAAACCAATCAGCTTTACTCTAGCTGAATGCTGCATTCCCAATCTTCCGATTGGGAACGCAAACCAATCAGCTTCTCTAGCTGAATGCTGCATTCCCAATCCTAGGATTGGGAACGCAAACCAATCAGCTTTACTCTAGCTGAATGCTGCATTCCCAATCTTCCGATTGGGAACGCAAACCAATCAGCTTTTTACTTGCGGTTCTCGTTATACCAAGCCGTCATCTCTTCGATCGCCTGCTCGCCTCCTTGCTTCTTCCAGCTCGCGACGAATTCGTCGAAGTAGTCGAGCGACTTCTCGCCGAGCACGATTTTGGCCGCCGCCTCCTGGAACAGGCTGCCTTTGAAGCTCAGCTCCGCGTTCTGGGTCATCGCCGGGGATGGCGCCATGCCCGCGGTCGGGTTGTCGATGCCTTCGCTGCGGGATGTCTCGATCGTGGCCATCAGCTTGTTGAACGCTTCCTCGTTGTTGATCTTCACCTTCTGCGCCGCTTCGTTGAAGCCATGGAGAGTGAATACCGCCTGTCTCCACTTCAAATCCTTGTCGGCGTCCGCGTTATAGGTCAGCTGCTCGCCCGCCTTCGTGAACGTCTCGCCCTCGATGCCGAGGTCGGCGAACAGCTGGCCTTCCTCCGTCACGAGCCAATCGAACATGCGGACGATCGCTTCCGGGTTCGCGGCGTCTTTCTTCACGACGAACGTCTTCAGCACCGATTTCTCCACGCGGCCGACATCGCCCTCGTAGCCTGCGCCCTTCGGCGTCGGGATCGCCACGACGTTCGGCTTCTTGTCCGCCAGCAGCGTGCTCATCTCCTTCTGCCACGAATCCCAGACGCCGAGCACGACGTGGTTCCATGAGCCGACGAGATCGGATTTGATCTTCTGATCCCACACCGCCCGCGAGTTCGTCAGGAATTCCGGATCGATCAGCTTCTCTTCGTACATCGTCCGAACCAACCCGAGCGACTGCTTCATGTTCGGCGTGACGAAGCCCGGCATGACCTTGCCGTCGCTGACGGTGTTCGAATCGAGGTTCACGCCGTACATGCCGAGCACGTTGTCCATCCATTCGAACTTCTCGCGGCTCGAGAACGGAATCTCGTCCTGCTTGCCGTTTCCGTTTGGGTCCTTATCCCGGAACGCGCGCAGCATGTCCAGGAATTCGTCGGACGTCTTCGGCACGGCGAGGCCGAGTTTATCCAGCCAATCCTTGCGGACGTAGATGACCCGTTCTGCCGGCGCATTGCCTTGGGCGACCTGCGGAATGGCGAGAATTTGGCCGTTCAGCGTCACCGCATCCCACGCGGATTGCGGGATTTCTTTGAGCAAATGCTGCCCGTGCTTCTCTAAGTAAGGCTTCAAATCCAGCGCGAGGTCGTTCGTCACCAACTCCGAGTTCTCGATGCCCCACACCATATGGACGTCGGGAATATCGCCGCCGGCGAATTTGAGCCGCAGCTGCTCCATATAGTTCTCGTGCGGCAGGAACGTAATGTCCAGCTCCGTGTTCGTCTTGCCGGCCAGATGCTTCACCGTGGCCAAATCCATCGACTTGCCGGGCGGGATCTGCTCCGCGTTGTTGGAGACGAACAGGCTGATCGAAGCCGGTTCGGCCGACGCTTTATTATCGGAAGCGTGCGACGACGCGTTGGCCGCTGGCGTCTCTCCATTGTTCGCTTTGCTGCCGCCGCCGTCTCCGCATGCCGTGCCGGTAATCGTCAGAGCCGCGATGCACAGGACCGCTAATCTTTTTTTGTACGCTGCTTTCATACGAGAATGACCCTCCTTAGAATGAATGCATGATGATGCGTGATGCCTGGGCTGCCGCTTCGATCGAATCGTCGAAGCCGCCATCACCTCCCCGAAGCCGGATGCGGGCGTCCGCTGACGCTTATTCTTTCACGGAGCCGAGCAGCGCCCCTTTGATGAAATGCTTCTGCAGGAACGGATAGATAATGACGACCGGCACCGTGGCCACGACGATCGTCGCCATCTGCAGCCCTTGCGGCGTCAGTCGGGAGGACAGCTCCAGCACCGATTCGCCGCCGGCCGAGTCCATATCGAATTGGGAAATGAGGTTGTACAGGTAGAGCTGCAGCGGCTGCTTCGCCCGGTCGGTCACGTACAGGAGCGGTCCCAAATAGTTGTTCCAGTGGCCGACCGCATAAAACAGCATGAGCGTCACGTTGATCGGCATCGAGAGCGGCGTCACGATGCGCCATAGAATCCGGTATTCGTTCATGCCGTCTACGCGCGCCGCCTCGAACAGCTCTTCCGGAATCGATCGCAAGAAGGTAATGCACAGCAGCATGTTGAACGCGCTGAGCGCGCTCGGGATGATGAGGGCCCAGATCGAATCGAGCAAATGAAGCTCTTTGATCAGCAGGTACATCGGCACCATCGGCGCCTGGAAAATCATCGTGAAGATGATGAACAGCATAATCGGCCTGCGACCGCCCAGCCACGCTTTGGACAGCGGGTACGACGTCAGCAGCGTCATGACCATGTTGATCGCGGTGCCGATGACGACGATCATGATCGTGACGCCGAACGATCGCCAGAACACGGCGTTATGAATGACGAAATCGTAATTGTCCAGATTGAAGCCGACCGGCCACAGCCGCACCTCCGAATGCATGATCGCCTCGTTCGAGCTGAGCGAGCCAGCCACGACGTACAGCAGCGGGATCGCGACGGCCAAGCAGCAGATGGCGAGCAGGATCGCATTGACCGCGTCGAAGGTTCGTTCTCCCATGGATCGTTTGATTCTCATCGCGTCTTCTATCCCTCCATCCTAATAAATGCCTTCGCCGGTCGTCCAGCGGCTGACGCGGTTGGCGATGACAAGCAGGACGAAGCCGATGACCGACTTGAACAATCCGATTGCCGTCGTAATGCTGTACTGCCCTTGCAGGATACCGACGCGGTACGTGTAGGTGTCCAGTACGTCGCCCGTCTCGAACGCGGCGGGGGTGAGGAACTGATAAATTTGCTCGAAGCCGGAGTCGAGAATGTGGCCGATTTTGAGCAGCAGCAGGATCATGATCGCGGGTAACAGGCCCGGCAGGGAAATGTGCAGGAACTGCTTCCACCGGTTCGCCCCGTCCATCTTGGCCGCCTCGTACAACGAAGGGCTGATGCCGGCCAGCGCCGCGATGAAGATGATCGCGTTCCACCCCATCTCCTTCCAGATGCCCGAGATGATGATGATCGGCCGGAAGTACTCGGACTGCTGCAGGATTCCGCCCTCGGCGCCCATGCCGGAGAAGATCGACGCGAACAGGCCGTTCGTCGGCGAGAGCAGCATGTACGAGAGGCCGAAGACGATCGTCCACGATAGAAAATGCGGCAGGTACAGCACCGTCTGCACGATCCGCTTGTACGCCATCTGGCGCACCTCGTTGAGCATCAGGGCGAGCAGGATCGGCAGCGGGAACGCGAATACGATCTGATACAGGCTGATGATGAGCGTATTCTCGATCAGCCGGCCGAAATTCGGGTACTGGAACAGCTGGCGGAACCACTTCAAGCCGACCCATTCGCTGCCCGAGAAGCCTTTGAAAATATTAAAGTCTTGAAAGGCGATGAAACTGCCCGTCAGGGGCAAATACTTGAACACCAGGAAGTACAGCAGGCCCGGCGCCAGCATGATGTAGAAGGCGCGGTGACGGAGGAAGTACCGCCACGGCCCTCTCCCGGCGGCGGCTCGTTCGGCACCCGGTCGTGCCGCTTTCGCGAGCGAGGTCGTCGTCATAATAAGGTCTCCCCACATGGTATTTGTCGTTCGTAAGCTCATTATAGGTTGGCCGCCGGGACCCCAACAATGTGAGCGGATTTCGATTTAGTGCAGTAATCGTCCAGAAGCGAAAAAAGGGCTGCGCCCTTCTTTACAACCTGTCTTCTCCTTCTCCCTCGCCCCTTCAGTTTTCTCCCTCGCCCCTTCTCCCTCCGCCGAGGGGAACCAAGGGCTCCCGCCCTCTGGACACCCGGAATCAGCGTAACTCGTTGCGCGGCCGTCTTCGATCTGTCCTTTCGGGGGGAGCCCGCTTGTCCTTCGGACAGGCTGTTGTTCGAGCTTCGTTCGTGACGTTTTGCCTTGGGGGTGGTATCCTGCGGGGGTGTGCGCTTAGCGTGGCTTCGTGCGGACCTTCGCTTACGTCCGCTTGGTCGGATACGCTTTACGTTTTTATGCACAAGATGATTTCCTGAGCAATAAAAAAACGACGCAAGCTTCGCCTGCTTCCGTTTCTTTCCTCCTCCAAAATCAACCTGAGTCCTCTAGTCCAGCGCCCCGACAACCGTCTCCCGTTCGTGCAGCACCCCAAAAAAATCCGACACGGCCAAAAAATGCGGCGCTTACGCAAACCAATGTAAGCCTTTACAATTTGAGTTACAGGGGCTGGCGAACGAAGCGATTCGCTCTCGGCTCCCTCACGAACAGCGTTACTGGCCCAAGGGGGGCTTGGCGCTAACGCGCCGAAATCAAAGGAGGCATTCACAACATGCGTGCGAAATCCAAACAAGTATTGACCGCGGCGACAAGCCTGATCCTCGTCGCCGGACTGGTCGCGGGATGCGGCAACAACGCGAACTCGGGGAATAACGCGAATGCGGGCACCAACGCCGAGCAGACGAACGGCGGCGGCACGGAGACGAATGCGGCGGCGGGCGGCAACGCGCCGGCCGAAGGCGCAAGCGCGGAGCGTTACGAAGAGACCGTCACGCTGAAGATGCTGATCGACAACCAAACCTCGACCGAAGGACTCAAGGCCGTCACGGACGAAATCGAGAAACGTTTCAACATTAAGACCGAATACGAGCTCCGTCCGGGCGGCGGCGAAGGCGACAATCTCGTGAAGACGAGACTCGTCTCCGGCGAAATGACCGACCTGAACTTCTACAACGCCGGCTCCCTCTTCAAGTCGCTCCAGCCGGAGAAATATTTCGTCGATCTAACGAGCGAGCCATTCATGCAAAACGTCATGGAGTCGTTCCTGCCGACCGTCAGCGTGGGCGATAAGGTCTATGCGGCACCAAGCGGATCTTCGCAAGCCGGCGCATGGCTGTACAACAAGAAGGTCTATGCCGAACTGGGCCTCTCCGTGCCGAAGACGTGGGACGAATTGATGGCGAACAACGAGAAGATCAAAGCCGCCGGCAAAACCGCCGTCATCGGCTCCTACAAGGACAGCTGGACGTCCCAGCTCATCCTGCTCGCGGACTACTACAACGTGCAAGCCGAGGCGCCGACGTTCGCGGACGACTTCACGAACAACAAGGCGAAGTTCGAGACGACGCCTGCGGCGGTGCGCGGCTTCGAGAAGCTCGCTTCCGTAAAGGATTATATGAACAAGGACTACCTGGCGACGACGTATGACCAAGCGCTCAAAATGCTCGTCGACGGGACCGGCGTTCATTACCCGATGCTGACGTTCGCGCTCTCCAACATTTTCGCCACCTACCCGGACAAGATCGACGACATCGGCGTCTTCGCCCAACCGGGCGACAGCGCGGACAAGAACGGTCTGACCGTGTGGATGCCGGCCGCGATCTCCATCTACAAGGAGAGCAAGAACATTGAAGCCGCGAAGAAATGGATGTCCTTCTTCGTCACGCCGGAGGCGATGGCGCTCATGGCGACGAAGGCGAAACCGGAAGGTCCTTATGTTATCAAAGGCGCTAAGCTGCCGGACGATGCTTACGGCGGCGTCAAAGATATGATGCCGTACTTCGATAACAATACCAACGCGCCGGCGCTCGAGTTCCTCTCCCCGCTGAAGGGACCCAACCTGCCGCAAATTACGGTCGAAGCCGGCGCGGGCATGAAATCGCCCGCGGATTCCGCGAAAGCCTACGATAAAGATGTCGAGAAGCAAGCGAAGCAGCTCGGAATCGCCGGCTGGTAAGCGAACGCCCCGACCGATGGAGGCCCTGCCCAGTTGCAGGGCTTCTATCGTAAATAGGATTTGGGAGAGATCACAATGACAAAGCTAAGCAAGCACTACTACAGCTATGCGTTCATCCTGCCCCTGGGCATCATCTACTTCATCTTCTTCCTTCTACCGACCCTGATGTCGTTCTTCTTCAGCTTGACCCGCTGGGATCTGGCGGACTGGGAATTCATCGGCTTGGAGAACTATGTCACGTTCTTCTCCGAATCGTCGCTGACGATCGGATTTCGCAACACGCTCATCTACGCAGTCGTCACCTGCGTGCTGAAGGTCGTGCTCGGCCTGCTGTTGGCCGTCGCGCTGACATCCAATTTGAGAAGCAAAGGCTATTTGCGCTCCGTCGTCTTCTTCCCGACCCTGCTGAGCACGATCGCCGTCGGCATCGCATTCAGCACGTTGATGCACCCTACGCAAGGGTTGATCAATCAAGGCTTGTCGTACCTGAACATTGTCGGACCCGATTGGCTCGGGGATACGAGCATCGCGCTGCTCTCCGTCGCTTTCGTCGACGTGTGGAAAGGCGTCGGCATGGCGACCGTCATCTATATCGCGGGCATCATGTCCATTCCGCAAGACTATTCCGAGGCGCTTCAGATCGACGGCGGCACCGCCTTCGACAAGTTCAAGCACATTACGATCCCGCTCACCGCTCCCGCGATGAACTCGGTTATCATTTTGTCCTTCATCGGCGGACTCCGCTCGTTCGATCTCGTCTGGGCGATGACCAAGGGCGGACCGGGCTTCAGCACGGACCTGATTGCCTCGATTATTTATAAGCAGTATCAAGGCGGCTTCTACGGCCTCGCGACCGCAGGCAACGTGATTTTGTTCATCGGCGTCTCCCTGCTTGCCTTCCCGCTGTTCATGCTGCTGTCCAAGAGAGAGGTAGACCTATGAGAAAACGCAGCGCAATCCGCTTATTCTGGGAAGTCGTCGCCATCGCGCTTTCGATCGTCATCTTCTGGGTGCCGTTCTATTTCGTCATTATTAATTCGTTCAAAAACCGGACGGAGTCGTCCCTGCTCAATATCGATTGGCCGAGCACCTTCCATATTCTCGACAACTACAAGGAAGTGCTGACCGCGCAGGACGGCATGGTCATCCGCGCCTTCTGGAACAGTACGCTCATTACGCTGCTCTCCATCATCGTTCTCGTCATCGTGTGCGCCATGGCGGGGTACGTGCTGCAGCGCCGCTCCGACCGCTGGTCTGGGCCGATTAACTTCCTCATTCTGGCCGGTCTCATGATTCCGCCGGCGATCGTCCCGACGATCTGGGTGCTCGACTCGATCCACCTGTACAAGACGATCACGGGCATCGTCCTCATTGAGACCGCGCTTGGCGTGTCGTTCGCGACGATTCTGTACAAAGGCTTCATGGCCACCATTCCGCGCGAGATCGACGAAGCGGCGCTGGTCGACGGCTGCGGACCGGTCCGCATGTTCTTCCAGATGATCTTCCCGCTGCTCATGCCGGTCAACTCGACGGTCATCGTGCTGTCGGCCGTCGGCATCTACAACGACTTTGTCAATCCGCTGTACTTCTTGCCCGGCGCGAAGAACGCCACGATCCAGCTGACGCTCTACAACTTCACGAGCATGTACAACACGTCGTGGAACCTGCTGTTCGCGGACATCATTTTGATCTCGCTGCCGCCGCTCATATTGTTTATTTTCTTTAATAAGCGAATTGTCGCGGGCATGACGGCCGGGGCTGTGAAGGGGTAGGCTTCCCCTTCATAACCCCTTTTTTCTTCCATGTCCTTAGTTCCCCCCTCGCCCCTTGGGTTTTTCCCTCGCCCCTTCCCCCTCCGCCGAGGGGAACCAGAGGTCTACCGCCCTCTGGACTCCCGTCTTCGTGCTGCTACGATTGTTCGCGGTCGGCGGTAAGGCTTGAGCAGGGCACGCTTTTGTCCTGATGGACAAAGCTTCAGTGGATTTTTCCTATGCCCGCAATACTGGGCGCTTTTGCCCGTTTGTCCTGCGGACAGGCTTTTGTTCGAGCTTCGTACGTGACTTTGTGCCTTGGGTGGTATCCTGAGGGGGTGCGCGCTTGACGCGGCTTCGTGCTGACCTTCGCTTTCGGAGCCACGCCTCGAACAAAAATGGCAGCCTCAATCGGTTTTCCGACCAGGGCTGCCATTTCATTTTTACTTGCCAACTATTTCGTCTTATCCGCCTCCGCCAACTGCTTGTTCGTCCGATCCAGCTCGAGCTGTCCCTCGTTCTGAATGGACGTCATGGCCTCGTCCAGATTTTTGCTGCCGGATACGACCGCCTGCAGCTCTTTGCCCGCAAGCTGTCTGATCGACCTATTAAAATCGCTCAGCGTGTTCATATGCATCGACTGGCCTCTAGGCTGCAGCGTATAGAAGGGATCATAAAGGATGCCTTCATCGGACGTGTTGTATTGAGTCCGGGTCATTAAGTTTCCGTTGCTGGATCTCGAGAGCAGCTTCGCGGTCGTATCCCCGTTAATATGCTTCACAAGCTGCCAGGCCGCCTTCTTATTAGCTGAATTGGCATGGATTCCATAGATTTCGGTTAGGGCGAACGAGGAGGAAACGTCGGGGTTGGCCGGATCGAAAGGTTCCGTGAGCCAGCTCCAATTGACCGGCTTCTTCCCAAGCGTTTCATACACCTTCATGCTTCCGGCGTAAGAAGTTCTTTTAATCGTCATCGCGGATTTGCCGGAGAAGAACAAGTCTGAATCCAAATACTCGTCAAAGTTTAGCTGCGAATAATCCAGATCGCCCGGGAAATAGAATGCCCCCGACTTCTGAGCATCTACGGCCATGCCGAAAGCCTGCTTCCATCCATCGGTTTGAATGGTGACCTGCTTGCCGAGCGCATCGGTGTATCGATATCCTGTCGTATCCCCGATCGTAAACCCGAGGCTAGACAAATTCTCATCCATCGTGAACCCGTAAATCCGCTCTTCTTCACTGCCTGTCGTCGGGAACCGCTTCGCCAGTTCGATGACTTCCGGCCAGGTCATGCTCGTGGTCGGAATCGGTATCTTATAGTTGTCGAACAGGTCTTTGTTATAATACAGGGCATTGGCGGAAAAGTACGGCGATATCCCGTATAATTTGCCGTCGCCCTTCTCTCTTAACAACTGCAAGGAAGCCGGCAGCAGATCGGCGCTCTTGAAGTCCTCTTCCAGCAGCATCGGCTCCAAATCCAATAAGGTGTTCTTCTCGACAAGCTCGCTGTATTGAGAGACCCCGCTCATTAAGATCACATCGGGATTTTCCTTCTCGATCAGATCATGAAACGCCGTATCTGCATTGCCGCCTCCCGCGAGCGATGAAACTTCTACGACTTCGATCTCAATATTGGGAAACTTCAAATTAAACGAATTGCCATACAGCTGACTGAAGTTATCCTCATTAACATACATGACCTTCAGCTGCCCTGCTTCATCTGCTTCAAAAGAGTCTTCGCCGCTACAGCCTTGAATAAGCATAGACGAAATGACCAAAAGCGATGCTATCCCCCTTTTTGAGCCCTTCATCCTTGACCTCCCATTTCATATAATTACAGCTATATTCTACCGGATTCCACAAATTATCAATTCATGATCAATGAAGAAGAAATCGCATACTTCTTCTATTTATCAGCCTCCGCCATCCTCTTGTTCGCCATATCCAGCTCGAGCTGCCCTTCGTTCTGAATCGTCGTGATCGCCTCGTCCAGGCTCTTGCTGCCCTTCGCGACTGCTTTCAGCTCTTGATCCGTAAGCTCTCTTAACGATCTGGCAAAGTTGAATAGATTGTACTTAAAAAACTCCGGACCTCTAGGAGGCTGAAGCGAATAGAAAGAATCAAAATTGAAGCCTTCATCGGACTGGTTGTATTGCGTCCGGGTCATCAAGCTTCCATAGTGGGATCGTGATAACAGCTTCGCGGTCTCATCCCCGTTCATATACTTCACAAGCTGCCAGGCCGCCTCCTTGTTGGCCGAATCCGCGTTGACCCCATAGATTTCAGTAAGATAGAACGAGGAGGAGACATCGGGATTAGCGGGATCGTAGGGCTCGGTGAGCCACCCCCAGTTGAACTTCTTCACACGTGTCGCATTCATCTTCATTCTATTAGCAAGATAAAAATCTTCAATTCCCATCGCGGCTTTGCCGATAATGAACTTGTCTCTATTGAGAGACTCTTCTATGCTTTGCGTTGATTTTGGAGTACCTGGGAAATAGAACGCTCCCGACTTCTGGGCATCCACGGCCATTTTGTAAACTTGCTTCCATCCCTCACTTTGAACGGTTACCTTCTTGCCAGCCGAGTCGGTAAGACGAAGTCCTAACGTCTCTCCGATGGCCGACCCGAGGTCAGACAGCAAAACATGCATCGCAAACCCGTAAACCCGATCTTCCTCGCTACCCGTCGTCGGGAACCGTTGCGCCAGTTCGATCACTTCCGGCCAAGTCATGCTCTTAGTCGGGAGCGGCACCTTGTATTGGTCGAACAGATCTTTATTGTAATACAGGACTTTAGTGGAAAAGAACGGCGCGATCCCGTACAATTTGCCGCCGCCCTGCTCCCTTAACAGCTGCAAGGAAGCCGGCAGCAGATCGGCGCTCTTGAAGTCCTCCTCCAGCAGCATCGGTTCCATGTCCATCAATTTGTTCTTCTCAATAAGTTCGCTATATTGCGTCAACGTGTTCATCAAGATTACGTCGGGATTTTCTTTCTCCACTACATCCCTGTACGCCTGTTCCATATTAACGACGCTATCCGTAAAGATCGGTTGGGTCGCTACGATTTCAATCTCGAGATTCGGGAACTTCGAATAAATCAATTGGCCGTATTTCTGATTGAACGTATCCTCATCAAAATACATCACCTTCAGCTTCTCTGGTTCCTCTGGATTAAAGGAGTCGTCGCCGCTACATCCTTGAACGAGAATGGCGGAAACGAACATAAGTGACGTAAGAACCCCTTTTGATAACCTCATCCATTGCCCCCCATGTTATATAAATATAGCTAGATTCTACCAAATTACTTTAAATTGTCAATTGCGGTTACCGACTTCATATCATCCGAATTTATTGACAGTGCATTTGTGGAAACCTCAACTCTATTGGCCGGAAGTAAGGTAGGAAATAAGACACAATATAGTTACAAAATACTATTTATAGAAATTATATTGACAGAAAACTTCCAATTATTTAATGTGGATATTGCGCTCATAAGAAACATTTTTTAACAAAAAGAGCATTTTAATTCCAATCCCATCATTCTGCAAAGGAGGTGAAACATAATGTCATGTTCCGGATGCATTCGAGAGTTTACAAGCTGCTCTTCTCAACAATGCGACAGATACGGTAGTAAAGCGCAATACCTGGTTTGCGCGCAAAGCGGCAGCACTTGTACGACTTTTAACGGTTGTGTTTGCTAATCGCTAGTCTTCTAACCTAACATCTCTTACCAATGCGGACTGCTGGACCCTTGTTTTTGTAAGCGCATTCAGCAGTCCGCATCTAGGCTTTTATACATAACTAAAGCTCAAGGAGCCGTTCGATGCGAACTCATATCCAAATCGGAGATTACATTCCGGATGTTACGTTGTCCGCTGGAATCAAGCTGTACTCGCTTCTGGAGGATTACTTGTTAATTGCAATGGTCAGCACGGACTGCGCCGTTTGCCTGCCGGCCTTCGACGAGATCGACCGGTTTGCCGCCGAGCGCCCGGACTACAAGCTCATCGTCCTTATGGATACCTCCGAAGACAAATTAGAACTTGCCAAACAAGCCTTCTCCGCGCCTGTCCGCCTCTATAGGATCGAGGCCAGCGTTGACCACGACATGAAAGGCTACGGATTTCCTTGGGCATACGGCGTTAATTCGGAAGGGCAGCTCATTTCCCACTACAGCTGCAGCGAGCCCGGTCACTTGGACATTATCGCCGCTCCATTCCGCATGTTTCACTCCGTTGTCGGATGACGTCGTCTCTTCAATGGATCCGAATTATGATTCAAGGCTCGATCCTTAACGCGAGTTTCGTGATTGTTCTGCTGGCTATACAACCGACGGTAGGCTGGCTTACCTTTCATCTGAACAAACGTCTATTCGATCAAATCGCGGCCCATCCCATATGGAGCGATCTGGCTTGGGTAGCTTTACTATTGGCTCTGTTGAAAGCAACGGATCTCATCCTAAGCGAAGGTTCCAGGCTCGTACAGGCGCGCTTGTCGCTTCGCATCCATAATCGGCTGGAGCATCACCTGTATGGTTCGATACAGCCCACCTGCATTACGCAAGTCGAAACGCCCGCTTTTCGTCACGACATCACGACGCTGAAGAACAGCTTGAACCAAATCGAGCAATCCATCTCTTCGATTATCGGATTGGTTCAGCAGGTCCTCATTCTTGGCGTCTACGGCTACCTCATTCTGACGTACAGCTGGCTGGCCGGAGTCGTTCTACTCGTTTTCTCGCTCCCCCTCTTCTGGGTGGAATTACGGACCGCCTTATGGTTGGAGCGATATTTTCACACGGTAGCGCAGCATCAGATTGAGTCCATGCTGGCCTCCGACCTCATTTTGCAGCCGCAAGCGTTGAAAGAAACGATGATCTTCGGCAGTCGTCTCTACCTGCTGCGAAGATGGGCGGAAGCGGCCGAAGCGGTTATTCGCAAAACAGTAAAGCTCAAAAACGGCGAATTCAAGATGCGAAGCGTCGCCATGGTATTTCAGCCGACCGGCTTTTTACTGACAGAGCTCCTTTTTTTCAAACAACTCGCGGCTAACTCATTAAGCGTGGGCGACTTTGCAGCGCTGTCGACAGCCGCTATGACCGTCTTTAGTTCGATCACGATGATCGCCGCGAACTCCCGCATTTTCAACCAGATTCCGATCGCGACCCGCAACTTCAAAACCTTCTTGAATACGTATGTCCCCCAGCCCAAGCAAGCTAACTTGCAGCCCGATGCTGTAACTAGCGTCTCGCTGCATGAGCTGAACTTCGCCTACCCGAACGCGGCTCGACCTGCATTGGCCGATATAAGCCTCCACATGATGAAGGGCGATGTCATTGCCATTGTCGGCGAGAACGGATCCGGCAAATCGACGTTAGCGAAAATATTGTTGGGACTCCATGCCGTCGAACCGGGCACGCTGCATCTCAATGACCGCGATATTCATGACTACGAGCCCCGCTATTGGTTCCGGCAAGTATCGGTGGTCAATCAGGACTATATGAAATATCCGTTCTCGATTGTTGAGAATATTGCGCTCGCCCATCCGACTGAAGAAATTCGAGCTCGAGTCAAGCGGCTTATTCGGTCCTATCCGATGTTGGTCCCGAACGATCTCCATGACGAGCTCGATACCGTGTTAGGCAACAGCCTGCAAGGCGGACGCCAGCTGTCCGGCGGACAATGGCAGCGCATCGCGATCGCCAGGGCGCTGTACAAGGATTCCCCTTACTTGCTGCTTGATGAAGCGACATCGGAGCTTGATCCGATGACCGAGATGAATTTGATCCAACAAATTATCGCGGAGCGCGGAGGAAGAACAACCGTCATGGTCACCCATAATCTGTCCGTTGCCTCGATGGCCCAGCAAATTATCGTGATGCATAACGGCCGCATATTGGAACGAGGAAGCCACCAGCAGCTGCTGCGCGCGAAGGGAAGGTATTTCGACATGTGGAACAAACAACGCCTCGCTGAAGGAGAGAAGGTTCATGAGCAAAGTTTCGTTTCGTGATTTATTTGATGCCGATCTGTTAGCCAAAGACGAAGCCGATAAGCAGAAGCGCGAGCAGCGGACGGTTCGGGGCGATCTGTTTATCCGGGAGAAGCTATCTATCGATGTAGCGTCCATCGAGCTCGCGGTTGTTTGTTTCATGTCGCTCAGCTGTGCCAGCTGCATCGATCTCCTGCCCCAGCTTCCGGCCTTCGCCGATCACTTCGAGGGAACTTTCATTCTCGTCAGCAGCGGAACCGAAGAAGAAAACAACGAGCTAGCCAGCCACTTCGGTTTCTCCTTCGCCGTCATCACGATGTCCAAGGAGGAGCGCTTGCGGAAATATGGTTCCAGCACGACGCCGTACGCTTATTTTCTGGAGGACGGTTACGTCATGAACGCGGCCGTGGTGGACTCGATCCCCGAGCTTCATGCCTTGATCGGTCGAGTCGAGGAGACGAATGAGGTATAGCACGCGGCGGAAAGCGAGCGCGCGGGTGATCGCATGCACATAGCGGCCTATATGCTCGATATGGTTATGGCAGCGCTATTCTTCTTGGCTGCTTTCTCCAAGCTCGGTTCATCCTTTGCCGACTTTCGCCTATCCATCGTTTCTTACCGCGTCCTGCCCATTCGGCTCGTCACCTTGGCGGCAAGCGGCGTGCTGGCAGCCGAGTTCGCCTTATTTTTGTTATACGGCTTCGGGCTTTTGTTCATCTGGAAGGACCTTTTCGCCCTTCTGCTGTTCGCCTTTTTTACCGCGATGTTGTTTCGGAAGCGGCGCTTGAAGGAGAATGCGGATTCCAGCTGCTCCTGCTTTGGCCGGATTCAAGCTTTGAATCGCTATCCTGTTCTGCGCAATGGCCTTCTGATGGCATTAACCAGTGTACGGCTCCTATTGCCGGAACGTATTCCGCATACGATGGATTCCGCCATGCATGCTCTGGCAGGCGTGACGGTTATCGCAAGCGGCGTCATGCTGGCTCAACTATACGCTAGCCTTGCGCGGAGCAAGGAAGTGCGAATCGAGCTATGACCGCTGACCTCGTTCTCTTGGCATGCTGCGCATTAATGATCGGCATCGCTTCGCTTCTGTGGCATTACAAGAAGCAGGTGCGACAATCGGAATCCGCCCTGCTTCATCATCTGTTCGCACAAGAGGGAATTCCCGTTCACGACCACAACGTTGTCATTCGTATCGATTATGCGCAACCGGCCTATAAAGTACTGGACGAATGGTTATCTTCGCGAGCGGATTCCGGTCCTGCGACGTTCGTTATCCTGTTGACCGCCCCTGGCTGGCTATGTCAAATCAAACGCAAAAGCTGGGATGCGCGCGCCTGGATCGTCGATGCCTCCGCATGTCATCCAGTTTGGCACGCGCTGCTCTCTTCACCTTACACGGTGTTCGAATTAATCGGCAATCAACGCCGTTATTACACCGACCAGCAACTGTTTCTGGAACAGACAAGGCAAGAGGCTATCGCCGTCTCTTAGCGGCGATGGGCGTTTCGTCTCCGAACCGTCATATAAAGAGGTGATCTACATGACAACCGCATTAACCGGACAATTGGTCGTAGCCGAGAAAGTCGATTTTGATCAAGAGCTGAAGTGCCATACCATCGTGAATATCAAAAACCGCATTGCCGTCAACACCTATCCGGCTGTCGCGCTCGTACACGTCTGGATCAAGCTGTGGTTGAGCACGGAACCGCGTCACTCGGTCATGCTAACCGTCTACAATCCGGAAGGGGAGACGCTGATCGACCATCCGATCGAACACATTTCCAATTATCGCCCTGCCGGTATGCCGCCTGGCGTCGACATGCAGCGGGAGCTCCGTATCATTGTTACGCAACCTGGGATTTACCCGATTGTCCTGCGCGATTCCCATAAGAACGTGATCGCGGAATACCCGCTTTACATCGCGAGAGCCTCATAGAACAAAAGGGGTTCTCCCCTTCAGATCCCATTTCTCCCTCCGCTGCAATGCTGTCAGGTTAAGAGGGCTCCGCCCTTTTGACCCGACTTTTGTTGCTCCCTCCTCCCACCTCCTCCGCCGAGGAGGCTCCAAAGGGCTTTGCCCTCTGGACTCCCGTCTTCGTGCTGCCACGATGGTTCGCGGTCGGCGGGAAGGCTTGAGTGTGGCATGCTTTTATCCTGACGGACAAAGCTTCAGTGGGTTTTAAGTCCTTCTTATACATAAGCGTGTTGGAGCGTGATAACCGCTGTACGCCGGTGCCTAAAAATCAAAAAGCCTGCCGGAGCGGACTCCGGCAGGCTTTCTTGCTATCTATCTAGTTGATGAATCCTACATGCTTCAGCAGACGGCCCAGCATGACCGCGGCTTCCGCGCGCGTGGCGTCGCTGCCCGGCAGAAGTTTGCCGCCGTTGCCCTGGAGCACGCCGATCTCGATGCCGAGCGCGACTTGCTCTTTCGCCCAGCCGCTTACTTCCGCGACGTCGGCGAATGAATCGATTGACGCAGCATGGCTAGCGAAGCTGCCGTTGCCCGTTGCCGTCAAGGCACGTGCAATCATGACCGCGATTTCTTCGCGCGTAATGCGGGCGTTCGGACGGAAGCTGCCGTCCGCGCCGCCTTGGATCAGGCCGGCTTTCACGGCTGCGCCTACCGCGCCTGCATACCATTGGCCGGCGGCCACATCCTTGAATGCCGCTCCGCTCGCCTCTTCCTTCAACCCGAGCGCCCGTACGAGCATGGCGGCGAATTCGGCGCGCGTGATCGCCGCGTTCGGCGAGAATGCAGCGTCGCTCGCGCCATTCACGATCAGCTTCGAAGCGAGCAGCTCCACATTGGCCTTCGACCAATGACCGGCAAGATCGACGAATGTCTTGGAAGAAGCTACGACCGCATAGATACTGTTGCTGTTGCGTTTCATCGTGATCACGGTTTTGCCGTTGATCGTATCGAATGTAGCCGGAACAAAGGAAATCTTCCCTGTCGTCTCGTCATAGACGACGGCTGTGGCGCGGCTTGGGTCGACCGTCTGCTCCACCGTGATCGAACGGGATACGTACACGGTGCCGAAGTTGTTCAGTTCGGTCGATTTACCTCCGCCCGTCGCCGTGATGCCGAAGCTGACCGGAGCGCCCAGCACATCGCCTACGGCATTCGCTGCGTCTGCCACTTTAACGGCTTCCTGCCCGGTCAGCGGCTCGATATTCACCGAGATCGCGATTTGATCGCCTGGTACGCCCATGCTCTTCGAGAGTTCAGAGATCGAGAGGACGGATACCGGCAAATCGTAGGACAGGTTATCGGTTTTCACTTGGATAATAAGTCCGCTCTTCGCGCCTGCCAGCGCCGCAGCCGGCAGCTGAACGACCGCGCTGCCGTCGACCGCTCCCAGATTCAAGACAACCGTCGTGGCGTCGGCATGCTTGGCCGCCTGCTCCACCGATTGCTTCAGCTCTTCTTGGCTGACTTCCAGCTTCGATACCTTCTGACCGTTCGCCTTCGTCTCGGTCTTCAGATCCTTCGGATCGATCGCGAGCTCGACCTTGCCGCCTTCCACGGACGGTGTCGTCGGCGTGGTCGGTGCTGGCGTTGGCGTCGGGTTGGGAGTCGATGGTACGACTGCGCCTTTGTTATCGACGATCCGTCCTTCAAGCGCGATGTTCACATCGCCGACGCGCTTCAGATGGTCGATAAACACTTCATAATCCGGCATATACAGCTCATAATAGCGGCCTGCGGCCTTCGCCTGCTTCAGCGAGTAGTAGAAATCCCCGCCGTCCGCCGTGAAGGAGTTCGTCGCCAGCATGTAATACGCGTTCTTATCAATGGCGCTGTACGTACCGTCCGCATTCTTGATTTGCACGCTCAGAATGCGTTCGCCTTCCTTCGTAATCTTCGCCGCAGTCTGGTCGATCACTTGCTTCGCCTTCGTCGAATCGAAGACGTACTTCATGCCGGAGACATGCGGGAAGCCGCCTTTCTCCGCCGGCGCATCCGAGACGCCGTTCTCCAAGGCCGAGATCAGCTCTTGCCCCGTTACTTTCAACGCGACGATGCTGTTATTGTACGGCAGCACCGTGCGCACTTGCCCCATCGTAATGTCGCCGGCCGCGATCGGTCCGCGAATGCCGCCGCCGTTCTGGATGGCGACATAACCTTTGACGTTCGCAAGTTCGGCAGCCGGCACGAGATTGGTGATTTTCTCTTTCATCGCCGCCGTCATGCCGTCCGTGATGAGGTTGCCCAGGTTCGTCTCTTGTTTGCGAACCAGACGTTGTTTGTTCGCATCCTCGTAGACCAAATCGACCAGCGACTTGCCGACCTTCTCGCTCTTCATGGCTTCAAGCTCGCTCGCATACGTCGCAAGCTTGGCTTTGGCCGCCGTATCTTCCGCGTATTTCGCGACCTCGAGCAGCTTGCCGTCCCAAGTCTTCAGAACGCCTGCCGCATCGAAGCTGGCATCGATCTGGCCCAGGAAATCGCCATACTCGCCGGTTTGGACGATAATGGTTGGTTCCGCCTCCGCATGCTTCACGACGGGAGCCGTCAGCTTCGTGTGGCTGTGCCCGCCGACGATGATGTCGATGCCAGGTACTTGCTCCGCCAGCGTGATGTCGAAATCATAACCGAGGTGAGTCAACGCAATGATTTTGTTAATGCCTTGATCCTGCAGCGATTTAACCGTCGCTTTGGCGGAATCCAGGTAATTATTAAATTGAATCGTATTGCCCGGCGAAGAAAGTCCTACCGTCTCTTCCGTCGTCAGACCGAATACGCCGACCTTCTGGCCTTTCACGTCGAGAACGACGGCCGGATAAATCTTGCCGTCTGCGACCGGATCGGCTCCTGTGCTTCCGCCGATCTCGTTCTTATAGAGCGCGTTCAATCCTGCATTCGCGCCGTAATCAATGTTGGCGCTGACGATCGGGAATCCCGCCGTTTTAATGAAGCTCTCCAGCGCGGCCGGCCCTTTGTCGAATTCATGATTGCCCGGCACCATCGCATCGTAACCGATCATATTCATGAATTCGAGATCGGCCTGGCCGCTGAACTTCGTAAAGTACAACGTGCCCGAGAACACGTCGCCGGCATCCAGCACGATCGCGTTGTCGGTCCGGTTCTCTTTGATCGCGGTTACCCGCTTCGCGACATTGTCCAAATGCGCATGCGTATCGTTCGTGTGCAGCACGCGAAGATCGAACGACTCCGTTGCAGCGCCCTTCAGATCCACCTGCACCATGAGCGGGTCATGGTCGGATACGCGTCCGCGGTCTTCCGGGAAGTCCGCGTTCAAGTGAACGACATCCGCCGTGCTTGCTTGGGCGAGATTGCGGCTCACCAGAATATGGTCCAGCGTCTGGGAGTTGCCGTCATACGTGTAGGAGTAGCGTTCGTTCGACGGCAGCGCGTCGATCATGTTGACCAGCTCGCCACCCTTGAGAATGTCCAGCGTCTTCGTGAACTGGAAGTCGTTCAGATCGCCCAGCACGACGAAATTGGCATCGTCGTTCTTCGCGATCACGTCCTTGATGAACGTATTCACCGCGGTTGCAATCTGATGGCGCTGCGTTTCGCTGCTCAATACCGGCGGCTGCGCGTTGCCGAACGGCTGCGTATCTCCGCCTTTGGAGTTAAAGTGATTCACGACGGCGTAGACATGCTCGCCATTGAAGACGAATTCGCCGACCAGCGGCTTACGGGAAGCATTGAAAGCCGCATTCGTCGGATCAATCCGGCCTGGATTCACATTCAATTGACCCGAAGTTTCGTTATAAGCAACCGCCTGCGTAGATCCGCCGGCCGCATTCGCGTCGCTAGGAGCAAGGGTTACGCGATTCGGGTTGTACAGGAAGCCGACGCGGATATTGCCGCCGCCTTCGCCGCCATCCTGGTTGTTGACCGGATCGATGTTGGTGAAGCTGTAAGCCGGTCCGCCTTTCGCCGAGATCGCGTCGGTCAGCGCCTTGAAGCTTAGATCTGCGGCTACCGTGCCGTTGTTCTCCGCGCCGTTGTTGTCCTGTACCTCGATCAAACCGATAATATCCGGCGATTTCAAGTTGTTGACGATGGATTCCGCGATTTTGTTGATTTTCTCCGCGCCCGAACCCGGGTGGAAGTTCTCCACGTTGTAAGAGGCAATCGTCAGCTTGTCCGCCGCGGGCGCAAGCGACGTCGCTTCTTGCTTGAAGGACCCCTTCACGATGGCCGGCAACCCGTTCAGCTTCGCAATGACTTTGTAATTGCCGCTGTTGTAGCCGATGACGCCCGTGACGTCGCCGTCGAAGTAGTCGCCCGTTCCCAGCTCCATGCCCGGGTTCTGCGCGGCGATGATCAGACGCTGCGGATTCTGGTTGCCCAGTTCTTTCAGAATGAGGCCGCCGGCTGCCGTCACCGTATCCGGCGTCGTATTCTCGACGCGCGTCGCGATGTTATAGAAAGAACCGCTTACCCAATACGGACTGATAATTGTAGGCGATGGCAGCTGGACGAGCATGCCTTCCATCGACTCGTAGAAGTCCATGGCGTCTTCGCTAGCGTCGAACGTCGTTAGGCCGTCGTTATCAATAACCGCCGTAGGAAGCGCGCGGCCGTTCTTGCCCAGAACGACGGGGGCCGGCACTTCATGATCGTGGCTGACAATCTCGACGGACGACACGTTAGAGATCTGCGTCGACGTCATGTTCGAGGAGCTGCCCTCGTTGTATTCGCCGACCGTGCCCGTTACGCGGACCAGATCGCCGACCAAGGGCTTGTTGCTCTCATAGGTCGTAAATACATAAATGCCTTCGGACGTCGCGATATTGGTATCCGGCGTCGCATCTTGGATGTAGAAGCCTCTGAAGGAGCCATTGGACGCGTTATAGCCGAGCTGCGTGACGACGCCTTCGATGTTCTCGACGACTTGGCCGTTGAAAGGCGACGCGTGCGTCTCGCCTTGAATATCGCGAATGCGCGGCAGATCGCTTGCGATATAGGCGAAGGAGAAAACTTCCGTCGTCGCATCGCCTTTCACCGCGATCGCTTTGATCGTCGTATCCGCCTCAATGGCGATCGGCGCCGTATACGCCGTGCTGCTTGCGGTTGGCGTCTCGCCATTGGTCGTGTAGTAGATGGCCGCTCCCGCTTCCGGAGAGGACAGGACGACCGACTTGCCTTTAATAATGCGGCCTGCCTCAGGCGAGGCTTGTACGGACAGCAAGTTCTCCACCAGCGCTTCGTTGCTGAGCGGCACGAATTGATGCGTGCCGTTATATTCCTGAAGCATGCCCGTGATCCGTTCGAACTTGGCCCCAACGACAAGCTTGGACAGCGAAGAATAGATGGTGAAGCTCGCGTCGCCTTGTTTGGCCGTCACGGTCGAGCCGTTCTTAGCCGCGATTTCAACGTTCTCCATCGCGAGCAGCTTCGCTTCGTTGCTTTCGTTCAGTTGAGCGGCCGTCACAAGCTGCGGGGCCGGAGCGCCTGCGCCGGCTTCCGTTACGCTGTAAGTCAGGCCGGCGACCGGCTTCAGTTCCTGCAAGCCGTTATAGATGTCCATGACGCCTTGAACGGACACTTTATCCCCGATATTCGCGAAGCTCGGGTAGCTGTAGAGCACGATGGCGGACGAAGCATCCTGGATGTACGTATTGCTGCCGTCGATATGCGTGACGACGCCTTCCGTCCACGCATGCTTGCCCTTCTCGGCAAGCCGCGCGGCCGCGATGTCCGACTTGGCCAGCACGGTATATGCGTACGACTTCACTTCGCTGTTGGCCAGGTTCTCGGCCGTTGCATACGTATACAATGTCATCGCTTCCTGGATGACGATGGGCGCCGTATAGGCTTGATAGGGACCTTCCGCGCCTGTCAGCGAATAATAGATCGTCGCATTTTCCGTCGCCGACGTCAGCGTGATTGCGGTGCCAGACGGCCAAGCATTAGGCGCGACGTTAACCGCGACCGGACTTGCTTTGGGCACGGTCGATACGCCGGAGACCGCGATGTCCGCCATGCGGCTGTTGCCGGTCGCGGCCACGGGATTCGCATCGTCCGTCTTGACGCGCGCGCTCGTATAATTCAACCAACGGACAACCACTTCGTTCGCATCCGCCGCTTCCGAAGGAAGATCGAACGAATAGCTTTTAATGGCATTCGTCTGCTCGAATGTCGCCACATCCGTGAAATCCGCGCCATTGACGCTGTACTGAAGCTTGAAGTCCTTCGGCGACGTGTCCGTTCCGTAACTTCTGAAGGCGATGGACAAGTCGCGATACCCTTTCGTATTCAGCTTGGCTTGCCAGTAACGGTTCACCACGTCCCAACCGTTGGTATAGACCGTTTTGCTGGAAGCGGTATACGACAGCGTTCTGCCATCGCTAACCGCGAACTCGCTAACGCCTTTATTCGCATTGTTGCCGTCCGTGGCCTTCAGATCATCCTTGGACGGAAAATTCCACACCGCGATCGGCTCTTGGACATCTGCCGCGGATACGAACGCGTTCGGGGCATACGGGAATATAATTGCTGCAAGCATAAGCAAGCTCATTGTCATACCGAATAACTTCTTTTTACGATTCAACCACGTATACAAAGCATTACACCTCTCTCTTCATTCTTCTTGCTGTAACCTGACTCTCCGGTGACCGTCGATTCGCATTGCATATACATTGTTCTGCCGCGCTTACCCTCCCTTTTACAACAAGAGATCGCAAGTCAACTAGGAAACAAGCACTACTAAAGTTACAGGGGAATGATTAATTTACATGCCGAATATTGTTGAGATATTATTAAACATCCAAGTTAATCTGTCATTATTTGCAATAAAACAACAAAAAAGCTTGATTTCTCAAGCTTTTCTCAACATTGCTTATCGCTGCCCGATATCGCGCATTCGATTAGACTCTAGCAATCCGGTTTCGTTCACTCCTGCGTTAGCGCTTCATGCAGCTCCTTCATATACATCTCCGGCGTATAGTCGCGGTTGGCGACCAGCAATTGCGCGTTGTCCCATGCCGTCTTCTGGGCGGCGGGCGTGAACAACGCTTCGAACCAGAGGACGCCGTTCTTGACGCCGCCGATTTTCTCCTGCACCATCTGGGTCAGCGGCGGCATCGAAGCCGGCAGGCGATCGACTTGGAAGCCGGTTAGGAAGCCCATCTCGTTCATCGCTTTGTCGCCATAGTTGCTGAACACGTGCTTCATCCAATCCTTCATGTTGTCATTATAGGCATCGGCGGAGAACGAGGTCGTCAGCCCCGCGTTCATCAGCCAGTCGTCCAGCGTGCCGGCTCCCCCTTCGACGAGGGGGATATTGAAGAAGCCGATCTGATCGGCGCCGATTTTATTTTGACTCGGATCGTTGAAATCGCGCAGGCTCCAGCTGCCCGAATAGTACATCGCCGCCTTGCCCTGCAGGAACAACGAGGCCGCGGTATTCAAATCCGTCGTGTTGACGTCGTCGCCCAAATACCCGTTCAGTCCCATGCGCTGGACGACGCTCGCCGCCTCGACGAAGCCCGGGTCGGTCACTTGGAGCTCGCCGCTGGCCACCCGCTGCATAACGTCATAGCCATACAAGCGGATGACGTAGCCGTTGATGAGCCGCGTAATCGGCCACTTGACCGTGCCGGCGACCGAGAACGGCTGGATGCCGTTCTCCTTGAAGAGGGCGGCCGCCTCCAGCATCTCGTCCCAGGTTCGCGGTTCTCCCAGCCCGTATTCGGCGAACAGCGCTTTGTTGTACCAGAAGCCTTCGATATTCATCTCGAGAGGCAGAGCGTACAGCCCTTTCCCGCCGACCATCGACTTCAGCAGCTTCACCGCCGCCGGATTCAGTTTCTCGTACAAGCCCAGCTCCTTGAACGCCTGCTCGATATCCAGCACGAAGCCGTTATCCGCCAGTACCTCCAGCGGCTTGCCGGACTCGAAGGAGAACAGCTCGGGCAGATCGTTGCTCGCGGCCAGCAGCTGGATTTTCTGCAGCAGATCGGTCGTATTGACGTTCTCGAATTCATAGCGAACGTCCGGATGCGCGCGGCCGTATTCCTCCGCCAGCTCGCCGATGATCTTGGCGCTGCCCTGATAGTCCAGCATGGACGACACGTATTGAATCGTCTGCGTCTTGTCTTCCATCGTGTTCTGCCGAGGAATCCCGCCGGAGCCCGCCGCGCATCCCGACAGCTGCGCGCCGATCAGCAGCGCGAGCACGAATAAACAGCATTCCCTCATCATGTCCGACGTCTAGCCTCCTCCGTGCTTGAGCTCATGCTGCTCCCGATACTGGCTTGGCGTGTAGCCGTAATGCTTCTTGAACAGTTCCGTGAAATGCCGGTACTTATAATACCCGACCTTCTCGCACACTTCATTGACCTTAAGGCCGCTCCGCAGCAGCGTTTTCGCATGCTCCAGCCGAATTCGGGTCACGTACTTGATGTACGAGGTGCCCGTCTTCTCCTTGAACAACAGGCTGAAGTACGTGGCGTTCATGCCGACATGATCCGCGACGTCCTGCAAGCTCAGATCGAGATGATAATGTTGCCGGATATAGTCCTGCGCCTTCTCGATCGGCTGATGCTTCGGCGCCCGTCGCGCTTCCTCCGCCCACTGCATGAGCGTCTCAATATGGCGCCGCAGCCACGCGAACATCGCTTCCCTGTCGTGCATGCCGCTCAGCTCCCGATGCTGGACGGCAGACATTTTACCGGACGGTCGCGAATCGATGCCCATCTCTTTCATCACCTGCATACCGATATAGGCCAACTTCAGGATCTCCTCCTCCGCGCGCTCGGGGTCCAGCCGTTCGCCGGCCATCCAGCCGTTGAACGCCTCCAGTTGTTCGATCAGACCGGCTTTATCGTTCGTGCGCATATGGAAGAGAATCGCTTCTTCGCGCTCGGACATGCCGCCCGGATCGGCCGACGCCTCGCCGACATGCTCGATCCGCACCCACCCCGGCTCTTCCAGAAACCGGCCGTATCGCAGCGCCCGCTGCGCTTCCAGGTAGCTTTTCCTCGCATCGGAAGCGTCTCTATAGGTCTGGCCGGAGCCGAACGTCTCCGTCATATCGGCGGTCGCGGACGCCAGCTCCTCCCAGACCGTCTCAACCGGCCACTCCGCATGCGCAAGCAGCACGGCCCATTCCGCGCCAGGCTTCATGACGATATGGCGGCAGCTCAGCTGGGCGCAGAAGACGTGCGGGGAGCTCGGGAACGCGAGCACGGAGAACGCCTCGACCCGATCGGCCTCTTCGCCGAGGCATGCGCGGAACCGATCGGCCCCTTCCGCCCCGAGCAGCAGGTCCATCGCGGCTTTCGCCAGCAGTTCCTCCCGGCTCTCGGCGAGCCGGTCTTCCAGGGCTCGCACCTGCTGCCGCTGGCCGAGCTTCCGCATCGCGCGCGCGAGCGCCTCCTCCACCTTCTCGATCGTAACGGGCTTCTCTAGATAATCGACCACGTCCAGCTTCATCGCGGTCTTAATGTAATCGAATTCGTTAAATCCGCTGAACACGATGCACATCGTGCCCGGCTCCTCATGCATCACCTGCTCGATTAGCTGCAGGCCGTTCAGCCCCGGCATCCGAATATCGGTCATGACGATGTCCGGCTTCTCCCGGCGGATCAGCTCGAGCCCCTCTAAGCCGTTGCCCGCCGTTCCCGCGAGTTCGATGCCGTAGCCGGCCCAGTCGATATTATCCTGGAGTCCTTCCAATACGATATATTCGTCGTCAATCAGAACCGCCTTTAGCATGCATGCCGCCCTCCTTTTCGTCTCTATAAGCGGAACCGGATTTCAATGGTCGTTCCCCGGTCTGCCTCGCTGTCGATCGTAAACCTCGCGCTCGGTCCATAATAGAGCGCCAATCGTTCCTTCACGTTGCCGATGCCGTAACCTTGATGGATCGCCGCCATGTCTTTGATGCCGATGCCGTCGTCCGCCACGACGAAGGTGACGACGCCGTCCTCGAGGCGTCCGGTCAACCGCACGGTCCCTTCCCCGATCTTGGGCTCCAGGCCATGGTAGATCGCGTTCTCGACCAGCGGCTGCAGCAGCAGCTTCAGCATGTCCAGATGCATCAGCTCCGGCGCCACGTCTTGAACATACGTGAACCGGTTCTTGAAGCGCAAATTCTGAATCGTAATGTAATGCTCGATATGCTTCAGCTCTTTGAACACGGGGATCGTCTCCCTCCCCTTGTTGAGGCTGAGCTTGAAGCTTTCCGACAGCGCGACGGCCATCTTGGCGATATCTTGGTTCTTCTGCTTGACGGCCATCCAATAGATCGAATCGAGCGTGTTGTACAGAAAATGAGGCTTGATCTGCGATTGCAGCGTCTGCAGTTCGGCCTCGCGCTCCTTCAGCTGGGCATGGATGAGCCGCTCCTCCAGCTGCTGGTTCTCCGAGGAAATCCGCTTGAACGTCTCGCCGATCGCGCCGATCTCGTCCCCTTCGAAGGAGACGAGCTGGGTCTGCGCCCCGGAACCCTTCGACCAGTCGACCATCATCTTCTTGATCCGCAGCAGCGGACGGATAATGCTGCCGGATAAGATCAGGGACAGCAGCATCGCCACGGCCGCGATCAAGGCGGCGAACACCCACGTGATGCTCCCGATCCGATTAGCATCCTTCAGCAGCGCGCCGCTCTCGACGACGTGCACCAACGTCCAATCCGTCGTCTTGTTGCGGTAGCCGATCGACAGATAACCTTCGCGGCGGAGCTCGTCGAACCAGGCGTCTTCGGACATTCCCCCGTCGATGCCTCCCGTCGCGCCCGGCATTTCTTCATACACGGGCCGCATGCCGCCGCCTGTCGCGTCCAGCACCATGAAGCCGCCGTCCTCCGTCTCGTTAATCGCTTCTTGGAACATCGACGTCTTAATATTAATGACCAGCATGCCGAGCGGCTGGAACCGGTACGGATCGCGCAGCAGCTTGACGCTGGAGAACGATTGGCCGCTCGCCGTCCCTTGAAGGACGTTTGAGCTGAAGAAGACTTCCTTCCCTTTGGCCGCGGTTACCTGCCGGTACCAGTCGCTCGATTCGATCTTGCGCTTGCCGTCTTGCGTGACATAGTAGCCGGCGTAGACGTCCGTGCTGCCGTAGCAGGCGGATTGGAAACCTCGGTCGAACAAGCAGATCGATTCGACATACCGGGTATCGATCAAGTTCGTCACGACGAGATTTTGCAGCCGGGTGGCGGTGCGTACGTCAAGCGGACGGCCGCCGGCATAGCTCGCCGCCAGCTCCGCGCGCAGCTCGTTGTTCGCGAGAATGAGCCGGTGCATGTTGATGACGTTGCGCAGGAGCAGATCGGCGACTTCGCTGGCGGTCTTCAAATTTTGCGCGTTGGTGGTCAAATGGTTCGACACGATCGTCGATCGCGAAATATTCGTCGATATAAAGCCAAGCAGGAGCAGCGGCGGAACGGACAACATGACCATCGCGGCCAGTATGCGCGTTCGCAGCCTGCGCGGCTTGAGGCGCAGCCATAGTTGGCGAAATGAAAGCTTCATCTTGGAACCGCCTTCTGTATCAATTGCAATCCTTTCTATTGTAAGCGATAACACGTCCCTTTGGTCCGGCAAACAAGAAGTCAACCGACGCCTTGGAAAATAAACAAAAGAAAACAATGGCCGACAAATAGCCATTGTCTAATGCGCAATCTAACTACAACCCGTATCGGCGGATCAAATACGTCGGCGTGCAGCTCCAGGCATGGCAGTAGCTGTTGATGAGCGGGCTGCCGTACGGGGAGAAGCTTTTGTTCTGCGGGTCGTACAGCTCCCAGAACGTATCCGCGCCGTCCTGCGCCATCTGGCCCCAGTACGCTTTCATCCGCGCGATCGCTTCTTCCTTGCAGCCCGCGATCAGCAGCGCCTCGACAAAATGATGGACCATGTACGGCGTCGTCATCCCGACGTCCGGATTAGCCGCTTGCAGCCGAAGCAGCAGGTCGCGGTTGTCCGCTTCGGGGAGAATCTCCGCCAACGCCAGCCACGCTTGGCCGGCCCACGACACTTGGCGCTGCGCGCCGCTGACGAAGAAGCGTTGCTCCGAATCCCACAGTTCTCGCATCGTCGCGGCCGTCAGGGTGGCGATGGTCTCCGCTAGCTGCGCCGCGATGCCTGGCTCGCCGACCGCTTCCGCCAGTTGAACCGCGCGCTTCAGCGTATAGAGGAGAACGCCTTGCGACGGCGCTTGTTTGTTCAGCTGGTCGTTCCAATCGATGAACGACCACCATGATTCATCATCGCGGAGAATCCCCGTCTCATCGACCCGCTCGAGCGCCAACTCCACCTGCCTGTAAGCGGTCGGCCACAACTCGCGCAGCGTCTGCCGGTCGTTCGTCGCGACGAAGTAATCGTACAAGCTGGCGGTGAAGAACAGCGAGTAATCGAACAAGTACGTATCATCCGCGATGACCGTCGGCTGGATGAACAGATTAGCCGATACGCGGCCCTTCTCGTCCGGCACGCCGGCGAACAGATACAGGCACCGCTTCACCAAATCATTCTGATTGAACGTCTCGTAGTTCGCGAGCGCCTGGAGCCTCAGATCCCCTAGCCATAGGCGACGATCCCGCTTCGGTCCGTCCTCGAACACGTCCTGCATGCAATCTTCCAGCGTTCGAATGCTGATCCGGTCGAGCTGCTCCAGCACCGGGTCGGCATGGCGGAGGGGGGCGACCTGACCGCTATCGGCGGAAGTAACTGTACGGCACGCGAAATCATGGAACGAGACGCTGTACTTCTGCGATGTAGCAAGGACCTCCACCTTCACATAACGGAAGCTATATCGTCGAGGCAGCTCCACGCGATGCGGCATCACGTCGACGAACAACGTCTCCTCCTGTAACCAAGCACTGCTGATCCAACCGTCATAGGTATCGAAAGGCACCGCCACCTCGACCGGCATTTCGCCAAAGGTCAGCTTGACCTTGAGCGGGGCGTCGGGCGGGCTGCCTACCGTTCGGATCGCAAAGGAAAGGTAACCGACCCGATGATCGCCAAAGTCGAGAATGAACGATTCTCCTCTGCCGAAGCTGCGTTCTTCGAGTTCGGCGGCATCCGCGACCGGCTTGCTGCGGTAGCCATGCACGGCGGTCGAATCGGCTGCAATCTGGACGAGCTGCCGCGGCCGAACGGCTTTCTCGCGCAGCTCCGGCTTTAAGCGGTCCGCTTCTGCCAGAAAAGCTTCGTTACGTACGATGATGGCGGTTGAGGTTTGCATTTTGGCTTGATCGGTCATGGCGCGGGCACTCCCTTCTCATTAGACGGCATTGAACCGTGCAGCACGGTCGTGCATTGATTCGCGGCTAATCTCAGTGTTTCGGAGGGAACGATCTCCGCTGCCAGCGCGAACTTCTCGGACGACTCGCCCACCAGAATGCGGAACGCGCCCGGCGGGATGACCCACTGGTCCAGCTTCGTATCCCATACGCTGAACGCTCGGGCGTTCAAGACCAAGTCGACCGTCACCGACTGACCGGACGCCACCGGCACCTTCGCGAAATTCTTGAGCTGCGCCGGCGGCTCTCCGGCTTCGGAAGGGAAGGCGACGTATAGTTGCGGCACCGTCTTGCCGTCTCGCTCTCCATCATTGTTAACATCGAAGCTCACTTGCAGACTCGGAAGTCCCTTGATGTTCGTCTCGCGGACCTGCAGATTGCCGTAACGGAAGTCCGCATACGACAAACCATGACCGAACGGGAACAACGGTCTCTCCTTGTTCGCGGCGAACCATCGATAGCCGACTAGGAGCTTCTCCGTGTACGCCGTGTCTTGATCGATACCCGGATACTGCCCCGCCGTCGACAGCGGACCTTGTCGGTCCGAACTCGGGAAGCTCATCGGCAGACGCCCGGACGGATTCGTCTCGCCGAACAGCACCTTGGCGATCGCTTCGCCGCCCTGCGCGCCCGGATACCACGCTTGGACGACGGCCTGCACGCCGCCCAGCCAAGGCATGGTTACCGGTCCGCCGGTATTGAGCACGACGATCGTCTGCTTATTGACCGCGGCTACCGCTTCGATAAGCCGGTTCTGCGAACCCGGCAGGTCCAGGTTCGGTTTGTCGAAATTCTCGGTCATATAGTCGTTCGCAAACACGATCGCGATATCGGCTCGCGAAGCTGCCTCGACGGCTTGCGCGATGAGCGCTTCGTCTTCGCCGGCGAACCATTCGAGCGCGATCGACGGCAGCTGGGCTTCGCCGCCGGATGCGTAATGCACCTCTATCGCGACCGTTCGTCCCGCTTCAAGCTGCTTGACCCCCGTCTTGTAGAGCGAGCGCGACTGCCAATTGTCGATCACCAGCTCCCCGTTCAGCCATAGGCGGGACGCGCCGGAAGTCGGCAAATAGAACGTATATGCTGCCGTTTCCTGCGGAAATAGCGTCCCCGTCCATCTGGCGGAGACCGGATGCGGCACGCCGGCAAACTGCCAGTTGATGTTCAAGTTCGGCACGGTATCGACGCGCATGGGCTCGCCGCTCAGATCAGGCGTGTCGTACGCTTCGGCGAGCAGTCCGTTCTCGAACGCTGCAGCCGGTACGGTGAGGAAGGCGAGCGGCGAAGGATATACGAAGGACGGACCCGTCGGTACTGGAGCCGTGCCCGGCGCGTACAGCACCTTCCGTCCATCGCCCGCGCGGCGTTCGATTCCTTGCAGCGGCGTCACGACGGCGTTGCAGGGAACATGGGCGCTGCCTCCCCCGGATGCGATGGGATTGATCGCCGATTGTCCGATGACGGCTATGGTCGGCTGGGCGCCGAGCGGGAGCAATCCGCCGTCGTTCTTGAGCAGCACGATGGATTCTTCAGCCAGGCGCAGCGCTTCTTCGTCGCGCGATTTCAGCTGCTCGGCCGGCACGACGCCTTCGCCAGGCGCGCGGTCGAACAAGCCGATGCGGAACATCTCTTTCAAGATGCGGCCGGCGCTCCCGTCGATTATCGCTTCCGGCACGAGGCCGCCGGCGACGGCTTCCTTAAGCGGTTCGCCATAGAAGCGCTTGAACGGAATCGTCAGCTCGTAATCCAATCCCGAATGAATCGATTTCACCGTGCTTTGCGTGGCGAGGAAGTCGGAGACGACGAAGCCCTCGAAGCCCCAGTTGTCTTTCAAGATGCGGGTCAGCAGCGGCTGGTTCTCCGCGCCGTGCGTGCCGTTGATCTTATTGTAGGAGGCCATGACGGACGCGACATTGCCCTCCTTCACTGCCGCTTCGAAGGCGGGCAGATACATTTCGCGGAGAGTCCGCTCGTCGATGATGCTGTTCTGCGTGAACCGGTCGGCCTCCTGATTGTTCGCCGCGTAATGCTTCACGCACGCCATGACGCCCTGCTCCTGAATGCCCCGGATGACCGCCGTCCCCGTCGCGGCCGACAAATACGGGTCCTCGCCGTAGCCTTCGAACGTCCGGCCGTTCAGCGGGGTGCGCGCGATATTGACCGTCGGCCCGAGCAGCAGCGAGGTCCCCCGCTCCCTCGATTCCTTACCGATAACCTCGCCGTAGCGATAGGCGGCTTCCTGATCAAACGCGGCGCCTAGCGCGATGGGGGCCGGAAGCTGCGTACCTGCCGCTTCCTCGGGTCCGGTCACGCCGCCGGGGCCGTCGTTCAGCTTCAATGTCGGGATGCCGAGCGAGGCGTCGGGCGTACCTCCGTGCATCATCGCCAGCCTGTCGTCCAAGGACATGGCGTCCATCAGCAGCTGCACCCGCGCGTCCAAGGACAGTAACGTATTCATCCAAGGTTTCATGTTCGATCCAACCTTTCTCTATGGAAGACTTCTCTTTTTACAGTACTATTTCAATACTGCTGATCTGCAAGGCATCTAGTATACATAATTATGGATAACGATAGATTCGCTTGCGGTTGTTGCGTGAATCGGCTGTTTTTGTTACGATCGCGATATCCTTATTAAAACGCTTTCGCCGGCGGATCACAATTCCGCTTTTACGGTTCTCATTCTTCTTTTTACAGATTAGTTGGACGGAGGATTATCGTGGACCATAGCATGCTGGATCAGTATTTGAGAGAAATCAACGAGACCGAAGCCGAGCAGCTTGCGAACGGGGAGAACGTGAACGACTTGCAGTTCCCGAATTGGCCGGAAGACGGGGAGTCTTATTTTCGCATGCCCGATACGCCCTTCTTCCAGAACGGGCCGATCCATGTACGCAAGCACAACCGCTTCGCGCCGATGCCGCCGCACTATCACAGCTTCATTGAATTGAACTATATTTATTCGGGGGTATGCGAGCAGCAGATCAACGGGGAGACGGTCATTTTGCGGGAAGGACAAGTTTGTCTGCTCGATTCCGAGGTCGTCCATAGCATCGAGCCGATGGGCCAAGGCGATATTCTGATCAACATCATCATGAAGAAGAACACGTTCTTGTCTTCCTTCCTCAGCCGCTTCGGCTCGCGCGGGATCGTCTCTGATTTCCTGGCGAACGCCATCGCGACGAATACGAACCACAACCGCTACATCGTGTTCGAATCCGAGCAGCACGCCGATCTGCAGCTGTTCATGCGCCACATGATGTGCGAAGCGTTCGGCAGCCGGGCCTACGCCCAAGAGATGATCTACAACTACATGATGCTGATCTGCACCGAGCTCATGCGGGTCTATACGTATCGAACGAACGACGAGCACCGGCAGCGCCACTCGCGGTCGGACCTCATTCAAATTCTCGACTACATCGAGAAAAACCATCAGACCTGCACGCTCACCGAACTGGCGAACGCTTTCAATTTCAACGCCAACTATCTGGGCAATCTGCTGAAGAAACGAACGGGCAAGACGTTCATGGAGCTCGTGAAGACGCAGCGCATGATTCACGCCGCCGGCTTGCTCGCCAATACCGAACAGCCCGTCGCCGACATCGCGCATGCGGTGGGCTATCAGAGCATGGGATTCTTCTACCAGACGTTCGCGGACTACTATCAGATGACGCCGATGGCTTATCGGAACCAGAACCAGCTGGCGGAATAGCGGGAGGGGGACCGGTCGTGACAATGAGAGGCGGCAATTCTTTATACCATCGCAACCAATAAACCAACGAGGTGATCGTATGACCACGATTTATGTCCATGTGCGGCATTGGCTGTTCTGGTATGGCGACTATGGGTTTTGCCGGAAGAGCTGCAACGATGAAATCAGCTTGTATTCGGGCGAGGATCGAGAGCAAAGCGACTTTCTGGGCTATTTCGAGCTCACGACCGCCCCTTGCCTGCGCTACCTTGTAAACCATGATCTCGATCCGGTTGACGATAAGGAATACCGCGAGGAAATTCAAGCTTTCTTGCACGATGAGACGAAGGAAATGATGTACAGTTATCTTTATCCAAGAGATGAGGAAGATACGGCGTATCAAGTGAAGCATCACGCGCCTTTGAATGAAAAGGGGCATAAGCCAGTCCGAGGCTTGGGATCGGGAAGAACTTATGAGAACCGCAAAGGTTCTTGCCGCAGAATTTCTGCAGATGGATGTTGAACACGTGGAATTTATCGAAGCTCCTTCTTATGAAGAGACCGAGCTTTCGTACAAGAGGGATTACGAGCCTTATGTAAAATGAACAATGATTCCCGTTTGGACATCGTTTGGCGCATAGCGACACATCGATACCCAGACCGACTTTGCAGACATGCCTTGCAGAAAAGGCCGCCCAAAATTTTGGGCGACCTCTTCTGCTAGAAGCTAGATGCTTTCCCTTCGATCCCGATTCCCCTGCCTACGCATGCCAGATCCGCGGCATCGGCATAGCCTCCTTGCCCAGCTCGGCCCAGGCGTACTTGAGCAGCAGCTCCGATTTCAAGGCGGCGTAATCCGGATCGTCCCACCGGTTGCGGAGCTCGCCCGGGTCCTCCTGCAGATCGAACAGCTCGCCGTACGTCTGGCGGTAGTAGACGGTCAGCTTGTAGCGGGCGTCGACGTACGTCTTCTGATGAATCGTCGTCGGCTCGTGGCGGAATTCGCACAGCGCGTGGTCGCGCGCCGACGATTGCAGTCCCCGCCATACGCCGCTCTGATCGACGCCGGTCATGCCGGGCAGCGGCTCGATCCCGCACAGCGACAGGAAGGTCGGCGCCAGGTCGACCAGCGACTGGATCGCCGGACTGCGCGCGCCCGCAGGCACCTGCCCCGGATAACGCACGAGGAACGGCAGCCGAATCAAGTCCTCGTAATGGAACCCGCCTTTGTGCTGAAGCCCGTGCTGCCCGAAGAAATGGCCGTGATCGGTCGTGAAGACGACGATCGTATTGTCGGCGAGCCCCAGCTCGTCGAGCTTGTCGAGAATATTCCCGATATACTTATCCATCAGGCTGATCATGCCGTAGTAGGTGGCGACGAGCTGCTTGGCTTCGTCATCGGGCACCAAATGCGAGCGGTAGCCGTGAATGCCGTGCCCGGTCTCCTTCAAGTGGTCGAAGTCCGGCTCCGACTCCTGCGTCATGCGAAAATGCGGCGGGTTGTGGTCGTGCTCGCCGTCCACGAGACCCGGGATCGTGAGCGTATTCGGATCGTACAGCTTATCCCAAGGTTCGGGGACTAAATAATCGGGATGCGGGTCGAAGAAGCTGGCCCATAGGAAGAACGGCTCCTCCTGGTCGCGATATTGTTCCAAGCAAGCATTCGTGCGCTCCGCGATCCACGTATCGTAGTGGTACGCTTCCGGTATCGCCCACGTGTGCGTCACGGACGGATCCATCGTGCCGGTCGGCGGCAGAAAATAATCCCGCCAGTTCGCGCATCCCTTCTCTTCCATCCAGAGGGCGTAATGCTGGCCGACATGCGCTTCGTTCGTATGATTGCGCGCCAGCTCCACATGATCGAACCCGTAGTAGGGCCCGTGAAAATCACGCCAGAATTCCAAGTCCTGCAGCAGCGGGTACGATTCCAGCGACGGGTATTCGTCGGTCCCTTGCAGCGGCTGAAAATGGGCTTTCCCGATCAGCGCCGTCCGGTAGCCGCTCGCCTGCAAGTCCTCGCCGACCGTATGACGGTCCTCGAGCAGCTTCGTCCCGAGCGTCCACGCGCCGTGCTGGCTCGGATACATACCCGTAATAATCGACGAGCGGCTGGGCGTACACACCGGACTCGGGCAATACGCCCGGCTGAACGTCGTTCCCTCCCGGGCCAGACGATCCAGATTCGGCGTCCGCAGTTCCGGGTTGAACGCGCCGATCGTATTCCAGTGCTGCTGGTCGCTCGTAATCAACAAAATATTCGGTTTGCTCATCTTTGCCTCTCCCCTCCGTTCGCGGGTTCCGTCCATCATTCGATCGCCTCTCCTCTCCCGCGCTTCTCCTTGAGTTCGAGCGCATACACCGAGGCGGGGCGCAGCGGGTAACCGCCGCGCGTCCAGTCCTCTGTCGAGACGACGCGCTCCCGGGCGGCGATGCGATCGGGCGCGAAGACGGTGTTGATGTCGTCGACGGATTCGCCCGTAATTTCATGCAGCACCGCCTCAGCTTCGGGCTCGAAGCCTTGCAAGCTCAGCTCGGCCGTCACCTCCCGCAGTCTGCGGTTGACGATAAAGACGGTGACGATGCGCCCGTCCTCGCTCGCGCAAGCGGCGACGTCCAGATCGGGCAGCGCGTCCAGCGCGACCGGCGCCGGCTTGGCCGTTCGGACCGCGAACGTGCCGCATTCGGCTTCGGCGGGCAGCATCCGCCGGATGTCCCGGCCCGCATACAGCTTCAACACTTCATAGGTAGGCGTTCCGTACACGGTAAGCGGATGGCCGCTCCACCCCGGCGCTTTGCCGCAGTATTGATCCGCATAATAGTCGCCTACCCGAATACAGCCTCCGAGCCAGCCGTTCACGAGATCGGAGAAGCTGCCGATGTCGACGATGTCGCTGCATCGCAGCATCTCGTTCAAGTTCGCGGCGTTCGCGACCGCGGCTCCCAGCGTGTGCTCGTCGGGCAGTCCTTTGCGGATCGTGTTCGGATAGTACATCGTATTGTACTCGGTAATGGCCAGCTTCACGTGACGATGCTTGGCATGGGCGCGAATCTGCGTCTGCGTCCGGCGAATGTCGTCCCGGGTCCATTCCGGGTAGGAGGCGATCGCCTTGTACCGCTCCTCCGCGGAGGTGTCCCGGTTCATCCCGAACCGTCCGTAGCCGTGGTACAGATGCAGGGTCAAATAATCCATATGCTCGCCGGCGATGTCGAGCACCGTCCGGTTCCACGCCTGATCGGTATGCCCGCAAGCGAGCAGAATCACCGAAGGGTCTGCCGCCTTCATCGCCTGCGCGAACGAGAGATACCGCTCCGCGAATTCATCCGCGGTACACGTGCCGACCTGCCAGTCTCCCCACACTTCGTTGCCGATCTCCCAATACCGGACGTTGTACGGTTCGGGATGTCCGTTGGCCGCGCGGCGCGCGCCCATCGGGGTGTCGGCGCCGCCGTTGCAGTACTCGACCCACCGCGCGGCTTCTTCCGGCGTGCCGGAGCCGTCGTTCACGCAGATGAGCGGCTCGACCTCAAGTTCCCGGCAGAACCGGATGAATTCGTCCGTGCCGAAATATTTGTTCGCCCATCCGCCCCACGCTTCGTTGTAATTGACAGGCCGCTCCAGCACGGGACCAATGCTATGCTCCCAATGATAGGCGCTGATGTAATTCCCCGCGAGCCGCATCATGCCCGCGTTCAGCGGTCTGGTCATCTCCACGACCTCGCGCTTCACCTCGCCGACGTGATCCTCCGGCAGCAGCGACACATGGTCGAGCCAGAGCATGCCGGTCGACACATGATCGCGCCATCTCGAATGATCGGCCGGCACATAGACGCGCAGCTCGGCATCGTCACAGGCGCGGGCGATGTCCAGCTTCGCCTCGTACGTCCGCCAATTATGGCTGTCCAGGTCGATGCGGACCTGGCCGAGACGCTCCTCCGAGCGGCGGTCGACCGCTTCGACGAGCACATAGCGGAGCTCGACCGATGCCCGCGCGACCAGACGTACTGCGTAGGCGAGCGGTCCCTTGAGCGCGACGCGCTGCGCCAATCCGGCATATGCCTCGTCATCGCTTCGCATGTGAATGCGCTGGGCGCGGCCCGAATGCCGGGGAGCCGGCGATTCGAGCGCATAGCGCGTATTCCGTCCGTTCGTATAGGCGCTCCAACTGCCGGACACCGCGATCCTTGCTTCGGCGTCGCCTTCGAAATCCATATCCTTCAGCGGATAAGCGAGCATCGCGTCCATATGGTCGCGAATATCTTCCACGAAGTGGCCGAACAAGAACGGGTTGATCACATGCCCGCTCCTCGCGCCGCCGTCGATCGTAATTCTCGCGTTCGTCATGAACCTCTACCTCCCCAATGTGTTAGCCTTTGACCGATCCGATCATGACGCCTTTGACGAAATGCCGCTGCATGAACGGGTACATCAGCCATACCGGCAGGCTGGAGATGATGATGACCGCGTATTTGATGCTTTCGGCCAGCAAAATTTTGTCCTCCAGCCCGACGTTGCCGTCGATGGCGTCCGATTGGCTGATCATCAGAATCTCGCGCAAAATAAGCTGCAGCGGATAGAGCGATTCGTTGCGAATATAGATCAGCGCGTTAAAGAACGAATTCCAATGGCCGACCGCGTAGAACAGCGCCATGACGGCGATAATCGGCTTGGACAGCGGCAGGATGATGTTCAGCAGCAGCCGCCAATTCGTGCAGCCGTCGATGAGCGCCGCCTCCTGCAGTTCCCAAGGGATGCTCGACTGAAAATACGTGCGCATGACGATCAAATTGTACGTCGAGATCGCGCCGGGGACGATGAGCGCCCACATCGTATCGACCATCCCGAGCGACTTCACGAGCAAGTAGGTCGGGATGAGCCCGCCGCCGAAGAACATCGTGAGCGTAATGAACAGCATGAGCGTCTTGCGCCCCGGCAGATCCGGCCGCGACAGCGGATATGCCGCCAAGATCGTCATGATCAGGTTGATGGCCGTGCCGACCGAAGCGTAGAGAATCGAGTTGCGATAACCGATCCATAATTTCTCGTTCTGCAAAATATTCGTGTACGCCTCGACCGAGACGCCCTTCGGCAGCAGCCAGACTTCCCCGGCGAGCACCTTCGCCGGATCGCTGAACGATGCGCTGACGACGAACAGCAGCGGGTACAGCACGATAGCGATAATGACGGCCGCGACGGCGTACACCGCCGCGTTGAACAACCGCTCTTCCGACAGGCGGCGGACCGCAGTTGGCTTGGACATGTGGTCGCCTCCCTTTACCATAGACTCGTCTCGGACGTCTTGCGCGCGAATCGGTTCACCAGCAGCAGCAGCGCCAGATTGATGACCGAATTGAACAGTCCTATCGCCGCCGTATAGCTGTATTCCCCTTTGAGAATGCCCGTCGTGTACACGAAGGTCGAGATGACGTCGCTCGATTCCAGATTCAAATTGTTTTGCATGAGCAGTACTTTCTCGAACCCGATATTCATGAAATGCCCGATGTCCAGAATGAGCAGAATGACGATGACCGGCACGATCCCGGGCAGGGAGACGTGCCAGATGCGCCGCAGCCGGGAAGCCCCGTCCATCTTGGCCGCCTCGTACAGCTGCGGATTGACGCCGGCGAGCGCCGCGATATAGATGATCGACTGCCACCCCATGTTCTGCCAGATGTTCGAGCCGATGAAGATCGTCTTGAACCAGCCCGCCGACTCCAGAAAGCGGATCGGCTCGCCCCCGAACGTCTCGATTAGCGTGTTGACCGGGCCGCCCTTAGGCGAGAGGAACAGCGTCAGCATGCCGACGATGACGACCATCGAGATGAAGTGCGGCAGGTAGGTAATATTTTGCAGCCACTTGCCGAACGCCTTGCTCGGAATTTCGTTGATGAGCAAAGCCAGGAAGATCGGGATCGGGAAGGCGATCAGCAGCGAGAACAAGTTGATGGAGAGCGTGTTCCACAGCAGCCGCCAGAAGTAATACGAGTCGAAAAACCGTTCGAAGTGCTCGAAGCCCGCCCAATCGCTGCCCATGATCCCTTTCGCCGGATTGAAATGCTTGAACGCGATCTGCAGCCCGTACAGCGGCCCGTAGTGAAAGACCGCGTACCAGGCGACCGGCAGCAGCAGCATCAGGTAGAGATCGTATCGCTTGGCCGCCTGCTTGAGCAGCCGCGGAACGGGTCGTGAACGAGACTGTGCGGCGGCGGTTGTCCGTCCGGCCTGCGCCGTTTTCATAGGCTTGCTCCTTCCGCCTCGTTATTTCTGCATCGCGTCATAGGCTGTCTGGTAGATTTGCTCCAGCTCGTCGATATTCAGCTTCGCAAGCGTCGCCTCGAATTCGTCCCACTTGTCGAAGCTGATCGCTCCGGCGATGAATTTCGTGCTTTGTTCCTCGTAATACTTGTCGATGTCGGTGCGGAGCACGTCGACCTTCCGGGCGGTCTCCTCGTCGAACATCGGGGAGGCGTAGCGAACCTTCGGCATGTACGGGTCCAGCTTCTTCTGCGCTTCCTGCACCTGAGGCGGGTTAATGAAGGACGCGACCTTCTCGCTGATCAGATGCGGGGCGCCGCCGCCGGCATACGGCGTGATTTTCGCTTGATTGCCCGATTTGAGGAAGTCCTCTTTGTAGTACGGCATGCCGTCCTTCAGCTCGTAATGCTCGCCCTCCCGGCCGAACCGGAGCAGCGTCGAGCCTTCGTCGCTGTAGAAATAATCGACCCAGCGCAGCGCCGCTTCCGGCGTCTTGTTGACCGAGGTAATCGCGAACGAGCCGAAGTCCCGCGGTACCGGCGCGCCCTGGCTTTGGATCCGATCTCCGTGCGGACCTTCCGGCGGCGCGATGCCCGTATATTGATCGGCGATCTCGAGGAACGGATTATTCGTCTGGTCGAAGAAAAAGCCGGCGTTGCCGGACCCTTGCTTGGCGAGGTAGTCCGCTTCCTTATGCGAGAACACCTCGGGATCGAGCAGCTTCTCGCCGTAGAGCTTGTTGAGATATTGCAGCAGCTCTTTGTTGCGCTCGCTGCCCATCCAGATGTCCACCTTGCCGTCCGTCAGGTTAATGTTATAGCCGAGCTGATTGTCCAGGCCGAACGACCCGCCCATCATGGCGACGACCGGCAGCCCAAGCCCCGGCCCGCCGCTCGCGCGCGCCGTCATCGGAATTTCGTCCGGCTTGCCGTTCCCGTTCGGATCGCCGTCCCGGAACGCGACGAGCACGTTGTACAGATCCTCCGTCGTCGCCGGCTCCTTCAGGTTCAGCTTCTTCAGCCACGCCTGATTGATCCACTTCTTGTCCGTCCGCGCCGCGCCGAGCGTCACGACCGTAGGGAGGGAATAAATATGTCCTTCCGGCGTCGTGATGGCGGAGCGTATCTCCGGATATTGATCCATCAATTTCTTGAAGTTCGGCGCGTAATCGTCGATCAGCTTCTCCAGCGGAATCAGCTGCCCGGCCGTGCCGTAACGAATCGTCTCGAGCGGCGTCAATCCGGCGCGGAACAGCACATCGGGGAGCTCGTTGGACGCGAACAGCAAATTTTTCTTCTCCTGGAAGCCGTCCGTCGGCACTTCGGTGAAGTCCGCCTGCACGTTGCTCAGCTTCTCGTAATCCTGGAAAACCGGCATATCCTTGAACGGTCCGTTCACCGGCGCGATCCGGGCGAACATCTTCTGCACGAGCGGCTGCGCGACGATCGGGAATCCCGTCTTGCTCACGCCTGCCGCCGCCTCTCCTTTGGGCTTGTTCTCTCCGTTCGCGTTCGCGTCCGAATTGGCGTCCGTGTTCGTATTCGAACTGCAGCCCGCGAGCACGAGACTCAGCGCGATCACCGTGCTTAGCGTTGTTGTTCTCCAATGGTTATTCATCTACTGCCGCCTCCCCAATATCATAGTAATCTAAGGTATATAGTAGGTTTTAAGTACTATATTTAGCATAATGTACCGAGCGGCAAATAGAAATGACATTTCGTTGTCACTCATTTAGCATTTCGTTCGGTTGGGAGAGGCGCGCGCGGTATTTCGAAGGCGATATCCCGTAGTACGTGCCGAACGCGCGCGAGAACGTATACAAATCCGTGTAGCCGAGCGAATGCGAGATTTCGGTGACGGATAACGTCCGGCTCCGCAGCATGTCGCCCGCGCGCTCCATCCGCAGTTTGATCAAATAATCGCGCGGGCTCATCCCGATGCTGTCCTTGAACCGGCTGGACAGATGGGAGCGGTTCATCCCGGCGAATTGCGCGACGTCCGCGACCGAGATGCCTTCGGCGTAATGCGTCTCCATGTGCCGCAAGCATGCGCGAAGCCAATCCTTGTCCTCTATCGCATGAGGGAGCGGCCGCGATAACAGCTCGAACAACCGGTACATCATGATCTGCAGCTGCAAATCTCCTTCGTTCTGCGAACCGTTCATCCGCTGCATGCAGCCCTGCAGTAGTTCGGACAGCTCGGCCGTAAGTTTGTTGCGCAAATATGGCTTGCGTTCCGTCAGCCCGATTCGGTTCACGAGCAGCTCCGCCTGCGATCCCGTGAACGCCAGCCAGCGCAGCCGCAAGGGCTGTTCGGAATCGAATTGCGAGACCCAGTAGCTATGCTTCACGTCCGGGAAGAGGCAGAACATGCTGTCTTTCGTCAAGGTGACGGTCTCGCCCATGGTGGACAGCGTGACCGCGCCGCTTAGGACGAAATGAAACGAGAAGCATTCGATTACCCTCGGCCCCACGCTGTAGTTGGCCTTCGCCACGTTGTGCCCGGTGCGCAGCGGCCAGAGCCCGCCGAGCTTCTCGAACTCGCTCGGCGTGTAGAACAGAACATCCGCGTATTCGTGGCCCAGATCTTTCATACTTTTTCTCGCTCCCCCTTCCCCCTCCGCCGAGGGGAACCAGAGGGCTTGCGCCCTCTGGACTCCGCAATTAAGCGTGACTCGTTGCGCGGCCGTCTTCGATGTGTCCTCTCGAAGGGAGCCCGCTTGTCCTTCGGACAGGCTCTTGTTCGAGCTTCGTTCGAGACGTTTTGCCTTTAGGTGGTATCCTGCAGGTGTGTGCGTTTGATGCGGCTCCGTGCTGACCATAGCTTTCGTCCGCTTGCGCGGACACTCTTTACTTTTTCCGCAAGTCTCAATCATCAATAGTCTCTTAAACAAAGAAAAAGACATGGCAGAATAAAACCTGCCATGTCTCTAGTTTTCTAGTCGACGCTCGGAAGCTTGCTCGCTTGATAGAATAAGACTATATTATACGCTTTCCTTACCAGCTCGTCGACAGCCGCAAGATGTCCGTTTCGTCCCGCACCTGCCCGATTTCGACCTGCACGCACAACAGCGCCGTATCTGCCTTCACGCCATGGCGTGCGCCAGTCGGGAAGCGCATGACGTCGCCGGGGCCGACCGTGTAAATCTTGTCCTCCAGGATGAAGCTCCCGTTCCCGAAGAGCACCGTCCACACTTCCTCTTTCCCAGCATGCGAATGATAGCTGGTGCGGCCGCCGGGTTGCAGCTCGATCCGCCGCGTGAGCACGCCCCCCTGCTCCGTCTCGACGTAATCGAGCGTCCGGCAGAAGCCCCATCGTTTCTCTTCGTACATCGGCATGCGCGCTTCCTCGCCCAGCAGCGATTTCACGAGGTTGGAGTCGCTCTTGCTCGCGACGAGAATGCCGTCCGGGCTCGCCGCGACGATGGCGTCCGGTACCCCGACGACATAGACCGGACGATCGAGCTCGTTAACCAGATGCGTGTTCGGCGAGTCCTCGCCGACGTGACCCGGGCCGACCCGCCGCTCCTCCATATGCCGCGCGAACGTCTCCCAGCTTCCAAGATCATGCCATGGCCCCTCGTAGACCAGCGCGATTCTGCGCGCCGATCGCTCGACGACTTGCTCGTCGAAGCTCGCCTCCGGCAAGCCGGCGTACTTGTCCGCCCACTCCGCCGGCGTCGTCGGCTGTCCTTCCCTTTGCAAACTCTCCATCATATGCCCGAGTCGAAAAGCGAACGCGCCGCAATTCCAGAGCGCGCCCTGCTTCATCAGCTTAGCGGCGGCAGGCGGATCGGGCTTCTCCGTGAACCGCTCGATCCCGATCCAGTCCGGCGCGGCCGCACCGTCGGCGCCGGAGGGGACGGTAGCGGCCCGCCCCCGGCGTCCGGAAGTCGCCTTTCGCTTCGGCACCATATAGCCGTATTGGCTCGATGGGTGGGATGGCGGCGTGCCGATCAGCCCGATGTCGGCTCCGGCCTGACGAAGCGCCTCTGGCAGCCGCTGCAGCACGCGGAAGAAGGACGGCTCGACGAATAGATCGACCGGCAGCACGAGTATCGTTTCGTCCGGCGCGACATGCAATTCGGCCGACAGGAACGAACAGGCCAGCGCGATCGCCGCATAGGTCCCCCGCTTGAGCGGCTCCTCGATAATCGGAATGTCCGCCCCGGCATGTCTGCGCGTGATCTCCGTCTGGCTGCAGTGGGTCACGATGACGGCCCGCTCGAGCAATCCGGCCGCCGCTAGCTGCCGGCAGACGCGCTGCATCATCGATTCCGGCTGACCGTCCGCGCCCGGCAGCAGCTTCAAAAACAACTTGGACCGGATCTCGTTGGACAGCGGCCACAGCCGCTTGCCCGATCCTCCGGATAACAGCACGATTCGCAACTGTGCAATGCCCCCTTTCTCTACAAGCGAGCCTCTAACGCGGCTGCCGCCTGAAGCGGCTGTCCAGCCACGGGCGGCGGTTACGCTCCGGGTCCCCTGGGCGATGTCCCCCGACCCTCGCCGTCTTCGGCCCGGCCGTCTTCTTCTGCATTGCTCCGACGGTCAAGGCCGCCTTTCGCGATCCGCGAGCATCCGCCACGACGCGGTCCAGCGCGGACGACATGGCGCGACCGGCCGCCTGCCAGCCAAGGCCCAGCATGTCCCGGCGTCCGAGCCGTCCCTTCTCCCGGCAGAGCGAAGGATTCGCATAGGCGCGGCGCATTTGCAGCTTCAGCATGCCGAGGTCGGCCTCGGCCCATAGCTGATCCTTCTCCGCGAATATTTCGCGAAAGGAACGGGAAATCGCGGAGTTCTTGCCCATGGAGACCGCGGGCCGCCGGAGCCGGTAAGGCACGAGGAAGGAATTGGACGGCGTCAGGAAGTCCATCTGCCCGCCCCATGCGGTCGCGATACACGGAATGCCGCTCGCCATCGCTTCCATGAACGGCATGCCGACGCCTTCGCCCCGGGTAGGGAGCACGAATGCATCCGCCGCGGTATAGAGGCCTTTCAGCTCGCGGCCGTCCAGATGGCGGGTCAGGAGCAGCAGCGGCGCCGTTCGATGGGCTATGCGCAGCGAGGCGCGGTAGCGGCTGATCCGGTTCCGAATCCATGCTCCGTCCTCGTCGTTGCCATATCCGCTCGTCTTGATGACGAGCAGCACGTTGTCTTGATCCGTAAATTCCTCCCAGTACGCGCGGAGCAGCGCCTCCGGATTTTTGCGGTGCTGAAAGCCGAAGACGGAGAGGAACACGAACCTGCCCTGGCTCCCTGGCAGCTTGGCAGGCGGATTGGATGGACGAAATCCGCCGGTGTTCACGCCGTGCGGCGCCAAATAGACCGGTACCTGGACGCCGCTGTCATACATCGCCTTCCTGTTATGGCGAGTCGGGACCAATACGGCATCATAGCGATTCATCGCTCGGCGCCATCGGGCCGGGATCCGCGTCGTTTCCCATACCGTGTTGAGCACGACCTTATCGTAGCCGAGCCGCTTCGCGCGGGCGGGACTCATCGTATGCGGCGGATAGTGATAGACCAGGACGCGCTTCCCGGGAGAGGCGGCGGTCGGCCGCTTGATTGCCCGCGAAGAGCCGGCTTGAACCGGAATGCCCTGCCGCCGAAGCGCCCGCGCATACGCCTTGCTGGCTCCGCCCAGCCCCCCTTTTCGGTGAAGGGGACCATGCCAGTAGACCCGATATCGAGGCGAGCGGGCGCCGCCGGTCACGCCGCGCCTTCCGACCAATCGCTTGCGAGGTCTGTTCGTCGCCATCCGCTCAGCCCCTGCTCGCCGTTGCCGGCTTGGCGGTCTTGCCGCGCGTAGGTTTGATTCTGCTCTGCGATGGTTGTGAAGACGCGACGCGAGCAGCCGCGCTCCGTACGTAGCCCTCACGCTCGTGGAAGCTGACGGAACGGTATCGGACCGCCAGTTTCTTGTAACGCCGAGCCGTCATTCGGTCCACGCGGGCATGAAGCGCGCGGTTGCGAGCAGGCAGCAGGCGGACGCCGTCCGGATATCGGGTGTACACGTAGTTGCCGTAAGTCTCGTATTCGCTGAACCCGAACTGCTTGGTCCGGTCGATGCTGTCGATGATGGCCCTGTACCAGCTCGTGCCGTGTATCGCTTCGATGAATCGCTTCAACTCGCGCAGCTTGCTTTTCTCGAACAGCATGTAGTGGGTGACCAAGGAGCGCGGAGCCGAAGCCTCTCTTCCCATCAGCTTCCGGTACGTCCGGAAGTACTCCGGCTGACTCCACTTTCGCGTGTAGAACGTCGTGCGGCCGCCGGAGTGGAATCGATGCGGCCGAATCAGCACCGTGTCCGCGTCGATGACGAGAAAATGCTCCGACCGGACGAGCTTATCGCCGCTCAGCTTCAGCAGCTGCTGGAACAGCCAGCCCGAGCGCTCCCAGCGGGCCGAACGGTAGTGAATGTGCTTCTTCGTAATCGGCAGCACCGTATTCTCGTCCACGAATCGCCAGCCGTTGGCGCGGCAAGCGGCCAGGATGGCCTCCTCGCGCGGCGCGACGATGACGACGTCGCCGACCGGATGGCGCGAGTGGCGGCGGACCGCCTCCACGACGTGCGGCAAGGTCCTGAGGTCTTTGCTTATCGCGGGAATAAGAACGTCGATCCGGATGCCCGATGCACCGGCTCCTTCTGATTGATTCGGCATGCTGTCATCTCCATTGGGCTATGAATTTGTGACTCTCCCTATCTCTGTCACTATCATATGCCGCCGACGTAGACCCCGGTTGGGCCAACCCCGGGAAGGGGCAGTCGTTCACTTCAGGGAAAATTCAACAACTACCTCTAGCACTTCGACAACGCAAAAAAGAGACCGACCCCAAAACGAGGTCGATCCCTTATACAGATCGGCAGATTGCCGTATTCATAAAACGCCTACGCCACCGCTTGCTCCTTCGCGGCCGTCGCCGTCGCCTTCCCGGCCAAACCGAAGAACGCGACCAGCGCGAGCACGCTCGTGCACACGATGATGACGCCCATCGGCACGGCGGAGTACTCGCCCGCGACGCCGACGAGCGGCGACGTGATGGATCCGATGACGAAGGGCAGCAAGCCGAGCAGCGCGGCGGCGCTTCCCGCCCGTTCGCTCTGCGAGCCCATCGCCAGCACGAAGGAAGCGGTAGCCGTCATCCCGATCGAGGCGACGAAGAAGAACAGCGGAATGACGAGCGCGAACAAAGGTCCCTGCAGCAAAATGACGAGCAGTGCCGTCAAGCTGGCCGCGCAGGACAAGAACAAACCGAGAATAACGAAATTCCGCTCCGAGAATACGCGGCTGAACCGCCCGACCACCTGCGAGCCGATAATCAAGCTGATGCCGTTAGAGGCGAACAGCAGCGCGAAGAGCTGCGGCGATGCGCCGTATATATTCTGATACACGAACGGGGTACCCGATACGTACGCGAATACGCCCCCGATCATGATCCCCTGCGCCAGCGCGCAGCCGATGAAATGCCGGTCCTTGATCAGCGCCCGAATGCCGGTGGCAAGCTCGCCGAAGTTGCCGGATACCCGCTTCTCGACCGGCAGCGTCTCCTTCAAGCCCGTCGTCGCCAAGATGACGAGCAACAGCCCGACGATGCCCAGGACAATAAACACGCCGACCCACGTTGTAAAAGAAATGACGCCGCTGCCGGCCATCGGCGCGATCATCGGGAACAGATTGTTGACCAACATCAGCATGGAGAAGAACTTCGTTAATTCCGTCCCGCTGTACACGTCGCGCACGACGGCTCTCGAGATGACGATCCCCGCCGAAGCCGCGAACCCTTGCACGAAGCGCGCCGCGATAAAGAAATAAATGTTCGGCGAGATCGCGCAGACGAAAGACGCGACCAGGTAGAGCACGAGCGACAGGATGACGGGCTTGCGTCTGCCGTGCACGTCGCTCAGCGGCCCCATAATGATTTGCCCCAGTCCGAGCCCGATCAGACAGGCCGTCAAACTGAGCTGCACGAGCGAAGCCTGCGTGCCGAAATCGGCCGTAATTTCCGGGAACGACGGCAAATACATGTCGATCGTCAGCGGGCCGAGCGCCGAGAATGCGCCGAGCAGCAGTACTAGCCGCAAACGGTCCATCTTTTTGGTTCCAGTCATGATTGCTCTCCTATACTCTACATATTGTTGAATCCGCGTCAGACCTCATGGGGATCCTTCTCTCTCTCATCCGAACGCCCCTGTCTAAATCTTCACTAACTATAGCAGAACGAAGTAAGAAAGGAACTAAACAAAACTAACTAAATTTTCCTAAGGCATGTCCCGTCATGATCTTCGAATCGGCCAAGCCGTTCTAAGCGATCGCGTTGTCCTCCGCTCCCGCCGCCTCCAGCTTGGAACAACTTTAAAATGTATAGGGAAATCTTTAATTTCTCAAGTTCAAATGAATACGCTTTCTTTTATCATTTTCCTAGCGAGGAGGTGGTCATGGCAGCTCAAGGCGGCTGATCCAACATCATGTACGGCAGCGCGAATCGACAGACGAATCGAAAGCAGGCATGTCGTTCCAACCCAACTTATTAGGAGGTTATTAATGATGAAGATGAACAAAAAAATGTTGACGGGCATTATGGCGGCTTCCATCGGGTTCAGCGCGTTCGCGGCTTCCGCGAGCGCGGCGACGGACTACTGGCAGAATTGGACGGACGGCGGCGGCACGGTGAACGCGGTCAACGGCTCCGGCGGCAACTATAGCGTCAACTGGTCGAATACCGGCAACTTCGTCGTCGGCAAAGGCTGGACGACCGGCTCGCCGAACCGCGTGGTCAATTACAACGCCGGCGTGTGGGCGCCAAGCGGCAACGGCTATTTGACGCTCTACGGATGGACGCGCAATTCGCTCATCGAATATTACGTCGTCGACAGCTGGGGCACGTACAGACCGACCGGCACGCATAAAGGCACCGTCACGAGCGACGGCGGCACGTACGACATCTACACGACGACGCGCTACAACGCGCCTTCCATCGACGGCACGCAGACGTTCACCCAGTTCTGGAGCGTTCGCCAGTCGAAGCGGCCGACCGGCAGCAACGTGGCCATTACGTTCGGCAACCATGTGAACGCCTGGAAGAGCAAAGGCATGAACCTGGGCAGTAGCTGGTCGTACCAGGTGCTCGCGACGGAAGGCTATCAAAGCAGCGGCAGCTCGAACGTCACGGTATGGTAATCGCCCGGCCGCACGCTGGGTAACCGCACGGGCGACGGCAGGTCCGTCTCCGGAAGAGGGAATTCGAGCGCGTCTTCAGGTATAGGCCGTCATGGCCTATACCTTTTCCCATCCGCAAGAAAGGAGGTCTCATCATGAGATGGCGAATTATGCTGCTGTTAACCGCGACGACGATCGTTGCCAGCGCTTGCGCGTCCAGCAAAGCCGCGCAGACGCCTGTCGCCCCGACGCAGACCGAACAGACGCACACGGAACAGACGTCAAGAACCTTAGTCAAGGCGGATAACATGGTCCTTGTCGAAGGCGGCGCCTTCCAGCATGCGAAGTCCAGCTTCTACGGGAACGGCGCGGCGATAGAGAGCTTTTATATCGGCCAATACGAGGTCACGCAGCAAGAGTGGGCGGACATCATGGGCGGCAATCCCTCCACTTTCAAAGGCGTCGACTTGCCGGTCGAGATGGTCAGCTGGTACGACGTCGTGGAGTATTGCAATAAGCGGAGCCTGCAAGAGGGCCTCGCCCCTTATTACCAGATCGACAAGACGAAAGCAGATCCGAATAACAAGAGCGAATACGATCCGCTGAAATGGACCGTCACGATCAACGCGGATGCGAATGGCTACCGGCTGCCGACCGAAGCCGAATGGGAATACGCCGCCGGCGGCGGGCAGCTCAGCAAGAGCTATACATACAGCGGAGGCAACAACGCCGACGAAGTCGCTTGGTATTGGCGCAATGCCGGCGATCAGTACTTATCCGGCGACTGGAACTGGCCGATCATCGAGAGCAACCATAGCCGCACGCACGCAATCGGCGGCAAGAAGCCGAACGAACTGGGGCTGTACGATATGTCCGGCAATGTGCGGGAATGGTGCTGGAATTGGTATGCCGAGTCGGGCGCGCCTACCAACGGCGGCTCCTGGCGCGTGCTGAAAGGCGGCGGCTGGATGGGCGACGTCAAGAGCAGCGAGCTCGCGTACCGCGGCAAGTTCGAGGCCAGCGGCTACGGCCCGGATCAGGGGTTTCGCGTGAGCCGGAATGCGTAGACGGGAGACGGCGCGGCTAGCATAGCGAGACGCGAAATAACCCACATCCTGGAGAGGAGTGGGTTATTCGGCGCGATCAGCGATAGGCTTCGTCGCTTGCCGAGACTTATCCCTAACTAGCCATACACCTTAAACTCATAACTAGAGGCGCTGCCGCCGCTGTAACTGGACCCGGTGACCGTCACCCGGATGTAGCGGTAGGTGCCGCTAAGCGTATCCGTGGTCAGCCCCTGCGTCGTATTTCCCGTTCGATCCGCGATCGTGGTGTAAGTCGCGTCATCATTGCTGCCTTCGATCCTGTACTGGTAAGAACGCGGGTACGTCGCGCTGTTGTACCAATAACTCTCCAGCTTCGAGACGTTCCGGCTGCTGCCCAGATCGACCTTCCACCACTGCGGATAAACGTTCGAGACGGCCGCCCATCGGGTCGAGGTCGCATTCCCGTCATTGGCGCTGCCGATCGCGTTCCCGGTCTGCTCCGAGCTGGCCGTGGCGGTCTTGCCTTGGGAGATGAGCTGGCCGGCCTGACTAGGCTCGCCATAGACTTTGAATTCATAGCTGGAGGCGCTGCCGCCGCTGTAGCTGGAGCCGGTGACGGTGACGCGGACATACCGGTACGTGGCATTGAACGTATCCGTCGTCAAACCTTGCGTCGTATTCCCCGTACGGTCGACGATCGTCGTATACGTTACATCGTCGAGGCTGCCTTCGATCTTGTATTGGTAAGACCGCGGATAGGTCGCGCTGTTATACCAATAGCTCTCCAGCTTCGTAATATCCATGCTGCCGCCCAGGTCGACCTTCCACCACTGCGGATACGCATTGGTTGCGGCTGCCCACCTTGTCGCGGACGAATTGCCGTCGGCGGCGTAGCCGATCGCGTTCCCGGCTTGCTCCGAGCTGGCCGTCGTCGTCTTGCCCTGCGAGACGATGCCCGATAATGTCGTAGCGCTCGCAGGCAAGCTCCAGTCGCCCGCTCCCGTGCCGTTCTTCGCCCGGACCTGATAGGTATGGGTCGAGCTTGGCGCAAGGTTGGCATGGCTATAAGGACTGGTCGCATTCGCGACGATCGTCCCGTCCACCATCAGGTCATAACCGGTAGCGCCCGCGGACCCGCTCCAGCTGACCTGGATGGCCGATACGCCCGTCGCCGTAGCGGTCAAGCCGGTCGGCGCGGCAGGTACGCCCGGCGTTCCGGTCGCCGGCGTAATCGTCAGCACTTGCGGATTGTTCGCGCCGAACTCGATGCCTTGGATGGATGCGCTGCCGGAGGCGAATTCGACGGCCAGCGCGCTCGTTCGGTTCACCAGCCGATACTTGGTAACGCCGCTCAGCGACGTGTTCGTCGCCGCCGCGATCGTCGCCGATGAAGAGGCGGACGTGATATAGGCAGGCGTCGCGTTGCCGACGGGGAGCAGGTACCACTGGTCGCTGCCGACCGCCGCGCCGTTCCCGGCGTTGCCGCTCGGATCGGCGCCCGCATCGGCCGCGCCGACGGTGACGGCCGCGCCGACCGCCCGCTTGGCCTCCGCCGTGGCTCCGGCCGTCTTCAAGTAAGCGCCGGTGGTCACGTTCTGCAAGCGGTAGAAGCCGCTGTTCTTGCTCGGATCGAATTCATCGGGTACCGGGATGAACTGCCACCGGTCCGCCGCCCCGTCCTTGAGCGCGGTGCCGCCGATCGCGATCGTATAGCTGGAGGTTGGCGAAAGGGCTGCGCCGTTCTTGTCCTTGGGCGGGTTATACGCCGAGTAGTACGTCTGCCCGGCGGCCGGATCGGCGGTCGTATAGTTGATTTGTTTGCCGGACAGATCGGAGATGGTACGGAACGAATACCCGCTGACCTGCTGATTGGTCAAACTGCCCGTATCGATCTGCGACAAGTAGCTGCCGACCTTGGCCGGAAGCTTGCCGACGACCTTGAACGTGTCGGGCGCGCCAAGGTCGTCCGTCTCGTAGACGTAGCCGTCATAGCCGACGGAACGATACTTGCCGCTGTACGCGTTATACGAGAAGGCATTCTGGTATTGCGTATTCACCGGCACGAACAACCTTTGGGTGGCCGTGTTCTTGAACACCACGTTGCCGCTGGCAGTTGGACTCACGGTCGTCTGATAGCCGGTCGAATTGTTCTCCTGCTTGATCCACACTTGGCCGTTCTCGATATAGACCGTCATCGTCGCGTCGAGCGCCGGATCGGAATACGAGACGGAAGGAACGGTTGCGCCGCCGGAATTGGTAATCGTCCTGGCCACTGTATTCGCCGTATACGCGCTGCCGCTGGCATCCTTGAACGTGAACTCGCCGCTGCTCGGAATCTTCGTGTAGCCGATGTTCAGCGCCGACCCGTCCATGCCCGTGCCGGTCAACGTGAGACTGTCCGTCGCGGGAGTATAATTGACCGTCAGATTATGGTCGCTTCCGGCCCCCATCGGACTGCCGATCCATCCGGCATAACCCTTCAGCGCGGATCTGGTCCACGTCCCGTTGTACCACACGTCCCACGAACCCTCCGCCATCTTGGCGCTGATCGGAGACCGGGCGAGGCTGAAGTAGGTCAGGATGTTGCTGTATCCCGGCTTCCAGTTGATGTGGTTGTTGTACAGCGCATAGAAATACCCGTTCACGTTGTCCACGAAGAATCGGGCGCCCGCCACGCCGTACGACCAGGTCGATCCGGGGAAATTGGCGGACGTCGCGGCTTCGTTCGCATCATTCCACGGCGAGGTCGCCACCTGACCGATTAACTGCCAGGTGGTGCCTTTGTCCGTGGAGTAGGAGGATAACAGACGGTTGTTATGGATCCCGGAAGCGATTCTCGCGTTGGTCGTCGGATTGTTGGTCGCGAAGGGGAGGAATTGATACTCGTCGTTGGTCAGCGCGTACCAGATGCCGGTATCCGGGTCCACCCAGACGCCGATGCCGTCGTTGTGATCGTCTTGGTACGGAGTCGGGATGCCGTATACTTCGTCGATCTTGTAATTGAACGTGCCCGGCCGGTTCCAGTACGAATTATAGACCTTCGTCGTCCCCCAGTTCGTATTCAGCGCGCCCAGGTCCGAGTTGGTGTTCAGCTTGTTCCAGGAGCCGCCGTTGTCGGCCTGTTCGTAGTCGGCTTGCGAATACATCCAGTAGAACTTGCCGTCCTTGTCGACGAACGCCGAGCCGGCGATATCCGCGCGGCCGGCGGTCAAGCTCGGGACGGCCGATTGCCCATAGGTCGGGAACTTCTCCGTCGCGGCTTGAACTTGCGTCAGTCCTCCCAGCCCTTGCGTCAACAAGAGCGCGGGCAGCGCCAGGCAAGCAGCCTTGGTCGCGATTGTAGCCATACGCATGTCAATGTCCTCCTCTAATTTGGTGGAGTGGATTACAAATACGTATAATTGCGATTAATCACCAGCAGGTTCACCCGCCACGGGAGCCCTGAACGCGAACGGAACCGCAGCTCGGCGCAGCCGTCCTTCCGCTGCGTAATCGGGATGATCTCCGCTGCATATTCGCCCGCTCGGAGCGCGCGTTCCGTCGTCCAGCGCGGACCTCCTTGAATATTCAGTTCGGTGTATGATAACGCCGCGGCGTCGCCGGAGACGATCAGCAGGTCATACCTGCCCCGTGGCAGTTCGACGAGGAAGACTGCTTCGTCCGTGCCGCCGACGAAATCCCGCCGCAGCAGGTCCGGCCCCTCGCGGTCGACGGCTTCGACCGACTCCGTCCGCGCCCAACCGATCCCGGTTTGCGGCGTGAACAGGCTGTCGGCGGTTACTTTGCGAAAAGCCTGGCCCAGCACGCCCTCTACATGAACCTGGCGAGGCAGCGCCTGGCGGTAATCCTTGGCCAACAGCTCCGGCTTCACCCCGAAATCCAACCGATAAGACGCCAGCTTCGATACTCGGCTGTTCCCGGCGTAATAGTCGAACGTGAAGTGATCGAGCAGCTGATCATGCCGCGTGTCCCGGTCCTTACCCAGAAATACGCGCCGTCCGGTATGCGCCTCATGGACGCGGGGTGCTCCGCCGGCGGCGAGGGCCGCGCGTCCCTCCCGAGCCCTAGTCGACCATGCCGATCGCAACCCCTCTGCCCGGCTTCCGACATACACGACATAATTGGCGTCCCGCGCCGTGTTGAATCGCAGGCAGCCGTCGCGGTACACCGGCGCTACCCGCTCCCGCGATGTTGCCGTCAACGCCATGATGACGATATCCTCTCCTTCGCCGAACGGGCTGCGCATGACCGCTTCGCCGCCGGCCAAGCTCCGAATACTCACCCAATCCGTCCGTCCGCCGCTTCGGCTCGCGCTCACTTCGAACCCTCCTACAGCGAGCAGTCCCCGGAACGCGCACTCGTCCCAAGCGGGATAAGCCCGCATCCGCTCCTCCGTCTGATGATCGTACGCGGCCGGATCTCCAAGCTGTGCGGTTGCGCCTTGAGGAACAGCCGGGAACACGTCAATCACCCCGTCGTAGCTTTGCAGCAGCATCTCGTTCACGGCGGCGACGATCTCGCCCGAAGCTTCCATCATGTGCGGGTGGTAGAGCGGTTCGTTCGTGATGTTGCAATAGTTCATCCATCGCTCCGTCTCCTCCGCGAACAAGCCGTTGCACCGCAGCGACAAGTCGATCCCTTGCTCGTACAGCAGCCGGAGCGCGGCATCCCCGTCGCCCAGCCGTGAGGCGGCGCAGGACAGCCAGCCGAATTGGAACATGCCGTATTCCATCCGCGCCGACGCATAACGCAGCGTATTGGCCGCCCGCTGCCGAAGCTCCGGCCCGCTGCGCCGGTCGATCTCCCCGATCGGATAAATCGGCATAAGCAGGGACGGATGCCGCAGCGGCAAGTCGGCCGGCGCCCATTCCGAATCGAGCATAACCTCGCCGTACCGCGCGGACACTGCCGATGGATAAGGGGCTAACCGCTCGGCCAGCGCCTTCCATCTGTCACGCTCTTCGTATGTCTCGCCCAGCAGCTCGCTGGCCTCGGCGGCGATGCGAAGCGCGTACTTGACCGCCGCCAGCGTGCAGGTGGAATTGCGCGTCAGCGGACCCTGCTCCGGCGATATATCCGGGAAGATGCCGTACCGCCCGCTGTCGGCGTCGTATTCCAGCACGCCTTCGAAGAACCGCGCGATCCCCCGCAGCACCGGATATGCCTTGTCCCGCAGGAACGCTTCATTCATGCCGTACCGGTAATAATCCCACAGAAACTGCGCGCACCACGGCCAAATGCTGAAGTACAGCGCGTGCGGGTAATCCCCGGCGATGCCTTCCACGCCGTAGAACCGCTCCGCCATCCGCTCGGCATGCCCGACGTAGGCGAGCAGCCCTTCATTGAACGCCTCCGCCAGCTCCAGATGATTCGCCGTATAGAGCGGCCAGAAGGCGGCTTGGATGTTGACGTCCCAATACCACATGCTGCCCCATTTGGTCGGCTGCTTAATATCCCACAGACCGTTCAGTCCGCATGCCTGCTCGGGCATCGAGCCGCCGCGGCCGTTACAGCAAGCGAGCGCGTACAGATTGACGTGCCACAAATCCTGGAGCAGCTTATCGGGCAGCGCGACGGACGAGCGCGACCAGAATCGCGACCAATACGCGCGATGGTTCGCCTTCATCGCCTCGATGCGCGAGACGGCCTCCGCCATCCGATCGAGCGCCGTCTGCAATAGATCCGTCGCCTGCGCTTCCGTCACGACTGTCGTCAGCAGCGTCAGCCGCTCTCCCGCGTCGCGCAGCCGCATTCGTACGCCATCGGATGCGCACTCGATGTCTCCCGTCGCGCCGATCGCCTTCGTCATAACGAGGAAGGAGAAGGGCGGGGAACGTTCCTTGTCCTCCCCGTCCGGGTAGAAGGACCCCGTATAATAGAAGATCGATTCATCCCGCGCATGATACGACACGTCCATCTCCGCATACCGTCTTGCCGGAACCGACAGCTCGACCGCGCTTAATAGCGAGCCCTCCGTCTGGCGGATCTCCGTCAGCACGTAGTCGCCGTCCTCGGCCACGATCGTGCTCGCCGTAAGCTTCCTCCCCTCTCTCTCGATCCGCAAGCGCACCTCCGCCTGCTCTACATCGAGCCGCAAATCATAATGATCGGGATCCTCGAGCGCGGCGGAAGGGAAGAGTTTGATCTCCCCTGTCGGATAATGAGATACGCCGCCGGACGGCTTGCCGTACTTGCGATACATGCTCTGCTCGTTCAAGGCGTCGCCATACAGGAAGAGCGGCCCTTCGGCAGAATCGCGGTACAGCTCCAGCGCGCGACGCTTGAGCTGCTCGAAGGTCCGGCCGTACTGCAGGCTGAAATCCGGACCCTCGCCCTCCATGTATCGATGGCTGTAGCGATGAAGTTTGCGGTAATACACCTCGTAATGATTCAGCGCCATCGTCAGAATATGGTCCTCGTAATGGATCATCCCGCCGAAATGTCCGTTGCCCAGCGGCAGCGCTTCGTTCCAGCCGCTCGGCGCGTTGTCGTACGTCACGGTTGTCACGCGCCTCTTCCTCCTATCCTTTGATCGCCCCGATCATGACGCCCTTGACGAAATACTTCTGCAAGAACGGATACAAGCAAATGATCGGCAGCGTTGACACGATGATCGTCGCGTATTTAAGCGTTTCGCCAACGGCGTATTTGTCGTCGCTGGCCGCGCCCGTCATCATCGAATCCGTGCTGTTGGCGATCAAGATATCGCGCAGCACGAGCTGGAGCGGATATTTCTCGCTATCGCGCAAATAGACGAGCGCGCTGAAATACGAATTCCAATGGCCGACCGCATACCACAAAATCATGACCGCGATGACCGGCATCGACAGCGGGATGACGATGCGGAACAGAATCGTCCACTCTCCCGCGCCGTCCATGCGCGCCGATTCTTCCAGCGACACCGGCACCGTCTGGAACGAGGTGCGCATAATGATCATGTTGTACGTGTTGATGGCGCCCGGGATGAGCAGCGCCCACATCGTATTCATCATGCCGAGCTCGTTCACGAGCAGATAACTCGGAATCAAGCCGCCGTGGAACACCATCGTGATAACGATGAAGAACATGAGGACATGCCGGAAATACAAATTCGGCCGGGATAGCACGTACGCGCCCATGGCGGTCATGACGAGATTGATCGCCGTGCCGACGACCACGTACAGCAGCGTATTTTGGTAGCCCTGCATAATCATCGGATTGCGGAACACCGCCTTGTACGCGCTCAGATCGAAGCCGGCCGGCGCGAGCAGCAGCCCCCGGTTCTGCAGGAAGCTCGTCGCGTCGCTGAACGAGGCGAACAGCACGTACAGGAACGGATACAGCGTCACGACGCACAGGCCGAGCATCAGCAGGACGTTCAACCAGCCGAATGCCCGCTCCCCCATCGTAAGTTTCATCGGATCTCTCCCTCCCTCACCACAGTCTCGTCTCGCTGAACCGCTTGCTGATCTGGTTGGCCGCCACGATCAACAGGAGGCTGATGACGGAGTTGAACAGGCCGACCGCCGCCGAGAAGCCATAGCTCGCTTCCAGCACCCCTTTGCGGTACACGTACGTCGAGATGACGTCGGCCGTCGAATAGGTGAGCGGGTTGTAGAGCAGCAGCACCTTCTCGCTGCCCACGGTCATCATGCTGCCCATTTGCAGGATCAGCAGGATGACGACCGTCGGCATGATGCCGGGGATCGTCACGTGCAGCGTCTGCTTCCAGCGGCCCGCCCCGTCGATGCGCGCCGCCTCGTAGAGCGTCGGGTCGATGCCGGCGATCGCGGCCAAGTAAATAATCGAGCCCCAGCCGACGCCCTGCCAGATTCCCGAGGAGACATACAGAAACCGGAACCAGCTCTCGTCCTTCAGGAAGTCGATCGGCTCGATGCCGAAGGCGCCCATCAATTGGTTCACCAGACCCGTGCGGCCGAGGAAATCGACCATCATCCCCGCCACCACGACGATCGAGATGAAGTGCGGCAAGTACGAGATCGTCTGCACGATTCGCTTGAACGCGCTGCGGCGAATCTCGTTCAGCAGCAGCGCCAGCACGACCGCCGCCGGGAAGCCGAACAGCAGCTCGTATACGTTGATCAAGATCGTGTTCTTGATCAAGCGCCAGAAGTAGATGCCGTTGAAGAAGCTCTCGAAGTGGTCGAGCCCGATCCACGGGCTCCCCCATATTCCTTGGGCCGGCTGGAAGTCCTTGAACGCGATCTGCAGCCCATACATCGGTCCGTAATGAAAAATGGCATAATACGCGATAACGGGGAGCGCCATCAAATAAACGCCCCAATGCCGCCGCCAGTCCACGCGCAGCGTGCGCAGCAAATCGGGATTCCGTGCGCGCTTCGACATCGTGCCTTCCTTCCTCTCCGTGTGGAATGAGCGATCTTATCCCGCTTTGGCAATGCTGTCAGGTTAAGCGGGACTGCGCCCCGTTGACCCCACTTTTGTTGCTCCCTCCTCCCACCTCCTCCGCCGAGGAGGCTCCAAAGGGCTTTGCCCTCTGGACTCCCTTTTCGTGCAGGCGCGTTTGTTCGCGGTCGGCGACTGGGCCTGAGCGGGGCACGCTTTTGTCCTGACGGACAAAGCTTCAGAGGGTGTTGAAGTCAGTCCGACACAAACCTGTCAACTATAGGCCGTCCTTCGCTCAGCGCTTGGCGAACCGTTCGAGCGCCGCCTGCTGGATCTTCAGGGCATCGTCAATGCCCATGCTCTTGATCTTCTCGACGTAGCCGTCGAATTCATCGAGCGGCTCCACGCCCATAATGAACTTCAGCAGCATCTCGTCCTTGTACGTGTTGATATCCGTCATGATCGAAGCGAACTTGCTGCTCTCGTCCTGCGTCGGCGTCACCAGCGGCATTTTGCGTTCGGCGGTCGGCTTGGACCAGATCTCCAGCGCTTCCTTCTGCTGCGGCAGGGCGAGATATTGCAGCTGGAAGTTGTCGCTGAGCACGAACGGCGCGCTCCACGTCGCCCGGGTATACTTGGCGATCGCCTGCTGGCTGCTCGTTCCGTTCGGCGGGGTCAACAGCTCCGGCTTCAGGACGGCCTTACCGTCTTGCAACGTATAGCTCTCGCCCTCGATGCCGTAGTTGAACAGCAGCTCGCCTTCCGCGCCGTACGCGTAATCCAGCCACTTCACCGTCTCGATCGGGTTGTCGTCGCTCGTCGTGATTGCCGCGCCGATGCCGTTGAAGGCGAAATCCTTCTGCCCCCAGATCGCTTGGTCGCCCGCCTTCAGCACGGGATAAGGAGCGGCGACGAGCTTGAAGCTCGGGTCTTTGTCCTTCATTAAGCCGGCGTATTTGCCGATGCCGCCGCCATTATAGGTCGCCGTCGCGCCCAAGAGGTTCGTCGTCATCTTATTGTCGAGCAGCTTGCCGTTGGGCGCCGCGAAGTCCTGGTCCAGCAGCCCTTCCTCGTACCACTTGTTCATCGTCTCTAGGAAGGCCTTGAACTGGGGCTGAATCGGGCCGAATTTCACCGTGCCGTTATCTTGATAGAAGCCGTTGTTCACGCCCCATGCGCCGAGGAAAGGCGCATCGGTGTTGAAGTGGTCCTTGTCGAGGTAGAGCGGGATTTCGTCCGCCTGGCCGTTGCCGTTGGGATCCTTCTCCTTGAACGCCTTCAATACGCCGTACCAGTCGTCGATCGTCTCCGGCTTCGCAAGGCCCAGCTTGTCGAGCCAATCTTGGCGGATCGCCGGCCCGAAGAACACCCGCACCTTATCGTCGCCGCGCAGGAACGGGAATGCGTAGATGCTGCCGTTATCGGTCGTAATCTGCTTCTTCCAGTCCGGATGTTCGTCCAGCAGCTTCTTCAAGTTCGGCGCATACTGGTCGATCAGGTCGTTGAGCTTGATGATTTTGTTATCCTGAATCGCCTTCTCCGGACCGCCCAAGTAGTCGTTCCAATTGTATTCGATGACGTCCGGCAAGTCGCTTCCGACGATCATCAGATTGAACTGCTCCTTCGCCTGCGCGGCGTCGAGCGGCGGATGCTGGAAATCGACTTTGACCCCGCTGGCCTTCTCCCGCTCCCTATACATGCCCATCTCCGCATACGTCTTCATCGACGCGGCGGCCGCGGCATGATTCCCTACCCAATACGTCAGCTGGCTGAGCTTGGGCGGCTCCGACTCGGCGCCGCCCGGCTGCGCCGCGTTCGCAGGCTCCTCGTTGTTCCCGCTGTTCGCGTCGTTCCCGCTGCATGCCGCAAGCGATACAACGAGCGCCGATGCCGCCAACATACATCCCGACCGCTTCATGGCGTTGTTCATCCGTGCGATCACTCCCCTGAATTAGTGGACGTTCTCTATTGTTCTTCGGGCAAGCCTGGCCGTGCCGACCGGCTCCCGATTCCAAGTGTAGGGGCGCAAGCGGCCGGCTGACCATGCTCTCCTTTTCATGTGCGTTGTATTTTCGTAAGAACCGGCAGCCGGCTTAAAATAAGTCGGTTGCGGCTTAAAAATCATCAGTTGACGCGAAGATAAAGGGCTTCGCCCTTCGTGAACCCTCCTCTCTCCCTCCCCCTTCCCCCTCCGCCGAGGGGAACCATAGGGCTTTGCCCTCTGGACTCCCTTTTTCGTGCTGGCGCACTTGTTCGCGGTCGGCGATTGGGCTTCAGCGGGGCACGCTTTTGTCCTGACGGACAAAGCTTCAGTTGGTTAAACCTTGGGGTGGTATCCTTTGGGGGTCGTGCGCTTAATGAGACTTCGTGCTTACCTTCGCTTTCGTCCGCTTGCGCGGACACGCTTTACTTTAGCCTCAAGGCACAGTTCTTCGAAATGTCCTAAACAAAGAAAAGGCAGCCTCGCCCGAGACTGCCTTGGTTCGCCCCTTATTCGCCGAGGCTGATCGCATCCGGCGCGATCGTCTCCCGGTACTTGCCGGGCGTGATGCCTTCGAGCTTCTTGAAGGCGCGGATGAACACGACGTCGTTGTTGTAGCCGACCCGGTGCGCGATCTGCGCGATCGTCAAGTCGCGCTTGTCCATGAGCCGCTTCGCCGCCGCGATGCGGTTGTGCGTGATGTAGTCGAGCAGATTCTGGCCCTGATTCTTCTTGAAGAACGTGGAGATGTACGGCGGGGTCATGCGGAAATGATCGGCGACCATGGCCAGTCCCAAATTCGGATCGTCGAGCGCGCCGTCGACGAAGGCGAGCATCTCCGCATGCAGCACGGTGCGATGATCGGACCGCTCGGCTTGGAAGGACCGGGCGAGCGTGTCGTACAACTCCTTCGTCTTCCGCTGCATCCCCTCGGCCGTCGTATGGCTGAACACCGCTTTGATCGGGTCGAAGTCCTCGCCGAGCCCCTCCAATTGATTCATGTTGGCCGAGTTCATGATTTTCAGGAACGTGCTGATGACGTTGAAGAACAAGCATTTGCCCAGCTCCGGGGTCAGATGGCCGGAGTCGAAGTTCATGGCGTAGATGCTGTCCAGCAGCTTCCCGACGTTGTCGGCATCCCCGCTTCGCGCGAAGTTCGTCAGCTGGATTTCCGTCTCGAGCGGATAGTGAACCTGCTGCTTGGTGCCGGCCAGATCCGGAAAATGAATGATCGCGTTCTTGCCCAGAATGAGCCGGTACTCGAGCGCCGCCAACGCTTCGGGGAACGAATCGCGAATCGCCTTGGGCCCTTGGTGGACGCCGCCGGCCGCGATGGTGATGCCGATCTTGAACCTTTGCGAGAGGATCGCGTAGAGCGATTGCACCAGCTCCCGAATGACGCGCTCCCCGTCCTCCCCGCCCGGATCCAAATTGACGAGAATCGCCAGCCGGTCCCGGTCCAGCTCCACGGGAAAACCGCGATGCGGCGGGACGATCAGGTCGACGCCGATATTGGCGACGACGAAGCGCGCCCGCGCCCACTGCTGCTCGTCCTCCTCGGCGAACAGATGCACGTCCTCGATTTTGACCAGCAGCACCGCGAATCGGTCGCCGATAAAGTGTAGTCCCATCATTCGCAGCGACTCTTCGTTGTCCGCGGGCACGTCCACGTCCATATAGCCATGAAGCAGCCGGGAGAGATAGTTCGCCCGGATGAACGGCGTCTGCTTCGTCAGCGTGCTGCGCAAGTGCTTCTCTTCGTGCATCGACCCTTCGATCGTCTGCCGAATGAATTCGTACTCGTCGCGCGCCGGACGGCCGTTCATCGATTTGCCGCGCATGATCGCGTTCACCGTCGTATGGAGGGGCTTGTAGCTGCGGTATACCGCGGAGAAGACGGCGAGCAAGCCGGCGAACAGGCACAGCGCGAACAACCCGAGCGACCAACGCTCAATCTGATTGACCTGCTGCATGAACACGTCGATCGGCGTAATCGAGACATAGCGGAAGCCCGTCCGCTGCGAGCCGACGGCCGATACCATCTGATCGACGCCTTCGAGCTTGTAGCGGAACGGATCGTCGACCATGTCCACGCGCCCGAGCAGATCGGAGGGGAAGCGCGCCGAGCTGGTGCTCATGATCGTCCGTCCGTCGTCGTCCAGAATGTAGATGTCGCTGTGGCTGGCCGATTCGAGCTGGGCGAACATCCGCTTGATCTCGCCGACGTCGATGAGCACGACGAAGTTGCCCAGCTGTTCGGACGGCGAGCTGGCGGGGAGCGTCTGGACATAGACGATGACGTCCTCCGGAATATCCTCGAGGCTCGCGAGCGGGTTAAGCCCGCGGGAGAGCGACGTTACCGGCAAATAGGACGTCTCGTGCGCGCCGGTCAGCAGGCCCCTCTTCCATTGCTCGTACGATTGACCGGTAAAGGTGTAGTTGGTGGCGTAGAAGGTGCGCGAATCGGTCAGGAGGTCGGCTTTGACCACCGTATCGCTGCGGGAGAAATAGACGAAGTAATCGAAGATGAAGCTGCTGGTCATGCTGCGGTAACGGGCCATTTTGTCCCGCATGAATTCGACGAATTGGTAGTGGTCGGCGCTGCCGGCATGCGCGGGGATTTTCAGCATGTAATCCAGCTTCGGGTCGAACACGACTTGGCGGGTGAGAATGTCCACTTCGGACAATTTGTTGTCCAGCAGCAGCCGGAGCTGCTCCAGCATCGCCGCGTTGGAGCGGTTCGTGCTCTTCTCGAGGCTTTGCTCGACTTTGGCATAGAGAAACAGCCCCATGGCCATGGGGATGAGGAGGATGAATAGATTGGAGACGATCAGCGTCTGAAGCGCATGCCTGCTATTGCCGAACAACCTTACATGAATCCGTGGAAGCACCGCGCATCACGTCCCATTCCGAAGTTGATCCATTCAAGGCACAAGGAAAGCCTAACATTCGAGGCGAATCGGTGAGGAATTCAAACTGTTAATTATTGGTGCGGACGAGCGTTGTCTTTACCTATTCGACATAATCCGGAAAGCTCCTCTTCACAATATGTAAAAATCGCGTCACTTCCCCACATACCGGAACGCATGCATGTGCGTCTTCGTCAGGTCGATCACTTCCTGGATGAACGTCTCCTGCGATTCCCGGAAGCCGCTCGCGATCCAGTTGCGGACGAGCCCGTAGAAGCCATAGGCGGTGTAATGCTTGAAATAATCCATGTTGACCGGGATGTTGTTGATCGTCTCGAACACGAATTGCTCCTTATAGATCGTCAGGATCGTCTCCGGAAAACCGACGTGCAGCCCCGGCAGCGTGTCGTCGTATTGGATCAGCTCGAAGAAATCCCGGTGTTCGTAAATATAAGTCACGATCGCGAAGGACGGCAAGTTCAGCTTGGCCGTAAATACCTTCTGTCCGTGCCGGTAAGGCGTGCCGACCGCTTCCTCCAACCCCTTCAACATCGAGGTTAGCAGCTCTTCGGCGAGCTCGATTTTGTCCTGGTAGTGGGCGTAGAAGGTGCTGCGGTTGTACGCCGCCTGGTCAACGATGTCCCGGACGGACACGGCATGATAGCCCTTGTCCTTAATGAGCCGGATCAGGGCAGACTTCAGATGCTCCTTCGTCCGGCTCCGCCGCTGCGTGGTCACAAGATGTTCATCATTCATTTCACAATCTCTCCCGAAACCGACATTTTCGCTTCAAGTGTCTACGAGGTGAACATTCGCGCTAATCTTGCTGATTGGATCGCGAATTGGGCAGGCGTACAATTAGACCTGTAAACGACATATAGCGCCGTAAACGCGCGAATCGGCGCTATTCAAAATATTGTACTGGAGGAAACAACGATGGGCAAACTACAAGGTAAAGTGGCGGTTATTACGGGCGGAGCATCGGGGATCGGAGCGGCGACGGCACGGCTGTTCGTCGCGGAAGGCGCGAAGGTCGTCCTGGTCGACTTGAACGAAGCGAAAGGCCAAGCATTCGAACAGGAGCTGAAGGCGCAAGGCGCCGACGCGCTTTTCATCCCGGCGAACATCACGAGCGAAGACGAGGTCGCGGCGATCTTCGAGCAGACGATCGAAGCGTTCGGCAAAGTCGACGTCGTCTTCAACAATGCCGGCATCGGCCGCGTCCATCCTTCGCATGAGCTCGATTACGCCGAATGGCGCAACACGGTCAACGTCGACCTCGACGGCGTGTTCCTGGTGGCGCGCGAATCGATCCGCGAAATGCTCAAGGCGGGCGGCGGCACGATCGTCAACACGGCATCCATGTACGGCTGGGTAGGTTCGCCGGGATCGGCCGCCTACAACGCGGCCAAAGGCGGCGTCGTGAACCTGACCCGGTCGCTCGCGCTCGAATATGCCGAGCAGAACATTCGCGTGAACGCGCTCTGCCCGGGCTTCATCGATACGCCGATCATTCCGGAGGAGAGCAAGCAGGCGCTGGCGGCGGTCACGCCGATGAAGCGTCTGGGCCAAGCGGACGAAATGGCCAAAGCCGTCCTCTTCCTCGCGAGCGACGATTCGTCGTACATGACGGGCAACAGCTTGATCGTGGACGGCGGATATACGGCGCAGTAAAGGAGCATGAGGCAGGCCCTGCAATAAGCGGGGAGTGGCACCTCAAACCTCCGCGACAAAAAAGCCTGAAGCGTTTGCTTCGGGCTTTTTTGTCGATCTTTTGGTCGCGCGCTTCAGAATCCGTCTTCGAACGAAGTCAGGCATTCAGCTTCGGAACGTCCTCCAGCTTCTCGAAGATCAGCTTCCCCATCGCCTTGGCCGCGTTCACCATCTCATCCGCTCCTGCCGACGGACCGCCAACTCTCACGACGGCATCGCAATGGCGCAACAGCCTTTCGGACGACGGATGGAAAATCCGGTTGAACGGCTCGTCTCCGATTCCGGTCGACCCCGCGGTCGCGATCAGCGGCAGCGCATACCATTCCCCCAACACCGGCATGTGCCCGGCTTCATAGAGCTGCAGGGCGATGTGGTTCATGTACCGGACGTTCTGCTCGATCTTCTCCGGATCGTCGCCGGTTCCCGATCGGTAAGGGCCCGCGACGAGAATATGCAGCGGCTGGCGTGGCGCTTCATGCGCCGCCTCCCGTTCAAGCAGTCCTTTCAGCTTGGCGTATTGCAGCAGCAGAATGGTCTTCCCGTCCCGAATTTCGCCGGTCCGGATCATCGCCATGGCCTGGTCGAACGGCAGTTCCAGCACCTCGATGTTTTCCTGCTCCTCGTCGAGTCCCCCGCCCTTTCCCGATGCCATCGTTTCGTCGTACTCGCCGACATAGAAATGGACGATCTCCGTGACCGACCCCGGAGACATGTACGCCTCTCCGACTTTTTGCACCGCCGCGAGCTTATAGCCCGTCTCTTCTTCCGTCTCGCGAACGATGCTGGCTTCCGGCGTTTCTTGATCCAGCAACCCTGCGCACGTTTCGATCAGCATCCCGGACGGGTTCTGATTCTTATAGGTCGGCATCCGGAACTGACGAGTCAGCACGACCGTCCGTTTGTCCCGATTATAGAGAAGGATGGTCGCGCCGTTGCCGCGATCGTACACTTCGCGCGCCTGCTCCTCCCACGCCCCGTTCTCTTTGCGGTACTCGAACGTAACCTTCTTCAGCACATACCAATTGTCCGATAGCACTTCCTCGGTAATCTTTCGAATTCGAGGGTTTTCCATTGTGTTATTTCCTCCCTATGTACATGCCGTTTTCCTTCGTAACCTTGAGCGGGCCTTCATTCTCCAGCCGATGTCCGACATAGTCGCGAAACCGTTCCAGCGCCGCTCCTTGCAGTCGCGACCTCGCATTCATGGGCGTTGAGGTCATGTAGTCGATCAGCGGCTCCGCTTCGGTGATGACTAGACGATCCTCGTACATGAGCGGTTGAACCTCATGGAAGAGAGGCGCGAACTGCTCGGCCGCATTGTCCAAGTGGAATCGTTCGATCACGCGATCCAGCACCTTCATGGCCGGGTCAAAATCCGTCCCCAGCCGCTCCACCTCCTGCAGGTGCCGCAAGCTCATCGTCGTCGCGTAGCATTGACCGCCTTTCTTGAGGACGCGATGGATTTCGTTGATCGCTTGCGGGATGTTCCGCACATGGTAGAGCATATTGTTCGCAATCGCTTTATCGAATTGTCCGTCATGGAACGGAATATCCTGCGCATCGACCAACAGGAACTTGAACTGGGGCAGCCCTTGAAGCCGGTCCCGCGCCTCCTCCAACATTCCCTGGGAAATATCCGTTAAGGTGATACGCCAGCTCTCTGGGATGCGGTCGGCATTGCGCAGCCACAAGGCGCCATCCCCGCAGCCGACCTCGAGCACATGGACATCCCGCTCCGTTCCCAGTTGGTCGAATACCCACCTATGCCAACCGTGCCGATTGGTCGAGAATCGATCGTACAGGTGAATGCGGGATTGCAGCCGCGAGGCATTCCGATACTGCTCTCCCCACTTCTGCTCCGCCTGCACGGCCCGGATAATATCCGCCAGATGACTCCAACTCCTCTCGCCAAGCCGCTCGTCATCCGCCAGCGCCTGCCGGATCGCCTTGACGACGTTCTCGGCATGCGCCATCTTCTGCCGCAGCACGTCCAGCTGCGCCAGAAGCGAATCCCGAATCCCACGTCCCGCATCCATCTCCGCCGCGAGAAGCTGTCCGATCTCCTCCAGCGACAGCCCCACATACTTGAGCGTCTGAATTTGCTGCAGCCGTCTGAGGTCATCCACATCGTATCGCCGCGCCGCCCCGATCTGGTCCTTGCCCGGCGTCAGGAGTCCGATCTGGTCGTAATATCGTAACGTTCGCAGCGTGAGCCCCGTCCGCTTGGCCAGCTGTCCTGTCGTAAAATAAGTCGGTTCGCTCAATTCCATCTTCCATCCTCCTTCCGCTTGATTTGATTTCTGACTGGTCAACACCAGTATAGAGGGTTACGTAACGTCATCCGCAAGCGTACGAGAAAAATAAAGGGTTTGACCGGACTCGGACTAAACCCCTGTAATAACGAAAGGCAGTCTGTAGACTTGGAAAATAAAGTCGTAGACTGCCTGTTATTATGGAGGGATCGTTCTCAGTCGTAAACAGAACCTCCTAGCATTATCGGTAGCCGGCCTCCAAACGAGCTTTTTTTGTATACTGAACATAGAGGTTATAATAGCAAACCAAGTGCAGTACATTGGCTAGCGACCATACAGCAAGCCATAAAATTAGAGTTGGTAGAGTAGTCCAAATGCCGAACCAGGGCAGCACGCGCCCTCCGCCGATAAACGTCAACAATGGAGACAGGGACAAGAGAATCAGGATCGGGATCAGCCTTCCTATCGTTATCGAAATCAACTTGCCGATTGTTAGGCGCTTCTTCTTCCGACGGATGCGAACATAGGCATACACGCCCCATACAAGCGTCGCGAGGATCAGCGCAATCAGGATGATTTCCATATTTCGGCCGTTCAGAAAAGAGGTTTCGGGTTGCTCGCCCCTCATAATATCCGCGATTCCATCGATAAACGCGGCGTAATTCACAAAAGCGTTCAAACCGGAATTAAACATCACCGCGATCCCCATCTGATCGTCCAAATAAATCGTTTCTTCCGACTTATACGTCCAGAAAATGCCGCTGTGGGAAATCGTTCGGCCGCCGGCTTCCTCTTGGTCTGCCAGCCATCCCATTCCATATGGGCCGATAGCTCCGGCGGAATGGTATTGTTTCGTCAGCGCCGGGGAAAGGAGGTCGCCGCGGTACTGGGCAAGCATCCACCGTGACATATCTTCCGCGGTTGAAACGATGCCGGCTGGACCTTCAACGAACCATAGCGGCTCCGAATGGCTTACGGAACGTCCCAGAATGAAGTAATGCCCCGGCGGAATCGCGTCGTTCCCATCGATTTGCCGCGTCGTGCCAACACTGAAGGTATTGTCCATTCCGAGAGGTTTAAAAACATGTTGATTCAGGTAATCCGAAAAGCGCTCTCCACTGACGCTTTCCACGAGGTTTGCCAACAGCACGTAATTGGGATTATGGTAGCTGTAGGTTGTTCCGGGATCATGGGCGAGCTGAACCTCGTTTAATAACCATTTCGCCTCATGCAGGGTTTGGAATTGCGGATTCCTCGTCATGTCGGGATTTGTTTGATCATTCAGACCGCTGGTTTGATTCAATAAATGGCGAATCGTAATGTCACGAACGCGGGGGTCCTGCGGCGAAAGTTCGGGAAAATAGGACGCGTACGTCGCATCGAGGTCAATCCGTCCTTTATCGACCAGCTGCAGCACGGCCAAAGCGGTAAAAGATTTGCTTAGCGAAGCAATGGGGAAAGGCGTATCGCCCGTTACGCGTTGGCCATCCGCGAATGTACCGTAGCCCTCTGCATAGAAGACCTCTTCGTTATTCGCGATGGCCAAAGACGCACCCTCGATGTGATTTGCCTTCATGTTCCGGTTCATGTATTCGTCGATGTCCCGCCACACCTTGGCACGATCACGGACTTCCATGGCGGATATGGGCGTCGTACACACGGAACATAAAAGCAGCAAGCAGCCGATTGCGATGAACATTCTTTTTTGCAGGTTCTGCATCATAGCACTCCTTTAATTCGCGATAAGGAAATGCTAACGGATAATCTTCAACTTTTTATCAATTCCATCCCAAAACTTGCCGACACGCTGCCTCCCCCATGAGGATGGTTTTCGATCCGCAGGCCCCCCTCGTGTTTTTCGCAAAGCACCTTACAAATATAGAGACCCAACCCGTGATGTTCGTTCGCGTCCCACATCTCCCCGCGGTAAAAAGGAAGTACGGCCTTGCGCAAGGCTTCGTCCGAGAAACCGGGCCCGTCATCCGTGACGGTAATATGTAAAGCGCCATCTTGGATGACATAGCGAACATTCACCTGACTGACTGCGTAGCGCACCCCATTGGCCACCAGGTTTTCAAAAACCTGCATGACGATGTAAGTATCCACGTTAATTTCGATACTAGCGCCTTCCATAGAAGAGACGAAGCGTTTACCGAACTGCCTCGTGAGTTGTTCGGCGCTATCGTTCAGCAAAGCCGTCAACGTTGTCGTCTCCGTCGGCCTGCGATTCACCGGGACGTCCTCCAGCTTCTGAATCGAGGCCATAGCCTCCGCATAGCTCTCCAGACGCAGGATGTGAAGGTTCATGGTATGAATTAGGTCGAGCACCTTTTCGTCCGACAATTTCTTCTCGGGCAAATAGGTCGCGAGAAACTCGGCGTATCCTTTCAACACCGACAGCGGCGTCCTCAGATCATGGGCAAAAATCGCATTAAGCTGCTTGCGCTCCTCAACCGAACGCCACAGCGTCTTCATGTTTCTTTCCAATTGCTCGCGCATATTTTCAAATACGGCAATCAGCTCGCCCATCTCGTCCCGGCTATCATAGGAGATAGGGAAGCTTAGATCATTGGCCGAAATGTTCTCGGATGCTTGCTTTAATATCTCCAGCGGACGTTGTAGTTTCCACCGGTAAAATAGTACGGCCATGGTCACAATTCCGGCAGTCACGGTTAGCAGAACCGCCGCGACGAGGGAGGTGAGCACCCAATCCGCATCTCCGAAACGCTTCCGCAGGCTCTCTGCCCAGGCAAACTCCAGGGTGATGACGCCAAGTACGGCCATGAGCGTAAGAACGCATAACAGAATAAAAGATTGCAGCAAGTTGAGTCGCTTTAGCAGTTGCCCATTCATGAACTTGGCCATTTGTATCCTACTCCCCAAACCGTCTCGATTCGGTCCTTGCACTCGTATTCCTTTAATTTGGAGCGAATTCGCCTGATATGCTCCGCGATCACGCTGCTTTCTCCTTCATTGTCCAAGCCCCATATATTTTCGTATATGCGTTCCTTCTCGAACACCATGCCGGGATGCATGGACAGCAATTCGATAATGTCGAATTCTTTTTTGGCCAGCGGAATTCGCGTACCCCGGTAGCACAGCGTCCGGGCCGTATAGTCAATGACTAAATCATCGTTAAACCTCACCGAGTTTTTGGTTTGGATTCGCTGTTCCCTGCGCAAATGCGCTTCGACCCTGGCGCCCAGCTCGCGAATGCTGAACGGTTTCAGGATATAGTCGTCTCCTCCGACTCCAAATCCGGCTACTTTATCGGCATCTTCGATTCGAGCCGTTAAGAATAAGATCGGACAAGAGACGAAGTCTCTCATTTTCTCGCATAATTCAAGACCATTCTGTTCGGGCATGTTAATGTCCAGTAAAATGAGATCGGGGCGCTGTTCCACCTTCCGCAGCGCCTCCCGGCCGTCCTTGGCCGTCATGACGAAATACCCGTTGATTTCGAAGTAATCGGTCAGCAGTTTTCGAAGGTCCGCTTCATCGTCCACGATCAGTATTCTAGGCATCAATGCTCCATCTCCTATAGCATATGAATGGAAATAAAAAACAACCGAAGGAGCAGCTGATCGGTTGCCAAGTAAGCGTTCTTAATGATCTTAGGATAACTTAGATACACTTCTGATAAGGAAACGGTACTACAAAACCGTTAGAGATACAACGAAATTCCCCTTTATCCAGTCTTTCATTATTTACTCTTGCCCGGTAGCTTAATGAGGCCGCCGATCTTACCGGCAGCCTCATCATGGTTGGTTGATGGAACTAATGTCTCCGATAGTTGAATCACTTAGACTTTTATTTATTCCTTTCAATAAGTTCATTTATTTTCTCCATAAGTATCTTGTCATTCTTCAACTTCCGTTTAAGGCTACCGTCAATACTAATTAAGCCAGTGACTACCAAGAACATGAAAATTAAAATGAGTACGTTCATTGGGCATTCAACCCCCTCCAAAAAGATGCCAGCTTCATACAACCTCCACAGCTCACTTAATTTCATAACAAAACCTCCCTTTAGAAGCTATTAAAACTAGTTTGCTTCTAAGGAGAGGTTTTAATAATCAGCAGGGCGTGTTGAACTATCGTTTCCCGTTACCGGAATGACCTGAATGTAAACTATGGTACGGTTCAGTCTGTAACGGCAAGTTAAAGGCCACCCCACAGATGTGCTCACGAAATTGTTAGTAAAATCTCCGCTACCTGACTCTCAAAATTGGAGTCGTCAATTGCATCCAGATGTTCCGGTCTAATCATTTGATACTTTTTCATCTTATAATATTCGATTATTGCTTGTTTCAACGTGAGATCATACCATTGAATACTGAAAGTCGGTTCCATGAAGCGCCGCAGTGTGGCGTCATCTTGAATCAAGGGCAGCACGGGATTCATTCTGTTGAAAACTTTCCGGTCCATCCCGTTTTCGAAAAAAGCCTGTAAATTCTTATTTCGATTTTGTTGGGCCATAGCGAGCTTATCATAAAGCGTCGGATAGAATTCCTTGAGATCTTGCAGAAACAGGTCAGATAAATAAACAACGCACAGCAGCGACTGCAGAAATGTTTTTTGGAAGCGATCTGCATAAGAGAGGGAGTCATCATTTACAACGAGATCAGCCTGCTGTAAGTACTGAATTTCATATTCGACAACCTTTTCGATGATATCATCTTTGGATGAAAAATGTTTATATAGCGTCACTTTACTAATATCCATATATTTTGCGATATCGTCTATTCTCAATTGGCTGAACTTCGCTTTTCGAACGATCGGCTTAATTTTATTCAAGTAGTGATTGGTGCTCATCGGTTTCCTCACGACTTAAGCCTCCTTTGATGCTTACTCCACAATAGTATAACAAAATCGATGTTATCACAATTTTCATTAACGAATTTTATTAACTTAACTAATTTAGTTAAATTAGTTTACTTTGTTGATTGCCTGCTGTATAATCTCTCCTGTACCTAATCATGCCATTGAGGTGAAAGGATGAATACAATGCGTGTATTTGTAACTGGTGCAACGGGTTTCATCGGTTCTGCCGTCGTACGCGAACTTCTCGATGCTGGCCATCAGGTAGTTGGACTCGCCCGCTCTGATAAGTCAGCCGCAGCGTTATCGGCAGCCGGCGCCGATGTGCACTACGGCGACCTCGATAACCTTGACAGCCTTCGAGAAGGCGCTGGGTTGGCGGATGGCGTCATTCACTTGGCCTTCAAACATGACTTCTCCAGTTTTGAGGCAGCCGCAGCCGCCGACAGCCTGGCAATCGAGGCAATGGGAGCGGCGCTCAAGGGCACCGGGAAACTATTTGTTGCCACCTCGGGCACGTTAATGCTCATGCCGGGAATCCTCGGGACGGAAGAGCAGGTTTCGATGCAACCTACGCCGCGACGCTCCGAGGAGGCGGCGCTTGTACTGGCTGGCCACGGAGTGCGGTCATCGATCGTCCGTCTCGCACCGTCCGTCCATGGTGAGGACGAGCAGGGCTTCGTACCGACCCTCATCGGGATCGCGCGCCAAAAAGGGGTTTCGGCATATGTGGGAGATGGACGCAACCGCTGGCCGGCAGTGCATCGGTTGGATGCGGCACGTCTCTTCAGACTGGTGCTTGAGAAGGGCGACACGGGAGCCATATATCACGGGGTCGCCGACGAGGGAGTGCCCTTTCGGGATATTGCCGGCGTCATCGGTCGTCAACTTAACCTGCCGGTGCGCAGCATAACCCGTGAAGAGGCAGACGCTCACTTCGGGTGGCTCTCCTTCGCCGCTTCCACCGATAATCCAACCTCGAGCGCGCTGACTAAGGAACGCTTAGGATGGCAGCCAGTGTACCCTGCTCTGATCGCGGACCTTGAACAGGGCCACTACTTCAAACACTGAAATACCTCGTTATCTCTAATGCAATTTTGGGCCATCCTTTGTGAGACGGCCCTTCGCTTTCGAAAGAATTAATTCCTACTCCGGCCTTCTGTCTTCTTAAAACTTGCCGTTACTTGTGGTACGGTTCACCGTAACGTATCAAAACACAACGTACAGTTTGACCCCATAAAATATATCAATAATATAAACAAAGCCACTCCTGACAATGGAGTGGCTCTTTGGATAGACTTCACTTTATCGAACTAACGTTCCCAGTTAGTTAGCTTAACTCTCTTTTAACCCAGTGGTAATAAAGGAGTCAATGATGCAGTGTGAGTAATCTACGGTGGAACTTAACTGAGGAACAAATAACGTACCAATGAAAAATTTATGCTCAGGTAGGGAAACGACAGGAAAATGCGGATTTACAACAATAAGAAAATTCCAAATTAAAAAACCCAACTTCTCTGCAAAACAAAATAGAGAAAGTGAGCTTTTCAGTTACTTCATTATTTTTATTTGAACCAATATAGAACTGCTAAGTTGATTTTTTAGCTCAGCTATTTATTGAATTCATTAGCTGGAAGAAGTATTCGGGTTTATGAGTCTTATTTAGGTTATACCATGAATGTAATGTATCTGGTGCAAATACATCTAATTTTTTCAGTACTTCCATCGCAAATTCCAGAGGAGCTATTCCTGATGCAGTAACTAAATTCGCATCAGACACCGCAGTTCCCCCCTCATAGAACTTTTCTCCTTTATAGTTAGGACATACCATTTTAGTGTATTCTAAATTATTACTTGTATGCTTTCTAGTATCTAAGTATCCCATATTCGCAAGGGCCTCAGTTGCACCACAAATTGCAGCAACAATAGTGCCAAACGTTAAAGCTTGGCCAATTCTTTCCAAGATAGGTTGATGAATTTCTTCATTCCAAGTAGTCCCTCCTGGTAAAATTAAAAGATCTTTACTCTCAAGAGTACATTCATCAAGGGAAATATCTGGTTTTATGTTCAGTCCTCCCATAGTAGTAATCATTTCTTTATTAGCTCCTACTGTAATTACTTTTAAAGGTACTAAATCTTTTTTGAAGTATCTTCCTGAGTTTAGTTCAGCAATTAAATATCCATATTCCCAGTCCGACATTGTATTAAATACATATAAAAAAACTTTTTTTGTTTGCATCCAATAACACTCCAATCACAATTGATATAGCCAACTATAACATTACTCCCCTGACACCTAGCGTCAGGGGAGTAATCAAATTTGGTGAAATTTAATTAATTCCGACAAAACTTCAATCATTCTTTTCTTAAGGCTGATTGGCTCAATAACTCGAATAGATTTACCGTACGTTAAAAGTAAATAAGGTACATATGTATGTATCATATCTTTCTCAAGAAGAAATACTGCTTGATTTGAAGTCCACTCTTGTAAATAATGTCCTAAAAACCAATGTTGGCAAATATCAGCTAATACACTTTTATCCCCATTAATAACCAAAGAAATAATCCCTTCCTTATCTTCTATAGTTGGAAGAAGATTTTTCATAAAAGAGACACGTGCTGAAAAATTTTCTGGCCGGTTAAACTTATTTTCAGTTAGCATTAGACTTTCAATTCGATCTAATCTAAAACTACGGATATCATTCCTAAGATGACAAAATCCAATCACATACCACTTATTATTCCAATAGATAATTCTGTACGGATCGACCAATCTATAATTTAATTGCTTTTCGCCACTTTTATGGTGAAGAATTTTTACTGAGTACCCGTCAGCTACGGCCTGCTCCAACTCCTTCAAAAAAGGTTCCCTAGCGAATGAACTTAATCGACTTATTACTTCAAGACTAGTTAAATGTTGGTTTATCTTTGTTTCCTGCTCTTGATTTGAGTATTTACTTAGTTTTGAAATGGCCCTATTTAGTGCTTCACCTCCATAATATCCGGCTTCTTCTGCAAAAACAGCAGCGTGAAATAGTGAAATTTGCTCCTCAAAATCAAAAAAAAGAGGAGCCTCAATAAAATTGTTCAATAAAGTGTATCCACCGTTATGTCCTGGTTCTGAAATTATAGGTACGCCACTTGTTGAAATTGTATCAATATAACGATACACAGTCCTTATATTCATCTCTAACTTTTCTGAAATTTGTTTTGCAGTAATTTTTTCACCTGAACGAAGCATCCATAGAATTGCCAACATATTGTCAATTTTAGGCATATAATTCCACCTCAATATGAAATTTATTTTCTATTATACATTTCCGATTTTTGGTATAACTCATCAACTGTTCCAGCTTTCTATACAATGAAGCCCTAGACACATTTGTGAATATGTCTGGTTGCTGTTCCTTTCCCTGTGATTAGATAGCTCGATTACGTCTCCTAATCATACAACTAATTGGAAGTATCCTCCCTCTATGGAGAATCGTTTTCCTCTTAAATACGCCTGTTTTCTTAGATTTTGAACGTTTTTCTTTCGTACGAAACACAAACTGAATGGAGCAAAATTGTAAAAGATACAGAATGTGGGGCAGGGAAAGCGAAAAAGCATACCCACCCAGACCACTCGTTTAAAAAAAGCGGTCGTTCTGGAGATTTATGGTTGCACCTTTGGATCTCCACATCGCCTCATGGAGGTCAACCCTCCCATGTCTCACAGAGTCTTCGCTCCCACATTCCTTCATTCAACCTGTCCATGAGGTGGAGGTCGGATATGCTGCCCGACAGGATCTTCGTCCGTATGATAGGTCTGTTCCGACTCATCCGTGCTTCAATTGTCCGTACCCTTGTTATTTACGTTCGTCCTCTATGAAAAGCCTGAATTTAAGCTGCTAACGAAACTTTCGTGAACCGAGGGATATCCTGCAACATCTTTACTTCACTGAACCGATGACCTTTTTTCAAGACACCAAAGAGAATTCGAATCAGCTTGCCATAAAGCGTAATGAACGACTGCATCTTTTTCAACGGATTGTCTGGCCGTTTGGTGTAGTACTGATGCAAGGCCTTAAACGCTCGGTTCTTGGCCACCAGCGGCATCATGACGCGAAATAGCAGCGCCCGTAACCGCTTACGACCTCTCTTTGTGATCTTCGTTTGTCCTTTGTGTTTCCCGGACGTGTTTTCTTTGAGGTTCAAGCCGGCGAGCTTAATGATCTGTTTTGGATGCCGGTAACGCTCAATGTCGCCAATTTCAGCGAGGAAACCGGCTATGCTATCCCGACCAATGCCTTTTATGGCCATTAACTGCTTCACATGTGGAATTTGTTCTAAGAGCTCATCCAGCCTTGCCTTAAGCTCTTCAAACTTACTTTCAAGCAGCTCGTACTGTGTTAACAACAGTCTCAGCTCGAGTTTTGCTAGTGCTGTACCTTCTCGTATACCAACCGAACAGCTTGCCGCTGCTTTCAGACTTCTCATACGCTCGATACCCAGACCTCGCTTGGCAACCTTCCTGAGATGACTCAGCAAGGCCTCCTCTGACTCTGAAACCAGCTCATGCGGCAACAAACAAAGACTGAGCATTTGGCGTGCGGACTTGCACTCCCAATCCTTAAATACCATGAGGAACTCTGGAAAATACCGATCCAACCTGTTATGGACGCGGCCTTGCACCACGCGCAAGTCAGTCGACAGATGATCGCGAATTTTCATCGCTTCCCTGAGTTCGGCATAGATGCCTTGGGGAAGGTTAGGTACGGCGTATCTTCCGTCTTTGACGAGCTGCGCGATGACTTTAGCATCTTTGATGTCGTTCTTGGTTGGCGAATTGTCATCTAATTCTTTGCTTTTCTTCACGTGGAGCGATGGTAGAAGTGATTTGATTAATTCGATCATTTTGAGTAGAATGCATCTTGTAGTCTCCTTGGTTTGTTTTTGGATCCGTTAGCTGGCCAGCATCGTGGACCCATTAATATCATACCAAGGAGTCTTTTTGTTTTCTCAAACCTCGTATTTCTTCAATATAGGAATGCTGCCCAATAGCTTAATGATAAAAGAAGCAGCTGCCGCGGCGGCAACTGCTCCTGGATCGTTCAACTAAAGTCTCCTGTTAGAGCATAATCAACTAATTATCGAACGTAATGATTAGTCTAATATCCGAAGGGTCCTTACTTCCAACAAGACGATTTACGGCATCCAAAAATCTACATCCACATTCCCGATAATTAACCGATTCCATTATTTTTTCGCCGTCCATAGTCTCATCTTCATATTCAAACACTTGGTCCCAGTTATATTCTATCAGTTCTTTTGCAGTAAACCACGTCGTACTATGACCTTCTATAAGTATGATTTGGGGCGGAATCTTCGGGCTAACGTCTTCGGGCAACCCGCGTGGATCACAGATATAAGGCATGTTCTCGGAGTTACGTTGATTTGCCAAGATTGCAAAGAGCTCATAATTTCTATCAGTGAAGACCATATCCTTTCTTAGGACCTCCCAAATCGGGGGCTCGTCAATATCAGGAACGACACCTGCCCAACTGCTTGTCCACTTATCACAGGATACCCACTTGCCAATTCGGTTTACACCTTCATTTTCATACACTTTCTCTTCTGCAAAACAATGAATATCCGTTCCCATTATGCACCTCTAGTTATTACCAGGATATGAATATCATTCGAGGTATTTCCGCGTTACCCTGCCCGTTAATTCAATGAAAACGACAGCCGATCAAATGGCCGGCTGCCGCGGTGTTCATTCAGCTATCGTTCCCAGATAGCTTAAGCTTCTTCCGATACTACGTGAAATTTGATAAAAGCCACCCTTGATTATTTAAAGTTTGGATTTGCAACTACTTTTAAGTGATCACCTATTTTTTCACAGTCAGGTGAGGACGCTTATCAAGAAGAGGCTGTGCTTCTTTTAAGGCAACTTTTCGTAGTCGATGGCATACCGAAGTGTTTTTTATTTGGCATTGAATGCCTTTGGCATTCGCCCTTATAAAGTTTTTTATCGGTAAATTTCCGCGCATTCCGTGCTTGTTGGTTGGTAAAAACAATGATTTTTCCAAGTACCCGCGAGCGGTTGACCGTACCACACTTCGGGGCAAGCTTGAGATGTTGGCCCCCACGGGTTGAAATACCACAGCGAGTATTTTGAAGGCCATTCTCGCCAGCCTTTTATGGTCTGCTCAGCTAGCCGCCGCTCTCGTTCCCGTGACTTCAGATAAAAATCGGGTTCTACTATGGCGTCGAACATGGCATCGCCATTCATATAATGATAAATAACATCATTAATATTGTTGACGTTCTTGAAGTCCGAACACCTGACTACGGCCCGATTAATCACGACAGCGCCAACCGTTAACATTCCCTTTTCGCCTTCCGCCTGTGCCTCGCCCCTCATAAGCCGCGCCAACAAATCAACGTCAGACGACGTATACTTAACCCTCGCACCCATGGCAAATCCCCCTTTAACTGGTTAACACACTATATTCACATTATGGCAAAATGACCATTGACGTGCGGGGCGGGTCGCATGGCAGCCGATCGTTTGGCCAGCTGCCGCTGTGTAACGGTTGAACTAACGTTCTTCCGTTAGCTTAATCAATAACTGAAGCTTCGTTCACATACTGCCGAATGACGGTTTTCCTACAAGCTGGTAACGCAATAGAACCGCCCCTTTGGAGAACGTTCTGGATTCCATCAATTGCAGGACCGTCGGTAGCGTACCATCACCGAAAAATCGTTTTCCCTTTCCGAGCAATACAGGAAACTGCCAGATGTTCATTCGGTCAATTAGCTCATGACGTAACAAGGTCTGGACCAGGTCACTGCTGCCGGCGACGTGCACCTCCCCGTACCGCTCCTTCAACAAAGGCACACTTATGGTCACATCGGCGTCGAGCAGCTTTGTATGGTTCCAATCCACTTTAGTCAATGTCCGGGATGCAACATATTTGGGTTTCTCGTTCATCAACTTGGCGAACGGGTTTGTATCTGGCGCCTGCGGCCAGTACGACGCAAAGTTCTCGTACGTCTTACGACCGATCAACAGAGCGTCGAGGCTGGCATAATCAGCCGCGATCAATTGTCCAGACTCGGGATCTGTAAACGGCTCCTGCCAACCGCCATAGCCGAAACCACCGTCACGGTCTTCATCAGGCGACCCGGGGGATTGTATAACGCCATCCAAGGTCATGAACATATGCACGACAAGTTCTCCCATTTTGCTGTTCATCCTTTCTATTAAAGCTGGTATCGAGTATCTGTATGCTGCATTTTAGGGCATTTCAGTTCGAATTGTTTCTTACAGATTGCTAATCTAAATTGCCCGATATTTCAATGAAAACGGCAGCCGATCAATGGCCAGCTGCCGTCATGTCTAGATTCAGCTATATTTTTCCGATTACTTAATCTTGTAGTCCACACTATCTGGTTTAGGCAGTTCTACCCCATTAGCTGGGAGTTCCGCCCCTCCGCTCTCGAATCTTATCCCTGGCAACCTCGCGGTCATCAAACTTAATCGTTCCAACCGACGTGATTTGGTAAGTTTCATGCCCTTTACCCGCAATGACGACGACATCACCTGGATTCGCCATTGCAATCGCCCTCGTAATAGCCTCGGCACGATCCGCCGTTAATTCATAGCTGTCTCCCGAATCATGCTTCTCTCGTAGACCTGCCTCGATGTCCGTCAGAATCTGTTCTGGATTCTCCGAACGCGGATTGTCGGATGTAACGACCACATAGTCGCTGTACTCAGCCGCAATGCGTCCCATAATAGGGCGCTTCGTCCGGTCGCGGTCGCCACCGCAGCCAAATACCGTGATAACACGTTGTCTGGCAACCCCTTGGACTGCACGTAGCAGATTGTCCAGTCCATCCGGAGTATGGGCATAATCGACCAGTACGAGGAATGGTTGCCCTTCGTTAACAACCTCCATCCGACCCGGAACGCCTGGAAACGATGCTAGCCCCCCGCGTATAGTCTCGAGTGTCAAACCCTCGACGAGAGCAGCAGTAATTGCCGCCAATGCATTATAAACGTTGAACATACCGACCATACCGACTTGCATCTCAGCGGTTCCCTTATACGTGACGACCCGGAATGACGTACCTAATGGGGTCAATTGGATGGCTTCTGCCCGTACATCCGCCTCTTCGCGAATGCCGTATGTGAGCACATTCGCCGCCGTAAGCTTGCGAAGAACGGAAGAAGCGTCATCATCCTCGTTCAGCACCGCAAACTTGCGTTTCGCCGGATCGTCGGAGAAACCGTTGCCGAGCCTTGAGAAGAAAAGGCCTTTCGCGGCGATATAACGTTCCATCGTACCGTGATAATCCAGATGATCCTGCGTAATGTTAGTAAACACGGCCGACCGGAACTCACAACCTAATACCCGCCCGGCATCGAGCCCCTGCGACGTCACTTCCATTACGGCAATTGAACAGCCCTCATCGACCATTCTCCGAAGATTCGCTTGCAGTACTGGCGGCTCTTGCGTATTGATGTCTGTCTCGAAAAGCGTATCTCCGATCTTCGTGCCGATGTTCCCCATCAACCCAGTTTTGCTGCCAGCATACCGAAGAATCGCATCTATCATGTGGGCGGTAGTTGTTTTGCCGTTCGTTCCGGTGACCCCGATCAGTGTGAGCTCGCGGCTAGGATAACCATAGAAATGCGCTGAAAGCACCGCAAGCGCGTGCCGCGAATCCTTCACGAGAACCACGGGAACATCGACCTCAATGTCATGCTCGGCGACAATGGCTACCGCCCCCGCATGAACAGCATCGCCGGCATAGGGGTGCCGATCTTCCTGATAGCCGGGAATGCCTGAAATGCATACGAACAGTTCACCCGGTGAAAGACGTCGTGAATGATTAGAGATTCCCGTTATTTCGATATCTGCGTTTCCACGGACAATCGCGTTCGGAATAAGTGCTGCTAAATCCCGTAATTGCATTCCTCATCCTCCTCAAAGCGTGCACGGATACATTTATTTTACACATCCAATCCATTCGAAGGAAATATTCCCATTCAAGCGAACTGCCGTTACTTCAACCAGACAAACAAGAAACTTATCAATATTTCTTGAATCCGTTGGTAGTTATTGCTGAGTTGCCTACGGCCGACGAGGATCGATAATGGAATGTTCAGTGCCTGCCATGTAGGAGTCGAAGGCATCCACGCCTTCCCGCAAAATCAGGGTGGCTTCTTGCGCAGTGATAGGTAACGCCCATACAACCCGGATAACCTCGTTTCCGATCTGAATCTCCTCCAGATCTTCGCTTTCTCCCCTCAGCTCGTCCAGGAAAAAGGCTTTCGTCGACCAGTTTGCTGGAGCAAGCTTACTTTCCTCCATGACTATGGGTATCCGGGAATCACGAGATGTTACAATATGATGCGCGATTAGATCGCATACATACGAGAATATTCGATCGACGGACTCGCCGCCTAAATCATATGGCAAAGCCATCACCCATTCCGTACCGATCGGTTGTCCATTGGAGCGGAGCGTATTGGATAACCCGACAGTCGAAAATCTCGCTACGTCGTTCTCGCCTGCTGCCGGAAAATAATAGATTTCTACGTGAACCGCTTTTTCGGGATGGTTCAGGATGACCCGGTATTGGGGCATTGACCATTCTTTGATAAAGGCTCCCAAGATGATCGTCCTTCGAATATCGAACGAAAGCGCTCTCTCTTTGTTTGATTCCATGAACATAGCAAACCACACGCTCCTTCTTTTCGTTGTAACCCGTTGGAATACCAGCGCAATGTTCATTCAACCATAAAAGTGCACGAAAATCACATCGAATTCAATGTTTTGCTCGCATATCGAGGATTATAATGAAAAGGATATACCCATGTAAGCGAATACATTTGAAGGGAGGGCAGCTTCCCTGCACGAACGTTTTTCGTTAGGCCCGTCGAGATACATTTCGTATCTTTTTTGTGCACAAACAATCAGGGAGGGAATCGGATTGTTTCTACGAAAAAAGGTAACCACGGTGTTTCTAGCCTCAACCCTGGTCGCAAGCGCATCCGCCGCCTTCACTCCGGCCATCCACGCCGAAGACGCCGCCGACTTGGCGTACACCGAGCAGCAAATGAAGGATAACGACGACATCGTTTATTTTGTGAATGCGGGTGATCCTTCCCCGCTTACATTGGAGATCGGCGATAAACTAGGCCTGTATGCCAGCCGAACCGAACAAGCTTACGGGATGGATCTCGTAACCGGCAAAAAGTGGGGCTACGCGACAGCCACAACGGGGACGAACGTGACGAACGCCTCTTCCAAAAACGGTTCTCTCCGTTACTATAATGGCGCGCAGGTTCGAAGCAAAGCGATCCAATATCGTTTCGAGCTGCCGGCAGACCGATATGATATTACGTTGGGCTTTCAAAATCCTTGGAGCGGCCGCAGCGTCAATATTCTCGTCGAAGGCAGCAATGTCTCCGGCGGCGATTACGATATAGGCAGCTATGGCGCCTTGAAGGAAGTCACCTACTCCGCCAAGGAAGTATCCGACGGTGAATTGAACCTCGACATCCAAGGACCCGCGACGGCTGCGCTTACCAATCATAATGATCCGCTCGTAAGCTATATCATCGTCCGTAAGCACGTGACCATTCCGATCTCGGATCTGCGGGAACGCATCGACGCAGCCGAGCTTGCGGCAAGCAATCCGATTTACACGACATACAGCGTCAGCCTATTAAGAGGCGTCATCGCCAAAGCCGAAGCGCTCGTCACCCGCGTAACCGAGGATGGCGTCGATGTCGTAACGGTTCAAGATGAAATCCGATCCGTCATGCTGGAGCTGGATGCAGCCGAAGCAGCGCTCGCGCCGTTGGTCACGCATGATTCCTACACGCCTGGAACGGTATGGACGGACACGAACGGCGCGCCTATTCAGGCCCATGGCGGCGGCGTCCTCTTCGACGAGCCTTCGCAAACCTATTATTGGTACGGGGAGGATAAAACGAATGGCTACCTCCCCGCCAGAGGAATCCGCGTCTACTCCTCCAAGGATCTATACAATTGGAAAGACGAAGGTCTCGCGCTGACGGCCATCGAATCGATGGATCAGTTCAAGACGGATCCGCTCATCTCCTCCTTGTATGCGGGGCGGACGGATCAAGCGGATATTTTCAACGACATCGGCACGCAGCGCATTATGGAGCGTCCAAAGGTCATCTTCAATGATAAGACGAATAAATACGTCATGTGGCTGCACACGGACGGGCCAAGCGCAACGTCGAATGCCAACTATGCCAAAGCCGAGGCGGGCTATGCGCTCAGCGATTCGCCTACCGGCCCCTTCGTCTACGGAGTCAGCAACCGGATGGACCGCGTGCCGCCGGGCGCGAGCTATGACGGTCAGCCGGACCAGCCGGGCATGGCGCGGGACATGAACCTATTCAAGGATGACGACGGCACCGCCTATCTCATCTACTCCAGCGAAGAGAATATGACAATCTATATCTCCAAGCTGAACGAGTCTTACACCGATGTCGTCGGCTGGCATAAGGACGGCTTAGAGACGCGCGATACCACCTACAAGGCCGAGTACGGCGTCGATTACATCCGCGTCTTTCCGGGTGCGCAACGGGAAGCTCCCGCCATGTTCAAGTATGACGGCAAATACTATTTGATCACGTCCGGCGCAACCGGATGGGCGCCGAACCGGGCGCAATATACGGTGGCGGACTCCATTTTCGGCGAATGGAAGACGATGCGCGACCCATCCATCGGGGAGAAAGCCTCTACGACCTTTGACTCCCAGAGCACGAATGTCATCCCGGTTGATCCTGCCAAAGGCAAGTTTATTTACATGGGAGACCGTTGGAATTCCAATGACCTGAAGAATTCGCGCTATGTTTGGCTGCCGATTGAATTCGGTCAACAGGATGAGATTGCGCTCAAGTGGTATGACGAATGGAAACTCGAGGACTTGGACCGCATGGGCAGAGTGACCCTCCAAACTTCCATTCCGCAAAAAGCGACCGTTGGTCATCTGCCGCAATTGCCCGCTAAGGTAAAGGTCATCGATACGAGCGGCCAATCGAAGGAAACCGCCGTCGCGTGGACGCTGAATGAAGCGGAATTTTCACGTCCGGGATACGCAACTATCACGGGTCGCCTAACGGACTTGAGTAATAAAGAAGTCCGCTTCTCGCTAACGGTCTTGCCGGATAATGTGCTTTATCTCGTCCATGCCGGCGGCGCCGCGACAGACGACTACGCCTTATGGAGCTCGTACATGCAGCATTCCTTGGTGAACAAGTCCGTCATTGATCAAGCCTACGATCCGGCGAACGGCAAATCATGGGGATATGTCGGTACCGGCACGAGTCCTTCGGGCAGCAATGGCGGCAATATGTTCACCGCGCTGCGTTATCTGAAGGCGAACAATGGGGACGACCTGACGTACAAATTCGATATTCCCGATGGCAGCTATACCGTTTATGTCGGATTGTACGATCCGTGGTACGCCTCGACCAAGGGCAGCCGCAAAGCCAACATCCTCATCAACGGGGAAGTGAAGACGAGCGGTTATGTGTTCACCGATGCCTACGATTCGCTCGGCTATGAGCATGTCAATGTGACCGGCGGGCCAATCGACGTTACCGTCCGGAGGGTAGCGGGTTCCCCGGATCCGCAGATTAGCTGGATCATGATCGTCGATGAGAATACGTCCGCCGAACTTGAGGGCGCCGATCAAGCGAATGCCGGCCAAACCTTCGAGTTGACCTATGGGCTGGATCAAGTTGAAGGCGACCAGAGCAAAGCGTACGCCCAAGAACTGACCATCCAATACGATCCTTCTCTACTTGAATTGGTGAAGGCCGAGTCGTTGAAGGAGAACGTGATCATCGCCGGACAAAGCGACACGCCGGGCAGCGTTCGGCTTCTGCTCGCCGGCGTCGATTCCGAGCACGGCATCGAGCCAGACGAGAGCGGCAGCCTTGTCCGGCTGACTTTCCGAGCGGCAGCCTCTTCCCCGAACTCTGTCGCCAGTGTAAGCGTGACCGGCGTTATCCTTGCCAATGGCGCTGGCGAGGAACGGTCCGTGACGGGCGATCGACATGATATTCGAATCGTTTCGTTAGAAAAGCAATCGCTGGAGCGCCTGATCGCGGATGCGCAAACCCTGCACGACGGCGCGCCGGAAGGCACGAAAGCCGGCCAGTACAAGAAAGAAGTTCGCGAAGCATTCCAGGCCGCGATCAATGCGGCAAGCGCCGTTGCTGCCGATCCATCTGCGACCCAAGCGCGAATCGATCAAGCCGTGAGCACGCTTCAAACGGCCATGGACACGTTCCGTAGATCGGTGAACACCGCCACGCCGGGCGATATCAACGAGGACAATCGCTTCACGATCGGGGACCTTGCCATTATCGCTTCCCACTATGGCGAAACACCTTCTTCGCATGGCTGGCTTGCAAGCGCCGACCAGAACCGGGATGCCGTCATTGATATCCTTGACCTGTCGATTGTGGCGCAGGCCATCTTGAACAAGTAGGAAATGAGCGTACAACAAGGAGAGGCCGAGAGGCCTCTCCTTCTCCGTATGGCGAAAGCCAGCTTCTTCTCCTGCAGCGAGAACATCGGCCCCCCTCTTATGCCGGTATAATGACGACGGTATCAAGAAACATAAAAGCTGGACGCAACCCCGTCCCATTGACCCGAAACTCCAGCTCCAGTGAAGATTGCGCGCTCGAAAAGACGATCTCGAACGATCCGTAATTCGTGGATGGCAGCAGGTTCAAATTCGTCGTTCTTGAAATAGCCGTATTTAAAAAGCTGACCTGAAAAACGCCCTGATTATTGTTCCGATCCGCCAATACGCTATAGATTAACCGAAATCTGCCGGTGGGGCCAGGCTGCCCTAATGTCACTCGCTGCCGCAGCGATGCGCTTCTGCCCGGCTGAACGGCAAAAAACGCGGATTGCGCGCCAATATTCGGACGCAGGGTGGAAAGGAATACGGCGCCGACATCCCGCCACGGGAAGAACGTCGGGTCGGTGAAGCCCGGGTTTAGCACCTGGGTGGCTCTCGCTTTTCTTGCGGCTATACTTTTTTTTCGCGTAACATTCCCGACTGGCTTTTTCCTTTTGACTCTCGCCGGCATGCTATCTCCTCCTTCTCTGATCCTATACTATATGATCACAAAAAATGAGAGTGATAGTTGAGTATCCAACACGCCTTCAGAGCCGTATCCGACCATACGGGAAGGCCCTACTTCGACTTCACCAGATTCTCGGCCGTCCGGAACGCCAAGGCCAGAATCGTGAGCACCGGATTGACGCCGCCGTTGGTGACGTGCACCGAGCCGTCGCTGATCCAAATATTATCGTAGCCATGCACGCGTCCCGAAGGATCCGTCACCGACGTCGAAGGGTCGTCGCCCATCCGCAGCGTGCCCGCCTGATGCTGTCCGCCGCTCAGTCCGCCGCCTGCCGTGGTCCGCCATACGTCGCGCGCGCCCGCCGCCCACAGCCACTTCTCCGCTTGCTCGGCCAGCAGGGCCGAAGCGCGAAGCGATTCGGGATGGACGCTGCCGGAAAGCTGCGCGACGGGGAGGCCGAAGCGGTCCCTGGCCGAGCCTGAGAGCCGAACTCTGGCATCCGCGTTCGGAATCTCTTGGATCGGCCCCTGAATATGGCTGGTGCGCAGGTACGTCTCGCGCATCGTCGCCTTGCCCGCGCTCCCCCATCTGGGCGCATGCGGCGCGAGCGCCCGGTACCAATGGAGGATCGGCAGCCGGGTGAACTCGTTGGCCAGCAGGCCTCCCCCGATGATGCCGCTATCCGAACGATGGTCGAAGCGGAAGGTCGCGATGCTTACCCCCGGACCAAGGCCGTCTTGCACGGGTTCATCGAACAGTCCGTAGGCGCCCGAGTAGACGTGGCCTTGAAGATGCCGGCCTACCTGTCCTTGACGGTTGCCGATCCCGCCTTGCTCCGCGTCGCTGGCCGAGTTAAGCAAGAGCCGCGCGCTCTCGATCGCGCCCGCCGCCACGACCACATGGCCTGCCCGCACGCTCCGCCGACGGATCCCGCCTTCCCATTCCTGTACGAGACGCACTCCGGTGGCATGCTTGCCCCCTTCGGTATCGATATAGGCAACCGCGGTATCGCAGATCAGATCGCACTTGCCGGTCGCGATCGCCCGCACGAGCATCGTATTATGTCCGCCGTTCTTGCTGTTCGTCGGACAAGCGAACCCGACGCATTGCCCGCATCGGCCGCAAGCCGGCCGTCCGTCCCGCTCCACGGAGTTGATAAGCAGCGGCACCGGTCCCGCATCCCAGCCTAACTTGTCTGCCGCCCGGGCCAATCGTTCGGCCTCCAGCGTCCTCGCAAGCGGCGGCATCGGATACGGACGCATCCGCTTCCCGCGTCCGGGGTGAGCACTGCCGTCGCCGGAGACGCCGACTTCCCATTCGGCCCGCTCGTAATAGGGCTCGAGATCCTCATAGCGGATCGGCCAGTCGCTGAGCGAGCTCCCCTCCGGTATTCCGTAACGGCTCGCCATGCGGAAGTCGTCCGGATGGAACCGCCACGCCTGCGCCCCGTAGATACGCGTCCCGCCGCCCACCGTCATGGCGTTATTATGATAATCGCCGTCGATGGGCGAGGTAATGCGCTCTTGGCCGTTCGCGAGCAGAATCGTTCGCGGGCTGCCCTCTAGCGAAGGTCCCGTGTTGTGACCATATCTGGTGAACCGATGGTTCCGCAGATGGTCGCGCCCGATGTCGTCATAACGAAGCCAGCTGCCGCGCTCGACGACCAATACGCGAAGCCCCGCCTCGGCCAATACGGCGGCCGCGACGGAGCCGCCGGCGCCGGCGCCCACGATGACGGCGTCATACGCCTCGCGAAGGTCGTCGAGCGACGTTTGCGCAAGCTCCGTCTCCTGAATCCGCGGCTGTTGTTCATCGACGACGCCAGGACGGAATCCGATCATCGCCCATGACTTGGCCTCCCGATTGCCGCCCGACTCCGGACTCCCGTAATAGCCTTCGATCACCAGGGGCAACAACGCGTCGAAGAAGCGCTTGGACGACGCGGGCCAGTCCGGCAAAGCGTCCTTCTCCGCTTCCTGCAGCAGGCTATCTTGTGCCTTCGAAGCCAACTCGGCGAACGGACGGCTATAACGCGCGATTGCCGCCGCTTCCAGCGCGCGAAGTCCGGGCTCGAGCACCTCGCTCCAGATGCCGGCAGTCTCGGCGGCATGGCGCTCCAAATACGTCAGCACGCCGCCCTCCGTCCCCGACGGCCAGTCATCCCCCGGAATCACCCGGTCGGTAACCGCTTCCAAAATCGAACGAAACGAATCGAATCGCGTACTGTTCATCTACCTTCCACTCCCTATTCTCGATCTGCCGGCAGTCATTCAAGCCATGCACGGTCCGCGCATGGCGCGTTCGTATTCCCTAGATACATTATACGTTCCGAGGATCTCGAGCGCAGTCGAAACTTGTCCCCTCGTATTAGAGAGTCCGCTGCTCGCGCCCGGCGCTGGCGAATTGCGGCCGCTTCGGTTAACATGATGGCATGTCCCTCGGTCGTTACCTTTCATTCCTAGGAGATGCACAAGCATGGATATAACCAAGGACCCGCTCGTTCAGAAGGCGCTCGCCGTTCCTCGTCTCAGGCAGCATATCGTGAACAAAGGAACGATGTTCCTCTATTGCGACTACGCCGGCTTCGCCGAGCGCAACGCGTACGGCACGGCCGTCTGCGCGGTGTACAATCGCACGGTCAACGTCGCCGCCCGGAAGCTGCCGATCGAGCAGGATCCAGGTTCGAGCTACGGCGAGATGATGGCGATCGTCTTTAGTCTGGAGACGCTCGCGGCCGCGTTTTTGGAACATCGACCGAACAACGCCGTCATTTACACCGATTGCAGCCGCATCTCGCGCCTGCTCGCGCAGGACCGGTTCGCGCATCCGCACGTCGAACAAGGCCGAGACGAGCTGTTGGCCGCGCTGGCCGAACTTCGCGGCCGGTTTCCCGAGGTTGAGGTGCACATTACGTATATGCGCGGCCATCGGAAGAACAACTACTTGCATCGCATGGCGCACAATGCGGCGAGGAAAGCGGCCGAGCTAGCTTAGATTCACAAGAAAAATAAACCGGCTTCTGTCGCATGGCAGAGTCGGTTTATATCCTCTGCCGTCTCCCTGCTTCATCCGCTCCTCCCTGTCGTAATAAGAATCGACGCCTCTTCTTTCTCCCGATCGCTCACCAGCGGAATCGCCATACTCCATCCCGCTTGAATGCCGCATAAAGACGACCTCCTTCTACTTCTTCTTACAACGATTGGTACAGCCCATGTCGAATTATTGGGCAGTTGCACCGGGAACCGGCATATAGATATAAGGGCACCAAGTAAGTCGCTTTCATGACGAAGGCGCGATTTTACGCGAAAATGAGGTGGGATCATGCCAAACGGCGGCGTGGCGTATTTCTCCGCTGAGTTCGGAATCGACGAATCCTTGCCGATTTACTCGGGCGGGCTCGGCATCCTGGCAGGCGACCATATCAAGGCAGCATCGGACCTGAACGTTCCGCTTACGGGCGTCGGCATATTGTATGGCAAAGGGTATTTCCGGCAGCTCATTAACGAAGGCGGCTGGCAAGAGCATCTGTATCCCGAGGTCGACCTCGCGGCAAGCGCTTACCCGATTCGGCTCGCGCGGGATGCCGAAGACCGTCCGGTCGTCATCGACGTGACGTTGGCCGGCCGGCGGGTGCATGCCAAAGCGTACACCGTGCAGGTGGGCGCGGTCACCCTGTATCTTCTCAATACCGACGTTGAAGAAAATGGCGACGAGAATCGCCGCTTGACCGACACGCTCTACCCGAGCGATCCGGACGTCCGCATCCGCCAGGAGCTCCTGCTCGGCATCGGCGGCGCGAGGCTGCTGGCCGCGCTCGGCATCCATCCGGACGTCTGGCATATGAACGAAGGACATTCCGCCTTCCTGGCGCTCGAGCGCATCCGGATGCTATCCGCCGAAGGCGTGCCGTTCGAGACGGCGCTCGAGGCGGTCAAGGCGAGCACCGTCTTCACGACGCACACGCCGGTTCCGGCCGGGCACGACGTCTTCTCAATCGACATGATGGACCGCTACTTCGGCGACTATTACTGGCAGCTCGGGACGGATCGGGAGCGCGTGTTGTCGCTGGGACAGCTGGGTGGCGCCTTCAACATGACCCGGCTTGCCGTCAGCACGTCGTCCAAGGTGAACGGGGTGAGCAAGCTGCACGGCGAGGTGACCCGCGATCTGTTCCACGGATGGACGCCGCATATTCCAAGACAGGATATTCCCGTGGACTCGGTCACCAACGGCATCCATATCGGAACGTGGCTGGCGCCCGGCATCCAGGAGCTGTACGATCGGCACCTTCCGTCCGACTGGGCCGTACGCGCGGCCGAACGGGACGTATGGTCCGCCGTGCGGGATATTCCGGCCAAAGAGCTGTGGGAAGCGCATTGGCGGGCGAAATCCGACATGGCGGAGGAGCTGGGCTTGCCGATCGCGTTGTCCGGCGAAGGGCCGCTCGTCATCGGCTTCGCCCGCCGATTCGCGACGTATAAGCGGGCGCTGCTCATCTTCCGCGACTTGGAGCGCCTCGCGCGCATCCTGAACGATCCGCATCGCCCGGTTAACCTGGTCTTCGCGGGCAAAGCCCATCCCGCCGACGGACCGGGTCAGGAGCTGATCCGGCGGCTCGTGGAACTGTCCCGGGAGGAGCGGTTCAAGGGACGCGTTCACATCGTGGAGAACTACGCGATGGATAAAGCGAAGAAGCTCGTGCAAGGCGTCGACGTCTGGCTTAACACGCCGGTGAAGCCGATGGAAGCGAGCGGCACGAGCGGGCAGAAGGCCGCCATGAACGGCGTGCTCAACTGCAGCGTGCTCGACGGCTGGTGGGTGGAAGGCTACAACGGGCGGAACGGCTGGGCCATCGAAGGCGCGACGGACGGCGACTCCGAGCACCAGGCGCGGCAGGACGGCGAAGCGCTGTACCGGCTGCTCGAGGAAGAGATTGTCCCGCTGTTCTACAAGCGGGACGAACGCAACATCCCGACGGAATGGGTCAACATGATGAAAGAGTCGATCTGTACGCTCGCGCCCGTCTATAACACCCACCGGATGGTCAGCGATTACTGGCACAAAGTTTACGAACCCGCGAGCGCAAGGGGCAATCGGTTCGCCGCGGATTACTTCGAGGTCGCCTCCAGGGTGGCCGCCTACAAGCAATTCGTCCGCGACAACTGGTCCGCGGTCCGCGTGCGCAAAGTGGAGATTCTCGCCGACCACAGCAGCCGGATCGGACTGTCCAAGACGGCCTTCCGCGCCGAAATCGCGCTCGGCGCCATCTGGCACAAAGACGTCCGCGTGGAGGCGGTCGGCTCCGACGGGAAGCAGGGCATCTGGAAAGCGAAGCTCGAACCGGTCCAGCAGCAGGCGAAGGGCGTGTACGTCTACGAGGGCGTGTCGCCCGATATCCCGATTCATATCTGGCGAACGAACGTCAACGTCCGGGTCACGCCGGTCAGCCCGGATTTCGCCAGCGACTTCGAGATGGAGCTGTCCGCTTGGGGGTAATACTAGAGAACAAGGGGCTTTGCCCCTTCAGATCCCCATTCATTCTCCCTCCCCCTTCCCCCTCCGCTGAGGGGAACCATAGGGCTTTGCCCTCTGGACTCCCTTTTCGTGATGGCTCACTTGTTTGCGGTGGGCGGGTTGGCTTGAGCGGGGCACGCTTTTGTCCTGCCGGACAAAGCTTCAGTAGGTTTTGAAGTCCGTCCTAAGACTTAAGCCTGTCAACTATAGGACCTTGCTGGCTTTATCGGACGTTTTTCCTTAACCTGACAGCATTGCCCCCTCTCCAGGGGAACCAAAGCCTATGCTTCCGAAGTGCGCTTTCCGTTGAGGCGCTCTCGCGGACACGCTTTACAACCCGATAGCGACACCTATGTCGCTATCGCTCGCCAGCAGGGCGGTCGGCAGATCCTACCAAAAAATCCCGGCATGATGCACACGCCGGGAGCCTTCGCTATATAACTTTCGCCTATTCGACGGTCACCTTGCATCTAAACGCGCGGCCGGCGGCATCCGGTCTCCAGCCGGGCGCGCCGAAGAACGGCGTGCCGTCCGGCTTCCAGAAGAAGCGCTGCACGCGGGCGTGGCGATTGGGATCGTAGAGCGGCTCGCCGGCAATTTCCCGGTAGGGACGGGCATGATACACGAGCAGATCGGCCGAGCCGTCCTCGGATACCGTGAAGCTGTTATGGCCCGGGCCGTATTCGGAAGCGGCTTCGTTGCTGACGAACACCGGCTCCTGCGATTTGGTCCAGGAAGCCGGATTCAGCAAGTCGCTCTCCTCCTCCGCGGCCAGCAAGCCCATGCAATAACGATGGTCGGTGCCGCTGGCGGAATAAGCCATGAACACGTACCCATTGCGCTTCAGCACGGCCGGCCCTTCGTTCACGCGATGCAGCTGCGTCTCCCAGTCGTACTCCGGGGCCGACAGCTTCACGGGATCGCCGGCGATCGACCACGGCGTGTCCATCGGCGCGAGATATAGGCAGGAGTCTTCGATAATTTGAGCCCATGCCAAATACCTGCGCCCGCGATGTTCGAAGGTCGTGGCATCCAAGGAGAAGCTCTCGACCGGCAGCTCGATCCTTCCCTTCTCCGTCCAAGTTCCCTGAAGAGGATTCTCGTCGCCGCATTCCAGCACGTAAGGACGGATCGCCCATTTGTTCTCCACCGAGCCGGCCGCGAAGTAGATGTACCATTTGCCTTCGATCCAATGCAGCTCCGGCGCCCATATATGGTTGCCCATCTCGCCTTCGTCGCGCTTCGTCCAAATGACGGTCTCCTCGGCCGCGGACAACCCGGCCACGGTTCGGGACCGCCGCAGCGCCAGCCGGTCGTACTCCGGCACGGAACCGATAAAATAGTAGTAGCCGTCCGCATGCTTCAGCACGTAGGGATCGGCGCGGTTCGGCACGAGCGGGTTCGGATAGTCGTCCCCTTCGATAACCCCTTCCACGGTGAAGCTCCCCGGCTTCTCCGCCAGCGCCGGGTCGAAGGGCGCCCAATGAACGGGATAGCTCCCCGTCAGGCCCCCCTCGAGCTCGATCTCGACCGATCGCGGCAGGCATGGACGTTCTCCGGCCGCCATCCGGATATTCGGTTCCTTTACCCCGACCATCTTCATCCTTATTCCACCTATCTTTCGCGCATCTTCGCCCGGCCGGATCTGCCCGGCTAGACGCTAATACTCCGACGGCATTTTCTTATACCCCTTCAACCTCTCATACTCTTCCATGGTGATCGTCAAGATCGTGCCGTGCTTGAACCCATAGGGGAACGTAAAAGCGTTGTCCGACCGCACGAATTCTCCCGTCGACAGCTTCTCGGCCACGAACGGCACATACCCTTGCTCCTCCGCGGAGACGCCGAAGCGGTCCGCGAACAAGCACCATCGGCCATCCTCCAATTTGACGGCCGTCGGCGCCTCGTAATGTCCGCCTTCCAGCTCCGCCATGCTTTGATCGAACGCTTCTATTCTCTCGAACGGTCCGGTAATGTGCTCGGATGCCATCAGAATGATGCCGACCGGGTTATTCTCGCTCTTCAGGAACAGATAATACTTCCCGTCTTCCTCGTACATGGCCGAATCGATGATGCCGCTATCTTCCTTCTGCAGGAGCAATTGCGGTTCCGAGAACTGCACGAAATCGTTGGTCCGGGAATAATAGATGCCCTTCTCGCCGTAATCATTGCCGCGATGAGCGGACGACCAATGCACGACATAATCGTCGCGGCGCTTGTCGTAGATGATATCCGGCGCCCACAGACAGCCGAAGTCTTCATTCCCGAGCTTAACCATCCGCTGCTCCGACCAGTGAATGAGATCGTCCGACTCCCAGAGCACGAGATTTTTGCTTCCGTTCCGGGAAATTTCCGCCCACGAATGTTGATACTGATTCAACATCCCGTACGACAAGCTCAAGTCGGTTGCGAGGATGACGAACTTGCCTTCCTTGGTCCGCGTGATCGTGAAATCCCGGACGCCTTTATCGCCGTAGTAGCTCCACAGCACGGGGTTGCCCTCGTTCACCGCTTCCCACTGAAAGCCGTCCTTGCTGATGCCGAAATAGACTTGTTCGCCGTCCGGCGTTCGCTTCTCCTTAAAATGAACGAATACATACGCTTGCATGATCGTTTATCCCACCTTCCGAAATCTCGGATCAACTCGCGCTTCCGTACGTCAACGCACGGTGCGCCGGCCGCTTCCGAACGCCGCCAGCAGGCGGTTGCCTTCGTCCGCGGTAACCGGGATAACGCCGCCGTGGCGCTTCTTGGTTTGCCCCAGATCGAATTCGCCTTCCGGAACAACCGTGAATTCGCCGCTTTCGAGATCTGTCGTTAACAGGGGCAAATACCCTTTGCCTTCCATGAAACGATCGACAATGAGGCACCACGCCTCACGGTCGTTCAATTTGTAGATTTGCGGGCCTTCCACGCCCATCAAGGCCTCCAATACCGGCGCGTGCAGCGGCACGAACGAGTCGCTCGCCAAGGAGGTGCCCTTCTCGGCCCGGATATTCTTGGTCGTCTCGTCCTTGGAGTACCGGTAATAGGCGCCGTCATGCGCGATAATCGTCGTGTCGATAATATGATTATCCCGTTCGATATACTTCTCGGTCGCGGCGAAGCTTCGGAAATCCTTGGTGCGGGCGCTGTAGATCTTCTGCTTCCGCTCGTGCTCCTGCGGTTCTTGCGTGGCGGAAGCCCAGAACACGAGGAACTCGTCCGCCGCATCATCATAGACGGCCTCCGGCGCCCAGACGCAGCCGGCTTCCGGCACGCCTACCGCGACCGACCATGGCGAAGACCAATTCATCAAGTCGGCGGACTCCCAGACGATGATGTCCCGGCTTCCTTCGTTCACCGCCGCGGACCAGCCTTTGCCGCTCGCGATGCGAAGATCCGTGGCGATCAGATAGAACTTGTCTTCCTTGGGCGAACGCACGAGGAACGGATCCCGGACGCCTTTCTCCCCGAGCTCGGAGCGCAGCACCGGCAGCCCTCCGTTCAGGTCTTCCCAGCGAAGGCCGTCCTCGCTGTAGGCGAAATACACCTGCTCGCCGTCGGGTTGTTCCCCGATGAAATGCGCCAGTAGATAACCGGCATAATCGCTATTCGGTACGGACACAAGATAGCCTCCTCAACGAATTTAGCTAATCGGATTCTTCGATTAATAATATAATTAATTCAATGATAATATTGTTAATTCAACTTCATATTAAGGTAAACAGGGCCTGATTGCAATCCTTAACTTGCCGGCCCAACGCATAGAGAGCCGCCCCAGCGGGGGCAGCCCTCTTCTCCTTGCCATAGCGCTAATCTCCTCACGCCTACCCTTTCACCGATCCGATCATGACGCCTTGCACGAAATGCTTCTGAATGAACGGATAGACGCACAAGATCGGGAGCGTACCGACCAAAATGACCGCGTATTTGAGCGACTCCAACACGACGGGGCGGCCGCCGACGCTTTCGCTGACGGTCATGTCGCCGACTTGACCGACCATGACGATGTTGCGAATCATCACTTGAAGCGGATGCAAATCCTCGTTCCGCAGGAAGATCAGCGCCGAGAAGAAATTGCTCCAGATGCCCACCGCATAGAAGAGCCCGATCGTCAGCAGCACCGGCATCGAGAGCGGCAGCACGATGCGCAGCATGATCATCCAATCGGAGAGGCCGTCGATCTTGCCGGATTCCTCCAGCTCCCGCGGAATGCCCTGGAAGAAGGTTCGCATGACGATCAAGTAATAAGGGGACACCAGACCCGGCAGCACCATCGCCCAGATCGTATCGAGCAGGCCATAGCTGCGGATGACCAGATAGGTCGGGATCAGCCCGCCCGAGAACAGCATCGTGAAGACGATGAGCATCATGAACGTTCGGCCGAATACGAGATTGCGACGCGATAGCGGATACGCGCCCAAGATGGAGAAGAATAGCGACAAAGTCGTCCCGAGCACGACATAGATCAGCGTATTTTTGTAGCCGATCAGAATGCGTTTATCTTGGAACACGGCGGCGTAGGCGTCGAAGTTCAGTCCCTTCGGCCAGAGCGCGACTCGGCCCGCCACGACCGGTCCGGGATCGCTTATCGATACGGCGGCCATATGGAGGAAGGGAAACAGCATCGCGCACGTCAGCAGCGCCATAACCAGCACGTTCGCGTAATCGAAGAGCAGGGACAAGCCGTTCCTGTTCTTTACCATAGACTCGTCTCCCCCAGTCTCCGGCTCAATTGGTTGGTCGCGTATACGAGCAGGAACCCGATGACGCCCATGAAGAGATCGATCGCCGTCGCGTAGCTGAAGCCCCCTTGCAAAATGCCGACGCGGTACACGTAGGTGGCGATGACGTCCGATGTATCGTACGTGGCCGCATTGGAGAGCAGGAACACTTTCTCGAAGCCGATCTCCAGCGCGTGGCCGATCTGAAGAATGAACATAATGACGACCGTGGCGGCGATCCCCGGGAGCGTCACGTGAAGCGTCTGCTTCCATCGGCCCGCGCCGTCCATCCGGGCCGCTTCGTACAGCTGCGGATCGATCGTCGTGATGGCCGCCAAATACAGGATGGAGCCCCAACCGACCTGCTGCCAGATTTCCGAGAGGACGTAGATCGAGCGGAACCACTCCGACTCCTGCAGGAAGCTGATGGCCGGGAATCCCAGCCCTTCGATGATCCGGTTGACCCATCCGGTGCTGGGCGACAGGAGCATGATCAGCATGCTCGCGACGACCACATTGGACAAGAAGTGCGGCAGATAGCTTACCGTCTGGACGAATCGCTTGAATATCGCATGGCGAAGCTCGTTGAGCAGCAAGGCCAGAACGATCGGCGCGGGAAATCCGAACAGCAGCTTGTAAGCCCCCAGCAGAACGGTATTTTTGATGATGACGAACGCGTCCCGGTTTTCGAAAAACTGCGCGTAATACTTGAATCCGACCCATTCGCTTCCGGTGATGCCTTTAAACAGGTTGTAATCCATGAAGGAGATGACGATGCCGAACATCGGCACGTATTTGAACAGGATGAAATAGAGCAGGACCGGCGCGAACATCAGCACGAAGGCTCGGTCCCGCTTCAGCTGCTTGGCGATCGACGGCGATTTCAATACGGCACCCCTTTCCCGCAAGCGCTCGAGGAGGGCCGGACCTGAATCTGCATCCGGCCCGTCCCCGAACGCCGGGTTACTTGATGTTCTGTTTCAACCGGTCCAGCGCGACCTGGTACGTATCGATCACCTTCTGCGCGCCGATCTTGTTCAACTCCTCCAGGAACGAATCCCATTGCGTCATCGGCGTCTCGCCGATGATGAACTTCGCGACGGACGATTCATAATATTTGGTCAGCTGCTCCTCGATGGCCATGATGGCGTTTCTCTCCTCATCCGTCAGCACCGGCGTCACGCTCATCGTCGGGAATTGATATTTCATCGCCTCCTGGAACGAGTACTTCTCGTTCTCGTTGCTAAGCGACAGCGACGCCTCGATGTCGGCGAACCCGTAAGCGGCCGAGGTAAAGATGCCCAGCTCTTTACGCAGGTCGTTCGGCTCCTTGAATTGCGGCAGAAATTTACGTTTGCCGTTCTCGATCGCGTACGTCTCCCCTTCCTTCCCCCAGCTCAGGATATCCTTCCCTTTGTCGGAGTAGATGAAGTCGAGATAACGCAGCGCGGCATCCAGGTTCTTCGTCTTGGAGGATACGGCGATGCCGTAATCTTCATAATCCGCCTTCGGGATATAGGCCTTGTCTCCGTATCCTAGCGGGGGCGGCATAAACTTCAGATGCGCGCCGTTCTGGAGCTGGCTGTTCATGATTTCGATCTGGCCGATATATTGAATCGTCATGAACGTTTTGTCGGTCGCGACCTGCTGGGTCCACGCCTTGTAATCCATGGACAGCCAGTCTTGCGGGATCAGCTTCTCCTGATAGAACTTGTTCAAATATTCGACCATGACCTTGAAGCCGGGATCGGTTGCGCCATACTTGATTTTGCCCGGGGCGGCCGGATCCTCGTGCATGTACGGATAGATGCCGAACTGGGGACCGAACGACCGGAGCGTGCCCACGCCGTGACGGAACGAAAACGGATAGCTGTCCGGGTACAGCTCCTTCAGCTTCTTGGCCGTCTCGTAGACTTCATCCCACGTGGTCGGCACCTGCAGATTATGCTTCGCGAAGATATCGTCCCGATAGAACCACACCATGAGATTGCCTGCGCCCAGGCCGTCGTTCAGCACGTGGTACATTTCGCCGCCCGGCGAAGTCATGCGCTGCGCGACTTCCGGTTTGGCTTCCAGGAACTTTTTGACGCTGGGCATCTGATCCAGATGCTTGGATAAATCGAGGAACGCCCCTTGCGGACCGTATTTCTGCGCGTCATACGGGAACACGGTGAACAGGTCGGGCATGTCTCCCGAGGCGATCGCCAAGGCCAGCGACTCCGGTCCCGTCCATGTCTCCTGCTCGATGGCGATGTTGGTTTCCTCCTTGACCCATTTCCAGACCGCCCAATCCGGCTTCGGCGGATAAATATCCTTAAAATCGGTCAGCAGGCGCAGCTTCGCTTCCGGCGGAGCGCTTGGAGCCGCGCTCTCCCCCGTATTCTCCTTATTTGGTGAGACGGAAGGAGCCTCTGTATTGTTCCCCGTTGTACCGCCGCTGTTCGAACAGCCCGCAAGCATGGAAGCGATGATAATGGCTCCGATTACGCTAATCTTCTTTTTTCTTTTCACTTGGATGCACCGTCCCTTTAGTCGAATAATCGTATCGCTACACCGCCATCATACGGCCGGCCCGAACCGGGCGAAAATAGACGGTACCGCATGGACTGCAACTCCTTTACGTTTATCTAAAAAAACGTTCAGTTTCCGCAAAAGCGCTCAGTCTGGGCCTAGCCCCGCCGAGGTACGTTCCCTCGCCCGCTTCAAGCCCAGGCGGCATGACGGCCAGAAAGAAAGAAAAAAGTTCCTATACGGAACTTTGCTCAGAGGAGGCATCGAACTGCTTCCGGTATTCGCTTGGCGTCATCCCCGTGTATTTCTTGAACATGCGGTTGAAGGACGTAATATTCTGATAGCCGACGGCCTTGGCGGCGCTGTGGATTTTGATCTTGTGGTCGGCGAGCAGGCTCGTGGCCTTCTCGATTCGGGTCTCGTTAATATAGTCGACGATATTTTTGCCGGTCTTGCCTTTGAAGTAGGAGGACAGGTAGCCGCTGCTCATCTTCAGCTTCTCGGCCAGCACGTCGAGGTAAATCTCTTCCGACAGATGCTCGTGGATATACGCGATCACGAAGGACGTCACCGGGTGTTTCTCCTCTTTCTTCTCCTTGACCGCTTCCGCGGCCTGCGCGACCCAGCCCATGAGCAGCTGTTCCAGTTCGGTTACGAGCAAGCAGCTCTCGATCTTCTCCTCCGCCCTGTCCAGAATGGCCGCAAGCTTGTCGGCTTCCAAATGAACGGGAAGAAGCGTGCCGCGGATCTTGCCCGCCATGGACTCGGCGAACCGGTAAAGGGCCGCCGCCGTCATGTCCTTCGTCTGCCATTTGGCAAACTGGCGTTCCAGAAGAGCAGCAAGCTGCGGCAGATTGCCCTCCCGCAGATTGACCTCGAATTCCTTCTCCTGATCGGGCGAGAAGCCGGCGGAAGCAACAATCGCCGCGCGCTCCGTAATAATCTGCGTTTCCTTCGCCAGCCGGCGTTCCCCGATCAGCTGCTGTCCTTCCTCGTAAGCGAGCGTAAGTTGATCCGACGACGTATAGACGGAGGTGACCGCGATCGTCACGATCCCGTAATCCGCGTCGTGATCGAACACCGCCTTGATCTTGGCCAGCAAACGGAGAAGCTCGGGCGACCGCTCGGCGAATACCAAGCTCAAGATTTGGTTCCGCTCGATCTGGAAGGTGAGGGAGTCCGGCACCATGGGGACGAGCTGGCTGTCGATATAGGTTTTGAGATAATAGAGCCACTTCTCGATGGCCGCTTGATTGCTCAGCTTCCCCGGATGATGCTGCACGTGAAACAGAAGAAACACGAACGGCTTGTTCGCAAACTCGAGGTTGGCGCGATCGGCCTCGCGGCTGTGAATCGCTTTGAGCCGGTTCATGAAGCCGAGCTGCTTGCGCGCCAGCCGGATGCCGACGATTTCATTGCTGATAATATTGAACTCGTGGATGCTCGAGCGGAAAGGCAGGTTCTCGTTCATGGACCGAATCGATTCGATCACCTTGCGCAGCGGGTTGTTGATCCGCACGGCGAAGAATACGGCAATAAGCAGGCTGAGCAGAATGACCGCCGCCATCATCGCCACCAGCGATACGTTGAGCCGCGTCTCGTACGCGATCTGCTCGGCGGGAACCCGGTAGACGTATTGATTTCCCGAGGTTCCCGTTCTGCTGAAGTAGTATTCGCCGTCCCGCGCGAATTCGCCCCGGCCGTCCGCCCGGAGGTCGGCATGCGACAGGAAAGTCTCCTTCCCCTCGGATTGATACAGCGTCTCCCCTTCGCTGCCGTAGACGATAAAATCGTCGTAAATGCTCTGCTGGAAGGCGCTGTACATCCGATCGGCATCCAGAAACACGATCATATACAGGTTGTTGTGCCATTCGTTCTTGAACACGAGCGGCAGACGGCTGCCGATCTCCGACGGTTTATCGCGGTTCATATTGTTGAAGACGGGCGCGGACGGCAACAGGCGATTCACGTAAGGCTCGTCGAACTGCCGTTTCCAGAACTCGAGCGGATACGCCTCGCTTTGGTAGAACACGTTGAACATGGAGGCGGCGTCCGTGCTGGTCCCCTTCTCGATCACGAGATCCTCGTGCTTCAAATAAAGGACGATATTATCGATGAAGAGATACGGATTATTCGAAAACGTGGAGATTACACGGATAATTTGAGGAATGCTGATAAACTTCGGATTGCTCTGCAGACGCTGGACGTCTTCGCTCAGAAAAAAGAGCGACATCTGTTTGCGCACCAGATCCAGATGCTTCTCGTAGCTGTTCATGGTGTTCTCGATCATGAGGGTGTTGTAGTTGACGATGCCTTGTCTGACGCTTCGCTTGGACTCCGCGAGCGTGTACATGGCGAAAGAGCCGAGCAGGAGGATGATGCACAGAAATCCGGCGATTAGCCGAAGGAATAAAGAATTGGATCTGCGTCCGATAGATAGGAGCGATTGTAATGGTTTCATACGACCCTCCGCCCATATAATTATGTATCCGCTTTCAAAATTACATAACCCTCGTACTCCCATCGTAGCGGCAAGGGCGCGCGTTGTCCACGAGCAAAACATCGCAAGCCTCGACTTTGGGGCAATCTGTTAAAAAAAGACCAGCTTCCGCAAAAGAGATCAGTCCGCACGGCCAACAACCCGGTGCCGGTTAGGCACCAGGTGAAGGGGCAATGCTGTCAGGTTAAGGTAAAACGTCCGATGAAGCCACCCGGGCCCCATAGTTGACAGGCTTAACTTTTTAGGACGGTCTTCAAACCTACTGAAGCTTTGTCCGCAAGGACAAAAGCGTGCCACACTCAAGCCTTCCCGCCGACCGCTAACAAACAGGTCAGCACGAAATAGGGAGTCCTGAGCGTTTTCAAAGGAAAACGCACTTCGGAAGCATACGCTTGGGCAACGCCCTTTGGTTCCCCTCAGCGGAGGGGGAAGGGGGAGGGAGCAACAAAAGTCGGATCCAAAGGGCCGAGCCCTCTTAACCGGCTGATCGGCTGTCCGCGCCGGGATCATTAGACCGGCTGTACCGCCGAATACGGAAACGCCCTCATCTCCTTGACGAAAATCGAGTAAGCGGTTGGATCGTCCACGATCAGGCGGACGCGGCTGATCGTTCGGTCCGGATGGGGATTCTCGATCGTCCACCGGTAATAGGTGCCTTCCGCCGTGGGCAGCGGCCGGGTCGTATAGGCGACCTCGAACAAGGCATCGTCCACCTTGTACGCTTCTTTCTTGACCGGCCCCGGGTCCGCCGAGCGGATTCGTTCCCACGAGCGGTCCTTGTTGGAGATGTTATGCCCATAGCAGATCGGCACCTGCTCTTCGGTCCCGTCCTCGTATTCGAGCGCGTAAGCTCCGATCCGGTATTCCGCCTGATCCAGGAAGACGCCGTCGAAGAACAGCTTGTAGGCGCGATATTCATCCGTCGTATGAATGACCTCGACGTAAGACGTGCCCCGGGCAACCCTGCCCAGCAGACGGCGGTTCTTGTCGCGGTACAGCGCCTCGAACGCCGACTCGACGACGTGCCCGTATGCGGATTCTTCGTAATCGTCCCGCCAGAACAGGAACGCCGAGTACGCCATCGAGAACAGCACGCCGTTGCGCTGCAGGTTCCCCTCCGCCGTCTCGCTCCAGTTCGAGATGATCCCGCCTCGCGCCCCGTCCCGGATTCGTTCCTTCCAGTCCGGGAAGCCCGGACCCTCCACGTTGCCGTAGATCAGCGGCATCCCGCGATCCAGGAACAACCGGTCGTATTGCCGCTCCATGCCCCAATACCAGTTGAGCATCTGAATGTCTCGCGGAATCAGATCGATCGCCCGATACGTCGCCGGAATCGTCTCGCCGAATGGCTCGCCGGTCACGTGGCTCTTCATCGGCCGTTCGGCGCCGCCCCACTTCTCGCCCTGCCGATCTTCGGCGTCGATCAGCTTCTCGCACCAGATCATCGTCCCTACGCCGCGTTCCGCGAGATAACCATGAATGCGCCGCAGATCGTCCGCGTACAACTGCTCGGCCGGCTTGCCCTTGCAGCGTTCGCACAGGCCGATGCTGTAATATTCGTCATGGCCGACGTGCGCGGTCCGAGGCTCGAATACCGCGAGCACCTCGTCCAATACGTCGAAGAGCAATTCATAGGATCGCTCGTCCGACGGGCAATAGGTGTCCGGATACGGATCGTTCTTGCGTTCGGCCAGCTCCGGGTGGTTGATGAGCAAATAGTCGCAGTGGCTGAGCGAAGGCACCTCGGGAATGACCTCGAGGAACCGTTCCTTGCAGTAAGCGACCAGCTCCCGCACCTCGTCTTGGGTTAAGAAGCTTCCGCCGCCGTTCTCCACGTGAATCGAATTTTTGTACCACGGGAACGTCCGGTCCTGAATCTCGATCGTCTTGCCGCTGTACGCGCTCATCTCTTCGCAGTAGCGGACCCAGCCTTCGTTAATCTCGGGATGCTTCTTGTACTCCATCGCGCCGCCGACCTCGATCACGACGGTATTGAACTGGAAGCGGCACAGCATATCGACGAATTGCTTGAAATACGCCATGCCTTCCCGCGTCGGCATGTACAGCTTCAGCCCGCGGACCGGACACGTCGGCCGATTGTAAACCAAGCCGTGCCGAATACGCCCTTCCTCCGCCAGCCGGACGAGCGTCGCCGCGCCATAGAGAGAGCCGCGCGCCGTGATCGCGTACACCTCGATGCCCGTCGCCGCGATCTCGATCGCGTAGGCTTCGTCGTCAGGTTCCTCGTCGCAGCCGAACGCTTCTCGAATCCGGGCTTGCAGCTCCGGCGGCCACGGCCCTTCCCGGAACTGAACGGAAGGGAACGACGGGAGTCCCGGGCCATCGGCGCGGGCGTCTTCCAGCAGCGAGCCGACGGCCGGATGCGGCGTCGTCACCTGCGTGGCCGCCGTTATGTACGCCCCTTCCTCCTTCAACGAGGCGTGCATGGTCAAGTAATCATTGGTCGCGTTCCGCATGACGATCTCCCACCTTTTCTATTGAACCCTGTCATCATTTCGCGCGACGCCCCCTTGCTTCGATAAGGAGACGCCGCGCCTTGATTCGCCTTAAGCATACGATAGCGGATGATATAAGGACACGAGATTAAATCGTCATTAAATCGGCCGTTACCCGATAATCCGGCTGGCCATGAACGCCAAGTCTTCGATATCGATGATACCGTCGCCGTTCAGATCGGCCGACTTCGCCTGCTGCCAATCCGGGCTCGACGAATCCTTGCCGTAATACGTCGCGATGTGGACGAAGTCCGCGATATTAAACTGCTGGTCTACGTTCGTATCGCCCGTCGATGCCGTAATTTTGCTTGCTTCAAACCGTGCGATCGCCGCCGCCAGATTCGTCTGAGCCGTCTCTACTTGAGCCGCGGTAGCATTCGCCTGATTATAGACGGTCTTCGCGGCGTCTACCGCAGCGGTGAGCGTGGTCTTCAGGCTAGGGAGCGCCGAGCTGAAGTACGTACCTGGCGTCGTCCCCGCAACAGCTTGATCGCGAGTCGATTCCGCTTGCGCGATCAGCGCCCCAAGCGCCGCTTTACCCGAGTTGACCGTTACTTGCGTTGAAGCGTTCGAAAGCGGCGTAATGACTCCCGCTTCAGTGGAGGTCGATACTGCCGAAGCCGCGAAGCTAGACGGTCCCGAAGGCGCGGCCGCGTTGACTTGGAACTGTACAGACAACAAGGTGGCTTCGAGCGGCAAGGTGCCGGTGCCGGTTCGCGCGGCCAAGATACGCAGCGTTCCGTTCTCCTCGTCGTTCGTTACATTGACAACCTGCTGCTCCACATGTTTCACATTGCCGGTATAGCTGAACTTGGCCGGATCGTAAGTCAGGGTCAAATCCACGCCGGCCGCCGCGTCGACGCCCTTCAGCGCCAGTCCGATGTCAAGCGGCTGGCCCGGACTAACGGCACTCGCGCTCGGCGTCAGTTTAACGGAAGGCTCCGCGGCCGCGTCGGTCTTGACCAGGCCGACCCAGTCCACGTTCATCGGCCCCCGGACGTTCCACATCGTAAGCTGAACCGGACCTGCAGGCAGGGTCGTTCCGGAACGGACGGTCAACGCCTTCCAATATTCCGGCTTCGTCCCCCAGTCGAATGTTTTCTCCGCTTCCGCCGTATAGAACTGATTGCCGAGCTTTATCAAGCGGGCCGGAAGTCCGTTCACGTCTTCCCATGCTACATATTTAATGACGACGTCGTAATTGCCGGCTTCGGGAATGTCCAAATTCCATGTCACGCTCTGACCGACATCCGCCCAGCTGCTGATGCCTTGACCGCCGGACAACCAAGGCCTCGTGCTGTAGACGTTGAGCGCGCCGCCGTCGGTACCGCTGAAGCTCTCGGCTTCCTTGAACACCGTCAATCCCGCCTTGACGGTATCGTAGTCTCCCGTCGCGTCCGCCGGCGTCATCGCCCCCGTCCCGGCGCTGCGAAGCTTCAACGTCCCCGTCACGCGAGGGAGAATAAACCGCGCATTCGCGCCTAAGTAGATAACGGGCTGCGCCATGCCGCGCTTATCGAAGTAGAGGCCCGGCGGCGCTTCGATAACCTCGTAAAGTCCTGCCGTATTCGAGAGATTGCCCCAAGCGGCCGAACCGCCGTGCCCGTCGCCATAGGCCGACAGCGTTACCGTCGACGGCGCCCCGTTGATCGCAACGGGATAAGAGACGGGGGCCAGCGGAGCCGGCGCGGGAACATCGCTTAGAAGAAGCTGATGCTGGCCCGGCTCGACATGGAGCGTTAGCGTGCCGCTGATGCCGGCCGTATCCCAATGAACGCCTCTCGCGTTAACGGCATTCGTAATACTGCCGCCCTGAGGAAGGGTGCGGTACTCTTCATCCAGCACCGTCGTAACGCCGGGTTTATGCAAGCTGACCTTTGCCTCCTGCGTGCCCGTAATCGACAGCTCGTCGCCGGAGAGCGCGACGGTAGCCGGCTGCGTGCTGCTAATCCGCGTAACCCCGTCGATCGCCAATTGGGTACCGCCGACCAGAAGAATCGAGTCTCCCTTGACGGTGGCGGCAATGCCGTCGAACTGAATATCGCCGGCGTCGACTACGCCGCTGTGCGCGGTGCGGACATACACGTCCGTTCCATCGGCGAAATGCAGCTTCCGGTAAGTCTCGTGATCCTCGGATACGATGCTCTGCGGCGAGGAACCGACCTCATACGGAACATAGCTGGACACGATCGTCGCGGCTTCCGTTTTCGGCGTCGCGAATTTGGCATGCAGCCGCGTCCGGCCTGCATAGGTGCCTCCCGGCAGCCATTCCGTGCCGTTGGCATCCAGATATTGCCCGGTTTTGGATGCCGTCAATCCCGGATAATACAGCCGCATTTTCAGGGCCGCATTGTTCTTGGTAATCGTCGCGCCGCTTTGGTCTCCGTCCAGTTCCAAGCTCTTATCGGCATGCAGCCAATATTCGAAGCTGGAACCGCCCGACTCCTTCGCATTCAGATTATCGACGACCACGAAGGCGCCCGGTTTCACGTAGATTACGCTGCGCCGCGCCAAATCAAGGCCGGTTCCGCCGCCGGTATTGTAGGCCGTCGTCGCGTCGCCGACCGCGGCGTCGAAGTCTTTGTTGGTGGCGAAGCCGGTAATTTTGCCGGAGGCTTTCATATCGAAAATTTTCTGCCCTTGTTTGTCGTCATAGGTGATCGCGTTATGGGCGAACGTCTGCTTCGCATACTTTTGGAAATGGTCGCTGTTGTAATCGTCGTAGAACCCGCCGTCGACCGTAAGGTCCTCTCCGAAAGCTTTGATCTGGATGCCGTTCTGATCGGCATGACTGTGGTTATAGCTGCCGTAAGGGCTGGATTTGAAGAACATGGAAATACGCTTCGGATCGAGCAGGCTGGAGTGCATCGCCACCGCGCCAAGCTGGTCGAAGTACTTGGCCGTCGGCATCTCGACCGGAGGGCGCGCCGGCAAGTCGCCGTCTTCATAGAGATAAGTGATGTAGTTGCCGTAATCGTAATTGTATTGCTGCGCGAACCACTGCATGACTTGATTCTGCTGCATTTGGGCGTTGCGCGTCATACTCGCGTGGACGGCGCCGCGCTGAATATCGTCGGCGCCGTCTCCGAATACGCCGGTCTTCTGGCCGAAGGGCAGCATATACAGCGCGTACCACGATTCGTTGCGGTTGTACGCCTTGTCATAAATACTGAAGCCCGTCGCGGCATAGAGCGTATCGATGAACTGCTTGTTGCTCAAGGAGGACCATTGCCAATAGGCTTCCCCGTTGCCCCAGCCGCCGTCTTCGCCGCCCCATGTCGGCGATAGATTAATGTAGGCAGGCACAATCCGATTAAACCAATCCTCCGCATCCTCCGAAACAACGGTCCCGTTCACGCTAATATCGTCGTGCAGCAGCGAAATCGCGATCATGCCCAGGAAGCCGAACACGGTCCACCCGTGCGAATCATACGGCGTGCTGGAGATCGGACGGCTGTCGTACAGGACGTCGTCCGCGATCGTATCGGCGCGATCGTGCACCATCGTCAAGACGGTTGCCCGCTCGGACGGACTAAGAAGATCATAGAGCCAGTCATAAGCCATCGCGCCGGACAAGGCGATCTCCCGATGAACCTGATCATTGCCGCCTTTGTTGTTGTGGTATTGGGTCGCGCCTTCTTTCGTCCGCCACGTCGCGAGATGCAAGAGCCGCCGCTTGGCGAATTCGCCGTAATCGGGATCCTGCGTGACGAGGTAGATAAAAGCGGCGTCCATCATGGGGTCGGTGACGAGCTCGGTTTGAGCGAGCACGGTCGGCGAATTGTTCGGCATCTTGACCGGTTCGGCCGGCAGCGTCTCCGGATTGCTCGCTTCGGCCGTCACTTTGGGTTGGACGCGGCCCTTCACGTTATCGAACGTCCTCTTGCCTTCGCCGTCTTTCCTGGCGCGGAATTCGTCCAGTTGATCCGGCGTCGTCAGGACGCGCGGATGCTCGCTGGGCACGGCTGCGAGCAGCTCGGACGCGAGAGGCACCGGGAAAGGCACGCTATCGGCATCGATGCGGAACTTCCGGACCTCGCTCCAGGCGGACCAGCCTTCCGGCTTATGGAACCGAACTCGCCAGAAATACGACTGTCCGTCCGCAAAAGTCTGCGGGAAACTGTAGTAGTTGGACGCGATATCGCTCTTCTGGTACGCAATCGACTGGAAGCTGCCATCGCCGGCCACCTGTAATTCGTAGGCATCGGCGCCGGCAATGAACGGCCAGCCGAAATCAGGAGGGTTCTGCGTCGTGACGAGATGGTTGGCGGGGCTGAAGCTTCTTGAATGTGCCGGTTCCAGCCCGGTTGGCCATGCCAAAGAACCGTCGCCGGGGGGCTCTGTCGAATCGCTTACGGTCAGCGTAGCCTGATCGAAATAGAGATCGGCCGTCCCGGAGCCGGAGCTCGCGAGTTCCACTTGAACCTCGGTTGTCCCGGACGGAGCGTCGCCCGTTAAGGTCAGCGTCTCCCAAGTGCCGTTGCCCGCGGTTGCCGCTTCCATCGATTGCGGAGCGGCTGAACCCAGGAAGTGCACAATCAGCCTTCCGACGCCGGCCGCCGCGTTCGCCTTGACGGAAGCCGTGTACGCGCCGCCGGTCACGACGGGCGCCGTCGCGCTTTTCACGCCATATGCCTCCGTCGTCGATTGGTCGAGTATGCGAAGCGACTTATTGCCATGTGTCTTATTCGCGGGGTCGGTTACGGCGGCGATACTGGCGATTACGCCATGATCGATCGCGGTCCAGCCGGTTGGCCTCGTGCCCGCCGCCTGTTCAAAGCTTGGATTGAGGAGCAATTCGGTCGTCTTGAGCGTTGCGGCGTCCACGTAGGCGGTGCCGGTGCCGAAGATGCTCGGAACGACCAGAATCATTTGTATATTCACGGTATCCGCCGGCGGCGTCTTGCTCAGCGTTAGCATCTGCCAATTCGGCCCCGTGCCGCTGCTGTTGACGGAGTCTTGCGTCGAACTGCCGTCCGCCTTGTAATAACGGACGACCAAGGCCACGCCGCCCGCTTCGGCTTTGACTTGAACGCCGGCTTGGTATTCCGTTCCCGGCGAGTACGGAATCATCGTGCCGTACAAGCCCGCCGCCGCGCCGGACGCGCTGCTCGTATCCGTCAGCTTCACGCTGCGCGCGCCTTCGGCGGCTTGTTCCGTGACCGATTCGACGGCCACGCCCTCCGGGTTCGGATTCACGTACTTCGTCCAGCCAGCCGGCAATCCGCCGGATACTTGCTCGAATCCCGGATTCACGATCAGCTCCGGTCCCAAGGCGGATTCGTCGACGGCCGCGCCGGCCGACTGCCATGCAAACAAGTTCACGAGCAGACTTAAGCCCATCACACAGGCCAGCATCGTCGAGATGTTGCGCTTCCACACGCGATTGATCAATTCACTAACCTCCCGTTTTTTGAAATACGGCATCCAAAAACAAGTTAGGCCGCCTCACCCCCAGCTTCCATGCGGTAGAGATGCGTGCTATCGCCAGGGTAGTGAATGCGCTTTCAATGCGGGCTATCCCTAGCTACCGCCATCGTAAGACACCGCGCGAATAGACGTAAATCAACGGTACTCAAGGAGTTGCAACTACTTTAAGGTTTTCGATAAAAAGACCAATTTCCGCAAAAACGACCAGGTTGAAGGGGGGAAGGTTTTGTGACGCGTGCTGACGTAGAGGGGAGCTAACCAGCGGATGGAACCCTTTGCCGCTGTCAGACATCGGTTGCCATCGATGCCCGCTAAGCGGAATCAACAAAAGGCGGGTCCGCTGCGCGGACCCGCCTTCAACATCCGTATCCTCTTCACGCCCCTGCATCTGCCGCTGCTTCGTCGTTACTTGACCATGATCCGGTATCGTCTCCCCGTCTCTGCACGGAATTGGACATGTCCGGCCGATGTCCGGACGAGCTCGACCCGACGCCGATCATCCCATACCTCGAAGCGTTCGCCGCCCTTCACCGTGCACGTCTGGTCCCGGCTCGAGACGATGTCGGCCTCGGCCAACTTCCCATGCGTCCACCGGAAGCTCACTTCGAAGCCGCCGCGGGCTCTCAATCCGGTGACGAAGCCGCTCGGCCAGGCCTCGGGCAGCGCCGGCAGCAGCTCCAGATAGCCTTGATGGGACTGGAGCAGCATCTCCGCGATTCCGGCGGTCGCCGCGAAATTGCCGTCGATCTGGAATGGCGGGTGCGCATCGAACAGATTCGCGTACACGCCGCCTCGATGGTAGTTGTCCGGCTCGTCTTCTCTGACGAGCGTCAATAAATTCGAGATGAGCCGCTGCGCGCGGTTCCCGTCCTTGAACCTCGCCCACAAGCCGATCTTCCATCCCAAGCTCCAGCCCGTGCCGCCGTCCCCTCGCCGTTCAAGGGAAGTTCTCGCCGCAGCGAACAGCTCCGGCGCGGCGTCTTCCGTAATTTGCCTTCCGGGATAGACGCCGAATAAGTGCGAGACGTGCCGATGATGAACGTCCTCCTCCTCGAAGTCCTTATACCACTCCTGCAGCTGCCCGTGTCGGCCGATCTGCAGCGGGAGGAGGTGGCCTAGCGCCTTCGAGAGCCGCTCGCGGAACGCCTCGTCGATGCCGAGCGCCTCGGAGGCTTCCATGCAATTCGTGAACAAATCCCAGATTAAGGACAGATCCATCGTCGTCGCCGCGCTGACCGCGCAAGTTTGCTCCCGGTCAATGAATGTATGTTCGGGTGAAGTGGACGGAGCCGTAATCAAGCAGCCATCTTCATTCGGTATTAGCCAATCCAGGCAAAATAGCGCCGCGCCCTTCATGATCGGATAAGCGCGGTCCCTGAGATATGCTTGATCGCGTCCGAAGGCATAATGCTCCCACAGATGCTGGGCTAACCAGACGCCGCCCATCGGCCATAGCGCCCACGCCGGGTCGCCGTGTCCGTAATCGCCGACGGGGGCCGATTGCGCCCATAGATCCGAATTATGATGCGCCACCCATCCGCTCGCGCCATAATTGACTTCGGCGGTCTTGCCGCCGCTAACCGCCAATCGGGCGATAAAGTCGAGCAGCGGCTCATGCATCTCGGCCATATTGCACGTCTCCGCCGGCCAGTAGTTCATCTGCGCATTGATATTCAACGTATAATTGCTGCTCCATGGCGCGCGCGTATGCTCATTCCATATGCCTTGCAGATTGGCGGGCTGCGTGCCGGGGCGCGAACTTGCGAGCAGCAAGTAACGGCCGTAGTGGAACAACAGTTCCGCTAGTCCCGGGTCGCTGCCGCCGTAGGCGGCAATGCGCCGGTCCGTCGCCATGTCCGCCGGCGCCTGGCTTTCGCCGAGACTTAGCGTGACCCGGTTGAAGAGCTTCGCGAAGTCGGACGCGTGATCCTGCCGAACGTCCTCGTAACGTTTGGTCTTCGCGCGTCGCACGTGCTCGGCCGCGATCCGCTCAGGGTCGCGGTCCGTGCTGCCCCTTCCGGTCCCCGCGTCGAAATTGGTCGCGGCGCTGAAGTATAGCGTCGCCGTCGTTGCTCCGGTCACGTGAATGCCGTCATGCGCGACGCGCATTCGGCCGCCCTCGTGCGCAACGGCCAACCGTCCGTGGAACCGCAGCGCTTCCGTTCGCGCCGGATCGCCGTAACGAATCGGGTCGTCCGCCGGATAGTAGTTGGGGGAGACATGCTCCGGGGCAATGCCGCCAATGGCAAATTCTCCGTCCACGACCGCGGATTCGCAGCGGAGCGGACTATCCAGCGTCGCGCGGAAGTTCAACAACCCCGGCTTGCTGCATTGAAGACGCACGACGACGAGCTGCTCCGGGTGCGAGGCGAAGATTTCGCGCGAATAGGCCGCATCGCCGATCTCGTAATTCACGGCGCAGATGCCATGCTCGAGCATGAGACTTCTCCGATACGACCGGCATAAATTGCCGTGCTCCATGAACAGCCGCAAGTCCCCGAACGGCAAATAGGATTGCGTGTAAGGCCCCATCATTTGCTTGGACAACCGATCGGCTTCTCCGTATTCGCCTTGCGCGACCAGCTCCCGCACTTTGGGCAGCACCGCTTGGGCTTGGGGGTTATTCCCGTCCTTCGGGTAGCCCGACCACAAGGTATCCTCGTTCAACTGAATCCGCTCGCGCTCCACGCCGCCGAATATCATGGCGCCCAGCCTGCCGTTGCCTACGGGAAGCGCCTCCGTCCAATAAGTCGCAGGCGAGTTATATTGAAGATTCATCACGTTCACGACCTTTCGTTCCGTACAATCGATTCCATCCTACCAATTCGCATATGTCCGGAAGAATAGTCGATCTTAACTTCTTGTTGGATAAAACGAACTCATCGATTCTGCTTGATGACGCGCAGCATCTCATCCATCTTCCCTGCGTGGAAGGATTCATGGACAACGACAAACCCTCCGCATTCGCCATAGCTTGCGAAACCGAAGTGCGGCGGGTCGAGACGGACGTCGAATTGCTGCGGCGCAATGGCAAGGAAGCGTTCGCATTGCCTTCTCGACAGCGCGATGAGCTCCTCCATCATAGGGGGGCGCGTACGCCAATCGCTCGGCTTGGTCCCCGAATCGAACCATCCTGTGAATGCGAAAGGCAGCGAAGAGGAATGAGGCGCAAATGAAAACAACATTCGCTCCGCGACGACGAGGATATGTCCAAGCTGCCAACGAATCGTATTAGGGAATGCGTCCAATTGAACGTCGGCCAGATCCGCGGGGCACAATTCCGCGATATCAAGGCTCCACCCCCGCGCCATGATCAATTGAGAAACGACCGGATGATTCATGAAATCCCTCCTTTATATCATTTATGGTACCACCTCTAGCATGCCGAGATTTCTCCTCGGTTGCTCGGTTTGAGCTAGCAGGCTGCAATAAATAAGACCGCTCGTCATTGAGCGGTCCGCTACATTCTCCTATGTCTACGGCCGTGCCGCCATGAGTCCAAGCAGCTGCGCGTTCATCCGCTGCACAACCTGCTCCCCGTGTTCATGGATGAAGAAATGCCCGCCTTCATAGGCCTGCATCGCAATCCGTCCGGTTGTATGGCGCTGCCACTGCGACATGATTTCCGGCAGGGAGTGATCCTCGGTCCCATAGAGAACGGAGATATCGCAATCGAGCATCGTGTCATTCGGTCGGAAGACATATCGCTCCGAAACCTCGTATTCTTTCCTCAAGATCGGCACGAACAGCCGAAGGAGTTTCCGATGGGCCAACAAGTCCTCCGGTATACCGCCGAACTGGGTGATCTCCTCGATGAAAGCATCATCGTCCAATTCATGGACGACTTTCGCCTCGGCTCTGCGCGGCACGTGGGGCGGATTGCGGCCGGAGACGAATAGATGGTCAGGCGAAGGATACGCCGATTGTTGGCGTATCCTTCGCGCCAGCTCGAAGGCGAGAATCGCCCCCATGCTGTGACCGAATATCGCGTACGGCTGCCCATCCAGTCGAGCGGTCACCGTCGTATACGCGTCCGCTACGGCTTCTTCCATCGTCGAGCAGAACGGCTCCTGTTTACGGCTTCCTTTGCCGGCCAGATCCACGGGCACGATCGTGATCGAGTCATGCGCGTATGCCTGCCACTTCAGAAATTCCGCCGCAGCTCCTCCGGCGTAAGGGAAACAAAACAATGTACAAGGTATCGTCAAACGCAACCCTTCCTTCTTCCGTGACGTATCGCCTAGGCGCTTCTCGTTTCTTGCGGGATCGGCTGTCTGCCTCGCATGAAGCGCATTTCCAGCAGCGGCGCGAGCAAGACGAGGAAGCTGACGAGCAGATAGACCCATCGGATCGAGACCACATCGCCCAAATACCCGACCCCCAAATAGACGAACAGGCTGATATACGAAATCAGCATCACCATCATGCTGTTGACTCGGCCGATAAACGCGGGCTCAATCTCTAATTGAATGAGCGTCTCGTTATGAATCCGATTGCTCACCACGAAGAAGCCCAGCAGCAGGTACCCGACGATAGCCTGGATCAGATGCGCGGACGTCAAAAATATAATCATCGAGAGCGCGATCATCAGCATGCTAAAACGTCCGTACGAGACGAGCTTCATCCGCTTCAGCACCGCCGCGAGCATGTAGCTGCCCGCGATCGCGCCGATCGCCCATGCGGCTTCAATATAGCCGAATCCGGTTGCGCCTACCTTGAGATCCCGCTCGGTAAATACGGGCAGCAGCGTATTGCACACGAACAGCGTGATGTAGCCGAAAATTTGAATGATGGCCAGCCCGATGACTTGGGGGCGCGACCTCATATAGGCGAACCCTTCCAGCCAATCCTTCTTCAAGCTGGAGGCGGAGGACGCGGCGGAATCCCCGCTCTTCTTGACGGCATAGACCATCGCGATCATCGCGGTCAGCACCGCGGATAAGGCAAACGTGGCGATATTGATATAGATGACGACCATCGCCGAGAAAGCCGAGATGAGCATGCCGCCTACGGCCGATCCGACCAGCATGCCCAGTTGATTGGCGATGCCGAGTCTGGAATTGGCGCGCAGCAGCTGATTCTCGGGCACGATCGTGCGAATCAACCCCATGGTAGCGGGCCAATGGAACCGGTCGCAAGCAGCCAGAATAAATTCCGTCGCGTAGATGATCCCGATCGGGATATCGCCTTGCATCGCGAACAAGGGAAGCGCGCACAGAGCCAAGGCGCGCAATCCGTCGCTGGTCACGCAAATATGCTTGAAGCTCCAGCGGTCGATATAGACGCCCATCCAAGGGGAGACCAGAATGCCGGCAATACTGTGCACGAGCAGCAGCCAGCCGATGGAGGCGGCGGACCCGGTCATATTGAACAGCAGCAAACTCATGGCGATGAACTGCATGCCCGCCCCAATAGAAGAAATCAGGGAAGCCGCGAAGAACTTCCCCAATTGTGTATTGGCAGATCGCGATAGAGATCCGTTCATAGTCATAGCATGTCATGCTGGGCTGTCACGGGTTGATTCACTTCAATCCGCAAGCTGGACCATCCGCGTTCAATCGCTTGTACCGCTTCTTTCGTCGTGCTCCCCTCGGCAAGGATGAAGCCGTTGCGTTCCATCGATTTGGTGAAGGGCTTCGTCTCCTCGCCCTGCTGGACGTCGATTTGATATTTGACCAAGCCGGGCAGCTCGCCAAGGGCATCTACGCCTTCCAGAACGCTCACCTTCCCCGGCGGCAGCTGCAAGTAGCGGATCGCCGCGGCTTGTCCGGTGAACCCGTTGTCGAGATTCGGCTGACCGCTCAAGAAACCGTTGAACGTTTGGGTAAATAAGTCGAACCCGTATACGCGCTCCACCATCTCGAAGATATAATCGCCGCCTACGCGCGTATGCGTCTCCACGACGTACATCCCATCCTCGGCCACGATGATTTCCGTATGCGAAGGTCCGTATTGATGGCCGATCAGATCCATCAGCGCCGCAGAGATACGCTTCGCCTCTTCGATGATGTTCGCCGGCAGGGAAGACGGCATGTTATGCCCCGTCTCGACAAAATGAGGCGCGCCCGTCGTGAACTTATCCGTGACGGCAATCATCGTATGCCGCCCGTTCCACGTGAACCCTTCCACGCTTACCTCGGTGCCCGTGATGTATTTCTCGACGAGGATGTCGCCGCTGACGTACGCGGATTTGATTTGCGCGAGGGCGGGCGCGATTTGCGGAATCTCCGTAATTTTATGAATTTGCGCGCTGCCCGTGCCGTAGCTCGGTTTCAAGATGACCGGCAGCTGGTGTTCATCGATAAATTCGAGCACGTCCGCCGTTTCCGTAACCAGCGCATACGGAACGGACGGGAAGTCGTTCTCTTTCATGAAGGCTCTCATCTTCCCTTTGTCTCGCGTCGTCAGGACGGGAAACAGCGGATTGCCGGGCAGATTCAATTTTTCTTGGAGCAGGGCTGCCGTCAGCACCCCCATCTCCTGGAAGGAAACGACGCAATCATACGGCTTCTTCTGATGCCGCACCTCGAATAGATCGAGCAAATCCGGGTCATCTAATTCAGATGTAATCAGTTCGTCGATATATGCCAAATCCTCGAACTTGATTTTGCTCTTCTCCTGAACCAGCGTCACTTCAAGACCGCAGGCATGGGCTTTCCGATAAATATCGGTCCATCCTCCGATCATGAGCATGCGTTTGGCTGCTGCTTTATCGGCTTTCATAACTCATCACCTCGCCCATCATTTCCGTCCGGATCGAATCCTCGAAGGTCTCGCGGCGGATCGCTAATCTGGATTGCCCTTCTCGCACGAATACGACGGCCGGACGCATAAACCGGTTGTAGTGGTTGGACATCGCGTACGTGTAGGCGCCCGTGCATTGCACGGCCAGCACGTCGCCGGTCGCCACCTCCGGCAGATGCACGCGCTCCATCATCATATCCGTCTCGCAATGACGGCCGAAGATTCGGACCGGCTTCAAGTCGTTCCCCTCCGAACCCGGACAGGCCGCCGCGAGCACATGATGATGCGCCTCGTACATGATCGGTCTCGGATTGTCGGACAATCCGCCGTCTATGGATAGGAAAGCGCGAACGTCCTGACTTTCCGGTACCGATTTGATCGGACCGACGGTATAGAGGGTTGTCCCGTATTCGGCGACGACCGACCGGCCCGGTTCGATGCCGAACACGACGCCTTCCTCGCACAGCGGGGCGACCTTCTCCCGGAAGACCGGCATCACGCCATCCGCCCATTGCCTCGGCGTCGGCGGGGTCGCATGACCGGAGTAGTTGACGCCCATTCCGCCCCCCATAGTGATGCTGGAGGGCTTCCATCCGTATGCGCCCGTCACGTCTTGGATGAATGCGGCTAATTGCTCCAGCGCCTGCTGGTGATACTTCACGTCCTGAATCTGCGATCCCAAATGAAAATGGATGCCTCTTAACATGAGCGAAGCGGATTGAAGAATGGCCTCGATCGCGCGATGGGCGGCGCCGTCATGGATGGTCAGGCCGAATTTGGATTCCAAATGTCCGGTCGTATACTTGGGATCGGAGTAGACGTTAATGCCCAGATTAAGGCGGACGTCCACGGCTTGCAGCTTGCCTTGGCTGCGGGCTTCCAGCTCGATCAGCTGCACTTCTTCCAGACAATCGACGACGAGCGTTCTCACTCCGCTGGCGACGGCTAGCTTGATTTCGTCCGCCGTCTTGTAATTCCCGTGGAACGTGATGCGGGATGCCGGAGCGCCGGCCCACAAGGCCAGACGAAGCTCGCCCTCCGATACCACGTCCAGACTCATCCCTTCTTCGCGAACGAGCTGTACCATGCGGCCGATCATGAACGCTTTCGACGCATAGGCGACATCGACGTGATCCCAATGCGCTTGGAAGCTGCCGACATAATCCCTGCACTTCTGCCGGACGGCCTCTTCGTCGATGACATATAAAGGCGTGCCGTATTCCTTGGCAAGCGCCACCGTATCGCAACCGCCAATCTCCAAATGCCCCTCTTGGTTAATTCGTTGTGTCCCATAGATAAACAGATCGATCGCTCCCATCTGATGGTGTTGCTACCTCCCCCTTCCCCCTCCGCCGAGGGGAACCAAAGGGCTTTGCCCAAGCGTATGCTTCCGAAGTGCGTTTTCCTTTGAAAACGCTCAGGACTCCCCATTTCGTGCTGCCATGTTTGCTCGCGGTTGGCGGGGCGGTAAGAGATTGGCACGCTTTTGTCCTAGCGGACAAAGCTTCAGTAGGTGTTGAAGTAAGTCCTATGACACAAGCCTGTCTACATGGCTGCCGGCGGCTTCACCGTACGCTTTTCTTAACCTGACCGCATTGCCCTTCCGCGAGCGAATGGTTAGGCAAAATAAGTGCCTTCGGCCAATAGACTTACGTTACCTTCCATGCTCAACATCCGTTCCATCGGATTCCATTCCACGCGCACGCAGCCCTTCGGCGTCAGCACCTCCGACTCTATCGGCCAATCGGGGGTCTGCATCGCGACGGCCATGACGGCGGCTGCCGATCCCGTCGCGCAGCCTTCCACGACGCCGACTCCCCGCTCCCAAGGCAGTACCCGGATGACACCGTGATCGATCACGGATGCGAACATCACATTCGTCCCCCCGTCATAGGTGGATTCGAACCTCGGCCCTTCCTGGGTTAAGTTCACGGTATCCAAATCGGTCAAAATGACCAAATGCGGCGAACCGACCACATATTGATAGCGCGATTCCGCTTCATATTTACTGATCAGCGGATCTTGATCCAAACGAATCACCGCGTTGAATTTCATCCCGTCCGTATCGGCCAACCGATGCGTCACCGTCGCCCCCTTCGCCTGAATGACGATATCCCGGTCCTTCAGGTGAGGACGGTTCACGTACGCGAAAGCCGCTACGCAGCGCGCGCCGTTGCCGCACATAGGCGCTTCGGTACCGTCCGCGTTGAAGACGCGCATGCGAACCGTGCTTTCATTCAGCCATTCCGCCGTGAGCAAGCCGTCGCTGCCGAGTCCGACTCTGCGGGAACAGATGCTTTGAACGTCCACCGGATGTTGGTTGGAGCTTTCCACTACGATATAACTATTACCCTCGGCCTCGAATTTCCAGAATTGCATGGACAACCCTCCAATATATTCTTGGTTAATTGTTCTCGCTCTACCTAAACCAGATAGGGCACCTTGGGCTTCGTTCTAACGGTTACTTCGACGGATTCGCACACGGACTGCGCCATCTCGATGCATTGCTGTTCGGTGTCCGCGCACGTCAGCACCGAGAGCAAGGTATCGTTATTAGAGGAGGTGGAAGAGACGAACCGGCTCTGCGGCGCATGGTTCATCACCCAGACCGGCCCCTCCTCGCTCGACGGGATGGATTGGATATCGATCGAGATGTACCCCTGGGTCGGCGGGTAATATTCGAACAAGGTCGCGACTTTGGCCGCCTGCGTATTCGCCGTGAATACCCCGGTCTCGAAGAGCGAGGTAATCGAGGCGAAAATATTGACCGACATCGCCTGGTTAATGAGCCAGTAACAAGGGAAGCCGAACAACCGCGGATTAACCTCCAGAATGAACAGCTGCCCGTCGTTGTCCATGATGTACTCGATATGGCAAGGGCCGAAGTCGAATTGGAACCGCTCGATGAAGGCGTACGTTTCCTTGATTACCGCCTCGGTCTCCGCGCCCTGATAAGGGAAGATGAACCCGGACTCGACGAAGCTTGGCGGTTCGCCCAAGTAGCGATTCGTCACGCCGAGCATGTGAACGCCGCCATGGTCTTTAATAAACTCGCAGCTGTAGATCGGGCCCGGCACATATTCTTCCAGCAGGAACGCGCTGTTCTCCACGACCCCTTTCGTAAACCGGGACAACAGCTTCAGCGTCTCATAGGCTTCTCTTAATTCTTCGGACGTGTAGATCAGCCGAATGCCTTCGGATTGGTTGCCGTTCACGGGCTTGAAGACGATCGCCTTGTTCATGCCGGCCAGGAACGCCTCGCCTTCTTCGATCGTGCGGCACAGACGGAAGGCCGGCGTCTTGAAGCCCAGCTCCGTCTGCTTCTCCCGGAACGCATGCTTATTGCGCAGCGACTGCGCCAGCTCCGGGTCCAGATTGTGGTAGCCCTTCTTGCGGCAATATTGGGTGACGAGCGGAATCATGAAATCGCCGGTCGTAAATACGCACGCAACCGCGTACTTCCGCTCCAGTTCTTCCATCTGCCGTTCGAAGAATTCCGGCTCGAACAGCTTCTTGTCCCGGATCACTTCGACCGCCATGTCCAGGTATTCCTGAACGTTGCGATACATGCCGGACGTCATATACACCACCGCATAACCTGCCTGCGTCAAGTCGCGAATTTCATAGGCATGGTTGCCGGATTCCACGAGGACGACGACTTTGGCGCTCAAGCCGTCACCCCGTAATGATCCAGCGTGTTGATGATGCTGCGGATCGACGCGAAGTTGTCCAGCGATAGATGCTCTTCTTGAAATTGAATGTTTAATTTCTTCTCCAGCTCCACCAGCAGGCGAACCGTCGTAATCGAATCCAGGCCTTCCTGGCTCAAACTCGTATTTTCGTTCAGTTCCACCTTGCGATTCAACACGTGAACGACGGCCTGTTGTACGATTTCAAATAAAGCTTGCTCGGATGCATTCGGCATAATGGATTGTCCTCTCTATAGCGAAAATAGTTATGAACCTCAATACGTGCACGTGCAGGCGCTATACGTTCGCGGCCTCTTGCAGGATGGCCTTCGCGATCCGATCCCGGTTATTCGCGCTATCCGTCTGCCCCATATCGAATCCAGGCGATCGAAGGGTTGCGTACAGATTCGCGAGCGGATGACCGGAACGAATGGACGAGATTCCGGTAATTTTCATGGCGAGCTGCAAAATTTTGTGGGTGGTATCAACCACATATTCCATCGTTAACAGTCCGGTATCCGCCGCCAACCGTCTGTCGCCGCCTTGTTCGTTGAACAGTTGGTTCAACCGGCTGCCGTACGTCACCAGCTGAGATTCGCACGTTTCCAATAAGATGGCGGCATCCGCGACGAGGAATTGCGTCCCCGGGAATCGGCTCAGCGGCAACCCCCACTGCGGCACATGCGAGGCCTTCGCCGAATCGCGCGCGCTAGCTAACGCCGACCTTGCGATTCCCGCGTAAATCGCGCTCACATGCAACCGATGGAGAAGCGTGAAGTTGTCCAGGCCTTCTGCTTCGGGCGAAGCGAATAAGACCGCCTCGCTTGCCGGAACGAATACGTCTTGCAATCGAACATCGCCGGTTACGAACTCCGTTCCCTCTGCTTCCTCCGCGTTCAGGGCATCTGTATGGCGGCTTAAGGCAACGCCCTGCGCCGTGACGGGAATGAGGGCAAACGCAAATTCCGGCCGTCCGCCCGCATGGCCGATTCGTCCGCACACCGGCACAACATGCACCCGCGAATCCAGATGAAGTCGGGAGCGGGTCCCGTTGAAACGAAATCCGCCATCCGCCTGCGTCGCCAGAATGGGAGCGCTATTCGGCTCTTCAAGTTCGATTCCCCGGAAGCCGGCGAACAAACGCCCGTCGTTCCGAACCTCCGAGAAATAGCGGTTAACCGGCAGATCGGACCGCAGAAGGCGAAGTCCCCAGGCACTGGACAGATGCATGGCCAACGGAAGCGCGGAAGGAAGATGTTGAGCCGCTAAATCTGCGATCATCCGGGAATAACTCACCGCGCACGAGAGCCCTTTGCCATAAGGCTGGGGAAGGGTCCGCGTATGATCTTCCTGATGAATGAACGCTTCCATACGACTCGCAACGGAGCTGGTCAGCTCGCGAATAGTCACGAATTCACACCCTTTACGAATGAATTGGTTCACATATAGGAACGTATAAGTTTCACGCTTTTACTTCGGCCTCTATGTCTCCGGAACGAAACTCGCCTCGCCTCAAAAGGCGGCGATAGCCGTTTCGCCTTGTTGCAGCGCCAGCGGCCAATTACGAACGTCGTCGCCATGGCGATGACAGAGCGCTTGAATCCAGCGGTCGATGCCGAAGCCTACGCAGCCCGTGTACACCGATTCGCCTTCGGCTCCCGTAATTTGAAACTTTCTGGCGATCACGTCGCCGCTGTGATTGAAGGAGCTGATGGCGGAAGAATGGCTGCCGCACTGCGCGATCAGCTCGTATTTGGCGCTGGATAACAATTGGAAGGTTAACTTATCGAGCCCATCCGACGTGAAGAACGGATCATTCGCGGTTTGCACCGTTCCCTGCAGTCCCAACCGAACGAACAGCTCCCATACGTCGTCAATGATGCGCTGCCGAATTTCGGTAATGTCCGAAGACGTGCCGATCATGACGATCTCCCGCATCGAGAATTCATTGCGCCGGAACGCGTTCAAGCGCCACTTCGCTTCATGCCGGAAGCATCTTCCTTCCGCCGTATAGAGTCGCACGCCGCTCACCTGCTGGCCATAGAGCTCCTCGTATACGTGATAGCAAATACAGGGCTGCAAGTAATAAGCCGATTTCTGGAAGACCGTATCCATATGCCGGTGAGCGGATTCCAGCACATCGAACTGATGCGGAATTTCGGCGACGGCGTACACGTTCTGCGGGAAGTTCGTATGATAACCGCACGTATGCATCACCTGCTTGGGCAATAGCGTCGGGTATCTGCGTTCGATGGCGTTATGCTTGCGAGCGATGCCCAGGAATAGCTCGTCCAACAGCTGATAAGCGCTTGGATCGACGGAGGTATGGTCGCGGGATAAGGAGACGGATTGTTCCGGCGCCGCGGCGTAATGCGTCTTCAACGTTCGAACCGGGATCGATTTGTAGTCCGCGATTTTGTTCACGATGGTTTGGAATTGCGCTTGGAGATAGGATTCGACTTGCTCCATGCCAACCTGGAACGAAATGAGCAGGTCGTCTTGTTCGATCGTCACCGACGTAATTCCGGGCGTCACGTAGGACACTTGCTCGATAAGCAGCCCCCGCTTTTGCTCGTCGAACGATTCCGGGATTGCCAATTTTAGAACCATAACCCCTAACACCACCTTGATCGAATTGTAAGTACGCCTAATTGTTGCTTCGCGATAATTTCCTTCAGGACGTCGCTGCGCGGAAGATGGAAGGTGTTCGCTTTCACGTCGAGATACAGCTTGGACAGCAAGGATTCCGGCTGCATCGCTTGAATGCCCATCATGTCGACGGCCAGCTCGACGATGCGTTCGGCCGAGGTTAACACGTATTCCTTCGTAATCAGGCTGATCGAAGTGATATCGGGGGCCGGTTCGCCTTGAAGATACGATTCCGCAAGCAGGCAGAATCGGATCAATTGGGACTCGCTCGTATCGAGCAGGATTTTCATCTCCGCCAGCTTCTGATGCAAGCCGAACGCTCTGCTCGCATGGCTGGCGATCGACGGAGCCAGCTCCTGGGCGACATGTTCGAATGCCGTTTTGGCCACGCCAAAATAAACCGAGCAAATTCCGATCCGAAACAGATACGGAAAAACATCCATATCCAGCGGGATTTCGGCATTTCTCGAAATAATGCGCTCCGTCGGCAGGAAGACCTGATTGAGCTCGACCGTATTGCTGTGCGTCTGGCTCATCGAGATCGTATCCCAATCTTTCTTGACGCTGACGCCCGGGTCCGACTTATGCACCATGGCAAAAACAATCTCGTTCTCTTTGGTCTCCGGATTGCGCGTGATGCTCATAATCGGCAAAAACTGAACGAACGGTTCGAGCGACACATAAGGCCGGATGCCGTTAACCAGCACGCCGCCGTCCACGAACGTCATTTTCACCGGGAATTTGTCTGGATTGATGTCGGATAGCTTCCTGAAGTAGAGTACCGGGTCGTTAGGGGATGCAAAAAGCGAGTTGTTGCGAGAGACTTCCTGGAAATAATAGCTGCGGTCAAAATCGGTATGAATGCGGGATAGCCCCCACACCGTAAGCAGGTGCATCGACATGCTAAGCGCTAAAGCGGGATTGTGCCGCGCTACGCGAATGAGCATGTCCTTGTACTGCAAAGGCGAGTAGGCTTGGCCATACGGAGAAGGAAGAGTGGTTTTATGAATTCCTTGCTCAATGAGATCGTTGACTGCCAACGACAAATACGTCAAATAATTCCCCTCCATGTCCTCGTAGATTTTGGATGGTGTATTTGATTCTGAAAGGCATGTTTTGAATTGTAACATCAAAAAACACAAAATTACACCAATTTACTTCTTTTTAATAAATTGGAAGTGTAAACGTCACCTCTTTCCCCAAAATGCTACAAATTGCTACAAACCTCTCCCGCTTGACGATCATTTCAAGCCAAAAAACCTCGCAATCGCTCTCCGCTACGCTGTTCCCTTTGCTTGCCAAGCGAGTCCCGAAACTTTTTTGAGAGTTTTTTGAAAGGTTTTTGATACTATACGTATCATATCATATAACCATGAAATGTCATCATTCATTTCATCAAAATCTTTCTTTGTTAGTTTTCCTATCATTCAATGTTTAATTATTTAGCGAAATTCGGCCTGTCTATTAGAGAATAGGCACGAAGCGAGTCTGACTTTCTTCCCCGCCCCAATACCGTCTCATATCGTCATGTCTTCCGCGTCGATCGCTGGCGCGCAATTCGGCAATCAACGAAAGCCTTTAGGATCCCGGTCTGAACGTCGCATCTTTTCTTCCGATGTCGGTGGTTACCGTCTCGCTGAACAACAGGTAATCGGGAATACCAATCTCCTAAGCAGCAAAAAAAAGAGCACTGCGCGAACACAGTGCTCTTAGCGTTTCTCGGCTTTCTACATGAAACTAGACTTGAATGAGAGCTTTTACCACACGCTTCACGGTATCTTTGGCCGCTTCCTCGATCGAAGAGCTGTCGTTAACCTCGATTGGCAAGAAGGCCTGGCCAATCATTTCTTGCGCGATGGCTTGGTCGTTGTCGTTCGCAGGACCGGCCGGTACCAATGCAAGAAGTCCCGCATCGTTCAGCAATGCGGCATAAGCCGCGATTTGCCGCACGGATTCACCGGATTGGTTATCAATCCGCATCGTATGATAGCCGCTTGCCACCAACCGTTTTTCGACTTCCTTTGCAAGCTCCGCATTGTCTAATGCGGAAGAACCGGTCAGCCAAATCGTGAATGGCTGCTGTCCTTTTTGCTGGGCACGAATCTCTCTGGTAACCTCCGCATCAATTCGGACGGCCTGGTCAGCGCTTTGTAGAGCCTCGTCAATGACGCCGCAAGCGGATGTCATATTCGTTACGCGATCGATGAGAATAAAGCCGCCGATGCTTTTGTTTCGATCAAACGAGTCAAACACAATGCCATCCGATAAGGAAAATTCGCATTTCGCCAATTCATTCTTAACCAGATGGTCGGCCGAAACCGTGTTTCCTGTATTGATATCGATTTTGTAATTGATGGCCGTTACCGTACCGGGAAGAACCTTCGTGCCTACCTTCACGAGCACGTTTTTGCCCGGCGTCAGGACAGAATCGTCCATCCACAGAATCGTGGCGCTAAAGCTGTCCGCCTCTTGAATCTGATCGTCCTTCGTAAACACGCAGCCTCGCGAGACGTCGACTTCCCGATCTAATTGAATCGTGACAGGTTGTCCGGCATGAGCCGAATCGCGGTCTTGATCGGTGACCAAAATTCGTTTGACGTTCGCCTTCTCCCGGCTAGGCAGAATGGTCAGTTCATCGCCAACCGCGATGCCGCCGGCTTCAATCTGGCCTTGGAATCCGCGGAACGTGTGATCCGGTCGGCATACCCGCTGAATGGGCATCATGAACGGCTTATCGTCGTCGCTTGCATGAACATCGACATTCTCCAAATACGGCAGCAACGGAAGACCTTCATACCAAGGCGTATTAGGCGATTTCGTCGTGATATTATCCCCTTCCGTTGCCGAAACAGGAATCACCTCAATGCTCTCAAACCGGAATTCGGTCGTGATGCGAGCGAACTCTTCTTTGATGGCATCGAATTTCTTCGTATCGAAATCCACCAAATCCATTTTGTTCACGGCCAACACCAGATGTTTAATCCCCATGAGGGCGCAAATCCGGGTATGGCGCTTCGTTTGCGTAATAATCCCTTTGGTGGCGTCCACCAGAATAACGGCAAGATCGGCAAAGGATGCGCCCACGGCCATGTTGCGCGTATATTCTTCATGCCCCGGCGTGTCCGCTACAATGAACGAACGGTGATCCGTCGTAAAATACCGATACGCCACATCGATCGTGATCCCCTGCTCGCGTTCCGCAAGCAGCCCGTCAAGAAGCAAGGAATAGTCGATTTTGCCGCCGCGGCTGCCCAGCCTGCTATCCAGCTCGAGCGCCCTCTCCTGGTCGGCGAACAAGAGCTTCGCCTCATACAGCATATGTCCGATCAAAGTGGATTTGCCGTCATCGACGCTTCCGCACGTAATAAATTTAAGCAGACTCTTCATCTTAGAAATAGCCCTCCCGTTTACGTCTTTCCATGCTTCCCGCTTCTTCCTGGTCAATAACCCGCGTTGTCCGTTCGGAGGATACCGCGCCGAGCGTCTCCTCGATAATCGCATCCAGCGTGTCCGCCTCGGATTGGGCGCCGCCAGTCAACGGATAGCAGCCTAATGTGCGGAACCGCATCTTCATCGTCTCAATCTTCTCATGGGGCTCGAGCTTCATCCGCTCGTCATCCACCATAATCATCTGGCCATCGCGAACGACGACAGGCCGTTCTTTCGCGAAGTAGAGGGGAACAATATCAATGTTCTCTCTGCGAATGTATTGCCAGATATCTTTTTCCGTCCAGTTGGAAATCGGGAAAACGCGGATGCTTTCGCCTTTATTGATTCTTGTGTTGAACAGCTTCCACATCTCAGGCCGCTGATTCTTCGGGTCCCAGGCATGATTCTTATTGCGGAAGGAGAAAATCCGTTCCTTCGCGCGCGACTTCTCCTCATCGCGTCTTCCGCCGCCGAAGGCAGCCGTGAATCCGTACTTATCCAAGCCTTGCTTCAGGGCTTGGGTTTTCATAATATCCGTGTAGGAGGAGCCGTGATCGAAGGGGTTGATTCCTTGCTCGATCCCTTCCTGATTGGAGTGAACGAGCATTTTGATTCCGAACTCTTTCGCCTTGCGGTCGCGGAATTCAATCATCTCTTTGAACTTCCACGTCGTATCGATATGCAGGAAAGGAAACGGCGGCTTCTCCGGATAAAATGCTTTCAGCGCCAAATGCAGCATGACGGAGCTATCCTTGCCGATGGAGTACAGCATGACGGGATTTTCGCATTCCGCCGCTACTTCTCGAATAATGTAAATCGCTTCAGCTTCGAGCTGATCCAGATGTGTGGTTGCATCTATGGAATCAAGCGTCAATTTGTCCATGAAAAGTGCCTCCCTTTAATCCTTACTAAATCTATAGACTATATTCAATATCGTATCAGATTTTCACTTTTAAGCAAAGTGGAATAAACAATTCCTTGTATTTTTTGAGGAATTAGATTTGTTGAAAAGCGAGGACGCAACCCCGCATAAGGAAGCCAGAACATAATTCCGTTTTAGGAAAAAGCGTTGATGAAACCGAAAGGACAGCGGCGGCGTTCAGATCACCCGGAGGTCCGCGCTAGCCCAAATCCTTGGTAACACCATTAGATTCATTATGCAGATATGAAGTACCATGTACAATACGGCCTCCTTGAAAAATGACCATTCGCCAACCATCCCCGAGGATTGTGAATGCGGCATTCCGCGACGAGAAATAGAAGATGATTGATAAACGTGAAACTTAAAATTCTTATATTTACAAAAAAACCGTCAAGGCAGCTCGCCTTGACGGTCCTGTTCGGTTCGGAATAGCCGTTCTTCCCCGCTACCGGAAAACAAATCTCAGCTCCGCCGCGAACAGCTTGCTCGTCCCCGGTTGGGCGATCAGCTGGAGGCGATAATAGTGCTCCCGCACACCATAATGGTTCGCGAACATCCGCTCCTCCACAGCCGCCTCGAACAATCCCGCTTCGTATTCCAGGACGGCCGTGTGCCGCGTGCCCGCAATCAGGATGCGGCCGTCCTCGATGACCCGCGGCCGGCAGCGGGTGACGATGCATTCCGTGATCTGCGCAGCCTGCGCCGCGAATCGATACGTATCGGTAAGCGTCAGCCGCGGAGGACCGGACTTGACCCAATCGAAGCTGCGTTGGAGCGAGACTAACCCGCTCGCGGGATAACACGCCGCCAGCTCGAGGACGAAGCGGTCTTCCAGTTCGCTCGTCGATGCTTCGAGCACGATCGCATGGCTCGCCGCGCCGGACGCCTGACCGCGTCCGTCTATCATCGGGAGCGAGTGACCATGGGCGCCGGTACAATCGTACGCATACCGGTCCGCGCCGAAATATTGCGCCGTATACTCGCCGCAACCCAGATCGGCGGCAAAGGCGGGATCGTCATCCGCGAGCAGGATGAAATGCCCGACGTCGTTATGATTGTGCGGCTCGTCGTTCGTTCCGCCTTTGGCCGCGAAGCCGAACGTTCCGGCATCTGCAGCGCGACGCGAGATCATCCATTGCGCGTCGGGCAAATACCAGCTGCCCGGCTGCCAATCCGCGCCTCTTCGCGCTTCCGGCCGAAACCAGATCACATTCCGCAGCGCCGGCGCGAAGCGCGCGCAATGATCGTCCAGGAATGCGGCCCGGACCGCAAGAGGCGGATGCTCCGTCTCCTCGTGCAGGGCGGCCAAATAATCCGAGAGCCCCAGGTGGACGTTGACGCGCGGCATCGCATCCGAGAAATTGGCGGGACGATTGCCGGCCAAGTAGCATTGCTGCTGGAACAACGCGATCCGTCGCACCTTCCCGTCCTCGAACAGGTCCGCGCGCCCGCCCGTCGCGCGGCGCAGCAGATCGGCGAAATAGACATAGTAGCCGAAGCCGTAATTCCAGTAACCGGGTCCTTCCAGACAAGCGCCGTCTTCGCCGAAGCCGGACAAATAATGATTCATCGCGCCGACCGCCTTCGCGCACATCGCCGCTCTTCGGGCCGCGTCCGGCTCGATCAGCAGCGCGGCCGCGCCGATGGAGCCGGCGCACACGGCGGCCCAGTTATGTTCCGCCGTCTCCCAATGATAGGGTCCGAGGGTCAAGTACGGGACGAATAGCCGGCGGTTCACTTGCGCCTTCATCGCGTCCGTCAGCTCCCGCGGCAGCCGTTCGCCGATCAGCGCCGCAATCTCGCCGAGCGCGAACCCGGTCTCGGCCGCGAACAGGTCGATGCCGCGGTCGACCGACTCGTCTTTCATATGCGCGGGCAGGCACCACGTCGTCTCGGCTAGGATCGATTCGATCGTCTCCTCCAGCCGCCGCGCGTAGGGAGGCTCCCCCGGGAATAGCAGATGCAGCAGCGCGAAGGTCGTCAGACGGCGGCGCCGCTCGAAATAGACGCCTTCGTACGCCAGCCGGTTCCCGGTCGCCTCGAACAGACCGTATAACTCCTGCGTCAGTTCTGGAATCGGCCGATCCGCAAGCCTGCTTCCCTCCTCCAGCAGTTCCTGCTTCATCTCGTCGTATCCCGGAGATGCCGCGATTGCGGCCCAATCGATACGCCCGCCCGAGGCCGAACGCGCATACAGCTCGCCTGCCGGCGTCGGCTGATTGTCCAACCACCCTTGCAGCAGCTCCCGCTCCCAATGAAAACGTTGCATGTTCGCACTCCGCCTCCCGTTCTTCGTCACCTGCCGATTACCTATTAAGCCGCGTCCCGTTAGAGCTTCGAACGACCTCATTCCCGACGATGGCCAGCTCCAGATCCTCCCCGGCAGGCGTCCGGTAGCGGACTGACGGACGCTTGCCCGCCTCGTTCTCCCACTGCGGTCTCCGGCGCTCCATGGACAAGAAGAAATCGTCCAAAGTATGGATCCCGAGCGCCGCAGCAGCTTCTTTCTCCACCACCTCGACGACAAAACCATTGCAGCGGCCGCCATCGCCAGAACTGTCGAGTTTCACATAATCGTCCATAGGCGCCATCACGAATCCGCCGGGCATGAACAGTGCCGCATAGAGATGTTGGAGTTCGCCATAAGCGCGGTTCTGTTCCCGGCGCCACGTTCCCGCGGGCAGCACCCCGACCAACCGGACCGGCTCCGCTTGCGGGGCGTACAGTCCCAGCGCCGTATGCTTGCGCAGCATCAGTTCCCCGCGATCGCTCGCATGCCGCGGGTCGCCTTCGGCATAACCCGCGCCGGGCGAGAAGAGATACAGCCGGTTCGCGCCCTCCGCCTCGGACAGCGGCAGCGTAATCTCCCACCGGTGCTGCTCGTTGTCGAACTCGGCGACCCGCTCCAGAATTCCGCCTGTCGCCGCATGCGCCGTGCGGTAGATCGTCTGATGCAGCTTCGCGCCGCCATCGGCCGGGACGATCGCGTACGCGATCTCCTCCTGTCCGGAGCGCCATGCCGTTCGGCTGACCTCCTCCGAGCCGGCGACATGGAGCAAGCCGGCGAACTCCGCGCGGGGCAATCGCCGCGGAAGCTCGAAGTCCCCGAACTGCACATAGTCGAAGGCCACGTTCCGGTCGCGCGGCAGATCGACGGGCAAACTGCGCATCCGTCCGCCGATCCACGCCCCGTTCAAATAATGCCGCGCCCGGTACAGCCACAGCTCCTCCAGCAGATCGGCGATTTCTTCGCGAATCCCGTCATCCTCGACGACATAATAGGCGCTCGAGAACGCCTGGACCCAATGCCAGAACCACGGCAGCGCCCCGTATTCGGCCATTCCCGCCTCGCGAATCCGCGCAAGGGTAAGCTGCAGATCGCGCCGGCCGGCAGCGAGCAAGTCCGCGTCGCCGTAACGCTGTCCGAAGAGCAGCTTCGCCGCGGTATATTTGGCCTCATGATGATTGAAGCTCTGCACGGTCCGGCGGAAGAAACCGCTCTCGTACATGCGGCGAATCGCATGCTCGAACGCGCCGGACAGCTGCTCATCCATGGCGTCTTCATAGCGGTACTGCCAATAGACCATTAAGGCGCTCATCAGCTCGGCAGGCAGCGTATGGATGGGCGCCAGCTCCGGGCGCTCCCCCAGATGCAGCGGCCAATGTCCATAAGTCGGACTTTCCGGATTCCGATCCTGCAGCTCGAGCACGTGCATGAACACGTTGCTCGCAAGGTCGGCCGCCTCGCGCCGGTCGAAGGACGCGTCCAGTCTCTCGTCCGCGGCGGCTGCATACAAATAAGCGGCATCATAGAAATTGTTGCGGATGTCGTTATGATGCCATAGCCCGCTGTCTTGCAGAGGCCTCTCCCAAGCTTCTTCCGCCATCTGCAGCGTTATCCGGCTCATCCGTTCGGTATTCGTGTGCATGCCCATCCTCCACTCGATAGATTTGTACCTATTCTATCAAAAAACAGGACGACCGGATGGCGCTTTGTCAGTCGGCGTTCCCTCTAATTTAGCCAGCGCGGGGCTAGCCGAACAGCGAACGATTCGGGGATTGGCGAACAATGGTGCCATTTTCGCGAGAGGACTAGAATTTGTAATACCAAAAAATCGCTTTCTCGTGCGCGGTCGGCCGTTCCCACTCCCTTGTTTCGTAGATGCCGGGCCACCGCAATATCTTCTATAAGCGCAAATCCATTCCAGTTGGCACGGAGTTTAATTTGTCCATGCAGAATCTTGCCTCCTCGCTGCTTGGAAGTTTATTTAACCCGCCTATCCCTTCCGCCGGGACCACAAGACGACCGGGATCAGAAGCAAGGACAGGAAGCCGCCCGCCAAGGAGAGCGCCGAATAGCTGGACTGCGCCACCACCATGCCGGACAATGCGCCGCCGGACGCTCCGGCCAGCGCGATCAGCACGTCCACGGTTCCTTGCGTCTTCGCGCGGATGTGCGGAGGCGCGGCATCGACGATCGCGGCCGTCCCGCTGATCAAGCCGAAATTCCATCCCAATCCAAGGAGAGCGAGCGCCAGAACGAGAAGGACCATGGAGTCGCCGGGGGCGAAGGCCGCGAGTAAGCCGGCCAAGAGCAAGGTAACGCCGGAGGCATAGGACATCGGCATTCGTCCGTACTTATCGACGAGAACGCCCGTAAGCAGCGAAGGCAGGAACATGGCCGCAACATGGATCCCGATCACGATGCCAACCTCGCCCAGTCCGTGCCCGTGATGCTGCATATGAACCGGCGTCATGGTCATAATGCCGGTCATGACGATTTGGGTTAACACCATCACCGACGCGCCAACGATAATCCCCCGTTTATTCACGCTCGCTTCCGGCGTTCGCGATTGCCGCGCGCGATGCGGACGATCTTGGCTATGCTCCGCTTCCGCGATCGCTTGGGCCACGAGCAAAGGATCGGGACGCAGGAAGAGGAGCAGCGCCAAACCTGCTGCCAGATATGCGACAGCCGCCAGCATGAACGGACCCGTGAGCGCGGGAGCGCCCATAGACGCGGCTAATCGACCGGTAATCGTGACGAGATTCGGACCGGCAACCGCGCCGAACGTCGTGAAGACCATCGCGGCGCTAATCGACTTGGCCCGCTGCGTCGGGAGCGCCAGATCGGTGCCGGCGTATCTAGCCTGCAAGTTCGTCGCCGAGCCCGCTCCGTACACCAACAGCGAGACGAAGAGCAGCGCGATATGATCGAGGAGGGCTGCCAGGACGACGCCGACGGCGCCAAGGCCGCCCGCCAAGAAGCCCGCGGCCAGACCCGCGCGACGACCCGAGCGCTGGGATAGGCGGCCGACGAGGAGCGCAGCCGCGGCGGAACCTAACGTAGACAAGGCCGTCGGGATGCCGGCATAGCCATCCGTGCCGAGCATATCCTGCGCTAGCAGAGCCCCTACCGTGATGCCGGCGGCCAGTCCCGCCCCGCCGAACATTTGAGAAGCGATGACGATGATCATCGTTCTTTTGTACAAACGACGTTGTTTCTCGGGGGAATCCGCGTATTGCCTAAGCCATTCTCCCCTGCTTGATCTTTTTTCTTTACCCAGTGCCGACTGATTCGACATGTAACCCTCCCCTATCCTGTACCCTTATCAATCAACTGCCTTCGTAAATATGGAGAACGGCGCGAAACCGGGCGGAGGCCGTCATCATGTTGTCATAGGCTTCGCCGGCTCGTTCCAGCGGAAAGGTGGCCGAGCGCCGATGCGCTCAAGACTCTGCCGCCGATCCGATCTCTAGCCTCGAGCACCCTGCACGGGATGCCCTGCGAGGTTAGCAAAGAAGCGGCGCGCAGGCCGCTTAGACCCGCGCCGACAATAACGACAGGATCGTTCATCATAGTTCCTCCCTCAAGATTTGCCCCATCATAACACGCACAAAAAAACCATACAATATTATAATTGTATGGCAAACAATTTAAGCGAGCTCGCTGAGCAAGCTTTGCAGTATCTTCAATCCTTCTTCCAGTTCCTCCGCGGTTGCCGGCGCGCAGACCGCAAGCCTGACCGCCCGCTCCGGAGAGTGATTCCCGACTACGAAACGGTCGGCCGCATACACTTGTACCCCTCGCCGCGCGGCTAGCGCTTCGAATTCGGCGCCGGTGACCCCGCCCGGTAATCGCAGCCAGCGGAAGATGCCCGTATCCTCGCCCATGCACGCATAGTCTCCCAAATACCGGTTGACGGCTTGGTTACGGCGAATGTTTTGTTGCCGATGTCCCTCGATCAAGACGTCCAATTGATTCGAGACGATCATACGGGCGGCCAGTTCGGCAAGCAGCGGCGATACGGAAACGTTTAAATTGTACAGCGCCTTTGATAAGCGCTCCTTGAATTGGCTCGGTACGGCCGTATACGCGAGACGCAGCCCCGGCGCGATCGATTTGGATAAACTCGCGATGTAGATCGTCTGTTCCGGCGCGAAGGATGCGATAGCAGGAGGCGGTTCCTCATCAAGAAGACTATACGACGCGTCCTCGATTATGAATTGATTATAGGATTGGGCGATTGCCGCAATCCGTCGTCGATTCGCTGCCGACATCCGGCCGGCCGTCGGATTATGATAATCGGGAATCAAGTATAGGCCTTTGATATTTTCGTTCCTGCACGCATACTCCAGAGCGGCCGGACTCATTTCGTCGTTCTCCGATTTGATCGGGATGATCTGCACGCTGAGCATGGCCGCAGCCGTCTTGAGGCCGGGATACGTATGCGGATCGGCGCCAATGCGGTCTCCGGGCTTACATAGACTCGCAAGGGTGGCCGCGATCGCATTTTGACTGCCGCTCGCGAATAGAATCCGATCCACGGTCGTCTCCAGCCCGCCTCTTCGGATTAGCTTGACCGCCGCATCCTTCTGCCACAGGCTCTCGCCTGGCCGGGCATACCCGAACCACTTGTCGTAATCCGCCTCTTGCAGCATGCTTCTCAGCTGGAGCATCAGCGGCTCATAGGACACCCGATCCGGCAGCGTGGCGCCCATCTCGATCAAATGCGCCGGCTTCGCGTCTTCCAGCAAATACGAATTCGACAACGCATCGTACGCGACGAACGTCCCGCTGCCGACCGCCGCGCTTAATAAGCCTTTCAGCTCGCACATCTTGAACGCTTTGGAAATGGTGCTTAAATTCAAGTCCAGAAAATCGGCCAGTTCGCGCTGCGATGGAAGTTTCGTGCCGGGCACTAAAACGCCGCTGAAAATATCCTGCTGCAGCTGCCGGGCTAGCGCACGGTAAATCGGCTTCTTGGTTTTATCGATGGATGGCTTCCAACTCATCGGGTAATCGTCAAAAGAGTTAATCGGCATTGATCGGCATCCTTTTTGTCACATGGCTCGTTTATGATAAATTCTACTAACGCAGCGCCGCGGCCGAAACATACGCGTACCGCTCGAACCGGGCCATGACATGGCTCTTCCGCGTCGGATACCGGTCGTACAGATAGTCGACGAAATAACCGGGGTGCTCCGAATTACCCGCGAACATATCGTAATGCAGCGGAACGACGGTATCGAAGCCGGCCGCGACCGCGAGCTCCGCCGCTTCCCGGTAATTCATGTTGCCCACGATATTCTTCGCATTGCGGAACGGGTCCCGCCCGTTGATGGGCAGCATGCCCAGATCGATCGATTCGGCTTGCAGCGCTTCGATCAACCCGGGGTAGACGGTCGTGTCGCCGGCGTGGTACAGCGTAACGCCATTCAGTTCGATCACGTAACTTACGAAACGATGGTCCAGCTCTTGATCGTATTCCAGCTCTTCATGCGCGGCGGGCAGCGGCTTGATCCGGAACCCCGGGCCCTCCCACCATGCATTCGTTCGAGCCCCGATCAGCTTGTCCGGTTGGACGCCGAGCCGAAGCATCGTTTCCCGGCAATATCCCGGAGCCATATATACCGTATCGCCATGCGTCTTCGCCAGAGCGGCAATCGTATCCGAATCCAGATGATCCGAATGTTCATGCGTAATGAGTACATATTGCGCATTCGTCATTTGCTCCGGCGTAATCGGCGGCTCGAAGGCCCGATGCGGCGACGGGCTCAAATACGGGTCGACGTAGAGGACCACGTCTCCTCCTTTCACGACGATGCTGCATTGGCCCAGAAACCAAATCGCCAGCATGCCATAAGGAACGCGCGTCTCGTCGATCTCCCGGATCAGCGCTTCCCCGATCCGCGTATGCGGTGTGTTCGTCATAAACCTATCCCTCCGTTGATGTGCAGCTCGGTGCCGGTCACTTGACTGGATTCATCCGACAATAAATAGACGGCGCCATACGCGATATCTTCCGGCGTTTGCATGCGGCCGGAAGGAATATGAGACGCTGCCTTCCGCTGTAATTGTTCCGGGCTCACGCCCTTGCTCTGATGGAGTTCGATTTCGCCTTCCGAGGCTACCCAACCGACCGTAATCCAGTTCGAGCGAATGCGATCCTCGCCGTAATGGGCCGCAATGTGACGGTTTAACGTCAGCATGGCCCCTTTCGAGCAGGAATAGGCCGCCAAATCCTTCGGGCCTTTGTAGCCGTTCGTCGAACCGATATGGACGATGGAGCCTCCGCCGGATTGCCGCATGGACGCGATGGCATGTTTGGCACAGAAGAAGGCGCCTTTCATATTAACGGCGAAGATCGAGTCGAACAGCTCCTCCGACGTATCCAGCATGGAGCCTCGAGGGAAAACGCCCGCGTTGTTGACCAGCCCGTCGACGCGGCCGTACCGGTTCACCGTTTCCTCCATCAGCCGCTTGCACGCCGCTTCCCGGCCGATATCCCCCTGGACGAACGAAGCCTCCGCATGATGGGATGCTTCGATCTCCCGTACAACGCGCGCGCCGTCTTGTTCATTCCTTCCTCCAAGCACAATCGTAGCACCCTCTTGGGCGCACAGCAATGCGATTCCCTTGCCGATGCCCTTCGTTCCGCCCGTGACGACAATGACCTTGCCTTGAAGCCGGCTTCCCAACGTTCCCGCCACCTTTCCTCTAAGCGCTCGCCAATTCGTCGCTCTACCGACAAATACCCGCTATCGCGGCTGACGAACATCCGTTGTCATCATCACCACTCCGCCACCGTACCGTCCTGATGTCTCCATAATGGATTGCGCCAGCGATGACCGGTTTGGGCCATCTTGCGGACCACGTCTTCATCCACCGAGATCCCAAGGCCGGGTCCGCTCGGAATGCGAACATGACCGTCTTGGTAATCGAATACCGCCGGGTCGGTCAAATAATCGAGCAAGTCGTTGTTCTCGTTATAATGAATACCCAAGCTCTGCTCTTGAATAATGGCATTATAGGCGGTCGCGTCGACCTGCAGACATGCGGCGAGCGCGATCGGTCCAAGCGGGCAGTGCGGAGCAACGGCCACGTCGTAGGCTTCCGCCATCGCGAATATTTTCTTGCACTCCGTAATGCCGCCGGCATGGGACAGATCAGGCTGGATAATATCCACGTAACCGCTCTGCAGCAGCGCCTTGAAATCCCATCTGGAAAACATCCGCTCGCCGGTCGCGATCGGCGTGCTCGTATGCGTCGCGATATCCCGAAGCGCCTCGTTATGCTCCGGCAGCACCGGTTCTTCAATAAACATCAGCCGGTAAGGTTCAAGCGCTTTCGCGAGCGCCTTCGCCATCGGCTTATGGACGCGGCCGTGGAAATCCACGCCGATGCCGAAATGCGGCCCCGCCGATTCCCGAATCGCGGCGACGCGTTCCGCTACCCGATCGATCTTCTCGTAGGAATCGATGAACTGCAGCTCCTCCGTCGCATTCATCTTCACGGCTGTAAATCCGGCCTGCTTCTTCTCGAGCGCGGCCCGGCCCACATCGTCGGGTCTGTCTCCGCCGATCCAGGAATAGACGCGGATCGTATCGCGGCAAGCCCCGCCCAGCAATTCATGAATCGGGGCATTGTAATATTTGCCCTTGATATCCCACAGCGCCTGGTCGATGCCGGCGATCGCGCTCATGAGTATAGCGCCGCCCCGGTAGAAACCGCCGCGGTACATGACCTGCCAGTGGTCCTCGATCCGCAGCGGATTTTTGCCGATCAACGCGTCCATGAGCTCGTCCACGGCGGCCTGAACGGTATGCGCTTTGCCCTCCACGATCGGTTCACCCCAACCGACGATCCCCTCGTCCGTCTCGATCTTCAGAAACAGCCAGCGCGGCGGCACGATAAACGTCTCATAGCTTTTGATTTTCATCGTCTAATCATCACCTTCACCTAGGATACTCCATGTATTATAGTCCCTCCCCTACGATTTGTTTGTCGCATTCTAAAGCAGACAGGCGCTTATTTTGTCGGAATGATAGCCTTCATGTAGTTGGAGTTCTCCTGTTGCTTCAATGAAACAGGGAGCAGCGCCGCGGCGATCTGCTCCCTGAAGCACCGTACGTCTGCGCTATTGCGCAATGTGAGCCAACAATCCGGTCTGTCCGACAGCGACATGGTCTGCGAGTATGTGACGGTCTGGGTAGTCCCCCTCATTTTGACGCCGGAAGGGGATTGGCTCTTCTTCGAAGAGACGCACGAGACGTGAACGCCAAGCTTCCTTCGCTGCGTCTACGCTAGCTGCCGTGATGCGACCGGTTCCGTAGACCGCATGGGTAGGGAGCACATCCATGCCGGAGAAGAAGAGCGTGCCGTGGGTGATCGGGAACAGCAGTTGCTCAAGCGGCCCGTTGATGCCTCGCGGTGAATAATCGATCTCCGGTCCTCCGACGGTCACGGACAGCATGACCCTCTTTCCTTTCAAGCCGCCATCGCCGTAACGATAACGATTACCTTCATCTTGGTAGCCATAGGCCAACCCATAAGCGAACACCCGGTCAACCCAGCCCTTGAGGATGGCTGGCATGCTAAACCACCAAAGCGGAAATTGCAATATCACGGCGTCGGCGGCAAGCAGTTTCTGCTGCTCGGCTGTAACGTCTGCCGTCTGTTGGCCTGTCGAATAGGCGTGCCCCGACTCTGCCATAAAGGACAGTCGATCGGAATTGGCTCTGGCCGGGAAGTCGCGTTCATCGAACACGGCCTTCCAGTTCATGCCGTACAGATCCGACGACGCGACTTCGTGCCCTTGCTCCTGAAGCGTCCGCACAGACACCTCAACGAGCTGGCGGGTCAACGACGTTGGTTCGGGATGCGCATAAACAATCATCACATTCTTCTTCATGATCTCACGCTCCATTTATTTTGGTGTCCTGCATTTACTGCGTGGCTCATGAGTTATCGTATAATGTATAATATTTTTATGGAAGTACGCACATTAATTGTATATAGTATCAAAAATTATACCATTGGGAGTGAACAACATGAGAAATCGAAAAATGGGAGTCGATTACTCTTCCGCCTCTGAAGGAGATCCAACGGAGACAGCATTAGAAATAATCGGGAATGAAGGATGTCCGGTCGAGACAACATTGAATGTCATTGGCGGGAAATGGAAAGGGATTATCCTTTTTCATCTTATCGACGGCAAGAAGAGGTTTAACGAATTTCGAAAACTACATCCTTGCATCACCCAACGCATGCTTACTTTACAGTTAAGGGAGTTGGAACGAGATGGAGTCATTCATCGCGAGGTTTATAAGGAGGTCCCTCCAAGAGTAGAGTATTCTCTGACTGAGTTCGGCCAAACGTTGGAACCCATCATTTTACTTATGAAGGACTGGGGGCAGAGGCATAAAAACAGTGTTAGTTCAATCGTAACGCCTCATTGACGCATGTCTGATTCATTGTCTTTCGTTTCTCCGAGGGCGGGGCTCGGTTTCTGGCCGGAAGGCTTCCGGTTGGCTTGCCCGCTGGGTGTATGGTACAATAATATGGAATATTTTTGCAGATCAAGGCCATTGTCCATGTTGAATGAATGGGGGGGAACGTAGTGAAAAACTATTACTACTGGGTTGCGCTTGTCGTTCTTGTGTTGGACCAGATTACGAAGAGAATCGTCTCTGGCGGCATGGAGGTAGGCGATCAGATATCCGTGATCGGCGAGTTCTTCAAAATTCATCTGTACAAGAACAACGGAGCGGCATTCAGCATACTGCCCAACCAAAGGTTGTTCTTCATTGTTATGACAATCGCCGTCGTGATCGGCATCATCTGGTACATTCGGAAGAACCGGAGCTCGGGCCGAGCACTGCTTATGGTCTCGCTGGGGTTGATCCTCGGCGGCGCGATCGGAAACTTGGTCGACCGGGCGCTATACGGGGAAGTTGTCGACTTCTTCAAGCTGACATTCGGCAGCTATATCTTCCCGATCTTCAACATTGCCGACATCGGAATCACGATCGGCGTCGTACTCATCCTGCTCGATACGATGTTAGACGCGAAAAATCAAAGAGCCAAGGCTCCAGGGAACGGAGACATACAAAGACGGCAGCCGATCGAGAGGTCATCTGCCGTCGTGTCTGGATTCAGGTAACGTTCTCTGTTAGTTGAATGATTACACTCTATTTTGGGAGAATACATACCCGAGTAAGCTTAATCCTGACAAAGTCAGCCAAAACAGACCTATATTATACAGGTCATGAGTATCAACTTCCCAAAACAACATGTATGTGATTCCATTCAGTTCGGAATCTCTAATTAAAGAAACATAAGACAAATTTATTAGGGAAAAGAAGAGTAAGCAACAAAATAAAAACTTGAGCCTGTACTCTTCTTTCTTAACAATACCGACCAAAATTGCGCTAATCAGAATGATATTAAGGATAATTCCCGTAGTACCTCCTCCTTTAAATGACTAACACTTACACAAAGTATTTTCTCGTCTATGATACTACATATTAGAATTTCCGTGTCCGTTGCTTCAACAAAGACAGCCGATCAGACTGATCGGCTGTCGCTGTGATATATTGAGCTATTCTCTCCCGATAGTCGAGTCCCCTTGCGTACGTGCGTTCACGTTTCATCATCGGATACCCTCAAACCTTCTTTTTACTTTTCGAAACGCCCAGAATGAAAATGCCGATGATAATAAACAAGATATTGGCATAAAGCTCCATGTTATCCGGCAGATTTTTGTACAGAAGAAATGAACCACCCGACCCGTGAACAAAACCAACGATGATTCCACGAACGCCTAAGCCAAAAAAAATGACGCCGAGGATTAATAAAAGTGTTTTCATTCGATCGCTCCTTTTTATACAAGTTGAACACTCAAACCGGAGATTTGCGGGTTGCCGCTTCAAACAATTGGATCAGTTCGTCGGCGTACTCCTTCATATTAAAATCAGGGTTTAGGACTAACTGCTGACTCGCGAGATCAATGGCACTTCGAATCGTCATGGCCATCACTTGAGCACTTGCCGGCATAATAGGCCGGAAGCTTCCGTCCTCTTGGCCCCATTGCAGGATCTCGATCAGCGGCGCATATATCGCGTTATCTGTCGGCTTGTGATAAATCAGCTTTCCCTCTTCATCTCGTAGATTCATTACGATGTCGGCGACGGCTGCCACATGCTGTTTGTGAGCAAGAATATATTCTAAATTCGTCTCAATATAGCTCCGCAGCATGGTAGAGGCAGTAGACTCCGTTGCAATCTTGGACATAAACGACGCGCCCTTCACGTACAAATCCTCTACAATATGCTGCATGAGTTCATCCTTGCTGGGAAAATGATACGTAATTACCCCCTTGCTAACCCCAGCGCGTTTAGCAATTTGCCCAATCGATGCCTGTGCATACCCAATATCGCATATGGTTCCAATTGCGACTTCCATGATTTGCGCTCTTCGCGCTTTTTCAATAAACGACTTTTCGTTATTATTAGTACTCATGGATAAATTTTAGCACGATCGTACTAATTTTTCAATGACAAATCAGTAACCCTTGTCTTATAAGTTTCGAAAAGGCGCAAAGCCGGTTATGCGGGAGCATCGAGCCTTCCGCATAACCGGCTATTTCGTCTTGCATTCGAAGCACGGGGCGTTTTGTGGCCTTATCGCAGTACTTTCATAATTGCGGCGAGTTCCTCGTTCTCATAACCCGCCGCTTTCGCTTTCGTATAGAGTCCCATTGCAAAAGTCGGAAACTCGGAATTAATCCCGGCTTCGCGAGCATGTTTCAACCATAATTCAGCGGTTCCCATACACGTTTTGACCGTGCTTTGAGCGTGGTCATAGCTCCCTGTTTGAATGACCGTACCCTCGTATTTAATCATCTGACCGAATACCGGAGAAATATCGGCGATCAAGGAGCCGAACGCCTCTACAGGGTGACCCTCTGCTTCCATAATGCGAGCACCATGAAAGAAACCAAACATCGCACCGAACATCGCGGAGAGCGCAGCCAGATCCCACGCAGACGCTGCCCCCACGGATTCGCCCATATACATCAGGTTTCCGGCAAGTATCGTAAGAATGGGCTCGCTCCGGCGGAATGCCGCCTCTACCCCCGAGATGAAGATGGGCGTGTCCGGCATCCCTATTTGAGCTGGCGTCGCCATGATGGCGCCATCCAAATACTCCGCCCCTTGCTCACGCGCCCATGTCTCGCTGTTTCTGGCATCTTGCGGAGTTCCTGTGCTAAGCTGCACCAGAACCCGGCCTGCCAGGGCTGCAGCCGCCTCAGCGGTTCCAAGCAGGGAATGTGATATTTCGTAGTTGGCGACGCATACGATGACAATCGGGCTTGCGCTTACTGCGTCAGCAATTTGGGGGGCAAAGGCCGCTCCCTCCGCTACGAGCGGGTTGACTTTCTCGCTAGTCCGGTTCCAGACCGTAATGCGTAACCCTTTCTGAAGCAGCGTCCTAGCCAGCGCTGCCCCCATCGGACCTAAACCGATCACCGACACATCACTCATCGTATCCCTCCTCTTTCTAAGTACAGCGAATTTCTATCCCCCGTTGGATTCGAATGTCCATCGGATAGGTTCATTGTAATTCGGGTTTGGCTATACGTATAATGATTGATAATTATGGATGTATCATTTATTTTGATATCATCTTGGAATGGGGTGACCAGTTTGGAATTAACCGATTTAAAAGTGTTTGTGGCGATCATCGAGGAAGGGAACATATCAAATGCAGCCAAGCGGCTCGATTATGTACAGTCGAATGTGACGGCACGAATACGCAAATTGGAAGACGAGCTTGGGACATCGTTATTTCACAGACATCCGAAGGGCGTTACGTTGACCGAAAAAGGAGCCCTTTTCAGCGAATATGCGCATACCATTTTGAACTTATCCGCCGAAGCCGTTAAGATGGTGCAGGAAACCCCCTACCCAAGCGGTCCGCTGGCGATCGGGGTTGTGGATACGGTGACTTGTCTTAACTTCATGAACACATTGGCGGAGTATCAACAGCGATACCCTGATGTTTCGCTCTCGATATGGACCGGCAACTCGCCGGAGCTCCTCGCAAAGGTATTAAATCATCAACTGGATGGCGCATTCGTCTTTGGCGACGTGCAATCCCCTCATTTGATCGCCGATCAGATCCAACGCGAAGAAATCAAATTAATCACGCGGCAACATCACGATGAATATCCGGATTTAGCGAACACAAAATGGGCCGTTTCACCCAATCAGTGCCCGTTCAGACAAATTTTAGAGGAATGGTTGCGTAGCGAGGGGATATCGCTCGTGAATACGATTGAGATTAGCTCATTGGAAACCATCGTAAGCAGCGTGCGATCCGGGCTTGCGGCCACTTTGCTGCCTGCGTCCGTCTTGACCGGAGAGTACGCTGACTTTGGCATTTATTCGATCCCCCAAAAGTTCAGATATTCCCAAACAAGTCTTGTCCGCCGCAAAGACAGGTATGCCAGCAAAGCGTTCACGGCATTTGCCAAGTTGATTCGTGAGTCGCTGGCTGAATGAACAACACTTGATTTGGATCACCGGAAGTGCTAGTCCCGCAAGTCGGACTGTCCAGACCGAAATATGCAATTGCGGGAACCGAATTTGCCGGAGAGGTCGAAGCAGGAGGCAAAGAAGTAAAGCATTTTATAGCAGAGGATCGCAGCGCCAAAAACTTCGGCGCGCATGCGGAATTAGCCAGATACTATGGCGCGAATTAACCGGCGTTTGCTCGGCTGCCAACGAAGCTCTCGTAAGAAAAGCAGGGGCCGATTATGCTATAGATTATTACCGAGAGGATTTTACGAAGGCGGATAAAGCGTAGGATGTTATTTTTGATGCGGTCGGCAAAAGCTCCTTTGTACATGCAAACGCGTACTTATGAACAAAGGGATCTATCTGTCTTGTACACATGTTGTGGACTTCCTTGTTTAAAAGCAAACGGGCTATTTTCGCAACAACCGGCCTTTTGCAAAACAAAGCGAATTTGGCGTTTCTCTTGGAACTCGTAAAAAAGGGAGCGATTAACGCCGTGATCGATCGTCGATATCTTCTGGAACGCCTGCCGGACGCTCACATGTATGTTGAGACCGCACGTAAAAGAGGTAACGTGATTATTAAAATTTAAGATAACCTATTCGTTCAATGAAAAAGTGAGCAGCGCCGCGGTGGTCTGCTCACTTTATATTGCTGAACTATCGTTCCCCTATGGTTCAATGACCAAGCTTCTCTGTGATACGGTTCACCGCGCTGACTGTAACGGCAAGTCTTATGGCCACCCTTTATGGGGTGCCCATAAGTTCTTAGAGTGAGAGCTTACACGAATTACGGCCCAACAATTTATTCATGAAGCAGAACCGTGTAACCCCCGTCCATAAAGGAAATATTCCAACAAGTCCAATAAATCGAACAGATCCTGATAAGAAAACCAATAGCGAGAGTATTCCTAGCCCCAAAATGATCCGAAACCCACGCTCAAAACCGCCAACATTCTTCATACCACGGTTACTCCCTTCCCTATCAATGATTGGCCTGATCACAATATACATGTTAATGGCGTCTCGGTCTGTGACATAATCACAAACACATCTCCGAACCCGCACGGTATATTACACAGCCATATAGAGGGAGCGCGTGATAAAGGATGGTATGGTTACATCGTTGTATTGAGCATAACTCGTTACTTCAATGAAAACGGCTGCCGCATTGTTCATCAAGCTATCGTTCTCCGATAGCGTAATGGTGCTATCGAAGTTTCTCAAGAAGTTGTTTTATTTCACTAATTTCTTCTGATAGCTGACTTGCCAAAATCTTATTTCTCTGGTCATTCCGGTCCTTAAAATTCATCCCTCCAAAAAACTCAATATGAACCATCACTATACGATTTTTTATTGCTGACTCTTCATCTGTACATTTTCTATCATAGAACTTGTTTATCCAGTCTAATTCTGATTGGGGGAATCCGATATGTTCTATGCTCATCTCAAATATTTGCAGTAGTTCTAGTGCTTGATCCTTAAATGACTTTCTTGTCCGTGCCATATACAACCCCTCAAAAGTTCATATTCTACAAGTAACCATTCGACCAGTCATCGAATTATCCTGCCCGTTACTTCAATGACAATATGGCTGGTTGCCTCTGATGGATATATCGTTGGTTCAAGCTTAGCCACTTAATGATTCATTAAATTCAAATACAATTCAAACCGGGAGGTAAGCCATCCTTTTCTAGGATTATTGACGAAAGATAATATACTTCTTTCGGGACGTAATAGTTGAGCGATTGACGTTCCCCCTATATCACGGACAATTGGTACTCCGTCCTTTGTCACTTCCCAAGCTCCCCCTAAGAGGTTTTTAACAATCTCACCAAGAATGAATGTGGAATAAAGCAAGGTATCATTGTCTGATTGTTTTATGAGCAGCTCTTCTAAAATTTGAATCGTATCAGACCGATTAAGGTCTATATTATTTTGCTGTATATAGTTCATTGTCTTGACTTGTACTTTTGGAGAGAGCAGCTGATCTAAATTTTTGATTTCTTTTATTCTATCTGCGGCCTCCACATTATTCTCAAACCATGCAATAGCATGTGTTTCCGTTACTTCAATAACATGATCTAGGATTCGTTTGACGTCCTGTTCGTTTTCAAATATATACCACTGATCTACGGTTTCCCCAATTAAGGAACGGCCACAAGTGCTTTTTCCAGCTGTGTAATAATTAACTCTAATAGCATTTTTGGTCCAATCACTCTGTTCAAACTCAATGTATTGCGGTTTGAATCCGTTCAATTCTCTCAAAAACATGCAGGTAGGTTTGCCTGGAATCTTTTCATGATGAAATCCTAGACTTGCAAAAGCACCACTCACGTGGCTATTTATCATCTTTATTACACTCATTAAAGCACCCCCGACGTCAGCTCGCATATTCAATGACCAACCCTTAGTAGGGCACTCTTATTCTAACATATATTGGAACTAAACTGCCCGTTAGCGCAACGAAAAAGCAGCCGGTCTTCGTGGCCGGCTGTTGCTGATTGTATTGAGCTAACGTTACCCGTTTAGGTTAATGGATAAGGCTCCGTTTGTTTCCTCACTCATCGCATCAACCCGAATTACTCTCTTTCCGATGAATCCTTCAACGGATATGGCAAAATGATCGGTTGATAAGAGATGATTTCTTCAACTATTTCCTCTGATGAAAGCCCATCATGACTTCGATCCAATTTTGAAAACCATTCAGGATCAGCTACGCTCCGATTGATATCAAAATACCATCGGAAGAAATCAGGGTCATTGTATTCACAGGAAATCATTCTGCCAACCAACTCTGTGATTTCCTTCTTAGTTAGCTTGGGCGGCAGGACATCAGGAACGTAGTTATAAATCATATCCATAATGACATGCGTAGACGTATCTTTATCAGCTTCAAAAATGAACTTAATCGCCTCTGGATAATACAAACTACTTTTTATTCTTTCGATAATATCAGGATTTTCTTCTCCTTCACGGATCGCATTGATCAACTCAGCTAATTCATCAGCATCCAGTTCTATCACTGCTTCTCCCCCTTTGTCCATATCCTATATGTATACCATTTTTTTGAGCATGAAAAGAATACACGAAGATCCCTCTTATTCGTATCCTTCCATTCATTGCGTGATACTACTCTATTGAATGCTGCCCGTTACCTAGTGAAGTTGCCGGTGGTGCCAGCAGCTTCGTCCTGGTTGCTTATCCAACTATCGTTCCCAGATAGCTCAACCATGACAGCCCTCAATCCTTATCCTTATCTTTGTTGTTGGCCGGCGTTGGCAGAAGCTTCCGGACTCCGCCACTTGAACAAAAGTCTTCAGTTGCTCAATCATTCAGGAAGGCTCCTCCTTTTGCGTAAACCATAAGTTAATACCATGCTAACTTATTTGAAATTCCGCACCAAGCTGCTAAGCCGTAACATTAGAGAAGAACGAAAGAGAAAACAGAAGCTTGAAAAATACTACACACAGAAACTGTATTGGAGGAGAATACGATGGAAAACAAAGTCTGGTTCATTACAGGAGCCTCTCACGGATTAGGGCGCATTTGGGCGGAGGCCGCACTCTCTCGCGGGGATAAGGTTGCCGCGACCGCGCGCACACCGGAAAGCATCGCCGAACTTAAGGAACGTTTTGGAGACGCTGTTCTCCCCTTAACGCTCGATGTAACCGATTCCCGGCAGGTCGAGCATGTCGTTCAGCAGGCTCATGCGCATTTCGGCAGGCTGGATGTCGTCCTAAACAATGCCGGTTACACACTGGTTGGCACGACTGAGGAGGCTAACGAATCCGACGTCCGCGAACTCTTTGACGCCAATTACTTTGGTATGCTTCGTGTCATCCAAGCTGCTCTGCCTCTGCTTCGACTACAGGGCAGCGGGCACATTCTCGGCGTCTCAAGTGCCATGGGGATTGTTGCGGCACCGCTCATCGGCTTCTATTGCGCTTCCAAATGGGCAGTCGAAGCACTGCACGATAGCCTTGCTCAAGAGGTAAAAAGCTTCGGCATTAAGGTCACGTTGCTCGAGCCGGGCGCCTTTGCAACCGACTTTGGAAGCCCCCTTTCCATGAAGACATCACAGGAATTGGAAGTCTACGCTGAACTTCGAAATCGGGTGTCCGTTCGGTTATCGACAGAAGAACGAGGCGATCCGAATGCGACGGCCGAAGCGATTCTTCAAATCATAGACGCCGAGGACCCACCTCTGCGGTTTGCGGTCGGCGCAGGGGTCTTGCCTTTAGTGCGCGGAGTCTATGCTGATCGTTTAGCCACTTGGGAGACATGGGAAGCTTTTTCGAACGGAGCGCAAGGAACGCCGATAAGCCGACGTTAGATTTGGAATTAGCAGAAAGCATGGAAACAGGGTGCAGCTGCCAAGGCAGCCCGTCCCCTGTTTTTTGCAATGCTTCCAACTGAGCCGATACGCAGACTTCCATTCAACTCTTCTGCCCGTTACTTAGTGTGGGAGCGGTGAGTAACGACAGCGCTGAGTTGACGCAGTTATCGATCCATTCCCGATTAGGATTTGATTTCTTTAATACGGTTATTCCGATAAAAGCTGCCACAAGGGAATGAGCTATTGCCCTGCAGTTGACCGATCCATCGATCTCTCCGGAGGTTACCCCCCGTTCAAGCGTATCTTCAAATATCGCTGCCAAGTATTGTTGATGCTCTCGTGTTAAAATTTCAAACTTCGCATCGTGCGGAGCTAACTCCACCATTGTATTAATGCAGAAGCAACCATTCCGCTCATGCGTTCCGTTAGGTAAAGCCCCTTCCAGAAACAAGAGCTCGAAAGCAGTCTTGACACTAGTCATTTTGTTAAGCTTCAAGCGAACGGATTTAGCATGTAATTGGTTATAAGTACGAAGCGCTGATTCAAACAAAGACAATTTGTCTCCGTATGCAGCATATAAACTAGATTTCTGAATCCCCATGCGAGATGTCAAGTCACTTAGCGAAGTAGCCTCGTACCCTTTTTCCCAAAAAACATGCATGGCTTCTGTCAGTGCCTTTTGTTCATCAAACTCGCGAGCTTTAGCCATAACGCCTCCCAATAAAAAACCGATCGGTACATTAAACGTGATATATAAACATAAGTATATGATACCGAAGCGTTTCGTAACAGTCAATATTTCGTTGACATCATTGAATTTTCATGAGTTAATTAGACTCGAAAATAAAAAACCGATCGGTACAAATGAGGGAGGTTTATCAATGTCAAGTTCCCCGAAGCTCCGTGCGAATTACAGGGAGTCAGAAGCTCAACTTTCGAGAGCAGCGCTTTTACTGTATTCGGTCATCTGCGGTTCGGCTGTAGCCACGGTTTATTATTCCCAACCTTTGCTTGATGCGATTGCTTTAGAATTTGGCATCCATAGCACGATCATCGGCACGGTAGTAACAGTGACACAGTTGTGTTATGCGTTTGGGCTGTTTTTCCTGGTTCCGCTAGGGGATTTGCTTGACCCGCGCCGGCTTGTAACCGGGATGCTGGTGTTGATAGCGATCGCTTTAAGTATCGTTGCGTTAGCTTCGAATACTTGGTTTCTGTTCATCGGCATGGGAATGGTTGGGTTCCAAGCTGTAGTTGCGCAAGTCCTTGTTGCACTTGCCGCTAATCGGGCACCGTTGCACAGTCGTGGCCGGGCCATTGGGGTCGTTACGAGCGGTATCGTACTAGGGATTCTACTTGGCCGCACCTTCTCAGGCACCTTAGCGGATATAGCCGGATGGCGATCCGTTTATATAGTCACGGCAGTAATCATGATCTGCATGGCTTATCTATTCCTGACCGTTACACCTGCTACACGGCGTCCGCCAAGTCAAAACACGTATCGGGGAATGCTTAGCTCCTTGAAGGATTTATTCGTTCAAATACCGCTATTGCGAATTCGCGGACTACTTGCCTTCTTCATTTTTTCGGACTTTAGTATTTTATGGTCCTCAATGGTATTGCCGATGAGCTCCCCTCCACTTTCGTTCAGCCACAGCGTCATTGGATTGTTTGGCCTTGCTGGTATAGCGGGGGCGTTGGCCGCCAGCAGTGCGGGACGAATGGCAGACCGGGGGTTAGGGCAACGGACGACGGGCATCGCTTTGTTACTGTTAATGTTTTCTTGGCTACCAATAGGGTTGCTACAGCATTCCATGTTGCTATTTATCATAGGTGTCGTTATGTTGGATTTCGCGGTGCAGGCGGTTCACGTTACGAATCAGAGTATGATATTAAGTGTTCGTCCAGAAGCGAGGAGCAGGCTAACCGCAGGGTACATGATCTTTTATTCCTTTGGAAGCGCAACAGGTGCAGTAGCGTCAACCTGGGTGTATTTTTGGGCGGGGTGGTTCGGCGTGTGCATACTGGGGGCCTTGATTAGCATGATAGCGGTGTTTTTTTGGGCATGTACTTTGAAAATGTCCTACCGCTCTACTCATGCACAGCAATGATGTGGAAGCCGGCCTTTTCGAGAACATTCGTATAGCCTTTGAAACTCTTTCATTTTACTCATATTCTCTTCCTCCCGATATATCATATTTGGACACCCAATGCTAACAAGATTAATACCATATATCGGAAATCCGCTGCCCGTTAGCGCAACGAAAAAGCAGCCGATCAGAGTGACCGGCTGCCGCGGCGTCATATTGAACGTTCTCCGTTAACTCAACGCCCACTGCTCCATATAATTGTTTATCCATTTGGCCAAACAGTCTCAGATAAACGGTCATAAAGCGCCACGTTGGATACTCGAATCCTCTTTCCCGTTCCGCTGCACCTTTGCTCCTGGATCGGTTCAAGATGCCCTCTATAATCAGTTAACAGAGCTTAAATTGTTCCAACACTTAGGGTCATGTACTACCCGCTGCATGGTGTCCACAGATTTGAAATTATACTGCTCATAAAATGTGTGCGCATCTTTTGTGAAAAGTCCGGTTGTCTTCACTTGCAAATCCGGATGTTCCACTATACAACTCAACAGCCATTTACCAAGTCCTTTCCCACGAAAATGAGGATCAATAATGACATCACAAACCCAAGCGAAAACGACATGATCCGTAATAACTCTTGCAAAACCGATCTGTTTCCCATCTTCAAACAAACCAAAACATATGGAGTTGCGCATACTTTGAACAATAACATCCTTGGGTCGCTCTGAAGCCCAGTAACTATTAGACAGCAGCTCATATACTGCATCTGTATCCATTCTTTCAAAACCGCAACAAATTAAATAATGATCTTTGTGCCATTCCATATTTGAACCTCCTTGTTTTTTATATCTATCTCCGTACACTTAGAGTATACTAACACTTCGAAAGTTAATATATGGTGATTATATTCATCTGTACAGGTACAGAAAAGAGGCCTCTCGCTAATGGATACAAAATACAACCAAATCATGGATGTAATTAAGGGACAAGTGATAAGCGGACAGCTGGGAGCTGGGAATAAACTTCCTTCTATTCGACAATTGTCCGAACGCTTTAGTTGTAGTAAAAACACGATAATACGAGCTTTTAACGAATTAGAAAAAGAACATTTGATTTATTCTGTTCCTAAAAGTGGATATTACGTTGTAAATGAATCTCAATCGACTAAATCCGATATCATGAACAAGAAGATCGATTTTTTGTCTGCTGGTCCGGATAAAGAAGCAATGCCCTACCTTGATTTCCAGCATTGTTTAAACCAAGCGATCGACATGTATAAAGATGAACTGTTTAATTACTCGGATCAACAAGGGTTTTACTCGCTTCGCCTCCAACTCGTAAAACATCTACAGGATTTACAGGTATTCACTGTTCCGGAGAGATTGTCTATTGTATCGGGATCGCAACAAGCTCTTAATCTGTTGGTGTCCATGCCATTTCCGAATGGAAAGGATAATATTTTACTCGAACAACCTACCTATTTTGGTCTTATCGATTCCGTTCAACTCCATAATAAAACCGCTTTTGGAATTGATCGTACAAGGGATGGCATTGATTTGAATCGCTTAGAGTTTATATTCCGAAACAATCAAATTAAATTTTTTTATACTGTACCAAGGTTTCATAATCCACTCGGATACAGCTATACAAACGAACAAAAGAAGAGAATTGTAGAGCTAGCACAAAAATACGATGTTTACATCGTTGAAGATGATTACTTGGGTTCACTTGATCCAAACCCGAAATCCGACCCCATGTTCGCTTATGATCCTTCCGGCAGAGTCATTTATATGAAGAGTTTCTCCAAAATCATGCTTCCTGGATTAAGACTTGGAGTAGCGATATTGCCTCATTTAATGGTTAGCACATTTTTGAGATACAAATTCAGCGCAGATTTCAATAGCTCGGCTCTTTCTCAAGGAGCATTGGAAATTTACTTAAAGAACGGTATGTTTAATGCGCACATCAAAAAAATCAAAGAACGATATCAAAGAAAAATGCAGTTACTTCAGGATGCATGTGAGCGATATTTACCTTCTGATACTTCCTATTCAAAACCTACTTCAGGATTTTATTTAACCGTATTTCTTCCTGAACTAATAAAGGCTAAACAAATGGTTCATTTATTGTTACAAGAGAATATCTTTGTAGATGATTCAACAAGGATGTTTTTACCCGAATACAGAAAGGAAAATATGCTTCGTTTGAGTGTTTCTCAAGTTGAGGAAAACCTGATCACGCAAGGGGTAGAACAAATTGCTCGGTGTATCACTCTCATCCATGAAAAGAAAGGTGTATATTTTCAAAGTCCCTCTTCTTTAATATGAACAGCTTACCTTTTTCAACTCGGAAAAAGGACAAGTTATAAGTAAAGCTAAGATTTAAGTTTCATGGCAAGTAAAGAAAGAGCAGCTGCCGCGATGGCAAGCTGCTCTGTGGCTCTAAGCTATTGTTCTCCGTTACTCCAACAAGCGAAGGAGAGTAGCTGCGACGACGGTATTCATTTTTCTCTCTTTCGGTAGTCATCAGTTAGAACACCTTCAAATCCCCAATTTTCCTCTTCGATCTCCTGTATAACGATATGAATATGTTCAGGCTTTTTGCCAAGAACAGTTACAAGTGTTTCCGTAAACTCCTTAACTATCTGCGCCTTTTGCTCGCGATTAGCACCTTTGGTTACCTGTAAGTTGATATATGGCATGTTAACTCCCCTTTGCTATAACGAATTAATCATCATTATACACTTCTCCGACAATCAACTATCGTCTCCTGTAAGCTGAATCAATCCTTCTCCAAAACATAGGTCCAAATTAGTTTAGTTCCTTCAAAAACGTAAATCCTTTCACATCGAGGACATCTCCACCAATCGTTTTTCGGTAACGGGATATCATATACGGAGTCCAATTTTAGAACTTCATCGAACTCAGAATCAGTAAATACTCGTAACTGTATATCATTTGGACATGCGCTAGTAGAAAGCAAATTACCACATTTACAAGCTAATTTAGCCAACAATAACACCTCGATTTTAACAATAATGGTTCTTACCATATTAACACATATTTGAAGTATCCTGCCTGATTCTCGACGACGGAAGGAGCAGCTGCGCGGCGGCACACTGCTCCTAGAGAAGTCTGAACTAACCCCTTCTTTTCGCCGGAATGCATACAAGTCCTAACTTAATGAATGATCCCGATATCCAGTGCTTTCTGGGAAGCCTCTTCCCTATTGTGTACGCCTAGCTTGATATAGGCAGAGGAGGCGTAGTTTCTGACCGTACCGTCCGACAAATTCAGTTTGGAGGCGATCGTCTTGTACCTCAGCCCTTTGGCAACAAGCTGCAAGATTTCGACTTCCCTGACGGTCAGCTCATAGTCGGCGGCAGCTTTCAATGGCGGAGATTGGCTGCTCCCATCGAATTCGGTGAACAAGCCGAATCGTATCCGCCACCTCAAGCGGTGCGGCCGATTTCAAGAGGAAACCGTCCGCGCCGTGACGCAATAAGTCCAACGCTTGGTCCGTATCCTGAAACGTCGTAAAAATCAATACACGGATATGCGGCCATTGCTGCTTGATCAATTTGGTTGCCTGTACTCCGTCCATGCGCGGCATATCTAAATCCATAAGCACCACGTGGGGCTGAAGCGTTTCGCACAGGTCGACGGCTCGCTCGCCATCCTCAGCCAATCCGACTACGTCGAGATCTTGGTCATCGTCAAACAATGCCCGCAGACTTTCCCGAATAATCGGTTGATCGTCGGCAACCAGCAGACGAATAAGTTCTTCCGCCTTTTCCGCTGGTCTGGGCAAATTACAGACGACAAGCGTCCCATCTCCCGGCCTCGTATAGATGGACACTTGACCTTGCAGATTCATCGCCCGCTCCTTCATCGCGTTCATGCCAAAGCCCTCTCGCCATTCTTCCATCCCTCTTCCGTTATCCTGCACCTCGAGCCTCGTATATTGCTGCGCGAATTGCAGCGTAACGGTAATTCCCGTTGCCTGGCCGTGTCGAACCGCATTGGTCAGCGACTCCTGCAAACAGCGGATGAATGTCATTTTCGCTTGCCGGGACAGCGGGTACTCCTCGCCGTACGCGCTAACGTTCACGTCGACTTGGGCATGCGCTTGAAATTCATCGCCAAGCTTTTGCAAAGAATTGACCAAGGAGAGCGGTTGCTGCGCAGACTCCATTTGATGCAGGTATCGCCTCACTTCCTCGATACTATTGCGGCCCAGCTCCAACAAGGAATCCAGCCTCTTCGTACCGGTCTCGGTAGCAAGCTCGGAACGCAGCGTTTCCATTCCCATGATGATGGATGTATAAGCATGACCGACGGTATCGTGAAGTTCCCTCGACAGCCGGTTTCGTTCTTCTGCCAGCGTAATGCGTTCGATTTGGGACATATATTGCTCAAGCACCTTATTTTGCTTGCGGATCGTTGTATTCTGCCGATGATTGACGATCAACAAATGAAAAGCGAATCCCATCACATAAGCAAGTCCATAGTAGGTGACCATGAACCAATAGCCGTTGCTTGGCGCAACCGCATGGAAAATTCCCGGCAATATAAAGACGGTTGCCGGGGCCGTCCAACGATAGGACTGACGAGCGCTATTCGCCGCGGTAAGAAAAGCGGATACCAGGAATGTAAGATAGGCTCCCGGAAATAGCGAAGTTAAATGAATGCATAGTCCGCCAAATAGCAGGATTTCCGTGAATAGATAATATTTATAGTTCAGCTGCAAACAAACCCATGGAATAGAGAAAGCGGCAATCTCTAAAAAAATGACGATCCACAGAGGCAGCGCCAAACCGTCACGAAAACTTATCGTCGTAAAGATGAGTGAAAAGCTAGTAATAAGGCGGAGCCCCAGCATAATCCAATCATACCAAACCCATTGTTTCACCATATCCAACAAGTCGTTCCACCACTAAGCAGCATCTGTTTTGTTTCCCATCCTATTATAGTCTAAACCTTCATGCGGGCACGACCATTGCATGAACCTATAGACGGTTTATAGTGTCATATCCGCATCATGCGGCTTTTTGCGTCAACCCTACCAGTGTAAAAATGTCATATGACATTTTCGGCTGTGCTCTATCGCCTAGGGGAGATGGCAAACAGCAAAAGATGGACGCTATCGTATAGCGGCCATCTTGAACATTATCTATCTACAATATTAACCTAAATGGAGGGTATAGTTTCCCCCGCCGCACGCGCATTGGATTTGAGCAAGGAACTTTCGACATTGAGGTAACGATTTTATTAATTCAGTTGATATGGATTCACGTTCTGAATGTGAACGAGGATATCGAATGTTTGACCTAATGATACATCAACCGCTGTTGGGATATCCGGACCTACGGTAGTTATGCCGGCGAAAAAGGGATGCTGCTCGTTTAGCCACGTTTTTGTCACCCCGCTTGCCTTACGTAAATCAACAACAAACTGGTCGTAATCGACTTGTCCAAACGTATGGTTGTAACTATTCGGATCATCTAATTTTAATGTTCCATAGGGCCCGAATTGTTGGCTACGGTTATAAACATTGTAACGTCCTTCAAAGACAGATGTTCCAATGGATACATACCGTTCTCCATAATGTTCGGCCAAATGCTGCCCCGCTACTTTAGGGTATATGAAAGGGATCAAATTCGTTTTCGACACGTGTCCATTATGGCCCCACACGATTGTTTTGCCTACCTGTTCTTCGGTCCACTTCGCATTTTCATACATGGCAATATCATGTTTCAAATAGAAGTCTTCCGGGTTATCCGGATAGGAAGCGGCCATTGTCGTAAATTGCTCGATAATCCGAGCATTTTGTTTGATCCACGCGAACTCTCGGGATTTTCCATTCCGTTTACTTTTATTTTGTTCTAGTAACGCGCTGATTTGTTTCGCATCAGCAACATATCGCTCTTTATATTCTTTCTTAAGGCCGCCAAAGGTATCGATATCCTTCGTTACCGGAATAAGGACTTTCATCTTTTTTTCGAAACGAGTTACAAGTTTTGGATGATGTTTCTTTACATACGCGATGATATTGTTATACACATTCTCATTTACGGTTTGGATATCCATCCCGATGATCCGTATTTTGGATGCATGCTTCGGATCCGCATTATATTGGCGCATCCATTGAAGCAAATTTATGATTTCTTTCGTGTTAAATATAGGCGTTAGATATTGGCTGGGGTCCCCTTTACCCGTAAGAACATAGCGATCGAGTCCCAATGCTCTGTCCCATCCCTCTTCTAACACTAGGGCGTTAAAGCCCATTTCAAGTACCAAATACAGGGAATTGTAATAGAAGCTTCTGCTTTCGAAGTCGCATTGGTATTCCCCATAAAACTAGTCAGTGTCAATGTAATCATCGAAGCAGCAATTGCGATAACGATTTTCTTGTTCATATAATCCTCCTAAAATACTGTATGACTTGGTTGGATACGTTATATTTCAGTTCAGGTACAAAGGCAAAGACAGGCGACAAAACAGCTACCGGTTGAGCTCCCTAATCATGCTGCGTGTATAACCGCCTATTTTTTTCGCCAAACCATCAGCCAGCTTGGAGCTAAATGCTGCAAGCACGACTCCCACAGCCATGAAAAGAAGGGCATTCGCAAACGTGTCGACCTCTATGAAAATGAAATTCATCTTGATGTGCCGATACAACAGCGGTGCCAACAGGCACGCAAAGGGGACTACATAGATGACGGCCGCACAGGCGAGACTAACGAGTCCAATCAAAAACTTTCGCATTAACCAAAAGACGGCGCGCCAGTTGCGGCGGTCCGTAAGTTCAAATTTGGATTGAGCCCAGACGGATGCGCCTGTTGTTCCTTTGCTCTCGTAAGGCTCTGTCGTGATATCCGTATACAATTTCGTCTGCGTCCGTTCGAATTGAATGAACGTTGTCGTCGTTGACAATACGCGTGTAACCAGGGGGATGCCGATTACTGTGAATGCAAGACTTAAACCGAACGACAAAGCCACCATGTAAAAGCAAAAGTATATTTACCCACCCAGGCTACTTCATCGGGTCTTCGCTATCCCACTCTCTCGCTGATCAGAAAGAGGACAAAGTAAATGGGGACGGAATAGAGCAAGTTCCAATGAACCAACCGATAAAACCCGAGCCATAGAAAAAATGTTTCTCCTACTATACTAGTGAGCGAAAAATGGCTGCTTTCCAGTACGCCGACAGCTGCGGTTTAACTTGAATGAGGAACATGATTAATACAGGGAGAAGACAAAAATCCCATGGTACATAGCTTGGAATCGTCGGTATGGCGAGTCCTGTGTAATACCATAGACCAAGTATAACTCCGTTAAAATCGAGCCATGAGGAAATGATGAGCGCCGTAAAACTCGCAAGCAGTAACTGTCCGCGCATTTTCTTATCGTGACAGCACGCCCTTCCCGACCTCATTTAGCTTTTCAGGATCTTGTATAGGTTTAATGTTCATTAGACGGCTTCACCTCAATTACCAAAAAGCGTTATTTTATTTAGTTACTATTTCCTAAAATGCCTTTTTAAACACATTACTGTAGTAAGGAAAACTGCGCGTAGCGTAACGAAAAGAAGCCGATCCTCATGGCCGGCTTCCGCTGTCTGTATGGAGCTAGCGTCTCCATTTGCACGACAAAGGCCGCCGATCTATCCCATCGGCAGCCTCGTTTTGTTGGGTCATTTCGCTATCGCACCTGTTACGGAGCTGTGTTACTAATCTGCTTTAGAAAACCATTCTTTGAGGCTGTATCAATTAACTGCTAAATATCTTGACTTGCTGTTAACCCCTGCACTATTGATATCGATTCAACATAACCTCCTTTACATGATTGGATCACAGTTGTTGATTGCACAGCAGGCACCCGTGGCAAGACAAGTAGATCCGATGTACAGCGCACTTGGGAAAATCAACCGGTATTGTAGGGCGCGAATCGCCCTCATCCGCTGACGACCACTCCGCGTATTCACCCGGGTCGACGTCCTCCAATTGGAACGCATCAATTAATAACCGGAAGTGTTTCAGCATGCGGAGCGCTGACTCTTCTGCTGGTACGTACTCTAATTCGGACCACCGGTGTTTATTTGCGGCCCGGTCAATGACTGACAATAAGAATGCTTTATGTTCATGAAAATCTTCCACTGTCCAAGGCATTTCATCAATGCTGAAACTTACGGTCCCGATGCCGACGACGGACTGGTCGCGTTGATTAAGCCAAATGATGAACTCTTTTTCTCTATCCGCGATGGCGCTGTCAGAGCCGCTCAGGGCAAGTAAGTCGAGCAAAAGGGAAGTGGCGCCATTTGACATGTACAGGTCAGGCGGCTCTCTATCGATCCCCGTTAAATTGCGTTTCAGATCGATTGTATTGGCCATCTAGCCAGTCCCCCCAATAAATTCAAAAATGGTTGGTTGAGTTAACGTTTCCCGTTAGATGAATAATTTTTCCTCGGATTTTTATATTTAAACAAAAGGATTACTTGAGCAACTAAACTTAGAAAAGTACAAATACAAAATAGTATAAAGGTAAACTGGTGCAGCCAATATTTTTCGGTCGCATCGTTCATATCATTTCCAATGATGTATTTAGAAGTGCAAAAGTAACTTAAATGATGTCCTAGTAGGAGTACAATTATCGTCGCTATATATTCGACAAGGAAGAATTTCTTGTTCCCTTTCCGAGCGTTAGAAAAGTTGGTCAGAACAAGTAAGCTTGGTAACAGTAGAAGAATACCCAAGAGAAATAACAAACTACTCCACCAAACAGGAACAATGTATGAATGAATAAGTGATACCAACCAAAATACTAAAATGAATGGCAAGTTAGTTTTTATCAAGGTTTTTATTTCACACACCACCCTATAGACAATGAGCTATCTCTAGAACAATACCACGCTATGCTGCCCTTCGACAGAAGGAGCAGCAACCGCGTTTTGAAAATGCTCCTCCATCTGACTGATCCAAATAAAATCCAATTTCCTTGTCATTTTTATAGGTTATAGCAGTGTATTGTTTGTATTTTACTTATTCGACAACTTCGATGTTGTTCGAGCTAATAAAATCTTCAATAACTTTATCACTAGGACTGTCTGTTAATGCTCGATTGACATCCAGTAAGAACAACCCAGAGCGAAATGGATACAAAGGTTATCTTTATTCGAATAATGGTTAACCTCCAAAATCCAGTGTATTATGATCCAGGACATTCTCGCATCCAGTTAGACGCTCGATTGCTAACTTAAGTTGCATTGCCCCGCCTGTTAACGCAATGAAGCTGCCGATCATGTCGGCAGCTTCGTCCTGGTTGCTTTCACTTCTTATGCTCCTTCATATAAGCGAAACCTAAAGGGGGCTAATTAACCGCAGCAGCATATCTACCTTCGGCATCCGATAGTCCTCCATCCCGTTCGAATGGATCACCATGATCCCGGAGAGAACCGTTAAATAACAAGCAATTAACTCTCCGGGATCCCCTGCCCGTAATTCACCGGCTTGCTGACCTTCTTGGAATATCGGAAGCAGGACATCGATATACCGCTCCATTGAATATTGCTCCAGAAGCTGCTTGACTTGCTCCGGTACGCCATCGGACGTACGCGCTTGGTGGATAAGCATGAAGTACGGGGCTCCGCTTACATCCAGAATTCCTGTCGTCAACGCCCTGATTTTCTCGATAGGCGTGCCCGGTAGTTCATAGATGCTTCGGATACCCATCTCCGACTCGGACATCGCCTCTTGCACGAGAGTCGTGAACAACTCGTCTTTCGATTTGAAGTAATGGTAAAGCAATCCGCTGCTAATGCCCGCGGTTTCAGCGATCATGCTCATCTTGGCGCTAAGAATGCCTTTACGGGCAAAAACCTGTATAGCCGCCGCCTTGATTTGCTCTCGTCGTTCGTCGCGGATCTGAATCAATTGTTCATCGTTTAACGGTGCCACTATCTCGAGCTCCTCTACCTGGTTGTTTGATTCCTCCATTATACCAGATCTTATCGCGGCCTTTTTACTCAAAAGGAGCTTCCGAGAAGCGAGGCAGCAGTTCCTCCAGCATCTCCTCGACCGTCTCTCCGTTTGCCGCCTTCTGTTGTAGATCGGACAGCAGCACCTTTCCTTCATCCGAGTCAGATAGAACCTCGACAACCATTTGCGGATTGAAAATGTGACGAGGGGATACGGTTAGCGTATTCACAGCCCAATAGAGCCCGTAAAGCCGCCAATCCGGCTTGCTCGTCGCTTGTTTGAGAAACAGCTCCATATATTCCCGGCTAAAAGCATTGCCCGCGCTCGAATCCGAACCATCGTAGGCAACGCCCTCCCATCGAAGGTCGGCCGTACAGTTCAGCCAGAACGCCGGTTCGATCGCTTCTTTCATGCGTTGAAGCGCGTTCCGCTCCCAATCCGGACGTTCATTGTCGCGGCGTTCCAGCAGGCAGGAATTCAGTATTTCCGTCGCGATCGCGGCAACGGTCATCCCTTGACCGAAAATCGGGTCATAGATACAGTAAGCATCTCCCAATACCAGCAAACCCGCAGGCCAGCGGGACATCTGCTCATAACGGTGACAATACAGCTCCGGGACTCGGAAGCCTCTAGGAGAAGTGATCGGTTCCAGCTCGCGCACGATTTCTGATATTTTGGGACTCGGCAGCTGGCTCAAGGCGTGTTCGAATTCGTCGGCATCCGTCGGAGGGTAGTTCCCGCCCGGACGGTAGAGCAGCACTTCGGCCGTTCCGTGCTCAATAAAGGAGAACACGCCTGTATAGGTACCGGCGGCAGGCTTTCCTTGAATGTTGATGACATCCCACTGGTCGATTAGGGTAGTTAGATGCGGCGGCACTTTATATCGGCGGGTGCTGTATCCAAGCGAAACCTTCAACCGATCCGGTTGAGGGACTTCGTAATCCAAGTCTTCCAGCCATTCCGAAAGTTTGGACGACCGCCCGCTCGCATCTATAACGAGATCAGCTCGAATCGCTTTCTCCTGAAGGGATTGATCGCGATCTCTAGCTTGAATACCGGTCACGACTAACCGATCGGAGGTCGTCAATAACCCGATGACATCGTGCTTGGGCAGGAAGTCTACGTTCGGAATCGCGTATACGCGCTGGCGGATAACCCACTCCAACACGGCCCGGCTGAATTTGTAATCATCCCGGTCATACTTCATCTCCAGACTCCCGTGTTGGTTCATGAAAAACAGGGCTTTGTTCAGCGATGAAGGGGAGCCTTGTGCCGCCAAATCCTGCTCAAACCCGGGAAAGAGTCGTTCCGTGATTGCTTTGCCTCGCGCCGTGAAGCGATGCGGATGGAAAGCCTGCGGCGTACCCAGGCGAAGACCAGGCTCGGATGGAAAATCGTCCTTCTCGACGATTACGACCTGCGCGTAATGATCCGAGAGTACGCGCGCAGTCATTAGTCCCGCCATACCTCCACCGATAACGATCGCTTTGCTGCGGTTCAGTTGATTTGTCATCATAAATCCCCTCTCCATTTTCAATTGACTCGCTCAATCATAAATTCGGGAGGAAAGATGCCTGGGTGGGTTTAGGTTTTTTGATTGAACGGTTCATTCAATGTTATTATATGGAGGGACCTAGATATTGTCAACTCGCATATTTCTCTCCGGACATTCAGGACCGCTACCACGCTAAAAAGCCGCCCGCCTCCGAGCTCAGTGCTCATGAGGCGGACAGCCATTGCGTTACGAAGTGGTCTGGAAAAATTGCGGCAAGTAAGCTCGGTTCCGATTCAGCATCTCGTCCAGCATCTCCTCGGCCATGCTCGCGGAATCGATCAGCGGATGGCTGGCCAGCGCGAGCAAAGCCGTATCGCGGCTGCCGGTGACGGCCGCTTCGATGGCGATACGCTCATACGTCTTCACCGCTTGGATGAGACCGACCGCCGCCGCGGGAACGGTCGTCACCGGCTGTACGAGCGGCCCGGCCGACGTCACCTTGCAGTTCGCTTCGATGCAGGCGTCGGCCGGCAGGAACGGCAGCGTATCGCCATTGGCGACATTGAGCGTCTGCATATCGCCCGCGTCGTTATAGAGCGAATTCATTAGATGGACCGCCGCCTCCGAGTAATAGGCGCCGCCGCGCTGCTCGAGCTGAGGCGGCTTATGGGACAGCTCCGGATCACGATACACCTCGAACAATTCTTCTTCGAGCCGCTTCACCGTCTCCGCCCGGTTCTCTCCTCTGCCGTGCGCTTCGCGCTGCTCGGCAAGCATCTCGCGATGGAGGTAGAAGTACTTCAAGTAATAGGACGGGATCGCGCCCAAGGACCGGATCAACCGCTCGTTCCAGGCAAGCTGGGGCACGTTGCTCGCCGAATACGCCTCCCCGCCGCCAAGGATCTCTTCCAGCTTCGACGCGCCGTCCACCTCGATGCGGCTGATCCAATGCAAATGATTCAGCCCCACGAATTCGCAGGCGATCCGGTCGACGGGCACGTTATAGAGCCCGGACAACCACTTGTACGCGGCAATCGGCGAGTTGCACAGCCCGATCGAGCGGATACTCGAATGCTTCAGGATCGCTTCCGTCACCATCCCGGCCGGGTTCGCGAAGTTAAGCAGCCACGCATCCGGGCACAGCTCCTCCATATCCTTGCAAATATCCAGCAGGACCGGGATCGTCCGCAGCGCCTTCATCATGCCGCCCGCGCCGGTCGTCTCCTGCCCCAGGAATCCGTACCGGAGCGGGATCGACTCATCCCAGCCGCGCGCCTCGAGCAGTCCGACCCGCAATTGCGTCAGCACGTAGGCGGCGCCCTCCAGCGCCGAACGACGGTCCAGCGTCAATCGGACCGCGATCGGCAATCCAGACTTCTCGATCATGCGCTGCGCGAGCTGGCCCACGATCGACAGTTTCCGTTCTCCTTGCTCGATATCGACAAGCACGATCTCCGTCACCGGGAACGACGGATAGTTCCGGATGAAACCTTCGATCAGCTCCGGCGTGTAGGAAGATCCGCCGCCGATGACGGCGATTTTCAGATGATGCGTCATGACTCAACCCGCTCCTTTATCGCCAAGTCGAGATGAAGCTGTTCGTAGACGGCTTCCCGGACGTCGCGGCCGTCTCGCTCCATCGCCAGCAGCAGGGCGCCGGCGGCCGGTTCGAGTTCCAACGTGCGCAGCGTGCAGCCAGGCGCTTCGGGCAGGACGAGTTCCTCGATGGCGGCGACCAGATGCCGGTTGTCGCTGCGCGTCAATACGCTGCCGACCATGACGAGGTCGAACGCATCCCGCTCCATCCCAAGCTTCCGGATCACGGCGCGCGCGGCCAGTCCAAGCTCGGTTCCCTGCTTCGCGAGCACCCTTCTCGCCGCGTCATCCTCGTCGGCCGCCTCGAAGAGCAGCTTCGCCAGCGTATGCGGCGCCCGCTTGCCCTCGTCCAAGTAGTGATGGAACATCGACTCGACCGAGTCATGGCCTAGCGCTTCGAGCGCGAGCGCCGTCAGCTTCGTCGGTTCTTCTCGGCCTTCCCAAGCGCGAACGACCGTCCGGAACACCTCGACCGCCAGTTCGCTCCCGCCGCCGAAATCGCCGAATTCATAGCCGAAGCCGCCGACCTGTAGACTCTCGCCGCTTGCGTTGACGCCATAGCAGTTCGTGCCGCTGCCGCATATAATGACGACGCCGTCCGGCTGCCTCGTCCCGGCGCGAAGGCCGATGACCGTATCGCACACCACGTCATGCCGCTCGAATCCTAACCCCGTCGCCAGCGGACGCAAAATTCGAAAGTCCGCCTCCCTGTCCGCGCCGGCAAGGCCGAACATCGCATAAGTGATGTCCGACTGCGCAAGCTCCGCTTCCCGCAGCGCAAGTGCGATCGCTTCCCGGATGCTCTGTTCGGCGATGGTTACGCCAATCTGATGGTTGCCGCAGCCGCTCTTGCCTCGACCAACTACCCGCCCCTTATCATCCGCGATAACCGCGAGCGTCTTGCTGCCTCCGCCATCCACGCCCAAATAATATGTCAATTCCAATCGCTCCCATTAATCGAAGATGAGACGGGCCGGTTGCACGCGCGGCTGCCGCGCCGGCCCGATCGGCTCGGCTGCCAAGCAGCGACACGTGCGTCGGCCCATCCTGAACGCATTGCTATTCTGCTATTCTGCTATTCTGCTATTCTGCTATTCTGCTTCCCGCACCGCCATTACCTGCTGGCGTTCCGTATTACTTGCTAGCGTTCAGCTTTGCCTTGTTCTCCTGCCACTTCGTTGTTTTGTAGGCGAGCAGCTTCTCGTAACCGGCCTTCATCGCGTCGGCCTCCGCCTGGTCGAGAATGGCGTTCACTTCATCGTCGTTGCCTGCGTTCTGCACCGCTTTGGCGCGCGCTTTCTCGTAGATTTCGAGCACCTGCTGGGCGGCAATGCCTTCTTCTGTATCGCCGGCCGGATCGAGGTTCACGTATTCCGTCGTATTGAACTGCGTCTTCCACGTAATCTCCGACTGCCAGCGCGTCTCCCAGTTCTTCTTCTCCGGCGGCAGCGTCGATTCGAATTGCATCTTCGCGTTGTCCACGTAGACCGTGTTGCCGTTCCATTGGAAATTCACGGTGGCGCTCATCATCTCCTCGCGGCCGTGCGGATCGTTCGTGAACGCCTCGGTGAAGAGCGGTTGATCTTCTTCGTTGACGCCGTCCCAGTACACCCCTTCCGGTCCCCACATAATCGTGCGCTGTCCTTCCGGTCCCGTGAACCAGTCGAGGAAGGCGAAGATCGCTTCGGGGTTCTTGGCCGACTTCGTGATGACGCTGACGTTCCAGCCCAATTGCTTGTAATCGCCGGGGAAAATCTTGTTCTTGTCGAGCCCCTGCTTGCGAACCGGCCACACCATGATATAGCCGGCGTTCGGGTCCTGCTGCGTCAAGGCCGCATGGCCCTTGGCGCCGAATTCGGTCGGACTCGACGCGACATAGACGGCGACGTTGCCCGTGACGACCTTCTGCTCCACCTGCTCGAGCTTCTGCGTGAACGTATCCTGCGAGATCAGCTTCTCGCGGTACAGCTTGCTGACGAACTGCAGCAGCTCCCGGTAGACCGGGTCGGCGAAGAGCGAGGTCAGCTTGTCGCCATTGGGCACGGCTTGCATCGTATTGAAGGTATAAGGACGGTTCTCCGCGAAAGCCGATACCATGACGTCGATGCCGGCGCCGGTCTGACCGACCTCGAGCGGCACGACGTTCGGATACTTGGATTTGACCAGCGTTAAGTAGTTGTAGAGATCGTCCGTCGTCTCGAGGGATGGGCTGCCCAGCTCTTCATAGATCTTCTTGTTCACGAGGTAGCCGGAATTGCCGTTCGGCTGGGTCGTATACCAGTTCGGGAATTGGTACAGCTTGCCGTCCGGCGACCGCAGCATATCCAGCGTCGATTCGCCGGCCCATTTCTTCAAGTTCGGGTATTTGTCGAGGTAATCGTCGAAAGGCACGAGCATGCCCTCCGAACGCAGCTGTTCCACGTCGGGACCGCGCTCCATCCAGATCACGTCGGGCAGTTCGCCGGACACGATCATCGTGGACAGCTTGTTCTTCGCCGCCCCGCCGGAGCTGATCGGCACGACGTTCACCTTTTTGTTCTCCTTGATCCATTTGGTCGCCTGATCCGCGCCCCACTCCGGCATCGTATACCAGTCGTAATGGCCGTAGAACGAGAACTCGAGCGGTTCTTTGCCCAGCTCGTAGCTTCCTCCTTCATTCGTCTTGCCTTGATTAGAAGCGCCGTCGTTCGTCTTTTCCCCCTCGCCGCCGGGCGAATTCCCCCCGTTCGAACCCGTACAAGCCGTTAACGCGATTACGAGGATCAGCATGACTGACATGGCTGCGAGCAAGCCGGACTTCATTCTTCTCATTTGCCAAAACTCCCTTCCCCGCCTTCTTCTATGTCAACGCAATTGCAGTAAACCCTTGCCTATTCCTTCAACGAACCGATGAGCACGCCTTTGACGAAATATTTCTGGACGAACGGATAGACGCACAGGATCGGCACGGTCGCCACCATCATCGTCGCCATCGACAGCGACTTGGTCGTCACGGCCCGCATTTTGTTCAGCCTGCCTTGCGCGGCGGAATCCATGTTGGCCATTTGATCGAGCATGATGTTCGAATTGAGAATCTGCTGCAGCTTCGTCTGGATGGGGAGCAGGTCGACGTTGGAAATATAGATGCTCGGCGCGAACCAGTCGTTCCAATGATAGACGGCCGTGAACAGCGACAAGGTCGCGATGACCGGACCGGACAGCGGCAGTATAATGCGCATGAGCACGCCCCAGTTCGAAGCGCCGTCGATCTGCGCGGATTCTTCGAGCTCCGTCGGCATCCCTTTGAAGAACGTGCGGAAGATGATCATGTTCCATACGCTGATCACGCCGGGCACGACCATGACCCAGAACGTGTTCATCAGCTGAAGCTCGCGAATCAGAAGGTAGGTGGGAATCAGTCCGCCGCCGAAGTACATCGTGAAAATACTCATGATCATATAGAACTTCCGGCCGATCAGCTCCCGCTTCGTCATGCCGTAAGCGAAGATGGCCGTCGCGATGATGGACAAGAACGTGCCGATCGCCGTCCGAAACACCGAGATGACGAAGCCGTCGATCAGACGCTCGTCGCGGAACACGACGTCGTAATTCTGCCAGGTGAACACCCTCGGCCAGAAGGTGATGCCGCCAAGCGACGTATCGCTGCCGAGATTGAACGAGATGACCGCCGCATTCCAGAACGGATAGAACGCGACGAAGCCGAGCAGCAGCAATACGGCGTAGTTAAGGCCGATGAACGTACGATCTCCCCGCGTCAAATACATGCGCGCCCTCCTCTCTCCTCCAATGTTGTCAGGTTAAGAACAGTCGTACGGGTGAAGAATCCGCAACCTGCGGTTGGTGTGGGCTTTCACTCGCTGTTGTCTTCGGATTTCATGAATTTGGTTGGATGGAGGAAGAAATCCGAAGACAAAGGCGATCGCTGACGCTGTTCCATCTCCACACCAACTCTCCGGCAGCTCTTTCACCCGCTAAGACTCGATTAACCTGACAACATTGCCTTTCCTCTACCATAAACTGTTCCCCGATCGTCTGGCCGCATAGTTGGCGAAAGCCAGCAGCGCGATGCTGATGACGGCCTTGAACAAACCGGCCGCCGTCGCGTAGGAGTAGCGGTTGTTCTGAATGCCGACGCGATAGACGTAGGTGTCGAGCACGTCGCTCACGTCCCGGAGCACCGGGTTGCCGGCCAACAGCAGGATGTCCTCGAAGCCCGCGTTGAGCAGATTGCCGATCGCGAGAATGGAGAAGACGACGATGACCGGCGTGATCGAAGGCAGCGTAATCGAGAACATCTGGCGTAATCGGCTTGCGCCATCCATCGAAGCGGCCTCGTACAGCTGCGGGTTGATGCCCGCGATCGCCGCCAAATAGACGATGGACGAGAAGCCGATTTCCTTCCACACGTTCGTCGTGACGAGGATGCTCCAGAAATATTTCGGCTCGGACATAAAGTTGATTGGCTCATCAATAACGCCCAACTTCTCCAGCAGCATGTTCAAGCTCCCGTTGTCGGTCGACAGCATGGAGACGATGAACCCCGACACGATGACCCAGGAGAGAAAATGAGGCAAATAGCTAATTGTCTGAATGCCGCGCTTGAACATCCGGCTGCCGATCTCGTTCAGCATGAGCGCCAGCACGATCGGCGCCGGGAATCCGATGACCAGCTTCAGGAAGCTGATGACCAGCGTGTTGCGCATGATGCCCCAGAACTCCGGCGCATGGAAGAACATCTCGAAGTGCTTGAAGCCCACCCAGGGACTGCCCGTCACTCCTTTGAACAAGCTGTAATCCTGGAATGCCATCACGACGCCGTACATCGGGATGTAGCTGAAGACGAAGACGAATAAAATCGCGGGCACGACCATTGCTTGTACGTCCCATTGCCGAATGATGCGGATGATCAGCGGCGCTTTCTTGCTCCGCTGCATCGCTTTCGCGGTAGCAGATTGGCGCATCGACTTCCCCCTTAGTCGTAATTTCGAGTCACTTTTACGTAACTTTATCTAACACCAATTGTTGCTTCCATATGTCTATTGTAGCTCGATCCCTTTACGATTTCTTTGCTTATACGATTAATAACCGGCACTATCTTCCTGTTTTCAGATTATTGAGGCGATTAATGCTTGCGGGAAGTCATCGGGGTGACGCCGATATGCTTCTTGAACAGCCGGTTGAAATTCGTCAGCGTCCGGAAGCCGCATTCGAGCGCGATGTCGGTAATTTTCATCTCGTTGCGCTCGAGCAGCATCACCGCATGCTCCAACCGCAGATGAATGAGATAGAGGAGCGGCGGCATCCCGACCGCGCGTTTGAAAATATCGCTGAAGCGCGACGGGCTGAGGTATACGAGCGCGGCTAGCTCCTCCAGCGTCCACGCATAAGCGAACTTCTCCTCCATCTCGTGGAGGACGAGGCGGATCTTCTCGAGCTGCCGCTCGCTAATGACATGCGGGTGGGCGTCGGGGCAAGGGATGCGGAATTCGCGATTGACGATGGCTAAGAATTGCAGCAAATGGGCGTAAACAATGGAGGTGTAGGAGCGCTGCTGCGCTTCGTGCTCGCGCTGAAGATCGAGCAGAATGCCGCGCAGCTTCTCAATCCGGGGATGATCGCGATCGAGCAGGTTCGTGAAGTGGATGTTCATTTCGCGGAAAGGACTTAAAATCTCGGGGTCGAGCCGCAAGCTGCTGATGAGCCAATTGCCGTCGAAGCTAATGACCTGCATGACCAGGTCTCTCGTCTCGTAAGCGCAGTGCAGATCGTTGGAGTTGATGAGCAGGATATCCCCCTGCTGGAACTCGTATTGCTTGCCGTTGATGATGTAATACCCGGTGCCGGATTTGATTACGTTGATCTCCAGCACGTCATGCCAATGGAGCCGCTGATAGCCGCTGTCGACCCCGATCGTATCTTCTACAAGAATCGGATAATTTCGAGCCAATCTTACTTTTTCCTTGGCAATATCCGCCATCTTCGCCATCGCCATCTCCATAACCTCCCCTAAGGAATCGAGCCTGGAAATATCTCTACGCTATCACAAGCATGTCACAATAGGTGTCATCCAGGCAAGAGGGAGTTCTCCCTCCGCCGAGGGGAACCAAAGGACTTCGCCCTCTGGACTCCCTTCTTCGTGCTGCCATCATGGTTCGCGGTCGGCGGGTTGCTTCGAGCTGGCACGCTTTTGTCCTCGCGGACAAAGCTTCATGCGTATGTGGTGCTCTCGCGAACAAACATGAACGGTTGCATACCAAAAAGAGCTATCCTGCCTCGCCACGGTGACGTGTGACGTTGGATAGCTCCTTGATCGTTTGGCTATAGATTGACCTTCACCGCCGCCTCACCACGGATATGGACCCCACGGTCCGCCGGACCACGGCGGTTTCTGGCCCATAGGCGCGCCCTGCCACGGGGATTTCTGACCCATGAACATACTTTGCAGCGGCGAGCCCTTCCCTAACTGTCCGCCCAAGCCGGACTGCCCCAACATGCCGTTTAGAAGGAATGAACGTGATTCTTTCTTGTTTTTCACCGATCTCTTCCCCCTCTCCCGGTAAGGTCGTTATAGGGTATGTGACTGCGGGGAAGTTGGATTGGATGAATGGCGGGATCGGGGCGATGATGGATTCAATCGCATTTGCGACCATTCCTTGTCCAACATACTCATTTCCCACACGCTCCAGTATTCGTTGCCCATTTTGCGTTTATCTCGAATAAGACCTTCTTTTACGAACCCCGCCTTCTCGTAACAGGCGATCGCGGAAAGGTTAAAATCCAACACGCCTAGGCTAACTCGGTGCAATTTCAATTGTTCGAAAGCAATCGTTAAAACCTTCTTTAGCATCCATTGCCCGATGCCTTGTCCTCTTAAGCTTCTTTTTCCAACCAAAACTTTACCGATCCTTGCGGATTCATTGATCCGATCGATCTGCAAGTTGATATGTCCGATGACCTCGTTATGTTCTTCATGGACGACCCGATATATAAGGGTTTGCGCAGCGCCGGCATTCGCGTTGTCGAGGTAATCATCCAATTGCCGCTCGTTTAACGGATAGCGAAACGTTTGGCCTCCCCATTGAAATAGAGCTGTCGGCGAATCCATCCATTCCATAAGCTGCGCAAAGTCGGTACGTTCGAAAACCTCCAGTTTGATCACTAGCCTTCATTCCTTCTCTCGTTAATCACCGCTAATAGCGATCACGCATCCGTTTAACTATAGGTTAGTGGTATTGATCCGTTACATGCTCGTCGGTATTGCGTAACAGTTTGGCGAGCAAGACGATCTGCCCCGCATGGTATCCGTAGTGGGCGGACACCTGAACAAGCAGCCGGCCGATTAATCGGGTATCGCAGGCCCCGTGGGCAGGGGGATCGCTTCGGTGCATTCGCTTCCAATCCTCACGGTCATAGCGGATGGCGACCTCTCGGGATAGATCATCGGGAAGCAAGGCCGATAATACGCGTTCCGATTCGGATCGGGCATTGCGCAGCAGACCGATCAGCTCCTCCCTCGATAAGCCTCCATCCGTCGTGAACTCGCGGGAACGCTCCCGGATGAACGGTTGGTTTCCGATGGCGCTCGCCATATTTTGATATTCGTTACCCGCCAAATGCAAGCAGAGATTACCGACGCTGTTCATGGACGCGTTCACTCGCTTCCAGATGAGCTCATCGTCCAGCAGGTTCAGGCTTCGTTCGATTCGAGCCAGCTGCTTATTCATATCCTCCAAGACGTTCTGAACAAGTTCCACCATGAGAGTCCCTCCGACATTGGATTTGGGGGTTAGCTTTCCGGTAAACGCAGCACGCCTTCAAGCGTGACGTGCGCGAATCCGCCGACTTGGATCACGACGTCCGATTCCGTTGAATGGACGGTTACATAAAGCGTGCCGGGACGGCCGATCGCATCGCCTTGCCCGATCGTAAGGCGAGTTTGCTCTTTACCGAGTATGTTCTCCAAGACGAGGTAGCCGGTCAATGCGCCATTGGCCGCTCCGGTTACGGGATCTTCGGGAATTCCGATGGCAGGCGCAAAATCTCGCGTGTACAGATCGAATCCCGGTTTGGCGTCGAACGTAAATAAATGCGTGTTGCTGATGGCATATTGCCGGTTAAACGCGGCCAACTCGTCCATGTTCGGTTTGGCTGCATCGATTGCCTGATGCGTTTTCACCGGTACAACTAGCGTCCAGTTCCCCGTGTAGGCAAGCTTGATCGGATAGCGCTCATCCAACTGATCCGCGTCCATGCCGATCAAGCGAGCGATTTCAGCCTGATCCCGGAAGGGGGCTTCCTTTACTTGAGGCGTAATCTGCGTCATCGTCACCTTGCCAACCTTGCCGTCGCGTTGTTCCCACTGCACGGGAATCAGGCCTACATGGGTTTCCAGCGTGATTCGCTCCGCTCTGTCCGCCCATCCGTACTCATTAGCGAGCAGCCAGACGGAAGCAATCGTCGCATGTCCGCAAAAATGGATTTCTTCCTGCGGCGTGAAATAACGGACTCGAAAATCCGCCTTCGGATCCGTCGCCGGCAATAAAAATGCCGTCTCCGGCAAATTTAATTGGTTGGCAATTTTTTGCATGTGCGCTAAGGTTAGATTACCGGCATCGGGCACGACTCCAGCTGGATTGCCCTCGAACGGATTCTGGGTAAAAGCATCCACATGATATACGCGTATCGGTCTCATCGTCATGAATCACTCCTTCATCTCCCATCATGATAATGAAGTTCCCATCTCCCGTAAAATGAAAATGCGCCATACCCTGCATGAAGAAAAATTCATGGAAGCGAGGATCTGCAATGACGCTGTTTCAATTCGAAGTATTCCTAGCGATCGTACAGACCGGCAGCTTCACGAGAGCAGGGGAGCTGTTGAATGCAAGCCAATCGGGCGTAAGCCACACCATTGGCGACTTGGAGAAAGAACTAGGCACTACGTTATTTGCGCGCCATCGGAATGGCGTTAAGTTAACGGATGCGGGCGAACAAATCTTAGCGCATGCTCGCGAGATCATTCACCATACGGAGCAGATCACTCAAGTCGCCGCCGCGTCAAGAGGCGTGAATAGCGGGACAATACGGATCGGGGCATTCCCCAGTTTCTCGGCCCATGCCATCCCGGGCATTTTTCAAGCGTTTCGCAGTCTATATCCGGGCGTAGAACTGATTCTCTTCGAAGGAAGTTATGCGGAGGTGGAAGCATGGATCCGGGCAGGCGTCGTTGATCTTGGATTTCTGGCTGAAGCGCGCGATGGATTAGACATGGTGCAGCTGCTTGACGATCCCTATGTCGCGGTCCTCCCCGCCGATCATCCTTTGCGGGAGCAGGACATCATCGCCATCGAGCAGCTTGCGCGGGAACCGTTTCTTTCGCTCAAATCGGGATGCGAACGCCTTGTGATGCAGGCCTTTCAGGAGAGTGGACTGCGCCTGAATACGCAGTTCGAGGTTGCGGAGAACGCCACTATTCTCTCCATGGTGGAGGCCGGCATCGGCGTATCTGTCGTACCATCCATGATTCTGTCAGCTATGCCGGCCAATATCGCGGTGAAACCCTTGCATCCTCCTATTATTCGCCAGATCGGATTAGCCGTACGGACCCAGCACATCGTCTCTCCAGCCGCAGCGGCCTTTATCAAAGCGGCGCGGATGCAGCTGGCGGAATCGCCAGTCTAATCCGATATGCGCTTCCACCCCAAAAGTCGACGACCTTCATGATTGCCGCTACAATAACGCCAAACGTCCCCGCACCGAAGCTCCTTCGGTACAGGGACGTTACTTACTCGTTAATCGCCGCGCGGCTTAGGCTTTGTCGCCTACTTGCCCAGATTGGCGCGCCACGCCTCCATGAGCGCGTTCACGCTCCGGTTGAGCGTTGTCTTGGCTTGATCGAACACCTCTTGCTGCTTCTTCTCTTTATTCAGCTGCTTCAGCAAATTGTCCAGATGCTTGATCCCCTGCTTCCAGTCCGGCTTCTTCTTGCCGACCGCATCGGCTGCATGCTCAAGCTCCTTATCCAGCTGCTTCCAAGTCTTCTCGTCTACCTGTCCGGCCGAGCCGAACCAATCCAGTAACTGACCGATGGCAGGCACGTTAATCGGGGCAGGGAGAACCGTGAAATTGTCGTAACTCGTTTCGTTCATGAACGTCCGCATGCCGACCTTGCCGTGCGTGAATGGATAGCCGCTACGGTCCGTATAGTCGATCACCGGCTCGCTCTTATCATCAACATAGATTTGAATGCGGGCCCCCTGCGCAACGACTTTCACATGCTTCCATTCGCCTGTCTTCACCTCGAGCGGCGCCCCTGTCAAATAGGTCCAGCCGTAATTAAGTTTGCCGAGATGAACGCCTTCTTTGTTCAGGTACGCGACATAGCCTTGCACGAAGTCCGCATCGTTCTGATTCAACTCCTTGCCATGAGCCGGGTTGCTCGCCCGCAGCAGAATGCCTCCGTCGCCGGAATCGCTGATTAGCTTAATATCGGACTCCACGCTGTAATCCGACCAATCGTCATCCCCGATCGTCGTCTTCGCGAAGCTGCCGACCGCTGCCTGATATTCGCCGGTATGTGCAATCTTCGGTTCGACCGGATTCTGATGAATCCGTATCCCTTGGAAGTCGAATTCGCCTTTCACGGTTTCGACCTTCAAGGTGTGCACGCCCGCCGGGAGCAGGATGCCTTGCTTCGTTGTGGTCGTCCAGTTCTCCCAGGTGACGGAATTCGGAATGTCGACTTCACCGGTTAGATCGGTTGCATCGTCGAGCCACAGCCGGACCTTCGCACCGTCATTCGACGTAGCGGTCACGAAATCGACGTTGTACACGCCGGCCTCGGCAATATCTACGTTGTAGGCCAGCCATTCGCCGGTCGCGTTCCACCCTACATTGTAGCCGCCGCCCGCATTCCGGCGGATGTCGACCGCTTCATTCCGGTATTCCGTTCCGATGTTAGCGGGAGTCAGATCATGGTAGCCCTTACCTTCTCCGCCTGCCTTGTAATCAGCAGCCTGGATAAACCCGGGCAGCGCGTGCGGCTTATCGAATTGGGCGAGCGACAGTCTCGTCATATCAAATTCGCCTTTGACGATTTCGACTTTCAGCTCATGATCGCCGGCCGGCAGCAGAATACCGGATTTCGTCGCCGACTTCCACTTATTCCAGTCGCCGGAAGCAGGAACGGTAAGTACGCCTGTCAAATCAGTCGTATCATCCAGCCAAAGCCGGACTTGCGCATCCGTGAACGTCGTCGCCGCCCACAAGTCGAGATCGTACAGCCCCTCTTCCGCGACGCGGATGTTGTACTTCAGCCATTCGCCGGTTTGATTCCAGCCGACGATCTGATCGCCGGATGCAGCGGATCGAATGTCGACCTTATCGCCGCGGTATTTGCCCCCGATGTTTGCAGGCGTCAAATCCTGGTAGCCTACGCCTTCGCCGCCGGGCTTGTAATGCTCAGCTTCTATGACGCCGGGTACGGGTATCGGCTGATCCGTCCTCGTCAGCGCTATGCCTGCAAAGTCGAATTCGCCGCGGACCGTCTCGGCTTTCAGCGTATGCTTGCCTGCCGGCAGGGTAACGCCGGATTTGAGCACCACGTTCCAAATGTTCCAGTCCCCGGTCTTCGGAATGTCCACGATGCCGGTCAGATCCGTCGTATCGTCCAGCAAAAGCCGAATCTGACCTCCATCCAGCGTAGTCGCCACTTTGAATTCCGCGTTATAGGTTCCGGCTTCCGCTACGTCGATGTTGAACTTCAGCCATTCGCCCGCCTGATTCCAGCCGACGTTGTACCCGCCGCCGGCCGGATTGGAGCGAATGTCGACCGAATCTCCCCGGTACTGGCCGCCGATGTTCTGGAGCGTATTCTCATGATACCCGACGCCTTCGCCGCCGGAGATATAGTGGACCGTACCTATCGCGCCCGGGATCGGATGATACGCGTCGTAAGCCTGCTCCTCCTCGGCGACATCGCTCTTCACGTTCCAGAAACCTTCATACCGCTGCCAGCCGTCATCCTGGCCATCATCGAAGTTATCATAGAGGACCGGAACGTCCGCGTGCCGGTGGAACGTCAGCTTATCCAGCGAGATCGCGCCCGATACGGCAGCGATCTTCAAGGTATGCTCGCCTGCCGGCAGCTCGATCCCACTCAGCTGCGCGGTTTGCCACCCTGCCGCAGCAGTGTCCGCAACCCCTGCCAGTTCAACCTCGCCCAGCGGCTGTCCGCTATCCAGCGTGAGCCGTACCTTGCTGCCCAGGGCTGCATCCGCGTAAGAAAGATCGATATCGTACTTGCCTGTTTCCGCGATGTTCAGCCGGTATTGCAGCCATTCGCCGTTCTCGAAGGCGGTGATATGCGAGGTGCCGTCATCCGCTTGGCCCGTATCCACGCCGTCTCCGCGGTAATCGCCGATTGTGCCCGATGTCTGGTCGTGATACCCGACCCCCTCGCCGCCTGACAAGTAATGCGCGGCTTCGACTTGACCTGGAACCGGTCTCGCCGCGTCGAAATCGCTGCTACCGTTCACGTCGTTGCTGAAAGCGGCGTAACCGAAATTCGCCTTCGCGTTCTCCGCGACGTAACCGATGCTGCCCCCGCCAAGCGTCGCGCCGCGCGTCTGCTTAAGCATGCCGTCGACGTAGATCTTGAACATATCGCCTGCTTTCTCCACCCGGATATGGTGCAGCTTCGTATAATCGTATCCTTCCGGCAGCGGGCTCGCCTCCCACCCCAGATCGGCGCCGTTCACCCGGAACTGCGTCCGCAGCGAATTGCTCGCCGGGTCTAACAGCGCTGTGCCGTAATCGTTGTCGCCCTTGTACGAGAATACGACCCCGAGCCGCGAGCTGCCGGTATCGCCGGACTCCGCGAGCTGCAGGTTGAATTCTGCCGTATAGCTGCTTCCGGCAGCGGCAGTGCTCACCAGTCTGCTCGTTCCGACGGCTTGCTGCCGCAGAAGGCCGGAATCAACGGTCCAGCTGCCACCTTCCGAACTCGTCCACGCCGGGCTAAGATCCGCGCCATTGAACCGCTCCTCGAAATCCGACAGCTCCGGATCCGACTGCTCGGTCGCCGTCGGTCCGAGCACCGACATTTTATCCCCGTTGAACACGATCCGGTCCATCCCCATATGGCGAAGAGGTCCGACAATGCCCTGTCCTTCGAGATTGTGGTAGATGATATAGCGGGCATCCAGGTTCGGCCCAACGACGACCGTATTATGGCCGAGTCCGACGGTCGGACCTTCCGTGCTGATCAGAATCGGGTTATCCGGATCACGCACGAATCCCGTGAGCGGATTGTCGCTGACCGCGTAGTCGACCCGATAACCTTTGCTGAATACATGGTTGCCGGTATACGTCATATAGTATTTGCCGTCGCGCTTGAACAAGGTCGAACCTTCCGTCCAGCCGTTCATGTTTGCGCCTGTATTGACGCTTGCGCCGATCGTCGTCGGCGTCGGCATCGGAGCCGCGAGAATGCCCGCTCCGTTCGCGTGATAGAAATACCACTTGCCATCATCGTCGATGAAGACGTTGCCGTCGATCGAATGGCCGAGATTGCCCGTCTGCACCGTGAACGGACCGGTCGGGCTCTCGCTGCGCAGCACGTAATGGCCATTGCCGGCAGGAGAGGTATACATGTAGAAATATCCGTTCCAATACACGACCTCGGGAGCGTAAGCTCCCTTCGTAACCGGATCGGTTGCGGCCAATCCGCCATAGCTCCAATTGACCAGGTCTGGCGAGCTCCACACTTTGACCCCGGTATCGGTATCTCTCGTGCTCACATACAAATAATAAGTACCGTTAAACTTCAGTACGTAAGGGTCGCCAAGTCCATATTGTCCCCATTCGTCCGGCAGCGTTGTCGGATTCTTATAGGCGAATGCCGCCTGAGGGGCCAACAAGAGCAGCACGCACAGCATAGCTGCTAAACTTCGTTTCAACATCAAACTTATCACCTCATCGATTTTGTTGAAGCGCTTTCATATTGTTGCGGAAATTCAACTGACTGATCCTGTTGATTCCTCTGACACGGGGATCTGATCACCTCATTTTATCCAATTGATCTAATATATCGAGATTATATGGGCGTTTTCTAGGAAAAGTCAATGATTTGTTACAAGTATTTTGAATGATTCAATGATATTTTCGGAATTAAAGCCTTTAAAACAATATTTTTGTAACAAAAACAAGTGGGTAAGAGGTCTGTTCCTTTCGATTCTCGATCCACGGCACATTATTCCGCGAGCTCCCGAGTTCCTTCGCGCTCTCCGGCCACATCTGCACGCCCCCCCCTCGTCGAAACCTAGTCCGATACCAATATTTTTGTTTTTATATCAATTTTTCAACCTCTTTGCGGTTGGCTATTTCACTTTTGGATATTTATAGTAATATCTAGTTACAACCATTTTGGAGGTGTAATTATGAAAATGTTCAAAAAATCCATCCTTGCTACGGGCGCGCTGGCATTGGCGTTAAGCCTTCCCGTATCTGCTTTCGCACAAGAGTCCAAATATGTAGATTATGGAATTTGGAGAAATCAATGCGGAACCAGCACCTGGTACTCGGATGCACAGGGTTATAGCGGCGTTGTGTATCTGTACGACGGCGGCGGCTGGCAATATAACGGCGGCTATGTTCCTGGCGCGATGTATTACTGCAAATTTGCGGGAACGGTGTACAAGCAATAATAACCATGACCGACGGGCGGATGCTCTAGATTCATAAAAGACAGCCCTCTCAAGTGAACCACTTGCGGAGGGCTGTCTTGTTTCTCGTTTTCTCGCTGTCCGTATCACAACGTGCTAAGCCGCAGCGCATAGAAATACTGCACGACCGGATGCCGGGATTTGATCTTCTCGCTCATGTTCAACAGTCGTTTTTTCCCGACGCGTCTGTCCGCCAAGGCCAGAATATTGAATAAGATCTCCTTGCTCTCTAGACTCTCTTCAATGGGGCGGGATAGAAATTGAGTCGCGACGACCGTAAAATTGGATTTACTCAGGGCAGTCTGCGCGGACAACAGCTCCTTGGCAAGTTCTCCTATTCTTCTGCCTCTTGCCATGACTACTAGCCGTTCCTCCGGCACTAGCCCCTTCGTCTCTTTTCGGAGCGCTTCAATTTCTTCCTGTTCAATCGCAATTTGGATATGCGGATCATGCTTGATTTCCTGTTCCGTCTGATACCACCTGATCGATGTCGTGGCATCACTCATATTCATGACGTTCTTCTTATCTACCGCAATATAGCAAAGCCCTGCTTTATCAGGTAAATAACGGTAGCCGGTTGCCCGGTATTCGAACCGCCCTATTAACGCAGGACTAAGAAAACTCTCCAGTTCCTGCTTCAATTTGCTCCAGGACATGCCATCCCCCTATGTTCCATGCTTCGTCGTTATTTAAGCGTCCCGCTCTTATTCATCATACAATAACCGACACCTCAATCCTACTAAGTACTGCATATGCCTCCCCGGCATTATCGAAACTCAAGCCTCCACGATGCGCCTGCAAGATTGAACGGTTAACCCATAATAGCCTGTATAAATGATCGCATAGGCGGCTATCGACATGACAATCGGGATGGTTGCTTCCTTGCCGATCAGATTGAAATTCATGAGTACCTGCAGGAACAGCGCGCTATGCAGTATACCGACCGCAAGCGGAAGTCCGAACACGAACAGCGATTGCATCGCGATGGAAATCGATATCTCCCTTCGGCTAACGCCGATATTCCGCAAAATGGCATAACGGCTGCTATCCGATTGCGCCTCCGTCAGCTGCTTGAAATAGATGATGCTTCCCGTGGCGGCCATAAATACGAGTCCCAGAAAGCCGAGCACGAACAAATTGACGCCGCCCGCTTCCAGAATCCCCCGATATTCCGCGTAATGAACGGTCAGCTCGGCCTCCTTCGCATCCAACCCTAGCAACGCTTCGGATGTTGCGCGAGCCGATCTCTCATCCTCTACTTTATAAGCCTTGTAGATCGCGGGCGCCGACTGGCGGGCGAATTCGCCATACAATTCTTCGCTCACGACGACGATGAGGTCTGGGAAGCTCCAATTCATGACCCTTTCGTCGATGAAGCGGCCGAACGTTACGTTCCGGTCCTCCCCGGCTTGCTTCAGCGTGATCGATCTCCCTACGTAATCATCGGATGCATGATCCGTATCCAACGGTTGGACGATCGCCGCCTCCAGCCCGGTCAGCCGGACCTGCTCATCTCTGCCCAACGCGTCGGCGATCGCATTGAAGGTGGCGGCCGACATCAGCTTCACCGGCACATCCTGAACCGTAAATTTCGAGGGGACAACCGCCAGCTCCGACGCATCGGCCGTTGTGCCCAGGATCGGAATATCCAACTTGGCGATGATCGGGTGCTCCTTATCCGCGGTTATTACCCGCTCGATCTCCGCGTCGAGCTTATCGCCCTTAGATAGATGCGCGTAACTGAATGGAGCCGTCCTCGCCGCTTCTCGCTCGATTTCGTAATACGCGCTTGCTCCGATGCTGACCGCAATGATCGTGACCGCGCTAAGCAAGGAGACCACCGTCAGCATGCGTACATGGCCTGCCATTCGAAATAGCAGCTGAGCGGCTCCAACGAATCGGACGCCCTGGTAATAGCTCGCTTTATTCTTGGCTAGCACCAGGAGAAATCGCACGGCGCCGAATCGGAACAACAAGTAGGTGCCGGAGATGACGCCGATCATGAACACGAGCAAGGTGATGCTAAATTGTTGGCTGGTGGCGATCGGCTGAAGGATAAGCCAGTAGCTGGCCGCTAGTACCACGACCGCCAGAATCGCGACAATCGGCGAACCCTTAGGCCGTGATTCCGCCTGCTTCTCTGCCTGAAACAGCTCGATGAGCCGGAACCGATAGATGAGCAGATAGGCACGGATTGAAGTGACCACGATCAATATCGCGAACACGATGACCGTATTCCCGATTGCCGCCGGCGATAGCGCGAAGCTGATTTCCACCGCGGAATCGAGCAGCCGGAGCATCATCAAGGTGAACAGCTTGGATAAGAGCGCCCCGATGACGATGCCGACCGCCAGCGCCAATGCGCCCATTATCATATTTTCATAAAACATCATCCATCCAATCGTTCTCTTGCGCACCCCGAGCAGCGAGTATAAGCCGATCTCCTTTTTTCGCCTACGGTTGAAGAACGAACTCGAATACCAAATGAAAACCGCCGCGAACAAAATAAGCAAGATCGACGCCTGCAAAAAAATCGATTGCACGCCGCGGGACGACTGAATCGCGCTTGCGATCTCCGTGCTGTATTGCAACGATACGAACGTAAAGTAAATGACGATACTGAACACCATCGACACCAAATATAATAGATAGCTTTTGAAATTGCCGGCGATGTTTTTGCGCGCTACGCTAAATAACGTCATTCACGCCACCTCCGAACACGTTCAGCACATCGAGCACTTTCTTGAAAAACGCCTGGCGGGTCGCGTCGCCCTTCACCAACTCGGTGAACAGCCGGCCATCCTTGAGGAACAACACTCTCGTGCAATAGCTGGCCGCGTAAGCATCATGCGTCACCATTAAGATCGTCGCCTTATCTTGCCGGTTCAGCCCTTGCAAGCTGTCCAGCAGATCCGTCGCGGACTTCGAATCCAGCGCGCCGGTCGGCTCGTCGGCCAAGATGAGACGCGGTCTGGCAATGATCGCGCGGGAAGCGGCCGTTCGCTGCTTCTGACCGCCGGATAGCTGCGTCGGATACTTATCCAAGATGCCGCGTATCCCGAATTTGTCGGCGATTTCATCCACGCGCCGTTCCATCTCGCCGATCGGGGTACGGGACAAGGCCAACGGCAGCCATATATTTTCTTTGACCGTCAGCGTATCGAGCAGGTTGTAATCTTGAAAAATAAACCCGATTTTCTCGCGCCGGAACGTCGATAACTGCTTCTCGCTCATGCCCAAAATATCGGTTCCGTCAATCCGGATGTCGCCGGACGTCGACTGATCGATCGTCGCCAACAGATTCAGCAGCGTCGATTTGCCCGAGCCCGATGGTCCCATGATGCCGACGAATTCGCCCTCCCGCACCGTCAGATCGATATGCTCCAACGCGGTGCTTACGATGCCCTTCGCGCCGTAAACCTTCGTCACATTCGTCGTTTCTATAACGTTCTTCATAACGTCCCGCCTCCAGTTCGTAAGAGGTTGTTCAACTCTCACTTTATGCTTATGACTTCATTGTATCGAAAACTTTCCTCGAATGGTCTTACAGCTTACCGGCGCTGCCTTACATTTTTGTCACCCTGTCAATTCGATTGTACGGGTATGGGATTCATGTTACTATTTTTTGGGAGGAGGGATGTACGATGAAAATCATGATTGTGGAGGATGAGCCGACGATCCGCGACATGCTCGGCGAGACGCTACGCAGATGGGGCTTCGAAACCGTCGAAGTCGAGCAGTTCGACCAGGTGCTGCAAACGTTCCAGACCAGCAATCCCCATCTCATCCTGATGGACATCAACTTGCCTTCGTTCGACGGCTTCTACTGGTGCAACCAGATCCGGCAGCTGTCCCAGGTGCCGATCCTGTTCCTTTCGTCCCGCAATACGCCGATGGACATGGTGATGGCGATGAATACGGGCGGGGACGATTTTATTCAGAAGCCGTTCTATACGGATGTCCTCATGGCCAAAATTAACGCGATCCTTCGCAGAACCTATACGTATGTGGATACTTCGCATAGCTTCATCGAACACGACGGGGTCGTGCTGAACGTGAAAGACGCTACGCTGCAATGCGGCGACCGGAAGGCCGATCTGACGAAAACCGAGTTCATTCTGACGCAGATACTCATGCAGCATAAGGGGTCTATCGTGACCCGGAAGAAAATGATGCGCGCGCTCTGGGAGGACGAACATTTCGTGGACGACAACACGTTGACCGTCAACATGACCCGGTTGCGCAAGAAGCTGGCCGAGCTCGGGAAAGAAAGCTTCATCGCGACCCGGAAAGGCGAAGGGTATATGATCCCATGAGCTTCTATGATTACGTGAAAGATAAGCGGTACTTCTTGGCGTTGTACGGCGGCATCATGCTGTTCGTCTCCTTGCTGATGGCCGTCAGCGTCAGCCCGCTGCGCGGCATGAGCAACATCCTCTATATGAACGCGGCATGTCTCATCGCGGTTTCTGCTTATTTGGCGGTTGGCTATGGGTATCGACGGTCCTTCTACCGAGAGCTGTCCAACCTCCCGACCAGGGAAGGGGAACAGACGGCAGCCGCGCTCCCCGAAGCGCAAACCGCCGAGCAACGGCTGTTCGTCGGCGTCATCCATAAGCTTGAGCGGGAGCATATGAAGCAGATGCAGCGGGCGACCGCCGAGCACCGGGATCATCAAGATTTTATTCTGTCGTGGATTCACGAGGTGAAGCTTCCCATCGCGGCAAGCCGCCTCGTCATGGAGAACGGCTCGAACAAATCGCCCGATGAGCTGATCGACAAGCTGGAGGACGAGCTGGGCAAGATCGATAATTACGTCGAGCAGGCGCTGTACTACTCCCGCATCGACTCGTTCTCGAAGGATTACCTCATTGCGGAGGTGTCGCTCGAGGCGGTATGGAAGGAATCCGTCAAGAAATTCGCCAAGTTGTTTATTACGAAGCGGATCCGCCTCCGTCTGGACGAGACGTCCCCCTACATCCACAGCGATCGCAAATGGCTGGGTTATATCATCGACCAAATTGTGGCGAATGCCTTGAAGTATACGCCCGAAGACGGCGCGATCACGATTCGCTATGAGGAAGATGCCTATGAGAGACGGCTTCTGATCGAAGATACGGGAATCGGGATCAAGCCGGAAGACCTCCCGCGCGTGTTCGACAAAGGCTTTACCGGCGCGAACGGCAGAAGCTACGCGAAGTCAACCGGCATGGGGCTGTACTTGGCCAAACAGATGGCGATCAAGCTTGGGTCTGACTTGTCCATCCAGTCGGAGGAAGGTCGGTATACGCGCGTGACGGTCCATTTTCCAAGAGCGGGGACTTACTTGCACTGGAAGGCGTAACGAAAGGATGGCAGCTGCGGGACTTCACGCCAAATAAACCGACTTCCGCCACGAGACGGAAATCGGTTTATACCCGCGACTCATATCACCTCGTGATCATCGTCTTGAGGAATGGATATAAAGTAGGCAGGAACGAGCAATCCGACAAGCACCAAAGCAAGCATACCGAAGAAGTAGAGGTATATGGCCATCGCATCCATTATTTCACGCCTCCATTCAACGTTTGACCGGTCGGATAAGTTTGATCCATCGGTTCCATGTCCAATGCGCCCTTTACAAGAATCCCCATGACAACGATCAGCGCTGCGTTGAATCCCATGATGACGAACATCACTTCCATTGCTCCCACTCCTTTGTGAATGCACCGTTTAACCTCTTGCTAAGACTATTGTAGCTCTGCTTCGACGTTAGGGATGTGATTAATATCACAATCCTTCCCGCGAACTCAATCTCCCGCTCTTCCCCCACGACCCGGCGTCCGCGCTGTAGGCGTGAAACTCCGGATCTTGATTTCGTCACTCCGCACATCGAATTAGAAAAAGAACTACTTCTTAATCAAACCGATAACGTAATTCGATGCTCTTCTGTATGTATCCAACTAACTTTCCATTAGGATAACAAAACAGCCCATCACATGATCGGCTGTTTCTTTGTTCGTTTTATGCTATTGTTCTTCGTTAGCTGAATCACATATTTAACACCTTTCTCCGTATAGCCTCAACAATGTTCTGGTTAATCCTCATCTCGTCAAAAAGAACAAGGAAAACCGGGACAATACACCTTCTAAGAGTGATCGCAAGGATGCGCTTGTCATTGCAGATATGATCAAAAACGGGTACTACTCTCCTGTTCGCTTTCATCCGGAAGCCTACGAGGAACTACGAATTCTTATGGCAAACCGTGAGACGGTCACTAAGCGCTTGAACAGTGCAGTTAACCAAATTCATCGCTGGGTAGACATCGTCTTCCCTGAGTTGCGGCAGGTCTTCAAAATCCTTACCTGCACCAGTGCAATAGCAACGCTCAGACTCTTTCCTTTGCCGAGCGAAATCAGACAGTTAAGCACCGAGCAGGTTTTGGCCGGTTGGAAGCAATACGTGAAGCGTCATGCTGGCGTTAAACGTGCTGAACTGCTCATTACACTCGCAAAATCCAGTGTTGGCACCACTCAGGCCCTCCACGCATACAAACATGTGTATGGTTATGACGAACCCCGAAATTCGAGCTTTGCATCGTTTTAATGTAGAAGAAAAGAAGCTAAAGAAGATGAAATCCATCATGAAACTATGCAGCAAGGTAGCTCGTCTGCTAATCGGCCTGGCCAAGAGTAGCGAAGCTTACGATTCAACCAGAGTTTTCCCACAGGCTGCCTAGATTCGGACCTTCCTCACCAGCTCAAGCATTCGCAGGATGACAAGATGCACGGAGTATCGGGAGACGTTACGCAAAAGGGCACGGACCCGTTCCGATAGATAGACCGACCTCCACCCCGTAGTTAGATGTGACGAAGGAATGAAAGGGCTATGACCCGTTGAGACATGGGAGCGAGAATCGCTAGGGAGACGTGGAGACGTGCGTATATGGAACAATATGGGTGAGGCATTGTTCACCTTTATTTCCGCATGCCCATTTTTACGTCTGCCCGCCACCGACTCTTCCCACATCCTCTTCTTCATTCTAACTACAGGATGAAATCCTGCGAATTCATGAGTCTGAGTGAGGAAACTGAATCATTTCGAGGGAGCTTAATGATCTGTTTTTAGTTTATCGTACGATTCTCGGCGTTACCTTTACAAGTTTTAAAGGCCATCCGCATTGGATGGCCTCTTTCCTTATGCTGGACACTCTGGACCTGCTCGCGCAGTTGCCTTAGTCGATTCATTGTGAACAACTTAAGACTTATGCCGGTATGCGGTTACGATCAGCGAGATAACTTGAATCACGGAGACGAGTCCGATGAGATAGATGATGCCGTTTGTCGCGCGTCCCCAGATCGTATTAACCGTATTGTATCCTTCGCTGCCAGCTGTTACGAGACCCGAATCAACCGCTTGCTGCATGAAGTCTGCGTTCCAGATCACCGGATCCCAGAACATGAAGGTCGCCAAGATTAGATACAGAATGGTTACTGAGATCTCCATACCGACGAGACGCGTTGTCCATCGCCTCGTATTCAACTTCATGATCTCCTTCAGAATACTGACTGCCAAGAAGAACCAGATGTAGGGCAGGAACCGGTTGAACACGTCCGTGTTGAAGAATGGGATTACCATCCTATCGCCACCAGCGAATCTCCACACACCGAGCAGATCGATGGAATAGCTGAACAACACAACGAACAAGACCGAGAAGATGATGCTCGCAATCGGTTCCGCAGGACTGATTCGCGACTTATTGTCCGGCAGCTGCGGTAAATCTGACGGCTTCCAAACCTGTTCGGCATTCTTCCCTTTTGCCTTCTGTGCGCCCGTATATTCAATTACGCCGAAGACGACCGTTACCCATGCGAAACCTTGCATCAAACCGATCACAATCGAGACTATGCCATCAATAAAATGGTCCAGTATGTTCGTCGGGTCCATGAACGACTCGATCATAAACATGACGCCGAGTGCGATGCCGATCGCTGTCCATACGATTCGCAGCACTGTGATATAGCTCGCGAACAACCCTGGACCGATCAAGTAGCGCTTACTGCCGCGGTACCGATCCGCCATCTCGCTCGGATTGCCGAGCTCGGCGAGCACATCTTCCACTTCCTTCGGTGAAGGCGAGCCCCCATGGGTTCGCACTTCCAACATATCCTCGATCAGTCCCCGTAATTCCTTCTCGATCTCCGCTCTCTGTTTCTCCGGAAGCTTCTGCGTGACGGCATAGATGTACCTGCTAATAAGCTCCATATCCTTCTCCTCCATCCATTAATCGATTAACGCCCTCAGCCAGACTCGCCCACTCCTGACGCAGATGCTGGTACACCTGTTTGCCTGACTCGCTCAGCTGGTAATATTTTCGCGGACGCGCCTCATTAGTGTCCCAACTGCTTACGAGCAGCTCCTGTTTCTCCAATCTGCGCATAAGCGGATACAGCGTACCTGGGTCAATGCTAAGTCCCTTCTCCTCCAGAATGGAGACTAGCGAGTAGCCATACTGCGGTTCGGACAATTGACTAAGTACGCTTAAGACGAGCGTCCCGCGCCTCAACTCCTGCGTTAAACTTTGAATCGTCTCTTGGATATCCATCTCATTCATCAACTCCTATTCACACTATACTGTATGTCGTACACTATTGTAAAGTACACAGTAATAATAAATTCACATTAAAAAGGGCCACCCCTTATAGGATGACCCAAACCTTTTGTTTATTTGCCCGGAAATCCGCCTTCGCCGCCGCGGCGGCGTGCTCCCTGTATTGGTTCAACTATCGTCTCCCGATAGTTGAACAACTTTTGATTCTGAAATAATATTAATAAGCTTTGGAATTCTGAGGCCATTTGTTACAATGGCTCAATAGAATTTACATTTTGAAAATAAGGGGAAACGAATTTGAAACAGAAGGCGATCGTTGCAATTTTTACAGTAATGGCTTTATTTATTTTTCCCGCATGTGGGAACTCCAGTAACAACAATGAGCAATTACATTTGGGGGGCAATAACTCACAGACACAACTAAAGACATCCGATCCTGTTATTACTGCTCAAGTTGAAAACGACGATAAGTTGGTTAACGAGGTAACCAGCTTATTTAAAAGCTATATCAAAATGACCAATGAATATGATGATTCGATAGCTGATCTTTACGCAGATCACGCCAATATTACGTTTAAAATCCAAACGGATACTGAAGACATTTCGAATCAAGCATTTACTGGCGCCACATACAAGCAAATGATCGTTCATGCCATGCCAGTCGCTAAAGAGCGGGGGGATACTGACACTTTTAGCGACATCAAGTATACCGTTATCGCGAACAATACTGTAAAAATTGAGGCCATGAGATACAACCATTTCTATAAATACACAAGTCCTTATTCTTCAATTCTAGAGAAATCAGACACGGGTGAGTGGCTTATCACAGCCGAAATGCTCGAAATTCATCGATAAAGTGTGCATGATGGTTTAATGAAAGGGAGCAGTCGCCACCGGCAAACTGCTCCTTTTGTTTCAAACGTCTCCCGTTAGTTGAATACGAATGATTTGACTGTCATTTCGTTAGAAAAATTCAACCATTAAATTCAGGATGGTTATGCCTTGAACATCCAAATAAATAGCAACTTGAACTCAAAGATGTTGAAAATTTCAAAGGTGGAACAAAGCCATTAGAAATCATATTTATAAAATTCTCATATTCCTGTTTGTCATCTTCTAATTGCTTAATGTATGAGGCTTTTTCGCTCTCTGTCCAATTCTCATTGCATTGAACTGCGTTTTCTTCCTGAATATCGTTTGTTTTTAATTTAATACATTCGTTCATGATTTCAATCGCACGATTCAATGCATTTGTTTTCATTAATGAATAAATATACCTACTAACCCAATCAGGTGTCTTATAATAAGTGTTCCATGATTTCTCAAACCAACGGACGGCCTCGGAGAAACATTGCAACTCAACGTACAGTTCAGCAACATGAACTTCTCCAACGAAATCATCATCATTTTCCGAAAAAGCATCCAACTTAAATTTTGCCTCGGTCGTTTTTCCGAGCTCGATCAAACATTTGATGTGACTATACATGGTGTAATCAGAAGGGGTGGCTCTTTTTAGAAATAAAGTTTATGGTGCTACAAGATGTCAAGACAGCTTTTTTGATATTTTAAGGTGTGAAATAATGCACAATGGACTGCTCTTTTATCCTTCAGCTCTGCTCAG
>NZ_VNHS01000006.1 GCF_008124765.1 Paenibacillus methanolicus | reverse complement strand
AGAAGACATCCATTCCCAAAAGGTGGGAAATGGATGTCTTTTTGTCTGAGACGTAAGCCGTCAAAGAAAAATGCGTAAGTTCTTCAGTGGCCTCCCACTCAGGCACGGAGTTTTTTTGTTTTATTGGAATGTGCCCGCAAAGGAAGTAAAGCGCGTCCGCCCAAGCGGACGAAAGCGAAGGTCAGCACATTGCTAGCTATCCGCTCTACCGAACAGGATACCACCCAAGGCACAACGTCACGTACGAAGCTCGAACAATAGCCTGTCCGAAGGACAAGCGGGCTCACCATGATAGGATACATCGAAGACGGCCGCGTAGAAGGCACGCTTATTTCGGGAGTCCAGAGGGACGAATCCCTCTGGTTCCCCTCCAATGGAGGGGGAAGGGGCGAGGCGAATGTTGGGGTAGGGGGAGGAAAATAAAAATATTTTGCGATTTGATGTAAAAACTTGTTCCCTTTTGGTCGAAATAGAAAGTAACAGATCGCGCGACTACGCGCGCGGCCAATCAGGATTAGCGGAAATGAGGGACAACAAGAGATGACAGAACGGATAAAGCCTACCTTCATACAAGAATCATTTGCCAGATGCGCGGCTTACCAGTTGAAGGCAGACCAATTACCGGGATACCAATCTTGCGAGCCCGAACGCTACGCGGCGACATTGGAAGAATACGCGGAGACCCTTGCCATAACGCAGGAGTTCATTGCCCATATGCAGCTATCCGTCTCCGAAGAGCTGCCGCTGCTTGCGGCCGTGTTCGACAACGACGGCATGATTTTGCAGCTAGCCGGGGATTCGACCATGATGAAGTTGATTGAAGCGGCGGGCTTCAATTCCGGCATTGCGCTGACGGAAGAGCTCTCCGGCACCAACGCGGTCAGCTTGGCGCTTATGAGCGGCGGCCCCGTCCAGCTGATCGGCGACGATCACTACCATCATTTTTTCCATCGGCTGGCCTGTTATGCGGTGCCGTTCAAATACCAGGAGACCGGCGCGAGAGGCGCAGTGCTGCTGATGACGTCGGCGCATCTCCATAATCCGCTGCTGATCCATCTCCTCCAGACGGCGGTGGACTCCATCCAACGGGAGATGACGCTTCGCGAGCAGAACAAGCGGCTCAACGTGCTCAATCAGATTATCATGAACACGAAGAAGAACTCCGCCATTATCTCGGATGAACGCGGGTTTATTATCGAGGTGAACGAGCTGGCCGCCCAGAATTTCAAGCTCAGCCGAGGCGAGCTGATCGGCAGACAAATTTGCGAGCTGCCGCATTTGGGCGATTATTTCTGCAACGTGTTGGCCGAAGGCGCCCTGTACGAGGATATCGAAATCAGCCTGGAGGGATTCAACATTGTCGGGTTGTTCGATGCCAGTCCGATTCTGAACGAGAAGGGCAGCGTCATCGGCGCATACGGGCAATTCCGCGACATTACGGAACGTTACGAGGCGGAAGCGCGCATCAACTATATGGCGTTCCATGACGAGTTGACCGGGCTGCCGAACCGCCGGATGTTCATTCAGACGGCGCAAGAAGAGATGAACCGGCAGCCGCATTTGGGCGAAGGCCAACTGGCGTTTATTTACTTGGACCTCGACCGGTTCAAGCTGGTCAATGATTCGCTCGGCCATACCGAAGGCGACCGGCTGCTGAAGGAAGTCGCGGCAAGATTGAAGTCGTGCATTCGCGACAACGATCTCGTCGCCCGCATGGGCGGCGACGAGTTCATGTTCATGCTGCGCAGCGTGCAGCATGAACATGAGATTGCCGGCGTGGCCGAACGTATTCTGCAGGCGTTCGAGAAGCCGTTTATTCTAGGCGTGCATGAATTCCACGTCACGCCGAGCATGGGCATCGCGCTGTATCCGAAGGACGGCACGGACATCGAGACGCTTATGGTGCAAGCGGACAGCGCCATGTATCAGGCGAAGGCAAGCGGCAAGAACACATTCAAATTTTTCGATTCCAATATGCGCATCATGACCGGCGGCCAGCTGGCGCTGGAAACCGCGATGCGCCGGGCGATCGAACAGGAACAATTCTCGCTCCACTACCAGCCGCAAATGGACACGCAGACGGGCAAGCTGATCGGCATCGAAGCGCTCATCCGCTGGCAGCATCCGACAATGGGCATGATTCCGCCGAGCCGGTTCATCCCGCTTGCGGAAGAGACGGGGCTGATCCTGCCGATCGGCGAGTGGGTCATGAAGGAAGCGTGCAGACAGAACAAAGCGTGGCAGGAAGCCGGGTACGCCCCGGTGCGCATGTCGATCAACTTATCGGCCAAGCAGTTCACGAAGAGCGATTTGATCGAATCCATCTCTAGCGTGTTGGACGAGACGAGCTTGACGCCGGATTTCCTGGAGCTCGAAATTACCGAATCGATGACGATGGACGTCAACTCGACGGTCATGACGCTGAACGGGCTTCGGAAGCTCGGCGTTCAAATCGCGATGGACGACTTCGGCACCGGGTACAGCTCGCTTAACCATCTGAAACGGTTCGGCCTGCACCGCTTGAAGATTGACCAATCGTTCGTCCGCGATATTATGACCGACACCAACGATGCGGATATCGTCGGCTCAATTATCGTGATGGCTCACCGCCTCGGCTTGCGCGTCATAGCCGAAGGGGTAGAGAATAAGGAACAGTATGAGTTTCTGCAAGAACATTTATGCGACGAAGTGCAGGGGTATTACTTCAGCAAGCCGCTGCCGGCGGAGGAACTGGAGAACCAGTTCCTCGCCGTCGACAGCGCACTCATACGATAACCCAAAAGGACTGCCGCCGAAGCGGCGGTCCTTTTTTGTCGTGACCTTGTAACGAAGACGGGCGTCTCGAGCGTTTTTCAACGGGAAACGTACATCGGAAGCATAAGCTTTGGTTCCCCTCAGGGGAGGGGGCAATGCTGTAAGGTTAAGGAAAAACGTCCACTGAAGCCGCCTGTGGCCTAAGTTGACAGGCATACGCACGCTGAAGTCTTAGGACTGACTTCAAAACCCACTGAAGCTTTGTCCGTCAGGACAAAAGCGTGCCCCGCTCAAGCCCAATCGCCGACCGCGAACAAGTGAGACGGCACGAAAAAGGGAGTCCAGAGGGCAAAGCCCTTTGGTTCCCCTCGGAGGAGGGGGAAGGGGGAGGAACTACCTAGGCCATTGGCAGGAATCCGGCAAGTTGCAAGCGGGATTTTGTCCTTCATAATAACTACATATTTGATTAACAGACGGTTTACAAACCTTGCCTATAATCGGTCTTGTACATAAGGAACACCCCTTGTGAAGCAGGCAATCGACAGGATCGGCGAATGACGAACGAGGGCGGTCATGAAGAGACAACGGCAGGTCAAAATCAGTTCTAACGAGGAAAGGTGAACTTATTCCATGTCCATGAAGAAAACGGTCATCATCTCCGTACTCGCGGCAGCGGTCAGCACGTCCGCGGTCGGCGCCGTATCGGCTGCTCCCGCAGCGACGGCAAGCACGCAAGTCACGAACAGCACGTTCTACGTGAACGATGCGGTTACGACGGTTCGCACGATCGTGAAGGACGGCGTAACGCTCGTGTCCGTACGCGATCTTGGCGTCGCGGCAGGCGCGACGTTCACGGTAACCGGCGGCAAGACGGTGCTGGCGTACTTGAACGATGTGCTTGTCGAGCTGCAGGATGGTTCGACAAAGGTACGCATCGGCGACGAAGAGGGCGAACTGGGCGCGGCGGTCGTGAACGTGAACAACTCGTTCTACGCCGAGCTGGAAGGCTTCGCGAGCGCCCTTGGCATCGAGCAGACGACCGATGCGTCCGGCAAAGTATGGCTGGATGCGACGAAGCGGCTTACGGATGCGGAAGATCCGATCTGGATCGACGCGCAGACGCTCCTCGTCAGCACGCTGGCGGAAGATGGCGGCCGAGTGGATTATAAAGTAAACGCGGCAACCGGCGAATTCACGGAAGTATTCCGCACGAGCACGGCTTCTGCGCTGACGGTGGCTCCGAATGGCGCGAAAGCGGCTTACACGGACGAGACGGGCGCGGTATACGTATTGGATCTGGCGACGAAATCGTCTTCGAAAGTAAGCGGCGACGACACGATCAAGCCGGAACTCGTCTGGTCGGCGGATAGCAGCGCGATCTACTTCCTGCAAGGCGACAAAGGCTCGGTCATCGCGAAGTTGAATCCGGCCGATGGCGCGATTACGAAAGTACTGGAAGACAAAGTCGACTACAAAGCAGATCTGGCGGTATCCGCGGACGGCAAGAAATTCTTCTATTCGGTCACGAAGCCGGGCGCGGTTACGGCCGATGCCAACAAGCCGGTCGAGAGCGACGACGTGGCGATCGACATGACGGGCACCGAGCCGCAGCTGTACTTCTTCGATTCGAGCGTGAAGGACGGCAAGCCGGCGAAGTTGACGGAGAAAGCGGACGACAAAATTTTCGTCGGCGCTTCGGCGGACGCGGGTCAAGCCTACTATATCAGCTCCGAAGAGAACAAAGTTTCGTCCCTGCTTGCGGTCGGTGCGGATAAATCCGTCAAATCGCTGCTCGAAGGCAAAGACGTGATCCAAGCGACGGCAGCCGGCGATAAGCTGTACGCGCTCGTGGCAACGGCAACCGGCGGCGAAGTATACGAAATTCAAGGCGCTGCGTCGAAACTGCTCTACACGGTATCCGAGGACGTGTCGGAGATCGTCGCGGGCAAAGGCGCGTCGGTCGCGGTCGTCGAAGGCGGCGCGATTCTCGTGGACAACGGCGGCAAATGGAAGAAAGTCACGAAATAAAACAACCCCCTACATTCGAGAGGAGATTAACCCCCATGAAAATGAAATGGTTTAAAAGTTTGGCGTTCACGACACTCGCGCTCGCGGTTATGGCAACGGCCGTTCCGGTTGCAAGCGCGGCCAGCAAGCTCAGCGGCAAAATCGTCATTAACGGCTCGTCGGCGCTCCTGCCGCTGACGCTGCAAGCAGCGAAGGAATTCAAGAAATTGAATCCGAAAGTGAAAATCTCCGCATCCGCGGCCGGCTCCATCACGGGCCCGCAATCGGTGCGCAAAGGCATCGCCGACATCGGCGCCGTAGACTGGGATGCTTCCACGGACGTGCCGGGCTTCAAGAAGTTCGATGGTCAAGTCGCGCATAAAGTCGCGGTTATTCCGTTCGCGGCCGTCGTCAACAAAGGCGTAGGCGTCGACAACCTGACCACGAAACAACTGCAAGACATTTTCTCGGGCAAAGTGAAGAACTGGAAAGAAGTCGGCGGCAACGACGCTTCGATCGTCGTCGTCAACCGCGCATTCGGTTCGGGCACGCGCGTCAACTTCCAAATGAAGGCGCTGGACGGATCGGACTTTATGTCCAAAGGCGACAACTACAAAGAAGTTAAGTCGAGCGGCGACATGAAAACGGCCGTCGAAACGACGCCGAACGCCATCGGCTACATGGACTTGGTGTATGTTACGAGCAAAATGAAGGCGCTCAAAATCAACGACGTGGCGCCGACGGAAGCGAACGTCATCAACGGCAAGTACAAAGTATGGGGCTACGGCTATTACATGACCAAAGGCCAGCCGACGGGCGCGACGAAGGCGTTCATCGAATATATCCAAAGCAAGACGTTCCAGAACGGCTCGCTGAAAAAATTGAAGTTTATTCCGATCTCCGCGATGAAGTAATCGAAACTCCCATGCGGCCAGCTTAGGATGAAAGTGCCTAGCTGGCTTCTTTTATGGGGTTCGCGTGAAGATTTTGTAAAATCGAAAGGGGCTTAACGAGCATGATGGAGATGTCAGCGCCCGCGAGCGCCGCGGCAACCGAGCTGGGCACGAGCCTGAAGACCAGCTCGGGCAAGACGTTCGGACGCCGGGCGAGGCTTGCGTTCTACAACCGCACGTTCAAGGCGATTTGCGTCGTCTGCGCGGTATTCGTGTGCATTATTTTGTTCTCGATTCTGTTTCTGATGGGCCGCACCGGCATCCTGACGTTCGAGTACGTCTCGCCGATGGAGTTCTTCTTCTCGACCGAATGGGTGCCGGAGAATGAACAGTACGGCGCGTTTATCTTTATATTCGGCACTTTCGCGCTGACCGCGTTGACGATGCTCATCGCCATGCCGATCTCCATTCTGATCGCGGTATTCCTGGCGGAAGTGACGCCGCCGTGGCTGCGCGCCGTGCTGCGGCCGGTGCTCGATCTGCTGGTCGGCATTCCTTCCGTCGTATACGGCTTCCTCGGCATGACGCTGCTCATCCCGCTGCTTCGCGACGTAACGGGCACGACGATGGGCGACGGCCTGCTCGCGGCCGCGATCGTGCTGACGATCATGGTGCTCCCGACGATCAGCCGGATCAGCGACGACGCGATTACCGCGGTGCCGAAGAAATACCGGGACGCTTCCTACGCGCTGGGCGGCACTCGTTTCCAGACGACGTTCAAAGTCGTGCTGCCGGCGGCGCGCAGCGGCATTATGTATGCCGGCATCCTCGGCATGGCGCGCGCGATCGGCGAGACGATGGCGGTCGTCATGGTCATCGGCAACACGCCGCAGTTGGCGAACAGCCTGCTGAAGCCGACGTCCGTGCTGACGAGCAACATCGTCATGCAAATCGCGAACGTGCCGTTCGATTCGACGTGGAACTACGCGCTGTATTTAATGGGCTTCCTGCTGCTCGTGATTTCCCTGCTCATGATCGTCCTCATCCGCTTCATGCAGCGTAAAGGAGTGCAACGATAATGTCCGCTGGCGTACAACAGAGCCCGCGCCCGTTCGCGTCTTCGCGCAAAAGCGGGAACCGGCTCAAAAACAACCTGTTCACCGGCCTCGTATGGACGGTCGGCATCTGCACGATCATTTTCATCATCGGGCTCCTGTTCCTCATCCTGGAGAAAGGCATGCCGAAGCTCAGCATCGACTTCCTGCTGGGGCTGCCGGACGAAATCATGGAAGGCGGCGGCATCGGGCCGGCGTTATTCAACTCCTTCTATGTGCTGATCATCTCGCTCGTCATCTCGATACCGCTTGGGATGGCGGCCGGCATATACTTATCGGAATTCGCGCCGGATAACAAGTTCATCGGCTTCCTGCGCGTCTGCGTAGAAGGGCTGGCGTCCGTTCCTTCGATTATTTTCGGTTTGTTCGGTATCGTGCTGTTCGTCGAAGCGTTCGATATCGGCCTGACGATCATCGGCGGCGCGGTCAGCCTGGCGTTCTTGAACTTGCCGGTACTCACCCGCGTGACGGAGGAAGCGATCCGCGCCGTGCCGCAGGAGATGAAGCACGCCTCGTTCGCGCTGGGAGGCACGCACCTGCAGACGATTCGACGCGTGCTCATCCCGGTCGCGCTGAACGGCATTATTACGGGCATCTGCCTCGTGGCCGGCCGCGCGTTCGGCGAGAGCGCCGTCATCATCCTGACGGCAGGCGTGACGACCTCGGGCGTCATGTGGGATTTCAACCTGCTGTCGCCGGGCGAGACGTTAGCCGTCCACCTCTGGTATGTGCAATCCGAAGCGATCGTGCCGGATGCGGTAGAGATCGCGGAGAAGTCGGCGGCCGTGCTCGTGTTTATCGTGCTGCTGATCAACCTGTTGTTCCGCATTCCGCTATGGCTGAACGCGCGCAAGATGCGGTGAATGACACATTTCGACGCATTTTGACATTCCGTTAACATTTCCATATACGTCCGATAACGGTCTTTCCCTATAGTGGGAACTAGCGATAGAGGATGGAGATGGAGGGAACAGGAATGAACAATGCGGTATTAACGACTAGACGAGGGCTGACGATCGTAAGCGAGCCCGCCATGAAGAAGGGCAACGACGAGAAGCGGGAAGCGACGGCTAACAAGGCGAGCAGCCGGGCCGAAGGTTCCCGCGATTCCGTATATAAAGGATTTATTCGTCAGGTCATGACCGTGCTGCCGGCGCGCAAGTGCAGCGAGGTGATCGAGCAGTTCAATGCGGCGCCCGACAGCGAGTGCGTCATCGTGTGCACGGAAGCGGACGTGCCCCTCGGCCTTGTCATGAAGCACCGGCTGTCCAGGCTGCAGACGCAGCGGTTCGGCAAAGAGCTGTTCTTCGAGCGGAGCATTACGCGGCTGATGGACGAGCAGCCGCTCGTCGTCGAGACGACGCTGTCCGACCAGGAACTGCTTGACCTGGCGCTCGGCCGCGAGGAGAGCACGCTGTACGATTGCGTCATCGTCACAAGCGGCGGCCGCGTGGCCGGTATCCTCACGATGGCGGATCTGCTCAACTTATCCCGGCTGCTGCAGCAGCAAAGCGCTCAGTCCCAAATCAAGACGATGGCAGGCGCCGAACGAATGGTGCACGAAATCGACCGTTCGGTCGACGAGGTGCTGCAGGCCGCCCGTCATGGCGAACTAATGTCGGAGAAAATGGTCGACTACACGCTCCAGGGCAAAAGCGAGCTGAATAAAGTAAGCGAAGCTTTCGCGAATCTCTCCGGACTGACGGCTCGTCAAGTCGAGCAGATCAAGCAGCTGCAGAATCAGGCGGACGCGATCGGCGCCGTATCGAAGCTGATCCGCGACTTGGCCGAGCAGTGCAACCTGCTGGCCATGAACGCCAGCATCGAGGCGGCTCGGGCAGGCGAGCATGGCCGAGGCTTCGCCGTCGTCGCCGGCGAGGTCGGGAAGCTGGCGACGCAGACGAAGCAGTCGGCCGGCGAGATAGGCGACCTAATTCGCACCGTCCTGCAGGCGGTCTCCGTTACCGCCGATTTGGTGGCGCGCAGCCGTGACGAAGCGCTATCTAGCGAAACCTCGGTGCGGGAAGCTTCGGGCGCGTTCGAGCAGCTGTTTCACGCGGCGGCCGGCAACCGTAATAGCGCGGCGGAGATCGGTCGCCTGGCGGATGACGCGTACCGGCAATCGGAGCGCGTCGCCGGCGAGCTGAACCAGCTGATTGATTCGATGCAGGCCGGGATGGAGAAGGAGCGTTAGGCACTTAAATGTTGCTTATTGCGGCATCCGATGGATATTTTACACAGCGTTTACAAATCATCAATACGACTTTGACATATCGACGCTAGGATAGGAACAGGTTGGACAGCGGCATTAGCGTTGTCCGAATGAAGTCCAACACTGGAGGGAACGCCATGCAAGCGCCAGCTCATACGCGAGCGTTAATTGAAATTGATAAATTAAATCTGTATTACGGTACATTTCACGCGCTGAAGAACGTATCCATGGAAATTCCGGAGAAGGCGATTACCGCCTTTATCGGACCGTCCGGCTGCGGTAAGTCCACGCTGCTGCGTACGCTGAACCGGATGAACGACATGATCGCGGGCACTCGGATCGAGGGCAAAATCGCCATCGGCGGGGCTGACATTTATTCCAAAGAAGTCGACGTCGAGACGCTTCGCAAGAAGGTCGGCATGGTGTTCCAGCAGCCGAATCCGTTCCCGAAATCGATCTACGACAACGTCGCCTACGGCCCGCGCCTGCACGGAATCTCGGGACGCAAGCAGCTCGACGAGATCGTCGAGACGAGCCTTCGCTCCGCCGCGCTGTGGGAGGAAGTGAAGGATTATCTGAAACGGTCCGCCCTCAGTCTATCCGGCGGTCAGCAGCAACGGCTGTGCATCGCGCGCGCCTTGGCCGTGGAACCCGACGTGCTGCTCATGGACGAAGCGACCTCCGCGCTCGACCCGATCTCGACGCTGAAGATCGAGGAGTTGGCGCAGGAACTGAAGGACCGTTATACGATCGTCATGGTTACGCATAATATGCATCAAGCGGCGCGCGTCTCGAACCAGACGGTCTTCTTCCTGAACGGCGAAGTCGTCGAGTACGCCGAGACGGAGAAGCTGTTCTCCACGCCGCGCGATCAACGGACGGAAGATTATATCAGCGGACGATTCGGCTAGTCTAGAGGGGGACGTTACAAGCAATGATGATGACTGCACGCAAAGAATTCGATCATGGACTAGAGGACTTGCGCGAGCTGCTGCTGGATATGGGACGCAAAGCCGCGACCGCGCTGGATCGCTCCCTTCGCGCGTTAAGCCAGCTGGACTTAGAGGCGGCGAAACGGGTCATTGAAGACGACGTGGATCTGAACCGTCTCGACGAGCGGGTGTTCGATCTGGGCGCTCGCCTAATCGCCACCCAGCAGCCGGTCGCGAAAGACCTGCGCCGGATTCTGATCGCCTTCAAAATTTCGAACGATCTCGAGCGGATGGGCGATCTGTCCGTCGACGTGGCCAAAGTCGTGCTTCGCCTGAACGGCGAGAAGCTGATCAAGCCGCTCATCGACATTCCGCGCATGGGCGAGATCGTGCAGACGATGATCGATGACGCGATTCGCGCATTCGTGACGGAGAACGTGGACCTGGCTTACAAAATGGCGAAGGAAGACGATCGCGTCGACGAACTGTACGGCCAAATTCTCCGCGAGCTGTTCGCGCTCATGGCGGAGAATCCGGCGACGATCGCGCAGGCAAGCCAGCTCAGCTTCGTCGGCCGCTTCGTCGAGCGGATCGGCGATTATGCGACGAACATCGGCGAGAACGTCGTCTACCTGGTCACCGGCACGAGACCGGAACTTAACGCATAGCTGAATGTGAACAGTCTGTTGAGGGGCATCCTGAAGCAGGCTGTTTTTGTTTTTTATTTACAATAACGCATAGAGAAGAACGATTTTCTCGAAAATATTTACATTGCGTTTACATAGTGAAAATACCCGTTTAACGACAAGCTTTTACAATAAGACATGTAAAGCAAATAAAACCGTGCAAGAAACGGAAGGAGAAAACCATTAGCATGAAAAAGATGGTGCTTGTAGTAATGGCTCTGGTGTTGACGATCGGTCTCGCGGCTTGTGGTTCCAAGAACACAACAAACAACGCGGCTAACAACGGCGCGAATCAAGAGGCTGGCACGAATAACGGAACGACAGGCGGCGCTGAAGGCGGCGGTGAAGAACTTTCCGGCTCTATCCTGGCAGTAGGTTCGACGGCATTGCAACCGCTCGTCGATCAAGTATCGAAGAAGTTCATGGAAACGAATAGCGGCGTGACGATTCAAGTCCAAGGCGGCGGCAGCGGCACGGGCCTGACGCAAGTCGCGGGCGGACAAGCGCAAATCGGCAACTCCGATATTTTCGCCGAAGAGAAGTTCAAAGACGCGGAAGCGGACCTCGCGAAAGACCTGGTCGACCACCAAGTCGCGGTAGTCGGCATGGCGACGGTCGTGAATAAAGAAGTAGGCGTGGACAACCTGACGAAGCAGCAGCTGGTTGATATCTTCACGGGTAAAGTGACGAACTGGAAAGACGTTGGCGGATCGGACGAGAAAATCACGATCATCAACCGTCCGGCAAGCTCCGGAACGCGCAAAACGTTCGAAACCTACGCGCTTGGCACGAAAACGGAAGACCTGCAAGGCTCGATCCAAGAAGATTCGTCCGGTACGGTTAAGAAGCTCGTCGGCGAGACGCCCGGCGCAATCGGATACCTGGCCTTCTCGTACCTCGACGATACGGTGAAAGCCGTGAAATACGACGGCGTTGAAGCATCGGAAGCTACGGTAGTCGACGGCACGTATCCGGTATGGGCATACGAGCACATGTACACGAAAGGCGAGCCGGATGCGGCAACGAAAGCATTCCTTGATTACATGCTGACGGACGAAGTGCAAAACGGCGACGTGACGGAGCTTGGCTACATCCCGGTTAACAAAATGACGGTTACTCGCGCGGTAGACGGTACCGTTACAAAGAAATAAATCATGACGTAAGCGACCCGTAAGGGCAGCTGATACGCATTCACAAGCCAGAGAGGCGATCCGTTCGCCTCTCCTTGGCAGTTAAGAAGGAGAGGTACTATGGAGCAGTCGGCTGTGAAAGGTCAGAAGACCAATTCGAAATCCGCATTCATGAAACCGCACATCAGAGAAGAATGGGTTGGCCGCGTATATACGTTCGTTTGTATTTTAGTTCTGATCGCGACGATTCTGGCCATTGTCTATTTTGTCGCTTCCAAAGGTTTAAGCACGTTCATTACGAACGGCGTAAACATCGGAGATTTGCTAACTGGACTGAAGTGGGATCCGGAGGGCGAACCGGCCGTATTCGGCGCGCTTCCGTTCATCTTCGGTTCATTCAGCACATCTTTGCTCGCTGCGCTCATTGCCGCTCCGCTGGGCTGCTGCGCGGCGATCTTCATGACGCAAATCATGCCCGGCGCCGGCAGACGTTTCATGCAGCCCGTCATCGAGCTGCTCGCCGGCATTCCGTCGGTCGTCTACGGTTTCGTGGGACTAAGCGTCATCGTGCCGATGCTTCGCGCGATTTTCCCCGGTCAAGGGATCGGGATTCTGGCCGGCTCGCTCGTGCTGGCCGTCATGATTCTCCCTACCATCACGTCCATCGCGACGGATGCGCTCGCTGCGCTGCCCGGCGGATTAAAGGAAGGATCATTCGCCCTAGGCGCGACGCGCTGGCAGACGATCTACCGCATTGTATTGCCGACGACGCTGCCGGCGCTGCTGACCGGCGTCGTGCTCGGCATGGCGCGCGCGTTCGGCGAGGCGCTGGCCGTCCAGATGGTGATCGGCAACGCGCCGCATATTCCGCGTTCCTTGTTCGAATCCGCATCAACGCTTACGAGCGCTATTACGCTCAGCATGGGCAACACGATTTCCGGGACGGCGCATAACAACGCGCTCTGGTCGCTGGCCCTCATTTTGCTGACCATGACCTTCATCTTCGTATTCATCGTTCGCGTGCTGGAGAGGAGAAATCACCGATGAACGCCAAAACCGCCGACAAAGTCGCGACCGTCGTCATTTGTCTATTCGCCGGCATTATCGTGCTCGTTCTGCTAGGACTGCTCGGTTTCATTCTGTTCCGCGGCTTGTCTCATATTAGCTGGGACTTCCTAACCTCGGCGCCAGAGACGATCAAGGCCGGGGGAGGCATTGGGCCGCAGCTGTTCAACTCCCTGTTCCTGCTCGTGCTGACGATGCTCATTACGATTCCGCTTGGTTTAGGCGCCGGCATCTATATGAGCCAATACGCGAAGCCCGGGAAGGTGACGAATTCGATTCGTCTCGTCGTCGAAGTGCTCTCGTCGTTCCCGTCCATCGTCGTCGGCCTGTTCGGCTTGCTAGTGTTCGTCAACATCATGGGCATCGGATTCTCGCTGTTCTCGGGGGCGCTCGCGCTGACCGTCTTTAACCTGCCGCTTATGGTCCGGATCACGGAACAAGCGATGGCCGGCGTGCCTCGCGAACAGAAGGAAGCAAGCTTGGCGCTCGGCCTCTCCCGCTGGAAGACGATCACATCGGTTATGTTACCGATCGCGATGCCTGCTATCATTACCGGCACGATCCTGGCCGCGGGCCGCGTATTCGGCGAAGCCGCCGCGCTGCTCTTCACCGCCGGCATGAGCTCGCCGAGACTCGATTTCACGGATTGGAACCCGCTTAGCCCGTTCTCGCCGCTTAATCCGTTCCGTCCGGCGGAGACGCTTGCGGTTCATATCTGGAAAATCAACAGCGAAGGCCTCGCGCCGGATGCGGGCGAGATCGCCGCTGGCGCTTCCGCCGTGCTGGTGCTGACGGTGCTCCTGTTCAACTTCGGCGCGCGTTGGTTCGGCCGCTTCATGCACCGCAAATTCACCGCAACACGTTAGCAGGAGGAATCGCACATGGCAACCACCGGGATGAAAGTGAAAGACTTGAGTGTATTTTACGGGGAGAAGGAAGCGGTGAAGAAAGTCTCGCTGAGCTTCTCGCCTAAGCAAGTGACGGCATTGATCGGACCTTCGGGCTGCGGCAAATCGACCTTCCTGCGAAGCTTGAACCGGATGAACGATACGATCGGCGGCGTGAAGACGACCGGCGAGATCTGGATCGACGACGTGAACGTCAACGACCCGTCGGTCGACGTCGTCGAGCTGCGCCAGCAGATCGGCATGGTGTGGCAGCGTCCCAACCCATTCCATAAATCGATCTACGAGAACATTGCATTCGGTCCGCGCTACCACGGGATTAAGAACAAGAAGAAGCTCGACGAGATCGTCGAAGACTCCCTGCGCAGGGCGGCGCTCTGGAACGAGACGAAGGACCGGCTGCACAACTCGGCGCTCGCGCTCTCGGGCGGACAACAGCAGCGGTTGTGCATCGCGCGTTCGATCGCGGTCAAACCGAAGGTCATCCTGATGGACGAACCGGCTTCCGCGCTCGATCCGGTATCCACCTCGAAGATCGAGGAGCTGATCGCCGAGCTGAAGAAGGAATATTGCATCGTCATCGTAACGCATAACATGCAGCAGGCGGCGCGCGTGTCCGACCGGACGGCGTTCTTCTATATGGGCAAGCTGATCGAGACGGACGACACGGACAAAATGTTCACGAATCCGTCCGAGAAAGAAACAGACGATTACATCTCTGGCCGGTTCGGCTAACGAGAGTCATCGCAAGAAGCGACAACGGGGCGGTGAATCGCCGACGAAGGGGAGATGCGGTCGTGAAACGCAAAGAACTGGATGAAGGACTGAAGCAGCTACAGGAGCTGCTCGTCGAGATGGGCGAACGCGTCGAGCACGCGCTCGCGGAGGCAATGGCGTCTCTGCAGACGCTGGATGCCGAGAAGGCGCGCGTCATCGTGGAGCAAGACCGAAGGCTGAACGAACTGGAAGAACGCATCGACCAGCTCGGGGCGCGGATGATCGCGACGCAGCAGCCGGTGGCGAAGGATTTGCGCCGGATTCTGACGGCGTTCAAGATGGCGGCGGATCTCGAGCGGATGGGCGACCTGTCGGTCGATATCGCGAAGATTACGCTTCGTCTGCAAGGTCAGACGCTCGTGAAACCGCTTATCGATCTGCCGCGCATGGCGGAGGTGACGCAGCAGATGATTCACGAGTCGATCCAATCCTACGTGCAGGAGAACGTCGATTTGGCCTACAAAATGGCTAAGGACGACGACGAGGTCGACGCGCTGTACAATCAAGTGACGCAGGATTTGTTCAAGCTGATGGTCAGCAACCCGCAGACGATCACGCAGGCGGGCATGATCAGTTTCGCCGGCCGCTACGTCGAGCGGATCGCGGACCACGCGACGAACATCGGCGAGAGCGTCGTGTATTTGGTGCTTGGGAAACGGCCGGATTTGAACGTTTGACTTCTTAACAGGATATAAATAAGATCCACTGTCATCATTTAAAACATTCCATCAACCTGAATGACTTAGGTTTGGTTTATTAGTCTGTATTTCAGCAAATTCTCGTCATGACCCTAAACATGAATTAAAGTGGCGTCACAGGACAATTCCCGTGGCGCCACTTTTATTCAAGTTTTCATTTTTTTTCATTCATTTTAACAGGAGCATTGGTCACAGCCGTACCGTCGGCTCTAGCACATGAAATTTATTACGAAGGAAGTGCCCCTAAAGGAACTCCGATATCACTAAATGGATGACTACATGGAATTATTTAATTCCACATCTTAATGTTAATGGGGATAACATATCTTCGGCATGGTCTTCTTACTATGTTCCTGCAACAAATGCATGGCCAAATGCAACAAGCGATGTAAAAGTTAGCCGTGTTTCGTTCCCCGAACCCAATGTTGATATTGTGACGCCTTCAAAACAGTGGCGGGATGATAACGTCGGTTTTTTAGCCAATCTTCTTTGCAAGGATTTACAGAGTTAACAAGTACTGACGATGTCTTAATTAATATTAGAAATCCAAATGAGAGTGCTGCAAGTCTTGCGAAACGTTCCAGCAATGCGAATTCAATTATGAGAACGGGGGCGTTTCCTGGATATACCAAAGTCATGACATTAATGATCTTGCAAATAAATATTAGGGGGGACGTAATATGAATAAACGATTATTATTTGCATTCATCGTATTGATCGGAATAAGTGTAGTTACCTTGTATCCGTCCGATAATTCGGATCCAAAAGATCAGTTAACGCAAAACGAGATTCAAGCGCTCAGAGACACTTACCCGCTCTATAGCGGTAGTAACGAGCTCTATCATGAACGCACGGAGCTAAACTTTACGACCGCATCCCGAATCGCTGAGACGTTCGTCCGAGCGGAAGTCATCGGCGAGTTGCCCTTCGTCCCGCCCGGCCGGTTCCTCAGGAACCGGCCTGTTTGTTTTTGTCCCTTGCTTTTACCCACGCTTTACAATCACGGAACGTTCCTTAAACAATCCGGTGCTACAATAGCGGAATAGAGCAAGGGAATCAGTTCATTCGCATCGAGGGGATAGCCGTGGAAGAGATCGGATACGGATTGCTGGATCGAACGTTGATAGAGAAAATAACGGAGCGCTGGCATCATGGCGGGGTCGGCGTTATTTTGCTTCATGTCGAACGAGCGGGAAACGGCGAGATGGCCGCCACCCGGCAATGGATGGAACGTGAACGCCGTTTATTTGGGCAGTACCGGATGGATCACGATCATTATTTCCTGCTCGGCCGGCAGCGCGAGGACGTACGGCTGGACAGGCTTATCGCCCAATCGGCGACAGCGCTGCGCGAGTGCCTGCGAGCAGCGCAACGAAGCGGGCAGCACGACATTGCGGGCTATGCGATCGGCAGTTCGGCGATTTACCCTTCCGGCGTGGGGCGTTCGGCGGAATCGATGATATACGGCGCGCTGAAAGAAGCGATGTTGGCCGCGAACGAGCCGCTACGGCATCCGGTCCGCGGGCGCAATGAAGACCAGGACGAGACGGTGGTGGCCGCACAAACGCCTGTCGGAGCCGCGTTCCAAATCGGCGCGTTGGCAAAGCAAATTCCGGTATTTGACGTGAAAACGCGCGTATCGGAGGTGGGCAAGCTGTTCGAGATGAACGAGCGCGTGCAGGGTGCGGTCATCGTAGAGGGTCAGCGTCCGGTCGGACTGATTATGAAGGAGAAGCTGCACCAATTGCTGGCCGGGCCGTTCGGCATCGCGCTGTATTGGAATCGTCCGATCGAGAAAATCATGGACGATCATCCGCTCATTGTCGACGCCGAAAGCTCGGTAGAATCGGTCTCGCAGCTGGCGACCGCCCGGGATCATGCCAAGCTGTACGATGTCGTCGTCATCACGCGGGACGAACGACTGCTCGGGGCCGCGTCGATCCGCTCCATTCTGGAGAGCATGACGAACCTGCGGACGGAAGAAGCGAGGACGTCCAATCCGCTTACCGGATTGCCGGGCAATGCGTCGATCGTCCGGGAGATGCAGCGGCGGATTGTCGAAGGGCGCCCCTTCGCTGTGCTTTACGCGGATATGGACTACTTCAAATGGTTCAACGATCGCTTCGGCTTCAGCCAAGGCGATGCGTTGATTCGATATTGCGCTTCGGTCCTGCAGGAGGAAACGAGGCTGATAGCGCCGGACGGCAGCTTCGTCGGCCATATTGGCGGCGACGATTTCATCGTCATGGCCGATGCCGGGCAAGGCGAGACGTTGTGCCGATCGGTCCTGCGCCGATTCGACGACGGCGTCGCGAGTTTCTATGGCGGGGCGGATAATCTGGCCGTGTCGGATCGTTCGGGCAACCGGGTCGACCAAGAAGGCGTCAGCTTGTCCGTCTCGCTCGTGCGGTGGGACGGCGACCGGCCGGTCACGCCGGAGAATTTGTCGCAGGCTGCGGCGCGATTGAAGAAGCGGGCCAAGAGCATGCGAGGCAGCTCGTATGTGGGCGGCGGCGTGTTTGAAATGCATCGGGGAGAGGAACGAAGTCAACGTGGAGCAAGTCATGGATATGAATCGACACTATAGCCGGCTGTGGGGCAAATCGCGACCCGGTGCCGCCGGCATCATCTATTTGGCTTGGCATGGACCGGGCAAGGACGAATACCGGCGCAGAAGCTGGTCGGCCGCGCAGTGGAGAAACTTTATCGAGCGGGAGACGGAAGCGCTCCGAGCGGAGCTGCCCGGCGTGCAGCAGATTTGGATGCGCGAGGATTTGTTCCTTTGCCTGCCGATGTCCGGCGATGACGGGGAGCTGCAAGAGGAACGGCTGCTGGATCTCGCGAATCGGCTGAAGCGCGATTGGGAACCGTCATTCCGCGGCGTCGCGAGATCGGATATGTTAGCCGGCATGGCGCTGCATACGGGTATCGCCTATATGCGGGCTAACGGCCAGCGCCTCAATTCATCGTGGTGGTATGAAGGGATGAAGCGGGCGCTCGTGCACGGCCAGCATCTGTTCGCGACGGAACGCAGCATGAAGCTGCGTCTATTCGACCAGCTCACGCGCAAGCGGATGCTCTACCCGGTCTTCCAGCCGATCATCTCGCTGCGCGACGAGTCGGTCTATGGCTACGAGGCGCTAAGCCGTTTTCCCGCCAACCAGTGGTTCCCGGGCCCGCAGCAGCTGTTCGATTTCGCGTCCGCGGAAGGGATGGTGTACGTGCTGGACCGGCTGGCCCGCGAGCGCGCCATCGAGTCGAGCGCGGGTCTGTCCGGCGGACAGAAGCTGTTCATTAATCTTACCGCGCAAATTATGGACGATCCGCAGTTTACGCCGGGCCAGACGCTGTCGCTTCTAGCCGACATGGGCCTCTCCGCGCACCACGTCGTGTTCGAGATTACCGAACGCAGCTCGATCGAGGATTTCCAGGCCGCCAAGCGGACGCTCGATCATTATCGGAGCCAGGGATTCCAGATTGCGATCGACGATGCCGGCGCGGGCTATTCGTCCCTCCAATCGATCGTGGAGCTGCAGCCGGATTTTATCAAAATCGACCGTTCGCTCATTCGCGGCATTCATGCCGACGCGGTGAAAGGTCATATCGTGCACACGTTTACCGAATTCGCCTCCAAAATGGGCAGCGCCATCATCGCCGAAGGCATCGAAACGGAGGAAGAGCTGTCCTACATCCGCGACATGGGCGTTCCCCTCGCGCAAGGGTACCATCTGGGTAGGCCGCAAGAGGCGATTGCAGGAACTTGAAGGACTCGAACAATTATTCCGCTCGAAACCAGCTATCATGCGATGACTGGTTTTTTTTGCTTTCGGCGGCAATATTTCGTATAGGCGCTCTTCTACATCGCGACCGCTAATCCGACGATAAATGCAGTAGAGAAAAAAGTTGGCTCCAGATGCTTTTTCGTGGGGAGGAACGAGGTTATGGATAATGGGCCGAAAGCGCATTGGATCGGAATGATGCTCGGCTGGAAGATGCCGGAGAACTTCTTGTTCGCCTGCCACTGCATGGCGTTGGAGCGGGGATTCGGCTTTTATTATTTTCATCCCAAGTCGGTGAACGAGCGGCAGGGCACGATTGCGGGTTTTGTTTTCCGCGACGGCCGCTGGATTAAAGACGTCTTTCCGTATCCGGACGTGATCTATGATCGATACCGCCGCAAAGGCAAGGACAAGTTCGGCGCATATGCCAAATTGGCGACCATTCCGATGACCCATACCCTTCCGGAGAAAAGCTTCGGCAAGTTGGATTTCTATGCGTTGTTGTCCAGACGGGCCGAGCTTCGTTCGCTGCTGCTGCCGTACATGAACGGGAAACGCAGGGGAGATATACCGGCATTCATCGACCGGCATGAACGGGTCATTTTCAAATCCGATCATCGGGCCAGGGGCCGGCGAACCGTATTCGTCACCAAGAAAGAATGGGTGTACGAAGTGGACGACCAGACGCATGTGCACGTATTGAATCCGCAAGAGTTCGACGTGTTAACGGCCATGTTCGCTATGGAGCGATTCACGGTGCAAAAAGCGATCGAGAGCCGGACGAAAGAAGGACTTACCTATAGCATCCGCGTCCATCTCATGAAAAACGGCGCCGGATTATGGTGTCATGGCATGATTATGCCGCTGCTCTCCCTTACGCCGCATGTCAACGTCACGAATCATGACCATACGATGCGCGGGTTTGCCGATTGGCAGCTGTTCTTGACGGCGCAATTCGGCGCGATCGAAGGAGCGAAGCTCGATGCCGAGGTGAGGCGCCAAGCCGAAGCGGTCGCGCTAGCTTTGCAGGAGGAGCTGGGAGACGGTTTCCACGAAATCGGACTTGATCTTGGACTTGATGCTAGCGGGACGCTCTACGCGTTCGAAGCCAATATTGGCAATGTCGGCATGATTCTGCATGAGTTCGAAACCGCTCGCCATGGGATAGCCTACGCCGCTCATGTCGCCGCCACCGCCAGCCAAATTAAAGGAGCGTTTTAATCGATGACGAACTACGAGAAGAAGAGAAGATATACGAAGGTGGCTTATTCGATGCTTGCCCTATCGATGGGTCTTGGGGCGGTGCCGGTCTCCGCTCGCGAAGCGCTTCCTCCGAAGGCGTCGTCGTTGGCTATCCACTCGTCCCATATCGGACTGCGACTCCAGCATGTTCCGGCCGGCGGGGCATCCTCCCGTTTGTACCGCGGCGACTCGCTGAAATATTTCAAGAACGAATTTCTGCGCAAGCCCGGCTTCAGCAAGCTGTTGAACGTCATTGGCGAAGGCGGCGGCGCGCCGACGGCAACGGGTGTATCAATTACGGGTGTGCTGCAGGTCGGCGAGACGCTGACGGCAACCTATGCCTTCCACGATGCCGATAACGATAACGAAGGTGCGAGCGTGAAGCAGTGGTATCGTTATGACGGCAGCATCAAGACGACAATCCCCGGTGCTACCGGAACGAACTACACGCTGACGAGCGACGATGTTGGGAAGTATATCGTTTTTGGCGTAACGCCGGTGGCGGATGATACGCCGACGACAGGAACGGAAGCCGATTATACGACCATCGGCATGGTATCCAGCCCTGCAGCGCCGACCGCGGCGCCGGTCTCGATCTCCGGCACCGCTGCCGTCGGTCAGACGCTGAGCGGAAGTTACACGTATGCCGACGCCAACTCGGGGGATACGCAGAGCGGCACGACGTTCAAATGGTACCGCGCGGACGATGGGGCCGGCACGAACAAATCGGCTATTATCGGCGCGACGGCGCAATCTTACGTACCGACATTCGCGGACGCCGGCAAATTCATCACGTTCGAAGTCACGCCGAAGAATGCCGCGAACTTCCTAGGCACGGGGACGCCGACCTCGAGCAGTCCGACGTTAGCCGTCGCTGCGGCGCCCGTTGCAAGCGGGGCATCCGTTGTAGGTACGACTAGAGTCGGTCAGACGCTGAGCGCCTCCTTTGCCTATATGGACGCGAATAACGACCCGGAGAGCGGTAGCTTGTATCAGTGGTACCGTGCCGATGACGGGGAAGGCATGAACAAAAACCCGATCCTAGGCGCAACAAGCGCGAGCTATGTGCTGGTCTCCGCGGATCTGGGCAAATATATCTCCTTTACCGTCATTCCGAAGAATGCGGCGCTTCTGGCGGACACCGGCGACATAAGGGGGAGCGAAGCTGTCGGAGCGGTGGCTGCGGCGATCACCGAACCGGCTTCCGTGTCGTACTCGGCGTTTTCCGCGCAAGTTAGCGAAGAAGAATCGCTGATCGAAGTCGTCGCGGTGAAGAAGAACGTGGAAACGTCCCAGGCAGCCAAACTCAACCTGGTCAAAGACGGCAACGTGATCGAACGCGCGGATTTCAATTTTGAGGCCGACGGCGTCATGAGCGCCTTGACGGAAGCATCAGTCAAGGAGACGATCGCCGTACGGGTACGTTCGTTGAAGGGCGCGGAGAACGTATACGGGAACATCACCGGCGATCTCGTTCAGGCGATGGCGGATAAGACGCAACGCCTCGCGATGATTACCGGGGATGTCGCGATCGACTTCCCGACGGTTTCCATTCCGGAGCAGCTGCAAGCCGGAGCGGACGGCATGACCAGGGAGACGAAGATCGAGCTGAAGATCGAGAAACAGCCGAAAGCGGTTCGCGAGGCGGCCGCCGAATGGGCAGCCGGTCAAGGCGCCAAGGTGATCGGAACGTCGTACAAATTCAGCGTGAAGGTTCAAAATGGCGACAAGACGACGTCGATCGCCCAATACGGCGACCGCTACGCGCATTTTACGCTGCCGCTCCCGGAAGGCGTTACGGACCCGACTACGCTTGCGGCCGTTATGCTGGTAGACGGACAATACGTTCCGGTGCCGGTTCGCATTGTCGATCAGGAACACGCCGTCGTCGAGACGCCGACGAACGCTACGGTCACGCTCGTTCAGCGCGAACGGCAGTTTGACGATTTGAGCGGGCATTGGGGCGCACAAGACTTGCTCTTCATGGCGAATAAAGACAATATTGCCGGCGAGGCCGACGGCAAGTTCAATGCGCACGGCAATGTCACCCGCGGAGATTTGGCGACGATGCTCGTTCAATCGCTTGGTCTCGGACATCGGACGAAAGGCTTGTCAGGCGATGCCGGATTTAGCGATCTTCCCGAGGATGCGGCAGCTTCCGAAGCGATCCAGCTCGCGATCGGCGCGGGACTGTTCAAGGGCTATCCGGACGGAACGTTCGCGCCCGAAGCGCTGACGACGCGCGAACAGCTTGTCGCGGTGCTGATGCGCTTCCGCGCCAACTTCGAGCTGGAGCTGCCGCAAGTTCGCTCCGAATCGCTCGACGCAAGCTTCAAGGATGCTTCCAAAGGGGCCGACTGGTCGAAAGCTTATCTGGAGAGCGCGAACAAAGGCGGCGTCATCAAGGGCTTCGAGAACGACTCCCTTGGCGCTTCCCGCGAGCTGACGCGCGATGAAGCCGCAGCCATTATTCGCCGCTTCCTGCAGCACACCAACTTGACGAATTAACTAACCTCATGTAAAGAAAAGCGAAGCGTCCCGCCGTCATTAACGGCATCGGGACGCTTCTTTTATTTGAATACAAGCATGATAAGTTTCACGTTTATCAATTACCTTGTCGGGATAAGACGTAAGGCAGGACATGACTCGCGATGTCGAACGTATGCACCTGTCCATAAGGACCGCCATATTCGGCGCCCAGGAGCCAGAGCCGGCGGTCTGCATCCAAGCCGAAATCCACGATAACTTCATGAATCGTACGATAATCGAACGTTTCCAATAAGGCGGCCGTCTCGCCAGAGAGCTTTCGGACGAGTTCGTCCATGGCATCGCCGTTCTCGCCGAATTCTCGGTACAGCAGCCAGTCCCAATCCACCTCGGCGGGCGCGTTGGTCGGCAGTTCGAGCGGCTTGAGGGCGACGAACGGCGCGATATGCAGGACGTGCCAGCCTTCGGCGGATTTGGTCAAATGCACGCGAAGATGCAGCGGATACGAGCCGGTAATCTGACTATCCGTTTGCTTGATTAGCATGTAGCTCGTTTTGTCGAACAACGCTAGGAAGGCGCGCATTTCGCTCGCGTTGAACCGATGGACGAACCGGGATTCGATAACCTCGTAGCTACTCTGCAGACGGTGAACCAACAAAGCTTCCTCTTCCTCCGATTCATTGCCCGCTTTCATGACCACTCGTTCGTGGGCATCGATGAAGCCCTTCGCATCGTGAGACGTCGTCGGAATGAGGTGCTCGGGAAAATGGCTCAACAACCGAGGTGACCGCGCGATAAGCGCGAGAAACACGGACGCCGGCACCTGACCCGGAGGGGCGCTCGACGTCAGCGGCAGCCTATGACGCTCGTTGAACAGAAAGGCGGTCTCGGCGGCATCTTCGCGGTGGAGGAGGCAATAGGTCGTATCCGGCGGTTCGATCGCGCGTTTCACCCAGGCTCCTTCCTCCCGGATATAAGCCGATATGCCTTCCTCGCCCGAATGGAGATCCGCTTTGACATCCAAGGCGAGCATGACGGCGAGCGTGACCCCATAGGACTTGGCTATCAGCTCGAAGGGCGCAAGCTCCGCATCCGAGGGAAGACTGCCGAACAGCAAGCCGATAACCTGATTTCCCGACCTTGGCCTTGAGATGGGTTGTTTCAAATTGAAGCTGTCCGCGCCGACCCGGCACGCGTATGCGATCGCGAGCGGCGCGCGTTCCACTTCGTGATTGAGCGTTCCGGGACAAGTGTTCGCTTCGTAGAACCAGACGCGGTCCCTATCGTCGATCGCGATATCGATCCCTAGCTCGTTAATGGGGAAATCATAGAGGTCGTTCACCGTTCGGGCAATGAGCAAGCCCAGCTCGCGCAAGCGACCCGGAATCGTGTAGCGCCCCCGCGGCATGACGCGCGCCAGAAAATGCTCCAACAGTTCGGTCTGTCCGCCTACGCTCACATTGCTTGTAATCGTTCCTTTGGTGCCGATCCTAGGGTAAATGACGGGAATCGCCCACCGGCCTTGCGCGTCTCGTTGGACCAGCACCCGAAAATCAAACGGCTCGCCATCCGGGGTCAACGCCCGAATATACGGCTGAATCAAATAATTTTTGCGTAGTCCCGTTATGAACTGCGCGAACTCATTCCGTGTCAGCCGCTGGACGTCGGCCCCTTTCTGTAGCAGGAAATCCGAACCGTCGCGGCTTAGCGCCATAATGCCTGCGCCCCGGCTTCCGCTGGCGGGTTTCAATACCGCTTTGTCATAGGTTCGCAGCAGCTCCTCCGCGGTTTCAATCTGTTCCAGAAGCACGGTGGGCACGATATACGGCGCTAACTGATCGTTCTGCGCAAGTTTTTCGGTCATTTCCCATTTGTCGCCGATGAGGAAGGCGGTGAACGGCACGAGCCGGCGGAAAATCAACTCCTTCGGCGAACGTTTTCGCGGTCCCCATGGCCGCACGTTCATGACGGACGCCGGGAAAGGCGTCGTCGTTTCGACCCATTGCGACTCTCCGTATACGAGTCCGCGAATCGTCCGAGTGTCTAAATCGATGCCGTCTTCTTGAAAGAAGATCAATTGCACCTTCTGACGAGCCGCTTCCGCGACCAAGGCGCGGACCCTACCCTCCGGCATGACCGCGAACGGGTCGCGAGGGTGAAAAACGCCGATCAGCATAAGAATCAGGACTCCTTCTCGCAGCCTCGAATGGTACATATTTTTTGCGCGACGGACCGGAATCATACCTCGTCGACTCGCGACTGAACAGCTCATGTGCCTCGGCAACTCTATCTTCATTAATTCAGCCCGCGTCGGCGGCCCAAAGTGGGAAAGCTTGTCTGCTTTATGCTATGATAACGGGTAGTAAATAAGTGCGCGAGGTGCCTGACATGGAAAAATGGGTCTTGATCGACGGTAACAGCATCGCTTACCGGGCTTTCTTTGCAATGCCGCCTTTGACGAATTCGGCCGGCATGCACACAAACGCGGTATTCGGTTTTACGCAGATGCTGCTGAAGCTGCTGGAGGAAGAGAAGCCGACGCATATGCTCGTCGCGTTCGACGCCGGGAAAGTGACGTTCCGCCATGAAGGTTACGAGGAATATAAGGGCGGGCGCCAGAAGACGCCGCCGGAGTTGTCGGAGCAATTCCCGATTCTGAAGGAGACGCTGAAGGCGTTCGGCATCGCGCAATTCGAGCTCTCAGGCTACGAAGCGGACGATATTATCGGGACGCTGACGCGCATCGCGGACGAGCGCGGCGTGCAGGCCGTCGTCGTATCGGGCGACAAAGATATGCTGCAGCTGGCTTCCGATCACGTGACGATCGCGATCACCCGCAAGGGCGTCACCGAGATTGAACATTATAATCCTGGCGCGATTCAGGAGAAATACGGCTTGACCCCGCTGCAGATCATCGATTTGAAAGGTCTCATGGGCGATACGTCCGATAATATTCCGGGCATTCCCGGGGTCGGCGAGAAGACGGCGCTGAAGATGCTGCACGAGTTCGGGTCGGTCGAGAACGTGCTAGCCAACACGGACAGCCTGAAGGGCAAGATGAAAGAGAAGGTCGAGACGCACAAGGAAGACGCGATCATGAGCAAGAAGCTCGCGACGATCTACCGCGAAGTGCCGATCGAGAACAAAGCCGACGAGATCGCATACGCCGGCTACGACAAGGCGACGCTGGCCGAATCGTTCCGCAAGCTGGAGTTCAAATCGCTGATCGAACGCCTCGATCTGAACGCCTCGGACGCTTCCGGCGCGGAAGCGGTCCCGGCCGACGAAAGCTACGAGCTCATCGTCGTGGACGAATCGACCACGATGGAGACGTTGAACGAGGCGCTGGCCGGCACCGAATGCGTATATATCGAAGCCGTCGGCGAGAATGCGCATCAAGCGCCGCTGCTCGGCTTGGCCCTGAGCGCGGGCGAACGCGTTCTCGTCCTGTCGCATGATACGCTGATGGGACCTGTGGGAGAGCCGGTGCGAAGCTGGCTCGCCGATCCGGAGGCGCCGAAGCAGGGCTACGACCTGCATAAGGCGGAACTTGCGCTGTCATGGCACGGCATCGAGCTGCGCGGCACTTCCTTCGACGTCATGCTGGCCGCCTACCTGCTAGACCCGACCGAATCCGACCAGACGCTCTCGTTCCTGGCCGGCAAGTACGGTATCCCGTCCATCGCTTCGGACGAGGCGGTGTACGGCAAAGGCGCCAAGTTCAAGGTGCCGGAGGCGGACGTGCTCGCGCGCCATCTCGCGCAGAAGGCCGCATGCGTGAAACGGCTCATCCCGCTCCAGTACGAGGAGCTGGAGAAGAACGGCATGAGCAACCTGTATTTCGATCTGGAGCAGCCGTTGTCCGTCGTCCTCGCTTCCATGGAGAAGAAGGGCATCAAGGTGAATCCGGAGGTTCTGCAGGAGCTGGGCCGCGAACTGGAGCGCAATATCGCGCAATATATGAGCGATATTTATACGCATGCCGGGATGGAGTTCAATATTAATTCGCCGAAGCAACTCGGCGAAGTGCTGTTCGAGAAACTGCAGCTGCCGGTCATTAAGAAGACGAAGACGGGCTATTCCACCGATGCCGAAGTGCTCGAGAAGTTGGAGCCTTATCACGAGATCGTCCGGCTCATCCTGCATTTCCGCCAACTGTCCAAGCTGCAATCTACTTACGTGGAAGGCTTGTTGAAGGAGATCCGGCAGGATACGGGCAAAGTCCATACCTACTACCGGCAGACGATCGCGGCGACGGGACGCTTGTCGAGCCAATTCCCGAACTTGCAGAACATTCCGATCCGGCTGGAGGAAGGACGCCGCATCCGCAAAGCGTTCGTTCCGTCCGAGCCGGGCTGGTACATGCTGGCGGCCGATTATTCGCAGATCGAGCTCCGGGTGCTCGCGCATATCTCGGGCGACGAGAAGATGAAGGAAGCCTTCTTGAACGACATCGACATTCATACGAAGACGGCGATGGACGTGTTCGGCGTATCGCAGGAGGCGGTCGACGCGAACATGCGCCGTCAGGCGAAGGCGGTTAACTTCGGCATCGTATACGGGATCAGCGATTTCGGCCTGTCGAACAATCTGGGGATTACGCGCAAGGACGCGGGCCGCTTCATCGAGCAGTATTTCGAGGCGTTCCAAGGCGTACGCGCGTATATGGATAATATCGTCATGCAGGCGCGCCGCGACGGATACGTCACGACGCTGCTCGAACGCCGCCGCTATCTGCCGGAGATCAAAGCCTCCAACTTCAATCTGCGCTCCTTCGCGGAACGCACGGCGATGAACACGCCGATCCAGGGCACCGCGGCCGATATTATCAAGCTGGCGATGGTGAAGATGGACAAAGTGCTCGAAGAGCGCGGGCTGCGCAGCCGGATGCTGCTCCAGGTGCATGACGAATTGGTATTCGAGGTGCCGGAGGACGAGCTGGAGACGATGAAGACGCTCGTGCCGGAAGTGATGGAGAGCGCGATCCAGTTGGACGTGCCGTTGAAAGCCGACGTCAATTTCGGCGTAAATTGGTACGAGGCCAAGTAAATGATCGGGAAGCATTCGCGTTCGATTTAAGTTATAATGGTCATGCGGTAATGACATTTTTCGCGTATCGTTTAGCGTTGCGTTCCGGATGGGTCGCCGCTTGAGCTAGACGTTCATAGGATTACAGCGGGCTAAGACAGGCGTTTCGGACGAAGCGGCTTGCCTTGGCCTGCTTCGGTGTTGCGGCGCGAGCCGCAATCGGCCGTTGCATCAGGGAGGGGAGACGAATGCCGGAATTGCCGGAGGTTGAAACCGTGCGAAGAACGCTGATCCAGCTGGTCGCAGGCAAGCGGATCGAGCGGGTGACCGTGTCGCTGCCGCGCATCATTCAGCGTCCGCAGGAGCCGGAAGCTTTCGCGGCGGCGCTGGTCGGACAGACGATTCGAACGGTGGAACGAAGAGGGAAGTTTCTGAGGATTATGCTTGACGATCTCGTGCTGGTGTCCCATCTTCGGATGGAAGGACGCTATGGCGTCTACGGACAGGACGAGCCGGTCGAGCTGCATACGCACGTGATTTTTCATTTCGATGACGGCACGGAGCTGCGCTACAAAGACGTTCGCCAGTTCGGCACGATGCATCTGTTCGCGCCGGGCGAGGAACTTCGGCAGAAGCCGCTCTTGAAGCTGGGCATCGAACCGCTGGACGAGTCGTTCACGCTGGAGGCGTTCAAGCAGGCGCTTGCAGGCCGCACGACGAAAATCAAGCCGCTGCTGCTCAACCAAGAATACGTGGTCGGACTCGGCAATATTTACGTGGACGAAGCGCTGTTTACGGCGGGCATCCATCCCGAACGCACGGGCGATACGCTGAAGCCATCGGAGTGGCAGAAGCTGCACGTGGCGGTGCGCTCGACGCTCGAACGCGCGGTGGACGCGGGCGGCTCATCGATCAAGTCGTACGTGAACGGACAGGGCGAGATGGGGATGTTCCAGCATCAGCTATTGATCTACGGGCGGAAGAACGAACCGTGCAGCCGCTGCGGGCGCGCCATCGAGAAGTCGGTCGTCGGCGGACGCGGCACGCATACGTGTCCGTCCTGCCAGAAGCCGCCGAAGCCGAAGGCGGCCGCGCGAGAATAGCGGCGCGATGCACCTGCGGGCGGGTGTTTCGCATATGATGTACCATTCATGGGCGAATATACGTGTTCTTTCGCAAAGAGAGGGCACGATTGGCCATCATGGGAGGGACATCGGTTGCTCGCACATGTTGCATCTTTGCTGCTGCTCGCGTTTGCCGTCAGTCTGGACGGATTGGGCGTTGGCGTTACTTACGGATTGCGCCGAATCCGCATACCGGTCTTCTCGGTCGTCATCATTTCGCTTTGTTCCGGATTTGTCGTGTGGTTATCGATGCAGATCGGTACCGTGCTGGCCGGGTATCTATCCCCCAATTTCGCCAGCTGGGTTGGCGCCGCGTTGCTCGTCATAATCGGCGCGTGGGCATTAATACAGCATTTTCGCAGAGGCAAAGGGGTAGAAGAAGGGCCGGAAGCCGAAGCGGACTTCAGCACCGTTACGGCTCCCGAATCGGGGCAAGGCGGCGCGCCGCCCGCCAGCGACTGGCAGACGACCAAAACGATCGTCATCCTGGAGCTGAAGCGGTTGGGGCTGGTCATCCAAATTTTGCGCAAGCCGCAAATCGCGGACGTGGACCGTTCGGGCATCATCTCCGCTTCCGAGGCGGTGCTGCTCGGGTTCGCGCTGTCGCTGGACAGCTTCGGCGCCGGTTTGGGAGCGGCGATGGTCGGCTTTCCGCCGGTGCTGACCGCGCTGATCATCTGCACGTCCAGCGGATTGTTTCTGCTCGGAGGCATGCAACTTGGCTTCCGCTTCGCGGGTATGCGGGGCATGCAGGCGCTGTCGGTATTGCCGGGATTGATGCTGATCGCGATGGGAATTATGAAATTGCTCTGAATGGGTAAAGAGGTATTAATGAGGTGAAAGCATGATACTCGGGTTAACGGGCGGTATCGCCTGCGGCAAAAGCACGGTCTCGGCCATGCTCGTCCGCCGGGGAGCCCATCTCGTCGACGCCGACAAGGTCGCCCGGGAAGTGGTTCTTCCCGGCGAACCGGCGTTGAACGACATAATTTCGTTATTCGGTCGCCGCGTCATCGCGGAGGACGGATCGCTGGACCGGCGCGAGCTGGGCAGCATCGTGTTCGCGGACGCGGACAAGCTGAAGCAGCTCGAACGCATTCTTCATCCCGCAATTCGGGCTCGCATGCGCCAGCAGGTGGAGGCTTCCGAAGCGGCTGATCCCAAAGGGCTTGTCGTCGCGGATATTCCGCTGCTGTACGAGACGGGACAAGCGGATAGCTATCCGCGCATCATGGTGGTATACATACCGAGAACGCTGCAGATCGAGCGGTTGATGGCCCGCAATTCGCTGCCGATGGAAGAAGCGGTTCGCCGCGTCGACCTGCAGCTGGATATCGAAGAGAAGCGGAAACTGGCCGACTACGTCATCGACAATAGCGGGGACCTGGCGGCCACGGAACGGCAGATTGACGAGTATTGGCATGAAGCGGGATTGGCATGAAGATCGTGAATAAACATCGGTTTCGCCGAAGAATGCTGGCGCTGCTCGTCGTGGCGCTGGTTGGACTCTTATTTCTCAATTCCGATTGGATCGGACGCTGGATGTATCCGATCGCATACGAAGCGGACATCCGCGTCAGCGCGAAGAACTACGGCCTCGAACCGCAGTTAATCGCCGCGATCGCGCGCGTGGAGACGAATTACAGTCCGGGCAAAGTGTCGAGGAAAGGCGCGGTCGGCATTATGCAAATCATGCCGGACACGGCGAAGTGGATCGTCGAGCGCGGTGGTTTTAACGGCGTCACGCTGGACAACCTGTCGGCCCGCGCCGATATCGGCATCGAGATCGGCTCCTGGTATTTGCAATCCCTGCACAAGCAATTCGACGACAACCGTTATGCCGCCATTGCCGCCTACAACGCAGGACCCGGAACGGTGAAGCGGTGGCTGTCGGAAGGCACGTGGGATGGGCGGGAAGAGACGCTCGACAACATCCCCTACGGGGAGACCAGGCACTATGTACAACGGGTCATTTATTATTATAATAAGTACAGGAAGCTGTACCCGGATCTTTAGCCGAGCGCGGCAACGGGTTAACGATAAAGAAGCTCCGGGTGCAAGCCGCCTGTGGAGGGCGGCTTGTCCGAAGCTTCAACCATCTTAGTAATTATTTGTATTGACCGGCAAGGGACTGCTCAGCGATTTGGACCAGCTTACGAGTGATGTAGCCCCCAAGGGAACCTGCGTCACGCGTAGCCATGTTACCGTAGTAACCGTCTTGTGGGATGGAGATACCCAGCTCTTGAGCAACCTCGTATTTCATTTGGTCGAGGGCTGCATTCGCTTGTGGTACAACCAGTTGATTGCTGCTGCGATTTTGGCTCATTGTCGTTCACCTCCTTGCGGTTGGTAACAGTATTATGTTTCGTCTTGACGGTTTTCATTACAACGAATTGATTAGCAAATGTTTCCGTAAGCGTTTCACGCAAGTTCGGGTGGGCGATCGCGCCGGCTGAAGCGGCTTACATAACTGGAGGTAAGGGCGAGATGAAATGTCCGTATTGCGATTACGCAGGCACCAAAGTACTGGATTCCCGGCCCGCGAACGAGAATAAATCGATTCGCCGCAGAAGGGAATGCGAGAAGTGCAGCCGCCGATTCACCACCTTCGAGATGGTGGAAGAAACGCCGCTGATCGTCATTAAGAAAGATGGCAGTCGCGAGGAGTTCTCGCGCGACAAAGTGCTGCGCGGTCTCATTCGGGCATGCGAGAAGCGGCCGGTCTCGGTCGAACGACTCGAAGTTATTGTATCCCAAGTCGAGAAAGAGTTGCGCAATACCGCCTCCACCGAAGTCGACAGTCAGCGGATCGGCGAGATCGTGATGGGCGAGTTATATCCGGTCGATGAAGTGGCCTACGTTCGCTTCGCCTCCGTGTACCGCCAATTCAAAGACATCGACATGTTCATGAAAGAGCTCAACAATTTATTATCGAACCACCCGCTCAGCGGCGGCAAAAAAGATTGACACCGCTGAGCTCACGTGGTATGATCTTACTTGTCTGTAAGACATACACGGGGCCTTAGCTCAGCTGGGAGAGCGCATCGCTGGCAGCGATGAGGTCAGGGGTTCGATCCCCCTAGGCTCCACCATAACTTAGAACCCGCAAACCCTTGATAATCAAGGGTTTTTTTATTTTTCTCTTCATCAACTTCATAAGCGGAAAAACGTGAATTTAGGCAATTGGGGACGGATTGGGGACGAAGAAAAACATGATCCTTTTTAGGGCATCTTTTTGAGTAGTGGACTCCTGCGGTGCCCTTCAATTTTTTAACTTAGAAACATTACAGCTCGGCTATTGCTCCACGTAAAAATTCCCTCGACTATGTCAAAACTCGGTATGTGCTCCCTTGCCGTCCTCACTTGGAGTTTGTTCCCTAACCTTAATGCTACATTAGATCCGAAAATGAGAAAAGACATGCAGTCGAATATTCCTCTTGCATAGCGAACGTACATTCGCTATATAATAAGATCATACGTTCGTATCGAAGGGATAGGTGAATGCGTTAAATATTGTTTGTAACTGAAAAATAAAGAATGTAACTGATAAAAGAAGTTTGTAACTGCAAAATAGAATATGTAACTAAACTAAGGTTGCTCAAAGCAGAGCAACCTTTTTCTTTTTGACGATTTTACGTACTGTCTGTAAGCCTTTCTGAGGTGTTTCTCAGCGAAGGAGGATGTTTGTAAGGAATTCATCATTTATATATTTATGAGCCTTACAGAGGGCTATAGAGTCTTTTCGAAAAAGGATCTTGAAGGGTTGGATTAAGCTACCCCGAAAATTACTCTTAGCACACACCCGAAAATGGCAGCACGAAACTAAGCCCAGCTTTAATGGCTTTAAAAAAACTGTGCTTCTTATGATCTATGAGAGTTTAGAAAGTTAAGAGGCCTCCGAGGTAGAAATCGCAACCTGAAATCCAAGATTCTCCAGCCTTCGTACGGCTTGTCTCACGATCGCGTCCTGCTGTCGCTGCTCAAGTAATGGCTGCCTAAGTCCTTGTAGTCCTCTTTGCGTGTGAGAAGGTGGTAAGCAATGATCATGATGGAATGGGCGACCGCTACGGCTGCTCGGTGTCGGCCTTTTCGGGAGGCAATGCGTCGGTACTGGGCCCCCAGGTAGTTGTCGGATCTGCATACGGAGTAGGCAACTTCAATCAGTGCCGCTCGGAGATATTTGTTGCCTTTGCGAGTTTTCGAGGACTTTCGTTTTTCGGCATTTTCATTCTGCCCGGGCACTAGTCCTGCCCATGAACAGAGATGAGCGGCAGCAGGGAATCCTGAACCGACGTCGGTTCCAACCTCGGCTAAGATTTGTTCCGCAGTACGCCGACCAATTCCCGGAATGGTATCTAACCGCTCAATGTCTTCCTGAAAAGGGGCGAGCCGTTTGGACCTCCGTATCCAATTCGAGAATTTGTTCATTCAGAAAATCGACGTGTGTAAGCATGGTTTTCAACATAATCCGTTGGTGGGGGCTCATGTTACCACGCAAGGCCAATTCCAGCTCTTCTTTCTTTTTCTTGAGTGTTCGCCGTGCGAAGGCAGCCAGCTTTTCGGGATCTTCTTCCCCCTCTATCATGGCACTCATCATATCGCGGCTGCTTACGCCCATAATGTCGGAGACAACAGCAGCGAGCTTAATGTTAGCGCCTTCCAAGACCTTTTGCACTCGGTTGTGTTCACGAGACCGCTCTTGAATCAAGCTTCGACGGTAACGAACTAATTCGCGAAGTTCGCGTTGGTTACAGTCCGGAATATAGCTGGGCTTGAGCAATCCGTGACGCAGAAGATTACAGATCCACTCGGCATCTTTCACATTCGTTTTTCTGCCGGGAACGGCTTTAATGTGCTATGCGTTGACGACGAGAACTGAATCTCCTCAGCTTCAAGCAGGTTGACGATTGGTTTCCAGTACACACCGGTACTCTCCATAGCCACATGCGTACAGCGATGCTGCTTGATCCAGTCGATCAAGCCGAGCAGAAAAACCGTGTGCGTACGAAACGTTTTAATTTCCTTTCCTTCAGAAGTTATGACGCAAGCCGTGATGGACTTCTTGTGAACATCCAAACCGCAAGCGCGCTCGATCAGGACATCCATAACATCCACCTTCCTACGGCAATTGAAATTGAGGACTGGTGCAACAACCAGAAAAGGATTACTCTACCCCGCGTGCTTCCAAAAAGGAGCGACATACCGTGGTGCACCGTGATCGTCGTAGTCAGACTAACGGATGGGTTCGCAACACCATAGCTTAACGACCTTCCTCACCAGCCGTAAGAATAGTATAAAGCTAAAGCGCCGCATCAAAATTTTCATTACTCTGTGGTGCCCCGAGAGGGGCATGGATGGCTACCGGAAAACGTTGGCGCAACAATCAACAGCGGCAGCCGGCCACAGATCGGCGGCCGTTCGTCATTAATTCCGGTGAAACGTAACATAAGTAACTGCGAAATCTCCCCCGCAATATCAGTTCAGAGATTGTCGGTTTTTTAAATTCTCTGCTTGCTAAAATGAGATAGAAGGGAGGTCATTGAAGTGGATTCGATTCAGAACATGAACAGGGCATTAGCCTATATTGAGGCCAATCTCGACGATGAAATCGACTTTGGGCAAGTGGCCAGAATTGCAAGTTGTTCTGAACATCAATTCAATCGAATGTTTTCATTCTTATCTGGAGTTGGTCTATCGGAGTATATTCGGAACAGGCGTCTAACTTTGGCGGCGATGGAACTGCAGTCCGGTACGGCCAAAGTAATTGATGTAGCCTTGAAATACGGCTATAACTCGCCGGATTCTTTTTCGAGAGCTTTTCAACATATGCACGGAGTTGCGCCATCGTTGGTCAAGGAAAACGGCAGTCTGTTAAAAGCGTATCCGCCAATGACCTTCCAACTAACAATCAAAGGCGGTGCAGAGATGAATTTTTACTTCGTGGAAAAAGAAGCATTCAACATTGTTGGGATTAAGGAGACAGTGGACACAACGGGCGGCAATTTTCACCCGGAAATCTGGAACGAGCTTGAGAATGATGACCTTCTTAAGAAGTTGGAGCAGTTCTCAAATACGGATTTCCAAGGGATTCTGCATGTAAATGCGAATATTACTGCGAACAGCCGAGATTATTATATTTCGGTCGCAACAACGAAGGATGATTCACAAGAGTTTACGACGTTTGAGATTCCGGCAGCGACATGGAGTGTTTTCAAAACTTCGGGCCCACAGCCCGATACGATGCTGAAGACATGGGAGCGGATATATGCGGAATGGCTGCCTTCGTCTGGTTATGAACTTGCTGAGTCGATCGAATTTGTCCGTGATTTGAATGATCCAACGGATCTCTCCGCCTATGAAATCTGGGTTCCTGTGAAAAAGCGATGAATGGCTATAAAGAAAAGTGTACTGGAGATACGTTCTAAGTAAAAGTACCTGGGGGATTCGTAGTTGAAGTTATGCGTTAACAAAATAGAGACAGCGAATTAAGGAACTCGGACGCGAGTGCCTTATTCGCCATTTGCCCTGTTACGGTGAACCGTATCATAAATGACGGCAAAAAATAAAGTGCTAGGTCGAGTGCTCTACGTCAGTCCTCGAGGGCGAAGGTCTGGGCGACTGTGATGGTGAACTTGCCATCTGCGACGTACTGGGCGAACTCGCCGAGACGTTATAGTGTATGGTCTGGCCTTCCCCGGAGCTGGTGCGGACGCCGAGTTTGGCGGCTGCGGCGAAGTCGCTGATGGTTAGGACACGGCGGGGATCACCATCGGTGATCCGGATAAGATCGGGTAGTACGCCTCTGACTGGTGCTGTGTCCAGGACCAGGTCCACTGCAGCTAATACGGTTCACGAGCCTATCTTGAAGTTTAACGATCTTGTCATCGACTTATCGCAAAGGAGCGTTATACTTGGAGGCGAGCGGGTCAAGTTGACGCCTACGGAATACGACCTGCTCAAGATATTAGCGACGAATGCGGACAAGGTCATCACGCAGCGGCAACTGCTTCAGCAGGTCTGGGGCGGACACCACAGCGAATCCGAAAGTCATTATCTAAGGGTGTATAATAGTCATTTAAGGAAGAAACTTGAGGAGGACCCGACTCGTCCGAAGTTGATTGTGACGGAATCTGGGATTGGTTATCGTTTCGTAACACCGGAATAACGCAAGGCATGTCATCGGACTCAACCATGTCTTTATTAGCCGAATAATCTGTTAATAGAAGAAAACAAGTGAAACCGCTCTCACCTCGTTCAACTAAATAACCCGCTACGGCAGCCGAGCGGCTGCCGTTTTCTTAACTTATGGACAGGATAGTTGAAATTGTACAATCCGTGTCAGAGCAAACGTTATTGACAATGCAACTACTACGTGTTACTTTATAGCTGTAGTAAGTAACACTGCATACCAGTCCTACAGAATAGCGAAGGTGATTGTGTTGGAAAATTTAACGGAAATGCTCAAAGGCGTGCTTGAGGGCTGCGTCCTTGAGATTATTAGCCGCAACGAAACCTACGGCTACGAAATTACGCGGCGGCTGAATGCTCTCGGCTTCACTGATGTTGTGGAGGGAACGGTCTACACCATCCTGATTCGTCTTGAAAAAAGCAAGTTGGTGGAAGTAACGAAAAAGCCCTCGGACATGGGGCCGCCGCGAAAGTTTTTCGCGCTCAACAACGCGGGGCGTGAGGAGCTGAAGAGATTCTGGGAAAAATGGGAGTTCGTATCATCCAAAATGAACGAGTTAAAGGAGATCAAATCATGAATTTTTGGGATAAAATTACCGGCAACGACATGACGAAGGAAATGAAAGCTTTTGAATCGCGAGCCCAAAAGCTGCCGGCTGATTATCAAGCGGCATGGAAAGAGATTAATGCCAATCTTTGGATACACTCCGATTTCACCGGTCGCAACCTCATGCCCATCCTTGACGGCGTGCTTGGCCTGCTCGAAGAAACGGCGGCGGATGGTCAGCGTGTCCGTGAGGTTTTGGGTGACGATCTCAAAGGCTTCTGTTCCGCGCTGGCCGGCGAAGAAGGGGCAAAGTCTTTTCGAGATAAGTGGCGAGAGCAACTTAACCATAATATCGCCAAAAAATTAGGTAAAAAATAGGAGGGTAGTTAGATGAAAATACGAGATATCATCGAAGGCAAAAAAGAGTGGCGAGTACACGTGGCGCGTGTCAAAGCGCTCCCGCAAGATTATCAGATCGTTTATAAAGAGATGCAAAAATATTTCTTTAAGGTTGGCCCTGTGGAGCTGACCGAGGGGACGGGGTTGCTCTCGGGGATTGTCGATCTTTTTGAAGAGGGTGCGGCCATGGGGAAAGGCGTGCTCGAAGTGACGGGCAGAGACGTAGCGGCTTTCTGCGATGAGCTAATCCAAGATTCAAAAACTTATGCTGACATTTATCAACAATCTATTGATCACAAAAGTAACAAGAAATGAAATAGGCCGCGGATATAAAATAATGGAGGGGATATGGGATGGGAAAAGCGATTGAAGTAAAAGGTCTGCAAAAGTCCTACAAGAAACTTCATGTTCTAAAGGGCGTCGATCTCGAGGTGGAAAAGGGCAGCATTTTTGCCCTGCTTGGCTCCAACGGGGCCGGTAAGACAACGGTTGTCAAAATTCTCAGTACACTGCTCCAATCGGACAGCGGAACCGTCACTGTTAATGGATTCGATATTACGTCAAAGCCAGACCAGGTTAGGCAGTCCATCAGTCTGACCGGACAATTTGCCGCGGTTGACGAGATTTTGACCGGGCGGGAGAATCTGATTTTAATCGCCAAGCTGCGGCACCTTAAAAATCCGAGGCAGGTTGCGGACGATATGCTGAAACGCTTCGGTTTGACAGATGCCGCGGACCGAAAAGCATCTACTTATTCGGGTGGTATGCGCCGCAGGCTCGACATCGCGCTGAGCTTGGTGGGAAAACCGCAGATCATTTTCCTCGACGAACCAACCACTGGGCTTGACCCCGAGGCACGTATCGAGGTGTGGAAGATTGTAAAGGAGCTTGCCGATGGCGGCACGACGGTATTCCTGACCACGCAGTATTTAGAGGAAGCTGAACAGCTTGCCGACCGAATATCCATTCTTCATGAGGGCAAAATTATCGCCAGCGGCACGCTCGCCGAACTGAAAAAGCTGTTCCCGAAGACAAAGGTGGAGTATGTTGAAAAACAGCCGACATTGGAGGAAATATTCCTCGCCATCATCGGTAAAAAGGAGGCCATGTAAATGGAGGCGAAAAACCATTTTTTCAGTGACATGAGCGTCATGCTTGGACGTTCCATGCGCCATATTTTCCGCAGCATGGACACCATCTTCACGGTCTGTATCACCCCCATTGCAATGATGCTGTTATTTGTCTATGTGTTTGGCGGCGCAATCGAAATCGGTACGGGTAACTATGTGAACTATCTATTGCCCGGCATATTGCTTATGGCGATTGCGAGTGGAGTTGCCTACGTGGCTTACCGCCTGTTTATGGATAAGCAGCGGGGCATCATTGAACGGTTCCATACCATGCCGATTGCGCGTTCCTCCGTGTTGTGGGGGCATGTGCTGACCTCGGTGGTATCCAACGTCATTTCTGTTGTCGTCATCATTCTCGTAGCGCTCCTGATGGGCTTTCGCTCGTCGGCGGGGGTACTGTCTTGGCTTGCCGTCGCAGGCATTCTCGTGCTGTTTACGCTGGCTTTGACTTGGATCGCGGCCATTGCCGGACTAACCGGAAAAACGATGGAAGGAGCTAGCGCCTTTTCTTATCCGTTAATCTTCCTGCCATTCATCAGTTCTGCCTTTGTACCGACCGACACGATGCCGTCAGTCGTACGCGCCTTTGCCGAAAACCAGCCCGTGACGTCTATCGTAGAGACCATCCGAGCACTATTGTCAAATCAACCGGTAGGCCATGATATCTGGGTGGCTTTAGCGTGGTGCTTAGGGATCATGATTGTCGCCTATCTATTTGCGGTGCGTGCATACAAACGGAATGCAACTTAATAGTTGTAAGATCAGGGAGCAGGCTGCCGACGGGCGGTCTGTTCTTTTTATTAGTAAGTAGGCCTCAAACCATGGATGCCGTCCGGAAACCGAAAACAACTCGTTATTTACATACACACTGTATGTATGTTAATTTAGATGTATCATAACCGAGAGGTGGTTATTTAGTTGAAAGTATCCAGTTTTTATCCCGTCGTATTAACGGATCAAGTCATGGCTACAGCTGGATTTTATATCGAGCGCTTCGGATTTGAGAAGGTTTTCGAGGCAGACTGGTATGTGAGCTTGAAAATATCCGGCAATGACATTCCGTTCGAGTTGGCTATACTCGACGCTTCTCATCCGACCGTCCCCCAAGCGTATAGGACGCAAACAAAAGGGTTAATCCTTAACTTTGAAGTAGACGACGTGGACGCGGAATATGACCGTCTTATTCGGGACGCCGACCTTCCCCTCGAACTCGAAATCCGGACCGAGGATTTTGGGCAGCGGCATTTTATGACTTCCGACCCCAACGGGGTCTTGATCGATGTCATAACCGTCATACCGCCGACAAGCGAATACGATCGTCAATATATCAATGAGATTTGGAAATAAGGAACCGACGATCCCGATAGGAGTCGGAAGTACGGCCCGAACATCGTGTTACGAACGGAGAATGGGTTGATCATGAGGAAAAGCAAGGCCGAAACGGCAGAAACGATTCAAAAGTTGATCGAAATTGCCAGAACGCATTTTACCGATCATGGCTACGCGAATACGGCATTGGAAAAGATTGTTCAAGAAGCGGAGCTGACGCGGGGAGCGGTGTATCACCATTTCCGCAACAAGAAAGAACTGTTTCGAATCGTACTGGAAGAAGTTCAGCGAGACGTAGCCTTGAAGGTTGAACAAGAGGCAGCGACTACGAATGACTTGTGGCAGCAGCTTTACTTCGGTTGCCGCGCATTTATTATGGCTGCCGTCGAAGAGCGAAACAGACGGATACTGCTGATTGATGGGCCGGCGATTCTAGGCTGGGATGTTTGGAGAGAAATGGACAAAAACCATTCGATGCGATTATTGAGGGAACAGCTTGCAATGATGCAAAGCCAGGGGTACTTCCGGATGGCGCCTCTTGATCCTTTGACCCATTTTGTTTCGGGCGGTCTCAACGAAACGGCCCTTTGGCTGGCCAATGAATCCTCGAATGCCTATACGTTAGAAGAGATTATGAGCGTTGTTGGGTCCTTCCTAGAAGGGGTTAAATAATGCCATTTACCTTCTCCAAAAAACAACGATCCTACGCAACCGGAACAACGGTTGCGTTTTTTAGTCATAGGACGAAGAAATGCCCATCGGCGTGCTGACGGCCATACATAACACGTCTTCTAATCCATATAATGAATTGATTTTGCCTGGAATGTTGCCGCACCGCCTAGGTTGATGATGACAAGAAAGGGGCTTGCCTATGTGCACGAATCTTATGCTGCGCACCGATACGCCCGGACATCCGGTCATATCCGCGCGCACGCTCGATTTCGGACAGAAGATCCCGACCTATGCGACGATCATGCCGCGGGGGCAGTCTTTCCCTCGGATCGCCGCCCCCGGCGCCTTGAGTTGGCGCAGCACGTATGGGTATGCCGGCATGGCGCTGGAGATCGCGGGACTGCCCGCCGCCTCCTATATCGACGGCCTCAACGAAGCGGGCTTATCAGCTGCGGCGTTATGGCTGCCCGGATCGTCGTATCCGACGCCGGACCAGGCCGGCGGCCGCCCGACGATTTACTCGATCGAGCTAGTCGAATGGATACTCGGCTGTTTCGGGACCGTGGACGAAGTCAAGGAGGCGCTGGCGCAGGTGACGGTGCTCGACATCCGCAGAGTGGCTCCGGGCTACAGCAAGCCGCCGCTGCATTACATCGTCAGCGACGCGGCCGGCCGTTCGCTCATCGTCGAATTCATGGGGCAATCGATGCAGCTTTATACGTGCGGCAACGGCGTGCTGACGAACGCGCCCTCGTATGATTGGCAGTTGATTAATTTGAGCAACTACGAGAATATCTCGCTCGTGAACAGTCCGCGCATCTGGTGGGGGCAGGAGCTGAACGGAAGCGGCCAGCTTGGCCTTCCGGGCGATCCGACTCCGCCTTCGCGCTTCGTTCGGGCCACTGCTTTGCAGCAGAGCGGGTACGGACCTTCCAACGAGCAGCATGGCGTCGGCCTGGCCAATCAATTGATCCGCAGCTTAGCCGTGCCGTACGGGACGATACTGCCCGCCGCGCCGGGAGGCGACGGCGATCATACGCAGTGGGCCGTTATTCGGGATCATCGGAGACGCGACTATTATTTCTGGTCCGCTTTCAATCCTACGCTGTTCAAAATCTCGCTCGCTTCCCTGGACTTAAGCGCCATTAGCCCGAAACGCACCCCGGTCGACCAGCCGAATTGGCACGTCGATCTCTAGAATTGGAAAAAGCGACGGTGGGCTGTCTGGATCTCCCCTCAGATATCCCGCCTCCCTAATCAAACAAAATCCCTCCTTTCCCCGAACAAAACTCCACCTCCGCCTCAACCAATCTCGCGCGTGAAACAATCCCCCTCCCCTTCAAAAACAACCGTCCGTTCCTCCCGACTGCTCTTTTCGTTACACTGAAAGCGCATACTCGTTCAAGGGGAGAATCTAGCGATGAACTTTGATTTAACGATCGTACCTTTCAGCCGAAGAGAATCGTTCCTGGCGGTCTCCATTCTGCCAGAAGCGCCGGATAGACGACAAGGCCTCTATATGCGCACCGTTCGCGGCGGCGACGATAAATTCGGCGAGGCGTTCCGCGTCGAGATGCTAGATAATAACGGCCAATCTGTACCGTTCCAGTCGATCGCTACTCCTGAACAGATCCGACTGGAAGCGGCCAACGGCCAAGCGGCCGAGATCTGCATCTCCGACAGCCGGACGTTCCGCGTGCGGACGAAGGGCTGCGGCATTCGCTTGACCTTCCGCACGGCTGCGTATGACTACGCCTTCCAAGCCGCGCCGCGAAGCTGGGAAGTGAACAGCTTCACCCATGAATGCAGATTCATGCTGACGGCGCTTGTCGGCGAGCTGCGGATGGAAGTGCCATGGGACAAAATCAAAAGCTCGTACGTCATCGCGGATTTCTTGCCTGACAGCGAATCCGGCCAAGCCGAATTCGCGGTGGAGGAATTCCGGACCGTATGGGTACAGCGGACGGAGTGGGAGCCGTTCGACGATATCGTGAAGCAAGCGCGGGACGAATTCAGCCAGTGGCTGAATCGCAGCTTAACCTTGCCACGGCAATGTGAGGATAGCCGGGAGCTTGCGGCCTACATTACGTGGTCGTGTCTCGTTCCGGCCGAGGGGTGTCTCACGCGTCCGGCCATGTATATGTCGAAGAACTGGATGACGAATATTTGGAGCTGGGATCATTGCTTCAATGCGATGGCGCTCGTTCGCCACGATCCGAAGCTGGCCTGGGATCAGTTCATGATTTTCTTCGACCGGCAGGATGAGAGCGGGCTCATCCCGGATTTCGTCAACGATAAATACGAGCTGTGGAATTGCAACAAACCGCCGATCCACGGATGGACGCTGGCGTGGATGATGGCGCGAACGGACTTTATCCAATTGGCGCAGCTGATCGAAGTGTATGAGCCGCTGTCTAAATGGACCATGTGGTGGTTCCGCTATCGCGATTCCGACGGAGACGGCATCCCGCAGTATAATCACGGCAACGACTCCGGGTGGGATAACAGCACGGCGTTCAACAACGGCATCCCGGTCGAGAGCCCGGATCTGGCGGCCTTTCTCATCATTCAAGCCGAGGTGTTGGCCGAGATCGCGGGCCGCCTTGGACTGCGGGATGAAGCTCTCGAATGGCGTCACCTTGCCGAGGACACACTGGAGAAGATGATTAGTCATTTCTGGCAGAATGGCCGATTCATCGCCTGCCGATCCGGTTCGCACGAGGTCTCCGAAGGCGACAGCTTGCTCTTGTTCGTCCCGATTATATTGGGCCAACGTCTGCCTAAGCCTATCCGCGCCGCGCTGCTGCAAGGGCTAAGGGACGAGAATCGGTTCTTGACGGCTAACGGCTGGGCGACGGAGAGTCTGAGCAGTCCGTTCTACCATTCGGATGGCTATTGGCGGGGACCGATCTGGGCGCCTTCGACCATGATCCTCGTTGAAGGAGCTGCCGCGGCGGGAGATCGCGAGCTGGCGGAGGAGGTCTCTCGCCGGTTCTGCGCCATGCTGGACCGGAGCGGGATGGCCGAGAATTTCGATGCGGTTACCGGGCAGGGGCTGCGGGATCGCGCCTTCACTTGGACGTCGAGCGTGTTCCTTATTTTAGGGCACGAGTATGCAACTTAATGGACGGACGCACTTCCACGACGCTTTCAACCGGCGGAGAGGAAGTGCTTTTGACGTTTAGGAGATCGGCCCGTGACAGAGGCGATATTGTTCGTCCGAAGCGGCACATGCTACAATGCTTATGATTTTGTCGAGCATGGAGGGGCAACCAAAGATGGGACATTTACGCAAGCTGCTGCATAACCGCCTTCTATCAGGCTCTTACCGGAGCATCCGCACGAAGATGCTCTTCTGTTTTCTCCTTGTGACGCTTATTCCGCTATTATCCCTTGGCGCCTTGTCCTATTACCAATCCGCGAAAGTCATTAACTCCCAGTTTGGCAAATACGGCGAGAACGCCGTCGCGCAATTGGAGCAGCAGACGAGCGCGTATTTGAATCGGATGAATCAGACGACGGAGACGATCTACGCTTATTTGCTTGATCCTGCGCGGGCGGATCTCGGGGAACGGGCGCCCACGACCTATGAAGATATCATGGATAAGAATGATTTGGAATCGTTCTTGAAAGCGCTTAAGAATGATCGGACGATCGACATCTACATTATTACGCGCACCGGTTATTATTACGGAGAGAACGATCTCGATGTTTCCAAGCTGGACCGAATCCCTGCATGGCAGGCGATGTCGCAATCGCTCGCGGGCAACTATTGGCTGGGGTTCTATCCCCAGAATCACGGCATGCGGATTGTCGCGGATACCGGCATTCCCGTGCTCGGTTTGGCGGTCCCGATTAATAACCCGTACGGCGCGCTGCGGGGCAGCAAAATTCTGATCGAAGAGAACGCCGAGGAGCTGCTTCATATGTTCCGGCTGTTCGAGCAGGATACGAAAGCGCACCTCCGTATACGCGATCCCAAGAGCCGAGTCATCTACGAAACGACGGAGGCCTTCGCGCCGCAAAGCAGCGATATCGTCTGGAACCGGACGATCGCGTTGAACGGGTGGAGCATCGAGGCCAGATTGCCTGCCGTCTCGTTCTATCGTTCATCCGGCATAATAAGATCGAATACGATGCTTGTGGCTTTGATCTCCAGTCTACTCGCCTTAGGCCTAGCCTACTTGTTCGCGAACCGGTTCACGGCTCGGATTCGCCGGCTCAAGGAGGCGATGCAGAAGGTGAGCTTCGGCAAACTGCATACGCGGACGCCGGTTGAAGCGAAGGACGAGCTGGGCAGCCTGGATATCAGCTTCAACAATATGGTGGGCGGCGTGCAGACGTTGATCGGCGAGATCGAGCGGAGCGAGCGGCTGAAGAAGGAAGCGGAGCTCAAGGCGTTCCATTACCAGATTAATCCCCATTTGTTGTTCAATACGTTGAATTCGATTCAGTGGAAGGCCAAGCTCGCCGGCGCGGAGGATATCCGCCGCATGCTGTACCATCTGACGGTGCTGCTCGAGGGGAATTTGGACATCTCGCAGGAGCTGATCCCGATCGGACGCGAGCTGCGCATCATCGAGCATTTTTTGAAGATTCAAGAGATCCGCCATGGCGACACGTTCATGTATAAACTCGAATGCGAAGAGCAGTTGAAGCGCTATCTGATTCCTCGCATGACGCTGCAGCCGCTATTCGAAAATATTTTCTTCCACGGATTCGAGGATGGCGAAGGCGAGATTCGATTAACGATTCGCGAGGCGGGCAATCATCTGCTGCTGACGCTATCCGATAACGGGGCGGGCATTCCGGCACATAAATTAGAGCGCCTGCTTCTGCCCGATCTGTCAAAGTCTAAGGGAAGGGGAGGACTCGGCGTGCAAAACGCGGATCAAAAATTCAAGCTGCATTTTGGCCAGCAGTATGGATTAAGCGTCCAATCGGTTCAAGGGGAAGGGACGACGATTCTAATCGAATGGCCCAAGAGGGAGGAGAATCCGCATGACAACAACGAAGACGATCAAGGTATTAATCGCAGATGACGAGAGCATCGTCCGCAAAGGACTCCGTTCGACCATCCCTTGGGCGAAATACGGCATGGAAGTGGTCGCGGACGCGCCCAACGGCCGCAAGGCGTGGGACGCCTTCCTGGAGCATCGGCCTCAGGTCGTCATAACGGATATCGTCATGCCGGAGATGGATGGCATTGAATTGTCGCGGAAAGTGAAAGAGACCGCGCCCGCGACGAAAATCATTCTGCTTAGCTGCCACCGGGATTTCGACTATGCGCAGCAAGGCATCAAATTGGGCGCCTCCGGCTACTTGCTCAAAACCGCCTTCGAGGATGAAGAGCTGGAGGAGATGCTGGAGAAGTTTCGAAGCGAGCTCATGGCGGCGTCGGAGCCGCCCGCTCCCGTGGACGATGCGGACGATTCAGGAGAGCGGATCAGCACGCTGCTGTACGCTTGGCTGAACGGCCATCACGATAAATTCAGAGGCGAATTAGAGAAGCTGGCGCGCGACGCCTGGTCCTTCCAGGGAGCGCCGGTCTGTCTGTATCTGGTCAAGACCGCGGGCTGCGACATGTCTTGGCCGGAACTTGTGAAGCCAGGCAGCGATGATGCCCATCAACTGGGCACGGGAGCGGTTATTCCTTACGGGGACGAGCGCTGCTACTGTATAGTACCGGAATCGCATACGAGCGCGATGGATAGTCTGCTGGTCGAGAAGAAAAGCGAAGCGGCAAAGCTGCAATGGGCCAGAAGAGGACCGCTTCCGAATACGGAACAATGGCTTGAAGCTTGGGTTTCGCTGCATAAGGAAGCCGAGTTGGAGAGAGCGTACAACGTATCCGCGACGGATTGGCCGGAGGCGATTTGGCGCGCCGTCAAACTGCTCCACGACAACCCGGCCGCGGAATGGTCCGTGAGCGACGTCGCCAGGCAGGTGGGCCTTAGCCGAAGCCATTTCTCGATTCTGTTCAAGAAAGCGGTGGGAGACAGCTTCGTCGCGTTCCAATATAAACGGAAGCTCAAACTGTCTTATGGGTTATTGAAGGATACGAATCTGACCATGCAAGAGATTGCCGAACGGACTGGGCTTGGCGACAGCAAATATTTCAGCAAATGGTTCAAGCGCTGCACGGGGATCACGCCGAGCAGCTACCGCGCCCGACAAAAAGACGACGCGCCTCTAACAGAAGACCACCCCGATGCGTGAATCGAACAAATACGCACAATACTCCAAATAGCTATCCGTTTTGAACCGCTTTCATTTTCGTTATGATGAAAGCGGTTCAATTATTATGTATCTCACTGATAGGGGAGCTGCCAGAGATGAAAAAGAAAAGCACGTTTATCCTTCTGACAACGGTAATGGCGATGTCTGCGCTTACGGCGTGCAGCGGCAATAATGAAGGCGCGAACGGTAATGTAGGGCAACCTTCGGGCGGCAATCGTTCCGCGGAAACGAAGACGCTTCGTTTCGCTACGTGGGACACGGGAGACGCGCTCAAGATCGAGCAGGATATCGCGAAGAAGTTCGAGGCCGCTCATCCGGGCACGAAGGTCCAGGTAGAAGCTTATGCGGACGGATTTGACCAGAAGATGGCTGCCGGCTTCGGCGCGACGAATCCGCCGGATGTCATGTACATGTGGGACTTCCCGACTTATCACCGGTCGCTGGAGCCGCTGAATAGCTACGCGGACGGCGATCAGGAACTGAACAAGGACGATTTCTACAGCGGGCTGTTCAACTACGCGACCATCGACGGCAATCTGTACGGCATCCCGGCCGGCTTCACGACGCGCGTCGTCTATTACAACAAGAAGCTGTTCGATGCGGCGAATGTGCCTTATCCGAAGGACGGATGGACATGGGATGACTTCCGGAATGCCGCCAAGAAGTTGACGGATCCTTCCAAGAAACAGTACGGCTTCGGCGTTCGCGCCGAGAACGACACGTATGACCTGCAAGGTTTCGTATGGAGCAACGGCGGCTCGTATATCTCCGCAGACGGCAAGACGATCGACGGCTTCATGAACAGCAAGGAAACGGCGGACGCCATCCAATTGTTCGGCGATATGCTGAAGGACGGATCGGCGGTTCTGACCGGCGGCAAAGGCCAGCAGAGCGGCGAAGATATTTTCAAAGGCGGCAAAATCGCCATGTGGGAAAGCGGTATATGGCCGCTGGAATCGTTCAAGCAAGCCGGCATCGACGTCGGCACCGTCGAGATGCCGGCTTTCCAAGGCAAGCCGGTCAAAGGCGTCGTGGCCGAATCCGCGCTGTCCATTGCCAAGGATTCGAAGCAGAAGGAGCTGGCTTGGGAATTTATCAAATACTACGTGTCCAATGAAGCGATCAAGATGCGAGTAGCCGATCTGCCCGTCCGCGTAAGCGTGGTCAACGAGCTGAAGAAGGACCAGGATCCGCTGTATAAGCCGTACTACACGATGCTGGAGCGCTCGGATAATACGCCGGCTTTCCTGCTGAATGCGAAGTGGAACGAAATCAATCGGCAGCTGTCCGCGGCGGTCGAAGCGGTCGTGCACGGCAGTAAGGCGCAGGACGCGTTGAACCAAGCGGTGAAAGATAGCGAGCGTTACTTGAAATAACAATTACAGTTCGTAGAAAGAAGGTTAGGAGATGGCTCAGACCTACCGGCAGACAGCAGGGAACAACGCGGCCAGCTTCACGCTTGGCAGAAGACGCAGATGGGGCGGGGCTGTCCCCTACCTCTTCATTTTCCCTTGGATCTTCGGATTCCTCGTTTTCACGCTAGGTCCGTTGTTGTTCTCGCTCGTCATCTCGTTCTTTGACTGGCCCATCGTGGGACAGGTGCATTTCATCGGATTGGGCAACTATGCGTCGATGTTTACGGATGATCCGTTGTTCTGGAAGTCGTTCGGCGTCACGCTCAAGTTCGCCGCCTTGTTCGTCCCGCTCAACATCGTCGTTGCGCTGGGGCTTGCCATTCTGCTCAATCAGGGCACGCGAGGCAGCGCGATTTTCCGCACCGCGTTCTATCTGCCCTCCGTTATTTCCGGCGTGGCGCTGGCGATGATCTGGTCTTGGGTGTACAGCGGCGATTACGGTATCTTGAACTATTTTCTGTCGATCATAGGCGTGCAGGGGCCGGATTGGTTGAACGATACGAAGTGGTCGCTGGTTGCGATGGTTGTCGCCAGTCTATGGGGACAGGGCTCGATGATGCTCGTCTTCCTCGCGGGGCTGAAAGGGATCCCGAAGGATCTATACGAATCGGCGTCCATCGACGGGGCGGGCGCGATCCGGCAGTTCTTCAGCGTGACGATTCCGATGCTGAGCCCGACGATTCTGTTCAATCTGATTACGTCGATTATCGCGGCCTTCCAGCAGCTGACGCTCGCCTTGCTGCTAACGGGCGGCGGTCCGATGAAAGCGACGTACTTCTATGCGATGTACATGTATGAGAACGCATTCAAATATTACAAGATGGGCTATTCCGCGGCCAACGCCTGGTTCATGTTCCTGATCGTGCTCGCCTTGACCTTCCTCGTCTTCAAGTCATCCGAGGCTTGGGTGTTCTATGAAGGCGAAATGAAACGCAAACCGCAGAAGAAATCCAAGTCCGGCGGGAAGGTGAAATCGGCATGAAGAGACTCCTTGTGTATGCGCTGTTGATCTTCATCTCGCTGCTGTTCGCCGCGCCGTTGTTCTGGGCGGTGACGACGGCGCTCAAGTCGCCGTCGGAGCTGTATCTGTTCCCGCCCAAATGGATTCCGACGACCTGGCAATTCAGCAACTTCGCGGAAGCTTGGACGATCCAGCCCTTCACCTTGTTTCTGAAAAACACGCTCATCGTCACGCTGCTGTCGACCATTGGCCAGCTGGTATCCTGTACCCTTGTGGCGTACGGGTTCGCCAGATTTGAATTCAAGGGACGTAACGCGCTGTTCCTCGTCGTGCTCGCGACGATGATGATCCCTTGGGAAGTGACGATGATTCCGCAGTATATGGAGTTCAACTATCTCGGCTGGATCAATACGCTCAAACCGCTTATCGTGCCATCGTGGTTCGGGTCGGCATACTACATCTTCCTGCTCAGACAGTTTATCCTGACCCTGCCGCGCGAGCTGGACGAAGCGGCGACCATTGACGGCGCGAGCAAGTTCGGCATTCTGGCGCGCATCATCGTCCCGCTGATGGGCCCTTCGCTCATCCTGGTCGGCGTGTTTCAAGTGATGAGCTGCTGGAACGATTACTTGGGACCGCTTATTTTCCTCAATGACCAATCGAAGTACACGCTGACGCTCGGATTGTCGCAATTCAAGGGCATGTTCGGCGTCGATATGCAGTCCATTATGGCGATTACGTGCTTGATCTCGATTCCGCCGCTCGCGGTGTTCTTCTTCGCGCAGCGGTACATTGTCGGCGGGATCGCGAATACCGGAATTAAAGGTTAGTTCGTTAGAGAGAATGCAAGCGATAGGAGAGGAGAAGTCATCATGAGAAACGAGAGCGTAGAACGAGATTGGGATAATCTTGCGGTGCTGGAGCGCAACCGCGTGAAGAGCCGGGCTTATTTCATCCCCTATTCCGACCGCGCCGGCGCTCTGAGCTATGACCGGGGAAGCTCCCCATGGTTCAAATCGTTGAATGGCGTCTGGAAGTTTCATTACGCGCAAGGACCGGAGTGGGCGCCGGAGGATTTCTTTGAAGAACGCTATGATTCTTCAAGTTGGGATGACATTCAAGTGCCGAGCCACTGGCAGCTGAAAGGGTACGGGCATCCGCATTATACGGACCTCTATTATCCGTTCCCCGTCGATCCGCCGCATGTGCCGAATGATAATCCGACAGGCAGTTATGTGCGGGAGTTCGAGCTTCCGCCGCATTGGGATGGCCGGACGGTAGCGGTCAAGTTCGACGGCGTCGACAGCGCGTTCCATGTGTGGGTGAACGGCGCCTTCGTCGGATACAGCCAGGGAAGCCGCTTGACGTCGGAGTTTGATTTAACGCCGTATGTGAAACCCGGTATCAATCGAATGGCGGTCCGGGTATATCAATGGTCGGACGGCACGTACTTGGAAGATCAGGATATGTGGTATCTGAGCGGTATTTTTCGGGATGTGTATTTAATTTCGGAACCGTCGTCGGTCCGTATCGCGGACTACCGGATCGTGACGGAACTGGATGCGCGCTATTGCGATGCCACGCTAGCGGTGAAGGCAGAGCTGGTCGGAGAGCATCCGCAAGGGGAAGTCGGCCTGCATTTGTTGGATCAGGAAGGCAAGCTTATCGCTTCGGCGGTTAGCGGGATCGTCTCGGATGCTGACCATCGCGCGACCGTTGTATTCGCGATACCGGTGACGAAGCCCGCGCTGTGGAGCGCGGAATCGCCGACCTTGTATCATCTGACGATCAGCGTAGCGGATCAACATGGCCGCGTCGTGGAGACGGTGGCGCAGCGGGTGGGCTTCCGCAAGATCGAAGTGAAGGACGGCCAATTCCTCGTCAATGGCCGCGCGATTTTGCTCAAAGGCGTCAATCGTCATGACCATCACCCGGATACGGGACGTGCCGTGACGCTGTCCACGATGATGCAAGACGTCGTCATGATGAAGCAACATAACATCAATGCGGTCCGGACGGCGCATTATCCGAACGACCCGCGGTTCTATGATCTTTGCGATGAATACGGCTTATATGTCATGGAAGAGACGGATTTGGAAACCCATGGCTTCGAGCTGCTGGGCAACATCTCCCGGTTAAGCGACGATCCCGCCTGGCAGGAAGCCTACGTCGACCGGGTTCGCCGCATGGTCGAGCGCGACAAGAATCATCCCTCGATTCTGTTCTGGTCGCTGGGCAACGAGTCCGGCTTCGGCTGCAACTTCAGGGCCATGTCGGCATGGTGCAAGCAGACCGATCCCACCAGGCTCATCCATTATGAAGAAGACCGGGAATCGGAAGTATGCGACGTGGTCAGCACGATGTATTCTTCCGTGGAGAAGATGACAGGCTTCGGGCAGCTGGCCGATCATCCCAAGCCGCACATTCTGTGCGAATTCGCGCATGCGATGGGGAACGGTCCGGGAGGACTCAAGCCGTACTTCGACACTTTCGACGCGTATCGCAGATTGCAGGGCGGCTTCGTCTGGGAATGGATCGACCACGGCATTCGCCGAAAGACGGCGGGCGGCAAGGTCGATTACGCGTACGGCGGCGACTATGGCGATGAACCGAACAACGGCAATTTCGTCATCGACGGCCTGATCCGTCCGGATCGAACGCCGTCGCCGGGACTTATTGAATATAAGAAAATTATCGAGCCGGTCAGGATCGAATCTATACACGGGCATCGTATCCGCGTAACGAACCGGTATGATTTCATCTCGCTGGATCACCTCTATGCGGATTGGAGCGTGACGGCAGACGGACGCACGGTCCAGAGCGGCGTCCTGACGCTGCCTCCGATCGGCCCGGGCGAAAGCGCGGAGCTCGACGTCCCGGTACGGTCGGATGTACGGCTTCCGGGGGCAGAGAACGAGGCGGAGCGATGGTTGAACATCGGCTTCTCCCTGGCCGCGGATTGTAATTGGGGCGAGCGGGGGCATGAGGTGGCATGGGCGCAGCTTGCGCTTGAAGCGGCGGCGCATGGAGACCAAGACGAGTCAGCGGCCGTAATTCTGCCTGTTCGGAGTCTGTCCTGCAGGGAAGAAGGACGCCAGCTTGTCCTGGAGAACGATTTGTTCCGCATGGCATTCGATGCCCGGCAGCCAGGGATCGGCTCGCTGCGGATCAACGGTCAAGAGCTGCTGCGCCGAGGGCCGCATCTTAACTTCTGGCGGGCTCCGATCGACAATGATATGTATGTGCTGCCGGATTGGCGCAAGGCGCATCTCGATAAGCTGTCCGAACGTATCGATGTCTGCCGCTGGGAGCGGGTGGATGAAGGGACCGTCCGGATCACATGGGCCTCTCGCATTGCGCCGCCGGTATTTGAGTGGGGCTTCCGATGCGAGACGACGTACACCGTTACAAGCTCAGGTTTAATCACGATTGACGTTCACGGCGTGCCGGAAGGCAAGCCGCCTGCGATGCTGCCTAAGATCGGACTCCAATTGGAGCTTCCGGCCGAGATGGACGATGTGCGATGGTACGGCCGCGGACCGGGCGAGAACTATGCCGACAGCAAAGAAGCGGGACGCTTCGGCGTATACCGCAAGTCGGTGGATGAACTGTTCACTTCGTATATTTATCCGCAAGAGAACGGCAATCGAACGGATGTCCGCTGGGTATCCGTCACGGACGGCAGCGGGATCGGGCTTCTGGCCGCAGGCATGCCGACGCTGGAGTTCAGCGCCCGTCGTTACACGGATGCGGATCTGGAAGCGGCCAAGCATGCGAGCGATCTCGTGCCCCGAGACTTTATTACGCTGAATTTGGACTACCGCCAGAACGGTCTTGGCAGCAACAGCTGCGGGCCGGCGCAAGCGCCGGATTGCGCCGTGACGTCGGAGGAATTCCGTTTCCGGATGCTGATGAAGCCTTACCTTTCCGAGGATGCCGCTCCGGAGCGTCTCTGTCATCAGATGAGACGGGAAGCGAGCCTTTCCACGCAAGGAGAGGAGTAGGAGATGTCCGACTATTTAAGAGGATTATGGCGTCTGCCCGGAGGGGTGCGCCGCTTCCTCATCACCGAAGCGTTATACGGGATTGGGATCGGCTTGTACTCGCTTGTGCTTAATTTGCACCTGTTGGCCAAAGGGTTGAAGGAAGACCAGGTAGGCGCGTTGGTATCGGCAGGTATCCTCGTCATGGGCTTGTTAGCGATCCCCGTGTCCCTGCTAGCCAATCGATTCGGCCGCAAAAAACTGCTCGTGACGGGCATTCTGTTTATTGCGGCAGGTAATATCCTGTATGCGTTCACGGAAGCGATCGCTTATTTCTACGTGGCGCAAATGCTGGTCTCGATCGGATTAACGCTCGTCGAGACGACGGAAGTGCAGCTTCTGTTCCATTATTGCGCGTCGCGCAGGGACGAGGTTCGCGCCTTCTCGCTCATGTTCGCCGTCTTCACGGCATTCACCGGAGCCGGGACGTTAATCGCGGGATATTTGCCAAGCGGGTCGGGGGATGGAGATGGCTATCGGACGGCGCTGCTCCTGGCGGGTCTGGTGTTCATCCTGCATGGCGTTATCCGCGGTCTCGTCCTGCCTGCGGAGTGCGGCGGCACGCGGACGGCGGACGAACCAAGAGCCATTCGAACCCAAGAACGGTTGTCGGATTGGAAGCAGAAGCTGCCCAGCGCGAAAATGTGGCTGTTCGCGCTGCTGCTGGCTTTACTCGGAGGCGCGATTGCCATTACGGGGTCTTACTTGAACGTTATCGTCAAGTTCCGGTTAGACTGGCCGGATGACAACGTATCCCTGCTGCTCGCCGTGGCCGGCATCTTCCTCTTCGCGAGTTCCTTGTTGACGCCCTATATAATGGAGCGATTCGGGCCGCATCGCGCGATTATTTCCGTTTTTCTGCTTAACATCGCGCTCTTCGCCGCGCTCTTCTCGCTCATGCCGGTATGGCTGTTCACGGTCCTGTTCCTCATACGCGGAGGTGCCGTAACGATGCTCTCCAATTTAGTGGACAGTCAGCTGATGTCCTCGCTCCAAGAAAAGGAGCGGAACCTCTTCGCAGGGATGCGCTCCGTATTCCGCAGCGTAGGCTCCTCGATCACCGCTTTTGCGGCGGGATGGATCTTGGCCGGCGCAGACTATCAGATGCCTTTCCTATTCACCGCGGTCGTGCTGGGCGTCGGATTAATCTGTTATATGCGGTGGGTTCGCCCGCTTCTGGATTAGGACGAGTATTGTGCGAAGTACGACGCTCCGAGCTCCATAGCCCAAAAACCGTCACCGCATAGGCGGTGACGGTTTTTGTCATTCATAAACTTCTTTCGTGAGCTCATACACTTCTTCTAAGGTAAGGCCAAAGGATTTGTAATAGGAGATGTCGATCGTCATCTGCTCCACAATCATCTCATTGCGTTTTTGAAGCTTCCCAGCTCCCCTTTAAGAATTTGAGCGCTGATTTTCTCGAAAAGCTGTTGATAAACAGGTTTCTCGGATCCTCGGCATGTTCAGCTTTTGCTGGTTCGGCTGGGCACAGGAGAAGCCAAGAGCCAACTGGCGCCTCTATATGGGGATCGCCTCCGGAATTGCGCTTCTCGTCTGCTTGCTGGGCGTATATTTAAGTATTCAGAGTTGGAACGAACCGTCGGTCTTATCCGACAACGCGTCATTTACGTCGTATGTGTTCACCGTGAATATCGAATTTCTTCTGGCAGGCATAGGCGCTTTTATCTTGATCAGAAAAAAAGAAAAAGAGTATGTCGCCCCTTGGATTGCGTTTATCGTCGGCATCCATTTTATAAGTTTGGCTAGCGTGTTTGACGATCCTAGCCTTTACGTACTGGCTGCCCTTCTCGTCGCCATATCGATCGTTGCGATATTCATCGCGCCTAAGCTTCAGGTTGCGACCAGCGCGATCACGGGGATTGGGACGGGCACGGTTCTGTTCGGCTTCGCGATTCTAGGTTTGATTCGGTATGTTTCCGTTTAGACGACTAAACAAGACCCCCAACGCAACCTGATCAAGGTTGCGTTTTATTATTTGGTGGATGGCTTGGATGAGCTAGCGAGCGCTCGCGCATGAAGCTGTCCGGAGTGGCGCAGCGCTTCTTAGTAAGCGATATCTTGCTTATTGCCTTTCCCTTGCAACAATATTCTGGAAGTCGTGATAGCTGGATGGTAATATCGTTGTATATGTTTTTTCTTCGAACGCAAAGGAGAACGAATGAACAATCCGATCCATATTCTCGTAGCCGAGGACGATAGTGACATCAGTCGATTGCTGTGCGGCATGATGAAGAAAAGCGGTTATATTCCTCAGCCCGCCTACTCCGGGACGGAGGCGCTGCTCTACCTGGAACAGCGTCAATGGAGCATGCTGCTGCTCGATCTGATGCTGCCGGGAATGACGGGAGATGAGCTTCTCAATCGGATAGACAGAATTGACGATATGCCGGTTATTATCATATCCGCCCGCAGCGAGCCCATGACCAAGGTGTCTGCCTTGCGCGCGGGAGCGGACGATTTCATTACGAAACCATTCGATGTCGAGGAAGTATCCGCGCGAATCGATTCTCAGCTTCGCCTGTATGCGCGAATCGCGCAGCCGGCTATGCCTGCTATGCTTCGGCATAGGGGGCTTGTCCTTGATCGAGACGCTATGACGGTAACGGCGGAAGGGGCTAAGCTGACGCTTACCGCACGTGAATTCGAGATTCTTTCGTTGCTCTTGTCGGCGCCGAAGAAAGTTTTCACGAAATCCAATCTTTACGAAAGCGTATGGCGGGAGCCATTCTACGGCGAAGACAATATCATCAATGTTCATGTGAGCAATTTGCGAAGCAAGCTGTCAAAGGCTGCGCCGGGAAGCGATTTTATCGAGACGGTATGGGGCATGGGCTATCGGCTAAAGCCTTAAGACATTCTTAAGGCTTAGCTTTAGTCCTGCTTATGTTTTGGTTTCTATACTTGGTCTATCACATGAAGGAGGCCAAGAAATTGCAGGATTATGTATTAAGAACCAATCAGTTATCCAAAACGTTCAGGGGCCATAGAGCGCTGGACAACGTGAATTTGTCCATTCGCAGAGGCTCGATTTACGGGTTCATCGGGCAGAACGGAGCGGGAAAATCCACCTTGATCCGCCTGGTGACGGGACTTGCCTTTCCGACCGCGGGATCGATTGAGCTGTTTGGCTCCAGCGAAGAGAAGGCGTTAATCCAGGCGCGCAAACGAATCGGCTCTAGCATCGAGAGTCCTGCCTTGTTCCCGCATATGACGGCCGGCGAGAATCTGGAAGCGAACCGGATTCTGCGCGGCATTCCCGGCCAAGACTGCGTGCCCCGAATGCTGAAGCAGGTCGGTCTGCAAGGTACCGGCAAGAAAAAAGCGAAACATTTCTCGCTCGGCATGAAGCAGCGGCTAGGCTTGGCGATCGCCTTGCTAGGCGATCCGGAATTTCTGATTCTGGATGAGCCGACCAATGGATTGGACCCGATGGGCGTTATTGAAATGCGGGAGCTGCTCAAGACGTTAAATCGGGAGCTGGGCATTACGATCTTAATCTCAAGCCATATCCTCAGCGAGCTGCATCTGATGGCAAGTCATTATGGCATTATCCATCGCGGCCGGCTGCTGGAGCAGCTCACAGCCACAGAGTTGGACGGGAAGTGCCGGCAGTACGTGTATATCAAAGCGAATGATTCGGACAAGGCAACAGCCGTTATTCAGCATGAATTGGACACTGCGGACTTTGAAGTGATGCAGGATGGAGCCATCAAACTGTATAACTATGCGGAGCAGCCAAGTAAAATATCATCCGCGCTATTCTCCGCGGGCTTGGAGATTGAGAAGTTCATGCCAATGGGCGAAGACTTGGAGCGCTATTTCACGAAGCGGATCGGAGGGGATCCGCATGTATAATTTGATTGCGGTCGAGTTGTTCAAGCTCCGCAAGAACAGATCGTTCTGGACGTTGTTGATCGCGCTTACCGCACTCTCGCTTGCCTACCCCATCATGTATTATGTGGATCATCAATCCAGCGGAGAGCCGCAATTCACGGGAGCCGAATTTTTGGTGACCTTTATTGCAAGCAATGCCTACGCGATCAAATTCGGCGCAGCGGCGTTGGCTGGATTTTTCATTTCCAACGAGTATGCGACAGGCGTGATGAAGACGATTGCTTCGTCGGGCAATACAAGAGGGCGATTGTATACGGCCAAGCTAACCGGATTCGCGATCGGCGTCATGTTGGTTTCGCTCGTTTTTCCGATCGTCAGCACGGTGGAAGTCACGCTGCTTTCAGGCTTTGGTCACCTGCCCGAAGGGAGTTCCGAGTGGTTCATTCCTAGAGTTCTTGGGCTGACGCTGCTGTATACGGCCGCTTTCGCGGCCATCGGGGCGCTGTTCGCCGTCATCCTGACGGACAGCGGCAAAACGATCGGGGTGTCGATGATCTTCTTTCTGATGATCGATATCGTGCTCTCCGGGATAGGTTCGAAGGTCGAATTTTTCGGGAAGGTATACGATTATTCCATCTTCAAGCTGATCGGGGAGATCGGCAAACCTAGCATCGATCGCGGCGATATGCCCGCGCTTCTGCTTGTGCCGTTGCTGACGATTGCCGTGTGCGCGATGCTCGGTATCGTAGTTTTTCGCCGCAAGGATATTAAATAAGCGAGGGGAGTGGGGAGATTGCTGCTCGTTCTAACGATCTTATCGCTGGCGGCGGCAGTTCTCCTGCTTGTCCGGTTATTAATGCTAAGACGAGAGCTGGGTCGAATGACGGAGCAATTGCGCAGCTATAACGAAGGCGTAACGGGTAAAAAAATCGATGTCGCTCTAATCGACCTCAAGCTCGAAGCGCTTGCTGAACAAATTAATCGTCAGTCGCATGCAATCGTCGAAGCAGAAGCGCGTCGCAAGCGAATCGAGAACGAATTTCGGCAGGCGGTCGTGAACATGTCACATGACATCCGTACGCCGCTAACCTCGATTCTCGGCTTTATCCAACTGTTGGAGACAGAAGCCCTAACGCCGGAAGAGAAACGCGAATACGTCACGACCGTTAAAAATCGGACCAAACGCTTACAGTCGTTGGTCAACGATTTTTTTGAGCTTTCCGTGATCGAATCGATGGATTACCCGCTTAAGAACGAAAAGCTTGGGTTGACCGCACTGATCTCCGACGTTTTGGTCGGATTTTACGATTCGTTCAACGAACGCGGCCTTATGCCCGACCTACGCCTCCCGGAGGAAAATGTGTCCATCTACGCCGACGAATCGGCTGTGCGGAGAGTGATTGAGAACTTGCTCGTCAACACGGTGAAGTATGCGGCCGGCGAGGTGCAAATCCGGTTAGAACGACAGCGGGACACCGTGGACTTGACGATCAGTAACGAAGCGAAAGAATTGGCCGGAAGCGATGTCAACCTCTTGTTCGATCGGTTCTACACGGCAGACCGTGCCCGTTCCGCCCAAACTTCCGGGCTTGGCCTTCCGATCGCCAAAAGTCTGATGAGCAGCATGGGCGGCACGCTGACCGCCGAATTGCGCGGTGACAAGTTGACGCTCGTCTGTCGCTGGAAAGAAGCGACCAACCCTGTTGAATACGTCAGGATTCGGAGATCCCATGTCGAGTAGACGATCATGCGCGAACCGCCGATAATGCGAGCCATCCGCTTAACTTGGCGCACGGGATAACATATTCGACGAGCAACCATCCCAACATGACCCGTTGGGATGGTTTTTGATTTTTTCGAGGGCTAGTCGTTACACGTGGCGCCAGGGATATTCCGACACCTAATCTCGTCTAGAACAGGTCCCGTTGAATATAGTAATAAGGATAGATGCGCGTGAGTCGAGAGGAGGCATACGTTTGGATCGTGATCTGTCCATATCTGTTGATTGCGTTGGCGGAGAAACAAGCGATCAGCTTGTGGCGAACTTCATTACATATATACTTGAAGTGGTTGAACTTCTCGAGAGGGAACATGACTTAACGCCGGCGAACGTTAAAGTGACCACTCTGATCGAACGTCTAAAGCAGCAAGTCACGCTCCAGTTCTCGCCGGATGAGATACAGGCCGTCTTAGGGAATCGGCAGATTCAACCGTTACATCCCCGCTTGCTGGCCAAGTTGTCCGAATGTGAAAGGCACTCCGAACTCTTCTATTCCCGGCAATTGTGCCAATCCCATTCATTAAGTCTGGATAGGATGACCCGGTTACCCAGCTGGGGGGTCTATGAGACGCTTGTCGGTCAGGAAATTCAATTCATTCGCAAGTATACCCGGCAGGAATTAATCCGAACGCCGATCGTTTTTGTCGGAAGCGGACCGATGCCGCTCAGCGCCATCCTTATTCATCTTTACACGGATGTAGATGTGATCTGTCTAGAAATGGATGACGTGGCTTACAACGCCTCCCGTGAATTGCTGCAGCGCCTGGGGTTAGAGAATAAAGTGAAGGTTTTGCACGAAAATGGCGAGACATTCCATTATCGTGCGTTTCGAAGAGTATTCGTCGCTAGTCTGGTCTCGAATAAAGCGGCCGTGCTCAAACAAATTAAACGCACCGCTCATGACCCGTTAGTTGCAGTGCGTACGGCGGAAGGCATGCGGCAGCTCATCTACGAATCAGTCGACGAAGAACAATTGGACCAACTCGGATGGGTCCTTATGGGGAGAACGTCTACCGAAGGAAGTCTCGTGATCAACTCCACTTTATTTATGGAGCAGCGTGAGTAAAGATCCTCGCATTTCGCGCGCAATACATTGAAGTCCACGATTCATTTCGTGGACTTCTTGCTTTGGCGAATGACCTAAGGGGAGATGAACCCGATGGGATTCACCGCGAAAATCGAATGAATATTGCCCTCGGGATCGCCGAAGAAACCGGTTGTATGACCCCATTCCTTGACTTGCGGCGCCGTGACGTCAAGCGCTCCCTTCGAAACGAATTCATCGTACAAGGCGTACACTTCATCCGGTGATTCACATTGGAAATTCAGCTCGACGGCTTGTCCTTTACGACTCTCCGTATATGACGAGCAGCCGTTGGTATTCTCCGCCATAAGCGATTTCGAGCATAAAGCCAATCTTACGCCTGTATTGTTGAATTCGACGTAATGCTCCTCCTCAACAACAATCGCAAATCCCAACACTTCCCGGTAAAACCGGGCCAATCGGGCAACATCTTCGGCGATCAGCGTGATGCCTTCTAGTTTTACAATCTTCATTATGTTCCACCTCCATCTAAATTCTAACATATCGCCAAAGACAGCGAATAAATCGCTTTACAAGAAACGATAACGTATTATATGATGAATAGGACACCAAAAGGTGTCCGATAATAACGGTTAAGGAAGAGGGATTCGCATGTATATTTTAACTGTCATTCTTCAAGGCTGGCTGCTTTTCTCGATGGGTTTCTTTGGCGGAAGCAAGATCGCGGGCGCGCAGCATCAGGTCGAACTCTTCGAGTCGATTAAACTGCCTCAATGGTTCCGCGTCTTCACGGGCTGCGTCCAAATCGCCGGCTGTATCGGACTTCTGATCGGCTACTGGTATCCGGAAGTTGCGGCATGGTCCGCGATATTTATCGGCATCATGATGCTGGCGGCGCTTCTCTCGCATCTCAGAGTCAAACATCCGATCGCGAAGATGATTCCGGCCTTGTTGAATCTAGTGATCGCAATTGCCGTCGTATTGTTATATGCGGACGAACTGTCCAATTTGTAGAATTAACTTGACGAACGAGTTGGCAATCAAATACAATCATTATGTACTGATCGGTATAGAAAGAGTGGATGCACGATGGTTCGGCCTAAGGAATTCGATGAACGGATCGCGCTAGCCGCGGCCATGCAAGTTTTTTGGGAGAAAGGATATGAAGCCGCGTCCCTTAGCGATCTTACGCAGCGTATGAACATTCAACGTCCAAGTCTGTATGCGACGTTCGGCGGGAAGAGGGAGTTGTTCGAAGCCGCGCTGAAGGCTTATGTGCAGTCGAGCCTTACGTATATCGAGAACCAACTTCGCAGCGATCCTTCCGTGAAGAAGTCCATGCTTGCGTATTTTCAAGGCGTTATCCATGGAGCAGGCGGCAGCAACCCGGATTTCGGATGTCTTTGCGTCAATACGATGGTCGAATTGGCGCCGCATGACCCCGTTTTCGCGGACATAACCGGCGATTTTCAAGCTCGATTAACCGAACTGTTCCAGAGAACGATTGATCACGGCATTCAATCCGGCGAATTACCCAAACAACTGAACGCTTCATCGATCGCGCGCGTGTTGACATTATCCGCGATTGGATTATCCGTAACGATGAAGACGAAGCCCGATCCGGCGCGAGTGGAGCATGCTGCAGCGGAAATTCTTACTCTATTGGAGTAAGTTTTTTTTACCCATTATGTACTGATTGGTACATAATGAAATGACGAAAATGGAGGCGTTAAGGATGAACGACAAAATCGCATTAATTACGGGCGCAAACAAAGGGATCGGTCTTGAAATCGCGCGTCAGTTGGGGAAGCAAGGGATGATCGTGTTGGTGGGAGCCCGAAGTTTGCCGAAGGCGGAAGAGGCGGCCGCGAAGCTGCAGGCCGAGCGAATCCAGGCTTATCCGATGGAGCTGGACGTGACGAATCGGCAGCATATCGCATACGCGGCAGATCGAATCGAGAAGGAATATGGCAAGCTGGACGTGCTCGTGAACAATGCGGGGATTTACTTGGATCATGAAGGGACGGACGTCGATATGATGCGGCGCAGCTTCGACACGAACTTTTTCGGCGCCTACGCGCTGACCGACTCGCTGTTGCATTTGTTGAAAGCGAGCCCCGAAGGGCGAATCGTGAATCAATCCAGCATACTCGGCTCGGTCGGAACGATTCTTGGGAACGACATGTATGGCAAGGCTTCCGCTCCCGGATATACAGCATCCAAAGCAGCGATGAACGCCTGGACTGCCCAGCTATCCATTCAATTAGGGGATACCCCGATTAAGGTCAATGCCTGTCACCCGGGATGGGTCAAAACAGACATGGGCGGAAGCGGCGCCGTCATGGAAATTCACGAAGGGGCGGAGACGGCGGTCTACTTGGCCACGCTTCCTGGCGATGGGCCTACGGGAGGCCTGTTTCACAAACAAGAACCGCTGCCTTGGTGAGCTGCCTAGGTCAATAACGCTCCGCTTCCAAAGAGAACGAACGCAGCCGATGTAAACGGCTGCGTTTTTACATGCGATGGCTAGTTGGCCTCGCGAGGATAGGTTTAATTCAAATAAATAAGGAAAACTTAGCAACATTTCCCTTTTGTAATCCGTCTAATTCCAGGCAGTTCATTTTTAATTAAAAGGAGTAGATGGAACGAATGAAGTACAAGCAATTGGCAATCGGAGCTTTGTTAGGATCGATGATAACCGGCGCTGGCGCGGTAGCCGCTTCTGAGGGCGCGGCGATTACGGCTTTTTTGAAAAACGAGATCGTGTTTAAATTCAACGGAGTAGAGAAAAAACTCGACAAAGGCTACTCGGTGCTAACTTATAACAATGCTACCTATGTGCCAGCCCGTTTTGTCGCAGAAGAGTTCGGCGCTAACGTAGTCTGGGACAATAAAACGCAAACGATCCAGATTATTACTCCAAGCACGCCTGTAAAGCAGACCGAAACCAAACCGAATATCGAAGCTTCCGATTGGGACAAGTTTGATGGCGAATGGAGCAATACGGATCTAACGGCCAAACTGGATTTCGTCTCTGCTTCTAGAACAAACGTGGAGTTGAAATCCACGGCAAAAGCGGAGTTTAATGGTATGAAGTTTACATTGGATGATAACGGAGCGGGTTTTCCAAGTGGGCAGGCTTCCCATAATGGCAATACATATATGATCGCCTTGAACGCGAACGGCGATGGTGCTCTATTGATCACGATTATGAACGAAGCAACGAAACATGTGTATACCGGAAACTTAAAAGGGAGCACCCCTTTGCCCGCTAGCGGGAATACCGGTTCCGCTAATCCAAGCGGCGGAACGTATGCCGGCGACGTAAAAGATTTTCAAGGAAAATGGAAGAACGACAAACGTTCGTTGACGCTTTCTTTCAATGGCAGTGCGGCAAAGCTTGTCTACGACAATGAGACTACGACCGGTTTATTTAATCTCGCCGCCGATGTGAATATAACCGCATCAGGATCGGGATCGACCGAAATCACGAAGGACGGATCGAAGTATTTGGTGCAATTGACGCTAGGCATGAATCAAGTGAGCCTGACCGTCATTAATGTGACTAACGGGCAATTTTTCACGGAAGTATTTACGGCTAAAGAATAGACCAACCATGAAGGAGCGGCTGCCGCGAGGCATGCTGCTCCTTTTTCCCGTCATCCCGTCGGACAAGAGCCGCTTGACGACGGCTTCTATCGATTCGGCAACCTCGATAGCATAACGGTTTCGAGTTATCTTGGGGAAGTTGGAGCATCCGCTCAAGAAATTTCAGAATATTGGCCTCGGCCCATGCCTTGCGCAAATATACGACATACGATATAGCGTTCCACGCCTTGCATGGCAACTATCATTTGCGCGAGAGGGAGTTGGGTCGGTGAAAGCATCTACGGGGCTTACCGGGCGAGTGATTTTCAAGGGTGATTCGGGTTATGAGGCGGCGCGTAAAAATTGGGATCCCCATACGAACAGATTCCCTAAAGTATTCGTTTTTGCGAAGTGTACGCAAGATGTGGCCAATGCGATCCGATGGGCGCGCAAGCATAAGGTTCCGATTCGGCCGAGAAGCGGACGGCATGCGCTGGAAGTGAATTTGTCCCAAGTCGACGGAGGCATCGTCATCGACGTCAGCGAGCTTAAGAAGATCAAGCTGAATAAGAAGAAAGGCACGGTCGTCGTCGGGACGGGTAATAACGTAGGCAGAATCGTGAATACGCTTGCGCGGCAAGGCTATATGGCGCCATTCGGCGATAGTCCTTCCGTAGGAATCGGAGGAATTACGCTAGGCGGAGGCATCGGACCGCTACAACGAACGATCGGCCTCATGTGCGATAATTTGGTCGGACTCGAGATGGTCGATGCGAAGGGGCGCGTCATTCGCGCGAACCGGAAGCGCAATGCCGATCTGCTGTGGGCTTCCCGCGGGGGCGGGGGCGGCAATTTCGGCATCTATACCAAATACAAGCTGAAAGCGCACCGCGCGCCGGCCGAAGCGACCGTATATCGCATCACCTGGCCATGGGAGCAATTCGAAGCGGTACTTAAAGCTTGGCAGCAATGGGCGCCTTCCGTGAATACGAAGCTGGGCAGCGAGTTGTCCATCGGTCCGAAAAAAGGCGGCAACGTCTCCATGGAAGGATTGTTCCTCGGATCCAAAACGGAAACCATGCGTTTGTTAAAGCCGATCACGAGCGTTGGAACGCCGACAAGCAAAATCATCCGCATGCTGCCTTACGCGGAAGCGGTGAAATTCCTGCTGCCTCCGGATCCCGTGCTCACCCAGCGGTACAGCAACCAATTCTCTTCCGGCTACGCCAAACAACCGTTCCCCGATAAGGCGTTCAAGTCCATGCGCGAATTTTTGGAGAAGGTGGAAGGGGAGTTCGCGGGCTTCTTCTTCCTGAACTGGGGCGGGGCGGTAAGCCGCGTCTCGCCGAAGTCCACCGCGTTCTTCTGGCGCGACGCGAAATTTTACGTCGAGTGGAACAGCTCGTGGATCAAGAAGTCCGATGCCGCCGCCAATATCGCCGTCGTTCGCCGTACGCGCAAGAAACTGCAGCCTTATATCGTCGGTTCGTATATCAATGTCCCGGATCAAGGGATCAAACATTCCGGTCCGGTCTACTATGGATCGAACTATGCGCGTCTTCGGAAAATAAAAGCGAAATACGACCCGCGCAATGTGTTCAACAATCCGCAAAGCATTCCGCCGGCATGCAAGGCGAAGAAGAAGCCGGCTTGCGGCTGTTAGTCCGAAGGTCGAATAACATCGCGAACAACCACGTCCGCTCGGGCGTGGTATTCGGTTCATTACATGAGGATGGTTAGGTTGGCGTTTATCCATTTTCTTGTATTATAAATAATAATGATTTTCATTCTCAATTAAATCTGCTACAATCAGGATGTTTCAAGACCCTTCGGATTCCAACAGCCGGCGAAGATGAGCGAGTTGTTCGCGGACATGATCGCGGGGCCAGTATGGAATTCGCTTCCTGCCGTGATGAACGGCAAGGCGCACGGTCTCAAGTTCGATTCGAACTTAAGAAGGCTGGGGCCCGCCTCGGCTTTCTTGTCCTATATCGATCAAAGGTGGTTTAGTCGTGATGAAGTTGGTAAGCACGGAAGCCGCCGTCCAAGAGCCGCGGATGCGCTCGCGGCCGCTGGCGGCGACGCTCATTCTTGCCGGGGGCTTGGCGGCTTTGGCCATCGGGATAGCCCTCTCCGTCTCATTCGGCGCCGCGGATATCCGTTTCGCCGCCGTCTGGGAAGCGATCCTCCGTTACGATGCCGATGTAACGCAACATCAAATTATCCAGGAACTTCGCCTTCCGCGCGTAGTCGGCGGGGCGATCATCGGCGCGAGTCTCGCGGTGGCCGGGGCGATCATGCAGGGGATGACGCGCAATCCGCTGGCGGATTCCAGCCTGCTCGGTCTGCATGCCGGAGCCGGGCTCGCGGTCGCGCTTTGCTTTGCTTTTTTTCCCGCGCTGCCCTACATGTACGTCATGCTGGCCCCATTCCTCGGCGCCGGCGCGGCGCTAACCGCGCTGTTCTCGGCGCTCGGCGAAGGCATCTCGCTGTATTTTAATATCGGACAAGATTTGGCCTTCTGGTTTGCGGGCGGCATTGCGGGCATCAAGCGGGATCAGCTCGAGGCCGTGTCCCCATGGATCGCGGCCGCGCTCATCGGGGCGATCGCGCTGGGACGGTCGATTACGATGCTCAGTCTTGGCGAAGACATCGCCAGAGGGCTCGGCCTTCGCACCGGCGCGGTCAAGGCGGCGGGCGCGGCGGTCGTCCTCGTCCTGGCCGGCGCAGCCGTCTCGGTCGTCGGCGCGGTCGGATTCGTCGGTCTGCTCGTGCGCTACGCGGCGCGGCGCCTCGTCGGCGTCGATTACCGCTGGATTATTTCGTGCTCGGCCGTGCTCGGCGCCCTGCTCGTCGTCTTCGCGGATTTGGCCGCGAGAATGGTGGACCCGCCGTACGAGACGCCGACGGGCGCCGTCATCGCGCTGCTCGGCGTGCCTTTCTTCCTCTTCTTGGCCAGGAAGGAGACGAAGGAACTGTGAGAACGAACGCGATGCCGTTCCCGGTTAAGTTCGACCGAAGGCGCAAACGAACGATTGCGGCGATAACCGCTCTGGCGCTGCTTATCCTCCTCATGTTCATGATCAGCATGAATACGGGGTATATCCGGCTGTCGCCAATGGATCTGCTGCGCACGTTGGTCGGGGGCGGAACGAGGCAAGAACAGCTGGTGCTGTTCGATTTTCGACTGCCGCGCATCGTCATTGCCGTATTGGTCGGCTCGGGTCTTGCGGTGGCGGGCTGCGTGCTGCAGGGCTTGTCGCGCAACGAGCTCGCCGATCCCGGCATTCTTGGCATTAACGCCGGCGCGGGACTGGCCGTGCTGCTATTCGTCGCCCTCTATCCCTCGACGACGGCGGCCCCGGTGTTCGCGCTGCCGCTGCTGGCATGGCTGGGGGCGGGCACGACCGCGGCGCTCATCTTCATGTTGTCGTACAAGCGGCACAGGGGCATCCTCCCGGTGCGACTGCTGCTGACGGGCGTGGCCGTGGCGGCGGGCATTAGCGCCGCGACGCTCGTACTTATGCTGCGCATCAGCCCGGACAAATACCAATTCGCCGCCTCGTGGATGGCGGGCAGCATTTGGGGGGACGAACTGGAAGTTCGTGCTGGCCGTGCTCCCGTTTATCGTCATCCTTCTGCCGGTTGTCTTCTATAAAGCGCAGACGCTGAATGTGATGAATATGGGGGATAGCGTGGCGAACGGGCTTGGCGTGCGGTTGCCGAAGGAGCAGCTTCTGCTCCTGGCTGCCGCCGTCGGGCTGTCCGGTTCCTGTGTCGCCGTAAGCGGCGGCATCGGCTTCGTTGGCCTGATCGCGCCCCATCTCGCCCGCCGGCTGACGGGACCAAGACACCAGTCGGCGGTGCCGGCGGCCGCGCTTATCGGGGCGCTGCTGGTGCTGACGGCGGATACCGTCGGGCGCCGGATTTTGCAGCCGTCGGAGATCCCCGCCGGCATCGTGGTCGCGGTGATCGGCGCGCCGTATTTCCTCTACTTGCTGGCCCGGTCGCGCAACTAATGCGAGTCTGTTCATGTATGGGACCGAATAACGAGAAAGTCATGAAAGGAGCTGAGAGGCATCGTGCCGATGCTGCGACGTTTTTTCACTTACTATAAACCATACAAGGGGTTGTTCCTGCTCGATTTCGGCTGCGCCGTCGTGGCGGGCCTACTGGAATTGGCGTTCCCGCTTGTCGTCAATCGTTTCGTGGACGATCTGCTTCCCAAGGGCAGCTGGTCGGTCATTCTAGGGGCGTCCGCAGGCCTGTTCGCCTTGTACCTGTTGAATACGGGACTGAACTACATTGTCAACTACTGGGGGCACATGCTGGGCATTAACATCGAGACCGATATGCGGCGGAAGCTGTTCGCGCATATTCAGAAGTTGAGCTTCCGGTTCTTCGACAACACGAAGACCGGCCATCTGATCTCGCGGCTGACGAACGATCTGCTGCAGATCGGGGAAGTGGCGCATCACGGCCCGGAGGATTTCTTCATCGCGGTCATGACGCTGCTGGGCGCCTTTGCGCTCATGTTCACGATTAATTGGAAGCTGGCGGTATTGACGTTCGTGATCGTGCCGGCCATCATCTGGCTCGTCGTGTACTTCAACGGCAAGATGTCCAAGGCGGTCGAGCAGCTGTTCACGAATATCGGCGAGTTCAACGCGCGAATCGAGGACAACATCGGCGGCATCCGCGTCGTGCAATCGTTCACGAACGAGCCGCACGAGCAGGCGAAGTTCGCCGTCAACAACAGTAACTTCCGGCTGACGAAGCTGGTATCCTACAAGCTGATTTCCAAGAACGGGTCGATCAGCTACATGATGATGCGGTTCGTGACGCTGTTCGTCATGGTGTGCGGCACATGGTTCGTCATCCAGAACGAACTGACGTACGGGGAGTTCATCGGGTTCCTGCTGCTCACGCAAGTGTTCTTCAAGCCGATCGAGAAAATCAACGCCATCATCGAGAGCTACCCGCAGGGCATTGCCGGTTTCAAGCGGTACGCCGAGCTGCTGGACACCGAGCCGGACATCGCGGACGCGCCGGACGCCGTCGAGGCTGGCAAGCTGCAGCGGGAAATCCGATACGACAACGTGTCCTTCGGCTATGAAGGCGAGTCGCCGATCTTGAGCGGCATCAGCCTGACGATCCGCGCGGGCGAGACGGTCGCCTTCGTCGGTCCTTCCGGAGCCGGCAAGACGACGCTCTGCAGTCTGCTGCCGCGATTCTACGAAGTCGACGAAGGCTCCATCTCGATCGACGGCACGGACATCCGCCAGATTAAGCTCGCTTCGCTGCGCAACCAGATCGGCATCGTCCAGCAGGACGTCTTCCTTTTCTCGGGCACGATCCGCGACAACATCCTGTACGGCAAGCTGGACGCGAGCGAAGCGGAGCTGTGGGAAGCGGCCCGGCTCGCGCGGTTGGAAGCGTTCATCCAGGTGCAGCCCGATGGCTTCGACACCGTCATCGGGGAGCGCGGCGTGAAGCTGTCCGGCGGCCAGAAGCAGCGGCTCGCGATCGCCCGCATGTTTCTGAAGAATCCGCCGATTCTCATCCTCGACGAGGCGACCTCTGCGCTGGACACCGAGACGGAGACGTATATTCAACAATCGTTGACCGAGCTGGCCAAAGGCCGCACCACGCTCGTCATCGCCCACCGGCTGGCCACGATCAAGAACGCCGACCGCATTATCGTCGTCACCGAGCAAGGCATCACGGAGCAGGGCAATCATCGGGAGCTGCTGGCCGCCGGAGGCGTATACAGCCGGCTTCATACGGCTCAATTCGGCACCTTGGTTTAATTCGTTTCTTCATTATATAGAGACAGAAAATAAAGTAAGAGGAGAGAGAACCAGCATGAGCGAAAAAGAACTATTCGACGTGACGATTATCGGGGGAGGACCCGCGGGGCTGTTCGCCTCTTTCTATAGCGGCTTGCGCGAGATGAAGACGAAGATCATCGAGTTCCAGTCGTATCTGGGCGGCAAGGTGCATGTGTATCCGGAGAAAATGATTTGGGATGTCGGCGGCTTGACGCCGGTTACCGGCGAACGGCTCATCGAGCAGCTGGTCGCGCAAGGTACGACGTTCGATCCGACCCTGGCGCTGGGCGAGAAAGTCACCTCCATCGCCAAAGGGGAGGACGGCCATTTCGTGCTGCATACGTCTTCGGGCGCCGAACATTACACCCGCACGGTCATTCTGGCGATCGGCTATGGCATTCTGAAGCCAACGAAGCTGAATCTGGAGGGCGCGGAACGATACGAAGTCGGCAACTTGCATTACACGGTCAAATCGCTGGCCCGCTTCAAAGGCAAGACGGTGCTCATCTCGGGCGGCGGCCATACGGCGATCGATTGGGCCAACGAGCTGGCTCCATTCGCCAAGCAGGTATATCTGACGTATCGGAAAGACACGTTGAAGGGACATGAGGCGGAAGTGTCGAAGCTGATGGATAACGGCGTCGGCGTTCTGCTGAACACCGAGATCGAGAGCCTCATCGCGCAGCCGGGCGAGGAGGCGATCGACCGGGTTCTATTGCGCAGCAACGACGACGGCAACAAAGTCGAGCTGAAAGTCGACGAAGTCATCATCAGCCATGGCTACGACCGCGACCGGGACTTGCTGGTGAACAGCGAGATCCGCATCGAGATGCAAGGCGAGTGGAACATCGCCGGCACGCCGATGAGCGAGACGTCGGTGCCGGGCATCTTCGCGGCAGGCGACCTGCTGCACCATCCCGGCAAGCTGCATCTCATCGCAGGCGCGTTCCAGGACGCGGCGAACGCGGTCAACAAGGCGAAGCAATACATAGCGCCCGATGCTGAATCCTACGGCATGGTATCCTCGCATAACGATCGATTCCTGGAGCGCAACCGCGAGTTGAAGAAGCAGCTCTTCTCCTGATTGTTACCGGCTCTAGATGAGCTGCATATTAATGAAGAAATCCAACAGACAGCGTCACGGCTACTCAACCGTGACGCCATTTTGTTTGGATCAGAACAGGATCATCGCCAGATTGACGACAACGGTCAGCGTTAAGCTGCTAAGAAGCATGGACACCAGCACCGCCTGCGCGGCGAATCCGGGCTCGTTGCCGTATTCCAGCGCGAGAGCGGCGCTATTCCCCGAAGTCGGGATGGCGCTGGCAATGAACAACGCTTGCGCGGTAACGCCGCGAAGATCAAGCATCAGAATGATCAAGTAGGCGCAGATGGGCGAGAGGATCAGTCGCACGAAGCTGCTGAGCAGGACAACCGATGTGTTGTGCTGCAGCCGGGAAGAGGCGATCTGAGCCCCTATGGAGACGAGCGCAAAGGCGAACATGCCGGATGAGATTTGATCGAGCGGAAGCAGAATCGGCTCCGGGATACGGATTTGGCACAGCTGCAAGATCGTGCCGCCCGCTATCGCGTACAGGACCGGCATTTTGGCGAATTGGACGATAGATTGTTTCAATCCCGAGGTCGCCTTGCTCGCGTTAAGCACGCCATACGTGAACGTCGCGAAGAGCTCGAAGACGACGACGATGACTTGGATCGACATGGCGAAGGCGTCATGCTTGAAGGCCAGCGCGTTGATCGGTATGCCCACATTGCCGTTGTTCGTCAAGGAGATGCTGTTCGAGAAGCTGGCGGCTAACGGCCTGGAATAGCCCATGATACGGCTTATCGCGTAACCGATCATGACGATGACGACGAATTGGATCAGCAGAAATCCGGCGACGGACGCGATCAGCTTTGTCGATAGATCGGTTTCGTATATTTTCACGAAGGCTAGAGCAGGTACGTAGTAGTTGATAATGAGCTTGGAAAAACTGTTCAGATCGAACGTGAACCGTCGGTGCAGCAGGGCGCCAATGGCAATGGGAATGAGGATAGGAAGCATAATCGAGTAGAACGTGTTCAGAATGGACATGGTTCGCACTCCGTTCGGGAATAAGATCAGTCGAGCTCAATCGTTGCGCCAGGCGATAACGCCGTGCCGGCAATGCCGATACGGGCCAAGTTTTCGATGAAGCGATCGCCGTCCTGCTCGATAATCGGGAAAGTACCGTAATGAATAGGAACGATTAGACGGGCTTGAAGCCAAGCGGCGGCTTGCAGCGCCTCCGCCGGTCCCATCGTAAACCGGCCCCCGATCGGAAGGAACGCGACATCGATATCGAACCGTCGGCCAATCCATTGCATATCGCCGAACAAACCCGTATCCCCGGCGTGATAGATCGTCTTGCCTTCCATTTCAATCACGAATCCGACAGGGACGCCCGCGTAAAGCCGCTGCCCGTCCGATGTCCGTACGGAAGAGGTATGAAGCGCTTGGGTCAGATGTACGCGCCCGAACTCGAATGACCATTCGCCGCCCACGTGCATGGTTTCCGTTTTGAAGCTTTGTGCAGCGAAGTATTCTGCCAGCTCCTCTACCGCGATGATCGTCGCATCGTTGCGTTTTGCCACGGATACCGCATCGGTGATATGATCGTCATGACCATGCGTAAGCAAAATATACTGGGCGAGAATGTCTTTCGCCTTCACGCCCGCGGGATTGGCATCTAGATACGGATCGATGAGAATGGAATGCGAACGGCTCGTCAACTGTACGCAAGAATGGCCGTGGAATGTAATTTGCATATTGAACACTCCTTTTATAACTATTTTATTTACGTTCGTTTTGTTTTATATTATAAATATACAGACGAATTGTCAATGACATCCACCTATATTTTTCCGGGAGGTTATTTGCATTGTTGTCGTTGGAAAAGCAATTGTTATTTCTCGTCTCCTCGGCGGGCGGTATCGACGTCAAAAGACTCGTGGAGATTTATGAAGCGCGCGGGGTAGACCATCAAGTTGTCCGGAACGCGCTGCTTCGCATGAAAAAGGAAGGTTATCTCCGTTCGGGCGAACGTTCGAAGTACCAAATTACGCAGCACGGTCTGGATTTTATCACGACGATAAATCAAAAATCGCTACTTCTGGGAAAATCATGGGACGGGCAGTGGTTGACGGTCATGTTCGAGGTGCCGGAAGCGGAGCGCAAAAAGCGGGATGCCCTGCGCGGCTACCTGCTGCAGCTAGGCTTCGGCGCATTGTACAAAAGCGTCTATATCGCGCCATGGGATTACGCGGAAGAAGTTGTTCGATTCGCCAAGCATTGCGAAATCGAAGATCGGTTGACCTTATTAAGAGGCGCCTTCGTATCGGGGCAGCCACAGCCGCTCACGGTGAACCGGCTATGGCCTACGGATGAGTTGAATGAAGTATATAGAGCGAAGATGGAATGGTTTCGCGCCGCGTTCGCTACAGCGATTGCGCCGTTGTTGCGAGAGCCGGGAGACGGCCTTGCCTTATTCGTCCGCTTCCTGGAACTTGGCGAGCTGTTGGCGGATTTAAGCCTGCGCGACCCGATGCTGCCAGAAGAACTGCTGGATGACAATTGGCTGGGTAGAACGTGCTTTCAAGACATGCAGCAAGGGCTGAGACAGCTGGCGGATGCCATTCCCGCGCAATCGCCTTACCGAAAGTTCGTCCATCGGTTCGTCCAAGATTAGATTCCTAAAAAAGGGGCAACCCCCTTGTCATCTTTGATGACAAGGGGGTTGCCCCTCAACTTAGAACGGATACTGCGCTTCTTCCCACTTCTCGTAGATCGGCTTCAAGTATGGATCGCCGGCCATGTCCTCAAACAGCAGCGGCGGCTTCCGCAGCGTTTTGCGCTTCTTTTGGATCGTGGTCAGCGCTTCGAGCAGCATCGCATCGCGTTCCTCTGCGATCTGCTGCAGTCGCTCCACTGAGGCGTCCGAGGACGCGAACCGGGCGAGCATGCTCTTGAAGTTGGCCACGATCGCATCCAGCGTTTCCACGTCGGCTGCGGTCGATTCCTCGAACCCTTGCTCGACGTTGCGAAGCTCTAGCCCGAACATCGCGTCGTCGATCGGCGTGTCGAACAGCGAGTTGGCATAATTCTCTTCGATCGCCTTGACGATATAACCGGCCATATTCCGAATCGTCTGTCCCGCGCTCATCGCCCGCACGTGGCGTACGTTCTCTTCGATATAGAACGGATGGTACGCCTTCGCGAGCTGGACCGCTTTCTTGCGATGAATGCCGTTCTCCACCAGCAGCTGGAGCAGCGTCTCGGCATCGTAATTGGCGACTTCTTGATCGTTGTTCATATTCTTCGTATTTTTATGAATGCGGAATATAAAGGATTCCACGGATCGTCCGACGCGCTTATGTATATCGTAGGTAAAGAAGATGTCCGTCTTCTCCTCGAGCTCCACCTGGGCGCGGTCGATTAATTCCCGCAGATGCTTCAGCATTTTGTATTTGTCATCCGGTATGTTCAACAGGTGGCGCAGCTCGTTCACCTTAATGATCCGCTCTTTCCGAAACTCCCGTTCCTTCAGTACCTCGTACAGCCGCCAGTTGTATTCGGACTTCAGCTTCAGCACGTTTTTCAGACGGAATTTGGTGTACGCTCGCTTCAAATTACGGAAGAAGGGCGCCAAATCCTCGGAAAGCTTGATCGTGACCCGGCCTTCGCCGTCTTTGTACGTCGCGCTTTGCACCCACGTGATCTTTTGCCGCGTGTTATCGTGCGATAGCTTTAATTGCTTGGACTGCAGCGAATCGATCGCTTTCTCGACCCGTTCGTAAAAGGATTTCCCTTCAACCCCGATCAGATTCGCCAGTTCTTTGATCGAAACGGTATAGGTTTTGAATTCTTCGTCATCGGGCTGCACGAGAGAGACGAGAGAGAAGATCAGCCGGCGCTCCGTAAGATCGAGGTCCTGCTGCGCGTTAATAATCTCCCGCGACTGGTTCACCCAGTAATAATCTTTGATGTCTGCTTCAACCGCTTCCGGCAAATTCAAGGCCAGTTGGCCATCGGCTTCGACTGCCAGCTCCTCTTGGGCAATTGCTTGATCGCTCATTTCGCTACGCTCCTCTACCAATCTACTATATCCGATTTTTTTCGCGGGAGAAATGGAAGAATCAGGCGATTTCCGCGGTGGTTGAGATATGTCCGCAAAAACGGAACGGAGAGACGAGGGAGGAACTCGCCAAAATGCCCAAAAGTAAAGCGCGGAATGGTGACTCGGCCGATAGGGCCACGCGTTATGTCCGCATAAACGGAACCAAAAAAAAATTTCGAATCCCATGTCCGCATGGACGGGGGCTTATGTCCGCAAAAACGGACCGTCCGGACTTGCGTCCGAACGATTGCGATCGCTGCGAAGGGATAAGTTGGCGGATCTGATCCCACGATAAAGGAATACGATAACGATAAGCACGGATTACAGGGGCAGCGGTTCCGTTTTTACGGACATATCTGCTTCATGAAGGCCGAATAAGGCGCGGATGGTTCCGTTTTTGCGGACATTGGAGGAGAAAGAGGGCTAGTCGGGGATGCAATCGTCCCGTTTTTGCGGACATTAGACGTTGGCGGGGGCCCCTTTTGTACGGACATCACCATCACCATTCCGTTTTTACGGACATAAAGAGAACTTTTCGGTCCTTTCGCTAGTTTCGTTCCGTTTTTCAGGACATATAAGTCCGTTTGTACGGACATGACCCCGTCGATGCGGACATAACGTCCCGTTCATCCGGACATTGCATTCCGCGGTTCCGGACATGTGGTTCCGTTTTTACGGACATGTCATTCCCTTTATGCGTACTTTTCGTTCCGTTCGTCCGGACATATCGCGCTCCAATGCCTTGCCTATCGAGGGTTCTACCGACGCATAACAGTATTAATCAAGGTACAAACAATCAAATAAATATTAAAAAGGAGTAACATAGACGAAATTCGTCATGATTTGACGAAATATTCGCTGAAGCTGTGGATAAATCGAATCCTGCAGTCAAAAAAGGAATCGAATCCTGATAGAAACGTCCAAGCTCGCGATGCAAATAGTATACAATCGGTATGCATTATGCGTCCGAGGAAAGCGTGATTCCCTATTCAAAAACGGTTTCGAATCCTGTTCAGCCATGCTACAATAAGTATAGAAGTTAACCGCTTAACCTTTTCGAATCATAATTTGTGGTAACGCTTACAGAAGAGTCGGTGTTTGTCGGGAGGCTGAACATGCTCAAGCTTAACAACTGGTATTTCCGATTGCTCGTTTCGTATTTTCCGATCTTGGTGCTTACCGTCTCGATGATCATTTTCTTGTCGTTCATCGCGGTGAATGAAATATCCCGGTCCGAGACGGCCAAAGCCGATAATATCACGACCGGTTACGTGGTTGACAGCATCGAGAACGCGCTCCATGAGGTCGAGTTCACCGTGCTGAACGAAGCCTCCAAAAATTTGAATTACGCCGCGTATTTGGACGGCTCTAAGGCGACCAATATCAAATATAGCGTCGTTCGCAGCCTGCGCGCCTTAGTCGAAGACAGCGAACTAATCGATTCCATCTATTTATATAGAGAAGCGGACGATACGGTGCTGACGGCTAACGCGCAGTCCGAGCTGGCGGATTTCGGCGATCGGGCATTCGTCGGACAAGCCAAGGCAAACCGGGATTATCAAGGATGGTCGGTTAGCCGGGAATACCGGGAATTCGACCGGTTAGAGCCGGTCCGGGTCATATCCATGTACAAGCAGACGCCTCTTCCGTTCGGCAAAGACGGCATTCTGGTCATGAACGTCGATCTTTACGCGCTCGAGCAAATTATCGGCAGCATGACGAATCGCCAAGTGTCGTTCATGCATATCACCGATGCCGCCAAACAGCGGATATATCCTGCGGCCGACAGCCCTGACGACGTCGGCGGCGGCAATGTGCTCACGACGATCACCTCGAATTCGGTCGGCTGGACGTTCGAAAGCGGCATTCGGGCCGGACGACTGCTCGGCTGGGTATCGGTCGTATCTTATGTATGGGTCATTCTCGCGGTGCTGACGTTTGCGGCGTCGATCATTACGATCATATGGGTTACGCGGCGTAATTATAAACCGATCCAGCTCATGATGAACCGGATTCAATCGTTCCAGATGCGCGGCAGCGACGGGAACGCGGTCGGCATGGACGACTTGACGCTCATCGATCGCGCGCTCGAGAATTTGATCGTGCAGTCGCAAGACTACGAGAAGGAACAGCGCGAGAGCGCGATGCTGCAGCGCAGACAGCTGTTCAACGAGCTCATTAGCGGGCAGCGCGGCGAGCAGACGATTCATCGGATGCGCAAATTGAATCTGCTTCCGGTTACGGGGCGATATTCCGTCATGGTCGCCAGACTGAACGGGTATGAACATTTTCAAACCGAGAATACGGCGAACGAGCAAAACGTGTTGAAATTCGCGCTTGGCAACGTCTTGCAGGAATTAGCCTTGGGCGAAGGATTGCAAGGATGGGGCGAATGGTCGGCGCCCGACCGGATTGCGTTCGTCTTCGCCGTGACCGATCCGGATATCCCAATAGCGGATCAGTTACGCCAAACGGCGAGCGTCGCGCGGCAGTGGGTCGGCGAGCATTTGCGTCTGCCGCTCTCGCTGGGCATCGGGTCGGTCGTCGAGGACTGGAGCCGGATCGGTCAATCCTATCGCGATGCGCTGTCCGGCATGGAATACCAATTTGCGATTGGGCGGGAAGCAATCACCTACAGCGGGGACATTCCCCCGGGACATTCGCGCGGGATGTTCAACCACATGCAGCTGTGCAGCGAATGCGTGCAGCAGTTCCGGTTGACGAACGACGGCTGGCGCGAGACGTACGAAGACTTGTTCCGGCAGTTAGCGACGGACATGCTGAAGGACGAGGATATTCATGCGCTCATGCAGCTGTTCATCCAGACGTTAACCCGCGAGCTGAAAGATTTGTCCGACACGCTCAACGGATGGCTCGAAGGCGACCGCATCGCCGCGTTGACCGCCAGGATGAAGGATGCGTCTTCGCTTATCGAGATGAAGGAATTGCTGCTCGATTATTTGCTCGAGCTGTTCGACGCTTACGTCGCCATGAGCGAAACGAAGAGCTACAAAACGATGATGACCGAGATGCGAGCCTACATCCAGGCCAATTTCGCCGATCCGGATTTGTCGCTGAAGCATTTGAGCGATCGGTTCCAGATTTCCGGCAAATACGCGAGCCATCTGTTCAAGGTCGAGTACGACATGAAGTTCGTCGATTTTCTCGTGCAGCTGCGCATGCAGCAGGCCGAGCGCCTGCTCGCCGATACGGACGAAACGGTCCAGAACATCGCCCTGCAGGTCGGCTACGCCAATTCCATCACCTTCGGCCGCGTATTCAAACGCACGACGGGCGTCACCCCCGGCGAATTCCGAAGACTCAAAATGCGCCCCTCCGCGCAAACTTAGGAGTGCACAACAAAAATGCGGCCGTGAAGCCGCATTTTTTATTTCGGGGCAATTGTAAGGTCTATTGAGTTTGAAGTAGCTTGTAGCCCACGTAAAGCGTGTCCACTAAAGTGGACGTAAGCGAGAATCAGCACGCAGCATGCAACCCATATCAACTTCGAGACCACCACCCGCGGCAAACCGTGTCGAACGAACTTGAAAGGACACATCAACGACGACCGCCTAACGAGTCACGCTCCACAGGCTTAAGTCTTAGCACGGACTTCAACACCTACTGAAGCTTTGTCCGCCAGGACAAAAGCGTGCCAATCTCTTACCGCCCCGCCGACCGCGAACAAACAGGCCAGCACGAAGACGGGAGTTCAGAGGGCAAAGCCCTTTGGAGCCTCCTCGGCGGAGGAGGTGGGAGGAGGGAGCAACAAAAGTTGGTTCAAAAGGGCGGAGCCCTCTTAACCTGACAGCATTGTTAGGAGGGGCGGGGGAGGCGCAGGGAGTTTAGGGAGAATCGGATCGCGGTTAAGCTGGCGAAACCAGTTTATCCCCTCGGATTTCGATCCAAAACGAAAACGGTTTACCTCGGGAAAACGATCGGTATCGCGCTCGAAAACCCTGCAACGACGCGGGTTTGGCGAATCGGTTTGCAACGCCGAAACCGGTTTATTGCAAGCGACTCGAAAACCGTGTCATACTGAGGCCACTTCCCGATCACGGGTTGCCAGCCGTAGTTGAAAGCGTGTTCAATTACCATTCAACAGATCGGCCGCATTCGGCGAATACAGGAAGAAGCGTACATGACGAAAGAGGGGTTAGAACCATGGTAAAAGCGGCAAGAGGAACGATGAAAGCCAGCAAAATACTAGCGGTCACGCTCGGATGTACCATGTTGCTCAGCGCATGCGGCGGCAACGCCAATAACGGAGGCACGAACGCAAACGCGAATGCAGGTGCCAACGAGAACGCAGCAGCAGGGGGCAACAAAGCTTCCGGCAAGCAAGTCACTTTAAAGGTTGAAGTGTTCGACCGGGGCAATTCGCCGGCCGGCTCGACGATCACGAACAATTACTTAACGAAATACGTGCAGGATAACTTCGGCACGCCGAACAACATTAAAGTCGAATTCGTCCCGGTACCGCGTTCGGAAGAGGTGCAGAAGCTGAACGTCCTGATGGCAAGCGGCAGCGACGTGCCGGACATCGTGTTCACCTATGACTCGGGCACATTCTATCGTTACGCGCAGCAAGGCGGTTTGACGGACCTCGGCGAGCTGCTCGAGCAGCACGGTCCGAACCTGAAGCAGTTCCTCGGCGAAGACACGCTCGCGTACGGTCAATATGAAGGCAAGCAATTCGCGCTTCCGGCGAAGCGGGCGCATCTAGGCAAGTACTCCTCGTTCATTCGTCAAGACTGGCTCGACAAGCTCGGCCTCCCAGTTCCAAAGACTACCGACGAGCTGTATACGACGCTGAAAACCTTCAAGGAGAAGGATCCGGGTCAAACGGGCGGCAAGGTCATTCCGCTTGGCATGTCGCTAGCGCCGGCGCAATTCGAACCGCTGCTCTGGTCCTTTATTAAGCCTGTGACGGAGGAGCAGCGTTACACGCTGACTCAACAGCTCGGGTCCAATGATTATCCGATCCTGCTGCCAGGCTTTAAGGACGGTCTGCAATTCATGAACAAGCTCTATAGCGAAGGTTTGATGAGCGCGGACTTTAGCCTCGACGAGGACAAGAAGAAGTTGAACGAAGACGTGACCAAAGGCTTGGTTGGTTTCTTCAGCGAAGACGACATGAACCCGTTCTACGCGGACTTAATGTACGCGACGCTCCAGAAGAACATTCCGGATGCGAAGATCTCCTCGGTTGATGTGTACACGGACTCGGAAGGCAAACATCCGAAGCCGGAATATGCGCCGGTCGGTCTGTACCTCATGATTCCGAAGAGCAGCAAGAACGCGGAAGCAGCGGTCAAATATTTGGATTGGATGGCCTCCGGCGATAACCTGCTGCACATTCAGAACGGCGTGGAAGGCGAGAACTACACGCTCGAGAACGGCATCCCGATGGCGAAAGCCGATGTAACCGACGAGATCAAAAACCGCATCTACAACTGGGGCGACATGGCGATCATCTCGAACGGCAAGCAGCTTGGCGATACGGAGAAAAACGTTGAAGCTTACGTGCTCAACATGCCGGAACAGTACCGCGAAGAGACGCGCAAGGCGCTCTCCGTCTCGAGATCCGATACGATCAAGCCCGTCTTGTTCGACCGTCCGATCGAAGCGCAAGCCAAATACGGCACGGCGCTGCGCGACAAGCTGAATGAAATTATCGTCAAGACGACGATGGCGAAGCCGGATCAATTCGACAGCACGTACGAATCGATGCTGAAGGACTACATGGCAACCGGCGGTCAAGCAATACTCGACGAGCGTAAGAAGGCGTATGAAGAGATGAAGAAATAAGCAAGGAAAGATAACAAGGTGTTCGGGGACGAAGAGGCGCGGGAAGCGCCTTCGTTCCGGGGCATGATCGTCAAGCGGATAGGGGTGGATGACAATGAACTTGGCTGTGTACTTGCGAAGATACTGGCAATTATACGCGCTGCTTATTTTACCGGTCAGCTACTTTATTATTTTCAAATACGGGCCGATGTACGGCATTCTGATCGCATTCAAAGATTTTAACTTCTTCCAAGGCATTAACGGCAGCGAATGGATCGGGTTCGATGCATTCCGGGAAGTATTCGCGATGTCGGACTTCTACAAGACGCTGCGCAACACGCTCATGCTGAATTTCCTGGACTTGCTCGTCTCGTTCCCGGCGCCTCTCTTCCTGGCTATTATGTTGTATGAGCTGAAGATCGTCTGGTTCAAGAAATTATCGCAAACGATTCTGTATATCCCGCATTTCATCTCCTGGGTTATTATTGGCGGGATTGTCTATCAAGTGTTCGGCACGCAATCCGGCATGATTAACAACATCGTCACCTCGTTCGGGTTTGATGCCATTCCGTTCCTGACCGACAAGAATGACTGGCTCATCACGTATTTGGCCGTTGGCGTGTGGCAAAGCGCCGGCTGGGGCACGATTATCTACTTGGCAGCGCTGACCGGCATCAACAAGGAGCTGTTCGAAGCAGCCGATGTAGACGGCGCAAGCCGTTTGCGCAAAATTTGGAACATCACGCTGCCGTCGCTGAAGCCGACGATCGTGACGCTGCTCATCATCAATCTCGGCCATATGATCGCAATCGGATTCGAACGTCCTTACATTATCGGCAATACAGCCGTACGCGACTATTCCGACGTGCTCAGTACCTTCGTGTACCGAATCGGGATCGAATCCGGCCAATATACGCTGGCGACGGTCGTCGGCTTATTCCAAGCGGTTGTCGGACTCGTATTCGTGCTCGGCGCCAACTATACGTCCAAGAAGCTGGCTGACCAGAGCATCATGTAAGCAAATGATGACGATGACCATTAGAAAGGAGCGATAAGACATGAGAGATCAACAGGCCAGCCGAACCTTTGACATATTCAATACGATTGCAATCATCATCTTCGTGCTGCTATGTCTGGCTCCATTTCTTCACATATTGGCAATTTCGTTTAGCTCCGCGAGAGCGATTATGTCCGGGGAGGTTAGCCTCCTGCCGGTAGAGTTCAACTGGAAAGCCTATAATCAGGTGTTCACCGATATGTCGATGATCCGGTCGCTAGGGTTTACGGTTATGCTGACGCTCCTGTTCACCGCGCTCTGTATGCTGATGACCATTGCCGCGGCGTATCCGCTGGCAAAGACCAAATTAAAGGGCCGCAAGACCGTCATGTTTTTGATCGTCATTACGATGTTCTTTAGCGGAGGCATCATTCCGGAATACATGCTCGTGCGCAATCTGCATTTGCTCGATACGATATGGGCGCTCGTGCTGCCCGGGCTGATTAGCCCGTTCTACCTCATCATTCTTATCACGTTTTTTCAGAATATTCCGGATTCTCTCGAGGAATCGGCGGAGATCGACGGCAGCTCGCATTTCCGCATGCTGGCCAGCATCATTGTGCCGCTGTCGATGCCGGTTATCGCCACGCTGAGTCTGTTCTACGCCGTCGGCCGCTGGAACGGCTTCCAGGATACGCTCATGTACATTACAAGCCCGGAGATGTATCCGCTTCAGCTGAAGCTGTACCAGTTGGTGCAGAACAACATGGTGAGCCAGTTGATCGCGCTCGAGGGGGCAACGGGCCAGTCGATGCTTCAGCCGGAAGCCTTGAAAGCCGCGAGCGTTATCTTCGCGACGGTGCCAATCCTGCTCGTCTACCCGTGGCTGCAGCGGTATTTCGTCAGCGGGGTTATGCTGGGGGCGGTCAAAGGATAACCGAAAGCAGATGTAAACCCGCCTGAAGCGGGCGACGTCGTTAACTAGACGCAGGAGGTCAACATGGGAAAGGACAAGGGAGAGTATTCGTTCTCGACATGCTGGAATATCAAACGTCATCAGACGGGGAGCGGCATGATCGAGGAAATCCGGGAGCTGGGCTTCCGACGCGTCGAGCTCAACTACAACGTGTCGCCGGAGCTGCTGGCGACAATCGAGCCGATGATCGAACGGGGCGACATCGCGGTGTCGAGCGTGCACAACACGTTCCCGCACGTGGCGGACCCCGATTACGGCACCGATTCCGTCCTGCTCGGATTCGACGACGAGGAGAAGCGCCGACGGGCGATCGAGCTGCTGATTCGGTCGGCGGAATACGCCTACCGTTACGGGGCGAAGGCGGTCGTCGTCCATCCGGGGGAGGTTCCGTTCGACTATAACATCGATCAGGCGCTCAAGAAAATTTACAACGAGGAAGGGCCGTCGTCGGCGGCTTACGCCAAACTGTGGGGCGAAATGCTCGAGCGCCGCGAAGCGCTGTCGGACCGCTATTTGCGCCGGATCGGAGATAGCCTGGAGGAAGTATGCGAGCGAATCGACGCGAAAGGCTGGAAGGTCGCCATCGGCATCGAGACGCGCTCGCGCTGCTACCAGATGCCGACGCTGCGCGAGGCGCGCGCGGTGTTCGACCGGCTGCAGGGCGCCAGAGTCGGCCTGTGGTACGACTTCGGCCACGGCATGATGATGGAGCGGATGGGGCTGTACGACAACGCGCGGGATATAGAAGCGATCCAAGATTACGTGGTCGGCATTCACATTCACGAAACGGTCGGCCTGTCGGACCATTGGTGTCCGTACGTGCACAGCGGCGACATGGCATACTTCGACCGCTTCCTGCCGATCATCGAGGCGGCGCCGGTGAAGGTATATGAGCTGAAGGCGGCTTGCACGCCGGAGGACATCGAGCTAAGCCACGACAGGTTGCTGGCGAAGCTGGCCGCGCGCGAAGGATAGGCCATGGACATGGAGCGTATGGCCGCTTACGCGCCGCTGCTATATTTCGATCGCATGGAGCCGTTCTATCCGGTGCGAATCGGCGTCTCCGTTCTGCGGGACGGAGAGCGTTCGCCGTCCTTTCGGCGCACCTTCGCATTCGCGGATCCGGCTATCGATTACGTGATCGAGTTCGCGATTTATTGGGATTACGACATTCAGCATCTCTACGACTTGGAGCATGCATGGGTGTATGTCGACAAGAACGGCGAGGTCGCCGACGCGGAGGCCAGCTTTCACGGCAACTATATGAAGGCGCTCCTGCCCGACCGATCGAATGTAGTTGGCCGGACGGTCAGCCTCTATTCGCAGCCGGGCAAGCACGCCTTCTCGCCGCTGCCGGTTCTGTTCGAGCTGCTGCCGAACGTCACAACCGCGACGGATCGGGATGCCGGCGCGGATGGGCTGACTTTACCGGCATGGTACAAATCGCGGAGGCCTTACGACGAGGAGACGAACGCGCTCGTGCGGGCATACCAGCAGGCATATCACCGATTCGCGCCCTCGTTCGAATTCGTTCCCTACGAGCTTGCGGTTCGCGAGGAGCTATTCGTCCCTTGGGAGACGCTGCTTAAGGAAATACCGGCACGGATCGAAGCGGAGTTGGCCGCGATTCGGCGCGCGCTTCATGGCACGAACTTGGAAGGATGATGACGAATGACAATTTACGAGAAGCTGGTCGCCGTCAACGACGACTGGGTTGCGCCAGGGACCGACAATCAAATTAGGGACACGGGCAGCCGCTTCTACGGCGGGGTAGCCGATCCGGACAACGGCATCGCATGGCCGACGCACACGGGCACGCTGACGGTCATGGCGGTCTGGGGATGCGCGCTCGTGAACGAGGATTCCCGCTATTATCGCGACGAGGATTTGCTGGCTAGGCTCGAGCAGGCTTCCGCCTTCATCGTCCGCCTGCAGCACGGAGACGGGACCATATCGCCGGGATGGACGAATATGCATTCGCCGCCGGATACCGCCTTCGCCGTCGTCGGGCTTGCCCAGCTGCATGAGCTGCTTGAAGGACGCGACTGGGCGGCGCTTGCGGCAACGCGCGCGAATATCCGTCAGTTCCTCGAGCGTTCGGCGCCGGCGCTGCTTACCGGCGGCTGCCATACGCCGAATCATCGGTGGGTGCTGGCCGCCGCGCTTGCTTTCCTGCACCGGCTGACGGGTGACGAGGCGCTGATCGCGCGTGCCGATGCGTGGCTGGCGGAAGGGATCGACATTACCGAAGACGGCGAATGGACCGAGCGCAGCAACGGCATCTACAACGGCGTGAGCGACATTATGCTGCTTCATGCCGCCGAGCTGCTGGGCCGGCCGGAGCTGCTGGAGCCGGTTCGCCGCAACCTCCGGATGATGGCGTATTTGGTTCATCCGGACGGCGAGGTCGTCACCGATTATTCGGGCCGGCAGGACTTCGGCCATGCGTTCGATATGACCGGCTATCTGCCGGCGGCCAGCCTGATGGCGCATCGCGATCAAGATCCGTTCTTCGCCGCTTTGGCGGAGCTCGGCGGCGAATCGCTCCGCCACCCCGGCGCGATATCGAATAACGGACTGATCCCGTATTTGCTCCGTCCGGAACTGCGCGATTCCGTCGTGAAGCCCGGCAGCCTGCCGGATCGGTACAAAGTTGTCATCAACGGAGGGTTCGATCGGAAGCGTTATTTGAGCCAGATGGCGTCGGCCGGCCACGGCGGACGCATCTATCACAGCCGCCTTCATCCCGATTTCGGCGCCCCGGTCGCCCGGCAGCGGGACGGCGGCACGAGCGTGACGGTCATGACGGAGACGAATTCGTTCTTCGCGCTCCGGCACGGCGCGGCGCGGCTGCTCGGCGTGCAGGTGAGCAGCTCGTTCGAGCCCGGATTCATCAAGATGAACGAACTGGAGCAGGTCGATGACGGTTATCGGCTTACGGGCGAGGAGACCAAGGGCTATTACGGTCCGATCGCGGCGGATCGTCTTCCTGAATCGGCTTCGGGCGCGGTCAGCCCATGGTATTTGCTGCCGCATCAGCTGCGCGATGTGACGCATCTCCAGCGCCATAGGGTGGCGGTCGAGCTGACTGAGACTAAGGAAGGGTGGAAGCTGCGCGTTCGTTGCGACATGCCGGACGTGCTCCTTACCCAAATTTCGTTCGTATTCGGGAAGGAAGGCTCGTTCAGCGGCGGTGAGCTTGCGCCCGCAGAGACGGGGACGCTGTTCTGGAAGGACGGCGTCGTAACCTTCGCAAGCGGCGGTGAGTGGATCGAGGTAAGCGGCGGGGCGCACGAGCACCGGGCCAAATCGATTCGCGGAGCCGCCTTCCCGGCGGATTGCCAGACGCTGGTCGTCAACGTGCTGACGCCTTACGACCGTACGTTCGACATTCGCCTGTCGCCGCGGAATGGCATGAGGGGGGACGCACAATGACGGTCTACATGGACGCGCGAGACAGCGCGAGAAACGCATTCGGCGATGACGACCTTCGCATTCTGGAGCTGCTGGCCAACCGATACGTCGGGGCTAACCCGCCGATTCCGTTCGCCTATCGCGCCTTCTCGCGCCAGGGCATCATGCAGAACGCGGAAGGCTTGTACGAGATGGAGCTTGCCTCGCGATTGCCGCAAGCGGCGCATGGCGACTATGCCTACGTATACGGCTTGGTCTGGAGCGACAATGAGCGTTCGATCGACTGCAATTTGGAGCCGATCGGCCCGATTAAGCTGTACTTGAACGAGGAGATGCTGTTCCGAACGTCGGCCGTGGAAGAGATGAAGCCGGACGCGCGGGTCGTCGTTCCGATGCTCTTCGCCAAAGGCTGGAACCGGATTCTGATCGAAGCCAGACGGACGCCTGCGGGCTTCGGCTGCCGCTTCGGAGCCGACGAAGCGAAGGTGCGCATCTTGAACGTGCTGGCGCCGTTCGCCGGAAGAGAAGGCAGCGCCGGCTGGGTGTATTCCGAGCCGGTGAGGACGGCTCGCTTCGGCACGGAGGCTTGGCCGGACGCGCGACTGACGGAGTCGGATAGCGGCTTGAACTGGTTGCCGCGCACGGGTTGGACGTCCGCCGAGGCCGACCTGCCGAATCTGGAGCGGCTGTACGGCCGGCCGGAGACGACCGTTGCGGGCTACGGGTGGACGCGTCTGCCGCTGACGGGAGCGAGGTCGCTCGAGCTGGAAGGACGGGCGAATGGTCCGGCCTCGGTGTGGATCGACGGCGAGCTCGTGCTGGAGTTGCCCGAAGCGGGTTCATTCCGCCATAGCGTGTCGTCCGCCGGCGGCGGCGGGCAGCTGCTGATCCGCGTCTTGAACGGGCCGCAAGGATGGGGCTTCGAGCTGGACGCGACGGCGGACGGCAAGCCGGTCGCGTTCGAGCAGCCCGTGCACGTGCATGGCTACGACGGCGAGTGGCTGTATGCCGGACCGATCGCGGCCGATGCCTCGTTAGCGCCGTCCGCCGTCTGCCGGACGTCCGATTTGATGCCAGCCGTTGATCTCGGCGGCAATCCAGCGGGCTCTACTTACTGGGAGCTGGATGCGCCTAATACCCGTCTTCGCCCGTTTTACGAGAACGCGATGCTGAGCAACAAATGGACGACCGGGACGGCGACCAACTTCGGCCGGTGGGATTATCCGCTCGGCGTCACGATGTACGGTCTGCTTCGCGCGGCGAAGGCGCTGGGACGCGGCGAACTGTCCGACTACGCGTTGTCGCATATTCGCAGCTGCACGGACATGTACGACTACTCGCTCTGGGACCGCGCCGAGTACGGCTTCCCGGGCATCAACCACCAGCTCGTGCTGATGCGGATGCTGGATAATTGCGGCTCGTTCGGATCCGCGATGCTCGAGGCGCAGCTGCGGGCAGGGGACGATAACTTCCCTCGCATTGCCGATACGATCGCGGACTTCATGCTTAATCGTCTGGAGCGGCGGGAAGACGGCGCGTTCTACCGGCTGAGCGAAGGCGAGTACTTCGACAATACGATGTGGGCGGACGATCTGTACATGAGCGCGCCGTTCCTGACGCGGCATGCGATCGTGAGCGGGAAGCGGGAAGCGATGGATGAAGCGGCGCGGCAGTTCCTGCTGTTCCGGCGGTATCTGTTCATGGAAGATCAGCGCATCATGTCGCACGTGCACGACTTCAAATACGGACAGGCGACGCGCGTGCCATGGGGCCGCGGCAACGGATGGGTGCTCTTCTCCCTGACGGAGCTGCTCGAGCATCTGCCGGAGGACCATCCGAATCGCGAAGCGCTGCTGGATTTCTTCCGTGCCATGAGCGCGGGCGTCGCGGAGCTGCAGAGCGATTCGGGGTTATGGAGGCAGGTGCTGAACGAGCCGGAAGCCTACGAAGAAGCGTCGTGCACCGCGATGTTCGCCTACGCTTTCGCCCGAGGCGTCCGTTTCGGCTGGCTGCAGGGCGATGAGCGTTACGCGGATGCGGCGAATGCGGCATGGCGCGGGTTGACGGGCAAGGCCATCGATCGTTCCGGCAACGTTCACGGCGTATGCAGCGGCTCGCGATACTCCTTCTCGCCGGATTATTACATGTACGATCTGCGTACGGTCGTCAACGACAATCACGGTATCGGCATCATGATGCTGGCCGGCGTGGAGATCCATTTGCTCAAAACTTGGCAAAGAACCGGAGCGCTTACAATATAATCTCGCAAGGTGGCATACATTCGCTCGCAAGAGCATTTTTTTTAACAGTAGGTTAAGCGCTTAATCAATCAATCCAATCACGAAGGCGGGGGGATCCGATGAAGACGATCAAGTTGTCGATGGCGCAAGCATTGTTACGGTTTCTCGACAACCAGTACGTATCGGTGGACGGCGAAGAAATCAAATTCGTCAAAGGGGTCATGGGCATATTCGGACACGGCAACGTGACGGGCATCGGCGAGGCGCTCGAGCGCAGCCCGGGCAGCCTGGCTTTCATTCAAGGGAAGAACGAGCAGGGCATGGCGCATGCGGCGGCCGCTTTCGCCAAGCAGAGCGGGCGGAAGCAAATCTTCGCCTGCACGTCCTCGATCGGCCCCGGCGCGCTCAACATGGTGACGGCGGCCGGCACGGCGACGGTGAACCGGATTCCGCTGCTGCTCCTGCCCGGCGACAACTTCGCCTGCCGCCAGCCCGACCCGGTGCTGCAGCAGCTCGAGGTGCCGAGCGATTATACGGTATCGGCGGTCGATGCGTTCAAGCCCGTGAGCCGGTATTGGGACCGGATCGCGCGGCCGGAGCAGTTGATGACCGCGGCGCTGCAGGCGATGCGCGTGCTGACCGATCCGGCGGAGACGGGCGCCGTCACCCTGGCGCTGCCGCAGGACGTTCAGGCGGAGACGTATGATTATCCGGCCGCCTTCTTCGACAAGCGCGTACACGTGCTGGATCGCCGTCCTCCCGCGAGGGAAGCGATCCGGCGCGCGGCCGAGCTGCTGACCGGCAAGCGGAAGCCCTTGCTGATTGCGGGCGGCGGCGTCCATTACTCCGATGCGACGGCGGAGGTGGCGGCGTTCGCGTCGGCATTCGGCATTCCTGTCGCGGAGACGCAGGCGGGCAAGAGCGCGCTGCCATGGGACCATCCGCTGAACATGGGCGGCGTCGGCGTCACGGGGACGCTCGCGGCGAATCGGCTGGCGAAGGAAGCGGACGTCATTATCGGCGTCGGCACCCGATATTCGGACTTCACGACCGCGTCGAAGTCGGCGTTCGGCAATCCGGACGCGCATTTCATTAATATCAACGTCAGCGCTTTCGACTCCGCGAAGCTGAGCGGCATCGCGGTCACGGCGGACGCGAAGGAAGCGATCCGGGCGCTCCATGACGCGCTGGCCGAAGCGAACTTCGCGAGCGGCTACGGCGCGGGCGAGTTGGCCGTGCTTAAGGGTGAATGGAATCGCGAAGTAGACCGGCTCTACGCAAACGAGCATGAAGCGGGGTTGGCCCAGACGCGGGCGCTCGGCGTCATCAACGAAGCGCTCCATCCGTCCGACGTCATCGTCGCGGCGGCGGGCAGCCTTCCTGGAGACCTGCACCGGCTGTGGCGTTCGGCCGAGCCGAAGACGTATCACATGGAATACGGGTTCTCGTGCATGGGTTATGAGGTAAGCGGCGCGTTCGGCGCCGCGCTCGCGGAGCCGGGCGGGGACGTCTACGCGGTCGTCGGCGACGGCAGCTACCTGATGCTCCATTCCGAGCTGGTAACAAGTCTGCAGGAAGGCGTGAAAATCACGGTGCTGCTCTTCGACAACAGCGGCTTCCAATGCATTCATAACTTGCAGCGCGGACAGGGCAGCGACGGCTTCGGCAACGAATTCCGCTACCGCGAGCGCGCCACCGGCCGATTGACCGGCAACTACATGCCGATGGATTTCGCGGCGCATGCGCGCAGCTTGGGGGCCAGCGCTTATACGGTCCGCACGTCCGAAGAGCTTCGCGAGGCGATCGAGCAGGCGCGCAAGGAGCCGGTCTCGACGCTGATCGAAATCAAGGTGCTGCCCGGCACGAATACGGACGGGTACGAATCGTGGTGGCGGGTCGACGTGCCGTCGGTGTCCGAAAGTCCGAAAGTGGCAAGCGCGCATCGCGCGATGGCGGAGCGGATCGGCCAAGCAAGAGAGCTGTAAGCGGTTAGGGTTCGACCGAGTTGCATGAGTTGGGTCGCCGACTCGCGGAAGCGAGCGGCGCCGGATATCCATATTAGCAAACATAGCGAGGAGGAAGCAGGCATGAGCGACAAACGACCTTTCCGCATCGGCGTTCATCCGATTAACTGGGTAGGCGAGGATGTCCGGGAGCATGGCGCGGATACGACGTACGAGACGATTTTGGACGATATTCGGCGGCTGGGGTTAACCGGCACGGAGATGGGGCGCAAATATCCGCAGGACCCGGCCAAGCTGAAGCAGGAGCTGGAGTCCCGGGGCATCCAGCTCGTCTCCCAGTGGAAATCCGTCCTGTTGTCCGATCCCGCGTACCGGGAATCGGAACTGGCGGCTTACCGGGCGCATTGCGAGTTTCTGAGCGGAATGGGCAGTAAGGTCATCAGCACGGCGGAGGTTGGCGGCTCGCTCCACTTTGACCCGCGCCGCACGCCCAGCGAGAAAGAAGTGCTCCGTCTGGACGACGCCGGCTGGCGCGCCCTGGCGGAAGGGCTGAACGCGGCCGGCCGCATCGCGCGCGAATACGGCATGAAGCTGACGTACCATCATCACGGCGGCACCGTCGTGGAGTCGGGCGAAGAGATCGACCGGCTCATGGAACTTACCGACCCTTCGCTCGTCTGGCTCCTGTACGATACCGGGCACGCCTATTATGGCGGGGCGGATCCGCTGCAGGTGCTGCGCAAGCATTACGACCGCATCGCCTACATCCATCTGAAGGATGTCCGTCCGTCCGTGCTGGACGAGGCTCGCGCGGAGGCAGCGGACTTCGTCACCTGTATTCGCAAGGGCGTGTTCACGGTGCCGGGCGACGGCTGCATCGATTTCGCGCCGATCGTCGCGGAGCTGGTCGAACGGGGCTATGACGGCTGGGCGATGCTCGAGGGCGAGCAGGATCCGGCGCTTCATCCGCCATACGAATATGCGCGCAAGGCTCTGGATTATATCGGCACGCTGATTCCGAGCGGCACGCGGGAAGGAGACGGACATGACCAATAACGCCATCGCCTTCAACGCGGCGAAGCCGCTCGATTTCGTCGCCATCGGCAGGTTATGCATCGATCTGAACGCCAACGAGATCAACCGGCCAATGGAGGAGACGATCACCTTCACCAAATACGTCGGCGGTTCGCCGGCGAACATCTGCATCGGCATGTCCCGGCTCGGGCTGAAGACCGGCTTTATCGGCAAAGTGGCCAATGACCAGATGGGCCGGTTCATCACCGGCTATCTCGACCGGGAAGGCATCGACGCTTCAGGCGTCTCGATCGACCGGACCGGCGCCGTCACGGGGCTGGCGTTCACGGAGATCAAGAGCCCGACCGATTGCAGCATTCTGATGTACCGGGACAACGTCGCCGATCTGCTGCTCGAAGCGGGCGAAGTGCCGGAGGCGCTCGTCGCCGATGCCCGAATGCTGCTCATCTCCGGCACGGCGCTGGCGAAGAGTCCGTCGCGCGAAGCGGTGTTCCAAGCGCTGGAGTACGCCAAGAAACACGGCGCCGTCATCGCCTTCGATCTAGACTATCGTCCTTATACATGGGTCTCCGACGAAGAGACGGCCGTCTACTACAACCTCGCGGCGGAGAAATGCGACATCATCATCGGAACGAGGGAAGAGTTCGATATGATGGAGCGGCTCGGGAACAATCCGGAGCGGGACGATCATATCACGGCGGCGAAATGGTTCGACCGCTCGGCCGACATCGTTATCATCAAGCACGGCAAGGACGGCTCCATTGCCTACACGAAGGACGGCGGCTCGCACCGGGCGAGAAGTTTCCCGGCCAAGGTCGTCAAGACGTTCGGCGCGGGCGACTCTTACGCGGCCGGCTTCCTGTACGGCCTCATGCAGGGCTGGACGATCAGCGCCAGCATGGAGTTCGGCAGCGCCGCGGCGTGCATCGTCATCTCGAGCCACAGCTGCTCGGACGCGATGCCCAAGGCGCCGCAGGTGCACGAGTATATCGAGCGCTGCTTGAAAGGCGAGATTACGAGCGGCTAGGTTTGATAAGTGGAAAAAACAAGACGAACAACGAGCGGAGAAAGAGAGAGGAACCTGTAGAAGCGTAGCGTTCGCCTTTGTGAATGGATATCGACCCTAATTAAATTCAATCAGGATATCCATGAACAACAGCGATCGAAAGGTCATTTCTCTTGCGTAGCGGAATTTGTGAGTCACATAAATCCATCTTGAAATAGCTTACTAAACTTTGCGAAAGCGGGGATATCTCAATGACCAACGAATCCGTCCCAACCCTCAACAACTTCATCGGCGGCCAGTGGGTGCCGTCCCGTTCCGGCCGGACCGAGCCGGTCTATAATCCGGCGACCGAAGAAGTGCTCGCCCACGTGCCGATCTCGTCCCGCGAAGAGCTCGACGAGGCGGTGGCCGCCGCGAAGGCCGCGTTCCGCGGCTGGAGCCGGACGCCGGTGCCGCGCCGCGCGCGCGTCTTGTTCAAATATCAGCAGTTGCTCGTCGACCATTGGGAAGAGCTTGCCCGGCTCATTACGCGCGAGAACGGCAAGAGCTACACCGAAGCGTACGGCGAAGTGCAGCGCGGCATCGAATGCGTCGAATTCGCGGCGGGCGCGCCGTCGCTCATGATGGGCAAGCAGCTGCCGGATATCGCTTCCAACCTCGAATCGGGCATGTACCGCTATCCGATCGGCGTCGTTGGCGGCATTACGCCGTTCAACTTCCCGATGATGGTGCCATGCTGGATGTTCCCGCTCGCCATCGCCTGCGGCAACGCGTTCGTGCTGAAGCCGTCGGAGCGGACGCCGCTCTTGGCGGCCCGGCTCGCGGAGCTGTTCGCGGAAGCCGGATTGCCGGCGGGCGTGCTGAACATCGTCCACGGCGCGCATGACGTGGTCAACGGCATCCTGGAGAATCGCGCCGTCGCGGCGGTGTCCTTCGTCGGTTCGCAGCCGGTTGCCGAATATGTCTACAAGAACGGGACGGCCAACGGCAAGCGCGTCCAGGCGCTAGCCGGCGCGAAGAACCATTCGATCGTCATGCCGGATTGCGACCTTGATGCATCCGTGAACCAGATCGTGACCGCGGCCTTCGGCTCGGCGGGCGAACGCTGCATGGCGTGCGCGGTCGTCATCGCGGTCGGCGACGTCGCGGATTCGCTCGTGGCGAAGTTGCAGGAGGCGGCGGACGCCATCACGATCGGGAACGGGATGGAAGAGGGCGTGTTCCTCGGGCCGGTCATCCGCGATTCGCACAAGGCGCGCACGCTGGGTTACATCGAGGCGGGCGAGCAGGGAGGCGCGACGCTGCTGCGCGACGGACGCAAGGACGCCGCGGCGAACGAAGGCGGTTATTTCGTCGGGCCGACGATTTTCGATCACGTGAGCTGCGAGATGAAGATCTGGAAGGACGAAATCTTCGCGCCGGTGCTCTCCGTTATGCGCGCCGCCACGCTCGAGGAAGCGATCGAGATCGCCAACCGGTCGTCGTTCGCGAACGGCGCTTGCCTGTTCACGCAGAATGGCAGCCACGTCCGCCAGTTCCGCGAGACGATCGACGCCGGCATGCTCGGCATTAACCTCGGCGTGCCCGCGCCGATGGCGTTCTTCCCGTTCTCCGGCTGGAAGGAGTCGTTCTACGGCGATCTTCATGCGAACGGCACGGACGGCGTCGAGTTCTATACGCGCAAGAAGATGGTAACGGCTCGCTGGTAGACGTGTTCGGCGGACCCGCAACGAACGTCAACTGGCGTACGCGTCAAATAAAAGAGGAACGGGCGCGCCCGCGATCATCAACGCGGCGCGCCAGATTCGAAAGGGAGCGGCAGCATGGGCAAGGTGAGAGTAGGCATTATCGGCGCGGGGCGCATCGGCAGAATCCATGCGGATAATTTGCTCCGCATGGGCGAAGCGGAAGTCGTCGCGATCAGCGACCTGTTCGCGGGCGAAGAGCTTCTGGCATGGGCGGGCGAGCGCGGGATCGGCCTCGTGACGACGGACAGCGCGGAGCTGATCGGACGAACGGATATCGACGCGGTATTCATTTGTTCGTCGACGGACACCCACGTGCCGTTGATCGTGCAGGCGGCCGAAGCGGGCAAGCATATTTTCTGCGAGAAGCCGGTCAGCATGGACGTCAACCGGACGAGAGAAGCGCTGGAGGCGGTTAGTAAAGCCGGCGTGAAACTGCAGATCGGCTTCAACCGCCGATTCGACCACAACTTCAAGCGGCTGCGCGAGCTGGTCGAGCAGGGGCGCGCGGGCGTGCCGCATCTGATCAAAATCACGTCGCGGGATCCGAATCCGCCAAGCGCGGCGTATATCCAAGTATCCGGCGGCATCTTCATGGACATGGCCATTCATGACTTCGATATGGCGCGCTTCATGGCCGGCAGCGAAGTCGAGACCGTGTTCGCGCAGGGCGCGGTGCTGGTCGATCCGGTCTTCGCCGAATACGGCGATCTCGATACGGCGATCACGACGCTAACCTTCGCCAGCGGGGCGATGGCCGTCATCGACAACAGCCGCCGCGCCGCTTATGGCTACGATCAGCGCGTCGAAGTGTTCGGCTCCAAAGGCGCGCTATCCGCCGACAACGACTATCCGAACACGGTCGTGGTCAGCGACGAGGCGGGCGTCAGCCGCGACAAGCCGCTCCATTTCTTCCTGGAGCGCTACAACGAAGCGTACATCGACGAGACGAGACAGTTCATCGATAGCGTGCTGCACGGGAAACCGCTTCCGGTCGAGGGCTTCGACGGGCTGCAGGCGGAGCTGATCGCGCGGGCGGCCAAGGAGTCCGTCAAGCTGGGCCGGCCGGTGAAGCTGGCTGAGTTGAACGCGTTGGCTTAATTACGGAATGGAGGCGAATCGCGAATGGCTGATTTAATCGTACCTGCATTATCCGTGTCCGGCGCGGGCGGAAGAGTGCTGTCGATCACGCCGGAATCCGCGGGATGGGATTACGTCGGATTCGAGGTGTTCAAGCTGGTGCCGGGGCAGTCGCTCCATCGCGCGACCGGCGATCAAGAAGCATGTCTGGTGCTGCTGAGCGGCAAGGCGGACGTATCGACGAGCGGGGCAAGCTGGAGCGGCATCGGCGAGCGGATGAGCGTATTCGAGCAAATCCCGCCGTACTCGGTCTATGTGCCGAGCGGCGATACCTACAACGTAACGGCGTTGACGGAGCTGGAACTGGCCATCTGTCTGGCGCCGGGCAAAGGCGGGCATGAGGCGCGTCTGATCGCGCCCTCGCAGGTTGGCGTCGAGCACCGGGGCAGCGGCAGCATGGCGAGGCTGGTGCACAACATTCTTCCGGAGAGCGAGCCGGCGGACAGTCTGCTCGTCGTCGAGGTGTTCACGCCGGGCGGCCACTGGTCGAGCTATCCGCCGCACAAGCATGACCGGGACTTCCTGCCGGAGGAATCGCTGCTGGAGGAAACGTATTACTATCACACGAATCCGGCGCAAGGCTTCGCGGTTCAGCGCGTCTATACCGACGACCGTTCGTTGGATGAGACGATGGCCGTGCGCGACGGGCAGGCGGTGCTCGTGCCGAAAGGGTATCACCCCGTCTCGGCGCCGCCGGGCTACGACGTATACTACTTGAACGTCATGGCCGGGCCGAAGCGGATCTGGAAGTTCTACAACGACCCGGACCATGCGTGGCTGATGCCGCCGCAGGCGGCCAGATAATCGTTGAAAGCGGTCTCTTTTGCGCGCATAATGGAACTGTAACCGATTATTACCAGCGAATGGAGAGCGTGAAGCATGAAAGCGACCATATATGACGTTGCCAAGGAAGCCGGCGTATCGATCGCGACCGTATCCCATGTCATTAACGGCAAAGGGAAAATTAGCAGGGAACGGCGCGAAGAAATCACGCGGATCATGGTGCGCATGGGCTACAAGCCAAGCATGATCGCTTCCGCGCTGACCGGCAAGAAGACCTATGCGCTGGGTTTGCTCGTGCCGGACATTTCCAACCCCTTCTTCGCCGAGATCGCAAGGGCGGTCGAGGACGAGGGACAGCGGCACGGCTACAGCGTCTTTATATGCAGCACGGATAACAAGGACGAGAAGGTCGAGCATTACGCCGAACTGCTGCGGCAGAAGAACGTCGATGGCGTGATCATCGGCACCGGCATGAAGGAACTTACGGTCCTGGACCCGCTGCTGAACGGCGGGGTGCCGATCGCTTTTCTCTCCCGGGAGTTTCCGACGGCGAAGGTGCCGTCCGTCGTCGTCGACGATTATGCGGGAGGCGCGGCCGCGGCGGAGCATCTGATCGCGCTCGGACATCGGCGGCTCGCCGTTCTGGCCGAGGAAGAATCGGTCAGCAGCAGCCGCGAACGCGTGCGGGGTTTCAGACAAACGTTGGCCGCGGCGGGCATTGCCCTCGATCAGACCGATGTGCGGATGAGCGGCTTGAAGGAAAGTATGGATCGCGCGCTGGAGCTTCTGGGGCGGGCCGATCGGCCGACCGCGATCTTCTGCTGCAACGACATGCTGGCGATCGGGGCGCTGCGGGCGGCCAAAGAACTGGGGCTGCGGATTCCGCGCGACTGTTCGATCGTCGGCTTCGACGATACGGTGCTCGCTTCCGTGACCGATCCGCCGCTGACGACGGTCGCCCAACCGATTGATCGGATGGGGCAGGCGGCCGTTCAAGTGCTCGTTCGCCTGATCGAACAGCCGGAAGCGCGGTCCGAACGAATCGTGCTGCCGCCCGCGCTGTCGATTCGGCAATCTTCCGCGGCATGGGCAGGGAACCGATAGTCCGCCGATTTTCGATTTGGCATCAACAACCGCGTTCATGAGGACGCGGTTGTTCGCGTTCGTCGGCCCGCACCAAGAGCGAAAGCGGGACTATCCCCTACAATGATGGCTATGGCTTATCATTCCATAGTCATCGCGGCATAATTCACCCCGAATAAACAAAGCCTTAAATCGCATCCGATCATGGGTTTAAGGAGATTGAATCATGAAAAAAAGTATCGTTCTGGCCGCCCTCCTCCTCGCTGCCGGCTGTTCCGGCGATCACGCGACGCCGAGACAGCAATCGGTCGATCCGGTTCGAACCATCGAGACGCGTGACATCGCAGTTCCTTCGCGCAACATGAATCCGGCATCGTCCACCGCAACGGAACGTGGCGGCAACGGCCAATCGTCGCTGACCGCGAAACAGCTGCCGAGCGGGATAACCGTTCGAATCGGGCAGGGCCAACTTCCGAACGGGGATTATTATTGGACCGGGCAATATCCGGCCGGCGGCCCGCAAGGGACCGGACAACCGACGACGGGATGGCCGGCGGGTACGAAGACGCAGCAGCCGGCCGTACGGCAGCCGGTCAACCGTCAACCAGCCGCTCAGCAGCCGGCTTCTTCCGACTCTTCGCAGTTTGCGCAGCAAGTGCTGACGCTCGTGAACAAAGAGCGCGCGAACGCGGGCCTGAAGCCGCTCAGCCTGAACGCCTCGCTGTCGAAAGTGGCCATGGCCAAAGCGCAGGATATGTACAACAACAACTATTTTTCCCATCAGTCGCCAACTTATGGTTCTCCCTTCGATATGATGAAAGCGTTCGGGATCACCTACCGGACGGCGGGCGAGAACATCGCGAAAGGCCAGCGGACGCCGCAGGAAGTAATGACCCAATGGATGAACAGCCCGGGTCATCGCGCCAATATTCTCAAGAACGGCTACACGCAGATCGGCATCGCCTACTACAAGGGCGAGTGGGTGCAGCAATTTATCGGGTAGTTCGCGGTAACGACAACAACCACGTCCAGCATGGACGTGGTTGTTTGGCGTGCGGTCAATCTTTCTCATCCACTACGAGAAGAAATTCGCCATAACGCTCCGCTTCATCGCCTCTTTGAACGCCTCCGCGTTCGCCAGATCGCCGGATAACCTGAACGCGTAATGCGGCATCGTCGCCAGCAGCGAAGCGGAGTTGATCAGCATGAGGAAGAACAGCGCGGGATCCTGCTGCCGGATCGCGCCGGCCTGCATGCAGCCTTCGATGAACGGCTTCAGCTCGCGGAAGGTCGGTTGCAGCATTTTGCCGATCAGATACTCCGACCGCTCGTTCTCCGCGACCGCTTCGTGCGCGAGGAACATGCTGTGATGCGGATGCTCGAAGCTGAAGTTGACGAAATCCTCGACGAAGCCCGCGATCGTCTGCTGCGCGTCCTCCTGATCCGCGAAAGAGAAGGGCTGACGGAAAGGGGCTCTCTCTTTGATGCTGCCCGCCAAATAATCGACGACCGCTTTCCACAGCTCGAGCTTCGGGCCGAAATGATGCGAAATGAGCGCCACGTCGACGTGGGAAAGGCTGGCGATCGTGCGCAGGCTCGTCCCTTCGTAACCGTTCTTGGAAAACTCGATCAGCGCGTTGTTCAAAAGAAATTCTCGGCCGAATTCCGTCTGTTTCGGCGGACGTCCGGGACGTCGTTTGGTTTCTTCCATGACGATAATACCTGCTTTCCCAGAAAGTAATTAATTCATCACTCGTTGACTTTTATTATTCATCGACTGTAGAATAAATGCGAATGAATCTTTTGTGCCTCATTTTGACACCTAATCGGAAGGATGAACTTCGTGGAAACCATGGCTTCAACCGCTTCATCAGCATCACCGGCAACCAAAGCCGGCATCGAACCAATTTCGGATCGCGTGCTGCCGATCATGATCGCGCTGTGCATCGCCGGCTTCATCGGCATGTTCTGCGATACGGCGCTCAATATCGCGCTGAGCGACCTTATGGAGTCGCTTCGGGTTTCGGCCAGCACCGTGCAATGGCTTACGACGGGCTATCTGCTCACGCTCGGCGTGCTCGTGCCCGTATCGAGCTTCCTCATGCAGTGGTTTACGACCCGGCAGCTATTTACGTTTTCGCTTGCGATCTCCATTGTCGGCGGCGTGGTCGCGGCCTTGTCCGCTGGCTTTAGTCTATTGCTCATCGGCCGTATTTTGCAAGCGGTCGGGATCGGCATTCTGCTGCCGCTAATATTCAACACGATCCTCGTTATCTTCCCGCCGGAGAGACGCGGCCAAGCGCTCGGCACGATGGGCCTTGTCATTATGTTCGCGCCGTCGGCCGGACCGACGCTCGCCGGACTCACCATTGAATATCTATCGTGGAATTATATTTTCTGGTTCACGATTCCGTTCCTGCTCGTCTCGCTGTTCGTAGGCATTCGTTATATGCAAAATATTTCGAAAATCACGAAGCCGAAAATCGACGTCCCGTCGATCCTGCTGTCGACGATCGGTTTCGGCGGCATCGTCTTCGGATTCAGCCACGCGGGCGAAGGAGACGGCGGCTGGTCGGATCCGGTCGTTATCGCCTCCCTGCTCATCGGCGTCGTCTCGCTGCTGATCTTCTGCTTCCGCCAGAACGCGTTGAAGCAGCCCATGCTGAACCTGCAGGTATTCCAATATCCGATGTTCGTCGTTGGCCTGCTCTCGGTCTTCCTATGCTTCATGATCATCATGTCGACGATGCTCATCTTCCCGATGTACTTCCAAGGCGCGCTGGCTAAGACCGCGATGGCAGCCGGTTTGATCCTGCTTCCGGGCGGCATCGTGAACGGCTTGCTCGCGCCGGTTATGGGCATTCTGTACGACAAATTCGGACCAAGATGGCTCGTTATTCCAGGATTCCTGCTCATCTGCATCGTGCTGTGGACCATGTCCGGCTTTGACGTGGATACGTCGATCGGATTCATTATCGGGCTGCACGTCTTGCTCATGATCGGCATCTCGATGGTCATGTCGCCGGCGCAGACGAACGGGCTGAACCAATTGCCGTCGCATCTTCATCCGGACGGCACGGCGTTCATGAACACGCTTCAGTAAATTTCCGGCGCGGTCGGCACGGCGGTGGCAGTCAGCATCATGACCGGCGGCATCGCCGATTACATGAGCGGCTCGTCCGATCCGGCTGCGGCTTCGGAAGCGGGAAGCGCGATGGCGTTCGGTTCCCAGCACGCGTTCATGTTCGCGCTGATCGTCGGCGTCATCGGCTTCGTCATCTCGCTCTTCATCCGCCGGGTGAAGGTCGAGGGCGGAGCACGGCCGACATCGATGCATTAAATAAGACAACAATCGAGGGCAACCCCCGTAACCGCTTTGCTGGAAGAACGTAGAAGCTATCATACACGAGAGGGGGGCGTATGTTCCTTTCCTCTTTATTCGCGGGACGTTCAGGCTGCTGCTTCGCATATCCAATGATGTTGATTGAACGGTCCGTTCGCGGACCGTTTTTTTTTATTGAGAACAGGTGCTTAGAGCACCCCTAATCATATCCAACCATTGACATCAATCGATCTAAGTTTTATCCTTTATTTAATTCGACTGGTCAGTATAAATAATAGGGGGCGAACCGATGCCAAAGCTGGGCATGGAACCGAGACGACGGGCGGACGTCATCAACGCCGCGCTTGCGTGTATCCGCATGTACGGAATCGACGGCATGACGCTCGACAAGGTGGCCGAACAAGCGGGCTGCTCGAAGGGCGTCGTCACGTATTACTACAAAAACAAAGATCATCTGACGCTCGAGGCGTTCAAGTCGTTCATGGCCTATTACGGGCACAAGATCGAGTCCGAGCTGGACCGCGCGATGCCGGCCGAGGCGATGCTGGATGTCGTATTGCGGCATATCCTTCCTCCCCGCGGCGAGAATGCGGATGCGACAATCAACGTGTCGCGGCTGGACGGGGAGGAGAAGATGAACATCCCTTACGACGATCAAGCCAAGCTGTTCGTGCAGTTCTTCGCTAGAGCGATGCTGGACCGCAATTTGCAGGAAGTCATCGCCGAGAGTTACGCGGGCGACCTGGTAGGCATTGCCAAAATATTCGATTACGGCAAGGCAACGGGCCGGATGGCGGTCGACGATTCGCGCGGGGCGGCATATGGGCTGCTCGCGATGACGGTAGGACTGAGCTTTTTTCGGGTGGCGGGCTTCCCGCTCAAGGACGGCGAGGATAATCGCATCGTAGGTGAAGATTACTTGAACAGGTATTGGATGAAATAAGAACGGAGGCAACCGAAAACGATGACGCATTCAGCAAACCAGCATGCCATACCCTATTCGATGGTCCCCATTCCGGCGGGAGAAGTTGCACTGCGGGATGACCGAATCAAGCGGTCATGGACGGAACAGGTCGACGCGTTCATGCTCGCCGCATATCCGGTCACGAACGCTCTGTTCGCTTCGGTCATGCCGAGCCCGCTCAGACCGAAGGAATCGTCGCCGGATGCGCCGGTCACGGACGTGTCGTGGCTGGAGGCGATCGCATTCTGCAATGCTTTATCGGAACGAGAAGGGCTCGCGCCTTGCTACGCGATCGGCGAGGACGGGGAGACGGTCGTCTGGGATCGGCGCGCCGGCGGCTACCGTCTTCCGACCGAGGCGGAATGGCAATACGCGTGCAAAGCGGGCACGTCCGGCTACCGGTACGGAGAGCTGGACGACATTGCTTGGTACAGCGGCAATTCGGAAGGCGGCGTGCGGAAGGTCGGAGGCAAAAAACCGAACGACTGGGGTCTGTACGATATGCTCGGCAATGTATGGGAATGGTGCTGGGACATCTATGATGCGGACGTATACGGCTCGTATCGGGTGTTCCGCGGCGGGAGCTGGGCGGAGGAAGCCCGAGGCTGCGGAGCGACGTGCCGCCGCCGCAGCCATCCGACGTTCCGCATCGACGATCTCGGCTTCCGTCTGGCCAGAACGTGATAAGAGTGGCGGCCGCTCCGGCATTGATGCGTTCGTCCATTGCATGACCAGCTCCCGTTAATGCGCTTCGCCCGAAACAAATCCGAGGTCGTATCCTCGTCATCCGCATCAGCTCCTCTCAATCCTCGTGTATTCCTCCGGAATGAAACGCGCATCGTCGCCAAAGACGGGCCAGCCTTCTCGTCTTGTGACAAGCGATGCCTACGCCGACCTTCGTGCCTCCGTCTCCGGACTGAACCGGGAAACGCCGAATTAAGGTACATTGAACGTAAAGGGCTCCGATTTGTTTAACTTCCGTTTAAATTCGGCCGGTAAGATCACCTTATCAACGATTACAGGAGGAACCAAGATGGTACGGAAACAACAAGGAGAATGGGCGGTCGAGGCGCGCGGGCTGGTCAAGACGTTCGGCGACAATCGCGCGGTAGACGGCGTCGATCTGAACGTGAAGACGGGTTCGATCTACGGGGTGCTCGGCCCGAACGGGGCGGGCAAGACGACGACGATTCGCATGCTTGCGACGCTGCTGCGACCGGATGCGGGCTCGGCCCGGATCTTCGGCCATGACGTGGCGAAGGAGTCGCACATCGTCCGGCAGCTGATCGGGGTGACGGGCCAATACGCGTCCGTCGACGAATCGCTGAGCGCGACCGAGAACTTGATCATCTTCTCGCGGCTGCTCGGACTCGGACGCGCCGAATCGCGGAAGAAGGCGCAGGAGCTGCTGGAGGAGTTCGGCCTGACGGAAGCGGCGAAGCGTCCGCTCAAGAACTTCTCCGGCGGGATGCGGCGGCGGCTGGACCTGGCGGCGAGCTTGATCGCGCAGCCCCCGCTTATTTTCCTCGATGAGCCGACGACGGGGCTGGATCCCCGGACAAGGACGCAAATGTGGGAGACGATCCGGCGGCTCGTCAAGACGGGCTCGACCGTGCTGCTGACGACGCAATATCTAGAGGAGGCTGACCAACTGGCCGACCGGATCGCGGTCATCGACCGCGGGCATGTCGTCGCGGAAGGGACGGTCGACGAACTGAAAGCTTCGGTCGGCACGTCGTCGCTGCACGTGAGCGTTCTTCGGCGCGAAGAGCTGGAGACGGCTCGCGGCATCGTGGAGCGGGTGCTGGGCGTTTCGTCCAGTCTCGTGCCGGAGGCGGCCACGATCACCGCGCCGATGGCGGATGCCGATTTGGTGACGGATCTCCTGGTGGAGCTTCGCGCGAGAGGGATCAAGCTGGCGGAGATGAGCGTGCAGAAGCCGACGTTGGACGAAGTGTTTCTCACGATTACCGGGCACGGCGCGACATCCACGGATACGACGAAAGCGGAGGGGAATTAACATGAATCAACAATCGATCATGACGGCCGGCGTTGCCCGGCCGCTGCGCCAGCGCGCGAGCCTCGGACAGACGATCCGGCATTCGCTGACGATGGCCTACCGGGGCTTGCTGAAGATCAAGCGCACGCCCGAGCAGCTTTTCGACGTGACGCTGCAGCCGATTATTTTCACGCTGATGTTCACGTATATTTTCGGCGGCGCCATCTCCGGCGACGTGCAGAGCTATCTGCCCGTCATCATTCCCGGCATTCTCGTGCAAACCGTCATCGGCACTTCGATCGTCACCGGCGTCCAACTGCGCGAAGATATGGACAAAGGCGTGTTCGACCGGTTCAAATCGCTGCCGATCGCGCGCATCGCACCGCTGGCGGGCGCACTGCTGGCCGATACGATCCGCTACACGATCGCGACGGTGCTGACGTTCGCGATGGGCTACATCATGGGCTACAGACCGGACGGCGGTCTTGACCACGTGGCGCTCGCCGGGCTGCTCGTGATCGTCTGTTCCTGGTCGGTCAGCTGGATCTTCGCGTTCTTCGGCGTCATCGCCCGTACGGCGTCCAGCGTGCAAGGCATCTCCATGCTCGTCTTGTTCCCGCTAACGTTCCTCTCGAACGCCTTCGTGCCGGTCGAGACGATGCCGAACTGGCTGCAGTGGTTCGTCAACGTCAATCCGATCTCTCACCTTGTCTCGGCCGTCCGGGATTTGACGAATGCGGGTACGGCCGGCTCGGACCTGGCCATCGCGCTGATCGGGGCGATCGCGATCGTGGCGGTTTTCGCGCCGCTAACGGTTAGGGCCTATATGAAGCGGACGTAGCCGGTCCATGAACAAGCAGCCTGAAGCGGGCTGCTTTTTTTCATGCAACTGGAACCGCTAGAATTGCTTGCGCGAAACGGCCGTATTAGAATGAGAGTACTTTACTTGACGGGAAGGGAAGCGGGAGAGGCGACAGAGGAGAACACGTGGGAGAAGCTCGATACGAGGGTCACGGAAGCGAACCGGATCGCGGGCGTCATCGCATCGGTCGTCTACGCCGCGATCGTGCTGACGCTCGTCGCGCTTACGGTCCGGTTCGGCTGGCCGTGGTGGATTGCGGCGGTTGCCGGCGCATTGGCCGCGGCGGCGATTCCGGTCGAACTTTTCCTCGCGCCCCGTTTCGCGTACCGGACATGGCGCTACGCGCTGCATGAAGAAGAGATCGAGCTGCTTCACGGTTTTTGGTTCCGGTGCAGGACGTTGATTCCGTATGCCAAAATTCAGCACGTCGATGCGAAGCAGGGACCGATCATGCGCAAATACGGCTTGTTCGCGATCACCTTCTCGACCGCAGCGGGCAGTCATCGCATTCCGGCCTTGGCCGAGCAGACCGCCGATCGCGTACGGAGACAAATCGCCGCGAAAGCGAGGATTGCCGATGAACGGCTCTAACGAACGCGCGGCGGGCGCGGGCAGACGTTTGCATCCCGTATCGATGCTATATTTTATCGGCAAAGGGATGAAGGAGCTGTACGGCTGGCTGCCGCTTATTCCCGTCCTGGCGCTATCCGCCCCCAAGGTGTTCGGTCCCGGCGCGAACCGGCTGGCCGTGGCGTCCGTCTTGGCCGGGATCGCCGTCCTGGCGCTTCTGGCGATGGCTTGGGTGCGATGGCGCAAATTCGTGTACCGGATCGATGCGAACGGCGTGTATGTAGAGCATGGGTTATGGATTCAAAATCGACTATGGATTACGAAAGAGAGCGTGCAGTCGCTGGATGTTAAAACGGCCGTATACGACCGTCAATTCCGCTTGGTAACTCTGCATGAACGGCGCGAGGAGAAGGCGATGTCTGGCGCTAACGTAATACAGGACAGGGGATTGACGGCCTCGCAAGCGGACCTAGAGGGTGGGAACGGCGGTATCGAGAACAGCTCAACGGCGATCGCGAGAAATCTAGGCAGGAGAGAACTGCTGCTGCATAGTACGACGTCGGATAAATTCGGGTGATCCTGCTGCTGGCGTCGGGCGGCATGGGCAAGCAATGGGACAGTTGGCTGGCCGATTCGTCCGCGCGGGACTTCTTCGCGCATCGGCTCGGCGCGGCAGGCATCGGGATCGCGGCGCTGCTCCTCCTCTTCCTTTGTTGGATCGTGGCGGTCGCGGCGACCTATCTCACCGATTACGGGTTCGAGGTGCGGCTGCAGGACGAGAAGCTCTATATCGCCAAAGGGCTGCTGGAACGCAAGCAATTCACGCTGCGCCGGGACCGGATCCAAGCGGTGCATCTCGTCGAAGACGCCCTGCGAAGACCGTTCGGACTAGTCGCGATTCGGCTCATTATCGCCGGCGCGCAAGAAAACAACGAGAAGACGACGGTGCTTTTCCCGCTCATGAAAGAAGCCGATGTGGCCGATTTTCTGGCGCAATTCCTGCCTTCCTACGCCTATGAGAAGGACTGGTCCGTCTTGACGCGTTCCGCCAGGCTAAACTACGTGTTCACCCCTGTTTTCATCTGCGCGTTGCTCGCGATTCCGGCGATGATCTGGATTCCCGGAGGCTTCGGTTGGCTGGCGCTGCTCCTGCCGGCTTTCGCCTGGTGGGCGGGCGAATCGTCGTACCGGCAGACCGGTTGGGCGATGCGGGACGGCCAGCTTTCCGTACGCACAGGGTTGTTCGCGCGCCATCGGATGCTAATCCCGAAGCGCCGCGTCCAATGGTATCAGGTGACCGAGACGCCCCTTCAGCGCAAGCGAGGGACCTCTTCCCTGAAGCTTGCGCTCGCTTCGGGCAAGGAGGGCAAGCCGCTCGGCATCGCGCACTTGCCGAAGCCGCAGGCAGAGGCGATCGAGCGCTTGTTGTCGCGTCGCTAGAGGACGTATTGCGATTTCCAGAATAGGGCATTGCCGGTCAAAGTTTGTTAGCGCTTGCTAGACGGCTTGATCGGTCCGATGCTATACTGGATTACGGGTGAAGCAGACGATGAATAAGGAAACGACGAACGAAGAAATCGGGGAAAACCAAGAGCAAGAGCAAGATCAAGCGGCCAAAGCGCAAGAGCAATTAGGCGAGTTGGTAAAGGCGGTTTTCCATAACGGCCTTGTCGCATTGAAGACGCACTTCGAGGATGTCGAAGGACAAGTCGTGAACCAAGAGGTTTACGGACCGGTATTCATGTATCAAGTGAAGGACGATTCGGACAACGCGTACGTGACCGGCTTTTTGCTTCGCGAGCTGGTGGCGCGATTCCAATCGGGCAAGGATCCCGCCTCGTGGCTGGCCTCCTTCTTCTACGAGCTCATGAAAACCCCAGGCGGCAAAATGCTGCCAAGACCTCCTGCCAGTGAAGACGAAGCGAAAGCGATGATCGACAACGTGCTCGTGCCGCAATGCATGGCGGCGGTGCGCGAGGAGTTCGATGGCCTGGACGTGCACGTCGGGCTTCAGTGGCATAACGAATACGGTCCGGTATTCGAATCAGGCTTCCCGGAGATCAAGGACGGCAACAACGTGTGCGCGGTTCCGCTCCATCTGCTGCTGACGCAAATGCTCCTTAACCGGGACCCGTCGGAAATCATCATTCAAGGGTTGTACAATATTCGCAAAGAACACGGGCTGGAATCATAACCGGGAAACACGCCGAACAGGCGTGTTTTTTATTTGTCATTAACCGTCCCGTCAAGACTAACGCTTCTCCGCTGGAACGCATCGAGGAAGAGAGTTGTGCGGCTGAATGTAATGCGGCTGCCATTGAATCGCGGCAATAACAGCAATAACATCGAGCATAAGAAAGATCACGAGTCACCGACTCGTGATCTTTCTTATGTGTCATCCGTCTAGGCCTTGAGCAGCCATAGCGCAGGCACGTTCGGCGGTTCCCAGCCTTGCAGCGACGTATGCGGCTGCCTGCAGGTATACGTTTTGCCGCCGTACGTGACCTCGTCGCCCGCTTTATAGCTGACGGCTAACGCCCACGGACGCGCCCCGGCGGTATCGGTCGTCGCGCTGACGACGGCCGCCGCCGAACGGTTGCCGGCCGCATCGAGCGCCGTAACGGAGAATATGTACGCCGTGCCCGGATTCAGGCCGCTCAGCGTCGCGGTCGTTCCGGAGACGTTCGTCGTGACGCCGCCGTACGCGACGGCATAACCGGCCACGCCGACGTTGTCGGACGACGCGCTCCAGCCGAGCGATACGGTGGTCGACGTTTTGCCCGTCACGGTCAAATTACTCGGCATCGACGGCGCGGTCTGATCCGTCGAGGCGATTGCGGTGCGGACCGTCACGGGACCGCTGGACGGAGAGACGTTGCCGGCGGCGTCCTTCGCCGCGACCGTGAACGTGTAGTTGGTATCCGGCGCAAGACTCGTGATCTGCGCCGACGTGCCGGTTACTTCTTTCGAGACCGAGCCGTACTTCACCGTGTAACCGGTCACGCCAACGTTGTCGGTTGACGCGTTCCATGCGAGCGAGACGGTCGTGGACGACTTCGCCGACGACAGAAGGCCGGCAGGCGCGCTCGGGGCTTGCGTATCCGGCGTCGGCGGGACGATCGCGTTCAGATAGGCACGGTGTTTCGACGAGAACTCGAAATTGTTATACTTATCCCAGTTGATCGACCACGTCATCAGGCCGCCCAAATTCGGATAACCGGTTGCGCTTCCGCGCGTCTTGTAACTGGTCAATTGTTTGCCTTTAATGAGCGCGTCGAGCGCCTTCTGCACCTCGGCGACCGGGGTGAAGCCGCCTCCCGCGTTGTTGTTGGCCGGCAGTCCGAGCAGCACCTGCTCCTGCCGAAGCGGCGGGAAGAAGTGGTTCGCGTTCTTCGCGACCGGGAAGCCGGTCAGCACCATATCGGCCATCGCGACGTGGAAGTCGGCGCTGCCCATCGTGTGGTATTGGTCGTCGAGGCCGGTAATCGGACCGGAATTGTAGTTCTGCACCTGCAGCCAATCCAGAATGTCCCTCGTGGCATGGATGACAGGCAGGTAGGCGCCGGCCCGCGCGTCGCAGCTGATGCAGCTGCCGCCGTAGAACTGGTAGCCGAGCTGGACGAAGAATGTCTCGGGCGCCATCGTCAGCGTGAATTTGTCCGTCCCGAAATAACCGTTGATGTTCTTCAGCGCGTCGATCAGATTCACGATGACCGGCGTCGTCGGATTGCGGAAGTCGGCGTCTCCTTTGTTGAGATAGAGCGAATGGCCTTCGAAATCGACGTCCAACCCATCGAAGCCGTACTTCTCGATGATGCTCTTCACGGAATTGACGAACGCGTCGCGCGCGGCGGTCGTCGTCAGCTGCACTTGGCCGTTGGCGCCGCCGATGGAGATGATCACCTTCTTGCCCTTGCTCTTCAAATAGGCGACGTCCGCTTTGAAATCGGCCTCCGTATAATCGAAAGGCGTAAAGGCGATGTTGCCCGCAGCGCCGGAGGGCTCGGCGAACGAGACGTTGACGACGTCGAAGTCCGGCGAGACGTCGCGCAGACGGACGAAGCCCGAACCGTTGTCGAAGTTGTGCCAGTAGCCGACGATTTTGTAGCCGCCGGCCGGAGAGGCCCACGCCGTCGGCACGGTAGACGGGGCGAGTATGGCGGCGGGTAAGCTAGCGGCCAATAATGAAGCGGATAGAGAGAGGATGCCGATCGTACGCTTGAAGCGAAATGGGTTCATAACAAAGACCTCCTTACCGGAATCAGACTCGATTATGAAGCGCTTTCAATTCGGGACAAGCCTCCTCTCCGGCGCAAATAGGGGGGATCAAGCTCGGCTAGCGTAGGAATGTCGCCCCGAATGCGGCCTATCTCGATTTTCCCACCCGCTTGCGGGTCGTTGAAGGGGGAAGTTTCGCGTGTACAGGGGGAATATCATTTCAATGGCTGTCAATCGTTACGCAAGCTTTGTCCGCAAGGACAAAAGCGTGCCCAACTCGAAAGCAACCGCATTCCACAACCCATCGTGCCAGCACGAAAACGGGAGTCCAGAGGGCGGAGCCCTTGGAGCCCCTCGGCGGAGGGGTTGGGGAAGTGTCCTTTGGGGGAGGGTGAAAAATGAGGAGTTTTTCATAAATCAATGTCAAGAAACCGTTAATTCTGAGAATTTGTTAATCCTACGGCGCAGGTGGGCTATGCTATAATTTCCGAGAGAAGCACGCCCGGGAGTTATTACATCATGAAGAACGTGGGAGGTACACATGATCAGAGAAGGCAAATCAACGGTTTGGCTGATGAGCGTCATGGTTCTGGGGTTACTTCTGCTAAGTTTCGGTCCGATGAGCGTCGTATCCACCGCGGAAGCGGCAGCCGAGCATCTAGCAACGATCAAGGTGAACGGCAAGACGGCGAAGCTATCCGATCCCGTCCTGGTGCAAGACGGCAGAATGTACCTGCCGGCGGCTAGAATCGCCGCATTGGCCGGAGCGGAAGCAAGCTGGGATAATGATAATGAAGAGTTAACGATACATACGGCAGTGAACGATGAGGTCGTGATCGGCAATGGAGTTCCGGTCGTATATTTCAACGATTCGCGTTTTCGTATGGATGCGCTTCCATTCACGCGGGACGGAAGGTTGTATGCGCCGCTTCGCGAACTGGCGGAGCTGCTCCATGCCAGCTTCCAGAGCAGCGCGGATGGCGACGCGATCGAAATCAACGTCGAAGCGCAGAAGGTCGTGGCCGACGGTTACGGTTTGAACGAGATTAGCAAGGAAACGGGCATCAGCGCAGCTCAGTTGGTCAAGCGCAACGGGTTGGTTTCCCAGGCCGCGGCCAAGAACGGCACGAAGTTGAAGGTCGTCATGCCGTCGTTCCTCGATAAGCCGGCCGCTCCTTATACGGAGGCGGACCTGACGCTGCTGGCCAAGATTACGATGGTCGAGGCCGGGTATGAGAGCTACGAAGGTCAATTGGCCGTGGCGAATGTCATTATGAACCGGGTGAATAATCCGGCATTCCCGGATACGATTAAAGGCGTGATCTACGCGGGCAAGCAGTTCCCGCCGGCGCATAACGGCCTGCTCGACAAGAGCAAACCGCACGCAAGCGCATATCGCGCCGCCAAGGACGCGTTGAACGGGAAGAGCATCGTCGGGGATGCGGTCTATTTCTTCAATCCCGCCCGAGCCAAAGGGTCGTACTTTTCCAGCATGGACGTCGTGGCCACAATCGGCAATCATAGTTTTGCCCAATAAGAAGAGTCCGCTGCGGCCTAGAGGCTGCGGCGGACTTTTGCTTTGTACGCTTCCAGTTACCGAATAGGCTCTAGCAGGCAGCCTTCATCATCAAATACTGGTTTTATATGGTAATATAATCATATGCTGATGAGTGACAGATGGCCGATTACCAATGGAATGGAGGCATGCCAGATGAAATCCATTCGTCTTATTCTGTTCGATCTTGACGATACGCTCGTGCATTTCGATGATTATTGGGAGATCAGCGTGAAGGAAACCTTCGCGCAATATCCGCTCACCTGTCAATACGATGCCGATGCGTGTTTTCGCATTTTCGACCGCGTGGACCGCAAGCTCGTCGAGCTGCTGGACCGTCAACAGATGACGATCGACGATTATCGGCTGCAGCGATATCTGATGACGATGGAGCAGTTGGGCAATGCATCGGAAATCGATGCAGCTCTCGCCTTTGAAAGGCTGTATCAATCGATCGGCAAGCGCAACATGAAGCCGGATGCGAAGGTGAACCAATTGATCGCCGAGCTTGGCGAACATTACAACTTAGGGATTATTACGAACGGCAGCCAGGGGTGGCAGCGCGATAAGTTGGAAGCGATCGGTCTTCGCGAAGCATTCCCGCAACCGTATGTTTATATCTCCGGCGACATCGGGCATGAGAAGCCAAGCCAAGCGATCTACCGGCATGTGCTGGAGCAGGCGTCTTTATCGCCAACAGAGGTGCTCGTCATCGGAGACTCGTGGGAGAATGACGTCAACGGCCCGATGAAAGAAGGGATGCAGGCGATCTGGTTCAACCCCAAGAAAAAGCCGATCTCGGTCCAAGCTCCCCGGCCGCTGGCGATGATCGAGCATCTGGAGGAACTTCGCGCTTTGCTGCTGCCGATGCAGGCGGTCGTGAACATTCGGCAGTCATAGCCGGCTGCGCGTGATGAATACGCCAAGAAAGGTATATTGATCAAGCGTGCAGCCATACGAATGGGGGGAGAAGCGAAGGAGGGATGCGACTAGATGACGAACGGGTTCGTCGTACGTTCATTGGAAGAAGTACGGTTTTGGTCACGCATCATGAAAGAGCATTCGTTATTTCTAAAGCTCGGATTTCGCAGTGAAGACACGCAATTGATTCAGGAGGCCAATGGATTTTACGCGATATTCGAAAACATTGAAAACAAATCGCACGCTTATACATTCGATGTCGATCCTGCCGTGATTAAAAGATTCAACGAAGAAGTCCATCAAGCGGTATCTCATATCTGGGTCTTCAAAAGAAAGGTGCTCGGTTTGATCCTCACGTGCAAGCTCCCGGGAGCGAACAATTTTCCCTTATTAGTCGATCACGTGAGCAGGGAGGCCAATTACTTTAGAAACCGGCTGGCGGAACTGAATACGGGCAGGTTAGAACCGTTGCCGGATGCCATCATTGACGAGAACGTCTTCTTCTTAAGAATCATGGCGGATCATGCGAAATTCATCAGCCACCTGCTTGATCCGTCGGAACGCAAGCTAATCGAGCAGGCCAACAACTTCAGTCAAGAATTCGACCAACTCTTATTCCAAGCAAGAGACTTGGAGTCCATGCGTCCGCAATCGCAGACGCTGCCTTTGCTGGATCAGTTTTTAGATCAGAACAGAGTATCGGTCAAATCGCTCCGGGACTTCAAGAAAACGGCTCGCGAGTTAATCGAAGCGTGCAGGATCAAGAGCATCATTCATCCTTTATTGGCCGACCACGTATTCCGGGAAGCGGAGCATTTCCTGTTTATTATCGATATGTTCGAGCACAGCTTGACCGGCAAACCGGTGCCGAAGATGCATCCCATGGATTAAGACGTAATCAGCGTAAAAGAGGTTGCCGGCTTACCGGCAGCCTTTTTGCGTCTAGCAATGAAAATGGCATCCACGGTTGTAACTTTATTGCGGGGTTCGGCTCAGCTCCCGCGCGGCCGCGACGCAGTCGGCGACGGCCTGCCGGACCGTCTCCGGTTCCGTCATCTGGGGGAAGTGCCCGCTGCCGAACGCAATGCGCTGCTCGCCTCGGCCATTCATCCGCGCGTAATCCAGTTGGTTGCGTTGGCGGATCGCGAACGCGTCCTCCGGCATCATCGGCGGCCGTTTGCCGCCGGAGAGCACGATGAGCGGCACGTCGGGGAAGGGGCCGGCAGCGGCGATCTGCTTCGCCGTCTCCTCCACGAAGTGGGTCTCCGACCATTGACGGTCGGGGAAGAAGCGGTCGAACATGCCGAGCATCCGGTTCAGCCCCTTCACGACCGCGCCTTGCGTCTGATTAATGATGAGATCTTCCGGATGGCTCGCTTCGAGCAGCACGACGCCCGCAATCTCATCCGGGTGCAGGCGCGCGAATAGATTGGCGTACAGTCCGCCGAGCGAATGGCCGACGAGCACGTAGGGCGGCGAGATGCCGAGTTTCTGCAGCAGCTCGCGAAGCGTCGCCACGATGGTTCGGCCATCTTGCGGACGGTCGGGCTTGGCGCTGCCGCCGACGCCGAGCCGGTTGTACGCCAGCGTGCGGGTATGGCCGGCCATCTCGTGAAACGTCCGCATCCAGCCTTCGATCGGCCCGCTGCCGCCATTAATCAGAATAACGGCAGGCGAACCCTCGCCGGATAAGGCGTATTCCATTGTGCCGACGCTCGTTTGAATTTTCGACTTCGAAATGGGTTTCATGGTGGCACCTCGTTATGGGGATGGCTTCACGCCGGTTAGGGTATTTCCGCGCACGGGTTTCGCGCCGCTCTGGAAGGAGACGGGAATGGTTGTCGCAATGTCCTCCACTTCCGATGGCGGCGACACTTGAAAATGAATATGCGCCTCGGAGGAATTACCGGAGTTCCCGCACTGTCCGATCACTTGTCCGGCGCGTAACCGATCCCCTTCTTGAACGACGATGGAGCCGTTCTTGAAATGGGCGATCATGCTGAATTCGCCATTCTCGTGACGGATGATAATCATATTGCCCGCCGGCTGTGCTTCGTTCATTTGGCCTACAGGTTCATTATCGGGGATGCCGTCGACGACCGCAACCACGACGCCGTCCGCCGGCGCCAGGACGTTCTGACCGAACGCGAAATAGCTCTCGTTCTTGGTCGGGTCGCCTTGATAGCTGAAGCCGTCCCGCTCGACGATCAGATCGTAGGCGTAACGGACTTGCTCGTGCTCGTAATGATAGTTCAGGAACGTGTTATGTCCGCCCCAGAACACGAGCCAATCTCCTTCGAACGGCGGCTGAAACTTCGTCTTCGAGTAGGCGGCGTCGGTCGCGGGGAATGCCGGAAGCTCCAGAATTTGAATGCCGGCGATCATGGACTTGTCGTCGAGCGTCGCGCTCAGTCCTTTCGTTCCCTCCGGGTTCGCCCAAACGAAATGCTCATATCCGTTCAGCCGCATATCGCTCGTCAGCTCGAAGGACGTCATGTTCGCGGTGAACGACTTGCCCATGGAACGAAACTGATCGAGCGTCACGGCCTTCTTCAGATCGTCGCTGAACTGGGCATACATCCGTTCATATTCGCCGACCAGCAAGCTGTCCGCGACGTCTTTGCCGCCGATTCTCCGCAAGGTTTCTTTCGATTCCTCCGTATTGCCGGCTCCGTCGACTTCCTGCGTGCCGTTGACCGCTGGCTCCGTCGTTTGCTGCTGTTCGCTCACCGTATTCTCCTCCTTCGCGGGTCCGTTCTCTCCCGTACATCCAGCCAGCAGCAATCCGGCCGCGAGCAGCGGTACCGCGAATTTGCCGGCGTACGCTAGCATGTTCCTCGATTTCCCGAAATACAGGAATTTATTAGTTTCACCTGTATCAATCATCCTGTATTTCTCCGGAACGAGTCGTTTCGCTTTGATCATGGCGCGTCCTCCTTCTTATGCAACTTTGAATCTAGTATATCGCCTCAAACTTACGTCCCCTCCAACGGGGGATGAACGCAATCTTAACTTTTGCAGCCGGGTAGACGCGAGAATTAAGGTAACGGTAAGATTGTCATTCGCTGGATGTACGATACAATACTAATATCTCTTACCTAATCTCTTACTATCGGGTGATGACAATGAAAGAAGCGAAGATTCTCGTCGTGGACGACGAACGCGCGATCGCGGACATGATGGCCACCGTGCTTCGAAAGGAAGGCTTCTCGCATATCGATCTGGCGCACGACGGGGAAGCGGCGTTGGCCGCGTGCGAGCGAACGCGCTATGACTTGGTGCTGCTTGACGTCATGATGCCGGGACGGAGCGGACTGGATATATGCCCGTTCATCCGCAGCACGACGGACGCGCCGATCTTCTTCCTGACCGCGCGTTCCTCGGATTTCGATAAGTTGTCGGGGTTCGCCGTCGGCGGCGACGATTATATTACGAAGCCGTTCAATCCGCTTGAAGTCGTGGCCAGAATACAGGCGCAACTGCGCCGTTATTTGCAGCCGAAAGCGCTGACGCAGCCAGCGCATCAGGAGGAGGAGACGCCGCTCGGTCGTTACGACTTCGGCCGGTTCCAGATCGACGAGGCGCAGGCGACGTTAACGGTGGACGGACAGCCGTCGCACTGCCCGGCGCTCGTGTTCCAGCTCCTCTTATTCCTGTGCAAGCACCCGAACCGCGTGTTTAGCAAAAGCGAGCTCTACCTGCGCGTATGGGGCGAGGAGGCGTTCGCCGACGATAACACGGTCATGGTCCACATTCACCGTATTCGCGAGCGAATCGAACGCAACCCGTCGAAGCCGGAGTATCTGGTCAACGTGCGCGGCATCGGCTACAAGCTGATCCGGCCCAAAGGAGCGCGCTGATATGGTCCGTAGAAGGCTGGCGGTTCGATTCGGCGTGCAGCTGGCGGGAGCGGGCGCGCTGCTCGTCGTGCTGGCGGTCGTCGTCATAATTTGGATATTGGCGCGGTTCGAAGAGATTGAGATTCGGCGGAACTTTGCGCCTACCGGTATTTCCAGGCTCATCGCGGAGTCGCGGACGGACGCAGGCGGCCTGATCGCGGATCCCGTGCTGCTGGAACGACTGCGCGAGGACGGGGGCTGGCTGCAAAGTTTGGATGATTACGGCAACGTGATTCAGTCGTTCAACGCGCCGGACGATCTTCCCGATCGGTATTTGCCCGGCAGGCTCATGGATTATTGGATCGGCAACGAACCGTACCCGTACCGACTCGGGTTATGGATTCAGGAGAAAGACGGCGTAACCTATACGCTGCTCTACGGCGCGCGGTCGCCGACCGAGGATCTGCTCGGACGCTTGATCGATGACGGCAGGCTGGATGGCGGCAGCTTGTCCTTCTCGGAGGCGACGCTCGCGATGCTCGGGCAACGCGACGGCTGGGTACAGGTGCTTGATCGCGAAGGGCGCGAGCTAGGGGCATGGGGGCGGCCGGAAGGCGCGCCTACATCTTACACGCTGCAGGATCTGGCGCTTCAGACCATCAATAACGACGGCGTCGGCACGCTGATGGATACGCGCTACGACAAGCGGACGGGCTATACGTGGGTGTATCAATATCCGATGAGCGAGGCGCAGCGGCATGCGATGCCGATACCGGGCATGATGCCCGAGGCGCAAGTGATGATCGCGGGCTTGGTCGTGTTTCTGCTCGGCGCGCTGCTGCTCTTCATCGTGCTCTCCGTTTGGTACGCCAACCGATTCGGTACTCCGCTTATCCACATTCTCGGCGCGATCCGGCGACTCGGGGGCGGAGAATACGCGGAATTGTTCCCGCAGCATCAGCCGAAGCGACGGTGGTTCGCGCTGCGCAAGAAGGGAGCGGCAGGCAAGCGCCGCAACCGGATTTTCGGCGAAGTGTTCGAGTCGCTCGAATCGCTGACCCGCGCGCTTCGCGCGGGCAAGGACGCGGCGGAGCGCACCCAGCGCACCCGCGAAGAATGGATCGCCGGGGTGACGCACGACATGAAGACGCCGCTCGCTTCGATCCAAGGCTACGCCCACATGTTGGCCGCGGACAGATACAGCTGGACGGAAGACGAGATCCGCAAATTCGCGTCGGTAATTCTGGAGAAATCGGAGTATATGGATAAGCTCATCAACGATTTGTCGCTGACGTACAGACTGCGCAGCGGGGACATGCCCGTCGTCTTCGAGGAGCAGGATGCTCGCGACTTGCTGGAGAAGGCGGTCGTTCGCGCTTCCGGGCAGCCCGGGTACGACGGCGGCAGGGTGCTGCTTTCTCTGCCTTCGTCGCCCGTGCCGGCGGAGCTGCACGAGCCTTGGTTCGAGCGGATCGTCGATAATCTCGTCGCGAACGCGTTCCTGCATAATCCGCCGGATACCATCCTGCGCATCGCGATGACGCAAGGCGAGGGAGAGGGGAGCTGGCGCATCGATTTTGCGGACAACGGCCGAGGGATGGACGAGCAGACCGTCGAGCGGCTATTCGACCGTTACTATCGCGGACTCAATACGGAGAGCGGCTCCGAAGGCAGCGGACTCGGCATGGCGGTCGCCAAGGAGCTCGTGCAGGCGATGGGGGGACGGATCGAAGCGCGGTCCGAGCCGGGACACGGTACCGTGGTCAGTCTGATCTGGGACAGTGGCAGAGGCGAACGCGTTCGAACGGCAGACGTTCAAGCAGGGAGGGATGGCAGTTGACGATCGATAATCGGACAGTACTGGTGGTGGACGACGACGCGGACATTCGCCGCATGATCGGCATCTACCTGCATCAGGCCGGCCTCGTCGCGATCACGGCCAATGACGCCGAAGACGCGCTGCGCCAGCTAACCGACCATCCCGTGGGGTCTCGTACTGCTCGACATTATGATGCCGGGAGCCGACGGATACGAATTGTGCCGGCGGATTCGCGATTTTTCGAAGGTGCCGATCATGCTCGTCAGCGCGAAGTCGGCGGACTGGGACAAAGTCCACGGGATGGACGTCGGGGCCGATGATTATATAACCAAACCGTTCAGTCCGGTGGAGCTGGTCGCCCGCGTGAAGGCGCATCTTCGCAGAGCGTCTTATACGAACGAACCGCCGAAGGCAGTGGTCTCGGGGATGATAATGCCCGGAGGACTGATAATTGATCATGCAAGCCGAAGCGCCTCGCTGCACGGACAGCCGATCCGGCTCGCGAAGACGGAATTCGAGATTCTGCTATTACTCGCGCGGCATCCCAACCGCGTCTTTCCCGCGGACGAGATTTATGAGCGCGTATGGGACGAGAATGGACCGGGCAGCCATAATGCCGTAATGGTTCATATTTCGAGACTGCGGGAGAAGCTGGGGCAGGTCGATGGCGAGACGGAATGGATCTCGAATGTATGGGGGGTGCCCCATCTTCATCTGCATCACCAGCGGCAGGATCCAACGACGACGAGCATGTACGTGACCGAAGGATTGCCGCTCTATTTCCGAGATGTCGAGGGACCCAGAATGCCGCTCGGCGGCGTCGCGGCCAAGGACGGCAAGGAAGTGCTGGCGGGTGACCGCGTCGCGCCTTCGACCCCGTAATCCGGCGTTGGTTCACGTCTGGCCGAGTCGTATTCGTTGGAGTGTCTGCATGATGTGGAATAGCGCCCGGAAGCTCGGCACCATCGCATCCGTCGAGCCGAAATTCATGACGACGTAGGTGTCCGTCGCCGGATCTCGGAACATGTGCGTCGCGAGGACGCCGATGTGGCCTTTCAATCTGGGCATTCCCCGCAGCAGGGGGAAGAATCCCTCGAACCGGATCTCCATCATGCCGAGTCCGTAATGAATGCCATTTCTGAACTTGTGGGCGCAGCGTTCCATCTCGCTCAGCGATTCCGCGCGGATGAGCGCCCCGCCGCTCAACCCCTTCTGAAAGCGGATCAGGTCTTCGGGCGTCGTCGCGAGGCCGCCGCCTGCCCAGTCGCAGCTGAGGCTGCGGAACCGGCTGATCTCGACGCCATCGAGCCATATATCCTGCAGCGGCGGCTCATCGGGCGGGATAGGAGCGTCCCGATCGAACAGGAGGTACGTATCGTTCATGCCCAGCGGCGCGAGAATCTCGCGGCGAAGCAACGTCCCTAAGCTAACGCTCGTCACGCGTTCTAGCAGAAGGCCGAGCAGAATATATCCGGTGTCGGAATAATGGAAGCGGGCGCCTGGTGCCGCGACGGCACGCTGGTTATGACGCGAGAAATCCAACAGCTTCTCGGGCGTCCATAATTCGTCCGGATTTTCGATGACGCGGGTTTGGAAAGAAGGCTGCTCCCGAACGGGACCTTCGAAATAATCCGCGACGCCCGACCTATGACCGAGCAGCTGGCGGATCGTGACTTCACGAGCGTGATCCTTGCCGTCCCAGACGAACAGCGAGCTTAGCGTCTCGGCCGGGAGGTATTCCGCGATGCAACTATCCAAAGTAAGGTCGCCCCGCTCGGCCAGCATCATGATTAACGTCGCGGTGAACGTCTTGCCGATGCTGGCGGCGTGGAACGGTTGATTGTCCGTAACAGGGGCGCCTCCTGCGGCGGTAAGGCTTCCCGCCGTATGCCGGTAAGACAGGACCGGGCTGTCGATCAGCACCTGCAGCGACGTTTGCCGTTTGCCGACTCGGAATGCTTTCGAGAAATAGGCATCGAGATGGGCCGCGGCTTCGTCGGGATTTAACGGCTGTCGGGACGTTCGCGCCGCCCGTGACAAAGCATATGCGCCTGCGCCGCCTAACGCGATCGCGGATATTCCGGCTGCAATGAGAAACATAGACATCCTCCTCGGGTTGCGGGATTCGATATTACACATGTATGTGGAATACTAAACGTAATATACCTAAAAGGGATATAAGAAGCGGAGGAGGGGCGGAGTTGGAATTTGTCGTGTTGGGGCTGCTGCTGCTCAAAAGCCATACTTTATATGAGCTGAAGCGTTCCTTCCAGCTAGGGATCGCCCTGTTCTACAGCGTCAGCAACGGCAGTCTGCAGGCCGCGCTCAAGAAGCTGGAGCGGGAAGGGGCTATCGGTTACGAGGAACGGGTCGAGAACGGGCGCAATAAGAAAGTGTACTCGCCTACGAATCTGGGACGGGCGGCTTTCTATGCGTGGATGGAGACGGATTTGCCGGCGGGCAAGCTGGAAGCGACCGCGCTGTCGAAGCTGTTTTTTCTCGGGCTGCTGGACGGGAACGACCGCAAGCAGGCTGTGCTAAGACGGATTATCCAAGCCATGCGTGCCGCGGAGCAAGAGCTGCGCGCCTTGGATGCGAGCCTGGCCATGCAGCAGGTGGAGGAGCCGTACCAGCAGGTGTTCCGCTATCAGACGAAGACGCTCGATTACGGATTGGGCGCGCATCGATTCGCGGTAGACTGGTTCGAGGGGCTGCTGGCGGAGCTGGAAGCGGCGGAAAAGGCGTGAATAGCGAGTTATAGCATGGAGCGTTCAAGCCGAATCACGATGCGCGGCAGGCCTTGATGACGCTATAATGGTCACATGACATTGATGATGTTCCAGTCGGGAGGGAGAGCCATGTCGTTCAAGTTAAACGAAGCGGTTGAAATTTTGGAGCGGACGCCAGCGATGCTGTCGAGCCTGTTGGCCGGGTTGTCCGACGGATGGCTGCAAGCTAACGAAGGAGAAGAGACGTGGAACGCGGTCGAGGTGCTGCTCCATTTGATCGAGGCCGACCGGACGAATTGGCTTCCGAGGCTTGAAGTGATTTTGCAAGATGGCGAAGCCGGCGCGTTCCCTCCCTTCGATCGGTTCGCGCACCTGAACGGCCGGAAGGGCGAGACGTCGGAGCTTGGCGGTTTGCCGGCGGAGTTCGCCGAGCTCCGCCATCGCTGTCTCGAGCGCCTTCGGCAGCTGATCGCCTCCGAGGAGCTGCTGGAGCGAACGGGCACGCATCCGGCTTTCGGCCCGGTGAAGGCGCGCGAATTGATCGCGACATGGACGGTGCACGATTTGACCCACGCGGCGCAGATCGCGCGCGTGCTGGCGAAGCGGTACCACACGGATGTCGGTCCGTGGAAGGCGTACTTAAGCATCTTGAAATAACGCACCGGCAAAGAAGGCGCTGCTTCGGGCAGCGCCTTCTTTGCGTCCGAATATAAGCAATTGCGCCGCCAATGACACCTAGGGCGGGCGATAGACGCCCGGCTGCTTCCTTCAGCTCCGGTTCCCGGCAGATCCGGTTGGTCCTGCCAGTCCGAAGAAGAACAGCTTCAGCCATTCGTCGAGAGCGGAACCTGCCTCTTCCGCATCGGCGGACGCGGCCAGCAATCGGGCCAACTCGCGGTTAAACATGTCGTAGTAGCGCTTGGCGGCTTCCTCCGTCAGCGCAGGATCGATAAAGCCTTCGGCTTTGCCCTGTTCCAAATAACGGCTGAAGAAGCGAGACGCTTGCCCGTCTCCGAACGTCTCGATCGACTGGCGCAGCGCCTCTTCGCCGTCGCCGCGCGTATGACGGGACGCATCCGCGAGCAGACGCAGGTTGTCCGCCTCCAGCTCCATGAGCGCTCTCGTTTTCTCGGGAAATCGGAGCGGCGCGTTCAACAACTGCTCATACCGGGCCACCTGCTCCTCCATCCAGCGCAGGACGGCCGCGGCGTGCAGACGTTCCTTCGTCTCGAAATAGTTATAGACGGTAGCGGGCGACACCCGCGCGGCGTCCGCGATGTCGTTCACGGCCGTTCCCGCATAGCCTCTTGACGAGAATAGCTGCCAGGCAGCGGTCAAAATGAGTTCCTTCTTCTGCATCGTACGCCGTTCGAATCCGTTCATGCGTTCACCTCGCTATAAGTTTAGGATGAATTTTAGAGATTTACAACCGGCCAAGTATAAATATATTGCGGGGGACAAGCGGTTGCGGATATATTAGTTTTGTAGTTTGTTGTGACTATGAGTACAAAACTAATTTTCGGATTAATCGAAGGAGGCCAATGACTTGCTCGGAAACGAAAGAACGATGCCATCCTTTCTGCACGAGGTGTTCGGAGCGAAGCAGTCGGTCGGGACGATCCTCGCGATCGTGGCCATCGGAACGGGAATCGCCTGCGCGTTGTGGCTGGGCTTCCCGGATTCGACGGTCGATCTGCCGGCATGGCGGACGGCGTTGGCGCTGCTGCTTATCTTCGACGTGGGCGCGGGCTGCGCCGCCAATTTCACGGCTTCGACGAACGACTTCTATGCCGCCGACCGGCGCAAAGGCTGGCTGTTTATCGCGGTGCACGCGCATTTGCCGGTCATTGCGGCGCTGCTAGGCGCGGATCTCGGTCCGGCGTTAGCGGTTTGGGCGTTCACGATCTCGGGGGCGAGCGCCGTATACGCCCTGTCGGCCAGGCCGTTCCAGCGGTTCATCGGCGGCATGCTGCTTGCGGCAGGCGTTGTTCTTGTAGCGCTGCTTCCGTATCGAACCGAATGGATGTCGGCCGTCAGTCTGTTGTTTATGCTGAAAGTGCTGTACAGCTTCGCGGTCGACCATGAGGGGCGGAACGCGGGGACGGGGAATGGCGCCCCGTGATGCCCGTCTTTACGTTTGAACGACTGACCGACCGCGACCGTGAGGCCTTCATCTCGCTGATGAGGGCGGCATTCGACGAAGACCCGTTGTTCGAGACGTTGTTCGGTTCGTCGGGCAGCCGGGGGAGACTCGCTAACGACCATTTGCTGCCGGCGTTCGCGTTCAGGCAGGGCTTGGCGCGGCGGTCCGAGCTGTGGGGCTGCTATCGCGAAGGCGCGCTGGTCGGGGCATATGCCATGGAGGCGTCGAATCACGTCGGGCTATCCGCTGCGGTTACCGTCGCTCAGACCATCGCGCGAGCCGCCGTCTTGTCCTTGCGCCTGCCGATTCGCGCCACCGTGCTTCTGAACCGCTACATGCGGCACTCCCGCAAGCTGGCGCCTTCGGTTCCGCATCATTACCTGCTCATGATCGGCGTAGCCCCCGGCGCCCAAGGGGCCGGCATCGGGAGCGCGCTGCCGGCTCATGCCGCCGAACGATCGGCCTTCTGCGCACGGTCGCGCGGCGTAGCCCTGGACACGGAACAGTCGGCGAATGAAGCTTGGTATCAGGCCAGAGGGTACGCGAAGACGGGGGAATCGCAGCTCGGCGGGCTGCGCGTCATCGGGATGTTTTATGCGAGCGCGGACGGCTAGCTGCCGATCGCACATGCAAGCCGGGAATGGCGTTTCATCCGTTCCTGCCGGTGTGCTATAATACTGTTTATACAATACGCAATTATGTGGGCAGCATGGCGGTAATGGCTGCAGGAGGAACGCAATGGACGAGGAAACGACACAGAACGAGCTGCCGCGCGGCGTGGCGCTCAGCTGGGGAATTGTCAAGGAACCGCAGCGGGGACCGAAGCGGGAGATGAACGTCAAGCAGATCGTGGATGCCGCGATCGCGATTGCGGATGCGGAAGGGCTGGCCGCCGTGTCCATGAACCGGGTGGCGTCTTCGCTCGGCTTCACGGCGATGTCGCTCTACCGGTATATCCCGAGCAAAGAGGATCTGCTGCTGCTTATGCAGGACGCGGTGTGCGAGCTTGGGATTGAGGAACGGATTTATGAGGGGATGCCCTGGCGAGAGGGCTTGCGCGTGTATGTAGGCGCGATGATTCATCTCTTCCAGGCTCGTTCGTGGGTGAGCGAAATTCCGATTACAGGCGCGCCGATCACGCCGAACAACTTGCAGGTTGTCGATAGCGCGCTGCGCATCATGCGCGGGCTTCAGTTGACCGATGCCGAGAAAATGTCCGTCATCCTGCTGCTGAGCAGCTACGCGCGGGCATGCGGCATTTTGCAGCGGGACTTCAACCGGGCGTTAAAGGGAGGGATGACGTCGGCCGCTTTCAGCGGCGCGCCGTATCTGGGAACGCTCAGCAGGTTGGTGACGCCGGAGCGCTTTCCGGATTTGCATCCGCTGCTCGTCTCCGGTGCGTATACGGGCACGGACGATAATGCCGAGGAGATATTGGAGGATTTCGATTTCGGGCTGGAGCGGATATTGGACGGCATCGAACATTATATGGCTGGCAAATCGTGAACAAAGGCAGCTCGTTTCCGCAATCGCGGAGACCGGCTGCCTTTGTTTTTATCGCGTCTTATGGCAAGTATCCTTGCCAACGGCTACTTGCGATATACCAGCTTTCGCATTAGCGCGTCTGCCGGCCCAGACCGGTCATGCCTTTCCAGCCACGCGGCCAAGCATCCTCCGGACAACCAGATCAGGACGGCGATCAAGAAGGCTTCGGCGCTGCCGATGGCTGCCCCGATGCCGAACGCGACGGGCGATAGAAGCAGCACGAGCAGCGCTTCTTGATAAAGATAAAACGTCAGGGAGCGCTTCCCTATGGCGGCCAGAACATACGTCAGTCTCGGAACCGTCTGGGGTGCGGATAGGCTAAGCAGCGCGATCAGAGCTAAATAGCCGAAGCCCCCGGCGATTCCGCTGAGCAGGCTGAGCGCGACGCTCCAGTCGAGCGCGGCTGGCGGCGGATCCCACAGCCGCGCGCCGGCTAACGCCAGCGGGAGCGCTCCGGCAGCGGAGATGCCAATGCCGCCGAACGCGATTTTTTTCAGCTGCCGCCGGTATTCTTCCGGTCGTTCGATCCAGGGCTTCCCGGATAGCCATATGCCGAGGAGAACGGGCAGCACCATCGGGAAGAGGGTCATTTGGACCGCAATGACGAACGGAAAGGCGATCGCATGATCCGCGACCATCTGCGCGTAGGTGGGCGAATGCGAGGTGATGAAGGAATCCCCCGCGGAGATCGGCATGACCCATACCCACGTGATCGGAACGATGATGAGGTAGGCTAGGCTGACCCAGCCGATTGTCTTCAGCAAGGCTTGCTTCGGCCGGAATAGCAGTCTGCCGAACAGGAGGCCGGTCACGCCGTACAGCCCGAGAATATCGGCGCCTCCGATGAAGACGAAGTGAACGAAGCCGAACGCGATCAGCAGCCGCGAGCGGCGGCGCAGCGAGCGGCGGACCTCCTTCTCCGGCACCCCTGCGGCAAGCTGGCGGGATACCATGAACGCCAATCCGTAGCCGAATAATCCGGCAAATAGGGGGTAGGAGCGATTATCGACAAGCAGCAATCCGATAAAATTGACGACATCATCCAGAACATTCTCCCCGAGCGGACGGCTAATCACGACCGTGCCGGAGGAGTGAATGTACATCGGAACATGGGCGATCACGATTAACAGCAGCATGAAGCCTCGGCCAAGATCGGGCGCCAGCAAGCGCCTCTCCGGCGATATCGGGCTGTTGGATGCGGATCTGGAAAGGTGGCGTTTCGCGTTAGCCAAGCTCTCAGCCTCCCGTCATAGTTACGATTATGGGCAAGTTATCTGGCATTAGCCTTCCGTCGAAACGACCAAGCCGCCCAGATCAGCGAGAGCAGGAAGATAAGCGCGCACCAGCCGATGGCCAGCCAAGCCTGATTGCCGATCGGCGTTCCGGTAAGAAGCCCTCTAAGCGTCTCGATGACGGGCGTGATCGGCTGGTGCTTCGCCACGCCTTGCAGCCATGCGGGCATCGTGTCCGTCGGGACGAACGCGCTCGAGATGTACGGGAGGAACAGCAGCGCGAAGCCGTAGCCGCTCGCGGCGGTCGGACTGCCGGCCACGAGGCCGATCGCGGCATACGCCCAGGTAAGGGCGAAAATGAACAAGCTGACCATGCCGATCGCCAGCAGCCAATCGGCGAGGTTCGCGTTTGGCTCGAACCCGACGAGCAGGGCGACGCCGATGACGATGCCGGTCGCGAACAGGTTGCGGACAAGGCTTGCGACGACGTGGCCCGCGACGACGCTTATGCTGCTGATCGGCATCGTCCGGAAGCGGTCGATGATGCCGGAAGTCATATCGTGGGCGACGTCGACCGCGGTGCTCGAAGAGCCGAAGCCGGCGCACAGCAGGATGATGCCGGGCACAACGTAATTCACGTAATTTCCGCCCTGGTCGATCGCGCCGCCGAATACGTACGTAAATAGAAGCATAAGAATGGTGGGCAGCATAATAGCCATAATTAAGGCATCGGAATTGCGCAGCGTGAAGCGCATGCTGCGACCGATGAAGACGGCATTCGTGGCGAGCAGCGACGGCGTCTTCGCTTGCGCCTCCGGTTTGACGGTTATCATACGGACATGGCCTCCTTCGGCATGGCGGTCAATGCGACGAAGACGTCGTCCATGCTCGGTGCGCGGAGCCGAACGCGCGTCTCGTGTGGGAGGGACGGAAGCAGCTCGGCCAGCTGGCGCTGCACATCGGCGATCCGGCCGCTGGTCGGGAGGGCGTGGACGACCTCGTCGCTTCCGTTCACGAGTTCGATCACCTCGCCGCCGACGCGCGACTTCAGTTCCGCGGGCGATCCGTTCGCGATGATGCGCCCGCCCGCGAGGACGGCGACGCAATCCGCGAGCTGATCGGCTTCTTCCAAATATTGCGTCGTGAGGAAGACGGTAATGCCCTGCTTCGCGAGGTGAAGGATGATGTCCCACAAGGCGCGCCGGCTGGATGTGTCGAGCCCGGTCGTCGGCTCGTCGAGGAACAGAATCGGCCGCGGCGAGATCAGGCTGGCCGCAAGATCCAGGCGGCGCCGCATGCCGCCCGAGTAGGTCTTGACCCGCTTGCGGGAAGCGCCGTTCAGCTCGAACTGTTCGGACAGTTCGGCCGCGCGAGCCTTGGCCTCGGCGGAGCTCAGACCGGATAAGCGGCCGATCATGACGAGGTTCTCCTCGCCGGTCAGCATGTCGTCGACGGCGGCGAATTGACCGGTCAGACTGATCGCGCGTTTGACGTCGTTCTTCTGGCTGACGGTATCCGATCCCGCCACGCGCGCGGTCCCCTGATCCGGGATGACCAGCGTCGCGAGAATGTGGATCAGCGTCGTTTTGCCGGCCCCGTTCGGACCGAGCAGGGCAAAGATCGAACCGGCTGGCACGTCGAGATCAAGGCCCTTGAGTACAGGATGGCTTCCGAAACTTTTGTGCAAGTTACGGATTTCAATCGCGTTCGGCTGCATGGTTGCACCTCTTTCTGTTTAATATATAAACAGTATATTATATAAACAGTGTATAGAATAAGCAGTAAAAGCGCAACGAGAAATTCGCGATGGTTGTCCTTCCCTAGTCACTTCCTTATGCAAAGAACCCGCGACGCCGTTCGGCGTCGCGGGTTTCTTCATCCTGTTTGCTATCTGGTTACGCTAGGAAAGCGGACCTCGGCGACGGCCGCCGCCTTGGACTTGCTGCCGTTCGGTTTCGTCCAGCTCCTCCGGCAAATCGTTCAGCTCCGCTTCCTGCGAGCTGCCTGCTTGTTCTTGGTCGTCAGGTTTCAAGTTATTGTGGTCCGTCATACAGCACCTCCATGTCAGATACCCCGATCGTATCAGACCGCAGTCGGACTGAACATCACCCATAAGGGTAATTGCTCCGGCTGCATCCCGCTTTCATCCGTAGACGACGCCGGCTGATCGCGCTTCGGCTTTATAGGTATCGCCCGTTGAGCGGTACTCCCTTTTCCGTTAAGATGAATGGATAGATGATGCTATCTTAATTCTACGGAATGAAACGCGCTGCGCCGCCGCTGAGGAGGGCGACAGCCGCATCACGTTGTAAGGAGCTGTTAGCCGCATGAAACGCGTTACGATCTTAATCGCCGACGACGAACCAGAGATTGCGGATCTAATCGCGATGCACGTCGAGCAGGAAGGCTATCATGCCATCAAGGCAAACGACGGCGCGGCCGCGCTGCAGGCGGTGCTTGCGCATCCGATCGATTTGGCGATCCTGGATATTATGATGCCGAAGCTGGACGGCCACGAATTGACGCGGCAAATCCGGGAGCGATATCGGTTCCCGATCATTTTCCTGAGCGCGAAGGCGTCGGATCTCGACAAAATCACCGGCCTCGTGATGGGCGCCGACGATTATATGACCAAACCGTTCAACCCGCTTGAGCTCATGGCCAGGGTGAACGCTCAACTTCGGCGCGCCTTGCAATTGAACGCGCCGCACGCCGGGGCGAAGCCCGTGATTGAGTCGGGCGGACTCATGATCGACCCGGACAAGCGGACCGTCGTCTTGTACGGCGAACTGGTCATTCTCACGCCCAAGGAGTTCGATATCTTATGCTTGCTGGCCGGCAATCCGAACAAGGTGTTCAGCGCGGAGCATATTTTCCAGCAGGTGTGGGGGGACGCCTACTATGAGAGCGGCAGCGGCAACACGGTCATGGTGCACATCCGGACGCTGCGCAAGAAACTGGGCGAAGACAAGGACAAGTTCGTCAAGACGGTGTGGGGAGTAGGGTACACGTTCAATGGTTAAATCCAGACGCAGCTTCCGGTCCAAGATGCTCGGGTTGTTCGGGCTCAGCATGCTGCTCTCCGGCCTGCTCACGTATTTGCTCTACAAAGGGCTGCAAAGCTATTATCACGAGCACGTGTACGCGGAAGACCCGATCGTGCGCCTGCGCAGATTCATGAGCGAAGTCGGGGACGTCAACACGTTCATGGTCGTCTTCATTCCGATGGCGGTCTTATTCTTCTACCTCTTGTCCAAGCCGTACGCCGCGTATTTCGAGAAAATCTCGAGCGGCATCCGCCGTCTGGCCGGCGGCGACTTCGCGACGCGCGTGGAGATCGACTCGGGCGACGAATTCCAGTCGATCGCCGAGGACATCAATCGCGCGGGCGAGAAGCTGAAGAACGCCATCGAGCGAGGCGACTTCGCGGAGACCAGCAAAGATCAGCTCGTGCTCAATTTGGCGCATGATTTGCGAACGCCGCTGACTTCGGTGCTCGGGTATTTGGACTATATTCTGAAGAACGAGCAGCTCCCGCCCGAGCAGGCCAAGCACTACGCGATGATCGCGTATACCAAGTCGCGGCGCTTGGAGCGGCTGATCGAAGAGCTGTTCGAGATTGCGAAAATGAATTATGGCATGCTCGATATCGAGCGCCGGCCGGTTGATCTGAGCGAGCTGCTGTACCAGATGGCCGAGGAAATGGTCCCCATCTTCGAGAACGGCGGCTTGTCCGCCCGACTGGCGATACCGCCGCGCGTCATGGTCAGCGGCGACGGGGCGATGCTCGCGCGGGTGTTCGAGAACCTGCTGTCGAACGCGGCGCGTTACGGGACGGACGGACGTTTCATCGACATCGCCTGCGAGACGGATCTGGAAGCGGTAACGGTGCGAGTGACGAATTACGGCAATCATATTCCGGAACAAGAGCTACCCTTTCTATTCGATATGTTCTATACGGGAGACCGGGCGCGCACCCATCAAGGCGGGAGCACCGGACTCGGCTTGTTCATCGCGAAGAACATCGTCGAGCGCCACGGCGGCAGCATTGCGGCGCATAGCGACGTGACGCGGACCTCGTTCGAAGTGCGGCTTCCGCTGAAGCGGGAGGACGGCCACGCAGCCCCGGCGATGCCAATTTAAGAAAAATTTAAACTACAACCCACTTTCGATTTAAACACTTTTCATTAACCTTAAGGACAGACGGTTAAAGGAGAGAGTTTGATGAAGAAGTGGGTTGTTTTATTATTGCTTGCCGTGTTGATCGGCAATTCCTATATGCAGCGCCAGCAAAAGGAAGGAGACGCAGGTCGCATGGAAGGGGATGCGGGTAATCCGACGGTCTTGGCAGCAGAGAAGAACGGTAACCGGCGGTCGATCGAGCTGTCCGAAGCGCAGACGTACGGCGGCAACTTGATTCTCGTCAATTCGGCGCATCCGGTTCGCGAAGAAGGCGTTCTACCCGACATCGTCGCGTTAGCGGCGCATCCCGAATTAACGGAAGGCTATGGGCTGTTGGAGGCGGATACGCGGCTCTCCGCCGCGGTGGCGGAACGGTTCGGCGCGATGATCGAGGCGGCCGCGGAAGACGGCGTCACCCATTTTCGCATTAGCAGCGGTTACCGGGACATGGAAGAGCAGCGCCGGATGTACGAAGCGAAGGGCGCGGACTACGCGCTGCCGCCCGGCCGAAGCGAGCACAATACCGGATTGTCGCTGGATGTCGGTTCTATGCTGGGCGAAATGGGCAGCTCGCCCGAAGGAGAGTGGCTAATCCGGCATGCCGCGGAGCACGGCTTTATTCTTCGATATCCGAAGGACAAGACCGAGATCACCGGCATTCAGTACGAGCCGTGGCATTTTCGTTACGTCGGCTTGCCGCACAGCATGATCATCGAAGAGCACGGATTGGCATTGGAAGAATACGCGGCATTTCTGCGGAAGAAGGGCATCATCCAAGCGGAGGCGAACGGCGAACGGTATGAGATTCAGGTTGTCGCCGTACCCGGTCATGCGACCGCGCATGTACCCGCGGATGCCGAGGTTGAACTATCAGGGGACAACCAGGGCGGCGTCATCGTCACGTCGCGGCTGAAGTAGAGGAGGAGCGAATCATATGGAGAACGCAAGAACGGTAAGCGTCATGAACGTCGGCAAGAGCGCGAAGAAGCTGTTTTGGTTTGCGTTATTTCTCATTTACGGGTATGGTCTCGTTAAAGTCATTTTGTTCAAATACGGCACGGTGGACGCCGCGGTGCTCGGCCGCCAGCTCCAACTGGCGGTGGACAACCCGGAGCATGCGCTGCACAGGCTCAGCTTCGGCAACTTTACGCCGCTCGAGTCGATTACGCGGAATTTGCAGCGATTGTCCAACCGCAACGATGCGGTGAATCTATTCGGCAACATCGCGATATTCGCCCCGCTCGGCGCGTTCGTCGGCTTGCTCACCCGCATGAAGTGGCTTGGCGCGATCTTGGTTGCGTTCCTGGTCAGCCTGTCGCTCGAGTGCGCGCAGATCGTGTTCTCCATGGGGACGTTCGACGTGGACGATCTAATCCTCAATACGCTGGGCGGTTTGCTCGGCTATGCGGGTTATCGGCTGTTTACCCTGCAGCATTGAACACCGAATGTCGGGCCGGTCTGGCGGCGACCATGGTACGGTAGACGTGAGAGGAGGCGCGTAAACGTGCTGGAGACGATGAATGAAGCGCTGGCGTATATCGAAGCGCATTTGACGGAGGATATCGACTACAAGGAGGCGGCCAGGCGGGCGTATTGCTCGGAGCATCACTTCAAGCGGATGTTCTCTGCGCTCGCGGGCATCCCGTTGTCGGAATACGTCCGCCGCCGCAGGCTGACGCTGGCGGCCGTGGAGCTGCAGGATGAGGCGGTCCGCATCCTCGACGTCGCGCTCAAATACGGCTATGAATCGCCCGATTCGTTCACCCGAGCTTTCGCGCAGCTGCACGGCGCGACGCCGTCCGAAGCCCGCAAGCAGGGCCGGACGCTCAAGGCGTTCCCGCGCGTGACCTTTCAATTGACGATTAGGGGAGGAAGCGAAATGGAATATCGCATCGTGGAGAAGGACGCGTTTCGGGTCGTGGGCGTGATGCGGCGGGTGCCGATCGTGTTCGAAGGCGTGAATCCGGCGATCGCGGAGCTGGCGGGGACGCTGACGCCGGAGCTGATCGCGACGATCAAGGGGCTGTCGGACACCGAGCCCGCGGGCATGATCAATGCTTCGGTGAATTTCTCCGAAGGGCGCATGGAAGAGAAGGGCGAGCTGGACCACTATATCGGGACCGCGACGACGCGGCAGGCACCCGAGGGACTCGCGAGGTTGGAAGTCGAGGCTTCGGCTTGGGCGGTGTTTACCGCCGTCGGACCGTTCCCGCAGACGCTGCAATCGGTATGGGGGCGGATCTATTCGGAATGGTTCCCGTCCGCCGGCGCTGGCTACGAACAGACGGGAGGTCCGGAGTTGCTCTGGAACGAGTCGCCGGATACGTCGCGGCCGGACTATCGCAGCGAAATTTGGATTCCGGTGCGGAAGAAGCCGCAACCGTAGGAGCTAAGCTGTACGGCCGGTTAGGCAAATAAACATGGAATGGCGGCTCTCGCGCATTGCGGCGCGGGATGCCGCTTTTTTTGTTCATTCTATTCGCCTACGCGCCGCACGAAGCTAGCCAGGTCATCTAAGTAACCGGGATCGAACAACTTCCGGGGAAAGAACAGCGCATAGAGGGCCGTCCGCAGCTCCGACGCCGCGTTTGCGCTCGTCAGCATGGCATGGTCCGCGTCCGGCAGGCGCGTGACGGTGAGCAATCCGGGGGCGACGCGCTGCCGGTAGACGCGCTCGGTCTCCGCCACGTCCACGTTCAGATCCCGCCCGCCGAGGACAAGATGAACGGGGCTGCGAAAGGCGGAGAGATCCGCTGCGGCGTCTGAACGGAAGTTCCGCGCGACGAATTGCCAGCGTTCCCGGGTCATGCGCGATCCGCTCTTGGCGATCCGCGTATACGCCTCATAGGATGCTCCTTCTTCAAGCAGCCGGTTGACCCGTGCTTCGTAATCGAGCCGAGCGCTGATATCGCGCTCGGCGTAACCGTCTTGTTCCATCTGACGTCGCGTATTGTACGCGCCTTGGGAGAGCCAGTTGATCGCGGGGGCGACCAGGATGCTGAACGCGATTTCACGGTCCTGCTTGATGACGGTCGGAATGACCCAACCCGCCTGGCTAGCGCCCCATAAGCCGATCCGCAGCGGGTCGATCATAGACTGCTGCTTCGCCCAGCGGATTGCCTGCAGCGTTTCCTCGGCGCGGTCTTCCATGCTTTGGTTCAGCCAGTGGCCTTCTGATCCGCCGATGCCGGGCTTGCTAAGGGATAAGGAAGCGTAGCCGGCTTGCGCGAATGCTTCCCACAGCGGCTTGTAAAACCCGTCGTAGGACGCATCGGCAGGACCGTCGCCGTGGACGAAGACGACGAGACCAACCTTGCCGACCGGCTTCTCGGGCATTGTCAATATGCCGCGCAGCACGCCTTCTTTCGTTCGAATGGCGACCTGCTGTTCGACCATCTCGAAGTCGTGCTGCCAGACGAAGAGCAGGACGGCGGCCGCGATCGTCCCTGCTAAGAGGGCTGCCGTCCATCGCATCCAATTGCGCATCATCCCGAGACCTCCGATCCATGGGCGATCCATATCATATATTCCCAGCGATATTCTTTCAGAATCCATTCGCTCGTCCGGCTTGCCAACTCGCGCATCGTCGCGAAACCATGGCGTTCGTACAGCCGGGACGCGCTCTTATTCGAACCCGCGACGTGAAGCGACAGTTGCTTCAGATCCGGGCAGTCTTGGACATATTGCTGCGCCCAAGTTAAGAGTCGGCTGCCGATTCCCAAATTACGATGGCCGGCGCTTACGGCGAGATGGTCGATGTAGCATTCGCCTGGCTGCGGCTCATAGTGTAGCAAAGACATCCCTGCCGCGAATTTGCAGGCGCGCAGCCAGCCGTACTCTCGCCGCAGCCCGGTTAACGCCTCTCTCCAACGCAGATCGGAATTAGCCGAGCCGCCGGCCCGGGTTAAGCCGATTGAACCGATCACTACGCCTTGCATCCGGGCGATCATGTGCGGTGCGCCGGCGCCTCCATTCTCCGGCAAGCACGCGGCAAGCAATTCGCCCAGCCGAGCCTCGTCGATGGGCAAGAGCGCTTGAAATTTGCGGCGGAACGATTTCGCAATTAATTGGGCGACAACCCGATGATCCGCGGTACGTTTGGGGGCCAGCTCGATTTGCAGCGGATCCATCATTTGCCAACCTCCTTCATTCTGCTCACGGCAAACTGAATTTCATAGAGGAGCTTGCCATTATCGAACATGGACATGTACGAATCCTCGATCGCGATCACAGGCCCCGAACGTTCCAGTCCCCATTGCTCGGCCTGGCGGAGAAGGCTTGCGATTTCGGGTTCCAATTCGTCTTCATCTGCCAGCGATGACCGTTTCGCAAGATACTCGCCGGCCTCCAAGACGAGATCCGCCGTGTCTCCGGGTGCGGTAGCGATGTAGATCGCGCTCTCCTCGTCCATTCCGTAGACGAAGTGCAAATCGGACTTGAACAGATCGCCGCGACTAGGCTTCCGTTCGGCGAGATGGCGGGCATGAAGCGTTTCCTTACCGGGAAGCAGGATCCAGCGAGTTAATCGTCGCGACTCGAGCATCTTGATTTCGCAGCAGGCGTCTTTACCCGTCTGCGACCATTGTGCCCGTCGATCCAACAGCTGGCCGGTGAAGTCGCGGAGCTGGTGAAGCCGATCGATCTCGGCCGCGATACGCGCCATGGACCGGTTCAGGAGCGCCTCGTAATCTTCCGGCGCGTAGGAAGCAAGGGCAACCTGAATGTCGCCGACCGGAACCTCGAGCTCGCGCAGCAGCAGGACATGAGACAAACGGTAAATCTCTTCGATCCCGTACATGCGATATTGGTTGTCGCCGGTAAAAGCGGGGTTCAAAATGCCTTTCTCTTCGAAATAACGGATTTGGTGGACGGATATATCCATGAGTTTCGCTAATTCGCCGATCGTGAGATGGGTATGCAAACGATCCAGCTCCTTTCTTTTCTTGCGGCGTTATCGTTAACTATAAACCTTAGGTCTGACCTAAGGTCAATAGCGAACCTAAGAGATAGAACGTTTGACAAGAATGGTTGGAAAAGGTAAGCTGAAATCACACAATGTTAGTTATCACTAACTATCACATCAGGGAGTGGGCGTGAGAGTATGACCGTATCGCGTAGCGGGAGCAGCAAGGAGCGGCTGATGGCGGCCGCGATCGAGTTGATGGCCAACCGGGGATTTAAGGGCGTATCGACGAAGGAAATCGCAGCCGCGGCCGGCGTCAGCGAGATGACGCTGTTTCGCCAGTTCGGCAGCAAGAAGAATTTATTGGATCAAGCGGTCGACCGCCATCATTACTCGGCCGAGATGGAGCTTTTCTTCCGCGAGGACATCGTTTGGGATTTAGCGCAGGATTTGCATCAAATCAGCCGTCTATACCACGACATCATGAACCGTAACCGGCATCTGTTCTTGATCGTCCTGAAGGACGACGAGCTGACGGATATCCGGGAGCGGGCGCAGCAGCATCCGCGCAAGCTGCTGGAACTGTTGACTGGGTATTTGGCGGATATGCGCGAACGGCAAGCCGTAATCGAGATGGATGTGCAGGCGCAAGCCATGGCGTTCATGTGGATGAATTACGGCGCGTTCATGGCGGGACTGTTCGTCGCTTCGCCGATCGCGGATCGCGGTGCCGAGGCGGTTATCGCTGGCGGCGTGGAGACTTTCGCGCGGGCATGGGCAGCTTCGAATTGACGGCTTAACGAATCGATTCGCTTCAAGGAGAGGGGAGAGGTTGCAATGGGGAATGATCGGTCAAGAGAAGGCGTGATCGGCTTGACCGCGGCGACCGGCTATCAGATCGGCGTTCGCCGGACGCTGCCGTGGTCGCAGGAGCAGGCGTGGGCGTTCCTGACGTCGTCGGAGGGATTGCGTCTATGGATTGGCGAGGTCGAGACGCCGCGCTTCCAGGTCGGCGAGACGTTCGAGACCGCGGGAGGCGTGAGCGGCGAGTTTCGCGTCGTGAAGTCCCGTGAGCAGCTGCGCCTGCGTTGGAAGCGAGCGGCCTGGCCGTCGCCGTCGACGCTGCAGATTCGGCTGCTGCCGGCGAAGACCGGCACGACGGTCAGCTTCCATCAGGAGCAGCTTGCCAGCGCGGCGCTCAGGGAAGAGATGAAGCAGCTATGGGAAGATGCGATTGCCGCTATGATGGCCAAGGCCAGCCAACGTACGTAAATATGGGAGAGGATGAGAGCAATGAACCGATTCAGCCATATCGATCTTCGAGTGAACAGTCTGGAGCAGGCGCTGCCGTTCTACGAGCGGTTGCTGCCTGCCTTGGGTTTTACCCGAGCCTACCACAGCGCGGATTGGAACGTATTCGCGGGGGAAGGCGAGCTGCCGAGCGTCCCGTATTTCGCCATTACGGAAGATGCGGCCCATCGGCCTTGCGCGAATCTGGTCGGCTTCTGGGCGAACGACCGGGAGGAAGTGGACCGGATTGCGGCGTTGGTGAGAGAGGCTGGCGGCAAGTTGAGCGACGGGCCGCGGCTATTTCCAATCAGTCCGACGTATTATGCCGTATATTTCGAGGACCCTTGTGGCAATAAATATGAAGTCGTGCACAGACTGAACTGAAGAACGTGAAACGTCCGGCCTGCTTGTACGTAAACAAGGGAACCGGGCGGTAGCCTGGGCTAACATTTGCGGGAGGTTTTGAACCATGGGTTTGTTTGATATGTTTAAAGGCGATAAATCGACGGAGGGCATGACGCCGCATTTCGCGTTCGCGACTTCGCTGCTGTACATGATGAAATCCGACGGCGAAATGGATAACGAGGAAATCGGCCAGCTGCTCGCGGTACTCGGCGGCGAGTCCAAGAACGGCGTCATCGGCGTAGGCGCGAACAACCGCGCGCTGCTGGATCGGGCGCTGAAATACACCCGGTCCAATCCCATCGAAACGTTCCTTCGCGAAGCGGCTCCAATTCTGACGGATGCCCAGAAGATGTGTATCCTCGTCAACCTGGTCGACTCGTCCCTGGCGGACGGCGAGCCGGAGCGCGAAGAGCAGGAGCTGTTCGCCAAGTTCTTGACGGCGTTCAACATTACGGAAGAGCGCTTCAAGCCGTTCTTTGAAGTAATCATGCTGAAGAACGACCGTTCCGTCTTTATCAACCAGAACCATCCGATGAACCAGCCGGGCTATCAAGTTAGCCTCGGGATCTAAACATTCGAATTGTTTGCAAGCACGCCTCTGTTAGGGGGCGTGTTTTTTGCATTCGGGACCTCCTCCCGGCAACATTTTCGAAGGAATGACGTCTATGTTGGAAGTGGAACATTTTGGAGGTAGATACAAAAGTGGGCATGACATGGAAGGTGAAAACAAGCGTGCTGCTGATCGGACTAGCAGCGGCTACGATGCTGACTGCGGGATGCGCGTCGCAAGACAAGCCGGAGAACGGCGGGAATCTGGCTGCCGATGAATCGGGCGCGGCTGGCAAAACAGAAACGAAAGGCGGCGAAGCCGAGCTCGAAATCCCACCCGTCTCGATTCCGAAGCACGGCATTACGCTGTCGCCGGTTCAACCGCAAGGCGCGCTGCTCCAAATCGGCGAGAAGCGACAGCAATTCGACTGGACCTACACGACGCCTAGGATGATTCTGCCGCGGCTGCAGGCAAGCGATTATGATCTAGACGGCGCCGATGAGCTGTCCGTCGCCCTGAACGTCGATTCCGGGACGGGCCTATCGGTGGACGAACTGCACATCGTCGAGTCCGAGGGCGATGAAGCGAAGGCCGCTGAATCGGCCGATAGCGCTACCCCGTTCGTTGATCACGTCTTCGAGAAGGACGATTACCTCGCACAGCTTGGCAACGCGCTGACGTTCAAGACATCCGAGGTCGATGGCGAGTTGTTCGGGCATCTGACGTTGAACGGCGAGACAACGAAGGTGAGTTTAAAGTCCTTTCAAACGGGCTATAACGGCGAAGTGACCGAGAAGCTTGGATTTGGCGCCATCGTCGGGTTTGAGGCGTCTGCCAACAAGCTGATCGCGACGTTCGGGGTTGGCATCGTCATCGAGAATGTAGCCGAGCCTCAGTATTTCGGCGAGATTCAAGCGGATGTCGGCTACAAGGACGGGGAATTCCAACTGAGTAGTTTCCGGTTCACGGCAGAAGAATAATGATAAACGAGTCCGTTGTCCGGAACATTCGCAATAGGCCGCGCACGCTCCAAATTCCATGGGGCGAGGCGGCCTTTTGCTTTTCGTTCATGCGTGCAACGGTTTCGGTTTCGGATTCGCCGCATCGCTATAGACTAGCGTTAGCCGCGGTTCATCCCAAGGTTGCGCACGTCGGCCAGCCATTTCTCCCGCTTCTCGGCCGTCGATGGCCGCACGGGGCCGATCTCCGTAATCCGCACGGGCGAGATGCCGCAAAATTTGAGAATGTTGTCGCGCATGACCCGGTGTCCCGCATGACGATAGATCCACCGGTTGTACCACGGCGGCGTATCCATGGTGACGATCATGCGCGCGGATTTGCCGGTTAACAGCTTATCCCACAGCTGCGAGTTATTGCGGTACTTGAACGCGAAGCCCGGGAGGAAAACGCGGTCGATAAAACCTTTCAGCAGCGCGGGCATCGTCCCCCACCAGGTTGGATAGACGAATACGAGGTGGTCGGCCCAGCGGATGAGTTCCTGGGCTTCCGCGAGCTCCGGTTCCAGTTCGTTTTGCTTCTGGAAACCGTTGACGTAGTTTGGCTGAAATCGGATGGCGCCGACGTCGAGACGACGGACATCGGCCCGGCTTTGGGCGGCGCCTTCGGCATAAGCGTCTGCTAGAGCGGCGCAGTAGGTTTGCGTTTCGGGGTGGCCATTGATTACGAGAACTTTCATGTTCTTACTCCTCCTTCGGTTGCGTGCAATATGCTATCCTTGCAATAAGCATAAGACGAACGCAGGCCGGCGGGTATGATGAATGGCGCAAGGACGGCTGCGAATTCGCGCAAAGGGGGCAAATGATTGTTGAATACGCCGGATGTTACGATTTCGATGATGTACCCGGTCATGAAAGCCATCGTGCACAAAGGATTAGAGTGGGAGGCGTTCTGCGCGGACGCCGCCTTTGACGCCCGGCTGCTGCAAGATCCGGACGCGCGCATCCCGGGCCTGGAACTGGAACGGGTCATGATCGCCGCGGCGCGCTATTCGGGAGACGATCATTTCGGCCTGCATCAAGGGCAAATTACGGAATTCGCGGATCTGGGCATCTTGGGCTACGTGATGATGCACTCGCGAACCGTGGAAGGGGCGCTGGCCGCCTATCAGCGGTACAACGACATTTTGTGCAGCGGCTTCAATCTGGATTGGGCGACGGAAGGGGAAGAATTGCGCATTCGGATGATTATTTCGCATCCCGGCCGAATGTCTAGACATTGCGCGGAAGATATGACGAGCTCCATCTATAGGCTGATCGAAAGACTGACGAATCGTCGGATCGGGCTGCTACGTGTTCATTTCGCGCACGAAGCACCCGAGATGCTGGAGCCCTATCGCCAAGTATTCGGACTGACGCCGTCGTTCGGCGCCACCGGCAACGAGCTGGTCTTGCCTCGCGGCGTGCTGGACGATCCGGTGTTGTACGCGGACGCCAAGCTGCTCGGGATTTTCGAGAGCGTCGCGCGGGAGACGAAGCTGGGGCTGGCCAAGCCGGAGTCGTTCACGCAGCGGACCGAGCAATGGATCGGCGTCTGCATGCCCGCGAGCTTCCCGAGCTTGCAGCAGACGGCGGAGCATTTTGGCCTGAGCACGCGAACGGTCCAGCAGAAGCTGAAGGAAGAAGGAACCTCGTACCAAGAGCTGTCGTCCCGGGTGCGTCGGGAACTGGCGATCGCGTATTTGCGCAGACCGGGCTATTCCGTCGGAGATATTGCGTATGCGCTGCATTTCTCGGAACCGAGCGCCTTCCAGAATGCTTTCAAGAAGTGGACCGGATTCACCCCGGGCCAATATCGGGCGCAGGCGGCCGGCGGTAATTGATATTGTTGCGGGAGCCTAGCGAATCGCTATATGATGGAGTCATAGGAGGTGGTAAGTATGGCAACACGCGATTGCCGGGTTCCACTCACTCATGCAAAGCCACGATTAGGAGGCGATACTTTGCATGGGGCGCTAATGAGAGATTACATCGCCTAAATCGGCTGGCATCGTTTCTAATGGTGGCTTTGCCCCTTATTTGACAGGCATGAACATCCAAAATAAGGAGCTGACCAGCAATGGGACCATTTATTAGAAACCACCGCTATAACTTTATAAAGAAACAAACGGGCATCGTGCAGCAGGCGCTGCGGACGAGCGCGGATCCGAAAATCGTGCAAACGGTCCGAAGCAGCGCGATCGCGAAAATCACGGAGCAGTTCCCGGAACTGACGGGAGCGCAGCGCGAGCTGCTCGAAGGATTGGCGGAAGCGAAGACGGCCGAGGATTTTCAGACGTATCTGCGAACGCTGGAAGCGCTGGTCGAAGTCTTCCCCGAGGTAAGCGAGACGGGGATTCGCAAGCTGTTCCCGAAGAATAAGAAGCTGAAGGTGCCGGATGTCGGAGCTATCGACCGCCGATTCGTCACCTATCTGGGCTGGCACGACATCGCGACGGGCAAAATGTTCCTTGTGTACGACTATGACGGACGAATCGTCGGCATCGAAGGCAAGTTCACGCCGTCGCACAAGAAGAGCTACTGCTTCGTGTGCAACCGGGTGAGCGAGGTGGGGATGTTCTCGGCGATCGCCAAGTCGAGACCGGCCAAATCTTCGCCCGACTATTACAAAGCCGTCGGCAATTATATGTGCATGGATGCGAGCGCGTGCAACCAGAGCGTGTCGGAGACGGCGCAGCTGGAGCGGTTCATCGGCAGCGTCGTGGATTAACGCGGCAGCGGCAAGCTCGAATGGGGCGGAAACTTCGGTTTCCGCCTTTTTTTACATATAGGGACGTATACGCTTCGCCGACATCGTTCGTCTTGCACATTCTCGCCTACCCGCCCATAATGGAGCATAAACGAACGGCGCGACTGAATCGGGAGGAGAAAAACGAACATGGAATTGACTTATTTGCACACCTTCCTGGAGGTTGCCAAATCCGGAAGCTTTACGCAGACGGCGGAGAAGCTTGGTTATGCGCAGTCTAGCGTTACGACGCAAATCCAACGGCTCGAAGAATCGTACGGGGCGGTGCTATTCGAGCGGTTCGGCCGCCGCATGAAGCTCACCCATGCGGGCGAGGTGCTGCTTGGCTACGCGCGGGATTTGATCCGGCTGCACGGCGAGTCCAAGGAAGCCGTCTCCGCGCAGAACGGGGGCTCGCTCTCCATCGGGACGATCGAGACGATGGCTGCTTTTTTCCTGCCGCCGCATCTGCAGGCGTTTCAGCGCGCATACCCGGAAATGAACGTCATGCTGCAGCCCGGCAACGAGCCGGCGATCATCGAGGCGGTACGGGCAGGGGAATTGGATTTAGGCGTCATTCTCGATCCGCCCTTCGCCGATCCTGATTTTCATACCATCGCGGTGAGGGAAGAGCCGCTCGTCATCGTGACGCATCCCGATCATCGGCTGGCGGGAATTGACGAGGTGACCATTGGCGATTTGGCAGGCGAGTCGCTGATTCTAACCGAGGATGGATGCACGTACCGGGCGATGCTGCTTGGCGCGCTCAAGGAGGCCGGCGTCAGCTGCAAGCTGTCGTACGAATTCGGCAATTTGGAGGCGATCAAGCAATGCGTCGTCTACGGACTTGGCGTCGCGCTGCTGCCCGAGATCGTGGTCCGGGAAGACGCGTCTCGCGGCAAGCTGTCCGCGAAGCGGTTCGCGCATCCCGCATGCAGGTTCTATACGCAGATTATCTATGCGAAGCGAAAATGGGTGTCGAAACCGTTCCGGCACTTTCTGGAACTTGTTGGCGGCGCGAGCGGCAAGGATGACGCAGGCGTAGAAGCTGCCATTTAATGGCGATGATACGCGCGCATGACAAACAAACGGCGCGAAGGCCCGGGGTTGAGTTCCCCTAAGCTTTCGCGCCGTTTGGCGCTTGAGGCGCGGTTCTACTGAAACAGCCACGCCAAGGCATGGACGAAATGTTTCACGAAGAACACCTGATCATGCGTGCCGCGTTCTTCGACCTCGAACCTCAGCCGGTCTTCGCCGAGCCCCTGACGTTCCAGCGCGCGGCGGGCATCGTGCGAGAAGGGCACCATGTTGCGCTGGATGTTCGTTTTGTGGATCCCTTCGAAATTGCCGATAGACATGTAGATCTTCTGGCCAGCCTGCGGCAGCGGCGTCTCCTGGACGAACGGTAGGAACCGCTCATACCAGACGGAGGGGGACAGCGCGCCAATCCGTCCGAATACGTCCGGTTTGCGGAAGGCGGCGTAGAGCGAGATCATGCCCCCGAAAGAAGCGCCGATAATCCCGGTTTGCGCCGCTGCGGACTCGGTGCGGTAGGTTTGGTCGATATGCGGTTTCAATGTCGCGGTCAAATACTCGAGATAGTCGTCGCCCTTGCCGCCGAAGTCCGCATACGTGCCAGTGAGCGACTTGGCCGGCCATGGCGTGTAATCATCGTTGCGGATGAGCGGCTCGATGCCGACGAGGATGAGCTCCGGCAGCTCTCCCGTCATGAATTTATGTTCCAGCAGGTTGAAGCAATCATACGCCAGATCGGCGCCGTCCTGCATGTAGACGACGGGATACCGTTTTTGCGATTGGGCATAGGATTGGGGCAGGGATATATGGACGATTCGATCTCCGATCGTATCCGATTGAAAAGGCCTTCTCATTAGGCGATGCACCTCATTCGCTAACTACTCCGATTATCCGTTCATGATAAAACAACCTGAAGCGGCCTTCCATGGATGAATGGCCGCTTCGGCATGGACAATGCGAGTGCGCGGCGGGGGCTCCTTTGCGAAAAATGTCTGAATATTTAAATGGTTGATAAATGACCAACAATTTATAATTTTGGTAATCGACTGCAATAGGAGGTGGTTGGTCTTGATGAATGCCTTCCGGCGTTCATGTTCGGACGCGGTAGGGATTCGCGTATCGCCAGTCCAAGAGAAGGCTACTAGAACGAGGAGGGAAATAACGGATGATGACGGTCAACGTACAACGAGCACGGGCCAAGCGGGGAACGATGCTCCTGCTCGCGCTGCTGCTCGCCGCAAGCGCGATCTTGATGACGGGGATTGCGATCGCGAAGCCGCGGCATGCCTCGGCGGCCGCGTGCACGGCTCCGGCATGGAGCGCAAGCGCCGCCTATAGCGGAGGCGCGCAGGTGACGCATCAGAACAAGCTGTGGCAGGCCAAATGGTGGACGAGCGGCGAAGAACCCGGCACGACGGGGCAGTGGGGCGTTTGGGAAGATAAAGGAGCATGTGACTCAAGCGGTGGAGGCGGAACGACGCCGCCGCAGGAGCCGGCGGCAGGCACGATCCCATGCTCGACGGCTTCTTGCCTGCACGGCGCGCTCAAGAACGTGCAGCCCGGTCAGCGGATCGCTCTAGCTGCCGGCACCTATACGGGCAGCTTCTCCTCCGCGGTGAACGGCACGGCGGCGGCCCCGATTACGATCGAGAGCGCCGATCCGAACAACCCGGCCATTCTGTCCGGTTATTCCGCAGGATCCGGATATGCGCTGCAAGTGACGGGCGACTACTGGGTGATTCGGAAATTGAAGTTCACGAACGCGCAGAAAGGTATCATGCTCGATAATGCCAACCATGCCCTTATTACGGGCGTCGAAGTGTACAACATCGGCTACGAGGGCGTTCATTTCCGGGACGGCAGCTCACATGGCACGATCGAGAATTCGCATGTCCACGACACGGGCAAAACCAACGCAGGCTTTGGCGAAGGCGTATATGTCGGCTCGGCGGACGGAGCCAGCTACAATCCGAATACGCACCACAACACGATCCGGAACGTCGTGATCGGGCCGAACGTGACGGCCGAGCATATCGACATCAAGGAACGGACGATCGGTACGCTCGTGGAGTACTGCACCTTCTATGGTGAAGGCATCAGCGGCGCAAATTACGCCGATAGCTTTATCGATGTCAAAGGGAACGAGGCGATCATCCGCAACAACGTCGGCTACCAGAACGATAACAACGTGCTCGTCGACGCCTTCCAGCTGCACGAGATTATCGCGGGGTGGGGCATCAACAACCAGTTCATGAACAACACCGTTCATTTGACGAATAGCGCCGTCTACGTGGTAGGGGCGTACAGCAATTCGAACGCGATCGCCAAGGGCAACACGAGAAGTCCGGCCGGCAATATGTACAGAGGGAACGTGACGGTGCAGTAGGGCAGATAGGGCGGCATTCGCAGGTTGGCATGATGGTCAGGCGGCGCGCATAAGCGGACAGATGGAGGAAGCCTCGCAGGAGATTGGGGAAGGCACGCGGATGTCGGATGAAGCGGAGAAGGCGTTCACCCATGCCGTTGAAGCGTTCCGTCTCGTCGCTGGCCAAATCATGGAAGTGTCGGCTGCGGTCGAGGAGCTGTCGGCAGGCGCGGAGGAAGTGGCGGCGACCGTCAGCAGCATGGCCGGCGTTGCAGGCGGCGTCTCCGAGCGGACGCGGAGCATTCAGACGCTGACCGAGCGCCAGCTGGAGAAGATGCGTCAGGTGCACGATGGGGCGGCGGCGTTAAGCGCAAGCGCAACGCGAATGCAAGAGGCGGTCGAGCAGGTGAAGGTGTAGCGGCATCGAGTCTTACGAGCTGCGGTTGATGTTGAGTTTCGTAGATTAGGATTTGCCTGTCTCAACATGGAGGGCGGCTTTTTTGCGAAATAGGATACTTATATTCATCTTGTAATTGCATCATGCAGCAGCGTAACATCATAATCAAATGCATTTGTTAAATTTTATCTATTACAACAAGGAAATAATAGCACGTTCGTTGTAATAATTAGATGATCCAGGCTAATGTTCTGGGATTTATTAGAAATACAGGCGAGATGGATAGGTTCGCGATTTTCTGTAGCCTTGTATTTCTACAACCAATTTGGAGGGTGGGCTCAAGTCATGATTTTCAACGAATTCCGCTATGAACGGCCGGATGTGAAGCAGATCGAACAGCAGTACAAAGCACGGATTCAACAATTTAACGATGCCCAGACTGCCCAGGAACAGAATGAGGCGATCAAAGCCGTCAACGAGCTGCGGATCGCGTTCGAGACGCAGTGCACGCTGGTCGAGATCCGGCACTCCATCAACACGAACGACGAATTCTACAAGGCGGAACAAGATTACATCGATGAAATCAAGCCTGTCATTCAAGAATATACGACCGATTATTACCGGGCGCTCGTCGAGTCCAAGTTCCGCGGCGAGCTGGAGGCGATCTGGGGCAAGCAGCTATTCCAGCTGGCCGAACTCTCGCTGAAGACGTTCAAACCCGAGATTATCGAGGATTTGCAAAAAGAGAACAAGCTGATCTCCGCCTACGCGCAGCTGATGGCCTCCGCCAAAATTCCGTTTGAAGGCGAGGAGCGGACGCTGCCACAGCTCATTCCGTTCGAGCAGTCGAAAGACCGCGAGACGAGACGGCAGGCAGCCGAGGCGCGCTACGCGTTCATGGCCGAGAACGGACAGGAGCTGGATCGCATTTTCGACGAGCTTGTCCAGGTTCGAACGACGATCGCCCGCAAGCTGGGATTCGATAATTTCGTCGAGGTCGGCTACGCGCGCATGAGCCGGACCGATTATAACGAGGAGATGGCCGCCAACTTCCGCAGCCAAGTGCTGACGCACATCGTGCCTGTGGCGAGCAAGCTGAAGGAGCGTCAGCGGGCGCGCATCGGCGTGGAGCAGCTGAAGTATTACGACGATTCGTTCAGCTTCGCGACCGGCAACCCGACGCCGAAGGGCGATCCGGAATGGATCGTGGCGGGCGGAGCCGAGATGTATCGCGAGATGTCGCCGGAGACCGACGCGTTCTTCCAGATGATGAACGAGCGCGACCTCATGGATCTCGTGAGCAAGAAAGGCAAACAAGGCGGCGGCTATTGTACGTTCCTGCCGCAATACGAGGTGCCGTTCATTTTCTCGAATTTCAACGGTACTTCGGGGGACATCGACGTGCTGACGCATGAAGTGGGCCACGCGTTCCAGGTGTATGAGAGCCGACATGTGGGCGTTCCTGAATATTACTTCCCGACGTCGGAAGCGTGCGAGATTCACTCGATGAGCATGGAGTTCTTCGCATGGCCGTGGATGGACCGGTTCTTCAAAGAGGACGCCGAGAAATACCGGTTCGACCATCTGGCCAGCGCGCTGCTGATCGTGCCGTATATCGTGGCGGTGGACGAATTCCAGCACGTCGTTTATAGCAATCCGAACGCGACGCCGGACGAGCGGAAACAAGCGTGGCGGGAGATCGAACGCAAGTATTTGCCGCACCGCAACTACGAGGGGAACGATTATCTGGAACAAGGCGGTTATTGGCAGCGTCAGCTCCACATTTATCACTATCCGTTCTACTATATCGATTATGCGCTCGCCCAAATTTGCGCCTTCCAGTTCTGGAACCGGATCAACGACAGCTTCGAGACGGCGTGGGCCGATTACCTCAAGCTGTGCCGCGCGGGCGGCGGTCAATCCTTCCTAGGCTTGGTCGAGTTCGCCGGGCTGACCTCGCCGTTCGCGGATGGCTGCGTCGAATCAATCATCGGCGGGATCGAACGTTGGCTGGATGGGGTAGACGATACGAAGCTATAATGCACGGGCAACAAGCCGGTACCTTAAGGGTGCCGGCTTATTTTTGCGTCTACCGTGTCACAATCGTGACCGAACTGGTCACCGGATCGGTAGAGGAATGATGCGCGATCGGATCGGCGAGCTGAACCGCGCAAGGTTAGCCAGAAAGGCGTACGCTCGCGCTCGACCGACATGCGGCGAATTCAATTCGCGATTTGAAAAACGGAGTCGATGATCACCGGCAAATCGTCGCGCAGCGAGTTCGCGCCGAGCACCGACCGGCTGTGGATGCCACGCTCGCCGAATAGCTCGCGCATCAGATCGGAGCATCCGTTCAGGACGAGATGATGCTCTCCGAACGTCGGCGCGGCGTTCACGAACCCTTGCAGTTTCACGACGCGCGCGACCCGATCCAGGCTGCCGAGCGCTTGGCGGACGACGGCGACGATTTCGAGCCCGGCGCTGCGCGCGAACCGGTAGCCGTCCTCGGTCGCGAACGTCTGGCCTAGTTTGCCGCTTGGCCGGCCGGCTGGTCCTTTGCCCGAGACGAAGAGCAGCGACCCGGCGAAGACGACATTGGCGTAATTCGCGGCAGGCTCGCTCTCCTGGGGGAGCGAGATGCCAAGCTGCGCGAGCCGGGCCTCGGCGCTGAGGGCGGAATCGAAGGCGCTCATGGTCGCACCTCCGGCGTTGCGGTTGACGATTGTTCAGGCATGGTTATTCTCCTTTTCGAATGAGGATTGAAGGGGGATATGCATCAGCTTATACTTAATGTTGACCATGGATAAAGGTATACATGAAGCGAATATTTAGAGGTCAGATTAGGGGGCGAACATGGAAATCACATTGCCGCAAAACGATGATCAGCCGCTGTACCGCCAGCTCTACGGCGCGATTCGCGGCATGATTTTGCAAGGGACGCTCCCCGATGGCACCAAACTCCCTTCGGTGAAAGCGATGCAGCTTCAGCTGTCGATGAGCAAGACGCCTATCGAGACCGCCTGCCATATGCTGCTCGAAGAAGGGTATCTGATCAGCAAGCCGAGATCGGGGTTCTATGTCGTCAATCCGCGGTTCCCGATGGAAATAGCTGATCGCCACGACACCGTTCACCGGCAGGCGGCACCTCGTCTGGCAGCGCGCGCATCGGCAGGCGGCCATTCAAAGGTTAAGCCCATAAGCATGCTGGATCGGGAAGAGCCGATACGCAACGTGATCGATTTTGACCTGCTGGCCGTGGATCCGAGATCGCTGCCCGTTCGCGAGTGGAAAGCGGCGATAGCGGCGGCGATCGACGAATATGGCGGCACGCTTCACCGGTATGGCGACGCGAGGGGAGAAGAGGCGCTTCGCAAGCAGATCGCCGATTATTTGCTTGTTTCGCGCGGCGCGCGCTGCTCGCCCGAGCAGGTCGTCATCGTCGGAGGCATCGGCGCAAGCATACGGCTGCTGGGAAGACTGCTTCGCGATCGTCCCGCGGGCGTGGCGTTCGAGTCGGGCGGCATCGCGCAAGTCGGAGCGCATTTCGAGCAGAATGGGTTTACTTTGCACGATATTTCGCTCCATACTGGCAAGCTGGACGGCGGCGCGTTTAGCGAGATGGGCGTTCGCGCCTTCTACTTGACGCCGTCTCATCGGCCATCGGGCCAGCCGCTGCCTTATCCGGCCCGCAAGGCGCTGCTCCAATGGGCGAACGCCGAGGATGCTTACCTCATCGAGGACGATTACGAAGGCGAATTCCGGTATGCGGGCAGGCCGGTCCCGTCCTTGAAGGCGTTGGACGAGGAGGACCGCGTCATTTACCTAGGGACGTTCTCCAAGGCATTCTCGCCGGCGCTTCGCATCGGATATCTCGTGCTTCCGCAACGTCTATTGCCCGAACTGGCGAATGAGGGCAGCGTGTTGTCCCCGCCTTCCCGTATCGATCAACTGGCGATGGCGCTCTATATGGCCCAAGGCAATTGGTATCGACAAATTCGGCGGATGCGGTTGATCTATCAAAAGAAGCGGGAACGGCTGATCGAACTGGTCCATAAACGATTATCCCCGCATGCCGTCATTACGGGAGGCGGCGCGGGACTGTACGTCGAACTGGCGATACGCGCCCCGGGAGGCGCGAGCGATTGGATGCAGAAGGCGGAGCAGGCAGGCGTGCGCGTGTACGTCGGCCGCATGAGCCGCGCCGATCGGGATAACGCCAAGGGGGGCGGCAATCCAGATGCCGCAGCGCTCGTTTATTTAGGTTTTGGCGGGGTGGACGAGAGCCAGATGGAAGAGGGAATATTACGGCTAGGACAGGCGTGGTTTGGCATGAGGACCTGCGACGAATGCTAGGCGAGAAAGGTCGCTGCGATTTTTGGGGTACGCTTAAACCTACGCGGCTGATCTTTCCGAGTCTGGCAAACGACAAGCTGCCGGCGGCATATTTGACGCGCATCAGTCACACGGCAAGCCCGGGGAATCCCGGGCTATTTGCCGTGCTTTGCATGCTCACGAATTCGAATCGGCAGGCGCGGACGAAGCCGGCAGCGAGGCCGCGGGCCCGAATACGGGGGCAAGCCTGGAGGTCGACAACTGATCGCCAAGTCCGAAATATTCGCAGAAATTCATGATCATCGGCTTCCATTTCGCCGGGTCGATATAGCTGGAACCTTGGGCAGACAGGATCGATGTCTCCGCATGAACGCGTACGATCGCGACTTCCAGGGCGACGAGCGAGCTTGGCTGTTCGAAAGGATGCGCGCGGACCAGCTTCGCTTCGAGCTGCACCGGGCACTCCAGCACCCGAGGCGGAGCAACGGCATGCGACGCAGTCGGAGTTAGCCCGGCGATCCCGAATTTATCGGCTTCGTAACGATAACCCCGTTCGGCTTTGCTGGCCGGGACCGGATCGCTGCCCGTTAGCAGCGTCAAACGGTCGATCGCCGGAATCAAGTCGACGGATGGCAAATTAAGCACGCACTCGCCGTGCCGCAGCAAGTTTCGCACCGTCTGCGACTTGCCGCTCATCCCGAGCATGCAGGAGCGGTTGAGCCACCAAGCGGACGACATCGGCGCCAGATTCGGCGTCCCGTCCGGGTTCAGCGTGCTGATCAACACAATGGAGGTGCCAAAGTACAATATTTTCGGTTCAATAACGGTATGCATGGGGGAACACGTCTCCTCGGATGAAATTGGCATCAGTGTACCACGCGGCGGCGGAGGTTAGCGGTTGCCGGGGATATAAGAGCAAGATCGCGAAAAAGACGTCGAATCCGGGCGAGGGATCGACGCGCACACTTTTCGATTTTTGTAAAGCCATGAGGGAATGGCGGCGCAAAAGCGGAAAGAATGGCCGGCATGACAAATAAGATTTTCAATATTATGGAATATCGTACAAGGTATGAAATGCATGTTAAGGAGCAGTCCCCGCCTACTAGTCGAATAGTCCGGGAAGTAATGGAATTTAGTATATTATGGAAAATATTACCCATCCTATTTGCCTATGAATGCTTGGTTTATCCAGTCATTATTCCCCCATGACCAAGAGGAAATTGTCCTTGTCGGTTGGATGGCGACGTCTTAGAATTGCTATTATTTACTACTTCTCGCCTACAACCGCATAGCTGCCAGCGTCCTGCAACGTCAGTGCTCGTTCAAATTCATGGGGGGTTTGATGCCTTGACCGTTTTCGGAAGTTTAACGCAACTGCTGCAAGACCGCGCGTCGGAAGAGAAAGGGATGACCTTCATCCAGGCGGCGCATGAACGATCGCTGTCGTACGCCGGATTATACGATCGGGCGCATCGTCTGCTATTTGCCCTGCAGGCAAAGGGGATGAGGCCCGAGGACGAGCTGGTCTTGCAGATCGACGACAACGAGACGTTCGTCTGCTTGTTCTGGGCGTCCATATTGGGCGGTTTCCGTCCGGTGCCGGTAACGGAAGCGGGCAATGACGAGCAACGCGCGAAGCTCGGCAACATTCTGAGCTTGCTGAATCGTCCTTTCCTGGCGGCTTCCCGGGAAGACCGGACGCCGCTTGAACGAATCTGGGGCGATGCGACGGACGGAACGTCCTCGTTCGTCGAGCGATTCGTCGATCTCGAGGAGCTTGACCGCCTCGGTGGTCTCGGGACGATCTACGAAGCCGGCCTGGACGACATCGCGTTCATCCAATTCTCGTCCGGTTCGACGGGCGAGCCCAAAGGAGTCACGCTGACGCACCGCAATCTGCTCGCCAACATGAAGCAGATCGTGAATGGCTCTCACGCGGCGGAGAACGGCTCGTCCCTGAGCTGGATGCCCCTCACGCACGATATGGGTTTAATCGGCTTTCACCTGTCGCCCATCTATGCCAACATCGATCAATATGTCATGCCTACATCGCTTTTCGTTCAAAACCCGACGCTATGGCTGCAGAAAGCGCATGAGCATCGGATCACCCAGATCTCCTCTCCTAATTTTGGCTACAAACACTTCCTGAACTACTTCAAAGAAGAGCAAGCCCGCGAGTGGGACTTGTCCTGCGTCCGGCTCATATTCAACGGCGCCGAGCCGATCTCGGAAGCATGGTGCCGCTTATTCACGGAGCGCCTAGCCCCTTACGGCTTACGGCCTGGCGCGATGTTCCCGGTCTACGGCTTGGCCGAAGCCAGTCTCGCCGTCACGTTCCCGCCCGTGAACGAGGGCCTGATTTGCGCCCATATCGACCGGGACTCGCTAGCCGAGAACTCGCTTGTCCGGACGGCGGAAGCGGACGACGAGCGGCGATTAACGCTGGTCGATCTCGGCTATCCTGTGGAAGGCTGCGGGCTGCGGATTTGCGGCGATGACGGCGCGATCCTAGCCGCCGAGCGAGTCGGCGAGATTCAGATCAGCGGAGCTAACGTGACGCGAGGGTACTACAATAATGCGGCGGCGACCCGCGAAGTCTTCACGGCGGACGGTTGGCTGCGCACCGGCGACATGGGCTTCCTGCGGGGCGGTCGGTTGACCGTGACCGGCCGGAAGAAAGATCTGATATTCGTCAACGGACGCAACGTCTACCCGCACGATCTGGAGCGGCTGGCCGAAGCGCTGGACGAGATCGAGCTCGGCAAGGTGGCGGCCGCGGGCGCGGTCGATCCGGCGACGGGCGCGAACATCGCGCTGGTGTTCGTCCTATACCGCCGGAAGCCGGAGCAGTTCGCGGACTTGGCGGCTAAGCTGAAGCGGCACCTGAACCAAGGCGCGGGCATCGAAGTCGCGCATGTGCTGCCGGTCAAACGGCTGCCGAAGACGACGAGCGGCAAGCTGCAGCGCTACAAATTAGCGGAACAATTCGAAAGGGGGGAATTTCAAGCGACTATCGAGGCGCTGAACGGCATGTTCGGCGACCTTCATTCCGGCGCAAGAGACGCGGAGGACCATACGGACGAGTTAGGAGGGATTTTGACAACGTTATTCCGGGAAGTGCTGCGCATCGATGGGCCGATTGGCGGCAGCGCGCATTTCTTCGAGCTCGGCGGCAACTCGCTGAAGGCGACGATGCTCGCCGCCAGGCTGCGCGAGCAATTCGGCTTCGAAGCCGGCATGAGAGACATATTCGACCACCCTACGGTTGCCGAGATGTCGGCTTGGCTGCGGACGGCCGCGAAAGGCGAGGCCGCCCCTCTAACGCAAGCGTCTTCCGCCGATACCTATCCGGCGACGCCGGCGCAGCGGCGCATTTTCATCCAAGAACAGTTGAACGACATCGGCACGAGTTACCATATTCCGCTCGTGCTCGCGGTGAACGGCCATGTGGATACGCACAAGCTGGGCGAGGCGATCGACGCGCTGGTGGAGCGGCACGAGCCGCTGCGGACCTGCTTCGAGCACGCGCATGGGGAGATTCGGCAGCGCGTCGTGCCGAATGCGGAATGCCCGATCATGTTCTTAACCGGCAGCGACGCGATAGACGAAGCGGCGGAGCGGTTTTTCGCCCGCCGGTTCGATCTGAGCGAGGCGCCGCTATGCCGATTCGGACTGTTCGCCGAAGAAGGCCGCAGTTATTTGCTGATGGATTTTCACCATATCGTATGCGACGGCATATCGATCTCGCGTCTCGTTCAGGATTTCCAGCAGCTGTACGCCGGCGAGTTGTTGCCCGAACTGACCATCCAATACAAAGATTACGCCGTCTGGCAGGCGAAGCGGGATTCCTCCGAAATGTTCGCGCGGCAAGAACGTTATTGGCGCGGGCAACTGGCCGGCGAGTGGCCGGTCCTTCAACTGCCGGCGGATTATGCGAGGACGCCGTTCCGAACGTATGAAGGCGACATCGCGCGAGAAGCCATCGGACTGGAGCTCGCCGACGGCATCGATCGGCTGGCGCGCTCGCTGGGCGTTACCGTCAATACGCTCCTGTTCGCCGCCTATATGTGGACGCTTCGCTTATATACGGGACAAGACGAGTTGATCGTCGGATCGTTGGTGGCCGGCCGCGCCCACCCGGATGCCGAGTCGATGATCGGCATGTTCAATAACTATTTGCCGATCCGGGCAGCGGTGCTTCCCGGCGAGACGTTCCGCGCGTTCGCCGGCAGGCTGCATGCCGTGCTGCTGGAAGCGTACGACCATCAGGATTTTCCTTTCGACGCGATGGCGGCGTTCGACGGCGATCAGCTGAACGCCTCGCGGAATCCGCTGTTCGATACGATGCTGATCTTCCACAACGAGCTCGATCCGCATCTTCGCTTCGAGCTGGACGGCATCCGTTGGGAGCAGGTCGGATATCACAACGGCACATCCAAGCTGGATTTCAAATTAGACGTGTACTGCCGCGAGGACGGCGGACTGGACGCGGTATTCGAGTATAACGCCAAGCTATTCAAGCCCGAGACGGCCGAGGGCATCGCGGAGCGGTTCGTTCATGTGCTGGGCGAGGCGGCGATCGCGCCGGATCGTTCGATGGAGAACCTTCCCCTCCTGTCCGCGGAAGAGGAACGCCGGCTGCTGCTTGCGATGAACGACACGCGCGCGCCGTATGACCGGGAACGCCTTATCCATCAGTGGCTCGAGGAACGAGCGGGATCGATGCCGGAAGCGGCGGCGGTCACATGCGGGAGCCGAACGCTAACGTACCGGGAGTTGAACGAGCGAAGCAATCGGCTGGCTCGCACGCTTCGAGAGCGGGGGGCCGCGCCGGATACGATCGTCGGCGTGCTGGCGGTCCGGTCGCCGGAGATGATGGTCGCGATCATGGCCGTTCTGAAAGCGGGCGCCGCCTATATGCCGATCGACCCGGCCTATCCGACGGAACGCATCCGTTACATGCTGGAGGACAGCGGGACCAGCCTCTTGCTTGCCCAGCGGCCGCTCGCGGATGAAGCGTGGACGCAAGGCGCCGGGTACGAGGGCGACCTGCTGCTGCTGGATGACGCGGGGCTGTATGAACAGGATGGCGGAGATCTGGAACAAGTGATCGACTCGCGTCAATTGGCTTACGTGTTGTATACCTCGGGCTCGACCGGCCGGCCGAAAGGCGTCGCGATCGAGCATCATAGCGTCATCAATCGGATCGAATGGATGCAGAAGGCGTACCCGCTTCAGCCCGGCGATGTCGTGCTGCAGAAAACGCCGATTACCTTCGACGTCTCCGTCTGGGAGCTGTTCTGGTGGAGCCTGGCCGGCGCATCCGTCTGCCTGCTCGCGCCCGGCGACGAGAAGGACCCGTCGCGAATCATGGCGGCGATGGAGGCGCATGGCGTGACGACGCTGCACTTCGTGCCTTCGATGTTCGGCGCGTTCCTCGACTACGCGGAGCGTCATCCGCGCGCGTTCGCCAAGCTGGATCGTCTAAGCGCCGTATTCTGCAGCGGAGAAGCGCTCCCCGTCCGACTGGTTCAACGGTTCCGGGCGCTGAAGGGGCTGCGGCCGGCGAGACTGGTCAATCTGTACGGTCCGACGGAAGCGACGGTTGACGTCTCTTATTACGATTGCACGGAAGGCGAGCTGGGGTTGTCCGTTCCAATCGGCCGTCCGATCGACAATACGCGTCTGTACGTGCTCGACGAACGGCGCGAATTGCTGCCCGCGGGCGTTGCGGGCGAACTCTATATCGCGGGAGCGGGACTGGCGAGAGGCTACTGGAATCAGCCTGCGCTAACCGCGGAACGATTCGTGCCGGACCCTTACGTACCCGGCGAGCGCATGTACCGGTCGGGCGATCTCGCGCGCCTCCGCCCGGATGGCAATCTAGACTATTTGGGGCGCATCGATCATCAGGTGAAAATTCGCGGCTACCGCGTCGAATGCGGCGAGATCGAAGCCGAGCTGCGGAAGCAGCCCGGCGTGAAAGACTGCTTGGTCGCGGTCATTGCGGACGATGGCGGGGACATCCGGCTGTGCGCCTATGTCGTGGCCGACGAGGATATCGAACTTCGCGGGCTGCGCGGCGGTATCGCCGCAAGGCTGCCGGACTATATGGTGCCGACCCATTGGGCGCGCCTCACCGCGATGCCCTTGACGGCAAGCGGCAAGGCCGATCGACGGGCGCTGCCGGAAGCGGTTCCGCTCGCCGCGGGCGAGGCGGAGCGCGTAATGCCGGGCAGCGAGCGGGAAGCGCAACTGGCAGACATCTGGCGGCAGGTGCTAGGTACGGGGGCATTCGGCGTCACGGACAGCTTCTTCGAGCTCGGCGGCCATTCGCTCAAAGCGGCGCAGGCGGCGGCGCTGATCCAGCAGCGGCTGGGGCTGTCGGTCTCCATACGCGACTTGTTCGCGGAGCCGACCATCCGGGGATTGGCGCGGTTGCTATCCGCGACGGGGACGCAAGCCAATGGCGTGATTGAACGGGCGGAGGCGCATCGTCATTACCCGCTCTCGTCGGCGCAGCAAAGATTGTTCGTGCTCCAGCAAATGGAGGGCATCGGCACCGCGTATCATCTGCCATTCGCGCTGCGGTTCGAAGGCGAGATGGATGCGCGCAAAGTCGAGGCGACGATCGAGCGGCTGATCGCGCGGCATGAAGCGCTGCGCACCTCGTTCGGTTGGGCGGACGGAGCGCCGGCGCAGTTCGTTCACGAGACGGCCGCATTCAAGCTGGAGCGCTACGCGGCCGATAGCGAAGCAGATGCGCGGGAGCAGCTTGCGGCCTTCGTTCGCCCGTTCGACCTCGGCACCGCGCCGCTCATGCGGGCGGCCGTCGTCGAGGTCGGCGCGAGCGCCGGTTACTTGATCTTCGACTTCCATCATTTGATCGCCGACGGGTTGTCCGGCGTTGTGTTCGCGGAGCAATTCCTGGCCCTGTATCAAGGTGAGGAGCTCCCGCCGCTCGCCATTCATTACAAGGATTACGCCGTCTGGCAGAACAAGCTAGCACGGACGGAAGCTTACATGGATGATGAACGCTATTGGCTGGAGCTGCTGTCGGGCGAGCTGCCGGTGCTGCAACTGCCGACGGACGTCGTGCGGCCGGCCGTCCAGCGGTTCGAGGGAGCGAGCGTGCCGCTTGCGTTCGACGACATATTGGAGCGGAAACTCCATGCGTACGCGGCAAGCGAGGGGGTCACCCCGTATATGGTGCTGCTCGCGGGCTACTACGCCCTCCTCGCCAAATATTCGGGCCAAGAAGATATCATCGTCGGCACGCCAGTAGCCGGCCGGGGGCAGGCGGAGACGCTGCCGCTGATCGGCATGTTCGCGGGGACGCTGCCGCTGCGGCATTATCCGTCGGGGGACAAACGGTTCGCCGATCTGCTGGCCGAAGTGAAGCAGGGCACGATCGAGGCGTTGTCGCACGACCGTTACCCGTTCGAGGCGATGGTCGAGAAGCTGAACGTGAGGCGCGATCCGAGCCGGCCGCCGCTGTTCAGCGTCATGTTCGCGATGCAGAATCAAGAGCTGCCCGCGCTGTCGGCGAACAGCCTTTCGATTAGCGCGGAGCATCTGGAGTCGGGCACGGCGAAATTCGATTTGACGCTCGAAATCGCCATGTCCGATGGTCGGCTGTCCGGCCGGCTGGAATACGCTTCCGGCCTGTTCCGCCAGGAGACGGCGGCGCGGATGGCGCGGCATTACGTCCACCTGCTGCGAGAAGCGATCGGGGACCCGGACCGGCGGCTCCATGAGCTGACGATGATGTCGGCGGACGAAATGACGCAGATCACGGAGACGTTCAACCAGACGGCGAGTCCGTATCCGGAAGAGCTGCTCGTGCATGAGACTATGGCGCGGCATGCCGCGCGGACGCCTGACCGGCCGGCGGTCACGTGGGACGGCGGGATGCTGACGTACGGCGAGCTGAACGCGCGGGCAGCAGCGCTCGCGGCGCGGCTTCGAGAACGCGGCGTCGGACGCGACGCCGTCGTTGCCGTCATGGCGGAGCGTTCGCCAGGTCTCATGATCGCGATCTATGCCGTGTTGAAGGCGGGCGGCGCCTACTTGCCGATCTCGCCCGCGCTGCCCGCGGCGCGGATCGCGCACATGCTGGCGGACAGCGGCGCTTGCGCGCTGCTCGCGCACGAGGTGCACGCGGGCCTGACTTCGGATTTTGCAGGAACGATCTTCCTGCTGGACGAGGACATGATGCTTGAGGGGGCGGAGCAGGTTGGCCTAGCGGATGCAACGGAACGGGTCACCGATTCGCGCGGCTTGGCTTATGTCATCTACACGTCCGGTTCGACCGGCCAGCCGAAGGGCGTCATGGTCGAGCACCGCTCGATCGTCAACCGGCTGAACTGGATGCAGTCCCGGTACCCGATCGGACCTTCCGACGTCATCTTGCAGAAGACGCCGATCACCTTCGACGTCTCTGTATGGGAGCTGCTCTGGTGGAGCATGGCGGGTGCATCGGTGTACCTGCTCGAGCCCGGCGGCGAGAAGGATCCTTCGCAGCTGCTGGACGCCATCGAATCGGCGCACGTAACGACGCTGCACTTCGTTCCGTCCATGCTGACGATGTTCGCGGAATACGCGGAGCGGGCGGATGCGGCCGAACGGCTTCGCTCGGTGAAGCAGGCGTTCGCTAGCGGCGAGGCGCTGCAGCCCGCGCAGGCGGAGGCGTTCTACCGGTTATTCCCGCATGCGCGTCTGGCGAATTTGTACGGCCCGACCGAAGCGGCGGTCGACGTGACCTATTACGATTGCGAACCGGGAGCGCAAGCGAGCTCCATTCCGATCGGGAAGCCGATCGATAATATTCGGCTGTACATTCTCGGTCCCCACGGCGAGCTTCGGCCGATCGGCGTGCCGGGGGAGCTGTGCATCGCGGGGGTTGGCGTGGCCCGCGGATATGCGAATCGTCCGGAGCTGACGCAAGCGAAGTTCGCATCGCATCCGATCGCGGGCGACGGGCAGCTGTACAGGACCGGAGATTTGGCGAAATGGCGTCCGGATGGGAATATCGACTATTTGGGACGCATCGACAATCAGGTGAAAATCCGCGGCCAGCGGCTGGAGTTGGGCGAGATCGAATATCGCCTCCTGCAGCATCCGCGCGTTCGGGAAGCGGTCGTGCTGGCGCGACCGGACCGCGAAGGCGGCTTATGCTTATGCGGCTATTACGCATCGGACCAAGATTTCTCCGTACAGGAGCTGCGCGCGCAATTGGCAACTGATATGCCCGACTATATGGTGCCATCGTACTTCGTTCGCGTGCCGTATATGCCCGTGACGGCGAACGGGAAGCTGGACCGCGCCGCGCTCCCGGCGCCGGAGACGAATTCGGCGCCGTCCGGCCGGCATGTCGAGCCGGGCAGCGAGCTGGAGAAGCGGCTGGCCGCAATCTGGGGCGAGCTGCTGAATATTTCGCGCGTCGGCGTGCATGATCAGTTCTTCGAGATCGGCGGCAATTCGCTGCTGCTCATCCGGGCGCATGCCCGAATCGACGAGCTGTATCCGAAGCTCGTCAAAGTGACGGATCTGTTCGCCTATCCGACGATCGCCGAGCTGGCGGCTTTCATGGAGATGACCCTATCCAAGACGGCGCTGCGGGAGCTGCCGCTGCTGTCGGTGCCGGCGGCGTTCATGGCGGCAGCCGGCGGCGCGCGGCAGCAGGAACGCGCTTTCCGGTTCTCGCTCGAAGCCGAATTGGCCGAAGGGCTAAGGCGGATGGCGGCAGCGGAAGAGACGGAAGAAGAGACCGTGCTGCTCGCGCTGTTCGCGTACGTGCTGGCCAGCCTGAGCAAGCAGCCGGCCGTGCCGGTTCAGGCGGCGCTCGGAAGCGACGGCTCGGCCGTTTCGCTGCAGCTGGATATTCGCCAAGCGGCGGATTTCGGCGCGCTCGTCCGCTTGACGCGCGGGGCGCTTCGAGACGACTCGGGCAGCCATCCGCGTTACCAGCTGGCCGCGCTCGAGTCGCTCCATATCGACAAGGCGGAAAGCGAGGTGCTGCCGCTATTTCTCCGGAGAAACGGCGGCGACAACGATGCGCTCCGTCAATTCGACCTGCGGCTCTCCTATGAAGCGGCGTCTGCGAACGGTCAGCTCGCCTTTACGCTGGCGTTCAACGACAAGCGGCTGCATCAAGACGGCGTTCGCGCGATGATCGACAATTACGTGAAGCTGGCGCGAATCGTCACGCAGGCGGCGCTCGCACGGAGCGAGACCGGCAGCTCGTCCGAACGGGACTGATTGCAACACAGTATTGTTTACAGGATTGTGTCTTAGGACGGACTTCAATACCCACTGAAGCTTTGTCCGTCAGGACAAAAGCGTGCCCCGCTCAAGCCCAATCCGCCGACCGCGCACAAGTGAGACGGCACGAAAAAGGGAGTCCAGAGGGCAAAGCCCTTTGGTTCCCCTCAGCGGAGGGGGAAGGGGGGAGGGAGCAACAAAAGTCGGATCAAAAGGGCGGAGCCCTCTTAACCTGGCGGAGAGGGAAGGGGGAGGCAGCAACAAGTCATCTTGTATTTCTACGGAGCGAAACTACTATCGCCGCTAAAAACGGCGCAGCCGATTCGCCTTGCCTGACAGCATTGACTTAGAGGGGGGAGTTCGGATCGCGGCGCATCCGCGGCCGGACGCACGTCCTCCTCCATCCAAAGGAGCGGACGCACGTGAAAAAATATGTCCAGCTATTCGGCAATTTGCTTGTTTATTTCGGGGTCTATACGGCGGTCTCGCTCATTCACAACCTGGTCATCGTTCCGATGTTCCCGGCCTATAACGACATCTTGTGGCGCAACGTCCCGGTATGGATCACGATCAACTTCGCGATTACGGCGGCGCTGCTGCTCGGTTTTATCGGCATCAAGAAGGCGGTTCGCAAGGATGGCCGAACGGACAACGTCATCGCGATGAGCCGGTTCGCCAATCTGTCGCGGGAGAATTGGATCGCGCTCACGATTCTGGGCCTCGCGATCGGCATCTTCTATTTGTCGATCTTGAAGCTGTCGTTCGTCGCCTCGGCCTTCCCGGGCTTCGAGGAATACGTCACGCTGTTCATGCGTTCGGATAGTTTCGTGCTGACGTTTCTCGCGCTCGTCGTCATCGGCCCGCTGTTCGAGGAGGTGCTTTTCCGCGGCGTCATCTTCAACCTGCTGCGGCGGACGCTGCCGATCTGGGCGACGTTCCTCGCGCAGGCCGTGCTTTACGCGTACGCGCAGCCGAATCCGTCGGTGCAGGCGATCGCTTTTTTTCTGGCCATCATCTACAGCTTCGTCTACTTGCGGACCGGGTCGATCTGGTCGACGATCTGGGTGTCCGCGGTCATGAACGCATTTATTTTCACGACGAAGCAGTTCGGACTGCATGAGGTGTTCGGGGACTTCCGCGACGCGACGCTGTTCTTCAGCGCGCTGCTCAGCCTGTTCTTCATGGTGTACACGGTGTACGTCATCTGGAGAGGGCATGGCGCGATGCGCTACAACGTCATGGTCGGCAATCTCGTCCTGTGGGTGTTCCTCTACTTCATCATCTACATCCCTTCGCTGCTGTTGTGGAACAACCAGCTGCTGTCCATCAAGTCGATCGAGCCGTTCCTGCGGGAGAACAACGTGCTCGGCTTCGTCATCTACGATCTGATCGCGCTCGCGGTCTACTATATCGTGATGCGCGCCCTGCACAAGGAAAGCTTGATTAAAGTAAGCAACTTCAGCGCGATTTCCGTCAAATCCGGAGTGTTGATCGGCCTGCTCGGTATCGCGATGGGCGTTTGGGTGCAAAGTTTCTTCAAAATCCCTTACATTGCGGAGGCATTCCCGCAGTTCGAGGGGCTGTTCTCGTATTTGACGACCGCGACGTTCGTCATTCTCGTCATCTTCCTGCTCATCCACTCCGTGTACAAAGAGGTGTTCTTCCGCGCCCTCGTCTACAACGTGCTGCGCACGGAGATGAACATGACGCTGTCGATCCTCATGTGCGGCGTTATCTACGGCGGACTGTTCTTTAACTGGGACATCCCGATGACCGTCTACGCGCTGGCCGGCGCGCTCATCTTCAGCGCGATGTTCGAATGGTACCGCTCGATTTGGGCGCCGATCATCAACGAGTTTCTGCTGTTCTTCACGTACTACTGGTTCCGCAAATTGGATATTCCGTACGGCACGCTGCTCATCGTTCTGCTTGTCGTCAGCTCGGTCGCGATTATCGGCTTGGTGGCGTATTTGTACCGGCATCGGGAGCGCGGCACGGGCGCGTCGACGGACGAGGCGAAGAAGAGCCGTGGGAGAGCCGCGGAGCAGAAAGCGGCAGTATCGATGGAAATGGGGGGCTGACCGATGCTCGACCTGGATATGTTGTCGTGGGACCGCGAACAGAACGAAGCCGCCCGGATCGAGGAGGTCTCGCTCAAGGACATCGCGATTATCGGCATCTCCGCGCAGCTGCCGGAAGCCGAGGACGCGGAGCGGTTTTGGGAAAAGCTGCGGGAGGGCAAAGACTGCATCGCCCCTTTCCCGGCCTCGCGGAGACAAGATGCGGAGGCCTACCTTAGACGCGCAGGCTTGTCGGAAGAAAAGGTCTCGTATTATGACGGCGCGTTCCTGGGCGAGATCGATAAATTCGACCATGCCTTCTTCCGGCTGTCGCCGAAGGAAGCGAGCCTGATGACGCCGAACCAGCGGCTCTTCCTGGAACAAGCATGGCGGGCGATCGAGGACGCGGGGTACGGCGGCGGACTGCTGGACGGCAGCCGCACGGGCGTGTACGTCGGCTTCAACAACGACACGATGCACGATTACAAAAGCCTCATCGCCGACGTCGATCCCGAGCTGCTATCGCTGGCGGTGCCCGGCAATCTCTCTTCGGTCATCGCGGGACGGATTTCGTACCTGCTCAACCTAAGAGGGCCGGCCGTCTGCATCGACACCGCTTGTTCCTCCTCGCTCGTCGCGCTTCATGCGGCCTGTCAGGCGCTGCGCGGCGGCGAATGCGACATGGCGATCGCCGGCAGCGTGAAGATCGCGCTGCTGCCTTTCGCTCACGAGGTCAAGATCGGCATCGAGGCGTCCGATTGGCGGGCGCGGACATTCGACGACCGCGCGGACGGCACCGGCGCCGGTGAAGGCGTCGTGGCGATGATGCTCAAGCCGCTCGCCCGCGCGCTTGAGGATGGCGACGCGGTGTACGCGGTGATCAAAGGGAGCGCCGTCAATCAGGACGGCAGTTCGGTCGGCTTGACCGCGCCGAACGTCCGCGCGCAGGAGGACGTCATCGTCCGGGCGTGGGAGGATGCGAACGTCGATCCGCTGACGATCTCCTACATCGAAGCCCATGGCACGGGCACCAAGCTGGGCGATCCGATCGAGGTCGAGGGCATTAACCGGGCGTTCGGCCGGTACACCGACCGGAGGCAGTTCGTGGCCGTCGGTTCGTTGAAGACGAACATCGGCCATCTCGACCACGCCGCGGGCATCGCGGGCGTGCTCAAGGCGGTGCTCGCGATGCGCCATCGGCAGATCCCCGCCTCGCTTCATTTCGTCACGCCGAATAAACAGATCGACTTCGCCGATTCGCCGGTATACGTGAACGCGGAGCTCGCCGACTGGGAGACGAACGGTCAGCCGCGCCGCTGCGGCGTGAGCGCGTTCGGGATGAGCGGCACGAACTGCCACGTGGTGCTGGAGGAGGCTCCGGATCGGGAAGACCGCCGGGAAGGGCTGACCCGAACGGAGTCGTCAGCCGAGCGGGAGACTCGCGAGGGAGTACGGTTCGTCTTTCCCCTCTCGGCCAAGAGCGAGGCGGCGCTCGACGGCCTGATCCGCGCCTATTTGGAACCGTCTGCTCGGCTTGAAGGCGTGTCAATCGCGGATGCGGCACATACGGCGCAGACCGGACGCTGGCACTACCGGTTCCGTGTGGCGATCGTGTGCGACTCGATCGAGACGCTGCTTACGAAGCTGCGCCGCTTGACCCAAACGGGGCTGCGAACGGATAAATCGGCTGGCCTCTATTATGGCGCTTCCGAGACGAGGGAGAGCGAGATCCGTCAGGCGGAAGGGTTGCTGCCGGATGAACTGGCGGCGCAATATGCGGACGGGATGCGGATCGATTGGAAGCGGCTGAACGCGGACGTGAAGCGGAATCGGGTGCATCTGCCGGCCTATGCGTTCGAACGGACGCGCTGTTGGCTGGATCTGGCCCCTTCGGCGTCGACCGGCGTGCTCGCGTTGGCGGACGGACAGGAAGATCGTTATACGCAGACCGAACGTGTCATCGCGGCCGTCTGGGCGGAGACGCTCGGAATTGAGACGCTCGATGTGCAGGAAAGCTATTTCGCGCTGGGCGGCGATTCGATTCTGGCGATCAAAATCGTCAACCGGCTGCGGCAGGAGCATGGAATGACAATGCTCGAGGCCGCGCATCTGATGCAGTACGACACGGTGGCCGATTTGGCGAAGTACGTGGAAATCCGCGGCGGCGGTAAGCCGATTCGCGCGGCAGACGGACGGCAGACGGGCATCGCCGCTCGTCAAATCGACGGCACGTCAACCGACGCCCGCGCCGTCGTGACCATACCTGAGCAGGCCAAGCGGCTCTACTATCCGCTGACTCCTTCGCAGCGAAGGGTGTTCGTGCAGGAACAGCGCGGCGCGTCCGGCACCGGCTACAATATGCCGCTCGCGTTCGCGATTACCGGCGAACTCGAGCCCGAACGGCTGCTACAGGCGGCCAGCCTTCTCGTGCGCCGGCACGAAGCGTTCCGTACCCGGTTCGATTGGCACGACGGGGAACCGGTTCAAATCGTCCAGGAAGCGGCCGAGGCGGACCTGCTGAAGGCGCAGGCGGGCAGCGCGGAAGAAGCGGACGGGATTGCGCGAGGCTGGATCCGGCCGTTCGACATCGGCCGCGCGCCGCTGCTGCGGGTTGGATTAATTCAGCTTCCGGAGGGGGAGCAGCTGCTGTTCCTCGATCTGCACCATCTGATCGGCGACGGCGCTTCGATCGGCATCGTCATGAACGATTTGCTGCGACTGTACCAAGGCAATGAGCTGGAGTCCAATCCGCTGCCGGTCCGTTATACCGACTTTGCCGTTTGGTATCAGGGCTGGATGGCGAGCGAGGAGGCGAAGCGGCGGGCCGACTATTGGCGGGAGAGCCTGGAAGCTCCCTTGCCCTTGCTTCGGCTGCCGCTCGACCGCAATCGGCATGTCGTCACGCGCGCCTATGCGGGCGATACGATCCCATTCGCGGTATCGGCGGAGTTGACGCAGGCGCTCGCAGGGCTGGCGGGCGGACAGCAGCTAACGCTTAATTCGCTTCTGTTCGGACTCTTCTCGCTGCTCGTCAGCCAATACGCGGGCCAGACGGAGGCGATGATCGGCACGGTCGCGGCCGGACGGCCGCTGCCGGAGCTCGAAGGGCTCGTCGGCATGTTCATTCATTATTTGCCGGTGCGCGTCCGAACCGGAGACCGCGAGACGCTGGCAGATTACTTGCAGGCGACGAACCGGTCGCTGCGGGAGGCGCTCGCGCACGAATACCCGTACGACGCGATGATTCGCCAGCTCGCCGGGAAGACGGACCCTACTCGCAACCCGTTCTATGACGCGATGTTTATCTATCACAACGAGAGCGGATTGAATGCGCTGCAGACCGGCAGTCTCGAGGCAGCCGGGCTGCGCGTCGCCGACTATCCGCTGCCGCAGGAAGTGTCGCCGCTGGATGTGAAACTGGATGCCTATCCGCAGCCGGACGGCTCGATCAAGTTCGCGTTCAACTACAGCACGGAGCTGTTCGACCGCGGTACGATGGAGCGTTTCGGCCGCCTTTGGATGACGCTGCTCTGGCGTCTGGCGGAGGAGCGGGACGCGCTGCTTGCCTTCCCGTTGTCCGAACTCGCGTTGTGGTCCTCGGAAGAAGAGGAGGCCCTGCGCGCCAAACGCGACAACAACGATGTGCCGACCGCAGGGATTGCGCCTGCGCTAGAGCCGGAATCGAAGCCTCTGCGCCTACTCATCGGCGCGACTTTCACGGCTGATGGCATCGGCAGGCATATCGAGGAATGGACGGAGCGCTTCGGCATTGATCTGCACGCGGAGTATGCGCCTTACAATCAGGTGTTCCAGCAGCTGTTGGACGGCGGGAGCGAATTGGCCGCCAACGATGGGGTGAATGTGATTTTCGTCCGGTTCGAGGATTGGCTGGGCGAAGCCCGGACGAGCGCGGCGGCGGGCATTCGGAAGCTCCAATCGCTGTATGACGAACTGATCGAAGCCATTGGCCGGGCGCCGAAACGGGTGCCGATCGGCGTGGCCGTCTTCCCGGTTACGCCGCACTTGGGCATCCCGGGCGAGCTGGCCGTCGCCATTCGGGAGACGCAAGCGAGGCTGCTGCTCGAAGTCGAAGGGATGGAGCGCGTGTTCGCCGTCGACTGCACGCGGGCGGCCGATGACTATGGCATCGCGGAACCGTTCGACGCGGTGAAGGAAGCGGCTGCGCACATGCCGTTCAGCGAAGCGTTCGAGGCGGCGATCGGCGCGACCGTCGCGCGCCGCATCGTCGCTTGGCGTCGCCCGCCGTTCAAGGTGCTCGCGCTAGACTGCGACAATACGATTTGGAAAGGCGTGTGCGGCGAGGACGGCGCGCTCGGCGTGGCGATTACGGAACCATTCCAGGCGGTGCAGCGCCAGGCGCTCGCGCTTCATGATGCCGGCGTGCTGATCGCGCTGTGCAGCAAGAACAACGAAGCCGACGTCTGGGAAGTGTTCGACCGCCATCCGGATATGCTGCTGCGGAGGGAGCATATCGTGCACGCGGCCGTGAACTGGCGGCCGAAGCCGGATAATATCCGGGCGCTGGCCAAGCAGCTTAATCTCGGGCTAGACAGCTTCATTTTCCTCGACGATAGTCCGGTCGAATGCGCGGCCATGATAAGCGAGCTGCCGGAAGTGCTGACGCTCCGGCTGCCGGATGACCCGGCGCGCATCCCTTCTTATCTACGGCACGTCTGGGCGTTCGACCGCTGGAAGACGTCCGAAGAGGATCGGATGCGGACACGGTTGTACAGATCGGAGTCGCAGAGGCAGGAAGCGAAGGAGCAGGCTTCTTCGGTGGATGATTTCCTGAGGAGCTTGAGTCTCGAGATGAGCGTAAGCCCGATCGTGCCGGCACAGCTCGGCCGAATCGCGCAGCTGACGCAGCGTACGAACCAATTCAACTTGAATCCGGTCCGACGTACGGAAGCGGAGCTCGCGCGGTGGCTGAGCGAGCCGAAAGTCGCAGGCTGGGCGATCGAAGCGCGCGACCGGTTCGGCGATTATGGACTTGTCGGCGCGCTGGTCGCGGAGTCGCGGGACGAGACGCTGCGCATCCAGGCGTTCATGCTAAGCTGCCGCGTGCTGGGACGCCGCGCGGAAGACGCGGCTATCGCGAGCGTGGCGCAGTATGCCGCGGATAAAGGACTTCGCCGTCTAGAGGCGTGGTTTGCCCGGAGCGCGAAGAACGATCCGATGCTGGCCTACTTGGAGCGCGGGGGATGGACTCGCGGGCGCGAAGAAGGCGGCATGACGGTGTTCGCTTACGCGATCGACGACGTCCCGGCTGCGCCGGCGTTCATCGCGCTGTCCGAAGCATCGCTCTCGGTAAGCGGCGGCCTGGCTCGGTCTGAGCGACCTTCGCAAGGGCGAGGAGACCATTCCGCCGATTCCACGAGCGCTGCCGACTCGGCGGCATCGGCTGCCTTGCTTGAGTTAGCCGCAACGCAGGTCGATCCGCGTGTCTTCGGGGAACCGGGACCGTGGCATGCCGAGCCTATCGACTCGGCAGGACTGCTGCACGCAGCCTATTATGGGCCGCTGCGTCATCATACGGAGCGCTCGCTGCTAGAGCTAGCCGCGGCGCGTCCGTCGGCGTCATCGGCCGGCGTTCGAGGCGAAGATGCGCCAACCGCCGATTACGCATCGCCCATAGGGGAGACGGAGGGAACGCTCGCGGAGCTATGCCGAGAGCTGCTCGGCCGCCCGTTCGTCGGCGCGACCGACGATTTCTTCGCGCTTGGAGCCAGCTCGCTGGATGCGGCGGCATATATGTCCCGCATTTACAAGCGGCTTGGCGTCCAAGTGTCGTTCAAGGAGCTGTTCGAATTCCCGACGGTGCGAGAGCTGGCTCGACGGCTCGACGGCCGGGCCGAAGAGGCGGGGACGGAGTCGGCAGTCGAGCCGACGCCGGCGGTTGTAATGGACCTCTACCCGGTTAATTCCGCGCAGAAACGGTTGATGATGATCACGCAGCAGCCCGGCGGGGAGAAGGCGCTCTATAATGTGCCTGGCGCCGTGAAGCTGACCGGGCCGCTCGATTGGCTTCGTCTGGACGAAGCGCTGCGGGGTCTGGTCGCCCGGCATGAGGCGCTGCGTACCGTCTTCGAGTGGAAGGACGGAGCGCCCGTCCAGCGGGTGCGTCCGGAAGCGCAGCTCGACATCGAGCTGTACGAGGCGGAAGACGAGGAGGCGATCGCGGATATCGCGCGCGAATTCGTCCGTTCTTTCGATCTCGGGCAAGCGCCGCTCGCCAGATCCGGCGTCGTGCGCTTAGGCAGCGGAGGGACTCGCCACTTGCTGCTATTCGATCTTCACCATCTGATCGCCGACGGCGCTTCGATGCAGGTCATCATCGAAGATTTCGCGGCGCTCTATGCGGGCGTGCGTTTGCCGGAGCTTGCGCTTCATGCGAAGGAATTCGCCGCGCGCGAGCAAACATCGCTCACGGCCGCGCGGAAGCGGGATCTGGAGCGGTACTGGTCGGAGACGGTCTACGCCGAGGAGCCGCCGGCGCTTCAGCTGCCGACGGACTATCCGCGCCCCGCACTCCAGCGTTATGAAGGCGCGCGTCATTACGAGATGTGGGATGCGGATCTGGTCGCGCTGGCGAGAGGACTTGCCGCCGAGACCGGAGCGACGCTCTTCATGGTGCTGCTAGCCGCGTTCAACGTATTATTGGCCAAATACGCGGGCCAAGAAGATATCGTCGTCGGCACGCCGGCCGCGGGACGGACGCATCCAGGCGCGGAGCGCGTCGTCGGCATGTTCGCCGGCACGCTCGCGCTTCGGAACCGGCCGCGCGGAGACCTATCGTTCAAGGCATTCGTCGCCGCTGTTAAGGCGCATACGATCGAAGCCTTCGAGCATCAGGACTATCCATTCGAGGAGCTGGTCCGGCAGCTGGATCTGCCGCCCGATTCGAGCCGGCATCCGCTCTTCTCGGTCATGTTCGTGCTGCAACGCAGGCAGCGCGCCTCCCTTCTGGAAGGGAACCTGTTCGCCGAGCCGCACGATCTGCCGCAGCGGCTCTCCCGCTTCGATCTGACGCTCGATGCGGCGGAACGCGAGGAAGGGCTGCTGCTGGGCTGGGAGTATGCCGCGAGCTTATTCCGCCCGGAAACGGTGAAGCGCATGGCGGGGCACTTCGCTCATATTATCCGGCAAGCTGCCGCCGATCCCGGGCTGCCGATCGCCCGTCTTGAACTGCTGACCGAGGCGGAATCGCGGCAGCTGCGTAGTTTCCAGCCGGCGGAGCCGGATTATGATCGGACGCTCACGCTCTCTCGCGCCTTCGAGCGGCAGGCCGCGTTAACGCCGGACCGTATTGCAGTCGTCAGCGGCGGCCGCGAGGTCCGCTATGCCGAGCTGAACGCTTGCGCGAATGAGCTGGCCGCGCGATTAGGGGCCATGGATGTGCAGGTTGGCAGCAGCCGCGTCGCCATCCTGATGGACCGTTCCTGGCAAATGGTCGCGACGGTTCTGGCCGTCTTGAAAGCCGGCGCCGCCTATGTCGCGATCGATCCGGAATATCCGCAGGATCGCGTTCGCTACATGTTGGAAGACAGCGAGGCCATACTGCTCGTCGCGGAGGAACGGTATTGGGCGCGCTTCGGTTGGAGCGGCAAACGGTTGTCTGCCGAGGATTTCTTCGGCGAAGGCGACCCGGGTTCACGCCCAGATCCGGGTAATCCGGAAGCTGTCGGCAGTCCGCAGGATCTCGCCTACATCATCTATACGTCCGGGTCGACAGGCGCGCCGAAAGGCGTCATGGTCCCGCACCTGGGCATGCTCAACCTGGAACAGTTCTTCAAGCATGACTTGGGTATTCGCCCTGAGGACCGCATCGTTCAATTCGCGAGCGCATCGTTCGACGCATCGGTATGGGAGACGTTCATGGCGCTGCTGACGGGCGCCTCGTTATCCATCGCGGCCAAAGAAACGATCGCGAGCTTCTCGCGGTTCGAGCGCTTCCTGAACGAGCAAGGCATCACGGTCGCGACGCTGCCGCCTACTTATGCGATCGGCCTTACGCCTTCGCGGCTGCCATCGCTTCGCCTGATCGTGACGGCAGGGTCGGCCGCTTCGCCGGAGCAGGTTCGCAAGTGGACGCCTCATGCGGCGTACGTTAATGCTTACGGGCCGACGGAGACGACGATCTGCGCGACGTGGTGGCAGGCGGACGCTCGCGTCGTCCAGCAGGAGGGAAAGGTGTCCGGCGCCGAGTCAGGCATTAGCGCCGAGGCTTCAGGCGAAGCTTCGGTGCCGATTGGCCGGGCGCTGCCAAATATGCGGGCTTATATCGTGAACGCATCGGGGCAGCTTCAACCGATCGGCGTGCCGGGAGAGTTGTGGATCGGCGGCGACGGCATCGCGCGGGGCTATCACGGGAAGCCGGAGCTGACGGCCGAGAAGTTCATCGCGAGCCCGTTCCGCGCAGGCGAACGGGTGTACAAGACGGGTGATCTGGCCAAGTGGCTCCCGAGCGGCCACATCGAATATTTGGGCCGAGCCGATCATCAGATCAAGCTGCGCGGCTTCCGTATCGAGCTCGGCGAGATCGAACAGGCGCTTCGCGCCTATCCGGGCGTACGCGAGGCCGCGGTTATCGTGCGGCGCAGCGAAGCGTTGGGCGAGCATCTATGCGCTTACTATACGGCGGAAGCAGATGCTGTCCTTAAGCCAGCCGAGATCCAGTCATACGCGGCGGCGAAGCTGCCGGCGTACATGGTGCCGGCATTCGCCGTGCCGCTCGCGGCCATGCCGCTGACGCCGAACGGCAAGGTGGACGCCAAGTCGCTGCCGGAGCCTGACGCGGGAACGGAAGTCAATGAGCAGCCGCATCTTCCGCCATCAACGGAGACCGAAGCCGTGCTCGCGTCGATGTGGGAGACGTTGCTGGGCGTATCGAGCCCGGGCGTCGACCGGTCCTTCTTCGAGCTCGGCGGTCATTCGCTGAAGGCGGCGGAGCTGCTCGCCGCCATTCATGAGCGATTCGGCGCCGACCTGGCATACAGGCAAATTTTCGAATCGCCTACGATTCGGGAGCTTGCGGCTGTTATCGATCGGCAGGAAAGCCGCGGAGGGCCGGAGCAGATCACTTCCGTTCCTCGCGGCGACCTGCATCCGCTCTCGGCAGGGCAACGCCGGATCTATCTGGAGAGTCAGCTGCCGGGCGCCGAATATGCGAGCCATATGCCGAGCGCGCTTCTCGCGGAAGGCAAGTTGGATGCGGAGCGGGCGGAAGCGGCGCTGGCCGCGGTCATCGGCCGCCACGAAACGCTGCGAACGAGCTTCGTCATGCACGAAGGGATGCCCGCTCAGCGCGTTTCGGCGGCGGTCGATTTCCGGCTGGAACGCCTGGAATCCGCGCATGACGCGATGGACGTCGATGACTGGATGAGCCGGTTCGTGAGGCCTTTCGACCTGACGGCCGCGCCGCTGCTGCGCGCCGGCATCGTCCGGCTTGCGCCGGAGCGCCATCTCCTGCTCTTCGACATGCATCATATCGTATCGGACGGCTTGTCGATCGGGAATCTCGTTCGCGAGTTCGCGCTACTATACGAAGGCGGGGAGCTTCCGAAGCTTCGCATTCAATATATCGACTACGCGGCATGGCAAGAGGAGCGGTTCGCCGCGCGCCGGGAGAAGCTCGAGAGATACTGGCTCGAAGCGTTGGCCGGAGAGCTTCCGGTGCTGCGGCTGCCGGAGGATTACGCGCGCCGCTCGTCCCGGAGCCGAGACGGCGGTTCGGTCGCCTTTGAGCTGGGCCGAGATTTGGGAGATCGGCTGAGCATCCTTGCCGCCGAGCGCGGCTGCACTGTGTACATGGTTCTCCTTGCCGGGTTCGCCGCGCTCCTCACCCGGTATTCGGGCCAAGAGGATCTCGTCATCGGCACGCCGGTGTCCGGACGGGAACATCGGGATGCCGCGTCGCTGATCGGCATGTTCGCCGGCACGGTGCCGCTGCGCTGCCGCCCGTCCGGCGGAATCGCGTTCGCGCGTTTCTTGGACGATACGAGAACCCGGGTGCTGGAAGCGTTCGAGCACGGAGACTATCCGTTCGAGCTGCTCGCCGAACGGCTGGCGGTCCGCCGCGAACCGGGGCGTCACCCGATTTTCGACGTCATGTTCGCCATGCAGGATCCGGACCTGCTCGCCTCGTCCATGTCGGACTTGACGCTCAAGCCTTGCGAGCTTGCGCGGCGAGGCGCCAGGTTCGACGTCACGCTCGACTTTTATAAAGAAGACGGCGTCTGGAAAGGCGCGTTCGTCTATGCAGAAGCGCTGTATGCGCAAGGCACGATCGAGAAGATGAAAAACCGGTATCTCGCTTTGCTCGGCTCCGTCGCCGAATCGCCGGACCTTCCGCTCCAAGATATTCCGCTTGGCGGGAATGAGCCGGATGATGCCGGCCAAGCGTGGGAGTCGCTTGATTTTGCGTTCTAGAGACAATTCCTATCAATCGGGGTGTGATGTTCATGAGAACGGTATTCGAGAAAGAACGCGCGTATTGGAGCGGACGGTTTACGGAGGCGGATTCGCTGGCGGCGCTGCCTTGGGGCAAGCCGGCGGCGAGCTTGACGGACGGGGCAGGCGGCGGAAACTCGGCAGGCTCGCAGATCGTCCGGACGTTTCCGCGGGAGACGGGGGAGCGGCTGACGGCCATTGCCAAGGGCTCGCCTTCGGCGCTCTATCTGCTGCTTCTAACCGGCCTCCAAAGCTTATTCTACAAATATACGCACGACGAGACCGTTATACTGGGCGTCCCCGCAACCGCCGGACCGGACTTCGATCGCGCGGATAACGGCATCCTGCTCGTGAAGACGATGTCGACCGGTTCCAGCACGCTCCGGACGCTGCTGCATGCGACGAAACAGGCTGTCGGCGAGGCAATGGCGCATCGCGGCATACCGTTCCGGGAAATGGCGGAAGGATTGGCTTACCGATCGGATGAGAGCGGCCGGCCGATTATTCCGACGATCGCCTCGCTGGGCGAGCTCCATCCGTCCGCTGCGGCGGCCGAATTCGGCTTCGACCTTCATTTCCGGTTCGAACGCAGCGGCGAGGACCTGAAAGTTCGGCTTACGTACAATGAACGGCGCTATGAGAAAGATCAGCTGTCGACGGCGCTGGGCCATCTGTTTCACTTGTATGACGCGCTCGCCCGGAACCCGGACCAAGCGCTTGACGCGATCGAAGCGATGCCGCCGGCGGAAGTCGCGATGATGCGCATCGGCTGGAACGACACGGATACGCCTTACGAGCGCGGTCATACGATCCATCGGCTGTTCGAACGGCAGGCGGAACGAACGCCCGATGCGACGGCGGTGGCTTTCGGCGGCGCGCGGTTGACGTACCGCGAGCTGAACGAGCGGGCCAATCGCCTTGCCCGGACGCTCCTTCAAGCGGGCGCGGGACCCGACAAGCTCGTCTTGGTCATGGCGGACCGCGGCCTTGATCTCGTGGTCGGCTTGCTCGCCGTCTTGAAGTCGGGCGGCGCCTATGTGCCGATCGATCCGGAATTTCCCGAGGCGCGCATCCGTCACATGATCGAGGACTCCGGCGCGGAGCTGCTCGTGGCGCATCGGGAGCTTGCTTCAACCGTCGCGTTCGACGGCGCCTGTATCCTGCTGGATGATCCGGATGCATACGCTGCGGACGGCGCCGATCCGGAGGCGATGTCCGGCGCCGATGACCTCGCGTACGTCATCTACACGTCCGGCTCCACGGGCAAGCCGAAGGGCGTCATGATCGAACATCGGGCCGTCCATAATTTCTTCGTCGGCATGGCGGACCGCATCCCGTTCGAGCCGGGCGCCGCGATATTGTCGGTCACGACCTATTCGTTCGATATCTTCGTGCTGGAGACGCTGCTGCCGTTGACGCTGGGCATGACGGTCGCCATCGCGGACAAGGAGCAGCAGGCCGACCCCGGCTTGCTCGCGGCGTGGATCGCGTCGCAGAACGTCCGCATCGCGCAAATGACCCCTTCTCGCATGAGTTTGCTGTTGGCGGACTCTCAAGGACGCGGGGCGGTCGCCGGGCTGGGCTGCATCCTGCTCGGCGGCGAAGCGCTTCCCGCGCCGCTGCTGGCCGAGCTGCGAGAATCGACGCAAGCCCGCGTCTTCAACATGTACGGGCCGACGGAGACGACCGTATGGTCTGCCTTGCATGAGGCTGAGGGCGATGACGATACCCGCATCGGGAAACCGATCGCGAATACGCAGATCTATATTATAGGGCCGACCGGGCAGCTGATGCCGACCGGGACGGCCGGCGAGCTGTGCATTGCCGGCGACGGGCTGGCGCGAGGCTATTGGCGGCGGGAAGACTTGACGGCCGAGAAATTCGTGCCGCATCCGTTCGCGATCGGCGAGCGGATGTACCGCACCGGCGATTTGGCAAGATGGAAGCCGGACGGCACGCTCGAATGCCTGGGCCGGCTGGATCAGCAGGTCAAAATCCGGGGATACCGGGTGGAGCCGGGCGACATCGAAGCCCAGCTTCTCGCGTTGGACGGAGTACGCGAAGCGGCTGTCGTCGCCCGCGCGGACGAGGGGGGGACGAACTCGCTGTACGCCTACTACGCGTCGGCGACCGACATTCCCCTCGCGCGGCTTCGGGCGCATCTAGGCGAACGGCTGCCATCGTATATGGTGCCGTCCGGGTTCATGCGGCTGGATCGGCTGCCGCACACGCCGAACGGCAAGCTGGACCGCAAAGCGCTGCCGGCGATCGAGGCGTCCGCGCCATCGCATCCGGCATCTGTCCCGTTAACCGCCGAGCAAGCGCGGCTTGCGGACATCTGGAGAGACATTCTGCGCGTGCCGAACGTCGCGGCCACGGATCATTTCTTCGAGATCGGCGGCCATTCGTTACGCGCAGCGGCACTGCTGCAGCGCATCTACGAGCAGACGGGCGCGGCGCTGACGTTCCGCGACGTGTTCGACCATCCGACGCTCGCGGAGATGGCGGACGTCATTGCCAAGGCCTCGCGCGGCGGAGGAACCGTTATTCCGGCCGCGGAGCCGGCTGACTATTATCCTTCCACATCCGCGCAGCGACGGCTATACGTACTCAGCCATCTGGACGGGGCCGCGGCCGGTTATAACATCCCGATGGCGCTGCGCATTAATGGGCCGCTGAAGCGGGAACGGCTGGAGTACGCGTTCGGCGAGCTAATCCGGCGGCACGAGGCGCTGCGCACGAGCTTCGATACCGTGCAGGGAGAACTCGTGCAGCGGATCCAGCCGGAGGCCCGGCTGATCGTTGAATATGCCGCTGCGAGCGAGGAAGAAGCCAGAGAGCGGGCGCTCGCGTTCGTCCGGCCGTTCGACTTGCGCCGCGCGCCGCTGCTGCGCGTCGGCGTCGTCGAGCTTGCGAGCGAGCGGCATCTGCTGCTCATCGACGTGCATCACATGGTGGCGGACGGCGTATCGATCAATCTGCTGGTAGAAGAGTTTACGCGTATCTATGCGGGGGAACCGCTGGCGCCGCTCCGCGTGCAATATAAGGATTACGCCGTATGGCGGCAACGGCAGGAGCAGACCGAAGCGTATGCGGCGCACGAGCGGTTCTGGCTCGAGACGTTCGCGGGGGAGCTGCCTGTGCTGGATTTGCCCACCGATTACGCCAGGCCTGCGCTGCAACGGTTCGAGGGCGATCTGATCCGGTTCGAGATCGGGGAAGCGTTGACCGCGCGCCTGGTGACCTTCGCGGCCGAGAGGCAGGCGACGCTGTATATGGTCATGCTGGCAGCATTCTCCGCGCTGCTTGCCCGCTACAGCGGAGCGGAGGACGTCGTCGTCGGCTCGCCGGTCTCGGGACGGACGAGCGGCGACACGCAGCGCGTCATCGGCATGTTCGTCAATACGCTGGCGATGCGCAGCTATCCGGCCGCGCGCAAGCCGTTCGCCGACTACTTGCAGGAAGTGAAGGCGATGGCGCTCGGCGCTTACGAGCATCAGCACTATCCGTTCGAGGAGCTGGTCGGCCGGCTTCGGCTGGCGCGCGACTTCAGCCGCAATCCGCTGTTCGACACGGCGTTCGCGCTGCAGAACATGGAGGGCCCGCTGCCGGCGTGGAGCGGGTTCGAGGCCGAAGATTACCCGTTGTCCCACGCGGTGGCGAAGTTCGATCTGGCCTTGACCGCGATTCCGACGGAAGGGCGCCTCGCCTGTATGCTCGAGTACAGCCGTTCCTTGTTCGAATCCGAGACGGCGGAACGGCTGGCGGCCCATTACGCGAACCTGCTGCAGGCGATCGTCGACAATCCGGAACAGGCGATCGGCTCGCTTAATTATATGAGCGAGGCCGAGACAAGGCGGATCGTGGAGACGTTCAACGCGACGGAAGCCGATTATGACCGGGCGCAGACGTTGGCGGGCTTGTTCGAGCGGCGTGCGCGGCTCGAGCCGGAGGCGGTCGCGGTCGTATGCGAGGGTCGAGAGTGGACGTACGGGAAGGTGAATGAGCGGGCGAACCAATTGGCCCGCCTGCTGCAGATAAGAGGCGTCGGAGCGGAGACGCTTGTCGCGGTCATCCTCGAACGTTCCGTCGACATGATCGTCGGCGTGCTTGGCATTTCGAAGGCGGGCGGCGCTTACGTGCCGTTCGAGCCGCAATTCCCGAGGGAGCGGATCGAAGGCATCATGCGCCGTTCGAGCATCGCGTATGTCATTTCGCAGACCGAAGCCTTCCGCCCGTTCGAGGCGTTCAAATGGACGCTTCCGCAGCTGCGCGACATTATCTTGTTGGATGAAGAAAAGCCGCACGCGGAGCCTGAGCGAATCGACGCCGAGCAGGTGAGAGCGTTATGGGATTACGTCGCCCGCAGCGCGGAAGGCCGGGTGCAGGAAGGCGGTTTCGTTAGCAGCTATACGGGCGAGGCGTTCCGCGAGGAAGAGGTCGATCGCTATGTCCGTCACGTGACCGGCTTGATTAAGCCGCATCTTGACGCTTCGTCCCGCGTGCTCGAAATCGGCTGCGGGGCGGGTCTCATCATGTTCGAGCTGGCCGGAGGCGTCGCCTCGTATGTGGGCATGGATCCTTCCCCGCATACGCAGCAGCGCAACCGCGAGCGTTTGGCGAGCGGCGGATATCCATCCGTTTCGCTGATAGAAGGGTTCGCGCACGAGACGCAAGGCTTGACGGACGCCAGCTTCGACGCGATCGTCATCGCCAGCGCGGCGCAATTTTTCCCGGGGTACAGGTATTTGGAGGCGGTCATCGCGGAATGCCGGCGTATGTTGGCGCCCGGCGGGCTGCTCGTCATCGCTGACGTGCCGGACGAGGAGCGCAAGGAGACGTTCCGGCAGTCGCTCGCGGATTTCGCGCGCGAGCATCATGGGACGTACGAGCCGACGTACAACATGGATAAATTGTTGTACGCAAGCCGCGGCTTCTTCGAATACGCGGCAAGCGCGGCAGGGGGACTGAGCGTAGAGCCGGCCATTGAACGCCGGACGGACGATTTCCCGAACGAGCTGCAGTATCGGTTTGATATTATCATGCAAAGAACAGACTTGGCGGTCGCACAGCCGGCGCCAAACGTGCGGGAATGGACGGGTTGGCATCTTGGCGGATACGAAACGGCCGATCCCGCCTGCCCGTCGACGGCGGATCAGCTTGCCTACGTCATCTTCACCTCCGGTTCGACGGGGACGCCGAAAGGCGTCATGGTGAAGCACCGGCCGGTCGTCAACCTGATCGAATGGGTCAACAACACGTACGGCGTCGACGGCCGGGACCGGGTACTGTTTATGACGTCGCTCTGCTTCGACCTGTCGGTATACGATATTTTCGGCTTCCTGGCCGCCGGGGCGTCGGTCCGGATCGCCACGAGGGCGGAAATTCGCAATCCGAACGCGCTTGCCGCCATCTTGCGGGATGAGCCGGTCACGTTCTGGGATTCCGCGCCGGCTGCGCTCCAGCAGCTCATGCCGACGCTTGCGGCGATGGGCGAGGCGGCAGGCGCTTCCCGTCTGCGGCTCGTCTTCCTGAGCGGCGACTGGATTCCCGTCACGCTGCCGGAACGGCTTCGGCAGGTCATTCCGTCCGCGCGCGTCATCGCCCTTGGCGGCGCGACGGAGGCGACGGTCTGGTCGAATTATTACCCCGTCGGCGACGTGCAGCCTCATTGGGCGAGCATCCCGTACGGGAAACCGATCCAGAACGCGCGCTACTACATTCTGAACGACGCGCTTATGCCTTGTCCGATCGGCGTCAAAGGCGCGTTGTATATCGGAGGCGAAGTGCTCGCATCCGGCTACATGCACCAGCCGGAGCTGACGGCGGAGCGGTTCATCGACAACCCGTTCCACGACGGGAAGCTGTATTGGACGGGGGACATGGCCCGCTGGCTGGACGACGGGAACATCGAATTCATGGGCCGGGTGGATCATCAAGTCAAAATTCGCGGCTATCGCATCGAGCTTGGCGAGATTCACGCGCAGCTGATCAAGCATGCGGCCGTCCGCGAGGCGGTCGTGCTCGACCGGCCCGATCCGCACGGCGCGAAATGCATCTGCGCTTACTACGTTTCGGAGTCCGGCCTATCGCCGGCAGAGCTTCGCGCTTATGCGGCCAGATGGCTGCCTTCCTATATGCTGCCGTCGTATTTCGTGCCGATTGAAGGCATCCCGCTGACCGCCAACGGCAAGGTCGATCGCGCCGCACTCCCCGAGCCGAACGCGGCGGTCTTGCTTGCCGCGGCGGACTACGCGGAGCCGCGCACGGACGCCGAGCGGGCGCTCGCCGACATCTGGGCGGAGCTGCTGGGCATAGAGCGGATCGGCATTCACGACGACTTCATGGCGCTCGGCGGCGATTCGATGAAGGCGATCCAGGCTGCCGCCAAGCTGGAGGAGCGCGGCTATCGGATCGATATCGAGCATCTGTTCCGCTACACCCGGATCGCGGAGGCGGGCGCCTACGCGCAGCCGATCGCGGAAGCGCCGGCCGAGCCGGCCGAGCTACCGTCGCTCCTGCCGGTACAGCCGCGTTACATCGATTTCCTGTATTGCACCGAGATGGAGGTCGTCGCCGTCGCCGACTGGCACGGCCGGGGATCGGCCGGCATGTTCGCCGATACGTGGACGTTCGGCTATACGCCGAATGCTTCGCCTCGGCTTGGCGCATGCCTAAGCGAGCTTCAACGCTTCGATCCGCTGCTGCTCGAGCGGTATCACGGTCTGGCGCTGGAGGATCGTACGATCGCCGATTTCGAGCTAGCCGCCGCGGACGTACTGGAGCAAATCCGCCAAGGCAATCCCGTACTGACAGCGGTCAAGGCGAACGCCATTCCTTGGGACGGCGGCTTCGGCAACCCGGACAATACGCGCATCCATGCGGCGACGATCGTCGGCGCGAGCGACGACGGCGAGACGTTCTACTGCTCGGACAGCTGGTATAGCAAATACGCGCATCCGCTGCCTAAGGCGGATTTGCGGGCGGCCTATTTGAACCATGCTATCATGCGCAAGACGCGGGAAGCGGCGGAGATGGCGGATTGGCGCGCCGTCGTGTTGACGCACGCGCCTCGCCCGAAGGGCGAACGATCGCCTTTTGGCCACATGCGCGCCTTTGCGAAGGCCGTTCGAACCGGTCTTGATTTGGCCGTCGAATGGGGCGATTCGGGCACATGGCACGACGCGCCGCTCATCCGCACCATCTTCGATCTGAGCACCGGACGAATGATGTTCGCGGGCTTGCTGAGGGAACTGGCGGCGCGGGATCGCGTCCCGGCGCTCGTGCGCATCGCCGACGGATTGGAAGAAGCGAGCAACCGGTGGCGTTCGATCAACAAAATTCTCGTGCGAGCCAGCGTGAATCCGACCGATGAGCGTCACGGCGAACGGCTGGCCGCCAAGCTGGAGGAAATCGCGGCGTTCGAGGAGCAGCTCGCGGCCGAATTACGGAATATCGCCGAGACCCGCGAAGCACCTCAAGCGTTAGGGGTTGAGGAGAGCGGCCGCGGAGCGGAAGCCGGCGTGCCGACGCAAGGGGCAGAAGATTACGCGTACGCGGTTGTGCCGCTGGAAGCATACATGAACGACCAAGGCTTCGGCAGTCTCGCCAGCGGCCGGGCCAACCTGACCGGCATGGGGACGTATTTCCTGCCGGATGATGCGATTACGGTCGAAGGCTTCCGGGTGGACGATCGTCCGTTCGGCATCGCCGACCTTATCGACGGACAGAACGACAACATCTCCTGTCACGGTCAGATCATCCGCCTGCCGCAAGGCCGCTACGACGAGATCGCGCTGCTCGGCTGCAGCGAATGGGGCAATTACATCGAGCCGTGCACGGCGGTGTACAAGGATGGGACGAAGGAAGTATTCCGGCTCCGATTCACCGACTGGACGGGTACGCCGCGTTTCGGCGAGCAGATCGCATGGGAAGGACGGATCGCCGAGCGCAACGAGATCCGCACCTTCGTCATCGATCAGCCCGGACGCATCTTCATGCAGACGTACGCGCTCGACGGGCGGAAGGAAGCGGCGACGCTGCAGCTGCCGTACAGCCCGGGGATGCACATCTTCGCGATCACGCTGCGCCAGTCGCAGGCCGCGCTTCTTCCGGATGCGGATCCAAGCCTGCCGGAGGGCATGCGCGCGTAAGGACGTCAATGTGCGCCCGCAACATTCGCTATATACAACAACGGCCCGGCCTTCGCATCGCTGCGAAAGCCGGGCCGTTCAATCGTTATCGGGGTTTGCCGGAGCGTGGATGGCCGCGCATGCCGACGAGTCAATTCGAGTGCGGCGACAAGGCGGCAAACGGCCTACTCCTTCTTCGGATCAGCATCAGCATCTTCGGTATCCGTCCGATCGCGCTGTCGATCCAGACTCGCTTCCCGGTCTCTCCGGTAGCCGCTGAACGCCAAATATTCCGCGATGAACGCGCGCTCCTTCTCCGGCAGCTCGCTGAGCCGGCAATCGAGTTGCCAGTTTGGCGCAAAAAAATAAGGCTCGCGGCTCTCGCTCACGCGTCCGTGGCGCGCCCGGAATTCCGCTCCGGTCATGAGCCAATCGAGGCTGACGTCGAAGAAAGCGGCGATCTCGATCAGCTTGCGGGCCGATGGGGCGGAGGCATTGCGTTTCCAATCTCCGAAATTGCCCGTCGAGATATTCAACTGCTCGCAAAACGCTTTCTTCGACATGCCTCGTCGCGCGATGAGCGATTCGATTCGTTCGTAAATAGTCTGCATAGGCCGCAATCCCTCCAAAAATAGGGCGAAACACGTATTTAAGTAAAATTTAGGTTGAATGATGACGTAACTACGTTATAATGAGAAAAACCGATTATGAAAAGTATAGCATATCCGGCAAGCGTGCATAAGCAGGGAGGGATCGGCGGTGAAGCGAACGAGACCGATTACGCCGTTCGGCTGGGCGATCAAGCGGCGGCTGGCCGAGCTCGAATTGGATCAGAAGGAGTTCTGCCGCCGTTACGATATCCCCGCCTACCGGTTGTCGAATTTGATCAGCGGCACGCGCAAGGCCGAGCAGTATAGGAAGTTGGTAATGGAGGTATTGGACATTGCAGACCAATAAGCGGGCGGGCCGGACGTGCCGGCCATGATTTCGCCGAGAAGAGGAAGAGACTTGCTGCTCGGCCGGTTCTCGAACGAGGCGGTGCTGGAGACGTATCGGGAAGCGAAGGCCCTTCGGCTGGATCGGGATTTCATCGGCATGCTCGCAAGGGAGATTCGGCGCAGGCGGCTGGCGCTCCCGGTAAGCGTAGAGAAGCATGTCGTACGCGAGAACGACAGTTCCAACTAGCGGTGTTGCGCCGCGCGATCGCCGAGCCGCGCGTCATGACGATGATTAGAGAATTGCTGCAAGCTCGATACGTATATTCGGCTTGCCTCACCTATAGGGCGCGCATCCGATTGTTTCTCGGGTTGTGCTCGACCTCGGCGAGGCCGAGCGCCTCCATCAGCGGCGGGATGTACATGCCGAACCGGCCGCGGAATCCCTTCTTCAGCCCGTACCACCCCCCGTTCGGATTGTCCGCCGCGCGCCCCCACGCCTCGACGGTGCCTTCCTTGGCGGGCTTCTGCTCATCCGCGCTACCGAGCTCCATCCAGTCGCCGTGCTGCTTTAGCATCGCGTGCAGGTCCGCCAGACAGCGGTAGTCGTAATGGAGCACGGTTTTTCCGACCGTACAGACCAAGATCTCGCGTCCGTCTTTCTCGTCCTTATACATGTCGTATTCGGACGTTTGGGGCGGCGTTTTTAATTTCCACGGGTTTTCTTTCGTTCCTTCAGCTGCGGTCATGGGCGATTCTCCTTCGTTCAAATGTATAGGTTCGTGAATAGTAAATGCGCGCAGGCATCAACGGCTTAGTCTGTACAATTATCGCGACCTTATACTTCATTCGTGCTTCGCGAACCGTTACCTTCCTACTACGCGTCGGCGTCAATGAATTCTCAGGGCGATTACATTAGGAGGGACCATAAATTCCCTTGTCAGGTTGTTGTCTGTAAGCGATTTTAATCGCGATTTGATTAGACGTTTTCGAATTCTTTCACCGGGTGAAAATTAGGGGAGGATGTCAAATATTACAGCTAAACTTTTAACCTATGGAAGCCGATAATGGGGGGATAGGGTGGTTCTATTTTCCTATGCCAATCGACTTACATAGGGGTGTCATAATGAAAGAATGGACAAAATGGATGCTGACGACGACGATATTGAGCATGTCGTTGGCACCGGCCGGCGCATATGCCCAGGAGGTGGCGGCCAACGCTCAAGCAACGCCGAATGCATCGTTTACGGATATCTCGAAAGTATCGCCGGATCGGCTGCAGGCGGTGCAGGATGCGGTCGCCAAAGGATTGCTCAACGGTTTCCCGAATGGTCAGTTTCAACCGGACAAACAACTCACTCGACAGGAACTTGCCGTTATTCTGGCGAGAGCGCTTAACCTGATGCCGAGCGCGACCGCGAGCACCACTACGAGCTCGACATTCACGGATACCGCAAGCCTATGGTCTGCGCCGTATATTGAAGCGGTACGCCAGGCAGGGTTAATGGGCGGCTCAAGCGACGGACATTTCCGGCCGACGGATATCTTGACGCGTGAAGAACTGGCGACTGTATTCGTTCGCTCGGTTGGCGGCGCGAACGCGCAAGGCGGAGAGGCGTCTGGCACTGGCACAGCGAAAGGCGCGAGCAAGTGGGCGGCTGACATGGTCGAGAAGTCTAATCAGCTCGGACTGATGGAGGACGAACAAGGAACGACGCCGAAGAGTCCGGTGAACCGCGAAGACGTCGCCGCTTATTTGGTAGAAATCTTCAATGCGAAGGAGCAAACGGCGGTCATCGAGAAGATCGACGGCGATTACGTCACGATCGATGGCGAGACGGTATTGGTCACGAAAGAGTTAAAGGCACTCTTCGCGGGTCAAAATCTCGATGCGCTGAAGGGCGCGAAGCTGACTTATTCGCAGCAGAACAAAAATATCGAAGGCTTGGCAAAACTGGAAATTGCGGCAAGCGGCACCGATGCGAAGTCTGTGACGTTCGACGCTACGGGCAGCAATTTTGATGGCGACATTGTCATCGCAGGCGATAAGGTTGCGATTAAAGGCGAGAAGCTGACGCAGGTCACGCTCGGCGAGAAAGCAAGCCGCATCGAGCTGAATGCCAAGGTCGACGAGCTGGCGGTTTCGGCGGGGCAATCCGTCACGATCAGCGGCGCCGCCGCGATCGAGAAGATCAAAGTCGGCAGCGACAAGACGAAAATTACGCTGGGCAAGGACGTCGCCATCGAGAAAGTCGAGCTGCCGACAGGCGTGAAGATGTCCGATGTCATCGCCAACTACGATGCGGTCAAAGTGCAGATCAAGATCCGGGAAGCCGATCCGGCGCCGGTGTATTCGGGCGGGGGAAGCGTTAACCAAGCGCCGGTTCTGACAGGTACAAGTCTCGGCTTAACCGACGGGTTAGTTGGAACTCCGATAACGAAGGAGGTTAGCGCGGCGTTCAACGACGAAGACAAAACATCGCTGATCTACAGCCCGCAATCGAGCAATACGGCTGTAGCTACCGTATCCGTAACTGGTAGTACACTGACGATTACGCCGCTTGCGGTAGGCACGACGACGATCACCGTGAAGGCGACGGATGCACAAGGTCAGCACGTGAATTATACGTTCGAATTCGCGGTCGCCGTGCCTGTCCTGTCGGGGACGCCGATCGTCATCGACCAAGGATATCTGGGAGACCCCGCGGTTACCACCGATGTCAGCGTTGCCTTCAACGATGAGATCTACACGTCGCTGACTTACTCAGTCTCATCCAGTGCCCTGTCTGTGGCGACGGCTGAGATCACGGCCGATAAGACATTGACGGTAACGCCTATCGCAGCAGGAACGACAACGATCACCGTTACGGCGAAAGATGAAACAGGGAAGCTTACGGACTATTCTTTCACGTATACGGTTATGCCGGCACTGACGATAGAACGCAAAGACGAAACGCCGTTCTATATCAACGGTACCAATACCTCGATTGCGCTAAATACGACCAATGTGACGCCTTTCGGTTATACGTACGGCAAACGCACCCTGAAAGATTATGTAAAGATTATGTATAAAGGCAAAGAGGTTAGCAGCTTAGAGTACGACATTACCGAAAATGATTTTAATGTGAAGGACGAGCAGGCGATGGAAATCGCGGAACTCAAGCTAAGCTCGAATTCGGATAAAATCGCTTTCACGTCCAATGCCCCGGCGGGGATGCTGATTACGCCTAATGCGCTTGAGGAGAATTTGGACGCGGACATGATCTTTAGCCTGCAGACAACGGACAGCGCACCTCAAGTGATTGAAGTTCCGATTACGGTGGATAAGACGGCTCCGGTTTCCGTCGTCGAGCCGTCTGACGACTTCAAGACATTCACCTTTACCGTGAACGAGAAGTTGACTGTGCATCCAATAGTGGGGATGCAAATAATTCCGAACATAATTGTGAATGACAATGCGCTGCAATTAAATCTAACCAATGACTATACGGCAAATTATGATTCGATGACGAACAAGATCACACTCATCCTAACTTCGGGCGGTTTCGACAAGATTAAAAATACCGACGGCATTATCCCGAACGACACGAAATTCAGCTTCACCATTATGATGACCGACTTCTCCGATAATTTGGTTGCTCCGGTCACGTACACGGTCTCGCGCACTCCTAACTAATTCATGCACACTGTCAACGGGTTGGAGGGATGTAGCTTGAACATGGTTGAACTCAGCGTCGCCGAGCTCGCCGGCAGACCGGATCTTGTGTTACCTGGCGTGGCGGATTTGTTCCAGCCAGATCAGCCAGATCCCCCTCGACGGCTCGCCATCGGCGCTTCCGATGGCGACGGCTATCAAGGCGCCGTTGTCATCGAACTTTCACAAGACCACGGCACGGCCCACCTCCGCTCGATCATGGTTCGTCCCGGCTCCAGACGGCAAGGCATCGGTCGTCGCCTGCTGGAGGCTGCCGCCGAACGGTTGAAGTCGCGCGGTTACGCCCAGCTGCTCGCCGAGTTTATGACCGAGACAGGAGGGGAGCTGACGACGGCAGGCTTCCTGCAAGCATGCGGATTCATCTCCCCCCAGCCTGGAATTCATATCCGGACGGGACCGTTCACCTCGCTGCAAGGGCAACGCTGGCTGTCGCTGCGGCTCCCGGACGAGTTCGTGGTCGCGCCGTGGGGCAATCTCGCGCCATCGGAGCGGGTGCTGCTGCTGGAGGCGGCATCGTACGAATATCCCGACATCCTCTCGCCGTTCGAAGACGACGCGGAGGTGGATCCTTCCCGAAGCCTGCTGCTGCGGTACCGAGGTCAGCCTGTCGGCTGGATGCTGCTGGAGGAGCTGGAACCTCGTACGGTGCTGTTCAAGACGATGTACGTCTTCAAGCGGCATCAGCGCATGGCGCGCGGCGTGGCGCTGTTCGCCGAAGCGATCCGGCGGCTCATGGCCGAGGGGCATTATCCGAACGGCATGTTCTTCGTCGAACACGAGAATGAGCCGATGCGCAGGTTCATGGAACGCTATTTCTTCTCGCCCGACCTCAGGCAAGAGACGATGTGGCGCAGTTACCGCACGCTACCGTAGACATCATCGAGATACTTCATTTCGTATCTAGCATCACGTATCAAGCCCTCTCATCCCGAGCCATCTCGTACTACGCGCCGCGCGCGTTTTGCGAGATGGCTCGTTTTCGTTTAAACTCCGTTTACATAGACGTTATACATTAATCACGACTCATCGATGCGATTAGCAATAAAGGAGCGGATAACATGAAGCAAAATATAAGAAGGTTCTGGCGGCTCGTGCTGGAGACGAACCCGCCGAAGGCGCTGCTGGCGATCGCCGTGGCGCTGAGCGTCGTCAATACGCTCGTCGGCCTGACGATCCCGTTGTTTACGAAGAATTTAGTGAACGGCTTCTCGCTCGATTCGCTCGGCGCGGGACAGATCATCGGCCTGGCCGGCGCGTTCATCGCGCAGGTCATCGCCGGCGGCGCGGCGGTCTACATGCTGCATTACGGCGGCAACAAGATCGTATCCGCCATTCGCGAGCGGCTGTGGCGCAAGCTGCTTCGGCTGCCGGTGCCTTATTACGACAGCAAGGAGACCGGGGAGACGGTCAGCCGGCTGACCAATGATACCGCGGTGATGAAAGGACTCATTACCGAGCATATTACGGGCTTCTTCTCCGGCGTACTCTCCATCATCGGTTCGCTCTCGGTCATGTTGTACATGAACTGGAAAATGACGCTCGTCATCTTCACGGTATTCCCGCTCGCCGCGCTCATCATGATGCCGATCGGCCAGCGCATGTACAAGATCGCCAAAGCCGCGCAGGAAGAGAACGCGCGCTTCGCGTCGGTCGCCACGCGCGCCGTATCGGAAATTCGCCTCGTCAAGGCATCGGGCTCGGAAGCGGCCGAGTTCGAGCAAGGGAGCAACGGCATCCGCAAGCTGTTCGGACTCGGACTGAAGGAAGCGAAGATGCAGGCGTTGATCAGCCCGACCGTGTCGTTCCTCATGCTCGTCATCCTCGTGGCGCTGATCGGCTTCGGGGGCGTGCAGGTGTCGTCCGGCGCGATGACCGCCGGCGAATTGGTTGCCTTTATAATGTACCTGTTCCAAATCATCATGCCGATCACGCAGATTACCCAGTTCTTCACGCAATTCCAGAAGACCATGGGCGCGACCGAGAGCATTATCGGCATTCTGGAAGCGGACGAGGAAGCGTTGGAAGCCGGACTTACGGTTCCGCGCCGTACCGAGCCGATTCACGTGCGCGACGTCTCGTTCGCCTACAATGCCGAAGAGCCGATTCTCGACAGGTTGAACTTCACGATCGAAGGCGGCAAAGTCACGGCGATCGTCGGGCCGAGCGGCGGAGGCAAAACAACGCTGTTCTCGCTGCTGGAGCGATTCTACCTGCCTTCGGCAGGGGCCATTCGCCACGGGGAGCGGGACATCGCGGACTATTCGCTGCAATCGTGGCGGAGTCAGATCGGCTACGTCTCGCAGGACAGTCCGGTTATCGCGGGAACGATCCAGGACAATTTAACCTATGGGTTGGATCGCGTGGCGACGCCGGAGGAAATCGAGCAGGCGGCACGAATGGCTTACGCGGACGGTTTCATCCGGGATTTGCCGGACGGCTACGAGACGGCGGTCGGCGAGCGCGGCGTGAAGCTGTCCGGCGGCCAGCGCCAGCGGATCGCGATTGCCCGGGCGCTGCTGCGCGACCCGCACATTCTCATGCTCGACGAAGCGACGTCGAATCTCGACAGCCAATCGGAAGAGGCGGTTCAGCTTGCGCTTGCGAATTTGATGCAAGGGCGAACGACGGTCGTCATCGCGCACCGTCTGTCGACGGTCGTCGATGCCGATTCGATTATTTTCATCGAGAAGGGACGCATCACCGGACAGGGGACGCATGAGCAGTTGTACGACGGACACGAACTGTACCGCAGCTTCGCGGACGGCCAACTTCGCATGCATATGATGGCCTAACAAGCCCGACGAGAGGAGAGCAATCATGGCGCAAATACTCGTAGTGGACGACGACCCTCATATTCGCGAGCTGGTGCGCGTTATTATGCAGCGGGAAGGATATGCCGTTGCCGAAGCGGCCGACGGGATGGAGGCGCTGGAGCGGATGAAAGCGTCCGCGGCGGACTTGGTTATTCTGGATATTATGATGCCTCGCATGGACGGCTGGGCGCTGTGCAAGGAGCTTCAGCGGCTGTATGAAGTCCCGCTGCTCATGCTGACGGCCAAAGGCGAGACGGGCGATAAAGTGCGCGGCTTCGAGCTGGGGACGGACGATTATCTGGTGAAGCCGTTCGATCCGCCCGAGCTTGCCGTTCGGGTCAAGGCGCTGCTGAAGCGGTACCGGATTAACAGCTCTCAGCAAGTGTCCGCCGCCGGACTGACGCTTGACCGAGCGGCGAACCGGGCCCAGGCGCACGGCGAAGAGCTCGCGCTCCCGCCGAAGGAATTCGAGCTGCTGTTCATGCTGCTCGGCAACCAAGGCCGGACCTTGACGCGGGATCAACTTATCGAGTCGATCTGGGGCTACGATTTCGACGGGAACGAACGGACGCTCGACGTGCACATCAACCGGCTGCGGGAGCGTCTTGCCCAGCGGGACGTGCCGCTTGCGATCCGCACCGTGCGCGGGCTCGGCTACCGGATGGAGAATGCGACATGAGGGCCGGGCGGACCGAACGCCGCAGACGCCGCTTGGGCAAGGAATCGGTCTGGGATGCTCTGGCGAAGCGCCGATCGCGCCCGCGCATCGCGGCCCGCATTGTCGGCGTCGTCGTCATGCTGTTCCTCTCGGCGGGCGTGGCGTTCTCGATCGCGTATTGGTTAACCGGCGGCCTGTTGGACCGGATCGATCGGCAGTGGACGCCGTATTGGACGCAGCTGGCCACCGCGCTTATCGGCATGCTCATCATGATGCTGTCGGCGATCGTCATCGGGCTCGTGACCGGACCGAAGCAGCGGCTAATCTGGGGCGAAATCATCGACGCATTGCGAAGAATCGCCAAGGGGGATTTCAATGTAACGCTGGACAAAGATCGGCGGATGGACGGCCAGTGGGGCGATTTCGTGCAGACGATCAACCATATGGCCTCCGAGTTGAAACAGATGGAGCAGCTTCGTCAGGAATTCATCTCCAACGTCTCGCACGAGATCGGATCGCCGCTTACCTCGATCCGCGGATTCGCCCATGCGCTTCAGAACGAATCGCTCACGCCCGAAGAGCGCAAGCATTACCTCTCGATTATCGAGACCGAGAGTATGCGGCTCTCCAAGTTAAGCGACAATCTGCTCAAGCTGACATCGCTCGAATCGGCGCACCAGCCCTTCGAACCGCGCGTTTATCGGCTGGACGCGCAGCTGCGCAACGTCGTGCTGGCGTGCGAGCCGCAGTGGCTGGAGAAGGAGCTGGAGCTTGCGCTCGAGCTGTCTCCCGTCACGATTGAAGCGGATGAAGAGACGCTCAGCCAAGTATGGAACAATTTGATCGTCAATGCCGTGAAATTCTCGGAGCGCGGAGGGGAGCTTACCGTACGCCTCGCGCAGAGCGGCGACGAAGCCGTCGTCGAGGTGAGGGACACCGGTTGCGGCATCGCGGAAGAGGATCGGAAGCGCATCTTCGAGCGGTTCTTCAAAGGGGACAAGTCGCGGACGAGAACGGCCGGCGGAAGCGGGCTGGGCTTATCGATCGCGAGCAAAATCGTCGAGCTGCACGGCGGGACGATCGGCGTGCGAAGCCGCCCGGGCGAAGGCGCAACGTTCACGGTGCGTCTGCCGATCAAGGCGAAAGGCGCCGGCTTCCCGGCTTCGGGCGAAGCGCCCGCGTAACCGGATCTAGCAGCACCGACAAGCACGCCGCGATAGGCGTGCTTTTGTTTTCCCTTACCTTGCATCCGTGGCCATAAATTCCTTGATCCAACCGCTTGACTCTCCTCTTAGAGGAGACCTTAGAGTAAAGTTCGAAAGGAGCGTGACGCTATGAACTATACGGTAAAGGAAGTGTCGGCGGTGTCCGGCGTAACCGTGAAGACGCTGCATCACTATCACAAGCTCGGTCTGCTCGTGCCGGCCGAGGTCAGCGATGCGGGGTATCGTCTGTACGGCGACGAAGAGCTGAAGCGGTTGCAGCACATATTGTTCTATAAGGAACTGGACTTTCCGCTGGCGCAAATCAAGACGCTAATGGATGGCGGTCAGGAGAGATTAACGCAGCTTACCGAACAAGAGCAATTGCTGAGAACGCGGCGAGAGCGGCTTGATGAGGTCATGAAGACGTTGCAGGCGACAATAAATCACGAGAAAGCAGGGGAAGCTATGGCAAAGGAAGAGATGTTCCGCGGATTCGGTCTCGACAGCGAGGAAGCATGGCGAGAAGCGTTGGGAGAACAGCATGTTCATCTGAACGAAACCTATGGCGTCGATCTACTCGAAGATCAACCGATTAATCCAGCCGCCATGAACGAGTTGGCCGAGGAAGCGGCGCAATTCATGGGCGCGATGGCCGAAGCGCTGCGCGGCGGCATCATGCACAAGGATGAGCGGGTTCGCAAGCTGCTCGTCGATCACGCGGCGTTCCTGACGGCGCGCATGCATCCGACGGGAGCGGCCGAGCTGGCGGCTCAGACGAAATTTTTCTTAACCGACGCGTTCCATCTGCAGATGCTCGAGAGCCAACAGGTGGGGCTGGCCTACTATTTGGCGGCAGCTGCAGATGCATGGGCGTCGGAATCGGCGTCGAACGCGTGACGAACCAAACTTATTACCGTCAAATGCGGGATCTGCGCGGCATGTTGAACGTCATCTCCGTCCGCTCTTCCCGCTCGAACCACAGCTGGAACAGATAGACGCCGGTGCTCAGACCGGTCAAGATGAGCAGGATCGTCGTACTGGTCAGCGTCCCTTCGGTGATGCCCGCTCTGGACAGCCAAGGCGCGAGCTCGAAGGCGAACAAGCCGTTCACGGCCAAGTTCAGCATCAGATACAGCCAGAACCGCCGGAAGGATAGCGCGAAAATCCAGATCGTCACGACCCAATAAGCGCTGAAAATGAGCGGCGCCGGCGTAATCGTATCCCACGCGAACAGCGATTGCTTATAGTGCCACCAGCCGTATTCCCACGCGACCTCGTACAGAATCACGTTGACGATCGTAACGAACATGGCGGCGGGCAAATATTGGCGTATCAAATCGCGGCGAAGCAGCAGCAGGGTGAGGAATGGCAGTATGAACACCGCCCATAAGCCGATACGAAGAATCATAAGTACGTCACTCCTTTTCAAGTTAACCGACGGATGATTGCGGTGGTTACGCTTGTTATCTCCTTCATCTACGATGCTCATGCGTTCTATATACAGCCAAAACAGCCTGAGCTTGGCCGCGTTCGCGGCTAAAGCCCAGGCTGTTTGGCTTATGACAAGTCAGTTGCTACTCCGCTTCCGCGCCATCGGACGGATATTTCACGACAGGCCACTTGACTTTGCGAAGCGACGCCATCAGCTCGGGCGACGCATTCAAATTCGCCGCGACCAATGCGCTAGGGGTCAGCGCCATCCATTGGTTCAGCGAGACGTCCGAGAAGCGCGCGGCTTTGAAAATTTCCAAATACCAGATCGTTTCGTTGCCCGTGTTCTGAATATAGTGACCCAGCGCGCGCGGCACGTAACCGACGTCGCCCGCCCGGTAGTCGAACGTGCGCGCCGTCCCATTGCCGGCGAACACGGTCATCCGGCCTTTGCCGGTCAAGTAATACTGCCACTCGTCGCTGTTCGGATGCCAATGCAGCTCGCGCATCGCCCCGGGCTTGATTTCGACGAGCGCCGCCGCGATCGCGACCGAGGCGGGGAAGTTGGACGAATCGACGATGCGGACGCTGCCGCCCGGCGTCACGAGCGGTTCCTGCGCGAGTAGGCGATGCTTAAACGAATGCGGAATGGTGCCGTATGGGGAGGAGACGGCTTGGCTGTCGATCGAGCCGGGTACCTGAGCCGGGAAGATGTACACCTGATCGTCGGGTATAGATTCGAACGCGCGCTCGGGTACGCCGAAATTGGCGGCTAGCACGTCTTTGGGCGTGCGGGCGAACCAGTCCGAGATCGAGAGCGTGTTCAGATCCGAGAAGGCGCCGTCGTCGAACACGAGCAGAAACTCGCAGCCTTCCTCCAGCGCCTGAATGGAGTGGGGAAGTCCCGGAGGGAAATACCACAGATCGCCGGGACCGACATCGGCGATGAAGTTGCGTCCGTCCTGGTCGATCGCGGTTATGCGAGCGCAGCCCCAGATCATATAGGACCATTCCGCCTGCTGGTGCCAATGAAGCTCGCGGACGCCGCCGGGCGTCAGACTCATGTTAACCCCGGCCATCTCCTTGGCGACCGGCAGCTCGCGCACGGTAATTTCGCGGGACCAGCCGCCATGATTGAGCTGCATGTGCGTGTCGGAGAACGACATTCTCAAATTGGGCAACAGCCCTGCGTCGGTGACGGGCGGCACGAGCAGATCGGGGTTTTCGATATCGCGCATAATGTCCCGCGGACCTTTGTCCGGCCCGCCGGCGCCGTCCGGGCGAATCGGCTGCGGAACGCGCCAGTCTTTGCCTTTCGGTTCATTCGATGGATGCATTCTTCTTACCTCCTGTCCATTTGCGCGCATAAGCGCACCCTTTGCTGCTAGCTATGTAGACAAATATGAGAGACGGCGTGGCCAATATGTGCCTTGGAAATATTGACATGCGGGAAGGCGAAATGATATAAAATTAGTGGACTGGCACTCGGCGCATTAGAGTGCTAACGAATGTGGAACGATCCATTACGATGAACCATGGAGGAGAAGCAAGGTATGGAGAAAAAACAGTTTCAGGCCGAGTCCAAACGTTTGTTGGACATGATGATTCACTCCATCTACACGCAGAAGGAAATTTTCCTTCGCGAACTGATTTCCAACGCAAGCGATGCCATTGACAAAATTTACTATTTGGCGCTGACCGATTCGAACCTGACGTTCGACAAGGACAGCTATTACATTCAAATTACGGCGGACAAAGAGAACCGCACGCTGACGATCCGCGATACGGGCATCGGCATGACGCAGGAAGAGATGGAGAACAATCTGGGCGTCATCGCCAAGAGCGGCTCGCTTGCGTTCAAGAAGGAGAACGAATCGAAGGACGGCCACGACATTATCGGCCAATTCGGCGTCGGCTTCTACTCGGCGTTCATGGTCGCGGACGTCGTCACCGTCGTCAGCAAGTCGCTGACCGGCGGACAAGCGTACAAGTGGGAGTCCGCTGGCGCGGACGGCTACACGATCGAGCCGTGGGAGAAGGACGCCGTCGGCACGGAGATTACGCTTAAGATCAAAGCCAACACCGAAGACGAGAGCTACGACGAATTCCTCGAGGAATACCGACTCAAGGCGATCATCAAGAAATACTCCGACTTCATCCGCTACCCGATCAAGATGAACGTCACGAGCCGCCGTCCGAAGGAAGGCAGCGAGAACGAATACGAGGATTTCACGGAAGAGCAGCGCGTCAACAGCATGGTTCCGATCTGGCGCAAGAACAAGAACGAGCTGACGAACGAAGATTACGAGTCGTTCTATAACGAGAAGCGCTACGGCTTCGACAAGCCGCTCAAGCATCTTCACCTGCACGTGGACGGCGCGGTCGTCTATCAAGCGATTTTGTATATTCCGGAGAACACGCCGTTCGATTTCTACACGAAGGAATACGAGAAGGGGCTGGAGCTATACGCGAACGGCGTCCTGATCATGAACAAATGCGGCGACCTGCTCCCGGACCATTTCAGCTTTGTTAAAGGCATGGTCGACTCCGAGAGCCTGTCGCTCAACATCTCGCGCGAGATGTTGCAGCATGACCGCCAGTTGAAGCTGATCGCCAAGAATATCGCGAGCAAAATCAAGAGCGCGCTCCAAAGCCTGCTCAAGGACGAGCGCGAGAACTACGAGCAGTTCTACAAGTCATTCGGCCGCCAGCTGAAATTCGGCGTGTACAACGACTACGGCGCCAACAAGGAGGCGCTGCAAGATCTGCTCCTGTTCACCTCCTCCAAGGAGAAGAAACTTGTCACGCTGGACGAGTACGTCTCCCGCATGCCGGAAGAGCAGAAGTATATCTACTACGCGACCGGCGAGACGAACGAGCGGATCGAGAAGCTGCCGCAGACCGAGCTGGTGGCGGACAAAGGGTATGAAATTCTCTACTTCACCGACGATATCGACGAATTCGCGATCAAGATGCTCATGGCATATAAAGACAAGGAATTCCGCAGCGTCTCGAGCGGCGACCTCGGCATCGAGGAAGAGAACAAGCAGGAGGACGAAGAGCTGGCGAAGGCTAACGCCGATCTGTTCGACTACATGAAATCCCAACTGTCGGGCAAAGTGTCGAACGTGCGCGCATCCAAGCGGCTGCGCAGTCATCCGGTCTGTCTGACGTCCCAGGGCGAAGTATCGATCGAGATGGAGAAAATCCTGCGCGCCATGCCGAACAGCGGCGGCGTCTCGGCCGAGAAGGTGCTGGAGATCAACGTGAACCACGAGGTGTTCCAGTCGCTCAAGTCCGCGTTCGAGCAAGACAAGGAGAAGTTAAGCCTGTATACGGCGCTCCTCTATAACCAAGCGCTGCTCATCGAAGGACTTCCGCTTCAAGATCCGGTCGAGTTTACGAACGATATTTGCAAAATCATGGTGTAACCGCCTAGCGCATGATATAGAGGCAACGCCCCTGTCGCGGCCAATTTGGCCATGACAGGGGCGTTGTCGTTCTTGCTATCCCAAACCTCCGGTGCGTTCGCCGTAAACGGGACTATAATGGACGGGAAATACATGTTAAGATGTCCATATTTGCAGAATCGGGAGCGATACGGACGGGTGGAGACGGATTTAGAGCGCTTGTCGGTCGGATAGCGGCGGCGCTTCGGGCATTCGTTGAACGTTCGCCTGCGCGCTGCGAGTCGCCTCGAGGAAAGCTTGCGTGCTGCGGATTCGGTCGTTGGCCTGATTGATTTGGTGGTGATGTTTGCCGATCGCGATCCGGTTGCGTTGAAGCAGTTCGTCCACCTTTTGCGACGTCGCCGCGATCTTCAAGATCGAAGGACTGACTTGTTCGCGTTCCGTAAGTCCAAGCTGCACAGCGTGTTGATCTGCCATCTTCTAAACCTCCCAAAATACGAATCTTGGCGGCGGCGGGCGTCGGGTTGTCGGTCCATTATGGATTCGGGGCTGCATGGTTGGCGCTATGTTTGTGAAGTGTATATACCCATTGCTGATAGGCCTGAAACAAGGGGCTAGTACGAAAAGAAAATAAAACGCGAAGGAAGGAAGCCTATGAACAACGGATTATGGATCATCCTGCTGCTGCTCGTGGCGGCCGTGTGGTTCGCGCGCGCCGCATATCGGAAGCGAAGCGGAATTTCGGGCGCGGTAATAGGGCTGCGAATGTTGGTTGACAAAGAGCGGCGGGGGACGAGCGAAGCGTCGGATTTGCCCGAATGGGAGAGCAGCCTGTCGCTGCTCAACCGGCACCCGAGCGAATATAATCAATTGAATATGGAAATCGGCGTCGTGGAAGCGTTCGTGTTCTACTTGATGCGGCATTATCCCGAGGATGAGCGAATTAGCCAACTTCGGGAAGAAGCGGCATTCCGGAAGGATACGGTCATGGGGTTTAAAGTAAACCGTCCCTAGCAGCTTCCGCGCGCCCGAGGCGAAACGGTTACCTTAGTCTTTTGAGGCATCCCGCCCATTTGTATTTGAACGAAAGCCGCGGACTCGCGGCTTTTTTCGTATCCTAAGCAAGAATGGAACGGAATATCGATTCGGTCTTGCACGCTGGCGAATTTTTGCATTATACTATATATGAGCATTTGTTCATATATAATGACGAGCGGTACTTGGAAAACTAAGGGGTATCCGGTTGGAGGTAGCTGCATGAAACATACGAATCGAGGCGCGAGCGATCATAAGGCGCGCGGGCAAGAGGCTAACGGCACAGAGGCTCCGCATGAGCACAAGCACGACCATACGTGCGACGGACATGGACACGATCATGACCACGATCACGGCAATGAAGGTCATGGCCATGACGAGGGCCACAGCCATGACGATGGTCACGACCACGGACATCATCACGGCCACGGTCATCATGGTCACGATCACCATCATGGACCGGGCCATCATCATCACGGACCCAATAATAAAGCTGGCCTTACGATCGCGTTCGGCATTACTTCGGCGATCATGCTGCTTGAATTTGCGGGAGGGCTGCTGACGAACAGCCTCGCGCTGTTGTCCGATTCCGGTCACATGCTGAGCGATGCGGCGGCTTTGCTGCTCAGCCTCACGGCATTATGGATGGCGGCGCGGCCCGCGACGGCCCGTCGTTCGTTCGGCTACTACCGCTTCGAGATTTTGGCGGCCCTCTTTAACGGGGCGGCGCTGTTCTTCATCGCCGGCATTATCATCTGGGAAGCGGCAGGCCGCTTCCTCTCGCCTCCGGAGGTGCAGAGCGGCTCGATGATGCTGATCGCTTTGATCGGGCTGCTCGCGAATCTCGTAAGCGCGTGGTTCCTGATGCGCAAGGGCGACGTGAAGGACAACATTAATGTCCGCAGCGCGTACCTGCACGTACTGGGCGATGCGCTCGGATCGGTCGGCGCGATCGTCGCCGGCTTGCTGATGTACTTCTACTCCTGGTACGCCGCCGACCCGATCATTAGCGTCGTCGTCGCGCTTCTTATCCTCAAGAGCGCTTGGGGCGTGATCAAGTGGGCCCTCCATATTCTGATGGAAGGCACGCCGCCGGCCGTCGACGCGGAGCAAGTCAAGAGCGCGCTGCTGACCATCGAAGGGGTCCAAGACGTGCACGATTTGCATATTTGGACCATTACCTCGGGCATGGATTCGCTCAGCTGCCATCTTCGCGTGCTGGATGCCGCGGACGAGCAGCGCGTCCTGCAGCAGGCGATCAACCGAATATCCAAGCAGTTCCGGATCGACCATACCGCGATTCAAATCGAGAAATCCGGCATTGCCCATCCCGCCTGCAAAATTTAACGTCATTCAGAAACGAACAAAGCCGCATGCCTCAAGGGCCTGCGGCTTTGCTGCGCTTCCCGGCGCCGAGCGCGAGGGAAGTCATCGAACGGAGGAGGGCTAACCGCCGAGCAGCTTGAGCATGAGGATGCCCCCGAAGGTCGTGACCACTCCGGCCGTCTCGAGCCTCGTGAACCGTTCGCGCACGTAGAATCGGGTGTACGCGAGCACGAACAGGACGTTGCTCGCGACAACGGCGGAAACAAGGCCGGCTTTCCCGAGATCGAAGGCGGTTAAAATCAGCACCATGCCGACCGCGTTCGTAATGCCGATGAGCATCCCGACCAGAAAGGCGCGGCGGTCGGACCAAGACTTGACGGCTGCGCCGGTTCCATTGACGCCGATTGAGCGTTCTCCGCCGCGCGAATCGGAGGCGGGACGATCGCTCCCGGCACCATAACCCGCGACCGCGGCCTCCTTGCGGGGAAGGCGAGCTTGGCGTCGTTCGATCCATCGCCAGGCGCCGAAACAAAACGTCCCCGTAAAGAACATCAGGAAGAGCGTCGGGAAGAGCGGCGCCTCCAAGAGCTGAGACCATTTGCCGGAAAGATCGTTGGCCGCGAACATCGCGAGCGCCAGCAGCCCCCACTGCGCGCCTTGCAGATTGCCCAACGTAATATCGTTGGAATACCGGACGAGCAGCACGCCCGCGATAATGACGAGAAAAGCAGCCGACTGCGCCGTATCGAGCGTTTCGCCCCAGATGACCAGCGCGCCGATGACGACGAGCACGGCCGGGAGAGCGGTAATGATCGCCACGACGGAAGCTTTGCCGACTTTGAAGCCTTGGAACATGCTGGCATTGGCCACGAAGGAGAAGAGTCCCATTTGCACCCCGATCCAGGCGCTCGCGTTCCATGATTGACCGAGGAGAAGCGCGCATGCCCCGCTGATGACGGCTCCCATGAAGAACGTCCCGGAGAGCAGCGCGTTGCGGCTTAGAGGCTGCTGGCTCGTCCAGTGGTAGAAAATGCCCCGTAGACCGAAGCTGATGGATGCTAGTATGGAGAATAGAAGCCACATGAACGGATAAGGTCCTCGCTTTCGTTATTTTGACGCCGGTATTATCTGAACCAGCCTTTCCTGCGGAACCAGCCGTACATGCCGATGCCGAGAGCGGCCATGACGATCAGCACGGCGCCATACCCCCAACGCCACTCAAGCTCCGGCATATGGACGAAATTCATGCCGTACAGGCCGGCGATGAACGTCAGCGGCATGAAGATCGTCGTAATGACGGTCAGCGTCTTCATGATCGCGTTCATGCGGTGGGCGTTCAGCGAGATGTAGCTGTCGCGCAGATCGGCCGTGATTTCCCGGTTCGCATCCAGCATATCGGCGAGCTTGAGCAAATGATCGTGGATATCTTTGAAATAAACGAGCTGGTCCTTCAGCTCGTCGATCCGCTCGGTATTGAGCAGCCGATAGAGCAGATCGCGCATCGGCAGAATCGTCCGCCTTAATTTCAGCAGCTTGTTGCGGATGTCGAACACCTGGTTCATCCACTGCTCGTTCCCGAGGGAGCTGGCCGATTCCAACTCGACCAGCTGGTCCTCGAGCGTATACATGCCGGGGAAATATTCGTCCACCAGTTTATCCATGACCACGTAAGCGGCATAGAGATGGCCGCGATCCTTCCCCTTCTGCTGGCCGCCGATCTTCGTCCATGCTTCGTCGATCTCGCGAAGCGGACGGTGGTGGAACGTGACGATATACCGGGGACCGATAAACAGGTTCACCTCGTGAGCGGCCAGCGTCTCGGGCTGGATCGCGTGCATGACGAGAAAATGGACATCGTCATAGTGGTCCATCTTCGGGCGCTGCAGCAAATGCATGCAGTCTTCGATCGCCAGAGGATGGAAGCGAAAATGGCTGCCGAGCAGCTTCGCCTCCCGCTCGGTCGGTTCGCTGAAATCGACCCAATACCAAAGAATGGCGTCGTCCGCAAGCTCGCTCAAGGCGAGGTCGCGCAGCACTTCGAGCGTCTTGGTAACGGCTAACGTACGAATCATGAAAGAAGACTCCTTGCAAGCGGGAATGGTTCCCATTATACCATAGGCACGGCAATCGGTAAGCGCGCCGGCAAGGTCAAATTCTCATATATTCTTGTCTAAATATAAGGTTGCGGACCCGGCGGCTTTCTGTGAAGATAACGATAGCGGCAAAATCGACAGCTTGCGCTTAATCCCGAAGAATCGTGGTGCATCTCGCCTATGAAATCCAAAACGCCGATCGTCAAACTCGGCTTGACCATGAGCCCCCGCGTTTGGCTGAACGCCAAAATCGATCTGGGGGCGACTTGCTTATTCAGCTTGTTCAACGTCGTGCTCAACCAATTCTATGTGGCCTTCGCCATCCAGCAGGGCGCCAGCCACGCCCAGGTCGGCATTTTGACGGCCGCGCCGGCCGTCGGCTTGATTTTCTCCCCGCTCTGGGCGAACTGGATCGAGAAGCGCAACCGGCCGCTGCCCTTCGTCATCATCCCGAATATAATCGGACGGTTATTATTGTTCTTCCCCGCGTTGTTCGCGTCGCCTTCGGTCTACGTGGCGGTCGCGATCGCCTTTCAATTGCTGATGGGCATCCAAGCGCCGGCATATGCGTCGCTAGTCTCGCGCATGTACCCGGCCGAAGTGCGCGGCCGGCTGATGGGTTACGTGCGGGTCGCCATGGGGCTATTCATGATTCCGCTCGCGTACGTTGTCGGCAGCTGGGCGGATGCTTCGGGTCCGTCGGGTCCGTTGATCGCGGCATCGATCGCCGGGACGGCGTCGATCATCCTGTTCCGCGGATTGAAGATTCAGAAGCAGAAGCCGAAGCCGCAGGCGGATATTCGCAAATTTTCGCTGCGGGATCAATGGGCGCTCGTGAAGGGCAACCGGCAGCTGGCCGTCTTCTTGGGGGCGACGACGTTCGCGGGGTTCGGCAATATGATGGCCAGTCCCCTGTACCAGATTATTCAGGTCGATGCGCTCGACTTGTCGAACGTGCAGATCGGGTTCGCCCGAATGGCGTACTATTGCGGCTTGCTCGTCACGTTCCTCGTGGCGGGTTACATGATCGACCGGTTCGACATCAAATACACGCTCATGTGCGGGATCGGCGCTTATGCGGTCGTGCCCGCCCTCTATGGATTATGGGGCACTTACCCGGCCGTCATTATCGGCAACGGCATTCAAGGCGTCGGCGAAGCGATCTGGGACATCGGCATTCTGTCCTTCATCTTCCGGCTCGCGCCTGGCCGCGAGGCCGCCGTCTTCGGCGTCCATCTCATGCTCTTCGGCTTCCGTGGTTCCATCGGCCCGCTGCTGAGCACGACGGTGCTGCAGGACGTCCCGATGGGCGCGCTGCTTCTCTCGGCGGCGGCATGCGGCGCGATCGGCACGGCGATGTTCGTGCTCGGCAACCGGAAGCAGGCCGTCATGCCGCGCACGCCGGATTTATCGGCCTAACCGGCAATAGTATCCATACGTTCGGCATAGCGCCGGTGGACGTCGACAAGACGCGCCTCCGGCGCTATTGGCGTTGGCGCCCCGCCTTCGCATCCCGCGGCCTCGCTGTGGTATTCTAAGGCGGAGTTACGTGCGGGGCACGAACCTTGGGAGTAATGCTGTCAGGTTAAGGAAAAACGTAGGGTGAAGTACCGGTAGCCAGTGGCTAACAGGTTTCAACACGCTTATGTCTAAGAATGCCTTAGAACAACTGAAGCTTTGTCCGTCAGGACAAAAGCGTGCCCCCCTCAGGCCCAATCGCCGACCACGAACAAGCGCGCCAGCACGAAAAGGGAGTCCAGAGGGCAAAGTCCTCTGGAGCCTCCTCGGCGGAGGAGGTGGGAGGAGGGAGCAACAAAACGTCGGGTCAAAAGGGCGGAGCACTCTTAACCTGACAGCACGAACCTTGGGAGGGTTGGAACGGATGAAACATCTATTGATCGCGGATGACGACGCGCACGTTCGCGCCTTGCTGCGCCGCGTGCTGACGCGCGAAGGCTACCGGTTGACGGAGGCTCGAGACGGGGAGGAAGCGGCGTCGATGCTACGGCAGCAGCGTTTCGATCTGGCCGTTCTCGACGTCATGATGCCGAGAATGGACGGGCTTGCGCTGTGCGAGCACATTCGGGAGCTGTACGATCTGCCCATTATCATGCTGACGGCCAAAGATCAGCTATCGGACAAGGAGCAGGCATTCCTGCGCGGGACGGACGATTACGTGACGAAGCCGTTCGAACCGGAGGAGCTGCTGTTCCGCATAAAGGCGCTGTTCAGGCGTTATTCGCGCGCGTCCAGCGACCGGATCCAGCTCGGCCAAGTCGTTATCGATCGCCAGAATTACGAAGTGACGGCAGCGGGCGAGACGCTGCTGCTGCCGATGAAAGAATTCGAGCTGCTTGCGCAGCTGGCGCAATACCCGGGGAGACTGTTCGCCCGGGAGGAGCTAATCCGCCTCATATGGGGCGCCGATTACGAAGGAGACGAGCGGACCGTCGACGTGCATATCAAGCGGCTGCGGCAGCGCTTCGCGGGCTACGCGGACGAATTCGCGATCCAGACGGTGCGGGGCATCGGCTACAAGGCCGAGGTGAAGAGCCGTTGAGGTCGCTATATGCCCGCGTGTTACTTATTACTTTGGCCACCATCCTGGTTAGCAGTTTTCTAGGCTTCTTCGTGTCCAATATGTATTACCATGCGAAGCTGAAGCCTTATAACGACCGTAAGCTGGTCGGAATCGCCGAGCAGATGGCGTCGTTCATCGAGGTCAGCCCGGAGACGATGGAGTCTTACTTGCATAATGCGGCTTCCCTTGGCTATGAGATTTTGGTAGTGGACGAGCAGGGGGGTGAACGTTATTACGGCAGCTCGTTCCGGGAACGCGATTTGACGACGGAAGCGAAGCAGGCCGTCTTGGCGGGCGAAATCTATCACGGCGTCGCGCGATTCCCGAATCAGCCGTTCGTTTCGGGATTTTCTGATAACGCTTCCAGCAATACGGTGGGCGTTCCGCTTGCGAAGGGGACGTCTCGCCATGCCTTGTTCGTGCGCCCGGACGTACTGCTGCAGTTCGGTGAGCTGCGCAGTTTCTTTGCCATGATCGGCCTGCTCGCCGTCGCCTTCAGCGTCCTCATTTTACTTGCGAGCACCCGTTATCTGGTCGGGCCGATTACCCGTCTTAGCGAGGCGACCAAACGAATCGCGCAAGGCCAGTACCAATTGAAGCTGCCGACGAAGCGGCGCGACGAGATCGGGCGGCTGGCCGCGCATTTCATGACGATGAGCCGGGAGCTCGAGCGGGTGGATCAGGCGAGACAGCAGTTCGTCGCGAACGTCTCGCATGAGATTCAATCGCCTCTGACCTCGATTCAAGGGTTCGCGCAGGAGCTGGCGCATCCGGATTTGCCGCCGGACGAACGGGAACGCTTTGCCGACATTATCGCCCGGGAGAGCCGTCAGCTGTCCCGTCTGAGCAAGCAGCTGCTGCTGCTTGCTTCCTTAGAGCAGGGCGGGGAAGCGATGCGGCGCGAGAAATTCAACCTGCGGGCGCAGCTCCGGCAGACGGCGCAGCTGCTGGAGTGGCAACTGGAAGAGAAGGAACTCGCGCTGAAGCTGGCCGTGGCGGATGACATCGAGATCGAAGGGGACCAGGTGCTGTTGATGCAGGTGTGGACGAATCTGATCGGCAACGCGATCCGACATATCCCGGCCGGTCGTTCGATCGAGGTTCGCGCGGAGCGGGAGGGCGGCCGGGTTGCCGTGCGCGTCTCCGACACGGGCGACGGCATCGACGCGGCGCACCTGCCGTTTTTGTTCGACCGCTTCTATCGGGCCGATCGCGCGCGGGAACGCGAATCCGGCAGCGTCGGACTCGGATTGTCGATCGCCCAAAGAATCGTTCAGCTTCACGGCGGGACGATCGAGGCGGAGAGCAGCCCGGGACAAGGGACGACGTTCACGGTCGAATTGTAACGCGTTATTCATACGCCGTTCATGTTCGCTTCCTACACTAGGGACAGCAAGCGAGGAGGGATGACGAACATGTTTTTGGCGTTAAGAGAAATTCGGCATGCGAAGGCGAGATACGCGCTGATCGCCCTGATCATGCTGCTGGTGTCGTTCCTGGTGCTGTTCGTGACAGGACTGGCGCGCGGGCTGGCGTATGACAACGCGGCTTCGATCCAAAATATGGCAGCCACGCATTTCGTCCTGCAGGAGCAATCGGAGCATCGGCTGGCGAGGTCCGCGGTCGGAAACAAGGAGCTGGCGGCCGCGCGGGAGGCGGTCGGCGACGCGCAGGCGACCCCGCTGGGGATGCGGATGTCCGCGGTCATGGTTGAAGGCTCGTCCGGAAAGCTCGACGCGGCGCTGCTGGCCGTCGATATGAACGGCTGGCTGTCGCCGAGCGTGGCGGCAGGCCGCACGATCACAGGCGGTGCGGTCATGACGATCCTAGCGGACCGCAAGTTGGCGGAGTCAGGGGCGCAGGTCGGCGGGGTAATCGTGGACGTCGCGACCGGCATACGGCTGACGATCGCGGGCTTCGTGGACGACGAATCGTTCAGCCACGCGCCGGCCGTGTTCATCAGTCTGGACGATTGGTCGGCCATGCAGGCGCGAACGGAGCTTGCGGCCGGTCCTTCGGCGGACGCCTCGTACAACGCGATCGCGGTCCAAGCGAGCGGCGACCGGCTAGAGGCGCTTCGGGAGGCGCTGCCGGAGGCGGAGATCATTACAAAGGCGGATGCGGTCTCGGCGATTCCGGGCTACAAGGAGGAGCAGGGCTCGCTGCTCATGATGATCGTCTTCTTGTTTGTTATTTCGGCTTTCGTGCTGGCGGTCTTCTTCTATGTCATCACGCTGCAGAAGGCGGGCCAGTTCGGCATTCTGAAAGCGATCGGGACGCGCACGTCTTATCTCGCCGGCAGCGTGATCGGCCAGGTGCTGCTGCTCTCGACCGGGAGCCTGGCGGCAAGCAGCTTGCTGATTCTGTTGGCGCAAACGGCGCTTCCCGCGAGCCTGCCGTTCCGGCTGGAGACGGACACGCTGCTGCTGACCTGCGCGCTATTCCTTGGCATGTCCGCGGCCGGCTCGCTGCTGTCCGTCGCGCAAGTCGCGCGGACGAACGCGCTGGACGCGATCGGGAGGGCTGCGGGATGAGCATGCGATCTGGATTTGCCATGAGAGGCGTTACGCACTCCTTTGCGGACGGCGGGACGGTCCTTCAGGTGTTGGACGATCTATCGCTCGAGGTTGGCGCGGGCGAGCTGGTCGCCGTCATGGGACCTTCGGGTTCGGGCAAGAGCACGTTCCTGTCCATTGGGGGCGCGCTGCTCGCGCCGACGGGCGGCGAGGTGCTGATAGACGGCGAATCGTTCGCGGGGAAGAGTCCGCTCGAACTGGCCGACCTGCGGCTGAACAAGATCGGGTTTGTTTTTCAGAGCGCGAATTTAATTCCTTACTTATACGTTCGTGAGCAGCTGATGCTCGTGGCCAAATTGGCAGGTATGGAGAAGGGGCAGGCGCGTCGCCGGGCGTCGGCGCTGTTGGAGCAGCTCGGGCTGTCGCATAGAGCGAATGCCTATCCATCGAAGCTATCCGGCGGGGAACGGCAGCGCGTTGCGATCGCGCGGGCGTGGATGAACGACCCGGCCGTGCTCTTCGCGGACGAGCCGACGGCAAGTCTAGATGCGTCGCGCGGCAGAGACGTCGTGGGGATGATCGCCGAGCGGACGAAGGCGGAACGCAAAAGCGCCGTCATGGTCACGCATGACGATCGCGTCCTGTCATTTTGCGATCGCGTGCTCTATATGAAGGACGGTCGGTTGGTCCCTATCTAGCTTCTTTCAGTCTGGTATACTATGGGCGGGATCTATTGGCAGGACATGATCCGACCGACAACGGACAAGGAGTGGAACAGGTTGAGCAAAGTCACGCCGTTTCTGATGTTTCAAGGCCAGGCGGAGGAAGCGATGAATTGTTATGTCTCGCTCGTCGAAGGCAGCGAAATCAAGCGCATCGTCCGGTACGGACCGAACGAAGCGGGCGCGGAGGGAAGCGTCATGCAAGCATCCTTCTCGCTGAAAGGCCAGGAAATCTTGTGCATCGACAGCAGCATGAAGCATGAGTTCACGTTTACGCCCTCCTTCTCGCTCTTCGTCGACTGCGATACGGAGGAGGAGCTGGACAAGCTGTACGCCGGCTTGTCGGAAGGCGGTCACGATTTGATGCCGCTTGGCGATTACGGCTTCAGCAAGAAATTCGGCTGGTTCGTCGACCGTTTCGGGGTCTCTTGGCAGCTGACTTTGCCGCACGTCTAAGCGCCGCATACGAGATTGTCGCGCGACGCGCGCGTGCGATTCTCCGCTTGGCAGGCAAGCTGACGGCGCCAGCCGCATATGCTCTGGGAGGACGAACTCACGTAAGGGGGGCAATTGCGGATGGCGTTGAGAATCTATACGCTGCAAACGCTGCAGGAGACGGCGCTCTGGCGGGAGGCGTTCGCGAAAGGCGGCCTCGATCGGCCGATCGGCTATTACGCCGATTGCTTCGAAGCCAATCGAGGCGGCACGCGGATCACCGTGTTGGCAGAAGCGGACGGTGCGATTGCCGGATGCGGACATGTGTTGAAGGCGTCCGGCTATGCGCTGTTCCGGGAAGCGGGCATTGCGGAAGTGAACGATCTGAACGTCTTGCCGGAGTTCCGTCGCCGCGGAGTCGGCGGCCGGCTGCTCGACGAGCTGGAAGCGATCGCATCGCGCAGGTATGCGCCGATCGGTCTTGGCGTCGGATTAGATGCGAGTTACGTACCGGCGCAGCGGATGTATGCCAATCGGGGTTACGGGCCGGATGACAGGGGGCTGCGCTTGGTGAGAGCGCCGGTCGAACCGGGCGGGCTCGACCGGACGGCCGATCGGCTGTTGTATTGGGCGAAGGCTCTGAGCGCGAAGTGAACTTCGGCGCGGCGCGGCGAATAGCCCGGAGGCTCGCAATCGAGTTATCGGGCTATTCGCGTTTGCCCACACTTTTTCAAGCGAATGTAACATTTTTCCTTTCTATCTCGTTTAAGTAGAGTCGTCGGTTGACGGGAAAGGAGAATGCTATGTTTTCGAGTCGGTTTACGCTGGTCGCGGCCAGCTTCATCGTCGGCTTATCGTTTATCGTCGGATGCTTCGTGCTCAGAACGGGGGAATCCCCGCTCGTGCAGACGACCGGCGGGGAGAAGGCGGTGATGACGCTCGGCGAAGCGGCGGCGGCGCTGAATATGACCGAGGCGCAGGTCAAGCTGATTATCAGCTCGGAGGAGCGCGATCCGGGAGACGAGCGGATGAAGCTGCCCTACTTCAATATTAATAGCGATCTCTATATAAGCCGGGCGGGCCTCCTGGCCTGGATCGAAGCGGCGGCGGCCGAGCGGCGGCACTATACGGGGGAGACGATCCGATAATCTCGCTGCTAGTTCATGTCTTAGCTTAGATGTTTAATCGCCGATACGCCCAGCGCGGTGTTGTTCCACAGCAGTTCCACGATTGTTTCCCTGTCGCGCTCCTCGCACCGGATCATGAGCACGACCTCGCTCGTGATCGCTCTCGCGCCGTTTTTCGTTTTGCGCAGAAGGAGCATTTTAAGCCCGAACCCGACCCCCGCGCCCGACAAGAGCCCGATCAAGCCCCACCAGATTGGGCCCCAGGCCAGCTCGTAACCATAAATCGCGCCAAGCAGCATGAGGCAGGTGCCGAGGATGGCGGCCGCGTCCATCGTGCTGAAGCCGTCCGCGCTGTGGATCGTATCGAATAGCTTGCGCGGCTCCGTCCGTTTATCCAGCGGTACGGCTAAGATTTGCTCATTCGTCAGCCCTTTTTGCGTAAGCGCGGAGAGCGCCAGCTCCAGGAAGATGGATTGCTCGAAGGTTGCGATAATATACATCGGATGGGCACCTCATTTGAACGGCATTTTGAAAGCGGCCGATTGAAAATGGTTGCGAAGATAGTAGGACTGCTCCTTCTCGAACAGCTTGTTCTGCTCGACAGAGGAGACGTATGCATCGTAGAAAATAAAGCAATAGATGGACGGCAGATACATGAGCCACTGCATGTCGATCATTCTCGTAGCCTCCTCCGTGTGTCCGGTCAAGCTAAGATGTATGGCCGGAAGCAGATGGGAGAAATAAATGACCGCGGTCGTGTAACCGAAGAAAAACAAGCCGGAGATGACCTTGTGGACATACAGGTGGCCGAGTCCCGGCATGATGGCCGACCAGGCGAGCGCGACCCAAGGCTTGCGCTTGTCCAGATAGTTCATGTCCCAAGGACCGATTCGCGTCGCGATCATGGGCGCGTCTTCGCGGTCGGCGAGCAGGTAGAGTTTGTTGATGTCGACGGTGGAGCGGTACGCATCCCAGATCGCGTACACATAGATGCCGAGATACGCGATCAGCCAATTTTGGTCCAGCGATTGCTTGGCCAATTCGAACTTCCCTTGCAGCGAATACATAATGCCGGTGTTCACGCGTGCCTTGTTGTTGATGAAGATTTCCCAGAGTATAAGGATGAACGCCTTCGTATACCGCTGCAGCAGCAAATTGCCGAAGCCGGGATAAGAGAAAGCGAAGAAAGCCACGACCCACGGATTGCGCAGGTGAAGCTGGTTGGTCGTGAAGGGAGATAAGTGCGCTCGCGGGCGTCTGGCGGTCGTGGGGGGCACGTCTTGTTCTCCTTTCGGCATCGGGTCAATGATACAAAGGTTTCTCATAATTGCCCGGCGATATTCCAGAAGCGCCAATCGTTCCCAACCTTCTTGTCCGGCGGATAAGCGAGATTGTACAATAAAGGGAATGAAGGGGGCTGATGCGAGTGGAACGGATGGAGCGAATCAGGCAAGCGGAGAAGCAATATCACGACGAATTGTTCAATGCGCATCGGCTGTTCGAACCGGGATCATGGATGAGCAAGCCTGTCGGCGCCGTCATGGAGCACATCGATGAGCTGCTCCCGCGCGATGGTTTGCAGGTGCTGGACCTGGGCTGCGGTCCCGGCCGGCACAGCATACCGATCGCGCGGCGAATCGGCGAGGGCGGAGGTCTGGTCACGGGCGTCGATTTGCTGGAATCCGCGGTAGCCAAACTGGGGGAGTACAGCCGGGAATACGGCGTCGAGCGATGGGTTCGCGGCGTGCGGTGCGACATCGAGTCCTATCGGATCGAGGAGGGAGCCTACGACTATATCATCGCGGTATCTTCGCTTGAACATCTTCCGTCCGAAGAAGCGCTAACTCGTAAATTGGCGGAGATGGCGGTCGGCACGAAGTCGGGCGGCATCAACGTGCTTCTCGTCAATGCGTCGATCAAGGAAACGGCGGTCGGCACCGGGGAGCGGCTCGCGCCGATGTTCGAACTGAATTTGACGAAGGAGCGGCTGCGCGAACTTCTAACCGGTGCTTATGCGGGCTGGGAGGTACTGTCGGACGACAGCAAACAGCTTGTATTCCCGATCGACCGAGACGGTCGGCAGGTCGAGCTGGCATCCGACTGCGTGACGTTTGCGGCACGCAAGCCGTGATTCTCGAGGTTTCAAAGGTTTCATTCGAAGGTGAAGAGAAGACCGGAACCGTTATGGTTTCGGTCTTGTTTTTGTTGGCGTAATACAATAAATTTCCAGATATTCGTATATGGTTATGCGAATATGGAATACTATCACAGAATTTAACGGTTGCAACTCGTAACTCAAGTTGAATCTACCGAGTTGACGGCATATACTAATAGATGTTACGATGTTCGATATCTTATTAATCTAGTAGGGATAGAGGGGTAACACCCGTAGACAGAAGGAGAGAATCGCATGATGAAGAAACGCAATTACGTGCTGCTGATGCTGGCGGTCGTCTTGACGATGGCGCTTGCCGCTTGCGGCGCGAAGAACGAGTCCAATAATTCCGGGACTGGCAACGGTACGACGGCCGGCACGGCGAATAACGGCGGCGAGAGCGCGGAGGCGACGCTGCTCGATACGATCAAGAAGGAAGGCAAAATTCGTTTCGGCACGGAAGGCACGTACGCGCCGTTCACGTTCCATGACAACAACGGCGATCTGACGGGCTTCGACGTCGAGCTTGCGCGCGAAGTGGCCAAGCGTCTCGGCGTGGAAGCGGAATTCGTCGAAACCAAGTGGGACGGCATGTTCGCGGGCATCGATGCCAAGCGCTTCGACGTAATCGCGAACCAAGTGTCCATTAACGAAGATCGCCTGGCGAAATACGACTTCTCCGATCCGTACATCGTCTCAAAGGCGGTGCTGATCGTCCATGAAGACAACGCCGACATCAAGGCGCTCCCCGATCTGAAAGGCAAGAAATCCGGCCAGTCGCTTACGAGCAACCTGACGCAGATCGCCAAAGACAACGGCGCGGAAATCGTGCAGGTCGACGGGTTCAACCAAGCGATCGAGATGCTCATCTCCAAGCGGATCGACGCGACGATCAACGACGGTCTGTCGTTCCTGGACTTTAAGAAGCAGAAGCCGAACGCCCCGATCAAAATCGTGGCGGAGACGGAGGACGCTTCGCAAAGCGCGTTCCTGTTCAACAAAGGCAACACCGAGCTCGTGCAAGCGGTCAACGAAGCGCTGAAGGCGATGAAGGACGACGGCACGTACTTGTCCATCTCCGAGAAATATTTCGGCGCCGACGTCTCCAAATAACAGGCGTTCGATATGAGTGATCAATCGACCAGACTGTGGAACATCTTCGTGGATTCGTTCCTGCCCCTGCTGAAAGCAGGGGTCCTTTTTACGATTCCGCTTACGCTGATTTCGTTCGCGCTCGGATTGATCGTCGCCCTGCTGACCGCGCTGGCGAGGCTGTCCGATATCCGGGTTTTATCCGGCATTGCGCGCTTCTACGTGTGGATTTTCCGGGGAACGCCGCTGCTCGTGCAGTTGTTCATCATTTTCTTTGGGCTAGCCCATGTCGGCATCATTATCGATCCATTCCCGGCGGCGGTCATCGGCTTCACGCTGAACGTCGGCGCCTACAATTCGGAAGTGATTCGCGCCGCGATTCTGTCGGTGCATAAGGGGCAATGGGAAGCGGGCTTCTCGCTTGGCATGACGCGCATGCAGGCGCTGCGCCGGATCGTGCTGCCGCAGGCGGCTCGCGTCGCCGTCCCGCCGCTGTCCAATTCGTTCATCAGTCTCGTCAAAGATACGTCCTTGGCGGCAAGCATCGCGCTTACGGAGCTGTTCGGCAAAGCGCAGCAATTTACGGCGACTTATTACGAGCCGCTCTTGCTCTACACGGAGGCCGCGCTCATCTATCTGATGTTCAGCACGGTGCTTTCATTCTTGCAAGCGAGGCTGGAGCGGCGGTTCGACCGTTACTCGGCCAGATAGAGGTAGACTATGATACTGCAAATGACGAATGTGAAGAAGGCGTTCGGACGCCACGAAGTGCTGAAGGGCATCGATCTGACGCTGAACAAAGGGAAAGTGCTCGTCATCATCGGCCCTTCCGGTTCGGGCAAATCGACCTTGCTGCGCTGCATGAACCTGCTCGAGACGCCGACGGACGGGCAGCTTAGCCTCGGAGGCGTGTCGTTGGATTTCGCGGGCGGCCGCAAGTCGGCGAAGAACGCGGTATTGGAGATCCGGAAGCGGACCGGCATGGTGTTCCAAAGCTATAATCTGTTCCCGCACCGCACCGTGCTGGAGAATATTATCGAAGGACCGGTCATCGTGCAGCGCAAACCGGTGGAGGTGGCCAAGCTTCGCGCCATCGAGCTGCTGCGCAAAGTGGGACTTGCGGACAAGGCGGACGCTTATCCCCACCAGCTCTCCGGCGGCCAGCAGCAGCGCGTCGGCATCGCGCGGGCGGTGGCCATGGATCCGGAGCTGCTATTGTTCGACGAGCCGACATCGGCGCTCGATCCGGAGCTGGTCGGCGAGGTGCTGAAGGTTATACGCGAGCTGGCGGCGGAAGGGATGACGATGGCGGTCGTCACGCACGAGATGAAATTCGCGGGCGAGGTCGCCGATCAGGTCGTATTCATGGACAACGGTTTGATCGTGGAATCGGGATCGCCGGATCAAGTACTGAAGCGACCGGCGAACGAGCGGACGAGGATGTTTTTGTCGAGGTTGACGGACACGAAATAAGGATAGACCCAAGGGGGAGCCAAGGCTCCTCTTTTTTGTTTTTTGCATGGGCCAAACACGGACGCGAACTCTTGCCTATATACTGTAGCAGAATATTGGCAAAAGGAGCTAACGACGCGCATGTACGGATATTATCAAGCCTATCCTTATTATAATTTCAGAGTTCAACCGCCTATGGCATGGACGCCTTCGCAAGTGGAGCTGGATCGGAAGTTGAGAGCGTTATGGGAGCAGCACGTAAATTGGACCCGACTGACCGTGAATAGCATTATCGACCGTCTACCGGACGAGAGCGCCACAACCGCGAGACTGCTGCGCAATGCCGATGATTTCGGCGCGGCGCTTGAGCTGCTGTACGGTCCTGCGATCGCTTCGGGATTCGCCGGACTGCTCAGGGATCATCTGACGATAGCGGCTGAGCTGGTGAAGGCGCTCCAAGCTGGCAATACGGCGGCGGCTGAGAATGCGCAGAAGCGCTGGTACGAGAATGCGGACGATATCGCGCTGTTCCTGAGCCGCATCAATCCGTACTGGTCGCAAGCGGAATGGCAGAAGATGATGCACGAGCACCTGAGGCTGTTAACAAGCGAAGTCTCCACCCGGCTGATGAAGAATTATGAGGAGAACGTCGCGCTTGGCGACAGGATCGAGACGCAGGCGCTCGAGATGGCCGATATGATGACAACAGGCATCATCCAGCAGTTCCCGGCTCATTTTAACGCGTAACGAGAAACGGAATTTGTTCGGATCGTACGGCTGTTCGCAGCGTGCAATAGCGAGAACGTTAGCGGGAGGCGCAGCGATACCAGTATCGGTATGCCTCCCGGTAACCAAGCTTCGCATACAGACGTAGCGCGGGCGCATTATTCAGCACGACCGCCAAATAGCCGAAGCGTGCGCCTTCCTTCTTGCCCCAATGCAGCAGATGAAGGATCATCTGCTCGGCGAATCCCCGGTTCCGATAGGCCGGGTCGGTTACGATATCGTAGAGGCCGATATAGCCTCGCTCGATGACGCCGAAGCCGCAAGCAACCGCTTTTCCTTCCGCATGGAACGTGATGAAGCCCGTTCCCGTTCTAATCTTACCGAGCATGCGGGTCATAATAGCTTGGTGATGAGCGGACGTGCCGGTCAGTCTGCAGAAGTCCGCGACCCAGCTGTCGGATGGGTGCGTCTCGATGCGGCATTCGGCGGGCATCGGTTCTCGGAGACGAATAAGCTCCAATGTTTGCACGCTGGTCATATCCACCTGCTCATAGCCGCGATCCGACAACAGGCGATCCAACCCGTCCGGCGCGGATGCAGTCAGTTTGAAGACGGGGCGCAGCCCGTTCTCCCGGTAAATCCGCTCGCAGGCGTCGATCTTCGGCGCCAAGTCGCGCTTCCCGCCATAGATCGGACTGACCGAGTTGGCGCGTTTGGTGTAGCCCTCGGCAAAGCGAAGCACCCAACCGTCATAGAGCACGGTGGAGAGAGCCGGCCAATTGTTCAGCGACAGCTCTTCGATAAACGTCATATCCATCGGATAACCTCCTTTACATATTTTGAATTATTATACGTCTGTATGAATAAAAATACAATATAGTTGAATGGTTATACACGAATGCGGGATATTGAATAGTAATAATTACATTTGACTACCTGCTTGGTTGTGTGCTAGGATTCTATAAGTAAAAATTACGAATTAAACAAACCGTTGTAAGCTGGTCAATTATGGACATGAACAGGTCGTATGTGATTCGTGTTTGCGCGTTGGATCATGAGCAAGTCGTAAAGGTGGATGATGAGATAGGTTTCAAGCGGGGGCCGGTTCCCAGAATCCCAGGAGAGTTTTTTATTGCATGTTGTTTGATCGTAAAAATTACATAATGGAGGCTGCCGATAGATGCGTACATTAGAATCCGAACACCAAATGGAAAAAATAAAGGATCATGCGCCGCATACGAAGCCGATTCCGGTCACGGTATTGAGCGGCTATCTCGGCGCGGGGAAGACGACGATCTTGAACCATGTGCTGAACAATCGGCAGGGACTGCGCGTCGCGGTCATCGTCAACGATTTGAGCGAAGTGAACATCGACGCCGAGCTGATCCGCGACGGCGGCGGACTGTCGCGCACGACCGAGACGCTCGTGGAGATGTCCAATGGCTGCATCTGCTGCACGCTGCGCGAGGATTTGCTGCGCGAGACGCAGCGGCTTGCGATGGAAGGAAGGTTCGATTACATCTTGATCGAATCGACCGGCGTCGGCGAGCCGGTCCCCGTCGCCCAGACCTTCACGTATGTGGACGAAGAGCTCGGCATTGATTTGAGCGCCGTATGCAGGCTCGACACGATGGTAACCGTCGTCGATGCCTACCGCTTCTGGCACGATTTCGCGTCGGGCGAGACGCTCATGGACCGCAGTCAAGAAGCGCATGAGCATGATACGCGCGAGGTAGTGGATCTGCTGATCGACCAAATCGAATTTTGCGACGTGCTGGTGCTGAACAAATGCGATCTCGTCGGCGAAGCCGAACTCGCGCATTTGGAAGGCGTGCTGCGGAAGCTGCAACCGAGGGCGAGGCTGATCCGCGCGGAGAGCGGCAAGGTGAATCCATCCGATATTATGGGCACGAGCCTGTTCGATTTCGAGACCGCGAGCGCTTCGGCGGGCTGGCAGCGCGAGCTGGACAAGCCGTCGCATACCCCGGAGACGGAAGAGTACGGCATCGGCTCCTTCGTCTATGAGCGCGTAAGGCCCTTTCATCCGTCGCGTCTGATGGATTGGATGTCGTCGTGGCCGGAGGAGGTCGTGCGGGCGAAAGGCATCATGTGGCTCGCGACGCGGAACGATTTCGGACAATCGATTAGCCAGGCGGGGCCGTCCATTCAATTCGGTCCTTCGGGATACTGGGTGGCGGCGCTGCCGGAAGCCGAGAAGAACGAGATCTTGAGCGAGGAGCCGGAGCTGCGCGAAGTCTGGCACCCGCGCCATGGCGACCGGATCAACAAAGTCGTCTTCATCGGGATCGAATTGGACCGGCAGCGGCTGACGGACAGCTTGGATGCGTGCCTGCTGACGGAAGAGGAGATGGCGCTCGATTGGCAATCGTTCGAGGATGATCTTCCGAACGCGGAGGCGGTATAGAGCGAATAGAGTCCGTTGGCCTTCGCGCCTCGTTCCGAGACAAAAAAAAGCGACCCGCACGAATGCGGGTCCAAGTGTTTATATGAATGGGGGGTCGTTGATTCTTATTACCCCCGGTAACAGGAGAATAAACAGGCAATCGAAATATATTTATAAAAGTTTTTCCGACGTAGCGAAGAGACGCGCGCAGACGGGCTTTCAAGGCCTGATCCGGCTCAATATGCTTTTGCTCTGGATCGATCTGGAAGCCTCGTGCGATCAGGTAGAAATTTGTCGAAAACAACTTTACAGCTTTCCTCGTCCGATCGTAAGATAGCTCTTAGAGGCCGTATCGGCTGAAGAGAGGATATGGGGATATGTCGAAGAAAAAGGTATTGGCGGGCCTAATCATTCCGCAAATCATTTATGTGCTGTTCATTCTTGTCTGGATTTTCGTCTCGATCGCGTCGGTGATGATGTTCGATTCGCCGGGATCGGAGAACCACCTTGGCGTGTGGGCGATGTTCCTGCTCATTATCGCGTACCCGGTCGGCCTGCTTGCCGGACTTATTATGAGCTGGGTGTCATTCATCCGCAGAAAGTATCGGGCCGCGCTCTTGTGGAACGGCATTCCGCTGCTGTGGGTGCTGCCGATCGGCGGATTCCTGGTGTATGCGAATTTCAGCTAATAAAACCAATACCCCCGCTCTCATTACTGCTAGGGACAGTGTTGAGGCGGGGGATTTTTGATGCCTGTTGAATTAAAAAGTGACTAGTCGTTGTCCCGAATCATGATATAAGTCCGGTTGTTTTCCACGGTGTTCAACACTTCGACAGGGCCGTCGAGCTTAAGGAGGAACGACTCCGTCGTTTCCTTTACTGCATCGTCAACGACTTGAATAAGGATCGTCTTCTTCGTCTCGCCATTCGCGAACGTCAGCGTGCCGCTTGCCGGGATAAAGTCGCTTTGCTTAGCAGCCGTGTCCGCTGCCGTGCTGTAGTTCACCATCAGCTTTCCTCCGGAACCGCCTACCCGATACACCTCCACGGTCACCGTACCGGCATTCTCATTCACCCATTTCACCTGCGATTGCGGATCGAACTGGAGCTTGCCTTGCGGCGCTTCGTGGACGGTGACGACGATGCTTGCTTCGTAATACTTGTAATAATTCCTCCATACGACGACTGTTATCGTTGCCGTACCTGGCGCGATTGCCGTGACTTTGCCGCTCCATTCTTCTACTTCGGCGACTGCGGGATTGGAGGAGTACCAGCCCATACTCTCGTATTCTGTTGCTTCCACAGGCTGCAGAATCGCCTTCAATTGCGCGGTTTCATTCAACGAATGAAACTCCAGCTTGTCCTTATCTATGGTGACGCCGCTAACGGGATGGAACTCGATGAGACTCAATTCATATATGGTGCTGCCTTCCGCCCGGTAAAGCTTGCCGTCGCTTCCCGACTTGAAAGGCAACAGGCCGTTTAGATCTTTGAGCCGGATCGAATCCCCATTCAGCTTCGGGTTCGTGTAGAAGTAGCCGTCGGTGAAGGGGTCTATATTGCCGGAGTATACGAGGTCTCCGTTTTCGCTTAAATAGTTAAACGAAACGATACTGCCCATCTGCTGTTTAATCGGGATTACGACGCCGGTAGGAGAAGTGAGATCGAAGCGCCGAACATCCCAGTCGGTTCTTAGCGCCATCCACCCGTTATTAAGGTCAAAATCAAAATATTCGCGCATGTAGCCCACCTTATTGGCTTGGCCTTCCTCATAGGCAAACATAGCCCAATAAATGTCCGATGTATGTTCGCGTTCCATGTCAAGCATTCGTTGGCCATCAATGGCGTTAGGTGAATAGCGATCGCCTCCATGGAGATTCGTCCGCACGGAGCGGCCGTTATAATACTGGGTATAATAATCGGCTTCATCCCGGTACGTGACATGGCCGTTGCTAGTTAGAATAGCGTAGTCCACGCGGGAGTAGATCCCCGTCTCCGCGGTAATATCCTTGGTGCTGTTCGCGGGCAAGTTCGCCAGCCAAACATGATACTGCCCGTTTTCCGCGTCCTTCGTGGTATAAACCGCGTAGCTGCCGGCAACCGTAAAGGTTTGCTCTAGGCTGACAGCAAATAGTTGCGGCTCCACTTGACCGTCCCACGTATACAGCTCATTGCCGGCTTTATAGACAAGGCCACCTGGAAATAAGTGAATCTTGGAGATGCCGGCAGCGGGGACAGAGGTCTCCTGAAGTGTGCTGCGGTCGTGAATGAACCAGCTGCTTCCGTTTGAATAGAGAATACGGGTGTCGTCCCATTCCTGGATCGTGCCTGGGACTGTTGCCACTGGGGTTTTCGTCACGGCTTGGGCGTTCGCCGAAGTGGCGAGACCTAGTATTCCCAGTAGAAAGAACAGGGTGAAAAGTAGGCGGCGGGGGATGCGGGGACTTGCGAGCTTCACGAAATTGACCTCCCTTAAATTAAAAAAGTCGCTGGATGCAGTGGGTAACCAGATAATAACAATTATAGATGCGATTATGAGGTTTAAAAATAGTACTCCGGTCAGCATGGATAGTAGAAAACTGTCGATTCCAAGAGAATTAGCTAAAAAAGCTTTAAAGCTTCAAGAAAAAAGCTGCTCGTGGTCCTCGTTTGCGATTTGCAATCCGTTTTTCCTTCACCTAAAAAAATGTCACCATAACCAAAATCGCAAGCCTATTATTGTCGGGTGCCGCATTCTACAATGAGAACACAGAAAGGGCTTACATGATAGAGAGAGAGGAAGGTGCTGCCGATGGGCGCAAAGGCGCGAACCGGCGCGGAGTTGGAGAGCAATACCGCAGGAAAGGCGAGAACGACTAGCATATGGCGCAAAATTTACGGGCAGCGCTACCTGCAAGTGATGGCTTTGCTCGGCGTAGCGTGGATGCTCGTGTTCAATTACATCCCGATGTACGGGATTATCATCGCGTTCAAGGAATACGACATTATTTATTCGATCTCCGAAGCGCCGTGGGTTGGCTTGGAGCATTTCAAGGCCTTTCTCGAGGACGACAGCCTGCCGTACGTCATCAAGAATACGCTCGGCATGAGCTTGTTCAAGTTACTGATCGGGTTTCCGCTGCCGATTATTTTCGCCCTGCTGCTGAACGAGCTTCGCTCGGCGATTTTCAAACGGTGGGTGCAGACGATCTCGTATTTGCCGCACTTCTTGTCCTGGGTTATTCTGGGCGGCATCATGGCGACGTTCCTCGCCGACGTCGGGATCATCAACAAGCTGCTGCTTGCGCTCGGGTGGATCGACGAGCCGATCATGTATTTGGCGGAACCGCAATACTTCTGGTCCATCGTCGTCTCCTCCGACATCTGGAAGGAGCTCGGATGGTCCGCGATCATCTATCTGGCCGCCATATCGAGCGTCTCGCCCGAACTATATGAAGCGGCGACGATCGACGGCGCCGGACGATTCCAGAAGATCTGGAATATTACGCTTCCTTCGATCAAAGGGACGATCTCGATTCTGTTCATCCTGGCGATCAGCGGCATTCTCAATTCCAACTTCGATCAAATTCTCGTCCTGCGCAACGCGCTGAACGAAACGTCCAGCAACGTCATCGACGTCTATGTGTACCAGACCGGTTTGGCTTCGGGACGGTATTCGTACGCGACGGCCGTCGGTCTCATCAAATCGCTAATCGCGCTTGTCCTGCTGCTCGCCGCCAACCGGGTGACGAAGCGGCTGAGCGATACGTCCTTATTCTAGTCAAAGGCGGTGCAGCCCATGTTATCCTTCAAGCGGCAAACCGTCTCCGAGACGGTGTTCGAAATCGTTAACGCCATCATTATGCTGCTCATATGTTTCCTCATGCTCTATCCGATCTGGTATGTCGTCATCAATGCCTTCAACGACGGAGAGGACGCGATGCGCGGCGGCATCTATTGGTGGCCCAGAGAGTTTAGTTTATCGAGTTTCAATGCGGTGTTCCGCAGCGAAGGCATCATGACGGCGATGGGCATTACGATCGCCAAGACGCTGATCGGCGTCCCGGTGCACGTGTTTTTCACGGCGATGGTCGCCTACGCCTTCTCCCGCAAGGAGCTGGTCGGCCGCAAGCTGTACATGCTGATCGGCACGATCACGATGTTCTTCGGCGGCGGGCTGATTCCGTACTATCTGCTCATCCGCGACCTGCATTTGCTGGATAATTTCCTTGTGTACATAATTCCCGCGGCATTCAGCTTCTTCGACCTCATCATCTTCCTGTCGTTCTTCCGAGAAATCCCGCAAGGACTGGAGGAGGCGGCGAAGATCGACGGCGCGAACGACTTCAAGATTTTCTACAAAGTCATCCTGTTCGTCTCGCTGCCGGTCGTCGCGACGATCGCCCTGTTCCATGGCGTCTATCAATGGAACGATTACTTCACCGGCATGATCTACATGAACGATCAGAATTTGCAGCCGATCCAGACCTACCTGTACCGGGTCGTGGCCCAATCGAGCTCGAACCAGATGCTCGCGGCCATGCCGAGCGGCGTATCCGTTAGCGTCACGAGCCAATCGCTCAAGCTCGCCACGATGGTCGTGACGACGGCGCCGATCGTCGTTGTCTATCCGTTCCTGCAGAAGTATTTCGTCAAAGGCTTCATGATCGGTTCGATCAAAGGCTAGGGCGCGATTGCGGTTACCAACTCCGCCTTAACCGGCGGGGGTTGCTAATAGATTTCATTCCACTCATGCATAGAAAAGGGGTTAGTGTAGATGAGCAAAGCGCGCAAAATGATGACATCCCTTACGGCGCTCACCGTCGTCTGTTCGATGGCGTTCTCGCTGGCGGCTTGTTCCGGCGGCAACAACGGCGGCAGCAACAACGGCGGCGCCAAGACGAACAACGGGGCTGCGCCGTCGAACACGGCGGAAGGCGGTAACAACGCGGCGCCGGCGGAGGAACAGAAGCCGAGCGCGGACACGCCGGGCTGGCAGGGCAACACCGAACCGATCACCTTCGATTGGTACATGAACTTCTCCTGGTTCAACAAGAAATGGGGCGGAGACGCGACGGCCGACTACATCACGAAGAAGACGGGCGTCGACATCAACTTCATCGTGCCGGCGGGCAACGAGAACGAGAAGCTGAACACGATGATCGCCTCGGGCAAGCTGCCGGACTTCATCACGCTCGGCTGGTACGAGGAAGGCGTGCGCAAGATGATCAACGGCAAGCTCGTGCTGCCGCTGAATGAATTGGCGGACGAGTACGATCCGTACTTCTTTAAAGTCGCCGATCCTGCTAAACTGGGATGGTACACGCAGCCGGACGGCAACGTGTACGGTTATCCGAACGCGTCCTCGTCGCCGGCGGATTACGAGAAATACGGCTCCAAATTCACGTCGAACCAGACGTTCGCGGTTCGCAAAGACATGTACGAGGCGCTCGGCAAGCCGGATATGAGCACGCCGGAAGGCTTCTTGAACGCGCTGAAAGCCGCGAAGGAGAAATTCCCGGACGTGAACGGCCAGCCGCTCATTCCGCTCGGCCTGCATGAATTCACGGAGACGGGCAACTACTCGCTCGAAGGTTACCTGCAGAACTTCCTGGCGATTCCGCAGCAGAAGGACGGCAAGCTGTATGACCGCCGTCTCGACCAGGAATACATCAGCTGGCTGAAGACGTTCCGCCAAGCGAACGAGATGGGCCTGCTCGCCAAAGATATTTTCATCGACAAACGTCCGCAGATGGAGGAGAAAATCGCGCAAGGCCGTTACTTCGCGATGCTGTACCAGCGCTCCGACTTCGCGACGCAGAACACGGCGCTCTATCAGAAAGACCCGAACATGGTGTATATCGCGGTGAACGGTCCGGCCAACTCGAAGAAAGAAGCGCCGACGCTCTCCGGCCCGGGTATCTCCGGCTGGACGCTCACGCTCATCTCGAAGGACGTCAAAGACAAGAAGCGCGCCATCCAGTTCCTCAGCTACTTGATCAGCGAAGAGGGCAACCGAGACATGTTCCTCGGCGAGAAAGGCGTCACGTACGACACGATCGACGGCAAAGACCAGTTCAAGCCGGAAGTGCTCGACCTGCTGAACAAAGACCGCACCGGATTCGACCAGAAGTACGGCGCTTCGTACACGTATTGGATGCTCATGGACACGAACATGAACCTGCAGTGGGCGCCGCCGTCCGCGGAGCCGGGCAAGAGCATGGAAGAGTGGACGCTCGGCAAGTCGATCAGCATGTCCGAATACGACAATCTGAACGCGCCGCCGACGTCCGAAGAAGGCATCGCCGACGCCAAGAACGGTCGCACGTGGGGCAAGGCGCTGCCGAAGCTGCTGCTCGCCAAATCCGATGCGGAGTTCGACGAGATCTGGAACGACTACGTCGCGGATCGCACGAAGAACAAGCAGGACAAAGTCGACGCGTACCGTCAGAAGATGTACGAAGAGAACGTGAAGAAATTGGAAGCGCTGAACAAGTAATACGCGCATCCTGCATCGCGCAAGGCAATCTTAAGACAGCCTGGAAGCTGCTCCCAGCGAGCAGCCTCCGGGCTATTACTACCTGAAGGGCAAGGAAGGTGTTGGCAGGATGGGGAAGCTTGCCCGGAACGGAAAGTTGAGCCCGATGCAGATGATCGGCCGCATGTCGATTCAACTGAAGCTGATTCTCTCGTTTATTTGCATTATATTGATCCCGATCATCCTCGTCTCCTGGTATTTGTTCAACGACGCGTACCGCAAGACGATCGAGGATCTGAAACGCACGAACCAATTCATGCTGGAGGTCGAGAAGTCCGGCATCGCCAGCAATATGGCGCTCATGGAGCGGACGGCCCAGCTGGCCATTAACCCGAACGGCAAGATTCAAGAGTATCTCGGCGCGGCGGAAGAATTGGAGACCGGCGATTTGTTCGATTTCAAAATGGAAGCGTTCGCGAATTTCCAGCAGTTTCTGTTCAATAATCCGAGCATCGCGAACATCCGGGTGTACACCGAGAATCCGAACGTGATGGAGATGTATCCGGTCATTTTCAACGAGAGTCGAATTATGGATAAGCCGTGGTACGGGCAGGTGTTGGAGCGCGACGGCCGCGTATGGTGGGATATCGGCATCAGCCGGAAGGAGATCGTCAACAACAGCACGGGCGGCAGTCAGGAGCTGCTATACGTCTCTCTATTGCGGGAGACCGATTACGACGATGGCCGGCATAACGGGGTGCTGGAGGTGAAGATGGAGGCGAGCACGTTCTTCGCGAAGACGTTCAGCAGCATGCAGGACAGCCAGTCGCAGATGATCGTCGTCAACCGGGAAAGGCGCGCCTACACGAACGAGCGGGCGGCGATTTTCGGCGAACTGCCATTGAGCGAAATTTTGCGCCAGTTCCAGCTTCGCTCATCAGACGTCCCGGACAGCTTCTCCTTCACGTACAAGGGGCATCCGTTCTTGTGCATCCCGGGTCAACTGGAGGGGCTGGACAGCTATCTGCTCAACGTCGTCTCGCTCAAGGAGCCGCTGGAGCAGGTTAGTCAGAATCGGAATACGATTATTTTCGCGACGCTCTTCCTCATCGTGCTGTTGTCGATCAGCTCCTACGTCATGCATTCGCTCATCTTGAAGAAGCTGACGATTTTGCGGGAGTCGATGAAGCAGGTGCGCAAAGGCAATTTCAACGTCGACATCGCGATTACGAGCATGGACGAGGTCGGGGAGCTGGCCTACCATTTTCGCCAAATGCTCAAGAAAATGAACGAGCTGATCGTCGAGGCGGTCGGCCGACAGGCGGCGACGAAGGAAGCGGAGCTGAATTCGCTCAAGAACCAGATCGACGCCCATTTTCTGTACAACACGCTCGAGAATTTGAAAATGATGGCGGAGATCGAAGGCCAGTTCGCCATATCCGATTCGCTGACGTCGCTCGGCGGCATGATGCGCTACAACCTCCAGTGGACCAGCAACCATGTTCGGCTCAAAGACGAGCTGACGCATATTCAGAACTACATCGCGATCATGAATATTCGTTACGATAACCATCTCGAGCTGCACGTCGATGTGCCGCCGGCTTATATGGACCAGGAAGTGCTGAAAATGTCGCTGCAGCCGGTCGTCGAGAACGCGGTGAAGCACGGGATGGGCGCGCGTCATGCTTCCCGAGAGAAGCTGGCCATCACGATCAAAGCTTACCAGTTGAACGATTGCTTGGCGATCGAGGTGAGCGATAACGGGGACGGCATCGAGGAGGGCAAGCTGCGTGAAGTGAACCTGATGATTCGGCTGGAAGACGGCGAATACCGACAGCTGCGCAGCGCGGCCGCGCGCGGCGAACGCGAAGGGAGCGGGATCGGCCTGCGCAACGTGGACCAGCGGATCGTCATGAATTACGGCAAGCCGCACGGCATTCGGGTCGAGAGCGTCCAAGGCAGTTATACCCGCGTGACGCTGACGCTGCCGTATCTAATCTTAACCGGAGGTGCGACCGCCCATGCGCAAGCTATTGATCGTGGATGACGAGAAGAACATTCGCGCCGGCTTAAAGGCGATGATCGAACGCGAATTTCCCGGCGGCTACGACTTCGGCTTCGCGGCCGACGGCGAGGAGGCGCTAACCCGGATCGGCGAGACGGGCGCCGATCTGGTCATTACGGATATCCGGATGCCGGTTATGGACGGCATCGCGCTGATCGACGCGCTGCATGCGCGGGAAGAGCGGCCGGACGTCATCATCTTAAGCGGACATGACGATTTTCAGTACGCCAAGGCGGCTATCCGCTACGAGGTCAAGGAATATTTGCTCAAACCGATCGTGCGGGAAGAGCTGTTCGGCGTTCTGCGCCGGATGGAGGCCGAGCGTCAGCGGAAGGAGACGGCCGCCTTTGCTGCGCGCGACTCGGTCGCGATGCAGGCGGAATTGGCGGCGACGCAGCTGAACCTGCTGTTCATGGAGCGGCACGCGAATCCGGCGGACGCCCGCGAGCGCTTGGCCAAAGCCGGCTTGGACTGGTTGGACGAAGGCTTCTATGTCGGCGTCCTCAAGTCGGTGGAGGAGCTGCAGCAGGGCGACCGGGCCAAATGGATCGCGCGCGTCGAGGAGCTGACCGGGTTGGGCGAAGAAGAGCGAAGTCTCCGCTTCTACGACAAAGACGGCAAGCTCGTCTTGATCTGCGGCCGCAGCGAGCCTCTGGAGCGCCTGGCGGGACCAAGCCGTCCGCAGAACCGGTTCCGCGCCGGTCGCAGCGGACGGCTGACGGGCATGGAGACGGTCCAGACCGGCTATGAGCAAGCGTCGCGGGCGCTGAAGTACAGCCTGCTGCATAACGGCAGCGGCGTCGTGCATTATTCGGATATCGGCGGGAAAGAGGTAATGGCGAAGCTTCCGCTGCAGGACATTCAGAAAATCGCCAACATGCTCGGCAGCGGCCGGGATGCGGAGATGAACCGGCTGCTGCAGCACGTGCTCGATATCCGGCATGTCATGCGCTACGACATCGGCTACCTCGAAGGCATTAGCCAGGCGCTGAACGAGCATGTTTTCGACCGCGTCTTCAGGCAGTACGGCGAAGAGTCGGTCGATATTCTGAAGCTGCACAAGCAGGTCGGCGACCTGTACAGCTTCGAGCAATTCCATGATTATTACCGCAGCGTGGAGAGTCTGCTTCAATTGCTCAGCGATTACGTCGGCCGGATGCGTCACGTCCACCACGAACGCGGCGATCTGCAGCGGGCGATCAACTACATTCACGAACATTACCAGCGCGATCTAAACATGGCGATGGTGTCGAATCACGTGTCGCTCAATTACTCGTATTTCAGCCAGGCGTTCAAGGATTACACGGGCGAGACGTTCGTCAGCTACCTGCGCAAGCTGCGTCTGCAGAAGGCGAAGGAGCTGCTCGCGGGCACGAATTTGAAGGTGTACGAGATCAGCGAGCAGGCGGGCTTCGATAACGTGAAGCATTTTACCCGGGTGTTCCGCGAGACGGAGGGCGTCACTCCGCTTGAATACCGGTCTGTGCGCGAGCCTACGCAGCATTGATGCGCGGGAGGTTGATTGCCGTAGCGTTCTCGAATCGCAATCGGGAAGAAACATGCCGTGCGCCGTTATGGTAAAGTCGACGTATAGCTTGCGCGGACGCGGGCGAGGCTGGAGTACGCAGGCGCTCGTTGCTTAAGGGGCAGTCTCCCCGCCGGCGCGCGGGCAATTATCGCGAGAGAGGTGCCAGGCGGCATGCAAAAAATCACCCCGTTCCTTTGGTATAACGACAATGCGGAAGAAGCCATACGTCACTACATTTCGATTTTCGAAGGGGGGCGCATCGTGAGCGAGAGCCGGTATGGCGAGCATGGGCCGGGGCCGGCGGGTTCGCTGATGTCGGCTACCTTCGAGCTGGAAGGCCAGACGTTCATGGCGCTGAACGGCGGACCGATGTATGCGTTCACGCCGGCGATCTCGCTCTTCGTCGATTGCCAGACGCAGGAGGAGGTCGACCGCCTATGGGAGAAACTGCTCGAAGGCGGCGGGGAGCCAAGCCGATGCGGCTGGCTGACGGATCGGTTCGGCGTCTCCTGGCAGATCATTCCTCGCAGGCTGGGCGAGCTGCTTGGCGGCGACCCGGCGCGTTCGGCGCGCGCCATGCAAGCGATGCTCGGCATGAGCAAGCTCGACGTAGCGGAGCTGCAGCGGGCATACGACGGCGAGGCTGCGGAATAAGCGCATCGATTTGGCTATGCACAAGTTTGAACGATAGATCCCTTCCGGCATGCTGGAAGGGATTTTGCCCGTTCGCGCAAGAAAAGAATGTACAGCTTCCATATTCAGGGATTAAGATGGAGGAATCACGGACAAACCGGGGGATCTGCATGAAACATAACCTATTCATTCCACCCGAGCCCCGGTCGTCAGCGATTTCTTACTGGCTGCCGGCTCTTGTTTTTCTAGCCGTGGTCATCACGGTACAACTGATGCCCTTGCCGGCGTGGCAGGTGACGATCGGCCTGTTGCCCGCGCTCTTGGCGCTGTGTTCGCCCAAGCCACACGCCTATATCTACTGGCTGCTCGCCGCCTATGTCATAGGCTTTGGGGCGCATGACGCGCTCTTGGAGTGGATCCGGCGGCAGGACCTGCGCGCGGAGACGGTCGTCATTCTAAATCGCGCGCTGCTGGCGTGTTATGTGATCCCGATGCTTGTTATGGCTCGGCTCGCCGGCTTCCGGCCGATGATATATCGGTGGATCGGCAGCTTGAAGCAGCGTTTTGTGTTCCCTAACCTTTGGAGCGATTCCGGCGGACAGCCGATATGGAAGGTGGTCCTGATCGCGAGCGCGATCAATTGCTTCATTTGGGCTTTCTTTGTACGTACGGAGCAATGGCAGCAGGATGGGCTTGCCTATGTTATTGGCATGGCGCTTCTATTCGCGTTGTTTAACGCATTTTTCGAGGAATGGATCTGGCGGGGGCTAGTGCTCAGCCGCTTCGTCGAGGCTGTCGGGGAGCAGCCGGCGCTGCTGTTCGTCAGCGCATGCTTCGGCGCTTATCATTATTCGCTTGGTTTCTCTTGGATCATGTGCGCCGTGCTCGGCGCAGGCGGGCTGTTTTTCGGCGGCTTGACGCTCAGGTCGAAAGGGCTGCTGGCAGGATTTTTGTTTCATGGCGTCGTGAATTTCTGGATGTTCATGTCGGGCATGATCGTTGAACTGTGAAAACGCAAAAATGGCAAACCCCGCCGGTATCGCGCTTCGCGCGAAAACCGGCGGGGTTTGCCATTTCGTCGAGACTTTCGTTTAGTACAGCGTCTTCGTCGCTTCCATCGTGAACGGCACGAGTTCGTCGTTGCGTCCTTCGCGGATTTTCGCCGCCCAGGCCGGATCGGCGAGCAGAGCCCGGCCGACGGCGACCAAGTCGAACTCGCCGGCCTCCAGCCGTTCGAGCAGGCCGTCGATGCGTTCAACCTCCGAGCTTGCGCCTTTGCGGAAGTAATCCATGAAGTCGCCGTCCAGGCCGACGGAGCCGACGGAGATGACCGGCTTGCCCGTCAGCTTCTTCGTCCAGCCGGCGAGGTTCAGGTCCGAGCCCTCGAACTCCGGCTCCCAGAACCGGCGGGTGGAGCAGTGGAAGACGTCGACGCCCGCGTCGACGAGCGGCGCCAGGAACTGCCCGAGCTCCTCCGGCGTGGCTGCCAGCTTGGCGGTATAATCCGAGCTCTTCCATTGCGAGAATCGCAGCACGATCGGGAAGTCCGGTCCGACGGCCGCGCGGCAGGCGCGAATGACTTCGGCCGCGAACGAAGTGCGGCCGACCAGATCGCCGCCGTAGCGGTCGTCGCGGCGGTTGGTGCGTTCCCAGAAGAACTGGTCGATCAGGTAGCCGTGCGCGCCGTGCAGCTCAATGCCGTCGAAGCCGACGCGCTTCGCGTCGGCCGCCGCCTGCGCGAACGCGGCTACGAGCGCGCCGATTTCCTCCTCCGTGAGCGGTTCGTTCACGGGGTTGCCTTCCAAGTCCAAGCCGGACGGGCCGACCGGCGGCGCCTCCGGATTCGGCTCGCTGCCGACCGGCCGCGCCATCCCGACATGCCACAACTGAGGGATGATCCGGCCGCCGGCGTCGTGCACCGCCTGCACGACGTTCGCCCACCCTTGGAGCGCCTCTTCGCCGTGGAAATTCGGCCAATTCGGGCTGGCGCCCGCGGCCGGATGGTTGATCAGCGTGCCCTCCGTCACGATCAGGCCGACGCCGTTCGCGGCGCGACGGCTATAATAGTCCGCGACGTCTTGCCCGGGAACGCCTTTCGGCGAGAAGCCGCGCGTCATCGGCGCCATGACGATCCGGTTGGCAAGCTGGAAGCCGGCCGATTCGAACGGCTCGAACAACGGAGCGACGGATACTTCTTGTTTGGCGTTTTCTTGAAGGGACATGTTTGATTCCTCCTCGTATTGGGAACTGACTGAATTGGATATCATTGGGTTACCGTTGCTTCGCTCATCTTCTCACATTTGCTTACCAAAATAAAGTAAGTACGGTTTAGTGTCGATAAAATGAGTCGCGAGACCTACGATCCCTTTTGGCTTGCCGCTATTGACAGAAGGGGGGCAATTTCGGTAAAGTTGTGTCAGCTTGAATATGAAGCTTGGAAGGGAACAAGTAGCGTGAACGAACGCGATCGCAGAGAGCCGGCGGGTGGTGCAAGCCGGTACGCGCGTGAACGCGAATTACATCCTGGAGCTCCGTGATCCGAAACTGACCTGCAGGCAGAAGGACATGGCGGCCGCCGACCGTTAGCCGGCATGAGTGGAACGTGCGCATACGTGCGTATGTTCAATTAGGGTGGTACCGCGATGACTCGTCCCTGTCGATGACAGAGACGGGTCTTTTTTGTTTCGATAGACGATGCAGATGGAGGAGTTTACATGACAACGAACGTAACGAGTCAAGATCTATTAGAGGATTTGGAATACCGCGGACTGGTGTACCAAGTCACGGACCGCGAGAACCTGGACAAGAAGCTGAAGAGCGAGCGCGTCACGCTGTACTGCGGCTTCGACCCGACGGCGGACAGTCTGCACATCGGCAGCCTGCTCCCGATTCTGACCCTTCGCCGGTTCCAGCTGGCGGGCCACATCTCGCTCGCGCTGGTCGGCGGCGGCACCGGCTTGATCGGCGATCCGAGCGGACGCTCTTCCGAGCGTTCCTTGAATACAGCGGACACGGTGGCGAGCTGGACGGACAGCCTGAAGAAGCAGCTGTCGCGATTCCTCGATTTCGAGAGCACGGACAATGCGGCGAAGCTGGTCAGCAACTACGACTGGATCGCGCCGCTCGACGTCATTACGTTCCTGCGCGACGTAGGCAAGAATTTCACCGTCAACTACATGCTGGCGAAGGATTCGGTCGACTCGCGCCTCGCGAACGGTATCTCCTTCACGGAGTTCAGCTACATGATTTTGCAGGCATACGACTTCCACAGGCTGCATCAGGAGCAGAACTGCTCCCTTCAGCTCGGCGGCAGCGATCAATGGGGCAACATCACGGCCGGTCTTGACCTGATCGGCAAAATGGGCGGCGGCGACGCGTTCGGCCTAACGATGCCCCTCGTGACGAAGAGCGACGGTAAGAAATTCGGCAAGTCCGAATCCGGCGCGGTCTGGCTCGACCGGAGCAAGACGAGCGCGTACCAGTTCTACCAGTTCTGGATTAACACGGACGACAGCGACGTGATCAAATTCCTGAAATACTTCACGTTCCTCACGCGCGAGCAGATCGAGGCGCTCGAAGCCGAGCTTGCGGCGCATCCGGAGAAACGCGCGGCGCAGCGCGAGCTGGCCCGCGAGGTAACGCGCATCGTGCACGGCGATGAGGCGGTGGAGAGCGCCGAGAAAATCACGCAGGCGCTCTTCTCCGGCGACGTGACGAAGCTGAGCGAGTCCGAGCTCGTCGAAGCGCTATCCGACATGCCGACGACCGTCATTAGCGGCGGCGAAGATCGCGGTCTCATCGACCTGCTCATCGAGATCGGCGCGGCCCCGTCCCGCCGCCAAGCGAAGCAGGATATCGAGAGCGGCGCGGTGTCGGTTAACGGCGAGAAGCTGACGACCATCGACGCGCAGATCGGCGACGCGCATAAACTGCACGGCCAATACGCGGTGATCAAGCGCGGCAAGAAGAACTACTACCTGGCGAAATTCGAATAGAAAATAACGACCGCCGCCCGTAATGCTGCATGCGGCATGGGCGGCGGCGGACATCAAGACATGGCGTGCGAATTGAATTTCAATTTGGCACGCTATTTTTTTGATCGCGAACGACTAACCTATAGGAGGAATCAGGATGAAACCGCTCAAAATGCCGCAGGAACAAAAGCTCGCGTTGGCCGAGAAGGTCCAGTCTTACGTCTACGACGAATTCGATAAGGAGATCGGGCAGCTGGCCGCCGAGAATCTCGTCGATTTTATGCTGAAGGAGCTCACGCCGTTCATCTATAACCAAGCGCTTGGCGACGCCAGAGCGGTCATACGCGACAAGGTGGCTTCGCTCGAAGAAGAATTGTACGCGATCGAGAAGCCGATGACGGATGCGAGAAGGCGCTAACGGCTGTCGAGTAGTGGCATTGGGCGCCGCAATGACACGAGGCAGGTGACAAAATGAAAATAAAATAAAAAAGAATCCTCCCAGATTTCAGCCTTTAAGAATTTCTTCATGCTGGGAGGTGTCCTACAATTCATTTCTGGAACTCGATCCTAAGGAATTAGGAGCTGAAATGAACGAAAGGTGGTTCAACTTTACCGAAGATTTATTACAGCTATGCCATACTAAATACGATATATTGTTAGACGTGGGTTGGTACCCAGAGGCAGATCCAACTGGCCATTATGGATTGGAACTAATCAAAGGTCGTGATTGGCAATCTCCACTTGTTTCATTCGGTACGAACGATAAGGCAGAAATAGTAGAAAAAATTGAATTGTTAGTTTGGCAAGTTGGGGAAGGGTTTTTCAATTAAATTACTAACAGAGGTATATTCAGGACATGTGGAACAAAACAAAAACCTTCATCCCGCCTTGCGGTGGAATGAAGGTTTTTCGCATTTACTGCCCTAACTGACTTAGCTGTCCAAGCGTATCGGTGATGTTGCCCAGCGTCTGAATAATCGGCGACTGCTGGAGCGCTTCGAGATCGATGACGTTGTTTTGGATTTGCTCCAAATACGTGTTGACCTGCGTGAGCAGCGTTTCGTTGTAACCGACCAGCGTCTGATGCACATCCTCCGCGAAGCCGGGGGCCGTTAGTTCATTGAATTGCGTAATCTCGGTCTTCATCGTCTCGAACGACTGCTGCAGGCTGTCGCGCGCGGCCGGATCGAGCAGGGCTTGCTCGGCCAGCGTAGGCAGGTTGTTCGCGAATTCGGTGGCGTTATTGACATAGGACGTCGCCTCATTGACATAATCCAGGGAACTGTTCACGGTATCGAGTACCGAACATCCGGCGGTGAAGACGACGCTGAAGACGAGGAGCAGCAGGAGTAGAGGTCGTTTTAGTTTCATAGGTGAGTGGCCTCCAATCGTTTTTTAACCTTACCCCTTACTACTGCGCTCGATGCGGGAAGGTTCCGGTTTTTTCGGCGCTCGGGGAACCAAGCGGCGATAGAGACGGATGAGCGACAATGCGGCGACGAGCAGCAGGCTGACGGTTAGCAGCGTGGTTTTGAACAAGGTGAGGCTGGAAGCGGCCAGCAGCATCGAGTTGGAAAGTCGCGGATACAGGCCTAAAATCGTCAGCAGAATGCCGTTCTCCGCATAATCGGCCAAGGCCGCGGCGGCCGGCAGGAGCGCGAGCAGCTTCAGGCGATGCGCCTCCCCGGCAGGAGCCTTCAATAATTTGAACATAAGGAGCGACGACGATAATCCGTAAAAAGCTGGAAGCGCAAGGTCGATGCCGAGCAGAATTCGTACATGGTAGGCTCTGCCTTCTTCCCCATATCGATCCAGCAGCGCGGATGCTTCCGCCGGCGAATAAAGCGGCATCAAGTCGAGGAGCGTGTTGCCGCCCGTCAAGGATTGGAAGCGTACGACGGTGAGCGGCGCATCGACAAGATTCATGAATGCGAGAACGGCAAGGGTAAGCAGAAACAGGAGGACTGGAAGCGGGCTGGCGATCAAGCGAGCGAAACGAGGGGAGGAGAGACTTAACATAAGACAATCACGCTCCTTCGGATATCAATACGGATCTAGCGGACAAAACCTGTAAGCCATATGTTTGCGCGAATCGCTGCCGGCTGCTACACAGGGTCACCTCCTTGATTATGAATAATGAATATTCTTATATAATATTCATTATGCATTCTACGCGAATCCCAACTTTTGTCAACAAAGAAGCGACCCTTCACAGGATCGCTTCTTTCGATTGGATCGCGGCCAACAGCATATCGACGTAAGCGCCGATATGCCCCCGCAGCTCGTCCTCGCTGGAAATGCCCTTGTAGGGCGGATCGAACGCCTGCGTGACGAAGCAGACGTGATAGACGAGCGCGTTCACGTCGCCTATGCGGTAAAGTCCGTCGCGCGTGCCGGCTTCGAACGCTTCGCGCAGCAGCTCTGCATGGCGTCCGAAGTACGTCTCCCCGCCTTGCTCGCGGATTTCTTCCTTCCGCAGCATGGCCAGTATTTCGAGCGCGTCGGGATAACGCTGCGTGAAGCGGAACAAGTCCAGCGCTTTGCGCTCGATGGCGCTTCGAATCCGCCGGTCCGGTTCGGACTCGCCCGACAGCTCCTCCGCGGCGCCGTGCTGGGCATCCAGCAGCGTACGCATGACGAGCCGGACGAGAATTTGCTTTTTGTTTTTGAAATACAGATAGATCGTGCCTTTGGCGATTTCGGCGGCGCCGGCGATTTCTTCGATCGTCGTTTTGCCGAAGCCATAATGCGCGAACAGCTCGTCGGCCGCCTCCAATATTCGCGTTTCTTTGTTAGGGTCCAGCTTCTGGGGCATCGCAATCACCTGGGAATTCAGTTTGGCCTTGGCCGGGCAAGGCGTCGATAGTTCCCATGATAGCACCGTTACCGCTTCCCGAACAGCCGTGTTCATATGGGGCCGCCGCCCATATTGCGAATCTTGCCCTTCTAACGCGGCTTTCCGCGCATGCACGATTTCTGGTATGATAGGAACAAATGATCGTTTTTTAAATACAAGCTTGTATTAGTTTCACGCTTATTCATCCACCTTGTATTTCTCCGGAATGAAACGCGCATCGCCGCAAATAGGCGAAGCCGTTTCACCTTGCGCGGAAAGGGAAAGGACGTTAACGATGGCTTTTCAATATACGGATGACGATGTCAGGCTGCTGTGCGGCCGGTTCGCGTTCGAGGAGGGCGAAGCGATCCGGCAGGCAGGCGCGGTGACCGTGCTGCGGTATGATCCCGATGAACCGTGCTGCGACGCGAACGTCCGCACGCACAAGGATTGGAGCGTCAGCGTCTCGCTCGACCGGCGCGGCGATATCGCGGCCGATTGCAGTTGTCCGGACTTCGATCCGGAGGACAAATATTGCGAGCACGTCGCGGCGATGCTGCTTCATCTGCTGGACGAACCGGACATTCCGGCCGAGGCGCTACGCGCCGGGGGCGGAGCGGCGGGCGATTCCCAGCTGACGAACGGCATTCTCGAGCTGTTCCGGCATAAGCCGCGCGCCTATAGCGGGACCGCGCTCGTCGTGCGGGATACGCGCGAGCCGGTCGAAGCGGAATTTAGCTGCGTCATTTTCTCGTCCGGCTTCCGCAACTACCGAATCGGTCTCGAGCTGAAGGTAGGCACGGGCAAACGGTTGTACGTCGTGCCGGATATCGGGTTGTTCCTGGATGCGATCGCGCTGCGCGCGGCCCAACCGTTCTCGAAGAGCTTCGTCTACGACCCGGCGCGTCACCGGTTCAAGCCCGAGGACGACGCGGTGCTGACGGAGCTGCGGCGCATTATCGCCAGCGAGGCGCTGTATCGGGAGCAGGCCCAGGCGACATCAGCATCCGCCAAACAACGGGGCAAGCAAGCGGGCCGCATGGTGCTCATTCCGCCCGCCGACTGGCAGATCGTGCTGCCGTTGCTGGCGCGCTGCGAATCCGTCCTGATCGACCGGGAAGGCGAGTTCTCCGCCGGACTTCAAGTCAGCGAGGAGCCGCCGCCGGTCCGATTCGAATTCGCCGAGCAAGAAGACGCGGGTTTTCTGCTGGAGGCGCAGGGGCTGGACGAGGTCGTCGTGCTCGCCGATTATGGCATGGTGCTGAGCGAAGGGAAGATGCATAAGCTTCCGCTTGACGCTTGCAAGCAGTTGGCCGAACTGAAAAATATGCTGGACGCCTCGCGCAAGCGGCAGGTCGCAATCCCGCCCGCGCACATCGAGCCGTTCATGGAGAAAGTCGTGCCCGGCCTCATGAAGATCGGCCACGTGCATGTCGCGCGCAGCGTAACCGAGCGAATCGTGCAGACGCCGCTTGTAGCGAAGCTGTATCTGGACCGGATTCGCGACCGGCTGCTGGCAGAGTTGGAATTCGTCTACGGAGATATTGTGTTCAATCCGCTGGCCGGACTTGCCGAACAACCGGGTGAGCAGCAGCGGATTCTGCTTCGCGACGGCGACAAGGAGAACCAGATTCTCGACTTGATGGACCAGAGCGGCTTCGTGAAGACGGAGCTCGGTTATTTCATGCACGAAGAAGAAGCGGAATACGAGTTTCTGCACCACGTCGTGCCGAAGCTCGAGAAACTGCTGCGGGTGTACGCCACGGCGGCGGTCAAGACGCGCGTGTTCGTGCCGAACGCGCCTCCCGGCATCCGGGCAGAGGTCGACGAGCGGACGGACTGGCTCGAATTCAAGTTCGAGCTGACCGGCATATCCGATGGCGAGATCCGGGGCGTGCTGAAGGCGGTTGTGGAGAAGCGGCGCTACCATCGGCTCCCGGACGGGGCGCTTATGCCGCTCGAAGGCAAGGAATACGAGGACATTCTCCGCTTCATGAACGAGATGGGCATTAGCGCGACCGAGCTGTCCCGCGCGCAAATTCGCGTGCCCGTCGCTAGGGCGCTGCATATCGCGGATAACGGGGAATACGGCCGATCCGTCACGCTCGGCAAAGCGTTCCGTCAGCTGCTGGCGCATGTGCGCAATCCGGATCACCTGGAATTCGAGCTGCCGCCGAGCCTTGCGCCGGTGCTGCGGGATTACCAGAAGTACGGGTTCCAATGGATGCGAACGCTGGCGCACTATCGCTTCGGCGGCATATTGGCGGACGACATGGGCCTTGGCAAAACGATCCAAAGCATCGCGTTCCTGCTCTCCATGCTGCCGGAGATGCGGGAACACGGCCAGCCCGCGCTTATCGTCGCGCCGGCGTCGCTCATGTATAACTGGCTGAGCGAACTGAAGAAATTCGCGCCGGACATTCGGACGGTCATCGCGGATGGCACCAGCCTAGAGCGCTCCGGCAAGCTAAACGCTCTAGGTAATGTCGATGCGGTCATCACCTCGTATCCGCTCATCCGCAGAGACGTCGCGATGTATGCAGGCACCGCGTTTCATACGGTCATCCTGGACGAAGCGCAGTTCGTGAAGAACTTCACGACGCAGACGGCGCAAGCGGTCAAGTCGCTGCAGGCGAAGCACCGGTTCGCGCTGACGGGCACGCCGCTCGAGAACGCGGTGGAAGAGCTGTGGTCGGTATTCGGCGCGGTGTTCCCGGACTTGTTCCCTACCCGCAAGGCATTCACCGATCTGACGCGGGAGAGCGTCGCGCGCCGCGCAAGGCCGTTCCTGCTGCGCCGATTGAAGACGGACGTGCTGAAGGAACTGCCGGAGAAGATCGAGTCGCTGCAATCGTCCCAGCTGCTGCCGGAGCAGAAGAAGCTCTACGTTTCCTACCTGGCCAAACTGCGGGCGGAGACGGCAAAGCATCTCGACGATAACCGGGGTTTCCAGCAGCATCGAATCAAAATATTGGCCGGGATCACCAGGTTACGCCAAATTTGCTGCCATCCGGCGCTGTTCGTCGAAGGTTACGAGGGAAGCTCGGCAAAGTTCGAACAACTGCTCGCAATCGTGGACGAGTGCCGCAGCACGGGCAAACGAATGCTCATATTCTCCCAGTTCACCGAGATGCTAAGGCTCATTGCCAAGGACCTCGTTAAAGAAGGCATCCCGTATTTCTACCTGGACGGCAGCACGAAGGCGTCCGAACGCGTGGAGCTGTGCAACCGGTTCAACGACGGGGAGCGGGACGTGTTCCTCGCTTCGCTCAAGGCCGGCGGCACGGGGCTGAATCTGACCGGGGCCGACACGGTCGTGCTGTACGATCTGTGGTGGAATCCCGCCGTCGAGCAGCAGGCGATGGACCGGGCGCACCGGATCGGGCAGACGAAGATCGTGCAGGTCATCCGGCTCGTCTCCCATGGCACGGTGGAGGACAAAATGTTCGACCTCCAGCAGCGCAAGCGGAACTTGATCGATTCGATTATCCAGCCGGGCGAAGAGCAGCTGTCTTCCCTGAGCGAAGCGGACATCCGCGAGATTCTGGCGATCGGCGCCGAGGAACGGGAACTAGAGGCGGAAGCAAGGCCGTAAGCCGTAAGCCGCTCGAAGGGAAGCATTCGTATCGCGCCAGCGGTCGCAGCAAACAGGAGACGGTTTGACGCTATGCCGGGGATGGCAACGCGCGCCAATAGAGAAGGACCTCGCAGCTTAGGTGGCCGCGAGGTCCTTTTTGTTTTTTTCAATCGAAGCGGGAGCGCTTCAAACCTCCATAATAATCGGCAGAATCATCGGCCGCCGCTTCGTCTGCGCGTACAGGAATTTGCCGATCGCGTCCTTGATCCCCGTCTTCATCGCGTTCCACTGGCCGGCTTGCTCGCCTTTCATCTGATTCAGCGTCGAGACGGCGATCCGCCCGGCTTCCTCCAACAGACCTTCGGACTCTCGCACGTAGACGAAGCCTCGCGAGATGAGATCCGGCCCCGAGAGCACCGCGCCGTCATGCTTGCTGAGCGTGACGACGACGATAAGCAGGCCGTCCTCGGACAGCAGTTTCCGGTCGCGCAGGACGATGTTGCCGACGTCGCCAATGCCAAGACCGTCGACGAGCGTGCTGCCTGCCGGGAATTTGCCCGCCTTGCGCGCCGAGCCGGCCGAGAATTCGACGACATCGCCGTTGCCGACGAGGAAAATATTGGCCGGCTCCACGCCGACCTGCTCGGCCAGTTGCCCGTGTAAATAGAGCATGCGGTATTCGCCGTGAATCGGAATGAAATACCGCGGCTTCATCAGCGTGAGCATCAACTTCAACTCCTCCTGGCTGGCATGGCCGGAGACGTGCATGCCGGTGACGGAGCCTGAGCCATAGATGACTTTGGCGCCGAGCTGGTACAGATGGTCGACGATGCGCGAGACGTTCCGCTCGTTGCCCGGGATCGGAGTCGCCGACAGGATGACCGTATCTCCCGCTTCGACGGATAGTTGGCGGTAGTCGGAGCGGGACAGACGGGAGAGGGCGGCCATCGGCTCGCCTTGGCTGCCCGTGCACAGCACCGCGATTTGATGCGACGCGTACCGATGGGTATCGCCGGGCTCGATAAGAATGCCGTCCGGCACGTTCAAATAGCCGAGTTCGGCGGCAATCGTCACGACGTTGATCATGCTGCGTCCGAGCAGCACGAGCCGACGGTTCGTCTTGTGCGTCGCGTCGATGACCTGCTGGAGCCGGTGCACGTTCGAGGCGAAGGTGGCGATAAATATTTTCTGCCGCGCCTTGAAGAACGCTTCTTCGATCGACTCGCCGACGAGCCGCTCGGAAGGCGTGAAGCCCGGACGTTCCGCGTTCGTGCTCTCGGACAGGAGGGCGAGGACGCCGCTTTGGCCGATTTCGGCCATTTTGTGCAAATCGGCATACTGTTGGTTCACCGGCGTGAGATCAAACTTGAAGTCCCCGGTATGGACGACTCTTCCTTCCGGCGTATCGAAGACGACGCCGAGGCAATCGGGAATGCTGTGGTTCGTCTTGAAGAACGAGACGATAATCGATCCGAGTTTCACGCTCGATTTCGAATCGACCGGAATCCGCTTCGTGCTGCCAAGCAGGCCGTGTTCCCGAAGCTTGCCTTCGATGAGGCCGAGCGTCAGCCGCGATGCATAGATCGGGATGTTCAGCTGCTTCAGGATATACGGAATGCCGCCGATATGGTCTTCATGGCCGTGCGTGACGATCATGCCGCGAATATGATCCCGGTTGTCCAGCAGATACGTAATATCCGGGACGATCAAATCGATCCCGAGCAGGCTTTCGTCCGGGAATTTGGAGCCGCAGTCGACAACGACGATATCGTTGCCGTATTGGATTACATACATGTTCTTGCCAATTTCTTGCACGCCGCCTAGGGCGAAGATCGACAAGGTAGGTTCGTTCGATGGTTGCATGTCTGGCGCCTCCGTTCATGGATTCATATACATTAAGGATGCACGTTTTCCAGACGATTTATAAAATGGAAATGCGCGCATAACAAATTATTCCGCGGCGCACCTTATTCGGGTCGAACGCCAAGCGTCGCGAAAGGAGGATGAGAAGCATGCCGCATCAGAAAGAAATCGAGACCGACGGCGATCCGCGCACGCTGTATGAAGATGTGAGCGCCCACGAGCGCACCGGTTTTTTCGTCAGCGATGCCCTTGCCGAGGATCAAGTACCGGAAGAAACGCGCGTCGAGATGGCCAATCCGAGTTTCTGAAACGGCCGCGGGCGGAAAAGACGGGGGAGACGAATCGCCCGTCTTTTCCGCGCGCTCGCCGTTTGCGTAAAATGGCTGCCGTTTCTTACGCTTTACCCGCCCGTCCGAAGGCTCAACCGGAAGGTATGGCGCGGAACAAAATGGCTTTACTTCGCTTTTCTTCGCTTATCTCCGATAGGTTGTTACTCTCGAATAGGCCAAACACCCGCGCATAAGTCTCGCTTATCAAAACCATTGTAAACGATTACAGTCCGCTCTATAATAGGGGTATCCTAGAAATGGAGCGATCTTCCTTATGAAAGAACCGACAATTATGGACGTGGCGCGCCAGGCCGGCGTCTCGGTGGCGACGGTATCGCGCGTCTTGAACGGCAGTACGTTAGTGAACGCTTCCACGCAAGAGAAGGTGATGGAGGTGATCCGCTCGATGCAGTATACGCCGAACGCGATCGGCAAACAGCTTCGTTCCCAGAAGACGATGACGATCGCCGTCGTCGTGCCGGACATCAGCATTACCTATTGCGTCGAAATCATCAAAGGGATCGAGAATACGGCGAACCCGCTTCACTATAAAATCATCATTTGCGACGCGCAGAACAAGCCGGAGAAGGAACGGGAATTCATGACGCTGCTCGTGAGCCGCACGGTGGACGCGCTCGTTCTGGTCACGCCGAGCCAGACGGACGCCGAGTTGGCGGCCTACGCGGACAACGGCTATACGCTCGGGGTTATCGGCCGCGACGCGGGCCATGACGCGATTCCGTGCGCGCTGACGGACAACGTGAAGCTGACCCGGCAGGTCATGAGTCATCTGATCGGACATGGCCATACCCGAATCGCCTTCCTGAGCGGCTTCGCAACCGCGATCGACAGTTACGAGCGGCTCGAGGGATACATGAAGGGATTGCAGGAGGCGAGGCTGCCGTTCGTGCCGGAGCTGGTCGACAACGGCGACTTTACGGAAGATGGCGGCTATGCGGCGTTCATGCGGTTGCGCGAACGCAATCCCGGCTTGACGGCGGTGTTCGCGGCGAACGACGAGATGGCGCTCGGGGTGCACAAAGCATGCGGCGAGTTGGGCATTCCGATCCCGGGAGGCATGGCCATCGTCGGCGTGGACAACAGCCGGATAACGAACTACGTACGTCCGCCGATCAGCTCGGTGGAACAGCCGCTGCAGACGATGGGCGTGCTGCTGGCCGGCAAGCTGATCGATCAGATGAATGCCAACGAGCAGGCCGGCCGGCGCGTCTTCAAGATCGATTCGACGCTGATCGTCAAGGGCTCATCATCGCTTAAGGAGGCAGAGGAGGGACAGAGATGAAGCGCGCGGGTGCGGACAATCGTTACTATGGCAAGTTTTTCTTGGCGATGACGGTGTCGATCGTTCTAACGATCGCGGTGTTGTCGGTCATACTGTACGTCCATTTCGAACGGATCTCGCTCAAGCAAGCCTACGACGGCACGATGGAACGGCTGGAGCAGACGACGCAGGAAGCATCCGTCATGTCGGTCACCGCGGCGACGTTCGCCAAGCAGATCTACAGCGATCCGCATGTCGCCAACCTGCTCAACTTCCCGGATGCCGACGCCATCGAGGTGAGCACGGCGGTGAAGCAGTTGAACAACTACCGCGAAACCTCCCCTTTCATCGACTCCATCTATGTGTATAACGCGAAAGCCCGCGCGTTCTACGTCAGCTCGGACATGTCCGTGCCCGCGGTATTCGCCGAAGCCGAGTTCTATGATCAGGAGATGGCGGACATGGCGACGCGGCTGAACGAGTTCGAGACGCTCATGCCGATTCCGCGCAAGCTGATGATCGAAGGTCTGGCCGGCAATATCGCCGAGAAGGAGCGGGATACGTACACCTTCTTGTTGTACGATACGCTCACGCGCAGCGGACGGAAGAACGTCGTCGTCGTCAATATTAAGGAGACGCAACTGCACAAGCTGATCGACGGCTCGCTGACGAACGACGCGACGAATTCCTTCGTGATCGACGCAGACGGGAAGCTCGTCTCCAGCAGCTGGAAATATCCGATGTTATCGGACATGCGAACGACCCCTTACATCCGCCGGGTGCTGCAAGCGCCTGAGGGATCGGGCTATTTCGCCGAGCAGGTGGACGGGGTCAAATCGCTCGTTACTTATACCGAGCAGGATTATTTGGGCTGGCGCTATATCCGCATCGTCCCTTATAGCCAGATCACCGCACAAATTACGGATATGCGCAACAAGACGATCGTCATCGCAGGTTCGATCCTACTGGCCGGTCTCGCGCTTTCGTATCTCGTCTCTCGGCGCCTGTACGCCGGGATTAGCCATAAGCTGACGCGATTGGGCAGGCTGGAGGCGGAGAACCGGGAAGCGCTAGCAACCCGAAGAGCGGAGTGGTTGAAAAGTCTGTTGAAGGATGGCGGCGACACGGACGCGCTGCGGGTGAAACGGAACTTCGAGCGGTACGGCATCCCCTTAGAACCGCAGGGCGGCTTTCGGGTCGTGCTTCTCGCGATCGACGACTACGGCGGATTCTCGGAACAGTACGCCGCTCGCGATCGCAGGCTCATTCGTTTCGGACTGCAAAATATTGCGCAGGAAATAATGCTCGCTTCCGGATTGTCCGCGGTGGCGGTAGATATGAGCGAAGACCATGCGGCATGCCTCATTCAGGAAGGGCAGCCAGGGTCGATGGACGATGAACGACTATCCGTAATTTGGCCGGAAATCCAATCTTCGGCGCTTGCCTACCTGAAGCTCTCCGTGACGCTATCCGTCAGCGAAGAGGGAGAAGGCATCGCGGTCGTCAACGCGTTGTACGATAGCGCGCTGGAGGCCTCGTATTACCGATTGTTCGAAGGTTATGGAGCGGTCATTCGCGCAGAGGATGTCGAGGCGAAGAAAGCGAAGACGTACGACTATCCGGCAGGAATGGAGAAGCAACTGATCGAAGAGCTCATGCTCGGCCGAATGTCGCAGGTGAAACAGCTGTTCGCGGATATCATCGACGACGCGACGAATTATTCCTATATGTCTTTCCAGCTCGCCATTACCCGGCTGTCGTTCGCGCTGCAGAACACGCTGCGCGCCATGAACCAGCATCACGCGGCGGATGGCGAGCTTGCCGTACCGTCTCTGCATCTGTATACGAATGATCGCGTGCAGTCGCTGGAAGAATTGAAGGCGAACTACATGACGTTATTCGCGGCCGTAGGCAAGCGGCTCGAGGACCGGAAGCGGAGCCGGAACGACGACCTCCCGGATCGGATCAAGGCGCTCATCGAGTCCCGTTATGCCGACCCGGATTTGTCGCTCGACATGCTGTCGGAGGAGCTGGGGCTGTCGGCGACGTATCTCGGGCGGATTTTCAAGCAGCATACATATCAGACGATTCTGGGCTACATTAACGAAGTGCGGATGAACCGGGTCAGAACGTTGCTTGAGGAGACGAACGATCCCGTAGGCGAGATCGCCGAGCGGGCGGGCTTCGCGAATAACCCTTACTTCTATAAGGCGTTCAAGAAGTATAATGGCGTCACGCCGGCGGAATACCGGAAGAACAGCAGGCAGCGGCAGGAGGAGGGCGAGGATTCGATCCTGGCTTAGGCGGGGATACGCGGGCAACGATCGCATGCTTCGTCGCCGGTCAAGACGCTGCGATTCTGATGCCCGACGTCGTCGGTTCAGGCTCTCTATTTACGTTCCGAAAAGTTCTTGCCGCCTCGGCAAGGACTTTTTTATCTTTTGGAAAATGTTGAGAGTTTAAGGTTAGGGTGCAAGGTAAAGCGTGTCCGCGCAAGCGGACGAAAGCGAAGGTCAGCACGCAGCTGCGTCAATCGAGCAATCCGGCATGATACCACCCCAAGGCAAACCGTAACGTACGAAGCTCGAACAATAGCCAGTCCGGAAGGTCTAGCGGGCTAAGCACGAAAGGACACATCGAAGACGGCCGCGCAACGCGTCTCGCTCATTAGCGGTGTCCAGAGGGTGCTCAACCCTCTGGTTCCCCTCTAAGAGGAGGGGGAAGGGGGAGGTAGATACCAGCAGGGGGAGGAAATAAGTGACTCTATTCGCAAAAGGATAGCCGCAATTTCGCGCCAAAAGTGAACGATGTCGCGGATGATCAGTTGTCGCGGATCCCGCCGCTCTCTAATATGGGCATTGCAGACGAAATCGCTTCCGATCACGGTCAGAATCTCCGGTTCGAGAGGCGGACGTCCGCGAAATATGCACAAGAAGGAGGGCACATCGACATGACCGGCAAACATGGCCTGATGCGCGAACTCAGCCGCAATAAAACGATGTTTCTCATGATCGCGCCGACGCTGATCTTTTTCATCGTCTTCAGCTATGTCCCGATGGTCGGCATCTATTACGCGTTTACGAAGTTCGATTTCGAGGGGGGCTTGTTCGGCAGCGAGTTCATCGGGTTCGAGAATTTCAGATTTCTGTTCGAATCCGGCTTGCTGTGGAATTTGACCAAAAACACGGTGCTCTACAACTTGGCGTTCCTTATAATCGGCAACGTCATGCAGCTGGTCTGCGCGATTTTCCTGTCGCAGCTTCCCGGTAAGCTGTTCAAGAAATCGGCGCAGTCCGTCATGTTTCTGCCTTATTTTCTCTCATGGGTACTGGTCGGCGCGTTCGTCTTCAATCTGTTCTCGGATCTGGGCGTTGTCAACACGGTGCTAAAGCAGCTCGGCATGCAGCCGTACGATTTCTACATCCAGACCGCGCCATGGAAGTACATCATCGTTTTCTTCAGCGTGTGGAAAGGGCTCGGCTACGGCACCGTCATCTACCTGGCGGCGATCATGAGCATCTCCGACGAGCTGTACGAGGCGGCGCGAATCGACGGGGCGAACATTTTCCAGCAGATCCGTCGCATTACGCTGCCGCTGCTCAAGCCGACGTTCATCCTGCTCATCCTGTTCAGCTTAGGCGGGATTCTTAAGGGACAGTTCGACTTGTTCTACCAGATCATCGGCAGCAACGGCATGCTCTACGACGCGACGGACATTATCGATACGTACGTGTTCCGCTCGCTCACCGTCAACTTCGATATCGGGATGGGCACCGCGGCCGGCTTGTATCAATCGTTCTTCGGCTTCATTCTCATTATGTCGGTCAACACCATTATCAAGAAAACGCGCGAAGACTACGCGTTGTTCTAGAAGGGGGAACGCTCCATGCGGATGAAAGCCGAACCGGCCACGCGGGTGTTCAACCTTGTCGGCTACGCGCTGCTCATCGTCATTTCGCTGCTATGCCTCATCCCGTTCTGGCTGATCGTCGCCGGATCGTTCACGGATGAGCTGGAGATCGTCTCCGACGGCTTTAAGCTGTTCCCGGTCACGGTCTCGTTCGAGGCGTACAAATCCGTCTTCCAGACGCCGGAGCAAATCATCCGGGCTTACGGCGTGACGATCGGCGTGACGGCCGTCGGTTCGGCGCTCGGCCTGCTGCTGACGTCGATGGCGGGGTACGTGCTCTCGCGCAAAGATTTTACGTACCGCAACCCGCTCTCGTTCTTCATCTACTTCACGACGCTGTTCAGCGGGGGTCTCATTCCGTGGTACATCATGATGACGAAGCATCTCGGGCTGAAAGACAGTTACTGGGCGATGATTCTGCCACCGCTCATCAGCGCGTGGAACATCATTCTGATGAAGAACTTCATGAAGTCGATTCCCGATTCGATCGTCGAGTCGGCCAAAATCGACGGCGCCGGCGATTTCCGCATCTACCGGCAGCTCATCCTGCCGCTGTCCACGCCGGGACTCGCCACGATCGGCCTGTTCCTGGCGCTCGGCTATTGGAACGACTGGTTCAACGCGAACGTGTTCATCACGGACGACGGCAAATATCCGCTGCAGTTTCTGCTGTACAAAATTTTATCGAGCGCGGCGGTGTTGCAAACCGACAACGGCGCCTACCTCGCCGCGAACATCGTGCCGCCGACGGAGACGCTCAAGATGGCGGTGGCGGTCGTCGCGACCGGGCCGATCATATTGCTCTATCCATTCGTGCAGCGGTATTTCGTGAAAGGGCTGACGATCGGCGCGGTCAAAGGGTAAGCGAAAGGCAACGAGGACTTCATTTTTACGTGTTAGACAAGAAAAGGGAGGCGTCAAAGAGATGAGCATGAAACAAAAACGGGCATCGCTCTTCGTCGTGCTGACGATGCTGACGAGCTTGCTTGCCGCATGCGGCGGCAACAACAATAACGGCGGCAATGCGCCGGCACCCGCGAACGACGGGGCAGCGTCCAATAACGGAGCGGCAGTCAATGGAGAAGCGGCAGCAGACGGGGAGAAGAAGCTCGAGAAGGTCGAGCTGACGTGGTATCTGCTCGGGGACGCGCACAAGGATCAGGACAAGGTCGTCGCCGAATTCAACAAAATGCTGTCCAAAGACTTGAACGCGACGATCAAGCTCAACTTCACGACGTGGAACGACTGGCAGACCAAATACAACCTGCTGCTCACCTCCGGCGAGAAAGTGGACATGATCTTCGCCTCCAGCTGGTCGGATTACTATAAGCTCGCGAAGCAAGGCGCGTTCCTGGATCTGAAAGACCTGCTGCCGCAATATGCGCCTACGACGTGGGGTAACGTGCCGAAGCAGGATTGGGAGTCCGTCACGGTCGCAGGCGGCATCTACGCGGTGCCGAACACGAATGCCGAGTATACGCCGGACGGCTTCGTCTACCGTGAAGACTGGCGCAAAGAGCTGAATCTGCCGGAGTTCACCGACGTCAATTCGATCGAAGCCTACCTCGACGCGGTGAAGACGCAGAAGAAGGTGACGCCGATCAACGGCGCGGCGTACGAGAACGTGCAGCGGCTGTTCCGCACGTGGTATGACTTCCAGCCGATCGGCTCGGACGTCATCGGCGCCACGTCGTACGACGCCCCGCGCGATATTCAGGTCATTCCGTTCACGGCGCAGTTCGAAGAGTGGGTGAAACGGATGAAGACGTGGGCGGATAAAGGCTATTGGAACAAGAACGCCCTGTCCTCCAAGCAGGAAGCCGGCGACTTCATCAAGACCGGCCAAGGCGCGTACTACTGGCGCAACCCGTCCAGCGCGGGCGGTTTCATCAATGAGATAACGGCCAAGCAGCTGAAAATGGAGATCGGCTACTTCCCGTTCACGCGCTTCCATAATTACGTCATCCCGACGCTGCCGATCGCCAACGGCATGGCTATTCCGAAGAGTTCCAAAAATCCGGAGCGGTCGCTTATGGTGCTCGATAAGCTCCGCAATGATTCGGCGTACTTCAACTTGCTTACGTACGGCATCGAAGGCACCCACTGGGCGAAAGGCGAAGACGACAAGACGATCGTCATCCCGGCGCCGGGCGTCGATCTGAACAAGACGCCGCGCTACGACATCGCGAGCTGGGGGTGGCGCTACGAGCCGAACATGAAGGGCGAGAAAGGCGGCTGGGCCGGCCTCGACAAGCTGAAGGAAGAGTTCAAACCGATCAGCAAGCCGGATATATTCGGTCCGATCTACATGGATTACGAGCCGGTCAAAGCCGAGCTCGCGGCGGTCAATCAAGTGTTCGAGCAGTACGGCAAGCCGCTCATGCTCGGCCTGACGAGCAACGTCGACGCGTCGCTCATGACGTACCGCGACAAATTGAAGGCCGCGGGCATCGAGAAGGTGCTCGAGTACGTGAAGACGGAAGCGAACAAGTATTACGACGAGAAGGGCATTCAGTAGAAAAGCTAGCGTGAAGGAAAAAGCAGCGCGTCGGCATTTGCCGATGAGCTGCTTTTTGTCGCTTGAGATTGGTAGATTGTGGTAAGGCGAAGCGGAGAGAATAGTATCGCGCGAATTGTCGCGATATTAGAGAGGCGATGAAAGATGATTCAACTGTTGCCCTTTACCCGGCGCTCGTTCGTCATCGGCGCTTGCGCGCTGGCTGCTCTGCTTGGCGTCGTTATATGGTTTGATCGCGCGGACCCGATGAGGAATGACGGATTGACGACTTACACCGATCCGGTCGGTCGCTTCAAGATCTATACGATTATGTTGATGAACGAGAGCCGCCATGACATCAAGCTGCAAAGCGTGCAGGTCAACGACGGCGAAATGCCCATGATCGCGCAGCTGGGCGTTACATATGGATCCGGACATCAGGTTCAGTACATTGGCGATCAGACCGATCCCGCGATCCGATTCATGGAACTCAGGGCATTACCGATCCGGCCGAAGGCGTCGGAAGAAGAAATCCGGGCTATCATCGCCGATCGCTCGCCTACGCCGACGTATTACGGCGTGATGTTTCGGTATGATCGAGAGCCCGTCCGTCAGGTAACGATCCGCTATACGTATTATGGCCTGCCCAAAGTAAAGCATATCCGCAGCTGGTTTGAGTTCGAGGTTCCTTTTTAATTTTAAGGTCGCACGAACTAAATAAAAATGTTCCCCGCCACCCGGCAGGGAACATCTATATTCTTGCTACCGCAAATTCACAATCGCCACATCCGGATTCACATCCGCCTCGTAATCGACGCCGTCCGTCTCGAAGCCGAACAGCTGGAAGAACTCGCGCCGGTAGCCTTCCAGGTCGGATAGCTCGTACACGTTCTCGGTCGTCAGCGCCGCCCATAGACGCGCCACCTCGGCTTGCACGTCTTCGCGCATTTCCCAATCGTCCACGCGAATGCGGCCTTTTTCGTCCACGGCCGCGGAATCCGCGCCGTACAGACGCTCCGCGAACAGCCGGTACATTTGCTCGATGCAGCCCTCGTGGCTGCCTTTTTCTTTCATCACCTTGTAGAGCGCCGAGATATAGAGCGGCACGACCGGGATCGCCGAGCTCGATTGCGTGACGAGCGCCTTGTTGACGGAGACGAAGGCTCGTCCGCCCGATGCGCCGAGCTGCTCGTTCAAGCGGATCGCGGTCGTTTCCAAGTCATCCTTCGCGCGCCCAATCGTCCCTTCGCGGTATACCGCATGCGTGATTGCCGGCCCGATGTAGGAGAAAGCGACCGTTGTCGCGCCATCGGCCAATACGCCCGCTTCCTGCAATTCGTCGATCCACATCTGCCAATCTTCTCCGCCCATGACCGCGATCGTCTGGCGGATCTCGTCATCCGTCGCCGGTTCGATCGTCGCAAGCGAGACGTCGCCGGAATGGAAGTTAACGGTCTTGTTCGTGTAGATGTCGCCGATCGGCTTAATGACCGAGGTGAACGTCTCGCCCGACTTCGGATGCGTCCGGCGCGGCGACGCGACGCTGTAGACGACGAGATCGATTTTGCCCAGCTCGGCGCGAATGAGGTCGATCGTCTTCGTCTTGATCTCATCGGAGAAGGCGTCGCCGACGACGCTGAACGAACGGCGTCCGGCTTCGGCGGCCGCTTGCTCGAACGCCGCGGAATTGTACCAACCGGCCGATGCGGTGCGGGCGCCTTCGGCGGCCTTGTCGAAATATACGCCGATCGTATCCGCTCCGGCCGCGAAGGAGGCGACGATGCGGGATGCGAGTCCGTAACCGGTCGACGCGCCGATGACGAGCACGCTGCGCGGGCCTTCGATCGCGGGTTGTCCTTGGATATACTCGATTTGGCGCTGGACTTGGCGGGCGCAGCCCTCCGGATGCGCGGTCGTGCAGATGAAGCCGCGTGTCTTCGGTTGGATGATCAATTGGAACAATCCCTTCTATACAGGAGTGGAAGCGGGGTTTCCAAGATGACGGGGTCTATCGTTATTGTACCGATTCGGAGTTGGTAATGGAAGCCTTTCCATTTCGACGCTGATCGGCATGGATACGCAAAAACCCTCCCGCGAGCGGGAGGGCGACAGCATTTCCGATATAAGAAATCGTATTATTGCAGGCTTTGGTGGAGCGCGCCGAGCAGCTCGCCGTTCGTCGTATCGTAGCCGAGCGACCAAATCATGGCACCGGCGAGATTTTGACTCTTAATGTATGCCGCTTTGTGGCCGATCGATTCCGCGTCGTCGTAACTGATGAACGTACTGCCGTTCCATAGGTAAGGTACCTTGGAGTCCGCATTGAAATAGCGCGTGTAGCCGTTCAGTCCGATAAAGGACGATTTCAGGTCCGCATACGTGACGGAACCGCCGCCGGAGTACGTTTGGTAGAGGCCGCTGCCGGCGCTCGCGACGTTCGTGTACTTCGTGCCATAGAACGGGATGCCCATGACGATTTTGTCCGCGGGGACGGCGGCCTTCAAGTAGAGCGCGATCGCGTCGCTCACGCTCGTTTCCCATGTGAATTTGCTGGCGGGGTCGCGGTAGAGCGGCGCGTTAAATCCGGTCATCGTCTCCCACGTGCCGTGGATGTCGTAGCTCATCAGGTTAATGTAGTCCGAGATGGCGGCCAGCTTGGCGATTTCGACGTTGTTCAGGTAGGATCCGCCGACGGCGGAAGCGAACGTCAGCAAATAGGTTTTGCCGTCTTTGAGGCTTTGGGCGTTCAACTTCTCGCGCAGCTTCTGCATGAGGAGCGTGAAATTCGTCTTGTCTTCCGGGCGGTTGATATTGCCCGCGGCGCCGCCGGCAACCGGATATTCCCAGTCGATGTCGATGCCGTCGAAGCCGTACTGGACGATGAACTGGACCGCGCTCGCGGCGAAAATTTCCCGATTCGTTTCGTTCAGCGCGGCATTCGAGAACTGGGCAGATCCGCCCCAGCCGCCGACCGAGATCAGCGTCTTCAGATGCGGGTACTTTTGTTTGAGTTTCAACAGCTGATTGAAATTGCCGTAGAACGGATCGGTGGTCAGTTCGTTCGGGAAACGCTTCTGAATATCCGCGTACGGATCGCTCGGCACGACTTTTAAATCGGCGCCGACGTTCGCGAACGCGTAGTTGATGTGCGTCAGCTTACTGCCGTCGATCGAGGCGATCTGCAAGCCGTTATACGTCGACCAACCGGTGTAATACCCGACGACGCGTTTGCCGGTCGCTGCGACGGATGGGGATGCCGTGGTTGTCGCGGTCGGCGCCGCTGATGTCGTTGTTTCAATAGCCGTTCCTGTCGTTGTTGTTGTTGCTGCCGCATCCGTGGAGACGGTCGTCGTGGTCGTCGCGGCGACCGCTGTCGTGACGGTCAGCGTCGCGCTTGCCGCGGACACGTTCCCAGCGGCGTCAGCAGCTTTTACGATAAACGAATATTTCGTCCCCGCTAGCAGGTTGTTCACGACGTAAGCGGTCGTCGTGGCCGATCCAATCTGGACCGTTCCGCGATAAACAAGGTACTTGGCAATGCCGACATTGTCGGTCGACGGCTTCCAGCTCAGCTGGAGGTTGGACGAAGTAACATTAAGCGCGGTCAGGCTCATCGGCGCGGTTGGCGCCAGTCGATCCTTCGGAGCGGCCGACACGTGGGTGCCGGCGAGCGCGAACACGAATGAGAGCAGAAGCAAAGCGAGGAAACGGGCATAGCGGCGTGTCGGCATGATCTGTGGCTGACTTGACATGATGTCCCTCCGATAGGTGGCGTGGGGCGTTGCTAGATTGATAGAGTCAGTATAGCAGCAGAAATCCAATGTAAATATATATCGGAGTACCCTTGGCAAAATGAATAGAGGGGAATATCAGAAAGGTTTCAAGCTTCCGAGGTACTAGTTCGCGAGAAGGGATGTCTGCCAAAATCGCGGTATCGCCGTTGCTTCCTGCATTTCCCGGTTTGTCGAAAATGCGGGGTTTCGCGTATAAGACAACAATTGGCAGCGGACACTACAGGGTGAGCATTGGGAATTGAAAGCGAAAGGAGGTTGGGGCGGTGGTAGACAAGGCGACTCTCTTCGGCGACAACCCGGAAATGGATGAATTCGGCATGCTTCATGCCGGCATCGCGGATACGCACCGTACGCGAGCGTCGGAACAGCCGACAGAGGCGCGGCAGCATGTTGCCCCTGGCGACGCCGACGAGCTGGAATTGAAATAGGATGGCACATAATGGCATGCATGGGAGCCGCAGACGGCGGTGTCTGCGGCTTCTTCGCGCTAGCTGGGGCATGTTCGTAATAAGGCGGAGGCATCTGTCTGGAAAATTGGCGGCATAGCATACCGTGATATTCATATTTTGGGCTGGTCAAGCAGGACGTTTGTCCTGTACAATGTGGTTAAGAAGACTTACTCGATAAATGGCAAACCTGGCGAAAGCCAGCGACGCAAAGCTAGAGGGACTTGCGCGGCATGTAACAGCGCGCGTGTCAGCCAGCTGCCGAAGGGAAGCGATCCGCGTTCTTCCTTTTCCGGGCTAACATGGAAGAGTGGTTTTCGAACCAGAACGAGGAGGAATCGGAATGAACGAACAATTAATGCAAGAAGCGCCAATGGTCACGTTAAGCGAGCTGGTAGGGGACGCGAACGTCCGGGAACTGCTGGACAACATGCAGGCGATGACGAGGCAGGAGCTTGAAGATTTGATGGATTCGTTGGAAGTGCTTGCGCTGCATGCGTATTGAACGTTGCGAACCATGTCATAGATGAATCGAGGAACAGCCGCATTCGCGGCTGTTTTTTGTTGTGGCATAGGCCGGTTAGCTGAAACCGTACATAAAACAAGCGCGTCCTCTGCCGGAAGCGAATAACGCGCTTGATTGATCATCGTTTGTATTGTCGGTTCACCCGCGACGCCGCGCTACTGCACGAGCACGAGCGCGGGCCGGCTATCTGCGGTCGCATGTTCTTTGGAGCCGTAGTTCGCCCATCCGTTCGCCCCTTGGTTGGATGCGCCTGCAATGCGGATCGACACCTTCTTGTCGCCCGCGATGGCGGCGTTCACCTCGGCGGTGATGTCGATCATGGCGGAAGTGCCCGCCGCCGGGACGGTCCAGGATCCGAGCAGCGCGCCCGAAGCGGGCTTGTTGCTCCACGTGATCGTGCTCTCGCCCCAACTGTCGCTAGCTGCCAGATAGGCATGATGGGCGATGCCGCTCATGCCGACGCTCGTCGGCGTCAGCTGCAGCTTGGCGCTCGTAACGGGATCGCTTACGCCCGCGAGATTGAACCGGATGTAGGATTCGCGCGCATAGCCGGTGCCGTCGTTCTTGACGACGAGCGACGCATCGGCGCCGTAATTCACGCTTGCGCTCGCCCCGTCGCGAACGTAGGCATCCGCTTCGGCGGCAATATTCGTCACGACCGCGCTGCCCAGCGCAAGCTTCGCCGCGTACGATCGGCCGAGGGAGCCAGAGACGTTCACGTCCAGCTTGATCGTCGGCGCGAGCGAAACGACCATGACGCCGGGATCAAGCGACAGCGCGGACGTGGCCGTGCGGTTGATCTCGATACGGATCGTGCCTGTATTGGCCTGCGTCGGATCGGAAGCGGCGATGGCTAGTTCGCCGCCCGATTCCGTGACGGTGACGGATGCTTTCTTGTTGCTCGTCAAATAGGCCGATCCGTTCACGTTCACCGTCTTGACCGCGTCGTTCCAGAAATTCGCGCCGACTGTTCCCGACGAGACATCGCGGACGGCGTGCGCGGCCGTGGAATTTTCCAACACGGCGATATCCGGGTTCGCCGCGTACGCTGCCATGGCGGATGCGGACTTACCGGGAAGAACGGCGTACGCATATGTCGCGCCGCTTGGGTTGTTCCCGTGATTGAAGGAAAGGCTTAAGAACCGGTTCGTCACCTGCGCCGCGCTCTGTCCCGTATTGACCTGGCTCCACGAACCGGTGCGCGTCTCGCGCAGGCCGCTGACCGCAGAAGGCGTCGGGAAATAGTATCCGATATCCGACCCGGCCGCGCTGCCGGCGAGATGGGCCCAGCTGACGTTCGTCATTGCCTCGCTCCAGCCGGATGCGATCGATTTGGCGGTGCCGTTCACCGTGAGGGCGTTCGTGCCTGCGCCGTTCAGCTTGCGGTTCTCGATGATCGTCTCCACCTTCTTGTTGTCGGTGCTCGCGATGCCCGAGCCGAGCGCCACGATTCGATCGCCGAAGAGGAACCACGATTTCTTGCCCGCGAGCGTCGTGCCCGTCACCGGCGTCATCGAGAAGTCCATGCCGACGGACGCCTGGTTACCCAGCTCGGAGCCGCCGACCCAATTGCGGTTGCCGGTGTAATGCTTCGAATTGACCGGCGTCGCGCTAACGGCGCCATCCGTCGTCGTGCCCGGGAGCCGGTACATATCGACGGTCGCCCAGTAATTGCCGCTGAATTGGCTCAAATCGCCGTTATAGAGCGAGGTCATGCCGGCGCCCGTATACCAGCCTTTGCCGTTCTCGCTGTTAATGTATTCGAAGGCCGAGATGCGGCTGGAGAACAGGGAGAGGCCAAGGGCGAACGCGGGCCGCAGCTGCACGGCGCGGTCCATGCCGGCGAAGACGTGCGTCTTCACGAGATCGTTGCCGGCCGTGATTTGGCTATCCGACATGAGCGCCTTGACGCGAACGATATCCGATACGCTCATCTCCGCATAGTAGTTGGCGAACGTCGTATCCTGCGCGATCCAGCCTTTGGCGATCTGTCGAATTTGCAGCGCCTTGTCGGCCGGAGCGCCTTCCGCCAGACGCACGAGCGAGATGATGATCGAACGTCCGGCTTCATGGTCCTCGGACTCCTCGCGGGAGATCGCGCGCCCGCGCACCATGTCCATGATCGCGCCCTTATACATGACCGGCTGGAACGATTCCGTAACCCACTTGTAGACGTTGCCAAGGTTGGCGTCCGTTACCTGCCAGGTGGAGCCCTGAAGCAGATAGAGCAGCTTGGCCATGTCGGAGATGAGCACGCTGCCATAGCTGCCCGTATACGCCACGTCCGTATGCTGGACGAACGAACCATCCGTATAGAACCCGTCGCCATCCGTCACATAGAGCAGCGTGTGGCTGATCGCGTCGCGCCCGGCGGCCAGCTTGGCGGAATCTTTGCCGACGACGCCCGCGACCGCGACGATCAGCGCCTTGTCGAGCCGGTTGGCGCCCGTCTCCGTGATGGTCGGGGAGATCGTCCGCTTCGTAGGATCGGGGCAGAACTTCTGGATCGCGTTCAAGTAATTCGTCCGCTGCGCCGCGGACAGGTCGTCGTACATCAACGTCATAATGTCGTTCAAAATGAGCGGCGTGCCGATTTCCCAATCCCACCAGTTGCCCGTCTCGCTCTTGGTCGCATTGTATTTGTTCGCATACAGCCAGTCCAAGCCGGCAATGATGTCGCTCTTGAGCGTCGCGTTATTCTGGAGGGAAGAGCCGCTTGTCGCATACGCGATCGCCATCGTCTTCAGCCGGTTATAGCTGCCGGTAATCGTACTGGAAGCCGACCAGTTGGCCAGGTCGCTCCATAATGCCGTGCGGCCGGCGGAGGTGTCGAGCGACGTCCAGAAGCCGCTTGCCTTGGCCGTCGTGGATTGAATCGAAGCGGCGATGTCCGGATCGGACGTATTCGCGTTAGCGCCGACGAGAAGCGCCTTCCATTTGGCCCGCAGTCCGTCGTATTCATCCGCCGCATGGGCGGACGGCGCGAACGAACCGAAGGTACCTCCAAGCATAAGCATGAACGCAAGCACCACAACCAATAACCGCCTTTCCGATTGACGAGGAAGCATGATCAAAACCCCTTCCTGATAATGTAAGCGCTTCCGTTCTGTTGTTCGCCAAACGCTTTCACCACTGGCGAGAAAGCCGGAAGGAAGCCGCTTATTTGTAAGATAGCATCTTCTCGAAGGGCGAGACATGCCCATTTTGCGCGAAATGTTGACCTTTTGCGCGAGATGCGGCGGCGGGAGAACGAATCGATCCCCTGATCGAATGAGCGGGGAGGAGCGAAGGCTCCAAGTCGGTCTTCTACGACGAAAGTCGGAGGCGGGCTCAGGCGAAAGTCGAAGAGGAGGTCTGACGTAAATCCGTCCTTCCGGCGATGTCTGACGGCGTATGCAGCGCTACAATTAACGTAACGATATGAACGAGTTATGGAGGAGATTGATATGGAACGATTATGGACGGGGCCGTTCGTGACGCTCACAATCGGGATGCTTGCGCTGTTTACCGGGTTTTATTTTTTGCTGCCGACGCTGCCGTTGTTTATTCAAGATTTGGGCGGCTCGCAAACGCAGGTCGGGCTCGTTAGCGGCGTATTCACGCTCACGGCCGTCTTATTCCGTCCCCTCGTGGGCGGACTGCTGGACCGGTACGGGCGTAGACCGTTCATTATAGGGGGGCTGTTGTTGTTCGCGGTGGCCATGTACGCCTACGACTGGATCGGCGGCATCGCGGCGCTGCTCGCGCTCCGCTTCCTGCATGGCGTAAGCTGGGCGATGTCGACGACGGCGGTGGGCACGGCGATAACGGACATTATTCCGCCGGCGCGACGCGGCGAAGGCATGGGCTGGTATGGCATGGCCATGACGATCGCGATGGCGATCGGGCCGATGGCAGGCTTGTGGCTGATCGAGGAAGGGTCGTTCCGTGCCGTCGTGCTCGTCGCGACCGGATTGTCCGTCCTGGCGTTTGCGCTCGCGTTCGCCGCGAAGACGCCTTTCGAGCGCTCGGCGGGACGCCAGCCGATGAAGCTGTTCGAGAAATCGCTGCTGCCGGTCACGATCGCGATTCTGTTCCTAGCGGTCGCCTACGGCGGCATCACGACGTTCCTGTCGTTGTTCGCCGTCTCGATCGGCGTGAACGCCGGACTATTCTTCCTCGTATATGCGATTGCGCTTACGCTAATCCGGCCGATGGCCGGCAAACTGTCGGACCGATACGGGGAGGCGGGGGTCATTATCCCGTCGCTGGTTGTCACGGTTGCGGCCTTGATCGTGCTAAGCTTGGCCTCGGGCGTCGCCGGCGTGGTGACGGCAGCCGTTCTCTACGGGATCGGCTTCGGCTCCGCGCAGCCGGCTCTCCAGGCTTGCGCGCTCCGGATGGCGCGTCCGGACCAGAAAGGCGTGGCGAACGCCTCGTTCTTCACGGCGTTCGACCTTGGCATCGGACTGGGCTCGATCGCGCTCGGCGGCGTGTCGCAGTTCGCCGGTTACCCGGCGCTGTTCGTCGTCTGCGCGGCCTCGGCGGGACTCTCGCTCGTCGTCTTCGTAGTCGCCGTGCGCGCGAGGCTTCCGCGCAGCCGGCAAGCCGCGGGCGAAGAGGCTGCCGTATAATCCCTATTCCTGAGCTCGACAAGCGGCGCGTCCATGCCAATCATGGATGGGCTGCTTAAAAGTTTTCCTTAAAATCGTTCGCTTTGGAAGGGAATGGAAGATAGCTGTCAAATACCATAACGTCCGGAATCGGCGCATATCGTTTCATCTGGCGTTCGGAGAATACATGGTAACGGGAGCTGTAGCATGAGTTGGTCGACTGTCGTGCGTATGAGTGTCGGGGTGCTGGCGGTGATGGTGATCGGCCTGGTCGCGTTTATCGGCTTGATCATGACGTCGCTTGGCGGCGAGCTGCCGAAGCTGGACGGGGCCACGGCGTTATACCCGCTGTACGCGGCGTTCGCGCAGGCGGTATATCTAACCGGGCGTATCCGGCCTACGGCGGCGACCGCCTTGTCACGAGCAGCGGCACCGCATCCGCCTACGAAAGTCTGATGGACGGCGAAGTCGACATGATCTTCGCCGCGGCGCCGTCCGAGCAGCAGCTTGCCATGGCGAAGCGGAAGGGCGTCAAGCTCGAGCTGACGCCGATCGGCCGCGAGACGTTCGTTTTCTTCGTGCAGGCGGACAATCCGGTTAAGGGACTGAAGTTGGCCGACATCCGGCGCATTTATAGCGGGGAAGTGAAGAACTGGCAAGAGGTCGGTGGCAAAAGCGAGGCTATTCGCGCGTTTCAGCGGCCGGAGAACAGCGGCAGCCAGACGATGCTGCAGAGCATGATGGCCGACTACCGGCTGATGACGCCGCCGAAGGAGACGGTTGCCGAAGCGATGGCGGGCATTATCGAGCAGACGGCGGATTATCGCAATTATCCGAACGCGCTCGGGTTTTCGTTCCTGTTCTATGCGACGCAGATAGTCGGGAACGGGGAGATCCGGCTATTGGAAGTGGACGGCGTGAAGCCGGACCGGGATTCGATACGCGATGGCACGTACCCGCTGTAGGCCGACTTCTATGCGGTGACGGCGGGGATAAGCAATCCGAACGCGAAGGCGCTTCTCGAATGGATCCGCTCGGAGCAGGGACAAGAGTTAGTGGAGGCGACGGGTTATACCCGCACGGCGGAACTGCCGTAAACCGGAGCATGCGCGCGTATAATATGATTATTGAAGCAACATGCCATAGCCTCCATCAGCCTTGGGCATAAATGGTGGCAAAGCGACCGGAAGGAGCGAGGATAAGCGCCATGCAAGAACGCGATACAAACAGCTGCGTCGTGCGCCGCATCGGCGTCGTCCAGGCGATAGGGCCGGCGGAAGCGTCGCTGCTTGTGAACGGGAAGACGATCTCCATAGCAGCGGCCAAGCTGGCGGCCGGAACGAACGTAGGAGCCGCCGTAAGCTGGGACGGGAAGTATTGGAAACCCGAACCGGCGGAGCGTGGAAGCTAACGGCAACGAGGCAAGAGGCCCTCTGCTCTAGCGAAGGGCCCCTTGCTGTGGGTTGCTATTGGGCGAGTATGGACTCGACCACGAGCTTAAGTACCGGCGTTTAATACATCCGATGTTTCCAGCCGTTCAGTTTGGCGAACGCTTCGGCGTAATAATAATCGCCGTAGATGAGCGAGCCGTCGACGAACTGATTTTGCGGCTTGTGGCCGGTGCCGTGACGCAGAATCGCTTCGTGTTCCGGCGCATCCCACGTCGCATATTGTTCCGTCAGCGAGCGCAAGATCCGATGCGCGGCCGCAAGGTAGGTCTGCTTCTCCTTGCCGGGCACGGCGTCCGCGATCTCGAGCAAGCCGGAGGCCGCGATGGCGGCGGCGGAGCTGTCCCGCGGCTCTCCTTCGAAGCCGTCGAGCCGGAAGTCCCAATAGGGGACATGATCGTCCGGCAGCGAAGCGACGAAATAATGGGCGATCCGTTTGGCCGCGTCCAGGAAGCGCTCGTCCCCGCTATGGCGGTACGTATTGGCGAAGCCGTGCAGCGCCCATGCCGTGCCGCGGCTCCACGAGGAGTCGGCGGCGGCGCCTTGCCCGCCGAGATTCTCCAGGTATTCGCCGCTGCTCGGATCGAACGACAGTATATGCTTGACCGAGCCATCCTCCCGAACGCCATGCCGGAGCGTCGTCTCGGCATGACGGATCGCGATATGCCGGTAACGCGGATCGCCCGTCGTCTCGCTGGCCCAGAACAGCAGCGAGATGTTCATCATGCAGTCGACGATCGCCCAGCCGTAATGATCGCCGTTCCAGGCGCGGATGAAGCCGCCGGCCGGATTGTATCGGGCCGCGAGATAATTGGCGGCGACGAGGCCGCGCCGCTGCCCTTCCTCATCTCCGGTCAGCTTATGTTTCATCACGGCCGTCGCAAGGAACTGGAAGCCGACGTCGTGATGAATATTGCCGCTCGTGCCGGAGAACCACCGCTCCAGCGTCTCGTCCCACTGCCAGGCGGCGTCCCGGTACTGCGGGCCGCCCGTCATGTCGTGCATGAGCCAAAGCAATCCCGGCCAGAAGCCGCTCGTCCACCAATCGGTGCCTGTGCTGTCATACTTGCCGTCCTTGCCTGCAAAATGCGGACATTTCTCGCCGATCTGGCCGATCATTCGCGTTACTTTATGATCCAGCCGTTCCATTACGTTAGCAATATAAGCGCTATCCATCATCGTATTCTCCTCCTTTAAATGAAGTTCAAAAAGCCGACCATTCAGCACCGAGAAGGTTAATGCGCACCGGACTTCGAGCCTGAACGCAAGATTCGATGCCGCGTTACACCTTGATCCGCTTCGTGATCAATTGGCGACTTTTAGAACGACCTTTCATGGTTCCTATTGTAGCGGGAGAAGGGTAACGGAAGTTATACTAGAATGTAGTAAAATGTTGTGCGATTGCGCATTGTGGGGGCCAACGATGAAAAGGCTTTTCGATCCGATCCTCTTCGACGGGAAACGGGACACGTGGTTTTACCGGTCGTACAACGACCGGGATTTTAACGGATTCTACCACTGGCACCAATGCTGCGAGCTGCTGTTCGTCCATGAAGGCCATGGCCGCGTCGTGCTGAACCGCCAGAGCTACGAGATTCGCCGAGGCATGCTGTTCTTCTTCCAGCCTTACCGGCTTCATCACGTGCATGCCAACGTCGGCGAAGACGCGCCTTATGTTAGGTCGGTGCTCTATGTGGATCCGGCGGCGCTAGCGGCCGCGCTTCAGGCGCTCCCGCGACGTTCGGCTTTCTTCGGGGAGTTGGTCCAAGGCCGGGACGCGCAGGCTGTCTATGACTTAAGCGGAATTGCATCGCTGGTCGAATGGATGTTCGAGCGTTATGAGCAGGGAAGGAGACTTCAGGCCGGGGACGCGGGGCAAGCCGAGGAGCTGACGGTGCTGATGCTTCAGCTGCTGCAAGCGATGGAGGACGCAGCGGAGAAGGCGCCTGAAGGCCTCTCGCAAGCCGGGCAGCTGGAGCCGCTGCGAACGCCTCGGTATTCGGAACGCGTCATGCAGTGGATCGAGCAGCATTACGCGGAAGAATTTTCGCTCGGGCGGATGGCGGAGGAGCTGCATCTGTCGAAGTTCTACGTCTCTCGGCTGTTCCGCCAGGAGACCGGCAGCAGCATTACGGATTACTTGACGGCGCGCAGGATCAAGCACGCCTGCCGGCTGCTCCGGACGACCGCGCTGCCGGTGGAGCGGATCGGCGCGGAGGTGGGATTGCCGAATCCGTCGTATTTCATCCAGCTGTTCAAACGGGAGGTCGGGCGGACGCCGCTCAAGTACAGGAACGGTTGAACGCCGCGCCTTCCAATAAAAAAAAGCGACCCGCCAAGGCGGCGGGTCCAGTGCCCTTGCTATCTCATCGCCAGCGGGATTGTGCGGCTTGTGATCGAGTGTAGCGCCGATTCCTTAAACCAACCTGAACGCCAGATGAGAAATGGATAAAAAAAGCCGCGCGGCCTGAAGAAGGCCGCGCGGCTTTTTGCAAATACAAGAAATGATGTGTTTCACAAATATAAGTCATCTTGTATTTCACTGTCGCGGAATGCTGCATTCCCAATCTTCCGATGGTGAACGCAAACCAATCCGCTTATCCGGAACGAAACGTACCTCGCCGCAAAAGAAGGCGACAGCCGTTTGGCCTTGCGTTATTCGCTTGCGTTCTTATCCTCGAACCAAATCGCGTCCTCGCTGTCGACCTCGCCGCCGTAATTGATGTAAATCTCGTCGTCGGCCGCGATGTCGCCATATGCGTAGAACTCGACCGTGTGGTTGTCGAAGTTGAGCTCGTAATAGGCATTGGGCTTGTAGGAATGGTTGAACAGCATCCCGTAGCCGAGCAGCAAGGCGGTATGATTCTCGCCATAGGAGAACATGTAGTCGGCAAGCAGCGTTTTCTCGATGTGTTCATGCTGCTCGTTCGGATAAGGGATGACCGGCGCGGCGTGAAACATCGTGCCTTTGGCGATCGGTTCGGTCGCGAATACGCCGCGGTTAAACTCGCCGTCATCGATTTTGGACGTTCTTACTTCGATCATATGGTCACCTGCGCGCTTTTCGTAGTTTGTGCTTTGCGGCTTGCTAAGCATTAACAACTCATTCTAGCCTACCTTGGGCAATAAGGCAAATGGAAGGGACGATGTCCGAAGGCGACCGGTCGTTTGCCAACCCCGCGGAGACAGGCGAACAATTTCGGATGAACAGGCCAACGAACGTACCTTTTCATGCTCCTTTTCATAGTTTGTAAGGATCTCCCTTCATGTTCATAGAGAAGCGAGGATAGGAGGAAGCGATGAAAATAATTATGGACGAAAAAGAGCTGAAGGCGCTATTCGACGGCCTTGCGCGCGTCCTGCGCGCGCTATACGGAAGTCCGGAACCTAGCGGAGGCAGCGAACAAGAGACGCCGCCGAGAGCCGGACTGCGGCGGCTGCTGCGATCGCTGATCCGCAGAGGCGATGCGCAAGGCGTCCCGGAGTCGGGAGCGGGCGGTTTCGACCCGGGATTGGAGCGGATGAAGGAGATGATGAGCCGTTACCAGGGCAGGCGCGCGGAGCTGACGACGCAGGCCGGGCTTGTGGCGGGCGAGATCGCGACGGTAGGCGGGGATTACGTCAAAATCGCCGAGAGCGGGGGGTCATACGTGTTGATCCCGCTGGAGCAAATCGTTAGCTTTCATCTTCCGGGGAAGCAGGTGATGGAACGATGAACGGAGAGCTGCAAGCTTTGATCGGCAAGCAGGTTCAGGTGGCAAGCGCGCTGGATACGACGACGGGCGTCGTCGTATCTGCGGACGGCTCCGCCTTGACGCTGCGCACGTCCGAGCTGTCCGGATACGAGATGGGCAGTTACGCGATTTTTCAGCTGCGCCTGATTGCCTATATTCGGGTGCTTTAATACGTAAGAAACCGGAAGGAGGCGAGTAGCATGACCTATGCGCGCATACCGGGCTTGGTCAGCATTGTGATGACGGTCTATAACAAACGGGCTTATTTGATGGAGTGTCTGGATAGCATTCGGCGGCAGACGTATCCGCATTGGGAGTTGATTCTGGTCGACGACGCGTCGACCGACGGTTCCTATGAACTGGCCGCGCGCTGGCTTGGCGAGAACGAACCGCTCCTCTCCGGGGGCAAGTGCGTCTATGCGCTGCGCCTGCCGCGCAATTCCGGTTATGCGGGGGCGATAACCGCGGGCATGTATTTGTCCAAAGGGGAATATATCGCCATTCACGATGCCGACGATCTATCGCATCCGGAGCGTCTGGAGAAGCAGGTCGCGTATTTGGACGCTCATTCGCACATCGACCTCGTCGGCACGAATTACGAAGTATTCGAGGACGGTTATCCGGAGCGGAGGATGAGAGCCAATTGGCTGCGCTATGGCGAACAGATCGGCAAAGTGTACGCCGCCGGCGGGCACTGCATTTGCCACGGGACGGCCATGCTGCGGGGAGAATTGTTCGATCGGATCGGCGGACATACGCGAAGGATCGAAGGCGCGGAGGATTACGAATTCATCGCCAAAGCCATCAAGCCGGGCGCCCGCAACGTCGAGAATTTGCCGGAGGTGCTGTACTATTACCGCAAGCATGTGCAGCAGCGCTCCCGCCAATATTTCGGCAAGCCCCATACGGAGCAAACCGATGAGTGACCGCATGCGGGTGCTCATGGTCATGGATAGTTTGTCCGTCGGGGGGACGGAGACGTACGTGCTTAGTCTGGTGAAGGCATTCCCGCGCATCGGCGTCCAGCCGGTCTACGCCGGCGCGGGCGGCGTCATGTACGAGCCGTATGCGAGGGCGGGCTGCCCGATTCATATCGTGGAATTGGCCGCGGGTTCGCTGCTGGCCCCGGAGTGGCAAGAACCGGTCGAACGCGCGCTTGTCCAAATTATGCGCCGGCGCCGCATCGACGTCGTGCACGTACATCAGACGCCTTCGGGCTTGTATGCGGCCAAGGCGGCCGCCAAACTGGGCATCCCCGTCGTTATGACCGTGCACGGAGCTTATTACCCGGCGGACCAACTGCGCGGTTTAGCGGAGGTTGGCGCCGTCTTCATCAGCGTGAGCAAGCCGGTCGAGGCCTATCTGGCTCGTCAGGGCATCGCTTCGCGGTTGATTCCCAATGGCGTGGATGCCGCCGACTTTTATCCGGAATCGTCCGCGAAGTCTCGAGAATCGCTCGGCATCGCGCCGGATTCGCAGGTCATCGTGTACGCCAGCCGGCTGGCATGGGATAAGGCAAGCGCTTGTCTGATGCTCATTCGGGCTGCCCATGCGCTCCGCCAAGCGGGACGGGAGCGGCTGCGCGTCGTCATCGCCGGCGACGGGAACCAGTTCGCCGCCGTCAAGGAGCTGGCGGAGGCGGTCAACGCGGAGGCGGGGGAGGCTTTCGTTCAGCTGGCGGGCAATCAGACGGAGATGAGGCGGATCTTTAATGCGGGAGATCTCGTCGTCGGCACGGGGCGCGTGGCGCTGGAAGCGATGGCTTGCGGCAAGCCGGTGCTCGCGGTAGGCAATCATGGTTATTTCGGTCTCGTGCGAGCCGAGAACCGGGAGGAAGCCTGGCAATGTTACTTTGGCGACCACGATTCCCGGGAACGCCCGGACGAGCGCCGAATGGCCGAGGAGCTGGATGCCGCGCTGAACGACCCGCGCGGGCTTGCCGCGATCGGCGAGGAGAGCCGGGCGTGGACGTTGTCGCGATTCGATATTCAAGACAAAGCCGTTCGGCTTGCGGCTCTGTATCGTTCGCTAAGCCGGAATGCGCCGAAGGAGCGTGGATAAACGATGAGAAACGTGCTGTATCTGGGATGGATCGGATTTAACAATCTAGGCGACGAATGGATGTGGGAGATGTTCCGGGATATGGCGGCCGCCGAGCTGGATCCGGCAGAATACCGCATCGTTCCTTCGCTGCCGTCGGTGGATTGGAAGAACGTCGCCGCGTACGATTCGGTCGTGCTCGGCGGCGGGTCGCTCATCATCCCGGGGTACGTGGAGCTGCTCCACCGGGCGATGGAGCTCGGGAAGAAGACGGTCATATGGGGGAGCGGCCATGACCGGTTGAACCGTCTGCTTCCGGGCGAAGGCGGAGCGGTCGTCTCCGACGCGGCCAAGGAATCGGACGACTACCGGCGCAAGCTTGACGAGATCGTCGCCTACTCGGGGTATACGGGTGTCAGGGGGCCGTGGACGCTCCGGTACTTGAGCGAGTTAGGCGTGCGGACGGAAGGCGTAGACATATCCGGCGATTCCGCGATGCTGATGGCGGCGCCGGAACCGCTCTTGCCGGAAGCGGCCGAGGCGAATGCGACGCAGGCGGCGGTTCGCCGGATCGGCATCAACTGGGGGACGTCGTACAACCGGATTTATGGCGGCAGCGAGGCCTATGTCGAGGACGCGCTGGCCGAGGCGGCCAAAGCGCTCATCGCGCAAGGCTTCGATATCTACTTGTACTCGGTATGGGGGCCGGACCGCGAAGCGCTGCTACGGCTATACGGCAAGATCGGCATACCGGAGAAGACGGTGCTCGATACGAACGTCTACGGCGCGGAACAGTACGTCAAACTGCTGCAGACGTTCGAGGCGACGCTCAACTTCAAGCTGCACGCCAACCTGCTCTCCGCGGTCGCCGGCGTGCCGTTCGGGTGCATCGGCTACCGGTTCAAGTCCTTCGACCTGCTCTGCGGGCTCGGGCTGCCGGAGCGAATCGTGGCCGCCGACGATTCGAAGCTCGCCGCTCGGCTTGCGGAGCTAGCGCTCGTGTCCTCGCAGGAGCGCGCGCGTCTGGCGGGCTTGCTCGCAGGGAAGAAGCAGGAGACGCGGGATTCGCTCATTCGACCGTTCCGCGAGGGGCTGCTGTAACCATCTTGAGAACGAGAGGTCCAAACTGAAACAGGCAGTGTCTCCCGCCGTCTGCAACCGGCCGTGAGGCACTGCCTGTTCTCTTCTTGCGCGATGAACACTGGGGAGAGCGGGTCTTGCGCAGGTCAAGCATAACGCGACAACCTTAAGCGAAGCTGAAAGATAGCCGAGGGCGAGGAAGGGGGCCGGCCGTGCGCCGCCGCTTCAGTCCTTCGGCGAACGGTCCGTATCCGTCGCGTCCGGGAGCAGGACCGAGAAGGTCGAGCCCAAGCCGGGTTCGCTCGCGACCTCGATCGCGCCGCCGTGCGCTTCGGCTATCGAGCGGCTGATCGCAAGGCCGAGGCCGGCGCCGCCGTACTTGCGCGTGCGGGAGGAATCGCTCCGGTAGAACCGCTCGAACAAGCGGGCTTGATGCTCGGGCGTTATGCCGGGACCATTATCGGACACCGACAGCTCGGTCGGCCATCCGGCCCCCCTGGCGCGGATCGACAGGCGGATCGCGCCCCTTGCGACATCGGTATGCTGCACGGCGTTATGGAACAGATTGAGCACGACTTGTTTGATTTTATCCGCATCGGCCATGATGTCGGCCGGCTCATCCAGGTCCAGCCGAACGTCGCGCTCGCCGGCTAGAAGCCGCAGCTGCGGTTCCATCTCCCGGATCAGGCCGGAGAGGCTGCAGCGGGATAGGGCAAGCTGCGGCTGCTGATCGAGCTTCGCCAGCAAGAGCAGATCTTCGACGAGTTTATTGATTCGTTTGGATTCGGTATGCATGCTGCCGAGCGCCGAACGAAGCTGCTCCGGCTTCGTGACCGTCCCGCGCAGCAGCACCTCGAGAAAGCCGTGAATGGAGGTCAGCGGCGTACGCAGCTCGTGCGAGGCGTCGGCGATGAATTGGCGCATGCGCTCCTTGGCCGCCCGTTCCGCTTCGAACGCGTGGTCGAGCCGACCAAGCATGCCGTTGAACGACACGGACAGCCGGTCGATTTCCTCCTGGCCTTGATGGTCGGGCAGCCGCTCCGTCAGATTGCCGGCGTCGGTCTTCTCCACCGCGGCCACGACCGTGGAGAGCGGAATCAGCGTACGCCGCAGCAGCGGCAAGAACAGCGCAGCGCCGACGAGCAGCGCAAGCGTCGATAATGTGGCGAAGATGACGAGCTGTTGAATGATGACGTCCGAGAGCGGCGACGTACGGACGCCCATCTGGACGATGCCGCCATGCCCCCGTCCCGGCGGTCCGTCGAGCCGGAACACGACGAGCTGCTCCGTTCCTTCGGCATTGGCGGCGAGCCGGTAATCCGCCTTGCCGCGCTTGCTCTCGAGCGCGGCGCGAACGGTCTCGTATTGCTCCGCGGTCAGCCTCGGCGACGACAGGCCGTCCTCGGCGGACAGATCGGTGTATTGCCCGTCTTTGCTCACGTATGCAAGTGAAGCATCCGTCAGGAAGAATCGGGGGCGGTTAGGGCGCGGATCCGCGGTTCTTGGCGCGCTCGAATCGCTTTCGCCGTCCGCCGCGACGGCTTGCGCGGCGACCACGGAAGCAGCAGGCGGCTTGACCGTGCCGGATGCGCCTTCGCGCCGCTGCCAGTCGCCGGATGCGCCGAGCGCGTTATTGATCGGCGCCGTCAACAGTTGGGCTTCGAGCGACTCGGCTTTATTTCGATACAGAAACTCTTTCATGAACACATATTGCATCACGCCGATGACGATGAGAATGCCGGCAATTAATAAGATGGAACGCAACAGCAGCTGATAGCGGAGCGACCTCGGCCCAAGCGACCTCGGCCCAAGCGACCTGGGCCCAAGCGACCTGGGCCCAAGCGACCGCCGGCTCATGGAAGATCGACCCGGTAGCCGACGCCGCGCAGCGTCCGGATGAGGCGATGCTCCTTGTCGCCGAGCTTCTCGCGAAGGGAGCGGATATACACCTCGACGATGTTGTTTTCGCCTCCGAAGTCGTACGACCACACTTTATCGAGAATCGTCGTCTTGCCGAGCACCGCGCCGTGGTTGATCACGAGAAACTTGAGCAGGTCGTATTCCGTCGGCGACAGCTCTAGCACGCGTTCCATATACATAATCTCGTTCTTGCGGTCATCGATCCGGAACGGACCGTACGTGACGGCCCCGAGCAGATCCGGGAATTGGTTGCGCAGTCGCGCTTGGATACGGGCTAGCAGCTCGTCGAAGCTGAACGGCTTGGCCATGTAATCGTCCGCGCCGAGCGTCAGGCCCCGAATTCGGTCGGTGACCTCGTCTTTGGCGGTCAGCATGATGACGGCGATCTTGTCGCCGGATTCTTTGAGCGATTTGCATACCTCGAAGCCGCTCTTCTCCGGCATCATGACGTCTAGTATCGCCACGTGCGGCTTGAATTCGCGAGCGGCTTGCAGCGCTTCCTCGCCATCCTGCGCGGTGTGAACGTCGTAGCCTTCGCCAAGGAGACCCAGCTCGAGAAATTGCAATATATTCGGTTCGTCGTCGGCAAGCAGAATACGAATGCGTTTATCGGGATGCATGAATCGATTCCTCCACTTCATCGCTTGAAGATCAGTTCGGTTTGTCCATTCTAAGCGGTTTCCGCGCCGCAGGTCCAGTGGGTTCAGCAAACGTTCAGCTTGTCGCGCCATGTTTCGACTCATTCGCTGTCTAGCCTTCTGCTTCTGCTGGCACTATTGTTTGGTTCTTGCGTTCCGTTTATATTGCCTACTTGGGGGACGTCTCGATGTAGTTGGATATCCATTCCAAAGTTGGGTCATTCTAACGTATGGTTATCTAATCCATAGCGAAGGTGAGCAGATCCATGAGCAGCGACAACAATCTGACGTTAACGACGCGCCAGGGGCATCCGGTCAGCGACAACCAGAATGTCCGCACGGTCGGCAGCCGCGGCCCGACGACGCTGGAGAACTATCCATTCATCGAGAAAATCACCCATTTCGACCGCGAGCGCATCCCGGAGCGGGTCGTGCATGCGCGAGGCGCGGGCGCGCATGGCATATTCGAAGCCTATGGCAAGGTCGGAGAGGAGCCGGTCGCCAAATATACGCGAGCGAAGCTGTTCCAGGAAGCGGGCAAGCAAACGCCGGTGTTCGTGCGGTTCTCGACCGTCGTGCACGGCGGCCATTCCCCCGAGACGCTGCGCGACCCGCGCGGCTTCGCGGTGAAATTTTACACCGAGGACGGCAACTGGGATTTGGTCGGCAACAACCTGAAAATTTTCTTCATCCGCGATCCCCTCAAGTTTCCGGACATGGTCCACTCCTTCAAGCCGGACCCGGTCAACAATTTGAACGATCCCGAGCGGATGTTCGACTTCCTCTCGCTCTCGCCGGAAGCGACGCATATGGTGACGTTCGTGTTCTCGCCTTGGGGCATTCCGGCGAACTACCGGCAGATGCAGGGCTCCGGGGTCAATACCTATAAATGGGTGAATAGCGATGGCGTCGGCGTGCTGGTCAAATACCACTGGGAGCCGCTGAAGCAGGGCATCAAAAACCTGCTGCAAAAGGATGCCGAGACGATCCAAGCGACGCATACCGAGCATGCGACCCAGGATCTGTACGATTCGATCGAGCGCGGCGACTTTCCGGAGTGGGAATTGTGCGTGCAAATCATGAGCGACGACGAGCATCCGGAGTTGGACTTCGATCCGCTCGATCCGACGAAGCTGTGGCCGCCGGATAAATTCCCTTTCCTTAAAGTGGGCAAAATGACGCTGAACCGCAACCCGCAAAATTATTTCAACGAGGTGGAACAGGCGGCGTTCGGCACGGGCGTTCTCGTCGACGGCTTGGACTTCTCGGATGACAAGATGCTGCAGGGCCGCACGCTCTCGTATTCGGATACGCAGCGTTACCGCGTCGGCGCGAACTATTTGCAACTGCCGATCAACGCGCCGAAGACGCATGTCGCGACCAATCAGCGCGACGGCCAGATGGAATACAAGGTGGATTTGGCGCCGGGACAAAATCCGCACGTCAACTATGAGCCTTCCTCTCTAGGCGGCTTGAAAGAAGCGCCGAAGACCGGCAAGGACCACGAGCCGCATTATAACGCGAACCTGGTTCGCCAGCGCATCGAGCGGACGAACGACTTCGGGCAAGCCGGCGATACGTACCGGGCGTTCGAAGATTGGGAGCGCGACGAGCTGATCGAGAATCTCGTCGGCGCGCTCAAGGTATGCAAGGCGGATATCCGGGAGCGAATGATCGGCTACTTTACGCAGGCGGATGCCGATTACGGGCGCCGCGTCGCGGAAGGACTCAAGCACGCGGATGCGGCAGGCGGCAGCGGCTCGGCGGACGAGGCGCAGGCTTCGCGATACGCGAAGGACAATGCGCGCGGGACGGATGGGTATTAAATTTTTGGATAGGGTTCACAAGCTCACGCACGAGCGCAACTGTCCGGACAGGCATGATTCCATTAGGAATTGTGCCTGTTTTCGCGTATTTTAGGCCGCTAAGCGGCGCATGCTCATTTGTGACGGAATTGTGACATCTTCATAAACCCTTCATAATGCCTTCATCAACTCTTCATGAAGCTTCCGGTATGCGGTGGTATTCTGAGTAGCATAGAGAGAAACAACGGCGATTTGGAGCCGCTCGGAGGGAAACGACTATGGATGCAATGACGTTTGTACTATTCGGCGCCACTGGCGATTTGGCGAAACGCAAAATTTTCCCCGCGATTTATAATTTATACGTGGACCGGAAGTTACCGGAGTCCTTTCAACTTATCGGTCTTGGCCGGCGCAAGCTGAGCGAAGACGAATTCCGCGGCCAGGTCGCGCAATCGCTGCGCGCCTTCTCCAGAAGGACGACGTCGGATGAAGCCACGGTGCGCGACTTCTTGGAGCATATCGGCTACACCGAGCTGAACGTGAACGAGCTGTCCGATTACGCGAAGCTGGCGTCGCGCATCGAGGAGCGCGAACAGCGTTTCGTGCTGCCGGAGAATCGGGTCTTCTATATGTCCGTCGCGCCGGAGCTGTTCGGCACGATCGTGGCGAATTTGCAAGAGAGCGGCTTAAGCCGCGTGTCCGGCTGGAAGCGGCTCGTCATCGAGAAGCCGTTCGGCCATGACCTTGAATCCGCGCGCGTCCTGAACGCAAGCTTGGCGCAAGCGTTCGAGGAGAAGGAAATTTTCCGCATCGATCACTACCTCGGCAAGCCGATGGTGCAGAACTTGGAGGTGCTCGAATACTCCAATCCGGTGCTGCAAGCGCTGTGGCGCAACCGGTACGTGGCCAACGTGCAAATCACGGCGGCCGAGACGGTCGGCGTAGAGACCCGGGCGGAGTATTACGATCATTCCGGCGCGGTCCGCGACATGTTCCAGAACCATATGCTTCAGATGCTGATGATGCTGGCGATGCAGCTGCCGAAGCACAGCACCGCCGAGGAAGTCGGCTTCAAGAAGCGCAAGGTAATGGAAGCGCTGCGCCCGCTTCAACAAGAGGGCGTCGAGGCGAACATCGTGCGCGGGCAATATACAGCCGGCCAGATCGGCGGGCAACAGGTCGCGGGTTATACGGAGGAGCCTGGGGTGAACCCGGCTTCGACCACCGACACGTACATCGCGGCGAGATTGTGGATCGACGATTATTTCTGGAGCGAAGTGCCGTTCTACATTCGCACCGGCAAGCGGCTCGCGGGCAAGTCGACCCGGATCGTCATCGAGTTCAAGGACCCGGCGGACAAATTCTCGCGCACGAACGAGGCGACCGCGCCGAATCTGCTTACGATCGATATCGGACCGGAAGCGGGCATGACGTTCCAGCTCAATATGAAGAATCCGCTGAACGGCAAAATCGAACCGGTTCAAATTCACACGGCCGTGGACGAGAAGGATATTCCGGAAGCGTACGAAACGCTTATTGCCGATATGATGCGCGGCGATGCCACGTTCTTCGCCCATTGGGACGAAGTGGAGCTCGCTTGGCAGTGGGTGCAGCCAATCTTGAACGCGTTCGAGCGTAACGAACTCCCGCTCCACGCCTATCCGGCAGGTTCGAACGGTCCGGAAGCGGCCGACCGTCTCTTGGAGCAGGACGGCTTCCATTGGTGGCATGACGAGCCCCAGGCGAAGTCGCAGGAGGAACGCAAGCTGGCCGAGACGGCTGGCGTTCAAGTTTAACCGGCATTGGCCCCTTACGAGCGTGATGAACGACGTAAGGGGCTTTTCTTTTCCTAATTATTCTTGTCGATGGAGATTATTAGGAAGTTGTTGATCATTTAATGTTACGATTTCCACTTATTACTATAAAAATTATTGGTTTGCCCTTGAAGGAATCCGCGCCCGACATGTCGAACATGTAGACTACAAATAAAAACGGACATGGATGCGATGATCAATCTTCTTTACCTGGGCACTTGGGAGATTGGGAGCGAGTAGTGCAACCGACCAGTGGCGACTGCGTCGGTTTTTTTTGTTACGCTATTAACGGGGAGCAAGCACAATGAACGTAGGCATGGTTGGAACGGTGGGCGCGCGATGAGCGGACTACGGATGTCGATGGAAGTCGTTGACCCGGAAATCTTATCCTTGCTGGCCAGGCTGGAACAACACGACACCGGAACTTACGCGCATTCGATGCGGGTGGCGGAATATTGCGATTGGTTTGCGGGTCATCTGAACATGCGGCGGACGGATCGCGCGCGGTTCGTGTATTCCGCGCTGCTGCACGATATCGGCAAGCTTAGGATTCCAAGCGAAATGTTGAACAAGAATTCACGGCTGACGGACGAGGAATGGCACGAAATTCGCAATCATCCGCTGTACGGAATGGAGTTCGTCCGCGAGCTCGCGGACCGGAATATCGTGCTGCCCGACGTCATCACGATGCATCACGAGAATACGGATGGCACGGGATACCCATTCAATTCGCGAACGCTGGAGCTGCCGGCGCAAGTCCGCATCATCCGGGTGATCGATAGTTTCGACGCGATGACGAGCAACCGGAATTATCAGCTCGTGAAGACCGTCGACGAGGCGCTGGATGAATTGATTCGCTGCGAAGGCACGCTGTACGATCCCGAGATTGTCCGGTTGTTCTGCGCCCAAATTCAGAACGGCACTCATTCTTCATCCCAATGAAAGGAAGCCCCTTCGATAAGCCGATCGCCGCCGGCTGCAGAAGGGGCTTCTTTTCATTTGCGCGTTATAGCCGGGAGAGCCGTACCAGCTTGGCGCCGTGCGCGGGAATCGTGAACGAGATCGCCTCATGCGCGACGTCCTCGTCCTGGCGCGCCCATAGATCGCGAACGCGCCGCGGGCCGTCGATGCCGAGCTGTCCGAAGCTGGCGGTGACGAGCGCCGGCTCGTCGGTCGCGTTGAACAGCGCGGCATAAGCGTTGCCGTGCTCGTCCGCAGCGCTCCATACGATCCGGTCCTGCTCGCGCGAAACTTGTCTCGCGCCGCGGCTATGGCGATGCAGCTCCAGCACCTCGTCGTTCGTCAGCAGACCAAGCGTCCACTCGTCGTTGTCGCGCATCTCGCCGCCCATCATGAGCGGAGAGCGGAAGATCGCCCATAGCGACATCATCGTCAGCTGCTCGTCCTTCGTGAACCGCGTCCAGCGGTCGGCGCCGCCGCCGTCGACGGAGCGGATCCCGAGATGGCCGAGCGGGAGCATGTCGCAATCCGGCCAACAGCCTTCCCGGACATGAGGAGCCCATTGCTCGCAGCGCTCGAACATGTTGTACAGCAGCGGCCATAGGTCCCAGAAGTCGTCCGTCATCCGCCACATGTTGGCATTCCCCGCGAAATGGTCCGCATATTCAAGCGGCGCAGGACCAGGAGAAAGGCTGAGCACCATCTCTCGTCCGCAGCGGTCGATCGCCCGGCGGATCATCGCGATTTCTTCGGCATGGATGCCGTACAGGCGCGAAGCGGCAATGTCGTCAACCTTGACGAAGTCGACCTCCCACTCCGCGTACAATTGGAATAATGAATCGTAGTAGGCCTGCGCGCCGGCTTTGGCCGGATCGAGTCCGTACATGTCCGTATTCCACGGACAGATGGAATTCGGGTGGGCGATATCGCGGGCGCCTTCATCCGAGCCGAGTATCGGCGTATTCGCGTGGACCGCTTGGCGCGGTATGCCTCGCATAATATGAATGCCGAACTTCAGTCCAAGCCCGTGGACATAATCGGCGAGCGGCTTGAAGCCTTTGCCGCCGGCGGAGGAGGGGAAGCGGTTCGCGGCGGGAATCAACCGGGAATATTCGTCCGTCTCGAGCGGCACGAACGGCCGATAGGCGGAAGAGACGGCGCCGGGCTCGGACCATTGGATGTCGACGACGATGTATTCCCAACCGTGCGGCTTGAGGTAACGAGCCATATAGTCCGCGTTGGCACGGATTTCTTCCTCCCGCACGGCGGCGCCGTAACAGTCCCAGCTGTTCCATCCCATTGGCGGCGTCTGCGCGATGCGATGATGATTCATGATTGCTAACAGCTCCTTCTATCGATAATGTTGCGCTTATGTTGTAAGCGTAATCGATAGCCAATCATTCATCTATCCTAATGATTTGCGCCATTATGTAATATATTGCTCAGTCGAACGTCAGTCGTCTGGCGGCAAGCACGTCGCGTCCCAGACGATATTCGCCGGGCGTGCAGCCGACCCATTGGCGAAATACTTTGCTGAAATAGCTGCCTGAGGCGAAGCCGCACTCCGTCGCGATGCGCTCGAGCACCCAATCGGAGCTCTGCAGCAGTTCGGCCGCGCGCTGAATGCGCAAGCGCGTCAGGTAGTCGAGCGGCGTATAGCGGGTTTCGCGCGCGAACAGCCGGATAAAATGATATTTGGACACGCCTGCCGCCTCGGCTACCTGCGCGATGCTGATCGGGGAACCATAGTTAGCTTGCATAAACGCAATGGCTTGCTGTACGGGAGCAGGCAGAACGTGCCGGGGCTTGTCGCGTTCATGCCGAGCCAATTCCATGAGCAGCCGGTAGACGAGCGAAGAGGCGGAATAAGCGTCGGTAATGCGGCCGGCCGCGGCATCCGCGAAGGCCGCGCTCAGCACGCGCATGGCCGGGCTATCCTTCTCGAAGCGGACGACGCGGCCCAAGCGCGATACGATGCTTGTCCATAACGCATCCGCATGCTTCTGCCGGAACAGAATGAAGTAAAACGTCCATTCTCCGCTTTCCTTGGGCAGCGCGTATCGGTGGTCGCCCGGTATATCGACGAGGAACGCTTCGCCGGGTCCGATTCTGCGCGTCTGTCCCTCCATGTGGAGCTCTCCCCATCCCGAGACGGTATATTGCAGCAGATACAGCGGTCCGTCCAGTCGTTTGCGACCGTCCCACTCGTAGTCTGCCCATGCGCGCTCGAAGCCGAGCGCGTAGAGACCAAGCAGCGGCAGCTGCTCTTTCTCCGCGAACCGAAAGCCGTACGTGCCAAAATCCTGGTTGCCCATCCCGAAGCTCCTTCCATCTGCCTACCGCGACGCCCGTCTATCATCGGTAGACCGCCTTTGCCTAAGCGTACAACATCCTTTTGCGGCGTTCAACGGATAAGACGAAGGGGCGGTTTTCTGTTATCGACGGGGAGTCATCTGAATTTTGATGACGACTTCTCGGATATTCGGCTTCTCCATTGACGGGCTTGGCGCTATGCTGACTAGATAGACGGTCTAAGATTAAGGAGGAACGGAATCCATGAGCAAGAAGAGGCTGAATTTTGATTTTGGCATCGGCGAACCAGAGTCCGGTTATATTAAAGTCGACGCTAGCGCGGCTTACGCCCCGGCAACGGGCTGGGGCTTCGAGCACGCCGATGGCGTCAGCGCGCGCGATCGGTACGAAGGCGGGCCGTTATGCCGCGATTTCTGCATCCCGTACGAAGCGGCATTTCGGGTCGATCTGGCGAACGGAACGTACGTCGTATCGTTCGTCATGGGCGATGCGCTCCACGAAACGTCGACGACGGTGAAATACGGCATGGGCCGCGTGCTGTTCCGGCAGGCGCGCGCGGCCGCGGGCGAATTCGCGCGCGTCTCCGCTGCGGTGAAAGTGGAAGACGGCGTCTTGCGGTTGGCGTTCTCGGGCTTGGCCCCGCGCATTAACGCGCTGACGATCGCGCCGTCGGAAGAGGTGTTCACCCTTTATTTGGCCGGCGACTCGACGGTGGCGGATCAGCCTCCAGAGGGGGATCCGTATGCGGGCTGGGGACAGATGCTGCCGATGTTCTTCAAGGGGGACGCGGCCGTCGCCAATCACGCCGCTTCGGGACGCAGCTCCCGAAGTTTTATCCTCGAAGGGCGGCTGGATGCGCTGCTGGAGGAGGCGCGGGCGAACGATCTGCTGCTGATCCAGTTCGGCCATAACGATCAGAAATACGACGAAACGAGACGGACCGAGCCTTTTACGTCGTACAAAGATCATTTGCGCATCTATATAGAGCGGGCGAAAGAAAAGGGAATGACCCCGATTTTAATCACCTCGGCGCACCGCCGGTATTTCGAGTCCGACGGCACGCTCGTTGATACGCACGGCGATTATCTTGTCGCCGTGAAGGAGCTTGCGGAGGAAGAAGGCGTCCGCTTGATCGATTTGGCGGCCAAGAGCAAGCGGCTGTACGAGGAGCTCGGCGAAGAGGCATCCAAATCGCTTTTCATGTGGGGCGCGCCGGGAGAATTCATTCATTTTCCCGGTGGCATTGAAGACAACACGCACTTTCAAGCGTCGGGAGCGATTCGAATCGCGGAGCTGGTCGCCGAAGGACTTCGGGAGCTGCGTGTTCCCCAACTGCTCGTCGCGTTTCGTTAAGCCCGCCATATTTTTGAGATGCCAAGCGAAGGCGCGAGCGCTTATAATGTAAGGATGACAAGCAATATTGACGTTCATCCCACTTCGCTTGTCGCCAAGGAGTGACGGGCCTTATGAATCTTCCGCTGGAGGAGCTCCCGATGTCCCAGCCTCGTCCGCGCCGGCTTCGCCGATTTGGGCGGTGGCTGCTTAATCGGGCGCTTCATACTTTTCAATATGATACGTTGTTTTGGAGGCGGTCGCTGCTCGGGCTATGGGGCGCCTACGCCGCCGCTCTGATCGTGACGGCTTTCGGCATGACGACCGGATTTGGCACGATGGCCGATATGCTGATCGCCCTGTTTCTTGGTATTCTGGCGATGACGCTGGCTTCGGCCGCTTCGGCTTTTGTGCTGACGCTCGCTTATGTGCCGTTACCTCGGCTTTTCGTATCGGGCTTCATTTATACAGGCGCCGCGATCGCATTCATCCTGTACCATGCGGACATGGGCATGTTCGTCTCGCTGATGTGCGGCGTCATCGCTTCCGCGGCGGGGATGGCGGCTGGCCTGCTGTTCGCGACAATGGCGAGCGAATCGTTCACGTGGAGAGTCAAGGCAATCACGCTCGGTTCGGTCATCGTGCTGACAGCGGCGCTAATCGCGTGGCAGCAGGAAGGCTTTCGTCCGGATTTGGCCGGGAATGCCGACAGGGCTGATTCGGCCGCCGATTCCGCCGACGCGGACGGGGCAACCGCCGATTCCGCATGGGTTGACAGCTCGGCGCCCTTGCCGCTGGCGTTGGATAATCCGGCAACGCCGGGAGATTACCGCGTGAAGACCTTTACCTATGGCAGCGGTACGGACCGCAACCGCGCGGAATATCGGTCGGGGGCGGACCTCATCACCGAGACTGTCGATGCATCCGGGTATATTAAGAAGTGGCCGGGCATTCGCGAATGGTTCTGGGGCTTCGACCAGACGTCGCTGCCGGTGAACGGACGGGTGTGGATGCCGGAGGGAGAAGGCCGATTCCCGCTCGTGCTGATCGTGCACGGCAACCATCTCGCCGAGCAATTCTCCGACGGGGGGTATGCTTATCTGGGCGAGCTGTTGGCCAGCCGAGGGTTCATCACGATATCGGTCGACGAGAACTTCCTGAACTACTCGGTCTGGGGCGGCATTCCGAATCAAGATTTCAAAGTTCGCGCTTGGATGCTGCTCAAGCATCTTCAACAGATCGGCGCGTTCAGCAAGCAGATCGGCAATCCGTTCGCGGGTCACGTCGATTTGGGTCAAGTGGTGCTGATGGGGCATTCCCGCGGCGGACAAGCCGCGCCGATGGCGGCGGATTGGACGCGCTGGTTCAAGGACGACAAGACGCTCGCGGACTTGGGCGAATACCGCATCCAGTCCGTCGTGGCGATCGCGCCGACCGACAAAGCGATCGACAAATCATCGGCCGTGCTCAAGGACGTCAATTACTTGACGATTCAAGGCGCGCTGGATGGGGACGTCAACGACTTCTATGGCGACCGCCAATATGGGCGGGTGTCCTTCTCGAACACGGCAGCGGCCGGCTTCCGGTTCAAATCGTCGATCTATATCGGCGAGGCGAACCATAGCCGGTTCAACACCGATTGGGGCGCGATGGACGACAGCTTGCCCGGCGGGCTGTTTCTCGACCGTTCCGGGATGATGGAAGCGGACGATCAGCGCGAAATCGCCAAAGTGTACATTTCCGCTTTCCTTGAAGCCACGATTCACGGCAAGGACGAGTACCGGCCGCTGTTTCAGGATTATCGCTACGGCAGTGCCTGGCTGCCCCAATCGACGTATTTCAATCGCTACGAGAGCAGCTCATTCGTACCGGCCGGGACCTTCGACGAAGACCGCGACAAGACGAAGTTGCTCCGTCAGAACTCGGCCGAGGCGCAGGGATTGAGATGGACGGAGGAGGAAGCAAAGGACCGCCAGCGGCACAATCGCGGCACGCGCGGCGTCGTGCTCGAGTGGGACGAGGGGCGCGGAGGCTCGTATACGGTGACCTTCTCGGACGACTTCCGTCGCCAATTGGCCGCCTCGCGCAGTCTCGATTCTTTCGTCTTCTCGTTTACTAATCTGGAGCGCGATCTGAGGCAAGAGGACGAGACGGTCATTGTGCCGCTGCCGGATATCGAGGTGGAGCTGACGCACCGGGGCGGCGCCGGCGTGACGCGGCCATTATCGGCCTTCATGCCCGTGCTGCAGCCGGTTCGATCGACGTTTACGATCGCCTCTTGGATGGAGGAGCGGATTAAGGACGAGAAGTATAAAGAAGAGACGGAGCCGGTCTTTCAATCGTATCGGCTGCCGCTCTCGTCGTTCGAGGTGAACAGCGTATCCTACGCGGCATCCGAGCTGGCGTCGGTGACGTTCCGGTTCCAAGGCGGGCCGGGCAAGGTGATGTTGGACGATATCGGGTTCGATGCGCAATAACGAGGACGACCGGCTGCAGCCAAGATTGCGGCCGGTTTTTTTGTTGATTGAATCTTGTGGAAAAAGTAAAGCGTGTCCGCGAGGCGGACGAAAGCGAAGGTCAGCACGATGGCCGGCTATGTGCTCGAAGGGACAGGTTTTCGCCCCAAGGCAAGCCGTCTCGAACGAAGCTCGAACAAGAGCCAGTCCGAAGGACTAGCGGGTTCTCCCTCGAAAGGACACATCGAAGATGGCCGCGAACCGAGTCACGCTTATTAGCGGAGTCCAGAGGGGCGCTAACCCCTCTGGTTCCCCTCGGCGGAGGGGGAAGGGGGAGCGACATATATTTACCAGCCGAATAACCTAACATGGTGTTGATTAAATACCGATCTTATCTCTATGAACGCTTACGAAATTGCGAGGCGATAGGATTGACGAACCCATTCATCACAGAGCAAATGGTCGAAATGTTCATCTACGAGACCACGCAAAATATTGAAATGCTGGAGCAAACGATCGTCCATTGCGAGACGGAAGGCTTCGACCCGGCAGCGGTGAACGAAATCTTGCGCAATATGCATACGATCAAAGGCTCGTCGGCGATGATGTGCTACACCAACGTCGCCACGCTTTCTCACTCGCTTGAGGATCTGTTCTTCTTCCTGCGGGAGCAAAAGCCGACGGAAGTCGATTATACGCTGCTGTCGGACATGGTGCTCGAGGGCATCGATTTCATCAAAGTGGAGCTGCACAAAATCAAATCGGGCGATCAGCCGGACGGCGAAGCCCATGCGCTGATCGGTTCGATACAACAGTTCCTCGCGCAGTTGAAAGAGGCGAATAACGCGGCCGCTCCCGTCTCGAAGGCTTCATCCGCAGGCAACCCGGTTGCCGCAAGCAAGCCGGCTGCAATGCCACCTCACGCTCCGTCTGCGGCAGCAATGCCGTCTATGACGGCCGAGCCGGCGATTTGGGATGATGGCGGAATGATCGGCTACGAGGCGGTGCTTCATTTTATCGAAGGCTGCGAAATGGAGAATGTCCGGGCGTTCGGCGTCGTGCACGCGCTGCAGCAGCACGTCGCAGGCTTAACCTGCTTCCCGGCGGACTATTTGGAGAATGAAGAAAGCATTCGGCTCATTAGGGAACAGGGTTTCATTATGCGGTTCCAATCCGCCGAATCGTACGAGAAGCTGCATGCGCTGCTGGAGGATACGCTGTTCCTGAAGAGCGTTCGTCTGACGATACCGGGTCAGTCGCAGCGGAGCGAATTCCGCGCGCATATCCGCTTCCAGGCCGATTGCGAGATGGAGAATATCCGGGCGTTCGGCATCGTCCACGCGATGAAAGACCAGGCGAGGAACATCGTATGCGATCCGGCGGATTATCTGGAGAACGAAGCCGCAGCGGAGCTGATTCGAGCCGAAGGGTTCACGATGCGCTTCCGAAGCGACGTTCCGTACGCCCGCTTTCGTCAGATTTTGGACGAGACGCTGTTCCTCAGCCATTATGAATTGCACATGATCGGAGATCCGGCCGCTTCATCGGATACCCAAGCAACGAATCAAGAAATGCCGGTTCAGGCGAATGCGGCTTCGGCGGCATCGGTTCCCTTACCGGCGCCGGAGAAGAAGAACAAGCCGGCGAAGAAGGAGCATGGGGAAGGCGGCGCGGCCGGACACGGCGGCCAGAGTCTGATTAGCGTCAATGTGGACAAGCTCGACCGATTAATGGATCTGGTCGGCGAGATGGTCATCGCCGAGGCGATGGTGACCCAGAACCCGGACTTGCACGGACTGCAGCTGGACCGGTTCCATAAAGCGTCGCAATTGCTGCACAAAATTACGAGCGAGCTCCAAGACGTCGTCATGTCGATCCGGATGGTGCCGCTGACGGCCACCTTCCAAAAGATGCACCGCATCGTGCGCGATATGTGCAAGAACCTCGGCAAGGAAGTGCAGCTGAAGCTGGTCGGCGAAGAGACGGAGGTCGACAAGAACGTCATTCAACATATTTCGGACCCGCTGATGCACCTGATCCGCAATTCGGTCGATCACGGCATCGAGCTGCCGGAAGACCGGTCGGCGGCCGGCAAGGCGCGCGCGGGAACCGTGACGCTGGAAGCGCGTAATTCGGGCGGCGACGTGTACGTGTTTATCAAGGACGACGGCAAAGGGCTGTCGAAAGAGAAGCTGCTCGAGAAAGCCAGGAAGAACGGCCTGTTGACGAAGCCGGAGCATGAGATGACGGACAAAGAAATTTTCGGTCTCATTTTCTTGCCGGGTTTCTCCACGAAGGAGAATATTTCGGAATACAGCGGCCGCGGCGTCGGCATGGACGTGGTGTCGCAGAACATCAGCGCGATCGGCGGCACGATCTCCGTGGACAGCGCGGAGGGCGCGGGCACGACGATCACGCTGAAGATTCCGCTCACACTAGCTATCATCGATGGCATGACAATTCGGGTTGGCTCCTCACGATATACGATTCCGACGGTCTCGATCGTCGAATCGTTCCGTCCAAGGGAAGCGGATATCATCCGCGACCCGGACGACCGCGAGATGATTATGGTTCGCGGGCAGTGTTACCCGATCCTGCGGCTGCATGAACGCTACGGCGTGAAGCCGGATACGACGCTGTTCTCGGAAGGTATTCTGATTATGGTCGAGCATGACGGCAGGTCGTTCTGTCTGTTCGCCGACGAATTGCTCGGCCAGCAGCAGGTCGTCGTCAAGGCGCTGCCGGACTATATTAAGCGTATGCGCAATATTCAAGGCTTGGCGGGCTGCACGCTGCTAGGAGACGGAAGTATTAGTCTCATTCTCGATCCGGGCGCATTGTCCGCATCCGGATAAAGGGAGAAGCCATCAAGGAGGGAGACGAACGAATGATGGAACAAGACCATATGCAACATGAGTTTGAAGAAGACACTCAGCGAGGCAAGTATTTGACGTTCAAGCTTGTTAATGAACATTACGGCATCGAAATCAAATATGTGATCGAAATTATCGGTCTCCAGCCGATTACGATCGTGCCGGAGCTGCCCGACTATATGCAAGGCATTATCAATTTGCGCGGCAAGATCATTCCCGTCATGGATGTGCGCCTTCGCTTCAAGAAGCCGTTCCGCGAATACAACGACCGCACATGCGTCGTCGTCGTCGATATCGACGACATCACGATCGGGCTGATCGTGGACAGCGTCTCCGAGGTGTTGGAGATTCCGGAAACTGAGATCGTGAGTCCCACGGAGTTAAACAAAGGCTATAGCAGCAAATATATCAAGGGCATCGGTAAGTCCGGCGGCGACGTGAAGCTCATTCTCGACTGCGCCACGCTCATGCAAGAGCAAGACATGGGCAGCTTGTCCATGAACGTCTAATCAATCCCATCATCCAGATCGACATCTTAGGAGGATTACGATGAATTTGACTATTAAAAATCGGCTGCTCGCCAGCTTTGGCTTCATGCTGGCCCTTCTCATCGCCGTTGGCATCTATTCCACGATGTCGCTTAGCAACGTTAATGACCAGTCCTCTATAATCAGCGATATTTGGCTGCCCGGCGTGAAAGAAGCCAATGCGATGAACACCATGACATCCGACTACCGTATTTTGGAATTTCAGCATGTGATCGCGACGAACAAGCAAGAGATGGCCGAGCTGGATAAAGCCATCGCGCAAAAGAAGAACGAAATTAATGCCATATTGGGTTCTTACGAAAAAACGATCATCGAGGATATCGACGCCAAAAACTTCCAAGCCGTCAAAAGCGAATGGGACAGCTATCTGGGCATTAGCGGCGAAGTGTTGTCGCTTAGCCGTCAGCTGCAAACCAACCAAGCCTTGCTTCGCATGAACGGTGATTCGGCGGATACGTTCAACAGCGTCTCCGATAAGCTGCTCGAGCTGGTCAAGTACAACGAGACCAATGCGCTGAAAGCAAACGAGCTCGGCGATAAAGAGTATGCGAATACGCGTCTGATCTTTATCATCGTCATTACGATCGCCGTTATCATCGGACTCGCGCTCAGCATCGTGATCATTAACAGCATCGTGCGTCCGCTTCGTTCCTTGACGCACGCGGCCGACAAGCTGGCGGTTGGCGACGTTAGCGTCAACGTCCGCGCGACGACGAAGGATGAAGTCGGCCAGCTGATGGCCGCGTTCGAGAACATGATCGCCAACATCCGCGAACAAGCCCAAGCGGCCGAGCGTATCGCGGCCGGCGACTTGACCGTGAACATCAATGTCCGTTCGGAGCAGGATCTGCTCGGACGCAAGCTCCAGGAATTGGTCGACAATATGAACGATGTCATGTCGAATATGAATTCTTCGGCGGAGCAGGTCGCTTCCGGCTCCGGCCAAGTATCGGCCTCCAGCGTCGCGCTGTCGCAGGGCGCAACCGAGCAGGCAAGCGCCGTCGAAGAGCTGTCCGCATCGCTCGAAGAGATCTCGTCCCAGACGAACCTGAACGCGCAGAACGCGGGCCATGCGAACGAGCTGGCGGAGACGTTGAAGGCGAACGCGATTAACGGCAACCGACAAATGGGCGAGATGCTGAGCGCAATGGAGCAGATCAACGACGCGTCGGCCAACATTTCCAAAATCATTAAAGTGATCGACGAGATCGCGTTCCAAACGAATATTCTCGCGCTCAACGCAGCGGTAGAGGCGGCACGCGCCGGCCAGCATGGCAAAGGTTTCGCGGTCGTGGCGGAGGAGGTCCGCAACCTGGCTGCCCGTTCCGCGGGCGCGGCGAAAGAGACGACGGACATGATCGAAGGCTCGATCAAGAAAGCCGAGATCGGGACGAAGATCGCACGCGATACGGCGGCCGAGTTGGTACAGATCGTAAGCGGCATCGAGCGGGTGGCTACGCTTGTCGGGGATATCGCGATTTCTTCCAACGAGCAGGCATCCGGCATTTCTCAGATCAACCAAGGCATTATGCAGGTTTCGCAAGTCGTGCAGACGAACTCGGCTACGAGCGAAGAAAGCGCGGCGGCGAGCGAGGAACTCTCGAGCCAAGCTTCGATGCTCAAGGAGATGGTCGGCCGCTTCACGCTGAAGCATAGCCAGCGCCAATATGGCGGCAAGTTCGACGAGTTCAGCCCGGCCGTGCTGCGTATGCTGGAATCTATGGGCGAGAAGCGCGCGAAAACCGCTCCGGCGGCGCGCGACCATCAAGACGGCGGTTCCGCCTGGAACAACATCGCCTTGTCCGATAACGAATTCGGCAAGTATTAAGAGGGGCGCGCCATGGTTGCCATTACGGACAAAGAGTTCAAGCAGCTGAGCGAATACGTCAAACAGCATTTCGGCATTCACTTGAAGGAAGAGAAGCGGCCGCTCGTCATCGGCCGGCTGCAGCAGGTGCTGTCGGAGAAGCGGCTCGCTTCCTTTACCGAGTTCATGAACGATGTCGTGAGCGACCGTACGGGCCGCGCAGCCAAGCTGTTGGTCGACAAAATCACAACGAATCACACGTTTTTCATGCGCGAGGTGGATCACTTCCAGCATTTCAAGAACGAGGTGCTTCCTTATTTGGCGCAGACGGTCAAGGACAAAGACCTGCGCATCTGGAGCGCCGGATGTTCATCGGGCGAAGAGCCGTATACGCTGGCCATGATGATGGATGAATTTTTCGGCGCGGAGAAATCGGGTTGGAACACGAAGCTGCTGGCCACGGACATTTCCGGACGCGTGCTGGAGAAGGCGCAGCAGGGCATTTACAGCACGGAGTCGGTGCAGGCGATCCCGCCGGCATGGCGCAGCCGTTATTTTCAGCAGATTGATCCCCACCAGACGATGGTCAAGCCGGAGATTCAGCGCGAAATTATTTTTCGTAAATTCAATCTCATGGAGCCGACGTTTCCGTTCAAGCGGAAGTTTCACGTTATCTTCTGCCGGAACGTCATGATTTATTTCGACGGTCCGACCAAGAACGCGCTGATTAACAAATACTACGAGATGACCGAGCCGGGCGGCTATCTCTACATCGGACATTCCGAATCGCTGGATCGGGATTCGACGCGGTATCAATATGTTAAGCCGGCGGTGTACCGGAAGTTATGATCGATTGGAATACGGAACAAGCAGGATCGTGGAGAAAGGAGCGCGAATCGCTCGTGACGCGCAAAATCAGAGTGCTAGTAGTCGATGATTCGCTCATGTTCCGCGAGGTGATGGCGCGCGCGTTATCCGCCGACGACGCCATCGAGATCGTGGGGACGGCGGGAGACCCGTTCGATGCCAGGGATAAATTAATAGCGCTTCGGCCGGATGTCATGACATGCGACGTCGAGATGCCGAAGATGAACGGCATCGAATTTCTGCGCAGACTGCTGCCCCAAGTGCCACTTCCGGTCGTCGTCGTCAGCGGCGCGAACGATGCAGTCGGCGAAGCGATGATGGTGGGCGCGGTGGATTTCGTGCGGAAGCCGGATCCGCATTCCCCCAAGAGCGTGGAGAGTTTCCTGCGGACGTTGGCCGCCACGATCAAATCGGCGGCGCAGGCGAAGATCGTGCCGGGCAACGCGTCCCGACAGACGACGCCGCTTCCGCACGAGGCGGCAACCGCGGCCGAGACGCATTCAGGGCGGAAGCTGATCGCCATCGGCGCGTCCACCGGCGGGACGGAGGCGATCTTCAGCGTGTTGAAGCAGCTGCCGGACACGATCCCCGGCATCGTCATCGTCCAGCATATCCCTGCCGGCTTCTCCCGGATGTTCGCGGAGCGGCTGAATCAGACGACCGGGTTCGAGGTGAAGGAAGCGCAGAGCGGCGACGAGGTTATATCGGGCCGCGTGCTGATCGCGCCGGGCGACCGGCACATGCGCGTGAAGAAGTCTGGAAACGGGTATCGCGTCGAGTGCTTCGAGGGCGAGAAGGTGAACGGACACTGCCCGTCCGTGGACGTCTTGTTCGATTCGGTAGCCAAGTTGTGCGCGCCGGAGAGCGTCGGCGTGATTCTGACCGGCATGGGCTACGACGGAGCCAAAGGATTGCTCGCGATGCGCCGGAAAGGCGCGCGCACGGTCGGCCAGAACGAGCAGTCGTCGGTCGTATACGGCATGCCGCGCGTGGCCTTCGAGCTGGGCGCGGTCGAGAAACAGAGCTCGCTGGAATACATCCCGCAAGCGATCTTGAAGATGCTGTAAGAGGCAACATGGAAAGCCCCGCGTACGATCTCGGTGAACGAGACGTCCGCGGGGCTTTTTGGCATTACGTCCCGCCGCTCGAGCGCCGTAAGTGCACCGTCGGCGGCAGCACGACGCGCCGCCAGTCTTCCGCCGCTTTGCCTTGAATCCGGTCGACGAGCAGACGGATGCCGAGGACGCCGAAGTCGTAGGCCGGCTGGGCGGCGACGGTCATGAACGGATCGAGGACGAACCCGGCCTCCAGCTCGTCGAAGCAGACGACCGCGACGTCCTCGGGGACGCGCAGGCCTTGATCCCGCAGCGCGCGAATCGCGCCGAGCGCCAGGAAGTTATTGGCGGCGAACAGCGCGGTCGGCGGCTCCGGCAGCGCCATCAGCCGCTTGACGTGCCGCGCGATCTCGCCGGCGCGATAGTGGCTTTCGGCCACGTACTCTTCGCGATACGGCAGCCCGCTCAATTGCAGCGTCTCTTCGTAGCCGGCTTGCCTCGCTCTCGCCGTCGAGACGCCGCGCGATCCGCCGAGCAGCGCGATTCGCGCATGACCTTGCTCGATCAGATGCGAGGTCAGCCGCTTCGCGCCTTCCTTGCTGTCGCCAAGCACCATGTCGCATTCGATGCCCGGCACCTCGCGGTCGATCAGCACGAAGGGAAGATTCTGCTTCCGCAGCCGCTTCAAGTTGGGCAGCGACGCATCGCCGGCCGGCGCGAATAGCACGCCGTCCACGCGCGCGGACAAGACGGTATCGATATACTCCTTCTCCTTGGCCAATTCTTCGTCGCTGTTGGCGAGCAGCAGCCGGTACCCGAGCTCGCGGGCGGCGTCCTCCGCGCCCCGGGCAAGCGACGTATAGAACGGATTCGTGATATCGGTGATGAGCAGCGACAGAATACGCGACTCTTGTTTGACGAGGCTGCGCGCCATCGCGTTCGGCACGTAGTTCATTTCTTTCATAATATCCAGCACGCGCTGTCGCGTCTCGTCGCTGATCCGGCCCGTGTTATTGATAACGCGCGAGACGGTCATGGCCGAGCAGCCGGCTTGCTTCGCAATATCGTAGATCGTCACCATCATGTTGCCTAAACTCCCGTTCCATAACGAATTTTCATTGAAATACAGTAATTAATAAGTTTCACCTTTATTCATAATCCTGTATTTCTCCGGAATGAAACGTGCCTTGCTGCAAGACGGCATCAGCCATTTCACCTTGTTTTCACTATAACGGAAATGGTGCTTGACAGCAATCGCAGGCGCTGTTAGTTTAGAGTTATCGATAACCCAATAATAACGCTTTCTAACTTTCACTTCGAGCAGAGAGGATGGTGCCGCATGGCACATGCGATTCAACCGGGCGCGGACGCGCTGGTCGTCGATCCGAAGGACGACGTCGCGACGGCGCTGCGGGATTTGGCCGCAGGCGAGAGCGTGCAGTATCGAAGCGGGGAGGCGCTCGAGCATGTGACGGCGCTTGCCGCGATCCCGTTCGGACACAAGATCGCGATCCGGGATATCGCATCCGGGCAGCCGGTGCGCAAGTATGGGGAGATCATCGGCCAGACGACCGAGCCGGTCAAGGCGGGCGAACATGTCCACGTCCACAACGTGGAAGGCATCCGCGGCCGCGGCGATCAAGCGGGAAGCGCAAAGGAGACGAATACGCATGCAAACTGAACTGCTTGGCTATTTGCGCCCGGACGGCGACTACGGCATCCGCAATCATCTGCTCATCATTCCGACGGTTATTTGCGCCAATCAAGTCTGTACGCGCATTACGCAGCTCGTCCCCGATACCGTCGCGATTCCGCATCAGCACGGCTGCAGCCAGATCGGCGCGGACAAGGACCGCACGTTCGCGACGCTGTCGGGTACGGGACGCAATCCGAACGTAGGCGCGGTGCTCATCGTAAGCCTTGGCTGCGAGGTCGTCGACCCTTACGCATTGGCGGAAGATATCAGGCGTACCGGCAAACGGGCCGAGGTCATCGACATTCAAGAGGTTGGCGGCTCGATCAAAGCGATTCAGCGCGGCGGTGAGCTCGCTCGGGAGATGCGCGCGGAGCTCAACCTGCTGAAGCCTGAACCGATTCCGGCCTCGAAGCTGCGCATCGGCGTCAAGTGCGGCGGTTCGGACGCGACAAGCGGCATGGCGTCCAATCCGGCTCTTGGCGCGGCGTCCGACATGCTGATCGACCAGGGCGGCACGGTCATCATCAGCGAGACGACGGAGATCATCGGAGCGGAGCATGTCCTCGCCGCGCGTTGCGCGACCCCGGAGGTGGCGGATCAACTCTACGCGTTCGTCGCGCGCTTCGAGCGGGAAGTCGAGCGGATGGGCGCGGATATGCGGGGCGGCAATCCGAGCCCGGGCAACATCGCGGGCGGCCTTACGACGATCGAAGAGAAGTCGCTTGGCTGCATTAGCAAATGCGGGACGTCGCCGATGATGGGCGCCTTCGAATACGCCGAGGCGATTCCCGGCACGGGCCTCTATTTCATGGATTCGCCGGGCAACGACATCGAATGCGTCTCCGGCATGGCGGCGAGCGGCGTGCATCTCGTCTGCTTCACGACGGGGCGGGGGACGCCGACCGGTGCGGCGGTCGTGCCGGTCATTAAGATAACGGGCAATAAAGCGATGTATCAGCGGATGACGGACAACATGGACGTGGACGTCAGCGATATATTGGACGGGACGACAGGCGTAGGGCTCGCCGGCGAACGGATCTGGCAGGAGATTGCCGCGGTCGCATCGGGCAAGCTGACGAAAGCCGAGATTCTCGGACACCAGGAATTCAGTATTAACCGGATCGGACCGAGCCTGTAGCCGAAGGCTGCATGGTCATATGGAAGGGGAACGGAAGATGGCAAGATTACAAGGTAAAATCGCGCTGGTCACCGGAGGGAGCCGGGGCATCGGCGAAGCGATCGTCATCCGGCTGGCGGAAGAAGGGGCTCACGTGGCCGTCAATTTCACGTCGGACTCGAGCCGTTCCAAAGCCGAAGCGGTCGCGGAACAAGCGCGCGCTCTAGGCGTGAACGCCATCGTCGTTCAGGCGGACGTAGGCAGCAAGGAACAGGTGGAGCGCATGTTCGCCGAAGTGGAGCATCGGTTCGGTCCCGTCGAAATTCTGGTGAACAACGCCGGGATCGCGCCGTTCGAGCCGTTCATGAAAGTGACGGAGGAGACGTGGGACCGCACCTTCAACACGAACGTGAAGTCGATCTTCATGTGTTCGCAGCGGGCGGCTGCGTCGATGATCGAGCGCCGCGCGGGCAAAATCGTCAACGTGCTCTCGACGGCGAGTCTGGTCGTGACCAGCCCGGTTATCCCGCATTATCAGTCTTCGAAGGCGGCCGCGCATATGCTGACGAAAGGCATGGCGATCGAGCTCGGCAAATTCGGCATCAACATCAATGCGGTCGGACCGAGCACGGTCGATACCGACATGTGCACCGATTTCCTCGCGGATCCGGAGCTGCGGCGCAAGGAAGTGGAGGCCAATCCGATGAAACGGCTTGGCACCGCGCGTCAGATCGGCGACGCGGTCGTCTTCCTCGCCTCGGATGAAGCGATGCAGATTAACGGCCATTTGCTCATGGTCGACGGCGGGTTGACGGTCAAGGCCGCCCAGCCCGACGATCATATGGAACGCTAGACTTCGACTCGCCGCTACGACGGAGACGTTTGCGCCTCTGGCTCCTCTTGGGAGCCGGAGGCTTTTTTGCGTTTACGCACGGCCGCGACGGCCGCGATCAGCAGCACCGGACCGACGCCGCAGACGATGCCCCACACCATATGCGTCGTTGTCAACAGGTACACCCAATGCGCTTCTCCTTCATGCAGCGCGGTGTAGGACAATACCGCCATGAGGAAAGCCAGCGGATAAATGAGCATCGTGTCCTCCTTGCGCCCGAGCAGGTGGATGCACGTCTGATGCGCGACGAAGAGGATGATCGTCGCTTTCATGAAAGCGGCGGCGATCACGCAGTAAGCCATGAGCGCTTCGATGCGCTGGAAGACGTCCGTGATCTCGACCGTCCGGGCAACCTCGTAGAGCGAGTATTTGCGGTCGCCGGCTACCGGTCCGAACACGAGCAGCGCGACGATCGTGGAGAGCATCAGGCAGATTGTGCTGCCTGCGATGGCGACGCTCATTTTGCGGCCGAGCTTCTTGTCCGGATTGCCGATGAACGGCAGGAGCATCCCGAACAGCGACATCTCCGCGAAAGGCAGACCAAACGTGAAGATAGATCCGTGGATAATCGGCCTAATACCGCTTGGTATAATCGGCAGCATGTGCGCGAAGTCGAAATTGGAGGTCGAGAAGAATGCGACGACGACGGTGAACGCGACGACGCTGCCCATGAGCAGCGGGAACAGTCCCGCGAATTTGTCGATGCCGGTGCGCACGGTAATCGCCGCCACGGCGAACAAAGGAAATATGAACCAGTAGGATTCCGTGTTGCGCATCATGGAGCTGCGCATGAACATCGCGACGTCGAGGATGACGGCAGCTCCGATATGCAGCTGGTAATACAAGTAGGCCGCGCCCAGCGCCATCGTTACGGGCAAGCCGAGCGCCTCCTGCCCGCACTGGATCAGACTCTTCCCGGGATAGCGCCGGTTCAGCCACAGGAGGAGGAAGAGCAGCGGCATGCCGGCCAGCGCGCCGGCCATAAGCGAGATCCAGGCGCCTCCGCCGGCGAAACTAATCAGCGGGGCAGGCAAGTTAACGATGGCCGAGCTGGTCAAAAAGATAAATAGCAGCCAGACGGCCTGATTCGATGTGATATAGACGGGCATCCGCTCTCACCCCTTCCAGCCCAGAGATTGAATGACGGCCAGCCCGATTCGGCCGAACAGCGCGGCGGCCAAATCGTAGAAGCCGGGTAAATGGAGCCAACGGAACGTCAGCGCGGCGTGATAGAGCGTGATGGCCAGCAAGATGACGTAGGCGGCTTTGATTCGCGTGGGCCTCGGGCCTTCCCGGCGTCCGTCGCGAAAATCGAGCAGCAGCATAACGGCAAGCCAGGTCAAGACGATGACGATCAGGATAGCGCATCACTCCCTAGTTGTCCGGATGATCCAAGAACGGTTTGCCGCCGGATGTACCGTGCGAGGCGAACAGGACGTCGACTTCGAAGGTGACGTTCAGCTTTGCGAAGCGCTCCGGCCAATCCTTCTCCCATGCCCGCCATAGCGCCGGATGCCGTTGATAGATCGCGTTGCCGATGCCGAGCGCGTCCGCTTGCGAGCGCTGCAGATGCCGGAAGGCGCTCTCCGCGTGCGCTTTAATTCGCTCTGCGACACACTCGCTCAATTCCTTCTCGTGCGTGGACGTAGTAATGTGGCTGCAGGCTAGGCCGAGCGCCGCCGCGTCGGCATGCATGCGGTACGCGACGTCCGCCGTATCGCCTTTGATGTTTATTTTCTTCGCGGTATGGAACTGCAGCAGTTCGACCGACTCGGTTCCTTTCCCCTGCTCGTCTCCCCCGGCCGATCCGCACGGGATCTCGACGACGCCGCCGTGATAGACGTCGTTCAGCATCAACAATCCTTCCGTCTCGGTGCCCGTGAGCTTATCGGTCATGCGGCCATCTCGGATGATCGCGATGCCGGCCATGCTTGGCTTTGTTGTCCCGCTCTCCGAACTTTGCGTCAAATAAGGCACCATGGCGCTGGCGGAGGCGCTGCGAAGCTGGATGGCCAGTTTGAGCAGGCTAGCGTGCACGGACTTGCCGCTATATTTCGCGGCGACGCGTTCGTTCAAATAATATTGCTGGCTGACCGTGTTTTCGATTAACGGCGCGACTTCCAGATAGGGCCCGGCTTTGCCTCGCGTAATGATAACGCTGCAGGTTAGCCTGGGCTCGTTATCCCGGTAGAATATATCGAGCAGCTCGGACATCATGCCTTCGCGGGCGAGTTTCTCGCTGATAAGGATCGAGCGGAGATGGCTAAATTGGGCTTTGCGCCCGATATGGACCGTCAAATCCCGGATCGCTTCCATCACGGTGCTGCCGCTCGTTTTCACGTTGATATAAGGCCGCCCCGTCTTGCCTTTCGCCGCTACCGATTGCGACGGCTTGTAAATCTGGAGCGTCAGCAGCAGCTTGCCGTCTTCGCCGCGGTCGAACGCCATGCCCATGACGAACGCTCGCTCGGTCAGTTCGGCCTGGTCGCCGCAGCCGGCGGCGAGGAGCGGCAATGCGCCGATCAACGCGAAGGTCAAGAGTCGGCGCAGCGTATGGAAGGGGGAGCGGCTATTGAATCGTCCCAAGCGAGTGTTCATGAAGTTCACATCCTTGTGGGAACAGGCGATCAAGATCGTTTCGTCGCATGCTCCCGGTCTGCGTGCGGCTTGAATCGGGAGCTTAGCGGCCTTCGCGCGGCCGAGTCCGCCAGCTGGCCCGCGTTCCAAGGCGCGAGGGGCCGCAAGTAGGGAACGCCGAGCGATTTCAGCCGGGCGAGATGGTTCCAGATGAGCAAATACCCGATCATGAGGCCGAAGCCGCCGAGCATCGTCGCCAGCGCCATCAGCGGAATTTGGAGCAGTCGGAGCGCGATGGCGAAATTATACTGCGGCAGCGAGAAGGACGCGATTCCGGTCAACGCGATGACGACGACCATAATCGGCGAGGCGATGCCCGCATTGATGGCCGCTTCGCCCACGACCAGCGCGCCGACGATGCTGACGGCGGAGCCGACGGGCCGCGGCAGGCGAATGCCGGCTTCGCGCAGCAGCTCGAAGAAGAACACCATAATGAACGCCTCCACGAACGCCGGGAACGGGATGCCTTCCCTGGAATCGAGCACGGCCAGCAGCAGCACGGTCGGGATCAGCTCCGTATGGAACGTGGAGAGCGCGATATACAGGCTCGGCAGCAATAGCGCCATAAGGAATGCGGTCATCCGCATCCAGCGGATCGCGTTGGCGACCAGCGTGCGCTGGTAGTAATCCTCGGGCGACTGAAGCAGCTCGAAGAACAAGCCCGGACAGAGCAGGAGGCTGCCTGTCCCTTCGACCAAGACGACGATCTTGCCGCCGAGCAGCGCGGCCGCGGCCACGTCAGTGCGTTCCGTGTAGCGAAACTGCGGGAACGGCGACCAGGTGTTGTCCTCGATGACGCTCTCGACGTAGGCGGTTTCCAGCACGTCGCCTTCCTTGAGCTGTTCCATACGATCGGCGAACTCCTTCAGCACAGCCGGGTCGACGGAGCCTTCGAGATACGCGTAGGCGACCATCGTACGCGAAGCGCCGCCGCCCCGCATGTAGCGGGTTTTAAGCTTGGGGCTTTGGATGCGCGCGCGAATCATCCCGATATTGATTTTCAGTTTGTCGACGGTCGACTCGCGCGGCCCTTGTACGACGGGCTCCGTGACGGATTCGCTGACCTCTCGGCTCGGAACGTCGGCGGCCATGTAAGCGATCGCCTTTTCCCACCCGTCGATGAAGATGACGAGATAGCCGCCAAGCACGAGGCTGACGGCGTGCTCCATGTCCTCGACCAGGAACGCCGGCTGCTCGGAGGCGACGTTCTGGGCGTAATAGTGGGCGATCATGCCGGGCGTCACGGCTTCCCCGGCGCCGATCGTCTGTTCCAGAACCGACTGCATCGTATGCCGGAAGTAGTTCGCGCTTCGTTCCTGCACGATCGTATCGAAGTAGACGGAGAACGCCCGGCTCTTCATATTCGGGCCGAACTGCCAAGGCAGCATCCGCAGATCGCCGCAGGAGGCGAACGTATGCTGGAGAATGCGGGCATTCGCTTCGATGGAGGTGGCGACCTTCGTTGGCATCGGAATCCTGCCTTTCCGGTTATTGTCTGACTTTCATCGTTCCATGAAACGTTGTCGTTTATGCATGGAAGATGATGCATGACATCTCGGCCGGCAGGGCATCATTTGGGAAAAGCTCCCGGGAGTTGAATGGCGAAATGCGTGTGCAAACGTTCGGGGTATGGCCGTTGTTTTTCATGTTGATGCTGTCCGTCGGACTGGCCAACCATGTCATCTTGCTGCCTTTGATCTTGAATGATGCCGGACGCGATGCGTGGCTATGCGCGCTGATCGCGCTGGCCGCGTCGCTGCCTTGGATTTATTTCGTGATTCACGGAACCTTGAAGCGAACGGGCGGCAAGCCGCTCGCGCGACAGCTGTTCAAGCGGCTGCCGAAGCCGATTGCCTTCCTGCTGCTCTTGCCGATGGGGCTGCAATTAACGATGACCAGCTTTCAGGCGTACGCGGAGACCGCGGCATGGACGACGACGACCTATTTGCCCGCGACGCCGCCGCTCGTGGTCTTGATATGCTTGATCGCCTTAATCGGACTCGGCGTTTGGAGCGGCATCCGGGCGATCGCGATCATGTCCACGATGCTGCTGCCCACCGTCGTCTTTCTCGGCGATTTCGTCATGACCGCCAACATGCCGGATAAGAATTACAGCTATCTGCTGCCGATTATGGAGCATGGGCCGGACGGCGTGCTGCGCGGCAGCCTGTTGGCGCTCGGGAGCCTCTCGGAGTTATTCATCTTGCTTCTGGTCAAGCATCATTTGACCCGTTCGCTGCAAAGCGGGCATTTGATCGGCTTGATCGTCTTTCTGACGCTGCTTACGGTGGGGCCGGCGATCGGCGCCGTAACTGAGTTCGGGCCGGTCGAAGCGGCTAAACTGCGATATCCCGCTTTCGCGCAATGGCGGCTCGTGACCATTGGCCGTTATATCGAACATTTGGATTTCTTCGCCATCTTTCAGTGGGTTGCCGGCTCGTTCGTCCGCATGTCCTTGTCGTTGTACGTCGTGATGGAACTGCTGCCGCTGCGAAGACAGGCATTTCGGGCGGCGGTATTGGCCGTCATCTGCGTGTTGTTCATCGTGGCGGCGAAGGTGATGTCGCATTTCATGTTCGACTATAGGGTGCTGACTCGGATCATCTTTCTGTCGAACTTGCTCGTGACGGCGGGGGTCACGTTCGTGCTTTGGCTGCTGTCGTTCAATAAACTGCGGGAGGAGGGGAACGATGCCGGAAGCGAACATCATGCTTATAACGGTTGACTGGATTCGGGAGAAAGTGCGCGGATGCGGGGACGTGCTCATGACGGAGCTGGACGATCCGAATGACCCGCTAGGGCCGGCGACGATCATCTATTGCGAAGGCATGGTCAGCCGGGAGCTGCTGCAGGACGTGCTGGTCCAGCAAAGAGGCTGGGCGCCAGAGTCGCAGGGTTCTCCGTTCGTAATGGAATTCGTGCCGAGCGAGGAAGGCGAGGAAGTGTTGAAGTTCGTCTTCGACGGCCAGCTCGTAATCTGGCGCAGGGAAAGCGGACGTTTCTTCGCGTACAACATTGCCAGCCAGCCTGGACGGACGCCGGAGGAGTCGACGATGGAGCTGTCGCTCAAAGGGCCGCGCGACGGCTTCGTCGAGTCGATAGACGTCAATACCGCGCTCATTCGCAAACGGCTTCGCACCCCTCGGCTGCAAATCGAGAATTTTCGGATCGGCGAGGCGACTCAGACGCCGGTCAGGTTGCTATATATGAAAGGGATCACGCCGCCAGGCGTCGTCGACGAAGCGCGAAGAAGATTGAAGGGATTGAACATCCAGGCGCTGCACGGAGCGGCCGAGCTGGAGGAGATCATCTCCGATCGCTCCTTGTCGCTGTTCCCGCTCATCAACTATATCGGAAGGCCGGATTTCGTCGTCCAGTCGCTGATGAACGGCCGGTTCGCCATCTTGGTCGACGGCTCGCCGGCGGGTCTCATCGCGCCGGCCAATTTGGCGCATCTGTTCAAATCGCCGGAAGATGCGCATATGCCGTTTTTCTTCGTGGCGTTCGAACGAATACTCCGTTTAATCGGTTTGTCGCTGGCCATCTGTTTACCCGGCTTCTGGATTTCCCTGTTGGCCTTCAATACGGATCAGGTGCCGCTGCCGCTGCTGGCGACCGTCACGATTTCGCGCAACGGGCTCCCGCTCAGCTCGCAGCTCGAACTGTTCCTCATGATGCTCATGTTCGAACTGTTCCGGGAAGCGGGCGTGCGGCTGCCCCGGCCGGTCGGACAGACGGTCAGCGTCGTCGGCGGCTTGATCGTGGGGGATGCGGCGATCCGCGCCGGCCTCACCTCGCCGACGATGCTCGTCGTCTCGGCGGTGACGGCGGTGGCCACCTTTACGCTCGTCAATCAATCGTTGAACGGCAGCGTGCTGATGATGCGACTCTACATCATGCTCATCTCCTCGTTGCTGGGTTTGTTCGGTTTCTTCATCGGCTTGTTCAGCGTGCTGCTCTATATGAGCACGTTGGAATCGTTCGGTATGCCTTATATTAGCTTCGGCGAGGTCAAGAGCGCGCGCGAGCTGCTGACGATATTAATCCAGCTGCCATGGAAATATCGGGCGAAGCGGGTGAACGACCATGAGCGGTAACCAGCGTGCGAGCAAGTGGTGGCGAATGTTCGGCTCTCTATTAGCCTGTTCCTTGATGACGGGTTGCTGGGATTCGACCAATCTAGAGACGATCGATTACGCGACCGCGATCGGGGTCGAGTACAAGGAGGACAAGTTTGTCGTCTATACGCAGCTGGTCGATTTCTCATCCATTGCGAAGAACGAGGGCGGCGAGCATAAAGGTGCGAAAGTGTGGGTAGGCCGAGGCGTCGGCGACACGTTCTACGGCGCCTACAGCGAGTTGCTGCGCACGGCGCAGACGGAGATGAACACCGAACAGCTGAAGACGGTCATCATCCGCGATAGCGCGATCGTGAAGCTGGATGAAATCCTCGACGCGCTGAACCGGGTACGCGTGTCCCGCTATACCTCTTGGGTGTTTGGCACGAACACCCCCGTCGATGAGATCTTGACGACGAGCACGTTCTTCGGCATGCCGCAGACGACGAGTCTGATCTACAGCCCGCGGGATCAGATGAGGCGCGCTAATTTGATCGATCCGCTCAGCATGCAGCATTTCGTCGCCCGGTACAACGAAGGCCCCGCCACGGTATTGCTTCCGGTCGTCGGCGTTAGCACCCGCATGTGGAAGGAAGAGGAGCAGTCGGTCAAAATGCAGGTCGTCCAGGGCATGTTCGCGATTAAGCGGAAAGGCAAGGCGACTTATTTCCCGATCGGCGAAATGGGCGGCGTCAAATGGGTCAACCCGAATTTCACGCGATACCTTATGCCGATCGCCGGCGAAGGCGGGAACAAAGCGACGATCGCGGTGAACGACGTCAAGGCGAAGGTGCGGATCGACGTCTCCAAGAAGGCCCCCTTGTTCACGATCAAATTGAGCGTCGTGGGCGAAGTGGCCGAAATCGGCGGACATATGTCCAAGGAGCAGATCGTCGCGCGGATGAAGCAGGTCATCAAAGAAGAAATGGTCGATACGTATCGGAAAGGGCTCGCGAAGGGAGAGGATCTCTATAATCTAGAGGAGGAGCTGTACCGGCACCACCTCCGCGTCTGGCGCAAGGAGACGAAGGGCCGCGAAGTGTGGCTGCCCGGCAAGGACGACTTGAACGTCGACGTCTCGTTCCGGCTTCGCGGTTCTGGCGTGTTTGGCTTAAGTTGATCGGACAAAATCCTACATTTCTCCATGTCCCGGCTAAAAGCGTCCATACTCACCGGACATTGGCGGGCTCTATACTGAAATCAGAACCTGATTTCGTTCGAATCAGCGCCAGAGCAGTTAACGAGGAGGAATGAAAGGATGCCGATCCTGGTAAATAACGAGCAGCAGGTGTTTCATCTGCAGACGGACTCGACGAGTTACGCGTTTCAAATTATACATGGGTATCCCGTACACCTATACTGGGGCCGCAAGATCCGCAAGGCTGATCCGGCCTTGCTTCACGAACGTAACGGCCGGGTGTCCTTCGACCCGAATCCGGTGGAGACGGACAAGTCGTTCTCGCTGAACACGGTCATGCTGGAGTATCCCGGCTACGGCACGACGGATTTCCGCACGCCGGCGTACGAGGTCGGTCTTCCGAGCGGGAGCAGCGCGGCGGAACTCACCTACCGCTCATATCGGATCGTAGAAGGCAAGCCCGCGCTGGAAGGACTGCCTGCCGTATACGCCGAATCGGACGGCGAGGCGACGACGCTGCTTCTCGAGCTGGCCGACGATCAGACGGGCTTAACGGTAGAACTTTCCTATACGGTCATGGAAGGCTTCGACGTCCTGATTCGTTCCGCGAAGGCGACCAATGCAGGCATGGAGCCCATCCGGCTGAACCGCGCGTTAAGCGCGAGCGTAGACCTGCCGCACGACCGCTTCGATCTGCTGCAGCTGTCTGGCAATTGGAGCCGGGAGCGGCATATCCACAAGCGCGCGCTGGCACCGGGCATGCAATCGGTGGAGAGCCGGCGCGGATCGAGCAGCCATGCGCAGAATCCGTTCTTCGCGCTTCTCGCGCAAGGCGCGGACGAGGAGCACGGCGACGTCTACGGCTTCAACCTCGTCTACAGCGGCAGCTTCGCGGCCGGGGTGGAGGTGGACTCCTATGCCGTCTCGCGCGCCTTCATCGGCATTAATCCGTTCGATTTCTCTTGGCTGCTAGCGCCAGGCGAATCGTTCCAGACGCCGGAGGCGGTCATGGTGTATTCGGGCGAAGGGCTCGGCGCCATGTCGCGCAAGTATCACAAGCTGTATCGGACCCGGTTGTGCCGCGGCGCCCATCGCGACCGCGTCAGACCGATCCTCGTGAATAACTGGGAAGCGACCTACTTTAATTTCAACGCGGACAAGATCGAAGCGATCGCCAAAGCCGGCGGCGAGCTCGGCATCGAGCTGTTCGTGCTCGACGACGGTTGGTTCGGCCATCGCGACGACGATTCGACGTCGCTCGGGGATTGGATCGTCGACCGCAAGAAGCTGCCGAACGGGCTGCCTGACCTGGTCGAGCGCGTCAACCGGCAAGGGCTGTCTTTCGGCCTCTGGTTCGAGCCGGAGATGATCTCGCCGGACAGCGACCTGTATCGGGCGCATCCGGACTGGTGTCTGCACGTCGAAGGGCGCAGACGATCGACCGGCCGCTCGCAGCTCATCTTGGACATGTCGCGCAAGGACGTGCAGGATTACCTCGTGGACGCGCTCGGCGCGATCCTCGGCAGCGCGCCGATCCGCTACGTCAAGTGGGACATGAACCGGAACATGACGGAGATCGGCTCGGCGCAGCTTCCGCCGGAGCGCCAGCGCGAGACGGCGCATCGGTATATGCTGGGGCTATACGACGTGCTGGAGCGGATTACGTCGGCGCATCCGGATATTCTGTTCGAGAGCTGCTCCGGCGGCGGCGGACGGTTCGATCCGGGCATGCTCTACTACATGCCGCAGACCTGGACGAGCGACAACTCGGATGCCATTAGCCGATTATCCATCCAGTACGGCACGAGCATCGTCTACCCGATCAGCTCGATGGGCGCGCACGTGTCCGCCGTTCCGAACCATCAAGTGGGCCGGTTGACGTCGCTTGCTACGCGCGGCGACGTGGCGATGTCCGGCAATTTCGGCTACGAGCTCGATTTGACCGCGTTCACCGAAGCGGAGAAGGAAGAAGTGAAGCGCCAAATCGCGCTCGTGAAAGAAGTGCGCGAACTTACGCTGTTCGGCGACTTCTACCGGCTGCTTAGTCCGTTCGAGGGCAACGAGACGGCGTGGATGTTCGTCTCCGAAGACCGCAAGGAAGCGCTAGTCGTGCATGTGACCGTTCTGGCGCAGCCGAATGCGCCGCTTAGCCGGCTGAAGCTCAAGGGACTTGATCCGTCCGTCGATTATAAGGAACTGGGCAGCGGACTTGTTTCCGGCGGCGACGAGCTCATGAACGCGGGAATCCGGGTTGTTTATCCGCATGGCGATTTCGGCAGCAAGGTATACCGGTTCCAGGCGGAATGACGCCGTTCTTCCAGTAGCCGCGCCGTTCTTCCAGTAGCCGCGCCGGGCAGCTGCCGTTCCTCGTGTTCGATCGCCCGAATTTGGATGTTTTCCGCATTGTCGGTACAGCCGTGGACAACCTGAAGACCCTCTTCTGCATAGGATATAGCAAGTTCATGCAGGGGAGGGGTTCGTGGTGCAATGGGTGTTCTGTACGATTGTGGCTGGACTCGGCGCCGTGGAAGCGTTCGTCTTCGGTATTTGGCAAGAATCGCTAACCGTGCTGCTCGTCGCGATGGGGATCGATATCATCTCCGGCATTGCGGCGGCGGTCAAGCGCAAAACGGGACTGAACAGTCAGATCGGCTCCTGGGGGCTGACCCGTAAAGGGCTTATGTTTCTGGTCATTCTGTTGGCGCACCGGATCGACGTTCTGCTCGGCACGGGGTACGTGACGATGAATGCGGCCATCTATTTCTATTTGGCCAACGAGTTGATCTCGATCATCGAGAACTTCGGCGTGCTCGGCATCCCGCTCCCGCCGAAGCTGCGCGAGCTGATCGAAGTGCTGAAGAATAAGAAATAATCGTGCAAGGGCCGTCTTCGTTCTTGAAGATCGGGCCCTTGTTTATTTGCATGATTTGGTCGGTTTGCGCCACCCGAATTCGGTTGTAATGCGAACGTACATTCGATATAATAAGAACAAACGTTCTTATTGGAGGGGTGTTCATGACGCGAGAGACCGGCAAGGGACCAGCCGTACAGATCGGAAGAGAGCTGGAACTAGTGAAACGTTACGTGCTGCTGGGCGTCACGGTACGCATATTGAATCACGATATCCGAGTCGTCGGCGCCGCGCCCGCGAAGCTGCCGCGCCTGTACGAGTCGATGCTGCGCGGTCTTCAGGACCGCACGCTGCTGGAGCTGGCCGCGCTGCGCAAAGATTTTCGCGAGCACGGCATCCGCATCGTGGAGGAGCTGCAAGGGACCGGCGGCATGACCGCGCGATACATAAGCCGGGGGTATGAGCACTCGTTTACTCTCGGGTGGGGCTATGTCCGCGCCGAATCCGAACGTCTCTTGAAATGCTACGCGACGTCACATAACGTTCAAAGTTTTGTCAAAATCTAAAAAAAGTTTTGGCAGATTCCGGAGTTTAATGTTGAGAAAATCGGACGATCTTATGTAATATAAAGAGTAGACATTTCAGCTAAAGGGGAGCAAGCAGTAATGTATAAGTGGATTATGTTCGTCATTTTCGCAGCTGCATCCGCACTAGGTATTTACCTGATGGCGACCCAATTGCCGGAGAAGCCGGTAGACGAAGCGGCTTCCTTGCCGCCGGGTACCGTAATGGTTAAGATCGAAGCCAATGCAGATTTCACGTTCGACCAGCCGGAATACAAAGTCAAGAAGGGCGACAAAGTCATCCTGAAGCTTGTGAACAAGAGCGGTATTCACGGCGTAGCGATTCCTGACCTGGAAGTCGATCTTCAAGGCGACAAGATGGAACAGGAAATCACGGTGGATCAAGCCGGCAAGTTCGAAATGCACTGCTCGATTATGTGCGGTACGGGCCATGCCGACATGAAATCCTATCTCGTCGTCGAATAGTTTATAGTCGCACAACAAAGAAAAGGAGCCCTGATCGGCTCCTTTTTTTAAAATATCTCTAATAGGAGCGCTTGCGGCGCCTGCCGCGCGCGATCATCCAGTCGCAGACGAATCCTAGGATCGCCCAGCTGACGATCGTCAAGGCGTACATCGTAAAGACGTTGATTTCATGAATATCTTTGAACATGTCCGCGAACCAGCCCGGTATGCTTAACATAAAGAACACCATGTTATGCGGATCATAACCGGTGTAATTGAACAGGCACAAGGCGACGCCGATCAGCGTGGCAATGATGGTAATCCGGTAACGCACCCTGTCATCCCCTTTGCGAGAAGATTGCCGATTATTACGTCAGCTTGGTTTATTATGCGACGCGCATCTTCAACTCATTCGGGAAGCCGCGATCATACCGGCAGCCAAGCACGCAGAAGCTTAAGGCAGGACAACCAGCTACGATAACATTCGGATAAGGAGCGATAATCGCATGATCACGCACATTGTATTGTTTAAGCTGAAGGACCGCAGCCCGGAAGCCATCGCGCAGACCGTGCAGGTATTAAAGGATATGGAAGGCAAGATCGACGAGCTGAAGCATATTGAGGTCGGCGTCGATGTCGTGCATTCGGAACGTTCTTACGATATTGCCCTCTTCACGAAATTCGAATCCATGGAGGCGCTCGGCGCGTACCAGATTCACCCGTTACATCAGAAAGTCATCGAACATATGACGCAGGTGCGCGAAGCGTCCGCCAGCGTCGACTACGAGAGCTAATCGCCATGTATTACGTGAATCGGGAACAAATATCGGTTCGTCTGGCCGTCATACCGGATGTGGCGGGTGCGATGCGCGCGCTGTCCCAGCAGTGGAGAGGGGAGCTGCTTCAAGGCTTGGCTCAGGAGCGGGCGCTTCATTTGGCAATCGAAATCGTAACGGACGTAGGCAGCTATATAATTGACGGCTTCATTATGCGCGATGCGAGCAGCTACGAAGATATTATCGATATTATTGCAGAGGAAGGCGTATTTCCCGGCGAGGTCAAGGAGGCGGTCATGGAGCTGGTCAAGCTTCGCAAGCCGCTCGTACAGGATTATTTCGCCTGGCCGGCCGGGGAACTGCATCCGCTTACGATCGCGCTGCCGGACGTTCTGGAACAGTTCAAACGCAGCGTCGAAGCGTATGTGCTTCAGGAATTGGGATCGTAACAGCTTAACAAGCGGTTGTCCGGTTTGCGGGCAGCCGTTTTATTTTGCGGGACGAGAGCCGGCCGACATTTACGGAAAAGGCAAAATAGGATACAATGTCGCTATCGACAGACGATTTCTAGGCGTAAAGGCGGTGATGAGACATGGAACCATTCGGCGATGCGCTGCCATTGAAGACGCCGTTTCGTCAAGAGGGCGGAACGCGGCAGACCATTCTGGTGCTGCTGAAGACGAGAGCGCATATGAACGCGGGAGATTTCGCCCGAGAGCTGAACATCACGGAGATGGGCGTACGCAGACACTTGAGCGCGCTGGAGCGGGACGGTCTTATTCGCCCGACGCTGGTCCGGCAATCGGTGGGACGTCCGACGCTGCGGTATAGCTTGACGGAGGAAGCCGAGCACGTGTTTCCGAAGACCTATAGCTCGCTTGCGCTCGATTTGTTGGAAGAATTGGAAGGCGACCCGGATGCGGAAGGCATGATCGCCCGCATGTTCGAAGGACGCAAGCGCAAGCTGTTGGAACGTCATGCCGGACGTATGGGCGGCAAGGGTCTCGAGGCTCGGGTGCGGGAGCTGGCCGACATTCAGAACGATGGCGGTTATATGGTCAGTATGGAGAGCGGCGGAGACGAGCTCGTCCTTCATGAATACAACTGTCCGATCGCTCAAGTGGCGGCGCGCTACGAACAGGCCTGTCAATGCGAGCTGGCGCTCTTCCGCGAGCTGCTGGCCGCGGAAGTGGAGCGGACCGAATGCTTGGCCAAGGGCGGGATGAAATGCACATACCGGATCGCGCGAACTTCCGCGCGGGACTCCGATTAGAAGCCGAATTGCGGGCAGCCGCGATTCGGTTTTTTTGTGTTTGTGTCAAGACGAGCCCACGCTGCTTATACTGTCATTAAGAATTGGGCATTCGCCCGATATCCGGGCATAAGGAGGAACGGACGATGATCCATATTTGGTTTCAGGCATGCATCGCCATCGCCTTCGTCGTGCTGGTTGCCGGCGTTCTGCTGTGGCTAAGATCAGCCGATCGCAAGCTTGGAAGGCTGGTGGAATCCGCCAAAGCGATCGAGCGCAGCGCGGCGGAAATTACGGTGAAGGCCGGCGGCGTCGCCGATCCGGCGGCGGAGGCGATCCGTGCGGTCCATCGGCAAATCGACAGCGCGGCGCGATTGTTCGAAGCGGCCCGCATCATCGGCGATTCGGCGGATCAGGCAGCCGCGGCCGTGCGCAAAATGACGGGCGTATTTACCGACCATGCCGCTTCGCAAGTCGAACGCGGCGGCGGCAAGTATAAGCATCAAATCAAGGAAGCGTTGGATTGGGCGGAAGTCGGATACGCGGCATGGCAGTTCGTGCAATCCAAACGCAGCGAAGAGCGGTCTTCTGCATGCTACCCGGGTGAATTTGGGCACGATACCAAAGAACCCAAACCGGAAGCGGCCACTTTATGACGATGAAGGAGAGAGGCAAAATGGCAAAGAACAAAGCAAACAAAGGATTTCTGTACGGCTTGCTCGCAGGCGGCGTCGTGGGCTCGTTAACCGCGCTGTTATTCGCGCCGAAGTCCGGCAAGGAACTGCGCCAGGATATCGCGGACGGCGCGCAGCAAGTCGGCGAGCAAACGGCTCGCATCGCCGGCCAAGTCGGCGAATCGACGACGCGTCTCGCGAAGCAGGTTGGCAGCGGCGCATCGGCCATCGCGGATAAAGCGAAAGAGACGACGAGCAATGTCATCGATTCCGTGCGTAACTGGAAACGCGGCGAGGATCTTCCCGAACGGCTGGAAATCAATGAAGAAGTAGCGGTCGCCAAGGAAGAAGAGAAAGAGCTGACGACGATCGGTTAATGACGCTGGTGTATAGACGAACGCTAGACCGGGCAGGCCATGTCGACGATGACATGGTCTGTTTGGCCTTGTGCGGGAGGTCAAGCGTCCTTGTTCGGCTCCTGGATTGGCGGTGGGCTAACATTGCCGTCCCCTTCCGTATTCCCGCGTTGGCCAAGCCGATAGGCAGTAGGCGAGCAGCCCGCGAATTTGTGGAACAGTCTGGAGAAATAGAGCGGGTCGCTGTATCCGACGGATGCGGCGATCTGATCGATCTGCAGCTCGTGCGGGCCGTCCAACAATTCGCGAGCGCGCTCCATGCGGACCTGCTGCAGAAACTGCTTGGGCGACAGGCCGGTCGTCTGCTTGAACATTTTGGACAGATGGGTGCGATGGTAGCCGAGCGTCCGGGATAAATCGTCGATCGAGACGGATTCCGCGTACTGCAGCGAGAGCCAGCGAATCGCGCGTTTGATTTGGCGCTCGATATCCGTGCCGAGTCCTTGATCCGGCGTACGCAGCCGGTTCCGGTTGGAATCGCCGAACAATTTGAACAATAAGCGCAGCAAGCCGGATGCTTCCAGGTCGGCCAGATCGGCCGAAAGCGTCCGCTCGAACGTCCGCTGCATGGCCTTGTAGAGCCGGAGCGCCCGAGTCAAGGAAGGCAGCTTGAGCACGGGATGATCGATGGTGATGCCGAGCGCCGCCATGGCGTCCGCGCCGCCCTCTCCCTTGAACGCGACCCAGCGATAGGTCCAAGGTTCGGCGCGGTCGGCCGCGTACGAGAACAACGTATCCGGGAAAATGACGAACGTATCGCCGGTTTCCAGTTCAAAGACCCGGCCGTCCATGCGGAAGACGCCGCGCCCGGACGTGACGGTATGCACGAGATAGTAATGATGCACGGCCGGCCCGATCGAATGACCGGGAACCGGCTGGCCGTGGCCGCTGAACAGAACGAACAGATCGCCGCGCGGCTGCAGCGGATTGACGCCGATTGAGAAGTGATAGTGGTCCATGGTCGTGAGCAAGCTCCTTGCGCGTGATGATCCGAATAAGAAAACTACCTCTATTATATAGGAGTTCATCCTTCCCGCGATATTCGTAGAGCATCACGCGAAAAAAATAGCTGCATCGTGCAACATTCTGAGATACGGCTCCGTCTAGAAGGAAGAACCAACGACACCAGCAAACACACCAGGAGGAATATTGATGAAAACTACGAAGAAACTCGGACTAGCGGTACTGACGACGGCAATGATGGTAACGGGCGCAAGCGGCCTGGCATCCGCGCAAGAATACCAGACGGCGGTGCCGATCAACGCGCCAATTAACGCGCCGGTTAACGGCGTATATTCGCTGACCGTGAACGGATCGGCCGTCAGCGGCGCCGGCTATATGAATAAGAATGGCAAGGATGTCATGATTCCGCTGCGCGACTTGGCGGCAGCGCTCGGCTATAACGTGACGTGGAACGGCAAGACGCAATCGGTCGAACTGATGAAAGGCGCGCAGTGGACGAGCGTGAAGCTTGGCGCGGACCAATATTCATTCGCGCGCATGCTCATCAAGCTCGGAGCCGCGCCAGAGCAGAAGAACGGCAAGATTTTCGTACCGGATTCGTTCGCGGCGCAGGTGCTCCAAGCAGACGTGGCGCGCGTCGGCGGCACCGTGGAAGTGACGCTCGCCGAGAAGAAAACGATGACGACGGACGGATTCGTCACCGGCGTCAACGTGAAAGACGGCGAAGGCAGCGTGCGCATCAACGGCACGGGAACGGAAGGGCTTGTGCTCAACGTGGGCAAGGAGACGGTCGTGAAAGCCGAAGACGGAACCGTGCTGCAGTGGACGGACGTACAACTCGGCTATGAGGTAGAAGCGGTGCATTCGCTGGCGCAAACGATGAGCTTGCCGCCTCAAACGGCGCTGTATGAGCTGATTGTCAAGAAACCGGCTGCGGCGATCGAGACGCTCGGCACGGCAGGCGCGATCGAAGAGGTAACGAAGGCCGAAGACGGCACGGTTGCCGTTCGGATTAAAGGCGAAGCGCTCAGCGACGTATCGCAGTCCGAGATCAAATTGATGCTAAGCGAGAACACGCAACTCGTCACGTTGACCGGCGAGAAGGCAACTGCCGATCAATTGGTTAAAGGCGCCCGCATCATCGGATTCTACGGCCCGATGATGACGAAGAGCCTGCCGCCGATCGGCACGGCTTGGAAGCTGGTTGTCCTGCCGGCCGCGCAATAATCGACGGTCTCGCGCTGATTGCTCTCCGATCGAACGAAGCGGCGCGCACGCCGGGTTCCCTAGCGGAACCCGGTTTTTTCTCGTTATAGAAGCCTTGTCCGCGCAATCGGTGCCATCGCAAGGTACGTTTTCCGCGTTCCGTTCATATTCTATTGAAGCTGATAATGAGCTTATACAGACAAAACGTTGAAGAAAGCGGTGTGTTTGTGCAACAACCGATCGCAATATTGGACTCCGGTGTCGGCGGGCTTACCGTGGTCAAAGAAGTGTTGCGCCAGCTGCCGATGGAGAAGGTGATCTATTTCGGCGACACGGCAAGGGCGCCGTACGGGCCTCGCCCGGCCGAAGAGGTGATGCGGTTTACGCGCGAGATCGTCGATTACTTGATCCAATATCAGCCCAAAATGATCGTAATCGCGTGTAATACGGCCACCGCCGTTGCGCTGGAAGATATACGCTCGCGCGTGAACGTGCCCGTCGTGGGAGTGATCCACCCGGGCGCGCGCGCGGCTTTGGGAAGAACGCAGAATGGCATGATCGGCGTCATCGGCACGGAAGGGACGATCCGCAGCGGCGCCTATGAGCTGGCGCTCAAGCAGCTTTCGCCTCATGTCCGGGTCGTCAGCCTGGCTTGTCCGGCGTTCGTCCCGCTCGTCGAGCAGGGCAACTTCCGTTCTCCCGAGACGCAATCGACGGTGGAACAAGGGTTGGCCGCGCTGCGGCCCTATCCGTTCGATACGTTGATTCTGGGCTGCACGCACTACCCGTTTCTGGCGGAGACGATCTCGGAAGTGGCCGGTCAGCAGGTGGCGCTCATCAGCTCCGCGGATGAGACGGCGCGCGAGATTAGCACGATTTTGCACGATCAGAACAAATTGGCCCGCAGCGCACAACAGCCGATTCATCAATTTTGCTGCAGCGGCGACTCGCGGCTGTTTCAACAGATCGCGATCCAATGGCTCGGCGAACAGATCGCGCTCAGTCCGGTCGTCTGGCAAGTGCCACGAATCGGGATGACGTGATCTTCGGGAGCAACATGCAGAGGGAGAAGGAAGTCTCGAACGCCGCGAGCAGCGCCCGCGGATGCGCGAGGCTCTTTTGCCTTGTTCGCAACCTTCGTTTAAACCGACCGGTACGGGCAAGGGCTGCATGCGATCGCGCTGGCATGTGCGCCGTCTACCTTGCATAGCATGTGACATGAGACGTGTTCAGCCGAACAGCTTGGTCAGAGGAGGTTTTGCGCATGCTCCCTTACGTCGTGCAGCCGGGCGACACGCTGCTTCGCATCGCAAGGAGATTCCATATTCATGCCGCCGCGCTGCTGGCGGCCAATCCGAGATTGTCCCCCGCGGCTCCGATCGCGCCGGGGCTGCTCGTGTTTATTCCGGAACAGAACGCATCCTGCTATTGCGTGCAGCCGTGCGATACGGTGCTCGGCGTGGCCGAGCGGTTCTCGCTCTCCGTCCATGCGCTGCTGGCGGCGAACCCCCGCCTGGACCCGAAGCAGCTGGTCCCGGGCCAGCTGGTGACGCTGCCCGAATCGGAAGGGTGTTCGTCGATCGTCGACGCCCGCGGGGAGTATGGGCCGGCCGAGCTGGAGCAGGATTTGGCCGCCTTGGAGAAGAGCTATCCGTTCCTGCACGTGCAGACGATCGGCGCAAGCGTCCTTGGGCTCCCGCTCTATGCGCTACGGCTAGGCGATGGCGGCCGGAAGCTGCATATTAACGCCGCGATGCACGCCAATGAATGGATTACGACGCCGTTGCTCATGCGATTCGTCGAAGAGCTGGCCGCGGCCGGCGCCCGCGGCGGCCGGATGGCGGACCTGGACGTGCGGCAAGCGCTCGGCGAGGTAACGCTATGGGTCGTGCCTCTCGTGAATCCCGACGGCGTCAAGCTGGCGCAGGAAGGGTTGCAGCCGGATCATCCGCTTTATCATGAGCTGCTGCAATGGAACCATGGGTCTCGCCGCTTCCGCCGCTGGAAGGCGAACGCGCGCGGCGTTGATCTGAACGACCAGTTCCCGGCTTTCTGGGAAGAAGAAGTGAAGCGCCGAGCGGCCGACGGGCCGGGCAGACGGGACTATCCGGGACCGGCGCCGCTCAGCGAACCGGAGGCAAGAGCGCTCGTCGACTTGACGGCAGCCGAGCGATTCGACATGGCGATCGCGCTGCACACCCAAGGGCAGGAGATCTACTGGAATTATAGAGGCTACGAGCCGCCGGAGAGCGAAGGTCTGGCCAGAGCGTTCGGTCTAGCCAGCGGGTATAAGTCCGTCAAGCTGACGGGCAGCGACGCCGGCTACAAAGACTGGTTCATTTACGAGTATCGTAAGCCCGGATTTACGGTAGAGTTGGGCAGCGGCGTCAACCCGCTTGCCTTGGATTGTTTCGAGGACGTGTACGACGAATTGAAGCCGATGCTCATGCGCGCGATCCGTTATCTGGCCGGGCAGTAGCCGCCGGAGAAGGGAACTGCCAGAGCTGGCCGACAAGCTGGCATGCGGCGATTGCCACCCTATGTTATAATGACGGCGAAAGGAGGCCGCATGCCATGCGTAAATTGCTTTCGCTCCGTCATTGGCGGCATGTGTTTGTCCGCATTTACCGGCTGCTTGCCGCCAAAGAGGTGAAGCTGCTGGACAAGCTGCTGTATGTCGTTCCGGTGCTGATCTACTGGGTGGCGCCCGATGCGCTGCCATTTCTTCCCGTCGACGATATTGCGGTGACCATGATCGCCGCCGAACTCTATACCCGTTGGATGGAACGGAAATACAGCCGGATTTTGCGCTGAAGGTTGAACTGCGCGTCCGGTTTCTTTACAATAGGAGAGATGGTACGATGAAGGAGATGAAGAGTTCATGAAGTGCAAAATTTCGCGCAACGCGGCTAAAGTGCTGCAGGCCGAATTGGACAAGCCCGAACACGAAGGTAAATTCCTTCGCATCTATGTAACGCATTCCCACGGCGACCATGCCCACTACGGGCTTGGCATCGACGACCAATCGGATAAAGACGTGCTGGTCGACACGGACAGCGGCATCCAAGTGCTGCTCGAGAAGGACAACGAATTTTTGGACGGCGTTCGCGTCGATTATTTCTATTCGCCGGAAGAAGGCTTTGCCGTTACGAACCCGACTAAAGGCAATCACGGCGACCACTAAGCAGTTGGCCGTCGATTAGAGCGGGGAGAACGGATCATGCCGAACGATATACGAATTTGCGACAAATGCAAGCATATTTCCGTGAAGAAAATGCTGCCCAAGCTTCAGAAGCTCGATCCGAGCGCCGAAATTCTCGTCGGCTGCAAGTCCTATTGCGGTCCGTGCGCGAAACGGGCGTTCATCTTTATCAACGGCCGGTACATTACCGCGCCGACCGAGGACGAAGCGATCGAGAAGGCGCGCCCTTACGTGAAATAACGAAGAAACCTCCCCGACTAGCCTGTGCGGCTCGCGGGGAGGTTTCTTCGTTTGTTATTGGACTTCCGGTTGTTTGCGAAACTCGCGGATAAGGTCGTACACGACGACTCGGTCGGACATGACGAGCTCTTTGCGCGCTTCCGAGCTCGCCGGGCAGGCGCTGTTGTCGAGCGTCTCGCCGGTGACCGCATCGAGACAGCGGTTATGCTCGGGCAACCCGTCGGTAGCGGGAAAGAACCAGACGCTGCCGTCCGTATAGGCGCCTTCGCGCATGACGACGCGTTTGCCGGCAAGCGGCTGTTCGGTGACGAGCGGCGTGCCCAGATGATAGGACTCCGCGCTCGGGATGCCGAGCAGATGCAGAATTGTCGGCGTGATGTCCAGCTGGCCGCCGACTTCCTCATGGAGGCCTTTCAGCTTGCCATCCGGTACATGGACGACGAACGGCACTTGCTTCAGCGCGTTGTACCGATCGACCTCGTTCAGCGGTTGGCCGAGGAATTGCTCGAATTGCGTCCAATCCCGGATCGAGTTGTCATGGTCGCCGTAGAACAGGAAGATCGATTTGTCCCACAGCCCTTCCTTCTTCAGCTGCTCGATCATATTCCCCAGCGACGTGTCCACGTAATGCGCGGCCTCGAGGTAATCGCCGAAAATCGTCTCTTCGAACTCGCCGACGTCCAGCGTCTGGTAATCCTTCGGCAGCGGGAACGGGTGGTGGCTGGAGAGCGAAATGAGGAACGAATAGAACGGCTGCTTCGTCTCTTTCATAATGTCCACCGATTGCCGGAAGAACGAGTTGTCCCCAAGCGACCAGCCGAGCGGCTCGTCGATCGTGAAGTCCTTGCGGTTATAGAAGTGGTCATATCCCATGTTGCCGTACATCGTATTGCGGTTCCAGAATCCGCCGTCATACGCGTGGAACACATTCGGCGAGTAGCCTTTCTTCTTCAGAATCGAGGCGAGCGAATCGATCTCGTGCTGGGCGTAGCGGATGAAGACGGAACCGGTGATCATCGGCTGCAGCGACGCATTAGCGGCCAGGTCGGCATCCGACGTGCGGCCTTGGGACGTCTGGTGATAGAAGCGATTGAAATAAAGGCTTTCTTCGATCAGTTTGTTCATGTTCGGCGTCACTTCCTGACCGCCGATCGTTCGGCCGATCATGAAGTTCTGGAACGCCTCCAGCTGGATGAGGATGACGTTGCTGCCTTTGTAGGCGCCGAACAGCGGATCGCTCTCCAACTGTCGGCGCGTCTCGCCCCGTTCGTCGAAGAACTGCTTCGCTTCGGCGATTTCCGTTGCCGTCAAGGTGTTCTCGTGCAAAATGTTGTCGCGCGCGTAACGATAGGCGTCATACCCGTGAAAACCGAGAACGCCCGTCACGTTATACAACGATAGATTCCACCAGTTGCCGACGAACAGCCCGATCGCCCACGTTTGCTTGGCGATATTGATCGGCACGAAGACGAGCGTCATGCCGGCCGCGAAGATGATGAGGCTGCTGGATACCCGGAAGACGACGTTGAACCAACGGCGCTTGATCCGCTCGGCGGCGCTGACCGCCGCCTTGGCCGCGGTTCCCCTCCTGCGCCGCTGCGCGAACGCATAGACGCCGAAGGCGATAATGAACGGCCATTCGACGATGAACCACAAATCCGCGGGACCGATCAACGTCCAAATACTGTCCCCGAGCTCCCCGACTTGGCCGGCCTGCAGCAGAACCGGGATGGAGATGAGATCTTGGAAGTATCGGAAATAGACGAGGTCGGCATAGATGACGAAGGTGAGAATAAGATTCAGGGCGAGCAGCGCGACCGTCCGCGCGCGGGGGGCGAGCCACATCGTCCAGAACGAAACAAGCGCAAGCGTGCCGAGGCCGACCAGTACGTCGTCCCAGCTCATGGCCATGTTCGGCACGTGGACGAAGCGGTCGAACAGGACAAGCTTCATCATCATGACGACGAAGAAAATTACGATATCAATGGCTTTGATTCTTTCCAACCCTTCCAGCGAGGCCCGCACGCTCCGTTTCATTTTAGTTTGCAAAGTATTGCGCATGAATCGATTTCGTTCCTTTCCTACGCAGAGCCGAAGAGCTCGAAATTGCTTAACCGACGCGCACGGTTGCGAACGCTCGAATGACGCGTTCGTGCTCGTGCGCCATGCGGTTGCGAACGCTCGAATGACGCGTTCGTGCTCGTGCGCCATGCGGTTGCGAACGCTCGAATGACGCGTTCGTATTCGTGCGCCATGCGGTTGCGAACGCTCGAATGACGCGTTCGTGCTCGTGCGCCATGCGGTTGCGAACGCTCGAATGGCGCGTTCGTGTTCGTGCGCCATGCGGTTGCGAACGCTCCGATGAAGCGCCTCGCGCCCTTGCCGCACGGCAAGGGCATGGCGAATCCATCATGGTTGGCGCGCCCGCGCCGGCTTGACTTGTTACCTCCGAACGGAGCTAGTCCTTCTGCCGCGGCGGCAGCGGACCGAAATATTGATAGAGCGCGCATTCGATGCGGCCGTTGAACAGCTTGCGCTTTTTGTCCGCGTTCTGGCCGAAATTTTGCTCGAACGTCTTCGTCGGACTAAGCGCGAAGAACGACCACGTCGGCAAATACTGCCTGATTAAGCCGAGCTGGCGAATCGCTTTCTCCGCTTCCGCGTCGTCCCCGAGACGCTCGCCGTACGGCGGGTTCGTCACGATGACGCCGTAATCGCCTTGCGGCTTCAGCTTCGCCACCGGCAGGACGCTGAGTTTGATATCGCGGGCGAAGCCGGCCTTCTTCACGGCGGCTTCGGCGATCTCGATCGCGCCCGGATCGATATCGGAACCGCTGATCATAAGCGGAATATCGTCTTGGACAGCGTCGTAGGCTTCTTCGCGCGCCCGTTCCCAGATTTCCTCCCCGACGAGCGGCCAGCTCTCGCTGTTGAACGTGCGGCGCAGACCCGGCGCGATGTTCCAGGCGATCATCGCTGCTTCCACCGGGATCGTGCCGGAGCCGCAGAATGGATCCACGAGCGGACGATCCGGCTTCCATCGGCTGAGCATCACCATCGCGGCAGCCATCGTTTCTTTGATCGGCGCCTCGGTGACCAGCTTGCGGTAGCCGCGCTTATGCAGTCCGGGGCCCGTCGTATCGAGCGTAATCGTGGCGATATCGTTCAGCAGAATAACTTCGATGACGAAGCGCGCGCCGTCTTCCGGGAACCATTCGGTGCCGTAGGTCATTTTCATCTTCTCGACGACCGCTTTCTTGACGATCTTCTGGCAGGCCGGCACGCTGGTGAGTTGGGACTTGTGCGAGCGGCCTTCCACCGGGAATTCGCCGTCGCCGGGAATGAAGGCTGGCCAGTCGATCGCTTTCGCGCCTTCGAACAACTCCTCGAACGTCGTAGCCGGGTACTCGGCCATCTTGATCAGCACGCGGTCGCTCGTCCGCAACCACAGATTGGCGCGCGCGATGTCTTCCGGTCCACCCTCGAAGACGACCCGGCCGTTCTCGACCTTCTGATCTTCGTAGCCGAGGTCTTTCAATTCGCGCGCGACGATTGCCTCCAGCCCCATCGGCGCGGTGGCGATCAATTGCAATTTACTCATCGTTACTATCACTCCGTATTCATGCCGGTTGTATCCAGCCGGTCAAAATCATACAATCAAGTATAGGACAAACTCGGCCCGAATTACAATTCCGGCCTTATGGGAGCGATAGACCGCAATGGAAGCAGGAAATTACGTACATGATTTGCTCGGCGGCGATGCCGACCTCGAGCGGGTGATCGAGTCGATCAAGGCGCTCGGGATGCCGGAGATTTCCGTAGCGCCCGGCTATGGACGATTGCTGACGATGCTTGTGCGCATGTCCGGCGCGAAGCAGGCGCTGGAAATCGGCGCGCTTGGCGGTTATAGCGGCATATGCTTGGCTCGGGGACTCGGCGAAGGCGGCAGACTGATGTCGCTCGAACTGTTGCCGCATTTTGCGGACGCGGCGAGAACTAATATGGAAGCGGCCGGATTCGGCGAACGCGTCGAATATCGGATCGGCGACGCGAAGGACAATTTGGCCAAGTTGGCGGGAGAGGGAAGACGCTTCGATTTCTTCTTCATCGACGCCGACAAGGAAGGCTACCCTGTTTATTTGGACTGGGCGCTTGCGCTGGCGAATCCCGGCGCGGTCATCGTAGGGGACAATACGCTGCTGCGCGGGCGGGTATGGAATCCGGAGAAGAACGGGCCGTCCGTGGCGGCGATGCGGGCGTTCAACGAACGGATGCTGAACGATGAACGGTTGACGGGGACGATATTACCTGGCTATGACGGGTTGACCGTTGCGATGGTGAAGTAGATCGGCGCGACGCGCTAGATACGGGAAAAGCCTTCGGCTCTGCATGTTGCAGAAAGCCGAAGGCTTTTTACTTGGTAAATTATACAACCGCTCATGTCGAGGATAAAAACGTAAAGCGTGTCCGTGGGAGCGGACGAAAGCGAAGGTCAGCAGGATTTCCCACCAAGTGCTCGAAGTGACAGGTTTAAACCACAAGGCAAACCGTCTGGAACGAAGCTCGAACAAAAGCTTTGTACGATAGGACAACGCGGGCTTCCGCCGAAAGGACACATCAAGGACGGCCGCGAAACGAGTCACGCTTATTAGCAGAGTCCAGAGGGTGCTAACCTTCTGGTTCCCCTCGGCGGAGGGGGAAGGGGGAGCGAAATTTTACCCGCCGCCGGGGGCCGACCCGGTTCGGCGAATCAAGCTCCATCTCACCCACGCCGCGTTCACGGCGAATAAGACGGCCGATACGATGAAGACGCCCTCGATGCCGATCCATCCGGAGATTAACCCGCCCGCGACGGGACCGATCATATTGCCAAGCGACAGCGTGCTCGAGTTCAAGCTGAACGAACGAGATTCCATGCCGTCCGGCGTATGCTTACGGATGAGCGCGTTGACCGAGGGAATGAGCCCGCCCAGAAACATCCCTTGCACGAATCGGAGCGCGAGCAGCTGCCAGACCGTGGACGCGAACGCCTGCGGCACGAACAATAACGCCGCGCCGACGAGCGATACGCCCAGCACCCGTTCCTGCCCGATCCGATCGCTCAGCCGGCCGAGCAGCGGCGAGGCGACCATGTTGGACAAGCCGGTCGCCGAGCCCACGAGCCCCGACCAGAACGCGAGATTGACGGCGGTGCCCTGCAGCTCCTGCACGTAGAGCGGCATGAGCGGCATCGGGCCGATCATGGCGAACTGAATGAGGAACGTGACGGCGAACAGCGAGGCGAGCTGCGGAATGCGGCCCAGCTTGCGAAAGCCCGCCATGACCGAGATGTTCGGCTTGGCCGCCGCCTTGGTCCGGTCGAACGACTCCTTGACGACGAACATCGCCAGCATCGAGGCGAGGAACAAGAGCAGTCCCGTGACGTAGAAGATCGGCCGGAAACCGATCGCGTCGGCCATGAGTCCGCCGATGAACGGGCCTAGAATGGTTCCCGCGATGCCGCCCGACTGCAGCGTTCCCATCGCGAAGCCCATTTTCTCTTTCGGCGTGGTGGCCGATACGAGCGACACCGAGGCGGGGTTGAAGCCGGATATCGTGCCGTTCACCATTCGCAGCAGCAGCAGATGCCACGGATTTTGCGCGAACCCCATCAGCACCATGACGATCGCCATGCCGAAGCCGGAGCGCAGCAGCATCATTTTGCGCCCGTATCGATCGGACAGCTTGCCCCACAGCGGCTGGAACAAGAACGACGTGACGAAGTTGCCGGCGAAAATGATGCCGGCCCACGTCGCCGTCTCGTGCGCGTCGGTTAGCCCGAGATCCGACTGCAAGTACAGGGACAGGAACGGGATGATCATCGTCATGCCGGCCATGACGAGAAATTGCCCGACCCACAGCACGGCCAAGTTTTTCTTCCACTGTTCCAAATGCGGTGCCTCCTTCCCGACGAAAGCCTTGTGAACACAGCAGGAACAGTATAGCACAACGGCGAGCGAATACAGCGAAGAGGGGGGAGGCGCTTGGCGGTGGAGGGGCGCAATGCTGAATCCGGATAGCAAAAAACCGCCATGTTCGCCTTTTTCGGCGCTAATGGCGGTTTGATCGTACGTCTAATGCGAGGGAGTCCGAGGTCGCGCTCTTCGCTGCTACGACGAAGCCTCGGCTTGCCATTCCGTCTGCGCGCGCAGCTGGTTGCGGTAGACGAATTTCGAGATCGCGATGCTTATCTCGTACAACAAGAAGAGCGGCACGATGACGAGAATGTCCGACACGATGTCCGGCGGCGTGATCGAGATCGCGACGATCGCAAGCGCGAAGTACGCAACCTTGCGCGCCTTGGCTAGACGGTTCGGATTCAAGATCCCGATCTTCGTCAGGAACATGACGATGGCGGGCATCTCGAACAGCAGGCCGAACGGTACGGTCATATGGATCATGAAGGAGAAATATTTCTGCGCCGTGTACATCGCCAGAAACTCATCTCCGGCCATCTCCTCCATGAACGAGAGCACCATCGGGAACAGGATGAAATACCCGAAGCTGATGCCGGCCGCGAATAGCGCGCTGATCGCGGGAATGAACGCGTATACCGTCCGGTTCGCGATCGGCGGCAGCGCGGGTTGGACGAACCGCCACGTTTGATAAGCGGCGATCGGCAGCGTAACGGTAATGGCGACGACCGCCGAGATGACCAAGTACACCCAGAGCACGTCCGACGGCCCGAGGACGACCAGCTTATGATCAATGCCGCGGACGAGCCAGTCGTAGATGTCCCGGACATAAATAAAGGCGGCCGCCATGGAGACGAGGAACGCCGACAGCGTCCGAATGATTCGGGTGCGCAGCTCGCCCAGGTGGCCGACCAGGTTCAAGTCGTTCGGATTCGCCATCTTACGACTTGGTGACCGCCGTCTGCGCGGCTTTGTCCTTCTTCGCTTCTTCGTCTTCGTCTCCGCCGACGAGACCGCGGGTCGAGCTCTTGAACTCGCTCAGCGTGCGGCCGAACGCGCGGCCGAGTTCCGGCAATTTCGCCGGCCCGAAAATAATAAGCGCGATGATGAGAATCAAAATAAGTCCCGGAATGCCAATGCTGCCGAAGGGCATGTCTGTCCATCTCCTTTAATGGTCGGACGCGCCGCTAGTCCGATCGGACGAAAGCCGGCGCATCCGCGTTCTGGTGAATTTGTCTTACAGCTTGAAGCCGCTGATCGCCACGACGCCGCAGCGCGCGATTTTGTCGCCTTGGCGGTGCGGCCACAGGCTGGTCGGCTTGCTCAGATCGGACGTATTCTCGCCCGGATGCTGCACGGAGAGGAAGAGCGTGCTCTCGTCCGGCGTGAAGAACGGGCCGGTCAGCTCGCTGTCGGTCGGCGCGGACGCGAACTGAAGCGCTTTGCCTTTGGCGCTGCCGCTCGTCGGGATGACGAACAAGCCGTTGTTCATGAACGATTTGTGCACGCCTTTGTTCTGGCTGCTGCTCGAGATGTCCGTGACGACCCACAGGTTGCCGTTCGAATCGAAGGCCAGGTTGTCCGGGGAGCTGAAGCCGGATTGGCGGCCGCCCGCGGCGAAGATTTCGAAATCGAATTCCAGCGCGCCCAGATCGTTATTCGCTTCGAAAATCCGGGTAATATGCCCGTGGATGTTGCCGTGGTTATCGTTGTTCGTATGCGCGATGAACACGGTGTTGTCGAACGGCGAGATTTCGATATCTTCCGGACGGTCCGTCGGCGTGCCGCCTACGAGTAGCGCGGCTTCCTGGCAGTAGGTCACGACGTCGCCGAGCGATGCGAATTTCTTCTGCACGTCGGATTTCTCCGCGTACGTCTTGGACTTCTTCACTTCGTCCAACGTCACCGGCGCCCATTTGCCCGACTTCAAGTTGGCGACGTACAGCGTGCCTTCTTCGAGCAGCGCGGAATTGAAGCGGCCGGCGGAAGCGTTATATTTGCCTTTGCTGATGAATTTGTAGACGCAGGCGTCTTTCTTGTCATCGCCCATGTAGACGACGACGCGGCCGTCTGCGGCCAGGCCCATTGCCGTGTTTTCATGGTTGAAGCGGCCGAGCGCCGTGTGTTTCTTGAGGTAGGTTTTGTCGAACGGATCGACTTCGACGACCCAGCCGTAGTGCGTGTCCGTGAGCTTGGAGGCCGCGGCCGTCTCGGCGAAGTTCTCCTCGCAGGAGAGCACCGTATTCCACAGCGTTACGCCGCCGGAGCAATTGGCGAACGTGCCTTGGGCGGTCGTCGCGTTCTTCAGCGCAGGGATGCCTTTCGCCGGTCCCGTCAATTGGAACGTCGTGTAGCCGTTAATGCGGCGGGCGTAAGCCGAAGTCGGGTCCAGCTTCCACGTGCCGTCTTCGTCGCGGTACACTTCCGTTACGGACATGCCTTGATTATAGAGGTTGCTATGTAATTGCTCGGCGGTCATGGCGTCGCCAACCGGACCCAATTGGAAAATGGTCGTATACTCATGGTTCGTGACAAGCAAGCCGCGCGTGCTGGAATCTTTAATCGGGAAGAAGGCGTTGTAGTCGGCACCGGAACCGAATTTCTCGCCAGCCGGGTTGATGACGTCGCCGTACGCCGCCACCACGTCATACTTGAAGTTTTTCGGGACGATCAGCTTGTCCTCTTTGGAAGGGGTGATCGGATCGAAATAACCGCTGACTTTGTTCGTCTTGAAGCCGAACAGGTGGTTGGCGTTGCCGGTCGCGGCGGATGCTTTGCCTTCCAGCGTGCCCAGACCCGCGGATGCGACGGCTAGCGCGGCTGCGCCCGTGCCCAGGTAGGATAGAAACGTTTTACGGTCCATGTTGTTGCTCAAGAAATTCACTCCTTAGCGTATTAGTAGCCTCGTGAACAAGCGTACAAGCCCATTGTTAATGGAGCGTCACGCATTGTTAAATGAACGTCATGTAAACTTGGATAATTTGTAAATAGCTTCCGAAGCGGTCGAAAAGGTGGCGAAGGCGAACATCTATTTGTCATACGATTGTCAACGAAAGCAAGGCGGCGGCGGTTGTTACGTCCAAATAAAAAGGGCATAATGGAAACGAAGGGAATACGAGAGAAATGGGGAACGACAATGAGCTACAACGACCGTTTCATCCGGGCGTGCCGGAAGGAATCCGTCGATCGCTTGCCCGTCTGGTACATGCGACAAGCGGGGCGGTATGACCCCGACTACCGAAAAATAAAAGAGAAATATTCGCTGCTCGAAATTTGCCGCCAGCCCGAGTTGGCCGCGGAAGTGACGATGATGCCGATCCGCAAGCTCGGGGTCGACGCGGCGATTTTGTATTCCGATATTATGAACCCGGTCGCTTCGATCGGCATCGACTTCGACATCGTGCCGAACATCGGCCCCGTGATCGACAATCCGATCCGCTCGGCGGCCGACGTGGAGCGGCTGAAGCCGATCGACGTCGAAGGCGATCTTGGCCACGTGCTGGAGACGATCCGCATTCTGGACCGCGAGCTGGACGTGCCGCTCATTACGTTCGCCGGCGCGCCGTTCACGATCGCGTCGTATCTGATTGAAGGCCGACCGTCCAAGTCGTATATCCGGACGAAGTCGCTTATGTACGGGGATCCGAAAGTATGGTTCCAGCTTATGGACAAGCTCGGCGACATGGTTATCGCTTATCTGCGCGCGCATATGGCCGCGGGCGGCAAGGCGTTCCAGCTGTTCGACAGCTGGGTCGGCGCGCTGTCTCCTGCGGATTTTCAGAAATTCGTGCTGCCGACGATCGAGCGTATTTTCGACGAGCTGTCCGATCTGCCGCAGCCGAAGATTTATTTCCCGGGCGTCGCATCAGGCGAGCTGCTTCCGACGCTCGGCCGCTTGAAGGCCGACGTGATCGGACTGGACTGGCGCGTGCCGATCGCGGAAGGCAGACGTCGCCTTGGCGGCAAGTACGCCGTGCAGGGCAACCTGGATCCTTACGTGCTGACCGCGCCGATGGACGTCGTTGAGTCCTATGCCCGAGCGATTATCGATGAAGGCATCCAGGAGCCTGGCTATGTGTTCAACCTGGGACACGGCTTGTTCCCGGAAGCTTCGCTGGACAAGCTCCGCGAGCTGACCGCATTCATCCACCGTTATTCGGCCGAGGCGATCGCCGCGAGCCGACAGAAGGAGGCATCATCCCATGTCTAATGAACGAATCGCCGTCCTCGTCATGTCGTACGGAACGCCGGAGAATATGGACGACGTCGAGGCGTATTACACCCATATCCGCCGCGGTCATCCTCCGACGCCGGAGCTGCTCGCCGAGCTGAAAGGCCGCTACGAAGCGGTAACAGGCGGCGTGTTCCCGCTGCGGGAGAACACGGACCGTCAGGTCGAAGCGCTTCAGCAGACGCTGGATGAGCTTGCGCCTGGCCGTTACGTCTGTTATCAAGGCTTGAAGCATGCGCGCCCCTACATCGAGGACGGCGTGGAAGCGATCGCGAAGGACGGCTTCAAGCAAGCGGTCGGCATCGTGCTGGCGCCGCATTATTCCGTCATGAGCGTCGGCGGCTACAACAAGCGCGCCAAGGAGAAAGCAACCGAGCTTGGCGTCGAGATGACGTGCGTGGACAGCTATCACCTGCATCCGAAGCTTGTCGACGCGCTCGTCGACCGCGTCGTGACGAAGCTGGCCGCTTTCGACCGCAGCCGTCCGCTTAAGGTGTTGTTCAGCGCGCACAGCTTGCCGGTTCGCATTCGCGAGTTGGGCGATCCGTACGAGCAGCAGCTGCTGGAGACGTCCGACGCGGTAGCCAAGAAGGCTGGCGTGCAGGATTGGGAGTTTACGTGGCAGAGCGCCGGACGCACGCACGAGCCGTGGCTGGGCCCCGATATTCTCGACACGATGAAAGAGCTGTCGGAGAAGGGCTACAAGCAGGTGCTCTCCGCGCCGATCGGATTCGTATCCGATCATCTGGAAGTGCTGTACGATCTGGATATCGAGGCGAAGGCGTTGGCGGAGGAGATCGGCGTTCATTTCGAGCGCATCGCGATGCTGAACACGGACCGCTTCTACATGGAGACGCTGGCGGAGACGATCATCGCGCAGCGCGAGACGCCGCAAGCGGAATAACGAATCGCTCGCCGTCATCATGAGGCGACATATAGAGAGAGTCATAGTGCGGGTTTAATAAGTCGACCATTCTGCACCGAGAAGGCGACTTTTTGAACAACCTCATATAGTTAAAGTTTAATATGTCGACCATTCAGCACCGAGAAGGTGGCGCGAAGGCGAAGAAGGAGGAGCGGAGTTTAGGCCAACCTAAATGAGCACCGGACTTCAAGGCTGAACGCCAGATTCGATGCCGAGCTACGTCTTGATCTGCTTCGTGATCAATGGGCGACTTATTAAACAACCTCTTATAGGAGATGAAGTTGTATGCGGAGAAACGGAGAACCTGATCGGATTGTCGTCATCGGCGGCGGGATCAGCGGACTGAGCTCCGCTTTTTATTTGCTGAGGGAAGCGAAACGCCGGGGCCGCGACGTCCGCGTGACGATCGTGGAAGCGATGGATCGCGTAGGCGGCAAGATCAACACCTTGCGACGCGACGGATTCGTCATCGAGCGGGGACCGGACTCCTTCCTGGCACGTAAAAAGCCGATTATCGATTTGGCGATGGATTTGGGCATCGAGCAGCAGTTGACCGGTACGAACCCGGCGGCGAAGAAAACCTACATTCTGCACCGGCGCAAGCTCCATCCGATGCCGCAGGGACTCGTGCTGGGCATCCCGACGGAGATTGCTCCGTTCGCCAAAACGGGTTTGCTTTCCTTCGGAGCGAAGATGAGAGCGATGCTCGATTTCGTCATGCCCGCGCGCGCGGCCGAAGGCGACGAGTCGCTAGGCAGCTTTCTGTCGCGCCGGCTGGGGCCTGAAGTGATGGAGAGAGTTGCGGAGCCGCTGCTCGCGGGCATTTATGCCGGCGACTTGAGCAAGCTGAGCTTGCAGGCGACGTTCCCGCAGTTCGGCGCGGCAGAGCGCAAGCATGGCAGTCTCATCCGCGGCATGCGGGCGAACAGAGGCAAGACGCCGGCGATCGCGGCTAATGCATCGGAGCTCCCATCCTCCGCGCGCACGCCTTTCCTGACGTTCAAAGGAGGCCTAGCGACGATGGTCGGAGAGCTGGAGCGCGCGCTTACGGGCTACGAAGTCGAATTCAGGTTGGGCACGAAGGTCGAGGGAATCGAGAAGGTCGAGGATGGCGCCAAGGGACAAGAGCAAGGCGCTTACCGCGTCATGTTGGACGGCGGGGTGACGATCGAGGCGGATGGCGTCGTGATCACCACGCCGGCATTCCACGCCGCGTCGCTGCTGGAGCCGTACGTGAAAGTCGATGCGATTCGAGCGGTCAACTATGTGTCGGTCGCCAACGTCGTCATGGCGTTCGATAAAGCATCGTTAGGCGGTTATCAGTTTGACGGATCGGGCTTCGTCATTCCCCGCTCCGAAGGAACGACGATTACGGCCTGCACGTGGACGTCGTCCAAGTGGCTGCATTCGAGTCCCGATGACAAAGTGCTGCTTCGCTGCTACGTCGGACGCGCGGGCGACGAGGCGGTCGTTGATTTGCCGGATGCGCAGCTGAAGGAAGCGGTTCGGGCGGATGTACGTTCCATCATGGGCATTACGGCCGAACCGCTGTTCACGGAGATTACGCGGCTGCATCATTCCATGCCGCAGTATCCGGTCGGCCATCTGGAGCGGACGGCGCAGCTGCGCGCAGAGATGGCGAAGGCGCTGCCGGGCGTATGGGTGACGGGGGCGGCCTTCGACGGCGTAGGGTTGCCGGATTGCATCCGCCAAGGCAAACAGGCAGCGGTCAGTTTGCTGGACGGCCTGGAAGGATAAGCAATACTTGGTTTTATAACAAAGAGGGCAGAGAAGAAAGTCGATCGCAATCGACTTTCGCTCTGCCCTCTTCTACTTAAACAGCGTTTAGTCCAGCGGCGGCGTCGTGCGGCCTTCGCGCTCGGCTTGTTTGCGGTGAGCGATGCGGCTGCTCGCGGAAGCGGCGATTGCGCCTACGATGTCGTCGAGGAAGGTGTGGCACTGCGCGTCCTCTTTGTCGTTGAGCTTCTTAAGGATGCCTGGTTTCAGTTTGTCGACATAGCCGAAATTCGTGAAGCCAATGCTGCCGTATACGTTGACGATCGACAGCGCGAGAATTTCATCGCACCCGTACAGGCCTTCGTCGTTCTCGATCATCTCCTGCAGCGGCGGGAGCAGTTTCCCCTCCTCGGCAAGCAGGTCGAGTTGAATGCCGGTCAGGACGGCGTTTTGAACCTCGCGTTTGGAGAGCACCGCATCGACGTTATGGCCGCATTCTTCGATCGTCAGATCGGGGAAGTAATCCTTCTGGAGGAACAACACCAGCTCGGCGATCTGCTCGCGCGTTACGCCGCGTTTGGCCAGCCAGTCTTTCGTCGCCGCCGCGACGCTTTCGCTATTTAAGCTGTACAGTTTGGACTTGGACATCGATTGCACCTCTTGGCTCGAATTAGTGGGACAAAACTGGTCTAATTGCTCGGACGGGCTCGTATACATAGTACTACAAAAGGAGACTTGTACCAAATATGGCCAATTTAATCCGCAACATCAAAAAAGGGAGGAACTATCGACATGACTCACTATCGCGTACTTCGCAAGGCGGCGCTCGCCGGCGTGCTGGCGCTGCCGATCCTGACTACCGGCTGCGGGCTGTTCTCCGAGCAAGCCAGCCAGCAGATCGACCCGCCGCAGAATGCCGAGCAGACGAGCAGTACGGGCGCGACCAACGCGACCGGCGGGGCAGCGCCGACGGCGCAGAACGAAACGACGGCAGGCCAGTCGGCGGACGCGGGCGGCGAGGCGGTTGCGGAAGGGCAGACGCAGATGACGGTCTACCTGCGCGACCAGAACCGGCTGCTGGCTCCGGTCACCGTGCTGGCGACGCTCGGCGCGGAAGAATCGGCAGGACAGCGGGCGCTCGAGCTGATGGTGCAGGGCGGTCCGAACGAGAGCGAGCTGCCGGGAGGCTTCGAAGCGGTGCTGCCGGCCGGGACGAGCGTAAACAAGCTGGAGATCATCGCAGACCAGAAGAAAGCGATCGTCGACTTCTCTAAGGCATTCGGCAATTACGCCGCGGCGGATGAGAGACGCATCGTGGAGGCGGTCACGTGGACGCTGACCAGCCTGCCGGGCATCGAGAAGGTCGAGCTGTCGATGGACGGCGCGAAGCTGGGCGAAATGCCGGTGGACGGTCTGCCGCTCGACGAGGCGCTGACCCGCGCGGTCGGCATTAACCTCGAGACGGCCGAAGGCGTAGATTACAGCCAGTCGACGCCGGTCACGCTCTATTTCTCGGCCATGACGCCGAACGATGAAAGCTACTACGTGCCGGTGACGCGCCTCATTAACCGGACTGACAATAAAGCGAAGGCTGCGATTCAGGAACTCATCGCGGGTCCTTCGGATCTGAAGAGTCTGACGCCGGTCGCAACGCCGGATATTCAAGTCACGGACGTGAAGAAGGAGAAAGATTTCGTCACGATCGATTTGAAGGACGAGGCCTATCAGGAAGGCCAGGCGATGCCGGCTCAAATGCTGAAAGCGGTCGTGCTTGCCCTGGCGGAGAATACCGGATATGCCAAAGTGAAAATCACCGTCAACGGCAGCGCCTCGGTTATCGACAACGAGAACAATTCCTATAGCGAACCGGTAGACAAACCGGTCTACGTGAACGCCATTAAGTCCTAATTGTGACAAAGAAATGGCAAAGCCCGCACTTCCTCGCGAAGTGGGGCTTTTTTTGTTACAACTGTTATTTTTTGTTATTGACGTAATGATGGGAGGTTGTTAAAATTGCTCATATCCGTGTAAAATGATAGGAATAATGTGGAAAATCCTGCGAACTTTTAGTTAATAAGGCCCCCGGTTGCAAACACCGGGTTTCATAGAGCAATTCTTTTAAAAGAGGCACAAGAGGGTATTATACGTGGTATCGGGACTTTTCGCAATATTTATGGGCAGGAGGGCTTTAAACTGATAGAACTAGCAAGTATTACCAAAAAGTATCGCGTCGGCAAGCAATCCGTCGAAGCGATCAGCGGCGTGGATCTGACCGTTCGCAAGGGCGAGATCTTCGGGATCATCGGCCATTCCGGCGCAGGCAAAAGCACGCTGCTGCGCTGCGTCAATTTGCTGGAACGTCCGACTTCCGGATCGGTCAAGGTCGCCGGCGTCGAGCTGACGAAGCTGAGCGACCGGCAGCTGCAGCAGGAACGCCGTAAGATCGGCATGATCTTCCAGCACTTCAATCTGCTCTCGATGGCGACGGTGCGGGAGAACATCGCATTCCCGTTGAAGCTCGCGAAGCTGTCGAAGGCGGAGGTGGCCAATCGCGTGAATGAGCTGCTTCAACTGGTCGGCCTCGAGCAGCATGGGGACAAGTACCCGGCTCAGCTCTCCGGCGGACAGAAGCAGCGGGTCGGCATCGCGCGTGCGCTCGCGAACAACCCGGACGTGCTGCTCTGCGACGAAGCGACATCGGCGCTCGATCCGCAGACGACGAGCGCGATTTTGGCGCTCCTGCTCGACATTAATCAGAAGCTCGGGATTACGATTCTGCTGATCACCCACGAGATGCAGGTCATCCGCTCGATCTGCGACCGCGTCGCGGTCATCGACGGCGGCACGATCGTCGAGATCGGCGACGTCATCGACGTCTTCCTGAAGCCGCAGCATCCGGTAACGCAGGACTTTGTCGACGAGGTGGCCGAATCGCAGTCGGACATGAGACAGCTGATGAGCGCGCGTCAAGGCCGCATCTTCCGCGTTCACTATGTAGGCAACGTCACGTACGAACCGATTCTATACAACGCGGTGAAGGCATCCGGCGTTCAGGTGGCGATTTTGCAGGGAACGATTTCGCGGATGAAGCAGACGCCATACGGCGAACTTATCGTGGAATTCATCGGCGGCAGCGCGGAGATTGACGGCATTCTGGCCCAGCTTCGCCAGGACGGCTTGAATGTGGAGGAATTGACATGACCTTTGAAAATGTACGCCCGGACGAAATCTGGGAGGCGACCAAAGATACGCTGACGATGACGGCGTGGTCGCTCGTCTTTACGATCGTCCTCGGCTTCTTCCTTGGCCTTGTGTTATTCCTGACGTCGCGCCGGCAGCTGCTTCAGCAGTCGGCCGTATATGGCGTGCTCTCGTTCATCGTTAATATCGTTCGTTCCGTCCCGTTCGTTATCCTGATGATTTCGATCATGCCATTCACCAAGGCGATTACAGGCACGACGTTCGGCGTGGCGGGCACGATTCCGCCGCTCATCGTCGGCGCGGCGCCGTTCTTCGCCCGGCTGGTCGAGACCGCGCTGCGCGAAGTCGACAGAGGCGTAATCGAAGCGGCGGTGGCCATGGGCGCTTCGAAGTCCGACATCGTATTCCGCGTGCTCATGCGCGAGGCGCGTCCGGGCTTGTTCGCGGCGGTCACCGTGACGGCGGTCACGCTCGTCTCCTATACAGCGATGTCGGGCGTTATCGGCGGGGGCGGTCTCGGCGACTTGGCGCTCCGGTATGGTTACCAGCGTTTCCAGACCGACGTCATGCTCGTCACGGTGGCGCTGCTCGTTATTTTGGTTCAACTCCTTCAGATGGCTGGCGACCTGCTCGTGCGACGCTATAGCCGCAAGTAGGATTTATGGACATAGAGAAGCAATGATTAATAGGAGGGATTTGGAATGAGAAAGATTAGCTTGATTCTGCTCACGCTGGTACTTGCGGTCGTCGTATCGGCATGCGGCGCCAAAAACAACGAGGGCGGCAACAACGCCGCGACCGGCAACGGAGGCGCGACGAACAACGCGGCGACCAATGATGCCGAAGGCAATGCGGCTGGCGAGACGACGGAAGAAGTGACGTTGAAAGTCGGCGCTTCCCCGGTGCCGCACGCGGAAATTTTGAAACATATCGCGCCTGCGCTCAAAGAGCAAGGCATTAACCTCGAGGTCACCGAGTTCACGGACTACGTGCAGCCGAACGTACAGCTGTACGAGAAAGCGATCGACGCGAACTTCTTCCAGCACGTGCCTTACCTGGATCAATTCAACACAGACAAAGGCTATGACCTCGTCAGCGTAGGTACCGTGCACGTCGAGCCGTTCGGCGGCTATTCGAAGAAAGTGAAAAGCGTGGACGAGCTGAAGGAAGGCGCGAAAGTCGTCATCCCGAACGACCCGTCCAACGCGGGCCGCGCGCTTGCGCTTCTGGAGAAGCAAGGCGTTATCAAGCTGAAGGCGGGCGTAGGCGTTGCCGGCACGGTAGCCGACATCGAAGAGAACGCGAAGAAGCTGGATATCACGGAAGTCGAAGCCGCGATGCTGCCGCGTCTGCTGGACGAAGTCGACCTCGCGCTGATCAACACGAACTACGCGCTCGAAGCGAAGCTCGTGCCGACGACGGACGCGCTGTTCCTCGAGGATAAAGAGTCCCCGTACGCGAACATACTGGCCGCTCGTCCGGACAACAAAGATTCCGACGCGATCAAGAAACTGATGGCCGCGCTTCAATCGGAAGACGTGAAGACGTTCATCAACGATACGTACAAAGGCGCGATCGTGCCGGCATTCTAAGTTAGCCGCATACCGCCATAGGAGAGCATGTCCGAACCGCCCGAGCGGCCGGACCTGCTCTTTTTTCGATTTTCGCCGAGGTCAAGATGATTTTCGCGGACGGCTTTGGTAAAATAGGGTGGATTAGCGGGGCGGCCAAGCCGTTCCCGCTTTAGCATGAAGGACGGAGGATTACGCTTACGATGAGAACCGACGGAAGACAATGGGACGCGCTGCGGCCCGTCACCATGACGATGAACCCCAACAAGTACGCGGAAGGCTCGGTGCTGATCGAATTCGGCGATACGAAGGTGCTGTGCACGGCTTCGGTTGAAGAGCGCGTGCCTCCATTCATGAAAGGACAAGGCAAAGGCTGGATTACCGCCGAATATTCGATGCTGCCGAGGGCGACTCAAGTACGCAACCAGCGGGAATCGGCCAAAGGCAAGTTGACCGGGCGCACGATGGAAATCCAGCGGCTGATCGGCAGGGCGCTCCGCTCCGTCGTCGATTTGCCGGCGCTCGGAGAACGCACGATCACGATCGACTGCGACGTCATTCAGGCGGACGGGGGCACGAGAACGACATCCATTACGGGCGCGTTCGTGGCGCTCGCGCTGGCTGTACATAAACTGAGCAAGAATCATGAGTTTGCCAAATATCCGATTACCGCTTACCTGGCTTCTGTCAGCGTAGGCGTCATCAATGGCAAGACGCTCCTCGACCTGAATTACGAAGAGGATTCCAAGGCGAAGGTCGATATGAACGTCGTTATGACCGGCGACGGCAAATTCGTCGAAATTCAAGGCACGGGCGAAGAGGCGCCATTCTCGCGGACGGAGCTGAACGAATTGCTCGGCGCTGCGGAGAGCGGTATTCTAGAATTGGTCGCCAAGCAGAAGGCCGCGCTCGGACTGTTCGGCAACCGGATCGGAACGGCTAACGCATGAGGCCCGGAGATACGGTCGTCGTCGCGACGAAGAATGCGGGCAAGGTGCGGGAATTCGCGCACGCCTTCGCCAAGCTGGGCATGGAAGTCGTCAGCATGTTCGATTATCCGAATTTGCCGGACGTCGTGGAGGATGGCCGTACATTCGCCGAGAACGCCCGCAAGAAAGCGAAGACGGTCGGCGACGCGCTCGGTCTTCCGGTACTCGCGGACGATTCGGGGCTCGAGGTTGCTCGCCTGCAGGGAGAGCCCGGCGTTTATTCGGCGCGGTACTCGGGCGAAGGCGCGACGGATGGGACGAACAACGCGAAGCTGCTGGAGGAATTGGGAAAGCTCGATGCCAGCGGCGTTGAGCGGTTTCAGACGCTTGAGGACGGCACGGAGCTGCTGAGCGAAGCGCGCTTCGTTTGCGCGCTGGCGCTATATGATCCGAAAGACGACGCGTTCGTCGACTCGGAAGGATTCGTGGAGGGCGATATCATGAGCCGGCCGCGCGGCGAAGGCGGCTTCGGCTACGACCCGCTGTTCTGGCTCGTCTCGCACCACCGTTCCATGGCGGAGCTGACGAAGGACGAGAAGCAGGCGATCAGCCACCGCGGCCGGGCGCTTGCTCGGTTGCTGGAGCAGTTGAACAACAGAGAGTAACTGCTGCGGCGTGCGGCGTTGTCGCATCCGAACGCTGTCGATCTCAGCCAAACAACAATACCCGCAAGCGTGCCCGAATAGGGCGTGCTTGCGGTTTTTTGTTCGGCGCGAGCCGTGAACTTGTGCCGCGGCAGGGGATGCGATTAACGGATCGTCACGTTATATTCGCGCAGCCAAATATCGATTTGCAGCAAATACGCGAACAGCTGCGGACCGCTCATGAGCTGGCCGAACCATGGCAGATTGGAGCTGGCTTCGTCGGAGGCGGCGATTTCGCGGATTTTGGCGACATTAATCAGCGGCAGCAGCGGAGAGGAGCCTTCGTCCAAAATATCGATTACCTTGGAGCGGACCGCGTTCAAGTAATTCGGATTGTGCGTCTTCGGGTACGGGCTCTTCTTCCGGTAGAGCACGTCGTCCGGCAGCACGCCTTCCATCGCCAGGCGAAGGATGCCTTTCTCCCGGTCGCTGGCCGTCTTAATTTCCCACGGAATGTTGAAGACGTAGTCGACGAGGCGGTGGTCGCAGAACGGAACCCGGACCTCGAGTCCCGCTCCCATGCTCATCCGGTCCTTGCGGTCGAGCAGCGTCGGCATGAACCGAGTGATATTCAAGTACGACATGACGCGCATTTTGGCGGCTGTTTCGTCTTCGCCTTTCAATTTCGGCACTTCCGCGATGGCATCGCTGTAGCGGTCGCCGATGTATTCGAGCGGGCGAATCCACGCGGCTACGTCTTCGGAGAGCAGCCCCGCGCGCATTTGGGACGCGAGCGACCATGGGAAGGTGTTGGCGTTCAGCGACTCCTCCCGGTGGAACCACGGGTAGCCGCCGAAAATCTCATCCGCCGCTTCGCCGGAGATCGCGACGGTCACGTTCCGCTTGATCGCTTCGCAGAACAGGAGCAGCGACGAATCTACGTCGGCCATGCCCGGCAAGTCGCGGGCGAGCAAGGCGGCGTGCAGCGCGCCGTAGATGTCCGGCGTATCGAATTTGAACGTGTGATGCTCTGTGCCTAAGTATTGGTTCATCCGTTCGATCCAAGGCGCATCCGCGTTCGGCTGGAACGCGTGGGCTTTGAAGTGCTTGTCGTTGTCTACGAAGTCGACGGAGAAGGTCTTGAACTTCCCTTTGCCGCTTTGCTCGTAATGCCGGACCGCGAGCGTCGTCAGGATGCTCGAGTCTAGTCCGCCGGAGAGCAGCGTGCCGAGCGGCACGTCGGAGATGAGCTGGCGTTCGACCGTATCGGTCAGCAGGTCGCGGACGGACTTGGCCGTCTCCTGCACCGTTTCCGTATGCGGGCGGCTCTCCAGCTTCCAGTAATGCGATACCGAGACGCCCGAGCGCGTGACGGTCGCGCATTGGCCGGGCAGCAGCTCGCTCAGATCGCGGTACACCCCTTGGCCGGGGGTCCGCGCGGGACCGACGATGAAAATTTCGGCCAACCCTTCCGGGCCGACCTCGGGCCGGATCGCCGGGTGGGCGAGGAGCGCCTTCGGCTCGGAGCCGAATATGAATCGGCCGAGCTGCTTGGCAATGAACAGCGGCTTGACGCCGAGGCGGTCGCGGGCCAGGAACAGATGCTGTTCCCGCGTATCCCAGATGGCGAACGCGAAGATGCCGTTGAACCGTTCCACGCAAGCGCGTCCCCATTCCATGTAGGCGACCAGGAGCACCTCGGTGTCGCAGGTGGTCGTGAAGGACCGACCGCGGCCTTCGAGCTCCCGCTTCAGCTCGGGAGCGTTGTACAGCTCGCCGTTATATACAATGACGTACGTATCGTCGCCGGAAGCGCGGACCATGGGCTGCGCGCCGTTGGCCGGGTCCATGACGGACAGGCGGCGATGGCCCAGCGCCACATGCGGGGAAATCCACGTGCCGGAGGCGTCGGGACCGCGCAGGGCGAGCGTCTCGGTCATTTTCTCCAGCGTTGCGGATTGTAAAGTCAAATCCTCGTTCCAATCGATCCAGCCCGTAAATCCACACATTGGTTCTCATTCCTCTCTCGCCTTTGGCTTCTGCCTTGGAAATGGGCGTTAGAAACAGCGGTATTAGAATGGGTATGCGACAAAAAAGGATAAAATGTCTGTCCCCCGGGGGATGCTAAACGAGGATGAAGATGCCAGGCATGAAGGAGCGTGGATGACGATGTACGATCGTCAGGAGAACAATATCCAAGACGAACAAGCGGTCATGCCGCATGCGGACCGAACGCTGGAGCGCAAAACGTATTATGTGTCCGTACAGGCGGGGTCCGTGTTGGAAGACCCGGCGGTGGCGGCTTTCGAGCTGGAAATCCGCGCGAACGAGGAGGAGCTCGACCAATTGGAGGAGCTCTTCGACGACCTGGCGACGGAGGACGAGGCGGAAGTGGTCCATTTTCACAAGCATCCTTTCGGATCCGCGGATACGGATCATCTGAGCGACGGCGTCGATTCGATACTCGTCGAGATTTACAAACTACTATATGATTTGGGGACGCCGGAAACCCGCGTGCATATCGCCAAAATGGGGTTATTCGACGTGTCCGAAGGTTATTTGTCATGATTGATTCGCTCCAGGTCAAGGGCGCTCGCGTCAGAGGCGTTATTGACAGGGACGGCATGCGTTGCGCGCTGGTGGAAGTCGACACGGAGGCGTACGGCGCCGGCGGGCTCCTCGCCTACTTCGGGCCGTCGGCAGACGAGGCGTTCGAGATGACCGCGATCGTGCACAACGACGCTTCGCGGGATATCGACTGGTTCGATAACAGCAGCCATCTCGCTTATGAAGACGTGAGCATCGGGCTGTTCGAGACGGCCTCGATGACGACGGACTGGGGACAGCGTGAAGCGTTTAAGGAGCAGGTGCTGTCCGCAGAGGGAGTTCGCGAAGGAATCGCGCGTTTGTACATAGGGTGATTGTCATCTTGTTATTGCAAAAGAGCCAACCCGGATGGGCTGGCTCTTTTATCGTTCTTCGCCGGTGACTGCGCTGTACGGCATACTCGGCTTCCGCGATTCGAAATGCGTAACTAGAAGCTGGATTATCCGTTCACGACTTCTCCGCCGTTAATATGGAGCACTTGTCCGCTCATATAGGAAGAGTCGCCGCAGCCGAGGTACACGTACGCAGGAGCAAGCTCGTCCGGCTGGCCGACGCGGCCGAGCGGGGTGTCCGCGCCGAACTTGGCAACCTGCTGCTCGTCGAACGTCGACGGAATGAGCGGCGTCCAGATCGGGCCGGGCGCCACCGCGTTGACGCGGATGCCTTGCGCGGCGATGTTCTGGGACAGCGCGCGGGTGAAGGATACGACCGCGCCTTTCGTCGACGAGTAATCGAGCAGCGTCGGATTCCCCTTATAAGCGGTAATGGAAGCAGTATTAATAATAGAAGCGCCTGCCTGCAGATGCGGGATTGCAGCCTGCGTGATATAGAACATGCCGAAGACGTTCGTTCGGAACGTGCGCTCGAGCTGTTCGGGCGTGATTTGCTCCAGTTTCTGCTGCGGATGCTGTTCGGCCGCGTTATTGACGACGATGTCGAGCTTGCCGAACTGATTGATTGTCTCCGCCACGGCTTGCTTGGCGAAGGCCGGGTCGCCGATATCGCCCGGGAGAAGCAGACATTGGACGCCGTGCGCCTCGACGATTCGTTTCGTCTCCTCGGCATCGCCGTGTTCGTTTAGATAGACGATCGAGACATTGGCGCCTTCCTTCGCATACGCAACCGCGACGGCTCGTCCGATGCCGCTGTCGCCGCCGGTAATGATCGCCGCTTTCCCTTTGAGCTTGTCGGCTGCCTTATATGCGGAGGATTCGAAGAGCGGTTTAGGCGTCATTTCGGACTCTAGTCCCGGTTGCTGATTCTGGTGTTGAGGAGGAAGCGTGGTCGGGCGTTGAGGACCGTCCGCCGGTTGCGGTGCGGGCTGCTTTTGGTTTTGTTCGGTCATGGCCAAACACTCCTTTCAATGCCATAGCATTTCGAGTTCGCGCGTTTTTTACGCATGGGCGTTCAAGGTCATATAACCGCGAGGACGGCGGTTGTAACCGATCTCCGGGAAGTTGGTGGTTAGAATTCCCTTCTTGAAAGCGCTATACTATAGAAGAATGCGCGTTAGGAACAGGAGGAGATGGAGATGAAAATCGCGATTACGGGCGCGAGCAGAGGGCTGGGGTACGAACTTGCGCGAGCCGCTGCCAAGAAAGGGCATACGGTGTACGCCGGCATGCGAGACCCGGGAGACTTCGCCAGATACGGGAAGCTCGATCCGCAAGTCGGCGAACGAATTATTCCGATCGAGCTGGATGTCGCCAGCCGGGAATCGATTCGCTCGTTCGCCGATACGCTCGCCGCGCGCGAAGCGTCGATCGACGGGTTAGTGAACAATGCGGCGATCCTGCTCGGCCGGGAGGACGGGATCGAATCGCTCGATCCGGATGCGTTGACAGCTTCCTTAACGACGAATCTCGTCGGTCCCGTGCTCGTTGCGCAGGCGCTGCTGCCTCTGCTACGCGGCGCTAAGCTGCCGTCGATTCTGAACATTTCTTCGGAGGCGGGTGCGTATGCCTCGGTCTACGCCGGCGATTATCCATATGGACTATCTAAGGCGGCGCTTACTTATTTCAACGAGAAGCTTCGAATGGAGTTGGCGCCGCAAGGCTTTCAGGTGCTCGCGATTCATCCGGGTTGGATCCGGACGGATATGGGCGGAGAACAAGCGCCCGGCGATCCGGCCGCGACGGCGGAGGCGATCATTAGTCTTCTGGAACGGGCCAGGCCGCTTCAAGTGGGGCGGGGGTTCGTCGATGCACGAGGACAAGAATTGCCCATATAAGCAAACGGTCATTATTTTACAATCTCTTTACTTTACGACCGCCGGAGCGGATGGTACGATCGGTCGAAGTCCGGAAGCGAGCTTGTCCGGGTTGGAATCGATAAGGAGCGAACTGCTTTGAATACCAATATAGAACGTACCGAGCCGCGATCAGGGTCGATTTGGGAAATATTCCGCGTCGCGCTGCGGCTTGGACTCACGTCATTCGGCGGACCCGTCGCCCACCTGGGGTATTTTCGAGCTGAATACGTCGAGCGGCGGCAGTGGTTGAATGACCGTGCCTATGCGGAACTTGTATCGCTCTGTCAGCTGCTTCCCGGTCCGGCTAGCAGTCAAGTCGGCATCGCGATCGGCATGCTGCGCGGCGGGTGGTTGGGAGGGCTTGCCGCTTGGAGCGGCTTCACGCTTCCTTCGGCACTGGCGCTCGCGGCGCTCGCTTTCGTCCTGGAAGAAACGGGCTCAGCCGACGGCTCGTGGGCAAAGTGGCTTCTGCTTGTTGCGGTGGCGGTCGTCGCCCAGGCGGTGCAGGGCATGGCGAGAACGCTTGCCCCCGAGCGAAAGACGGGGACGGTCGCGCTCGCGGCGGCCGTCGCCTCGCTGTTATGGCCATCGGCGTGGATGCAGCTGATCGTGTTGTCGGTCGCGGCGATTGTCGGTTTGTTGTTATTCCATCGCGCCGGGCAAGCAGGGGACTTGAGCAGTCCGCTTCCGTCCCCGGTAAGTGCCAGGGCAGCTGTTTGGCTGCTGGGACTATTTACGCTTCTGCTGATCGGCTTGCCGTTTGCCGCGGCTGTTATGGATAACAAGTGGGTCCAGCTCGCGGATATCTTCTACCGCGCAGGTTCGCTCGTCTTCGGGGGCGGACATGTGGTGCTCCCGATGCTGGAGCCGGCGATGGCGGAGCAAGCTTGGATGAGCGGCGACCGGTTCATGGCTGGTTACGGGGCAGCTCAAGCCGTCCCCGGACCGTTATTTACGATATCCGCATATATCGGGATGGCGGCAGACGGCTGGCTCGGCGCGTTGATCGCCCTGCTCGCGATGTTCCTGCCTTCGTTCCTGCTGGTAGGCGGCGCGCTTCCGTTCTGGAACGCGATTCGCGGTCAGGCGCGGCTGCAAGCGGCATTAACGGGCGTCAACGCCGCTGTCGTGGGCATTCTGCTCGCTGCTTTGTATAATCCGGTATTTACGGGGGCCGTGCATAACGAGTTCGATCTGTGCGTCGTTTTGGCGGCATACGCCTTACTGGTCTTGTGGAAGGTGCCGGCTTGGCTATTGGCTGGAGCGGCGTTGGCCGCGGGAATCGCGACAACCTGGTGGATGTAGGTGATGCGAGCTTGAGATTGACGATGGCATCCAAGATGCCGTGCACGAAGGAATTTCTTTGGGAGCAGCTTGCGGATACGTCGACGTTTCGAAGGGTATCCGCGCCGTTCATGGTATTTCGAAGCCGGGACTCCGGCGGTTTCCCGCATCGGTGGATGGCGGGGAATACATACGGTCTGTCCATGTATTTGCTTGGATACATCCCGTTGGGAAGGCATGAGATAACGGTCCTTGACGTTGATCGCGAAGCTCGCCGTTTATCTACATCCGAACGGGGGCAGTTAATCCGCGAATGGCGCCATACAATGCAGGTCGCAGAAGATGCTCGGGGGGACGTCGTGTTCCGGGATGAGCTCAACGTGCGAAGCGGGCTCGCGACGCCGCTCATCATCGCCGGTGCCTATTTCTTCTTCGTCTATCGCCATTGGCGTATTAAGCGGCTTCTCCGAGATGGGAAATTGTCTGCGGATCGTTGAACAAGCATGAAAAAAAGCTCCTCATGACAAGTCATGAGGAGCTTTGTTTGTAATGGGAATGGCGTCCCGGAAGGGATTCGAACCCCCGACCGTGCGCTTAGAAGGCGCATGCTCTATCCAACTGAGCTACCGGGACAACGGAAGTTAATATACCATATCGGACAAGGCGCATGCAACCAATATTTCTGCATTTCGAGAAAAAAAGTTAAGATGTGACGAAACGCGGAATTGTAACCAAGTGGATGGCACAATTTATTAACACGAGCGTAGTGAGGTGTGTAATCTTTGTGACTGACCGTTCGTTAAATTGACATTTGAACTCCGGTCAAATATCATCAGTGATAGATTGACCGTCGTTCAAATCGGACGTCGGAAACACGAGACAAAGGGACAAGGAGTGGGAAAGTGAAGGGTATTATCCGATTTTCGTTAAACAACAAATTCGCTTTGTGGCTCATGACGATCATCGTCGTCGTTGCCGGGTTGTATTCCGGGTTGAACATGAAGCAAGAAACGATCCCCAACATCAACGTTCCGATTTTGACCGTGAACACCGTCTTCCCCGGCGCGGCGCCGGAGGAAGTGGGCGACCAGATTACGGTTCCGCTCGAGCAGCGCATTCAGAACTTGAACGGCGTCGACGCCGTCAACTCGACCTCGAGCGAGAATGTATCCATCATCACGGTTCAGTACGGCTACGACAAAGACATGAAGGAAGCGGAGAGCGAGCTTCGCGAGGCGATTAACGGATTCGAAGCGCCGTCTGGCGCCCAGGATACGCAAATTTCCAAAATCAGCTTGAACGATTTCCCGGTCGTATCGCTGAGCATCTCGTCCGCAGAACGCGATCTTGAAGAAGTAACGAAGCTGGTCGAGACGGAGCTTACGCCGTCGCTCGAAGGCATTGACGGCATCGGCTCGGTAGCGATTTCCGGACAGAACATCAAAGAAGCGCAGCTGACGTTCAATAAAGAAAAAATGGCGCAGCTCGGCTTGAGCGAAGACACCGTCAAAGGCATCGTGCAAGGCTCGGCCCTAAAAGTGCCGCTCGGCTTGTTCGAATTGGACAAGTCCGAGAAGACGATCGTCGTCGACGGCAACGTTGCTACGATCGAGCAGCTTCGCAACATCGCGATTCCGGTCATCCCTGCGGGCGTGGGGACTGGCGCCGGCGCTGGAGCCGGTGCAGGCGGCACGGCTGCTGGTGCTCAGGCTCCTGGCGCGGCTGCCGGCATTCCAACGGTGAAGCTTTCTGATATCGCCACGATCGAAATGATCAACAAGGCGGAATCGATTTCCCGCACGAACGGCGAGCTGTCTATCGGCATCAACGCGACGAAGGCATCCGACGCGAACACGGTGGACGTGGTCAACGCGGTGAAGGAACGAGCAGAGGAATTCAAAGCCGAGCATGCGGATATCAACACCGTCGTATTGCTCGACCAAGGCAAGCCGATCGAGCAATCGGTCACCACGATGATCGACAAAGCGCTGTTCGGCGCCCTGTTCGCGGTCGTCGTCATCCTGCTCTTCCTGCGCAACATTCGCACGACGATCATATCGGTCGTCTCGATCCCGTTGTCGCTCGTTATTGCGCTTCTCATTTTGAAGCAAATGGATATCACGCTGAATATCATGACGCTCGGCGCCATGACCGTCGCGATCGGACGGGTCGTGGACGACTCGATCGTCGTCATCGAGAACAATTACCGCCGGATGGCGCTTCGCGGCGAGAGACTGCGGGGCAAGGAGCTCGTCACCGAAGCGACGCGGGAGATGTTCATCCCGATTCTCTCGTCGACGCTCGTCACGATCGCGGTATTCCTGCCGCTTGGCACCGTCAGCGGACCGATCGGCGAAATGTTCATGCCGTTCGCGCTTACGATGGTATTCGCGCTCCTGGCGTCGCTGCTTGTCGCCATTACGATCGTGCCGATGATGACGCACATGATGTTCCGCAAAGGACTCAAGGCAAACCAAACGCACGAAGAGAAACCGGGCGCGCTCGGTCTTGGTTATCGCCGAATTTTGAACTGGTCGCTTAATCACAAGCTGATCACCTTTATCGGAGCGGTCGCGCTTCTTGTGGCAAGCTTTTTCCTAGTCCCGTTGATCGGGTCCAGCTTCTTGCCGGAGGAAGAAGAGAAATACACGATGATCACGTATTCCCCGGGTCCTGGCAAGCTCATCTCCGACGTGGAGAAGACCGCGCTCGAGGCGGAGAAGCTCATCATGAGCCAAGATGGGATGGAGAATCTGCAATATTCGGTCGGCGGCCAGAGCCCGATGAGCTTCGGACCGAACAAAAGCGCGTTGTTCTATATTCAATACAACGACGATACCGAGAATTTCGGCGACGTGAAGAAGAAGCTGGTCGAAGACTTGACGAAGATCGAACCGACCGGCAAGTGGGGCGAGATGGACTTCTCCGGCGGCATGGGCGGCAGCAAAATCAGTCTGAACGTCTATGGCGAATCGTTCGACGAGATCAAACCCGTCGTCGAGCAGATCCAGCAGATCATGGAGAAGAACGAATCGCTCGAGAAAGTCGAGACGTCGCTCTCCAAACAATACGAGCAGTATACGCTCGTGGCCGATCAAGAAAAGTTGAGCAAGCTTGGCCTGACGGCTGGTCAAATCGCGATGAAACTATCTCCAGTCCGGGAAACGCCGGTGTTGACGACTGTTCAAGAGGACGGTAAAGTCTACAATGTCAATATCCAGGTAGACGCGAAAACGTACACGACGATCGCGGATATCGAGAATGAAACGATTCAATCGCCGCTTGGCATGTCGGTCCCGTTGAAGGACGTGGTGAAAGTCGAAGAAGGCACGTCCGCCAATTCGGTTACGCGCATCGACGGCAAACTGTACGTGGAAGTTTCGGCGGAAGCGGTCGGCAAAGACGTCGGCAGCGTCTCGACAAGCTTGCAGGAAGAAGTCGACAAGCTCGATTTGCCGCCGACCGTATCGGTCGATTTCGGCGGCGTAACGGAACAAATCAATGAAACGTTCACGCAGCTCGGCCTTGCGATGGCCGCGGCGATCGCGATCGTCTACTTGCTGCTCGTGATCACGTTCGGCGGCGCGATTACGCCATTTGCGATTCTGTTCTCGCTGCCGTTCACGATTATCGGCGCATTGGTCGGCTTGTTCCTGGCCGGCGAGACGATCAGCGCGACCGCGATGATGGGCATGCTGATGCTGATCGGCATCGTCGTTACGAACGCGATCGTTCTGCTCGACCGCGTCCTCCATATGGAGAAGGAAGGTATGACGACGCGCGAAGCGTTGATCGAAGCGGCGGGTACGCGTCTTCGTCCGATTCTGATGACCGCTCTTGCGACGGTCGGCGCGCTGCTTCCGCTCGTGCTCGGCTTCGAAGGCGGCAGCGGCGGCTTGATTTCCAAAGGGCTCGGCGTTACCGTAATCGGCGGTCTTATCAGTTCGACGCTGCTCACGCTGCTCATCGTGCCGGTCGTATACGAATTCTTGGCGCGTTTCAGAAGAAAACATGCCGATGACGAGGTGCGCGAAACGGTGCATTAAGTCGTTGGCGCGAAAGCGGGTGCAAGGCAGTTGGAAGGCAAGAAACAGCAGATTATCCGGGCGGCGATCCAATGCTTCTCGGAGAAGGGCTACAGGGGCACGTCCATTCAAGATATAGCGGACGTGCTCGGCATCGCCAAGGGCTCGCTCTACTTTTATTTCAAATCGAAGAGCGACCTTCTGCAGTTCATTATAAAAAATTATTTGGATCGCATCATGGCGGAGTACGTGGATCTCAACAGCAGGGAAGATCTGAAGCCGCGCGATTTGCTGCGGCGCCATGTTCTTACCGGACACCGAATGTACGAAGAGAATCAAGCGTTCTTCTCAATGCTGCTGCGCGAGCGCTTCGAAGTGCATGACGAGCTGCACGAGTTGATGATGAATGCCCGACGCCAAGGGTTGGTCATGACGCATGAATTGATTTCCAAGACATACGGAGATCGCGCCCATGCTTACGCGCGCGATCTGACGATAATCTTCCAATCGATGACCGAGGGATTTCTGGCGCTGGTCGTATTCGAGCAGCAGCGGATCGATCCCGAGCGGTTGGCGGACTACATCATCGCGCGTCTCGATGCCATGGTTGCCGACTTAAGTCAAGGCGGAACCGATCCGATTATCGATTCGAACGTGCTGGAGGGCTGGCTTGCTTCCGTTCGCGGCGGCGAGACCGGCAAGGCGGAACTACTAGCCGAGATTCAAACGCTTCGGGAGGCGGTTGCGGCAGGCGCGCTGGACTCGGCGGACAACGCCGACGAGCTGCAATCGACGCTGGATGTGTTGTCCGCGGAGCTGGATAAGAACGAGCCGCAGCCGGTCGTGCTTAAGGGCATGCTCGCGCTGCTGAAGGCGGTTAAGACGCCGGAAATTCGCAAGAGAGCACTGAAGTTGGAATCCGGTATCTTAGACCGGCTGCAAAGCTAGAGAGGCGACAACAGGCCGCTGCGGCGAACGCAGCGGCCTGATTATGTTAAAATATAAGAAATGATAAGTTTCACGTATATAATTAGGCTTCTATTTCTCCGGAACGTGACGCGCCTCTCCGCAAAGGACGGCGATAGCCGTTTCGCCTTAAGATTGCGTCTTGCGGTTTTAAGCTACCCCTTTGCGTTAATAATAAGAGGCGTGAATGCAAATAACTGGATGCGAGCGCAGAGCGGTTCGGACAAATAAAAAACGCCCCTCGATAGGGGCGTATGTATAGTGTGCGTAAAACTGCTTAGATGATGCTCGGCCTTATGAATACGCTCGTCAAAAGCGAGCCATATTGGAGCGGGTGAAGGGAATCGAACCCTCGCCTCAAGCTTGGGAAGCTGGCGTTCTACCATTGAACTACACCCGCGTGAAGTCAGTGATAAAAGGATAGCATACGCGCGAATGGAAATCAAGGCACGGGAGTGTTATAATACAACGGCATATACGGGGCGCGTCCACATCGACGCGCGTATTACAGTATAGGCGTGCAAATAAGGCGGTGATCTCATTACGACTTCCAAAACGCCGCAAGGCGAGCATAAAGACAATGTGTATTTGTTTCCCAAAATGCTGGATCAATACCAGGTGCAGCTGACACGCATGCTGGAATCCGAACGTTACGGCGAAGCGAAAAGCCTGCTGCGGTTTCTGATGCAGTGCCAAGGGGAAGACAAACGGCACTATGAAGAATGGAGCAATCTGTTATCTTGGTTGGAAATGGCTTTTCCGGGTCCGGACAGCGGATATGGCGCGCTGCAAGGCGATGCTTGGCAGGAGGGTGAAGCGGAAGAAGAAACCGAGGATTCGTTCCGACGGCAGACGATCACGCCCGTGCAGCAGGATAAGGCTTACGTCGAGCAAGTGCTATATATCATGCAGCATCACCCGGTCGTGGATCAACAAATTCTCGCGTTGGAAAGGGCCGTTCATTTGGAACATCCCGACGTGGACGAGACGATCATCAACTGGTTGACCAAGCAAGAGCTGCACCCCGCGCTGCAATTCAAGGCGCTTCAATGTTTGCGCCGGCGGGGCGTGACGGGTCGGGTCATGCTGGAGCGACTGGGCGAAACGGTTGAGGTGGAGATCGAGCGTACGCCGTTATCGATGGAGGATTTCCCGGACGTGGCGGCCCGAATCGTGGAGCGCGTCGAATCGGTAACCGAAGTCATGGATTCGACCATGCCGCATTTTGCCCGAGAATTGTGGAAAGAGACGCTGCAATGCTTATACGGTACGTCCGCCTATGAGCGAATGGCCGCGGACGATGACGAGACGGTCGACTGTTATGCGGGGGCCCTGCACCAGACGCTGGAACTGTCGCTTTACGGGCGAAGCGAGGACGATCAGGTGCGGGATACATATGGGATTACGGATACGCTGCGGTTCCGATACGAACAAGCTTGCCGCACGCTTCGGCATGCTTCGCACTTTCATCGCGGCAGAGACTGGAACGAGCCTTGATATTCAGGTAGATTTTGATTATAATGTAGTGGTTTATGATCGCGAAACCTGTACGCTTGATGCGTGATTTTATCTGGAGGGGAAAGCATAACATGAAAGCAACATGGGAAAAAATAGACAAGAATCTTGTCGCCATCGACGTTGAAGTCGACGCGGCTCAAGTTTCGGAAGCACTTGACAAAGCCTTTAAGAAAGTCGTTCAAAAAGTGAACGTACCTGGCTTCCGCAAAGGCAAAGTGCCTCGCGCGATGTTCGAGAAGCGTTTCGGCGTGGAGAGCCTCTACCAAGACGCAATCGACATTCTGCTTCCGACGGCTTACTCGGCGGCGCTGCAAGAGACGGGCGTGGAAGCGGTAGACCGTCCTGAGGTCGACGTGGAGCAATTCGCGAAAGGCGAATCTTTCAAGTTCAAAGCGAAAGTAACGGTTAAACCTGAAGTGAAACTCGGCGAGTACAAAGGCCTTGAGCTTCCTGCGGCGGACGCCAACGTTGGCGAAGAAGAAGTTGCGGCAGAGCTGGAGCGTCTGCAACAGCGTCATGCCGAGCTGTCGGTCCTCGACGAAGGCGAAGCGCAGAACGGCGACACGGCCGTCATCGATTTCGAAGGTTTCGTGGACGGCGTCGCCTTCGAAGGCGGCAAAGGCGAGCGTTATTCCCTGGAGCTTGGTTCCAATTCGTTCATTCCGGGTTTCGAAGACCAAGTCGTAGGTTTGGCGACCGGCGACTTCAAGGACGTTGTCGTCACGTTCCCTGAGAATTACCACGCGGACAACCTGGCCGGCAAAGAAGCGGTCTTCAAAGTGAAGCTTCATGAGATTAAGCGCAAGAACCTTCCAGCGCTCGACGACGAGTTCGCCAAAGACGTGAGCGAATTCGACACGCTGGACGAGTTTAAACAAGATCTCGCGAAGAAGCTGGCCGACCGCAAAGAGAAAGAAAACGAGCAGGCGCGCGAAGTCGCAGTCGTCGAGAAAGCTGCCGAAACGGCTGAGATCGACGTGCCGCAAGCGATGATCGACACCGAAGTCGACTACATGCTGCGCGACTTCGAGCAACGTCTGCGCATGCAAGGCATGAACCTGGATCTGTACTACCAGTTCTCCGGCCAAGACGAGTCCGTGCTTCGCGCTCAGATGGCAACGGATGCCGAGAAACGCGTTCGCAACAACCTCGTGCTGGAGCAAATCTCCAAGAACGAAGGCATCGGCGCTTCCGAAGAAGAGCTGACGGAAGAGCTCGAGAAGCTCTCCGGCATGTACAACCGTCCGGTGGACGAGCTTCGCACGCTGTTCGCAACGAACGGCAACCTCGAGAACCTCAAATCGGATATCGTCATTCGCAAAACGATCAAGTTCCTGCTCGACAACAGCAAAGTCGCTACAGAAGTAGCTTAAGGTTCGAGGCCGTCCCCGGTGGGCGGCTCGTTCTATCAAGTGGGGAGGCACGTGCAAACGTGCCTTCTTTCGACTAAAGGCTTCAATCCTTTCCTTTCGCGAGAGGGAAGGAACATAACGTTTGATGGGGGCTTGCCCCGTACATAACCATAACCTTTCGTCGTATACTGTAACATTCGGCGAAGCCGCCCGATCGAAGAGCGAAGCGGACTCCATTCCTTCCGGATGGAAAAATGACTTTGCCATCGGAACGTGGTAAAATAGCATAGATACCCGGTTACTTACTTGAAGAGGCACCTTGAATCAACCGCGCAGTGGGGGGACCACGAGGGTAAGCGGCCTATAAGGACCGCATTAAATTTAAGGAGGTTGGTCGCATGAATCTCGTACCAGTCGTCGTTGAACAAACGAACAGAGGAGAACGTTCTTACGACATTTACTCCCGTCTGCTGAAGGATCGGATCATTTTCCTGGGAAGTGCGATCGACGATGATGTCGCGAACTCGGTCATCGCGCAGCTGCTGTTCTTAGCCGCGGACGACCCGGAGAAGGATATCCATTTGTACATCAACTCGCCAGGCGGTTCGGTTACCGCGGGGATGGGTATTTATGATACGATGCAATTCATTAAACCGGACGTCTCCACGATTTGCATGGGACTTGCCGCAAGCATGGGTTCGTTGCTGCTGACGGCCGGCGCCAAAGGCAAGCGCTTCGCGCTGCCGAACGCGGAAGTGATGATTCACCAGCCGCTGGGCGGCGTTCGCGGTCAAGCATCGGATATCAAGATCCATGCCGATTGGATTTTGAAGACCAAAGAGAAGCTGAACAATATTTATGTTGAACGTACCGGACAGCCATATGAGAAAATTGAACGCGATACCGACCGCGACAATTTCATGAGCGCCGAGGAAGCGCTCAATTACGGGTTGATCGATAAGATCGTCACGTCTGCCGTTAACCTGTAACCATCGATACGAAGGGGTGATCCCATGTTTAAATTCAACGACGAGAAGGGCCAGTTGAAGTGCTCGTTCTGCGGCAAATCCCAGGATCAAGTGCGCAAACTTGTTGCTGGACCTGGCGTTTATATATGCGATGAATGTATCGAACTGTGCACGGAGATCGTGGAAGAGGAGCTCGGCCACGAGGAAGAACTCGATCTGAAGGATATCCCGAAACCGAAAGATATTCGCAATATTTTGGATTCGTACGTCATCGGCCAAGAGCAAGCGAAGAAATCGCTGTCCGTCGCCGTGTACAACCACTACAAGCGGATTAACTCGGGCAGCAAGATCGAAGACGTCGAGCTGCAGAAATCCAACATTCTTCTTGTCGGTCCTACGGGCTCCGGCAAGACGCTGCTCGCGCAGACGATGGCGAAGATTCTCAACGTGCCGTTCGCGATCGCGGACGCGACATCGCTAACGGAAGCCGGCTATGTCGGCGAAGACGTCGAGAACATCTTGCTCAAGCTGATTCAAGCGGCGGATTATGACGTGGAGAAAGCCGAACGCGGCATTATCTACATCGACGAAATCGACAAAGTGGCGCGCAAATCCGAGAACCCGTCCATTACGCGCGACGTATCGGGCGAAGGCGTACAGCAGGCGTTGCTGAAGATTTTGGAAGGCACGGTGGCATCCGTTCCTCCGCAAGGCGGCCGGAAGCATCCGCATCAAGAATTTATCCAAATCGACACGACGAACATTCTGTTCATTTGCGGCGGCGCGTTCGACGGATTGGAGCAATACATCAAGCGTCGGATCGGCAAGAAGGTCATCGGCTTCAATACCGCGGGCGAAGGTCAGAAGGATCTGAAGCCTGGCGAATACTTAAGCATGGTATTGCCGGAAGATCTGCTCAAATTCGGGCTTATCCCTGAATTCGTTGGTCGTCTGCCGGTAATCTCGACGCTCGAGCCGCTGGATGAAGCTGCGCTCGTACGCATTCTGTCCGAACCGAAGAATGCGCTCGTTAAGCAGTACCAGAAGCTGCTCGAGATGGACAACGTGAAGCTTGATTTCGACCAACCGGCTTTGGAGGCGATTGCCAAAGAAGCGATCAAGCGGAACACGGGCGCACGCGGTCTTCGCGCGATTATCGAGGGTATCATGCTCGACGTCATGTACGAAGTGCCTTCTCGCGATGATGTGCAGACATGCCTCATCACGGAGAAGGTCGTACAAGACAAGATCATGCCGGAGCTGACGAGCAAGAAGGGCAAGAAGAAGGAAGAAAGCGCCTAACATAGAAAGATAACCGTCATTTCCACCCTTGTACGGCGGCGATTTTGTCGCCCGTTTCAGGGGTGGACTTTGACGTTATAGGAAGATTTTTGCTTCGATGGGAGAGGAAACCAAACATGTATTTACGTCAAGACACCGTGCCTGTCAAAGTAGGTCCCCTTACGATTGGCGGGAGCAACGAAGTCATCATCCAGAGCATGTGCACGACGAAGACGGCAGACGTGGAAGCGACCGTGGCCGAAATTTTGCGTCTTGAGGAAGCGGGCTGTCAAATTGTCCGCGTAACGGTGAACAATAAGGAAGCGGCTGAAGCCATCAAAGAAATCAAGAAACGCATTCATATTCCGCTCGTCGCGGACATTCACTTCGACTACCGTCTGGCGCTTGCGGCGATCGAGAACGGCATCGACAAGGTCCGGATCAACCCCGGTAACATCGGTCGCCGCGAGAAGGTCGAAGCGGTCGTCAAAGCGTGCAAGGAGAGAGGGATTCCGATCCGGATCGGCGTCAACGCGGGTTCGCTCGAGAACCATCTGCTCGAGAAGTACGGCTATCCGACGCCGGAAGCGATGGTGGAGAGCGCGCTCTTCCACATCGGCATTTTGGAAGAACTCGATTTCCACGATATCATCGTATCCCTCAAAGCGTCGGATGTGCCGATGGCCATCGCGGCCTATCGAATGGCGGCGGAGAGAATCAAATACCCGCTGCATCTGGGCATTACGGAAGCGGGTACATTGACGACCGGCACGATCAAGAGCTCGGCAGGTATCGGCGCTTTGTTGGCGATGGGAATCGGCAACACGGTTCGCATCAGCTTGAGCGCAGATCCGGTCGAGGAAGTGAAAGTGGCGCGGGAGATCCTGAAGAGCTTCGGTCTAATCACGAACGCCGCGACGCTGGTATCCTGCCCGACTTGCGGACGCCTCGACATCGACTTATTCTCGATCGCCAACGAGGTGGAAGAGTACATTAGCAAGATCAAGGTTCCGATAAAGGTTTCCGTGCTGGGCTGCGCGGTGAACGGTCCGGGCGAAGCGCGCGAAGCGGATATCGGCATTGCGGGCGCGCGGGGCGAGGGATTGTTGTTCCGTTACGGAGAGATGATCCGCAAAGTGCCGGAAGCCGAGCTGCTCAGCGAGCTGAAGAAAGAAATCGACGAAATCGTGCGCGTGTTCGAAGAGACGGGAGAGATTCCGGGACGGAAGACGCATCACGCGGCATCCCAGTAACGAGCGAGCGAAAACTTTAGATGGCTTCTCACGATTATTACATCCGGCACGGGGCAATACTGACAAGTATGAGCCCGGAATTGCCGGATGTTTTTGTTTGGAGAGGAGTCGATTTGGTAATGAGCAATATCAGTTTAATCGTCATGCTAATTCAAGTTTTTTTCGCGATCGTGATCGGTCTGTACTTCTGGAACTTGCTGCGCAATCAAAAAACGAATCGTACCGCCGTCGATCGGGAATCTCGCAAGGAGATGGATAAGCTGCGGAAGCTGCGTTCGATCTCGCTGACGAAACCGCTCGCAGAGAAAACCCGTCCGCAGACGATGAACGACATTGTCGGACAACGTGACGGCCTGCGGGCGCTGAAGGCCGCGATGTGCAGCGCCAATCCGCAGCACGTCATCATCTATGGTCCTCCCGGCGTAGGCAAGACGGCTGCCGCGCGGGTCGTGTTGGAAGAGGCGAAGAAGAATCCGACCTCGCCTTTCCAGCAGGACGCGAAATTCACGGAGATCGACGCCACGACCGCGAGATTCGACGAACGCGGCATCGCGGACCCGCTGATCGGCTCGGTGCACGATCCGATCTATCAAGGCGCGGGCGCCATGGGGGTAGCGGGTATTCCCCAGCCGAAGCCTGGCGCCGTTACGAAAGCTCACGGCGGCATGCTGTTTATCGATGAAATCGGCGAATTGCATCCGATCCAGATGAATAAATTGTTAAAAGTGCTGGAGGATCGCAAAGTCTATCTGGAGAGCGCTTATTACAACTCGGAAGACTCGAACATTCCGATGTACATTCACGATATTTTTCAAAATGGCCTTCCCGCGGATTTTCGCCTTGTCGGGGCGACGACGAGGTCGCCGCAAGAGCTGCCGCCAGCTTTGCGATCGCGGTGCATGGAGATTTACTTCAGACCGCTACTAGCGGAGGAGATCGCGGAAATCGCGGTGAATGCGTTGAAGAAGATCGGATTGCCGCCTAGTCCGGAAGCGGTCGATGTCGTGAAACGGTATGCGACGAACGGCCGGGAAGCGGTCAACGTCATTCAGTTGGCGGCGGGACTCGCTTTATCGGAGAAGCGCGATTCGATCACGGCGGCCGACATCGAGTGGGTCGTCAACAGTAGTCAGATCCCGCCGCGTCCCGACCGCAAAGTGCCGAACTTGCCGCAGATCGGTTTCGTGAACGGCTTGGCGGTCTACGGCCCCAATATGGGGACGATGCTGGAGATCGAAGTGAGCGCCATTACGGCCAGACCAGGACGGGGCCGCTATACGATTACGGGCGTCGTCGATGAGGAAGAACTCGGCGGCGGCAGCCGGACGCTGCGCCGTAAGAGCATGGCGAAAGGCTCGGTCGAGAATGTCCTTACCGTGCTCAGACGTCTGGGACTTGCGCCGGAGAATTACGACCTGCACATCAACTTTCCGGGCGGTACGCCGATCGACGGTCCTTCGGCGGGCATCGCGATGGCGACGGCGATCGCTTCGGCGATCAAAGGCGAAGCCGTGGACAACAAGCTGGCGATGACCGGCGAGGTGGGCATTCACGGCAACGTGAAACCGGTCGGGGGCGTTCTGGCGAAGGTGGAGGCCGCGTTTCAAGCCGGCGCGAATCGGGTTATTATCCCACGAGAGAATTGGCAGGCCGTTTTCGCGGATTTAGAGGGCTTGCAAGTCATTCCGGTCGATCATGTCGACGAAGTGTTCCGCCACGTGTTCCGCGCGGAAGAATCGCGCATCGGCGCCTCCGCGCCGGCAGCCGCGAACGACGTATTTATCGCATCGAGTCTCCCCTATTTGCAGGCGGATTCCGTAGAGTGATAAAATGGAATAGAAACACGGTAGAAGCTTAAGCGTGTTTTCCGCCTACAATCGTATGGACGGAGAACTTCAGCGATCATGGAGGTGCTGGAATGGGACCTGCAAAATGGAAAGGTCGTCGGCTGCCCCTGCTTCCGCTTCGGGGGCTCCTTGTATACCCCAGCATGGTGCTCCACCTCGATGTGGGCAGGGAAAAGTCCGTCCGCGCGTTAGACCGCGCGATGTTAGACGATCATATGATTCTGCTTTGCTCGCAGTCGGAAGTCAATATCGAAGAACCGACCCAAGAGGATATTTACCGGGTCGGCACAATCGCGCGAGTAAGACAAATGCTCAAACTGCCGAACGGCACAATCCGCGTCTTGGTCGAAGGGGTCGTCCGCGCGGAGGTCGTCGATTATTTGCCGAACGACGATTTCTATGAAGTATCGGTGAAGGAGCTGCCGGAGACCGAATCGAACGATCCGGAGATCGATGCGCTCATGCGCACCGTCCTGAACCAATTCGAGCATTACATCAATCTGTCCAAGAAGGTGACGCCGGAGACGCATGCGGCCGTATCGGATATCGACGAGCCGGGGCGTCTCGCGGACGTCATTACCAGTCACCTGTCCTTGAAGATTAAAGACAAACAGGACATCTTGGAGACGATTGACGTGAAAGCGCGCTTGGAGAAGCTGCTCGATTTGCTGAACAACGAGCGCGAGGTGCTCGAGCTCGAACGCAAGATAAGCCAACGCGTCAAGAAACAGATGGAGAAGACGCAGAAGGAATATTACTTGCGCGAGCAAATGAAGGCGATTCAGAAGGAGTTAGGCGAGAAGGAAGGCCGAGCCGGCGAAGTGGAGGAACTCCGCAATCAGCTTGCGAACGCCAACCTTCCCGAGAAAGTGCAGGAGAAGGTCGAGAAGGAAATCGACCGCCTCGAGAAAATGCCTTCGACATCGGCCGAAGGCGGCGTCATTCGCAATTATATCGATTGGCTGTTATCGCTGCCTTGGAACGATGTCACGGACGATATTCTCGATATCGCCGGCGCCGAAGCGATTCTGAACGAGGATCACTACGGCCTGGAGAAGCCGAAAGAACGCGTGCTCGAGTATTTGGCCGTTCAGCAGCTCGTGAAGAAACTGAAGGGGCCGATCCTGTGTCTGGTCGGACCTCCGGGCGTCGGCAAAACGTCGATGGCGCGCTCTATCGCCAAGTCCCTTGGCCGACAATTCGTGCGCATCTCGCTTGGCGGCGTGCGGGACGAAGCGGAGATCCGCGGTCATCGCCGGACGTACGTAGGCGCTATGCCGGGACGGATCATTCAAGGCATGAAGACGGCCGGCTCGCTCAATCCGGTGTTCCTGCTGGACGAGATCGACAAGATGGCGATGGATTTCAGAGGCGACCCGGCTTCCGCGCTGCTCGAAGTGCTCGACCCGGAGCAGAACAGCACGTTCAGCGACCACTTCATCGAGACGCCGTTCGATCTGTCCAACGTCATGTTCGTGACGACGGCCAATGCGATTCATAATATCCCAAGACCGTTGTTGGACCGGATGGAAGTGTTGTACATTCCAGGTTACACGGAATTGGAGAAACTGCAGATCGCGACTCGTTACCTTCTGCCGAAGCAGAAGAAAGACCATGGCTTGGAGCCGGAACAGCTGACGGTAACGGAAGATGCGCTCCAAATGGTAGTTCGCGAATATACGCGGGAGTCCGGCGTACGGAATTTGGAGCAGCAAGTTGCGTCCATTTGCCGGAAGGCGGCCAAAACGATCGTGTCGGATGCGGAACGCAAGCCGATCGAAGCCGATTCGGCGACGATCAAGGAATGGCTCGGACCTCCGAAATTCCGCTACGGCATGGCGGAACAGTCCGATCAAATCGGTGCCGTGACCGGTCTGGCTTGGACGGAAGTCGGCGGAGATACGCTGGTTATCGAAGTGACCGTGCTTCCCGGCACCGGCAAATTGACGCTGACGGGTAAGCTTGGCGACGTCATGAAGGAGTCGGCGCAAGCGGCGTTCAGCTTTACGAGGTCGCGCGCGGCCGAATTGAACATCGCGCCGGACTTCCACGAGAAGAACGATATCCATATTCACATTCCGGAAGGCGCGATTCCGAAAGACGGTCCTTCCGCGGGCATTACGATGGCCACGGCGCTTATTTCGGCGCTGACGGGCCGCAAAGTATCCCGCGATGTGGCAATGACCGGCGAGATCACGCTCCGCGGACGCGTGCTTCCGATCGGCGGCTTGAAGGAAAAGTCCCTCGCCGCGCATCGGGCCGGTATTCGCAAGGTGCTGTTGCCGAAGGATAACGAGCGCGATCTACGCGATATACCGGAGAGTATCCGTGCCGACATGGAGTTCATTCCGGTCGCGCATATGGACGAAGTGCTTAGCCATGCATTGGTGAGCCAGGCGCCCGTAGAAGCGCACTAGCGGCTTGTACGGCAGCGCACTAGTGATTAATAGAAAGCAGGTTTGCGATTAGCATGAAAATTACGGAAGCTGAGTTTATCATCAGCGCGGTCCGGCCGAATCAATATCCAGAAGACGCCTTGCCAGAGTTTGCTCTGGCAGGGCGTTCCAATGTTGGCAAGTCGTCGCTGATCAACCGAATGATCCAACGCAAGAATCTGGCCCGCACCAGTTCGCAGCCAGGCAAGACGCAGCAATTGAACTACTACCGGGTCAATCAGAAATTGTACTTTGTTGACTTCCCGGGTTACGGTTACGCGAAAGTGTCCAAAGTACAGCGGGAACAGTTCGGCCAAATGATCGAAACGTTCCTTGGCGATCGAGAACCGCTTAAGATGGTGCTGCTCATCATCGATATTCGGCATGCCCCGAGCAAGGACGATTGCTTGATGTACAAGTGGCTGCGCCACTATAATATTCCGCGCACCATCGTCACGACGAAAGCCGACAAAATCCCCAAAAGCCAATGGCAGAAGCAGATTAAGCTGATTAAAGAGACGCTGGAAGCCGATCCGAGCGACCGCGTGGTGCTTTTCTCGTCCGAAATCGGGCTTGGCCGCGACGAGCTGTGGGAGGTTATTATGAGCAAGGTGGAGGATACGGTAGCATCCGAGTGAGTTTATGGTTGAAAAGCGAGAATAACGGGTAAAAACGTGATACGATCGCCGATTTCTCCGGGATTTTTCAGAAATATGCGAGAATATCGAGAACAGATGGCAGGAATAAACCTTTTGGATCGGGTATAATATACGTAAGCAGTACAATCGGTTTGAACGAACCCCGAGTAAGGGGATCGTGCAAGTTAAAGAATTGAGGAGATTTTTATGGCTCAGCGGATAGCCACGGAGTATGTCAAAGCTTCTCTGCAATTAACGGCTGATGAGATGGCGGGATTTGTCCGGTTTTTTGAAGAACAGCATGTGAGACAGCAGGTGCGCGTGCTCGACAACGGCAATCACGAAATGGTTCTCGAAGACGAGGCAGGTCGGGAAGAGGTCCGCTTGATATTTGAACGAATGCAGGATCAGTATGTATGCTCATTATCCTGCCGGCTGATGCATCCCAAGCTAACGAATGCTATGCGTAAAGCCGTAGCGGCGTTCCGGGGAGATGCCATTGTTAACCGCATTTATCCAACCTATACGATGACGTATCATTATGTGCAAGGCTCCGTAAGACGAATCGTCGAGCATAAGCATGGCGAGGTCCGGATCGTGTTCGAATATAAGGACACGGTTGGCCAACTCGAGAAACAATTCAGAAGCAACGAAGTCGAACAATCCATCGTTTTGCTGCATAATGCCGTGAACGAGCTGCTCGATCTTCGCAACATGTGCACGGACGCTTCGCAAATTGCCTTAATCGATGAGAAACTGCGGCTTGCAACCCACCAACTGTTCATTCTAGAAGCTTAATCTGTACGTATAGCATGCTCTAGAACCGCTGCCCAGCAGCGGTTCTTTTCATTATTGCGTTTTTCGTAAAATCCCCGCTTTAGGCGCGCGAAGAGGCTTTTATTTGCATACGATAAATTCGGGCTGGGAGACTGCGGGGGGAGACGAGTAATAATTTAGAAAAAAAACAGTTGCAATTCTCCCGGATAGATGTTATTTTTATTTTCGTTGAAAATAATCAGCTTCAAATTAGGAACCAGGATTCACTCAGGACATGGTTATGTTGCGAGAGATTATTCCCTCGGGCAGTGAATGACGTAGGTCCTAGCGGATGAAATTTTTAAAACATTTTATTCCTAGGAAGGGGGAACCGAAAGATGGAATATTCAACTTTCGGAAGACACGTTGCTGTAGACACTTGGGGTGTAGATTTTGAGTTGCTCAACAACGCGGAATTTTTGCAAGCCCAAATGGTGGAGGCTGCAGAAGCGTGCGGCGCTACCGTACTCTCTGTGCAAGCCAAACAATTCGAGCCACAAGGAGCAACGGTGCTCGTATTGCTGTCTGAAAGTCATCTCTCGATTCACACGTATCCTGAGAAAGGTTTCGCGGCGCTGGACTGTTACACTTGCGGCGAGACTGTTGATCCACAGCTGGCGATCGACTACATGATCTCCGTGCTGAAGCCGACAACGACACATGCGAAGAAGCTTGTTCGCGGTATGGGTGAATTGCAAGTCGTAGAACCAGAAATGAAACAAGCGCAATTCGTGTAATATAACTTGATGATTAACGGCTATGGAGTCTAACTCCGTAGCCGTTTTTATATGCGGTTTTTCGTGTAAGAAGGAGGTGCGTATCTTCAAACTTTTTTCATAATTGCGGGCGTATAGGTTGTCGAACTGTGCTATAATAACTAATGTCAAATTTACTGGAGGGCAGGTGAACGCGCATGCACATTGTCGTTGTCGGGCTGAATTACCGGACGGCTCCCGTTGAAGTTCGCGAACGGTTTACGTTTGCCGAGCAGGAACTGCCGGAAGCGCTCAAGCAACTGCAGCAGACGAAGAGCATCATGGAATGTGTCATTGTAGCGACCTGCAACCGCACCGAGCTATATGCCGTCGTAGACCGTCCGCAGTTGTGCGGCCATTACATTCGGAACTTTATGGAGCAATGGTTCGGACTGCCGCGCGAACAGTTTACGAGTCATCTATATATGTACGAAGACGATGGGGCCATTAAACATTTGTTCCGAGTTGCAAGCGGCTTGGACTCGATGGTAATCGGCGAGACGCAAATTCTCGGCCAAGTCCGTAGCGCCTTCTTCCTGGCCCAAGAGCACAAGGCGACGGGGACGGTTTTCAATATGTTATTCAAACAAGCGGTGACGCTTGCCAAACGAGCCCATACGGAGACGAGCATCGGCGAGTCGGCCGTATCGGTCAGCTACGCGGCCGTCGAACTCGGGAAGCGGATTTTCGGTCATTTCGCCGGCAAGACCGTCATGATTCTCGGCGCGGGCAAGATGAGCGAATTGACCGCCAAACATCTGCACGCCAATGGCGTGAAACAGATCATTGTCGTCAATCGCACCTACGAACGCGCGGTACAGCTTGCGGAGAAATTCGGCGGCGTACCGTGCGCGATAGAAGATACCGTTCGGCGGCTGCATGAAACCGACATTTTGATCAGCTCGACGGGCAGCGACGGATACGTGCTGAACCGGGATCAGGTTGCCGGCGCCATGAAGAAGAGGAAGTCCAAGCCGCTCTTCATGATCGATATCGCGGTCCCCCGCGATTTGGATCCGCGCATCGCGACGATCGAGAATGTGTTCTTGTACGATATCGACGACTTGGAAGGCATCGTCGAGAGCAATATGGAGCTGCGCCGCCAGGAAGCGGCCAAGATCGAGTCGTTCATCGCGATCGAACTCGGCGTCTTCCAGAACTGGTACCGCACGCTTGGCGTCGTGCCGCTCATCCGCGCGCTGCAGGACAAGGCGGCCGCCATTCACGAGGAGACGATGGAGAGCTTAACGAACAAGCTGCCGGATTTGGATGAACGCGAATTGAAGGTCATCCGGAAGCTGACGAAGAGCATCGTCAATCAGATGATGCAAGATCCGATCGTGCGGATTAAAGAAATGGCAAGCGAGAAACGCGGCGATGAAGCAATGGATTTGTTTGTGAAATTGTTCGCACTTGAGGAATCGGTTGCGCACGAGGAAGAACGTTCGAAATCCGCGGCCGTCATGAAGGAGCTCCAATCGTCCGCGGCGGAGAACGGTTCGAAAGTGGCGAAAGGCAAGCAAGCCCGGAAGATGCCGGGCATCGCGGCTGCCGTAACGCCATAACCACGCAGGGAGGCAGGCCGCATAAGCGCGGCCTGCCTCTCACGCAATAGCCGAACCTGTAGGGCGTGGAGGCGCGTATGATTACAGAGAACTGGTTATATGATGCAATGTTGTACATATACGCCCTGAGCCTGCTGTTTTACTTCTCCGATTTCGTGGATCGCAACCGGAGAGCGAAGCAGATGGGTACAGGGCTGCTTGTTTTCGTCTGGGTGCTCCAGACCGCTTATTTGATCCAGCGTATCGTATCGCACTTGAATATGTCCTTTTTTAGCTTATTCGAATATTTACTCTTATTCTCCTGGCTGCTGGTGACCATTTCGCTTGTGATGAATCGGTTTTTCCGAATTGAATTTATCGTATTTTTCGTCAATGTAATCGGATTTGCGGTGCTGGCGCTAAATATGTTCGGTATCGGCAGCGGGACGTCGCTCGAACGGTGGGAGATAGCGCGCAAGCTGCTTTACGTGCACGTCAGTCTTATGATCTGCGCATACGCCGCGCTTACGATCGCGACGATTTTCGCGGGCATGTATTTGTTCTTGCACAGTAGGCTCAAAGGCAAGCAGTGGACCAAATCGGTCCGGCGGCTCCCAAGCTTGGAACTGATCGATATCTACATGTACAGGTGCACGCTGATCGGCGCGCCGCTGCTCGCGATGTCGCTAGCCGTAGCGGTTACGTCGATTTTGACCGAAGGCGAATACTCGCTGCTGCTCGATCTGAAAGTAATCGCGTCGTTCATCTCGCTTGGCCTGTACATATGGACGGTGCTGAAGCGCCGCTGGTTGGACGGTCCGGGCTGGAAAATGGCGCGCTGGATTTTGTACAGCTATGCCCTGCTGTTCCTGAACGTATTTCTCAATCAGGCGTCCTCCTTCCATGGGTGGTCGTAATGGGGCGCGAGTCAAGAACGAAAACCTATTATGCGCTGCACCTTGATTTGCGAGGTAAACGGTGCGTAGTGGTTGGAGGGGGCCGGATCGCGGAGCGCAAGACGCGGGGGTTGCTAGAAGGCGGGGCGGATCATGTCACGTTGATCAGTCCGGATGCGACATCCGCGCTAGCTTCATTGGCAGAGCAAGGGTCTATCCAATGGTTGCGCAGGGAATACCAAGATAAGGATGCCGATGGAGCGGCGCTCGTCTTCGCGGCGACGGATAGCCGGATCGTCAACGATATCGTCTTGCGAGAAGCGCGTGCGGCTGGCGCCTTGGTTAATCAGACGGATGAAGCGGCGGAAGGCGATTTTATCGCGCCATCCGCGGTACGCAGAGGCCCGTTGCTGTTGTCGGTGTCCACATCCGGGGCGAGCCCGGCGTTTGCGAAGCGAATCCGAAACGAGCTTGAAGGCCGCTATGGAGAGCCGTATGCGTGGTGGGCCGAGCGACTAGGCGAACTGCGCGCGTCCATGGTGAACGAAGAGGGATTTGCAACGGCGACTAAACGCGCCATGCTGCGAGAAGCCGCGGAAGAAGCAGAGCTTGATCTGCAAGGCGAACGGCGTTCCCCGCAGCGAGGCGACGAAACGATAGAGGCATGGATAAGCCGTCTTGCATCGGCATACCTGTCTTGATGGAGGCGTAGTCTGAATATGAATGAAACGAAAGCAGAACGCAAAACGATAATCGTCGGCACGCGTCAAAGCGCGCTTGCGCTGACTCAAACTGGGCAGGTCATCGACCAGCTGCGAGGCTTGTGCGAGAAGCACGGCCTTCCGTACGAGTTCGAAATTCGCAAAATCATTACGAAAGGCGATCGCATTCTTGATGTCACGTTGTCCAAAGTCGGCGGCAAAGGGCTGTTCGTGAAAGAAATCGAGGAAGCGCTCCTAAGCGGAGAGATCGACCTGGCGGTACATAGTATGAAAGACATGCCGTACGAGCTTCCGGAAGGGCTTATGAATGGCGCGATTCCTCGCCGGGTCGATCCGCGGGATGCGATCATCGCGCGCGATGGGTTGACGTTCGAGACGCTGCCGCAGGGCGCCAAAGTCGGGACGAGCAGTCTCCGCCGCGCAAGCCAGTTGAAGAACGCCCGTCCGGATCTCGTGCTGGAGTCGATACGCGGCAATATCGATACGCGAATCCGCAAGCTGGAGACGGAAGGCTTCGACGCGGTCGTACTGGCGGCAGCCGGTCTGAAGCGGATGGGCTGGGAAGACAAAATCTCGTCCTACGTGCCCGAAGATGTATCGGTGCCGGCCGTTGGACAAGGCGCGCTCGGCATCGAATGCCGAGCGAACGACGAGGCGGTCCGCGAGCTGCTGGCGCTGTTGAACGACCGAGAGACCGAATTAGCCGTCCAGGCCGAGAGGACTTTCCTGGGTGCATTGAACGGCGGCTGCCAAATTCCGATCGGCGCATATGCTACGCTCGCGGAAGGCGCGGGCGGAGAAGCGCCCCTTTTGACGATGACGGGCATCGTAGGAACGCCTGACGGCTCGGTGCTGCTCAAGGAGATTCGCCAAGGCCGTGATCCAGAACAACTTGGTCTCGAGATCGCGGAAGCGCTTCGGACCAAAGGGGCGGATCGTATACTGGCTGAACTCGGAGGTTAACGCGAATGGGCGAGGAGAGAGGCAGAGTATATCTGGTCGGCGCGGGACCGGGCCATCCGAAGCTAATTACGGTTCGCGGGATGGAATGCCTTCGAGAGTCGGACGCCGTCGTGTATGATCGGCTAGCCAGTCCTAGACTGCTTGCCAACCTGAAACCGGGCGCGCAGAAGATTTATGTAGGTAAGCTTCCGGATCGCAACACGCTGGAACAAGAAGAAATCAACCAGCTGCTCGTCGATTTGGCCTTGGAGGGCAAAGTCGTCACGCGATTGAAGGGCGGGGATCCTTCGATATTCGCCCGCGTAGCGGAGGAGGCAGAACTGCTGGCGGAGAACGGTATCGAATTCGAGATCGTGCCGGGCATTACATCGGCGATCGCCGCCCCCGTCTATGCAGGCATTCCGGTGACCCACCGGGAGTTGGCGGCATCGGTGTCAATCATCACGGGCCACGAGAATCCGGACAAGCAAGACCGTTCGGTGCAGTGGGAGCGGATCGCCCAGATGGATGGCACGCTTGTACTGCTCATGAGCGTGGCGAACATCGGCTTTATTGCCGGGGAACTCATTCGCCACGGTCGGAGCCCGGACATGCCGGTTGCGGTCATACAGTGGGGGACGACGACGGATCAGCGCACGGTTACCGGGACGCTGGCAACGATCGAGTCGATCGTACGGGCGGAGCGGATCCGCCCGCCGGCCGTCATCGTGGTCGGAGAAGTCGTCCGCCATCGGGAGAAAATGCAATGGGCGGAACGCCGCCCGTTGTTCGGCACGCGGGTGCTCATTACCCGTTCGCGCGCGCAGAGCAGCGACCTGGCCGAACGCATCGAGGCGCTTGGCGGAGAGCCTTGCGAATTCCCTGTCATCGAGACGCGGGAACCCGCAGACCCGGCCGTCATGGCGCAGGTGGAAGCCGCGCTGCGCAGCGGGAATGACTTTGACTGGATTCTGTTTACGAGCGTGAACGGCGTGGACTATTTCTTCCGTTATTTGCAGCGTTATCGGATCGATATCAGACAGTTCCATCGAGCCCGCATCGCCGCGGTCGGACCGAAGACGGCGGAAGCGCTGCAGAGGCGCGGATTGGTCGTGGAGGCGCTGCCCGCCCAATATCAGGCCGAAGGTCTTCTCGATCATTTGGCCGACGAGCTCCTCCCCGGACAACGAGTCCTGCTGCCCAGAGGCGATTTAGCGAGAGACATTTTGCCAAGAACGCTCCAAGCGCAAGGCTTAACGGTCGTAGGAATCGACGTCTACGAGACGGTCGCGGCTGATCAACAGGACGAAGAAGTGCTTGAGCTGCTCCAGTCCGGGGCGGTCGACGTCATTACGTTCGCAAGCTCTTCGACGGTTACGAATTTGATTGCCGTACTGCGTCGGATGGGCGTGGAGAACCCTATTGAACTGTTGGGGAAGGCGAGAGTCGCTTGCATCGGTCCGGTGACGGCCCGAACGGCTGAGGAAGCCGGGCTTACGGTTGACATTCTGCCGCCTGATTCAACGATCGATGCGCTCGTCGCGGCGATCGCGGCCGAGTGTCTATCCGCTCATAACGTTTAATCCATGAAGGAGGGACTTGCTTCAGATGAGCTACCCAATTACAAGATTACGTCGTCTGCGTCGTACGCCGGCGCTCCGTCAGCTGGTTAAAGAAACGATTTTGACGGCGAACGACTTTATTTATCCGATATTCGTGACGCACGGGACGGACATCAAGGCGGAGATTCCGTCGATGCCGGGCGTACATCATTTCTCCTTGGACCGGCTGAAGCCGGAGATCGACGCGGTCGTCGCGAGCGGCGTTCAATCCGTTCTGCTGTTCGGCGTGCCCGCGACGAAGGATGCCGTCGGGACATCCGCCTATGACCATAACGGCATCGTACAGGAAGCCACTCGCAAGGTGAAAGAATGGGCGCCGGATCTCGTCGTCATTGCCGACACCTGTCTTTGCGCTTACACCGACCATGGCCACTGCGGCGTCATTCATCACGATCCGAAGACCGGCTATGCCGAGATCGACAACGATCCTTCGCTCGCGCTGCTGGTGAAGACGGCAATCTCGCAAGCGGAAGCGGGCGCGGATATCATTGCCCCGTCGAACATGATGGACGGCTTCGTCCACGCGATCCGCGCGGGACTTGACGAGGCAGGGTACGAGAACATTCCGATTATGTCCTATTCGGTCAAATACGCTTCCGCGTTCTATGGACCGTTCCGCGACGCCGCGCATTCGACGCCGCAATTCGGCGATCGGAAGACGTATCAGATGGACCCGGCCAACATTCGCGAAGCGATGCGCGAAGCGGAAGCCGACGTGCTTGAAGGCGCCGACATGCTCATGGTTAAACCGGCGCTCGCCTATCTGGACGTGCTGCGCATGGTGAAGGAGAATTTCGATCTGCCTCTCGTCGCATATAACGTCAGCGCGGAATATTCGATGGTGAAGGCGGCGGCCGCGAACGGCTGGATCGACGAGCGCGCCGTCGTGCTGGAGACGTTGACGGGCATGAAACGCGCGGGCGCGGATTTGATCATTACGTACCACGCGCTGGACGCGGCCAAGTGGCTGCGCTGCGAATAACGCAATTTAAAGCCGACGAGGAGAACTCCGACGGCATACTATGAAACAGGCAGGTGTCTACTATGAGCGAGCAAGGTCGCGCTAGATTGGACGAGCGTTCCAAAGAAGCTTTCGCCTCCGCCAAAGAGGTCATTCCGGGCGGGGTCAATTCGCCGGTACGGGCATTTCGCTCCGTCGGTTTGACGCCGGTATACATGGAGCGCGGAGAGGGTTACCGCGTCTATGATATCGATGGCAACAGCTACATCGACTACGTAGGTTCGTGGGGACCGCTGATCATGGGGCATGCCCATCCGGAAGTAATCGAAGCAATCAAGAAGACGGCGGAGAAAGGGACGAGCTTCGGCGCGCCGACAGAGCTGGAGACGACGATGGCGAAGCTGGTGGCTGAACGCGTGCCTTCAATCGATCTGGTGCGGATGGTCAACTCCGGAACGGAAGCGACGATGAGCGCGCTGCGCCTGGCGCGCGGGTATACGAAGCGTAGCATGATTTTGAAATTCGAAGGCTCGTATCACGGACATGCGGATAGCTTGCTCATTAAAGCGGGTTCCGGCGTCGCGACACTCGGCCTGCCCGACAGTCCCGGCGTGCCGGAGAGCGTCGCTTCCCACACGCTCACGGTGCCCTATAACGATATCGAATCGGTCAAGCTGGCCTTCGAGAAGTTCGGCGAACAAATCGCCTGCGTCATCGTGGAACCGGTGGCGGGCAATATGGGCGTCGTGCCGCCGTTGCCGGGCTTCCTGCAAGGTTTGCGCGACATTACCGAGCAATACGGCAGCCTGCTAATCTTCGACGAAGTGATGACCGGCTTCCGCGTTCACTATAACTGCGCGCAAGGGTTGTACGGCATCACGCCGGATTTGACCTGCCTCGGTAAAGTCATCGGCGGCGGCTTGCCTGTGGGCGCCTACGGTGGCAAACGCGAAATTATGGAGATGATGGCACCGTCCGGACCGATCTACCAGGCGGGGACGTTATCCGGCAACCCGCTCGCGATGGCGGCGGGCTACACGACGCTTAGTCTCTTGAAACCGGAGACATACGAACATTTGGAACGCATGGCCGTGCGCCTGCAGCGCGGACTAATCTCGAACGCGCAGAAGCACGGCGTCGCGATGACGATCAACCGCGTCGGCTCCATGGTGTGTCCGTTCTTCACGGACAAGCACGTCATTAATTACGAAATTGCGAAGACGGCCGATCTGGAGCGCTTTAAAGCGTATTTCGCCGGCATGCTGGATAACGGCATCAGCATTCCGCCATCGCAGTTCGAAGGCATGTTCGTTTCGGCCGTTCACGACGAAACGGCGATCGACGCGACGATCGCGGCGCACGACGAAGCGCTGCGTCGTCTATAGCAAGGAGCGAGAGCAGAACCCATGGACATGGCGATATTTACGCGTCAAGGGGAGTGGCTGGCCGTGAGCATCGATGCCCTGAACGTTTGGGGCGACTCGATCGATCCGGAACGCTACCCTTCTCTTCGGGCCGGCAGCCATCCGCACATCGTGCGCCAGCGGCTGCTGGCTCTTGCTTTGTTTCCTGAGAAATGGATCAACCGGCTGTTCTCCGTAGGCGAAATTCAGTGCACGGAGACTTCCATCCTGCTGAAGGCATTCGAGTTGGCCGATATTCGGAAAGAATTGGCTTATCGGTTAGCGCAGCTGCCGTCCGCCGAGCCGCTCCCGACCGTGCCGATCCTGTATGAAGACGATTGGTGCGTCGTCTTCGACAAGCCGTCCGGCATGCCGGTTCACCCGAACGGTCCCGGACACCGGGGAACGCTCGACGAAGCGGCCGCCCGGCTTGGATTGCTCCGCGAAGATCCGCTGCCGATGAAGCACATCCATCGCCTTGATGACGACACGTCCGGACCGGTGCTGTATGCCAAGAACGAGCTGGCTCAGCTAAGATTAGACGCGGCGATGCGAGAGAAAAGGGTCGATCGCGAATATGAGGCTATCGTGCAAGGCCGGCCGCGCCAAGCTTCCGGCATCGTTGACGCCCCGATCGGCAAGGATCGTCACCATGGCTCGCGACGCCGCGTGTCGCCGGGCGGCGATCAAGCTCGCACCCATTATGAAGTCGTCCGGCAGAATGCCGGATGGGCAAGGTTGCGCCTGCGGCTCGAGACGGGCCGCACGCATCAGATCCGCGTCCATATGTGCCATATCGGCCATCCGCTTGCGGGAGACGCGCTGTACGGCGGGCGAACGGAGGCGATCGGGCATCAGGCGCTTCGCGGCGCTCGGCTTACGTTCCCGCATCCTTTGACCGGCGAGCCGGTACGAGTCGAGTGCCCCGAACCGCCGTGGTTCTCCGCGCTTGCGGCCAAGCTCTCGTTATAGTTAAAGTTCAATACGTCGCCTTCACCGGACTTCAAGCCTGAACGACAGGTTCGATGCCGAGCTGCGTCTTGATCTGCTTCGCGATCAATTGTCGACTTCTTGAACAACCTCTCTTATAGCGTCAAAATCGTAGTCATGCCCGCCTCCTCCTAACCATATAGTGAATAGGGAAGATAGCTGTATCCAAGCTGTTTAGGAGGGGAAAGGAGGACGAAACGCTTGTCTAACCAAACGAACGGACTACGTTTTGACGTCTACGAGCGCGTGCATTTGCCGGATGATGTACTGGGCATCGACGAGTTGGAAGAGATTGAACTCGTGCCGCGCATACAAGTGATTCAACAAGGTGAACAGGTGCTGCTTAAAGGGCATCTGCTGCTCTCGGGCGTATACCGCTCGGCGAACGGGAGGGCGGACGCGCAGACGCTCGAGCATTGGATTCCGGTCGAGATTACGCTGCCGCTCAATCGGGTGAGCCGTCTGGACGATATTTCGGTCGAAATCGATAATTTCGACGTCGACTTGCTTTCGGCCCGGACGTTGAATATTACGGGCGTGCTATCGCTGCTCGGGATCGAGCTGGAACCGTCCAAGCAACCGGAATCGTGGCGTGAAGAGCCGTTTACGGTCGTGCACGAACGGTCGCTGCAGGAGCAAGGCGAAGCGGAGCCGGATAATAGTTACTACGAGAATTGGTCGGCTTCCCAGCAGGCCGAGCAGTTAAGGGCAGTCGCAGCCCAAGAAGCGGCCGAACGCGAAGCACAGGAAGCCGCTCTTCGGGCAGCGGCGGAAGAAGAGGAGCGGCAGCAGGAGCTCTGGCGTCAACAGGAAGCGTTGATCGCGCAGCAACGCGAGCTGGAAGAACGGCAGGCGAGGGAGGCGATCGCCCAGATCGAGCGGGAAGCTGCCGAGCAACGGGAGCGCGAAGCCGCGCAGGCGGAACGGAACGCTCGGGAACAACGCCAGCGGGAAGAGGCGGCCATACAGGAATTCGAGCGGGCGCAGGCGGCTAGTGAGGACGAGCAACCGGATGAGGAACAAAGCCGCACCGCCGAGACGATCTTCACGCCATTTCTGTCCGAGGAGGTCGAGCAGGCGGAAGCGCTGCGGGACGAAGCTCAGGCAGCCGGCGGACAACCGGTCGAAGAATACGAGCGCGCGGCGGAGGAAGCCGACCAAACTCGCAAAGAATTGCGAGTGGCGGTTAATGCGAAGCCGCTGCAGGACGGGACGGAGCAGCAGGAGGGCGCAAGCGGGATCGGGTTCCGCTCGATCTTGCACTCGAGTCAGCGAGAGCAGGAAGCACGGGCGGCAGCGGAACTGATCGCGAAGCGCGCGGCGGAAGATGCCAGACGCGCGGCCGCGGACGAGATCGAGTGGAAGAGCTTGTTCTTGAACCGGGCGAACGATGAGAATTCGTTCCGCAAAGTGCGGATGGCCATCGTGCAGCGCGAGGATACGCTGGATTCGATTGCCGACCGCTATCAGCTGCAAGCACGCGAAATCGCGCTCTACAACCGATTGAACGATCAAAGCGTAACCGAGGGCCAAGTGCTCTATATTCCATAAAATCGACCACCCCTTGCGGAGAGCGGCGCTTTCTGCAAGGTTTTTTATACATAGAGGAAAGGACAAGTTTCACGCTTATACTTTGGCCTCTATGTCTCCATCGCGGAATGCTGCATTCCCGAAACTCACCTCGCCTCGCCTCAAAAGACGGCGATAGCCGTTTTGCCTTGTTTCGGAGATTGACGGTGGCCGGAAGACTTCTGCCCGGGTTGACTGTTGGATTTAAAAACGTGTATGATAAAGGGTATACGGAAATACTTTCTTCTAAAGACGTTGAAGGGGAAGAGTGACAGCAACACTTCCAGAGAGCGGAACCGTTAGTCGCTGCGAGGTTCTGCAAGAGGCTTGATGTTACAGGTCGCCCCGGAGTTGCCCTTATGAGAGTTGAGCCGCAAGGTTCTGGTTAGTTTGGGCCGGACGCAGCCGTTATCTGCATGAAGTGTCGCGAGCGGGAGTATGATACCGCGCGCGAAACAAAGGTGGTACCGCGGAAGCAAAACCTTTCGTCCTTTGCAACAAGGACGGAAGGTTTATTTTATTTTCGGCAAGGGCGGCTAGATCGATAAGCTGGACGCATTGCAACACTACTGGAGGTAGAATCTTATGTCTGACAAAGCAACGGGCACATCGATGCCGACGACCTATGATCCGAAGTCGGCCGAAGCGAAGTGGTACGATTTTTGGATGAAGGGTAATTTCTTCGAAGCGGGCAAAAGACCGGACGCGCCGGCGTACACGATCGTCATACCGCCGCCGAACGTAACCGGGATGCTGCATATCGGCCACGCGCTGGACTGCACGCTGCAGGATATTTTGATCCGAACGAAGCGCATGCAGGGTTATGACGCGCTCTGGCTGCCAGGCAGCGACCACGCGGGCATCGCCACGCAGACGAAGGTGGAGCAGAAGCTGCGGGAGGACGGCGTGTCCCGTTACGATCTGGGCCGCGAGAAGTTCCTGGAACGCGTCTGGGAGTGGAAGGAACTATACAACGACAAGATCCATGCGCAATGGGCGAAGATGGGATTCTCGCTGGACTATTCCCGCGAGCGTTTCACGCTCGACGAAGGGCTGTCGAAAGCGGTTCGCGAAGTATTCGTCCAACTATATGACAAGGGATTGATCTACCGCGGCAAGAAAATCATCAACTGGGATCCGGCCGCGCGCACCGCGCTATCGGATATCGAGGTTGAATATAAAGAAGTGAACGGCAGCCTCTATCATCTTCAATATCCGCTTAAAGACGGAGGCGGTTACCTGACGGTCGCCACGACCCGTCCGGAGACGATGCTGGGCGATACGGCGGTAGCGGTGCATCCGGAAGATGAGCGCTACAAGCATTTGATCGGCCAAATGCTCGTGCTGCCGATCGTCGGACGCGAAATTCCGATTATCGGCGACGAATATGTCGAGAAGGATTTCGGCTCGGGCGCGGTCAAGATCACGCCGGCTCATGACCCGAACGACTTCGAGGTTGGACTGCGTCATCACCTTCCGCAGATCGTCGTCATGGACGAGAGTGGCATTATGAACGATGAAGCAGGGCCGTACAACGGCATGGACCGGGCCGATTGCCGCAAGCAAATCGTGGCTGATCTAAAGGCGCAGGGGGTCTGTACCAAGATCGAGGAGCATGTGCATCAGGTGGGTCACAGCGAGCGCAGCGGCGCCGTTGTCGAGCCGTACTTGTCCACGCAGTGGTTCGTCGCGATGAAGCCGCTCGCGGATCGGGCCATTGAAGCGCAGCGTACGGACAAAGGCGCGAACTTCGTGCCGGATCGTTTCGGACGCAGTTACCTGCAGTGGATGGAGAACGTGCGGGACTGGTGTATCTCCCGTCAGCTGTGGTGGGGACATCGGATCCCGGCATGGTACTGCGACTCCTGCGGCGAAATGCATGTGTCCCGCGAAGATTTGACGGTCTGCGGCAAATGCGGCGGTTCGAATCTGCGTCAGGACGAAGACGTGCTGGATACGTGGTTCAGCTCGGCGCTGTGGCCGTTCTCCACGCTCGGCTGGCCGGAACTAACCGCGGATTTGAAGCGTTACTATCCGACGTCGGTGCTCGTGACGGGTTACGACATCATCCCGTTCTGGGTGTCTCGCATGATATTCCAAGGACTCGAATTTACCGGCGAAATGCCGTTTAAGGACGTCTTGATTCACGGTCTCGTTCGCGACGAGCAAGGCCGCAAAATGTCTAAATCGCTCGGCAACGGCGTCGATCCGTTCGACGTTATCGAGAAATATGGCGCGGATGCAATGCGCTTTATGCTGGCGACCGGCAGCACGCCGGGTCAAGATCTGCGCTTCCGCTGGGAGCGGGTCGAGCAGGCTCGCAACTTCGCGAACAAGATTTGGAACGCGTCTCGCTTCGCGCTGATGAACTTGGAAGGCGTGGCGGCAGCCGACATCGACATTACCGTGAAGCTCGGCACGGCGGACAAATGGATTTTGCATCGTCTGAACGAGACGTCCCGCGAAGTGACTCGCCTGATCGATAGCTACGAATTCGGCGAGACGGGCCGCCAGCTGTACAATTTCATTTGGGATGATCTGTGCGACTGGTATATCGAGTTCGCGAAGCTGAATCTATACGGCGCCGACGAAGAGGCCAGACGCGCGACGCAATCGGTGCTGGCTTATGTATTGGACCGCACGCAACGCCTCATCCATCCGTTCATGCCGTTCATCTCCGAGGAAATCTGGCAGCATCTGCCGCATGAAGGCGAATCGATTACGGTCGCTGCTTGGCCGACGTACGACGAAGCGCTGGAAGCGCCGGAAGCCGTTCGGGAGATGGAGCTGCTGATGGAGCTGATCCGCGCCGTACGCAACATTCGCGCCGAAGTGAACGTGCCGATGAGCAAGAAGATCGAGCTGATGATCAAGCCGAAGAGCGAGGCGGAAGCCGCGATTCTCGGAAGGAACGAAGAATTCGTCGGCCGTTTCTGCGGCACGTCGAAACTGGCGATCGATCTTGCCTTAAGCGCGCCGGATAAAGCGATGACCGCGGTCGTCACGGGCGCGGAGCTGTACTTCCCGCTTGCGGGTCTGATCGATATTTCGCAGGAAATCGCCCGTCTGGAGAAAGAAATCCAGTCGCTGAACGCCGAAGTCGAGCGCGTCGAGAAGAAGCTCGCCAACGAAGGCTTCGTGGCGAAGGCGCCGGCTAAAGTCATCGAAGAAGAGAAGGCGAAGATGGCCGATTACGCGGAGAAGCGCGGCGTCGTCCAGGCGCGTCTGGATGAACTGCGCGCGTAAGCGCGCACCGTCAGACGCCCGACGTTCGAATCGAGAGCAGGAAGAAGGATAAGCGATGAGTAATCAAGAGATGCAATTCGCCGAAGGAGCACTCGCCTCCTATGAGGAGGCTCGGGACTGGATCGAAGGATTGGTGGCGTTCGGGATCCGTCCAGGGCTGGAGCGCATCGAACGCATGATGGACGCGTTCGGCAACCCGCATCGGCGGCTTAAATTCATACATGTCGCGGGCACGAACGGCAAAGGATCGGTTTGCTCGTATTTAACAAGCGTCCTGCGGCAAAGCGGGTACGACGTGGGGACGTTCACGTCTCCTTATATCACGAAGTTCACGAACCGATTCCAATATAACGGCGTCGATATTCCGGAAGAGACGCTGCTGGAGCTGGCCAATAAGCTGAAACCGCAGGTGGAAGCGATCGCCGCGACCGAACTGGGTTCGCCCTCGATGTTCGAGGTGGCGACGGCGCTCGCGATTCTGTATTACGGTACCGTCGCCTATCCGGATTACATCGTCTGGGAGACGGGACTTGGCGGAAGACTCGACGTGACGAATATCGTCGTGCCGGTCGTATCCGTCATCACGAACGTCGGCCATGACCATATGGATATTCTTGGCGACACGTTAACGGATGTTGCGCGGGAGAAGGCGGGTATAATCAAGCCTGGCGTGCCGGTTATCTCGGCCGTCGGTCAACCGGAAGCGGTTGAAGTCGTCCGAGAGACGGTCAAGGCCCGCAACAGCACGCTTTATCTGCTTGGCGAACAGTTCCATGAGCGTAACGGGCATGCGGCGGACGACGAGCAGTCGTTCCGGTTCGAAGGCCCGTTCCGCGCGATCGACCAGCTGGCGATTACGCTGCGGGGCGCGCATCAGCGGACGAACGCGGCGGTCGCCGTCATGGCGCTGGAAGTGCTACGTCAGTACTATGCGCTGATCGTGGAGGACGAGGACTTGCGGGAAGGTCTCCATAAGGCGGCGTGGCCGGGAAGGCTCGAGCTCGTGCAGCAATCGCCGAGACTGCTGCTGGACGGCGCGCATAATCCGGAGGGGGCCGAAGCGCTGGGGGACGCGCTTAAGAGCGGATATGCGAATGATCGGCTGCATTTGATGATGGGCATGATGGCAAATAAGAATCATCGTGACACCTTGCGGCATATACTACCTCTAGTGGATACGCTTGTCGTGACCGAGCCTGATTTTCGCAAAGCGATGCCTGCACAGGAGCTGGCTGAGCTCGCGCAGCGGTTGAAGGAAGAGAACGGTTATACGTTCGAACTGATCATCGAACCGGACTGGAAGGCCGCGCTGGAACGGCTTCAATCCGTGACGGGCGATTCCGACCTCGCGGTGGTCACCGGAACGCTTTACCTGATAGCCGATGTCCGTTCCCGGCTGCTCTACAATATGGAATCTGAAAAAGGTTGGTGAACCGTCTTTGAATACGGCAGAACACGTACATTTCATCGGTATCGGCGGTTACGGCATGAGCGCCATCGCGCGGGTCATGCTGGAAATGGGGTACAAGGTTACCGGCTCCGACGTAGCGAGAGCGGAACTAACGGAGAAGCTGGCAGCCAAGGGCGCGAGCATTTATATCGGTCATGAAGCGGAGCATGTGAAAGGCGCGGATCTGGTCGTCTATTCGACCGCCCTCTCGCGCGACAACGTGGAACGCAAAGCGGCGGAAGACCTGAACATTCCGATTCTTCACCGGGCGCAAATGCTGGCCAGGCTGATGAACAACGGCAAAGGAGTGGCGGTCGCCGGCGCGCACGGCAAGACGACGACGTCTTCCATGATCGCGCTCGTGATGGAGAACTGCAAATTGGACCCTACCTATATCATCGGCGGTGAAATCGTCAACGTCGGCACGAACGCAAAGGCGGGCAAAGGCGATTATGTGGTCGCGGAAGCGGATGAGAGCGACGGTTCTTTCCTTCAATATCATCCCGCGGTCGCGATCGTGACGAACATCGAGCCGGATCACCTGGAGAATTACGACGGCGATTTCGGCAAGTTGAAGGCGGCTTATGTTCAGTTCCTAACTCAAGTGAAGCCGGATGGCCAGGCGATCGTCTGTCTGGATGACGAGACGATCCAGGAACTGCTTCCTCAATTCGAGAGCGGGACGCTTGGCAAGAGCGGACTGCTTACTTACGCGATCGACCGGACGGACGCGCTGTATACGGCATCCAATTTGACGCTAGGCGACCGGAAGGTGTCCTTCGACATGAGCCATAACGGCGAATTGCTAGGTACCATTCGTCTATCTGTCCCCGGACGCCATAACGTGTATAACGCCATGGCAACCATCATTACCTGTCTGGAAGCGGGCGTGCCGTTCGCTCAGATCGCGGAGGCGATCGTGGAGTTCCGCGGGGCGAAGCGCAGGTTCCAGGTGCTTGGCGAAGTGAACGATATCCTCGTCATCGACGACTACGCGCACCATCCGACGGAAATCCAAGCGACGATCAGCGCAGCCAAGGCGACGGGTAAACGGATTATCGCCGTATTCCAACCACAGCGCTATACGCGCACGTATTTCCTGCTGGAGCAATTCAGCCGCGCGTTTCCGGAGGCGGACGAGGTCATCATCACCGATATATACTCGCCGGCGGGCGAGAAGCAGATCGAAGGCGTGACCTCGCAGAAGCTCGTTGAGCTGATTTTGAAGAACAGCAATGCGAATACGTCGTACATCCCGACCAAGGAAGAAGTTCAGCGCGTGCTTGCGGAACGGATTAAGCCGGGCGATCTCGTCATTACGATGGGGGCCGGGGATATCTGGAAAGCAGCCGATGGCTTAGCCAAACAGCTTCGCGCCCAATACGGCGCATAATGAAAACCGGTTCAGTTCGCTTAGGCGGACGGACCGGTTTTTTTGCGCGCGAAGACGTTCTTGCAAAACGAAACAAGCGCGTCCCTCGTTATAAGGTATGCGGCACGATTTTAGCATACGGGCGAAGGACGAACGGTACGGTTCTAAATCTCTTAAATTCCCCATACTCTAGCAATAGAAGAACGTGGACAAGGAGAGAGGAACATGAATACGAAAGCACGCATCACGTACCGATTCGACAAAGATCACGGAGCGCTCCAGCAGCGCCAGCCGCTGCCGACGGAAACCCCTCCGCCGACCGTAGTGCCGTTCTTTCAGGAAGAAATATCGTTTACACAGCCGCAAGCGGAATGGAAAAGTCCGTTTCAAGATGATGCTTCCGCGCTAGAGCAGCTGATCCGAGATGCGGATAAACCGGCTCCGAAGCGAGCGATTCATCGGCCGAGCATGAAGACCGAAGCGTATGACGCAGAATCGAGTCCACTTCATCCTTCGGCGTATTCGAACGAGTCGGATTTGCCATTAGAGCTGCATGATCAACTCGATGCGGGCTCGATGACCATAGAGCTAGGGGACGAGCAGGACGAGCAGGACGAGCATCTTGTCGAAGCAATTCCGGACAAGACGGACGATAAATTGCCGGCGGCTTCGAATGTAATAGAGGTTCCGGATGGACCGTTCATTGATCCTCGCTTATTACTGGAGGACGAGAAGCGGCGCAGCGCCTTCACGGCGACGCGGGCAACCGTATATCGTTCGAATCAGGGTCCCTCTTGGCTGAAAGTGTTCGCTTCGGTAGCCGGAGCGATCGCAACCGGAGCGTTGTTCGGTTACATGGCGTTGTCCCTCTTCACGGGCGGCGAGCCGGCCGCGCCTGCGGAGGCGCCGTCACAGACGCAGCAAACCGGGCAATCGAGCTTAGGAGACGCGGCAGCGGATCAGCAGGCGAATACTCCGTCGACATCCAAAGCTGGTTCGGGAAGCACGGCTGGCAACGCGAGCGGCGGGATTGCGGGAGAAACCGCCAAGACTGGCAAGCTGACCGCGCTGGAAGTGCCGTCTGCCACGTACATGATGCTGCAGTTTGGCGTATTCAGCGGCAAGGAAGGCATGGAGGCGGCCGTATCGGAGCTGAAAGGCAAAGGGTTGGCGGCCGCTGCGGTAGCGACGGGCAAAGATTACCGCGTTTATGCCGGCATGTCGGGCGATCGCGGCCAGGCCGAAGCGCTGCAAGCAGTGCTGCCGGATCTACAGCTGTATGTCAAGCCGATTGAAGTTCCGGCCCTAACGCAGCTTCCTTTTAAAGGCAAAGCGGAGGCGGCGCAAACATTCTTCGCGCTGCAAACCGATCTGCTGGAACAGCTTGATCGATATGCGTCGGGCAAGTTGGAAGGCGCCGAAGCGGACGGGGGCGCGTGGAGAGTCTCCTACGAGAAATGGGCGAAAGCCGTACCCGGCATAGAAGCATCGCTCACGGATCAGATGGGACAAACCGCGATGAAAGAACTGAAAAAAGCGCTCTCCCAAGCGGCATCCGCGGCTAGTAATTACGATAGCCGGCAGGACGAAAAGCAGCTGTGGGCGGTTCAATCGTCGCTCATGGACGCGGTCTTCATCCTTCAAGCTTGGTTTGCGTCCACGAATGCATTGTAAGCGGTAGGTTCATCGCGTATAATGGTGGGTGTGTCAAATTATGGCGAGGGACGTAAGAAGATGAAGAAAAATATATGGATGTTCCTGTTGTTTATCTTGATTGGACTGCTGACCGGCGCACTCGTCTCGCGGTGGCTGCAAGCTGTGCCCGGACTCGACTTTCTGACGAAATCCTATCCGATTACATGGTCGCCGGCGGCCGACCTGCTTATTCTTAGTTATGATTTAACGATTAAGTTAGATGTTAGTCTCATCAGCATTATCGGACTTATTGCGTCGATTTGGTTATACCGGAAAATGTAGGGAAGCATAATGAATATACAGCTGTCCAAGGAGTGCTTGATAGATGGTCGCGTACGATCACACGAATGATACAGCCGTAAGCCGGCTTGTGCTGGCGTCTTCTTCACCGCGCCGGCGGGAACTGGTCGCATCTCTCGACCTCTCCCTGCCGGTTCTCATTTTGTCGCCCGATACGGATGAATCAACGCCGGCTTCCTGGACGCCCGTGCAGATCGTCGAACAGCTTGCGCTGCGCAAAGCGAGCGCGGCCCGATCCCTGCTGGCGAAGGACGAGGACCGGAACGCCGTTATTGTCGGCGCCGATACGATCGTCGTGCTGAACGGAGAGGTCATGGGCAAGCCGAAGGACGAAGACGATGCTTATCGGATGTTGAATCTACTCCAGTCGCGGGAGCATGAAGTTTATTCGGGCGTCGCTTGCGTGCATGCCGAGGACGAATCGCGCGAGGCTGTCGCGCATCGGATGACGCGGGTTCGCATGAAGCCGCTCGAGGCGGATCGCATTCGCAGGTATATCGCAAGCGGCGAACCGATGGACAAGGCGGGCAGCTACGCCATACAAGGGCTAGGCGCAACGTTAGTCGAGCGGATCGACGGCTGTTATTTCAACGTGGTAGGTTTGCCGCTGTCGTTGCTGTCGGATATGCTGGCCGAATTCGGCATCGAGGTATTCTAGCGCGGACAAGCATTTCACTGAAGGTGGGAGAGGACATGGAAGCGCATAGCTACGTGCTGCGCGATGTCCCCAGCGAAGAACGGCCTAGAGAGCGCATGATGACGGTTGGGGCAGAAGCATTGAGCCATGCGGAATTGCTGGCGATATTGCTGCGAACGGGAACGAAACGGGAGTCGGCCGTGCTGCTGGCGGCTCGTATCTTGAAGGAATGCGGCAACCTGCGGGGGCTTGTCGATATGACGGTCGAAGAACTCACCGCGATACGGGGCATCGGGCCGGCGAAGGCGGTGCAACTGTTGGCCGGCATCGAGCTTGGCCGACGGCTGGCGAAGAGCCGCCAGAGCGATATGCCGGTAATCCGCAAGCCGCAGGACGCCGCCGATCTGGTCATGGACGAGATGCGGTATTTGAAGAAAGAACATTTCGTATGTCTCTTCCTGAATACGAAGAACCAGGTGATCGTGAAGGAAACGCTGTCGGTCGGCACGCTGAACGCGTCGCTCGTCCATCCCCGCGAAGTGTTTCGCGCGGCGATCAAGTGCAGCAGCGCATCGATTGTCTGCGTACATAACCATCCGAGCGGCGATCCGTCGCCGAGTCCCGAGGATATCGTGTTAACGCGCCGATTGAAGGAAGCGGGCGAGCTTGTCGGCATCGACGTGCTCGATCACCTGGTTATCGGAGACAACCGCTTCGTTAGTTTGAAGGAGCAGGGTTTGATGTAATATAATAAGAATGATTGTCTGTCTATAGAAAGGAAGAGTTGATTATGTTTGGTGGCTCCAAAGATCTCGGGATTGACTTGGGTACGGCGAATACGCTCGTATACGTAAGAGGAAAAGGCATTGTCGTCAGAGAACCATCCGTGGTTGCGCTGCGTACGGATACAAAAACGATCGAAGCGGTAGGCGAATCCGCCAAGAAGATGATTGGCCGCACGCCGGGTAACATTCGCGCGGTGCGTCCGATGAAAGACGGCGTTATCGCCGACTTCGAGACAACCGCGACGATGATCAAATATTTCATCCGCCAGGCGCAGAAATCGCGCTCGGTATTCCCGCGCCATCCGAACGTCATGGTATGCGTACCGTCGGGCATTACGGCCGTGGAGCAGCGCGCGGTGAAGGACGCGACGGAGCAAGCCGGGGCGAAAGAAGCCTTCACGATCGAAGAGCCTTTCGCGGCGGCGATCGGCGCCGACTTGCCGGTATGGGAGCCAACCGGAAGCATGGTCGTCGATATCGGCGGCGGTACGACCGAAGTAGCCGTTATTTCGCTCGGGGGCATCGTGACGAGCCGTTCGATCCGCGTCGCCGGCGACGAAATGGATGAAGCGATCATTCAATATATCAAACGGATGTACAATCTAATGATAGGCGAACGCACGGCGGAGCAGCTGAAGATGGAGATCGGTTCGGCGCTGACGTTGGATCAGCCGCATTCGATCGAAATTCGCGGGCGCGATCTGGTATCCGGCCTGCCGAAGACGCTGCCGATCTCGTCGGAGGAGATAGCCGAAGCGTTGGCGGATACGGTGAATTCCATCGTCGAAGCCGTGAAGGTGACGCTCGAGAAGTGCCCGCCAGAGCTGTCGGCCGACATTATGGACCGCGGCATCGTGCTGACGGGCGGCGGTGCGCTGCTGCGCAACTTGGACCGCCTGTTGTCTCGCGAGACGGGCATGCCGGTCATCGTTGCCGAGAACCCGCTTGATTGCGTCGCAATCGGCACGGGCCGGGCACTTGACAATATTGATTTGTTCAAGACGCGCGGAGGCCCGGTCTCCCGCTCCAAACGCTAACATCCGAGGCTAGAGCGGCTTACTGGGTGGAAGATAAGATATATGGGCGGGTGAAAAGGGAAATTGTTTAATTGGATGCGCAACAGACGAATTATCGTGTTAATGATCGTCGTCGTTCTGTTCGTGGCGGTGATGGGATTTTCGATCGGAGAGCGGAAGAAGCTGACCTGGCCCGAAAATTTCATCATGGACGCATCCGGCGCTGTGCAGCAATGGTTCTACAAGCCCGCTGGCTATATAGCGGGCTTCTTTGAAGATTTAGCGAATCTCCGCGGAATCTACGAGGAGAACGAAGAGCTGCGCAAGACGGCCGCGGCCTATGCTAGGGACAAGAGCAAGTTTAATTTAATGGAAGAGAAGATAGAACAGCTCCAAAAAGCGCTCGATTTCACCAAGCGTCAAGAAAAGATGAATGATTACGAGTATATGATCGCGCACGTTATCGCGGTCAGCAACGACCCGTATAACCAGACGATACGCATCGACTTGGGGTCGAAGGACGGCATCAAGCTGAACATGGTCGTCGTTACGACCGAGGGGCTCGTCGGATTGGTTAACCGCGTAGATCCGCTATATTCCAACGTCATGCCACTGACCGAATTGGACGAGAAATCGCCCGATACGAAGTTGATCGCCGCCACCGTGCTCGGTCATGAGAAAGACGCCTTCGGCATTATCGACGGATACAACCCGGAGACCGGCATGCTGTCGATGTCGCGGATATCCGAAAGCTACAGACCGGTCAAGGGCGACACGATTATTACGTCCGGCCTGGTAAACGTGTTCCCGCAAGGGATGGTCATCGGAACGGTCGAGTCCGCGCAGGTCGGCGATTTCGGCCTGACGTATACAGCCACGATCAAGCCTGCGGCGGATTTCGAGCACCTGACCGAGGTGCTGGTCGTGAAGGTGCCGGACATTGAGGAACTGGCCCAATGAGCATGACGCGCATCGTAATCGTTATGCTGCTGTTTTTTTACGCGGAAGGGACGATTTTTTATTGGTTGCTCCCCGACGCGTGGACGAGCCGGCTCGTTCCGCATTTTGCGCTTGCTTTTGCGCTGTATGCCGCTTTGTACAAGAATCGGTATGCGGCTCTATTCCTCGGCTTCGGTTTTGGTCTGCTGCAGGATATCGTGTTCTACAATAATATTTTGGGCGTGCACGCCTTTGCCGGCGCGGCCGTCGGCTACTTGACGGGGCTGTTGATGGAACGGAGGCGCAGCACGCTGTTGATGGCGCTCGTCGTCGTTGGATTTGCGACTTATGTTTACGATACGATCGTGTTTTTCATCTACCAGGTGTTCCGACTGAATCATATGGCCTACGATTGGGCGCTTATCAATCATATCTTGCCGAGTTTGTTCCTCCAATTCGGCTTCGCGCTTCTTATGTACATCCCGGCACGGCGCTGGTTCGAGTGGAGCGGCGCGAAGAAATCCGAGGATGAAGAAGAATAGAAGCGATGCAAGCAGGAATCGCCGCATCTTGGAAAGAATCGTATACTAGAGAGAGGGGGAGGGACGGGCGTGACCGAGAAGCAGCATATTACGATCAAAGGCGTAAAGGAAGGGCTCGTGTTCCTTCTGGATGACGCCTGCGATTTTTCCGTACTGCTAGCAGAACTTCAATATAAACTGGAAAAGTCGCATCAACAGCTGCTGACAGGTCCGATCGTTCACGTCCATGTCAAGCTAGGCGCGCGCATCGTGACGGATGAGGAGAAGGAACAGATTCGTTCGCTGATCCGAGCAAGAGGCAATCTGCTCGTGCAATCGATCGAGGGCGAAGCCCCTCAGCAGCAGGAAGTTACAACGAGCGAGAATCTCAAAATTTTGACCGGCATCGTACGTTCCGGCCAAACGATCGAGCATGACGGCAATCTGCTCTTGATGGGCGATTTAAATCCGGGCGGTTCTCTGCTGTGCACGGGGGATATCTACGTGCTGGGCGCCCTTCGCGGATTGGCCCATGCCGGCAAGGACGGTAGGAACGACGCCGTTATCGCCGCTTCCATGCTGAGACCGACCCAGCTGCGCATTGCCGACGTCATTAGCCGTCCGCCGGACGAATGGATGTCGGGCGAAGCGATGATGGAATTCGCATACTTAAACGAAGGCGTCATGCAGATCGACAAAATGACGCATTTAAACAGGCTGCGCAAGGAACCGATTCTGTTCAAGGTTTAAGTATAATACGGAAGCGGCGCGTTTCACCTTGCGGGATTGAATAAGGCAAGTGGGGAGTGTCTGTCATGGGAGAGGCAATAGTAGTGACATCAGGCAAAGGCGGCGTCGGCAAAACGACGACTTCTGCTAATTTAGGTACAGCGCTGGCTCTGCTGGGCAAGAAAGTGTGCATGGTGGATACCGATATCGGTCTCCGCAACCTTGACGTGGTCATGGGACTGGAGAACCGAATTATTTATGACCTGATTGACGTGGCGGAAGGACGCTGCAGGTTGAATCAGGCGCTAGTCAAGGACAAGCGGTTCGACGAACTGTATATGCTTCCCGCGGCGCAAACGAAGGACAAGCACGATATTTCCCCAGAGCAGGTGCGGGATATCGTGCTTGAACTGAAGAAGGAGTACGATTTCGTCATCATCGATTGCCCGGCCGGCATTGAACAGGGTTTTCGCAACGCCATCGCCGGCGCGGACAAAGCCATCATCGTCACGACGCCGGAGAATGCAGCCGTTCGCGACGCAGACCGCGTAATCGGATTGCTGGAGCAGAGCGGCATCCAAGCGCGACTGATCATCAATCGCATACGCGCGAACATGGTGCGCTCCGGCGAAATGCTCGATATCGACGAAATTTGCCAAGTGCTGGCTATCGATTTGCTCGGCATCGTGCCCGATGACGAACGTGTCATCAAAGCGGCGAATGCCGGCGAGCCGACGGTCATGGATCCTTCTTCCCGCGCCGCGATCGCCTATCGCAATATCGCTCGCCGAATACTCGGCGATATGGTGCCGCTGATGCCGCTCGAGGACAAGTCCAGCGCCTTGAAGCGGTTCAGGAAGTTTCTCGGAATGGGATGATCGGATTTGCTCGATAAATTCAAAAAAATGGACTGGGGAATCGTCCTGCTCCTTCTGGTGCTCATGGTCGTCAGCACGCTGCTCGTAAGAAGCGCGACTTATGGCGACCCCCAGTTCAAAAGCTATGACGTCAAGACGCTAATCTTTTACGGTATCGGCTTTGTGGTCATGGCTTTGGTCACATTGTTCGATTACCGCATCCTCTTGAAGATATGGGTTTACCTGTACGTGCTCGGCATTATCTTGCTCGTGGTCGTTTATTTGACGGCTCCCGAGATTAACGGCGCGAGAAGTTGGTTCCAGCTTCCGGGCGGACTGCAGTTTCAGCCGGCGGAGATGGAGAAGGTTATCTTGATTATCACGATCGCCTTCTTAATGGGACGCAGGCAGGGTGATCCGCTTCGGGTTCGGCAAGACCTGCTGCTAATCGCGGCGTTCTCGTTCGTGCCCTTCGTGCTCGTCATGATTCAGCCGGATCTCGGGAACGCGATCATTTACCTGGTCATCGTGCTCGGCATGCTCTGGATCGGGAACGTACGGTATGCGCATGTGTTGTTGGGGCTGACGATCGTAATTGGGAGCTTGGTGCTGTTCGTCTTCATGTTCAACCAGTACAACACGGAAATCAAAGATTTCCTCGTCGATAAGGAAAAGACGCACTGGTACGAACGGATTAACGGTTTCATTAACCCGGACAAGGCGTCGGACAAGGAAGTGTACCAGGCCAACAAGGCAAAAATCGCGATCGGTTCGGGCGGATTAACCGGCGACGGGTATATGAAAGGCGATTCCAAAAACCGGAAGTTTATCCCCTATCCGTATTCGGACGCGATTTTCGTCGTGGTGGGCGAGGAATTCGGCTTCCAAGGCGCCGCGATCGTCCTGTTGCTGTATTTTTTACTCATATACAGGATGATCCTCATATCCTTCCAATGTTACGACTTGCGAGGATCGTTCATCATCATCGGGATCGTATCCATGTATGTGTTCCAGATTTTCCAGAACATCGGCATGATGATCGGCTTGATGCCAATCACTGGAATTACGCTGCCCTTCATTAGTTATGGCGGTACCTCGCTGCTGCTGAATATGATGTGCATCGGGCTGGTATTTAGCGTCAAAGCCCATCAGGAAAAATTCGAGCTCGACCATGTTGCCGTTCAGCGGAAAGCCCGCTGAACGGTTTTTTTTGCGCGTACTCGAGCGACGGTTAACGAGGGCATCGTGCTTCGCGCAACCGCTGTCCGAACATATCTCGTCCAATTCGGTCATATATATGATGCGAACAAGCTTGTGCATGGCGATAGTAAGCTGCGCAGCCGTGCGGGCGACTCCGCGTATGCCGAGCTAATGGGGGGATGGAAACATGGATACGAGGAACGGCGTGAAACAACGTCGTCAAGAGCGGATACGGCGCATTATGGAACAGGAAGCGCTTGAAGCTCGGCCGACACAGCACGACGAGATCGCAAGCAGTCCATTCGACTCGCTGCCGGAGGCTGCCTGGTCGGGAAAGACCTCTAGTGCAGCCGGCGAGAAAACGTCGCAAGCGAACCTGGACCCCGAGCTTGCATGGAAGAAGCGGCCGAATCCGTGGGAATCGGAGCCTTCGTGGGGATCCTTCTCGGCGCTTAAGCCGGCGCGAGGCGGCGCGGAGGCGCAACCTCCGGCGTCCGGGGGCGGTTCTGGGCCGTTAATGCGGGCTTTTTTTATACAAAGCATGATGGCGGGCGTGCTGTTCGCGATTATATTCGCCATGTCCCAATCGGACCATCCGGCGGCCCAGCGGGGCAAGGCTATCGTAACGGCGGCGCTGACGGATACAATTGACTTCCAGGGCGCCGCCTCCTGGTATGAGCGCACGTTCGCCGGGGCGCCTTCGTTTATTCCGATTTTCCGCGCCAAAGACGGCGGAGCGGTCCAATATACGGAAGGGGCGATTCAACTGCCGGTAGTGGCGCCGATTACGGGCGGGACGATCGTGCAGTCGTTCGCCCAGACGCTGTCCGGCATCGACATTGCGGTTAAGGACGGCGGGAACGTCATCGCGTCGGAGACGGGGCGCGTCTCGCTCGTGACGGATAACGGGGAGAACGGGAAGACGGTCGTCATTCAGCACGCCAACGGACGGGAGACAATTTACGGCAAGCTCGCCGAGGCTCAAGTGGCCGAGAGCGACTGGGTGGAAGCGGGGCAGGACATCGGCACCCTGCGGGCGGCGAGCGACGACGGTACAACCTTGCTGTTTTTCGCCGTCAAGGAGAAAGGCCGGTACGTCGATCCCGTCGACGTAGTTCCGTTTGATTAAGTGGAAAGGGACCGTCTGGACCGTTCATCCGTTATTCGTGTTAATCATGCTAGCTTCGGTGGCCACGGGTTATTTTACCGAACTGCTGACGCTCTTCGCGCTCGTATTCGTCCATGAGCTCGGTCATGTGGCCGTGGCCAAAGGGTTCGGCTGGACGGTACGCGAGGTCAAGCTGCTTCCGTTCGGCGGCGTGGCGGAAGTGGAAGACGGCAGCGGCGTGCCGGCGAAGGAAGAGGCGCTCGTCGCGATAGCAGGACCGCTCCAGAACGTCTGGATGGCCGCGGCGGCTTGGGGACTGGGGCAAACCGGGCTTTGGAGCGAGGAATGGTCGCAGTACGTCATTTCGGCGAATGCGATTATCGCGCTGTTCAATTTGCTGCCCATCCTGCCGCTTGACGGCGGCAAGCTGATGAACGCGCTGCTCAGCCGAACGACGACGTTCCACCGGACGCTGCGCATCGGGGCGCGCGTAAGTCTTGCGCTTAGCGGAGCGATGGTCGTGTTCGCGATTATGCCGTGGCTGCATGGCGGTCAGAGCGGTATTCAACCAAACTTGCTCATCGTCGGCCTATTTCTACTTATGACGAACTGGACGTATAACCGTCATATCCCGTTTCTGTTTCTCCGCTTCCTGACTAGCAGGGGACTGACAGCGTCGCGTCACTTGACCAGAGGCGCTTGGGCCCTTCCGATTATCGTATCGAAGGCCCATACGATCGCCGCGGCGCTGAGATTGTTCAAACGGGACAGCTATCATCTCATCGTCGTCATGGAAGAGTCGGGACAAATTCTCGCCGTCTTACCCGAACAACGGCTCGTGAACGGTTACTTGGAGGATGGGAAGCCCGATCGTGCAGTTTTGGAGCTTTTCATGTAAAATAGGAGTAACAATGGGCATGACAGGTGGTTGGATATCATGAAGCAAATGCTCGTGCACGGCAGTCAGGACGCGCTGCAGACGGCTATCGTGCAGAATGGTCATCTTGTCGAATTCGACATGGAGAAGGGCGATGCGACCGGCAGATTGGTCGGGAGCATCTACAAAGGGAAAGTCATGAACGTGTTGCCCGGCATGCAGGCGGCTTTCGTGGATATTGGGCTGGCCAAGAACGCGTTCTTGTATATCGACGACGTGCTGCACCCGCATCTGGAACGGCAACCTAAGGAGAAACCGCCGATAACGGACTTGCTGTCGCATGGACAGGAGTTGATCGTGCAAATCGTGAAGGAGCCGTTAGGCGGTAAAGGGGCGCGCGTCACGACGCATTACTCGCTGCCGGGTCGATTCCTGGTATACATGCCGCACGCGGATTATATCGGGGTTTCCAAGAAAGTCGGTAGCGAGAGCGAGCGGACGAGACTGCGGATGACCGGCGACGCAATCCGCGAAGAGGGTGAAGGCGTTATTCTGCGCACGGCCGCCGAAGGCGAGGCGCATGCGGCGCTGGAAGCGGACATCGCGTTGCTTCGGGAGCGCTGGCGCGATATCGAGCGTCGGACAGCCGACTGCGCGGCGCCTTGCGAGCTGCACAGGGAAGCCAGCCTACCGCAGCGGATTGTCCGCGATTTCTTGTCCGCGGAGACGGACGAGATATGGATCGACGACCGGAGGCGGTACGCGGAGATAGAGCAGCTCATGAAAGAGATGGCGCCTGCGATGCTGACCAGATTGAAGCAATACCGCCACGCAGAGCCGATGTTTGACCGGTACCGGATCAAGTCGCAGCTGAACGAGGCGTTCGAACGGAGAATCCGGCTTGGAAGCGGCGGCGATCTCGTGTGGGATACGACGGAGGCGTTGACCGTCATCGACGTCAATACGGGCAAGTATGTCGGGACAAGCGATCTGGAGGACACCGTATTCCGAACGAACATGGAAGCGGCCGAGCAGATCGCGAGATTGCTTCGTCTCCGCGATACGGGCGGGATCATCATCATCGACTTCATCGATATGGAGTTGGACAGCCATCGCGAAGAAGTGCTGAAGCGGCTCGAGACGTTAATCAAGCAGGATCGGACGAAATGCCAGGTCGTCGGATGGACGAAGCTCGGCCTGCTCGAGCTGACGCGCAAGAAGGTGCGGGAGACGGCGCATACCCAGCGCATCGAAGCGTGCAGCGCGTGCAAAGGCAAGGGGAAAGTGCCTGCCGCGCCATTGCTCACTTAGCGAATATTATGGTTGCGGCCTGGGCGCCGATTATGCTACAATATTATGGTGCGCATGAGAGCTGGTCTTTTCATCCACATATACCGCGCAGACCAGGTTATAAGCTTGCGGATTTTGATCCGCTACACCTGTATCAGGCGAGTCTTCGAGAATAAGGAGGTGCACCCATGTACGCAATTATCGAAACTGGTGGCAAGCAATACAAAGTCCAAGAGGGCGATGTGCTTTACATCGAGAAACTTGACGCAACAGAAGGCGGCAGCATCACGTTTGACCGCGTCCTCGCGGTTTCCGGCGAGAACGGTCTGGTGACAGGTACTCCGGTTGTTTCCGGCGCATCCGTAATCGCAACTGTTGAGAAGCACGGCAAAGGTCAGAAAATTATCGTCTACAAATACAAGGCGAAGAAAAACTACCGCCGTAAGCAAGGTCATCGTCAACCGTACTCCAAAGTAACGATCGGCAAAATCCAAGCTTAATCGCGGGATTTGGCATGATAACCGCTACTTTCGTCCGGTCGGCCGAGGACAACCGAATCGTTTCGTTCGCGATTTCCGGACATGCTGATTACGCGAAGCGCGGCAAGGACATAATCTGCGCAGGCGTTTCTACCGTTTCGGTAGGCACCGTGAATGCGATCGAAGAATTAACCGGCGTCGAGCTGCCGGCTTCCATGCGAAGCGGATGGCTGCAGTCGGAGATTCCGCTCCAAGCGGACGATACGGTTAACGAGCGAATCCAACTATTACTGGAATCGATGCGAGTGATGCTTGCTTCGATTGCGGTTTCCTACGGAAAATATGTTGAAGTTCGTGAACTAATCGACACATAAAGGAGGGAATACCATGTTGAAACTGAATCTTCAGCTCTTCGCCTCGAAGAAAGGCGTAGGTTCCACGAAGAACGGACGCGACTCGCACTCCAAGCGCCTTGGCGCTAAGCGCGCAGACGGCCAAACGGTAACGGGCGGCAGCATTCTCGTTCGTCAACGCGGAACGAAAATTCACCCGGGCAATAACGTGGGCATCGGTAAAGATGACACGCTGTTCGCGCTGGTGAATGGCGTCGTGAAGTTTGAACGTTGGGGACGCGACCGCAAAAAAGTGAGCGTGTATCCAATCGAAGTTGCTCCAGTTGCAGCAGCAGTGGAGTAATATCGCCCTAACCGCCCCGGTCCTGCTTGCAGGGCCGGGGTTTTTTGCCCATATCCGGGCGATGCGCGGCGAGGCGCAAATCGCACTCCGAACGACGTGCGGGAGTGAACTTTGCGCCTCGTCGTGCTATACTGTTTAAGCTAAGGAAAAGACAGGAAAGTAGGACAGTGTGCATGAGTCGCTTATCATCGATTAAGCTATATGCGGCTGCATCCGTGTTGCTACCTGCAGCAGCCGTACTGATTTGGCGGTCCGAGCATTGGCTTCTGGCCGTATTCGTAGCGTGGTCCATGCTGGCTGCGGCCGTTTGGATCAAGGCAGAACGCAAGGAACAGGAGCAGCGGCACGCGAGAATGACGCATGCGCTGCAATCGGCATCGGTGCGAACGCTTAATCATCATCGGCATGACTGGATGAACGACTTGCAAGTGCTATATGGGTACATACGGATGGGGAAGACGGATAGAATGGTGCAATATGTGGAACAAATAAGAGAAAGAATGAATGAAGAGAGTAAAATTGCCAGACTCGGCGTCCCTTCGCTGATCGCGTTCATTCAATCCTTCCGCACGCTGACGCATTCCCTCCAGCTGGATGTACGCATAGAAGGCGAACTGAACTTGACTGAACTGCCGATCGATAGCGAACGGTTTGCGGAAGCTATTATGGAGCTTATTAACTTATACCGGTTTGCCATTAAACCGTCTAGCGGAGAGGCGGCGAAGCTATCGCTTGCGTTTGAGCGCGAAGAGAAAGCGTTGCTCGTCACTTTTCGGTTAAACGGGGAATTGAACGACCCCGCCCAGTGGCAGCAGGGATGGAAACAGCGGGTCAGAGGTTCGGGTCTGTCGGCGGCCGGCGCGGAGCAAAGCCCGGCTTGCTTGCACCTGCAGGCGAAGCTCGCACATTGAACGGAGGACATACATGTTTGTAGATAAGGCCAAAGTATTTGTAAAAGGCGGCGACGGCGGCAACGGAATCGTTTCCTATCGCAGAGAGCTTTACGTCCCGAACGGAGGACCTGCGGGCGGCGACGGCGGCCGAGGCGGCGACGTCATTTTCGTCGTGGACGAAGGACTGCGCACGCTAATGGATTTTCGCTATCAGCGCCATTTTAAAGGCGAACGCGGCGAACGCGGGAAAGTAAAAGGGATGCACGGCGCGGGAGCGGAGGATATGTACGTTCGAATCCCGCCGGGCACGATTATCATTGATGAAGATACGCAGGAAGTTATCGCCGACATGACGCGCAACGGACAGAAGGTCGTCGTAGCGAAGGGCGGACGCGGCGGACGCGGGAATATGCGTTTCGCAACGGCGAAGAACCCGGCGCCGGATTTCGCCGAGAACGGCGAAGAAGGCCAGGAACGCTGGATCACGATGGAGCTGAAGGTCATGGCGGACGTCGGTCTGGTCGGCTTCCCAAGCGTGGGCAAATCGACGCTTCTTTCTGTCGTCTCCGGCGCGAAGCCGAAGATCGGCGCGTATCACTTCACGACATTGACGCCGAATCTCGGCGTCGTGGACGTGGGCGACGGCCGTTCGTTCGTCATGGCGGATTTGCCGGGCTTGATCGAAGGCGCGCATGAAGGCATCGGCCTTGGACACGAGTTTCTGCGCCACGTTGAGCGCACGCGCGTCATTTTGCACGTTATCGATATGTCGGGCTCGGAAGGACGCGACCCGTTCGAGGATTGGGTCAAGATCAACGAAGAGCTGAAGCTGTATAACCCGGTGTTGGCGGAGCGTCCGCAAATCATCGTGGCGAACAAAATGGACATGCCGGATGCCGAAGCCCAACTGGAGCTATTCAAGGAGCAGCTGAAGGAATTCGGCGGCGAGATCGAATACGACATTATGCCGGCCTCCTCGCTGACGAAGCAAGGCGTGCAGGAGCTGCTGTACAAGGCGGCCGACGTGCTGGCAACCGTACCGGAAGCGCCGCTCATCGAAGAGGTTAAAGAAGTCGCCGAGCGTAAAGTGTACACGATGGAGAAGAAGGAAGAGGATACGTTCACCGTACGCCGCGAGAACGATTGGTTCGTCGTCGAAAGTCCGGCGGTGGAGCGGATGATGAAACGGATCAACCTCAATACGTACGACGCGGTCATGCGGTTTGCGCGCACGCTGCGCAAGATGGGCGTCGACGAAGCGTTGCGTAAGATCGGCGCGAAAGACGGCGATCTCGTTCATATCGGCGAATTCTCCTTCGAGTTCTTCGAAGGCACCGATTATTTCTACGAATAAGCTCGTTGCGGCTGGTAGGCTGCTGCGCAAGGCTCCATGCACGGATGGGCCGGGCGCAGCAGCCTTTGCTTTGTCATTGATCGGGGAATTCCTGCGTTTATCGAAGCGAATATTCTGCGGGCATATCCGACTGTTTTGTCGAGGCCTATTGCCGTTGCCTCGTTTATCCGCTATAATGTCCACTATAAGTGAACAGTTGTCTTTATTGGGAGGACGAAACATGCCGGAACGCTTTTTTGTCGTCCGCGAGGATATTTTGCCCGAGGGGATCGTGAAGACGATTCACGTCAAGGAGATGCTGCAGCGCGGCGAAGCGGCTACCGTCCATGAAGCGGTGGAGCGGGCGGGACTAAGCCGCAGCGCTTTTTACAAATATAAAGACGGCGTATTTCCGCTCAATCAGCTGGACCGAGAGCGGATCGTGACCATATCGGTCGACCTGGAGCACCGCGCCGGCATTCTCTCCAAGGTGCTGGGACTTGTGGCCGGCTCGGAGGGCAACATTCTGACCATTCATCAGTCCATTCCGCTTCAGGGCTTCGCGAATGTCGTCGTGACCGTCGATACGTCGCCCATGAGCAGCACGCCGATCGAGTTGGTCGATGCGCTGCGAAAGCTGCCCGGCGTGCGCAAGGCATCAATCATCGGACAAGGATAGAGCGAGTGACAATTTTGAATCAGATGGAGGAGAACCCTATGAAACCTGTTAAAGTAGGCCTGCTTGGGCTAGGTACCGTCGGAACGGGCGTCGTTCGCATCGTGGAAGGACATCAGGAGGATTTGCAAAGCCAAGTCGGGTCTCCGATCGTGATCGAGAAAGTGCTTGTACAGAACAAAAGCAAAGCGCGCAACATTAGCGTAAGCGCGGATAAACTGACCGAAGATCCATGGGAGATCGTCAACAACCCGGAGATCGACGTCATCGTCGAAGTGATGGGCGGCATTGAGACGACAAAGACTTACATTCTCGAAGCGCTCTCGCGCGGCAAGCACATCGTCACGGCGAACAAAGATCTAATGGCGCTGCATGGTCCCGAAATTCTGGCTAAGGCGCATCAGCACGGTTGCGATGTGCTCTACGAAGCGAGCGTCGCAGGCGGCATCCCGATCATTCGGACGCTTATTGAAGGGTTCTCCTCCGATCGGATTACGAAAATCATGGGCATTGTGAACGGAACGACGAACTACATCCTGACCAAAATGAGCCAGGAAGGCGCGGACTACGCGGACGTCTTGAAAGAAGCGCAAGCGCTTGGCTATGCGGAAGCGGATCCGACCTCGGACGTGGAGGGGCTTGATGCCGCGCGCAAAATGACCATTCTCTCGACGCTTGGTTTCCGCGCGAACGTGGCGCTGGAAGATGTGGATGTCAAAGGCATCTCTTCGGTCAGCCGCGAAGACATCGCCTACGCGAAACGGCTCGGCTATGAAGTGAAGCTGCTCGGCATCGCGGAGCGCCAGGACGATTATATGAGCGTTAGCGTCCAACCGACGATGGTGAAGAAGACGCATCCGATCGCATCGGTGAACGGCGTGTTCAACGCGGTGTACGTACACGGCGAAGCGGTAGGCGAGACGATGTTCTACGGACCGGGCGCGGGCGAACTGCCAACGGCGACTTCGGTCGTGGCGGACTTGGTCGCGGTCGTGAAGAACCTGAAGCTCGGCGTGAACGGCAAGCAGCTCGGTTTGACGTACAAGGAGAAGAAGCTGAAGACCGATGAGCAGATCGCCTCCAAGTATTACCTGCTGCTTCATGTCGACGATCGCGCCGGCGTGCTGGCCCGGATTACGCAAGCGTTCGCCGAGTATGAGGTGAGCCTCGAATCGGTCGTCCAGCACCCGAACCCGAATCATCCGGAAGCCGAAATCATTATCATTACGCATGACGCCAGCAAGGCATCGGTCAACAAAGTGCTCGCCGCGTTCGAATCCATGGACGTCGTGAAAAGCGTGAAGAGCGTTTACCGCGTCGAAGGCTAGCATGGAGGATGGAAGGTGAAGCACACGATGAGCGAACGACACGTATTGGTTAGAATACCCGCCAGCACGGCGAACTTGGGACCTGGCTTCGATACGCTCGGCATGGCCTTATCCTTATATGCTTGGTTGGAGTTGTCTGTGCCCTCCGGCGGCCAGACGGTCATCGATCTGTACGGAGACGGGCTGGAAGGCGTGCCTCTGAATAAGACGAACTTGATCTATAAAGTCGCGCAGCGCGTCTTCGACGAAGCGGGCGTTCAAGTGCCGGAGCTTCATATCTCGATGTACAGCGAAATCCCGCTTACGAGGGGGCTCGGCAGCAGCGCATCCGCAATCGTCGGCGCGCTCGTGGCAGCCAATGCGCTGATCGGCAGTCCGCTGTCCGATGACCGGCTCTTCCAGATTGCGACCGAGCTCGAAGGCCACCCGGACAATGTAGGCGCTTCGCTGTTCGGCGGTATCGTTGTATCGGCATGGGACGGCGACCGCGCGGAGCATGTGCGCCTCGAGCCGCACGCGGATATGGACGTGCTGGTCGCGATCCCGGATTTCCAACTGTCCACCGAGAAGGCGCGGCACGCGCTGCCGACGGAAATTTCCATGAAGGACGCCGTTTTCAACGTTGGCGCAAGCTCCCTGCTCGTGGCCGCGTTCGCGAGCGGCAGGCTAGAGCTCATTCGTCATGCCATGCGAGACCGACTGCACCAGCCTTACCGCGCCGGGCTCATTCCGGGCATGGCGGAGATTTTGGATCGAGCCTGCGAACACGGGGCGCTCGGCGCCGCGCTTAGCGGAGCAGGACCGACGCTGCTCGCGTTAGTCGAAGCGGGGAGTCCGACCAAACGCGAGCTGGAGCGTTTTTTGCAAGAGACGCTCAGCGCACAGGGGATCAAGTCCGAATTGAGATGGCTGCGTCCGGACGCGCAAGGACCGATCGTGGCGACGAGCGAAGGTGCGCCTGCGCTGACATTCATGGACCGGATTAAAGGAGAATGAACGGCATGACGAAAATCGCACTGCTGCCGTCTGGCTCCGTGTCTGACGAGGCAGCGAGATATTTGTTCGAGGGACAGGAGGCGCGGTACGAGTACCACAAGCTGATCGCGAACGTCTTTCTGTCTACGGCGAACGGTACGACAGATTACAGCATCATTCCGATCGAGAATACGATCGAAGGCTCGGTCACGTTACATACGGATTGGCTCGTGCACGAAGTGGACTTGCCGATTCAGGCAGAGTGGGTTTACCCTTCCATTCAGAACCTCATCAGCCGCAAGGAAGAAGTGACGGATGAGGACAACAAACTTGACTACGGGCGTATCGTGAAGGTACTCAGCCACCCGGTCGCGATGGCGCAGTGCTTGCAGTATTTGCGGGAGCATCTGCCTCACGCGGAACAGGAGCACGTGAGCAGCACGGCGGAGGCCGTTCGGATCGTTCGCGACAACCCCGGTAAGGGTTGGGCGGCGATCGGGACGACCATCGCGGCTGGGAACAACGGGCTGGATATTCTAGAGCAGGGCGTGACCGATCACGACAACAATTACACGAGGTTCCTGCTCGTCGGCAACCGTCCGTTCACCGAGCGGCAATCGGACGTGCAGAAGACGAGCATTCTCGTGACGCTGCCGGAGGATTTTCCGGGCGCGCTCTCCCAGGTGCTGTCCGCATTCGCTTGGCGCCGAATCAATCTCACCCGTATCGAGTCGCGCCCAACGAAGAAGAAACTTGGAACGTATTATTTCTTTATCGACATTAACATGTCGCTCGACTCGGTGCTGCTGCCGGCGGCCATTGAAGAGATCGAGGCGCTGGGTTGCCAGGTTCGCGTGCTCGGCAGCTATCCAAGCTTTACGTATCCGATCGTCGAAGGCTAGCTGGCGTTGCATCGAGTAATGCGTTTGCTGAACCCCTTCATTGCAACGCGCGTAATCGACCACACTTATGAGAGGTTCGCCTGTTATCAGGCCGGGCCTCCATTTTTTTTTGCGCCGATAGGGAGACACTTGCCTATCTCCTGCATAGGATGTAGGGATAAACAACGGGCGCTCGCCTGTTGCGAACGTATGAGAATGCGTCAGGAGGTAAGCGTCGAGTGAAAATCCATATCGTTAAAAAGGGTGACTCCCTGTACTTAATCGCAAAAAAGTACAACGTCTCGCTAGATGAGGTCGTAAAGCTGAATCCGAGCATTACGAACCCCGACGTGCTGGAGGTTGGGACGAAAGTGAAGGTTCCGACATGGAAACCGGTGCAAGTCGACGTCATGCATCAGCATGTCGTCAAGCAAGGCGATACGCTGTGGAAGCTGTCGAAGGCGTGGGGAATTCCGCTGAGCGACATGATTAAAGCCAATCCGCATCTGAAAAATCCGAACGTGCTGCTGACCGGCGAAGTCGTTAACGTGCCTAAGCCGGGCACGCCGATCGTCGTGCCGGAGAACGTGGAGCACTCCCATGGGGGGAACGGACACCATCCGCTTCATCCGCTGTCGGTCGTACATGGCGTGACGGACTTGGTGGGCAAAGTAGGCAAACTTCCGGCTGAAATACTGCCGTCGATTCCGTTCTTGGGAGGCAAAAAATCGACGGCGCCGATCGAAGGCAAGGCCAATACGGCGCCAATCGAAGGAAAAGTCGACACTGCGCCGATGCCGACGCCCGTGCCGGAACCTATTCCCGAGGAACCCCCCGTCGCGGAACTGCCAGCCGAGGAAGCGCCTGTCGCTGAGCTGCCTCCGGTCGTCGAAGAGCCGCCCGTCGCGGAGGAGCTGCCGGTCGAGATGCCGCCTGTCGTTGTCGTCGAGAAGCCTGTCGTGAAGCCGGGCTATTCGATCAACATCGAATACGAGAAAAGCACGGATTTGTTCGAACAATACGGCATTCCGGCAACGGAAGTCATGTCGCTATACGATATGCCGGCTCTGCCAGAGTCGATCCACCATACGAAACATGAGCATCACCACGGCTACGGCGTCGCGCAGCCCGTGCAAGGGGGCTATGGCTACGGCGGGCAGCCTGAGCTGTTCAGTCCTGCCGAGGAAGCCGATTGCCCACCGGGGCACGTAGGCGGCGCTAATGATCTGCCATGGGGCGCGCCAGTGCCGATCACGCCGCCGAGCCCGTATGGCGCAAGCCCATCCGATCATGGCGGCCCGGGATATGGGTATGGCGCCACGCCGGCCGGAATCGGGCCTTTCGGCTACGAACCTGCCGAAATTTCGCCGCACGTCGCGCCGCAAGCAGGCTATGGATACGGCCATGAGGCGGCGCAGACGCTACCGGCGCACCTTGGCCCGCAGGGCGGCTATGGATACGGCCATGAAGCGCCGCAGACGCTTCCTTCGCACCTTGGCCCGCAGGGCGGCTATGGATACGGCCATGAAGCGCCGCAGACGCTACCGGCGCACCTTGGCCCGCAGGGCGGCTATGGTTACGGCCATGAAGCGGCGCAGACGCTACCGGCGGACCTTGGCCACCAAGGCGGCTATGGTTACGGATATGAAGCGCCGCAGACGCTTCCTTCGCACCTTGGCCCGCAGGGCGGCTATGGTTACGGCCATGAAGCGGCGCAGACGCTACCGGCGGACCTTGGCCCGCAAGGCGGCTATGGTTACGGCTATGAAGCGGCGCAGACGCTACCGGCGGATCTTGGCCCGCAAGGCGGCTATGGTTACGGCTATGAAACGCCGCAGACGCTACCGGCGGACCTCGGCCCGCAGGGTGGCTATGGTTACGGCTACGACGCGCCGCAGGCGATGCCGGCGCACCATGCTCCTCACGGCGGCTACGGTTACGGCCCAGGGGCGCCGCAGACGCTACCGGCCAACTTCGGTCCGCAAGGCGGCTATGGCTACGGACCGGGAAGCGGTCCGCTGCACCTGAACGATTATGGCTATGGTCACGAAACGGCCGGAGTGTCGAATTATGGTCATTGGGGCGTTCCGACTTACGGGTATTCCGGTTACGGTCAAACTTCTCCCCTGCAGCAGATCGAGGCTGCCGATAAATCCGGCGACTGCGGCTGCGGCGATGGTCGGGAGAAGGAAGTCGCGTTTGACGACGAACCGGATTTGAAAATCGAGCTGCCGCATGCCGGCAAAAAAACGGTCGTTCCCCGCAAACCGGCCAAAAAGACGACGGTTCGTACCGTCCGTGCGCCGCGAGCTTCCCAGCCGAGACGTACCGGACCTAGTCTTCCTTGGATTAACCGTTAGTCCTATCGGATGAAGAGCCTGCCCGCCACTCGCGCGAGCGGGCTCTTGCCGCGACGTTTTGATTCTGCGCGCAAGCATGCATATTCCCCCAGCTGCGGAGAGACACTAGCAAAAAAGGTAAAAAGGGGTGCTTTCCGGGTGATGGAATTTAGCCTCTGGAAGCAGTTGAAGAAGCGGCTTCGCCGCAGAGGAAGACCGTCGTGGCAGCTGGGCTGCTTATGGGTCGCCGTTATCGCTTTTAGCTCAAGCTCGCAAGCCGTTCATGTCTACGCAACTGAATTGCCGAACTCCGAGACGTGGTTCGATTCGCAATCTGATCAACGCGGGACGGCCGGCGATCGGCTGCAAAGCGGGAGCGTGATCGAGATGTTATCCAATCAAGCCGGCGACCTTACGGTAGAGCTGAGGCGGGTTTATCTTTGCGGCGACGAAAGGGAGGCGCTTGGCACGATGGGGTCGCGGCAGGTGTTGGGGCTAATGCGTCGGCACCCTCAATGGACGGCGCTGCTTGAGCCCGATGGACAGGTCGTCATGGAGGAGCGGATCGACGATTTGTCGGACGCCTGCAAGAAGACCGCGACGTTCAGCATGGACAAAACCGGCCGGTTGTCGTTGTTCGATGGACCTCCGAAGAAGGAGAAGGTATTGCGCACCTTTTTTCAGCTGGACGTCAATTTCATGGAGAGCAGCCTGCCGCGAGATCAACTTGATCAATTAACGGCCGGCATCCGCGTCACGGATAAGGATGAATATAACAGCGTGCTGTCCACGTTCAGCGACTATGCGGCGGACCGCAGCGAGAAAGTCATGAAGCGAACCTATTGAATAAGCGCGCAGGGAGGGGCGGACGAAGCCCCTCCCTTTTCGAATTATCGGAAAGTATAAGTTTCACACTTGTTCAACAGCCTCTATATGTCCGGAATGAAACGCGCATCGCCGCAATAGACGGCGCAGCCGTTACACCTTGCTTAGCCGATATCGAAAGCGTGTTCTCATGAAGGCGAACATTTGCTATAATGGGGGAAGCCATTTGGGCAAGAGGATAACGCATGCGTGAGGAGAGAGCAGGTTGCGCGTATTAGGCATTGACCCGGGAATCGCGATTGTCGGGTTCGGATTCATTGATAAAATCGGCAGCAAACTCGTTCCGGTCCAGTATGGCTGCATCCAGACGGAAGCGCACACGCCGCAGGAAACGAGACTTCTTCAAGTGTACGAATCGGCGTGCGCTTTGATGGACAAGTACAAACCGGACACCGTTGCGGTCGAGAAGTTGTTCTTTAACAAGAACGTGACGACCGCTTTTTCCGTCGGGCAGGCCAGAGGCGTCATCATATTGGCCGCGGCTCAGCGCGGACTTTCGGTGTCGGAGTATACGCCGCTGCAGGTGAAGCAGGCCGTCGTCGGTTACGGCAAGGCGGAGAAGCGGCAAGTGCAGGAGATGGTGCGGATGTTCCTGAAGCTGTCGCAAATTCCGAAGCCCGACGATGTGGCCGATGCGCTGGCGGTGGCGATTTGCCATGCCCATTCGTCCGTTCTATCGCAAAAAATTAACGAGGTGACCAGGCCATGATAGATTACGTGAAAGGCCGGGTCGTCCATTGGGACGTCGAATATATCGTCGTGGACGTTCGCGATATCGGCTATCAGATTTACACGCCTAACCCGTACGCGTTCGCGAAGACAAGCGAGGCGGTGACCGTCTACACGCACCATCACGTGCGGGAAGACGCGACGCTGCTGTTCGGCTTTGAGACGCGGGAAGAGCAGAATATGTTCCGCAAGCTGCTGGAGGTTTCCGGCATCGGGCCTCGCGTCGCGCTTGGTATTCTAGCGGGCGGCAAGCCCGAAGCGGTGGCGGCGGCGATCCGTCAAGAGAATATCGCGTTCCTGACGAAGCTGCCCGGCATCGGGAAGAAGACGGCGCAGCGCATGATTTTGGACTTGAAGGACAAACTGGAAGCGCTCACCGGCGGCTTCGGGCTAACGGCGGACGGCCTTGCGTTCGATAATCCTTCTATACCGCCGGAATTGCTCGAGGGCGGCGTCGCTTGGCGCGAAGCCAAGGAAGGATTGGCGGCGCTCGGCTATACGACGGCGGAGCTGGACCGCGCATGGCATGCCATGAAGAACTCGGTCCAAGCGGACGAGAGCGTAGACGCGTTAATGAAACGCGCGCTGCAGCAGCTGTTTAAAGGTTGAGTGGGAAAGGAGAGTTGCACATGGACGACCGGATTATCTCCGCCAACCTGATGATGGAAGACGCCGCGGTGGAGCTTAGCTTGCGTCCGCGTTATTTGGCCGAATATATCGGCCAGACGCAAGTGAAGGAGAACTTGAAAGTGTTCATCGAGGCGGCCAAGCTGCGCAAGGAAGCGCTCGACCACGTCCTGCTGTACGGCCCGCCGGGTCTCGGCAAGACGACGCTTTCCAATATAATCGCCAACGAGCTAGGCGTTAGCTTACGGACGACGAGCGGTCCTGCCATCGAACGACCGGGCGATCTGGCCGCGCTGCTGACGAATTTGCAAGAGGGCGACGTGTTGTTCATCGACGAGATTCATCGGCTTCACCGGACGGTGGAGGAAGTGCTCTATCCGGCGATGGAGGATTTCGCGCTCGATATTATGATCGGCAAAGGGCCAAGCGCCAGGTCGGTTCGGCTGGAACTGCCGCCGTTTACGCTTATCGGCGCGACGACGAGGGCCGGTCTGCTCTCCGCGCCGCTGCGCGACCGTTTCGGCGTCGTTAGCCGACTGGAGTTCTATACGGTCGACGAATTGGCGTTTATCGTCTCCCGCGCCTCCGAGATTCTCGGCGTCGATATCATCGGCGAAGCGGCGAGAGAAATCGCCATGCGTTCGAGAGGAACGCCGCGAATCGCCAACCGGCTGCTGAAGCGGGTGCGCGATTTCGCTCAAGTACGGGGAGACGGCATCGTGACGCACGATCTTGCCCGATATGCGCTGGAATTGATTCAAGTCGATCCGCTCGGCTTGGACCAGATCGATCACAAAATGCTTCGCGCCATGATCACGAGCTACCGCGGTGGGCCTGTAGGCCTTGATACGCTGGCCGCCACGATCGGGGAAGAAAGCCAAACGATCGAAGACGTTTACGAGCCGTATTTGATGCAGATCGGGTTCCTGCAGCGTACGCCGCGGGGGAGAATCGTCACTCCGCAAGCCTACGTGCATCTTGGTTTGCCGATTCCCGAGCAATTTGGCGGAGAAGGCGGCAAGTAGTAACCGTCATCTGAATTGAAAAATCGTTCATCATAAAATGCGCGGTTCAAGAAAGAGATCATGGAGAGGAGCGGCTCATGGAAAGCGAAGCAAGGAACGGGCGGCGGTTGCCAAGTAGAGGCATGTTTCCGCCGCGGTCATGGCGGCGCATAGCGGTAGCGCTTATGGCCGCGCTGCTGCTGGTATCGGTATGGACGGCATGGCCTTCTTACGGGGCGGTGCCGAAGCTGGATACGATCCGGGTTGCGATTTTCATCGATCTGCCCAAATACAAGCTGAACACGACGACGGGGACGTTCTCTGCATCAACGGGACTCGAAGTTGGCGTCCGTCAGCCTTCGGGCGTACGGCCGCTGTTGACGACGAAGGCCGGCGAGACGGTGCGAATTACGCTAGACGACTATAAGGTGCGCGTGTTCGAGAGCGCCGATTTCGCGAAGGCGCTTGCTGCCGCCAAGCGCGTGAAAGCTGCCGGCGGCTCCCCGTTTCTGACATCCGCTTCCAAGGGCGGTCTTGTCTATCAAGTGCAGGAGGGCAGTTACCCGACCGCGGCTGCGGCCAAGACGGCTGCGGCCAAGTGGACGGGCGACGGCACGCTGGCGTCCATTACCGGCAAGGCGGCCGCGACCGTAACGGGCCCGATGCATCTTGAAGCCGGCGTATACGCTTCGCGCGAGGAAGCGAATTCGGCGGCCGCCGCATTCAGCGCCGCGAACCTAGATGCCTATGTGGCGATGAAGCAGTCCGGTTCCGCGGCTGCCGTCTATACGGTGCTGGTCGGTTCGGCTGCCGACAGCGCGGGGCTCGCAGCCGTGAAGACGGCTAGCGCAACGATTCCGGAAGGAGCGGCATTGACGGCGGCGGATACGGCATCGTCATATCTCCTGATGCTTGAGGACTATGCCGTCACCGGGGCGTCGAACGCGCCCCAGGCGTTGTACGCGGTACCTGCTAGCGGCACGAAAGTTTGGTTAAGCACCGCTTCGGAGAACGGCATCAAGTTCGCCGAGCGATACGGCCGCAGCTATCGCGGCCAATTCGAAGTGAGCGGGTTGAACGGCAAACTCACGATCGTCAACGAGCTGCCGTTCGAACAGTACCTATATTCGGTCGTGGGCGCCGAGATGCCGGCATCCTGGCACGCCGAAGCGTTGAAGGCGCAAGCGGTCGCGGCCAGAACGTACGCCTTGTATCAAGGGTTCGGATTTCAAGTCGCGCATGTAGTCGATACGGTTCTGAGTCAAGCGTACGGCGGGATTAGCGCGGAGAAACCGGCGACGATCAAGGCCGTCGATGCCACGAAGGGCGAAGTTGCCATGTATGGCGGCAAGCTCATCGAGACCGTCTTCTCGTCCAGCGCCGGCGGAGACACGGCTGAAGCGCAAGAAATTTGGGGCGGCGCCGTCCCATACTTGAAGACGGTGAAGAGCCCGGACGAAGTATCGGAGAAGGGCTTGTACAAATGGTACCGCGTCGTCCTTCCTAGCGGCGTCAACGGTTACATCCGCGAAGATCTGCTTGCCGCGACGGACGAGAAGACGGCAGCCGGTTCGCCGATTATGAGCGTCAAAGGCAATGGCGTTAAAGTAAGGCCGATTCCGCTCGTTCAGGACGCGGTTGCGCCGGTCTCGCAAGTAAATAGCGGGACGCGCGTCGTCGTGCTGGAGAAAGTCACCCAATCGAACGAAATGTCATGGGTGCGCGGACCGTTTACGTCCTCGGAACTTCTCGCGACGATCAAGAGCAAAGTGAAGACGGCGGTGCAAGGTCCGATTCTCACGCTGGAGATCAGCAAGACGGGACCATCCGGAAGACCGACGGAAATCAAAGCGAACGGCTCGGCGCTAACGGTGGGGAATCCCGACGCGTTTCGTTCCGCGTTCGGCGGCCTGCCGAGCACGAATTTCCGTATCGACGAGACGTCCCGCATGACGATCGCGGGAGCGGCCGGCACGGCGGAGCGGACTTCGGGCAGCGCGGGTTTCATCGTGCAAGGCGGAGAAGGCAAAGCGGAGGAGATCGGCGTCAGCCAGATCTATATTCTGAATGGCAAAGGCGAAATCCGGGCCGCAACCAAAGAACCGTCCTTCCGCTTCGTCGGCAACGGCTATGGCCATGGCGTAGGCCTATCGCAATACGGCGCCCGCGGTTTGGCGGAAGCCGGGTATGACTATCAATATATTTTGCAATACTACTATAAAGACGTAACGATCGGTAAGGAATGAGCTAACGGATGAATGTACAGGATTTCGATTTTGAATTGCCCGAACGCTTGATTGCGCAGACGCCGCTGGCGGATCGAACGGCTTCACGCCTGTTGATGCTGGACAAGACGAGCGGGGCGACCCGTCATGGCGGGTTTATGGATTTAGCTAATATGCTTCGGCCTGGCGATACGCTTGTGCTGAACAATACCCGGGTACTGCCGGCCAGGTTGCTCGGCGCTAAAGCCGACACGGGGGCCAAAGCGGAGCTGCTGCTGTTGAAGCAGACGACCGGAGACCGTTGGGAGACGCTCGCCAAACCGGCCAAGCGATTGAAGGTCGGCACGGAGCTCGTGTTCGGCGATGACGGCGGCGGCGAGCCGCTGCTGCGGGCCATCGTTACGGGGGAAGGAGAGATGGGCGCGCGCGAAGTCGAGTTTCGGTATGAGGGCATCTTTCAAGAGATTCTCGATCAGCTGGGCGAGATGCCGCTACCGCCATACATCAAGGAGAGACTATCCGATCGCGAACGCTATCAGACCGTGTTCTCCAAGCATGCCGGATCGGCGGCTGCGCCGACCGCGGGCCTTCACTTTACGACGGCATTCTTGGAACAACTTTCCAGCAACGGTATCGATGTCGCTTACGTAACACTACATGTCGGACTAGGCACATTCCGTCCGATGTCGGTAGAGCGGATCGAAGAGCATGAGATGCACAGCGAATATTACGAGTTGAGCGCGGAGACGGCCGAGCTGCTGCGTGCGACGCAAGCGCGCGGCGGACGAATCGTGGCCGTTGGCACCACTTCCGCCAGAACGCTCGAGACGGTTGCCGGACGTTTCCCGGAAGGTCCGGTTGCATGCGGCGGATGGACGGATATCTTCATTTATCCCGGCTATGAATTCAAGCTGGTGGACGCGTTGCTAACGAACTTCCACTTGCCGAAATCGACGCTCGTCATGCTCGTCAGCGCGCTTGCAGGCAAGGAAGCGGTCATGAATGCTTATAAGGAAGCGATTGAACGGGAATACCGGTTCTTCAGCTTCGGAGACGCAATGTTTATCTACTAACGGAATGGAAGAGTGCACAGTGGCGATTAAATACGAATTAATTAAAGTTTGCAAGCAGTCGGGGGCAAGACTCGGGCGCGTACATACGCCGCACGGTATTATCGATACGCCGACGTTCATGCCGGTCGGCACCCAGGCAACGGTCAAGACGATGAGTCCGGAAGAATTAAAGCAGATGGACGCGCATATTATTTTGAGTAACACGTACCATTTGTTCCTACGTCCGGGACACGAGATTGTCCGCCAGGCCGGGGGCTTGCACAAGTTCATGAACTGGGATCGGCCGATTCTGACCGACAGCGGCGGCTTTCAAGTGTTCAGCTTGAGCAACATGCGCAAGATCAAGGAAGAGGGCGTCGAATTCCGTTCCCATCTGAACGGCGACAAGCTGTTCATTTCGCCGGAGAAGGCGATGGAAATTCAGAACGCGCTCGGTCCGGATATCATGATGGCTTTCGACGAGTGCGCGCCGTACCCGGCTGATCACAAGTACGTGAAGCAGTCGCTGGAGCGTACGACCCGTTGGGCAGAGCGCTGTTTGAACTCCCACGCCAGGCCGCATGATCAAGCGCTCTTCGCGATCGTGCAAGGCGGCATGTACGAGGATTTGCGCAAGCAGAGCGCGGCTGATTTGACTTCCATGGATTTCCCGGGGTATGCTATTGGAGGACTAAGCGTAGGTGAGCCTAAAGACCTGATGTTCAACATGCTGGACGTGACCGTCCCGCTGCTTCCGGCCAACAAACCGCGATACCTGATGGGCGTCGGTTCGCCGGATGCGTTGCTCGAAGGATCGATCCGCGGCATCGACATGTTCGACTGCGTATTGCCTACCCGCATTGCGCGCAATGGGACAACCATGACAAGCTCCGGCCGATTGGTGATCAAGAACGCAAAATTTACGGAGGACTTCGGTCCGTTGGATCCGGAATGCTCGTGTTATACGTGTCAGAACTATTCGAGAGCGTATATCCGTCATCTTATCAAAGCCGACGAGACGTTTGGCCTCCGGCTGACGACGTACCACAATTTGCACTTCTTATTGCAGCTCATGCGAGACGTACGTCAAGCAATCATGGATGACCGGCTGCTAGACTTCCGGGATGCCTTCTTTGCCAAGTACGGCCTGTTTGACAATGATAAAGGATTTTAAAGGAGGATTTTTGTCATGGAAGCTCTCGGTTCTATTCTACCTTTCGTGCTGATGTTCGCGGTTTTTTATTTCTTGCTTATTCGCCCGCAGCAGCGCAAACAGAAACAACGTACATCGATGCTGTCCCAGCTGAAGAAGGGCGACAAGATCGTCACGATCGGCGGCATGCACGGCTCGATTCACGAAATTACGGACGACGTGGTCGTTCTTCGCGTCAACGATGCGACCAAAATCACGTTCGACCGTAGCGCGATCAACAACGTGACGAGCGCAAGCTCGGCGCAAACGGTGGAGAAGAAGGAAGAGAATGTCGAAGAAGTGAAAGCTTAATCGACTCATGCAAGAACCCCGGCCTTTTGCGGGGCCACTGAAAAAGTCCGTCTCGTAGGAAAAGGTACAGACCTTCAAGAAATTTGAAGAGGCTGTACCTTTTTTGCTTTATAATAGAGTCATCATAAAGAGCGGGTGAGAGCGGATGATTCGGCAACAACAAACCTTAGTTTTGAGTCCTTATGCGGCACTGTATGACATCGTCGTGCCGAAGGATAATATGCTCCGTCAAATCAATCAGTTGGTGGACTTCTCTTTCATATATGACGAACTGGAAACGAAATATTGCCTGGAAAATGGACGCAATGCCATTGATCCTATTCGCATGTTTAAATACTTGCTCCTGAAGGCCATTTTTGAACTATCCGATGTCGACATCGTGGAGCGCTCAAAGTATGACCTGTCGTTCAAATACTTCCTCGGCATGGCACCGGAAGACCCGGTCATTGATCCGAGCTCTTTGACGAAATTTCGCAAGCTACGGTTGAAAGACATCAACCTTTTGGACATGCTCATCGGCAAGACCGTAGAACTTGCCATCGAGCAAAATATCCTGAAGAGCACTTCCATCATCGTCGACGCCACGCATACAAAAGCACGCTACAACCAGAAAACGCCTCAAGAAATTCTGCAAGACCGTGCACGTAAATTGCGCAAAGCCGTGTACACCATGGATGAGTCGGTCAAGGCCAAAATGCCGGCAAAGAATACAACGAGCGAACTCGAAGATGAAATTGCGTACTGCCAAAAACTCGTCAACTTCATCGAAAACGAGAGTGGCATTGCGCAGGTGCCGAAAATTGTGGAGCCGCTTAACCTGCTGAAAGAGACCGTTGCGGATGACGTCGAACAGCTTCGCCTAGCAACGGATCCGGATGCGCGCGTTGGCCACAAAAGTGTGGATTCCGCGTTTTTTGGATACAAGACTCATCTTGCGATGACCGAAGAACGGATTATTACAGCGGCTGTCATTACAACGGGTGAGAAGAATGATGGCAAGCAATTGCAGGCTCTCATCGAAAAAAGCAAAGCAGCTGGCATGCAGGTCAAAACGGTGATTGGGGATACTGCATATTCCGAAAAAGATAATATTGCGTACACGAAAACAAATGAAATTGAACTTGTTGCCAAACTAAATCCCCTCGTCACGCAAGGTGCGCGTAAGAAAGAAGACGAATTTTTATTCAACAAAGATGCAGGCATGTACGTGTGTCCAGCTGGACATATGGCCATTCGAAAGGCTCGGCAGGGTAAAAAAGGGGTCGGCAAAAACCAAACGGACACCTATTATTTTGATGTGGAACTATGCAAGCATTGTCCGCACAAGGAAGGGTGCTACAAAGAAGGCGCTAAAAGCAAAGCTATTCGGTAAGTATTAAATCCGATGAGCACACCGAGCGAATGGCGTTCCAAGATTCAGCGTATTTCAAGGAAAAAGCCAAGGAACGCTACAAAATTGAAGCGAAGAACAGTGAACTCAAACATGGACACGGGTATGATGTTGCGACATCCTCGGGTCTGCTTGGCATGGAAATGCAAGGGGCGATGACAATTTTCGCCGTGAATTTAAAACGAATCTTAAAGTTAACAGACTAAGAATTACCGAATGATGGAGCTGTATTTGACCTAAAAAAGAAGACATCTATTCCCAAAAGGTGGGAATGGATGTCTTTTTGTGTGATACGCAAGCCGTCAAAGAAAAATGCGTAAGTTCTTCAGTGGCCTCCCTTTTGCGCCGGGGTTTTTATTTTTTTCAATGAAGGAACCCGGCTATTTAACGAAAAAGCCAGCCCCGACAATCCGGAGCTGGCCTTGATGCATGAAGACGCTTCAATTGGCTTCTTCTCTCGTTAGCGTTCGTGCAGCGGCAATTCGGCCGATACGGCGCGTCCGCATGCGCAGCGTCGCTTTGCTTAAACGGAGTCCCACGGTGGAGGCGAATAGGCCGAGCAGCAAGCCGCCGCACATGTCGATGAGCCAGTGAATGCCAAGGTAGAAGATCGCGAAAATAACGCATGCCGCGATAATGCCGCAAAACCACGCCCACCTTTTGATTCCGGAGCGAATAGCCAGTACGGCGAGCGTCACCGAGATCGACGTATGCAGGCTCGGGAAGCAGTTGTTCAGCCCGGATAGCGCGCGGTACTCCGTCTCGAACGTGGGAAACACATCCAACATGAGGAAGCGAACGCTTGGATCGTGGTGCCAAACTTCGTTGATCGGCAGTAGCAGATAGAACGGAATGGCGACCAAATAGTTGATCATGATCGCGTAGCAGGTCGCGTAGAACATCCGCTTGGTGGAATCCTTGTATGTGTAGACGCCGATCGACGTAATGAGCAGCGATTGGAAGACCACGACGTAAATGAAAGCAAGGACGGCGGTCAGAATCGGATTCTCGAACGTATGTTGAAGGTTGCTTACGAAATTGCCTTCAATCGATTGGAAGAACCCCGTGTAATCGGCCGTGTTGATAAAATATTTGGTCTCGACGGTCAATTCGATTTTGTTGAGGAACAAAATGCCGAGCAGCGCGACGAAATGTACCAAGTAAGAGCGAGAAGTCGCGAGCTCGCGCAGGAATAGACCACCGATTCGAAACGGATTCGTCCTTCCGGCATACCAGAGCAGCACAATGACGGTCAAGGTCGTGTAGATCGTGACCGTAGTCATATTTTGAAACAAAACCATCGTAATGAAATCCCCCTAAACATTTACCGAAATTGCATGGATGCAACTCGATCTAGTATAGCACAAATGAACAGGGGGATTACAATGTAAGGAGGACTCCGGACGATTACCTATTATTTACTTGTATTCACGCCGAATATGCCGCCGAGCGCACCGCTTCCGAGCGCGATCCCCATCATCGTCAGCGTGCTGGGCGTCAACCCGGCGTTCGTGGCCAGGAAGCCTACGAGAAGTACGAGCACGCCGTAAGCGAATCCTAACGCGCCTCCGTAATACCAACCTCGCTTGCCGGACCGTCTGCCCGACACAAACCCGCCGCAGAGCGCGGCAATGCCATGAACGATCAAGCTGTATAGGCCGAGCTGATTCTCTTCCATGTTTCCGAAGCGCAGCAGCAGCGAGAGCGAGAGCGCGCCGAGCGCAAGCCAGACGGCGGCATACACGATGCCGGAGAGCATGGGCGATGGAATCCGTACTTTCGCAACATGTTTCATTCGTACAACTCCTCCTCGTCATAAGTCCATGAATGAATGCGGTTAGTACACCATATGGCCAAGCTGCCGCAATTAGTACAGGCGTCCCGATGTTCCCATAAATTCGAAAAGGTACATTCGTATTAGCTCAATTCCCTCCGGTGACAATAGCTGTACGCAGCGGATAGAAGGAATTCAGCTTCGCCTGCCGCCGCACGGTAATACGAAGGAGGCGCTGAAGTTTGGACATTTGGGACAACGCAATCCGAACTTTTGGAATGTACTTTGTCGTGTTTATCGTTATACGACTGATGGGCAAGCGGGAGATCGGAAAATTGTCCGTGTTCGACATGGTCATCTCCATCATGGTCGCGGAGATTGCGGTTATCGTGATCGAAGATACGAACCGCCCGTTCATTGACGGGATTACGCCAATGGCGGTGCTCGTCGCCGTCCAGGTATTTCTGGCTTTCATTACGCTGAAGAGCCGTAAATTGCGGCTATGGTTCGACGGAAAGCCGACGATCTTGATTGAACGAGGCAAGTTAAACCGAGATGCGATGCGTAAACAGCGATACAATCTAGACGATTTGCTATTGCAACTGCGGGAGAACAAGCTGCCGACCGTCGCGGACGTGGAGTTCGCCGTGCTGGAGACGACCGGTAAGCTGTCCATTTTTCCGAAAGACAAGAAGAAAAGCACGGGTCACCATGAGGGCGAGCCCGTGCCTGGCACCATTGCCCAGACGCCGCTGGCAAAGCCGTTCCCGAAAAACTATCGATTCGAGTCGTTGCCGGTCCCGCTAATCATGGACGGTAAAATCGTCGAGGATAACATTCAGATGATCGGCAAAGACCGGTTCTGGCTCAACACGCAGCTGAAGCAGCGGGGGATCCAAGATGCGAAGCAGGTGTTCCTGTGCACGATCGACCACAGAGGAAAGGTGTTCATCGATCCGATGCGGCGTCCGCGTACATAGCGGAAGCTAATGCGCGAAGGCATACGAACCCGATGCCATTAATGCGTGCGCGGACGAAACCACTTGCCTAGGACGGGAATCCGCGCAATGTCGTCCTTGCTCACGATGCCCATCTTGATCATCAGCCCAATGTACAGCAGTCCACCCAGAATCGACGCGAGCAGCAGGTTATGCCAAGACGCCGGGAGCAAATGTCGGTTCATGATCCATAGCGAGGCCGCGCCCATAATGATCATGGCTGCGCCGACTTTGACGAAGTCGATCAGCTGCATTTTGAAGCCGACCGCTCGCATTACGCTGAACCAGTGGAGAATCGTCACGAGGGCGATGTTTACGTTAATCGCGATCAACGCGCCGTAAATGCCAAGCTCCGGCTGCGAAGCGAGTTCGACGATCAGAACCAGCTTGACGATCGCGCCGACCAAAGTGTTCAGTAACGCGGTGCCCGGCTTGTCAAGCGCCTGAAGCGCGGCTTGCAGCGGAGCCTGCAGATAGATGAACAGGCCGATTGGCGCCATCCATTTCAGCATGGGCGCAATGTCCGCGTGATCGTAAAGCAGCAGACAGATCGGCTCCGCGAAAAGGCCCATGACCACAATGAAAGGGGCTCCGGTAACAAGCGACAGACGCATCGATTGGTGAAGACGCTTATGTATCGTGGAACGGTCGCCTTTCGCGGCCGCCTCCGACAAATTGGGGACGAGCGAGACGGCCAAGGAATAGGTGAGCGCGGTGGGCAGCAGCAAGATCGGAATGATCATCCCTTGCAGCGCGCCGTAGAGCGCCGTCGCTTCCGCCGCAAGCAGGCCGGCGGCCGCAAGCGCACGGGCCGTCAGGATCGATTCGAACAAATAGGAGAATGACCCGATCAATTTGCTTGCCGTGACCGGGACGGACAGTCCAATCAACCGGCGCAAGATCGGTTGACGCTTAAGCAGTTTTCGCGATGCTGGCGCAGTTTTGACCGAGGGTGCCGTCACGACGCCTGTTTCGAGTTCGATTGCCTCTTGCGGAGCGTCTTTATCCTGGGCTCGTTTGTCCTTGTAATTCCACAGCAGGACCGCAAGCGCGGCAATCTCGCCTGCGACAACGCCCAGCATGGCGCCTGCAGCGCCCCATTCGATGCCGTACGGTAGGAGCCAACTGGCGAACAGCAGCGATCCGATAATGCGAATGATCGTCTCGACCGTCTGCGAGACCGCGGTCGGTATCATGTTCTGCTTGCCTTGAAAGTAGCCTCGGTACACAGACCCTACGCCGATGATCAGCAGCAGCGGCGTTGTGACCTGCAGCGTGCGATACACGCGGGAATCGGTCATCAGGTTGGTGGATATCCAAGGAATGAGCAGCGCGAATACAACGGTCAAGCCGAGCGCGAGCAGGACGGAGAGCGCCATCGCCGCGCGGAAGATTTGCTTGACGCGCCGCGCGTCCCCCTTGGATTCCGCTTCCGCGATCCACTTGGCGACGGCAAGCGGTATGCCGCCCGTAATGACCGTTAGCATCACGATTAGGAACGGATACACGAGCTGGTAAAGTCCCACGCCTTCCGCGCCGATAATCCGGGGCAAGGCTATGCGCGGAACAAAGCCGAGTATGCGGTTTAATACGCCGGCCACCAGCAGAATAAGCGCGCCCTTGATAAAAGTTTGCTTCGTCACATCGATTCCCTCGCTTTGCGAACATCTCCATGTGTTCTAAACTATGCGGGGGATGTCCGATTCCATGTCTTCGAAAATTGCGCTGTAGCCTTTTCGCGAAAATGGCAGGAATATGTTGGAGCGTTGACGAATGAACAGACAAGAGGCAAAAGGCAGGGGGCATTGCAATGACGGAAGAAGAGTGGGTTCATTCCATCGAATCGCTGTGCGAGAGCAAAGCGGCCGAATTTCGGATGATCGGCTACGAACATGTGACGGGGAAAGAGATTTGGGAGTGCATCAGCGAGAAGTATGCGAAGACCGGAGAGCCGGCCATGCATCAGGTCGTGAACGATATCTTATCGCTCAAGGTGACCAAATTCATGAATTTTCTGACGATAAGCGCGTATAAGGGGACCCATTTCTAACCGATGGGGCTCTTTTTTTGACTCGATTTTCCTGCAGGGCTATAATAAATGATGAAATGGCGGCGGCAGACGTATGTGGAAAGCGCGTCTGTTTGCAATCGCGGTTAGAATCGTGCGGCAAAGCCGGACGATTCACTACATTTAGAGGGGGAACACAGGCATTATGAACCGTCTGCTAGCATTAGTGCTCACCGTCGTGCTTACGATCGGCGTGGTGGCGGCGACGAGCCCATGGCTCGTCAAACAGGTGAACCTCGGCCTCGATCTGAAAGGCGGCTTCGAAATTTTGTACGAAGCGCAGCCGCTGAACGAAGGCGGAAAAGTCACGCAGGATTCGCTGCGCGAGACGGCGAAAAGCCTCGAACGCCGCGCGAACAAGACCGGCGTCGCGGAACCGGAAATTACGCCTGAGGGCGCAAACCGCATTCGAGTTCGAATCGCGGGCGTCACCGACGAGGCGCACGTGCGGGAAATTTTGAAAACGCCATCCACCCTTACGTTCCGCAGCATGGTGGGCTGCGCGGAAGGGACAAGCTATTGCAAAACCGAACTGACGGGTACGGATTTCGTGGAAGGCGGCGCGGGCTATCGGATGACGACGCTCGGCGGCTACGAAATTACGATCAAATTGAAAAGCTCGTCCAAATTCGGCGAGGTAACGAAAGCGATCGCGGCGCTGCCGGCAGGGAAGAACCAGCTGGCCATCTATATGGACGAGGAAGAAATCTCCGCTCCCGCCGTCTCGCAAACGATCAACAGCGACGAGGCGGTAATCACGGGCAACTTCACGCGCGAGGAAGCAAAGGATTTGGCCGATAAAATCAACCTGGGCGCGCTTCCGCTCAAGCTGACGGAGAAATATACGCAAAGCGTCGGCGCTTCGCTTGGCAAGCTGTCATTGCAACAAACGCTCTTCGCCGGCGGGCTCGGGACCGTGTTGATCTTAATCTTCATGATCGTGTTCTACCGCATTCCGGGGCTTGTCGCCAGCTTCACGATCATTTCGTTCATCTGGCTGCTATTGCTTGGGTTCAAGCTGATAAACGCGACGCTGACTTTGCCGGGCATTGCCGCGTTTATTCTGGGGATCGGAATGGCTGTCGACGCAAACATCATCATGGCCGAGCGGATCAAGGAAGAGATTCGCAGCGGCAAGAGCATACTGTCCGCTCACCGCGCCGGTTCGAAGCGTTCGTTCTTGACGATCATCGATGCGCACGTCACGACCATTATCGCGGCGCTCGTCATGTTCTTCATCGGTACGGGCGCGGTCAAAGGGTTCGCGGTCGTGCTGCTTTTGACAGAGGTCGTCAGTATACTTACGAACGTCTTCTTCTCGCGTTTCATTCTTTCTCTCCTTATTCGCAGCAACATTATTAAGAAACCGACTTTACTTGGCGTGAAGGAGAGTGAAATCCGTGCGCTTTAATTACTTTGGCGAGAATAACCGCTCGTTTAGCTTCATCGAGAAGAGCAAGTTTTTCTTTATCTTCTCCATCGCGATCACGATTCTAGGCATCATCGTGCTCGCGGCGATGGGACTGAATTATGGCGTTGATTTCAGCGCGGGTTCGAATGTCGACGTCGTCGTCAAATCGGATCTTAGCGCGAAGAAAGAAGAGATGGAAGCGTATTTCAAGGATAGCGGTCTCCATGATCCGCACCTTACCATCAGCGCAACGCGGGTCACGATGCGGTTCGACGAGATATTGACGGACGCGCAGGAAAAGGCGCTGCGCACCGGTTTCACCGAGAAGTTCGACAAGGAAGCCTCTTTCGAGGTCAATACCGTCGACGTCGAGATGGCGCGCGAACTTCAGTACAACGCCTTGAAAGCGGTGCTGATCGCCAGCATCGGGATCATCATTTACGTCAGCATCCGATTCGAATGGCGGTTTGCGATCGCGGCCGTCGTTGCGCTCCTTCACGACGCGTTTATCGTCATCAGCTTGTTCTCGATTTTCCGGCTTCAGGTCAACCTGCCGTTCATCGTGGCGATTCTGACGATCATCGGCTACTCGATCAACGACACGGTCGTAATCTTCGATCGGATCCGCGAGAATATGCGGTTCTCGAAGGTCAAATCGCACGCCGATTTGGGCAAAGTCGTCAACGACAGCATCTGGCAGACGCTGACCCGATCGATCAATACCGTCCTGACCGTTGTCGTCGCGGCGGCCTGCTTGTTTATTTTCGGCAGCGAATCGATTAAAATGTTCTCATTGGCGATTTTGTTCGGCTTGGTCTGCGGTGCATACTCGTCGATTTTCATCGCGAGCCCGTTCTGGCTGCTGCTGAAGAAAGGCGAGAAGCCGAAGGCTGCCGCCAAGACTCCCGCAGCCTCTTGATCGCCGGACAGGTTCGCGGCCAGCATGGCGTAATGGCGTTCTCGCGTATTACCCCTAGCTGAACCGGGGAATTCAGGGGGAGATTGGGTTTCATGACACCGAATGAACGATATGCGAAAGCGGAATCCGCCGCGTGGTTGAATTTGCTCGGCAATGCCGGGATTGCGGTCGTGAAAGCTGGCGTCGGCATGATGGGCAGCAAGGCGCTGCTCGCCGATGCCTGCCGGAGCGCATCGGACGCGGCGGGTGCCTTCGTAACGCTGACGGCCCTTCGCCGAAGACGGCAAGGCGCGGCGGATCCCGGGCTCAAATCGGTCAAAGGCCGAATTGAAGCCTTTACGGGCGTCATTGTATCGATTATGCTTATGATTGTAGGACTTGAGGTCGGCATCTCGGCGATCAAATCGATTGCCGACGGCGTCGACGAGGGTCCGGGCTGGCCGGCAGTCGTCACGGTCATCGCGGCTTTCCTGCTGAAGGAATTGTTCTTCTCCGGCAAGGAGCGTCGGATGGATTTGTATGCTTCGCTTGCCGCCTTCGTCGGCACCGGCGCTGCCGCGCTGGGAGAACCGCTGAAGCTTCCGGTACTGTATTATTTCGACCCGGCCTCATCGCTGATCATTGTCGTTATCGTGTTCTCGAGCAGTTATCGGATCGCGACCGCTTCGGTGATAAGAAGCAGTTATAGCGAAGAACAACCGGCGGATATTCATGAATTCAAGGCTGCCGTTCAACGGATTGAAGGCGTGGTAACGGTCGAGGAGCTGCGTGCCAGAGAGCATGGCCACTACGTCGTCGTTGATCTCGTTATTAGCGTCAACCCGAGAATAACGGTGCTCGAAGGCAATGAAGTCGCCAAACGGGTCAAATATTTCTTGATGAAGCGTTTCGGTCATGTCACCGATGTGAACGTACATGTCGAGCCTTACGATCCGGGCTACCCTTACAAATCAAACCACGATCCGAATCAGGAACATATGCCGACGCTGCTGCAATAGCAGCGGCGGTTTGTTTTTGTTGGGAGTATATACGAGGAAGGAAGATGCGTCTTTTGATACGGTCAAAGACTCGCTGGAAGCTCTCCGTGCTGAGCCCGGAGGAAGAACGGCAAGCCGAGGCGCTTGCATCGGGGCTAAAGCTTCCGCCCTTGGTCGCGAAGCTGCTCGTTCAGCGCGGGGCGGGCGACGAGGAGACGGCGCGAACGTTTCTATACGGCGGGGAAGAATGTTTGCACGACCCGTATAAATTGAAGGATATGGACAAGGCGAGCGCGCGGATCCGCCAGGCGGTCGAGAAAGGAGAACGCGCTCGCATTTATGGCGATTATGACGCGGATGGCGTCTCGTCGACGACGCTTATGATTTACTTATTCCGCTCGCTTGGGTTGAATTTCGACCACTATATACCCCATCGGACGATTGAGGGTTATGGACTCAACGAAAAAGCGATCGATGCGGCGCATGAAGCGGGCGTTACGTTGATCGTGACGGTCGATACGGGGATAAGCGCCGTTCATCAGATCGCCCATGCGAACTCGCTCGGCATTGATGTCGTCGTCACGGATCATCACGAGCCGCCCGAGACGCTGCCGGAGGCGTATGCATTGGTTAATCCGAAGCAAGCGGATTGTTCGTATCCCTTCAAGGGACTAGCCGGCGTTGGCGTCGCTTTCAAGTTGGCGCAAGCGGTGCTCGGCCGACCGCCGATGGAATGGACCGATGTCGTCGCGTTAGGCACGATTGCGGACTTGATGCCGCTGACTGACGAGAATCGGGTACTGGTCAAGCACGGCATCGAGCGGCTTCGGCAGACGGACAAGCCCGGGTTTCGCGCGTTAATGGAGGTGGCGTCGATCGACGCCGCGCAGGTGACGTCTACGAACGTTGCCTTCGGCATGGCGCCGCGCATCAACGCGGCAGGCCGACTGGCGCATGCCAATGCGGCGGTCGAGCTGCTGACGGCTAGCGATGATGAGGCCGCGGCGGGACTTGCCCATGAGCTCGACGTGCTCAATAAGGAACGTCAACAGGTCGTGGAGAGTATCGTCGCCGAAGCTAACCTGTTGTGGGAAGCCAAGCTACGCGCGGCGCGCGAAGCGGGGAAAGCCGATCCGAACGTGATCGTCCTTGCCGGAGAAGGTTGGAACGCGGGCGTTGTCGGCATCGTGGCCTCCAAATTCATCGAGCGTTATTACAAGCCGACGCTTGTGCTCGGCATCGATGCGGATACGGGCATGTGCAAAGGGTCGGCCCGCTCGATTGACGGATATGATCTGCATGCGGCGCTAACGGCATGCGACGATCTACTCGACCATTACGGCGGCCATCAGGCTGCAGCCGGTATGAGTCTTCATCGCGACCAGCTTGATTCGTTCGAGGAACGGCTCGGCCGTCTGGCTGACGAATGGCTGACGCCCGATGACTGGGTACCCAAGACGACGATCGACTTGACTTGCCATATCGAGGAGGCGACGCTTGATATCCTAGACCAGTTGTCGGTGTTGGAACCTTTCGGGGTTGAGAATCGTTCGCCGCGCCTTCTTCTGGAGGAGGCGGTCATCGCCGACCGGCGGGTCATGGGCAAGGACCGCAAACATCTGAAACTTGCGCTGGCAGGCAGCAAGAAGCTGCTCGATGCGATCGGTTTCGGCCATGGGCCGATGGCGGATCGCCTCTCTGACGGCGCGCGAATTCGACTGGTGGGAGAGCTGGCCGCGAACGAATGGAACGGACAGCGGAAAGCGCAGTTTATGATTCAAGATATGTGCGTCGAACACGTGCAACTGTTCGATTACCGCTCCGAGCCGTCCCCGATGCAAGGATTCCGGAAACTCATGGCGGAGGCGAGAATCGGCCATGCTAGTACGTGTGTCGTCGTCCCGTCGGAGGCGTGGAAGAAGGCCGCGGAAGAAGCCGCGGCAAGCTCGCCGTATCGAGAAGCGACTCGGTTCGTTACCCATGCGGATTGGCCGGCTGAGCCGGAGGATCATTATGAAACGCTCGTTCTGCTGGGTACGCCGCCTTCGGCATCCGCGATCGAAGAAGCAATTCGCGGTTGCGTTACGATCGAAAGCGTGTATGCTTTATATAGTCAGCCCAATACGAATGATCGCGTTCAAACCGGCAATCGTTCGTTTCATCCGGGCCGGGAACATTTTGCGAAACTTTATCAGACGCTTCGCCGCATGGGCGATCTGCCCGAAGAGGGCGTGAGAGAACGGTTATCCGTGATGCTTGGCTGGCCGGAGGATACGATCCGCTTTATGCTCCGGGTATTCGAGGAGCTCGAGCTGATCGCGTTCGCGGGCGGTAAGATCCGGCTCTTGACCCCGTCTTCGAAGCGGGATTTGGCGGAAGCGCCGTCGTATAAGAAAAGGCAAGCGGACGCGGAGCAGGGCGCGATACGATTCGCCAAGACCTTGCAATTCGCCGAGTGGCTGGCAACGCGCAGAGAGCAGAACTCATCCATCATTCATCAAACCAATTCGAGTCAACTACAAGAAGGAGTGTCAGTACCATGAATTTCAAAGACTATATTCGCGTCATCCCCGATTTTCCTCAGCCCGGCATCCGTTTCAAGGATATTACGACGCTGACGAACAACGGCGAGGTGTACAAAGCGGCTATCGAATCGCTCCGTCAAGCGGTTGCGGACAAGGGCATCGATTTGATCGCGGGGCCGGAAGCGCGCGGCTTCATCGTCGGCGCCCCGCTCGCGGTCGCGCTCGGCGTCGGCTTCGTGCCGATTCGCAAGAGCGGCAAGCTTCCGGGAGAAGTGGTAGAAGCGAGCTATGATCTCGAGTACGGCAAAGACAAACTGGCGATTCACAAGGATGCGATCAAACCGGGACAACGCGTTCTGATCGCGGACGACTTGCTCGCGACGGGCGGGACGATCGCGACGACGATCAATCTGATTCGTCAACTGGGCGGCGAGGTCATCGGTTCGGCATTCCTGATCGAGCTATCGTACTTGGACGGTCGCACCAAGCTGGATGGCATCGATACATTCTCGCTCGTTACTTACTAAGATAATCGCGTTGGAGCCGCACAACCTTCGAGGTTGTGCGGCTTCTTTTATTGGGAGAACCGTCACAGTGTCGCGTATTGTTATAAGGTGTCGAATTTTAGGTTTCGATTGGCTCGCATTCCTAGACGGATGAGGGGGCGCGCCCCCGCTTTGCTTTGTCGACAGCGAAGGGCGTTGCAGTTGACGCCATGCGGCCTGTGAGGGCATAATAGGAGAAATACGAACTGCGGCCGCGTTTTTTCGACCATGACGAAGCGTTGGTTTGACAGGATCCGAAAGGGACGTTTCATGGGCATAGAGCAATTACTTGAAAAGGCGTCGACATATCTGAAGGAACAAGATATTTCGCGCATTAAAGAGGCTTACGAATTTGCCGAAGCGGCGCATCACGGCCAAGTTCGCAAATCGGGAGAGCCCTATATTTTGCATCCCGTTGCCGTAGCCGAAGTGCTTGTTAATATGCAAATGGATGTATTGTCGATCATTGCCGCGTTGCTGCACGACGTTGTCGAAGACACGACGGTTCCGCTGGCGGAAGTACGGGAACGTTTCGGCGAGACGGTCGCGATGATTGTCGACGGCTTGACGAAATTGGAGAAAATCCAGTTCCGTTCCAAGGAAGAGCAGCAGAACGAGAACTATCGCAAGATGTTCCTGGCGATGGCGCAGGACATCCGCGTTATTTTAATTAAATTGGCCGACCGGCTTCATAATATGCGAACGCTTAAATACCAGTCCGAAGAAGCGCAGCGCCGCATCGCCTACGAGACGCTCGAAATTTTCTGCCCGATCGCGCATCGCCTCGGTATTTCCGCCATCAAGTGGGAAATGGAGGATATTGCGCTTCGTTATCTGAATCCGCAGCAGTATTACCGGATCGCGAACCTGATGAAGAAGAAGCGCGTCGAACGCGAGCAGTACATCAGCGACGTCATCGGGCGGATCACGGAGAAGCTTGAGGAAATGGGCATCGAAGGCGATATTTCCGGACGGCCGAAGCATATCTACAGTATTTTCAAAAAAATGAACGACCGGAACAAGCAATTTACCGAGATTTACGACCTGTTGGCGATCCGGATCATCGTGGACAATATCAAGGACTGCTACGCGACCCTCGGGATCATCCATACCCTGTGGAAACCGATGCCGGGCCGATTCAAGGATTATATCGCGATGCCGAAGGCGAACATGTACCAGTCGCTGCATACGACGGTCATCGGACCGACAGGGGAGCCGACCGAGGTGCAAATTCGGACGTGGGACATGCACCGGACGAGCGAATACGGGATCGCGGCGCATTGGGCGTACAAAGAAGGCGCCGTCGTGCCGGGCAACAATTTCGAGGACAAAATGACGCTGTTCCGCGAAATTATCGAGCTGCAGCACGAAGCGAGCGACGCCTCCGAATTCGTCCAATCGCTGAAGATGGACTTCTTCTCCGATCTCGTCTTCGTGTTCACGCCGAAAGGCGAAGTATTCGAACTGCCCGCCGGATCGGTGCCGCTCGATTTCGCATACCGCATTCATACCGAGGTCGGCAACCGGACGATCGGCGCTAAGGTCAACGGCCGCATCGTGCCGTTAGACCATAAGCTCAAGACCGGCGATATCGTGGAGATACTCACGTCCAAGCATTCGTACGGACCTAGCCAGGATTGGATCAAGATCGCGCAATCCTCGCATGCCCGCAGCAAGATCAAGCAATGGTTCAAGAAAGAGAAACGCGAAGAGAACGTGGCCAAAGGCCGCGAAATGCTCGAGCGCGAGCTGAAGCGAATCGGGCTGGAAGCGCCGGCTTTCATGGCGGATGACAAGCTGCTGGAAGCGGCGAACAAATTCACGTTTAACGATATCGACGATATGCTCTCCGCGATTGGTTTCGGAGGCATTACGGCTGCTCAGATCGTGACCAAGCTGACGGAGAAGATGCGCAAAGAGGCCGAGGAAGCGAACCAACTCGAGCTGACGACGGAGAAGCGGGAAGTGAAGACCGCGCCGGCCCTTCGCAAAACCCGTCCGACGTTGGGCGTATCGGTCAAAGGCGTCGATAATCTGCTCGTTCGGTTCGCGCGCTGCTGCAATCCGGTTCCGGGAGATGAGATCGTCGGCTATATTACGCGCGGACGCGGCGTCTCCGTGCACCGGGTCGACTGCCAGAACATCCAGGCGGAGACCGAGGGCGAAGAAGCGGCACGAGTTATCGAAGTGGAATGGGAGCAGTCCGTCGAAGCGAATTATAGCGTCGACATCGAGATTACCGGCTATAACCGCAATGGCTTGCTGAACGAGGTTCTTCAGGCGGTCAACGAGATCAAGACGAATATTGCCGCGGTTACGGGGCGTTCCGACAAGAACAAGCTAGCTTTGATCCATATGACGATCCTTATTCGCAATATCGAGCATTTGAACGCGGTTGTGGAGCGAATCAAACGGGTCAAAGACGTTTATACGGTACAACGCATCATGCAGTAGGAGCAAAGCGAGGTTTAACGATAGATGAAAGTGGTCGTACAACGCAGTAAAGCCGCTTCCGTTACGGTAGCTGGCGAAGTCGTGGGCGCGATCGAAAGCGGCTTGGTGCTGCTGGTCGGCGTTACGCACGAGGATACCGAGGCCGATGCGAAGTGGATGGCCGAGAAAATCGCCGGTCTTCGCATTTTTGAAGACGAGAACGGGAAGATGAACGGTTCGGTTCAAGACGCCGGTGGCTCTATTTTGTCCGTGTCGCAATTTACGCTGTACGGCGACTGTAAGAAAGGCAAGCGGCCCAATTTCATGGCGGCCGCACGTCCGGAGCAGGCTGAACCTCTGTACGAAGCGTTCAATGCGATGCTGCGCGCGATGGGCATTAGGCTCGCGACGGGGCGTTTCGGCGCGATGATGGACGTATCGCTCGTTAACGACGGACCTGTCACGCTAATAATCGACAGCCGGGCATAGGTCGGATGAAAGGATTAGGAATGGCCGATCGGGCAACACTAGACACGTACGCCTGCCTTGCGGCAGCGATCATGACGTGGAAGGGGTTCGCGCGGCTATGCACCAATCTCGAAAAGAACAAGGCATCGAGCGATCGGGCAGACGACTGCTCCAGCCGGACCGGCGGGAAGCGCTCATTTTCTCCGAGCTCGAGGAAGATATCGAAGCAGCCTCGGAGTGGGCGGTCGGGGGCGTAGCTCCAAGACGCGGCGAGAACGGATCGTGGTAGAGCGGGCGGGCAGCTCGACGAGTGTTTGCGTGGGAGTGATTTTGATCGCAAACCGTTCGTCGTTGTTGTCCGCTTGTTTTGCGTAGGCGACAATCCAATTGACTTGACGTAGGCTTCATGCTGCAAGCCATCTCCGATGGCCCGCAAACCAATCACTCGAAGAAGCTCGTCGAATGCTGCATGCAAAATCTCCGATTTTTCACGCAAGCCAATCGGCGTAAACGCTTCAATTTTTGTAATCTTCCTGTAATTAATTTTCAATATGGCTTTAACATGACCTGTCTATAATAGAACTCGACCCCCTTTTTTGAATACAAATACTTTGGACCTGCGGCGCTGCTGCAGGTTTTTTTCTGTCTATAGAGGCGTCTTCGCATACACTCGCTGCGAGTTCTTGTTATAGCATGCCCCTGCTTGGGCTATAATGTGAGAGAGATTCGTATCTAATCCGAATGTAAACCCTTGACAGGCGGCATGGCCGCCGATACAATACGAGTTATATATTGTCGATCCAGCGATGGAACCGCGTCGTTCGATGTCAACTACACAGAGAGGGATTCCCAGGCTGCAAGAATCCTTAGCGTGCGCGAACGAACAGACTTTCCGGAGGACAATCGGTGAACGGCTGCCAACAGGGCCGCCCATTAGCCGATGTGCGTAGTCGGGCGTTAACCGATTCAAGCGAACGGCCGAGTTTCTCGCCGATTCGGAATGTGGGTGGTACCACGGTAGCAGCGATTCAATCGAGCTCTCGTCCCTATGTCTGATTTTCAGACGGGGCGAGGGCTTTTTTTGATACCTAACGAAGCGCGGACGGTCAACGACCACAATAGCGCGGGATGTTCAACATGCAGAAGGAGGGGTTGCGATGAGCTTTCAAAAACCGCCGGGCACGCAGGATTTTCTGCCGGGTTCAGTCGAGAAATGGCAGTTCGTCGAAAGTAAAGCGAGAGAGATTTGCCGGCGCTACAACTTCCGCGAAATTCGCACGCCGATGTTCGAATCGACCGAGTTGTTCCAACGCGGCGTCGGCGAGACAACCGACATTGTCGAGAAGGAAATGTACACGTTCACGGATCGCGGCGATCGCAGCTTGACGCTTCGGCCGGAAGGAACGGCCGGCGCCGTACGGGCATACGTGGAGAACAAGTTGTACGGCGAGCCGGACTTAATGAAGCTGTACTACATCGGACCGATGTTCCGGTATGAGCGGCAGCAGGCCGGCCGTTACCGCCAGTTCCATCAATTCGGTATCGAGGCGCTCGGCGCCGTCGATCCGGCGTTGGATGCGGAAGTAATCGCGCTCGGGCACACGTTCTATAAGGAAGTCGGCCTGACCGGAGTGACCGTCGAGATTAACTCGGTCGGCACGCCGGAAGTACGCGCCGCTTTCCGCGCGCGTCTCCTGGAGTTCCTGAATCCGAAGCGCGAGCTGCTGTGCAAGGACTGCCAATCGCGCATCGACCGCAATCCGCTTCGGGTGCTTGATTGCAAGCACGATCAGAAACACTTCGAAGATGCGCCGTCTATTTTGGACAGCCTGGACGATTACTGTCAGCAGCATTTTGACGCGCTGCAGCGCCACCTGATTGCGATGGAGGTTCCGTTTCGAGTCAACCCCAGGCTCGTTCGCGGACTTGACTACTATACGCTGACGGCGTTCGAGTACAAGTGCGAAGGCATTGGCGCGATCGATACGATCGGCGGCGGCGGCCGGTACAACGGGCTCGTCGCGGAGATCGGCGGACCGGATCAGCCGGGCGTCGGACTCGGACTTGGCTTGGAGCGCACCGTCATGCTGCTCGAGAACCAGAAGGTCGAGCTGCCGAACTTGCACGCGATCGATGTATATATGGTTGCGCTTGGCGAATCGGCAGAGCAGGAAATGACGCGCATCCTTCACGCGCTTCGCTCCCGGGGCGTATCGGCGGAACGCGATTATCAAGGACGCAAGATGAAAGCACAAATGAAATCGGCCGATCGGCTGCAAGCCCGATTCACCGCGATACTCGGCGACGATGAGCTTGCGCGCGGCGAGATTGCGTTGAAAGAAATGGCAACAGGTCAGCAACGCTTCGTTCCGATCAACGACTTGGCGGACGCATTGTTGAAATAGGCAGTACCCATTCTAAAGAATGCTAAAGGAGTCGAAGCTTTATGATGCTTAAAACGCATGCATGCGGAACGCTTTCGAAAGCCCAAGTGGGCCAGACGGTATCATTGAACGGTTGGGTGCAGCGCCGCCGCGACCTTGGCGGGGTACTCTTCATCGATCTTCGCGACCGGACCGGCATTATCCAAATCGTCTTTAACCCGGATTTCTCGGGCGACGCGCTGGCCATTGCCGATCGCGCGCGTAATGAATATGTTCTCGCAGTGCGCGGAACGGTAGTAGAACGCGACGCCGAGACGGTGAATGCCAACCTCGCTACAGGCGAGATTGAAGTGCGCGTCACCGAAATCGAAATCATGAACGCGGCGAAGACGCCTCCGTTCCCGATCGAAGACGGCGTTGAAGTCGACGAGTCGCTTCGTTTGAAGTACCGCTACCTGGACCTGCGTCGTCCGGAAATGCAGAAAACGCTCATGCTGCGCTCGAAGGCGGCCAAAGTGTTCCGCGATTTCCTTGACGGCGAAGGCTTTATCGATGTCGAGACGCCGATCCTGACGAAGAGCACGCCGGAAGGCGCGCGCGATTATTTGGTGCCAAGCCGGGTTCATCCGGGCGAGTTTTTCGCGCTGCCGCAATCGCCGCAAATTTTCAAACAGCTGTTGATGGTTAGCGGACTTGAGCGCTACTATCAAATCGCCCGCTGCTTCCGCGACGAAGACCTTCGCGCCGATCGTCAGCCAGAGTTCACGCAAGTCGACATCGAGACCAGCTTCCTGTCTCAGGATCAGCTGCTTGAGCTGATGGAACAGCTCGTCGCGCGTTTGTTCCGCGAGACGAACAACGTGGACATTCCGACTCCGTTCCAACGTATCACGTACGCGGATGCGATGAACAAATACGGCTCCGACAAGCCGGATCTCCGTTTCGGCCTGGAGATGGAAGACATTACGGACATTGTTCGCCAGAGCGAAGTGAAGGTGTTCGCATCCATTGCAGCCGGCGGCGGCGTCGTGAAGGCGCTTAACGCGAAAGGCTGCGCAAGCTGGAGCCGCAAGGAACTTGACGACCTGCAGCCGTTCGCGGCGCGTTACGGCGGCAAGGGCTTAGCCTGGGTCACGGTAAAGGAAGGCGAGTGGCGCGGACCGATCGTGAAGTTCTTCAAGCCGGAAGAAATCGCGGCGCTGACCGAGAAGCTCGGCGTCGAGGAAGGCGACTTGCTCCTGTTCTCCGCGGATAAGAAGAAAGTTGTCGCCGACGTGCTCGGCAACCTGCGCCTGAAGATCGGCAAGGAGCTCGGCCTGATCGACGAATCCGCGTTCAAATTCGCTTGGGTCGTTGACTTCCCGCTGCTCGGATGGGACGAAGAAGCGAAACGTTACGTCGCCGAACACCATCCGTTCACGCGTCCGAACGAAGACGATCTGCACCTGTTCGAATCCGATCCGGGCCAGATCCGCGCGCAAGCGTATGACCTTGTCCTGAACGGCTACGAAGTGGGCGGCGGTTCGATGCGGATCTTCAAGCGCGACGTACAGGAGAAAATGTTCAAGGCGCTTGGCTTCTCCCTGGAAGAGGCGTACGAGAAATTCGGCTTCCTGTTGGATGCGTTCGATTACGGAACGCCTCCGCACGGCGGCATCGCGTTCGGCTTCGACCGTCTGGTCATGCTGATGTCCGGCCGCACGAACCTGCGCGAGACGATCGCATTCCCGAAAACGGCAAGCGCGACCGATCTGCTGACCGATGCGCCGTCGGAAGTCGATATTTCGCAGTTGCAGCAGCTTCACATCCGTACGTTGCCGAAGCCAACTAAGCAAGCGGAGCCAGCGGCAGCGGGAGCCGCGCCGACAGCTCAATCCTAATTCGCGAAGGCGGTTCGGCCAGGCAACAGCGGCCGGGCCGCTCTCTTTTCCCGTGATAAGAAACTAGCCGACAAAGGAGGCACAAGACATGCTGCATCAATTTTCCCGGACGGAGCTTGCAATCGGGCCCGAGGGGCTTGAGATTATGAAGCGAAGCACCGTGGCGGTACTCGGCATCGGAGGCGTAGGCTCCATTGCCGCGGAGGCGCTTGCGCGCACCGGCGTGGGGAGGGTCATTCTGATCGACAAAGACGTGGTCGATATCACGAACATTAATCGGCAGATTCACGCGCTCACGACGACGGTCGGCCAGCCGAAAGCCGATCTCATGCGCGAACGAATCAAGCTGATCAACCCCGATTGCGAGGCAATCTCGCTGCGGATGTTCTATACCGAGGAGACGTACGAGAAGCTGTTCGAATACCCGCTTGATTACGTGGTCGACGCGTCGGATACGATTTCATATAAAATCCATCTCATCAAACAGTGTCTCGAGCGGAAAATCCCGATCATCTCCAGCATGGGCGCCGCGAATAAAATGGACCCGACGAAATTTCAAATTGCCGACATTTCGAAAACGTCGATGGACCCGATCGCCCGCGTCGTGCGGACGAAGCTGCGCAAGGACGGCATCAAGAAAGGCGTGAAGGTGGTGTTCTCGACCGAGCAGCCGAAGAAGCCTCGCGAGGATGTCACGCAGCGCATCGTGCCGGAGAACGCGCCGGAGATCCGCAAGGCGCAGCAGCCGCCCGCGAGCAACGCCTTCGTGCCGCCTGTAGCCGGTCTGATCATGGTCAGCGAAGTGGTAAAAGACCTGCTTGCCACAGGAGGCGTCGAGATTTAACGTTTTCAACAGACGAGCCCAATCGCAATACACGAACGCAAAGACGCCTGAGAAAGAGCATTTGCTCGATCGGGCGTCTTTTTTGGTCTTTAAATTGCCCTATGTAACGAATGTTGCCTTTGATAAACTTTATTGGAGGCGTGCAATGATAGTGGAATCCTTTTCGTCGACTCGGCATATCCCTCGTCTCGGACGGTTGACCCGATGGATTTCATGGTAATACCGAGTAGAAGAAACGCGGGGTGAGTCAACATGACGAATCAATCATTGCCGAATGTAGGCGCCCAAGGCTGGAGGCAGGAGGGCGGTCAGCCATCTTTGGCGGAAGTGCATCGTTCGATGAGCATTCCGACCCACGGATCGTGGATCCGCAAATTTCTCGCTTTTGCCGGACCTGGTTATTTAGTGGCTGTAGGCTACATGGATCCGGGCAACTGGGCTACCGTCCTAGCGGGCGGCTCCATGTTCGGCTATACGCTGCTCTTGGTTATTTTATCATCAAACCTGATCGCGATTGGGCGCAGGCGTGCCGGGATCATTTTAGCAAGCCGGTCGTCATCGGGTTGTGGCTGCTGGCGGAACTCGCGATCGCGGCATGCGATTTGGCGGAAGTCATCGGTTCCGCGATCGCCCTTCATCTGATGTTCGGCATCCCGATCATATACGGCGTGATCATTACGGTAGTCGATGTTTTTATCGTTCTGCTGCTTCAAAATAAAGGGTTTCGATACATCGAAAATCTCGTCGTGCTGTTAATCGCCACGATCGGCGGCTGCTTCCTCGTCGAACTTCGATTATCGAAGCCGGATATGGGCGGCATTGCGCGCGGATTTATTCCGACGAGCGAACTAAGGGGGCGGCATCGCACGGCTGGACCTAAACCTATCGTAACGCGAAATGGTAGGAACAACAGTCCTTCTACGAACCGTTTGTGCCGCCTTATACGGGGCGCAAACGGATGAAGAATGGCTTTTTTTCGTTTTTCGGCCATTGGCGAACGTCTGTGCGAGTATGCTATGATGATAGAATGATGTTGAACGAACACGGAAAATAATCGCGGGCAGGTGTGATGGACGAGTGGACTTATTTTCGTATCAAGAGGAGACGGAAGCGCCGCGAGCCAAGCTGCTGGCCGACCGGATGCGGCCGGAGTCGATCGAAGATTATATCGGGCAGGAACATATCGTAGGGGCGGGGAAGCTGCTTCGGCGCGCGATTGAAGCGGATCAAGTATCCTCGGTTATATTGTACGGACCGCCAGGCTGCGGGAAGACGACGCTCGCGCATATTATATCCAAGCGGACGAAGGGCATCTTCGTGAAGCTGAACGCGGTGGACGCATCCGTCAAAGACGTGCGGGAAGTGATCGAGGCCGCGCGCACGAATAAGGCGATGTACGATCGGAAGACAATCTTGTTCCTCGACGAGGTGCACCGCTTCAACGCTTCGAGACAGGATGCGTTGCTGCCGGCCGTCGAACAAGGGATTATCATCTTTATCGGGGCGACGACGGAGAACCCGTTCCACTATGTCAATGGGGCACTTCTGTCCCGTTCCACGTTGTTTCAGCTCGAGGCGTTGACGAGACACGATGCCATGACGGCGATGAAACGGGCGATCGCGGATAAGCAGCGGGGACTGGGCTTCATGGATCTTACGGTGGACGAGGAGGCGCTCGCGCATATCGCGAACATGGCAGGCGGCGATATTCGGCGCGCGCTCAACGCGATCGAGCTGGCTGCGGTTACGACGCCTTCTCAGCCGGACGGTTCCGTACATGTTACGCTAGCGGTCGCCGAAGAATCCATTCGCAAGCCGACGATTCGGGCGGACGAATCTACGCAGTACGACGTGCTATCCGCCTTCCACAAAAGCGTGCGCGGTTCAAGCGATGCGGCGCTCTTCTGGTTCCTGTACGCCGTCGAGCGGCTCGGCATGGACCCGATGACATTTCTGCGGCGGTTAATTGTCGCGTGCAGCGAAGATATCGGCCTCGCGAATCCGCAAGCCATGGTCCAGGCGGTGACTGCGATGGATGCGTTCCACAAGATCGGCTGGCCGGAGGCGAAGTACAATATTGCTCAAGCGATCCTGTTCGCCGTCGAGAGCCCCAAATCCAACGCCGCGGCGCTCGCCATCGGGAGCGCCATGACCGCGATCGAATCGATCGGGACGGCGGAGGTGCCGTTGCATTTGCGCGATGCGCACTACAGCGGGGCTCAGCGGCTTGGCCATGTGGGTTATCAATATCCGCATGATTTTCCGGGACATTTCGTGAAACAGCAGTATTTGCCGGATCGGCTGGACGGCAAGCTGTTTTACAAGGCGACGGAGCAGGGGACAGAGGATAAGATCCGGCAGAATCAAGCGAAACGCGTCGGAAAGTAGCAGGTAGGGGATTAAACGCGAGCATAGGAGCGTAAACGGCGCATAATGGCCGACCTTTACCGAATAAACATACCATACGCACCGAAATCGGTGCAGACGCGCTTCCCGTAGTTTGACGCGGGAGGCCGGATTCGTCTAATCTAATATTATGGCTTTACCTACATTTTTTTATCCAAAAGGAGGTGTACCTGTCACCGACCGCCGTTTCTTGTTCGGCACTTGGTTGGCAGGAGTTTCTTGAGTGACCCGTTACCCATATGGTTGAATGGAATGTTGATTTTCGTGCTAGTCTTTTTGAACGGCTTTTTCGTCGCGGCCGAGTTCGCGATGGTGAAGGTTCGAGGCAGCCGGATCGATACGCTCGTATCGGACGGCAATAAGCGCGCGCGGTTTGCATCCAACGTCACGACGAATTTGGACGCATATCTGTCCGCCTGTCAGCTAGGCATCACGCTCGCTTCGCTCGGTCTTGGCTGGATCGGGGAGCCCGCGATCGCGGATGCAATCGAACCGTTGCTCCGGAAGCTGAATTTCGGAGATGCGCTCATTCACACCATCGCGTTTATCATTGCCTTTTCCGTTATTACGCTGCTGCATATCGTACTCGGAGAATTGGCGCCGAAGACGATTGCGATTCGCAAATCGGAACAGGTTACGCTGTGGACCGCCATGCCGCTCATCGTTTTTCACAAAATCATGTATCCGTTCATATGGTTTCTCAATGGCACCGCTAACAGGATATTGAAGCTAATCGGGATCGAGCCCGCAGGCGAACATGACTCGGCTCATACGGAAGAAGAAATCCGAATCCTCATGAAAGAAAGTCACAAGTCCGGTCTCATCGATAATACGGAACTTACGCTCGTGGACAATATTTTCGATTTCGCGGAGACGAACGCAAGGGAAATTATGATTCCGCGCACGGAAATGACTTGCTTATATACGAACCTCCCATTCGAGGATAACAAAGAGATCGCGCTGCGCGAGATGCACACCCGGTATCCGGTATGCGACGGAGACAAAGACAACATCGTCGGTTTCGTCCATATCAAAGACATGCTGAAGTACGCGGCTCAGGGCGTTACGGACGTCCGATCCATTTTGAGACCGATCACGACCGTTCCCGAATCGATGCAAATCAGCACGCTCCTCAAGCTGATGCAGAAGAAAAAAACGCAAATCGCCATTCTTATCGACGAATACGGCGGAACAAGCGGTTTGGTTACGTTGGAAGATATTATGGAAGAAATTGTCGGCGAAATCCAGGACGAATTCGATGAGGAACGTCCGGATATCGAACGCCTCAATGATTCGACGCACTCGATCAACGGCTTGATGCTAATCGAGGAAGTGAACAGCTACTTCGGTTTGGACATCGATACCGACGACTACGACACGATCGGCGGCTGGCTCTATTCGCAGATTGAAATTCCGCCGACCCGCAACCAGCGGATCGAACTGCCGAACGGCTTGGAATTTATTATTGAAGAGACGGATCATATGCGAATTTCTCGCATTCTGTTACGCAAGCAGGGGAGCCTTTATGAACCAGGCACCGACGAGCTCCAGGCAGAGACCGGTTAAACGGGGGAACGGCAATTGGAAATCTCCGCTCTACGCTCGAATAATCGATTTACGAACAAAGGCAGGTCCTCTCATGAGAGGACCTGCCTTTGTTATGCCCGTGGACAGCGTGCGTTGGGATCGCTCGTTATCCCGCTTGCGTCTCGAAATGTACCTGATCGATCGTGCCGCCGCCTAGGCAGACGTCGCCGTCATAGAAGACGACCGCTTGGCCGTGCGTGATCGCTTTCTGGGGAGCGTCGAAGACGACGTCGACCGTCGAGCCATCCTCGCGGAAAGCAAGCGTGACGCCTTGGTCGGGCTGACGGTAGCGGAATTTGGCCGTGCAGCGGAGCGAGCATTCCGGCTGCGCGCCGGAGATCCAGTTCACGCCGGTTGCGGTCAAACCGTACGAGTAGAGACTCGGATGCTTGTCGCCTTGTACGACGTACAGAATGTTCTCCTTTAAGTCTTTAGACGCGACGAACCACGGTTCGCCGGTTCCCGAACCGCCAATGCCGAGACCTTGGCGCTGGCCGAGCGTGTAGTACATCAGGCCGTCGTGACGGCCTTTCTCCTCGCCGGTGACCAGGTCGATCATCGGACCTGGCTGCGCAGGCAAGTAACCGCTCAGGAACGTTTTGAAATTGCGTTCGCCGATAAAGCAGACGCCGGTGCTGTCTTTCTTCTTCGCGGTCGCAAGACCTGCTTCTTCCGCCAGGCGGCGCACTTCCGGCTTCGGCAGGTGACCGATCGGGAACATCGCCTTGGCCAGCTGGTCTTGTCCAAGCGCATGCAGGAAGTACGTCTGATCCTTATTGCCGTCTACGCCGCGAAGCAGGCGCGTCGTGCCGTCCGCATCGCGTTCCACCCGAGCGTAATGGCCGGTGGCCAGGTAGTCGGCGCCGAGGTCGAGCGCTTTCTTCAGGAAGTCGCCGAATTTGATTTCACGGTTGCACATCACGTCCGGATTCGGCGTCCGTCCGCGGCGGTATTCGTCTAGAAAATACGCGAATACTTTGTCATGATAGGCTTGTTCGAAGTTAACCGTATAGTAGGGAATTCCGATCTGCTCGCATACGCGGCGCACGTCCTCCGCGTCGTCTTCGGCCGTACAGTGGCCGAGCTCGTCGGTATCGTCCCAGTTTTTCATGAATATGCCGATCACGTCATAGCCCTGCTGTTTCAGCAAAAGGGCGGTCACGGAGGAATCGACGCCGCCGGACATCCCGACGACGATCCGGATGTTGCTGTTGTCTTGACTCATCGTATTGCGACACCACCTTCTATGATAAAACGGGCGGGACTTTCGCCCCGCACCGCAAGTTTCTCTATTGTAGCACAGATGAAACGTATTTTTCATGAGAATGTCATGCTTTTTTAACCAAAACGGTTGAGGATATGTTAACATAGATATGATATGGGAATACCAAGTTTTATAGATGTATGTGGTGGTGGCATGATTTGATCTCCGCATATGCATTCTCGGGATCGAAAGAAGAGGTGTCATAGTTGAAGATATCGACTAAAGGCCGTTACGGCTTGACGATTATGATGGAGCTTGCCGCCAAATTCGGCGAAGGCCCTACCTCGCTCAAGAGCATTGCTGAGCGTAACGGTTTATCGGAGCATTATTTGGAGCAATTGATCGCGCCGCTTCGCAACGCGGGATTGGTGAAGAGCATACGCGGGGCGTACGGAGGGTATATTCTCTCGAGGACCCCGGAATCGATCACGGCAGGGGACGTCATTCGAATTCTCGAAGGTCCGATATCGCCGGTCGATTTTACGGAAGAGGATGATCCGGCCAAGCGCAACCTGTGGCTGCGCATCCGCGACAGCATCGCCGAAGTGCTCGACTCGACGACGCTCGAGGATCTGGTCACGTACAAAGAAGAAGGCTTGCAGGACTCTTATATGTTCTACATCTAGCAAACTAACAGTGGTCCGGTATCCAGCCGGGCCTTTTGTAAGGACGGAATGTTATGGAACGCATCTACTTTGACCATGCCGCATCGTCGCCGCTTCATCCCGATGTGGCCGATGCCATGATGGCTATATATAGAGGGACGTTCGGGAACGCCTCGAGCACGCACGGCATCGGACGTGCGGCCAAAGCGCTTCTCGGCCGATCGCGCGAGCGGATCGCCGCGGCGATAGGCTGCGCGCCGAACGAGCTGTATTTTACGTCAGGCGGTACGGAAAGCGATAACGCCGCGATTGCCGGAGTGGCAAGAGCGATGCATAGACAAGGGAAAGCTCACATCATTACTTCTTCGGTCGAACATCATGCCGTCTTACGGACATGCGAAGCGCTGCGGAAGGATGGATTTGAGCTTACTGTGCTTTCGGTCGATGCGTTCGGTCAGGTGTCGCCGGCCGACGTCGAAATGGCGATTCGTCCGGATACGGCGCTCATTAGCGTTATGTACGCCAACAACGAGACGGGAACGATACAGCCCATCGAAGCGATCGGGGCGATTGCGCGCGAGCGCGGCATTCCGTTTCATGTGGACGCCGTGCAGGCGCTCGGTTCGATTCCGATCGACTTGAAGACGCTGCCCGTGGATCTGATGAGTTTCTCCGCGCACAAAATCAACGGTCCGCAAGGGATTGGCGCTTTGTATATAGCGAAACATATTCCGTTTGAACCTCTGTTATTCGGCGGCTCTCAAGAGCGCAAGCGACGGGCGGGAACCGAGAACCTCGCCGGCGCCGCCGGCTTTGCGAAAGCCGCCGAGCTTGCTGTGAATTCCTTGACGGAGAAGAAACTTTTTCTGGACAAGCTTCGTCTTAATTGGATAGAGCGAATGAAAGACGCCTACGGCGCCGACCGAATCGCGGTGAACGGCCACCCGTCCGAGACGCTGTCGCACATCGCGAATCTTAGCTTTATCGGTTCCGACACCGAGACCTTGCTCATGAATTTTGATTTGGCTGGTATTGCCGTATCCGGAGGCTCGGCTTGCACGGCCGGGGCGATCGAACCATCGCATGTGCTGATCGCCATGGAGCTTGCCGAACCGCGTTTAACGTCCGCCGTCCGGTTTAGTTTCGGTTTGGGGAATACTTTGGAGGAACTTGAGCGGGCGCACGAGAAAATTGCAACTTTCTTGAATCGCGTTCGTACTAACGCTTAGGAGGACTCCAGTCGCCGTGATTAAACTTCAACATGTCATCGGTCTTCCCGTATTGGAGCTTCAATCGGGCAAGCAAGTCGGTCACGTGAAGGATGCCTGGTTCGATGAACATTGGCAGCTTACCGGAATCGTGCTCGATGCGGGCCGGCGATTTTTGACCGCGATGAAATCCGTCTTATGGACGGACGTCGTCAAGTGCGGCGACGATGCGGTGCTGATCGCAAGCATTGCCGCCGTCAGCCATGCCGGCAAAGCCGATGTACGCCGTTCCTTTCATAACGGACCCGTTCGCTTGAAGGACCTGATGGTCGTCACGGCGGACGGCGAACAGCTTGGACGCGTCTCCGATGTTTATTTTAATGATTTACAGGGTACACAAATAGTAGGCTATGAGCTAACCGACGGTTTTATAGCGGATATTATGGATGGCCGCAAGTGGCTGCCCGTTCCGAAGGATCCCGACACCGTCACGCTCGGCAATGATGCGATCATCGTTCCGGCCGGCAGCGAGCTGCTGCTGGAGCCCGTCGCAGCTTCTGATTCGGATATAGGGAGAAATGTATGATGAGATGTCCCAACTGCAACTCGAAAGATATTGGAAAAATCGGTTCCCACCAGTTCTATTGCTGGGGCTGCTTTATTGAATTGACCGTGAACGGCGACAAAATGTCCGTCTTCCAGGTGGAAGAGGACGGCACGCTCAGCTCGCTCGACGACCTTTTTTTCGAAGACGAGATCACGCAAGTGCACGCGAATTAATGACGATGACCTAAGAGACGGTTTCCGCTTGGCGGAGGCCGTCTTTTTTGTCGTTGTCCGGCTGATTGGGCTGCGTCTTCCTTAAGGGGATGAAACGGGGAAGTTGTACATATACTTGTACAAACTGCGATTGCGGGAAGGAGAGGAAGCGGACGTGGAGCGATTTACGAACAGCCGTCTCTTTAGAGCGCTCGTGTTTCTGATCTTGGGGTTGATTGCCCTCTATTTGCTGCTGCTCGTGAAGCCGATCATCGTGCATATTTACGCGTTCCTCAAAGCGATTTTTGCGCCTTTCTTGATCGCCATGATTATCTCGTACGTCTTGAATCCGATCGTGAGCCTGCTCCATGAGCGCAAAGTACCGCGAACCGTTGCGGTATTGCTGATCTATGCCGTATTTTGCGCATCGCTTACCGTTATTTTGATCAATGCGATCCCAATGTTCACGGAACAGCTGCAGGAACTGAATCACCATATGCCGGACTTGACTATGCGGGCGCATAGTTTGGTCAATGACCTGAACAACTCCTCCTATTTGCCGGAGAGCTTAAGAGGGAGCATCAACAATTCGCTGTACAAGCTGGAGAAGGTGGCGACCGAAGCGGTTTTTTCCTTCATCAATAATATTGGGGCGATGCTGAACGTCGTGTTTATCGCGTTCATCATCCCGTTTCTCGCATTTTATATTTTAAAGGACTTCGAAGTGTTCGAACGGACGATCCTGACGTATGTGCCCAAGCCGCATCGGAAGCACGCCGTTCGCATGCTCAAAGATATCGACGCCGCGCTCGGCAGCTATATTCGAGGGCAATTTCTCGTCTGCGTCATCGTGGGGGGATTGGCTTACCTTGGCTATTGGATCATCGGCATTCCGTATCCGCTGCTGCTCGCGAGCATCGTGGCAGTCACGAACATCATCCCGTACTTGGGTCCGTTCTTCGGCGCGGCGCCGGCGCTCGTGGTAGCTTCAACGATCTCATTCAAAATGATGCTGCTGGTCGTCGTCATCAACACGCTTTGCCAGATTCTCGAGGGCAACGTCATCTCGCCGCAAGTCGTCGGCCGTACGCTGCACATGCATCCGCTCTCGATTATTTTCGTGCTGCTCGTCGGAGGTGAACTGGCTGGCATTGTCGGCATGATACTGGCGGTGCCGATCTTTGCGGCGGCCAAGGTGGTTGTCCAGCACCTGTTCGCTTACTACGTTAGACGGAAGATCGTATAATTTGACAGCTGGGATGAAATACCGATATACTAAAAAATAGACGATTATCATTCATATCGTTAAATCGGCGATGAAACATGAAGTACGCCATAGCCCTTCAACCAGAGATGAAACTTCTTCGCGGCCGTTGGAACGACCGCGTAGGCTGTGAAAGTTTCAATGAAGAAGAATGGCGGAAAGCTCGTTTCGGAGAGTGGAAGAACTCCACCGGCTGGACCCGTTAGCGTCCGCAGAGGAGATTGTCTCCTTCGTTCCTTTCTGGGGCGAATGCAGACAATAACCAGGGTGGTACCGCGAATGATCGTCCCTGTTATAGACAGGGGCGTTTTTTGTTTTTTCATCATTCAAGCTATATCAGTTGGAATTAACGAAACGAACAATTGTGCGGAGAAAGATTGTTGAATCTGAAGAAGCGAAGCGTTCGCCTTTGTGTGCGGTTATCAACCTTGAACATTATATCTAAAGATAACCGTGAACAACAGCGATCGTAAGATCATCACTCTTGCGCGGCAATTATATTGTTCGTACGTTGTTGGTCAACTAATATAGCGTCACCGTCACTATTCACGTCACTGGAGGCATGTAGAACATGAAAGCTGCAGAAATCCGTTCCAAATGGCTTGCTTTCTTCGAGAGCAAAGGCCACAAAATCGAGCCGAGCGCATCGCTCGTGCCGCATAACGATCCGTCGCTGCTCTGGATCAACGCGGGCATGGCGCCGCTGAAGGCATACTTCGACGGACGCGTGATTCCGGACAACCCGAGAATCGCCAACTCCCAAAAGTGCATCCGCACCAACGATATCGAGAACGTCGGCAAACCCCGCCGTCACCATACGTTCTTCGAAATGCTCGGCAACTTCTCCATCGGCGACTACTTCAAAGAAGAAGTCATCACGTGGGCGTGGGAGTTTCTGACCGATCCGAAGCATATCGGCTTCGACCCGAACCGCCTATCGGTCACGGTTTATCCGGAAGACGAAGAAGCATTCCGTTTTTGGAACGAGAAAATCGGCTTGCCTGCCGAGCGTATTTACAAGCTCGAAGAGAACTTCTGGGATATCGGCGAAGGTCCTTGCGGTCCATGTACCGAGATTTTCTATGATCGCGGCGACAAATACGGCGATCTGAACGATCCGGAATGCTGGCCGGGCGGCGAGAACGAGCGCTTCCTGGAAGTATGGAATCTCGTGTTCTCGCAATATAATCATAATAAAGACGGCAGCTACACGCCGCTTCCGAATAAGAACATCGATACGGGCGCTGGTCTCGAGCGTCTGACCTCGATTTTGCAGGATGTCGATTCGAACTTCGACACCGATCTGTTCATGCCGATTATCGAGCGGACGTGCGAGATTGCCGGCGTGCGTTACAAAGTAAACGCGGATCACGACGTGGCGCTCAAAGTCATCGCCGACCACATCCGTACCGTGGCATTCGCGGTAGGCGACGGCGTTCTGCCATCCAACGAGGGTCGCGGCTACGTCATCCGCCGTCTGCTCCGCCGCGCGGTTCGCTACGGCAAAACGCTTGGCGTCGACCGTCCGTTCCTGTTCGAGCTGGTCGGCATCGTAGGCGACATCATGGGCGTCTACTACCCGGAAGTCGTGGATAAGCGCGAGTTTATCGTGAAGGTCATCCGGACGGAAGAAGAGCGTTTCCACGAGACGTTGTCCGATGGTTTGGCGCTGTTGGCGAATCTGGTTAATGAGGCTCGTCAAGCGGGTCAAACGGAAATCGGCGGACAAGACGCTTTCAAACTGTATGATACGTACGGCTTCCCGTTCGATTTGACCGAAGATTACGCGTCCGAGCAAGGATTCACGGTCGACCGCGCCGGATTCGATTCGGCAATGGACGCACAGCGCGAACGCGCGCGCGCAGCGCGTCAAGATACCGGCAGCATGAACGTGCAAGGCGGCCCGTTAGCGGATTACACGGAGAAATCCGAATTCGTCGGTTACAACGATCTGACGCTGGAAGGCGCCGTCGTCAAAGCGATCGTGGACGGCAGCGCGCTCGTCGAATCCGCCGAGGAAGGCGCCCGCGTGCTCGTGCTGCTCGATCGTACGCCGTTCTACGCGGAGAGCGGCGGCCAAATCGGCGACAAGGGCACGATCATCGGCGACGGATTCGTGCTGCAAGTCGAGGACGTCACGAAAGCGCCTCATGGTCAAACGGTTCATCACGCGGTCGTTGAGAGCGGCACGCTTCAGACGGGTGCTGCGGTACGCGCGGCCGTTACGGCACGCACGCGCGAAGCGATCATCAAGAACCATACGGCAACTCACCTGCTGCATCGCGCGCTTAAGGATGTGTTGGGCGAGCACGTCAACCAGGCGGGATCGCTCGTCGAGCCGGACCGTCTCCGCTTCGACTTCTCGCATTTCGGCGGCATCAGCGCGGAAGAGCTGGCTGACATCGAGCGCCGCGTGAACGAGCAAATTTGGTTGGGTACGCCGCTTCAAATCAGCACGATGGCGATCGCCGATGCGAAGGCGATGGGCGCGATGGCGCTGTTCGGCGAGAAATACGGCGATACGGTGCGCGTCGTTCGCGTCGGCGAGTACAGCATCGAGCTGTGCGGCGGCTGCCACGTGACGAACACGGCGCAGATCGGATTGTTCAAGCTGCTCGGCGAGAGCGGCATCGGATCGGGCGTCCGCCGGATCGAAGCGGTAACGGGACAACACGCGTACGAATATGTCGAAAGCCAGTTGGATTTGCTCAAGCAAGCGGCGGGACTGCTGAAATCGAATGCCGTCGACGTGCCGAAACGGATCGAAGCGCTCCATGCGCAGGTGAAGGAGTTGGGCCGCGAGAACGAGTCGCTGCAGGGCAAACTCAGCCGCATCGAAGCGGGTTCGCTGGAATCGTCGGTCAAGTCGGTGGGCGGCGTCAGCGTATTAGCCGCCAAAGTAAGCGCCCCGAACATGGATGCGCTTCGCGGCATCGCGGACGAACTGAAGACGAAGGTGGCGAATGCCGTCATCGTGCTGGGCGCCGCAGCGGAAGGCAAGGTCAATCTGGTCGTATCGGTAGCGCCTGAGCTGGTGAAACAGGGCTTCAACGCGGGTAAAATCATCAAAGAAGCGGCGGCGGTTTGCGGCGGCGGCGGCGGCGGTCGCCCTGACATGGCCCAAGCCGGCGGCAAAGATCCGTCCAAGCTGGAAGAGGCGCTCCGAATTGCCGAAGAACTGGTTCTCTCGCAGGCAAATGTGATATGATAAGAATATCAAACGGCTGTTAAGCGGCTTGGAAAGTGAGGTGCTGGCGATGAATTCCATGGACAGAACGATGAAGTTCGATGTAAAGGCAGAGGGACTTGAAACTTCTTCGAAGGACATCTTGTTATCCGTCTATAATGCGCTGCAGGAGAAGGACTACAATCCGATCAACCAGATCGTCGGCTATTTGCTGTCCGGAGACCCCGCATACATTCCGCGGCATAACAATGCCAGAAGTCTCATACGCAGGAAAGAACGCGATGAGCTGATCGAAGAGCTTGTCCGCTCTTACTTAAGTCAGCACCGCCAATAAGACCGTTCAGCAAGATAAGGGGATGAAAGTCGCATGCGCGTCATGGGTATTGATTACGGCGACCGCAACATCGGCATCGCCATCAGCGACGCGTTCGGCTGGACCGCGCAACCGGTAAAGGTCGTTCAGAAGCGGCGTGACGACGGCGAGCTCGACGAAATCGCCGCGCTGACGAAAGAAAATGAAGTAAGCGAGATCGTAGTCGGTTTGCCGAAAAATATGAATGGCACCGTCGGTCCGCGTGGCGAAATTTGCATCGCATTCGCACAAACCTTGCAGCAAAAGCTAAACTTACCCGTTCACCTTTGGGACGAAAGGTTGACGACGGTCGCAGCCGAGCGAACGCTCATCGAAGCAGACGTCAGCCGGAAGAAGCGAAAATTAGTGGTGGACAAAATGGCGGCAACGCTCATTTTGCAAAATTATCTCGATTCTAAAACGAAAAGGTGAGGGTTACGATGACAAAGGACGACATGCAGTTCGAAGAACCAGAAATCATCTACATTCCGGATGAAGACGGCAATGAGGAAGAGTTCGAGGTTGTCATGAAGTTTGAGGTGGATGGCTCCGATCAAAAATATATGATGGTCGTTCCGCTGAATGCCGAGGAAGACGACGAAGAAGCAGACGAAGTATACGCTTTCCGTTACGAAGAAGAAGGCGACGACCTGAAGCTGTATACGATCGACGACGAGGAAGAGTGGAACATGGTTGAGGAAACGTTCAACACGCTGCTCGCCGAGATCGACGAGAACGACTAACGCATTTAGCGCAAGTCGAAAGGAGCGTCAGACGTTTGAAACCAGTTGAACGTATATCCGTTTTGGGACCGATTTACGGCCGCGAGGTCGAGCTTGTCGGCGAGGACGGGGGAATGGAACCATTTCTAATCGCGGCGGAATTTCGAATCGGCGAGCAAATGTATGCCGGTTTACAGACTGAAGCGATGCGCAAGGAAGACGAAGTCGCATTCTTTCGGATCGTTCGGCAGGACGGCGGAGAGCCTGAGCTCGAGTCGATCGACGACGAAGACGAATGGGAAGATGCGGCGGAAGCTTACGACGATTTGCTGTTTATCGGCGATGAAAGGCCTTAAGGCTAGTTTATCGACGACGGCGATCTTATCATCTGAAGTTGCTTGGAAGCAGGGGCGGTCTAAGGCCGTCCCTTTTCCACGGCATTTGAAGCTTAAGCATTCTTTGCTACCCGTACCGCAGCCGAAATGGAGGACCTGAGCTTGGATTATCAGAAGCAGCCAGTGAAGGGAGCGCAAGACGCGGGACGTAAAGCGCGCAGAGGGCCGTCGAAAGCACGGATCACGCTGTGGGTTATTACCTCGCTGCTTGGACTCTTTATTCTTATTGCAGCAAGCATTGCCTTTTATATTTGGAACGGATTGCGACCTACTTCCGCGGGCGAAGTTCGCGAGGTCGTATTGGAGAACGGCATGTCGCCGTTCGAGTTTGCGCAAGTGCTGGAAGACCAAGGGATCATCCGAAACGGTTTTATTTTCAAATATTATTTGCGGTACCAAGATGAAGGATCGCGCTTTCAGGCAGGGACGTATGAACTCGTCCCAGGCATGGATATCGACGCGGTCATCGCGAAATTGAATGCAGGCGAAACGGTGCAAGCCGAGACGATTCGCTTTACGATACCGGAAGGATTCACGGTCGCGCAGATCGCGGATTCCTTGAGCAAAGACGGACTTGTCGACCGAGACGCTTTCCTGGCGCTTGCCGACGGGACAAGCCAATGGGCGGATGTCGAGGCGATTCGCGGCATTCCGGATAACAAAGACCTCAAGCACCGACTGGAAGGCTACTTGTTCCCGGAGACCTACGAAATGGAGAAAGGCAGCACGGCGGAAGAGATTGTGGACCGCATGCTGAAAGAGCTCGACCGCAAGCTGGTGGCTTTGCCCGAGGAATGGGAAGAGGCGATGAAGGAGCGCGGCGTTAATTTCCACGAACTGATGACCATTGCTTCCTTGGTTGAACGCGAAGTCGTCGTGGACAAGGAACGTGGGATCGTCGCAGGGGTTATTTACAACCGGTTGAAGGCGAAGATGCCGCTGCAAATCGATGCGACCGTGCAGTATTTACTCGACAAACAGAAGGAACGGCTGCTGGAGAAAGACCTTGAAGTCGAGAGTCCGTACAACACGTATAAAGTGAACGGACTGCCGCCGGGACCGATCGCATCGCCAAGCTTGAAATCGATTGAAGCGGCGTTATATCCGGAAACATCGGAATTCTTGTTCTACGTAACAAAGAAGGACGGCTCCAACGAGCATCTATTCGCGCGCACATTCAGCGAGCATAATCGCAACATTCGCAAGAGCAACGAAACGGCGCAAAATTAACAACGACATCGAAGAAAAGGAGGGCGCATGATGGCAACAAAACCCGAACTATTGGCAAGCGCCTCTTCATTGGATGAATTAAGGCGATTCGCGGAAGCCGGCGCAGACGCATTCGTAATCGGGGAATCCCGGTACGGCGTTCGTCTGCCAGGCGATTTCCCGGTAGAACAGATCGCCGAAGCGGTAGCCTTCGCCAAACCGCGCGGCATCAGAATTTATGCGGCCTTGAACAACGTACTCGACAACGATACCGTACGCACGCTGCCTGGATATATGAAACAAATCGTGGATGCTGGCGTGGACGCGATCGTATTCGGCGATCCGGCCGTACTGATGACGGCGCGTACCGAAGCCGCGGGAGTGCCGCTGCATTGGAACGCGGAGATGACATCGACGAATTATGCCACGGCGGAATATTGGGGCAGACGCGGAGCGACTCGTTTTATTACCGCCCGCGAGCTGAATATGGAGCAAGTGCTGGAGACGAAAGCCCAATCGTCGCTTGAAATTCAAGTGCAGGTGCATGGTTTGACGAATATTTATCATTCCAAACGTCCGCTCGTTCGGAACTATGTTGATCATCAAAGCGAAGGTGCAAAAGAGCAGTCGAGCCAACTGCCAGGCAACGGGGTGCCGCAAGGCACGATCGAAGAAGGTTTGTACCTAATGGAAGCGGAGCGTCCAAACGAGCGATATCCGATTTATGAAGACGCGAACGGCACGCACATTATGAGCGCGGACGATTTGTGCATGATCGAGAATTTGCATGAGTTGATGGAAGCGGGCATCGATAGCTTCCGCATCGAGACGTTGCTCAAATCCGCCGAATATAACGAAACCGTGATTCGCGCTTATCGTGCGGCCATCGACGCTTACGCCGCCGACCCGGATGGTTACCGGTTCAACGAATCGTGGCTGGAAGCAATTCAAGCTTTACAAGATCCGAATCGCGAGTTATCCTATGGGTTCTTCTACAAAGAACAAGTGTATTGATCGGTATACGATCTAACAACATCGCGAAACACAATCAGGAGGTGCACGGCCATGGCAACGAAGACGAAACCTCTTTTCACGGGAAAACGTCACCGTCTGGACCGGCCTGAGCTGCTTGCTCCGGCAGGCAATCTGGAGAAGCTTAAATTCGCCGTCCATTACGGGGCGGATGCGGTATATATTGGCGGCCAGCATTACGGGCTGCGTTCGAACGCGGACAACTTCACGTTTGAAGAAATGAAGGAAGGCGTGGAATTCGCTGATCGCTATGGCGCCAAAGTGTTTGTCGCGACGAACATTTATGCGCACAACGAGGATCTGGCAGGGCTCGAGGATTACTTGCACGGCCTGGAGAAAGCCGGAATCGCGGCGATTATCGCGGCCGACCCGATTATTATGGAGACGGCTCAGCGCGTCGCGCCGAAGCTGGAAGTGCACGTCAGCACGCAGCAATCGACAATGAACTGGCAGGCGGTCCAATTCTGGAAAGACGAAGGCATGCCGCGCGTCGTGCTCGCGCGCGAAGCCAGCCTGGAAGAGATCGCGGAAATCAAGGCGAACGTAGATGTCGAGATCGAAGCGTTTATTCACGGCGCGATGTGTTCGTCGTATTCCGGACGCTGCGTGCTATCGAACCATTTCACGGATCGCGATTCCAACCGAGGCGGATGTTGTCAATCTTGCCGCTGGAAGTACGATTTGTACGAGGACGATATTCAAGTGTACGGGATGGACGAAGATCAATTTACGATGGGCTCCAAAGATCTATGCATGCTGGAGAACGTGCCGGACCTGATCGAGGTTGGCGTCGACAGCTTTAAGATCGAAGGACGTATGAAAAGCTTGCATTACGTGGCGACCGTCGTACACGCATATCGGCGAGCGATTGATTCCTATATGGCGGATCCCGACAACTACGAGCTAAAGGAAGAATGGCTGCATGATATCCAGAAGGCGGCCAATCGCCCGCTTAACACGGGATTCTTCTATGATACGCCAGGCGCGGAGGATCATATTTACGGACCGGAAGATAAAGCGGCGCCGTATGATTTCGCAGGCGTAGTGCTGTCCTACGACGAATCGACCGGTCTTGCGGTCATCCAGCAGCGCAACAACTTTAAACCAGGCCAAGAGGTTGAGTTTTTCGGGCCGAACGGCACCGCGTTCAAACAAGTGGTCGGCGATATCGCCGATGAAGCGGGCGATAAGCTGGACGCGGCTCGTCATCCGCTTCAGCCGATCGTCATGAGAACCGAACAGCCGGTTCAGCCTATGGACATGATGCGCAAACGGATACGCCCGTAGTCTCTACACCTTAGCATACTCCTTTCCGGTCGTGTTTACCCGGGGAGGAGTTTTTTTCATGTCGCCTCGTTTTGCTATAAAGTTTTAACGCGACAAAGCCGACAAATAGGATAAGGATAATTTTGCACGGTAAGGTTAGATGAACCATGCCGATCCCACAGACAAGAGGAGAGAACGCCTGAACAACCACGGATCATGACAACGGCAGGAAGGATGAACAGCGCGAACATATCCCGGACGTATAGTCGCGAAGCAGCAGGTTTACAAATTCGTTCATGTAAACGCTTTACTTATACAGAACCTCGATTAGGCTAAGGGGGCCATTATGAGAAACCGTATTCGTTTGCAATCCGTCGGACTGAAGTTGTTTTTAATTATTTTTATCGCGATCGTCGTATGCGTATTGGCCGTAGGTTTATTTTCGTATTCCACCTCCAAATCCATCATAAAAGACAAAGTTTCGGAATCAACGGAAGTGGCGATTCGCCAATCGGCGGGCAAGCTGGACTTGATGTTCCAGAACTACGAAGATATGACGATGCAAATTATGCTGGACACGACCATTCAGAAGAACATCGACGCCATGATCAATTCTCAGGATACATACGAGCGTTTCCAAGCGACGCAAGAAGTGAGCAAGGTTCTTCAAATGTACGTCGTCGGCAATGATTCGATCGTCAATACCAACCTCATTGCGATGGCGGGCGATATCCCGACGATATCGGTCGGCACCACGTTGACGGAACCGCAGAACGAGGCGTGGTTCAAGGAAGTAGTGGAGCAGGACGGCAAGCTGATCTGGATTCCGGTTCAAGCGCAAGGTCTGAGCGGGCAGGGGAACACACCGACGTTCGGCGCATCCCGCGTAATCAAAAACACCATTACGAACAAAGGCGATTTCGTGCTCGTGATGGAATATAGCGCGGAGCACTTGGCCGCTCAGTTGGCCGATCTGCAAATCGGCGATGGCAGCCGCATATCTATCGTGGATATGAACAGCGCGATCGTCTACGATAGCGACGTGACGTTGGTGGGCAAGCCTTCGGCAGTCAAACTTCCGGCGGAAGGACAGGCGGCGAAGGGCGGCTCCATGGACGGGACGGATCAAGCCGGACGCGAAGTACTCGCGATCTACGATCAATTCGAGGCCGTGGACAATTGGCGCCTGCTTGGAGCGGTGCCAGTAGAACAATTAGTGAAAGACGCGGGCACCATTCGCACGACCACGTGGATCATTGCGGCAGTCGCGGCGCTGCTGGCTGTCGGCATCGGTCTCTTCGTCATTCGCATTGTGGCAAGACCGCTCGTCCAACTGCGCAATCTCATGAACGAAGGGGAACGCGGCAATCTGATGGTGCGTTCCACGATCAAGAGCAAGGATGAGATTGGCCAGCTGTCGAATAGCTTTAATCTGATGATGGCCCAGATTACGGCGCTTGTTCAACAGACGACGCAGTCCGCGCAGGATGTGTTGTCGACGGCCGGCGATCTGGCGGAAGCGTCTCGTCGCACTTCCAATTCGGCGAAGGAAATCGCGTCCGCGACCGAAGAGATCGCAAGCGGCGCGACCAGTCTGGCGATCGAAGCGGAAAGAGGCACGGATTTAACCGGCGAAATCGAGCTCCAGATGAAACAAGTGATGGCGAGCAATTCGTTAATGTCATCGGCTGCTCGCGAAGTCGAACGCTCTAGCATGCAGGGAACCGACCACATGAAGGTGTTGATCAACAAGACCACTTCGACCGAAGAGATGACGCGTTCCATGGTCGAGAAGGTTGAGCGGCTGCAAGAAAGCACGGAATCCATTCGCAAAATTCTCGATGTGCTGCAAAATCTTACGAAACAGACGAATATTCTTTCCCTGAACGCGGCAATCGAAGCCGCGCGAGCGGGAGAAGCGGGCAAAGGGTTTATGGTCGTCGCCGACGAGATTCGGAAGTTGGCGGACCAATCCAGACAATCGATCGACGTCGTCGGGCAGATTACGGTTACGATCCAGAGTGAAATCGAACAGACGGTTGGTGTGTTGACCACTGCGTATCCGATGTTCCAGGAGCAAATCGTATCCGTGAAAGAGGCGGATGCGATCTTCGCCGGCGTCCATGGCCAAATGTCGCAATTCATCGGCAGCCTGAACGACGTGACCGAGGCGATTGGAAAGCTGGAGCATTCGCAGCAAGTCTTAAATGAAGCCATGAGCAACGTTAGCGCGGTCGCAGAGGAATCTTCCGCGACATCGGAAGAGGTCGCATCGTTAAGCAGCGAACAGACGAATATCGCCGCAGGTCTGGTCAACCTGTCGGAGAAACTGGAGACGGTCTCCCAAGCGCTGGGCGAATCGTTATCGCGCTTCACGACCAAATAATTCAGGCAGCACAAACAAAGAGGAGGGCCGTCGAATGCGTCGGCCCTCCTCTTTGTTTGTGCCAAGCGAACTGGCAGGGAAGCTTCCCTTAACACCACGTGCGTTATTCTTCTCGGCTTGAAGTAAAGATCATCACATATTTGAGCAGTTCAAGCAGCGAAATTAGCGCGGCGGCAACGTACGTCAATGCGGCGGCGTTGAGAACCTTGGCTACGCTGCGTTCTTCCTCGTTCGTAATGAAGCCTTCGGACACCATGAGCTCTCTTGCCCGGCTGCTGGCGTTAAACTCGACGGGCAGCGTAATCAACTGAAACGCGACCGCGATCGAGAAGAACACGATGCCGAGGCCGAGAAGTCCGGTTGCTTGGAAGAGAAAGCCGGCGATCAACAGGAACGGCGCGATGCCGGACGCGATATTGACGACCGGGAAAATCCGGTGGCGAAGCACAAGCATCGGATAGTTTACGCTATGCTGGATCGCATGGCCGACTTCATGGCAGGCGACCGAGATCGCCGAGATGGAATGCTCGTAATACACCGGCTCGGACAGCCGCACGACCCGATGGATCGGATCATAGTGGTCGGACAGCATTCCGCGTACCGGTTCCACGGGAATGTGATGAAGTCCGTTGTTGTCTAACATGCGTCTGGCTGCCTGATAACCGGTTAGCCCGCTCGAGACAGGGACGTCTGACCAACGGTTAAACGTGCCCCGAACGCGAAATTGCGCCCAGATGGAGACGGCAAAGGCAATGAGGATGAGGAAGTCCATAGGGTGAAAGAACATATGCGTATCCCTCCATTATGGTAGTTTCGTTGGTGCGTTTCCTCAAGCTTTACATGATTCCGCCTTTGTTCATTAAGAGCATGAGTGCTTCGACGCAGGCGGCGGTCGAAGGGACGAGCCGTTTGAACACTTGCTGCGCCTGTTTGGGCTTCATTTGATTCAATACCGGTTCAAGTTCCTTCACTTCGCGCTGCAGCTGCTCCAGATGAAGCTGGAGGTCTGTAAGCTTGCTAGAGACATGTTCGTCGGGCGAAATTTTTTGCCAGCTATCAATGTTGGCTTTGATTTCGTCTAAAGAATATTTGTCCTTCTTCATTTGTTCGATTCGTTTAAGCCGCTCTAACGTGTCGTCACTATAAAGACGGTAATTTTTGGCGGAACGGGTTTCAGGTACGATAAGACCGGATGATGTGTAAAAATCGATAGTGCGCGCGCTCACGCCAGCGAGCTTGGATAATTCGCCAATACGGTACAGCGGTTTCTCTGCCATGTCCTCACCTTCTTTCAAGCACATGATTACTTATCTATAATATGATACCGAAAAATCAACCATACAGTCAAACGTCATGCTTTTGGTACGATTTACAAGTCGGAAAGCTGACATGTGAGCTCTGTTCACGTCATACATAGAATACTGATGGCAGGCGCGTTAATGGCTCTAATGGCTATAAAAGCCGAAGTATTCTCGTCCTTGCAACCTGATTCTCGGCCATTTGTGAGAAATAACTTAACATTGCCATCTGGAAAACACACGAACGTTAGAATTTTTTTGCACTTTGTCAAAAAGGATATTGTCAAAATATACTGTTCTGACTATAATGACATTAAGTCTTTCCTCATGTGTCAGGAATCATAACATTAAGGGAGTGGTCGTCGTGGTCAAGAAAACATTAGTATCATTAGGAGCTTTAGCCTTATTGTTCCCGGCATTATCGTATGCGGATGATCCATCAGCAGCACAACTAAATATGGGGCTTAATGCCCTGTGGATCATGGTCTCGGCAGTATTGGTCATTCTGATGCAAGGCGGATTTATTTTGCTTGAGTCCGGTTCGACCCGGATGAAGAACGCAGGCCACGTTGCCGGCAAGACGATCTTCACGCTTGGCCTTTGTTCCTTGGTTTACTGGGCGGTAGGTTATGGCTTCACGTTCGGTACGGACAATGCGGAGACGACGCTCAGCAAGTTCATCGGCATTGGCGAATTCTTCTTCAATCCTTCTATCGTAGCTGCGCAGGATGCTCCCTACCCTTTGACGATCTTCTTCCTGTTCCAATTGGCGTTCGCGGCGATCTCGCTGAGCATCGCGTGGGGCGGATTCGCGGAACGCGCGAAATTGTCTTCTTACCTCGTATTCACGATTCTGTTCACGGCGGTTATTTACCCGGTTGTCGCGCACTGGATCTGGGGCGGCGGCTGGCTGGCGAAAGACGGCGCGCAAGATTACGCAGGCTCCACCGTCGTGCACTTAACGGGCGCGCTTGCGGCATTCGCGGCTACAGTTCTTCTTAAACCTCGTATCGGCAAGTTTAACAAAGACGGGTCCGCGAATGAGATTCTTGGTCACAACCAAGTATATAGCGCATTATCGGTACTTCTTCTGTGGGTGGGCTGGTTCGGTTTCAATGCAGGCAGCGCGGTAAGCGTTGGCGAAGGCTTCTTCGGTTATGTGGCATTCAACACGCAGCTAGGCGCGGCAGGCGGTGCCGTAGCGGCGCTTCTGATCTCGTGGCTGGTAGCTGGCAAGGCGGACATTACGTCGATGCTGAACGGCGCTCTCGCCGGGTTGGTCGCGATCACAGCATCCTGCGCATTCGTTGATCCTTGGGCAGCGGTTGTCATCGGTCTGGTTGCCGGTATTCTGGTCGTATTCAGCGTGAAATTCTTCGAGAAAATCAAGGTCGACGATCCGATCTACGCATTGTCCGTGCACGGCGTTGCCGGTATCTGGGGTACGCTCGCCAACGGTATCTTCGCCACTCAAACGCTGGCTGAGCAAGTAGGCGTCGGCCGCGGCGGTCTGATCGATACGGGCAGCTGGCACCAATTGTGGATTCAATTCGAGTCCGTCGTCGTATGCGGCGCGTTCGTTCTCGCAGCGTCGTTCCTGATCCTCGGCGTCATGAAGATGATCATGGGCTTCCGCGTCACGGAAGAGCAAGAGATTATCGGTCTCGACCTTTCCGAGCACGGCACGTATGGCTACCCGGAACAAATGAAGAAGGCGCAGCAAAACCTGTAACTCCCATGATAAAATCGGAATAGTAGAGATATATGGACCAAAGGGGAGCGAGCAGTATGAACGATCCGGTCTGCGCACAACTGCTGACGTTAATCAGCCAAGCCGACGATTACAAGACGCTGCGCGGATTACGCGATCAATTCCATGAGCATATGGAATCGCTGCTCTTCGAACAACCGGTCGAACAATTTTATAATCATCTGAACGGCGTTCACGACGCGCTGATCCAGCGCACGATCGCCCTTTCGGAAATGCAAATGGCACGGATGGGGAACGGCTCCCCTCCCGTGCCTTATGCATATCTATTGTTCGGCAGCGGAGGACGGGAAGAGCAAACGTTATCCAGCGATCAAGACAGCGGCCTCATCTATCAGGATCCACGCGATTCTTCGCAGCTGGAGGAAGTCCGGCGTTACTTTAGCGATTTTGCGGGCGTGATCACCCAAGCTCTCGTGCAGATCGGTTATCCGCCTTGCGAAGGGAATGTCATTAGCGCCAATGCGGACTGGAACATGCCGTTATCCGAATGGAAGCAGAAGCTAAACGGCTGGTTCGAGGAGCCGAATTGGGAGCGGGTTCGTTATTTGCTCATCATCGCGGACGCGAGATGCGTCTGTGGATCATGCGAGCTTACGGACGAGCTGAAAGATCATTTCTACTCCGATCTGCTGCGCAACCCGGCCGTGGCGAATCATATGCTGAGCAATACGATGCGGCATAAAGTGTTGATCGGCGTCTTCGGGCAGCTGTTAAAGGAACAGTATGGCGAGGATGCAGGCAGTTTGGACGTCAAATACGGTGCCTATATTCCGATGGTGAACGCAATTCGGCTCATAGCCATCCAATCGGAGCTGCGAGAGACGTCCACGCTGGATCGAATCGATGCGCTTCACCGGCTAGGCAAGGTAACGGATAGCGATAAGCAGGTATATCGTGACACATTCAAGCTATTCCTCCGGCTGCGGCTGATGACGACCGAGCGGTACGTCGATTCGGTGTATGCGAATAACGGCAAGCTGGCCAAGCGGCGATTGACCAAGGATTTGATCGAAGAGTTGAAGGTAGGGCTGCGCGTCGGCAAGAAACTCCAACGTCGCGTGCACAAGGAGATGGACGGGAGAACGTAGCGCGAAAGGGGTGACACCATGAAAGAGCAGAAGGGCGTCGGGCGGATGTGGCATTTGTACAAAATGGGGGGCATTACGCCGGCAATTGCTTCGATGCTGGGGGCGCAGAATGCCCAGCAAATGGCGTTTATCCGCTCCATGTCCAAGGAGCAGCGCAAGCAATCCGCATTGGAACAGCTGCTGGATGAAACGGAGTATATCGTGTTCGATCTCGAGACAACGGGTTTCTATCCGTACAACGGAGACGAGATCCTCTCGGTCGGTGCCGTGATGATGAAGGGACGCGAAGTGTACGAGGATCGAAGTTTCTACAGTCTCGTCAATCCGAAGCGCCGCGTACCGAAGCATATCACGGAGCTGACCGGTATTACGAACGAGATGGCGGAGGATGCGCCGGATTTGATGCAGGTGCTGCACGACTTTATGGAGTTCGTCGGCAAGCGAATTTTGGTTGCGCATGCGAGCGGGCACGATAAACAGTTTCTGAACGCGGCGTTATGGCGGACGTCCAAAGTGAACTTGACGCACCGCGTACTCGACACGATGATGGTCGCCAAGTGGCTGGAGCCGAATCGGGAAGGTTACGGGCTGGACGAACTGCTAATCGAGAGCGGCATTCCGATTACGCGGCGGCACCATGCGTTGGAAGACTCCTTGATGACCGGACGGCTGTGGCAGCATTACTTGCGACGGATCCTATCGCGGAATATCCAGACGCTTGGCGATCTATACGCGTACTTGAGCAAACATTGAAGGAAGCCATTGTCCGCGGAGTTGGCGGTAAACGCATACCGACGGCGAATCCGGATTGGCCAGAGAGAGAATCCAACACGTCTCCGCGCCAGAATGCCGCAGACCGGCCAGATCGGCTTGCGACAAGACAGGCGGAGCGGTGGGATGGGAATGGAAGAAACCGACAAGCGATTGTCGGTTTTTTTGCATTCGATAATAAGCGTTCACCCAGGCATCCGGCGAGAAGGCAAAGGTCCGATTCGGGTTCGGGGCCTCATTGGGAATTGCGTAGACGGCGGTGATTTGTATGCCTGCATGCTGCTGAATGCCCGGAAGCGATCCCGCAAGCGCGCCGCAAGCTTCGAAAGGCAGTCTTTGCTTGGCATGCAAAAGCATCATGTCATAGGCGTCCGTCGTTATCGTAATTCGATCCGTCAGATCGAAGGATTGCTTTGTAGGGGGATTGGGATTAGACATCGTCGATCGCCTCTCATCTAAACTCCCCTCAGTATAACACAGGCGCATGCGCTACGCGGCGTCGCCGGCCGTCTTGGGCGGGCGGACGAACCCGGCAACCAGTCCGAGCGCGCACAGCGATAACCCGGCGACGACGCTATAGAGCAGCAGGTCCGATTTGCCGGCCAGCCAGCCGAAGATCGGCGGTCCGAAGGCGACGCCAAGGAAGCGTAGGCTGCTGTACAACGAGGTAATCATGCCGCGGTGCTGGCTGTCGACCGAACCGGTGATCAGCGTATTGAGACAGGGAAGCAGCATGCCGGTTCCCACGCTTCCGACGGTAGCCAGTCCGATCACGATCCACACGTTCTGATGGAAGAACGCCGCGGCGCCAAGGGAGGCGGCCAAGATGGCAAGCCCAAGCATCATAAGTCTGCGCATGAGAACGCCGTTGTTCTTAATGTGGTGACCGGTCATGTACGCGGTAATGACAAGCCCGAGCAGCGGGATGGCTAGTATGCCGCCTTTGGCTACGCCATCGATGCTGTATGGTTTTTTCTCCAGCACGTCCGATAAACGGAACAGCACGCCGAACAAAATGAACAGCCCGAGCGCTCCCGCGAGGAAAGACGATATCAGCCATTTTCCTTTCTCTCGGAACACTTGGACGACATTCGCGACGTACGTTTTGACGGGCATCGGTTTTTTATCGGTCTTCTTCGGTTCCTTGATCATGAGCATGAGCGCGAACGAAGCGGCGCAGAAGAACGGGAACGCGAATAGCGGGGCATACCACATCCACATGGCGAGCAGCGACCCGATGATCGGGCTGACGACTTTGCCCGTGCCGTTCGATGCTTCGATCAGTCCAAGCGCCTCGCTTTCTTCGCCGTCCTTATACATATCGCCGACGAGGGCCATCGCGATCGGAGACGTGCCGGCCGCACCGATTCCTTGGAAGGCTCTGGCCGTAATCAATACGCCGTAGGAATGCCACAACGCGCCCAGTCCCGCGACGATGCCGGCCGCACCATAGATAGCCAGCGATACGAGAATGATTATTTTGCGCGAGTATCGGTCCGACAGATAACCCATAATCGGAATAATAACGCCGGCGGCGACGGAGAACAATGTGATGACGAGACTGGATTGAAAATCGGTCACGCCTAGCTGTTGCTGCAGATCCGGCAAAATCGGCACGAGCATGGAGTTGCCCAACACCAGGACGAGCGGGACGGAAGCGAAAGCGATGTATTCCTTCCATTTGGCCCCGCCCGTGCCGCTGCTTTTCGCCCCGTTCTTCTTATCTTTAGCCGGTTCGTACGTTCGCATTTGCTTATGATTACGGCCGCCGGCGCGCGTTGTCGTGTTTCCCACTTTCATCTCTCCCACGTCAAAGTCTCATAATGAATAATCTTCCCCTGAACTTGAGCTTCCATCCCCGCCATGGTAACATGACCTTTAGATGGGACATGCAATCAATCAGACGAAAGAAGGCTTGACATGAGAAGAACGCTGCTGCTGCTCGCCGTCATTCTTGTGCTGACGGGTGCGGCTTTGTATCAGAACCAATCGAAGGGCGCTGCGGGCAATGCCACGGCGGCATCATCATCATCGTCATCGGAATCGAAGCCGAAGCCCGGTTATACGGCTCCCGCGTTGTCGCTGCCGAATTTGGACGATCAATCGGTCGCGATCGGCGGGCAGAGCGACAAGTTGACGCTGCTCAATTTCTGGGCGTCGTGGTGCTATCCTTGCGAACTGGAAGCCCCGGATCTGCAGGAATTGTCGGTAAAATACGCGGACCGCATGGTGCTGCTCGGCGTCAATTCGACCAAGCTGGACAAGGAACGCCAAGCGCGCGAATTCGTCGACCAGCAGAAGCTGACGTTCCCGATCCTGATGGACCGCGAGGGGACGGCAACCGATCTGTACAAGATCAACACGTTCCCGACGAGTCTGATTATCGATGAGAACGGGGTTGTGCGCGAGCGGGTACAAGGGGTTATCACGAAGGCCGAGTGGGAAGATAAAATCGAGAAGTGGCTCAACTAACCCAAGCCGGAGCGTTAAGGTTTAGGGAGATGAAAAAACGCCTCGCGCGACAAGACCAATCTTGTCGGCGGGGCGTTATTCGTTCTTATTAGCTCGCGTTAGTGGTTCACCAGACCGAATCGCTCGCGCGGTTCATCCTGCGCAGGCTCCACTTTGTCCATCTTCAGCAACGCGTAGCGGAAGCTGTCGACGAGCGCTTCCCAGCTCGCTTCGATGACATTGCTGGAGACGCCGACCGTGCTCCAGGAGCTCGTGAAATCGGTGGATTCCATGAGAACGCGGACTTTGGCCGCCGTCGCGTCCTTCTCGTCGATGACGCGCACTTTGTAATCCGTCAGATGAATCGCGTTGATGTTCGGGAAGAATTGAACAAGAGCTTTGCGCAGCGCGTTGTCGAGCGCGTTGACCGGTCCGTTGCCTTCGGCGGCGGTGTAGACCGACTGGCCGTCGACGTTTACTTTCACGATCGCTTCCGCGTTCATTTGGCCAGCCGATTTCTCCATGATCATCTTGAACGAATCGAGCGTGAATACGGCTTTCGTCTCCCCGAACGCATCTCTGAGCAGCAGTTCGAGCGAAGCATCCGCGCCTTCGTATTGATAGCCTTGATGTTCCAGTTCCTTAATCTGTTCCATAATTTGCTTCGTCTTGTCGTTGTTCGCGTTAATATCCAGTCCGAGCTCTTGCGCCTTCGAGATGATATTGCTTTGACCGGCCAATTCGGAGACGAGTATGCGCTGCTTGTTGCCGACCAACTGCGGTTGAATATGCTCGTAGGTTTTCGAGTCTTTCATGATCGCGGATACGTGAATGCCGCCTTTGTGCGCAAACGCCGCGTTGCCGACGAACGGTTGGCCGACCGGCATGGTGGCGTTGGCGATCTCGCTAATGTAGCGCGCCGTGCTCGTGAGCGATTGGAGCTGTTCCGGCGACAGACAAGGGTAGTTCATCTTAAGCTGTAAATTCGGGATAATCGAGCACAGGTTCGCGTTACCGCACCGTTCGCCGTATCCGTTGATCGTCCCTTGCACTTGCCTTGCGCCGGCTTGGACGGCCGCAAGCGTATTGGCGACGGCCAGCTCGCAGTCGTTATGGGTATGTATGCCGATCGGCGCCGTAAGCTCCGAACGCACGCGGGAGACGATCTCGTGAATTTCCGAAGGGAGCGTGCCGCCGTTCGTATCGCACAGCACGAGCCAATCCGCGCCGGCGTCCTGCGCGCTGCGCAGCGCGGCCAACGCGTATTCCGGATTATGCTTGTAGCCGTCGAAGAAGTGCTCCGCGTCGTAGATCGCCTCGACGCCGCTGCGCTTCAGGAAAGCGAACGAATCGTAAATCATGGCGAGATTTTCCTCGAGCGTCGTTTGGAGCGCGGTATGCACATGGAAATCCCACGATTTGCCGACCAGCGTGGCGGCAGGTACGCCGGACTCGACGATCCGGATGAGGCTGGTATCGTGCTCGGCCAGACTGTTCTTGCGTCTCGTGCTGCCGAACGCGGTCAGTTTCGCATTGAGACGGAGGTTCTTGGCGCGCTGGAAAAATTCGATATCCTTGCTGTTGCTGCCCGGATTGCCGCCTTCGATATAATGAACGCCGAGAGCATCGAGCTTCTGGGCGATTTTCAATTTGTCATCGGCCGATAGGCTGATGCCTTCCCCTTGCGTGCCGTCCCGCAGCGTTGTGTCGAATATGGAGATTGCCTGTGCCATTGCTTGGACGCTCCTTCCCTCATGTAAACTGTCTATAAATTCATAATTTTATCATTATAGCATGAGATGTATCGGGCGTAAACGAATCGGATGGTGCGAAAACGGCGAAAATATCGGCTTTTCGAGCAGGAGAACAAGCCATCGTGCGAGCGCTACCTGCGCTTGGACGGCAGGTTGACCGGGACAACCGGCGATTGTATGATTTATATATTTCAGCAGTGTAACTGAAGGGTAAGGGATCGGAACATGGCGGATAAACGAACGGGGCGAATTATCGTCCATGTCGATATGAACGCGTTTTATTGCTCCGTTCATGAAGCGGAGCAGCCTGACATATATAAAGGAAAGGCGACCGCGGTGGCCGGCAGCGCGGAGCTGCGCAAAGGCGTCATCGTGACGTCCTCTTATGAGGCTCGCATGCGCGGCGTCAAGACGGGGATGACCGTTCGCCAAGGCCTGAAGCTATGCCCGGATCTGATGCTGATCCAGCCGGATTTCGATCTGTACCGCAAATACTCCAGAGGATTTTTGAACATTGCCTCGCAGTATACGCCTTTGGTGGAAGCGTCCTCGATCGACGAATGCTACCTCGACATTACCGGTTCTTCCACCTTCGGGGAGCCGCTCGAGATCGCGCGCGCGATACAACGGCGGATTCGGGAGGAGTGGCAGCTGCCCTGTTCGATCGGCGTTGCGCCGAACAAGCTCTTGGCGAAGATGGCATCGGATATGAAGAAGCCGAACGGCTTCACCGTGCTTCGCATCCGGGATGTCCCCAATCTGTTGTGGGATAAGCCATGCGACACTTTATTCGGTATCGGGCGGAAGACGGCGGACAAACTAAGAAAGCTTAACATCCGGACGATCGGACAGCTGGCGGCCGCGGACGAAGGATTGCTCGCGAAGCAATTCGGCGTCGTCGGCATCTGGATGAAAGCCGCGGCCCACGGCATCGACCACGCGCCGGTGAACGAGCAGCGGGAGCCGAACAAATCGATCGGCCACACGACGACGATGCCGCGCGACGTGACCAAGCGCGAGGAAGCCCATCGGATTCTGCTCAATCTGACGGATCAGACGGGGCGTAGAATGCGCAGACAGAAGCTAATGGCCAAGGTCGTGCAGATCACGATGCGCAATCCCGACATGTCGACGATTACGCGTTCTGCGACGTTGCCCAATCCGACGGATGCCACGCCGGACCTTTATAAGGAAGCGACCAAGCTGTTCGATCAGCATTGGCGGGAAGGCGCACCGCTGCGCTTGCTCGGCGTGACGCTGCAAAACTTGAGTCCGCGGGACGAATCGGCCATTCAGTTGGATCTGTTCAGCTACGAAGAGCAACCGAAGAAAGAGGCGCTTACGAAAGCGATGGATATGCTGCGCGACAAATTCGGCGAGGACGCGGTACTGACCGCAGGCATGCTGGGCGACGACCCGTCGGCGCTCATCCGCAACAAACGAATTCGAGGGACATCCTTGCAAACAGACGAGCTTTTGTTATATAGTAGTGATGATTAAAGTCATAATAATCATTATAATTATGGGCATGATATACGACCCGGTACGCGATTTATTTTTGGGAGGGAAACACGGTGGCAAAATATACTTACGTCGATAAAGATACATGCATCGCTTGCGGAGCTTGCGGCGCGACGGCACCAGACATTTACGATTACGACGACGAAGGCTTGGCGGAAGTAATCTTCGACGGCGACGGCAACCGCGGCGTCAAGGAAATTCCGGAAGACCTGTACGACGATATGCAGGACGCAACAGACGGCTGCCCGACGGATTCGATCAAGATCGCGGATTCGCCGTTTAACTAAATCCCGCTCGATTGAAGCTGTAACCCCTGGCGCCTAAGGCGGCCAGGGGTTATTTGTCGTCTTTCGTATTGCCAGTTTTATGAGCGCGAGGATAGAATAGAAGATAGGCTGGAAGTTATGAGTCTCTCGGTTGCTCGGCGTTCGGTTCGGTATTTTCATAGGTATCGGGACCTACCCAACATGCTCGGGAGATGGCTACATAAGGAGGAGAACGCTTGAATCGCTATTATGCTAGATTTACGTCGATCATGCTATGCTTCGCGCTGCTGATCGCGCCTGCCGTTCTGTGGACGGGAACGAAACAGGCATCCGCGCAGGTGATGCGCGTCGCTATCGTCAAATCGCTGAAGGGCAGCGTGTCCGTGCTGAAATCGGGCGGCTCGAAGCCGTTCAAGGCGTTCAAAAACATGAGCTTGAACGAAGGCGACCTGCTCAAGACGGGCAAGGACGGCAGCGTCCAACTCGAACTGGCAAGCGATGATTCGGACCGCGACGAAATGACGGTCGGCGGCGAATCCGAAATATCCTTTACGAAACTTAAAGACAAGACCGGCTCCAAAACGAAGCTGAACGTATGGGCGGGAACGTTGTGGGTGAAGGTCAAGTCGGTGGCCGGGGCCGAGGACAGTTTCGAAGTCGAAACGCCGACCTCGATCATGGGCGTTCGCGGCACGAAGTTTATTGTCGTCGTCAACCCCCGCACGCGCGTATCGAACGTCGTTTTGGCGGCGGGCGTGATCGAATCGGTAGTGAATAAAAATACCGGCAGCGGCGGCGGGACGGGAGCGGGGAAGCAAACGGTCATATACCCATCTCAACAAATCGTGCAGACGCAGAACGAGGATGGCGTTCATACGTGGGTGTCGACGCTTGACGTGGAGAAACTGGTATCCTCCGTCCCTCCCGATATCATCCGTTCCATCGTGATGAGCGCTGCCGATATCGCAAACGAGCAGCAGCAGCAGATCGAGCGCTGGAAGAAGCAGATGGCAACCGGCTCGGGCAGCGACTCCAAGCCCGAGGGCGTAGAATCGAAGGAAGATCTGGAGCGACTTGCGCATAATTACAACCTGTTTGTTACTTTGATCGCTCAGAAAGCCATGCAGACGAATAAGGTGAATTCGGAGGAGCTGGAGCGACTGGCCGATCAGGTTAATGAAGAAGCCGGTCGAACGATCATTGATCTGAAGACGAAAGAAACGATGGATCTAACCGAAAAAGAAAAAGTCGAATTGCAAGAAGCGTTGAGGCAAATGGAGCAGGAACAGCGGCGCTACGAGCAAGAACAACGGTTATTGGAAGAGAAACGTCGACTTCAAGCCGAGCTGATTCGTAAATTAGCTGAACAAAATCAGACGACCGACGAGCGGAATCGCGAGGCGTTGGAAAAATTAGCGCAGAAAGCGGAAGACCTGAAGAAGCCGGTCGACCAGACCGCCAAGAACCCGCCTGTCAGCGGGGGAAGCTCCGTCATCCCGACCGTTAAAATAACGGGGGAGCAAATCGGGGGCACGATCAACATTGATGTCAATCTGGACGATTTCACCGAGGACAAGAAAATTTCCGCGTTTCAATTGGAATTGGAATACGACGAGCGCTTGACGTTTGATATGGACGCCTACCAAACGCCAGCTTACATCGCTATTCGCAAAACGACGAGTCCGTTCAAAGTAGAGCCAGCCGGCGAAATCCTGCCGAACGCGCTAAGCGCCGATCAGCTTAAGCTGATGAGCGCCGCGCAAAACGGCGGTTCGCTGCCGAAGCCGACGGTGGTGTACTCGGTTGCCAAATTTGCGGGCGAGGCGCTCGCGATCCAAGATCCGGCTGCGATCGTTCGGCTGCCGTTCGCGCTTGGCTCCTCGATCGTCTCCGGTGATACGCTTCGTTTCCGTTTGAAGAGCGTCACGGGACTGAACGAGAACGGCGAGGCCGTGTATCGTTCCACTTATTATGGCGAATTCACCATTCGCCCTACACAGCAAGGTTAGGAGCATGTGCACATGAAGAATAGCTTAATCATGGCGGCATTGGGCTCGGCGCTTCTACTGACGACGGTTGAGCCTGCAGCGGCCGCGGGGGCTTCAGCTTCCGCGCTAGAAACCAAGAAATCTTTATACGAAATCCATACGCTGGCCGGCAGCGGAGAGTACGCTTATCGAGAAGGGAAGGGTAGCGAAGCGACCTTTAATCAGCCAACCTCGTTGCTTGCCGTGAGCGGATCGCTCGTGCTGGCCGATACGCACAATCAGCGTATACGCACGATTGCGGCAGACGGCGCTACCTCGACGCTTGCCGGCACGGACTGGGCGAGCGGAGACTGGGACTTGGCGCTTGGCGGGCTGAATGACGGCAAGATCGGCGAGTCCGTCCTTAACGAGCCGGGCGGACTTGCCGCCGACGCCAACGGCAACATGTACATCGCGGATACGGAGAACCATGCAATCCGAAAGCTGGACCGTGCCGGCATGTTGACGACGATAGCCGGCAACGGCGCAATCGGCAGTAAGGATGGACAATCGGCGGAGGCTCGTTTCTATCATCCGCTAGACGTGGCGGTGACCGCCGATGGCATTATCTACGTGGCGGATACGCTTAATCATGTCATTCGCAAGATCGAAGCCGGGAAGGTGTCGACGATCGGCACGCCGCCGGAGCGCGCGATTTTATCGGCGGAGGAAGCGGAGCTCGCCGGTAATTTCGCGGACGGGCCGCTAGCCGGGGCCAAGTTTAACGAGCCTAGCGGCTTGGCGCTCGACGCGAAGGGGAATTTATTTGTCAGCGATACGGGCAATCAGCGGATCCGCTATATCGATTTCGGCCAAGGCGTCGTGACAACCGTCGCGGGCGGCCGGACGGGATTGTTCCCGGGCTATGGCGAAGAGGAAGCATATGTGACGGGGGATTATGCGGACGGGGTTGCCGCGGAGGCGAAGTTCAACGCGCCGAGAGGGCTGGCGGTGACGTCGGAGGGCGGCCTGCTCATCGCGGATTCGCTCAATCACGCGATCCGTTATTTGAAGGACGGCGTCGTGACGACCCTTGCGGGCACGCCGGGCGATACCGGGCGGGTGGATGGCGTCGCGTCGGCATCCGGCTTCAACAAGCCGACCGATGTCGCGTGGCTGGGAGGCGATTCGTTCGCGGTCGCGGATGCGGGGAACAACCGAATCGGCATCGTGAGGCCTTACGCGTTGCCGGCCGGGTTGAAGAAAGCCGAGACAATCCATTTGCTGCTGGATCGGCAACGGATCGCCACGGATGCCGCGCCGGTCGTAATGAACGCAGCGACGTTCGTGCCGGTGCGCGTCATCACCGAGCAGCTCGGTTTCACCGTGCAATACAGGGAAGGCAAGACGGTATTGACCCGCGGCGAATTGAGTTACACGGTGACTGCGAAGGCAGCCTTGATAGCTAAATCCGAGGCGGGCAAGACGCAGAACGTCAAACTGTCGGCGGTTCCTTTCTATAAAGAAGGCCGACTGTTCGTGCCGGTTCGATTTTTCGCGGAAGAAGCTGAGCTTGACGTGCAGTGGCTGTCCGATGTAGGCGCCGTGCTTATGCGGCATAAACAGTTCTCCTAACAACGAACAGGCCGCTCCTTCGGTTGAAGGAGCGGCCTGTTCGCGCTGTTATATAGAAGCGTTATCGAATTAGTTGTTGACGATGAGCAACACGGCCATGAGGATCGCGATGGCGGCGAAGGACGAGAGCACCCAAATTAACGCTTTTTTATTGACGGTTTCTTTAGGTTTTGTTTTCATGGCAGGCGGTCTTTTCTTTGGATGGCTCATGCGAATCAACCCTTCTTTTCAAAATGGACATGTAGTTATATTGTAACCGTTTACGAAGTGGCGATCAATCCTTTTATGCGCGGCCAAGGCCTTAAAATGGCGGTCCAAGCGGGGCAGAGCTCTTTCTTTTTGTGCCAGAAAAGGATAAACTGTTCGATAGAGCTAAATAGACGAACGAAAGTGGTTGATTCAAGTGCTGTATTCCAAGCTGGCCAAGCCTGTCTTCTTTCAGATGGATCCCGAGAAAGCGCATCACCTTGTTATCGACGGGCTGCATACCGCAGCTAAAATTCCTGGGCTGCCGGCTGTCATGCGCGGCATGTACGGGGTGAAGCAGTACCCTGAATTGGAAGTGAACCTGTTCGGACTTCAGTTCCCGCATCCAGTCGGACTTGCTGCCGGTCTGGACAAGAACGCCAAGGCGGTCGAGATGTTCGCGAATATCGGATTCGGCTTCGCGGAGGTTGGCACGGTCACGCCGAAGGGTCAAGTCGGCAACGAGCTGCCGCGGCTGTTCCGACTGCCGAGCGACGAAGCGCTCGTGAACCGGATGGGCTTCAACAACGATGGCGCGGATGCGATGGCGCAGCGGCTGGCCGCCGTGCAAGATCGCCGTATTCCGATCGCCGTGAATATCGGCAAGAACAAGACGACGCCGAACGAATCGGCGCACGAAGACTACCGCGCCTGCATGCAGAAGCTGTATCCGTACGGCGATTTCTTCGTTGTGAATATCAGCTCGCCGAATACACCCGATCTTCGCGCGCTGCAGCACGGCGACGAGCTTAGCTTGCTGCTTACAACCGTTATGGAAGAAGCGGCGAAGCAAGCGTCCAAGACGGGAGCTCGGCCGAAGCCGGTGTTGGTGAAGATCGCGCCGGATATGACCGACGAACAGCTTGGCTATACGGTCGAGACGATTCAGAAGAGCGGCGCAGCGGGGATTATCGCCACGAACACGACGATCAGCCGCGACGGGCTGACGCACCCGAACAAGAAGGAGACCGGCGGACTGAGCGGTCTTCCGCTCAAAGCAAGATCTACCGAAGTCATTCGCGCCGTGTACCGCCAGACCGGCGGGAAGCTGCCCATTATCGGTTCGGGCGGCATTTTTACGGCAGACGATGCATACGATAAAATTCGCGCCGGTGCAGCTTTAGTCGAAATTTATACCGCGCTTATATACCGCGGACCTGAACTGTTGAACGAGCTCGCGCTAGGAATACGGCAGCGGCTTATCGCAGACGGTTACGCGTCCATCGCTGAAGCGGTTGGAGCAGATCATCGGTAACGAACAGGAGGCGGCTGGATGGACGGTAGAGACTGGAGCCTGTTTTTACAGCCTTACGAACAAGCAGTAGAAGAGTTGAAAGTCAAATTCAAGACGATGCGCACCGAGCTGAAAGTGCGCGAAGCCTACGCGCCGATCGAGTTCGTCACGGGACGCGTGAAGAAAATATCGAGTATTCTGGAGAAGGCGAAGCGGTTGTCCGTGCCCCCGGAGAAAATCAACACCGGGATCGAGGACATCGCCGGCATTCGCATTATGTGCCAATTCGTCGACGATATCCGACGGGTGGCGGAGCTTATACGGGCGCGCAAGGATTTGACGCTCGTCTACGAGAAGGACTACATCACCAATTTTAAAGAGAGCGGTTACCGAAGCTTCCATATGATCGTCGAGTATCCGGTTCAGACGGCGCTAGGACTAACGAAGGTGTTGGCCGAAATTCAAATTCGTACGCTCGCGATGAATTTCTGGGCGACGATCGAGCATTCGCTCAACTATAAGTTTAAAGAGAGCTTGCCCGATGACGTGCGCATTCGCCTGAAGAAAGCGTCGGAGGCGGCATTCTTGCTGGATACGGAGATGTCGAGCATTCGCCAGGAGATTCTTGAAGCGCAGACAGACTTCGAGAAAAAGTCGAATGCCGTCTCAAGCGTTCTCAGCGACATTCAGGATTTGTATTTCTTCCACCGCGTGCGGGAAGCGGCACAATTCCAGCTGCGTTTCAACGAACTGTGGGAGCAGGAAGACGCCTACGGTATTCGCTTGCTGGCGGACGAAATCAAGACCGCCTTGAAGCGTGCGAAGAAAGGCTAAGTGTAATAAAGCCAGTATAAAGATAGAACCCCGAGCAATGCCGTCTCCGGCAATCTCGGGGTTCTTGTCGTTTTGACGCGCAACCGGCGGTTCTAGCTCGCCGTCGAAGGCTTATACTTGTCGTCGATGAACGTGCGAATCTCGTCCACGTTCTTCCCTTCGCCCTGTAGTTTCACAATGTCCTGAAGTTCCTGCATGCAGATGCCACAGCTCGCGCTGTGGTTCGTCCACGTAATCTCACCCTCTTTGGCATCCATGATATAGCAGCGGTACAGCGAATCGTGCACGTCTTCTTCGTAATCCATGCATCCGCAGTAGCAATTGATCTGCTTCATGATATCCGCGGCTCCGCCGACTTGCGCGTAGAGCGATTGCGTTAGATCGGTGTAGTCGCTTAGAAAGCCGGGCATCGTCTGATAGGAGGCCGTCGTCTCGATCAGCTCGTTGCCATGGAGATGCGCGCCGTCTTCCTTGCTTCCGCCACAAGCGGACAGAATCGCGATCGAGGCCGCGGTAACGCCCGCGAGCGCGAGCAGCTGACGGATGGCTTTGCGCCGCTGATGGGGCGTAACGACATTCGCAGTTCCGCTAGTCAGGGTAGAAAGGAGAGGCCTGTTTGGTTTAAACCAGCGTTTCATGGCGCGGTTCATCCTTTCCGGGGCGCGTTCACCTTGGCTTTATATTTCTCGAAAAAGGCGCGGTAGTCTTCGATTTTGTTGCCGTCGGTTCCCGGTTCCGCGAGACCGCCCACGATTTTTTCGACTTGGACGCCGTTCTCGTAATAAACCAAGGTTGGCGTATATTCGATGATCTCGCTGCGGATGTAAGCGGGAAATTCCAGCGTATTGAACTGCTTCATATCCACGTCCAGCTCGTTCACGACCGGAGTCAGTTCCGGCGTCGTGTATTTGCAGTGCGGACAGGTGGAGGAGAAGAAATACACGAAGAAGTTCTTTTTGTCGGCCTTGAGCTGGTCGAGCTCGTCCGGCAGCATGATGTTCTGGTAGTTCGGGTCATCCAGTAGTTCGCGCGTCGCCGGGTTCAGCTGGGACATGCTTTTGCCGTACACGTTGTCCTTGGTCATCATGTTCACGACGACGAGCAGTCCGATCAGAACGACGATCACGGAGAGGACGATAATGACCGGTTTCTTGCTTCCGCTTTTCTTGTTGCTAGCGTACGTATTCTTATTCTTCGACATGAATCAACCTCCGACTTGGGCACGAATGTTGGTCAAGCTAACGGCTTTATTATACAATAAGACGAATAGAGAAAAAACCGCGATTTCCATAAGGTGTGACAGGCAAAGCGCAAAGGAGTAGGATCGACAGCATGGGGATCACGTTGCCGCAATCGTTCGCGGATAAAATGAAACGGCTGCTCGGGCCGGAATACGAAGCGTTCCTCGCTTCCTACGAACGTCCGCGCAAATACGGCCTGCGGGTGAACGGCTTGAAGCTTGCGCCGGAGGCATTCTTGGCGATGTCGCCGCTCAAGGATCGCTTGACGCCCGTGCCATGGGCGGAGGGCGCCTTCTATTACGAGGAACAAGACCGACCAGGCAAGCACCCGCATTATCACGCGGGCTTGTACTATATTCAAGAGCCGAGCGCCATGGTGCCGGCGGAGCTGCTCGGCGTCGCGCCGGGCGACCGCGTGCTCGACTTGTGCGCCGCGCCCGGAGGCAAGTCCACGCAGTTGGCGGCCAAGCTGAAGGGCGAGGGCGTGCTGGTCACCAACGACAACGCGCGGGAGCGAACGAAGGCGCTCGCGAAGAACGTCGAGCTGGCCGGCATCCGCAACGCCGTCGTCCTGAACGAGGAGCCGGCGGCAATCGCCCGCGTCTTTCCGGAATGGTTCGACAAGATTCTCGTTGACGCGCCATGCTCCGGCGAAGGGATGTTCCGCAAGGACGAATCGATGATCGCCGAGTGGGAGAAGCATTCCGTCGAGCGATGCTCGGCGATGCAGCGCGACATTCTGAAGCACGCGGCGGACATGCTCGCTCCGGGCGGCACGCTCGTCTATTCGACATGCACGTTCTCGCCCGAAGAGAACGAAACGCAGATCGCCGAGCTGCTCGCGGCTAGTCCGGAGCTGGAGGTGGTGCCCGTGCCGCTGGCGTACGGCTGGGCGCCGGGAAGACCGGCGTGGGTGGAAGCTGAAGCCGCAGCGAGCTTGTCCGAACCGCGGCTGGCCAGCATAGCCGGCACGGTGCGGCTGTGGCCGCATTTGACCGAGGGCGAAGGCCATTATGCGGCCGTCCTGCGCAAAAGCGGCGAACCCAAAGACGGTTCTCTAGATGCGCGCAGCGGTCAGTCGTCGGATGCTGTCGAAGTCGGGAAGCTTAATGGCGACGACGGGGGTCGGGTGGGAAACCGACGGAGCGACACCGGCCGACCAGCGGCCAATAAGCGTGAAGAGCGCAAACGGGACCGCGAGCAGGACCGCGCGCTGAAGTCGGCGCCGAAAGCGAAGGATTTTCGTTCGAAAGCGGCGAAGGCGGCCCTCGCGCATGCGGGTAATCCGTCGGATGCGTGGAAGCAGTTCGGCGCAGCGCACTTGCACCGGTTAGCCAGAGAAGGTTATCGCATCGTGGCGTACGGCACGAGAGTATACCTGCAGCCGGCCGTCGTGCCGCCGCTGGATGGGTTGACGGTCGTTCGCCCCGGCTGGTACGTCGGCGAAGCGGGCACTTATCGGTTCGCCCCGTCCCATCCGCTCGCCATGGCGTTGAGCGCGGACGAAACGCGAATGTCGCTCCATTATGAAGCGGAGGATGCGGATCTTATTCGGTATTTGAAAGGCGAGACGCTCCATATCGAGGAACGCGATCTGCGATTGCGCGGCGGTGCGGAAGGGGACGAATCGGCCAACCCGCTACCTTCCGGCTACGTGCTCGTCTGCGTGAACGATTACCCCGTCGGTTGGGGCAAATATAGCGGCGGCGGAATGCTCAAGAACGAGCTGCCCGCCGGCTGGAGGTGGATGTAATGGCGAAGCGGATGCGGCTGGACAAGCTGTTGTCGAATATGGGCTTCGGTTCGCGCAGCGAAGTGAAAATCGCGGTCAAGCAAGGGCGCGTCACCGTGGACGGCGTCCGGGCCAAGGACAGCGGCATGCAACTGGACCCGGAGAAAGCCGACGTCGTCATCGACGGCGAGCGAGTCGTCTATCAAGACGTAATATACGTGGTGCTGAACAAACCGCAGGGCGTCGTGTCGGCGACCGAGGACTCGCGGGACCGGACGGTCATCGATCTGCTCGCGGACGCGGATCGGGTGCTGAAGCCGTTCCCGGTGGGGCGGTTGGACAAGGACACGGAAGGGTTGCTGCTCATCACGAACGACGGCGCGCTCGCCCATGATTTGCTGTCGCCGAAGAAGCATGTTCCGAAGACGTACGAAGCAAACGTGCTCGGCGACGTGGGCGAAGATGACATTCGGGCGTTCGCCGAAGGCGTGGCGTTGGACGACGGCTATTTGACCATGCCGGCCCAGCTGCGGATCGACGGCAAGGAGGAGCGGGAGGACGGCGTCTACAGCCGAATCACGTTGACGATCCATGAAGGGAAATTTCATCAGGTCAAGCGGATGTTCGAGTCGGTGGGCAAGAACGTCGTCTATTTGCGGCGAGTCGCAATGGGACCGCTTCGGCTGGACGAAACGTTGCCGCTCGGTCAATACCGCGCCTTGACGGCAGAAGAGCTCGAAGCGTTGTTCGCCGTTCGGACCGCGCGGACTGATTAAAGCAGGAGGAATGGCTGATATGGCACTACATTACGATATGATTGCGCTCGACGTCGACGGCACGCTCCTTACGGACGCGCACCAATTGACGGACGAGACGAAAGCGGCGGTGCAAGAGGCGGCCGAACGCGGCGCGGAGATCGTGCTGTGCACGGGCAGAGGTCCCGTCAACACGCTTCCGGTGCTCGCGGAGCTGGGACTTTCGGGCACGATCATTACCCACAACGGCGCGGCGACGGTAGATGCCGCGAAGCGGAAGGTGCTCCATCAGTACGATTTGTCGCCGGAGGAAGTCATGCGCTTTATCGCGTTTTGCCGCGAGGGCGGCCACCATTTCGATCTCAATACGGCGTTCGAGCTGATGGCGGAGACCGTGCGCAAGGAAGCCGAGGCGATGTACGCCATGTTCGACGTCCAGCCGATCCTCGGACCGTTCGCAAACCCGCTCCCGACCGGGCTCGTCAAGTTTACGGTATTCGGTTCGCTGGAGGAGATGGATCGGGTCGAAGAGGCGTGGAACGGCTGGACGCACGGCTTGTCCCATATTCGCAGCGGCGACTTCTTCATCGACGTCATGCATCCGGAGGCGAGCAAAGCGGCCGCGCTTCGGCAGTTGGCGGCGCTGCGCGGCATCGCGCCGGAGCGGATTATGGCGATCGGCAATTACTACAATGATATCGGCATGCTGGAATTCGCGGGCTTTGGCGTGGCGGTGGCCAATTCGCCGGATGCCGTGAAGGCGAGCGCGAACGCGCTGGCCCGTTCGAACGAAGAGAACGGGGTAGCCCATGCGCTGCGCGAATTCGCGTGGTCGTAAGCGGCCAAATGGAAAAAGCGTAAGGACCCCGGGTCCTTACGCTTTTTAATGCCTTATTTTGATTGCTTATAATGAATGGGCCGCGATTAGTAAAGCACGCCGCGCGTTACGATAACCAGCAGGATGAACAGAACCAAGATTATACCTGCAGATGTGAAGCCGCCACCATGTACACCGGACATTGAAATTCCTCCCATATTCAGGTATTTTCCCGGCGCCGCCGCTGCGTCGTCTTGTGTGCGTCTCTCGGCACTCGGTATACGATATCATATGCGAGGCGGCCGAGAAGGACTGGACGGTTGCCGGGTATGCCTTCGAAATGGGCATGAGTATGGGCCTCGATGCCGCATGGATACATTGGTGGCAAGGGGGGAGGTGTCGGGCGTTACCGATTGCCGCGTATTTATTTAAAAGCGCGCAGCCCTTTCGGCAAATGATTCTTCACGATGCCGGCGCTCGCCTTGCCCCAGCCGAGGGGAAGGCCGTCGACGGCAATCAAGCCCCAGCCCGCATGATCTTCTGCCGCGGCGAGCGTCTCGCCGCGCAGATAGGCGGCGATCTCCGGCGCATCCGAGGCGTAAGACTGCGTCCACTTCGCGGCGGATGCGGGCAGCGCCATGGCAAGCGCATGCGATGGTTCCGCCCGGTTTTTGCGAATGTCGCACAGATGGAGACCGGGACGCGCGACTTTCAAGCCTTGAAGGTCCGCGCTCGCGAAGCGTCCATTGGCAGAGCCGTGAGGCAGCCAGTACAGGGCGTCGCCGAACCGGATCGGCTCGCCGGGCGCGAGTTCGATGCCTTGCGGCAGCGACTCTCGGACAAAGTCGTGGAAGAGCGCCATTTCCGATTTCAGCGCGGTACCGGCGGCGGCCTGTCTTCCCTTGCGTCCTGGTTTGCGGTCTTGCGCCGCCGGCAGCGGTTCGGCGGACTCCGATCTGCGGAGCACGGCGACGAAGTGCCCTTCCCCGCGAGCAGAATGCGGCCATACCCGCTCGGTCAGAACGAGCTCGAATTCGGGGTGGAGCCGGCAAAAGGCCAGCATCGCGTCTTCGTTCTCCGAGCGGTTGAACGTGCAAGTGGAATAAACCATCCGTCCGCCGGGCTTCAGCATCGCCGCCGCATGCGCCAAAATATCGGCTTGCCGCGCCGCGCACATGGCGACGTGCGACGGCGACCATTCCGCGACCGCGCCTTCATCCTTGCGGAACATGCCTTCGCCCGAGCACGGCGCGTCGAGCATGATCCGGTCGAAGAAGGCGGGGAACCGCTTCGACAATTCGTCCGGAGCGGCATTCGCGACGACCGCGTTCGCGATACCGCAGCGCTCCACGTTCTCGCTTAATATTTTGGCGCGAGCCGGATGAATTTCGTTCGCGATGAGCAAGCCTTTTCCGTTCATCTTGCCCGCGATCTGGGTCGTCTTGCCGCCGGGCGCGGCCGCGAGGTCCAGTACGGTTAGGCCCGGGCGGACGTCCAGCAGCTCGGCGGCCGTCATCGCCGATGGTTCCTGAATATAGTATAGGCCTGCGGCATGATAGGGATGCTTGCCGGGGCGGGCTAGTTCGTCGTAATAGAGACCGGTCTCGCACCAGGGAATGGGCGCCAAGCCGAAAGCGTCCGTTAACGCCCCTTGGACGGAAGGCCATACGCCGGATTTGAGCGTATTGATTCGCAGGCCGTACGTCCTCGGCTGATCGTAGCTGTCCAAGAAATCTTCCGATTCGGGGCCGAGCAATTGTTTCATCTGGCTAATATAGGCTTCGGGTAATGTTGCGCGCACGTCGAAGAGCTCCTTTGTTTCATTAATTCGGGTTGCTATGAGATTCGCCTCATTATAGCACAATAGCACAAATGTGTAGCCGGCATTCTAGCGCTAAGGGGATGATCCGCTAAACTAGGAAAGATTATCAAGCCGATCCGGATATGATATAGTGAAGGCGCATGGACGGCTTGCGCGGAAGGGAGAACGGACAGATGGAGATTGTGCCATACGAACGGCGATATTTGGCGGATGTGGCGGAGCTGGTGGCCGACCTGGGGTATCCGATCGGAGCGGAAGAGACAGCGTCGCGTATTGCGGCGCTGGAGACGGAGGATACGGTGCAGACCTACGTGGCGGTACGCGGCGAGAGCGGTCTCGCGGTCGGCCTCATTTGTCTGCGACTGTTGCGGGCGCTGGAATATGCGAATCCCATTGCCCAAGTATCGCTTCTCGTCGTGAAGGAAGAGGAGCAAGGCGTCGGCATCGGACAAGCGCTAATGGCGTTCGCGGATCAATGGGCGATCAGGGCAGGCGCCGAATCGGTCGTGCTGACGAGCGGCATCAAGCCGGAGCGCGAGCGGGCGCATGCGTTCTATAAGCGGCAAGGTTACGCGGTGACGGGTTATCGGTTCGGAAAATCTTTGACTTGATGGGGCGAGCCGGCAAGCAGTTCGATCGCTTTCATTAAGTATGCAGCAAGATTAAGGGCAAGGAGCGCGATAACCAATGCACATGCGGACCGAACGACTGATACTTCGCGAAATAGAGGAATGCGATGCGGAGGCGGTGCTGGACTATGTGCGGCGCAACCGCGATTTTCTGGAGTCCTGGGAAGCACGCAGGCAAGAGGACTACTATACGCTCGACGCGCAGGTCGAGCTGCTGCGGCAGGATGCCGCGAGATCCGCGCGGGGCGAGCAAGTCAAAGCATGGCTCTCTCCGGCGGACGAGACCGCGAAGGTGGTCGGTTCCGTCACGATCAGCAATATCGTGCGCGGCGCTTTTCTTTCCTGTCATCTCGGCTACCGGCTGGATGAGGCTTACGCGAACCGGGGATTGATGACGGAAGCGCTGCAGGCAATGATCCGGCATGCGTTCGACGAGCTTGGCCTCCATCGGATCGAGGCGAACATTATGCCGCGCAACGCAGCCTCGCTCGGCGTCGTGCGCAAGCTGGGCTTTTACGAAGAAGGGCTCGCATTGAAATATTTGTTCATCAACGGCTGCTGGGAGGATCACCTTCATATGGTGCTGCGTAATGCGGCGATGGAGTGAATACGGGGGAGGCGATGAACACGAATGGTGAAAGCGGTCATCTTCGACTTGGACGGCACGCTGCTCGACCGGGACGCATCGCTGCGCGAGTTCCTGAAGGATCAATATGCGCGGATTCCTCAACTACAGAGGATTCCCCGGTCAGCTTACATGGAACGGTTCATCGCGCTCGACCAGCGCGGTTACGTCTGGAAGGACGAAGTGTATCGGAGGCTTATCGCGGAATTCGGATTCGATTTGCGGTGGGAGACGCTGCTGGCGGATTATTGGGAAGGCTTCCGGCACCACAGCCGACCGTTTCCGAACGCGGGGAGCATGCTCGAAGCGCTGCGTGCCCGGTCGCTAAGTATCGGTTTGATCTCCAATGGCTACGGGGAATTCCAGTCGGCGAACTTCCGGGCGCTCGGCTTCGCGGATTTGTTCGACGAGGTGATTTTCTCGGAATGGGAAGGGCTGCGCAAGCCGGATGCGGCGATTTTTCATCGGATGCTGGACAAGCTCGACGTGGAGCCGCACGAGGCGATGTACGTCGGCGATCATCCGGTGAGCGACGTGGCGGGAAGCCGCGCGGCCGGGCTGATGGGCGTCTGGAAATACGACCAGCTGCTCGAAGCGCCCGACGAGCATGACGGCGTGCTCATGGACTTGGCGGATCTTGTCGGCCTGATTGACGATTATTTACGACGATAACGGAGGAATGGATATGAAAATCGCTTTGCTTATCATCGACATGCAGCATTTGTTCGTCAAAGACGCGCCGGTCTATCCCGACTTGTCTCGCGCTTGCGAATATATCAATTATACGGCCAGGCTGCTAAGGGACAGCGGACATCTGGTCGTCCATGTACAGGATATGGAAGAGGCGACGAGCGCGGCGCCGGAGAAGCTCGGGATCATCGAAGAAATAACGCAGGCGGATGGCGACCGGTATATCGAGAAAATGTGGTCTAACGCTTTTTGGAATACGGAGCTGGAAGAATTGTTAGCCGAGCAGGCGGTCGGACTCGTGGTGGTGGCGGGCTATGCGGCCGAGCATTGCGTGACGTTTACGTTTAACGGGGCGCGGGAGCGGGGCTTCAAGGCGGCGATCCTGCAGAACGGGATACTCGGCGAGAAGCCGGATTCCGTGCCGATCGTCGCGCGCGACCGTTCGCTCGTCTCCTACACCGTTCTCGATTATTTAGCCCAGCTCAGCCGTCTGGAATAGTTCAGGATTCGGCCAAGCCGCATATATATCCATTGAGGTGATGGAGATGCGGACGGTCGCGGAGCAGATCGACGAGCTGCCGATATCGGCGGACGCCAAGGGCGTGTTGAAGGAAGTCGTGAAACGCAAGGAAAAAGTGGACGGGTTGAAGCGGAGGCAAACGCTGCTCGCGATCGTCAACGGCGGCGTGGCGGTCGTGCTTTTATTTTGGCTGTACAAGCTGAGCCGCGTCTCGAGCTCGAACGTCTTCGACATTCTGAACTACCTCGGCGGCAGCACGGCGGCGACGCTATTCCTGCTCGTGGCGATCTCTTCGTTCCTGTACGCGGGCAGCGTCTCGAAGGAGTATAAGAAGGAGAAGCAGAAGTACGACGACTTAAGGCAGGAGGCCATCACGTATTTGCGCGCCAAATGGGATGTGACCGAGGAGTCGATGTTAAGGGATAAAATTTCGACAATCTTGAGTAAGCGGGACATCAATCTGGTCTTCTATAGTTAGTTTTTTCGTGCAAAGCAAATGGCAGCGCTATATGCGCTGCCATTTTTTGCGATATGCGAGCGGCGTGAGGCCGGAGCGTTCCTTGAACAGGTTGATGAAGTGGCTCGTATTCTCGATGCCGACCTCCAGAGCGATGTCGCCGACGGGCAGCGCCGTATCCAGCAGCAGCTCCTTGGCTCGCGTGATGCGGCGGTTAATCATATATTCGCCAGGCGTCGTGCCGGTGCAGCGTTTGAACAATTTGGCCAAATGAAATTTATTGACTTCGAACCGGTCGGCCAGGCGGTCCAGCGTCAGCCGCTGCCGGTAATCGCGGTCGATTACTTGCATGACGCCTTGTATAAGCGGCGGGTACGCCGGATTACTGGACGAATATTGGTGCGCCGCGAGGACGACCTCGGTCATCATGGACACGAGAATCGACGAGGCGACCAGCTCCGCGCGCAGGTCGGGAATAAGCTGCTCCCGCTGCAGCCGCTCGAACAGCTGGCCAAGCTGCGAGTCGGGCAGGAGCGCGGCTAGCGGCTTCTCTTGTTCGGCGAACTGCTCGTAGTACGTTCGGACGCCGGCGCCGTTAAAGTACACCCAGTACAGCTCCCACTCCTTGTTCGCGTCCGAACCGAAGCGGTGGTGATGCTGCCCGTCGATAAAAGCCGCTTCGCCCGGACGGAGCCGGTGCGACTGATTTCGGTACGTTAAGGTGCCGGTGCCGGAAACGGTGTAAACGATCAAATACGAGCCGAGCGTGTCGCGCTCCAAAAAGCACTTCTCGCGTATGCGGCCGCAGCCGGTTTCTTGCACATAGTATAGAGATGCCTGCGCAAAGGCGCTTGGCGTCGCGATATGGCGGATCGGACTATCAGGGCGGGGATCCGTGGCCCGCTCGAGTGGAACATGCACGAACATTAAGACCTCCCATCATGCTCATAATCGCAAGGCGGCGAATGCAGCCGGATCTGCTGCGAAGGACCGGGTGACGCGCGTGATGGCAAGCTGCCGCCGCATAGATATCAGATTACATTACACGCATTGGCGATCGCCGAATCCCATTCAGGCGGAATTGGGCCTGCGGGAGCAAAAACGCGCGGGACAATGGACGATATACCTGCTTCGGGTATGAAACGCGCCGCGCCGCTAATAGAGGGCATCAGCCGTTTCACCTTGAAATACAAGAATATTTTTGGCGTATAACATATTCAAACGAAGAAATTCATGTTATTCTAATGAAAACGGAAGTAAACACAGATTTTCAGAATTATGCAAAAGGGATTGAACGGATAAACTTCATATGGAAGCAGGAGGAAATGCGATGAATCAAGCAAAAGGCGCCAAGCAGTGGATTATTCCCGACGGGTATATCCCGCCGACGAGCGCGGGAACGCTCGAGAGCCATGAATCGATTTGCGTGCTCAATTGTTCGTCCGAAGAGGCGTTGCTAAGCATTACCGTATTTTTCGAAGACCGCGAACCGATCGAAGGCATGCTCGTCGTCGTGCCGGGTCGGAGAACGAAACATATCCGGACCTCGGGGCTTGCGAAGAACGGCGAGCGCATTCCAACCGGCGTGCCTTATGCGATCGAGCTCATCAGCGATATCCCGGTCATCGTGCAATATAGCAGACTGGACGCGACGCAAGCGGAGAACGCGCTCATGTCCGTTATGGCCTATCCATTGAAATAAGAAAGAGGGCGCCCGTATGTTGGTTGCGGAACGATACGAGAAAATCGTCCAGCTCGTCAATGAGCGGGGCAGCATTAGAGTGACTGAGCTGAGCGAGTTGTGCCAGGTGACGGAAGAGACCATCCGCCGCGACCTGGACCGGCTGGAAGCCGCGGGTAGACTGCGCCGGTCGCACGGCGGCGCGGTCAGCGTGAAAGAAGGGCAAGCGGAGACGCCGTATTCGGAACGGGAAGTGCTGTATGCGGACGAGAAGCGCCAGATCGCGCAGGAAGCGGTCAGGCAGATCATGCCGAAAGACCGTATTCTGCTCGATGCGAGCACGACGGCGTGGTACATGGCGGCCAGCATGCCGGATATCCCGTTGACCGTCTTGACGAATTCCATTAAAGTCGCGGCCGAGTTGAGCACGAAAGAAAGAATCGAAGTGATCGCCACGGGCGGGATCGTCGCGCCGCGGTCGCTGTCGTTCATAGGTCCCTTGGCGGAGCGATCGCTGGATGCCTACCACGTCGATAAATTGTTTCTCTCGTGCAAAGGCGCGCATCTGGAACGCGGCATCAGCGAGTCGAACGAGCTGCAGGCGCGAATCAAACAGCGAATGATCGGCATCGCCGACCGGGTGATTTTGCTAGCGGACGGGAGCAAATTCGGCAGCCAAGCGTTCGCCCAAGTCGCGCGATGGGACGCGGTGCACGAGGTCATCACCGACCGAACGGCGACCGCCGCCGCGGTCGAAGCGCTTCGGGAGCAAGGCATCGTCGTAACGACGGTGTAGGCGAGCGCGATAGAGTCTGCGCGTTGGGCAGCGGAACGCGTCGCGTCGTCATGCTAAGGTCATGGCGTCGCGGACCGCTTCGCGATTTTTTTATTTTCAAGTGAAAGCGAATCCTAGTTATTCGACTATTGGCTCATGCGCGATCATTACAACTTTTCATTGTCAAGATGTCTGATAACCTGATAAACTAAGCTCAACTAACGAGCATACGGTTCGCGAATAAGCTCTCATTCCATGCAGCGAGGTGCGCACATGAAAGTCTCTCTATTCATTACCTGTTTAAGCGACGTCATCTACCCCCGAGTCGGCGAGGCGATGGTCAGGCTGCTCGCGAAATACGGGATCCGCTTGGATTTCCCGTCCGTGCAGACCTGCTGCGGTCAGCCCGCTTTCAATAGCGGTTACTGGCAGGCTGCGCGCGACAGCGCAGCCACGATTTTGGATGCGTTCGAGGATAGCGATTTCGTCATTTCGCCTTCTGGCTCTTGTACGGGCATGATTCATCACTACCCGAAGTTATTCGAGCAGGACCCCGAGCAGCACAAGCGGGCTTGCGCGCTGCGGGATAAGTCGTACGAATTTACTCAGTTTCTCGTGCAGGTGCTCGGGGTGACGGACGTCGGCGCGACCTTCCCGCACAAGGTGACGTACCATCCGTCCTGCCACGGCAGCCGCCTGCTCGGCGTGAAGGAAGAGCCGCTCGCGCTGATGCGCCAGGTCAAGGGAATGGAACTCGTACCGTTGCCGTTCGCCGAGGATTGCTGCGGATTCGGCGGTACCTTCGCCGTTAAGATGGGCGATATCTCCGGCGCGATGGTAACGGAGAAGGCCGATCACGTGCTGGAATCGGAAGCCGAAGTGCTTGTCGGACTGGATATGGCCTGCCTCATGAACATCGCGGGCAATCTGCGGTTTCGCGGAGAACCCGTTCGCGTCATGCACTTGGCCGAATTATTGTATGAAGGAGCGACCCGGTCATGAGCGGCAACCATTCGGCAGCCACGGTGAAGGAGCGCGCGGAGCTGGCGCTCAACGACGAGTTTCTGCGCAAGGCGGTGCGCTTCACGACCGAGCGGCTTCGCAACGGCAAGAAGAACGCGTCGGAAGAGCACGGCAACTGGGACGAGTGGCGGGAGAGAGGCCGGCAAATCCGATTGCACACGATCGCGCATCTCGATTATTACTTGAATTTGTTCGCGGACAACGCCAGGGCGAACGGCGCTTACGTGCATTTTGCAGACACGGCCGCGGAAGCGGTTCAGATCTCGTTGGCGATCGCTGCGCGCAAACAGGCGAAGACGGTTGTCAAGTCCAAGTCGATGGTCACCGAGGAGCTGCACTTGAACCATCATCTGGGCACGATCGGCGTCGAGGCGATCGAGACCGACTTGGGCGAATACATTATTCAGCTCGCCGGCGAGACGCCGTCTCATATTATCATCCCGGCCATCCACAAGAACCGGTACCAGATCGCCGACCTGTTGTCGGCCGAGGCGGGGGAGCGGCTTGAGCCGGATACGTCCGTGCTGGCCGGGTTCGTGCGCAAGAAGCTGAGGGAGAAGTTCCTCGAGGCGGACATCGGCATGACAGGCTGTAATTTCGCGATTGCGGAGAGCGGTTCGATCGTCCTCTTCGAGAACGAAGGGAACGCCCGCATGGTATCGACGGTGCCCAAGACGCAGATAACGCTCATGGGCATGGAACGCATCATTCCGAGCTTCACCGACCTGGAGGTGATGGCGACGCTGCTTCCACGGTCGGCGACCGGACAGAAGCTGACCGTGTACATGTCCGCCATCTCGGGCCCGCGGCGGATCGAGGATGCGGACGGACCGGACGAAATGCATATCATCATCATCGACAACGGCCGCTCGCTGCAGCTGGGCGATCCGGAATTCCAGGAGCTGCTGAATTGCATTCGATGCGGCGCCTGCCTGAACGCTTGTCCCGTCTATCGCCACATCGGCGGCCATGCGTATGGCGGAACCTACTCGGGACCGATCGGAGCGGTGTTGACGCCGGCGCTGAAGCAGAACGTCGCGGAATGGGACGATATCGCGAACGCCTCCAGCTTGTGCGGCGCTTGTTACGAGGCCTGTCCGGTCAAAATCCCGCTGCACGACATGCTCGTCTACTTGCGGCGTCGCAAAGTGGAAAGCGGACACGGCAACAAATGGGAAGGCGCCGGCATGAAAGGCTTCGGCGGCGTCATGGGCAGTTCACGTCTCATGCGCGGGGTTCTGGCCATCGGACGGCTCGGCCAAGGCCTGGTCGCTCGGGATGGCGAGATTCGGCTCAGCATCGGACCGCTCAAGGAATGGAGTCGCTACCGCGTGACGCCGGTCCTCGCCAAGGAATCGTTCCGGCAGCGCTGGGGGACGATCGAACGGGAATTGCGCGAAGGGCTGTCCGAGCTTGACCCTGCGATGAAGAAGCGAATGGAAGCGATGAAGAACGCCCGCGCGGGCGAAGGGGGACACGGTCATGGCTGACCAGACGGCGCAGACGCATGAACAATGGCTTGAGGAAATGGACCGGAAGGCGCGCGAGAAGCAACAAAGCTTCATCGCCAACATAGCGGGGCGACTAGGGCGCGAGACGGCCAAACCGCCAGCCGGTCATCCGTACAAAGGCGCGCCTTCGTTCTGGCAGGGATTCGAATGGCCGATGGAGGAGAGAATCGAGCGGTTCTCCGCCAACTTCCGGAGCGCGGGCGGGCACGTCGTCCGCGTGCCAGACTTGGCGGCCGCCTCGGCCTTCATCGCGGAGAAGGCGAAGGAGATGAGCGCGCATTACATCGTCCGCCAGCAAGAAGACGCGCTTGAAGCGCTTGGACTCGAGGAGGCGCTCCCCGGCTGCGACGTCTCCGTTTGGAACGACGATCCCGGCAAGCCATGGAAGGCGCTGGCCGCGCAGGCTGACTTCGGCGTCGTGCTGGCCGATCATGCTGCCGCGTATACCGGATCGCTCGCCGTTCTGTCCGACAAGGATAAAGGCCGCTCGGTCAGCTTGCTGCCGACGGTGCTGATGGCGTTGCTGCCGGTCGATCGCTTGGTAACCAGATTAGGCGAAATTTTAATGCCGCTTGACGCCGACGGACGCGAGAAGCTGCCGGCCGGCGTGCATTTTATTTCGGGACCGAGCCGCTCGGCCGACATCGAGAACGATTTGACGATCGGGGTTCACGGTCCGGGCGTCGTCTATGTGATCGTGATCGGTTGATTCGCTAGAGACTTCGAATCCGGCTATTCGCCCCGCTTCCGGCTGTTCGCCTGGAATTGGGGCTTTTTCCTATTCCGTCGTCCCTCTGCGGGATCCGGTTTCCAAAAATTGAGAGCTATGTTATAGTAGTTCAAAAATTATGGCGGAAACGCGCGGAAATGCCGCGCGGGAGGGCTGGTATGGGAAATGCAATTGATGAATTGGTATTTAAACGGGCGGGTGAAGCCGATGCCGAGCGCATTCTGAACTTGTTGACGGAGGCGGCACGGTGGCTAATGGCACAAGGCATCAACCAATGGCGACCGGAATATTTCTCGCTGGACGGCATCAGATCGGAGATGTCCGAAGGGAGCGAGTATTTCCTCGTCTATCGCGGCGAAGCATTCGTAGGCACGTTCCTCATCGCCTGGTCGGACCCGTCCGCGTGGGGCGAGCGCGACAATGAGGACAGCGGCTATTTGCATCGCTTCGCGGTCGCAAGGGAGCATGCGGGGCAGGGCATTGGGGAGGCGGTGCTGCGTTGGGCCGGCGAATACATCGCCCGGCAGGGACGCGGTACGTTCCGACTCGACTGCATGGCGGATAATCCTCGGCTGAATCGATTGTATCAGAATGCTGGATTGCGATTCGTCGATTCCGTCAGTTTTGATAACGGCTGGAGCGCCAATCTGTACGAAATGCCGGCTGCAAGGCAGCAGCCGAGCGTACGAAGTGAAGCGTCCGCGCGCGATTCGGCGGAAGACCTGCCCTTCAAGGACTTCATCCGCTCGGAGGACGAACTCCGGCAGCTGCTCGGCGAACCGAATCCGGTTGTCCGGCGCAAGACGATCGGGCGTATCGACCGGCATTGCGCGGAGTTTATGGCGCGCTCGCCGCTCGTCTTCGTCGCGACCGCGAACGGACGCGGCGAGTGCGACGTCTCTCCCAGGGGAGACGCGCCGGGCTTCGCGCTCGTGCTGGACGAGCGGCACCTCGTCCTGCCGGAGCGGCCGGGCAACCGGCGCATGGATGCTTACCGCAATCTCTTGGACAATTCGCGAATCGGCCTCGTGTTCGTCATTCCCGGCTTGGACGAGGTGCTGCGCGTGAACGGGGAAGCTTGGATCGTCCGGGACGCGGAGCTGTTGGCGCGTATGAGCGCCTTCGGGAAAGTACCGAAGCTCGGCATCGGCATGCGCGTGACGGAATGTTATTTGCACTGCGGCAAGGCGTTCAAGCGTTCTCATGTATGGGAGGCGGAGCAATGGCCGGATTTGACGGAATTTACGCCGATCGCGCGGATGATTGCCGACCACGTCGGAGCGCCGGACGTAGACGAAGCGAAGGTCGCGCAAGGGATGAAGGAAACTTACGAACAACGCATGTATTAGCAGGATAATGGAATCGACTAGTCGGAGGGATACGCCATGAAGACGAACAAAGCGGCTGCGCCGCACTACAAATGGGGAGACGATTGCGACGGTTGGCGGCTGGTCGATCGTCCCGATCAAAGCATCATCCATGAACGGATGCCCGCGGGAACGTCGGAAGAACGGCACTATCATGAGCGAGCCCATCAATTTTTCTTCGTGCTGAGCGGATCGGCGGTCATGGAGATAGAAGGGGAGCAGCACCATTTGCAGCGGCAGGAAGGCATTGAAGTCGCATCCGGGTTGCGTCATTGCATTCGTAACGAAGCGGCCGAACCGGTCGAGTTCCTCGTGATCTCCGCGCCGACAACCCGAGGCGACCGTATCGCGGCGCCGCCTGTGTATGTTCGTGAGGCAGCGAAAAGCGGGGACGCGCGATGACGATTCGGCTTCGACAGCTTGCGGCGGCGCTGCTTTTCGACGGGACGAAGGTGCTGCTCATGCATAAACGGGGATCGAAATGGCAGCGGCAGACGTCGCCTTTCTACGCGGCGATCGGCGGCCATATGGAGGAAGGCGAGTTGAATGATCCGTATGCGGCCTGCTTGCGGGAGATTGAAGAGGAGACCGGTCTGCGGGAGCGGGACATCGTGAATTTGCGGCTCAAATACATCCTGCTTAGGCTCAAAGAGAACGAGATCCGGCAGCAGTTCATTTACGTCGGGGAAGCGCTGCGGACGGACGTGACCGCCTCGGAGGAAGGGGAGCTGGAGTGGCATGAGCTGGAGAACGCGATGAACCTGCATTCCTCCGCCATCCATCACGCGATGCTGCGGCATTATCGCGACGATCCGCTACCGGATCAAGTGTATACCGGCACCATGTCGATCGCGGAGGATGGTTCTCCTTCCGTCCAATGGCACCCGCTGCGGGATCCGCGCGTCTTCTGAGGCCGGGTTCCGCCGGCCGGCGGAGGGAATTATTTTTGTCCGAAAAGATAGAGAACGCCGCGCCCGTATAGTAATATATAGGTTATCCGCCGCCTGTCCGCGTCACGGCGGGCGGTAACTCAATCCTATCAGACTAGCAGCGCGGAAAGGTGAACGGTCATCATGGACAATCTTGCATTCGTAACGTATGAAGAGCAGTACTTGGATCAGGTAAGACAAACATACAATTATTATGTGGCGAACACGACGGTATCGTTCGATCTGGAGCTTTGCTCGCGGGAAGGCATGCGGCAGCTAATCGAGCCGGTGTCGCCGCTGTACCGTTCGTTCGTCATTGTGTGGGATGGGCAATACGCGGGATACGTGCTCATGACGCAGCATAAGAAGAAAGCGGCGTTCCAGGTGACGGCCGAAATCACGATCTATCTCGATCCGGCCTACACCGGCCGAGGCATCGGCAAAGCCGCGGTGCCGTTCCTGGAGCAGCTAGCCCGGGAGTCCGGCATTCATTCGCTCGTGGCGGCCATCTGCAGCGAGAACGAAGGCAGCTTGAAGCTGTTCGGCAAGCATGGCTACATCCCATGCGCGCACTACCGGGAAGTTGCGTATAAGTTCGATCGTTGGCTGGATTTGATCTGCTTGCAAAAAATATTGCGATAGGCGGTGTGCCGATGTCGGATCGAGGAACCGCCGCGGCATGGCTGAACGGCGATGCGCTGGGCCGTCTTCATCCGGAAGTGCGCGGCGTGCTGGAAGAGTATGCGGTTCAGGTGCATGAGGCAGGCTTGACGTCCATCCGAGGGTTCTTTCTATACGGCTCGATCGCGATGGGCGGCTATACGCCGAACCGGAGCGACATCGATTTCGTCGCCTTGCTGGAGCGGGCGCTTAACTCGGAAGAGAGCGGACGGCTTGCCGCTATCCACCGGAACGTCGGCCGAGAGCGGCCATCGCCGGAGATGAACGGCATCTACGTTACGCGCGATCGGCTTGGCAAGCTGCCTCACGAGATTTCGCCTTATCCCTGTTACTATGGCGGCCGGTTTCACGAAGCCGATTGGTTCGAATGCAACCTGGTTACGTGGCATCAGCTGAAGAAACAGGGCATCGCGTTATACGGCAGCATGCGAGAATTGGACTATGAGGTGGATTGGGACCGGCTCCTCTCGCGCATGCGGGAGAACGTCGCCGCATATTGGCGGCCGTGGGTGACCGAGTCGGCCAAGCTATATTCGCGCAAAGGGATGGCGCTGTATGCGAGAAGCGCGGTGGAATGGGGCGTGCTCGGATTGACGCGGCTGTATTATACGTTCCGGGAGAACGAGATTACGACCAAAGCGGGCGCAGGCGCCTACGCGTTGGAACAGCTCCCCGCCAGTCGCCATCCGATCGTGATCGAGGCGCTGCGTTGGCGGTCTGGGGAATCATCCTTATATCGCTCCGCCTCGGCGCGAAGGCAAGACGCGCTCGATTATTTGCACGACATGCTTGCGGCCTGCGAGAGTGCGGCCGAAGAGGCGGCCAGGCGGCGGTTGCCGCCTTCCCCGCCGATGTAAGGGGGCATTATGAAAACAGCGGCTATGTTGATTACCGTCTCGTATACCTTGCTGCTGCTCTATTGGATGTTCTTCGGATTCGGGCGCACGCACTTGCCGTATCCCGGATACCAGTATAACTTGATTCCGTTCCACACGATCAAAATGTACATGCTGCACGCGGACCATTTCAACGCCAAGAACTGGGCGATCAACGTCGTCGGCAACATCGCGGTATTCATGCCGTTCGGGCTTGCGGTCCCTTATTTGCGAAAAATGTCCGGTTTTCGGTTTATCCTGTTGTTCGTCGTCATATTGTTGATGTTGGAATGTTTGCAGTTGATTAGCCAGCGCGGCAGCTTCGACGTCGACGATCTCATGCTGAACACGGTCGGCGCGTTGCTGGGCTATTGGATGTACCGGCGATGGTTCGCAGGCGGCGCCAAAGCGAGTTAAGGAGAAGAATAGATGTACAAAGCCATCTGGTTTGATTTAGACCATACGCTATTGGATTACGATCAAAGCGAACTGCTCTGCATGCAGCTCACGATGGAGCGGCACGGATTGACGCAGCGCCCGGATTATGCGTGGGAAGGGTTCCGTTCCGTTTTTACGCCGATCAATTGGACGTATTGGACAGAACGGGTGCAGCGCAATCTTGCGATCTCGCAGGTGTTGGATTTATCATTCCGGGACACGCTCTCGCGGCTCGGCTGGGACGAAGAGCTTTCTTCCCCGATGACCCGTACATATTGGGAGTTATTCTGCGGCGCGGCGCACGTCATGGAGGGCGCCGGGGAACTGCTCGAGCGGCTTCGCGGATCGTACGCGCTCGGCGTAATCTCGAACGGGATCGGGGCGGCCCAGCGGGGACGGCTGCACGCGAGCGGTTTATTCGGTTATTTCGACCATCTGCTGATTTCCGACGAAGTGGGCTTATGGAAGCCGGATCCGGCGCTGTTCGCCTTGGCGGTGGAAGCAAGCGGGTGTTCGAAAGAGGAAGTTCTCTTTGTCGGCGATTCGCTGTCGGATGATTATCGCGGTGCGATATCGAGCGGCATCGACTTCTGCTATTACAATCCGTCCCGTGCCGAGCTTCCGTCCGAATACCATCCGAACTATATGTTACATAGGCTGGCTGAACTTCCGGATGTCTTGGCGCAGCGCCAAATCTCGGCATAAGCAACTGGCAAGGACCTCGCACGACTATCTACACGAACGCGATAGAATGGAGACTAACGATGGAATTTAGACCTTGTATCGACCTGCACGGCGGCAAAGTAAAGCAGATCGTCGGCGAAACGTTAACGGCCAGCGCGGCGCAAGGCGGCGTAGTGGAAAATTTCGTGTCGGAGCTCGGCGCCGGACACTACGCGGCGTTGTTCAAGCGCGACGGGCTGCGCGGCGGTCACGTCATCATGCTCGGCGGCGGCAACGAGGAAGCGGCGCTCGAAGCGCTTGCCGAATATCCGGCCGGCTTGCAGATCGGAGGCGGCATTACGGCGGATAACGCGCTGCATTACTTGGAGCGCGGCGCTTCGCACGTCATCGTCACGTCGTATATTTTCCACGATGGGGCGCTGGACATGGACCGGCTGCGCGGGCTCGTGGAACGCGTCGGCAAAGATCGGCTCGTCATCGACTTAAGCTGTAAGCAAAAGGACGGCAAATGGTATGTCGTGACGAATCAATGGAAGACGTTCAGCGATTTCGAAGTGAATCCGGAGAACCTTCGCGAGCTGGCGCGGTATTGCGACGAATTTCTGGTGCATGCCGTCGATGTCGAGGGCAAGCGCAGCGGGATTCTGGAAAGCCTGGTCACGTTGCTCGCGGACGCGTCGCCTATTCCGACGACGTATGCCGGCGGCGCGAGATCGATCGAAGATCTGGCTCGATTCCGCGAGCTGACCGGAGGCCGTCTTGGCATCACGATCGGCAGCGCGCTCGATATATTCGGCGGCACGCTCCCCTATGAAGAAGTCGTTCGCTATTGCGGCGAGACGCCGTCGAAGTAAACCGATACCGCTGGCGTGAATTCGGAGAGGGGTTGATCGTATGGATAGCAAAACGCGGTTCTCGAACCGGGTGCAGGATTACGTCAAATTTCGGCCAAGTTACCCGCCTGCGCTGATCGACGCGTGGTTCCGGCTCGCCGGCGTGAAGGCCGGGGATCGAGTGGCGGACGTAGGCGCGGGGACGGGCATCTTTACCCGGCTGCTGCTCGATCGGGATTTGGAAGTGCTGGCCGTCGAGCCGAACGACGACATGCGGGTCGCCGCCGAGCAGGCGGTCAGCCCGCTGCAGCTGGGCCGGTTCCGCTCGGTGGCCGCTTCCGCCGAAGAGACGACGCTTGCCGATGCCGAGGTGGACGCGGTCGTCAGCGCGCAGGCGTTCCACTGGTTCGACCCCTCGGCGGCGCGAGCGGAGTTCGGCCGCATCCTGAAGCCCGGCGGTACCGTGGCGCTCGTCTGGAACACGCGGGACGCGTCGGGCAATCGGTTCGCCGTGGAATACGAGGCGCTGCTGCACGCCTTCTCGCCGGATTATGAGAACGTCGGCCATCGCCGGCTGACGCCGGGCGATTTCGAGGCGTTCTTCGCGAACGGCGCTTACGAACGCGTCGAATACGTGAACGAGCAGTGGATCTCGCTGCCGGAATTAATCGGCCGCGCGTCGTCGTCGTCGTACACTCCGACATCCGGCACGGAGGCGCATGTGCTGTTCACGCAGGCGCTAACGACCTTGTTCAACAGCCATGAGCAGCAGGGCAGAGTGCCTTTTCATTATCTAGCCGAGCTCTACATCGGCCGCGTCTAACGAAACGGAGGAAGTCGCCATCATACTCGAAGTCGCTATATTGAACGTAAAACAAGAAATGAACGAATCGTTCGTCGATACCTTTAAGCAAGCCTCATCGATCATCGCCTCGATGAAGGGTTATATTCGCCATGAGCTGCAGCGCTGCTTGGAACGAGAAGGGCAGTACGTCCTGCTCGTCTGGTGGGAGACATTGGAAGACCACGTCGAAGGCTTCCGTCAATCGGAGGGCTACCAGGAGTGGAAGCGGCTGCTGCATCATTATTATGATCCGTTCCCGGTCGTCGAGCATTACGAGAGTATCCCGCTGTGAGCAGCGCGAACGACTGCCATTCATGGAGGCGCTCGGTTCCCAAGAACGCATTTTCGGAAGATGCGATCATCGTTACAGACCGTTGCTCTTTGATGGATCCGTCGATGGCTGCGGGACAACTTGACCTCAAATTAACATGGTAATTCCAGAATTTGTTGCCTAAGCCGATTCTCTTCGTGGTACACTGGACATATGCGCGGCAGCGAGAGCTGTCCTTCAACAACGGGGATGGCGACCGCCAATACTCGCTTAAGGGAGGTTTATCGCGTTGAACAATTGTGCAGTAGTGATAAAACCCGTCATCCATCTCGTCGGCCTCAGTTACTGCGGACCTTACTCGGCGATACCGGATGAAGCGATCCGATTGCAAAGCGAGTTTTTGTCCCGTAAGCATGAAATTCAGGGCGAGATCGACACGAACTTGCTGCATTGCCCGTATTTCGGCAACGAAGTATTCGTCAGCTACCTGGCTTGCTGGGAAGCGGGCTCGCATCTCGACCACGTGCCGGAAGGGATGGTCCAATTTACCATACCGGAGCGTACGTATGCGATGGTACGATGTACGAACAAGCGAATCGGCGAAGGCTACGAGGCGCTGTTGTCCTGGATGAACGAACAGCGTTTGGTGAAACGGGATAATGCCGTTTCGCTCGAAATTTATTATATCGATGAACATCTTGAGGAGGAGCCGGTCGACCTGCTGATTCCGATTGAGCAGCATCAATAAAGGAGTAACTTGCATCTTGATTACCGCAGAACGATTTTACCGGCATCCGCTCGGCATCTTGGCCGCTTCCGGACTCGCCACGTTATTATGGGGAAGTTCCTACCCGTTCATCAAGTGGAGCTACTCTTCCTTGGACATTGGACGCACGGATACGTTTGAGCAGCTATTGTTTGCCGGCTACCGATTCACGCTGGCCGGGCTGCTCATTCTTCTTTTCATGCTGGCCCGCCGGGAACGGCTCGCCTATCAACCAGGCAGCCTGCGCATCTTGGCCCCGATCGCGTTATTTCAGACGGTGCTGCAGTATATCTGCTTTTATGCCGGCATGGCGCTCAGCAGCGGCGTGATCGGCGCGGTCATCGCGGGGACGATCTCGTTCTTCCAAATCGCGCTCGCCCATTTCGTCTATCGGGACGATCGGTTAAATGGTACGAAAGCCGCGGGTCTCTTGATCGGCTTCTCGGGTTTAGCGGTGCTAGGCTTCTCGAACGCGGCTCATACCGGCGGGCCGATATTTTCCGTGGGCGAAATTCTGCTGATGGCCTCTTCCTTCTTCTCGGCGGCGGCGAATCTGATCTCCCGCAGAGGCGCGTCCGCTTACAGCGTCACGTATTTGAACGGCTACCAGATGCTGCTCGGCGGCGTGGCGCTAATGCTGATTTCCGGCTGGAAAAGCGGATTTGCGCCGTTCGCCTTCGACGGGAAGTCTTCGCTTATGCTTCTCCATCTGGCGCTCGTATCCGCGGTTGCCTTCATGTTGTGGAACAACGTTATGAAATACAATGCGGTCGGCAGCGTTTCGATGTATCTGTTCTTAATTCCGGTCTTCGGCGTCCTGCAGTCCGCGCTGCTGCTCGGCGAGCAGCTGCATCTGTCGGTGTTGGCGGCGCTGCTCCTTGTTAGCTTGGGCATCGTGGTCGTCAATCGGAAGAAGTCGTCCGCGGCATTCAAGCAGACATCGGAGTCGACGGGACTTGCGAAGTAGGAGGACAGGTTATGGCCATACCCATTGCGCTAATTGACGCGTTCGCTTCGGTGCCGTTCGGGGGCAACCCGGCGGCGGTATGTTGGCTGGAGGAGAAGAAGGACGAGGACTGGATGCAGAAGACGGCAGCCGAGTTGAACGCGCCAGAGACCGCTTTTCTGGAGAAGTCCGAGGACGGCTATAGTCTGCGATGGTTCGCGCCGACAGGCGAGATCGAACGATGCGGCCACTCGACGCTAGCAGCGGCCCACTTTGTGTACGAGCAGGGGATGTTGGATCAAGACGTCGAAGTTCGATTCCACACCCGGTGCGGATTGCTGACGGCGACGAAGCGCGAGAACGGGATCCGGCTCGACTTTCCCGCCGAACCCGCAGAGCGGGAGGATGCGCCGGAAGAGTTGATTCAGGCGTTAGGCCTCATTCCTCGCTTCGTAGGCCGAAATCGCATAGGGGTTCTGATCGAGGTGGACGGCGAAGCGACGGTCCGCACCTTGAAGCCGGATCTGATTCTGTTAAGCCGTCTCCACGCGCAAGCGGTCATGGTGACGAGCCGCGGTCGCGAGCACGATTTCGTGTCGCGCGTGTTCTTGCCGGCTTACGGCATCGACGAGGATGCCGTAAGCGGCTTCGCTTATGGCGCGCTTGCGCCGTATTGGCAGCGACGGCTGCGGAAGGACGTGTTGCTCGCTTATCAAGCTTCCCGACGGGGCGGAGAGCTCGGTTTGCAGCTGGCGCAGGATCGCGTATTCATTACGGGGAGCGCGGTCACGATCATGACCGGCCATTTGCTCACCTAATTAGACGTTGGCATCTACGATAAGTTTGACCTAAAAAAGACGTCTCTTATTCCTTCTGCGACAGCAGAAGAAAGGGAAGAGGCGTCTTTTGCGTGAGCGAATAACCTTATTCAGCTTAAATGCTAAGCTCTCTCGCGATCGCGATGACGGTCCTTAGCCCGCATGCCGGCCAAGCCAAGCAGTCCAAGCAGTCCGAGCCAGCCCCATTCAAAGCCGTCGTCATCGGTAGCGGCATAAGCTCGTAAGTTGTTGTTCCCGTTATTGCCGTACGTGTTCATCATTCGCGTATCATTGGCGCCGTAACCTTGTGTTCGACCTTGATTCACGTTGTTATTGTCGGTCATGTTGTCAGCGGAAACCGTCGAGACGCCGGAGAGCGACAAGGTGGCAAGCAGCGATAAAGCAACGAGCTGTTTTTTCATGATAACCTCCGTGAATTGTGATGTGTTGTTGCTTATTCGTACAGTCATGGTATTCCCTAATCGCGACGCGTTTAGTGATGGTTAGCAATGGCAGCCCCGATCGAAAGACTTGGCAGGCGCAAAGGCTGGTTCTGCACGTGCCGGCGTGCTATAATGAGCCTACTTCTAGATGGACGAGGTGCTACAATTACGTGACTTACGAAATACCGCAGAAAGCCCAGCAATTGGGGACCGATATCAGGCAAGACCAGCTGCGCTACCATAACCGAAGGGTGCTCGTATCGAAAGAATTCACGTTCGACAGCGCGCATCACCTGCATTTATACGAAGGTAAATGTAAAAGCATGCACGGCCATACGTACAAGCTGCAGATTGTCATGTCCGGCAAAACCGATTACCGCGGGCTCACGATCGATTTCTCGGACATTAAGCGTATCGCCAAGGAGCGGGTCATCGACAAGTTAGACCATCGTTACTTGAACGACGTGCTGCCGCCGATGAACACGACGGCCGAGAACATGGTCGTATGGATCTACGAGCAGATCGCGAAGGCGCTGGCCGAAGAAGGCTACGCGCCGAACGTCCGGCTAGAGGAAGCGAAGCTATGGGAGACGCCGACGAGCTACGCGGCCGTTACGCGCGAGCTGATGGAGGCGGGCGAATATGGCGAATAACGGCGAAGAGGCAACGCGCGATCCCATGGCGATCCGGCTGCCGATGGTGGAAATATTCGAAACGGTCGAAGGCGAGGGCACCCGCGCCGGTTATCCGACCGTTTTTGTCCGTTTATTCGGGTGTAACCTGCGCTGCGTCTGGTGCGATACAACTTACAGTTATCCCCCGGCCAAAGCCGAGTTCACCATGTCCATCGGCGATATCGTCCGTCAAGTCGAACGGGAGTACAAGGCCGCGCATATTTGCTTTACGGGCGGAGAGCCGCTGCTATACGGCAACCGGTCTGCGGCACTATTAGAAGCGCTATGCGACATCGAACGGATCGTCGACGTCCATGTGGAGACGAACGGCGCAATCGATTTGGCTCCTTTCTTGGCTGGCATCCGTTCGCCCAAGGCGCGTTATGTCATGGACTATAAATTGCCGGACTCCGGCGAGAACGAGAAGATGATACACGAGAATTTCGCGCTTCTTCGGCCGCAGGACGAACTGAAATTCGTCATCGCGACGGATCGGGATTTCGATGCGGCGCTTGAGGCGCTGGATCGGTATCCGACGGCCGCGCTGCCGTTGTTTAGTCCCGTCTGGGAGAGCATGCCGCCGGCCAAGCTCGTCGAGCGAATATTGGCTAGCGGAAGACCGGGCATCAAATTGAACTTGCAGCTGCACAAAATTATTTGGGACCCTGCCAAGCGGGGCGTATAACGATTGGAGTGGAACGTTCTCATGAGCAAGCTCGAAGAGAAGAAAGCCGTAATCATTCTGAGCGGCGGTCTGGACAGCACGACATGCATGGGATTCGCGAAAGAAGCCGGCTATGCACTGTATCCGATTACGTTCGACTATGGCCAGCGGCATCGGATCGAGCTTACGAACGCGCGCAAGGTAGCCGAGTTCTACGGCGTGGCGCAGCGCTATAAGGAAGTGAAACTTGGCTTCCTCCGCGAGTTCGGCGGCAGCGCGCTGACGGACGACGCGATCGATGTGCCGAAGGTGGCGGATGAGGCGGACGTTCAGGAGAGCGAGATTCCGGTGACCTACGTGCCAGGCCGTAATTTGATGTTCTTGTCGATCGCGACTTCGTACGCCGAAGCCGTCGGGGCGGAAGCCATCTACATCGGCGTGAACGCGCTCGATTACAGCGGGTATCCCGACTGCCGCCCGGAATTTATCGCCAAAGTGCAGGAAGTAATGACGCTCGCGACGAGAGTCGGCGTGGAAGGAAAACCGATTACGATTCAGACGCCGCTGCTCGATTTGACCAAAGCGGATATCGTTCGCGAAGGCACGCGCATGGGCGTCCCTTATGAGCTTACGACATCCTGTTACAACGGCGAGGCGGAAGCGTGCGGCGAATGCGACAGCTGCAGGCTGCGGCTGAAGGGATTCGCTGAAGCGGGGCGCGTCGATCCGATTTCATACAAAGCCTAGCAACGCGGAAGCCGCTGGCGGCGGTCCTTAGGGCAGGAACGGAATAGAATCAAGAAGCCGCGGATGCGATGCATCTGCGGCTTCTTGATTTGCTCTTGGCTCCATTTCTATTCGCTGTCTCCGGCCGCCTTACGTTTCGCGGACTGAGGTTTGGCGCGCGATCGCGACTTCGTCAGCTTCGGCATGTTCGGATGCAGCGACACTTTGTTCTTGCCGGTCGTCTTGGATTGATACATCGCTTCGTCCGCTTGCTTCACGACGTCCAGAACCGGACAACCGCTCCCCGCGCTGACGCCGACGCTGACGGTGACGATCGTTTCTTTCTCGACTCGGCTGCGAATGGTCTCCGCGACCTGCTCGGCGTTCGCCCCGGGAGCGGATATGAGCGCGAGCAGCTCTTCGCCGCCGTAACGTCCGGCCGCGCCGATCCCGCTCGTTTCTTCTTTTAGAATCTCCGCGATCTGCTTGAGCACGCCGTCCGCCTTGTGGTGGCCGTGCGTATCGTTCAGCCGCTTGAAATTATCGATATCGCAAAAAATAATCGCGATCTGCCCCTGCTCCCGCATCGCGCTATCCGCTTTCTTCTGAAAATGCTTGCGGTTATAGAGCGAGGTCAAACCATCCGTTATGGAAGAATGGAACGTCGTGACGAGTCTCTCCACGACCCACTCGAACAAGAGCACGAATAGGAGCGTATAATAGATAGCAGGCAGCCAGTTATAGACGAATGCCGTGAGCGCCACTTCGCCGTGGAAGAGATACCGCTCCGCCAAACCGACGACGTGGTAAATCAAATAGACGATCAGACTGGCGGAATACGGCATCCGCTGTTCGATGCCCCTGCTGCTGAGCATAATCGCCGAGATGACGACCAAGCCGTATAGATCAAGGGCCACCGTGCCGTAAAAGGGGACATTCCCCGATTCGGCGATGGCGGCGGGTTCGATCGAAAGCCCGGCCCCCGCGGCGATGAGGGCGCCCGCGCCGAGCACCAGGAAGGGCATGCCCTTTAATCTGGAAGAAGGCTGCGTATACAATTTCATGAACACAAAGTTTATAATGATAAAAGACAGCAGGCTAAGCAGCGATTGCAAGATTAGCAAATCGGGATAGCCCGATAGATCGCTGGCGGACTGCGACAGCAAAAAGCCGTACTGGGCAAAAATGGCGGCCAATACGCCGATGAGCAAACGGTAAACGCCGTTGCGTTTGTACATGCGGTGCAATCGGATGGCCATGAATAGCATGAGGGCGACGATCGTAACGACGCTGGCCGAGGCAAATGATTGCCCGCCCGGTCCGGCCAGCCAATGAGGCGTTGTCATAATCAGAGGTCTCCTTGACGTTCGTTTCCTATCATTTTCGCTAACTTTACAGAAACATATGTTCTAGTATATCATGTTTGAGGCAGGCGGCAAACTGTCTGCCGTTTAGGAGGAAGCCTATGAAGATTTTGCAGGCGCTGTTTTTTCCGCCGGAGCAGCCGGGCGGGGTCTCGTCCATGATCCCGTATATCCAGGACCGGTTTAACAAGATCGGCTGGCCCATGGAGCTGTTCTCGCTGCCGAAGCGGGTCCGGGGAAAAGGACAGGAAGAGGTCGTCTTCGAGACGTTCGACCCGAAGCCGTTCGAAGGGCATCCTATCGTGGATAAATATTTGCAGACGTACCGGGATTACGTATGGTGGACGAAGCTTCGCATGACGAAGCGCTTCGATCTCGTCCATGCCCATCATCCGATCGCGGCGCTCGTCATGAAGCAGCTGTATCCGGACACGCCGCTCGCGATGACGGTGCATTCGAGTTACGAGCGCGAGCTGATCCTGAACGGGAAGATCGCCGAAGGCGGACCGGAGCATAAGTTCCTAACCTCCATCTACCGCGAACTGGAGCATAAGGCGGACCGGATGCTGACCGTATCCGGGTCGTTCCGGAGCTACTTGACGCCATACGTGGATCGGCCCGAAGCGATCGCCGTCATTCCGAACGGCTTCGACGAGAAGCGATTTAAGCCGATTTCCCACGAGAACGAGGTTGTCCAGTTGATTACGGTTTGCCGTCTTGTGCCGGCGAAGGGGCTCGACGTTCTGCTCCGCGCCTGCGCGGAGCTGAAGCGCCGCGGCCATCCGTTCGTGCTTCATATTATCGGCGACGGCCCGATTCGCCCGGAACTCGAGCAGCTCGCGCTGCAGTTGGACTTATACGACGATATTATTTTTTACGGGTACATGCTTCATCCGGAAGAATTCATGCCTTTCTTCGACGTCTTCGTCTTGCCGTCCCGCGCGGAGGCATTCGGCTCGGTGTTCGCGGAGGCCGCGCTCTGCTGGCTCGCGCTGATCGGTACGAACGTGGGCGGCATCTCCGAACAAATCGAGGACGGCGTGAACGGCTTGCTCGTGCCGCCGGAGGATCCGATTGCCCTTAGCGATGCGCTCGAGAAAGTCATTACGGATCCCGTATTCCGTTACAATATGGCAAGGCACGCCTGGAACAAGGCCAAGCGGGATTATTCGCTTCATCGGGTCATCTCTCAATTGAAGCAAGTTTATATCGAGTTGAAGCCGGAATCGTAGCATTCCGGGCAGGAGGTTAAGGTCATGGGCATTCGTTTTCGCTTTATCCACGCCGCTGACCTGCATGTCGACAGTCCGTTCCGGGGATTGACCGAGGCGCCGGCGCACGTGAGAGCGGCGCTCGGCGAATCGACCTTCGATGCCGTCAGGCGGTTGACCGAAGCGGCCATCGCGCATCGCGCCGATTTCATCGTCATCTCGGGCGATCTATATGACGGGGCAGACCGTTCGCTGCGGGCGCAGCTGACGCTCCGCCGCGAGTGGGAGAAGCTGCACGCGCACGGCGTGCAGCTGTTTGTCATCCACGGAAATCACGACCATCTATCGGGATCGCGGGCCAATTTGGAGCAGGCGCCGGGGGTTCATGTATTCGCCTCGAACCAGGAAGAAGGATACGCGCGATCCGTCCCGGCTTACACCCGAGAAGGCGACGTATGCGCCTACGTTCATGGCATCTCGTACGGAGCCAGGGCGGTCAACGATAATCTGGCAACGCGGTACCGCGCCCGCCAAGACGGGACGTACGAGATCGCGCTGCTTCACGGCAACGTGGATGGGGATGGCTCGCACGACCCTTACGCGCCTTGTTCGCTTCGCGAGCTGACCGGCATGCCGTTCCAGTATTGGGCGCTGGGCCATATCCACGGGAGAGCGGTGCTGCACCGGGATCCGTACGTGGTATACGCGGGCAACACGCAAGGCAGGCATATCAAAGAAACGGGAGCGAAAGGTTGTTATGTGGTGGATGTCGCCGAGAACCACCAGACAGAGCTGACCTTTGTGCCGCTGGATACGGTGCGATGGGCGGTCGTCGAGGTGGATATCGGGAATCTTGCGACGGAGCATGCGCTCATTCAGTCGATCGAGGATGCCTTGATCCGCCAAGCGCTGCAGCACGAAGGCCGCGCCTCGATGATTCGGGTGCGGCTTGCCGGCAGGGGAGCTCTTCACGCCAAACTGCTGCAACCCGAGTACGCCAGGGATTTGACGGAGGGGCTTCGCGCTCAGCTGGAGATGCGAGTTCCAACGTCCGAAGGCGAGAACGGCTGGATATGGCTGACCGGCATCGAGGTCGGGACGAACGCGGAACTGAACGTAGAGGCGCTCCGGGAGGAAGACAGCTTCGCGGGCGAGCTGTTCCGGTCGGCGGAAGAACTATTGGAACACCCCGGCCTCATGGCAGAGCTGGCGGAAGAAGCGGCTGAATCGCTCCGCCTCAATACCCGGATCCGGCGCATGTTGCGGGAACTGACGCCCGACGCGAACGCCCGCATCGCGCGGGAGGCGGCCGAATTGGCGCTTTCGCTTGTCGCCGGCGCCGACGCGCAGCACGGTTCGGGAACCGGGGAGGAGGGATCATGATGCGTTGGAGCGGCATACATATCGAAGGGTTCGGCAAGTGGTCGGATTACCGGCTGCAGCTTGGCGAAGGACCGACGGTCATCTATGGACCGAACGAAGCGGGCAAGAGCACGATACTCGGCTTTGCGCGAAGCATGCTCTATGGTTTCGCCTCCAAGGCGAATAGAACCGAGCGTCAGGAACCGCTCTACGGCGGCAAGCATGGCGGCCGGTTGTATTTTCAAGATGCGCTTGGGCTGAACTACGTGATGGAACGTTACGCTTCTTCCTCTGGCAAGGTCATCGTCAAACGGTTGGACGAGTCGGGTGGTCTATCTGCGGATGGAGACGCAATGGTCTTGTCTCAGCCGCAATGGGAACGTCAATTTCTGGACGGGATTAGCGAGCGGATTTATCGCGAATTGTTCGCGATCACGTTGACGGAGCTGCAGGCGATCGGCATGCTCGAAGGCGATGAGCTCGGCAAGCAGCTGTACCATGCCGGCTGGAGCGGCGGCGCGGCGGCGGCGTTCGCGGAGAAGCAATTGACGGGCCAGCTGGACGCGCTGTATCGTCCCAAAGGAAGCACGCAACCGCTGAATCGAGCGGCGAAGACATGGGAGGAGCTGGAGAACGAGTTAAGGCGGTTTGCGGATCCGATCGAGACTTATCGGCGTCTCACCCATCAAATCGAGGAGGAATCCTTCGCGCTTCGACAAGAAGAAGAGGCGGTAACCGGGTTGCGCGCGGAGTCGGCCTTGTTGGATCGGGCGGTCGCGCAGCATGAATTATGGCTGAACAAGCGGGCGCTGCTCTTGGAACTTGCGTCGTTAGCAACGTGGCCGCTGCTGCCGGAAGATCTTCGTCATCGCCACGATGCGTTAATGAATCAGCGCGCCAAGTTGTTGACGGAGATCGCGCGACTGGATGCGGATCGCGAGGAATGCCGGACCAAGCTGTCGCTACTGCCCAACGACGAGGCGGTTCTAGACGATGCGGAACCGATCGAACATCTGCTGCTTTCCGCGCGGGAGATCGCATCCATACGGACGGAGATCGCGGAGTTAGCCGTCGAAATCCGCGAGCATCGCGCGGCGCTGGCACGGTTAGTTGGCCGGATTTCACCGGATTGGACGGAAGAAAGCCTATCTTCGTTCCATGCGACGGTGGAAGATCGCGATACGTTAAGGCGTTGGCGCGGAAGAGAAGCGGAGCTGCAGCGGGAGATGGAAGCGGCGGAAACGCTGCTGAGGAGCCTCCTTCCCGATATTCGCGAGTCGCGCCAGCTGCTGGAGAAGTGGCAGCTGGAGATGGAGTCGCTTCGCCACAGGCGCGTCGGAATCGAGCTGAAGCCGCAGAGCGCCGAAACGCTGCAGTCGGCGTCGCGTCTGTTCGAAGAAGCGATTCGGGAATGGGAGCTGGCCGAATTTCGCGGCGGTCAAGCAGCAGAGTCTGTTCCGAACCGGAAGCCGAACCAACCTTCTGCGGCCCGCTTCTTCTGGGCGGCTGCCGTCGTACTCGGTCTCGCCTCCGCGCTGCTCGTCTCGCGCGGATGGCCGGCGGCTGCGGCCGCTGCCGGCGCCGGGGCGATTGCCGGCATGCTAGGCGCTTTATTTTGGCCGAAGCAGGCAACCGATCTTCACGCCCGGCCGACTGTCGGCGCCGGTGCATCGGAGCAGCAGGCGGCCGCCAATAGGTTGACCGCTGCTGTCAGCGCGTTAATCGCCGAGCCGGGACCGATAATTGCGGCGCTCCGCCTCGATTCGCATGCACAGGTCTCGAGTCGAACGACCGGCAGCAGATCCGGGCGATCGCGTGCCATCGCAGTCGACGCGATATCGCGAGGCGAGGCGGAAGCCGCAGTTAGTTTAGAGAGCCGTTCCGATATCAGGGAATCCATCCGGAACGCGATCGAACAACGGCTGGAACAGCTTCGAGAAGCCGGTCGGCTGCGTGAGAAGACGCAAGAAGCGGAGACGAGATTGTCCCGCTTGCATGCCCAGGAACAAGAAGCGAGGCAGCGAACGGCAGAGGCCGTTCGTGAGCTGAACGATTTGACGTCACGCCGCGAACAATGGCTCTCGGCAAGAGGACTACCCACTTCCGTGACGACAGACGGCGCGCTTGAGCTGCTAGACTTGGCCGAACAGGGACAAGACCGGCTGCAGCAGGCGGCAAGATCGGCGATGAAGCATGCCGAGTTGACAAGCCGGGTCGGCCGGTTCGGGGATGAGGTTGGCGAGATTGCGGCTCGTTGCGGCATGAACGGAGATCGCGTCGCGGAAGAGCCGGAGGTCGTCATTCGGCAGCTGCACGCGCTGCTTCAGCGTCAATCGGCCGTGAACGCCGAGGCGCAATCGCTCCTTCGGCAGCTGCAAGCCTGGGATGGCTTGGCGGCTCAATCGCAGGCGGAGTTAGCCGTCCAAGAGGCGCAGGTCGCGGAATGGCTTGCGATGGCCGGTGCGGCGGACGCGCTCGAATTCGCGAGCGCGCTGGAAACATCCGAACGCAGAAGATGGCTTTCCGCGTCATTAATTCGTATGAACGCCGAGCTGGGAGCCGGCTTAACCGATGAGCAGCTAGTTCGGATCGAAGAGTGGTATGCGGTCTCCGACGAGGCGTCGCTCCATCTCCAGGCCGAACGGACGCGCGAGAGGCTGGCCGAGCTAGAACGCGGTTATCGGAGCCGTTCGGAGCAGATCGGCCGATTGCGCCAGGAGCTGGACACGTTGATCCGGCAGGACGATCGACGCCGGCTGGCGGAAGAGAAGGAACAGACGGCGGCCGTCGTCGAAGAATTGTCGCAACAGTTTCTCGTCCGCGCGGCCGCGCTCGCGATGATTCGCCGCACGAAGCGAATGATGGAAGAGAAGCGTCAGCCTGGGGTGCTACGGGACGCATCCCGTTACATGACGCGTTTGTCGCAAGGGAGGTATACGCGCATCGTTATTCCGGACGGCGCGCAGACCGTGCATCTACATACGCCGGACGACCGGGTCGTCGATAGCGTTCATGTCAGCCGGGGGACGGCCGAGCAGGTTTACCTCGCCATGCGGCTGGCGCTCGCGGATGAAGCGTCGGCGTCCGCGGGATTGCCGATGCTGCTGGACGATCTGTTCGTCAATTTCGACCGCGCCCGGCTTGAAGCGGCGGTCGAGATCGTGAAGGAGATTGCCGGCCGCAGGCAGCTGCTTCTGCTGACCTGTCATCCGCACATTAGAGATTTGCTTATAGAAGCCATGCCGGCCGCACAGCTGGTGGAATTATCTTCCTAGAACGAAAGGAAGCTTTCCGCCGCGTGCGGCCTTTTTCAAGCGCTTATTTATTAACGTCCGCAATTCGTTGCCGGATAAGGAGCGCGAGCCAGCCTAGACTAATTAGCCCGAAGAATGGATACAGCGTGGAGAGCAACGTGCCGAAGCCGATCTGGCTGAGCAGGTAACATATGAGTAGAATGCTCAGTATGATGAGCGTCTGCGATCCTTTGAAGCGCTCCTGCAGCTGCAGCGTCAACCCGTAGATATCCGCGATCAACGTTGTGAAAATTTCCGCGAAGATGAGGAAAATGTACATCCACTGGATGCCGCTGCCCAGCTCGCGGGCGATCGCGCCCATCGGGATTGCGAACTGCTGAATGCCCGGCATGTAAGCCGACAGCGCGAAGTGGCCTGCAATGAGCATAAATCCAATCCCGATCCCGCCGAGCCATGCCCCGTACAGGATCGTCTTGCGATCTTTCGTTTCGGCTCCGAGCGGCACGAGTACCGCTTGGGACATGGAGAGGTTGAAGGCGGCGTACAGAAACGGCGATATCCATGCGGCTAAAGGCGAAAGGTCGCTCGTCATGAGTATCCACCTGTTCGCTTCGGGCGTGTTCATCGTATCGATGACGATGAACACGGTGAACAGGAGCATAATCGGCACGACGATCGAGTTGACGGCCAATATAGCGTTCATCCCTTTGCGCAGCAGTAAGAAACACAAGAGCAGCGTGATAAGCAGGCCGGATTGGTACGAGATATTCCAATGCTCGTTGAATATCGACCCGGCCCCGGCCAGCATGACCGCAGTGACGCCGAATAGAACGATCAGCATGAAATGGCTGACCCACTTGCCGAATCGCTCGCCGAACAGCACTTTGTTGACGTCCTCATAAGACTTCGCGTTAATTTCCGAAGCGATCAGCATCATTTTGGTGCCGAGCCAGATGAACATAACCGTTGCCAAGATAATCGTCGCGACGGCCCAATTGCCGAAGCGGGTGAAAAATTGCAGGATTTCCTGACCGGTCGCGAATCCGGCTCCCACGATCGTGCCCATGTACGTAAAGGCGATCTGCATGACTTTCACGAATCTATTCATTCCCATGTCCTGCCTTTCTCCGCCATTCACTCGCTCTATTACACCCTATGCCCGGGCAGGGACAGGCATGACAAGTTCCTCGATTGGTTGATAGATGTGGTTGCGCATTCGGGCGCGCGTGTGGTACCTTTACGAAAAAAGGTTTTCCGTGGAGGGAAAGCGATGGAACGATTGAAGACGCGCATTTTAGAAGAAGCATCCGTCCTGAACCAGGACGTTCTCAAATTGGACGGATTGTTGAATCATCAGGTCGAGCCTGAGCTGACGCTGGAGATGGGCAAGGAGTTCGCCCGGCTGTATGCCGAATCGGGCATCACGAAAGTCATTACGGTCGAATCGTCGGGGATCCCGGTAGCTTTCGCGACCGCTATGGCGCTTGGCGTGCCGCTTGTGTTCGCTAGACGGAAGAAGACGCTAATCGCCGATCCGGACGCATATATGGAGCGGGTGCCTTCCTTTACGAAGGGGATCGTCACGGATATTATGGTCTCGCGCCAATTTCTGAAAGAGGAAGACACGGTGCTGTTCATCGACGATATTATAGCCAACGGCGATGCCGCGCGGGGATTGATCAAGATTATCGAGCGCTCGGGAGCGAAGCTGGCCGGTCTTGGCATCGTGGTGGAGAAATCGTTCCAGGCGGGCGCGCGGACGATCCGCGAACAGGGCATTCGGGTGGATTCGCTCGTACGCATTAAGTCGCTCGAAGGCGGTACGATCCAGTTCGAATAGGAATAAGGTCAAATGTACCACGCATAGTGGGTTTTCGGATGAAGGTTTATCCGCTATAATGGTCATGAGAACCGAGGGGAGGCACACAAGCATGGGGAAATTTTCAGCCGAGTATTTGCAATCCAAGTTGTCCGACGCTAAAGTTCACTTCGAGCGCGCGCTCGATTGCAAGCATACCGAGTTCGACGACCTGTATCCGTACATGATCGAGCATCCGCAATTTTTCTGGTATAAACGATACGTTGCATGGTCGGAGCTGTTAACAATCGTGAAGCTGTGCGATGAGCTCGAATTCGCCTGGAGCGAGCAGTTCTCCCAGAAACAAGCCGAATACATCGCCAGCCGCGTGATGTCCTCGCGTGTTTTGGACGAGTGGTACGAGACGAACGACTCGAAGGAGCATGTCGGTTAACGCGAATGCATCCGGCAGGAGCGATGTATAATAGTGGCCTTGGGCATGCCGAGTCAGGTGCCCGAGGCCTTTTGTTTGTTCATAAAAGGGGGAAAATGAAGATGGTGAGCGAGAGCGAGTTGGACAAGTATCGTCAAGACGGGACCAAAATTCGGGTCGTGCGCGACGGGCTCGAACGGAACGACGTCATCGGCATCGTCGTCGCGTGGGACGCGGATACCGTATTAATCCGGCGCCATAATCGACGCGTAGTGAAGCTGAGCAGGGCTTACGTATACGAACCGTTCGAATCGCCGAGGACGGATTTGACGCAAGCGACGGAGTGATCGCACGGGAGCTTCGGAACGTCTCTCGACGGGAACCTAACCAATACAAAGGGGAGGTTCCTTTTTTGCGCGTGCTTCCGCGTCCGGTCGAGCGATCGATGGACCGGTTGTGCAATCAAGCTGGAATTCCCTCGGATAGTTTAACGGGCCGCATCGCACAATGAGGATATCCTTTACGCGAAAGGGGCGTATTCGCATGCGGAATCTAATCGTAACCATCGCCGCGCTTCTGTTAAGCGGTTTGCTTGTATTCCCGTTAACCCGGATATCCGCCGAGGGAGCGGAGTCAGAAGAACGTTCTTCGTTGGTCGACCGGCAGATTGCCGTGGTCATCGACGATTTCGGCAACGGCATGACCGGCACGGAGGAGATGTTCAAGCTGCCGATCCGATTCACCGCCGCCGTCATGCCGTTCATGCCGACCACCAAGCGCGACGCTGCACTGGCCCATGAGAAGGGTTTGGACGTGATTGTGCACATGCCGATGGAGCCGAATCGCGGTAAACGCTCCTGGCTCGGGCCCGGCGCCATTACGACGGATTTGCCGGATGACGAAATTCGCCGACGGGTCGAAGCCGCGATCGGGGACGTGCCGTATGCGATCGGCATGAATAATCATATGGGTTCGAAGGCGACGAGCGACGAACGCGTCATGCGCATCGTCCTGACGGTCGTGAAGGAGCACGGCATGTTTTTCTTGGATAGTCGCACGACGGGCAAGTCCGTGATTCCGAAGCTGGCGGCCGAGCTCGGCGTTCCGCAACTATCGAATCACGTATTTCTCGACGATGTCTATACCGCTCAGCATATCGCGAAGCAAATGGGGGTCGTCAAGCAGCACCTCAGCGCGCACGAAGCGTGCGTTACGATCGGCCATGTCGGTCCTCCGGGCAAAAAGACGGCAGCCGTGCTTCGCGATTCGATCCCTCAAATTTCGCAGCGGGCGGTTTTCGTAAAGCTGTCCGAGATGCTGGTGCCTTCACCGGAAAAGGATATAATTCCGCACCCCTGACGCGATGGCGTCCGCGATCTGCAGCTGCGTGCGGGGATTGGTCAGCAGCGCGCGATCGCGCGCATTGCTCATGAAGCCCATCTCCACGATGACCGCAGGCTCCCGGATCGTCTTGAGCAGGAAGTATGGCTTGCCGATCCGGGGCATGGCGGAGGCATCCTGACGAACGTTCAGCGCATGCTGGATGAAACCCGCCAACAGCGCGCTTTGGCCCTCTCGCTGATGAAGCACCAACGGTCCGCTCGCGCTGCGATCATCGGCCCAATTGACGTGCAAGCTTACGACGAGGGTCGTGTCGAGTTCTCGGCTTAGCTCGGTCCGCTGCGACAAGTCGCGTTGATGGCGCGAACGGCTGCCGTGCCAGCGGTTGTCGTCGCTCAGCGCGTAGTCGCCGTCCCTATTCATCACCGCTCGAATGCCGTTTGAACGGAGCAGCAAATAGAGTTTTTTGCCTACGGCCAAATTGATGTCTTTCTCCAGCAGACCGTTATAGACCGTACCGCCATCGATACCGCCATGTCCGACGTCGATCAACACCTCCGCCGCGGGAAGCGCGCGTTTGTAGTCAGGTCCCGGTATGGGATCATCCGCAGAGGCTGGTGCCGGGGATAGCATGACCAGTAAGCAGAATAGCGACGCAGCCCGTGCGAGGATAGGCAAGCGATGGTTCGCATGTATGCGCAAGGAAGATTCCACCTTTCGGAATGATTGGTACCACCTCCTTTAGACTGGCATTTTGGCAGGCAACTCATGCATGTTTGAATTGGTTGGCGCGCGGACACACTACAAAGTAGAAGGGTATGACATAAAGGAGGGAAGACCGATGGCCGGACGCGATGATCTAATCAAGTACGTGACGCAGCAGGTCGTCACCTACATCGATACGCCGGAAGAAGAACGCAGGCAGAAACGGCAAGCAGCCAAGGCTGCGCGCGAGCCTTGGCTGACCAAGTGGTTCGGTATGGCTCCAGTCGGAATCGCGCTGTGGTGGCGCGCAAGGAAGGACCGGACTATGGAGACGGAACAACAGGAACTAGTCGTTGAAAAATAATCCTTCCGATTGGATGGCAGCCATCGGAATGAAACGCGAGCCGTATTGATCGAATGATACGAACAACGAGTCATCGTCCCAACGATGATAGCCGATCGCGGGCCACACGAACAGAACTTGCTTGTCATAAAGCTCGGATGTAAAGCGAATTTGCCGTTTTTGGTCCAGCAGCGAGACGAGGAGCTTGCTCTGCATGCCGGCGATCGGCTTTTTGGTCAGCCATGGCATGCGTTCGTAGGCATCGAAAATCTCGTTCGTGCGCGACGTCGAAATCCGGCCGTTCATTAAAGCTATACCGCCCGCAAGCGATTCGGCGCGAAGATTAATCGCCGCTTGCTTCCAATGCTTGTCGGTAATGGGCAGCTCTTCGGCCGTCCATGCATCCAAATAGCGGACTTGTCCATCCGGAGAAGTCCATTTCCAAACGGCCAGCAGAGGGTGAACGTACAAGCGTTCCAGCTTCAGCGGCCGTTTTGTCGCTTCGGCATAGGAGGCAATGAGACCTTGATGAACCATCGAGGTATACAGCGTATTGGGATCAAAAACAGGATGGCGGCCGGCGCCGTATTCGCCGAGTTGGAAGCCGCCTTCCTCTTTGGCGTGAATAATTAAATACCCGACCGGCCACGAATCGGCGCCTCGCAGGGTGACCAGCCATCCGTGCTGCCCCGGACCGATCGGCGTAATATCCGCCTTGGCGCCGAGCCAGTCTTGGAAGCCTTTTTGTTTCGCGATAGTTTGAATCCAGAAGCCCGCTTGCCGCTCAAGTTCGGAAGCCGGAGATGACTCGCCGTTAACGGTGCTTGGCGGTTGTGGCGCCGCCGCAGCTAACATGCCGCCACCTCCTATTAACATGACCAGCATAGCCGCACATAGAGGAATCCATTTGCGCATTATCGACCACCTGCTCTTCCGCGAAGTATGGGGAGTATGGACATTGTACCGCAGCCCGGATACGAAGCATGTAGGAACCTGTCGCGCCAAAGCGGGACAAGCTCCTTCTATTTTTGCCGCATAAGTTCGGATTAACGGTCAATCTCCTTCTTCTTGTCGTTACCCGATTCCCGCCAAATAGAAAATGCCGCAGTTTATGGCGGATACGCTTACGCGGGGTTCGTACTGCCAGCGGATTTCGTCTTGCCGCCGTTCAAATTGAGTTTGGATGGATGTCCGGATCTCCTCATCCTCGGCCGCGGCGATCAAGGGCTCGTAATAATGCCGGATCGTGGCGAGTTCCTCCTCAAGTCGCGCGGCCGCGCCTTGCGCCCAACCGTAATCGTAGCTTTTTAGCTTGCGTTCGATGAGCGACTCGGCTAAGGAAGCGGCTTTATTCAACGTTAGCGCGTTTTTGGCGGTGTGCACGTTAGGCGGCAGGCGCGGGGTCATTCGAAGTCCGAGCAGCGATTCATGAAACTCTTCGACGCATTGCCCCGTCGCCAACGATACGCCGATGGAGTGGAACTCCTCGCGTTTCATATCGCACGCGAATTCGACTTTCAGATTGATGCCCAGCCAAGCCGTGTAGGCCGTGGACTGAAGAGGGTGGGCATTCTTCCGATCGGGCTCCTGGAACAGGCACACATAGCTGCCGCCGGACTTGGCGGACTGGAAGAGCTGCTCCAGCTTGCGCGACCCGAAGTGCAAATCCTCGCGCGGAATTCGCTGGTTCGTATTTAAACTTCCATGAACGAAGCCCAACGACCGGCCGATGGCGGCATCCGCGGCGGCTCCGATCGGAGTGCCCGCGCTCGTGCCGTTGACCTGCGTAGCGCCGCCAGGCTGGTTCCCGTCATGCTGCTCGTTGTTTTGCCGCTCCTCATATTTCTTTTTGTCGGTTACGAGCAGCATCGTCATCGTCTCGGGATCGGCTCCCGTCCGGTCGACAAAGCTCCAATAGAAGGGGCGATTAGTCAGATCCCGGTCGGCTTGGGGCGACAATTTGACGATATAATGCGCGGGCGATTTCTCCACGACGCGGCTGTCGGTCGTCTCCAAGTAACGCTGCACGAATTTGTGCACCTGGCGCTCGTTCATGGCCGTACCTCCACCGTTTGGCCGACGGCGTCAAGGATGGCTCCGATCGGCGTATCTTCGATTTCCTCCGACTCGACTTCCTCTTTCAGCCGGCTGAGCGAATCGCCCAGATCCTGGATACGACTGCGCAGATCCTGCGTATTGCCCGCCTCGAGCATCGCTTTCGACAGCCGCTGCTCCAGCGTTTGATCCTCTTTCTCGAACCGTTCGAGAATATGGTCCAGACCGCCGATAACCAGTTCGAACAAATTGATCTTCTCGTGGAGCAGTTCGACGATATGCTCCTCGATCGTGCCCAACGTGCAGAGATTATAAATTTTGACGTCGTTCTTCTGTCCAAGCCGGTGGACGCGCCCGATCCGCTGCTCGACGCGCATCGGATTCCAAGGCAGATCGAAATTGATGATGTGATGGCAGAATTGTAGGTTAATGCCCTCGCCGCCGGCTTCGGTCGCGATCAGCACCTGCGCGCGTCCGCGGAACAGATCCATCATCCAGTCTTTCTTGCCTCGATTCATGCCGCCGCGGTAAGGAACGGCCACGAGGTTGTGCTGTCGGAAGTAGTTCAGCAGATATTCCTGCGTCGCTCGATATTCCGTGAAAATGATGACCTTGTCGTTCATCTCGCGAATGAGCTCCATCGCCTTCTCCGCTTTGGAGTTGGCTTGAATATTGCGAATGAACTCGACGAGTTCCCATATTTTCGCGCGGATCGGCGAATCCTCGGCCGTCTTCTTGAACAAGTTCACCAGCGTTAGGAATACCGCGTCGCGGCTGGAGCACACCTCGCGCTGCAGCGTCACGAGCGCCAGCATGCTGGACCAGTCGCCGCCGCTCTCGTTATAGCGGTCGCGCACGAAGCCGGTCACGGCGTCGTATAGCGCTTGTTCTTCGGCAGACAGCGGTAGCGGAATGTTTTTCACGATTCGTTTCGTGAATTGAATGCCGCCGTCGCCTCGCCGGTTGCGGACCATGACGCTCGAGAGCGCTTCCTGAAGCCGGTCCTCGTTCTTCGGCACGCGTTTGTCCACGACGAAATTCGCCGAGAATTCGCTTTGTCCGCCAAGCTGTCCCGGTTTAAGCAGCGTGATGAGGTTATACAGCTCGTCCATATTGTTTTGGACGGGCGTGGCGGTTAGCAGCAGGCAATATTTTTTGCGCAGCTGATTGACGAACTGGTAGTTGGTCGTTTTTTTGTTTTTTAGCTTATGCGCTTCATCAATAATAAGCAGATCGTAGTCCATGCCGAGCAAAATATCGCGGTGCGGGTCGCGCTTGGCCGTATCGATCGAGGCGACGACGACGTCGTTCTGCCAGGAATGTTCTTTTTTTTGCGCGATGGCCGGAATGCCGAACTTCTGGTTCAGCTCCCGCACCCATTGCAGCACGAGAGAGGCCGGCACGAGTATAAGCACGCGATTGACAAGCCCGCGAACCAAGTACTCTTTCAAAATAAGGCCGGCTTCGATTGTCTTGCCGAGTCCAACCTCGTCGGCGAGAATCGCGCGGCCGCTCATCTCATGCAGCACCTTGCGAGCCGTGCTGATCTGATGCGGCATCGGTTCAAGCGCGGGGAGCGTCCTCATGCACTGCAAATCATCGAAGCTCGCGATCAATTTGGATTGCTCGGCTTCGACGGCCAACTGATACATCGTCCAATCGTCCCACGGGCCGTTGCGGTCGACTCGCTGCTGCAGCTCGGTGAACCAGGTTCTGTCGAACTGGACGTTAACGTGCGCGTTTAATTTTCGCGTCAGGATGGAGGAAGGCTGATCCCCTCGTAGATCGTTCGCCGATTGCGTCATGAAGGAACTCCTTTCCAGGTGAAGGGTATACAAGTCCTTCATAGTATGACCGTGAACATAGCAATTCATAAGAGGGCGTTAGAAAAAGCTGGACCGTTCGCGAAAAGGAAAAATAGCGCATGAAGAAGATACAGCCAGCTTGAACGAGCTTGTACGGCGTTAGATTGTCCGAATAGGCTGTTTTTCACTATTTACGTCTATATTTAGTGTGGTACAATAGCATAAGGACACAAGATATAGTGAACGAAGCTTATGGGGAGGAACGGATGCCAATGGTTACGAAGAGCAGCAGCCGGTTAGAGGGATTGAGCGAGAAAATATTTTTGGACCGTTACGCCTGGAAGCAAGCTTCGCCGGAGCTGGCGAAAATGGGCGATACGGTGCTCGTCCTGACGAAGGACGATCCCAAGTTCCCGACGAAGGAAGTCGGCGAGGTCATCGCCCGCAGCGGCGACGAAGCGACCGTTCTGCTACGCAGCGGCGAGACGATCAACGCGCCGGTCGAGAAGCTGACCTTGACGGTCGAACGCACGCCCGAGGAGATGTGGGACCGGCTGGCCGGCGCGATTTCCGGCGCGGAGCAGACGGAAGAGAAACGCGACCAATGGCGGGAGAGGTTCCGCTATTTGCTGGACGACTGGAAGCTCGTACCCGGCGGTAGAATCGCGGCGGGCGCCGGCGCAAGCGACGAGCTTACGCTCTTCAACTGTTACGTAATCCCCTCGCCGAAGGACAGCCGCGGCGGCATCATGGAGACATTGTCCGAAATGACGGAAATTATGGCTCGCGGCGGAGGCGTGGGCATTAATCTGTCTTCGCTCCGTCCGAGACGGTCGGTCGTGAAAGGCGTGAACGGCTCCTCCAGCGGCGCCGTGTCCTGGGGCGGACTATTCAGCTACACGACGGGATTGATCGAGCAAGGCGGCAGCCGCCGAGGCGCGCTTATGCTCATGATTCACGATTGGCATCCGGATGTGCTTGACTTTATTACGGTTAAGCAGACGATGGGTCAAGTGACGAACGCCAACCTGTCGGTTTGCGTCAGCAACGATTTCATGCGCGCGGTGAAAGAGGATCTGGACTGGGAGCTGGTGTTCCCGGATACGAAAGAAGAAGGATACGACGAAGATTGGGACGGCGATCTGGCGAAGTGGCGCGCTCAAGGCAAACGCGTCATTCATTACCGGACGGTGCGCGCTCGCGAAATTTGGCATACCATCATCGAGTCCGCCTGGAAGTCGGCGGAGCCGGGCGTCGTCTTTATGGAATATTACAACCAGATGTCCAACAGCTGGTACTTCAACCCGCTTATCGCGACGAACCCTTGCGGCGAGCAAGGTCTGCCAGCGTGGGGCGTTTGTAATTTGTCCGCGATCAATCTTTCCAAATTTTACGATGAAGCGAACCATGACGTGGATTGGGCCGAGCTGGGCAAAGTTACCCGTTACGCCGTCCGCTTCCTGGACAATGTCATCGACGCGACGCCGTACCATTTCGAAGAGAATGAGCGGAACCAGAAGCGCGAACGCCGCGTCGGCCTAGGCTCCATGGGACTGGCCGAGCTGATGATCAAGCTGAAGGTCCGTTACGGGAGCCCGGAATCGCTGCTGTTCCTCGATAAGCTCTACAGCTTTATCGCGCGCGAGTCGTACATGGCGTCTTCCGAGATCGCGGCGGAGAAAGGTTCGTTCGAAGCGTTCGAGGCGGATAAATTCGCGCAGAGCGGATTTATGAAACAAATGATCCAGACGTATCCGGAGCTTGGCGAATCGGTTGCGACGAACGGCATGCGGAACGTCACGGTGCTCACGCAGGCGCCGACGGGCAGCACGGGAACGATGGTCGGCACGTCGACCGGCATCGAGCCATACTTCGCATTCGAATACTTCCGTCAAAGCCGGCTTGGCTTCGACAAGCAGTACGTGCCGATCGCGCAGCAATGGAAGGATGCGAATCCGGGCGAAGAGCTGCCCGATTATTTCGTGACGTCCATGAGTCTGTCGGCGGAAGACCACATTCGCGTTCAGGCGGCGATCCAGCGTTGGGTAGACAGCTCCATCTCCAAGACGGCGAACTGTCCGAACGACTTTACGGTCGACGAGACGAAGCGGCTTTACGAGCTGGCCTTCGAACTGGGCTGTAAGGGCGTCACGATCTACCGCGACGGAAGCCGCGACGTTCAGGTGCTCTCGACGAAGAAGGACGAGGACGACAAAGAACAGGCATCCGTTCAACCTGCGGCGGACGATAGAGAAACCGTGGCAGCGGCGGCGTTCAAAGTCGCGGCGGAGACGGCTGTTGCGTCCGCGGTCGAGGCGAACAGGATTGCGGAGCCGGTCATCGACAAGCAGTACAAACGCCGTCCATCCATTCTTCGCGGCGCGACGTACAAGATTAATACGCCGTTCGGCATGGCCTATATTACGATCAATGACCTCGATGGCACGCCGGTCGAAATTTTCCTGAATGTCGGCAAAGCGGGCTCCGACGTCTTCGCGATGGCGGAAGCGCTCGGCCGCGTCTGCTCGTTGTTCCTTCGATACGGCGACCATGGCAACAAAGTGCAGCTGCTCATCAAACATTTGAAAGGCATCGGCGGCTCCGGCGCGATCGGATTCGGCGCGAACCGCGTGGAGTCCATTGCGGACGCGGTAGCCAAATCGCTCGAACTCCATATCACGGCGAACGGAGAGGAAGCGGCATCAGCCGAAGCCGAAGCGCCTTCCTTTGCAACATTGCCGACGATTGCGTCGTCGTCTTCCGCTAGCGCTGCGGGTTACGGCGGCAAGCCATCCGAAGCGCACCCGCGCGACTTGTGCCCGTCCTGCGGCGGCGCGACGCTCGTGCACATCGAAGGCTGCAAGACGTGCGGAACTTGCGGATACAGCCGCTGCACGTAACGCTATAGAATAACGAAGAAAGCCAGGCCGGATGATCATCCAGCCTGGCTTTCTTATATTGATGACTTGAAGGCACGATGGAAGGTGCACTTTATACAGAAGCATTCGTTTGTTCGAATTCCGACTTGATTCCCGCGAGCAGCTTTGGAGTCGTCACCACGTCATAGGCGGTGGCCGCCAGCATTTTCGCCCCGAAGATCATCCGCTCGAGGGCGCGCTCGGTCATGGCGGCATCGCGGAATTCGACGGTATGCAGCAGGTAGCGTTCCTCGACGATCTTCACATAGGGATGGATAGCCGGACAACGAAGCGATACATTGCCAAGGTCCAGCGAACCATGATCGACGCCGGTCGTAATGTCATGTTCTGGAATACCCGCCTCGAGCAGGTTGGCGGTGAACGCATTCGATAACGTTTCGTTGGTCCGCAGTTCGTCATACGACAATTCGTACATGTTCCGCTTCAACGTGCAGCCGGTTTGCAGCGCCGCTCCTTCCGCGCATCGTTTCAGCTTCTCCGTGAGCTCGTTCGTGTACGTTCGCGAAGCGGAGCGCGCGTAGAATTTAGCGGACGCGTAACCGGGAATGACGTTCGGAGCGGTTCCGCCGTTGTCGATAATGCCGTGAATGCGGGCATCGGGACGCGTTTGCTGACGCATGGCGTTAATGGAATTAAACAGCTGAAGGACGGCGTCCAGCGCATTCACGCCTTCGTGCGGACTTGCCGCCGCATGCGCCGTCTGTCCGAAGAATTCGAATTGTATCGCGTCCATGGCCAGCGACGAGCCTGACTTTTCGAACTTGTAGTAGGGGTGGGCCATCAGCGCAAAATCGCAATCGTCGAATAAGCCTGCAGCCGCCATCGTCACTTTCGCGCCGTTCGTTTCCTCCGCCGGCGTGCCGTAGATCCGAATACTGCCACCGGTTGCGTCCACGACCGATTTGAGCGCCGCGCCGGCCGCAAGACTCATCATGCAAATCAGGTGATGTCCGCAAGCATGACCCACATCCGGCAGCGCGTCGTATTCGCAGAGGAAGGCCGCGACGGGTCCTGGGCGTTCCGAATCGTACGTGCCGATGAAAGCCGTCTCCAAACCAAGAACGCCGCGTTCCACCCGAAACCCTTGGCGCTCCAGCTCTTCCGTTATTTTGGCGGCGGCCATAAACTCCTTGTTGCCCAGCTCCGGATTTGCCCCGATGTATCGGGAAATCGCTTTGTAGCTGGCGCCATGGTCGTCAATATGAGCAAACACGTCGTGTTTCGTCTTCATTCTCATGCTCCTCGCTCGCTCATCGTTTTGTTATCGCGCGATGACGGCTGTTTACTTTTTCGCTTTAAAATGGACCGTCGCGCTGTAAAGCATTTTCTCCGCTCTTGGATCGAATACGACGTTGTGCTGGACAGCGTGCACTTCCAGCAGCATCCCCTTGTTATCGTCGATTTTAGAGGCGATTATCTTTTCAAGGGAAGCAAGGTCGTAAGCCTGATAAAATTCGATCTTATCCGTTAATCGGTCCAACATGAAATCCATAATGTTCATCACCTTTTTTGCGTTTTTCTCTATTATAGAGGTCCTGGCCTTTCTTGATCAATGAACCTATCGAACATGCTATAATGATAGGGATATTCATAGATTGGGAGAGGATCAAAATTAAGGGATTTTCTAAAAAGGCCGCAATGGCCATCACTGCAGCAACGATGTTAATTTCCGGTTCGCAAGCGGCGTTGGCGGCGCCTGTCGCCAAGCCTTCCGTTTCGATAATACTTGACGGATACCCGTTGTCCTTCCCGAGCGAACCGGTTATCGTCAACTCCACGAACATGGTGCCGTTTCGAGCCATAGCGGAAGCACTGCGCATTTCGGTCGTTTGGGACCCGGCGAAGAAAGCGATAACCGCCACGAAAACCGTGCAAGGGCAGTTGAAGAAGGTTGTCTTGCAGCTGAATAAGAAGCAGGCGATTGTGAACGGGACCGCGGCGCAGCTGACTGCCGCGCCGATTAATCAAGCAGGTAGCACGCTCGTGCCGCTCGCCTTTTTCAGTTCGCAGTTCGGTGCCGGCGTCGCATGGAACGGCGCAACGAAGACGGTAACGATCCAATCGCCAGTCGAAGATATCTATGCGATGGCTTATTACGCGATGTCGTCCTTTAAAGAGCGTGCTTATATCGATTCGCTCGACGCCGTTTCGTTCGGTTGGTCGCGCATAAATAAAGAGGGCGAGCTCATCTTCGACGGCATCGACTTTTATTGGCCGCAAGCCGCCGGCGAGATTACGCCGGAGCGGATCGTCGCCGATGCTGCCGCTAATGGGACCGACCCATACTTTATGGTATTTGGTACTGACGGATCGGGAGAAGTGACGAAATTACTCAGCGACCCTGACCTCAGCGCTAAGGCTATCGAAGCGATTGTTCAGACGGCGAAGGAGAAAGGGTTTAAAGGCGTCGCGATCGACTTCGAAGGCTTGGGCTTGACCGGCGATCGGAAGCTCGCGCAGCAGCAATTCACCGGATTTATTCAGAATCTGCAAGCAAAGACCAAGCCGCTTGGTCTGAAAATATCGCTCGCGCTTCATCCGTTGAACGGCGCCTATCATGGGTACGATTACAAGGAATTGGCCAAGGTAGCCGACGAGTTGGTCATCATGGCCTATCACTATGAGGATGGCGAATCTCCGGAACCGATGAAACGCGTAGACGAAGGGATTCGGCTGGCGCTGAAGGAAGTGAAGAAGGACCAGCTCTTGCTCGGGATATCGTTCGGCAGCGAGAATGCGCAGACCGTCAATGACAAAATCGGCTTAGCCAAACGATACGGCTTGAAGGGGATCGCTTTGTGGCGCCTGGGCATGATCGGCGATGCGGCGTATCAAGAGATGAAACAAACGATTGTAATGGAATAGGCTGCCCAATAAGCGCGGAAACATGGAGTACGGCATGGTCCGCGCTTATTTAATAGCGGAGACTCTGCCTATACGGTTGAACGGTGATCAAAGTTGAATGGGATATTTTACAACTTGCTTTCAAGTACGGTGCGGTGTATTCTATAAATCCGCCCGCTGGACAAGCGGACAAGCGGAAGACGCAGCTGACTGTTTTTACTCCGGTTCAACCGGTAACGAAAAATAAAAACAAAAATAACAGTTGCAAGGCACGGACGAAGTATGATATATTCTAATTCCGGTCGCTAGAGCGGGACGAAAAAGTAAGTAACTAACTTGTTCCTTGAAAACTGAACAATGAGCGATATGTCAAATGCTAGTTAAGTAATGAGTCTTAGACTCGAGCTCTTTATTGGAGAGTTTGATCCTGGCTCAGGACGAACGCTGGCGGCGTGCCTAATACATGCAAGTCGAGCGGACCTTACCCTTCGGGGTAAGGTTAGCGGCGGACGGGTGAGTAACACGTAGGTAACCTGCCTGTAAGACCGGGATAACATTCGGAAACGGATGCTAAT